>NZ_BCSV01000001.1 GCF_001571045.1 Curtobacterium ammoniigenes NBRC 101786
GGGGCCCGGGGCGGGGCCGGGGCGGGCCCGGGGCGGGGCCGGGGGTCGAGGCCGGGGCGGGGCTGGGACTGGACCGGGTCCAGGGCCGGGGCGGACGGGAGGCGCGGCGCCAGTCCGGTGTCGTGCCTCCCGTTCGTGTGCTGGTCCGTGCTGTGCCTCCGGCTCGTGTGCTGGTTCGTACCAATGCGGGGACGCGCCGCTAAGGTTCGCCCGGGTAGCAACTTCTTGCACGCGACGCGGCCCGCTGCTCAAGAACCTGAGTGGCGGTGGAAACTGAGCCGCGTGCCGGTGGGCTGCTGGTTCGGAGTGGAAGCGGCGACGCGCCGCTCAGGGCCGCCGGGCGCCGCTGGTTGTAGGGATGCGGCGACGCGCCGCTCAGGTTCGCCGGGGTGACAACTTCTTGCGTGGAACACGGTCCAGTGCGGAAGAAGCTGTGGGCCGGCGAAAACTGAGCTGCGCGTCGAGGCGACGGTGGTTCGGTGGGAAAGAGGCGACGCGCCGCTCCGGTTCGCCGGGGTGACAACTTCTTGCGTGCAACACGGTCCGCTGCGCAAGAAGCTGCTTTCCGGTGGAACGTGAGCCGCGTGTCGGCGTTGCGCCGCCCCCGCGCTGTGCTGCGCCGCGCTGAGCTGAGCTGAGCTGAGCTGAGCTGCGCTGCGTTGTGCCGCGCTGTGCCGGGCTGCGCCTCGGGGCGCCGATCAGCGCTCGCCACAGCTGTAGAAGCGTGGGGCGATACCCGCGGAGCCGGCGAGAGGGCCGGAGTGGTGCGCGTGTCAACAGCACGCAGCCGGAGGGCGGCTGCTTCAGAACCGGCAAGTTTGCACTGGCGGAATAAGTGCGAGCGATGTAAAGTTGCAGAGCCTGCAAGGTTGGATGCCCGGATCGGGCTCCCTTGCCAGCCACAAGCCCCACTGAACGAACCACACGTCACGAGGAATCGCATGTCAACAGCAACCGCACCCGTCGAGGTGCAGCGGCCTTCGGCGCCCGTCGCCGACGGCGGCCCGAGCAAGCCGGTGATGACGCACCGGCAGATCATGCTCGTCATCTACGGACTGATGGCGGGCATGTTCCTGTCATCACTCGACCAGACCATCGTCGGCACCGCCATCCGCACCATCGGCGACGATCTGCACGGTCTGAACCAGCAGGCCTGGGTCACCACGGCCTACCTGATCACCTCGACGATCGCGACGCCGATCTACGGCAAGCTCTCCGACCTGTTCGGCCGTCGCCCGCTGTACATCTTCGGCATCTCGGTGTTCATCGTCGGCTCGCTGATGTCGAGCTTCTCCACCTCGATGATCATGCTCGCCGGCTTCCGCGCGTTCCAGGGCATCGGTGCTGGCGCCCTGATGTCGCTGCCGCTCGCGATCATGGGCGACATCCTCGCTCCGCGTGAGCGGGCGAAGTACCAGGGGTACTTCCTCGCAACCTTCGGGATCTCATCGGTCGTCGGTCCCCTCGTCGGTGGTCTGTTCGCCGGCGCGAACCAGATTCTCTTCATCACCGGCTGGCGCTGGGTCTTCCTCGTCAACGTGCCGATCGGCATCATCGCGCTGCTCATGGTCATCGCCTTCCTGCACCTGCCGAAGTTCGGTGCAGCCCACGCACGCCCGCGCATCGACTGGTGGGGTGCCACCGCCGTCATCGTGACACTGGTCCCGCTGCTGCTCGTCGCCGAGCAGGGTCGCACCTGGGGTTGGGGCTCAGCGGCGTCGATCGCGAGCTACGCCGTCGGCGCTGCCGGACTCGTCGGGTTCATCATCATCGAGACGGTGATGAAGGACGACGCGATCATCCCGTTGAAGCTCTTCCGGTCCGGCACCTTCTCGATGGCGACCGTCCTCGGGTTCCTCGTCGGGTTCGCCATGTTCGGTGCGATGCTGACAATCCCGCTGTACCTGCAGATCGTCACCGGCCTGACCCCGACCGAGTCCGGGTTTGCGACACTGCCGATGATCGGCGGACTGATGATCGCCTCCATCGTGTCCGGCCAGATCGTCTCCCGCACGGGCAAGTACCGGATCTTCCCGATCACTGGTACCGCCTTCACGGCAGCCGGCTACGTCGTGCTGACCTTCATGACGGTCGACAAGCCGCTCTGGTTCATGATGATCGGCATGTTCGGGATCGGCCTCGGTCTTGGACAGCTCATGCAGAGCCTCGTGCTCGCTACGCAGGCAGCGGTCGCACCGAAGGACATGGGTGTCGCGACGAGCTCGTCGACCTTCTTCCGTCAGATCGGCGGAACGATGGGAACCGCGGTCCTGCTGTCCGTGCTGTTCTCGCTCATGCCGACGAACATCCTGCACGCCACCGCGAACCAGGCGAACCTCACGAACGCGCTCGACGCTGCGCTCAACCCGACCGTCGCCTCCGCTCCGCAGAATAGGGCGGTCATGAAGCAGCTGTGGTCGCCGGTGGTGGCGCCGCTCGAGCAGGGAATCCAGACCAAGCTCGACCAGGCGACTTCGCAGGTGACGTCCGGAGTGACCAGCGCCGTCACGAAGCAGGTCACCGCGGCAGTCGACGCGAAGGTGACGGCCGGACAGATCCCGGCTGCCGCAGCACCGTCGATCATCCAGCAGCAGGTCGCCGCCGCGACGCCGAACGCCACCGCGAGCGCGTTGCAGCAAGCAGCTGCTAAGGCGCACGCAACGGTTGCCAACGGCAAGCTGACGGTCGACTGGTCCAACACCTCGGAGCGCACCTACTGGGTGAAGCAGCTCGTGCCGACGGTGTCGAAGAAGGTCGCCGACCAGAAGGCGTCCGGAACCTCCAACACCAGCGACACGTCGTTCCTGAACGGCGCAGACGCGCGGCTCACCCGCCCGTTCATGGTCGGCTTCAACACGTCGGCGGTGAGCATCTACTGGGTCGGGCTCGGCGTGATCCTGCTCGCGTTCGTCCTCACCTGGTTCTTCAAGACGCCGCCGCTCCGTCGCCAGTCGGCGCTGCAAGAGCAGGCCGACCGCGCCGGAACCGCCGACGATCTGGAGGCCGAGGCTGTGTCCGCCGCAACCACCATGGGTTCGCCCACGGCGCCGGCCACCGGGTCGGTGGAGGTTCGGGGGGCCTGATCAATCGAGGGCGCGTCCGCCGCACGACGTGTGCCGGACGCGCCCTCGGCACAGGATCGCAACACGAGCATGACAACCACAACACCCGAAGACACCGCAAGCGCCGCCCACGATGGCGCGTCGCTCCGCGAACGCAAGAAGCAGCAGACGTGGCAGTCGATTCATCAGGCTGCCGTCGCGCTGGTCACTGAGCACGGCGTCGCCGGCGTCACGGTCGAAGCCATCTGCGCGGCCGCCGACGTCTCGCCGCGCACGTTCTTCAACTACTTCCCATCGAAGTCGGCAGCAGCGCTCGGACTCCCGGCGACGGTTCTGCCCGACACCTGCCTGGCGCAGTTCCGGTCCGCAGACGGCAACGTCGTCGACGACGTCTGCGATCTCCTCGCCTACAGCTTTCCGCTCCCGAACGACCGTGCGGCAGTCAAGGCGATGGTGCATGACCGCCCCGAGCTCGCCCCGGCGATGATGCAGTGGATGGGGGAGCTCCGGAGCGGACTCGTCGCCCTGGTCGCCGAGCGTGCTGGTGAAGAGCGGGCACGGCTCGCCGTTGCGCTGGTCTTTGCCGCGTTCGGCGAGATCATGCACAGCGGTGAGGACACGCGCAGTCGCGATGACATTGCGGCGGCGCTTCGCTCGACGGTCGCCGCGATTCGCGCCGTCTGACGCCCGGGCCGTCGCACCCGAGCGCTGGCGCTCGGTCCGCCGAGGGACACCCGAGCTGGCGCGCTGCCAGCCGGGGGCACTCCGGAGTTGCCGCGCGGTCAGTCGAGGGACAGCAGACGTTCCAAGAGGGTGGGGGCGAATGGCTCGTCAACCGCGAGCACCCATCGCGCTTCTCCCGAATACGCTTTCGGGTCCGGGTGGTAGCTGCCGCGGAGATCGGCGATCGTCTGACCCCGCCCCGGTCCGTCCGTCGTGTCGACCACAGTCCGCACCTGGAATGCCCGGGTGGCGATCGCCTCACCGGTGAGAATGCCGGCTGCCAGGGGATCGTGCAGCGCCGCCGATGGGCGCCCGAACGGGCCGGAGTAGAAGTCGAAATACTGCGCGAGGAGTTCCCCGAGGACCTGCGCGGGGCGACGGTCGGAGGCGAGCAGCGCCTCCAGATCGGCGGCTTCGAATCGCTGATGCATCGTCGCGTCGAGGGGGACCATCGTGAGATCCCATGCCGCGTCGAGGACACGCGCCGCCGCTTCGGGGTCTCCGAAGATGTTGGCTTCCGCCGCGGGCGTGATATTGCCGGGCGCGAGTGCAGCACCACCCATCACGACGACGTCGTGCACGAGGGAGGGCAGCGTCGGCTCCAGGTCGAGCGCGAGCGCGAGGTTCGTCAGCGGTCCGATCGCGAGAATGCGCACCTGACCCGGGTTCGACCGCGCAAGGGCGACGAGCTCTTCTGCCGCCGAGCCGCGAGCGGTCGTCGTGCCGGTGGTGTCGAGCGCGACGCCGCCGATGCCGTTGTCGCCATGGACGTGTGGGGCCCCGCCGTGAAACGGCCGGGACAGGAAGTCGTGCGCCCCGGTCGCGACCGGAATGTCCGGCCGGCCGAAGAGTCGCAGGAGGCCGCGCGCATTCACCGCTGCGGTTGCCGCATCGGTGTTCCCGCTGACGCTGCCGACGAGTGCGAGGTCGACGTCCGGGTGAGCAATCAGGTAGCCGAGGGCGAGCGCATCGTCGATTCCGGGGTCGCAGTCGAGGTAGAGCAACACCGGGACAGCGTATCGACGCTCAGAAGGCAGCGAAGAACGCCAGTACCTCGTCGAGTGTCGACGCGAAGCGCACGCGGTCGGCGACGTCCGGACGGAGGAATCCCTGCGCGACCATCGTCGTGACCATGTCGCGGAGGGGCGTCCAATAGCCGAGTTCGTCGAGGAAGGCGCACGGCTTGTCGTGGATCCCGAGTTGCGACCACGTCCACTGCTCCGCGATCTCCTCGAGCGTGCCGATGCCGCCGGGAAGGGCGATGAACGCATCCGCGAGGTCCGCCATCATCGCCTTCCGGCGATGCATGTCCGGAACGACATGGAACTCGGTGAGCCCGCGATGCTCGACCTCACGATCCGCGAGGGTTCGGGGCATGACCCCGACGACGCTGCCACCTGCTGCGAGGGCCGCGTCCGCAACCGCTCCCATGAGGCCGACGGTCCCGCCGCCGTAGACGACGCGAATGCCGCGCGACCCGAGTGCGGCTCCGAGGCGCCGCGCCGCATCGGCGTAGCGTGCGTCCGAACCATCGGAGGACCCGCAGAAGACCGCAACGCTCGTGACTCGCATGGAGTCCATCCTGGCGGAGGCGATCCGAGCCTCCGGTGAATGGTCGCGCCGAACCGGCGCGCGCCGATCAGACGAGGCCGGCGGACTCCAGCTCGCTCTGCAGCTCCGCGTCCGACGGTTCGACGAAATGCTTGCCGTTCGGCAGGACCACGACCGGGATGTTCTTGCGGCCCGAGATCGCTTCGGCTCGGGAGGCTGCGGTCGGCTCCGCCTCAACGTCGACGTAGTCGTAGGCCACGCCCAAGCTGTCGAGCAGCGCTTTCGAACGGCGGCAGTCGCGGCA
The DNA here is from genome assembly GCF_001571045.1 of Curtobacterium ammoniigenes NBRC 101786. Taxonomy (GTDB): domain Bacteria; phylum Actinomycetota; class Actinomycetes; order Actinomycetales; family Microbacteriaceae; genus Curtobacterium; species Curtobacterium ammoniigenes. The sequence continues at coordinate 5,641 of NZ_BCSV01000001.1, forward strand.
CCAGTCCGCGCCGAACATCGTGATCTGGTCGAAGGTCTCGTTGTCGCTCATGTCCGAATCGTACGTTGGCGTGGCCGCCGCTATTCCCGGGCGCCTGGGGGCTGTGGATGCGCGCACGACGGGCGTAGCGTCGAAGGGTGACCAGCACGCTTTCCGTGACCGATGCGCTCACCGTCACCACCGCCTCCGGATCGGTGCGCGGCGCGGTGCGAGCCGGGATCCGGCGCTGGATGGGGATCCCGTACGCCGCAGCGCCGGTGGGGCAGCTCCGGTGGCACGCGCCGCAGCCCGTCGAGCCATGGCGCGGCGTCCGCGCTGCGACTGAACCCGGCGCTGCATGCCCGCAGCAGCCGCATCCGTTCACCGGCGGAATCTCGACGCGCTTCGCCCAGTCGGAAGACTGCCTGACGCTGAACGTCTTCAGCCCGTTCGACGCAGACCGTCTGCCCGTGCTCGTATTCATTCACGGCGGCGCGTACCGCTCCGGCGCCTCCGGGATCCCGGAGTACGACGGCACCGCGCTCGCCCGGCGCGGTGTCGTGGTCGTCACGCTCTCGTACCGGCTCGGTGTCTTCGGATCGATGGATCTTCGCGCGCTGAACGGCGACGGGATCGCGTTCGACGCGAACTGCACGCTTCGCGACCAGGTGGCAGCGCTGCAGTGGGTCCGGGATGCGATTGCGGGCTTCGGCGGCGACCCGGGCAGGGTCACGATCGTTGGTGAATCCTCCGGGGGCAACGCGATCACGACACTGCTGGCGACGCCATCCGCACGGGGGCTGTTTCAGGCAGCGATCGCGCAGAGCCCGCATCCGCAGACTGCGCACCGCGCCGAGAAGAAGGCTCCGCACGCCGAGATGCTCGCCGAACGGCTCGGTGTCGACCGACGCCACGCGGCGCGGGAGATGCTTCGCGTTCCGGCGTCGCGCCTCCTGACGGTGGCGGCGGCGCTGGACCGGGACATCACGGCCGAGTCGCCCCTGGTCGCCGCGTTCTCGCCAACGATCGACGGCGACGTGCTGCCGGAGCACCCGCTCATCGCGCTCCGCAACGGACGGGCAGCGTCGGTTCCCCTCATCATCGGCACGAACCGCGACGAGTACTCACTGTTCGAACACGGTCGCGCGCCGGTCATCCCGAATACGGAGGCACGTGTCCGCCAGCTCGTCGAGGGCACCGACCCAGCAGCCTGGGCCCGCATCCGCGTGCTGTACGGCGAGCGCGCCGGCGGAGGAGCGGCCCGAGTGGCGGACGCTCGTCGCGCGTGGAGCATCGCGGGCGGCGACGGCGTGTTCCGTGTGCCGTCAATCGAGGTCGCGGACGCCCACGCCGAGGCCGGCAACCCGACGTGGATGTATCGGTACGACCATGCGTCGCCGACGCTGCGTCTCACCGGACTCGGAGCAGCGCACGGCACGGAGCTGCCGTACCTCTTCGGGACGTTCGGCACCCCGGTCGGCCGGCTCGTGGCCGGTGCTGACGCGGCGCGGGTTCGCCGTCGCATCGGCAACGTGCTGCAGGGCTCATGGACGGGATTCGTCCGCGACGGGGTTCCCGCGCACCGCGGATGGGAATGGCCGCGCTACGAGACCGACCGTCGGCGAACGCTCGCCATCGAGACCGTGAGTCGCGTCCTCGACGATCCGGATCGGGAGGCGCGGCTCGCCTGGTCGGGCGTCCTCTACGATTACTGACGTCCCGTTGAGCGTTTCCTTATGGAATCCTTGGCGATGTTCGGGTGCTTGCCCAGAACCGTCCGACGCTTCGGCGAGCACGATGGTTGCATGACTGCTGCGACTGCTGACCTCGTCGACGAGGACCGGCCCCTCGAGCACGCGCACCATCGCCACGGCTGGTGGTGGAAGACGCTGCTCGTCGGCTTGGCGCTCTGGATCGTGACGATCGTCGTCACCGTTCTGACGCTGAACACGAACCTCGTGCCGACGATCATCCTGATCGGCTCGTTCCTCGTCCCATTCACGGTGGTGCTGTTCGTCATCGAGCGTGTCACGGGCACGGTCAGCACGATGCAGCTCGTCGTCGCGTTCTTCGTCGGCGGCATCCTCGGCGTGCTCGGCGCGTCACTGCTCGAGTCGGACCTTCGTCCGAGCGCATTCGTCTACGTGCTCGTGGGATTCGTCGAGGAGTTCGTCAAGGGCGTCCTGCTGCTGATCGTCGGCTGGCGCGTCCGGCCGAAGAATGCGCGCCAAGGAGCCCTGCTGGGCGCGACGGTCGGCGCGGGCTTCGCTGCGTTCGAGTCAGCCGGCTACGCCTTCAACGCGGCGATCACGACCCGCGGGATCGATCTCTACTCGCTGCTGCAGACCGAGGTGATCCGGGCCGTCTTGGCGCCCGTGGGTCACGTGCTGTGGACGGCGATCCTCGGGGCGGTGCTCTTCGGGGTCGCATCGGGTAGCCGTCGCTTCCGGTTCTCCTGGATGCCCGTGATCGCCTATGTGGGCGTCGCACTGCTGCACGGGCTGTGGGATTCGACGAGCGGGATCGCGGCGGCGCTCGCGTTCATCTTCACCGGCACGACGCCCTTCGAGCTGGCGCATGGGCTCATCTCGCAGTCCGCGGCGGCAACCGTGAACTCCCTTGCGACCGCGCTCTATGTGATCGGCCTTGTGATCGTGTCGCTCATCGGCGTCGCGGTCCTGATCTGGGTCCTCGTGCACTACGCACGGAAGCGTCGACGACTGCAGGCCGCACAAGGAGCGCCATGGGCGGGTGCACCGCAGTGGGCGGGGCAGCAGCAGTATGGGCAGCAGCAGCAGTACGGGCAGCAGCCGCAGCAGTACGGGCAGCACCACGGCCAGCCGCAGCAGTACGGCCAGCACGAGTACGCCCAGCCGCAGCAGTACGACCAGCAGCAGCACGGCCACCACCAGCAGTATGGCCAGCACGGCTCAGCCCAGCAGCAGGCACAACCGGACCGCCCGCAGGAGCAGAACGGCTGGGACGGCACGCCGACGCCAGGCGCGGACCGATAATCGGCCCCCGGGCGTCGGCCTCCCAGCCTGCCCGTCAGGGCTGCAGCAGCACCTTGCCGATCGCCCCTCCGGCGGCGATGCGCCGATGCGCATCAGCAGCATCGGCGAGGGGCAGGACGCTGTCGATGACCGGCGAGACCTGACCAGCGGCCACCATCGGCCACACGTTGTAGCGGACCGCCTCGACGATCGCGGCCTTCTCCGCCGCTGGACGCGCGCGGAGCGTCGTCGCCGTGATGCTCGCCCGCTTGCGCATGAGGAGACCGAGTTCGAGCGGCGCATCAGGCACATCGCCCACCGACCCGAGCACAATCAGGTGCCCGTTCGGGGCGAGCGCTTCGATGTTCCGGTGGAGGTATGCGGGCCCGACGATGTCCATGACGACATCGACGCCGCGGCCGTCGGTGAGCTCCCGGACGCGCTCCACGAAGTCGTCCTGGCGGTGATTGATGACCGTCTCGGCACCGAAGCGGGCGGCGGCCTCCGCCTTCGCATCGCTCCCGACGGTCGCGATGACGTGTGCGCCGAGCGCGGTCGCCCACTGGACGGCGTGCGAACCCATGCCGCTCGTCCCGCCGTGCACGAGCAGCGTCTCGCCGGGCCGGAGTCGGGCGATCATGCCGACGTTGGAGAACACGGTGCAGGCTGCTTCGGGAAGGCCGGCCGCCTCGACCAGATCGACGCTGCCCGGTACGGGCAGCACCTGTGCGGCGGGTACGGCGACGCGCTCGGCGTATCCGCCGCCGGTGAGCAGCGCGCAGACCCGATCGCCGATCGCCCACCCGCTTCCGGCCAGTCCGGCGCCGATGCCGGCAACGGTCCCGGAGCATTCGAGGCCGAGAATCGGGCTCGCGCCCGGAGGCACGGGGTAGCGTCCGCGACGCTGCATCAGGTCTGCGTTGTTGACGCCGGCCGCCGCGACGTCGATCAGCAGCTCGCCGGGGCCCGGAACCGGGTCGGGGATATCGCTGATGACGAGGACGTCCTCGTCGCCGGGAGCGTCGAAGGTGATGGCACGCATGCACCGACGCTACGCCGCGACGGCCGACGGATGATTACTCCGCGTGCACCGCGTCGAGGCGCTCGATCTCCTCGGGACGCAGCTTGACGGTTGCGGCCGTCACCGAGTCGAGGATCGACTGCGGACGCGATGCGCCCGGGATCGGGATGACGACGTCGCTCTTCGCGAGCTCCCACGCGAGTGCGACGACCTGCGGCGAGACGCCGTGGTCGCGACCAACGCGCGCGAACTCCTCGAACGTGGAACCGAGATCAGCCGCCGAGGAGATGCCGCCGAGCGGGCTCCACGGCAGGAACGCGATGTTCATCTCGTCGCAGAGTACGAGCTCCTCTTCGCTCGAGCGGAACTTCGGCGAGAACTGGTTCTGCACGGACACCAGGCGCCCGCCGAGAATCTCGTTCGCCTCGCGGATCTGGTCCACGTTCGCGTTCGAGATGCCCGCCATCTTGATGACACCCTCGTCGAGCAGTTCGACGAGCGCGCCGATCGAGTCGGCGTAGGGGACCTTCGGGTCCGGGCGGTGGTACTGGTACAGGTCGATCGCGTCGACGCCGAGGCGCTTCGCGGACGCCTTCGCCGCCTCCTTCAGGTATGCCGGGTCGCCGTTCTGCGCCCACGGGCCGGGCTCCGGGCGCAGGTGACCGCCCTTGGTCGCGACGATCACGCCGGACGTGTCGCCCTTGTACTCGCGGATCGCCTTGGCGATGAGGAGTTCGTTGTGGCCGACCTCGTCGTGGGCGGCCAGATGGTATGCGTCGGCGGTGTCGATAAGGGTGACCCCGGCCTCCAGTGCGGCGTGGATGGTGGCGATCGACTGTCGCTCGTCCTTGCGACCTTCGATCGACATCGGCATGCCGCCGAGACCGATTGCACTGACCGACACGTCTCCGATGACTCGTTGCTTCATGGCACCAGCATGCTCCACCGCGCGAGTGAGCGCTCTCTCACGGCACCATGTTTCCATCGCGACGCGCGGCGCAGGCCGCAGCGCTGAGCGACACCCCGGCAGCAGGCGATTGGGAGCGGGTCAGCGCCCCGCGGCGTACCCCTGCGCGCCCCGCGAGTTCGCGGCCGCTCCCACCACGCCCGTCGCCGGATCACGGGTGACCGCCGAGAGGCGACCGAGCGTCCAACCGCCGGCGCGCGTGATCACGTGACCACGTGCCTCCAGAGCGGCGATCACGGCATCACCGAGCCGATCCTCGACGACCAGACCACCCGGCTCCCAGGTCCGGGGCCAGAACGACCCCGGGAACGAGGTCGTGTGCAGCGCCGGCGCGTCGATCGCCTCCTGCGGCGAGTAGCCGCCCACGATCGTGCGGAGCAGGTAGAGCAGCTGCCACTGATCCTGCTGATCGCCGCCGGGCGAGCCGAGCGCCGACACGGGCACACCGTCGCGCAGCACCAGCGTCGGCGTCAGCGTGGTGCGCGGCCGCTTGCCCGGCGTCAGCGTCGACGCCGTACCCGGCTCGAGCCAGGTCATCTGGAGGCGCGTACCAAGACAGAAGCCGAGCTCGGGGATCGTCGGCGACGACTGCAGCCAGCCGCCGGACGGCGTCGCGGCGATCATGTTGCCCCAGCGGTCCACGACGTCGATGTGGCAGGTGTCCCCGCGCGTCACACCGTCGCGGTTCACGGTCGGCTCACCGACGCCCACCGCCGGTTCCGCCGACGGCGGCGCGTACGAGGTACGGAGCGGCGGCAGCGCGGCCGGCCCGTCCCCGACGTGGCCCGGCCGGAACGCGTGCGAAGCCGCGTCGGCGATGAGCGCTCGCCGCGCGGCGATGTAGGCCGGATCGAGGAGCGCGTCGAGCGGCACCGCATGGTCGCCGAAATACGCCTCGCGGTCGGCGAGCGAGAGCTTCTGCGCCTCGGTGATGGTGTGCGCGCCGAGCTCCGTCGATGGATCGAGATGGTCGTCGTCGAAGCCGTCGAGGATCGCGAGCGACTCCAGAAGCGCCGGGCCCTGCCCCCACGCGCCGGTCTTCGCGATCACGTGTCCGCGGAACGTGATGGTGGCGGCCGCCTCGTACGTCGCGCGGAACGCCCGCATGTCCTCCGCGGTGATGACGCCCGCGTGGTCGGTGCCGGACGCGTGGCGATGCGGATCGCGGACGAACCGCTCGATGGCCTCGGCCACGAATCCGCCGGCCCATTCCTCGCGTGCCGCGTCGATCGCAGCGACCCGATCGTCGAGGCCGTCGCCGGCCGCGACAAGACGCTCCAGCACTGCGGCGTAGCGCTCGTTCTTGACGACCTCGCCGGCGACGGGAACCCGGCCCTCTGGGAGCCACCGCTCGCTCGATGACGGCCAGTGGTCGCGGAACAGCCGCTCGACCTGACCGATCGTCGCCGCGACGCGCGGGGCGATCGGGTGACCATCGCGGGCGAGGTCGATCGCGTACCGGAGCACGTCGGCGAGACGCCAGGTGCCGTGATCGCGGAGCAGGAGGAGCCAGGCGTCCACCGCGCCGGGCACGGCCGCTGCCAGCGCACCAGCGCCCGGGACGAGCTCGAGCCCTTCCGCCCGGTAATGCTCGACGGTCGCACCGGCCGGCGCTGGGCCCTGGCCCACGAGCACGGTCGGGGTCGGGTCGTCCGCGGTCGCGAACACCGCGGTCATGTCGCCGCCCGGACCGTTGAGGTGCGGTTCGACGACGTGGAGGGCGAACGCGCCGGCAACCGCGGCATCGAAGGCGTTGCCGCCGCGCTCGAGGACGGACTGCGCGGCCGCTGTCGCAAGCCAGTGCGTGCTGGCACTCATGCCGAACGTGCCGGCGAGGTCGGGGCGGGTGAGATCTGCGGGGGGTGGGGTGAACGTCATGATCAGCGCGGCGTCACACCGAAGGCCTCGGCGAGGCGCTGGATCTTCTGCGCCCGCCCGAGTCGCGGCAGGTCCGAGCCGTCGCGGATCACGCGGCCTCGGGCCTCGAAGTCGTCGAGGAAGTCCTGCGCCCAGGCGACATCCGTCGGGGTGGGGGAGATGACCTCGTTGATGACCGGCAGCTGCTCGACGTCCAGGCAGAGCTTGCCCGTCAGGCCGAGGGAGACGGCGACCTGCGACTGCTCGCGGAGGATCGGGTGCGACGTTCCCACGGTCGGGCCATCGATCGGACCCGGCAGCCGGCCGACGCGAGAAGCCACGACGAGTCGCGAGCGCGGATACGCCATGGCGAGCGTGTCCGCGCTGGTGCCGGTGTCGCGTCGGTAGTCGCCCGAGCCGAAGGCGAGCCGGAATGCGCCCTGTGCTTTCGCGATCGACGTCGCCTCTTCGACGCCGACCGCCGACTCGACGAGCGCGATGACGGGGGTGTGCCCGCCCAGCCGGTGCCAGGTGTCGGTGACCTGTGCTGCGGCCTCCGTCTTGGCGAGCATCACGCCCCGGAGGCCGGGGAGGCCACGGAGCTCCTCGACGTCGTCCGCCCAGAAGTCGGTCGTGACGTCGTTGATCCGCACCCACGCCTCACCGCCGCCGGCGAGCCACGCGGCGACATCCGTTCGTGCGGCGGGCTTCAGCTTCGGGTCGACCGCGTCCTCGATGTCGAGGATGACCTGGTCGGCACGCGACCGTGCGGCTCGATCGAAGCCGTCCGACGCCGTGCCGGAGACGAGGAGCCACGAGCGTGAGATCTCCGCCGGCACCTCCGGGCGCGTCCGTTTGGCGGGAACGGTGGACTCCGTCTGAGCGGTGCGGTCGTCGATGGCCATGCCTCGTTGGTATCACACCGACGGCCGATGTCCCGAAACAACGGGTCATTGCCGGTTTGGCTTTGTGAAGCCGCCTACAGTATCGGTGTGTGGCGCGCCGACAGGATCTCAGACCGCGGGGGCGACGGAAACGATGACGTCCCCTCGGGTGCTGTCGCGCGCGAGTCGAACGATGCAGCGACGGGGCCGGGGAACAACCCGGACGACGGCGACCTGACGCAGGCGTTCGCGCCGCTGCCGGAGCCGCAGGTCACCGCACCGCACCAGCTGAGCCTCGGAGACCCGCGGCTCGTCGCCGGTAACGCGGCGGAGCCGGTCTGGGAGAACTGGCGCGCGCAGCTCGCCGGGGTCGGGGGCACGAGCCCGCTGATCCACTTCAGCGATCACCCCGCGGCACGCATCGAGCTCTCGACCACCCACCCGGGCGGTCTGGCGCAGTTCATCACCGGCAAGACCACACTGCTGTCGAGCCTCATCCGCGATGATGTCGCGCTGCGCGCCGCCCGCGTCGCCGCCGGCAACGTCGAAGAGAAGGGAACGGAGCTCGCCACCGTCCGCGGCATCGACGCGGTCAAGCTCGGGATCGGCATCGCCGACTGGGCGCACGCCGACGTCACGTATCGCGGCCCGGTGCTGCTCCGACCACTCGCGATCCGGAGGCACGGCCGCGATTTCGAGGTCCGCCTCCTCGGGGAGCCGATCCTGAACCCGGGCCTGGCCGACGCACTGCGGCAGCAGTTCGGGATCACCCTCGACGCCCAGGCGTTCGTCGCACTCGCGCAGCAGGACGGCTCGTTCACGCCGAACCCGGTCATCGATCGTCTGCGCGGACTGACCGCACACCTGGAGCACTTCTCGGTTCACCCACGGCTCGTCGTCTCCACGTTCGCCGAGGTCGCCACCGCGATGGTGGACGACACGACGAGTCTCGCGCACCCGATCCTCGACGCGCTCGCCGGCAACCCGAGCGCCAAGTGGCAGGTCGAGCAGTCGTATCGGCCGGTCGAGCAGACGCCCTCCGACGAGCGCAGCCCCGATACGGACACGCTCCTCCTCGACGCGGACGATGAGCAGGAGAACGTGATCGCACAGATCACCGCCGGCAATTCGATCGTCGTGAAGACACTGCCGGGGACCGGCGGCACGCAGACCATCGTCAATGCGATCGGCGGACTCGTCGCCGCGAACAAGCGGGTGCTCGTCGTCAGTCCGCGTCGGGCAACGCTCCGCGGCATCGCCGCGCGGTTCGCCGACGTGCATCTTCCCGGCGTCGCCGTCACGCCGGCGTCCCTCCGACGGGACCTCATCCGCGCCATCACGCGGAACGAGAAAGCGACGAAACCGAGCCTCCGCGAAGTCGACGACGCACTCGTCCGGCTGCGCAAAGTCCTGCTCGACTACCGCGGCGCGCTCCGGCGCACGGACGGCGACTTCGGCGTCTCCGTCCTCGACTGCCTGATCGAACTGTCCCGGCTGTCGCTGCTCCCGACGCCGCCGTCGACGACGGCGCGCCTGTCGCGGCAGTCCGTGATGTCGATGGTCGACGGCCGCGCTCGCGTCGCCGAGACGATGGTGAGCGCCGCCAACCTCGGCGAGTTCAAGTACGGACCGGACGACTCGCCCTGGTACGGCGCGAAGTTCGCGTCGAGCAGCGCCGCCCAGCGCACCCACCAGATCGCGAAGGACCTGCACGCCCAGGCGCTGCCGACGCTGCTCGACCGTGCGAACGACCTCATCGGCTCGACCCGCATGCGCGCGTTCCAGACCATCAACGAGCTCGGTGTGTTCCTCCGCCTCCTCACCGAGATCCGGGACACGCTCGACCGGTTCCTGCCCGTCGTGTTTGACCGTTCCGTGTCGGAGCTCGTCGCAGCGACGGCCCCGCGCGGGGAGGGCGCGCCGATGTCGGCGACGAACCGCCGCCGACTCCGCAAGCTCGCGCGCGAGTACGTCCGGCCGGGCGTGCACGTGTCGGATCTGCACGAGGCGCTGACGCGGGTGCAGCAGCAGCGAACCGCGTGGCAGCAATACGTGTCGGCCGGCGTGCAGCCCGAGGTGCCGAGCGGCATCGGCGACGTGCAGGTGCTCTTCTCGAACGTGGTCGAGGACCTCCGCCGTCTCGACGAGCCGCTCGGACGCCACGGCAGCGCCGAACTCGCCAACCTGCCCGTCGCGGACCTCACAGCGTTCATCGCGTCCCTCGCCGCGGAGTCGGATGTCCTGCACAACCTGCAGGAGCGGACGGAACTGATGACGACCCTCCGGGATCTGCAGCTCGAGCCGCTCATCACGGATCTCGCGAACCGTCACGTCCCGGACACGCAGGTCGCCGCCGAGCTCGAGCTGGCGTGGTGGCAATCCGCGCTCGAGATCATGCTCGAGTCGGATCGTGCACTGCTCGGCGCGAACACCGACATGCTCGACCGCGTGGAGGCCGATTTCCGGCTCGTCGACGATGCCCATGCGGCCGGAGTGTCGCAGGGTCTCGCGTGGCAGCTTGCGGAGAACTGGAACGTCGGCCTCGTCGACTGGCCGGAAGAAGCCACTGGCCTGAAGACGCAGCTGAAAGACGGGGCGATCTCGTCCCGCCTGCTGCAGGATTCCGCGCCGCACCTCTCGCGATCGATCGCGCCGGTGTGGCTCGCCTCGCCGTATGAGATCGCCGATGTGACCGACACGATGCCGTTCGACACGGTGTTCCTCGTCGACGCCGGTGCGGTCACGATCGCGGAATCCGTCGGCGCGATCCGTCGGGCGCGGCAGACCGTCGTCTTCGGCGATCCGGTCACCCAGACGCCGTCGCCGTTCCGGATCGCCGTCGATCCGGCACACCGCTCGCTCGACGTCGATGAGCAGACCCTCGACGCGCTGCATGCCGATTCGGCGCTCGCCCGGCTCTCGACCCTGCTGCCGACGCTGTCGCTGACCCGCTCGTACCGCGCTGGCGGCGAGGACCTTGCCGAACTCGTCAATCGGCGCTTCTACGGCGGTCGGATCGAGTCGCTGCCGTGGGCCGGTTCGTTCCTCGGGCACGGATCGATCGCACTCGACTACGTCGCCGACGGCAAGGCAGTGCCCGACCCTGACTCCGGTGCGGTGGAGAGCGTCGACGCCGAGGTCGATCGCGTCGTGCGGCTCGTCCTGGAGCATGCGCGCACCCGGCCGACCGAATCGCTCATGGTGATCACGGCCTCCGCGAAGCACGCGGTCCGCGTGGAACAGGCCGTGCTGACCGCTGTGCAGGGGCGGAAGGACTTGACCGAGTTCGTCATCGGCGATCGAAACGAGCCGTTCATCGTCGCGACGCTCGAACAGTCGGTTGCGCAGTCCCGTGACCGGGTGATCTTCTCGATCGGCTACGGCCGCACCCCGCACGGTCGAGTCCTCCGCGACTTCGGTCCGCTCGGCAAGCCGGGCGGGGAGCGCCTGCTCGCGATCGCGATGACCCGCGCTCGTCGTTCGATGGTGATCGTCACGTGCTTCCAGCCCGCCGACATCGAAGCGGAACGGATGGGTCACGGCACGGTTGCGCTGGCGGAGATCCTCGCCGAGGTGCGCGCACGCACGGCGATGGAGTATCTGCCGGACGACAGCGACCCGCTGCTCGTCGACCTCGCTCGACGGCTCGAGATGCGCGGCATCCCGGTTGCGCTCGGGCACCGTGGCAAGCTCGGCCTCGTCGCGGCACACGGTGGCGTGTGCGTCACCATCGAGACGGACGCTTCCTTGACCAAGGGATCGCTCCGGGAATCGTTGCGCCTTCGGCCCGAAGTGCTTCGCCGACTCGGCTGGCATTACGTACGGGTGCACGCGTTCCAGCTGTTCGCCGACCCGGACCGGGTCGCGAACACGGTGGCGCAGGTGCTCGGCGTGGAGCGCGGGGCGACGCAGGAGATCTCGATCCCGCCGGTGCCCGCACGCCGCTGATGGTCGGGTTTGACTCATGACCGGTCGCCGCGCGCACCGGGATGCCGGACCGGTCACGCCGACCAGCGATCACCTGGTCGGGTCGTGGACACCCGAAGCGGACCCGCCCGAGCGGACGGCCGATGGCGACGGCGTGGATCCGGATGGCGCTGCTGGTTCGGAATCCGCGCCTCCGGGCCGATCCCGAACGGGAGGCGCGAATCGCCCCCGCCGGCGCGTCACCACCCAGCCCGCCCCCGGCACCGACCCACACCCCGAGCCCGAGGTCCGGCGGCACAGCGCGGGCGAGAACGACGAACGTCTGCGGCGTGATCGACCACCCCACTGGGGGTGATCGGAGGCGACACGGGGCGGCATCGCTAGGGTTGGCGGCATGAGCGAGCCCTGGCGGTGGCGGACCTGGCCGAACCTGATCACCCTGATCCGGTTCCTGCTGATCCCGACGTTCGTCGTGCTCGCGGTCACCGGCCATCACGGCTGGGCACTCATCACGCTGATCGTGCTCGGCGTCTCGGACTGGGCAGACGGCTTCCTCGCCCGCCGGTTCCATCAGGAGTCGCGGGTCGGCAAAGCGCTCGACCCGGTCGCCGACCGGCTGTCGATCATCGCGATCGTGCTCTCGCTCGTGTTGATCGGGCTGCTGCCGTGGATCGTGGTCGCGATCGTCGTCGTGGTGGATCTCGTCCTCGTGATCATGGCCGCCGCACTCTTCCACGGTGGCCCGGACCTCGACGTGTCCTGGGTGGGGAAGCTCCGCTCCGCGTTGCTCTTCGTCGGACTCCCGGTGCTGCTGTTCTCGGCGACCGCGATCGCGGAGCCACTGCCGTGGATTCGGTCGGTCGCGATCGTGCTCGTCTGGCTCGGAACGGTCGGGCACGTCATCGCCGGGGCGCAATACGCCGTCGGCATGGTGGAGAAGCGCCGGAGGGTGCGCGCCGCGTAGCAGTGACGACGGCGGTGACCGTGTGCGTGTCAGAGCGTCGTGGTCAGGGAAGCCGTGGTCTGGGGTGTCCCGTTCAGGGCATCCTGGTCACAGCTTCGTGGTGCCGGGGATACCCGGCCCTTCCGGTGCATCGGTCGGCGGCGCGGCGTGCGCGCCGGCCCCACTTGCGCGGGCTCCGACGGGTGCACCGTCTGCTTGCGCGCGGAGCAGGTCGCGGATCTCGATGAGCAACTCGACGTCGGTCGGAGGCACGTCCTTCGGCGGCTGCTCGTCGTCCTTCTTGATACGGGCGAAGCTCGCCTTGATCAGGTGGTTCACCGGAAGCACCAGTGCGAAGTACACGACCGCCGCGATGATGATGAAGTTGATCAGGGCGCCAAGAACGGCGCCGAACAGGAGCTTCGCCTGGCCGCCCGACGCGGTGGGGATCGCGACGATGAGCGACTTATTCAGCGCCGAGGCGTTGAAGATCGCGCCGATGAGCGGGTTGATGATGTTCGTCACGATCGCGGTCACGATGGCGGTGAACGCAGCTCCGATCACGACCGCGACCGCAAGGTCGATGACGTTCCCCCGGAGCAGGAATTCGCGGAACCCCTTCATGTGGATCCTTTCGAGCGAGCAGGACGAGCGGACCACCCAGGCTGCACTGCCCTGGACGCGATCACCATAGCCGGATTCCGCGCAGATGCGCGAGGTGCGCGCCGGTCGTGCGGAGGGAGCCGTCCGAATGACGGCGTTGGAGGCGGCTGGAACCGTTACGAGCCGGAGGAGCTTGACGAACCGGCCCCGCTGGTGGCCGGAGCGCTCGACGGCGCCGAACTCGCGCCTCCGGAGCTGGACGATCCAGACCCGCTCGTGCTGCTCGTGCTCGAGCCGTCCGACCCGGTGCCGCCGTTCGACGAGCCCGCGCCCCCGCTCGACGATCCGGACGCGCTGCCCGAGCTGCCGTTCGACGAGCGCGAGTCAGTGCGGTAAAAGCCGGATCCGTTGAAGGTGACGCCGACCGGGCTGAAGACCTTGCGGAGGGTGCCTCCACAGGTGGGGCATTCGGTCAGGGCTGCGTCGGTGAAGGACTGCTTGATGTCGAACGCGGTGCCGCACTCGGTGCAGCGATAGGAGTAGGTGGGCACGTCAGCTCCGGAACGTGAGAATGCGCGTGGGCGTGATGATGCCGTCGACGGGTTGGTCGTGGCGTTCGCGCGGAACCTCGTCGAGGTATTCCGCGTCGAAGATCACAGCATAAACGGGCGGACGCTTGGCCATTGATCCGAGCGTCTTGTCGTAGTAGCCGCGCCCCCAACCCATCCGGATGCCGTGCTGGTCGACCGCGGCGGCCGGGGTGAGGATGACGTCGACGTCGCCGAGGGCGAGTGGGGACAGGACCTCGCCGACGACCTCCGGCATGCCGGCGAGTCCTTGCCGTTCGGTCGCGCCGTCGCCCACGGCCCAGTCGAGCAGGCCGTCCTCACGTGTGATCGGCAGGAGTGTGCGGATCTTGTGCGCGAACGCCCAGTTGAGGAACGGCCGGACGTTCGGCTCGTCGTTCGACGACAGGTACGCGGACATCGAGCGGATGGCGCGCTCTTCGACGAATCGCTCGAGCGTGGCGGTGAGCTGCGCCGTCAGGGTCTCGCGCTCGGTCGACGTGTGATTCCGCCGCCGTTGTCGGAGTTCGGCGCGCAGGGCCCGCTTCGCGTTCCCGGGGTCGGGGATCATGCGTCGATCGTAGTGTGATGCGCGCCGCGGGTCGCTGCGCGCGGATCGGAGCGGCAGGGACTCGCGGAACAGCCGTTTCCGGTAGCGTCGCCGTATGGGTTTTCAGATTTCCAAAGCCGTGATCCCTGCGGCCGGCCTCGGCACTCGATTCCTGCCTGCGACGAAGGCGATGCCGAAGGAGATGCTCCCGGTCGTGGACAAGCCCGCCATCCAATACGTCGTGGAAGAAGCGGTCGACGCGGGCCTGCACGACGTGCTGATGATTACCGGGCGCAATAAGAATGCGCTTGAAAACCATTTCGACCACGTGTCCGAGCTCGAGGAGACCCTGCGCAAGAAGGGTGACCACGACAAGCTCAAGAAGGTCAACCAGTCGACGGACCTCGCCGACATGCACTACGTCCGTCAGGGCGATCCGCTGGGCCTCGGGCATGCGGTGCTCCGCGCGCGGATGCATGTTGGGCGTGAGCCGTTCGCGGTGCTCCTCGGTGACGACATCATCGATGCTCGCGACCCGCTGCTCAAGCGGATGATCGAGGTCCAGGGGGAGCGGAACGCCACGGTCGTCGCACTCCTCGAGGTTCCCGAGTCGCAGACCCACATGTATGGGATCGCGACCGTCGAGCCGACGGATGTCGAGGATGTCGTGAAGATCACGGGTCTCGTCGAGAAGCCCCCGGCGGGGGAAGCCCCGTCGAACCTCGCGATCATCGGCCGGTACGTGATCCGCCCCGAGGTGTTCGACGTGCTCGAGAAGCAGGAGCCCGGGAAGGGCGGCGAGATCCAGCTCACCGACGCGCTCATGAAGATGGCAGGCGCGGAAGAGTGGACCGGCGGGGTGTACGGCGTCGTGTTCCGTGGACGCCGCTACGACACCGGTGACAAACTCGACTACATCAAGGCGATCGTTCAGCTCGCCTCCGACCGCGACGATCTCGGGCCGGACCTCCGGGCCTGGCTGACCGAGTTCGTCGCGGACGAGTAACGCAGCACAAGATCTTCGGGGCGCACGGTCGGATCGCACCCCGATCGTCCGCCCTCCTCGTCAGGGCGCCTCCGGAGGTTCCCATGACAGTCGTCCCGACGCTGACGTATGGGCGGATCACGATCCGCCCATTGCGTCTGCGGGATGCGCGCGATCTCGACTTCGCGCTCACCTCGAACCGGGGATGGCTGCGCACATGGGAGGCAACGAGTCCGTCTGGTCATGCCTCCACCGACGTCCGGGGAAGCATTCGCGCGCTGCAGGCCAACGCGAGGTCCGGGCTCGGGCTGCCATTCGCCATGGAACTCGACGGCCGGTTCGTGGGCCAATTGAACGTCTCGGGCATCACCTATGGGTCGCTCGCGAGCGCATCGATCGGGTATTGGGTGGTGCAGAGCGCGGCCGGTAACAACGTCACTCCGACCGCCGTCGCGCTCGCGGTGGATTACTGCTTTCGAACCGTCGGTATCCACCGGATCGAGATTTGTATTCGCCCCGAGAACGCGCCGTCATTGCGAGTGGTCGAGAAACTCGGGTTCCGATACGAAGGATTGCGGCGCCGCTACATCCACATCAACGGGGACTGGCGCGACCACTTCTGTTTCGCGCTCGTCGCGGAAGAGGTCCGGGAGGGGGTTCTCGACCGCTGGGTGAAGGGCGCAGTGCCGCCCGGTGCCGGTTCCGTCCCGGAGTGGGCGCGGGCCGAGGCTGCGCAACGGATACTCCCGGGCCGCCCGGGCTGATCCTGGCCGGGAATCTTCCCGATCCGGGGGCAACACGCTCCCCGCAATCACCGTCTGTCACTCGCGTCGCCCATACCGTGTTCGCATGGGAATCGGGTCCTGGAGCGGCGGCATCGTTCTGCTGATCGCAGCCGTGCTCTGGGTGGTCTATCTGATGCCCGCGTGGCATGCGCGGCGGCAGTATCTCGCCACCGAACGCAATGCCATTCGCCTCCAGCAGACCCTTCGAATCCTCGCCGAGACCGCAGAGCTGCCGGACGAGGTCCGCGTCGAGCTGAACGCGAAATCGCTCGCCGAGGCTCGACGCGTCGCGGCCAGCGAAGAAGCCCGCCGCCGTGCGATCGTCCGCGCGCAAGAGGCCGCTCGTCAGCGCGAGATCACCCGCCGGTTGGCCGAGCAGGCGCCCGAGCTGGCTCGCGTCTCGGCGGCGCCCGCGCTGAGCACCATTCGGATGCGACGCTCGCGGCTCGGCGCGACCGGACTCGGTGTCATCGGTCTCACGCTCGCCATCGTCACCCTTGTCGCCGCTCCCGGGCTCTGGCTCCTCTGGGTAGCCGGACTGATCGCGCTCGCCGGCTCCACGGTGGTGCTCGCGCAGCTGAGCGCGGTCGCCCGGGCGCGCCGCGCTCGCCAGGTGACGGCGCTGACGGAGGCTCGACGTGCCTCCAGGCCGACGCCGCGCACTCGCGCAACCACCGCGACGGCCGACGACGCAACACGGACTGCGCCCGAGCGCACCGACGCGTCGGCGAGCCGCGCGTGGACCCCGACGCAGCTGCCGAAGCCGATCTACATGACCACACCCGATGTCGTCGCCGAGACCGAGTCGTCGGCGGTCCTTGCCGCACGTCTCCGTGAACGGGTCGCTGCAGCGGCCACGGAGGCTGCCGCTGCCGCGGACGCCGCTGCCGCCGCCGAGCGTGCCGAACGGGCCGCCATGGAGGCTGCAGCCGCGGACCCGACGCTGGCTCGCGTCGTCCGCATGCCAGCCCGCGAGAGCGAAGAGCCCGTCGTGAGTGCGGCGACCGCCGAGCGTGGCGACGTGCCCGGCGCTGGTGCACCGTCGGCGGGTGCTGCGCGGCTCGAGGAGCGGCTCGGCCTTCGCGCTGCCGCGGCGCCGGCGCGTCCCGACAGCACCCCTCTCGGCACCCCGAGCCCCTTCGCAGGCATGGGTGTGATCGACGAAGATGCCTACGAGCGCCCCGACCTGGATGCGGTTCTGCGGCGTCGCCGGCAGCGCGCCGTCTGACCTCCGCCGATTTCGTTCGCCCGGCACCGCGGTGCTAGGGTTGTCAGGCACTTGGGGCTATGGCGCAGTTGGTAGCGCGTCTCGTTCGCAATGAGAAGGTCAGGGGTTCGAATCCCCTTAGCTCCACCACACTCCCGGGTACAGACGCGATCTCGTCGTCAAACATGGGGATCGTTGACCCCGCTCGGTCCGTGTGCGTGTGCTGAGGTAGCCGTAGGCGGCCACGGATTCGCGACGCAATCAATGTCGCGTCGCGTGCAACGCCGAAAATTTGCGCAGCGTTGCAGGGTGACAGCGCCGGCCGCTTGTGCGAAAGAGACGGCCGAGGGCCAGTGCTGGCGTGCACCGATCCTCGGCCGTTTCGCGTCGTTGGGCTCAGACCTGCGAGGCGCTACCGGTTGTCCCAGCTGCTCTGGAACGAAGTTGAGCAGCGCGGGTCCGAGCCGGACTTGTCGAAGATGAACTGGATCTCGCCTCGCGAGGAGTTGCCCGCAGTCCAGAGGTCCAGGGTGTGCCAATTGCCGTCTTGAATCATCCGATCCGGTGACTTGGCGGAGTTTCCGCCGACGAAGAGGTTGATGTTGGCCTTATTGCCGCCCTGCTGCCCGTTGTGCTTTTGGATCCGGTATCGAAGAACGCTTCCGGTGGTCGTCGAACCGTCGGAGGCAGGTGATGACACGCGCAGTTCAGCGGTGCCCGTGAAGTTGCCCGCTGAGCAGGAGACGGTCCGGTCCACGTACCTGGGCGTGGCGCCCGCGGATGTCGTTGACGCGGCGGCGACCGTTCCTGCCCCGAGTACTCCCGCCACCAGTGGAACGAGGGCCGCCGTTGCGAGGGCTGCGCGTACGGCCTTCGGCTTCTGAACCATCAGAACTCCTATCGTATGTGAAATATCGCATACATGATCGCATAGGCGTGGTTGGGAGCAAAATCGGGTCGTCGGTGCACGACGTCTCGCGCTGTGGCGCGGCGGTTTTCGGCGTCCGTGGCGCCATTGCCGGGCCAACCCAACGGCCGCCGGTCTGGAGCGCGGCCGGCTGCTGATTGCGGACGGCCTCGCCTACTGGCAGTCGTACAGCCGGTCCGGCACGAGGTATGCCCCGCTGGCCGCGCCCGTCGATGCCGCGCCGCCGTACGTGCTCGCTGGCACGATCGTGCACGTGGCTCGCACCCACGACTGAATTGCCTTGAGGTTCGCGCTCGCGGTGCTGTTCTTCGATCCGGCACCGGTGAGGAGGACGAACCGGAGTTGATGATGCTGGACGAGGCTGACGATCTGCGCCTTCGTCGGCGACGGCACGCGAGAGGTGTAGCCGCCGATCGGCAGGACGCGCCGTCCGCCATGCATGATGAGCGGCGCCGCGCTGCGCCACGTGTCGGTGGCGAGCGCGCTCGCCATACCCACACTGTGCGCGGATGCGTACGCGAACATCGCCGCCTCCACCGCTGCGGTCCGCGGCCGTGCTCGGTTCGATGCGAGCCCCACGCCGTAGTACGTGTTGGCGGCCTGAATCTCTTCGGCAGCCTGCTTCGGCGCCGGACCCGCGTAGGCGTCGTTCGCCGACCCCGCGTACGCCGGGTCGATCGTGGAGGCCGACCACACCATGGGCGCTAGGAGCGCTCCCACAATCGCCGCGGTGGCAGCGGCTGCCGGCCACTGCCTCCAGTCGCGCAACGGGCGACGACTCGCGCGAGTCAGGAGCAGGATTCCCGCGCCGAACCCGAGCACCGCGACCGGCAGTACCAGCCAGCCGGCGAACGTTCCGTAGTGCGCGATGAGGAAGAGCATCCAGGCGGTCTGCACGATCACCGTGATCGGGAGCGCGAACCGCATCTTCGATGCCGGGTGCTGCGTGTACTGGTACAGGAGCACGACACCGATCGCGGTGAGCGACGCGAGCGGGAACGCCATGCTCGCCAGGTAGGCGGTGTGCGGCAGGCTCATCACACTGAGCACGGCGCCGAACACCACGAACATGGAGCAGCTGAGCAGGACGCCGATCCGCAGCCCCGCGTCATGGCCGAAGGTCGACCAGTGCCGCGCGAGCGCGATGATGCCGAGCACGAGTCCGGCTGCGGCGAGCGGGTAGAACCAGCCGATCTGTGTCGCGTACTGGGGCAGGAACAGCTTCAACGGTGTGTGGCCGATGATCCCGCCGACGAGACCGACGGTGGACGCTGGTCCGGTGGGGTCGCTGCGGAGCGCACCGGGCCACCAGTTCTGCAGGAACCGGTTCACGCCGTTGTATCCGAGGACCATCGTGAACATGCTGTCGTTCGTCGTCCCATCGACGAACGGCCGACGCCCGATCGGGAACCATTGGATGAGCGTCATCCACGAGAACGACGTCGCGATCACCACGATGGCGGCTCCGGCCAGCGCTACCAGCCGGCGACGCATTGACACGGAGGCGACCCACACGTACACGACGGCGAGTGGCGGCAGCAGCAGCCACGCTTGCAGCATCTTCGCCTGAAACCCGAGGCCCACGAACGCGGCCGACAGCAGCAGCGGCCAGATTCGTCCCGAGTCAATCGATCGCTGCCATGCCAGCACCGCAAGGACCGTGAACATGGTCAGCATGCCGTCTTCCATCGGGTGCGAGAACGTGGAGACGAGCAGCGGCGTCAGCGCCATCGAGAGCGCGGCGATCAGGCCGCCGACGTCGCCCATCCAACGGCGGACGATCACGAAGACGGCGACGATTGTCACGAGGCCTTCGAGCATCTGGGGGATCGCGAGCGCCCACGGCGAGAACCCGAACAGTCGTGCTGACACGGCCTGCGGGACGAGGAAGCCGGACAGCTTGTCGAGCGTGATCGTCGCCTGGGGGTCGAACGAGCCGAAGAACAGCGCGCGCCAACTCGTCGACATGCTTTTCACCGCGGTCGCGTAGAAGTCGGAGTAGCCGCTGCTCATGCTGACGAATGTGCAGAGGACCGCCCACGCGGCCAGAACGAGGACCAACGACCACAGCACCCACTGCGGGATATCCCGCAATCGGTCACGAATTGGTAAACGTTGGCGCATCGACGCTCATCTTGGCATCATCCGACCTCCCTGTGCTCAGCGGACGACGCGAACGGGGATGGGCGACTGCGACGACGCTCAGGCGCCGAGAGTCGGTGGCTCTCCGGGTGGAATGGTCGACGAGGGGGCGCGAACGTGCAATGCACCGTCCGGTGCTGGCCCGCCGACGCTGCGAGAACTGCGGAATCCGTGCGGAGCGCGTCCCCTCGTACCGCGCGACAATGGGCGGCGACGGCGTCGATCAGTCGCCCGAGCAGACGCATCGCACACGGCGGAAGGAGTCGACGATGTCGATCGCATTGACCCCCTATTTGGGGTTTCGAGACAACGCCCGTGAGGCGCTCGAGTTCTATCATTCGGTGCTCGGCGGCGAGCTCACCCTCACGACATTCGCCGACGGCGGCATGGAGGTCGGCGAGGGCGAGGGTGCGAAGATCATGCACGGGCAACTCACCGCGACGAACGGACTCATGCTGATGGGAGCCGACACCCCGAGCAGCATGCGGCTCGCCGACGAGAGCAACATCACCGTGTCGCTGAGCGGCGACGACGAAGCGACGCTCACCGGTTACTGGGAACGCCTCAGCGAGGGGGCGACCGTGCTCGACCCGCTGCGCCAGGCGCCCTGGGGCGATCAGTTCGGCATGCTCCGCGACCGGTTCGGCACCGCCTGGCTCGTCAACATCAGCGCCAACCGCGCCGACGATCAGGGATAGCCGAGGAACCAGAGCAGCACGATCGCAACCGGCTGCAGGACGAGCCCAACGGCGAGCCACAGCACGGCACGTCGTCGCGAGCCGACGAAGACGTCGGATCCGAGCGCCGGCGCCATGGGCATTAGCAGTCGCGGCAGACTCTGCTGCGGCAGGAACACGGCGACGAGGTACAGGCCGTAGGCGCACACGAATGCCCACGGGCCGAGGCCGATCCGCCGAACTTCGCGGCGGGCGAAGAACCAGCCCCCCGCCGCAAGGATCGCGAGCACGAGCGCGATCCCGCCCACTCCGAGCCACCGGCCGGCGAACAGGAACCATGGCGCGAACGGATGGAATGACACCCGTCCAACAAACCCCGTCCACCACGACAGTTCCGTGTCGAGGTACGCCGACGGCACTCCCGTGACGGCGCCTGCGATCAGTGGCCACGCCAGGCCGGCGGCCGCCACAACCAGCCCAGCGATGACGACCGCGACGCGGCGGTCCCAGCCGAACCTCGGGCCGCCGCGGGACGCGCGCACCCACCGCACCACCAGCTCGACCGCGAGGGCGACGGCGAGCGCAAGCACACCCGGTCGCGTGAACGCGGCGACCACCCCGAGGGCGGCGACAAGCCAGTACCGCTGTCGCGTCAGCGCCAGGAGCGCCGCGAACACGAGCAGCAGAAACATGCTCTCCGCATAGGACACCTGCAACAGGAACCCCATCGGACCGAACACGAACAGTGCGGTCGCTCGCCGCGCACGGGTGGAGCAACCCGTCGTCGCGACGAGGCGATACAGCATGATCGCGGCTCCGGCCCCGCAGAGCGTCGCGACGATGACACCGGCAAGCCAGAACGACGCGCCGGTCAGCATCACCGCTCGCACGACCGCCGGGAACACGGGGAGGAACGCCCACGGATTGGGGAGCACGGTTCCGGCTGCATCCCGTGGCAGTCGGGTCGGATACCCGTGTTCCGCGATCGTGCGATAGAACGACGCATCCCACGACCCGGAGAACGTCAGGAACGACGGATCACTTCGATGGCTTGCAAACGACCAGCCGGCGGCGGTGGCGATGCCGAACATCAGTGCGAGCAAGGTCGTGCTCACGATGCGGGACGCGACCCAGAGCGTCAGGGGAGCGGCCCAGCGGCTGTGACGGGCCTCCAGTGCGATCCGAACGAACCGGAGGCGCGCGGAGCGTCGACGAGATGGGGTTGCGGTGCTCACGGCTCCAGGATCGCGGCGTCGCGGGTCAGCACCATGAGGTCCATGCGGCCCTGCTGGACGACCTCGCCGCGCTGGTTGCGCAGGGTCACGAGGCGTTCGACGATGCCCGTGCGGCCGGAGCTGGTGCGCCGAGTGGACAGGATCTCGACGGTGCAGGTCACGGTGTCGCCGATGAACACGGGTGCGGTAAACCGCCACGCGTCGATGCCGAGAAGCGCGACCGCCGACCCCTCGAACACGCCGGTGCGTGCGATGAGTCCGAGGCAGAGCGACGCACCGAGCATGCCGTGCACGATGCGCTGACCAAAGCGAGTACCCCTCGCGAATTCCGCGTCGGTATGCACCTGGTTGTTGTCGTTGGTCCACGCCGCGAACGACATGACGTCCGCTTCGGTGATGGTGCGGCCAGGGGTGGTGAACACCTGCCCGGCGTCGAGATCCTCGAGGTAGTGCGGCACTCCGCAAGTCTCGCATGCGGTGCGGCCACGCTTGCGTGATCCCGCACGATGCACCGTGTCCCCCTTGTGGGTGACTTCTCAGGGTGATTACCGTCGCCCCATCGACATCGGTTGTTCCCTCGGGACGATTCGAAGTCGACGCACCGCAGCTCCTCCAGTACCCACTGCAGGTCGTTTCACCCCCGCGCCGCCTCGACGGCGCTGTACCCAACTCGGGCAGCATCCGCCTGCGCTCGCTGCCCGCGCACGTCCCGATGAACCCGCGTTCGGACGTGCTCCCTCGCAGTGCATCGCCCTGCCGTCGTGGCCGCACGCCTCCTCGGCTCCGCTCTGCCTGCACGCGTTCCCGCTCGTCAAGAACAGTCCCTGCTCGACAAGAACAGCCCCTGCTCGTCCAGCCCAACTGAGGACCCGAACTCATGTACCCACTGGAAATGCTTCCCGCGACCCTGGCGCACGCCGTACCCGCGGCGGTCGGCGCGCTGCAGCTCGCCGCCGCCCACGCGGCTCCGACCCACAACGCGCTCCAGACGATCTTCAACGAGGTCACCTCGCTCGGTCATCAGGCGCTCCGCTACCTGACGATCGGCCTCGCCGGCATCATCGTTTGGTCGCTGTGGCTCTACCGCGTGATCCTCTCGGCGATCGCCAAGCCCGTCGTCAACGACTTCCGCACGACCACATCGGTCGTCGTGCCCTCCTACCACGAGGATCCCGACATCCTGCTCCGCTGCCTCGAGAGCTGGCGGTCGCAGCATCCGGACGAGATCATCATCGTGCTCGACGTCGCGGACGTCGACGCCTACCAGCGCATCGTCGCGATCGGCGATCCGACCGTCAAGCCGGTGCTGTTCCACCACGTCGGCAAGCGGAGCGCCCTCGGACAGGGCATCCGCATGGCGCGCTACGACACCGTCGTGCTCGTCGACTCGGACACGTCGTGGGAGCCCGGCCTCCTCGAGGCGGTGCAGATGCCCTTCATCGACCCGGCGGTCGGCGGCGTCGGGACGCAGCAGAACGTCTATCAGCGCAACTCGAGCCTCTGGCGGATGATCGCCGACTGGCTGGTGAACCTCCGCTACTACAACTACGTCCCGGCCATGGGGCGTGCCGGTGCGGTGCCCTGCCTCTCCGGTCGGACCGCCGCGTACCGGCGTACCGCGATCCTGCCGGTGCTCGACAACCTCGAGAACGAGTTCTTCATGGGGCGCCGGTGCATCGCCGGCGATGACGGGAGGCTCACCTGGCTGGTCCTTGCCTCCGGCTTCAAGACCGTGCACCAGTCGAACGCGAAAGCGCTCTCGATGTTCCCCGCGAGCATGCGAGCGTTCTTCAAGCAGCGCCTCCGCTGGAGCCGCAACTCCTATCGGACCTATCTGACGGCGATCGCGAAGGGCTGGGTGTGGCGGGTGCCGTTCGTCACCAAGATCACCGTGCTCCAGATCATCCTCACGCCGCTCACCATGGGCATCACGATCTGGTACCTCGTGTTCAGCCGGCTCGAGATCAGCGTCGTCGGCGCCTGGTTCGTCCTCGCCTGGCTGCTCGTCGGTCGTATGATCCGCGGGCTCAGCGACCTGAAGCGCCACCCGCTCGACTTCTTCATCCTGCCGATCCTGGCCCTCGTCGTGATCGTGATCGCGCTGCCGATCAAGGTGTACGCGTTCCTCACGATGAACAAGCAGGGTTGGCTCACCCGGCACGCCGACCGCATCGGCGGTGACGGCCAGACCGCCAGCACCCTCCTTCCACCCGCGCCGCCGGCTCCCGTCCGCGAAGCGCCCATCCTCACCAACGACGAGGCGGTGACAGCATGACCACCACGACCCGAGCCTCCGGAGGAGGCGCCCGCCGCGCGACCCGTGTCCTCGCTGCGACGATCGCGATCGCCACGGCTGCAGCGCTCGCCGTGCTCATCCCGGCCAGCGCCCAGGCAGCGACCGCACCCACACCCGTCACCGGCACGAACGCGGCCGGCCAGCAGGTGATCACCGGGCGCCCCTACCCCGGCAGCCCGAACAAGGAGGCCAAGCTCGTCGACGCCGAGATGCAGCGCATGTACTCGATCCGCGCGATCAGCTCTGCGGCCAGGTGGAGCGGCGCGAACACGGCGGTGCCGTTCCGGTTGAAGATCGGCAACTCGTTCACGCTTGTGCTCGTCGCCCGCCAGGCGCCGTACACCGTGCAGGATCTGCTCTCGCTCGCGCCGTCGTCGTTCGTGCAGATGCCGGACCACTCCTATCTGCTGAGCGAGGACGTCTTCGTCGCGGCGGGCGCGACGCTGCAGCTGTCCAATCCGGACGGCATGCACATCCATCTGCAGAGCAACCCGTCGGGGTTCACGAGCATCGTGACTGAGCAGGGGAACCTGCAGGTCGTCGGGTCGGCGAAAGCGCCCGTCGTCCTCGACGCGTGGGATCCGCAGACCGGCAAGGTCGACACGGACACGAGTGACGGTCGCTCCTACGTCAGCGTCAACGGCGGCCTTGCCACGTTCAAGTACGCATCCTTCCGGAACCTCGGGTTCTGGAGCGGCGTGACCGGCGGCGTGACCCTGTCGCGCACGAAGATGTCCGCCGCGGACATGCTCGTCGCCCGCGGCAACAGTGCCGGCGCCGGCAAGACGCCGCTGCAGAACTTCGGCGCGACCCTCCTGCCGGCCGGGGTGCCGAACACTCCAGCGAACTCGTCGGTCGATCCGTCGAGCACCGGCGGCTACAGCTACGTGTCCGCACTCATCCAGCACTCGTCGTTCGTCGGGAACGCCTACGGGCTCTTCCTCACCGGAGCCGACGGCGTCACGATCTCGAACAGCTCGATCCGCGACTCGCTGATCGACGGGCTGGTCCTGCACCGCTACGTGACGAACAGCACGATCAGCAGCGTCACGTCCACCGGCAACGCCATCGACGGGGTCGACATGACCCGCGCCTCCACCGGCATCGTGTTCAACGAGGTCACCGCGAACGAGAACGGCCGGAACGGGATCACGATCAATGGCACGCCCCTCGCCAGCGGCCCGAACGCCACCGGAACCCCGGTCAACACCTACGGCAACAACACCGTCACCGACAGCACGGCCAACGACAACGCGCGCTACGGCATCGAGGTGATGGGTGGCCAGAACGTGCGCATCACCGGCAACGAGGTGCGCGGCGACCTGTCCGGCATCGTCGTGACCAACGCGGCGACGAACGTGACGATCCGCAACAACACCATCGACACGATGCAGAAGAACGGCATCTCGATGATCACGAACTCCACCGGGATCACCGTGGCGGACAACGTGATCACGAAGGCCCGGATCGGCGTGTACGGCCGCAATGCCTCCGCGACGATCGCGCGCAACAAGCTGAGCGGGATCTCGCTGCACGGCGTCGTCCTGCTCGGGACCGCGCAGGGCGCGCTCGTCGAGAACAACACGATCGCCGGACGAGGCCCGAGCGCGGTCGACATCGGCCGCGCACAGGGCGCCAAGCAGACCTTCAACACGGTCGACCAGTGGGTCTCCACGAAGCCGCTGCTCGTCACGATCCGGTCGATTTTCCAGCCGCTGACCGTGATGTGGCTGATCCTGCTGCTCGTTGTCCTCATCGCAGCCATCGGTGGGATCCGTCGCCGTCGCCGCGGTGCCGTCCGTGCCCACCCGTACGCGGCGCTCGC
Organism: Curtobacterium ammoniigenes NBRC 101786; assembly: GCF_001571045.1. GTDB lineage: Bacteria > Actinomycetota > Actinomycetes > Actinomycetales > Microbacteriaceae > Curtobacterium > Curtobacterium ammoniigenes. The sequence continues at coordinate 32,011 of NZ_BCSV01000001.1, forward strand.
CCCGCTCTCCTCCTACACGAAGGGTGTGGTCGACCCCGAGACGCTCGGACTCCCCCCGGCGCCCTACCGGCTCGCGGAACGAGCGGCCGCGCAGGAGCCCGCGCCGACCGAGTCCGCGGTGGTACCAGCCGCCATGTCCGACGCTGCGGCGAACGGCTCGGAGCGCGACACCGAACGGGAGGCTGCCCAACCGTCGCCGGTAGGCCTCCGATTCGATGACGGGCCGGCCGGCGCGATCCCCGCGATGGGAGTGTGATCCGCATGGCTCACGCGATCAGCACCGTCCGCACGCCCCTCATCGCCGCGATCGCCGGGCTCGTGATCGGTGGACTCGTCGTCAGCTCCGTCTGGCTCGCCGTCGCCCTGCGCGGCCCGGGCGGCGGACACCACCCGGTCGCTGCACCGGTCGACCGACCGACAGCGACCGCGACGCCGAGTCCGAGCACGGCGGGCGGGGCGGCGCTCGCCGGCCCCACTCCGGCCGCATGCGCACACCCCACCGCCACGGTGACCACCGCGAAGGCGCTTGAGAAAGCCCTGGCTGCTGTGCACGCGGGCAGCGTGATCGCGATCGCTTCCGGAACATACAGCGGCAAGTTCGTCGGCTCGGGCAGTGGCACCGCTCAGAACCCCATTGCACTCTGCGGGGCGAGCGGCGTCGTCCTCGACGGCGGCGGCGTGCACTCCGGCTACGCCCTCCACATTCAGGACGGCTCGAACTGGGTCGTCTACGGCGTCCACGTGCAGAACGCGCAGAAGGGCATCGTCTTCGACACGGTCAGCCACTCCCTGATCGACAGCGTGACGGTCACCGACATCGGCGACGAGGGGATCCACCTCCGCAAAGGATCGACCTACGACACGATCAGCCACAGCTCGGTGAGCGGAACCGGCACCTACAAGCCGCAGTTCGGTGAGGGCATCTACGTCGGATCGTCGAAGAACAACTGGTGCTCCTTGACCAACTGTCAACCAGACCGGAGCGATCACAACCTGATCACCGGGAACACGATCTTCGACACCGGCGCCGAGAACATCGACATCAAGGAGGGCACCACCGCCGGAACGATCTCCGACAACTCCTTGAACGGCACCGGGATGCAGGGCAAGAACAGCGCGACCTCGTGGGTGAACGTCAAGGGGAACAACTGGACGATCACCGGAAACCACGGCGTGCACTCCATCAAGGACGGGTTCTCCACACACCAACTCCTGAACGGATGGGGCACCGACAACACGTTCTCGGACAACACCGTGCAACTCGACAACAGCACGGGCGTCGCGTTCGCGCTCAGGCCGGTCCTCGGCAACGTCGTCGACTGCAACAACACCGTGATCGGCTCGAACGAGCTGAGTACGACCAAGTGCACCGGCTGAGGCGTAGCGCTCCAGCCCGCACCCGCACCCCTTCACCCGTGCTGCTCCACTCCGAACCGCACCACTCGCACCGCTTCACCCCGCACCGCTTCACGCACTCCGCACCCGCACCGCTTCCAGACCGGTGACCGCCGCGAGCGAACCCGAACCGAACGCGACCGTCACCATTCCATACCGCTGACCCGAAAGCGAGACCACCATGTCCGACCAGATCCGCCCCGCGGCGGCGACCCTGCCGCCCATCGCCGAACACCCCCGCCTCACCGTCATCGGAACCGGCTATCTCGGCGCCACCCACGCCGTGTCGATGGCCGTCCTCGGGTACGAGGTCCTCGGCGTCGACGTCGATCCCGCCAAAATCGACGCGCTGCTCGCCGGCCGTGTTCCGTTTCATGAGCCGGGCCTCCCGGAAAAACTCGCGGAGGCGCTCGCGAGCGGCCGGCTCCACTTCACGACGAGCTTCGACGAGGCCGCGCGCTTCGGCGACGTCCATTTCATCTGCGTCGGAACACCCCAACAGCGGAACTCGAACGCGGCCGATCTGCGATTCGTCGACTCGGCCGTCACCGAACTCGCCCGTCGGATCGACCGCAAGGCACTGATCGTCGGCAAGTCGACGGTGCCGATCGGAACCGCGCAGCGGCTCACGACCCTCGTGCACGAGGTGTCCCCGGCAGGCGCGGACATCGAGCTGGCGTGGAACCCGGAGTTCCTGCGCGAAGGGTGGGCGGTTGAGGACACCCTGCACCCCGACCGGCTCGTCTTCGGCGTCGCCTCGGCATGGGCGGAGGCGCAGCTGCGCGCGGCGTTCCGGCCCATCCTCGACGACGGCACACCGCTTGTCGTCGTCGACCTGGCGACGGCGGAACTCGTCAAGGTCGCGGCGAACTCGTTCCTCGCGACGAAGATCTCGTTCATCAACGCGATGGCCGAGGTGTGCGAGGCGACCGGCGCGGACGTCAACCTGCTCGCGTCCGCGCTCGCATACGACTCGCGAATCGGGGGTCGGTTCCTGAAGCCCGGGCTCGGGTTCGGCGGCGGCTGCTTGCCGAAGGACATCCGCGCGTTCACCGCACGAGCGGAGGAGCTCGGTGTGGGGAACGCCGTGCAGTTCCTCCGCGAGGTCGACGGGATCAACCTGCGCCGACGCACCCGCACCGTGGATCTGGTGCGGGAGCTCGCCGGCGGAACGCTCGAGGGGAAGCGGATCGCCGCGCTCGGGGCGACGTTCAAGCCGAATTCAGACGACATCCGTGATGCACCTGCGCTCGACGTGGCGCACATGCTGCACGGAGAGGGGGCGATCGTGTCCGTCTACGATCCCGCGGGAATGGAGAATGCGCGGCGGGTGCGGCCTGACCTGCACTACGCGCCCTCCATCGCTGCGGCCGTGATGGACGCCGATGTCGTGGTGCTGCTCACCGAATGGCAGCAGTTCCGCGACGCAAACCCGCGCGATCTGGGAACGCTCGTCCGCGAGCGCAAGGTCGTCGACGGGCGTCACGCTCTCGACGCGGATCGCTACCGCGCCGCAGGCTGGGAGTACCGCGCACTGGGTCGCCCGACGCATTCGCGAACGGTCGAACTGTCCGTGGACGCGCGGGACGCTGCGCTGCAATCAGCCTGAACGACGTGACGTGCGGGGCTCCGATGATGGGTACGTCGGAGTCCCGCTCTCGTCGGTCGAGTGGTGGACTCGATCGCGTCCCCATTGTGCTCCTCAGGCCCTGACGGGACTCGCCGTGTACCGTCCGCAGCATGAGCGAGGCCGCCGTTCCCCACGACACCACTCCTGGCCGCGTCGGGCCGATCACCGATGCCACGGTCGCCGGATGGATGGCGCGGCAGCGCTGGTACGCCGCCAAGGGACTCGATCCGCAGCTGCGTCTCATCGCCCGCGTTGACGTGCCGCTCGGTGACGTGCTCATCAGCACCCGCTTCGTCATCGACGACGCGCCGTCCGAGCCCGTCCTCTACCAGGTGCCGCTCACGCAGCGGACCGCACCGATCCCCGGGCTCGAACATGCGCTCGTCGCCTCGGATGGGCGCCGCTGGCTGTATGACGGCCCGCACGACACCGCGTACGCGCGGTGGCTTCTCGACGCCATGAGCGAGGCAGCCGTCATCGATGGCTCCGACGCGGTGATCGCGGGTCGGAACCTCGTCGCCCCAGGCGAGTTGACCGATGCTCGCGTCCTGCGCGGCGAGCAGTCGAACACGTCCATCATCTGCGATGTGCAAGACGGCCCGGTTGACCAGGTCATCGTGAAGGTGTTCCGCGTGCTGCACCATGGCGACAACCCCGACGTCACCACCCAGGCGGCGCTCTCCACCGGAGGCTCGCGTCGCGTCCCTGCGTCGTTCGGCTCCCTGCGTGGCACGTGGCCGGACGTCGGGAGGCTCGAGGGCACCGCCCACGGACACCTCGCGTTCGCGCAGGAGTTCCTCCCCGGACTCGAGGACGCGTGGCGCGTCGCCCTCAGGGCGGCGAGCGAGGGGGTGTCGTTCGCGGACCGGGCGCGCGAGCTCGGACTCGCCGTCGCGGAGGTGCACCGCGTTCTGGCGGAGCAGCTGCCGACACGGCAGGCGAACGACGCGGTCATCGACGAGGTGGTCGCCTCGATGCGCACCCGTCTCGAGACGGCTGCGCGCGACGTTCCCGCAATCGCGCGGCATGCGGAAGCGATCCGTTCGATCCAGGAGCGGACACGTTCGCTCGTGTGGCCCGTGTTCCAGCGGATCCACGGTGACCTGCACCTGGGGCAGGCGCTCGACGCGCCCGGCCGCGGCTGGGTGCTGCTCGACTTCGAAGGAGAACCGCTTCGGCCGATGCCGGAACGCTCGCGGCCGGACGTCACGCTCCGCGATGTCGCGGGCATGCTCCGCTCGTTCGACTACGTCGCTGGTGCGCTGGCGCACGCCGACCCGCCGGTGCAGACGGGAAGCTGGGCGCACGATGCGCGTCACGCGTTCGTCGACGGCTACATCGAGGGCATCGGTGTCGATGTGCGCGCGCAGCGGGCGCTGCTCGACGCGTTCGAACTCGACAAGGCCGTCTACGAGGCGGTGTACGAATCGCGGAACCGGCCGGACTGGCTCGAGATCCCGGTCCGCGCGGTCGAGCGACTCGTCGCCCGCTCGGCGATGTAGGAACGCGCTCGGGGCAGCCTCCGCGATGAGGCGCGCCATCGGGCAGCCTCCGCGATGAGGCGCGCCGTCGGGCTAGCCCCGCGATGTGGGTACGCCCTCGGGTTAGCCCCGCGATGAGGTGCGCCGTCGGGCTCGCCCCGCGAGCGCAGAGCGCAGCAGCGCTCCCCGAACCGTCAGCGACGGCGCGTGAGGAGGGTGATCGACGCCCTCTACAGGGCGAGAAGCGGCGTGGTTCCGTGTACCGCGACGAGTGCCTCGGAGGCCGCGAGCACGAACGCCGACAGCGCCAGACTGCGAGAGACCATGCGCCAGCGACCGGTCGCGTGCGGGTAGATCAGGCCGATCACGGCGAGCACGGCCGCGCCACCGGCGACCGCTCCATACGGGTCGAATACGACCGCCGCGACCGCGAGCATCACCGCGCACCAGGAGAACACCGACAGTCGACGGGGAGGCGCGTCCCACGTCCGCCAATCACCGTTATTGCCGTTCGCCGACCAGTCATCGGCGGCTGCGATGGTGCCTGCGGCGCTCGCCCTTGCGCCGGTGGCCGAGACTCCGCGCCGGCCGGTGTCCGAAGCGGCGGATCCCGCGAACGTGACGGAGAAGGCGGGGGTGTGGTGGGCCTCCGTGACGGAGACGACGGTGTCGCGTGCCGGCGCCGCCTGCGTTGCCTCGCTCCAGGTGCGGCCGTCCCACCAGCGCAGACGGTCGGCGTTCTGCGGGTCGGGGAACCATCCCGCTTCCGGCAACGTCACGACGACTTCTCCCTGTGGGTGATGGTGCACATGGTGCTGAAGTGCACGATCGACCCTACGGGCGCTCGAGATGCTCTTCCAGCCCCAGGTCGAGTGTCAGCACTATGGGGGACCGGCGTGTCGGACGGTGGGGCGCGCGTGGGTGTGGTAATCGCGCTACTGAACCACGGCCTCCGGGTCGACGGAGCGAGCGGCGTCGATCTCGGCGAACACATCGCGAACGCCGGCCAGCAGGCGTGCGTTGAAGTCGACGCCGAGCTGGTTCGGCACCGTGACGAGGACGGTGTCCGCGGCGGCAGCCGCAGCATCCGCGCGGAGCTCCTCCACGAGGCGTTCGGGCTCGCCGATGTAGCTGCGCCCGAATCGTGCGAGCCCGCCGTCGAGGTAGCCGACCTGATCCTGCCCCTCCACCTGCGCGCGAACGCCGAAGTAGTGCCGCGACTCGTCATCGACGATCGGGATAATGCTGCGCGACACGGACACGCGGGGCGTCCGCTCCCAGCCCATCTCAGACCAGCGCTCGCGGAAGCGGCGGATCTGCTCCGCCTGCAGCTCGTCGAACGGAACGCCGGTGTCTTCGGTGAGCAGTGTCGACGACATCAGGTTCATGCCCTGCTCCGCCGTCCATTCGGCGGTCGCCCGTGTTCCGGCGCCCCACCAGATCCGGTCGGGCAGCGTCTCGCTCAGCGGGAAGATCGGGAGGCCGCCCTCCTGCCCGGTCATCTGCGGGTTCGCGTTCGCCATCGGTTCGCCGGCGATCGCCCGTCGGAAGATTGCGGTGTGCAGGCGCGCCATGTCGGCGTCGGTCTGATCGTCGGCCGGCACGTGCCCGAACGACTCGTAGCCGGCAAGTGCGGTCTCGGGCGACCCCCGGCTCACACCGAGCTGGAGGCGCCCACCGGCAATGAGGTCGGTCGCTGCCGCTTCCTCCGCCATATAGAGCGGATTCTCGTAGCGCATGTCGATGACGCCCGTGCCGATCTCGATCCGGCTCGTGCGAGCGGCGATGGCGGAGAGCAGTGGGAACGGCGCAGCCTGCTGCGGCGCGAAGTGGTGCACCCGGAAATAGGCGCCGCCGACGCCGATCTCTTCGGCGGCGACCGCGAGATCCACCGCCTGGAGGAGCGCGTCGCTCGCGGATCGGACGCGTGAACCCGGCACGTTCCGCCAGTGCCCGAAGGAGAGGAAGCCGATCGTCGTCATGATCATGCGAACGTATCGAAGCGGGCGGGCATTCCGTGCGGGCGGCGCGCAGATGGGACTTCGGGGCGCGGGGCGCGGTTTCTGCTGCGGCGCCGCTTCCGCTGCGGGCGCCGCTTCTGCTCCGGCGCGCGGCTCAGGTTCCGCCGGAGGTCAGGTTCTTGCTGTGCGGCGCGTGTTGTCGGCAGGAAGTTGTGGTGCCGGCGACTGTGCGCGGCGCGTCGCGCGGCCCAAGCTGCGCTGCCACGCGCCCCGCGCGCCGCGCACGGCGCACGGCGCGTCGCGGTGCGTACGCCCGGTCGCGGTCGCGGTCGCGGTCGCGCTGCGCGCGCGGCCCGCAGCCCCGCGTCGGCGCGCGGCTCAGGTTCCGCCGGGAGTCAGGTTCTTGCTGTGCGGCGCGTGTTGTCGGCAGGAAGTTGTGGTGCGGGCGACGGTGCGCGGCGCGTCGCGGGGTGTACGGCCCGTCGCGGCTGCGCTGCGCGCGCGGTTGCGCCCCGCCACGGCCCGGAGCCCCGGTGCGGCGCGCGGCTCAGGTCCCGCCGGGAGTCAGGTTCTTGCTGTGCGGGCGTGTTGTCGGCAGGAAGTTGTGGTGCGGGCGGCCGCGCACGGCGCGTCACTCGGCCCCACGCTGCCGCCGGAAACGCAGCGACGCGGCATACGGTTGCCCGATGACCAGCCAGGAGGCTCGCTCAGCGGACCCGTTCGACCCCCGTTCCGCTCTCGACGCGGAGCTCGCACGAACACGAACGCTGCTCGCGGAGGTCGAGCGCTCCATGCAGGACGTCAGCGATGCTCGCGATGGTGCGAACAGCGACGACGAGCACGATCCCGAGGGTGCGACGCTGGCGTGGGAGCGGGGAACGCTCGGTGCCATTCGCCGGGACGCGCTCGATCGGCTCGCACTCATCGCCGCGGCGCTGGAACGCCTCGACAAAGGAACCTATGGGCGGTGTGCGGTCGGCGGCGAGCCGATTCCCGAGGCGCGGCTCGAGGCCATCCCGTGGGCATCCTCCTGCGTCGCCCACGCGCGGTGACCACGCGTGCCCGACGCGGACCCGCCTCCAGTCCTGTCCAGCAACTCGGCTGGGCGGTGGAAGGTGCGGTGATTGGGCGTCGCGGCTCAGTCGACGACGTGGACGCTGCCGGTCGCGGTGCAGAGCACCGACGGTGCCGCGGCGGAACGCTCACGCTCCGCACGCTGGCGCTCGGCACGCTGCGAGCCCACGGACGGCTCCGCAGTCCCGCGCTCGCCACTCTCGCGGCGGGCGGCCGATTCCTCGACCGCCGCGGTGCGCGGGACCGACTGCAGGACGAGCGCGATCACCGCGGCGAGCACGACGAACGCGCCGTACCCGACGATGACGGGAACGAGACCGACGGACGGCTCCAGCATGCCGGCGACGACCGCGGGCAGACCGAAGGCGACGTAGCTCAGCGTGTACATGCTCGAGAGCAGGCCGGCTCGGTCGGTTGGTGACGCGGTCGCAACGAGGAGCCGCAGTGCCGCCTGGAACCCAGCTCCGAAGCCGACTCCGGCAACGGCGGTCCCGACGATGAATCCGGGGAGGATCGCGGTGACGGTGAATGCGACGGTGAGCACCGGGCCGGCGATGAGGGCGACGAGACCGATGAGGACGCCGACCCGCGCGTCGGAGCGCGCGATGACGAGACCGGTGGCGGCGCCGACCCCGGTGAAGAGCGCGATCAGTGCGCCAGCGGCGAAGTGGTCGGTGACGTGGAACACCGCGCCGAGCACGCTCGGGATGAGTGACAGGTAGAGGCCGCCGAGCGCCCAGCTTGCGACCAAGGCACCTGCGACATCGCGGAACAGCGTGCGGGATGCGCGTGGCACCGAGATCGTCGGCACGAGCGACCGGAGGGCGCCGGGACGGCGCTCGACCCGCTCCGGAATGGCGACGAGCGCGACGATCCCGAGCAGGAGGAGCGCCCCGTAGGCGATGTAGACGAGTTGCTCCGGCGCAGGCCCCCATTGCACGAGCGCGCCGCTCGACAGTGCACCCACCGCCAGGGCGATCGGAGGCACGGCGCCGTTCAGGACGCCGGCAAGCGCTGGTGCGCGCTCCAGCGAGTGGTCGAGCAGCGCCGCGCCGAGCGTGCCGATCACGACGCCGACGGCGAGACCCTGCACGATGCGCGCGATGATCAATGACGCGACACCGGTGGCGCCCGCGAACAGCACCATCGACACGAGGATCCCGGCGAGCCCGACAGCGAGCACCGGCTTCCGGCCGATGTAGTCGGACACCGATCCGGCGGTGAGCAGGCTGGCGAGGAGACCGCCGACGTAGATCGCGAACACGCCCGTCAAGAGGAGCGGCGTCAGGTGCCACTGCGCGGCGTATACGGGGTAGAGCGGCGAGGGGACGGCTGACGACGCCATCGAGATGAGGATCATGGCGGCGATGATCCAGAACGCTGCGACCGACCTGGCTGACTGTTGCATGATCATCCCTCCGCCTCCTGTACGACAATGTTCGTACTGGACTCCTTTGTACCGGACCTCGCTAGTTCGACGCAAGTCGTACTGATGAGCGAACAGTGATACCGTCCCGTGCATGCCCACAACGCCGCACGGGCTCGAACTGCTGCCGCAACCATCCGTCGACGAGCTCGAACTCCCCGTGATCTTCGATGCGCTCGCCGACCCGCTCAGACTTGCGATCCTCCATCGACTCCTCGTCGATGCTGCGGGAGCCGAGCAGTCCTGCACCTGGGTGGGGCTGAACCGACCGAAGTCCACCCAGACGCACCACTTCCGCGTCCTCCGCGAGGCCGGTCTCCTCGAGCAGCGCCTCGACGGGCTCGAGCGGCGCACCCGCGTGCGCGTCGAGGACATCGAGGCGAGGTTCCCCGGTCTCCTCGGGCTCGTCCTCGACTGGTCCGTCCCGACCGGCGTCCTGGTCGCCGAGCCGCCAGCGCCGGTGCAGGCGTGACCGCACCGCTTCCGCCGATCCGAAGCGGAGGCGCGTTCCTGGCTGCCCTTGCCGCCGACTTCGCTGCCGCGGAATTCACAGTGTCCGGGCTCGACGCCCTGTGGGGTGCTGTTGCCGCGGCCGCCCTTTTCCGCGGAGACCGGGTTCCTGCACGGCGCGCCCTCGATCAGGTGACGGGAAGCGGGACTCGCGCCGGGCGAGCGGCTGACGGGGCAGTGGACGAGCCTCCTGCCTGGCGAGCGGCCGATGGGGCGGAGGACGAGTCTCGCGCACGGCGTGCGACGCTGGCCCGGTGTTTCGTGCTCGGGCTGCCGGTCGAACGCGCAGCGCTCGCGCGTGCGATTCCGACCGCCGGTGTGGATGCCGCGATCGAGGCAGGTCTGCTTCGCACGCCCGACACGCAACTCGCCAATGACGATGACCGACTCGTGCCGCTCGTCGACCTGCGCCCCTACGACTTCGTCGACGACCTCGGTCCTGGCAGCTTCTGGATCCTCTCCGACCTCGGCGAACTCGCTGTCGGCGGGGCGCTCGGCGAGCAGCACGTGCTCGGCATCGGTGGCGCGTCCACCACGCTCGCGGGACTCATGCTGCCGACGCGGGTCCGCTCCGTGCTCGATCTCGGCACCGGTTGCGGAATCCAGGCGCTGCACGCTCGCCGCTTTGCGGAACGGGTGGTCGCAACGGACATCTCGGCGCGAGCGCTCGACATCGCGCGGTTCAACGCCGCCCTGAACGGTGTCGACGGGATCGAGTTCCGCTCCGGGTCGCTGTTCGAGCCGGTGGTTGGCGAGCGATTCGACCGTATCGTGTCGAATCCGCCGTTCGTGATCACGCCGCGACGCGCCGATGTGCCGGCGTACGAGTACCGCGACGGCGGCATGGTCGGCGACGCGCTCGTCGAGCGGGTGATCCGCGGCATTCCCGAGCACCTCGAGCCCGGTGGTACCGCCCAGCTCCTCGGCAATTGGGAGTACCGCGTCGGCGTCGACGGTCTCGCACGCGTCGAAGGCTGGGTCGTGGACTCGGATCTCGACGTCTGGGTGATCGAGCGTGAGCGCCAGGACCCGCCGACCTACGCCGAGACCTGGGTGCGCGACGGCGGCACGAGGCCGGGCACGCCCGAGTACGAACCCCTCGTCGACGCGTGGCTCGATGACTTCGCGACGCGATCCGTGACGGAGGTGGGGTTCGGGTACGTCGTGCTGCGGGCCTCCCACCCGGACGCGATCCCCGATCGCTCAGGAGGCGCGAGTCGCCTCCGCCGGTTCGAGCAGCGCCCCGACGCGCTCGGCTCCGTTCCCGTCGGCCTCGGCCCCGTGGTCGCACGTGTCCTCGACGCCGTCACTTGGCTGCGGAGCGTCGATGATGCGGCGCTCCTTCGCGCGCACCTCCGCGTCGCGGGGGATGTGACGGAGGAGCGGCATTACTGGCCCGGAAACGACGACCCGACCGTCATCACGCTCGTCCAGGGCGGCGGCTTCGGACGGCGCGTCGACGCCGGAACCGCGCTCGCCGCGTGCGTGGGCGCGTGCGACGGTGAGCTCTCCCTCGCCGCGATCATCGGGGCGATCGCGCAGCTCACCGCGGTCGACGAGGCCGCACTCGTGGCGGAACTCCTGCCACAAGTGCGGTCGCTCGTGACCGACGGGCTGTTGCTGTCCTGAATCGGGAGCGCTGCTCTCCTGAATCGGGACTGTTGCTCTCCTGAGGGCGGATCGCGATGAGCGGCCGTAGCGCCAGGAGTGATCAGCGACCGTAGCGCCAGGAGCGATCAGCGGCCGTCGCGCCAGGAGTACTGCGGGGCGTAGCCGAGGAGTTCCCGAGCCTTCTCGCTCGACAGCAGCGAGCTCACTCCATCGATCTCCGAGCGGCGCTCGATGTCGGGGATGTACCGTTCGACGAACTCGATGGTCGGCGCCTCCATCACCGTGTCGGGGCTCGCGATGATGAACGCCTCGAAGCCCGTGAGGTCGCTCTCGACGGCCTTCCGCACGGCCTGCGCGCCGTCCCGGGAGTCGATGTAGGACCACAGGTTGAACGACTTCTTCTCGGGGTCGCGGTCCCATGGGAACCCGTCGTAGTCGGCCACGTCCATGACGTTGGAGAACCGGAGGCCGATCATCTTCAGCGACGGATCCCACCGGGTGAAGTGGCGAGCCATCTCCTCTTCGACGGCTTTGCCGAGCGAGTACGACGACTGCGGGCGCACGGCGAACTCCTCGTCCACCGGGATGTATGGCGGATGGAACTCGCCCATGGGGATCCCGAGCAGGGTCTCGCTGGAGGCCCACACCACGTTCTTGATACCCGCCGCCCGCGCCGCATGGAACACGTTGATCGACGACGTCACGTTGTTCGTGATGAGCGCGACATCCGGCACCTGTCCGGGAGCGGGGACCGCCGCGAGATGCACCACGGCATCGACGTGGTCGTACCGGTCGTCGACGCCGATCAGGCAGTTGAGCACCTGGCCGTAGTCGGTCAGATCGGTGCGAATGAACACGGCTTCTGCGGGTGCGTCGGGCGAGGGCACACGGTCCAGGTTGACGACGTCGTACCCGTGTTCGACGAACTCCCGAACCACTGCGCGGCCCAACTTGCCGCTGCCCCCGGTCACTACGACTCGCGTCATTTGCATCCTCCTCGACGAACTGACGTGCGCGCTCACTCGAGGCGCACGGTTCCTATCCTGCCGCCGTCCGCGGCTCGATGCTCGGTTCTCGGACACTCGGCGAACAGCGCCCGTCATCGGATAGCGGCACGGGCGGTGCGTGGCTAGGCTCGGATCGCGCTGATCCGGCTGGTTACCGTGCGGCGCACGCATCGAACAAACGATTCCCGAAGCGCGCCACGGTCTCCTGATCCGGCCGGAGGTGCCTCGTAATCGGGTGCGTCCGGTGCGCCCCGTCGGCCTGTCCCGCTGGGGCGCACCCCCTTTCAACGGCCCGGGTGTGGCTGCGGCCGGCAACAGCTTCACTGGCCCGAGTCTGACCGCGGCCTGCACACCGAGCGATCTGTTCGTTGCCGGGGCGTTCCGAGGCATTCCGCCCGACGCGGGCAGCCGCCTGCGCACAGCGGACCGCCCTACGTCCGCATCTGCGCGCGGGGTGAGAGCATGATCTCGTCATCGGGTCGGAATCAGGGATCCGATGGCGTCGCTGGCGGGGGTCGGAGCGTGTCGGGCGCTTCGGCTCCCGCTCTGCGACTTCGCCTTCAACGCGATCGTTGGTGACCGTTGAGCGCCCCCGCGAGCACCCCCGTCAGTGCGCGGGCACCCACCCGAGTTGCGGCGCGATCTGCTCGGCGACGACGGTGAGGATTCTGCGGTGCGACGCCGCGTCGCCGTTCGCCGGCAGGGTGATGACGAGCGCGTCCGCGGCGGACACCGCCGGATCGGCGGCGAGTGCTTCGGCGATGGCGTCCGGTGCGCCGGAGAGGACCTTCTGGAAGCGGAACGGCGGCGTTCCGGACAGTGGACGACCCTCGTCGTCCATCCCGGCCGCGTAGGACGTCAGGAACTCCTCATGCGTCGCCCGATCGCGATCGTTGAGCAGGGGAACGACGATGCGACCGACCGCGACAACCGGACCCTGATGCTCGCCGGGCGCGGCGGTGGCGGTGCCGGGCCTCCAATGCTCGCGGTACGCCGCGATCTGCGCCGCCTGCGCGTCCGCGAACGGGGCGCCCGTGTCCTCCGTGTTCAGTGTCGACAGATGCAGCCGGAGTCCGCGCTCAGCGGTTCGCACGGCCGTCCCCATGCTGCCGCCGCCCCACCAGACCCGACCGAGAAGGCCCGGGCTCGCAGGTTGCAGTGTCAGGGCCGCGTCAGCCGGAATGCTCTCGTACCCGGAGCCGCTCGACCCGAGCTGTTCGCCGCGGAGCGCCCGCAGGAGCGATTCCGTGCGCACATCTGCTTCGTCGCGGAACGATCGCTCCACCGCGCCGAAGATCGGGTCGAGGATCGGGCCGTATCCCGGGATCCCCGAGGAGATGCCGAGCTCGACACGGCCGCCGCTCAGCAGGTCCACGGTGCTCGCATCCTCCGCGAGCCGGACCGGGTCCTCGTATCGCATACCGAGCACGGCGGTGCCGAAGTGAATTCGCTCGGTGCGCTGCGCGGCCGCCGCGAAGAACGTCATGGGGCTGGTCAGGAACGGCTCGAAATGGCGGCCCCGCACCCATCCCGTCCCGTATCCGAGATCCTCCGCGTGAGCGAACAGTCGCAACCCGTCCTCGAGGGCATCGGCAGCACCGGCCGGCCCGCCATGGTTGGGAACGAACGACAGGAACCCGAGCTCGCGCACGACGCAAGCCTACGCGCGGAGGTGAGTCGGGCCTCCCGATCGATGCGCCTGCCGCTCGCACCGGGCGGCACCTGTGCGGGAGGCTCGACACGGTCCGGGAGAATGGGGTCACCATGTCGGATTCCAGCGCGACCGCGTCCCTCCTGCCCGCGCTTCCGGAGGGCGACGGCGCCGCCGACCCTGATGCCGTGTATGGGGCGTTCGCCGACTGGGCCGCCTCGACGGGTCGCCCGCTGTATCCGGCGCAGGACGAAGCCGTCATCGAGTTCGTCTCCGGTGCGAATGTGATCCTCTCGACGCCGACGGGCACCGGCAAGTCGCTGGTCGCTGCGGCGGCGCACTTCGCGGGACTCGCCGAGGGGCGGCGCAGTTACTACACCGCACCGATCAAGGCCCTGGTGTCGGAGAAGTTCTTTCAGCTGGTGGACCTCTTCGGACCGGAGAACGTCGGCATGGTCACCGGTGACTCCAGCGTCAACGGGGACGCCCCGATCGTGTGCTGCACGGCGGAGATCCTCGCGAACCTCGCGCTCCGGGAGGGTGCGGACGCGGACGTCGACATCGTCATCATGGATGAGTTCCACTTCTACGGCGAGCCGGACCGCGGCTGGGCGTGGCAGGTGCCGCTCATCGTGCTCGAGCGGGCGCAGTTCCTGCTCATGTCCGCGACGCTCGGCGACGTCACGACGATCGCCGACGACCTGTCGCGTCGAACGGGCCGGGCGACCGCGCTCGTGACCGGTGTGTCCCGTCCGGTCCCGCTGTCCTACGAATACGTCGAGACGCCGGTGCAGGAGACCGTCGAACGGCTGCTGGAAGAGGGCAAGGCGCCCGTGTACATCGTGCATTTCGCACAGGCCGCAGCGCTCGAACGCGCGCAGTCGCTGACATCGGTGCGGGTCGCTTCCCGCGAGCGCCGGGACGAGATCGCGGGAGCCATCGGCGGCTTCCGCTTCAGCGCGGGGTTCGGACAGACCCTGTCGCGGCTGCTTCGCGCCGGTATCGGGGTGCACCACGCGGGCATGCTGCCGAAGTACCGTCGGCTCGTCGAACAGCTGGCGCAGCGCGGCCTGCTCCCCGTCATCTGCGGCACCGACACGCTCGGCGTCGGCATCAACGTTCCGATTCGGAGCGTGCTCCTCACGGGGCTCACGAAGTTCGACGGCACCCGCATGCGCCAGCTGAGCGCCCGCGAGTTTCACCAGATTGCGGGCCGCGCCGGCCGGGCCGGGTTCGACACCGAGGGCGACGTGCTCGCCGAAGCGCCCGAGCATGAGATCGAGAATGCGCGCGCGCTCGCGAAGGCCGGCGACGACGCGAAGAAGCGATCGAAGGTGAAGCGCAAGAAGGCGCCCGACGGCTTCGTGTCCTGGGGGCTTGGCTCGTTCGAGCGGCTGCAGGGCGCGGAGCCGGAGCCGCTGACGTCCCGCATGCGGATCACGCACGCGATGGTCCTCTCGGTGGTCGCCCGCGGCGGCGATGCGTTCAGCGCGGTGCGGTCGCTCGTGTTCGACAACCACGAACCGTGGTCGCGGCAGCTCACATTGGCGAAGCGCGCACTCGAGATCACTCGCACGCTCCTCACCGCAGGTGTGATCGAACGCATCCCCGGAGCGAACGGCGAGCCAGCCCGCTTGCGTGTCACCGTCGACCTGCAGCCGAACTTTGCGCTGAATCAACCGCTGTCGCCGTTCGCGCTCGCCGCGTTCGAGTTGCTCGATCCGGAGTCGCCGACGTTCGCGCTCGACATGGTGTCGATCGTCGAGTCGACGTTGGACGATCCGCGCGCGATCCTCGGCGCACAGCAGTTCAAGGAGCGCGGCGAAGCGGTCGCGCGCATGAAGCAGGAGGGGATCGAGTACGACGAGCGCATGGAGCTGCTCGAGGAGGTGACGCATCCGCGGCCCCTCGCCGAGCTGCTCGAGGCGGCGTACGAGGCGTACGCGGCGGAGCAGCCGTGGGTGCTCGATTTCGCACTGTCGCCGAAGGCGGTGGTGCGTGACATGTTCGAGCGGGCGCAGACCTTCGGCGACTTCGTCCGGTTCTATGGGCTGACTCGCTCGGAGGGGCTGGTCCTCCGATACCTGTCGGATGCGTATCGGGCGATGCGGCAGACGATTCCGTCGGAGATGCGCACGCCCGAACTCGACGACATCATCGAGTGGCTCGGCGAGCTGGTTCGGCAGGTCGACTCGTCCTTGGTTGACGAATGGGAGGCCCTGGTCAGCCCGCATCTCGTGCTCGATGCCCACGCGTCGGACGACGCCGAGGTCGCGGCACCTGCTCCGGCTCGCCTGACCGGGAACGTGCGTGCGTTCCGCGTGCTGGTTCGCAATGCGCTGTTTCGTCGGGTGCAGCTCGCGGCCCTGGACGATGTGGGGGCGCTCGGCGAGTTGGACGCGCAGCACGGCTTTGATCACCGGGCGTGGGACGCGATGCTCGAGGAGTACTACGCGGAGCATGATGCGATCGCGACCGATGCCGATGCACGGTCGATGCGGTTCGTGGTGCTCGACGAGCGGCCTGCGGCGGCGGATCGCGTGTGGCGGGTGCGGCAGATCTTCTCGGACCCGGAGGGGGATCACGACTTCGGGTTCAGCGCGGTGGTCGATCTCGATGCGTCCGACGAACTCGGGGAGGCTGTGGTCCGGGTGACCGAGATCGGCCGGTTCGACGGATGGACGGACGTCGAGGTCGACTAGAACAGGGTGGCCGGCGACACTGGCTCCGGGAGCGGCGACGGCTCGGTCACCGTGACACCGGGCCAGCCCGGGCCGTGCGGCACCGGCGTGCGTTGCTGGTAGGCGGTTGCCGCCGCGCGGGCGCGTGCGTCGGCGGCCTCGTTCATCTCGTGGCCGACGTGCCCACGGACCCATTCGAACGTCACGGTTCGCCCCTGCAGTTCGGCGTCGAGCTCCTTGATGATCTCGACGTTGAGGACGGGCTTCCCGTCCGCTTTCCGCCAGCCTTTCCGTTTCCAACCGGCGAGCCACGTGGTGCACGCATTGATCGCGTACTGGCTGTCGCACAGGATGTGGAGCGGCTCGCCGGTGTCTTTCGTCGCTCGGAGCAGCTGAAGAACTGCGGTCAGCTCGCCCTGGTTGTTCGTGGCACTCGGCCAGCCTCCAGCCGCCCAACGATCATCGTCGACGTACCAGGCCCAGCCGGCCGGCCCTGGGTTTCCAAGCGCGGATCCGTCAGCGGCGGCGGTGATCGTCACGGGGAACTCCTCGATGCGGTGGGCGGTGCGGGGTCAACGGTAGCTGACGGGGGAGGCCGAGCCGGGCCCCCCAAGCGTGTTCGGGGACGCAGCCGATCACCGCGCGGATGTGGGGGAGCACACATCGGGGGCGGTCTAGCGTCGGCGGCGCCTGATCGATCCGACTGATCCGGGCGCCTGATCGATCCGACTGATCCGACCGAGGAGAACCCCGATGGCAGACGACGACGCGCAGACCCACTACCGGGGGGTCGCGAAGATGGTGCACCACGTCGAGAACGATGAGCAGGTGCCCGACGGAGAGCGCCGCGCCGCGGACACCGCCTACACGCCGAGCAGCGAGCGCGAGACCGAGGTGCTGCAGGACCCGGAACGCGATTCCGAGGCGCTGCGCGCTGACGATGTCGACCCCGACCAAGTCAAGGTCGTGCCCGGCACCGGCGGCGTGGATGACGTCGGGGACGTGGATGTCGACCCGAAGGACCTTCACCTGCCATGGCAGGACGGCGCGGACGACGAGCCCGGCGCGGAGTGAGCCCCGGGCGGCCGGCTTCTGAGGGTCGCCGTGCGCGGCGCCTCGTCGGCCGAATTCAGGCGGCCGGAAGGTGCAGGTGCCGGAGCTCCGGGGTCACCTGCGCGATCGAGACGAAGTCGCGGTCCGCGCTCACCACGACGGAGCGGTTCGCGATCGCGTAGGCCGCGATCAAGATGTCGACGGGTCCCGCGTCTCTCAAATGGCCGCTGTTCCATAGCTGACTCTGTATCGCGAGCACCTCGTCGTTTCGTGGCATGCTCCGCAAGCTCGACGTGCGCGCGAATCTCGTGCTCGAGTCGATCATGGGCTTGAGCGTTCCGTGCAGAGTGGCAATATTCGAGGACCTGCGGAGGGCAGGTCACGATCACGTGGTGCGTTGTGATCTCTTCGAGTTGGCGGCGCACAGCATGCGATTGAAGCGCCCGCGCCCAGACGGAGTGGTCGACGAGAAATGCGGTCATGGCTGCGCGTACTCTGGCTCGTCCTGAATGTGTTGCAGGACGTCCAGCACGCGGCGGGCGGTCTCCGGTTGCTTCCGAATGGCAATCAGCGTGCGCAGCGCATATCGGAAGAGGTCGCCGTCGTCGGCAATGCGCGTGAGGTGCCGCGCCTCAGCCAACCGGTCGGATTCGACGTCAACCGTGACGGGGGTTATCGAAGTCATAGGGTTCCTTTCGCGCTGCCAGTATTTTATACTTCAGCAAGGTGAACCTAGGTCTCGTGACTCACGGTGGAGAACCAGACTCCGGCCAGCCTTGTGGTGAGCGCGACCCGGGCGCGTGTGACACGAACACCCCTACGGCCCCTGGCTCACCGCCCGCTCACGGCTAGTGCACCTGATCGGGGTGGGACCCCGTCCGCGTCCCGTTCTCGAGCGTGGCGATGGCCGCTCGGTCGTCCTCGTCGAGCTCGAAGCCTGCGATCGCGATGTTCGACGCAATCCGCTCCGGGGTCACTGACTTCGGGAGTGCCACGACACCTGCGTCGATGTTCCAGCGCACCAGTACCTGCGCGACGGACACACCATGCTTGCGGGCGATCACGCCGAGCGCGGGCTCGTCGATCAGGCGGCCGCGTCCGAGCGGCGACCAGGCTTCTGTGACGATGCCGTGCGCCGCGTGAAACTCCAGGAGATCGGCCTGCGGCAGCCACGGATGCCGCTCGACCTGATTGACGACGGGCACCGCACCGGTCTCGCCGATGATCCGTTCAAGGTGGGGGATCTGGAAGTTCGAAACGCCGACGCTGGTAGCGCGGCCGTCCGCCTGGAGCTCGACGAGTGCCCGCCACGTCTCGACATAGCGGTCGTTGGCCGCAGCGGGCCAGTGGATCAGGTACAGGTCGACCCGGTCGAGCCCAAGTCGTCCGAGCGATGCGTCGAACGCTCGCATGGTCTGCTCGCGCCCGTGGTTGGTGTTCCACACCTTCGTCGTGATGAACAGATCATCGCGAGCAATACCGGCGGCGCGGATCGCCCGACCCACACCGGCCTCGTTTCTGTACATCTCGGCCGTGTCGAGATGCCGGTATCCGGAGCGAAGGGCGGTCGCGACGGAGCGTTCGGCGTCCGCGTCGTCGACCTTGTACACGCCGAACCCGACTGCCGGGATACGAGCGCCGTCACGCAGGACGAACTCGGTCTGATCGGGACGCATCGCTCAGCTCGCGATCGTGACGGGCTCGGTGTCGGGTATCGGACTGGCGTCGCGGCCGCGCAGGTCGGGCAGCCATCGGCGCGCGAAGAGCGGCAGCACCGTGCCGAGCAGCACGGCGAAGGCGCCGACTCCGAGGCCGCCGACCCCGCCGTGTGCGTCGATGAGGAATCCGGCGGCAGCGGAGCCGAGTGCCGCTCCGATGAGCTGTCCGGTTCCCATCCAGCCGTACGCCTCCGCGGTGTCCGAGAACTTCACGGTCGCTGACACCGATCCGAACATGACTGCCAGCGCGGGCGCGATCCCAGCTCCAGCGATGAGCAGCGTGAGGCAGAGCCACCAGAACGACGTGCTGATCACCGATAGGCCCAGGCCGATGAACACGATGAGCATTCGTGTCCACAGGGTGCCCGGCGAGATCGGGCGGTGCCCGAAGGCGAGACCGCCCGCCAATGATCCGAGCGCGAAGACCGCGAGGACGATCCCGGCATTCGGACTGCCGTTGCCGAAGACGCTGGTGACACCGGCCTCCACTGCGGCGCAGCCGCTGATGAGCAGGAAGCCGGTCAGGGTGGCGACGATGACGGAAGGGCGTCGGAGCACCGTGCCGAACGCGCGCTTGGACCGCGGGATGCGCACCCGGCCGAGCTCGGGCGAGGCGATGAACCAGGTTCCGCCGATGAGCAGGAACGCGAGTGCGACGCAGATCGCTTGGACCGTCCCGATCTGCGTGGCGACGAAGGTGGTGATCACTGGCCCGACCACCCAGATGAGCTCCTGCGCAGACGCGTCGAGCGAGAACAGCGGTGTCAACTGGGTGGACGTGACCATCTTCGGATAGATGGTTCGCACGGCAGGCTGGACGGGAGGCACGGCGAGCCCGCCGACGAAGCCCACCGCCATGTAGAGCCAAACCGGCATGATGACGAACGCGATCACTGACATGCTCGCGAACGCCACGATGCTCGTGAGGATCAGGACCGGGCGCATGCCCCAGCTGCCCATCCATCGGCTCGTCAGCGGGCCGGCGATCGCCTGGCCGATGCTGGACGCGGCGAGAACGAGGCCGGCTGCACCATATGAGTGGGCGACGTGCTCGACGCGCAGCAGGTAGGCGAGCGAGAGCATGCCGAACGGGAACCGCGCGGTCAGCTGCGCCGCAATGACGCGGGCGACCCCGTGGGTCCGCAGCAGGCTTCCGTACGCGCTCACGCCTCCGAGTGTACGGACCGGACGGTGGTCGCCCCGGCCCAGGCGGCGCGCTGTGGACGGGACGTTGAGAAGCGGCGCGCGTGGTGCCTCCCGAACGGGGGAGGGGCACGATCTGCCCGTCGAAGCGACACGCCGAGCATGCGAATCCCACACCCTGTGGACGGGGATCTCCACCGGTGTGCAGAGATGTCGGTGGCGGCCTCGAGAATGGCGGAAAACCGGGCTTCGAGCACCGCATCGGGAATGCACAGGCTGTGCATTGCGTTGTGGAGAACTACAAGCGTGTAACACTTTCTCTTGTGGTCCGTCGCGGCGTCGGGCACAAGATGTAGTATCGACTCCACCGCAGCGGGGTCTGTGTCAGACCGGCTCCGGACCGTCTCGAATAGGGGAGAACATGGCCGTCACCGTTTACACCAAGCCGTCTTGCGTGCAGTGCACCGCGACGTATCGAGCGCTCGACAACAAGGGCATCGAATACGAAGTGCACGACGTCTCCACGGACGAGGCCGCGCTTGAGCACGTCAAGAGCCTCGGCTACCTGCAGGCCCCCGTCGTCGTGACCGACGACGACCACTGGTCGGGCTTCCGTCCGGACAAGATCGCCGCGCTCAGCGCCGAGCTCGCGTGATCTGGTCGGCCGCCTCGACGGGGAACCGAGGCGGCCGACACTCCCCACCGCTGTCGACGGTCTGACGGAGGAGAGCGCCATGAGCGAACTCATCTACTTCTCGAGCGTGTCGGAGAACACTGCTCGGTTCGTCGAGAAGCTCGGTCGACCGGCACAGCGAATCCCGCTCTATCCGAGCGAGGAGCAGCTGCATGCCGAACGGCCGTATGTCCTGGTCCTGCCGACCTACGGCGGCGGCAACGGCCATGGAGCCGTTCCCAAGCAGGTCATCAAATTCCTCAACGACGAACACAACCGCGCGCTCATCCGCGGCGTGATCGTCGGTGGCAACACCAACTTCGGCGAGGCCTACGGGCTCGCCGGCGACATCGTGGCCCAGAAGTGCCACGTGCCGGTTCTCTACCGTTTCGAACTCTTCGGAACGCCTGACGACGTGCAGGCGGTCAACTCAGGATTGGATGCATTTTGGACGCAGCAGTTGCAGACGTCGATCTGACGTCGCCGACGACGGGCATGGACTACCACGCCCTGAACGCGATGCTCAATCTGTACGACGCCGACGGCAAGATCCAGTTCGACAAAGACCGTGAGGCCGCGAAGCAGTACTTCCTGCAGCACGTCAACCAGAACACGGTCTTCTTCCACAACCTGCAGGAGCGGCTCGACTACCTGGTCGAGAACCACTACTACGAGCAAGCGGTCATCGACCAGTACTCGATCGAGTTCATCCAGAAGCTCAACGACCTCGCCTACTCCAAGAAGTTCCGGTTCCAGACCTTCCTCGGCGCGTTCAAGTACTACACGAGCTACACGCTGAAGACGTTCGACGGCAAGCGCTACCTCGAGCGCTTCGAGGACCGGGTCGTCATGACCGCGCTCGGGCTTGCGCAGGGCGACGAAGACCTCGCGATCAACCTGGTCGAGGAGATCATCGGCGGCCGCTTCCAGCCGGCCACGCCGACGTTCCTCAACACGGGCAAGGCGCAGCGCGGCGAGCTCGTCTCCTGCTTTCTGCTCCGCATCGAAGACAACATGGAGTCGATCTCGCGCGGCATCAACTCCTCGCTGCAGTTGTCGAAGCGCGGCGGCGGCGTCGCGCTCCTCCTGTCGAACATCCGCGAGTCCGGCGCGCCGATCAAGCAGATCGAGAACCAGTCGAGCGGCATCATCCCGGTGATGAAGCTCCTGGAAGACAGCTTCTCGTACGCGAACCAGCTCGGTGCGCGCCAGGGAGCCGGCGCGGTGTATCTGTCAGCGCACCACCCGGACATCATGCGGTTCCTCGACACGAAGCGTGAGAACGCCGACGAGAAGATCCGCATCAAGACGCTGTCGCTCGGTGTCGTCGTGCCGGACATCACGTTCGAACTCGCCAAGAACAACGAGGACATGTACCTGTTCTCGCCGTACGACGTGGAGCGCGTCTACGGTGTGCCGTTCGGCGACATCTCCATCTCCGAGAAGTACCGCGAGATGGTCGACGACTCGCGCATCAAGAAGACGAAGATCAAGGCGCGCGACTTCTTCCAGACGATCGCGGAGATCCAGTTCGAGTCCGGCTACCCGTACATCGTGTTCGAGGACACGGTGAACAAGGCGAACCCGATCAAGGGCCGCATCAACATGTCGAACCTGTGCTCGGAGATCCTGCAGGTCAACACCCCGACGACCTACAACGAGGACCTGTCGTACAACACGATCGGTAAGGACATCTCCTGCAACCTCGGGTCCCTGAACATCGCCCTCACGATGGACTCGCCCGACTTCGGCAAGACGATCGAGACCGCGATCCGTGGACTCACCGCGGTGTCGCAGATGTCGCACATCTCGTCGGTCCGCTCGATCGAGGACGGCAACGACAAGTCGCACGCGATCGGTCTCGGTCAGATGAACCTGCACGGGTATCTCGCCCGGGAGCGCGTGCACTACGGGTCGGACGAAGGCATCGACTTCACGAACATCTACTTCTACACGGTGCTGTACCACGCGCTCCGGGCCTCGAACCTCATTGCCATCGAGCAGGGTGAGACGTTCGACGGCTTCCGTGACTCGAAGTACGCCACGGGCGAGTTCTTCGACAAGTACACGGACCAGGAGTGGGCGCCGGCCACTGAGCGTGTCCGCGAGCTCTTCGCGACCGCGAACGTGGCGATCCCGACGCAGGAGGACTGGAAGGCACTCAAGGCCTCCGTCCAGGAGCACGGCATCTACAACCAGAACCTGCAGGCCGTCCCGCCGACCGGCTCGATCTCGTACATCAACCACTCGACCTCATCGATCCACCCGATCGCGTCGAAGATCGAGATCCGCAAGGAAGGCAAGCTCGGCCGCGTCTACTACCCGGCGCCGTTCATGACGAACGACAACCTCGAGTACTACGCGGACGCGTACGAGATCGGCCCGGAGAAGATCATCGACACCTACGCTGCCGCGACGCAGCACGTCGACCAGGGGCTGTCGCTGACACTGTTCTTCAAGGACACCGCGACCACGCGCGACATCAACAAGGCGCAGATCTACGCGTGGCGCAAGGGCATCAAGACGATCTACTACATCCGTCTCCGTCAGCTCGCGCTGGAGGGCACGGAGGTCGAAGGCTGCGTCTCCTGCATGCTCTGACGCCTTCGGTCGCTCATGCGAATGCCTTGACTGGAGAGCCGTGACAAGCCCGTCGCGAGCCTCCGGCCACACAAGTCCATACAGAGTTCAAGACCAGGTCTGTGAAGACCTGGTCTTGAACAAGCCCCTAGCAGGGACTCCAACTTGTCGGCTGGAGCGTCCACTGTACACGAGTCGAACCGTCCCACCCGGGGCGGGCTCTCGGGGCTGTGAGGCCTCGAGAGGAGGTGAATGACCGTGGCACGCACCGTGAACAGGAGCGCCTCAAGTGGGCGCTTCGTCTCTAACGCTGCTGCTGCGCGCTGGCCGTCAAAGACGACCACGGAGCGCGTCGGTAGCGGGACCGGAAACTCTCGCTCGGTGAACCGCTCCGCTTCGACGGGTCGCTTTGTGACCCAGCGAGCCGCTGACGGCAACCCCGGCGGCACCATCCAGCAGCGCGTCTGACGCTGCAGCTGGGCGAGCGGAACCCTCCGCTCGCCCAGCACCGCCACCATCACACGTAAAAGAACCACGAAGGACATGCGTTGGTCGACCATCTGAAGCTCATCGACTCGGTCCAGGCCATCAACTGGAACCGCATCCAGGATGAGAAAGACGTCGAGGTGTGGAACCGCCTCACCGGGAACTTCTGGCTGCCCGAAAAGGTGCCGCTGTCGAACGACGTGCAGTCGTGGAACACGCTGACGCCGGACGAGCAGAAGCTCACGATGCGCGTGTTCACCGGGCTGACGCTGCTCGACACGATCCAGGGCACCGTTGGCGCCGTTTCGCTGATCCCGGACGCGCTGACGCCGCATGAAGAGGCGGTGTACACGAACATCGCGTTCATGGAGTCGGTCCACGCGAAGTCGTACTCGTCGATCTTCTCGACGCTGGCGTCGACGCCGGAGATCGACGAGGCCTTCCGCTGGTCCGTGGAGAACGTGAACCTGCAGAAGAAGGCCGCGATCGTCATGGACTACTACCAGGGCGACGCGCCGCTGAAGCGGAAGGTCGCCTCGACCCTGCTCGAGTCGTTCCTGTTCTATTCGGGCTTCTACCTGCCGATGCACTGGTCATCGCGTGCGAAGCTCACGAACACGGCCGACCTGATCCGCCTGATCATCCGCGACGAGGCGGTGCACGGCTACTACATCGGGTACAAGTATCAGAAGGGTCTGGAACTCGTCACCGAAGCGGAGCGCCAGGAGCTCAAGGACTACACGTTCTCGCTGCTCTTCGAGCTGTACGACAACGAGGTGCAGTACACGCAGGACCTCTATGACGGCGTCGGGCTGACCGAGGACGTCAAGAAGTTCCTGCACTACAACGCGAACAAGGCCCTCATGAACCTCGGCTACGAGCCGATGTTCCCGAAGAACATCACCGACGTGAACCCGGCGATCCTGTCCGCCCTCTCGCCGAACGCGGATGAGAACCACGACTTCTTCTCGGGGTCCGGCTCGTCATACGTGATCGGGAAGGCCGTGAACACGGAGGACGAGGACTGGGACTTCTGAACCAGGTCTGAATTGAAGAACGCCCCGCTGGCTTCGGCTGGCGGGGCGTTCTTCGCGGGTGCAGCAGCGCTTCGCCGTCGGGACGCGTTTTGCGCAGGTTGCCGCTTGTGTCATCGCCGCCGCTGTCGCAGCGTGATCGCGATGCCGAGGTAGGCGCACGCGAGCAAAAGGCCAGACGACGACGCGATGATCGCCAGGACGTGGTGCGGGCCGTTGACGAGCAAAGCCCACAGGGCCGTCCCGCCGGTGATGAACAGAGCAGCGCCAACCACCGCTGCCGGAACGCTGAGCACGAGCCGCTGCGCCCGCAAGGCTGCGCTGACGGCGTTGGTGAACAGGAGAACGGTCCCTTCCTCGACTCATCCAAATGGGGAATGTAGAATACCACGACCATTGAGTCGCGCACGGTCACGCGAGTGCGGTCGAACCGACCGTCCTGAGCAGGTCCATCTTCGACGCGTCTTCGGTCCCGGGTTCGGCGGTCTGCGTCACGATGTGCACGCCTGACCCCTCGACGGTGAGGACGTCGCAGTCGACGGTGATCAGGCCGACGACGGGATGATCGATGATCTTGCGCTCCGTTCGGTGATGCGCGGCCTCCACCGCGGACCACCGTTTCGCGAACGCGGGACTCCGCTTGGTGAGATCGTGCACCAGCGCGGCGAGCTGCTCGTCCTTGGGGTACTGGATGGTCGCGGTCCGGACATCGGACACGATCGCCCGCTCGAACCGCTCGGTCTCTGCGGCGTCCGGTACGAGCCGCGAAATGCCGAGGACGAAATGGCGCCACAGGAGATTGCCGTCTCGCCCTGGCGGGAACGCATCGTGCAGGGACACGAACGCGTCATTCGCACTGAGCATCGACCAGTCGGCGGCGAACACGCCGATCGCGACATCAGGGAGTCGCGCGATGAGCCGCTGCACGCTCGCAGGCACCTGCGTGGGGACTTGCGTGGGCGATGGCACCGGCACCCCGGCCGCGATATGGAGCTGATCGCGTTCGTCGTCCGAGAGCTGCAGGGTCCGAGCGAGCGCTGTCACGACCTGCTGTGACGGACGTTCGGCGCGGCCTTGCTCGAGCCGGACGAGGTAGTCCACCGAGATGCCGGCGAGCATCGCCAGCTCTTCTCGTCGAATCCCAGCGGCCCGACGGCCCGGTCCGGCGGGGAGGCCCACCGCCGCCGGGTGGAGACGGTCGCGCCACGCACGGAGGAGCGTCGCGAGATCGCCGTGATGAACCATATGAGCATTCTCGCGCGCTCGGGGTCAGCCTTCCTGGTACTCGGAGTCCCATGGACAGTGGGAGCTGACCGTGGCGGCCCCGGTGGGGACGAGGGTGGTGGGCATGACAACAACTCTGATCACCGGCGGAAACAAGGGACTCGGCTACGAGGCGGCGCGGCGGCTGCGCGACCTCGGACATTCGATCGTGATCGGATCGCGCGATGCGTCGCGGGGTGCCGACGCAGCGAAGTCGCTCGAGGTCGACTGGGTGCAGTTGGACGTGACCTCCGATGCATCCGTCGCCGCCGCAGCCGACGCATTCCGCGATCGCTGGGGTGCGCTCGACGTGCTCGTGAACAACGCGGGCATCGCAGGACCGCGGGTGGACGTCGCGGATGTGGACGGGCCGATGTTCGCAGCGATCCTCGACACGAACAGCGTCAGTGTGGTGCGCATGACGCACGCGTTCCTGCCCTTGCTCCGCGAATCGGCGTCGCCCGTCATCGTGAACGTGGCGAGCGGCCTCGGCTCTTTCGCGATGCGTCACGACCCGAACGTGCTGGAGTCCAAGATTCCGACGCTC
Organism: Curtobacterium ammoniigenes NBRC 101786; assembly: GCF_001571045.1. GTDB lineage: Bacteria > Actinomycetota > Actinomycetes > Actinomycetales > Microbacteriaceae > Curtobacterium > Curtobacterium ammoniigenes. The sequence continues at coordinate 58,935 of NZ_BCSV01000001.1, forward strand.
GCCTACAGTGCGAGCAAGGCCGCCATGACGATGCTCACCACGATCTACGCGCAGTTCCTGCCAGACCTTCGCATCAATGTGGTCGACCCGGGCTACACGGCCACTGATCTCAACGGGAACAGCGGACATCAGACGGTCGAGGAAGGGACCGACGCGATCGTCGCCATGGCCACGATCGGGAAGGACGGGCCGACGGGCGAGTTCCACAACCGCTTCGGGATCGTCGGCTGGTGAGCTGAGCGGGCGTGGGAGCGGGGGAGCCGCGCCGCCCGGCGTCCCTCTAGGCTCATCGACATGACAGCGGACGGCGAAGAGTGGAGCGCCGACCGGGAGCGGCGGCCCCGCGGCCCCTACGCCAAGAGCGCGGAGCGACGGCAGCAGATCATCGACAAGGCGATCGAGATCTTCGCCCGGGACGGGGTCGACGCCGGCTCGCTCCGTTCGGTTGCGGCCGCGATCGGTGTGTCGCACGCGGCACTGCGGCATTACTTCCCAACCCGGGAGGCGCTCCTCATCGCCGTCTACGAAGCCCACGAAGTACGCACCGATGAGACCATCGACGCGTGGTTGGGGGAGGATGACTCGCCGCTTCCTGCGATGCGAGCCAGCGCCTCCAGGAATAGGTCGGTGCCTGGCCTCGTGCAGCTTTATGCCTCGCTCACGGCGGCTGCCGTCCAAACCGGGAATCCCGGGACGCGAGCCTTCATCCGCGAGCGGTTCACGAGCCTCCGGAAGCAGATCGCCCAGCGCGTCGAGCGCGCCCAGGAGCACGATCACATGATCGGCGACGCCGATCCGGCCGAGGTCGCGTCGCTCATCATCGCGGCCGCGGACGGCCTGCAGATTCAGTGGCTCATCGACCCTGACTCGGTCGCAGTGGAACGCGGCCTGGCGCTGCTCGAGCGGCTCCTGGAATCGCCTCCCGACCGAGCGTGAGATGCGTGAGCGGGGTCGGACCGACCGGCCCGACCCCGCGCACCCAGCACGAACTACTTGTCGTTCTCGCGCAGCCAGGCGAGCGATTCCGCGATGCCTTCGAACACGTCGCCCTTGTACGCGTCGAACTCCACGACGCGGAGCGCCTGGGGTGCGGCTGCGAGGATCGCGGCCACGTCGACGTCGCCCTGGCCAGCGGGCGTCTGATTCTCGAACGCCGCCTTGAGTGCGTCGGGGACGACCAGAGCGCTCTCGCTCGACGGGAGGGCCGTGGCGATGTCACCGGTCACCCTTCCGTCCTTCACGTGGATCGCAACGACGCGGTCGCCGAGCGCGCGGAGCACGGCCGGCGCGTCTGCGCCCCCGACCGTCGCCCAGAAGGTGTCGACCTCGAGCACGACCTCAGGCGCGAGTCGCTCGACGAACAGGTCGTAGACCGGGCGCCCGTCGACCTTGTTCACGAACTCCCACTGGTGGTTGTGGTATCCGAACCGAAGGCCGTGGCCGGCTGCCTTCACGGTCAGCTCGTTGACTCGGTCAGCCAGCCATGCCGCGTCCGCAGCGGTCTGCCACCGGTCGGTCGGAATGAACGGGTCGATGACGGTCTGCATCCCGAGTTCCGTCGCCGCCGCGAAGATCGCGTCCGGATCGGTCGCGTCGATGACCGCCGCATGCCCGGATGGCGCAGCGACGCCGTTCTCCCGCAGCGCCTGTGCGAGTTCGGCGGTGTTCGTCTGGAACGCGTAGGGCTCCACGTTCTCGTAGCCGATCTCGCGCACCCGCGCGATCGTGCCGGCGACGTCGTCCGACATCGCATCGCGCACGGTATACAGCTGGACGGAGGGAGTGGTCATCGAAGCTCCTTTGGTTCTGGTGGCGTCACGCGGTCCTTGGCGCGCGGACGACCCAATCGGCACGACGCTACTCGATAAATCACCCACCGTGTGGTTTTCGTGACGGCGTGCGCTCGCGCGTCGGCGGAGTCATAATCTTCGTGTGGGCGAAGATACGCAGGTTTGTTCCCTCGGTCCGGATTCGGAGTACGTCGAGCTGGCGGTCGAGGTGTTCGCGATGCTTGCCGACCCGACCCGGGTTCGGATCATCCTCGCGCTGCGAAGCTCGGGGGAGATGTCCGTGAACCACCTCGCCGATGTCGTCGACAAGAGCCCGACGGCGGTCTCGCAGCACCTCGCGAAGCTGCGGCTCTCGCGCATGGTCCAGCCCCGCCGTGTCGGCACCACCGTCTTCTATCGCCTCACTGACGAGCACGCGTCGGAACTCGTCGCCCAGGCCGTCCTTCAGGCTGAGCACGTCATCGGGGCGACGCACCACCACCAGGAGTCCCATTGACCGAGCACGACGCAGCAGGGCACGCGGAGCACGGGCACGACCACCCGTACGACCACGACCACGACCACCCGCACGCGCACGACCACGGGCAGGGGTACGACCACGAGCACCCGCACCCGCACCCGCACCCGCACGACCACGGGCACAGCCACCCGCACGGGAGCGTCAAGGGGTTCCTGTACGACCTGTTCGTCCCGCACACGCACGACGCTGCAGATTCGATCGACGACGCGATGGAGGCGTCCGCCGCGGGAATTCGGGCCGTCAAGATCAGCATGATCGTGCTGCTTGCCACGACCATCCTGCAGTTCGCGCTCGTCCTCGTCACCGGCTCGGTCGCACTGCTCGCGGACACCATCCACAACTTCGCCGACGCGCTCACCGCGGTGCCGCTATGGATCGCGTTCGCGCTCGGGCGCCGAGCCGCCACGCGGCGCTACACCTACGGGTATGGCCGCGCGGAAGACCTCGCCGGCATGTTCATCGTCATCGTCGTCGCGCTGTCCGCCGTGGTTGCCGGCTGGGAGGCGGTCAGTCGCTTCGTCCATCCGCGCGCGATCGAGAATCCTTGGCTCTTGGTCCTCGCCGGTCTCATCGGCTTCGCGGGGAACGAGTTGGTCGCGATCTACCGGATCCGAGTGGGCCGCAAGGTCGGGTCGGCTGCGCTCGTGGCAGACGGGGTGCACGCGCGGCTCGACGGCTTCACGTCGCTGTCGGTCGTGCTCGGAGCTGTCGGGGTTCTCCTCGGATTCCCGCTCGCCGACCCCATCATCGGTCTCCTCATCGCCGTGTCGATCATGCTGTTGCTCTGGGGCACGGTGAAGTCGATCGGGGCGCGGCTGATGGACGCGGTCGAGCCGGACCTGGTCGATCGCGCGACCCACGTGCTTGAGCACGTGCCCGGCGTCGAGCGTGTCCAGGCAATCCGCCTGCGCTGGTCTGGTCATCGTCTGACGGGCTCGGCCGAGCTTGCGGTCTCCGCGCACCACCTGGACGAGGCGACCCGCATTGCCGCGACGGCGTCCGCTCGAGCTCGGGCCGCCCTCCGGACCGTGGACGAGTTCACGGTGACACCCGTGCCCGCAGCGATACCGGAGCATCATCATCATGACCACTGAGAGCGCTCACCGCGCACTTCGATTCGGGTTCCTCCTCGAATGGATCACGCTCGGCTGGAACGTCATCGGCGTCGTGATTCTCGCCGTCCTCGCGATCGCCTCCGCATCGACTGCGCTCGCCGGGTTCGGCCTTGATTCGCTCATCGAGATCGGTGCGAGCACGGTGGTGCTCTGGGAGCTCTCCGGAAGCGGTGAGGCGCGTCAGCGTCGCGCGCTGCGACTCATCGGCATCGCGTTCCTTGCCCTCGCGGCCTACCTGCTCGTGCAGTCAGCGGTCGCGCTGCTTACGGTCCACCGACCGGGCGGCAGCATCGGTGGGATCGCCTGGACGGCGGTCACCGCGATTGTGATGTTCACGCTTGCCGCCCTCAAGGGCCGTACCGGGCGCGCGCTCGGAAACCCGGTGCTGCAGACGGAAGGGCACGTGACCTTCATCGATGGGCTGCTCGCCGTCGCTGTCCTCGTCGGGGTCGTCCTCGACACGGCGTTCGGCTGGTGGTGGGCGGATCCGCTCGCAGGCCTCGTGATCGTGTACTACGCGATTCGGGAAGCGGCGGAGATCTTCCGGTAGGAACCGGGCGCGGCCGAGAAGCCGTGCGTCGGCGCGCCGCCTCGGCTCACGGCGCGGCGCCTGGGCTCACGGCGCGGCGCCGCCTCCGATCACCGACGCCGTCGGAGCGTCTCGCTCGGATACTCCCCGAATTGCCGCGCGTACGTGCCCGAGAAGCGGCCCATGTGGGTGAAGCCCCATGCCCGCGCGATCTCGCCGACGGACGTCAGCGCGGGTTCGCTCGCGAAGAGCGCTTCGCGTACCCGCTCGAGGCGGATCTGCTGCAGGTAGGTCATCGGGCTCATGTCGAGCGTGCGCTGGAACGCCTGCTGAACCGCACGAACGCTGAGCCCGACGGTTTCCGCGAGGATGCCGACCGTGATCGGCTCGTGGGCATGCTGGTGCAGGAACTCGACCATCGCGCGGACTTTGGCGTTCTTCGCCGAGAGCAGCACCGGCGGCAGGGAGTCGACGCGCGGCGGGTACATCGCGAGGAAGGCCTGTGCGACCTCGCGCTTGGCTTCGTGCCACAGGAGGGATTCACTGCCTGCGCTCTGCAACACTTTGGAGGCGCGTCCAACGGCCGACCGCCATGTCGCGATCGCCTCGGGGCCGGGCGTCGCAGTGTGGTCGAACGGCAGTGCTCGCTGCATGTCCCAGCGCTCGCCGGCGACCTCCATCACGAGGTCGCGATTCATGTGCACGATTCGCTGGTCCCAGTCGTGATACTCCATGTCGAACCGCCGTTCGACGGGAAACAGCCGCGGAATTCCGGGTGCCATTCGAAATTCGTCCCGACCGACATCGACGCGCGCGCCGCCCTTATCGATCCACTGCACCACGAATTCGCCTTCGACGGCCACATCGCCGCGCAGATATCCGCTCATTTGTGAGCGGCGAAAACTCACGTCCTCGTCGCCGAAACCGGCATATCGGAACCAGTAGTCGCCCTCGCTCGACGACGAGTACCACTCTTTGCCCGCGTAGAGTCCCGCGAGCGAACTGATCGCTGCGTCCGGATCGGTCCCGGAGACAGCGACACGAAGCAGGCGCGACGGAGTGGTCGACAGAGCCTCTCGATCGTTCATCACCACGTCCTCTCGGTCGTCCGCCCTCGTCCCCACGTGGACAACCAAGGCGACGCTACGCGGTCACCGACGCGAAAGGAGCCCAGTCGCCAGGAAACGCACTTTCTCGATCTGGGATCACAGGGCGTATTTCGAATATCTGGCTAGATGAACGTTGTTGAATCGGCAAGGATATTGTGCCTCTGCTGGGCCCGGAGCGTCTCGGATGGATGTTCTCCGAATGTTTCGAAATAGGCGCCGGAGAACCGACCCATGTGATTGAAACCCCAGGCGGATGCCGTGTCGCGCACGGAGGTCGTCGGCCCTGCCAGGCGGAGCGCCCATCGCACCTTTTGCAGCCGGATGGTCCGCAGGTAGGAGAGCGGCGTCGTCTGCTCGTGCGACAGGAACGTCTGTTGCAGCGTTCGAACCGAGATGCCCGCGACGGCGGCCACTTCGGCAACCGCGATGGAGCGCGTGCAGTTCAGGTGCAGGAAGACCTTCGCCCGGTCGAGGGGAGTTCCCACGACCTCTGCATCGGCGCTCGGTGTCCAGGCGAACGCATCGAGAATGCGGTCGGCGAGCGTTCGATCAAGCGCCTGACGGTCCAGCGGATCCGTAGTGGGGCTGCTCAGGCGTGGCGCGACGCCGGAGAGCGCACATCGCAGCGCCGTGAAGTGGTCGTCGCCGTTCGGTCCGAGGAAGGCGATGCCGGTCACCGGATGGCCGACGCGGCTTCCCGCCACCGCCTCCAGATAGTCCGCATTGACGTGGATAGCGTGTGTCAGACCCGGAGGGGCGAGCAGCTCGAACCCGATCGTCGAGGGGTACGCCGTGGGGATGCCCGGCAGCATGACGGTCGCTTCGTTGCATCCGGTGGACATGCGGACACCGCCCTCCGGCGACCATCCGAACATGTATTGACGACTCGGCGAGATGATTCCCGATCGAGCGGCGTTCACCTCGATCGTCCGAAGCGACAGCCGGTCGTCACCGACAATGCGAAAGCGGAATTCGAATGGCCGATCCTTCGCCGGTTCGAACCTGATGCGGCGCGCATGAAACTGATGCCGATAGGTGAGCTCGGCGATCTCGATATCCGAACTCTGCAGGGTCTCGGCGCGGACGTAGTCCTCGCGGACGCCGACAACCCGGTCGTGCGCGGGCTGTTCCTGATGCTGTGCTTGCGGGTCGAGAAGGGAAGCCCGCTCGGACGACCCCATGGGTTGGGTGCAGTCGTCCGCGTGGGCGCGCGGGAACGCGGTCATGGTGGTGCTCCTGATCACAATCCCGCAACGGATTCGCGCTGCCGGGATCGATCTCAGTATCTGGGCAGGGAAAACCCGATGTCCAACGCGACAGGCGTCGCCGGTCAGGAGTGCGCAGAGTGGATACCGGTTCGCTCCGAGCAGTGGAACGTCGCGCCCGCTTCGCTCAGCGGACCTTCCTGTGATGGGTCGACGACGCTCTCAGAGCACGGTTGACCCTCACCGACGGCAGGTGCGCTGTCGGTACTTCCGAGAAAGGGAGGACCACGATGACCGACTACCTACCGGGAAACGACTCGTTGCCATCCGAGACCCCACTCCATGACAGGACGGTTGCCCGCGAGGAGGGCTACGAGGTACAGCCCGGAGTTGCACTGCCATCATGGGCAGCGCCGACCCAAGACGAACGTGCCTCGGACGGCGAACGTGCTTCGGATGACGACGGGCCCAGCCGGAGCGATGCCGCGAAGGACGCGGCGCGCCACGTCGCCGGAGATGCCGGGGACGCCGGGCAGCGCGTCGGCGCCAGCGCGAAGGAACAGGCGTCGAACGTCGCGAGTCAGGCAACCGACCACGCCAAGCAGATGCTCGGCGAGGCCGGCGACGCACTGCGCGAGCAGGCGGGCGAGCAGCAGCAGCGCGCAGCGGGCGGCCTCCGGTCGATCAGCGAGCAGCTCCACCAGATGGCCGAGGGCGCATCGGAGCAAACGGTGGCGTCACGGATCGTCCGAGACCTCTCGAGCCGTACTGGATCTGCGGCTGCCTACCTCGAGGGGCGCGATCCCGGATCGCTGGTCAGCGAGGTCAAGGCGTTCGCGGCGCGCCGACCAGGAACCTTCATCGCGATCGCCGCGGGCGCGGGCATCCTCGCCGGGCGTCTCACAAAGGCCCTCACCAGCGAGGCGCGGCATGAACATCAGGACTCGGATGGCGACAGCTCCGAGATCGACAACGGAGGGCGACCATGAGCTTCACGACTCCCGGCTCCTTCGACGGCGCCTCCCCCGAGAGCCGTCCGGGCCTTGGTGAACCGCTGGGAGGCGCGTCACGCTACCCCCGCGCGACCGGCGGCGCTTCCGCCGGCGCCAGGGCTGGGTCGCTCGGCGACACGCCAGAGGAGCGCGCGGCGACGACACCGCTCGGCGAGTTGCTGACCGACGTCTCGCGGGACCTGTCGAATCTGTTTCGGCAAGAGGTCGCGCTCGCGAAGGCGGAACTCACCGAGTCCGCAAAGAAAGCAGGCAAGGGTGCTGGCATGTTCGGGGGCGCTGGAGTCACCGGCTACTTCGCACTGTTGTTCATCTCGATCGCTGCGTGGTGGGGACTCGGCTATCTCGTCGGCAACGCCTGGTCGGCGCTCATCATCGCCGTCATTTACGGCATCGTCGCGCTCATCCTCGTCAGGCGAGGCCGCGACGAACTCCGCGAGATGAAGGGCGCGCCGCGAACGGCGGAGACCCTGAAAGAGGTCCCGCCGACGCTCAAACCGCATACATCAACCACCTCGAGCCCCGGGAGGACCCGATGAGCACGCCCGACGAAATCCGCACCCAGATCGAACACACCCGCGGCGACCTTGGCGCTGATGTCGATGCACTCGCCGACAAAGTCAGCCCTTCCGCGATCGCGCATCGGCAATCCGAACGTGTGAAGAGTCGCCTGCAATCGGTTCGCGAATCGGTCATGGGCGCAGCGACCGACGTGCGTGACAACCTGCATTCGAACGCAACCAGCGCGTCAGACTCAGCCTCCGGCATGGCGGGGGCCGTGAGCGACACAGCGGGCCGCGCGGTCCAGAAGGCGAAGGGCAACGCGCTTGCCGTGGGGTTGATCGCGTTCGGGGCCGGCTGGCTCGCGTCCTCCCTGCTGCCCGCCTCCGAGAAGGAGGAACAGCTCGCCGCGGATTTGAAAGCGGAGGCCGCGCCCCTCGTCGATCAGGCGAAGGCCGCTGCCAAGAACGTCGGTCAGGACCTCGGCGAGAGCGCCAAAGGTCACGTCCAAGACCTCACTGCCACCGCGCAGGCTGCGTCGCAGGAGGTTGCATGTGATGCGCGCGACGCCGCCGCCGACGTTCGAGGAAGCGCGCTGACCGCGGCTGACGACGTGCGCAACACGTAAGCCCAAGCGCAGAGAGCACGCGTCGCGATGCGTGATCTCGCGGATCGCGGTGCGTGACCGTGAACGGCAGGAATGCGGGACTCGCATTCCTGCCGTTCGTGCACGAGTGGAGATCGGCACCTGCGCGTGCGGTGGGTGCGCCGGTTCTGTCATGCCGATCAGGTGTACGCAACGAGATGAGGCAGTTCGCGGAGAAAGTGGCAGGATGTTCCGCGGCCATCTCCCTGGATGGTGAAGGACGGAGTATCCAGCGTGACCGAAACGCAGACCCCGGCACCGGCCGCAACCGCGGCGGAGGCGCCCGAGGAGCACGAAGGACACGGCAACACCGGCGCAGCAGCGCTCGCGCTCGCCGCACTCGGTGTCGTATTCGGCGACATCGGAACGAGTCCGCTCTATGCACTCCGAACGGTGTTCACGATCGACAACGGCGTCGTCAAGAACACCCCGGAGGACGTGTATGGCGTCATCTCGGTCATGTTCTGGAGCGTCACGATCGTGGTTTCGATCAAATACGTGACGGTTCTCATGCGTGCCGACAACAACGGCGAGGGCGGCGTGATGGCGCTGGCCGCGCTCGCCCGACGGCTGTACTCGAAGCGGACCGGGAAAGCCGCGATCTTCCTGGTCATTGGAATCGTCGGTGTCTCGCTCTTCTACGGCGACTCGGTCATCACGCCGGCCATCAGTGTGCTCTCGGCGGTCGAGGGTCTTGGGACAGCGTTGCCGTCGATCGGCCACCTAGTCGTTCCGATCGCAGCGGTCATTCTGATCATGCTCTTTCTCGTCCAGCGGTTCGGGACCGGGAAGGTCGGCAATCTCTTCGGCCCGGTGATGCTCCTCTGGTTCGCCGTGCTCGCTGCAGCCGGAATCCCGTGGATCATTCGGCGTCCGGAGGTGCTGCAAGGCCTGTCTCCGACGTGGGCTGTCGCCTTCGTGATCTCGCATCCGGGAACCACGTTCGTTGCAATGGGGGCCGTTGTCCTCGTAATCACCGGTGCCGAAGCGCTCTACGCGGACATGGGCCATTTCGGCCGCACCGCGATCCGGCGCGCGTGGTTCTTCGTCGTCTTCCCGGGCCTCCTCATCAACTACCTCGGCCAGGCGGCCATCGTTCTCGAGCAGCCCAACGGCCGGTCCGACCCGTTCTTCCTCATGCTGCCGTCATGGGCGCAGTTGCCGATGGTCGTCCTCGCGACCGCCGCGACCGTCATCGCAAGTCAGGCGGTGATCTCCGGCGCGTTCTCGCTGACGCGACAGGCAGTGCAGCTCGGACTCCTCCCGCCGCTGACCGTCCACCAGACATCGAAGCGCGAGGGCGGGCAGATCTACCTGCCCGCCGTGAACCTCCTGCTGTTCATCGGCGTCATGGCGATCATGCTGGCGTTCCGATCGTCGGCAAGCCTCGCGACCGCATACGGCGTCTCGGTCACAGGAGCCCTGGTGACCGACAGCCTGCTCCTCCTGCTCGTCGTCAAGCCGCTCTGGGAGTGGCGGATGTGGAAGATCGTCCTCGCCGCGGTTGTGTTCGGCGGCCTCGAACTGGTCTTCCTCAGCGCGAACCTGTCGAAGATCATCCACGGCGGTTGGGTCCCGCTGCTCATCGCCCTCGCGGTGATCACCATGATGACGACATGGCGGCGCGGGCGCCAGCTCGTCACCGAAGAGCGGCAGGTCAAAGAAGGCTCCCTTCGCGACTTCATCGCGAAGGTCAACGCGAAGCAGGTGCCGCGGGTCGACGGCGTCGCCGTGTTCCCGCATCCGAACAAGGAGACCACGCCGCTGGCGCTGCGCGCGAACGTCGAGCACAACCGCGTGATGCACCACCGCGTGATCATCGTCTCCGTGGTCACCGGCAACGTCCCGCACGTGCCGGCCCGGAAGTCGTTCACCCGCGACGACCTGGGGTTCGCGGACGATGGTGTCGAGCACCTGACGGTCAAGTTCGGGTTCTCCGACGACCAGAACCTGCCGCAGGCGCTGCACGCCGCGTGCCGGATGGGGGTCATCGATGTCACGCCGGCCCAGCTGCGGGACGCCTCCTATTTCGTGTCTCGCGGATCGCTGCGATCGTCCACGAAGCCCGGGATGCTGCGCTGGCGCAAACGGCTCTTCATCGGCCTTGCCCACAATGCGGCTGACCCGAGCGAGCGGTTCGGGCTTCCGCGCCGGAACACGGTCACGATGGGCAGCGACATCGAGATCTGACCGGCGGCGGCGCCTGTCGTCTGGTCGCGGTAGCGTCCGGTCATGGTCATGACATCGAGGGCGGCGCTCGTCGACTGGCTCCGCACCGACGCTGACCCGGCGTTGCTCTGGCAGGTCGAGCGCGATCTCGAGCATCGCCCGGACGAGGTCTGGCAGCGGACACGCTCGCGGGTCGCGACCGAAGGGTTCGGTGCCCGCCTCCTCGCCCTGCAGGACCCGGACGGGCAGTGGGCGGGGGGCGCCTACTTCCCGCGGGAACCAGCTGAGTACCCCGACGCTCACGGCGACCCCACAGCGCCGCCCTCGCAGCCGTGGACGGCGACGACATGGTCGCTCAACGCGCTTCGGGAGTGGGGCATGCCTGCCGATTCCCTGACCGATACGGCGGCCCGCCTCGCAGCCAACAGCCGCTGGGAGTACGACGATCTGCCCTACTGGGGCGGGGAGGTCGACTGCTGCATCAACGCGTTCACCCTCGCCAACGGCGCGTGGCTCGGTGCGGATGTCAGCACCCTCGTGCACTGGATCTCGGACCATCGTCTCGCCGACGGTGGCTGGAACTGCGAGTGGGTCGAGGGGGCGACGGTGTCCTCGTTCCACTCCACGCTCAACGTCGTGCAGGGGATCCTGACCTACCAACAGCTGAGCGGTGACCATGCCCTCGATGCAGACCGCGCCGCCGGCGAGGAGTACCTGCTGGAACGCGGACTCATGCGGCGACGCACGACAGGGGCGCTCGTCGGGCCATGGGTGACCTGGTATGCCTACCCGTTCCGCTGGACGTACAGCGTGATTCGCGCGCTCGACCATTTCCGAGCGGCGGCGCTCGCCGACGGCACCGCACCAGACCCGCGCCTCCAGGAGGCCGTGGATACGCTCCGTGCGGCCCGTCGGCCGGACGGCACGTGGCTCCAAGAGCGCGTACTCCCGGGCGCGGTCTGGTTCGACGTCGACGTGGCCGAGGGGGAGCCCTCGCGGTGGCTCACGCTGATCGGCACGCGCGTGCTCGACTGGTGGGACGCCGAGCACGGCGCACCGATGGATCAGCCCTTGAGCGCGCCTGAGGACAATCCGGCGACGTAGAAACGCTGCAGGCCGACGTAGAGGGCGATGCAGGGGATCATGGCGATCACCGAACCCGCCACGAGCACGCCGTAGGACACCTGTCCGTACGTGCCCGTCTGCAGGTTGAGCAGCGCGACCGGCAGCGTGTACAGCGAGTCCTTCGTCAGGAACGTGAGTGCTCCGAGGAACTCCGTCCACGACGCGAGGAACGCGTAGAGGGCGGCTGTGGCCGCTCCTGGCATGAGCAGCGGTCGCAGCACCGACACGATGAGACGCGTGCGCGAAGCACCGTCCACGAACGCGGAATCCTCGAGGTCGGCCGGCACCGACTCGAAGGCGTTGCGCATGACGAACACGCCGAACGGCAGGTTCACCGTGACGTAGAAGAGGATCAGCCCGATGCGCGAGTTCGTCAGATGCATCGCATTCAGCTCCAGATAGAGCGGAGTCAGAATGGCTTGGAACGGCACCATCATCGTGATGAGGACGAGCCCGAACACCCAGTTGGCACCCCGGAACCGGAATCGGGCGAATCCGTAGCCCGCCAGCGTTGCGATGATCGCCGTGAGTATCGCCGTGCTGATCGAGACGGTCAGGGAGTTCACGAGGCCGGTGAGGATGTGTGACGACGGGCTGAAGATCTGCGCGAAGTTCTGCCAGCCGAGCCGGAAGAACGTCGACCAGTTCGGGGCGGCGGTGATCACAGCCTCCGGCTGGAACGCGCGCATGATCGACCAGAGAAGCGGTGCGCCGAACACCAGCGCCGAACCGACGCCGCCGATGACGTACAGCGTGCGCTTGACAGTGGTGTCGCGCGTATGAGTGACGCTGCCCTGCGCACGGCGGCGTCGAGGCGGCCGCACGACGCTCGGGTCGAGCGGCGACTGCTCCGGCGGCAGAGCGGTGGCGGTGTCAGGCGATGCGGTGGTCATGCTGGACTCCTTCGTCCCGTCTCAGTCGCGCTCGCGGAGCGCCCAGAACTGCACCGCGGTGACTGCGGCGACCACGATGACGAGGGCCACCGATTCTGCGGTCGCAGCGCCGAGCTGCAGATTGATGAACCCGCGGTCGTAGATGTAGTTCACGATCGTGGTGGTCTGCGTCCCCGGGCCGCCCTGCGTCAGGATGTAGAACTGGTTGAACGCGAGCAGCGATCCGATCACCGAGATGATCAGGCTCAGGGCAACGGTCGATCGGATCATCGGGAACGTGATGAGCCGCTCGGTCTGCCACCATGTGGCGCCCTCGAGTTGCGCCGCCTCGTAGACCTCATCCGGAATGCCCTGCATCGCGGACATGAGCAGCACCATCGTCAGGCCCGACACCGCCCACACGACGAACACGCAGATGAGCAGCGTGGCGAGCGGCGCGTTGACGAGCCATGCGGTCGATCCGTCGGTGATGTGCAGCAGCTTCAGCACCAGGTTCACGGCACCCGAGCCGGGTTGCGCCTCCAGCACGAGCATGAAGCTCAGCGTCGTGAGCCCGACGACGTACGGCAGGAAGAAGATCGTTCGCAGCAGCGTGGCGCCGCGCCGCTTGGCCCGCACGAGGACCGCGAGGAAGTACCCGAGCACGAGGATCGGGATCGTGACGATCGCTGTGTAGAGCAGCGTGTACCCGATCGCTCCGACGAACGCCGGGTCCTGGAAGAGCGACAGGTAGTTCTGCAACCCGATGAACCGATAGCCGCCGATCAGGGGCCAGTTCGTGAACGAGATGTAGAGCGCGAACAGCAGCGGGATGAGGACGAACACCGCGACGAAGAGGATCGCCGGCGTGACGAGTGCCAGCCCGGTCCGCGGCGGATGCGTCAGGGAGTTGCGGGAGCCGTTCGGCCCGCCTGCGCCGCCGCGGGCGCGTGCAGCGCGGGAAGCGGGGGCCGGCCGGCTCCCGGTGAGTGTCGACATGGCGAGCACCTCTCTGTGCGATCGCTTGCTTCGGTGGGAGCGCGTCAGGTGTCGAGCGCTCGGGTGGGGGGACGACGCGTCAGGACTGCGCCTCGTTGAGGATCCGGTCGTATTCGGGCTGCGCGGCGTTCATCGCCTGCGCCACGCCCGCTCCGTAGACCGCGGTGCGGAACATCGTGAAATACGGCGACGACGGCTGATTCACGAGCAGGTTGTACGCCAGTGTCTGCGGCGCATACCCCTTCGTGATGTTGTCGAGCGTCGCGCTCGCGAGCGGGAACTGCTTGCGATACGCCGGGGTCGCCGCGTCGCTCCTCGTCGGGAAATAGCCGCCGTTGGGCAGCAGCTCCTGCTGGGGGAGCGCGTTCGCGTACTTCATGAACTCCCATCCGCCGCTCGGGTTTCGCGCGCCGTTCGGGATGCACATGTTGTCGCCCCCGTCGAAGAACGATCTGCCGCTGGTCGGCCCCGGGATGAGCACGTTCTGCATCTTCGTGCGCATCCCGGGTGTCGCTGCGATCCACGTCGCCGAGTAGTTGCCCGGCATGATCCCGACGGTGCCCGCCCGGAAGTCCGCACCCCAGGTTGTTCCGGCGTCCGAGTACGAGGACCTGGCGATGAGGTTGTCCTTCCAGAGCTGCCGGTAGAACTCGAGCATCTGCTCGAGCGCCGTGTTGCCAGTGATGTGCCCGTGTTGCGCGCCCACCGGTCCCTGCATCATGTCGGTGCCGGTGGCCCACACGTGCGGCTGGGTGACGAACCCGAGGATGCCGGGGCTGTTCCCCGGGATCGTCCAGCAGTAGGTGTCGCCGCCGATCTTCCGGATCGCTCGGACGGCGTCGAGTAACGACGCGAAATCCTTCGTCGACTCCGCGACGTCGAGTCCGGCACGCTGAAACAGATCCGTGTTGACGTAGAGCATCGAGTTGTCCGCCAGGTACGGCAAGCCGTAGTAGCGACCCTTGTGCTGCAGCAGGTGGAGGTGCCCGGTCGACAACTTCGGGAAGTAGTCGAGGCCCGTCACGACGCTCGTCAGGTCGGCGAAGACATCGCGGAAGATGAACAGCATCGAGTTGATGTCGTCCATGTCGACGACGTCGGGCGGATCACCGCCGCGGATCGCCGTGGCCAGTTTGGTGACGTACTGCGCGTCCGGGATCGGCGTCAGGTTGACCTGGAGGTTCGGATGCGACTTGTTGAAGCTCGCCACCGTGGCGGTCAGGCCGGCCTGCGTCGCCGCGCGGCACCAGACCTGCACCGTGCCGGTCGCGGCGGCGCCGAACCCGGGCTGGTTGGACGAGATCCGGGGAAGCGCGCCCGCGCAGCCCGCGAGCGCCATGGCGAGACCGCCCGCCAAGCCGCCGGCGAGAAACGTTCGACGGTCCACGGGTCACCGCTCCACGGGGAGCCAGACGCGCATCGGTGCGACCCCCCGGTTCGCCCATGCGTAATACGGGATCGCTGTGACTGCGACCGGCTGGGAGGCTCGACGCGCGTCCGCCGCGACGGCGTGCGTTCCCGACGCTCCCGCCTCCACCCGGCGGTACGGCCACGACGCTTCCGCGTGGTCGCTCGGTGCCCGCCCCGCAAGGCGCAGCGCGACGATGCCGTCGAGGTCGTCGCGCGGCGCTTCGGCGATCGGCTGGTGGAGGTCGACGACGACGTCGTCGACGGTGAACCCCTGCTGGTCGTGCTGCTCGACGGCGTAGACGAGGGGGCCGCGTTCGATCGCAACCTGCCCGCGCGCGGCGTCGATGCGCTCGTCGGCCGCGAACACGTGCGGGGTCATGTCGAACGCGACCTCGACGCTGTCTCCCTCGGTCCACTCGCGGGAGATATCGATCGGCTCGCCGGGTTCGTTCGTGACCGCTTCGCCGTCGACGGTGGTGCGGTCCGACCAGGCCGGGACGCGGAGACGGAGTGTCCACGCGCCTCCCTGGAGGGCGGTGATGCGCGCCGTTCCGCGATGCGGCAGGTCGGTTTCGATTCGGACGCGACCGAAGTCGCCGGTCGCGTATTGGTGGATCTGGACGCCGTCGCCGGTCTCGGTGGCGATATAGCCGTCGAGGCTCGCGAAGGTCCGCATGATGTTCGGCGGGCAGCACGCGCAGTCGAACCAGCCGCGACGACCGTGGGCCGGGGACCGGTTCTCATCCGTGTGCGCGTGATCCCGGAGCTGGAGCGGGTTCACGTAGAAATACTCCGTCCCGGTGAGGCTGACGCCCGGGATGAACGCGTTGTAGAGGAGCCGTTCGATCGCGTCGGCGTACACCGGCTTCCCGGTGGCGAGGAGCAGTCGCCACGCCCACTGGATGCCGCCGATCGCCGCGCAGGTCTCCGCGTAGCCGCGGTCGGTCGGCAGTTCGTACGGGTCGCCGAACGCTTCCCAGTCCCAGCGGGCGCCGAGGCCGCCGGTGATGAACGCCTTCGATGCCATCATCGCGTGGAACTGCTGTTCGGAGGCGCTGAGGAGTTCGTCGTCGCCGGTTTCGATCGCGACGTCCACCGCTCCGGCGGCGAGGTAGACAGCGCGGACCGCATGGCCCTCGACCGTCGTCGCTTCGCGTACAGGCACTCGGTCGGAGAAGTAGGTGGGCTCCTTGCCGTGCCGCTCGATGATGCCGTGACCGCGTGCGTCCACGAACCAGTGGGCGAGGTCGAGATAGTCGCGGTTCCCGGTCTCCCGGTACAGCTCGACGAGTCCCATCTCGACCACCGGATGCCCGTCGATGTCCTGCACATGCAGCTCGCCCGGCCCGAAGGTGCGGACGAGATGATCGGCGTTTCGGATCGCGACCTCGAGGAGTCCGCGGTCGCCGGTTGCACGAGACTGCGCGACGGCGGCCTGCATGAGGTGCCCGGCGCAGTACATCTCGTGGCTCCAGGGCAGGTCGAAATACCGACCCTGCTCCGCGTGCCGGATCTGCTGCACGGAGTCGATGTAGCCATCGTCCTGCTGCGCTGCCGCAACGAGCGCGGTGACGTCGCGCTGCAGTGCGAGGAGGTCGTCGGCGGGCTCCCGACCGTATTCCCAGGCGACCGCTTCGAGCCACTTGTACACGTCGGAGTCCATGAAGATCGGACCGACCGCATCGCCCTGCTCGAGGCCCGCGGCGATCCGGAGGTTCCGGAAGTTGCCGGCCGCTTCGAGCTGGTCGTAGCCGGAGCGGATCGCGTCGCGACCGTTGCGGTCCTGCCGAACGGACCAGAAGCCGCCCGTGATACGCGGGACACCGGCCGGCAACGGTCGAAGCGTCACGTGCGCGGCTGCTGTGGGCCGCACCGGCTCGGCGGTGCGCGGTGTTGCGGTCGCGGTATCGATCGTGGGCGGACTCGTCGTCGTCATGCTGCCTCCATTGGCGTGCTCGATCGTGCGACGTCTTCCGGTCCCGGGGGTGCGCGCTTCGGTGCGGAGCAATTGGAGCGTCGCGCCTGATTCGGAAAAACGGAAAACGTATTCTGCCTGCACTCTACGACCGTGATCGCGTCGATGGCAAGAGCCGGATTGCGACGCCGTAGAATTCAGGCACCCCGCCCGAGGGTCGTGCGCACCGAGTGATGTGGGTTGCTCGCGTCGCAGACGGACTCGGTGCCGCGGAAATCCGAGGAAAGAGTGTTGCCGTGACCATTGAGCGCGCGAACCGGACGCCGGGTCCGGTGCGGATCACGGACGTCGCTGCGCTCGCCGGCGTCTCGATCGGCACCGCGTCGAAGGCGCTGAACGGCACAGGGCAGCTCCGCGACAGCACACGCCAGCGCGTGCAGGAAGCGGCCTCGAAGCTCGGGTTCGTGTTCGATGCGCGTGGTCGTTCGTTGTCGTCGGGTCGGTCGTTCACCGTTGCCGTCATCACCACAGACTCGTTCGGGCGCTTCAGCATTCCGGTCATGCTCGGTGCCGAGGACGTGATGAGCGCCGGGCAGATCGCCGTGCTCATGTGCGACACGCGCGATGACCCGGTGCGCGAGCAGCACTATCTGCGATCGCTCGCGGCACGGCGCGTTGACGGCATCATCGTCACGGGTCGGACTGCAGACCCGCGGCCGGCGGTCGCGACGGATATCCCGGTGGTCTACGTCTTCACGCCCTCGACCGATCCGAACGACATCTCGGTGACGCTCGACGACGCCGCAGGTGCCCGAGTGCTCGCGCAGCACCTCGTCGGCCTCGGGCGCCGGCGCGTCGCCTACGTGTCCGGCCCGTCGCATGCCGGTCCGGCGCGCCGACGTGCTGACGGTGCGGCCGAGGTCCTCGGCGAACGCCTGATCGGGCAGCCGCTCTTCGGCCACTGGACCGAGCAGTGGGGGCGACAGGCGGTCGACATCCTGCTCGCGCAGCACACCGACCTCGATGCCATCGCGTGCGCATCGGACCAGATCGCGCGCGGCGTGTGCGATCGGCTCCGCGAGCTCGGCCGCTCCGTCCCCGCCGATATCGCGGTCACCGGATTCGACGACTGGGATGTCGTCGCCCTCGCCTCCCGACCGCCGCTCACCACGGTGGATCTGCGCCTCGAGGAGCTCGGGCGCGTCGCCGGGCGGGCACTGCTCCAATTGATCGATGGCGCAGCCGCAGTGTCGACGGTGATCGAGCCCACGCTGGTGATTCGAGCCTCCACGGTGGGCGGGTAGCACCTACGACCGGGGCCCGAACACGTCGCCGAGTTCGCCGAGCAGTGCGTCGATGATGTCCGCGAGCGACTTCTCGTCATCGGTCGCGATCCACTGGCCGAACGCGACGTGGAAGACGGTGGTTGCCGTCTCCGCCGCGAGGCGGGCGCGGACGGGGGATACTCCGCGCTCTTCGAGCGCCGTTCCGAGTGCTGCGCTGAGGTTCCGCATCTTCGCGAGCTCCCGCTCGAGGAGTGCCGGATCCTGCGCGATGATGCCGCTCCGTGCCCGGGCGAATGCACGCCGCTCCTCCGGGAACCACCATTCTGTCGCGGCCCGAAGTGCGTGACGGAGCACGTCGGCGGTGGACGCGTCGGCGGGCGCGTCGCGAATGCCGTCGACGAACGCGGCCTCGAGCGTCTCCTGGCCGTGGAACAGCACCTCCCGCTTGTCGGGGAAGTATCGGAAGAACGTGCGCTCGGTCAGGCCCACCGATGCAGCGATCTCGGCGACGGTCACGCTCTCGAACCCGCGCTCCACGAACGCCTCGAGCGCCGCCGCCTGCAGACGCTCGCGCGACCCGGGAGCCCAGCGAACCATACGACCATCGTACTGATGACAGCGGCTGACATTGAGGTATACAGTGACGTCAGTCAATGACATCGATCGAACCGGTGCGACCGGTTCCACACATGGGAGGCGCGACATGCGCGTATTCATAACAGGTGCGTCCGGCTGGATCGGCTCGCACACCACGGACGAGCTGCTCGCGAACGGGCACACCGTTCTCGGGATGGCGCGATCGGAGGCATCGGAGGCGACCCTGCGTGCGAAGGGCGCGGAGGTCCTCCGAGGCGATCTCGATGACCTCGACGCGATTCGCCGCGGAGCAGCGCAGGCCGACGCGGTCGTGCACCTCGCAAACAAGCACGACTTCACGAACCAGGCCGCGACGAACGCTGCAGAACGTGCTGCGACCCAGACCATCGGCGATGCCCTCGTCGACACGAACAAGCCGTTCGTCGTCGCGTCGGGCACCGCGTTTCCGATGGGGGGAACACCGGTGACGGAAGACGTGCAGTCGCCGTTCGTCGGCCCCGACGCACCGCGCGGCGGGAGCGAACGCCTCGCGCTCGACTACGTTGACCGCGGCGTTCGGACGCTCGTCGCGCGCTTCGCGCCGACCGTGCACGGAACCGGTGACCACGGGTTCATCCGCTTCCTCGCCGACAGCGCTCGCAACGGTGGGGCGGCGCTGGTCGCCGGCGACGGGGCTGCGCGATGGAGTGCCGTGCATGTGACCGATGCCGCCCGCATGATTCGGCTCGGCATCGAGCAAGCGCCCGCGGGCACGATCATGCACGCGGTGGCGGAGGGAGAAGTCCGTACCGGAGACATCGCCGCCGCCATCGCCGACGGACTCGGTCTTGCGGTCGAGTCGGTCACGCCGCAGGAACTGCAGGAGCGTTACGGGTTCATCGGAGCGGTGTTCGGCATGGATCTGCCTGCGCGCAGCGATCGCACGCGGGAGCTGCTCGGGTGGGAACCCACGGGCCCGACGCTGCTCGACGACATCAGGAGCGGGTCCTACTTCTCCTGACCGGTCCGCGGCGGTGGGCTGATCCGCCGGCGTCCGTTCCGTGATCGGTGCAGTCGCCGGTTGCTCGGCAGTTCAGTGCCGTCGGGGTCCGCATTCAGGCAGGCAGGCAGGCGGGCGGGCAGGCAGGCGTGCTGCAGCGGGCGGCCTACTCCGCCTTCTGCAGCGCCCAGGGGTCCGGTTCGCGGTCGCCGTTCGGGCGCACCGGTCGGACGTCGCCCACGATGGGGATCGCGCGCTTCCGCAGCGCCCAGAGGTAGCGGACCGCGAAGTGCGTCAGCGTCGAGACCCGGTTGCCGTTGCCGAGCAGGCTGGCGATGTGGATGACCACCCACACGAGCCAGGCGAGCGGGCCGATCATCGTGATGCCACCGCGGAGCTGGGCGACGGCGGCGTTGGTCCCGATCGTCGCCATCGTTCCTTTGTCGAAGTAGTGGAATGCTTCGGTGGGCTTGCCGTGCAGCAGTCGAAGGATCTGCTCGCCGGCGTGCTTTCCGCCCTGGATCGCCGGCTGGGCGAGCTGGGGGAGCGGGTCGTCGCCGGCGGCGATGTCCCCGATCGCGAAGATGCGATCCTGCCCCTTGACGCGAAGGTCGTCGTTGATCTCGATGCGGCCGCCGTGGGTCTGCGGCATGCCCCAGTTCGAGACCTCTTTGTGGGCGGCGACACCGGTCGCCCAGATGACCTGCTCTGCGGGGATGAACTCGCCACTCGCGACGCGGACGCCGTTTTGCAGGACTTCCTCGACGCCGGAGTTCAAGCGGAGCTCGACGCCGCGCTTCCGGAGCATCTTCGCCGCGTACCGACGGAGGCGCGGCGCGAACGGCTTCAGCAGCTCGGCGCTTCGGTGCACGAGCGTGATCGTGATCTTCGACGGGTCGATCTCCGGGTACGCGTCCTTCAGCGCCTGGTCGCGGAGTTCGGCCAGCGCACCAGCCATCTCGACCCCGGTGGCCCCACCGCCGACGATGACCACGCGAATCTCATCCGGGCCCTGCTTCGCGGCCGCCTGCTCGAGCCGTGTGAACAGCTCGTCGCGGATCCGGAGCGCCTGCGAGCGCGAATACATCGAGTAGGCGTACTCGTACGCGCCGGGTGTGCCGAAGTAGCTCGTGTTCACACCGTTCGCGAGGATGAGGTAGTCGTACTGCAGGTTCTCGCCGTCACTCATGATGGCTGTGCGGTGCTCGGGGTCGATGCCGACGAGCAATCCGTGCCGGAAGTCCGCGTTGCGCTGCTTGGCACGGAGGCTTCGCAGGAAGTAGGTGACATCGCCCGCATTCAAGCCGCCCGTGGCCACCTGGTACATGAGCGGCTGGAACATGTTGTAGACGTGGCGGTCGATCAGCGTCACCCGCACTGGTGCGTCAGCGAGCGCCTTCATCGCAGCGATGCCGCCGAAGCCGCCTCCGACGATGACGACGTGCGGGGTCCGGTTCTGCGACATGCGGTGCTCCTGATCGGCGTGACGGTGTGCGGCCACCAGCGTACGCGGCTCAGGAACTATGCCGAATGCGGCCCGTATGTGCTGAGCACGTTGCCCTTGCTCGTCACGGTGCTTCGGACCAGCCGGAGGCGCGTCATCGGATCCGTCGGTTCGAACAGTCGGCGGCCCGGCCCGGCGATCACCGGATGGATCATGAGCTGGAGTTCGTCGAGCAGCCCCGCGAACACGAGCTGGCGCACGATCGAGATGCTCCCGCAGACGGCGATGTCCGCGCCGTCCCCCGCCTTCAGTTCGCGGACCGCCTCGATCAGCTCTCCGTCGAGCAGTCGACTGTTCTGCCAGGCGAGGTCGCCGTGCAGCGTGTTCGAGACCACGATCTTCTCGATCGGGTTGATGAACCCAGCGAACGGGTCGTCCGGGTGCGTCGGCCAGTGCCCGGCCCATTCGTCATACGACCGACGGCCGAGGATCACCGTGCTCGTGCGCCCCATGAAGGTACCCATCCCCTCGGCGAGCTCAGCGTCGAAGCTGTCGAGTTGGAATCGGGACGGATCCTCGACCACACCGTCGACGGAGGTGAACAGGCCCGCGGTGAGTGTGCGCATGGCCGTCACACTATTGAGACGGCGGCGGAACCGCTACGCGGTAGACGTGCGTTGTGTACGGAACCGGGATGCGGCCTCCGGACGTGTGCGGCACCTCGTCGTCGAGCAGACGGCCGACGCGCGCAAGCACTGCCTGCCGTTCGGCGTCCGGCATCGTGATGATGTAGCTCCGCGACTCGATCATCGCGAAGAACTCGTCTCGGGTCTGCTCGTTCACCCACGGAATCGCGCGGTGTTCGAGCGCGGATGGATCGAACGGAGCGCCGAGGGGCGGGTTCGTTGCGATCGCCGCATGCATTGCCGGTCCGTCGAGGATCGTGGAGAGGTGCGCGACCCAGGGCACCGATTCGTCGCGGACGTTCCAGACCAGTCCGAGCGTGCCGCCCGGTCGGAGCACACGCGCGACCTCGCGAGAGGCGGCCGGCACGTCCACCCAGTGCCAGGCCTGCGCGAACGTCACCGAATCGGCGGAGGCATCGGGCAGCGGGATGCGTTCCCCGGATCCGTCGAGTATCCGGATGCCGGGAACGCTCCGCGCCAGCTCGGCACGCATTCCCGGGTCTGGCTCGACGGCGGCCACCTCGTCCGCGAGCGGCAGGAGTGCGCGCGTGAACTTTCCCGTTCCGGCGCCGACGTCGACCACGCGTCGCGCATGGGGCGGCACGATCCAGCGCGACGCCGCGTCCGGGTATCCGGGACGACCGGCCTCGTACGTCGCAGCAACGGCACCGAACGAGTGTGCCTGGCGATCGCGGTCGTCGTTCCTGTTGGCACCGGACATCTGATCCCCCGCTCGTCGCGCCTCGCGCTTCGCGCCGACGGTATCAGCCGGCGTGCGCGTGCTCGGCGATGCTGCGCGCCTCCCGCTCGATCAGGGTGAAGGCGTCGATCGCCTCCTGCTCAGTCATGGCACGGGCTTCGAATCGGTCGCTGACGTTGAGGACGTGCAGTCGTGCGCGGGCGGCAGCCCGAGCGTCGGTCTCGGCAGCCCGATCGATAGCGTCTCCGGCGGCGAGGCGTGCGAGGACGGTTGCGCGGTTCCAACGGTGCGCGGCGATGATCATGTGAACGTCCTTGTTCGTGAGCAGAGCGACGTCCTGGGAAGGGAGCAGTCGCCCCATTGCGATGCTGAGCGGAGCCGCGCGGTGCTGCACCATTGCAGGTCCACGCAGGTCCAGCCCGAACCTAGTGTCGATAATTGCCGTGCTGCAACTGGGCTTCGCGAATCGACCCGAACTGGGGGCCTGCTGAGTGCGCCGTACCCCGGGTTCTGCGCTGCGTCCGTCGTACACCGGGCGCCGCGCTGCGTCCGTCCTACCGCGGGATCCGCGCTGCGTCCGCCGAGCAGGTGCGCCCGGAACGCGACGATGGTCAGCGGGTCGCGGCAAGCGCCTTCGTGATGCGCTGCAGCGAGACCGTCTCGGCGGTGCCGAGTTCCTGCGCGAACAGCGAGAGGCGGAACTCCTCGAGAAGCCACCGCGCGTGCACCAGTGCAGCGTCTGCGCCGGGCGCGGGCGGGAACGCGCCGCCCGCATCGAGGTACCGCGTCGTCGCGGTCTCGATCTCGAACATCCACTGCCGGTCGCGCCCAGGGTTCTGGGTCAGCTTCTGCACGCGGACCACGATGCCCTGCAGATACACCCGGATCCGCCGCAGTCGCTCGACGCCTCCCGCGAGGACGAACCCGGGGAACACCAGGCGCTCGATCTGTGTGCGCATGTCCGTCAGCGCGGGCAACAGCGACATGCTCGTCGCGCCCTTCAGCGCACGTTCCGCCTCGCGCTGCGCGGTCAGGACCGCGGCGACCTCGGAGACGGCGCGGAACATCGCGTCGACGACGCCGGCGGAGACCGCGTCTCGGACCTGGTCGAACGCGGCGCGCGTGAACACGAGCCCGTCGGGGTGCTTCGTTCGGATGCCCGCATCGACGACCGCCGCGAGCACGTCGTCGAACAGCGCCGCCGTCGACGGATAGGGACTCGCGGCGAGCGCCAGCTTCTCCTGTGCCGTCAGATGCTCCTGGATGTACGAGACGGGGGACGGGACCGCGCGCATGACGAGCCTCCGGACACCCGCGGGCATGGCGATCTCGCGGTCGCGTTCCGTCGCCAGCACGCGCACCGCGACGGTCGCGTTCGGGCCGGTTCCGGCTTCGACGAGCGCGGGGTACGCCCGGATGACGCTCCCCGCCTGCCGCGTGTCCAGCGTGGGCGGCAGGTCCTCATCGGGCCACGTGGTGAGTCCGGAGCGTTCGATGGGCGCAGCGGCCGGAGCTGAGCCTCTCGGTCGTGCACCGTCGCTGCCGGGAGGCGCACCTCGCCGTCCGCGCGCCGCCTGCGGTTGCCGACCACGCGCCTCCGTTGCCGCCGCCACCGACCGCTGCACGCGGTCGGAGAGCTGCTGCTGCAGCGCCGGAAGGTCCTTCCCTGCTTCGACGAGCCGGCCGCGTTCATCCACAACGGCGTACGTCGGCAGCAGATGCGCCGGAACGCGGTCGAGGTCGAAGTCCGCCTCGGTCACCGGCACGTACGTCAGCCGCTGAATCGTCGCCGCGAGGGTCTTCCGGAACGACTCGGTCGGCTCGGCGGGCGCGCTGTCAGGGAGTTCCGCGACGATCTTCTCGGCCCAGTCCGCTGCGGGCACGACGTTCTTGCGGATGTGCTTCGGCAGCGCCTTGATGAGCGCGGTGACCAGCTCTTTGCGGAGGCCCGGGACCTGCCAGTCGAACCCCTCGGGTCGGACGCGCGGCAGCAGCGCGAGCGGTACCTGCACGGACACGCCGTCGTCGTTCGCGCCCGGCTCGAAGCGATAGCGGAGGGCGAGCCGCTGGTCGCCCTGGTGCCACTCGGTGGGGTATTCGTCCTCGTCCTCGGCAGCGTCGGCGGCACCTGCGTCGAGCAGATCCTCCCGCCGCATGGTGAGCAGATCGGGGTGCTCTCGTCGCTCGCGGCGCCACCAGCCTTCGAACCCGCGCGTCGTCGCGACGTCGGCGGGGATCCGAGCGTCGTAGAACTCGACCACGCGCTCGTCATCGAAGAGGATGTCCCGGCGCCGGGTGCGCTCCTCGAGCTGCTCGAGCTCCTTGCGGAGCCGCCGGTTGGCGCGGTCGAACGCCTGCTGCGAATCCCACTCGCCGTCGACGAGCGCGTGCCGAATGAACAGTTCGCGGGCGTGTTCCGGGTCGACGCGCGCGTACTGCACGCGCCGCCGCTGCACGATCGGCACCCCGTACAGGGTCACCCGCTCGTATGCGACGGCCGCACCCTGCTTCTTCTCCCAGTGCGGCTCGCCGTACGTGCGCTTGAGGAGATCGCCCGCGAGGGGCTCGGCCCAGATCGGGTCGATCCTGCCGACGGTCCGCGCGAACAGACGGCTCGTCTCGACGAGCTCGGCCGCCATCACGGCGTCGGGCTGCTTCTTCGCGAGCACGCTGCCGGGGAAGATCACGAACCGCGTGTTCCGGGACCCGAGGTAGTCGCGTTTCTCCCGGTCGCGGAGGCCGATCTGGCTGAGCAGCCCCGCGAGCAGCGCGCGGTGCACGGCATCCGGATCGTCTTTGCGCTCCTTGCTCACATGGACGCCGACATCCCGGGAGGCTCGGGTCAGCTGGCGCACGAGATCCTGCCATTCGCGGACCCGCAGGTAATTGAGGAACTCGGCTCGGCACTCGCGCCGGAACGCGCTCGACGACAGCTCGCGCTGTCGCTCCTCGAGGTGGTTCCAGAGCGTCAGCAGCGTTAGGAAGTCGCTCGTCGGATCGGTGAACCGTGCGTGCAGCTGGTCCGCGTGAGCGCGCTTCGCGAGCGGGCGCTCGCGCGGGTCCTGGATGCTCAGCGCGGCGACGACGGCGACCACCTCACGGCCGACGCCTTGCCGACCCGCTTCGAGGACCATCCGGCCGAGGCGCGGGTCGATCGGGAGTCGGGTCAGTTGGCGGCCGGTCCGGGTGATGCGGCCCTCCCGGTCGACCGCCTGCAGCTCGCGCAGCAGGTCCAGGCCGTCCTTGATGCCGCGTGAGTCCGGCGGCTGCAAGAACGGAAACGACGCGATGTCGCCGAACCCGAGCGCGATCATCTGCAGGATCACGGCGGCAAGGTTCGTGCGCAGGATCTCGGGATCGGTGTACTCGGGGCGGCGTTCGAAGTCCTCCTCGGAGTACAGCCGGATCGCAATTCCGGGACTCGTGCGGCCGGAGCGTCCGGAGCGCTGGTTGGCGCTCGCCTGCGAGATCGCCTCGATCGGGAGGCGCTGCACCTTCGCCCGCGTCGAGTACCGCGAGATCCGTGCCGTGCCGGTATCGATCACGTACTTGATCCCGGGAACGGTCAGGCTCGTCTCCGCAACGTTCGTGGCGAGCACCACACGGCGCCGGACGCCTGGGATGTGCACGCGGTCGAACACCCGGTGCTGGTCCGCTGCGCTCAGACGGCCGTAGAGGGGAAGGACCTGCGTCGACGCGTCGCCGCGGCCCTCGATGGCATCTTGCGCGTCACGGATCTCGTTCTCGCCGGACAGGAACACCAGAACGTCCCCCGGGTCTTCGTGCGCCAGCTCGTCGAGCGCGTCCGTGATGCCCTGTAGATAGTCGCGGTCATCCTCGGCGTGGTCAGCATCTGCGTCCTCGTCCGCGTCGGGGTCCGACTCGGCAGTGAGCGGGCGGTAGCGGATCTCGACCGGATACGTGCGTCCGGAAACCTCCACGATTGGGGCGCCGCCGAAGTGGCGCGAGAACGACTCGGGATCGATCGTCGCGCTGGTGATGATGAGCTTGAGGTCCGGGCGGCGCGGCAGCAGCCGCTTCAGGTAGCCGAGCAGGAAATCGATGGTGAGGGACCGCTCGTGCGCCTCGTCGATGATGATCGTGTCGTAGCGGCGCAGGTCGCTGTCGCGGTGGATCTCGTTGAGCAGGATCCCGTCGGTCATTAGCTTGATCTGGGTGCGCTCCGACACGCGATCCGTGAACCGCACCTGGTAGCCGACGAGGTCGCCGAGCTCCGAGCCGAGCTCCTCAGAGATTCGCTCGGCAATGGTTCGGGCGGCCAGCCGCCGCGGCTGCGTGTGACCGATGCGCTCGCGACCGAGCTCGAGGCAGATCTTCGGGAGCTGCGTCGTCTTGCCCGAACCGGTGGCGCCCGCGACGATGACGACCTGGTTGTCGCGGATGGCAGCGGCGATGTCGTCGCGACGCTCCGAGACGGGGAGCTCGGGCGGGTACGAGATCGCGAGCGCGGAGTCCGACATGAGCGTTCCAGTTTACGACTCGTCAGTCCCGCCGCGTCAGCACGTCCAGAAACTCATGATTGACGAAGAGCACGTCACGTCCAACCTTGATGTCCCTCAGCAGCCCGGCGGCCACAAGAGTGTGCAGCCAGGTCGAGGCAACAGTTCCCCACAATGTGTTAAAAATCGGGCGAAAAACTAACACATTTCCGGCTTCTGTCGGTTCATTTGACACGAACCGGGAGTCACGGTGGGTGCCGCAAAGCCCTCTACCTGGGTGCCGTGCAGATTCGAGGGCGTGTTCTCACCGCTACGCGCTCTGCTGCAGCGCGAGCAGGGTGAGCGCAGCGTCCTCGGGCCCGTAGTCGAACAGTCGATCCCAGAACGGGTCCGACGCCCACGGCACATCGCGGCTCGCCGGCGTCGATCGCGCCGTTTCGACCAGCCAGTCGAGTTCGGGTCGAACGGCCTGCTCATACTGCGGCGGGTTCCAGCCGAGTGCTTCCGCAGCTGCGGTGTCGAGGATGAACGGGTGGGGCGCCGACCACGGGGTCAGGCCGAGGAATGCGGGCGCGGTCTCGTCGAGCAGGAACTCCTCGAACCGATGATCGAGATGCGCTGCGATGCTTCGGACGATGTCGCGCGCAGTCGGTGCTGAACGATCGGCGACGTTGAGGATGCGCCTGCCCGGCTGGTCGGCCACGATGCGCGCAAGGGAGGCGATGCCGGCCGCGGCGGTCGTATGGTCCTGACCACGGCCTCCGTCGGCGAGCGCGATCCGCTCCCGGCCATCGAGGACGCGGCGGACGACGAACCATTCACGCGGTCGGCCGATCCCGACGCCGTACACCTTCGAGGGCCGGAGCACGGTGGTCGGAAGGTCGCTGTCGAGCAGGAGCTCCTCTGCCGCCACTTTGTTCGCCGAGTACCCGTCGCGTCCGGTCGGATCGCCGTCACCGGCGTGGACGGTCGGCTGCAGCTCGGTGATCGGGCCGGCGAACACCGGCTTGTCGACGCTGTTCGCGTGTCGCCCCTGCTCGTCGATGTAGACCGCTTTCGACGAGATCATGACGAGCGAGCCGACATCGCCGGCGTACGGCAACAGCTGGGCGGCATCGCCACGTGTGGCGCAGACCGTGTCGACGACGAGGTCCGCGCCGGGGCGCAGCAGTTCGCGGAGCAGTGCGGTGTCGCGCCGGTCGCCGCCGACGAACGTGGCGCCTGCGCGTTCCAGCTCTGCGGACCCCAGGGAGGCGTGGCGCGCCACGATCTCGACCGTCCAGTCGTCGGAATCGCCGTCTGGGCTCCGGCTCCCGGCGGTCGACGCATCCACGGTGCCCAGGAGTTCCCGTGCCACGGCGGACCCGATGCCGCCTGTCCCGAAGATGACCGCGCGTCTGGTGCTCATTCGGCGTACCGCCACCACTCCGCGAGGGAACCGTCGTAGACGCGAACATGCTCGTGGCCGAGGACGGTGAGCGCCAGCGCGTTCGCGCATGCATTGCTGCCGACCCCGCAGTAGGTCACGATCTCGTCGGCGTCGAGGATGGGCCCGAACGTCTCTGAGAGCACGGCCGGCTTGTGGAACGCGTTCGTGTCCGCGTCGATGAGACGACGCGACGACACGATCTCGCTCCCGGGAATCAGCGGCGGGTGCTCCGAGCCGAGCTCGACCGCGTCGATCGAGCAGACGAGCGCTCCCGCCGCGGCTCCCGTCGCGATGCGCTCGACGTGCCCGCGGTCCGTCCACGACGGGCGCTCGATCGGCGGGGTGAAGGGATCCGCGGGGAGAGCAGGAGCCCCTCGCATTGCCCCCGCTCGGGTTGGGCGCCCTTCCGCCTGCCACTTGCGGAATCCGCCGTTGAGGACCGCGACCCGGTCGAACCCGAACGCGCGGAACAGCCACCACATGCGCGAGGACCATTGACTGATGTCGTCGTCGTAGAGGACGACGGTGGAGTCGCGGCCAATGCCGAGGTCGGCGATCGCCGCCGCGAATTGCGTAGCGTTCGGCCGTGTGAACGGTATCGGTGCGGTCGGGTCGCTGAACGCCGCTCGCACATCGGCGAAGACAGCGCCGCGGATGTGCCCGACGGTGTCGTATGCGGCGCGCACGGATGCCCAGCGGGTTGCCGTTCCCGTGCCGCTCGAGTGCACCGACGCATCGACCACGACGAGTTCATCGGACCCGAGGTGGTCGGCAAGCCACTGCGTCGACACGAGCGGCGAGGTCAGGACCGGGGGCATGCATCCACGCTAACGAGGACCTCCGACGCTCACCAGTGAGCCGCAATAGAGGGTCATGGGAACGACCTGGACTGGACACGACGGCGGCTCCTGGAACATCGTCCAGGAGCCGCCGGTCGGTGTCAGTGCGCGTTGACCACTTGGTTCGGGCCCGGGTTGGCGGCGTTCACCGCGCCTCCCGTGCTGTTGATGACCGAGTCGATTCCACCCGACCCGTTGAGGAACCGGGTGAGCAGGTCATGCATCGTGATGCCGGGGGTTCCCGGCGTCGCGAACGCCTCGGTCGCGTGGATGTCGATGTTCTGGTCGAAATAGCTGTAGCTGCCGAGCCCCGCCCCGTTGAAGGTGCGAACGCGCGGTCCGACCGCGAGCGCCGGGTATCCCTTGACCGACGAGGACAGGTTCCAGGCAGCCTGGCTCGGCACGTCGTACGGCATCTCGTTCTGGAAGAAGATGACCCGTCCGTTCTCGCCGTTCCACTGCACCTCCGTCTTCTGGAAGTGCTCCACGAACAGCCCGTAGGCGGTGACGTCGTCGCCGTTCACAGTGACACCGGTGTTCGCCGTGTTCTGCGTCCAGCCGACGCCGTTGCCGTGGTCCGCTCGCCATGCCCAGATGTCGTCGGCGATCACGTGGGATCCGTCGATGGTGAGCGCCGTGTCCGTGCTGCCCGCGGTGGCGCCGCCGACTCGGAAGAACGTGTCCGAGATCAGGGTCGGTTGCGTGTGCGGGTTGCCGCCCGGTCCGACGTGCAGGAGTGTGCGAGATCCGTGCGCTCCGGCGTCGAGGATGAGGCCGGTTACGGTGCTCCCTGGCGCGCCGTTCAGGTCGAGTGCGTCGTTCGACGCGGCGGGGACGAGCGTCGCGAAACCGAGCCCCATGACCACCGTGTTCGGGTGGACCACGCGAATCGGCTGCGAGTAGGAGTAGACGCCCGGGCTCAGCAGCAGGTTCTCGCCGTGGGCGAGGGCGACGTTGATCTGCTGGATCGGCGTCGACGGCGTGGCGACGAGGAATCGGTTCAGCGGGATCGCCGGGGAGGCTGCATCAGCGTTCCACGATTGGCCTGCGGTATTCGTCGCTGCGGTTGGCACCTGAACGGCGAAGGAGCCGTTCGCCTGGCGCACGAGGAACGGTGTCTCGCGCGTGACGGGGCTCGCCGGGACCGTCGTGTACGGCTGACCGCCGGTCTGGCCGAAGGTCTCCGCGGGTGCGCCGACGACGCCCGAGAACACCTGGTTCCACACGCCGTTCGACCAACCGTTGAGGTTCGAGTTGCGCACGACGAACTGCTGCTGCGAGCCGTTCACGATGCTCTTCGAGAAGGAGGAGTCCGCGATGAAGCCGCCGCTGGCGTACTGCGGGCCAGCCGTGCAGTAGTCCATGAGCGTCGTCGGACCGTTCACCTGCACTCGACGCATCGGCGCCGCTTGAGAGACGGCCCAGAACTCGGTGTTCGTCCGGCAGCCGCTGAGCCCGGTCGGGTTGATGGTCAGGTTGGACAGCGACCGCCAGAAGTTGTTCAACGCGATGCAGTTCTGGCCGCTGCTGTCGCACTGGTTGAACACGTCGATCTGACCGTTGACGACGACGTCACCCGGTTGCGATCCGAGTCCCGCGACCTGCTCGTAGTAGCCGACCTGCACGTCGAGCGGGTTCGCGGCGCTGCCGTACGTTCCCGGCGCGAACAACAGCGTGTAGCGCTGCGGTCCGAACTGGTTCGATACCTGCTGCGCGGAAACCGCGTCGAAGGCCGCCTGGATGTCCGCCTGCGGGGCGGACGGTGTGAAGAGCATGACGTTCGGCCCGAGCGCCGGAATCCCGAACTCCTGCAGTGCCGCAGCGACGGATGTGGGCGCGGCCGCGGCTGCGACCGTCGTCTGTCCCAATCCCGCTGCGATCATCGCGCCGCCGATTGCGAGTCCCATCGCAATTCTGCGCGCTCCCCTGAAACGCATTCGATGCATGACAACCAAACCTCTCTGTTTGGAATCGCTGAGAATCGCAGAGTAATCGGAGGCGACGCTCAGCGGGAGACCAGTGCGTTCTCCGGCGGACTCAGCAAGACTCGCGGAGCGCCCATTTCTGATCCTTCAACCTCCGGGAGGCCCGGTGCCCGTGACGCGGAGACGCCGACGGATCCTGCATGGCTGGCGGCTGACGGCCCTCGTGGCTGCGGTCGTGGTGGTCGTCGCCGGAGCAGTAGCGATTCCGCGCGTGGTGAGTGCTGCGTCGACCGCGGCGGGCCTCCGCAGCGAGGTTCTGCCCGCCCCGGTGCACGGCACGACCACGGTCGACGTCGCAGCGCGGCGCGTGCCCAACACGACCGGGGTCCCCGGGGTGCTCGCGTGGGATACGCAGGGGTGGCCGGGCAATGCATCCCATCCGGCTGGGTCGGTCGAGCACGTGCATGTGACGGGGCCTGTCCGATACGCGGTAATTCCGCCCATCGGCGGCCCGCACAACATCGTCTGGATGAACGCGGGCGTGTACACGCGCCCGGTGCCGACGGAGCGCGCCGTCCACAACCTCGAGCACGGCGCGGTCTGGATCACCTACCGACCGGACCTGCCGCAGGATCTGGTGACGAGCCTCCGGCGGTTCGTGGACCGGCAGACGATGATCCCGGAGCCGGGGCGTGTCGCCGGACAGGCCAATCGGTACATCGATCTCAGCCCGTGGGCATCCGATGCGTTGCCCGCACCGATCGTGATCAGTTCGTGGGGGTACCAGCTCCGGCTGCAGACCGTCGACACCGCGCGGCTGCAGGAGTTCGTCGACACGTTCCGGCATAGCCGCCGGTACTCGCCGGAGTTCCACGAACCGGTCGACGGCCAGCCGGTATCAGTTGGCGGTCGGCCGGCGTTCGATGGCAGCGCGAAGCCGAATCCGGCCTGATGAACGAGGTATCCGTCCCCGCGCGCTGATGGCGCGGAGACGGATACGCGACGGGTCCGCCAGTGGGGGCGTCAGTGCGCGGCCGCGGGAACGGCTCCAGTGGTGGTGGCACCGGCGGACCGCAGGCGCTCCTGACGGACCGAGTGCCGGTTGACGACGAGTGCGCCGGCCAGCGCGACGAGCACGAGCACGCCGGCCGAGATCGCGAACGCCACGTGGTAGCCGTCAAGCGTGGCCTGCGCGACCGCGAGCTTCGTCGGGGCGCCCGAGCCAAGGGAGTTCTTCACCGTGTCGGCGAAGATCGTCGACAGCAGTGCCGTCCCGATGGAGCCACCGATCTGCTGCATCGTGTTGACCGTGGCCGACGCGACGCCGGCGTCTTGGCGCGCGACACCGGTCGTCGCCGTGTTCATCGCCGACGAGAACACCATGCCCATGCCGAGGCCGATGACAATGAGCGCGGGGAGCACGACGCCGGCGTACGAGCTGTTGAGCTGGGTTCGGAGGAGCAGCAGGAGGCCCGCCGCGGCCGTGAAGCCACCGACCGTGATGAGGATCTTTGGACCGATTCGCGGCAGCAGGCGCCCCCCGATCTGCGTCGCAGACACCATGATCGACAACGGCATCGGCAGGAACGCCAGCCCCGTCGTGAGCGCGCTGAAGCCGAGCGTCTCCTCGAGGTAGTAGGTCAGGAACAGGAAGATCCCGAACATCCCGATGGCGACGAGCCCGATCGCGATGAGCGATCCGCCGCGGTCACGGTCGAGTACGACTCGCATCGGGAGGAGCGGGTGCGCGACCCGCGTTTCGATGATGACGAACGCGACGATCAACACGACGCCGGCAGCCAGGGTGACGATGGTCCACACGTCGGACCATCCGTTCGTCTCCGCGTTCGAGAAGCCGTAGACGATCCCAACAAGACCTGCGGTGATGGTGAGAACGCCGGCAATGTCGATGCGCGGGCGCTCGGCGCGAGGCGGCCGAACCATGAAGACGAGCGCGCCGATGATGCCGATGATCGCGAACACGATGTTGACGTAGAGGCACCACCGCCACGACGCGTACTGCGTCAGTACTCCGCCGAGCAGGAGGCCGATCGCAGCGCCGGAACCGGCGATGGAACCGAAGATGCCGAACGCCCGGCCGCGCTCCTTCGGGTCGCGGAAGGTTGTCGTGAGCATCCCGAGGGCCGATGGCGCGAGGATCGCGCCGAAGGCTCCCTGCAGCGCACGTGCCGCGACGAGCATGCCGAACGAGCCGGACACGCCGCCGAGCGCGGAGGCGCCGGCGAATCCGATCAGACCCACGATGAATGTGGTCTTCCGGCCGAAGAGGTCGCCGAGGCGGCCGCCGAGGAGCAGCAGAGAACCGAACGCCAGTGAGTAGGCGGTCACGATCCACTGGCGGTTGTCGGTGCTGAAGCCGAGGTCATGCTGCGCCGAGGGCAGCGCGATGTTGACGATGGTCGCGTCGAGCACGACCATGAGTTGCGCAAGGCCGATCACCGCCAGGACGAGCCAGCGGTGTTCCGTTCGCTCGGACCGGTTGCGTCGAGATTCGGGTGGATTGAGAGAAGTCATGGGGCCCTCTGCCTTCGCATAGCGGATGGAGGAGGCGCGCACCGTTGGGCGCCGATCGTGCGGTTCAGGTGGTGCTGGTGTCGTGCGACGCCGAACGGACTGTCAGCGTCATGCTCGAAGCGGATGCAACGTATCCGCTTCGAGTCAGTGTAGACCGAAACGGACGAAGTGCATCCGGTTATTCCGAGAATTGTGGATTACCGTTTGGGTGTGCTTCACGACAAGTCCCAGTGGGACGCCGATCAGGACGGTCGTCCCGAGCGAGCCGATGCTGCGCGGAATCGTGAACGCATCCTCGAGACGGCGAAGCGCCTGTTCGCCGAGCAGGGCATCGGCGTCACCCTCAACGACATCGCGAAGGCGGCCGGTGTCGGCGTGGGGACCGTGTATCGCAAATATCCGGACAAGGCAGCCCTCATCGAGGCGCTTGTCGCCGCCAAGTTCGCGGCGCTCACGGACATCGCCGATCGCGCCCTCGCGGAAACGGATCCGCGCACCGCGCTGCGCACGTACCTGCGCGGGGCGATCGCGCTTCGTGCGCGGGATCGGGCGATCGCCGATGTGATCGTCCGCGCTGCGAAGGGGACTCCCGCGGTGGTGCGTGAGCGGACACGACTCGACGCGGTCGTGACCGCGCTCGTGCAGCGCGCCTCCGATGCGGGCGTGATTCGCCCGGGGTTCGATGCCCGTGACCTCCCGATGCTCACCCTCATGGTCGGCGCCGTTGCCGATCGGGCGCGCGGCTGCGATGCCGCTATCTGGCCGCGCTACGCGGAACTCATCATCGACGCGGTCTGTCCCCCCGCGGATGCCAGAGCGATGGTCGGGGAGCCGCTCGACATGGCCGAGATGGAACGCCTGCTCGCCGACGCCAAGGCGTAGCGGTCGGCGCATTCCGCGCAGCCGTCACGTTCCGAGCGGTTGCGGGTTTCGCGCAGCCGGAGCGATCCGGCGCTTACAGCCAGGATCGGAACCAGTAGTGGGACGAGATGAACGCCCACGACTCCTGCATCCCGGTCCACATCGGATACCAGTACGCGGACGCGGCGGTGGCGACGAGCAGATACGCGCCAGCGCCGACGAGTCCCGCGGTTCGTCGTCGGCGGATCGCATCGCGGTGTCCGATGACGAGTCCGATCACTGCCGCCAGCGCCATCACCATGTACGGCTCGAAGGCGATCGTATAGAACTGGAACACGGTCCGCCCGATGTAGAGGAGCCACGGGAGATACCCCGCGGCGACGCCGAGCAGGATGAACCCGTATTCCCACCGGCGCCGCGTGACGAAGAGCACGAGCAGGACCACACACGCGAGGACCGCCGCGTACCAGATGAAGGGGTTCGCGATATCGGTGATCGCCGCGCCGCACCGCTCGCTCGTGCAGCCGCTCTGACCGAGGCTCGTGCCGACGTAGTACATGCTCGTCGGTCGCACCATGAGCATCCAGGTCAACGGGTTCGCCGCGTACGAGTGCGGGGTATGCAGACCGATGTTGAAGTCGTAGATCTGCACCTGGTAGTGCCACCAGTTCTGGAAGCTTGTCGGAACCCAGGCCAGCACGCCGTGCCAGCGGGTCCCGCCGCCGCTCTGGATCCAGGTGCGGTCGTATCCGCCGCTGGTGAGGAACCAGCCGGACCATGACACGAGGTACAGCACGAGCGTGATCGGAACCGTCAGGACGAACGAGATCGGTCCCTGACGCAGGATCGCGCTCGACAGCCAGAACTCGATGCCCGCTCGCCGCTGCGCCATCATGTCGGTGAGCACGCTGTACACCGCAAAGAACGCGACGAAGTACAGGCCCGTCCACTTCGTGCTCATTGCGAGGCCGCACGCCGCCCCCATCGCGAACAGCCATGGCCGGTTCCACATCCACGGGCCCCAGAGGGTGTCGCGACCCGATGACGCACGCTGCTCGATCCAGCGATCCAGTCGCCGTTCCATCCAGCGACGGTCGAGCAGGAGCGCGCCGAAGGCGAGCAGGGCAAAGAACCCGACAATGCCGTCGAGCAAGGACACTCGCGACATCACGATCGCCTGCCCGTCGATCGCCATGAGGAAGCCCGCCACTGTGCCGAGGAGCGTCGATCGCAGCAGCGACCGAGCGATCACCGCGACGAGGAACACGGTCGCGATGCCGATGAGCGCCACGCTGATGCGCCAGCCGACCGCATTCGTCGCACCGCCGAAGGCGAGCTCGCCGAGCCCGATGATGTATTTGCCGAGTGGGGGATGCGCGATGAACTCGGGTGCGTGCGAGTAGATGTTCACCGCCCCGGCGGCGAACTTCGCGTCGGTCGTGTTCGTCAGCTGCGTCGACGCCGGCCACGTGCCCTCGTAGCCGAGGTGAATCAGGCTCCAGGCGTCTTTGACGTAGTAGGTCTCGTCGAAGACAAGGGCGTGCGGACGACCCAGGTCCCACAGCCGAAGGAATGCGGCGAGGAGGGTCACTGCGAGCGGTCCCGTCCACCGCCAGACGCGCAAACGCCACCCCACGGACAGCACACGTCCCCACCATGCGTCGAGCCGCGTCCCGCGCGGCTCGACGAGATACGACGGAGCGGTCGGCTCGGGCTCGGCCAGTTCGGTCGTCACGCGAGCATCCTACGGACGACCGGAGGTCGGGCCGTGCGGACGCGGCCATGAATGTGGACAGGATCGAGCCAGGAGAATGGTGGTGTGATCATCCTCGCTGCGACCCCGATCGGCAACCTCGGCGACGCGTCGACGCGACTCATCGAGACGCTCCGGAATGCCGCAGTGATCGCTGCTGAGGACACGCGGACAACCATCCACCTGCTCCGCGCACTCGGCATCGAGGAGCGGCCGCGGCTGATCGCACTGCATGAGCACAACGAACGGGAGCGTGCGGGCGACATCGTCGAGCTCGCGCGCGATGACGATGTGGTCGTGCTGACTGACGCCGGCATGCCCGCCATCAGCGACCCAGGCTTTCCGCTCGTGCAGGCCGCAGCCGAGGCCGGGGTCACGGTGACCGTCGTACCCGGACCGTCCGCCGTGCTCACCGCACTGGCGCTCTCCGGCCTGCCGACCGATCGCTTCACGTTCGAGGGGTTCCCGTCTCGGAAGGGCGGCGATCGACGGCGAACGCTGGCGAGCCTCCAGACCGAACGGCGAACGATGGTGTTCTTCGAGTCGCCGCACCGGATCGCGCAGACGCTGGCGGACATGGCCGACGCGTTCGGTCCCGACCGAAGCGCCGCCGTGTGCCGAGAGCTCACGAAGCTGCACGAGGAAGTTCGGCGCGGGCCGCTCGGCGAACTCGCGGACTGGGCCGCGGAGGGCGTCCGCGGCGAGATCTGCGTCGTCGTCGGCGGCAGCCCGAGCGACGCTCCGCTCGACCTCGACGCGGGTGTTGCGCGCGTGCTCGAGCTCGTCGCGTCCGGTCTGCGGATGAAAGAGGCGGCAGCATCGGTTTCGGAGTCGACCGGCCTGTCCCGCCGAGCGCTCTACGAAGGCGCGCTCGCAGCCCGCTGAACCGGGTTGTCCACAGCCTGCGGCAACCGCCGAGTGCACGCACCGGGGAGGCGCTGCTGCCGTCATGCGTCGAAGCCCCGCCCGTAGGATGGTCGCCATGGCCGACGGCTCCTTCTCCATCACCACGCCGATCTTCTACGTGAACGACGTCCCGCACATCGGGCACGCCTACACGGAGGTCGCGGCGGACATGATGGCGCGCTGGCATCGTCAGCGCGGGGACGACACCTGGCTGCTGACCGGCACGGACGAGCACGGGCAGAAGATCCTCCGGACTGCTTCTGCGAACGATGTGTCGCCGCAGGAGTGGGCGGATCGGCTGGTGCGCGACGCGTGGAAGCCGCTCCTCGAGACCGTCGACATCGCCAACGACGACTTCATCCGCACCACCGACGAGCGGCATGTCGCCGGCGTCACCGCGTTCCTGCAGAAGCTGTACGACGACGGCTACATCTATGCCGGAGAGTTCGAGGGCTACTACTGCGTCGGGTGCGAGGAATACAAGCAGCCGAGCGACCTCGTTGCCGGCACCGGCCCCTACGAGGGGCAGCAGGTCTGCGCGATCCACTCGATCCCGGTCGAGGTCCTGTCCGAGCGCAACTACTTCTTCCGGATGTCCGATTTCGAGCAACGGCTGCTCGACCTCTACGAGTCACGCCCGGACTTCATTCAACCCGAGAGCGTCCGCAACGAGATCGTCCAGTTCGTCAAGCAAGGCCTTCGCGATCTCTCGATCTCGCGATCGAGCTTTGACTGGGGGATCCAGATCCCCTGGGACCCGAAGCACGTGCTCTACGTCTGGTTCGACGCGCTGCTCAACTACATCACCGCGCTCGGGTACGGCACCGCCGACGATGAAGCGTTCCGCCGGCTCTGGCCGAGCGTCCACATCGTCGGGAAAGACATCGCGCGCTTCCACGCCGTGATCTGGCCCGCGATGCTCATGGCTGCCGGGATCGACGTGCCCGAGCGGGTGTTCGGCCATGGCTGGTTGCTCGTCGGCGGCGAGAAGATGTCGAAGTCGAAGCTCACGGGCATCGCGCCGTCCGAGATCACCGACACGTTCGGCTCGGACGCCTTCCGCTACTACTTCCTGCGCGCCATCACGTTCGGCCAAGACGGCAACTTCTCGTGGGAGGACATCTCCGCGCGGTACCAGGCCGAACTCGCCAACGGCTTCGGGAACCTGGCCTCGCGCGTCATCGCGATGATCGGACGCTATTTCAACGGGGTCGTACCGGAACGTGTTGCGCTCGAACCCGCCGACTCGGCGATCGATGCGCTCGCCGTGTCGGTGACCGAACGCGCCGACGCGGCGGTCCGAGCGTTCGCTCCGCACGATGCGATCGCGACGATCTGGGAGCTGGTCGACGCGCTCAACGGGTACATCACGGACCAAGAGCCCTGGGCGCTCGCCAAGCAGGAGGGGCAGCGCGACCGCCTCGCGACCGTGCTGACAACCGCTCTGCGCGGCCTCGGGACCGTGAACGTCCTGCTGTCGCCGGTGATGCCGAAAGCCACAGCGAAACTCTGGGCGGCGATCGGTGACGGCGGTGGTGTGCACGAGCAGCGGATCGATCAGGCTCCCTCCTGGTCTGGTGCGGCGCAGGTCGTCCCGCTCGACGGCGGACTCTTCCCACGCATCGAGCAGGTCGAGGCCGCCGAGCAGCAGGTTCACGCGTGAGCGACCCAAATGCCCCGGACGAGTCGCACGTTCGAGCCCGGCGCGACCAGGGCGGTCAGCGGCGCGATCTGACGTACCCGCCGCTGCCGCAAGCACTCGTCGTCCCGGTCTACGACAACCACACCCACATGGAGATCGCAGACGGGGTGGGCGACGGCGGCGACGGGCCGCTCGACTACCGGGAGCACCTCGACCGCGCATCGAGCGTCGGCGTGCGGGGCGTGGTCCAGGTCGGTACCGACCTCGAGACCTCCCGCTGGTCGGCGGAGATCGCTGCTCGTGAGCCTCGCGTGCTCGCGGCCGTCGCGCTGCACCCGAACGAAGCGCCGGAGCTCGAGGAGCGCGGGTTGCTCGACGACCACCTCGCAGGGATCGCGGAACTCGCAGCCCTGCCGCGGGTGCGCGCCATCGGCGAGACCGGGCTCGACTACTTCCGAACCGAAGGGCCCGGTCGCGCCGCACAGATCCGCTCGTTCGAAGCGCATATCGCGATCGCAAAAACGCACGGTCTTGCGCTCACGATCCATGATCGAGACGCCCATGAGGACGTCATCGCCACGCTCGATCGCGTCGGCGCTCCCGAGAAGACCGTCTTTCACTGCTTCTCCGGCGACGCCGATCTCGCCAGGCTCTGCGCCGAACGGGGCTGGTACATGTCGTTCGCCGGCACGGTCACGTTCAAGAACGCGCAAAGCCTCCGCGACGCGCTCGAGGTCGCGCCCCGGCACTTGATTCTGATCGAGACCGACGCCCCCTTCCTCACGCCGACGCCTTATCGCGGTCGCCCGAACGCGCCCTACCTGATCCCCCTGACCCTCCGGTCGATGGCGGAGACGATCGGCACCGACCCCTCCATGCTCGCCGCCCAGATCTCGTCGAACACGGAGCTCGTCTACGGCCGCTGGGACGCCGACCCCGTGACCGTCACCGAGTGACCGCGGACGGCATGGTCGACAGCACACCGTCCGCGAACGGTCCCGAAGCGGTTTCCCGGCTCCTCGGTCCGGCGGAAATCCGCGACCTTGCCGATCAGCTCGACGTCACGCCGACGAAGAAGCTCGGCCAGAACTTCGTGCACGACGCGAACACGGTGCGCCGCATTGTCAGCCTCGCGGGCGTCCAAGCGGACAGCAGCGTCCTCGAAGTCGGCCCCGGCCTCGGCTCGCTGACGTTCGGCTTGACCGAAACCGGCGCCGACGTGACCGCCGTCGAGATCGACCGCAGGCTCGCCGACCAGTTGCCGGCCACGGCCGCGGCCCTGCAGCCGAACGCGCGGCTCCGAGTCGTGCACATGGACGCACTCCGGCTGCAGCCCGACGACCTCCCCGTCGCACCGACGCATCTCGTCGCGAACCTGCCCTACAACGTGTCCGTGCCGGTCCTCCTGCACCTTCTCGCGAGATTTCCGACGATCGCCCGCGCCCTCGTCATGGTGCAGGCCGAGGTCGGTCACCGGATCGCCGCGGCTCCCGGCTCCAAGGTGTACGGCGCACCGAGCGTGAAAGCCGCGTGGTACGGAGCGTGGCGCGTTGCCGGCCAGGTCAGTCGGCAGGTGTTCTGGCCTGTTCCCAACGTCGACAGCGTGCTGGTCGCATTCGAGCGCGGGACCGAACCGGGCGAGCCGGGGCTGCGAACCGCAATGTTCAGCCTGGTCGACGCCGCGTTCCAACAGCGACGCAAGATGCTGCGCCAGAGTCTTGCGGGCCTCCTGGGAGGCAGCGCGGCCGCAGCGTCGGTCCTCACGGAGGCTGGGATCGACCCGACCGCCCGCGGAGAGGCGCTCGACGTCCACGACTTCCTCCGAATCGCTCGAACGGCGCCCGCTCATACGTCGAACGCAACGGACTGACGCACGATTCGTCCGCGTCGGAGGCGCTGCCTAGGCTGACGACGTGACCGAACCCCGCGTCCACGTCATTCACGAGAATCCCGAGTGGTTTCCGCCACTCGCCGCTGCGTTCGCCGAAGAAGGCGTCCCCGTGGCCGAGATCCTCCTCACCGACGGGGCGATCGACCTCGACGCCGAACCCGAGCCCGGCGTCTACTGGTCGCGCCTCTCCGCA
Organism: Curtobacterium ammoniigenes NBRC 101786; assembly: GCF_001571045.1. Lineage (GTDB taxonomy): Bacteria > Actinomycetota > Actinomycetes > Actinomycetales > Microbacteriaceae > Curtobacterium > Curtobacterium ammoniigenes. The sequence goes on from NZ_BCSV01000001.1 coordinate 99,976, forward strand.
TCCAGCCACACCCGCGACCACGCAGACGCGAAGGAATACGGGCGCGCGTTGCTCGGCTGGCTCGAGCGCGCAGGCCGCACCGTAGTCAACGGGAGCAGCGTGCTCGAGATCGAGGTCTCGAAGGTGCGGCAGCACGGACTGCTGCGCGCCGCGGGCTTCGACGTCCCTCGGACCGTCGCGGCCTTCGGACGGGCTGATCTCATCGCCGCCGCCGAACGATTCGTCGCCGCGACACCCGGCGCACCGTTCATCACCAAACACAACCAGGGCGGCAAAGGGCTCGGCGTTCGCCGCTTCGACGCCGTGGCCGAACTGCGCGAGTACGTCCAGAGCCCCGCGTTCGAAGCCCCGGTCGACGGGATCACGCTCATCCAGGAGCACCTGCGGTCCGCCGAGCCGTTCATCACCCGCGTCGAGTTCGTCGACGCGGCATTCGTCTACGCGGTCCGGGTCGACACGAGTGGCGGAAGCTTCGAACTCTGCCCGGCCGACGCCTGCGCGGTGCCCGACGCGACAGCCCGCGAGCAAGGCGGTGCCTTTGCGCCCGCAGCGTGCGACGTCCCCCTGGCCGGGCCGGCCGCCTCACCGTTCACGCTCCGCGATGACATCCAGGCATCGACGCCGATCGTGCAGCGACTCGAGCGGTTCCTCGCCGACGCTGGCATCCAGATCGCGGGCATCGAGTTCATGGAGACCGACGACGGCCGCACCGTCGTCTATGACATCAACACCAACACGAACTACAACCCCGACGTCGAGTCCGTCAGCCCGGTCTCGGGACCGCGAACGATCGCGGCGTATCTCGGACGCGTCCTCGCCACCGCGACGCCGGACTCGTCACCGCGGCAGACCGCTGACCGCTGACCGCTGACGGCAAACCCCGCGCCGACTACCCAAGGACCCTCGTGCGATTCGGATACTGGACTCCGCTCTTCGGCGGATGGCTGCGCAACGTCGACGACGAGCAGATGGACGTCAGCTGGGACTATGTGCTGACGCTCGCCCGGCGCGCCGAGGCGCTCGGCTTCGACCTGACGCTGGTGCCCGAGCTCAACCTCAACGACATCAAGGGCACCGCCCACCCGAGTCTTGAGGCCTGGGCGCTCGCGGCGGCGCTCGCCGCGACGACTGAGCGCCTCGAGATCATGGCGGCGATGCGGCCCGGCTACCACCTGCCCGCCGTCACGGCGAAGCAGGCAGCCACGATCGATGAGATCTCCGGCGGTCGATTCACCTTCAACGTTGTCAGCGCGTGGTGGGCGGAGGAGGCGCGGCAGTACGGAGGCATCTTTTCCGAGCACGACGACCGGTATCGCCGCACTGCGGAGTTCGTCGAGATCATGCAGGGCCTCTGGCGGCAGACGCCATTCTCCTTCCACGGCGAGTACTACGACATCGACAACGCGCACCTGGAACCGAAGCCGCGCGTCCTTCCGCGGATTTACGCGGGTGGCGAGTCCGAAGCCGGCAAGTCGAGCATCACGAACTACGCCGACGCATACGTGACGCACGGCGGTACGGTCCATGAGCTTCGAGCGAAGATCGCTGAGATGCGCGAACGCCGCGACGCTGCAGGCAAGCCGCCGTTCGAGGCGTTCGGAATGGCGGCATACGTCATCGTCCGCGACATCGAGTCGGAGGCGCGGGCCGAGTTGGCGCGCATCACCGACGTGCAGCACGGGTCGGCCTACGAGTCGTATCAGGACTTCATCTCGAAGTCGCAGCTCGAGCGGGTGCCGAGCCTGGAGGACTACTCGGTGTCGAACCGGGGCCTCCGTCCGGGACTCGTCGGAACGCCGGAGCAGGTCGCGGAGCGAATTCGCGCGTTCGAAGCCGTGGGCGTTGACACGTTGCTCTTGCAGTGCTCGCCGCAACTGGAGGAGATGGAGCGGTTCGGCAGCCAGGTCATACCACTGCTGCGATGACGACGTGGATCGGCTGCCGCTGCCGACGAGCCGCGGCGGGATCAGTGCCTGAGCCGCGTAGCCGCCGTCGAAAGGACATCGTCGCTGCCGCGTTTCGCGGACACCCCGACGGGTCGATAGGTTGGGTCGCATGAGCCCGCACGCTGCCCGCCGAAGTGTGCGATCCCGCGCTCCAGGCAAGATCAACGTGTTCTTGGCCGTTGGAGCGCTGCAGGACGACGGCTATCACGAGGTTGCGACGGCGTACCAGGCGGTCTCGCTCTACGAGGACGTCACCGCTGTCGAGGCGGACGATTTCGCGGTTGAGATCACTGGTCCGATCGACACGACCGGTGTGCCGGTCGACGGATCGAATCTTGCACTGCGCGCGGCACGGGCGGTCGCCGAACGCAGCGGATACCGCGGGGGCGTCCATCTGACCATCGAGAAGCGCGTGCCCGTTGCCGGCGGCATGGGCGGCGGTTCCGCCGACGCGGCAGCGACGCTCGTTGCCGTTGATGCGCTCTGGGGGACGGCGCTCGGGCGCGATGAGCTCCTCCGCATCGCTGCGGAACTCGGCGCCGACGTGCCGTTTGCGCTCGCCGGCGGCACCGCAGTCGGAACCGGGCGCGGTGACGAGCTCTCCGCGGCCCTCGCGAAGGGGGAGTTCCACTGGGTGCTCGCGCTCGCGGAGGACGGGTTGTCGACGCCCGCGGTGTACCGCGCGTTGGATGAGCACCGTGATCGGCACCGCGCTGACATCGGTCCGGTGCGGGCAACGCCCGTCGTGGACGCGAATGTGTTGCAGGCGCTGCGTGCCGGCGATGCCGAGTTGCTCGCCGAGTCCCTGCACAACGACCTGCAGGCTCCCGCGATGCGGCTCGCGCCGAAGCTCGCGGCGACGCTTGAGGCGGGTGAAGAGGCAGGTGCGCTCGCGGGGCTCGTGTCCGGATCAGGGCCGACCGTGGCATTCCTCGTCGCCGATATCGATGCCGCGCTCGAGGTGCAGATCGCGCTGTCCGCGTCGGGCGTCCGGGTCGCTCGCGCGACCGGTCCCGTGCACGGAGCCCGCTTGTTGCACTGAGCGCGGGCGTTGCGCTGAGCGCGCTACTGCGCTGCGGGCGTAGGGACGCGCTGCGTGCGCTTGATGCCCTGCGCTGCGGTGGCTGTTCGCCGTCAGTCGAGGGTGGCGGCGGGATCTTGGGAGAGGATTTCGCGTGCCCAGTCGACGCTGTCGCTGTCATGTCGCAGCGCGAGGTCGACCTGGGCTTGCTCGGCGTCGACCGCGTGCAGGCGGTCTGGTGGTCCTGCGGAGTGGCGCATGCGTTCGTTCGACACGACAGCCTCCCTGACGTCGCGAGTGCCGATCACCGGTGAGCGGTGACGGTCAGTCTGCTGCCGAGCGCTGTGGATCAGCAACAGGAATTCCGAATGTTCACCCTGTGGAGAGCCGACGGTACTCGACGACCTGCTCGTTGCCTGCGAACCATCGGCCAACGATCCCAAAGCCGTCATGGGTGAGCTCGTGGTCGGTTTGCGAGACGAGTGCGTCCCCGGATGCGCCGACGAACCATACGGTGCCGATCCGCTGGAGGCGGGACGGGAGGGTGGTCGCGAGCGATCCGTTCTTCGCCCAGAGTTGCCCGCGTTCTGCGCCGGTGCTCACCGTGAGGAGGTCGCGGAGTCCGGTGAATGCGTGCGGGTACGCGACGGCCAGTGCACTGCTGGTGGCGGAGGAGTGCCCGGCCAGTTGACCGTAGATTATGCCCTCGTTCGGATCGGGGTCGAGCCAGCGTTGGTGCTGAACGATCGCGGCTGCCGCTGCCCAGTCGGCGCCGTCTTTCGCGGTCGGAAGCCTGGCGAGCACTGTCGGGCCGATGCAGAGCACGAGGAGCGTGCCCAGAGTGACAGTGAAGGGCCTGCGGGCGATGACGCGGCGGAGACGGAGCAGCGGGGATCGGCCGGACGTCCGAACCAAGTCGGAACGGCCTGTTTCGGTGACCGTCCGCTCGCGTGCCGCGAGTTGGCGCAGGCCGAGCGCGATGAGTATTCCGACGAACGGCGCTGACAGCGTCGCGTACTTCGGCGTCCAGATGGCATGCCCCAGGGCGGTCGCAGTGACGAGCGCGAGCACAGGCAGCGCGCTCGCGGTGATGAGCAAGGGTCCAGGTGCGATGCGTGGGTGCGTGGTCCGTTCGGGTTGCGCCGCGCACGCATCGGCGTTCTCGGGGGCGGTCGCCGCGTGTCGAGCCCGGAGGGCCGCTCGGCTCCCGAGCGCGAGCAGCGGCCAGGCGAGGACCGCGATTACTGTCCAATCGCCAAACCACGCCGTTTGGAAAACTTGGATCAGCGTTTGCGCTGAGAATCCAGGGATCCATCCGATCTGACCGGATTGTCGCAGTGCCGTGACGGCAATGGGCGACGCGGCGGCGATGGCACAGCAGCTCGCCATGAACCAGGCCGCCAGAACACCGGCGTGCAGATCGTCGCGAACACGGCCCCTTCGCCGGGATGCCCATCGCTGCCAGACCAGGCCCGCGCCGTGGGCGAGCACGATCAGCCCGAGGAACAGATTCAGCGCGATGCTGAGCGCAGCGAGCAACGAGTACGCAGCCCACCATCCGGCGGCAGGTGCGCCGCGCCTCCCGACCGCAGCGGTGAGGACCAGGGTCAGCGCGACAGCCAGCACCGTGATGAGCGCGTAGGGGCGGCCTTCGCCGGCAGCCCACTGCGTCCGCGGCAGCGCGACGAAGATGACGCCCGCCAGCAGGCCCAGCTCGCGGTCGCCGATTCGACGGCCCAGCGCCACGACAAGCGCGGCCGACACGGCCACTGCGAGAGCGCTCGGTAACCGCAACGTGAATGGGCTGTATCCGACGGCGGCGAACCAGATGTGCATGCCGGCGTAATACAGGCCGTGCACCGCGTCCACGTGATGCAGTTCCGTCCAGAGCGCGCTCCAGGAGCGCGTGGCACTCGTGATCGTCGCGGCCTCGTCGTACCAGACCGAGGGGACCGTGATGCCGACAAGCCCGATAACCAGCCCGAGCACCCCGATGACCAGCTCGGGAAGCGCACGCGTCAGCCGCTGCGTCGTCCCCGTGACGCGAGCGGACGCGCGGGGGAGCGCGATCGCTTCGGTCCGGGGGATGCTCACGCCGTGACGCTATCCAGGCAAGACGAGCGCTCGGGGTGCCGCGACGATGGCTGTGCTGAGATTCTCCACACTCGCCTGCTGTGCAGACAGCCGTCCACAATCGGTCGGAAGGCGTCGCTCGCCCCGCGCGGTCCCGCCTACGCTGGTCGGATGGCACATCTTCTGGGCGCCGAGAACCTCCATCTCGAATACCCGACACGCGTCGTCTTCGACAGCGTGTCGCTCGGGATCGACGAGGGTGACCGGATCGGTGTCGTGGGCCGCAACGGAGACGGAAAGTCGACCCTCCTCGGGCTGCTCGCCGGGCGCGTCGAGCCGGACTCGGGGCGCGTGACCCGACGGCGCAACGTCACCGTCGGGTATCTCGATCAGCGCGATGATCTGCCAGCGGGTGCCCGCGTCGGCGCGGTCGTCGTGGGTGACCGCGCCGAACACGAGTGGGCTGGCGATGCTCGAATCCGAGACGTCATCGGCGGCCTCGTGCCCGACGTGGACTGGGAGGCATCCGTCGACGAGCTCTCCGGGGGGCAACGCCGTCGCGTGGCACTTGCGCGTCTGCTCGTCGGTGACTGGGATGTCCTGTTCCTCGATGAGCCGACAAACCATCTTGATGTAGAGGGCATCGCCTGGCTGGCTGAGCATGTGCGGGGGCGGTGGGCGGCGAACGCCGGCGGCCTCGTCGTCGTCACGCACGACCGATGGTTCCTTGACGCGGTTTCTACGTCCACGTGGGAAGTGCATGACGGTATCGTCGAGCCCTTCGAGGGCGGCTATGCCGCCTACATTCTGCAGCGCGTCGAGCGGGATCGTCAGGCCGCGGCGTCCGAGAGCCGGCGGCAGAACCTCGCCCGGAAGGAGCTCGCATGGCTCCGACGGGGTGCCCCCGCTCGCACAAGCAAGCCGAAGTTCCGGATCGATGCCGCCAATGCGCTGATCGCGGACGTCCCGCCGATCCGCGACACGGTGGCGCTGACCCAAATGGCGACGGCGCGGCTCGGCAAAGACGTCGTCGATCTGCTCGATGCCGGTGTGACGTACCCGGGCGACGTCGAGCCGACACTGACCGGAGTCGAATGGCGCATCGCTCCGGGTGAACGGACCGGCATTCTCGGTCCGAACGGTGCCGGGAAATCCACGCTGCTCGGGCTCGTATCTGGCCGCGTCCAGCCGACCGCCGGGCGCGTGAAAACCGGAAAGACCGTGCAGGTCGCGGTGCTCGACCAACAGCTGGCCGATTTGCAGCAGTTCGCCGACGACCGTGTTCGCGCGGTCATTGCGCGGAAGAAGACCTCATATGTGGCGGACGGCAAGGAACTCACCCCGTCGCAACTTCTCGAGCGGCTCGGGTTCACCTCCGCGCAACTGTCGACGCCCGTTCGTGACCTCTCGGGTGGTCAGAAGCGGCGTCTCCAGCTCATGCTCGTGCTCTTGGACGAGCCGAACGTGCTGATTCTCGACGAGCCGACAAACGATCTCGACACCGACATGCTCGCCGCGATGGAGGACCTGCTCGACTCGTGGCCCGGCACCCTGCTCGTCGTGTCGCACGACCGGTACCTGCTCGAGCGCGTGACCGACCAGCAGTACGCGGTTCTGGGCGGCCAGATGCGGCATCTCCCCGGTGGCGTGGACGAGTACATGCGCCTGCGGAGCGCTGGGAACGCCGGTCAGACCGGAGGCCCGAGCCAGCTGCAAGCGTCCGCCCCCGTTGCAGACGCGTCCGCACCCACTGCGGTCGCCGCTGCGCCGAAAGGTGCGACGGCGTTGAGCGGCGCCGATCGGCGCAACGCCGAGAAGGAGGTCGCCTCGCTCGACCGGAAGATCGCACGAGCGGGCGCTCAGCGACAGCAGATCCTCGATGCCTTCGCGTCGCATGATCAGTCGGACTTCACCGGGCTCGGAACGCTGCAGGAGCAGCTCGCCGCCGCAGAACGCGAGCTCGAAGCGCTCGAGGGTCGTTGGCTCGAGGTCGCCGAACTCCTCGAATAACGGGCCGCTCGAGCGTGGGCTCGTCAGTCGCCCAGGCTGACTGACAGTGAACGGAGGAGGTCTGCGAGCGTTCGACGCGCCTCCGGTTCGAGGTCGGCGAGCAGGGCGGCCTCGGCCTGGACGAGACCGGCGATGGCAGCATCGATCGAACGGCGCCCTGCGTCCGTGAGCGACACGATGATGCCGCGACCGTCACGAGGGTCAGTTCGACGGCTGACAAGGCCACGCCCCGCGAGCCGGTCCACACGGTTCGTCATCGTTCCGCTCGACACGAGGGTCTGCTGCAGCAGCGCCTTCGGGCTCAACTCGTAGGGGGCGCCTGCTCGGCGAAGCGCGGACAGGACATCGAACTCCCATGACTCCATGTCGCCCGCTGCGAACGCGGAGCGCCGCGCCAACTCCAGGTGCCGTGCGACGCGTCCGACGCGCGAGAGCACGTGAAGCGGCGCGAAGTCGAGATCCGGCCGCTCCCGCTGCCAGGCGGCGACGATCCGATCGACCTCGTCCTCAGCTCCGCCCGCAACCGTCACCCCTCCATCATGGCGGTCCCGCGCCGAACCCGGACGGTCCTCGGGCATGGGAAGATAGTTCGGCGTCGCGCCACCGCGACGCGTTCCGCCTTGGTGTAACGGCAGCACGACGGCCTTTGGAGCCGTGAGGACTAGGTTCGAATCCTGGAGGCGGAGCTTGGGGCCGTTCGGCCTTTCTCGAGATCTCATTCGGTCTCTTCGTCCGTGGCACGTTTCGAGGGCGTTCTGCGGCAGTCGTTGGCCGATTCGGTGTATGTGCGGTTCGGCTTTGGGCTCGCGGATAGTTCCGAGGGCCGCGTCGGGGAACGAAAAATGCCCCCTGGCCCGTGTGCGGGCAGGGGGCATCAGCTCCGGAGGCAGCGTGAACCGTCCCCGGTTTGATGCCGCATCCTTTTGAGTTGGAAGGATGGCAGTCATGCCGAAGAAGATCGATCCCGCGCTCCGGGAGCGAGCCGTCAGGCTCGTGCGTGAGCACCGGTCGGAGTACCCGTCACTGACGGCCGCGTCAGCGGCCGTGGCCCGACAGGTTGGGGTCGGTAACGAGACCGTGCGGCGGTGGGTACTGCAAGCCGGTATCGACGACGGCACCCGTGACGGGGTGACCTCAGTCGAGCATGCTGAGATCAAGCGGTTGAAGGCGGAGAACGCCCGGTTGCGGGAAGACGTCGCGATCCTTCGCGCGGCGACGACTTTCTTCGTGGGGGAACTCGACCCCCGCAATCGTTGATGCTGGGCTTCATCGACACGATGAGAGCTGAGGGGCACGCGGTCGAGTCGATCTGCCAGGCCCTGCGTGAGCAGGGCTGCCAGATCGCCGCGCGCACCTACCGGGCTTGGCGGCAGGGTCTCGTGTCGACCAGGACGGTCACCGACGCGCTCGTCGTGGACGCGGTTCGCGAGGCCGCCTGGACCACCGTCGAGATCGGCGGCCGTGAGCGTCGGGTGCTGACCCCGGAAGGGCTCTACGGGCGGCGGAAGATGACCGCGCTGATCCGCCGCACCACGCTTCCCGGCGCCTCGCGCGGCGCAATGGACCGGGCCATGCGGACGCTCGGACTGTCTAGTATCCGCCGCGACAAGGGCATCCGCACCACGATTCCCGCAAAGGACGGGATCCAGGCAGGGGACCTGCTGAACCGCGACTTCACGGCCCCCAGATCCGATCACACCTGGGTGATGGACTTCACCTACTGCCGCACCTGGGCCGGCTGGGTCTACGTCGCGTTCATCGTCGACGTCTACTCGCAACGCATCGTCGACTGGCATGCGCAGACCACCAAGCACGTTGAGCTCGTGATGATCCCGCTGCGGATAGCGCTCTGGGAACGCGGCCGTCAAGGCCACCCCATCCAACCGGACCAGCTGCGAGCACATTCGGACGCGGGGTCTCAATATGTCTCGCTTGCCTACACCGACAAGCTCTCGCTCGACGGCATCGCCCCGTCGATCGGCTCCGTGGGCGACGCGCTTGACAACGCTCTCATGGAGACGATCAACGGGCTCTACAAGGCCGAATGCATCCGCACGACCGTGTTCCATGACGGCCCCTATCGGACCCTCAGCGACGTCGAGTTCGCGACCGCCGGATGGGTCGACTGGTACAACACCCGTAGGCTTCACTCGAGCTCGGCTACGTTCCACCCGCCGAGTTCGAGCAAGCCCACTACGCGACCCTCAACCGAGAGCCGCAACCCGCATAGGGGCGGCCGAAAACCTGGGGCGCTTCATGCTCAGGTTGATTGCCGTGTGGCGATGAATGGTCTGACGTATTCGATGCGCGGCTCGAGGGGTTCTCCTCGGGCCGCGGCGAGAAGTCGTGAGGCGGCGAGTTCTCCGATTTTTCGGAGGTTGAGGTCAACGCTGGTCAGTGTGGGGCGGGACGCCTCGACCATGAGGTCCCAGTTATCGACGCCGAGCACGGCAATGTCGTCAGGGACTTGAATACCTCGCTCGCGGAGGTGGTCGAGTACGCCGCGGGCTACCTGATCGCTAACGCAGAAGATTCCGTCGAGCTTTCGCCCGCCTGCGAGCAAGCTGGCGGCGGCGGTGCGTCCCCAGTTCTCCGTCCACTGTCCGTGGATGACATCCATGCGTGCGTTAGCGGGGGCGTGGTCTGCCAGTGCCGCGTTTGCTCCAGCGACTCGTCGCGAACTGGTGAGACTGTCTTCTTGGCCTGCGATGACGGCAATCGCCGTTCTGCCGAGCGAGAGGAGATGTTGAACGCCAAGGTATCCCACGGCTTCGTCATCGGGGACGACGGAGTGGTCGGTTGGATCGTCCGATGCTCCGAGCGCATACACGACGGGCACTCCCGGAAATCGCCCGATCGATGGTCGAATCTCGCTGGTCGATCCGGTAACGAGGATGCCGTCGACGCCGCGTTTGAGCAGGCGTGCGACGTGGTAGTTCTCTCGAACCGTGTCGCCGCGGATAGCGCCGAGCATCAGGTCGACGTCTGAACTCGTCGCGACGTCTTCTACGCCTCCGAGCATCCCGACCATGAAGCGGCCGTATTCGTCGGTGCTGAGGACGCCGAAGGTGAGGTCTCGCTTGTCATACCTCGAGGCTGAGCTGTCGCGGCGACGGACGCTGACGCCGAGACTGCGGGCTGCCTCGAGAACCTTTTCGCGTGTTTGTTCGCGGATTTGGCCGGTGTCGTTGAGGACTTTCGAGACCGTTCCGGCGGACACGCCGGCGGCTCGAGCGATATCTGCGACGCGCACCGATTGAGCCATCCCTGAATGTTCCTCCTGCCGGTCTCATCCTGACAGGTCAGGCGTGGTCTTGGGTGTCGCTCCCGTTCAGTGCTCGGCTGCTATCTGGATGAACCGGCGATGAGCCCCTCCGCGTAGTAGCGCTGCAGGAGGAGGAACAGTGCCACCACCGGCAGTGCCGCGATGGTTGTTGCTCCGGTGACCAGCCCCGGGTCGACAACGCTGATGCCGAAGTTGCTGTGCGTCGAGAGCAGTGTCAATGCGATGGGGAGGGTGTAGGTCGATTGGTTGGACAAGAACGTGACGGAGGTGATGAGGTCGTTCCAGCCGGCCATGAATCCGAATAGTCCGACGGTGATGAACCCGGGCCACGACAGGGGGAGGATCACTCGGAGCATGACCTGCAGTTGGGAGCAGCCGTCCAAGCGGGCGGACTCTTCCAGCTCTACCGAGATCGTGGCGAACGCGTTCCGCATGACGAAGATCGAGAACGGAAGCTGATAGGTCGCAAGCACGAGGATGACGCCCGCAAGCGTGTTCAAGAGCCCCAGGTCTTTCAGGACCACGGAGAGTGGCGTCAGTAGACCTTGGATTGGAACGATGATCGGCGCGAGGACGACCAGGAAGACGAGATCGACCCATCGCGCCCGGACCCGGGCAAGCACATAGCCAGCGGTAACGGCTGCGAAGAGCGCGACCAGGGCGGTGACGATTCCAACGATCGCCGAGTTGACCGCGTAGTGGAGGATGTCGGCGGACGGGCTGAACAGGATGCTGTAGTTGCGCCACGTGAAATGGGTCAGTGATCCCAGCGTCAGCCCTTGGGCGTCAGCGTTGCGTCCTTGGAAGGAGCGGATGACGGTCGTGACGATGGGGCCGATGGCGACGATCGCCAGGATAGTGCCCACCATGACATAGCCGCCGCGGGAGAGTGCGGGCGTTTTGGGGGTTCGGCGAGGTCGGGTTTCCACGATTGTGCGGGAGGTCATGTCAGTCTTCTTTCCGTCCGAGGACCCGCAGCTGGACCGCCGTGATGAGCAGAATCACAAGCGACACGACGACGGAGATCGCGGCTCCGTAGCCGAGTCGGAATTGGATGAACGAGGTCGTGTAGGTGTAGAGCACGACCGTCGTTGTTCCGCCTCCCGGACCGCCTTTGGTGAGCGCGTAGAACTGGTCGAACGTGAGGATGGTGCCTCCGATGGAGAGGATCAGGCACAAGCCGATGGTCCGCCGGATCAGCGGTGTGATGATGCGTGTCTCAATCACGAACCAGGACGCGCCATCCATGCGTGAGGCCTCGATGACTTCCGGCGGCACCGCTTGCGCGGCTGCCATTAGCAGGATCATCGCCGTTCCCGCTGTCTTCCAGATTGTCAGGACGATCACTGCCCAGAACGCGTCGGTGGGGTGTGCGAACCAGGCGGTGTTCCCGCTCCCGAGGCCGGTCGCGGCGAGGAGCTTGTTGATGAGCCCGGTGCCGGGGGTGAGCAGTGTCGACGCCATGAACGACGCTGCCGTGAAGCCGATTACGACCGGAAGAAAGAACGAGGCGCGGAAGATCGAGGAGATCCGGTTCGATCGGCGCAGCATCATCGATAGGCCATAGGAAACGACGAACGAAATCGGGACCAGTACGATGGTGAACTTCAGCGTGAACCAGACTGCTTGGCCAAGGCCAGGGTCTGTGAACAGGGTTCGATAGTTCGCAAGTCCGATCCATTTCGGGACGCCCGTGAACAGCGGCCACTGCGTGAACGACATGTACACCAGCAGCACCATTGGGATGAAGAAGAACACCGCGACGAGGATCAGCGCGGGGCTGACCATGCTTACGGCGAACCAGTTGGCTCGGCGCATCAGCGGCGACGCTCCAGCCCGTCTGATCGGTGCGTCGGCACATGAACCCGCATCGTCGACGCTCCCCGGTTGGCCCACAAGTGGTACGGAATGAAGCGCAGCGTCGTTGTCCGAGTCGGAGCGGGCGGTGCAGGCAGCGCCCGGTATCCGACCTGCTCCCAGGACGATGGTGAGGCCACAAGCCCGTCCGTTGTCAACGCGACGTAGGGTTCTCCCGCGAGTGCGTCTGCGTGCGCTGTGGGCGTGATCGATGGGTCGACGCTAACCAGTTGCAGGTCAACGTCGGGTTCCTGGTCGACGCTCTCCAGGGCATACACCACGGGGCCCCGGCGAAGCGCGACCGTTCCGCGGAGCCCGTCGGCCGCGGGGTGCGGCTCGAGGAACACCGGCCGAAGCGGGAGCTCCAGGTCGACGGTGTCTCCCGGCTGCCACACGCGCTGCAGCCGCGCGTATCCGTGCTCGAGTGGGGCAGCACTCGCGGTGCCGTTGACGCGAATGTGCCACGTCTCAGCCCACGCCGGGATGCGCAGCGACAGTGTCCACGGACTCGACGGGGTCTCCTCGACGGTGATCCGGATCGCTCCATCGAGCGGGTAGGCAGTATCGACAGTGAGCCGAACCGACTCTGCGGACACGGTGTCGTCTATGGTCGCGGGCATATATTGATGCAGCTGAACGCCGGCGCTGTCGGTGGTGGCGATGTAGCCGGTGAGGCTCGCTACGGTTCGGAGGATGTTTGGCGGGCAGCATGCGCACTCGAACCAGGGAGGTCGAGTGCCCTCTGCTTCGGCCCGTGGGGACCGGCGGTGCGGGTCAGCTTCGGGCAGTGACCGTCGCCGTTGGATCGGGTTGTTGTAGAAGTAGGCAACCCGGTCCACACTCGTCGACGCGGCGAACAGGTTATAGAGCGTGTGTTCGATCGCGTCGGCGAAACGTCCCTCACCGCTTTCCAGCAGGAGCCGCCAGGACAGCATCAGATATCCAATCGACGCGCATGTTTCACCGTACGATCGGTCGGTTTGCAGTTCCCAGTCCTCCCCGAATGCTTCGCCATCAAATCGCGACCCGAGCGCGCCGGTGACGTACATCTTGCGACTGGTCATGGTTTCCCACTGGCGGGTGACCGCGGCGAGCAGTGGTTGGTCGTCGGTCTCGATCGCGACGTCAGCAGCGCCGCAGAGGAGGTAGACGCCGCGCACGGCGTGACCGACGGCCTCGTCTTGCTCGCGGACCGGGACGTCATCCTGCAGGTATGCCGAGCCGGCGAACCAGTTCGGAATCCGTCCGTGTCCGCGACCGTCAACGAATTGGCGTGCGAGCGTGAGGTACCGCTGTTCTCCGGTCTCTCGGGCGAGTTCGACGAGCGCCATCTCGATTTCCTCGTGCCCGTCGAGGTCTTGTCTGCGCCCTTCGCCGAAGGTGTCCCAGATCAGATCTGCCGCGCGGATGGCGACGGTCATGAGACGGGGGTCTGAGGATGTGCGGGTGAGGGCGATGGCTGCCTGGATGAGGTGTCCGATGCAGTACAACTCGTGGCTCTGTTCAAGCTCCGCCCAACGTGTACCGCTTCCCGCTTGGATCCAGGAGTTCAAGTAGCCGTCGTCTTCTTGAGCGGCCGAGATGATGCTGACGAGTTCATCGAGTTTGTCGTCGTGGCCGAAGGGAGCGGCATCGCCGGCGCGGAGCCACGCGAGCCCTTCGACTAGCTTGTAGAGGTCGGAGTCGGTGAACCATAGGCCGCGTCGTTCCAGGGTTGGGTCGGCATCTGGCGCGAGCCGTCGAAGATTGTCGATCGTGCCATCGTGCTCAAGCCAGTCGACCTGATGCCGGACCGATTCGTGCGCATTTGCGCGCTGCCACCGCTGCCACATCCCTCCGGTGACGTGCACGTTCGAAAGTGGCATCGGTCGGAGCGCGACGGTGGCTGCGGGGCTGGGATGGACGGGTCCGCGCGCGTGATGGGGCGGGGAGTGGTCGGCGAGCTGGTCGGTGGAGGTGGCGATTTCGTCCAGCATTCGTTAGGAGCCAATCTGGTTGTAGGCGGCGGAGATGAGCTTGTCGGCGGCTGTGGCGGCCTGCGGGAGGACCGTTGCTGGATTCGCGCCGTTGAAGATCACGTTCTGCGCTGCGGTGGTCCACGGCCCGTTCGGGTCGTTGATCACGGCGTTGTAGGCGATGCTCAGCGGAAGCCGGGCAGAGTTGAGTGCTTGCAGGGAGTGGGCGGGGTCCGACTTCAGGAGTGCTTTGGCCTGCGTCGTGTTCGGAGGCACTGTTCCATTGGCGAGGACCAGCTTCGCGGCGGTTTTGCTGCTCACGCTCCACTTCAGGAAGTCCCATGCGCTGCTCTGATGCTTCGAGCTTGCGACGATGCCGAGCCCGTCACCCCCAAGGAAGCCACTGAGCTTCCCGGACTGACCCGGAATCCCGGCAGCGTAACCCCACTGCTGCTTTTGCGCGTCGGCTCCGGAGATCGCCCATGTTCCCGTGAACGCAATACCGATTTTCCCGGTGTCGAGCATCTGCATGGTCTGACCGCCCGGGTCCTGGTTTGGCGCCTCCGTGGGTGGCATCACGCCGGACTTCCACATCTGCTGCAGCCAGAGCAGATCCTTTGACACCGCGGGCGACGACGCCCACGTTGCCTTCTGCTTCGAGCCAAGTGAACTGAGCAGCTGGCCGCCGTCGGCCCACATCATCGGGAAGCCGGTATATGCGCCACCGGCCGACCCGAGCGTGGAGAAGCCATAGGTCTTCGGGTCGAGCTTGTGAATTGCTTCCGCGTCGTGTTCGACCTCGGCGAGGTTGGCTGGCGCCTTGTCGGGGTTCAGCCCGGCAGCCTTGAACAGGCCTTTGTTCCAAATCATCTGCGACGAGCCGACGGCGATCGGAAGCGAATATTGCTTGCCACTGACCTGGCCCGCCTGCATCGCGGGCTTCATGAGTTCGCCATCGGATGCCAGGGCCGAGGTCTTGCTGCTCAGATCGGCCAGCAGCCCCTCGGTGCCAAGGAGGGGCGCATTGACAAGGTCGAAGGCGATGACGTCCGGGGCCGAGTTCGAGCGGACGGCGTTGCTGAGTTTCTGCAGGAACTGCGCGTCGGCGACGGGCGTGTACTGCACTTTCTCGCCAGGGTTCGCCTTCTCGTATGCCTGGATCAGCGGCTTCACTTCTGAAGCGCCGCTGCGACCCCAGACGGTGATCGTCCCGCCGCCTTTGGATGGGCCGGATGCTGCTGCCCCACCAGACGCACTGCAGCCCGCCAAGGCTGCGATCACGACCGGAAGCAGACCAATCGAAAGTGCTGCCTTCACTCGTTTGGACATCATTGTCTCCCTCTCCGGAAAGTTTTCCGGCAAATCTTTCTGATAGCGTGACGGTATCGTTCGGGATTCGGGCATGTCAAGCGCTGATTCTGCGTCTGCTCGTGCTCATTGGGTCAGCCGACGCATTGCGTCAGGACCCCGCAACGCCGCAGGTCAACGAGGTTCGGAAGGGGTTCAGCTGGTGGGTGCAGAGCCGGTAGAAGAGGGGGTGGTGCGCCCGTTCCCGGAAGGTAACCCGCGTGCGGCGGCGGGCTCGGTAGTGCGCGGTGAGCGGTGGCGGGTCACCGTTCTTGCCGACGGGCTCTTCCGAGTTGAATGGTCGAACGATGGTGGCTTCGAGGACCGAGCGTCCACGTTTGCGCTGACGCGTCATCTGCCCGTGCCACCGCACGCGGTGGTCCGGCGGGGTTTCGGCGTGGAAATCACCACGGCGCGCGCGACGCTGCGCTACGACGGCGCGCCGCTGTCTCCCGATGGGCTGGTCGTGCAGCTGCGGGATGGATCGGGTCACACCTGGCGGTTCGGCGACGAGTCCGGGAACCTCGGCGGGACCGGTCGGACCCTTGATGATGTTGACGGCCCGATGCCGTTGGAGTCCGGGATCCTCGCGCGGACGGGGGTTGCGATGCTGGACGATTCCGCGTCGTTCCTGTTCGATGCGGACGGGTGGATCGGGGAGCGTGCTCCGGGGCGTCGCGACGTCTACCTGTTCGCATACGGGCATGAGTTCGATGCGGCGTTGCACGCGTTCTACGCCGTCTCCGGAGCTCCCTCCGTCCTTCCGCGATGGGCGTTAGGGAACTGGTGGAGCCGCTACCATCCGTACACCGATGCGGCGTACCTGGAACTCATGGAGCGTTTCGAAGCCGAAGGTGTCCCGTTGGCGGTCGCCGTTCTCGACATGGACTGGCACAAGGTGAGTTCCGTTCCGGCGCAATACGGCAGCGGCTGGACGGGGTACTCATGGAATCGCGATCTGATATCGCGACCGGAGGCGTTCCTCAGGGCGTTGCACGAGCGAGGGTTGCACGTGACGCTGAACTTGCATCCGGCGGATGGTGTTCGCGCGTTTGAGGATCAGTATGCCGCGATGGCTTCGGCGCTTCGCCAGAGCCCGGAGGCCGAGGCGCCCATCGCGTTCGATCCGGTCGATCGCAGGTTCTTGGAGGCGTACTTCGCCGTGCTGCATCACCCCCTCGAAGCCCAGGGCGTGGACTTCTGGTGGATCGACTGGCAGCAGGGACAGTCCAGTCGAATTCCCGGGGTGGACCCGCTCTGGGTACTGAACCACTACCACTTCCTGGATTCGGCGAGGAAGGGCGGTCAAGGAATGACGTTCTCCAGGTATGCCGGTCCTGGCAGTCACCGTTACGCCGTCGGTTTCTCCGGCGACGCCGTGATCTCATGGGCATCCCTAGCATTTCAGCCCGAGTTCACTGCGACTGCGGCGAACATCGGCTACGGGTGGTGGAGCCATGACATCGGGGGACACATTCACGGCGTCCGCGACGACGATCTGGCGACACGGTGGGTGCAGTTCGGCGTGTTTTCGCCGATCATGCGTCTCCACTCCGCGAGCAACCCGTTCATCCGGAAAGAGCCTTGGATGTATCCGGATGAGGCCCGTTCCGCGATGGTTGCCGCACTTCGTTTCCGACACCGGATGATCCCGTATCTGCACACGATGAACCACCGGGCTGCCGCGGGAACGCCCCTCGTCCGTCCCATGTATCACCTCACGCCAGATCGTGCCGAGGCGTACGCCGTGCCGAACCAATACTCGTTCGGGTCCGAGCTTCTTGTGGCGCCGGTGGTTGAACCCCGTGACCCGGCCACGCTGCTTGGTGCTGCACGAGCGTGGCTTCCGCCCGGGGAATGGACGGACATCTTCACCGGCGTCACCTACGCCGGCGACCGAACGGTCACCTTCCACCGGACCCTGCACAGCATTCCCGTCCTGCTCCGGGCTGGTGGAATCGTGCCCTTGGACTCGTCGGACGCGCTGCAAGCCGGTTCGAACCCCACGAGCATCGAAGTCCTTGTCGCTCCCGGAGCCTCGGGATCATTCACCCTCATCGAGGACGGCGATGACCCCGACGCCACATGTCGCACGGAGCTCTCCTGGGATGACACCGCCGCCCGGTTCACCGTCGGGGCAGCCAACGGTGCCACGCACTCCCTTCCGGCGCAGCGCACATGGCGCATCACCTTCCTCGGCGCTCAGGAGCCCGCCCCACGTCGCACTGAGCTCGGCGCGGATCGATTCTCCGTCGACATCGTCGCGGCAACCGCGACCGGCGCGGCGGCGACGCTTCCACGTCGACCCGTTCGAAGCCGCGCTCACGCGCGAGAAATGCGGAGCCTCCTCCAACGAGCGCAGATCGCAAACGACATCAAAGCGTCGCTCTGGGCGGCTCTCTCCGACGCGGCGTCCTCGCTCGAGCAACGTCAGGCAATCGAACACGCGCAGCTGGCCCAGCCGCTCCACGATGCACTTCTCGAACTCATCGACAACGCCTAGAAAAACATTCCGGAAACTATTGCCAATTGCGGAAATTTGAGTAGCCTCGACCCTGTCAAGGACGACCTGGAGGCTTCCTATGCGGACTCAAACCAACGGCGGCAAAAGGCGGATTCCCGCCCTGATCGCGGCTCTGGCGTTGGTGATCGGGGCGATGTTCCTCGCCGCGCCAGCGCGAGCGAATGTCCCCGGCGGGAGCATGTACACGCGAAGTTCGTCGGACGAGTTCATGGCCTACTCGCGCGTCATTCGCCTCGCCCACGCCGGCGCCGCAAACGGGACCCTCCTCGGGACGTTCGAGCACGCCTCTGTTAGCGGACAACCGACCGACTTCGTCATCCGTAAGTCCACTGACGACGGAGCGACCTGGTCCACGCTGACGACGCTCTCGGACCCGCTCACGGGAACCGGTCATCCGTCGGATCAGATGTGGCAGCCGTTCCTGTTCGAGTTCCCGAAGCAGATGGGCGCGTATCCCGCGGGAACAATCCTGCTCGTGGGCAACATGTCGCCGAGCGCGGCGAACACGACCTCATTCGTGATCTGGCACAGCGAGGACGAGGGGGCGAGCTGGACCACCTCCGGTGTTGCTATGCAAACGGGGGGCGGCGGTGCCGGAGCGCCCTATGGAGGCTCAGGCATCTGGGAGCCTTTCGTTACCCTCGACGGGCAGGGCCGGCTTGCGATGTTCTTCTCGGACGAGCGCACCGAGCCCGCGCACGCCCAAGTCGTCGCTCACATTGTTTCCAATGACGGCGGAGACACGTGGAGCGCGAACCCTGACGGATCAACGAACTTTGCGCCGGGTGAGGTGATCGACGTGGAGAGCACAACGGCGAGCGACCGACCCGGGATGCCCACCGTCGCGACGCTGCCCGACGGCCGAATGGTGCTCGCGTATGAAATCTGCGGGAACGGCCGCAACTGCGAAGCGCACACGAAGACCTCAACCGATGGAGGCGCCACGTTCGGCTCCGGTCCTACCGATCTCGGCACCGAAGCAGTCACCGCGGACGGCCGCTACCTCGGCAGCAGCCCGTACATCGTCTGGACACCTGCCGGCGGACCGAATGGACAGCTGCTCTTGACCGGCATGCGGACCCGAATGGTCTCCGACAATTCGTTCACTCCGGAAGATCGTCAGGCGATCTTCGTGCGCGACCCGAACTCCACCGGACCGTGGAATTGGATGCCTGCACCGTTCCAACCGACGGTCGGTGCCGCGCAGAACTGCAGCACGAGCTACAGCCCAAATCTCCTGCTGAGCACCGACGGCTCCACCGTGCGCGAAACGACAGCCACATCGACCGGTTCTAACGGAACCGGCTGCGCGGAAGGCACGGCAACAGAGCCCGTCGGTCAATTCCCATGGAGCGCGAATCTCACCTCCGGGGATCCCGGCTGGATCCAATACGGAGGATGCTGGCAGGCCACCGGCGGGACGCTCTCGGACACCTGCGGCGGCGCGGCGGGTAACAAGGATCTCGCCGGGTCGACCGGATGGACGAACTACGTGCTCCACGGAGACGTTCGCATCGACTCCGGAAGCCAGGCAGGGTTCATAGTTCGCGCAAGCAACCCAGGCGTTGGCGCAGACGCTGGCAACGACTACTTCATCGGCGTCTCATCGGCATCGCTGTTTATCGGCCGGCAGGACGGCTCATGGCATCCGTTGACCTACACCGCGATCCCCGGCGGTCTCGATACAGGAACGTGGTATCACCTCGACATCACTGTTTCCGGCTGCTCGATCTCGATCGCCGGAGCCCCCGCCGCGGGAGGAACCTCGGTCGCGCTCGACTACACGGACACCGGCTGCGGACTGACCCAAGGCGCGATCGGAGTCCGCGATCAGAGTGGCTCCGGCAGCTGGCGGAACATCAGCGTGGCGGCGGCAAGCTGACACTGGGCCCGACTGCTCCGATCAGGCGACGAGTTCGGATACGCGATGCGCTGGAACTCCGAGCATCAGCAGGCTCGTCGTGACGGCTCCTGACGCGTCGGGCTCCCATGTGTCACGCCGTTCGTCTGCGAGCGCGAAGACGGTCGCGGAGCTGAGGCGAGCGAGCACGTCAGGGGGAAGATGCATTCCAAAGACGCCGTCTTCCTGCCCATGGCTGATTACGCCCGCGATCGCTTCATCGACGGAGTGCAGCACGGTGTGGATCTCGGCACCGTGGTTCCCGCGTCGGAGCGCGAGCAGCACACGATAGCGATGGGCGAGTGGCCAGAGTTCGGTGACGAATTGCGCCCAGACCTCATCCGCGGGGGAACTTGACCCACGTGAGCGCTGCAATAAGGTCGTCATCTCTGCCGCCGCCTGTGTTGCAAGCGCCCGTACGAGATCGCTCCGCGCCGGGAAATATCCGTAGAGCGTACGGCGCACGACACCCGCTGCAGCGGCGACGTCGCTCATGCTCGCATCCGGGGCGTGGCCGAGCAGCTCGCGAGCGGCGTCCAGGATGCGCAGGCGCGTGGCCTCCATCGCCTGGGCTCGGGAGCCGATCACTGCCACGGAAACATCGTTGCATACCTGCGTGCAGCGGCGCCGTGCGCTGCCCTGTGATGCTGCACGAGGGCCTCAGGAGATCGCCGGGCTCCCATCCTCGACCGGCTTCTCATCGACGCGGCCAACGGTCGGGTCGATCGCGGTCGGGTCGTTCAGGAGGGAGCCCCACGCCTCGGTATCAATGCCGAGTTCCTTCCGGAGGAACGCTGTCGAGGCGGTTCGGACGAGATCGACTCGTGCTGGGCTCTCGTCCGTGGTATCGGCCGCGCCGTAGCGATGGATCCCGCCGAGTGAGTGCTCGCCGCCGTGTACGGTCACCAGAGCGCGTGCACCCGGGCTGAGGCGGAAGACATCGGTGAACCAGTCCGGACCGCGGGTGGAGAGAGGGGACTGATCGTGGTCGCCCCACACGACCAGCGACGGCGTTCGCAGGTCTGAGAAGTCTGGACTCATGAACGGGAAGTTCTCCTGGGCGAACGGCGACAGGTCATCTCCGCCGGTACCGGTCGTGGCGAGAAGGACGCCAGCCGTGACGCGTCCGTCAAAGCGGGAAGGACCGGGCTTCCCGTCCTCGTCGATCACCCGAGCGCCGAGGAGCATCCCGACGGACTGGCCGCCCCACGAATGCCCCGCCACGGCGAGACGTCCGACGTCCGTGCGTTGCGCGAGGCCCGGGACCGCCTCGAGGAGTTCGGGGAGATTGTCAATGACCGTTTCAAGGTCGTCAACGCGTTGGCGCCAAATCGTGCGGTATCGCGGATCGGCCGGGCCGAGGCCAAGGCTGGCCGAGTCGAGAAACGTCGGTTGAACGACAACGAATCCACTTGCAGCCCAGTGATCAACGAGTGGGTCGTACGCGTCCAACGCCAGACCGAAGCCGTGGGCGAAGATGATCACCGGAAGGTTCGTTCCAGCAGTGGGAGCGGAGACGCGGGTTTGGAGGTCGGTGCCGCGAGGGGGCGTTGCGAGCGTGACCGGCTTGACGGCGATGATTTGCGACATTCACTGATTCCTTCCGAAGCGGGCTACAAAGCGGAGCGCCGCTCCAGAACTATACGGAGCGCTGCTCCACATAGCAAGCGTTGGGGGAGCGATGCTCCGAAGGTAAGGACCGTTCTGCGAGACTGGTGCCGTGACTGGGGCTGATGAGACCCGAGAGACCTCGAAGCGTCGCGACGCGATGCGGAGCGAGCGGGCGATCGTCGAAGCGGCTTCGCGGCTGTTCGCGGAGCGAGGCGTCGACGCAACCGTCCGCGAGGTCGCGGTCGCTGCCGGCGTCGGCATGGGAACGCTCTATCGACATTTCCCGAATCGCGCGGACCTCATGGTCGCCGTCTATCGGCAGCAGATCGAGGCGTGTGCGGAGGCTGGCCCGGCGCTCCTTGTTTCATCGCCGAGTCCGCTCCAGGCGGTGCACGAATGGGTGCAGCTCTTTGTGCGATTTCTGGCAACGAAACACGGTCTGGCGAATGTGTGGCAAGGCGACGTTGCAGGACTGTCCGCGCTGCATCGCGTCTTCATTGAGCGGCTCGTGCCCGTCCTGGCGGAGCTCCTCGACGCGGCGCGCCGATCGGGTGAGGTCGTCGCAGACATCAGCGCGTATGAGCTCATTCGAGCGGTGGGAGACCTCGTTGCCTGGGCGGGTCCGGACCCGGACTATGACGTTCGGCGCATCGTGTCGCTGGTGGTCGGCGGGCTGAGGCAGCCGCTCTTCGCGCTGCGGCCGCGGGAAGACTGAGGCGATGCCGGAGCGCGCTCCGGCCGGGTCCGCGTTGATCATTCGAGCTTGACGCGCCGGCTTGATTCTGATGGCGGACGAAGCGCGGCGGCGAACGTCATTCGGTAGTCGCTCGGAGTTGTTCCGAGTACTCGACGAAAGTGCAGGCGGAGATTGGCTGCTGATCCCAAACCGGCTCGCTCCGCGATCTGGTCGATCGGTAGCTGAGTGTCCTCGAGCAGCGTCCTGGCGGCGCTGAGCCTGGCCTGAAGAAGCCAGCGGTGCGGCGTTGTGCCGGTCTCCTGGACGAATCGTCGTTCGAAGGTCCGCTTCGACAGAGAGGCGCGGGCCGCCATCTGGGCGACCGTCACCTGCTCGTCGAGGTGGCGGTGCGCCCAGGCTCGAGTGTCGTCGAGAATGGGCTCGGTGGAGGCGGACGGGATGGCCTGAGCTGGGGGCGCGTATTGCGCTTGGCTGCCAGGGCGGCGTGGGGCCGTGACCAGACGCCGTGCGACCTCGTTCGCCGCTTTCGCTCCAAGGTCCTTCCGCACGATGTAGAGGCAGAGGTCAAGCCCTGCAGCGACGCCTGCGGAAGAGAGCACCGAGCCTTGGTCGACGAACAGGACGTTCGGATCGACCTGGATGTTGGGATATCGACGCGCCAGTTCCCCAGCCGCGTCCCAATGCGTCGTTGCACGCAGCCCGTCCAGGAGGCCAGCGTCGGCAAGTGCAAACGCCCCGTAACAGATGGACACCATTCGGCTGCCCCGTCGGTGCGCTTGGGCTAGCGCCGCGCGCACGGCGTCCGACAGTGGCCGGGTAGGCGGCGCATAGCCCGGAATGATCACGGTGTCTGCGGTCCGGAGAGCGTCTAGTCCTGCCGTCACAGCAATGCCGATCCCCGACCCCACCCGCACCACGCCGACGGACTCGCCACAAACGGTCAGCCGGTACGGCATGTCGGCGCGCTCGGCGAACACCTGCAATGGGATGCCCACATCGAGGGGCAGGGCGCCCTCGAGAACAAGGACAACGACCGAATGGGCCTCTCGGTTCCGCATCATGGCGAAATAGTTGCACATGTTGCCGTTTCCGCCACTGTCGTCCGAAGCGGAACCGCGTGACGGTAGGGGCGTGCTTTCAGTACCAGAGACACCTCTTGCTTCTCGGACCCTCGCCTTCGTGGCTTCCGCTGCCGGCTTCCTGACGACGATGGCGGCAGCTGGTGCGCCCAGCGTGCTGCTCGCGCGGTATCAGTCGTTCTGGCACTTCCGCGATAGCGCTCTCACTGTCGCGTTTGCGATCTACGCGCTCGTTCTCGTCGGTGCGCTCCTTGTTTTCGGGTCCGCGTCGGATCGCCTCGGCCGGCGACCTGTCGCGATTGGATCGTTGGCGCTTACCGCTGGAGCGATGGTCCTGTTCTTGACGGCGCACGGGGTCGGTTCACTCATCGTTGCCCGGGGTGTCCAAGGTGCAGCGACGGGGGCCGCCACAACGGTGTTCAGCGCCTCCGTTGTCGAGCTCGCTCCCGCGCGGCTTCGGCGCGTGGCCGAGGTGCTGGTGAGCATCACGACGGCAGGCGGTCTTGGGATTGGGATCGTCCTCGCCGGTGTGGCAGTGCGCTTCGCCGCACGGCCTTCGGTAGTCGTCTTCGGGTCGTCGTTGGTGGTTGTCGTCGTCGCCGCGGCTCTCCTTCTGGCTGCTCCCGAGACGGCGCGGGGGCGGGATGAAGTGCGTGTCAGGCAGAGCGGACCGCTCGGGATCCATGTCAGCGTCGGAGGAGCGCTCGCACGACTCATGCCAGGTGTGGCAGGGATTTGGATGTCAGCCGGACTTATCTTGGGTCTCGGGTCGTCACTCGTCAGCGCACGCCTTCACATCACCGATAGCGTCACCGGATCTTGGATCGTCGCTGCGCAGCCCCTGACAGCAACGATCTTCATGATTCTCATTGCTCCCCGCATTGCTGCGCGGCACGCTCTGCCCCTCGGACTCGTGGCGACCCTGATCGGCGTTTCAACCGAAGGTACGGCGTTCATCAGCGGCATTCCCACGCTCGTGATTGTGGGTGCCGTTATAACGGGCGTCGGGTTCGGCGCAGTCTTTTCCGGCGTCCTGCGCTACCTCCTGCCGGGCATCCGGGACGACGAGCGCGCCAGCTTCTTCGCGATCTTCTACCTTGTCGGGTACGTCGCGTATGGCGGATCCGTGATTGCGGCAGGATTCGTCGGTGACCTGATCGGCCTGGCCGCGTCGGCATCGCTATACGCCGCCGCCACGATCATCGTCGTTGCAATAGCTCTGCCGCTGAGCCGGACGCTGCAGGCACGATCTCCTCACCCCCGCGGGCGTGCGAGAGACTTCGACTGAGTTGGCCTGCGCGCACGTCTCGGGCGGCGGCCGACAGGCTGCGCATTCACACCTGGCCCTGACTTCGGAGGCTTCGAAGCCCGGTGCGGAGCTCGCTGACGAGAATCTCCGGCTGCTCGAGGGCGGCGAAGTGTCCGCCTGCGTCGGGCTCGTTGTAGTGGATGAGGTCGCGATACGTGTTCTCGACCCAGGACTGTGGCAGGCGGGGGATATCGCGGGGAAAGACGGTCACCGCGACCGGCAGCGTCAGCTTCGGGCCGGCCATCGTCGCCGAACGGTTCTCCCAGTAGATCCGCGCGGACGACGCAGCGGTGTTCGTGAACCAGTACAGCGAGATCGTGTCCAACATGCGGTCGACGCTGACTGCGTCTTCGGCGAGTCCGTGGTTGTCGGTCTTGGATTGGAACTTCTCATAGATCCATGCGGCTTGCCCGGCGGGGGAATCTGCCAGGGCGAATCCCACTGTCTCAGGTTTCGTCCCTTGGAGGTGATTCGAGCCTCCGAGTGTGCCGCCATAGCGGGCGAGGCCGTCCACTGCGCGCTGCTCCTCGGGGGAGAGGGCGGAGGGGATCTCGGCGGGGAACGCGTACGGCGTGCTCAAGTGGATGCCGAGGAGGCCGGCAGGCCGCATCGCGCCGAGCATGGTGGTGATGACAGCGCCCCAGTCGCCGCCGTGCGCGACCCAGCGTTCGTATCCGAGGCGCTGCATGAGTTCGACCCACGCGGAGGCGATGCGCGTCGCGTCCCAGCCGGTGTCGGTCGGCTTGCCCGAAAAGCCGAAGCCGGGGAGGGATGGGATGACGACGTCGAACGCGTCGGCCGCGTGGCCGCCGAAGGATGCCGGGTCGATGAGCGGACCGATCAGATCGAGGAAGTCGATGATGGAGCTCGGCCATCCGTGCGTGAGGATGAGGGGCATCGCGTTCGGATTGTTGGAACGCGCGTGGATGAAATGGATGTCCACACCGTCGATCTGCGTGCGGAACTGCGGGAATCCATTCAGTTCAGCCTCGAGCCGGCGCCAGTCGTACCGGTGGCGCCAGTGCTCAATGAGCGATTTCGCGTTCTCGAGCCGAACTCCCTGTGACCAGTCGGCCACAGTCTCCGGCGAAGGCCAACGCGTCTGCGCCAGCCTCCGGCGAAGGTCCTCGATCTCGCTGTCCTGCACGGAGGCCCGAAAGGGCGACACGAGGTCGCTTTCCGGGGCGAAAGGTCGGGTCATGGAGGCCTCCTGAGCCGATGCGTGGCGAAGCAATTTGCTGCACATTAGTGTGCAGCGTAACTGCATTGCACAGTGATGTGCAACGGGACAACATTGACTCGGTTCATCCGCAATGTCGATGGTGCGCCAGCGGCGCCCCCGCTGAGACGTTCGGCGCGTCAGCCAATCGCGGTCGGGAGCACGCGGCGGCCCGTCGCCAGCCCGCGGATGAAGAGGACGACTGCGCGGGCGAGGACTTGCCCGACGGCCATGAAGAGCAGTGCGTCCACCCAGGCAACCGCGTCGAGTCGATGTTGGATGCTGAACGTTGTGAGGCTGTGGGCGCCTCCGCTCGTATGCGCCCAGATCTGGAAGGCGAGGCGGGCGCCCATGCCGATGATCCAGATCAGCGCTGCCAGTGGACCGGCTTGCGCGAACGTCGTACCCGCTCGATGCCACACGCGTGTGCATGCTGCGGCCACGACACCAAGGGTGAGGCCGATGGTCGAGGTGAACGCGCACAACACGACTCCAGTCGCTGATGTCGGTAATGCGCTGAAGTAGTACCAGACGGCGAGTGCGACGATCGCGACCGGGAGAAGGAGGTGCACGACGCCAAGTTTCCGGGCGCGGAGTTGGAGGAGGACGAGTGCGAGGAGCACGAGATCTGTTGACCAGTCAGTGAATGTCATATCGGCCACGTTCGTCGTCGACAATCGGTCGGTCCTCGTCCGAGGGGTGGGATGCGAGGGACTTCCACCCACGGGTGGAGGCCCCTGAAGGGTGTCCACGAGCTGGAGGCGCGATGGCTGCGATCATGGACACATGCGTCGACCGGGGGTACAACTGCAGGTTGGACTCGCCGTGCTTGCGGTCGCCGCGACGCTCGCATTCGGTGGTTCCGGTCCGTTCGCGGGCCTCGTGGCCGGTGCATCGTGTGTGTCCGCGGTGTGCTGGGGCCTTCGCGCGTTCGTCGCGACGCGGATTCCGCGTCGGGTCGATGTGCTGCTCCTTGGAGTGGTGCTTCTCGGTTCGGCATTCGCTGCGATCCCAACGGCGGCGGTCGCGGCTCAGCCGATGGCGGGCAGTCTGTTCATCGTCGTCGGCGATGCGACCCTCCCGAGGTGGACCCGGTGGGTCTGGCCGACGCTCGCTGCCGTGGCCAGCGCCGCTGGAGGTCTTGTCGGAGGGTCGGTGCTCGCACTTGGCGTCGTGGCGGCTGTTCTGGTCCTCGCGGTTCTTGCCGGGTACTCGCGTCGTCGAGCAAATGTCGTACGCCGACGGGCGCTGGAACGCCTCCGTGAGCAGCATGCCGTCGAACTCGAGCAGGTCCGCGCGGGGCTCGCTCGGGTGCTCACGCCCGACCGCCTGAGAGAACGCTTCCCGAGCGTGACCCGGCGGGAAGCGGATGTGCTGGCGCTGATCGCCCGCGGACAGTCGAACGACGAGATCGCCCGGAACCTCTTCGTTTCCGTGCCCACCGTGAAATCGCACGTGAACGCGCTCTTTGCGAAACTCTCAGCGCGCGATCGCGCGCACGCAGTCGCGCTGGTCCTCGGTGCGGCAGACCCAGTGCGTGAAGCCGGCCAGCACTCTCCGGGTTGAATTCCCGTCGCGGGTTCATGACGGGGCGTCAAGCCGAATGATGCAGGCGTCCGGAATCGGAGTCGGGGGTCGATCGCGCTGTCGTTGCCGGTACGGTTCGAACGTGCAGCACGATGTTTCGCTCAGCGGCTTTGGTGTTCGGGTTGACCCGCTGGGCGAGAGCGATGCGGGAGCGCTGTGGCCGCTGACGGACCAGGAAATGTGGGCGGGCATGCCGGTGCCCTGGCCAGAGAGCGTCGACGCATTCGCTGCACACGTGTGCCATTTGACGCAGACGCCGGGACTGATGGCGTTCACAGTCCGGGACAGCGGGAGTTCAGCCGTGTTGGGTTCGACCGCGTTCTACGATTTCGTTCCAGCGCAGAGACGTGTCGAGGTCGGGTGGACTTGGTACGCGCGCGAGCTCTGGGGCGGACCGACGAACCCGGCAACGAAGTTGTTGCTGTTCACGTATGCCTTCGAGGAGCTGCAGCTGAACCGTGTTGCGCTGCGCTGTGATGTGCGCAACACCCGGAGCGCGGCAGCGATCCGACGACTCGGCGCGATTCCGGAAGGAGTCCTGCGATCCCACCGAGTCGCCGCCGACGGCATCGTGAGTGATACCGCCTACTTCGGTATCACAAAGGGAGAGTGGCCCGAAGTGAGACGTCGCCTTGAGGCACGGCTCGCGGGAGCTCAAGGTTGGGCTTCACGCATCGGGATTTCGCGGTCGATGAACGATCGGACGTGTGGATTGCCGCGAAGGAGACGTACGTCGGGGGGCTGATCAATTGCTGACCGCGGCGATGATGCTGAGGATGCGTTCGCCGAGGAAGCTGAAGGCGGCGGCTGCGATGAGCCAGAGCGGAAGCGCGAGCGAGATCCGGATGGTTGGTTGCTGTCCTGGGATGCGGCCGCTTTGGCGGGCGAGGACGAGTCCCGCGAGCAGCGCTGCGGCGATCGCCGACGCGACGGATACGACGGTGGCGAGCAGGAAGAGCAACAGCCCGAGCGGCGCTGCGGTCGTGTCGGGCACGGCGGTCTCAATGCTCTTTTCCTAATACCATTGGCAGTTAGACCTCGAATGGTTAGAGTTCTGATCATGCAAGCGCCGCAGTTCGACACCCCGCTTCAGCTGATGCGTTGGATCGGGTGGGCCCAGCGCAAGGCTGCCGACGAGTGGGTTCGTGAGCGCGAGCTCACGCACGAGCAGAGCTTCGTCCTCGGCTACCTGCAGCAGAACCCCGGCGCCATCCAGCGAGACATCGCCGCGATGACTCGGACCAGTGCCGCCAGTGTCTCGAGCCTGCTGCAGGGGCTCGAGAAGCGCGGCCTCGTCGAGCGCCGATCCGACGCTGACAATGCCCGGACCAAGCTCGTGTTCGCCACGCCCACCGGCATCGACCTGATCGCCGGGTTCGAGGACGCGATGACCGCCCTCGACGACACCCTGCTCGCGCCGCTCTCGCCGGACGAGCGCACGATGCTCCGCGACCTCCTACGGAAGGTGACCGCCGAGCTGCCGGAACCCACCCGGTAACCGCCTCGCGCCTCCCGGCCGTCAGCCGGAGGCGCCAGCCTGCCCACGCGACGGCCACCGCCGGACGCGCAATCGACCCTGCCCGGAAGGGACCATCATGACCACCGAGACCACCACCGCAGCGGCGACGAACCGCTGGTACCTGTCCGCCGCGCCGATCGCCAGGGCCCTCGTGCATCTCTGCGTGCCGATGGCCGCAGCCATGGTCGTCAGCGCCCTCTACAACGTCATCAACGCGGGCTTCATCGGCTCGCAGCATGACACGTCACTGCTCGCCGCGATCACGTTCGGCACGCCGTTGCTCGGGCTGATCATGGCGATCGGCGGCGTATTCGGCGTCGGTGGCAGCTCGCTGATGTCGCGGCTGCTCGGTGCGTCCGAGAACGACCCGGCGAAGGCCGGCGAGATCAAGCACGTCGCGTCGTTCGCCGTGTGGGGCTCGGTCATCACCGGCATCGTGCTCGGCGGCGCCGGACTGTTGCTGCTCGGGCCATTCGTCGGCGTGCTCGGCGCGGATGCGGCCGCTGTCCCCGCGACGAGCGCCTACGTCGCCGTGATGCTGGCCTTCGTCCCCGTGCTCGCGGCGGCGTTCTGTCTCGAGCAGATGGTCCGTGCCGAGGGGGCCGCGCGCCAGGCGATGGTTGGTCTGGTCCTGTCCACGATCGGGAACCTGGTCTTCGACGTGCTGTTCATCCTCGTCCTGCACTGGGGCGTCGCCGGTGCAGCGCTGGCGGTCGGCCTGGCCAACCTGGTCAGCATCGCCTACTGGGTGCGCTGGCTCGGCAAACACAGCGAGAACGTCTCCCTGTCCCTCCGCTGGTTCACGCTCCGGCCCGCCGTCCTGAAGCCGGTGTTCGGCATCGGCGTCAGCGAACTGCTGCAGGCCGGGTTCCTCATCGTCACGACCCTCGTGCTCAACAACCTCGCCGCGCAGTACGGCAACGACCCGCTCGCCGCGATGGGCGTCGCGGTCCGCATCGCCCAGGTGCCCGAGTTCCTGGTGATGGGCGTCACGATCGGGGTCCTGCCGCTGCTGGCCTACGCGTACGGCAATGGCGACCGCGCTCGTCTGAACTCGGCGATGCGTGCTTCGGCCGTCACCGTCGGCGCGATCGTGCTGCTCTTCTCCGGCACGGTGTTCGTCTTCCGCGAGCAGATCTTCACGGTGTTCTCGACGGACCACTCGGTGCTGGCGATCGGCCTGACGATCCTCGTCGCGCAGCTCGTCGCGACGATCGTGAATGGCTTCACCGGACTCTTCACGTCGCTGTTCCAGGCCGCCGGCCTCGCGACCCCGGCGATCGCGATGTCCATGGCGCAGGGCATCCTGTTCATCCCGATCGTGCTGCTCGGCAACCTGTGGTTCGGGCTCGCCGGGATCATCTGGGCGCTGACGATCACCGAGATCATGGTGTTCCTGGCAGGGCTGGTGATCTGGCTGGCATCCCGCAGCCGAATTCACCGCGGCCTCGCCGCCGGCTCCGAGGAACACGCTCAGGCGGCGGAAGCAACTCTTGCTTGAGAGCAGGCACTCCAGATCTGACCATCGCACCCTGCAGCAGCTGCACGAGCGCGACTACGGCAAGTCCAGCGTCTTCCCCGTCTCCAGCGGCAAGTGACACGAGCCCGCTCAAGCCCGAGGAACAAGCCCAGGGCGATCCACGGTCCGTCGCAAGCCAGACGGCGAAGGGTCATTTCCCTTCGCCGTCATTCGTGAGCCGCACGAGCTGACGGAGGCAGTGCTCCCGCAGCGGCGCCGGAAAATCGGCGGCGAGCCGGTTGAACACCACTCGCCCGACTTTCCGCGTTGTGACCAGGCCCGACGAACGGAGCAGGCGCAGCCCGTAGGACACGGCGTCCTCGGAGACGCCGAGGGCGAGCGCGAGGTCGCCGACGCACATCTCTTCGCTGACGTCCAGTGCGTACACGAGACGGAGGCGCACCGGATCCGCCAGCATGGAAAGCACGCTGGTCAGCCGAGCGACGTCGTCCGCGGTTGGCAGCCGACTGCGCGCGTGGGCAACGCGATCGGCGTCGATCGGGTGGCGGTGATCCGTGATCATGCCTGCGGCGCTTCGGCCGACGCGAACGCCTCTGGGTTGAGCGTGAATGCCTTCTGGCATCCCGCGGCGCAGAAGTAATAGGTCTGGCCGTGGTACTCCGCAGTGAACGGCGCGGTGTCGATATCGACCGTCATGCCGCAGATCGGATCGATCGCGGTTGCTGAGGCATCGGGCATGGCTGCTCCTTCTGTGAGAGGTGGTTGGCCGGTTGTCGACGGCAGGGAGGCGCGATTCGGCTCTGGCAGGTCGGCTGCACCGAAGCGAGCGGGGTCGCTATCGAAGCGTGCGGCGCAGTGGTCCGAGCAGAAGAAGGAGGTTTTCGTCTGATTGCGGCGGGTCGCAGGAGCGTATGCGCGCTCGACCTGCATGCCGCACACCGGGTCGCGAGCGTAGCGGCTCGTATCGACGCTTCGCGTCCGGTGGAGCCAGTACAGCGTGGCAAACACCGCAAGCGCGACGATGTTCAGCCAGGTCGTCGGACCCCAGCCGACCCCCGCAAGGGCGGTTGTCGACGCCGGGGCTGGGGGAGCGATCCGAACGGCCGCGAAGAGATACTCGACCACAAGCCCGGCGATACTCATCGACGCCCAGAAGGTGGCGAGGATCCGGATCGTGATCGCGGTGCCGTAGTACTTGCGGTAGATGAAGAGCAGCGGCAAGGTGATGAGGTCCGCGAAGACAAATGCCACCACGCCGCCGAAGCTGATCCCCCCGTGCCAGAGCGCGGCGGCCAGCGGCACGTTGCCGACCGAGCAGACAAAGCTGATCACGGCGATCAGCGGAGCCACGAGCACGTTTTCGACTGACGACCAGAACCCGTGGCCGGTGAAGAACACCGATTGCCAGACAGCGGCGGGAACCACCACCGCAAGGAGGCCTGCCACGAGGAACCCGATGACGAGTTCCTTTCGGAGCATGGTCAGGTCGCTGATCGTGTACGCAGCAGCGTCCGACCAACCTGATCGCGTTCGCCACGGGCGCGAGCCGCGCCGAGACGGGTCGGGGGCGGGGGAATCGTCCGCAGACGGGCCTCCCTGCAGTCGCTCGCGAACAGGAGTTGTCAGCGCGACGGGGACAACACGGGGAAGCGCAACGCTCAGAAGCGTGACCATGATGACGCCGCCGACGAACTCGGCAAGCGCGAACTGCCATCCGAGGAGCAGCCACAGCACGATTCCGAGCTCGATGACGAGATTGGTGCTCGCGACCATGAAGACCATCGCGCTCGTGAAGTCGGCAGACCGTGCGAACAAGGACTTCGCCAGCGCCGAGGCAGCATAGGAGCACGAGGAACTGATCGCGCCGAACACGGACGCCTTCGCGATCGTTGCCGGGCGGTGGTCGCCCAGTGCGCTCTGCATGCGATCTCGTGAGACGAAGGCCTGCACCATTCCGGACAGGGCAAACCCGAGCACGAGCGCCCAGAGGGTCGACCAAAACATGGAGAACGCTTCGCCGAGTCCCCGGCCGATCAGCAGGAAACCGTCCATACAGATGAACGTACACCCGTACGTCCATACGGATGTACCGGTTGCTGGGCTTCCTCTCGCCTGGGCTGATCACCGGGACCTCATAGCGCGGACAGCGACGGAGGTGTTGAAACGAATGGTGCGTCGACGCGCCCACTCGACGACGCGAGCCAACCCACGCCTCCGAAAGACGGTGATTCCGACGAAGTTCTTCGATCCTGCCCAAAGCCAGAAGAGCGATGACCATGCGCGCGTCTACGCGACGATCGAGATCATCTACACGGTCGTCGACTTCCTCGCTGCCGCGTTGTTCATCGTCGGCAGTATCTTCTTCTTCTCGTCATCGATGCAGACCGCCGCGCTCTGGTGCTTCCTCGTCGGGTCGGTCTGCTTCGCCTTGAAGCCCACGCTCCGCGTGATCCGGCAACTTCGCTACCTGCAACTCGACAAGATCCAAAAGCTTGCGACGATCGAGCATCAGCACGGATGAGCAGCCGCACCCCGATGCCGCGCCATCACCAATGGCGCCTGATGCATCCGGCGTGGCCCGCGGAGATGACCGGCGTGCCCGATCGCTGGCATCGGGACGCGCCTCTGCGCGACCGCCGTCACCCTCCAACCTCCGGACCAGACCCGCGAAGGGCGCGGAGCACGCGGACTGCGTGGCCCCGCTCGGACTCCGGGACGAGCAGGTGGTCGTGATGGAAGCCGGCCAGCACATTGCAACTGATCCCCTCGGCCGCGAGGGCGGTCGAGAACGCGGCGGTCAATCCGACCGCCTCCAGTGAGGACGTGACGGTCAGCGTCAGCCATGCGAACCGTGGCGCGTTGGCGAGCCCGTGCTCGTCCGCATTCCGCGCTGTGACGACCACGGTCAGCCCCTCTGCCTCACGAATCGTCGCATCCGCCAGCTCGACGATCGGCGAACGCGCATCGACCACCGCGAACACGTATGAGTCCTTGCGCACCTCGACATCGAGGTGCGCAAGCATCGCTGCGAGATCCGTCATTGGTGCGGGCATCAGATCCCGGAACCCGTTCTTGACCAGCTCTGGCGCGGTGTCCTGGACCGCTGGACAGTGGATGCGCGGCGGCGGCCATGGCGGTCGTGAGCGGGCATACCCGCATTCTCTCGCGCCGGACTCACGCATGCACTGCTGGCGGCTGGTCCAGAAGGTGAGCGCGCGTCCGCTTGCGATCGTCGATCCGCAGCGATCGCGTGGCAGCGGTAATGAAACGTCGACCTGTTGCGAATTGAGTGACATTGACGCAGACTTTGTCGCAACCACACGAACAAAAGGTCGCACAAACGGGGGACCGATGGTCACTGCACTCGACGGTGTCGCCGGGATCATCGAACCATCGACCTGGGTCACGATGTTCGTCGTCGTGGTTGTCGGCGGCGTGCTCGCGATCGCTGCGCCTCCCGTTCGACGCACTGCAACCGACCCGCTGGTGGCGTGGCGCCGCTCGCGGCTCCACGGCCTCGGCATCGGGGTGGTCATCGGGGCGCTGTTCGGCGGCGCGTTCGTCATGCTCACTGGGGCAGACCGCGGGTCGGCGGTTCCGGGGCTCGTGCTGCTGCCTGCCGCGGTCGGCGCGCTCGCTGGGTCGTCCGTGCCGGGCGTGCGCGCGAGTCTGCGTCGGAGCGTGCGCAGTTCGCGCCGCGTAGCGCATGTCATCGCCCCGGCACGCCCGGACGGAGGTCTCACGTGGTCGGCGCGAGCGGCCGTTGCAGTCGCCTCGGTCGCGGTGGCCGTGCAGTTTGCGATCGTGGCGCATGCGAGCGACCGTGCTTCGACGGCCGTCTACCCTGCAGTGGCCGCGTTCATCACGGTTCCGGCGCTCGTCATGCTCATCCTGAGCGAGATTGAAACGCGCGTCCTACGAGGGACACCAACCTCGGCCGGATCGGCGGAGCACCTCCGGTTCCAGGACCGCCAGAGGGCTCAAGCACACAGGGACGCGGCGGGAGGAGCGCTTGGACTCGGCGTGCTCGCATGCCTCATCGCCGTGCCGACGACTGTCAGCGCGCTCGCTCCGCATTCATTGCTGCTCGTGCTTGCCGCGCCCGCCGTTCAAGCGAGCATCGAGATCATCGCGGCGGCATGGATCGGGGCAGTCGCTGCAGCCTCGTTCTCTGAGCGCGCTGCCGCGCGGACCTGGTCTGTTCCTGACGCCCGCGACGGTGCATCGTGATCACCGTCGATCTCGCCGAGCCGGTTCCCCCGTACGAGCAGATTCGCGCCCAACTGGCGGCGCAGATCACCGGAGGTGCGCTGGCTGCAGGCACGCGCCTCCCGACCGTTCGGCGGCTGGCGGCTGACCTTGGTCTCGCGACCAACACGGTTGCACGTGCGTACAAAGCGCTCGAATTGGCGGGTCTCGTGACGACAGGGAGGCGCGCCGGCACAGTCGTCGCAGTCAACGGCGATACGGTTCGCCAGGAGGCGCACGCAGCGGCTCGCGCGTTCGCCGATCGGATGCGTGCGCTCGGAATCGATCGCACCGAGGCGCTGACGATGATCGATGCATCGTTCTCGTCCTGACCTACTGCCGGTCAGCCGAATCACGAACTCGCGGACGCGGCATCAGCGATGGCGCATCGTGGGCTGGCGCTGCCGCGCCAGGCGCACAACGCTTGCGATGACGGCGACCGTGCCGCCGAGGACCGCGATGAGCAGCACCCCGTTCGCGGCCTGCGCTTGCGCGGCGGTCGAGCTTGCGGAGGCGCCGGTGAGCGCGAGCGCCATGCTGACCGCCCCGGCACCGGCCGACTGTGAGAGCGTGCGGTTGATGTTGAGGGTCCCCGCCGCTGGGCCGGAGAGGTCGCCGGGCGCGCTCGCCATGATCTCCCGGTTGTTGGGGGACTGGAACACAGCGAAGCCGAAGCCCGTGAACGCTGCCGCCGCGAGAACGACGACGACGGCGGGATGCTGACCGAGGCGGGCGAGCCAGAGCAGACCGAGCGTGAAGAGCACGAGACCGCCGGTTGCGAGCACCGTCGGCGACCACGCGTCGGCGAGTCGTCCGGAGATCGGCGCGATCACGACGATGACGAGCGGCCAGGGCGTGAACAGCAGCGCGGACTGCAGCGGTGTCGCCCCGTATGCGGTCTGGAACAGGAAGGGCAGTGCGACGAACGCGACCCCCTGCCCGAAGAACGACCAGAATGCCGCCTGCAGGGCGAGCAGCATCGGCGTCGAGAACATGCGGAGCGGCAGGACCGGCTCTGCCGCACGGCGCTCGCGCGCGACGAACGCCCACCCGAGCAGCCCCGTGAGGAGTATGAGGCAGCCCCCGAGGGGAGCTGTTCGCGCGGCGGAGAGCTGATGGACACCGAGCAGAAAACTGGCGATGGCGGCGCCCGCCACGATCGCTCCTGGCACATCGAGGCGCACTCCCGGATTCGGCGTGTGTGGCATTCCGACGAGGACCAGAAGCGCGGATGCGACGCCGATCGGCACGTTGATCAGGAACAGCCACGGCCATCCCAGTTGACCGAGGATCAGGCCGCCGAGCGTCGGACCCGCGCACGTGCCGAGCGCGACGATCATCGCGTTCAGCCCGAGCACGAATCCGAGCCGCTGCGGAGGAAACAGCCGCCGGTAGCTCGGAATGACGACCGCGAACAGCAGCGACGACGAGGCGCCTTGGAAGACGCGGCTCAGGATGAGCACGTCGAGCGTCGGAGCCAGGGAGCAACACAGCGAGGCGATCGTGAAGAGCGGCATACCGATGAGGAACAGCTGTCGTCGTCCGACCCGCCGCGCGACGCTGATCGCCATCGGCAGCGAGCACGACAGCGCGAGCAGGAACGCCGTCGTCACCCAGACCGTGTCCGCGGCGTTCGCGTGCAACGCGCGGGTCAACGTCGGCAGCGCGACGTTCACGATCGATGAGTCGAGATTCGTCATGAACATCGACAGCAGCAACCCGAGGAGCGCGAGCATCCGGCGGGCGCCGCTGATCGCGAACACCGGCTCGTGCGCGTCGGAAGCCACGCTCCCGATATAAGCAGCTTGCGGAGCGCGACCCGGCGAATCTGCGCGAAAACGGCAACGCTCCTCCTGCTCGATTCGAACGGGAGGCGCGTCACCGGTCCGGCGCGCCCGCGCAGCATGTAGGCGTAGAAGCTGACAGCGTGATCGCGGCAGAACTCCAGTGTCCGGATCACGCTGAGACGCAGCCGGGAGGCCCCTTACCGCTGCGGCCTCGGTCCCGTCGACTCCCGCACGGTGAGGTGCGTCGCGAGCACGATCGAATGGCTGAGCGCCGAATCCTCCTGGTCGTCCGCCGGCGTGGCGGAGACACCAGTCTCGATGAGGTGAAGGAGCGCGCGGATCGCAACACGGCCGGCCTGCTCGATCGGCGAGGTGAGCGTCGTCAGCGACGGATGACAGAACGCCGCGCCGAAGATGTCGTCGCACCCGACGACGCTCATATCCTCGGGCACGCGCACGCCCCGTTCGCGGAACCGCTCGAGCATTCCGATCGCGAGGAGGTCGTTGAACGCGATGCAGGCCGTTGCCGTCGTGTTCAGTGCAGCGTCCGCCGCAGCGGCACCCGAGTCGACCGTCGGCACGTTGGGACCGATGCGCGTCAGGGTCAGGCCGAGCGCCTTCGATGCCGCGTGAAGCGCCCCGAAGCGACGCTTGTCCGACCATGAGCCGTCCGGGCCCGCCACGTAGAGGATGTCGCGGTGCCCGAGCGAGACGAGATGTTGGATCGCCTGCTCCATGCCGCCAGGCGTGTCGATGAGTACCGAGGGGACACCCTCGGGCTTCCGGTTGACCACGACGAGTGGGAGGCGGTGCGCGATCTCCGCCAACCGCTGATCGGAGAGGCGTGACGCGGAGATCACTGCCCCGTCGGCTCGGTCGGCGATCGCGTTCAATGCCTGGAGCTCCGAGCTCGCCGACTCCTCGGTGTCGACGAGCAGCTGCATCCACCCCGCGGCCGCCAACTGGTGCTGGGTGCCTCGGATGATCCCGAAGTAGAACGGGTTCGTCACGTCCGACACGAGCACCGCGACCGCGTGCTTGCGGTGCGCTTGCGGCTCCACATGCACTCGCTGGTATCCGAGCTCGGCGGCGGTCCTCTCGATATGAAGCCGCGTCGTCTGGTTCACTCGCCGCGGAAACGAGAACGCCCGCGAGACCGTCGACGGCGCAACGCCCGCTGCCCGTGCAACGTCTCGGATGGACACCCGTTTCGGCGGACCTTCGATGCTCGTCGTCGTCCCGCCTCCTTCAACGCGACCCTGCGCCTCGGTCCGGCGCACCATCGCGCCAGAGCCCCGACGGTAGTGAGCACGGCGCAGCAAGACAAAACTGTTGCCAAACGTTGTCGCGAATTTCGTCGGGGAAATAACGCTCCGGTCACGCTCGGTGGCAACAGAATGCAACAGCTTGCCGTGTTCGCAAAAGGCTCCCTACCGTTCGAGAACCAATCGAGTACTCAACGGAGAGGACCCATCATGCGCGGAAAACGTGCGGTCGCAGCACTCGCGGGCTTGGCGCTCGCGGGCCTGGCGCTGACGGCCTGCAGTTCGGGCAACAGCCCGGCTTCCAGTTCGACCGGCGGGGCTGTCGACGGCAAGGGGAAGACGATCACGATCTTCACCCTCGCCAACACGCAGTACCCGCAGCAGCAGAAGCAATTCGACGCTTCCGTCGCCGCTGCCTTCAAGAAGCAGACCGGCGCGACGCTCGTCTGGGACATGGGAGCCTCCGCGAACGACGAGCAGACGAAGATCCAGACGTCGGCAGTCTCGGGCCAGGGCCCGGACGTCTACGACATCGGAACGACCTTCACGCCGACCGCGTACTCCACCGGCGACTTCGTCAGCATGACGACCGCCGACTGGAACGCGGTCGGCGGGAAGAGCAAGTTCGTGCCGGCGTCCCTCGGTATCTCCGGCCCGAGCTCGAAGGACCAGATCGGGATCCCGTACGAGTCCCGTCCGTTCGTCATGGCATACAACACGAAGCTGTTCCAGCAGGCAGGGCTCACAAAGCCCGCCACCACATGGGACGGCTTGATCGCCCAGGCGAAGAAGCTCACCGGCAACGGCAACTACGGCATGGCCGTCGACTACAAAGACAGCTTCAGCCCGTGGAAGTACGTCTGGATGTACGACATGCAGATGGGCAACCCGCTCATCTCGGGCAAGAAAGCCACGCTCGACGACGCGAAGACGATGAAGGCCTACCAGGACTACTTCGGCCTCCTCACCAAGGACCACGTCGTCGACCCGGCATCCGTCGGATGGACCAGCGTGCAGGCGCTCGCCGCGTTCGCGCAGGGCAAGGCGGCGATGCTGAACTGGACGACCGCAACAGCCCAGAACACCCTGAACGCCTCGCCGATCAAGGGTGACTACAAGTTCGCCGTCATGCCCACGGTTCCGCCGGGATACTCCTCCCTGCCGAGCGGTGGGAACGCCGCCGCGAGCATCATCTCCGGTGACAACCTCGTCGTCGCCAAGTACTCGAAGAACCAGGCGCTCGACTTCGCGCTGGTGAAGTACCTGACGAGCGACAGCGTTCAGCAGGAGCTGTACTCGCAGTTCGGCAACCTGCCGGTCACGACGTCCGAGTCGAACAAGCTCGAGAAGAACCAGGCGTCGCTCGCACCGCTGCTCGAGGCCGGCGCGAAGTCCGTGACGACGCCGTTCTCCGGCGCGTGGGGCGC
The DNA here is from genome assembly GCF_001571045.1 of Curtobacterium ammoniigenes NBRC 101786. Lineage (GTDB taxonomy): Bacteria > Actinomycetota > Actinomycetes > Actinomycetales > Microbacteriaceae > Curtobacterium > Curtobacterium ammoniigenes. The sequence continues at coordinate 139,123 of NZ_BCSV01000001.1, forward strand.
AACTGAGGTCGGCATGCTCAACGTCGTCACCCAGGCGATCCCGTCGCTCAACAACGGATCCGTCAGCGACAGCCAGCTGAAGGGGTGGCTGACCACGCTGCAGAACACCGCGAACCAGGCGCTCCAGTCGCAATGACGACCGAATCGACCGCCGCGAGCCGTTCGTCCGCCGTCCGGGCGAACGGTTCGCGGCCCGCCGGAAAGCGGCGCCCCGTCTCGAAGCGCGACCGGCCACTGTGGATGCTGATTCCCGGCGGCTTCCTGCTCGTGATCGTGATCGTGATCCCGCTGATCATCGCGATCTGGATGTCGCTGCTGAACCTCAGCCAGTACACGATCCGACAGTGGCTTGCCGCCCCGTTCGTGGCCGTCGAGAACTACGTCGTCGCGATCACGCAGACCGGCTTCTTCTCGTCCCTCGGCGTGAGCATCGGATTCTCGGTGATCGCGACGATCTGCAGCGTGCCGTTCGGCGTCGCCGCCGCGGTCGCCACCCACAACGCCTTCCGCGGCCGCGCCGTCGTGCGATCGCTGTTCCTCGTGCCCTACGTGATCCCGTCGTTCGTCGTCGCGACCATCTGGCGGACGATCATGCAGCCCGGCGGGGTGTGGACGGGCCTCCTGGCCGGATTCGGGGTGAAGTCGAGCCTGTGGCTGAACGGCCCCAACGCGTTCTGGACGCTCGTGATCGTCGAGATCTGGGCCTCCTGGCCGTTCATCTATTTGCTCACGCTCGCCGGACTCCAGACGATCGAAAGCCAGGTGTTCGAGGCGGCCGCGATCGACGGCGCCCGCTGGCGTCGGCAGATGTGGTCCGTCGTGTTCCCGAACATCCGCGGTCCGCTGGCGCTCGCCTGCGTGGTGTCGGTGCTGAACCACATCAACAACTTCACGCTGCCGTTCGTCTTGTTCGGCATACCTGCGCCGAACAACGTGCAGACGCTGCCGTTCCTGACCTACATCCAGAGCTTCACGATCTTCCGGTTCGGGCTCGGCGCGGCGACAGCGGTGCTCTCGCTCGTGCTGCTCGCCATTCCGCTGATCGTGTATCTCCGCATGGTTCGGCTCGACGTCGGCAAGGAGGGCTGACATGACAGCACCAGCTGCCCCGCTCACCGAGCGGCACCGCGCCACCGCCGGGATCGGCGTGCTCGTTCCCGTGTGGCTCCGCTCCGTTATCATCGTGGTGATCCTCATCATGATCGCGGTGCCCATGATGTTCGTCATCTTCGGGTCGGTGAACTCCGACCTCGGCGTCGCAAGCGGCGAGTACTTCCCGTCGTCGTTCACGCTCAGCAACTACGCGAAGATCTGGACCACCGTCGGCCTCGCACGCGGCATGGTGAACAGCATCGTGGTCGCCGGATCGACCGCGCTCGTCGCCACGGCGATCGCGACGATCTCGGCGTACGTGCTCGTGCGGTTCACGTTCCTCGGCCGGGTCACCGTGCTCCGCTCGATGCTCATCCTGCAGTCGATCCCCGGCACGCTCCTGCTGCTCCCGCTGTTCGTGGTGTTCTCGTCGTTCTCGACGTACATCGGGCTGCAGGTCATCGGAACGCGGTGGGGGCTCTTCGTCACCTACCTCACGTTCGCGCTGCCGTTCGCGACCTGGGTGATGGTGACCTACCTCCGCGGGCTCCCGCCGGAGCTCGAGGAAGCCGCCCGCATGGACGGGGCGTCGAACGTCCGGATCGTCGGGCAGGTCGTGCTGCCGCTGAGCTGGCCCGGAATCGTCGTCGCGGGAATCTTCTCGTTCCTGCTCGGCTGGAACGACGTGCTGTTCGCATCAGTGATGACGAATTCGAGCACGGAGACCGTCTCGATCGCGCTGAACATCTTCAGCGCCTCCCAGGCCGGCGGGTCCCTGCCGCTGTACGGGCAGCTGATGGCGGCATCGCTCATCTGCGCCGCGCCGGTCGTGATTCTCTATCTGCTGCTCCAGCGCTGGCTGGTCGGCGGCCTCACTACAGGAAGTGTCAAGTAATGACCAACGACCCACAACCGTTGTCTGCTGTCATCGTGGGGTGCGGGGTGATCGCCCACAATCATGTTCGCGCGATCGCTGCGCACGAGGGTGCGCGGGTGGTTGGTCTGGTCGATCCGGACCAGGCTGCCGCGGCGCGCATCGCGGACCTCGCGGACGAGGTCGGGATGCCGCGTCCGCGCTGCTTCGCGGACCTCGCGGACGCGCTGGCGGAGCTCTCGCCCGACATCGTCGTGATCGCCACGCCGAGCGGATTGCACGTCGCTCTCGCGGAGCAGGCGCTCGCGTCGGGGGCGAACGTGATCATCGAGAAGCCGCTGGATGTGTCGGTGCCGGTCGGTCGCCGGATGCGGGAGCTCGCCGCGGATGCGGAGCGGCGGGGGCTTGTGGTCTCGGTGATCAGTCAGCATCGGTTCGACCCGGCGTCGGTCGTGGTCGCGAATGCGCTCCGGGACGGCACGTTCGGCCGGTTGACCAGCGCGGTCGCGTCGGTGGCGTGGTGGCGCTCGCAGGAGTATTACGACTCGGGGCAGTGGCGGGGAACGTGGGAGCTGGATGGCGGCGGGTCGGTGATGAACCAGGGTGTGCACACCGTGGATCTGCTGGTCTGGTTCCTGGGTCGGCCGATCGCGGTGTATGCGCACACGGCTCGGCTTGCTCATGAGCGGATCGCGGTCGAGGATGTTGCGGTCGCGACGGTGCGGTTCGAGAGCGGGGCGCTTGCCGTGCTGCACGCCACGACGGCGGCGTATCCCGGGCTGACGGTGCGCGTGCAGGTGCATGGGTCGGAGGGGTCCGCGGTGATCGAGGATGACCAGTTGGCGTACTTCGCTGGTGTCGGTGCGCGTGGTGGGGACAACGCGGATCCGACGAGGTCCGCGGAGAACCATGCTGATGAGTTGGTGGAGCCGGCGCATCGGTACGGCAATCCGCGCGAGGCGGACGCGTTCGTGCAGGCGCATCGCCGTCAGTACGACGACATCATCGACGCGATCCGGACGGCGCGCGCGCCGGGCGTGACGGTCGACGCAGCGCTCCGGTCGTTGGCAGTCGTCCGCGCGCTCTACGTCTCCGCGACCGTGGGCCGCGAGGTCGCGATCGACGACGTCCTCAGCGGCGCCTACGACGACGTCCAGACCCGCACCGAATTCACCGAGCCTGCGGAGGCCGTCGCCACCGCGGGGAAGTATTGACCGGCAGACCACGAAGCGAGGCAATTCCGTGAAGTTCTCCGTATTCACTGCGTCCACTCCGGACTGGACCCCCGAGGAGGCAGCGACGACGCTTGCCGCCCAGGGCTGGGACGGTATCGAGTGGCGGATCACCGACCAGCAGCCTGCCGACGAGCCGGGCTTCTGGGCAGGCAACCGGGCCACCTGGCCGTTGACCGGTCTGGAGGATCGGATCCCCGAGATCGCGGCCGTCACCCGCGACGCCGGGCTCGCGTTCTCGGGCATCGGAGGGTACGCCCGCGTGAACGACTACGACAACGTCGAGCGCATGCTCGCCGCGACCGCGGCGCTCGGCGCCGAACGGGTCCGGGTGACGATGCTGCAACTCGGGACCGGTCCATACCGGGAGCTGTTCTCGGCCGCGCGCCGCGACCTGGAGTGGGTCGCCGACCGGGCCGCGCACCATGGGGTGCAGGCGCTCGTCGAGCTGCACCACCGGACGATCACCTCCTCGGCGTCGGCGGCGTTCCGACTCGTCGACGGGCTCGACCCGGACCATGTCGGCGTCATCCACGACTCCGGGAACCTGGCGATCGAGGGCCATGAGGATCACGTTGCCGCCTTCGAACTGCTCGGCGAATACCTCGCACACGTGCACGTGAAGAACGTCGCTTGGCGCCCGACTGGTGCGCGCCGTCCCGACGGATCCGCTGTGTGGGATGCGAAGTGGGAGCCGCTCCTCGAGGGGCAGGTCGACCTCGACGCCTACTTCGCCGCGCTGGCACGCGTGGGCTACGACCGGTGGGTCACGCTCGAGGACTTCTCGACCGCGGAGCCGTTGGCGGAGCGGACCGCGCACAACCTGGCGATCGTGCGGGCAGCGCACACCCGCGCGCTCGAGCAGGCCGCCTAGGAGCGCGAGCCGGTCGGCGTCGGGCCTGCGGTCGGGCGAGCGCCCAGGCCGAAGGCCCGACGCTGTGGCCTCAGTGCACCAGACCAAGCGCCGTCGGCACGGTGTACAGGCTGAATCCGATCACGATGATCGACAGGCCCGTGACACTCCACCGGTAGATGCCGCGCATGCGCATCGCGGGCGGGAGCGCGCGACGCTCGAGCAGCAGGAGCAGCCCGAGCACGATCGGCAGCAGCAGCGCGTTCATGACTTCGACGTCGACGGCGAGCTGGACAAGGTCGGCGCTCGCCAGGACGATCACCGCCCCGACGACGTGCGTCAGCGCGTAGACAAGGAAGAACGGGCGGTTCGACCGCGTGATCCCACCGTTCAGCGAGTGCTTCCAGCCGAGCACATCGGCGATGCCCCACGAACCGGCGAGTGAGACGACGATCGCAGCGACGAACGCGCCTCCCAGGATGGCGACGCCGATGAGCACGCGTGCGGATGCGTTCCCCAGGAACGGTGCGAGGGCTGTCGCGATCTGGCCGACGGTGCCGAGTCCCGTGCTCCCGCCGTGGCCGGTGCGCCAGATCGTTGCCGCGAGGGTGATGATGACGACGATCATCACGCCCTGGGTGAGGAGTGAGCCGAAGGCGGTGTCGCGGCGCTCGCGCCCGAGGTCGCGAATGGTGATGCCTTTGTCGATGACCGCGGTCTGCTGGTAGAAGATCATCCACGGCATGATCACCGCGCCCACGTTCGCAGCGAGCAAGTACAGGTACCCGTGGTTCGCGAGCGGGAGCGCGGCGAAATGCGCGCTGAGGTCGCTCCACCGTGGATGGGCGGCGATCATCGCAGGGATGAACGCGAGCTGGCCGAGGCCGACGATGATCCCGATGCGCTCGACGCGCCGGTAGCTTCCGAGCAAAGCGACGACAACGAGCACGAGCGTGACGATCGGCACTGTGATCCATCGCGAGACGCCGAACAGCTCGCCGACGCCCGCGATACCCGCAAACTCGGTGAGGAGCGCCCCCACCGCTGAGACCACGAGCGTACCAGCCGACACCCACGCCCACCGACCACCGAAGTGCTCTCGGATCAGCTGTCCGTGGCCCTTGCGGGTGACGACGCCCAGCCGGACGGTGATCTCCTGGACCATGAAGAGGATCGGAATGAGCACGAGCTGTGGGAGCACCATCGCGTATCCCCACTGCGCGCCGGACTGGGCTGCGGTGATGAGGCAGCCGGCGTCCGTGTCCGCGAGCATGACGATCAGGCCGGGACCCCATACGGCGAGCAGCGATCGGCGGGTCGGTGTGGGCGGTGCGGTCGTCCCGCGCTCGTTCAGCAACACGTTTCTAAGGTAAGGCAAGCCTTACCTATGTGACCACGGGAATTGCCACAGGACTAGCGTCGGGTGACGGAACGCCACCGAGGAGAGGACCCCAATGTCGACCATCGCCATCATCGGAGCCGGCAGCGGCGTCGGTCTTGCAACCGCTCGCCGATTCGGGCGCGAGGGGTTTGCCGTCGCACTCATCTCGCGGAACCAGGCCCGCCTCGATGCGCTTGCAGCCGAACTCCGCGCGGATGGCGTGGAGGCGCAGGGATTCGCGGCGAACGTGCGCGACGCAGCGTCGCTGACGGGCGCGCTCGAGACGGCAACGGAGCAGCTCGGGCTGATCGAGGTGCTGCAGTACAGCCCGCTCCCCGCCAAGGAGTACATGCGGCCGGTCCTCGAGACCGTCGCGGCCGACCTTGTCGGACCGATCGAGTTCTCCGTCTACGGAGCCGTCACCGCAGCGCGGCAGGTCATCCCGAGCATGCGCTCGCTCCGGCGCGGCACGATCCTGTTCGTCAACGGCGCGAGCGCCGTGCGACCGGGTGCACGCGTCACGGGCACCTCTGTCGCCTTCGCCGGAGAGTCCGCGTACGCGTCGCTGCTCCACGATGCCCTGGCCGACGAGAACATCCACGTCGGGCAGCTCATCATTCCGTTCGGTATCGACGATGGGCAGGAGTCGCACTCGGGCACGGCAATCGCCGAGCGGCTTTGGGCGATGCACGCGGAACGCGGGGAGTTCCGCGTCTACGCGGAACCGCTCGACTGAGTCGGAGCTCCCAGCCGGGAGCACCGCGCCGGGAGGGCTCGGACCGAAGCGGGCCGGTCCGGCCCACCTGACGAGCGGGGTATCAATTCGCTCGCATTAGGCTGGGGCCGTGCGCCGTCGAAGCAACCTCAACATGGCGCCCGGCATAGTAGCGCGATACGCCGCGCTCGTGGTCGTCTTCCTCTGGGGCATCTATCAAGCCTTCTGGAATCTCGCCGCCCGGGACATCGACGGTGACGAGCAGACCTACGTGCAGGCAGGCTGGCAGTACGTCCACGGCCAATTCGCGCTGAACCAGGAACACCCGCCGACTGCGAAGTATCTGTTCGGCCTCGCACAGCTCGTTGCCGGGCAGGGGGTGGTTGGCCCTCGAGCTGTCGTCGCCGCGCTCATCGTGCTCGGTGGAGCGGCCATCTTCTGGTGGCTTCGTCGCGAAGTCGGTTGGTGGGGTGCGCTGCTCGCGGCCGGTCTGTGGATGCTCCTGCCGCGTGGCGTGCCGGACAGTGACGGCCTCCGCATCGACCGCTCGGCGACCGTCGATCCAGTGATGGTGGTCTTTGCCATCGGCGCGTTCGCGACCGGCTGGCGCTGGATCCGAACGGAGCGCTGGTACTGGGCGGCCGCCTCCGGTGTGCTGATGGCGGCCTCGGTGACGTCGAAAGTGTCGACGCTCGTGCTGCTGCCCGCTTTCCTCCTGCTCCCGATCATGTTCCGCAAGTGGAGAGCGCTCGTGCGCGGCGGCGCGGTGTGGACCGCGACGTTCCTCGTGACCGCGATCCTCGTCTACGCGCCGCTCGGCCTGCATGCCGTGAAGTACATGTTCGCGTTTCAGTCGCGGCACAACCAGCTGGGGCACCTCACATCGGTCGCTGGAACGACGTACACGCATGCTCCCTGGTGGGCGAACCTCTGGTTCATGCTGCAGGGGATGGGGCTGCCCGTGATCCTCGTCCTCGCCGTGGGAGTTGGCGCGGCCATCGTCATTCGGCCGGACAGATTGGTTGTCTGGCTCGGTGTCGCGCTGCTGCTCCTGTTCGCGTTCTACCTCGGGTACGCCGACGTCGCGCTCGCGTACTACTACGACGCGTGGACCTGGCTCGTCTCGGTGATCGCCGGCGTCGGGTACGCGCGGCTCGCCGCGGTGCGCCCACGAGTGGTGAGCCTCTCGATCGTGGCGGCGGCTGTCGTGGTCGCGGTCGCCGCGAGTGCGGGCGTGTCGGGGACGGTCTGGCGGGCTCGGCCGACGGGGATCGCACGCGTTCCCGCGCTGCTCCAGCGGGAGGCGCCGCACGGCGGGGTCCCGCTGGTCGCCGGGATGAGTCCATCCGTCTACGCGCCGTATCTCGGCAATCGCGCGACGATGGGTGACTCGGCCGGCCCCTATTCGGTCATCATCGACGGCACCGACCCACGCTTCCCGCTCACGCCGCGCGAGCAAGCCGTGCTCCGCGTCGATCGGGCAGCGTTCCACCGATATCGTCTCGACGACGTCACCGTTTGGATCCCGGACCGCCTGATCGCATCGTCACCGTCCGGGCTGCAGGTCGCCGGCAGTCACTGACGCCGTTCGACCGTCCATGCGCCGTCGCTCAGCGCGACAGGTACGCGCAGGTGAGGTTCAGCGTCCAGCCGGGCGGGGCCTCGACCAACTGCGGGTCCGTTGTCTTGCCCGTGCCGCACTGCTGCTTGGCCGCGGCGACCTGGACGGCGAGCGGGGTCCCTTGCGACCGCTGCGACGGCGGAGTCCACCAGTTCACGACGAGCGGCAGCGCGACGACGACCGCGACGGCGACGGCGATGATGCGGGGAGCACGGAGCGAGCGTTGCAGCAGCGTATCGGCGATGAGGACGAGTGCGGCGAGGATGAAGCCGGAGCTGACGCTCGAATACCGCCACACACCGAACCCGGACACATCTTGGAAGGTGTGTTGCGCGAACTCGAATCCGGGTGCAGGACTGACGAGAATCGCTGCCGACCAGATGATGCCCGAACCGAGCGTCGTCGCGACAATCATCCACCGCTGCTTCGAGTTCGCCCAGATGGCCGCGACCACCGCGAGTCCGAGCATGACGACCGCCAGCACGATAAGCGGCAGCAGCGTGACATGCGTGATGACCTCGGCGATGAAATGCAGATGGAAGGTCCAGCTTGCCGCGAGCGGCACCGCGAGATACCCGACGACGACGTCCCACGGCGTGATGTGTGTGGGGCCGAAGTTGTATTGGACACGAGGGGTGCCGAGGTAAGTCGCCACCTCGATCGCGGCGCCGAGCAGTGCACCGGCGATCATCGGCCACTTCTTCGGGCGGCGCACGCCGAGCAGCAGGAGCGGCATGAACAGGATCGCCTGCGTCTCCGACAAGAGGATCAGCGCGGACAGTGCCGCCGCACCGATCGACGACCACCACTTCTTCGGGACGAAGATGAACAGCCACGGCGACAGCAGCAGCAGGTACGAGTGCAGGTTGTTCAGCGTGCCGAGCGACTCTTCCGGTGCCGTCGGAATGAGCGGCGGGATAGCGGCGAGCAGGATCCGCAGCACGGGGGATTGCAGCACGCCACGCGAGAGGATGAAGAGCAGCGCACTCACCGCGCCGACCGTCAGGCAAGCGAGCAGCGTCACGGTCTGGGCAAGGTAGGTCGGGCCGGCAACCGTGGTGGCGAGGCTCGCGAGCAGTCGCGGCAGCATCTGCTGGTAGCCGCCGATCGGGGTGAACAGGCTGGCCCAGAACCCTTGCACGTTCGCGTCGGACACGAAGTTGCGACCGTCCTCCGCCCACAGCACGTGCCGTGCGAGGGGCGTGACCCGGAGGTACGCGGCCGCCGTGCACGCGACGAACAGGATCGTGGCGATGAGTGCAGTCCGTGTCGACGGGGAGAGCGACCGCTTGTTCATGGGCTCCATCTTCTCCGATCCGGGGCGTCTTGCCGACCACCCCGCCGGGACGGACGACCGGATCCTGACTGATGATCAATCGGGTTCCCCCGGAGTGGGGTTCGATCTGCATGCGGTCGTTCTCTTATCGTTGCTCGTGGGCTGCAGGGAGCCCATCACTTTTCGGCGGACAGGGACGGAATCGACGCGTGCGTTTTTTACGAACAGGTGCGGCTTTGCTGACAGGCGTTGCGGCACTGATGCTGACGGCGGGGCTGACCACCCTTCCGGCGGCGGCCGCAGCACCGTCCGATCCGTCGTTGTCGGTGCAGGACGCGACCGGCAACCACGCGATGGGATCGTCGATCGCCGCACACGAGGGCGTCTCCACGAACGGTCCGATGTCGATGTCCGTTCGCCCCGACGTCAGTTCGAGCTCGATGGCTCCCGGGATGGATGTCAGCGCGTGGCAGCCGTCGCCGAACTGGTCGGCGGATTACGCGAATGGCGCCCGCTTTGCCTATATCAAGGCGACGGAGGGGACGAGCTACGTCAGTGGTTCATTCGCGGCGCAATACGCCAACTCGTACAACGCCGGCCTCATCCGCGGCGCGTATGTGTATGCGCAGCCGACGCAAGCGAGCGGCACCGCGACCGCGAATTACTTCTTCTCGCACGGTGGCGGCTGGAGTCCGGACGGCCGGACGCTCCCGCCGCTGCTTGATATCGAGTACGGCAGCTCCTCGCAGGGCACTTGCTACGGAATCAGCCAGACCGCGATGGTCGGGTGGATCTCGGACTTCGTCAACACCATGCACAACCTCACCGGCGTGTGGCCCGCGATCTACACCACGACCGACTGGTGGACCCAGTGCACGGGCAACAGCACCGGCTTCCCGCTCGATCCGTTCTTCGTCGCGCGATACACCTCCGCCTCCAGCCCGGGCACGCTGGGTGGCTCGTGGGCGACCTGGACGATGTGGCAGTGGGCCGACAGCGGCACCTTCGAGGGGGACCAGGACGTCTTCAACGGCGACCTGTCCGCGCTGCAGTCCTACGCGAACGGATCCGCGCCGGTCTCGAGTGCCCCGGTGACACGCGTTGCCGGGGACGATGCTCCTGGCACGAGCGCGGCCCTGTCCGCAGCGACGTTCCCGTCGGGCGTCAACACCGTGTTCATCGCGACCCGCGCGAACTTCCCGGACGCGCTCGCCGGTGCGGCCGCCGCAGGCAAGGCAGGCGGGCCCATCCTGCTCGTCGACCAGTCTCCGATCCAGTCATCGGTGACCACGGAGCTGACACGCCTCGCTCCGAAGCACATCGTCGTCCTCGGCGGACCGAACGCCGTGAGTGACACGATCGCGTCCCAGTTGCAGACGTTCACGCCGAATCCGGTCACCCGGGAATACGGGTCCGACCGCTACGACACGGCGGCGACCATCGCCGCGGACAACTGGGGCTCGTCGGCGCGAACCGTGTACTTGGCAACGGGATCGAACTACCCGGACGCGGTCGCCGCATCCTCCGTCGCGGCGGCGACCGCCGAGAGCGGCCCGGTGCTCCTCACCGATCCCAACACGCTCTCGGTGGCCACGCAGGCGGAGATTCAGAAGCTCAACCCGAGCAAGGTTGTGCTGCTCGGCGGCACCGCGGCGGTGAGCAGCGCAGTGCAGGCATCGGTGACCAGCACGCTGGGTGCGCTCGGCAACGGCGGCACCGTCGTTCGCATCGCCGGATCTGATCGCTTCGGCACCGCAGCCGACGTGGCGTCGAGCGTGTACTCGTCGGCGTCGACGGTGTATCTCGCGACGGGGGAGAACTTCCCCGATGCACTGTCCGGAGGCCCGGTGGCGGGATACAACGCCGCCCCCGTCCTCCTCGTCATGGGCGACTCGATTCCGGCAGCGACCCGCGCCGAGATCATCGCGCTGAAGCCGACGAAGATCGTCATCATCGGCGGGACGAGCGCCGTCGACAGCGCCGTGCAGGCGCTCCTGTAGCTACAGCGTCGCGACCGCGGAGTCGGCGACCGCGGCCGTGCCGCCGAGCACCACGACGTTCGTCGCGCCAAGCGCGGCGATCTCATCCTGCACGGCCGCGGGCGTCTGCGACGGCTGGACGAGAAGGACGGGAGCGCCGTTGCGCGCGGCGACAGGGGCTCCGGCGAGCGCATCCGGGAAGTTGGTGCCCGTCGCGACGTACACGGTCTGGGCCGCGCTGTAGCCGAGGGCCGCGAGTGCTGCCGAGGTCTCGTAGCGGCTCGAGCCCGAGACTCGTGTCACGCTGCCCCATTGACCCAGTTGGGAGGCGACGTCTGCGCTCACCGCATTCACGCCTCCGAGCACGAAGACGTGCAGAGCGACGCCCGAGACGCTTCGGAGCCGGTTCAGTTCGCTCTGAATCTCCGACGGAATGAACGTGCCGGGCACGAGCAGGACCGGTCCGCGGTGCGCTGCGGTCGCCGCGATCGCCGCGCCCGACAGCGCGTCCGGGAAGTTCAGCCCTGTCGCGATGTAGACGTTCGCTGCGCCGTTCGGGAACGTGTCGCTCGAGACGGTCGCGGAGGTCGCCCACCGGGTGTCACCAGCCTCCCGGAGCGTCGGGTGCACCGTATTGCTCGCGTATCCGGCGAGGGTGCTTTCCACACCGGTTGATATCACGTCGGTTCCGCCGAGAATCACGATCTGCTGCGGATGCAGCGTTGTCAGCTCGTTCTCGGTGGCGGTGGGGACGGAGTCCGCCAGCACGAGCAGCACCGGGGCGCCGTCGACCCCGGCCGCCGGTCCCCCGGAGAGTGCGTCGGGGAAGTTCGCTCTCGTTGCGACGTACACCTTCGACAGCCCAGGTGAGGAGTTTCCGAGCGATGCCGTCTGGGCGGCAGTGTCGAAAGCATCCGACCCGGCGATCCGCTGGACGCTCGTGATGCTCGGCTGCTCGAACGCCGTGATCCCGTGGGGGGAACCGAGGCCGGTCGGTCCGTCGTAGCCCGGCCCGGCGTTGCACTGCACGGCGACAGCACAGGTGCCGTTGCTTCCGGCCACGATGTCGTTCAAGCCGCTCGTGCGCTGATACGGCCACTGCACCGGGTATGCGCCGGCGGCCGGGCCCGGTGAGCCGGTGGTCGCGGCGGCCAGCGCGTACGTCGCCGCGATGATCGGCGACGACAGGCTCGTGCCGGAGAACTCGCCCCATCCGCTTCCCGTCGAGTCGGTGGCATAGACGAGGACGCCGTACGCAACCGCGGACACGTCGGCCGCGGAACGTGTTTGGCAGCCGGTGGCCGTCTGCCAGGCCGGAGCGGACTCGCTGCCGCATCCGGAGCCTCCGTTGGACCACGCCTGCTCCACCCACGTCGTCGGCGTGTTGGCGGTGAGGGTCGTCCCCCCGACCGCGGTCACGAACGGCGAGTCCGCCGGATATTGGGCTCCGTATCCGCTGTCGCCCGCTGAGGCGGTGATGGCGACGCCGGGGTGCTGGTAGTAGAGCTGGTCGGCCTCGTGGTCCATGGCGCTGCCCAGGTCCGACGTGCTGTAGGAGTTCGAGATGTACTTCGCGCCGAAGGCGACGGCCGCATTGACGCCTGCCCCGACGTCGTTGATGTCGTCGCTGTTCGCCTCGACGAGGAGGAGACGGCACTGGGGGCAGACTGCGCTGATCATCTCCAGATCCGCTTCCGACTCCTGGCTCCAGTGGGACGTGGAGTCTGTCGGCACGTTCGTGGTGTCCGTCGAGCCGGTCTGCGTAATGGTCGTCAGGCAGCCGCTCGCCACGGAGCAGGTGCCGAGCCCCCACTGCTGGCGATACGCGTTCACGTCGGCCTCGATGTTCGGATCCCGGTACGCGTCGATGGCGGCGACGATCGGTCCAGAGCCAGGAAGTGCCGATGAACTCGGCAGCGCGTAGGCGTTTCGGATGTCCTGCGCCGTCAGGCCTGTCGATCCGGTTGTAGTGCCGAGCGGTGCGAGCGGGGGAGTGGAGGCCGACGCAGCTGTGCCGGTGGTCGCGGTCGTATCGCCGCGTTCGAGATCGCAGGCGACATGTCCGGGCTGCGGCAGCGAGCAGACCCGGTCGCGGCGGTGCTGTGCAACGTCCTGGCGCGCGGCCGATCCTGTCGATGCGGTCGCCCCCGCCGTCTGCAACGACCGTGCCATGCGTGTCGGAGCTCCGACGCGCTGGGGCCCGGCATTCGTGCGGGCAGCAGCGTCGGAACCCGCCCCGGACGACGGGGACCCGGTCGCCGGTGCAGCAGTGCTCCCGGCCGCGCTCGAGGTGGCGCTGATGGTCCCCGGAGGCGCGGCGAGCGCCGGTCCTGCTGGTCCGGCCAGCAGTGTGGTGGCGGTTGCGAGCGCGAAGATGGCAGCGGCGATCGGCCGACGAGACACGTGTGTCCCCTTCCCTGTCGCGGTCAGGGTAGCAAGCGCCTCATGCGTCACATCATCCCCAGGGCGGGGTGCACCGGTCTTCGCGGCGTTCGGAAACCGGACGGATCGACCGAGAAACGTTGTGCAATCGGTTGCCAAGTCTCGGGGCAGCGGCTACCGTCGACAAGCGGACGGCGCAACCGCCTCCATCGCCGCCGACGAGCGGCGCCGCGAGCATCAACGAGGAGCTGGCATGCAAGCAACCGCATGGACCCTGTCCGGATTCGGTGACGAGATCGACCCGGACCCGAGAGTGCAGGTCGCCGTGCTGCAGGCGCTCGGCGCGAAGCACATCGAGGTACGGAGCGCCTGGGGCGTCAATGTCGTCGATCTCGACGACGACCAGCTCGAGCGACTCGCGGCACTGCTCCGCGAAACCGGAATGGGCGTCTCTGCGATCGCATCGCCGATCGGCAAGGTGGACATCGCGCTGGAGCCGGAGCACGAGGTCGAGCGCCTCCGCCGTGTCATCCGCGTCGCTCACGCCCTCGGCACCACGAACATTCGGATCTTCTCCTTCTACCGGGGTGAGGGCGTGCCGGTCGAAAGCATCCGCGACGATGTGATGACGCGCCTCCGGTTGCTCGCCGACCTCGCCGAGTCCGAGCAGGTCGTGCTGCTCCACGAGAACGAGAAGGACATCTTCGGCGACGTCCCATCCCGCGTGCTCGACATCGTCGAGACGGTCGGCTCACCGGCCCTTCGTCTCGCCTGGGACAACGCGAACTTCGTCCAGGTCGGGGTGCGGCCGTTCAGCGACGGCTGGGAGGCGCTTCGGCCCTACGTCGACTATCTCCAGGTCAAGGACGCGGTCGCGGCGGACGGCCATGTCGTCCCAGCGGGCCAGGGCGACGGTGAGTTGCGCGAGACGCTCACGGCGCTGCGCGATTCCGGCTACCAGGGGTTCGCGTCGCTCGAACCGCACCTCAGCGGCGCGTTCGCCCTCGGCGGCTTCTCGGGGCCGTCCGCATTCGGGGTTGCCGCTCGCGCGTTCGCCGCACTGCTCGCCGAGCTCGGCGTGGAGACTCGGTGACCCGCGCGGCCGTCATCGGCTGCGGAGACATCTCCGCACTCCACTTCGCCGCGATCGAGGCGATGCCCGACGTCGAACTCGTCGCCGTCTGCGACACCGATCCTGGGCGCCTGGAGGCGGCGACGGCAGCGCACGGCGTCGCTGGGTTCGATGACCACCAGCGCATGATCGAGGCGGAGCATCCCGACGTGGTGCACGTCACGACGCCGCACGCCGAGCACGCTGCGATCGCGATCGACGCGCTCCGGGCAGGCGTGGACGTCCTCCTCGAGAAACCGCTCGCGCACTCGCGAGGCGCAGGGGCGCGCGTGGTCGATGCAGCTGCCGAGTCGGGGGCTCGGCTCGGCGTGTGCTTCCAGAACCGGTACAACACCCCGGTCGTCGCAGCCAAGCAGTTGCTCGAGAGCGGTGCGCTCGGCCCGGTGCTCGGTGCGAACGCGACCGTCATGTGGCATCGCGATGCCGCGTATTACGCCGATCGACCATGGCGCGGACGGTGGCGCTCGGCCGGCGGGGGGCTCCTGATGAACCAGGCGATCCACACGGTCGACCTGCTGCAATGGCTCGTCGGCGACGTCGAGCGGGTGCGGGGCGGCGCCGCGACCCGGGTGCTCGGCGAGGTGATCGAGGTGGAGGACACCGCGGACATCGTGCTCGATCACGTCGGGGGCGCCCAGAGCACCTTCTTCGGCACCCTGAACAATCCCGTGAATGCCCCGGTCACCGTCGACGTTGTGACCGAAGGCGCTGTGCTGTCGCTCCGGGGCGCGCTCACCGTCACGTACACCGACGGCCGGGTCGAGACCGTCGAAGAGGACGCGTCCGCCTCCGGCCCGCGCGCGTACTGGGGGGCCTCGCACGAACGGCTGATTCGGGACTTCTACGGCGGAATCGGCAGCGGTGAGCCGTTCTGGATCGACGGGCGGGAGGCGCAGAAAACGCTCGACATCATCCAGACCGTCTACGACGCCTCCTTTCCGGCGCGACCGACGAACGACTGAGCGGGCGTACCGGGCGCGCGACCGATGGACGACTGATCGGGCGGACGACCGGCAGCTCAGCGCAATCGAGCGGAAGCCAGCGGCGGGAACGCAGATGCGGCCAGGCCACATCACATGAGATTTGAGAGAGGAACGAACACATGGCGGACGGCAAGCGCGTTCGGCTCGGCATCATCGGCTTCGGCGCCCAGGGCGGGATGTATGCCCGGCTCATCACCGACGGCCGCGTCCCGAACATGACGATCGGTGCGATCGTCGACATCGACCCGGCGAAGCGACAGCTTGCCGCCGAGCGGCATCCGGGCGTCGCGATCTTCGACGACTACCGATCGCTCCTCGGCGACGACGACGTCATCGATGCCGTCGTCACGACGGTTCCGCACTACCTTCACCCGGAGATCGGCATGGCCGCGATCCGCGCCGGAGTGCCGGTCCTCGTCGAGAAGCCGGCCGGTGTCTACACCCGGCAGGTGCGGGAACTGAACGAGGTCGCCGCGGAGCACCCGGACGTCGTCTTCGGAATCATGTTCAATCAGCGCAACAACCCGCTCTACCGTCGACTCAAGGAGATCGTCGATGCGGGTGAGATCGGCGCGATTCGGAGGACGAACTGGATCATCACGACCTGGTGGCGGCCGCAGGGCTACTACGACCAGAGCGCCTGGCGCGCGACGTGGGGTGGCGAGGGCGGCGGCGTCCTGGTGAATCAGGCGCCGCACCAGCTTGATCTGTGGCAGTGGATCTGCGGCGTTCCGCAGTCGGTGTTCGCGAAGGTGGCCTACGGGTTCCGCCGCAACATCGCTGTGGAGGACGAGGTCACGGCGCTCGTCGACTATGGCGACGGCGCGACGGGTGTGCTCGTCACCGCAACGCATGACGTGATCGGGACCGATCGACTCGAGATCCTTGGCGATCGCGGCAAGATCGTCGTCGAGAAGAGCGCCACCGCCACGGTGTATCGGCTTCGCCAGCCGGAGCGCGAGCTGAGTGATGGTCTCGCGCCGGCGGACGTCGCACGCCTGTTCCGCGGCGAGATCGACACCTCGGACTACTGGGACAGTGAGACGATCTCGTTCGAGTCGCAGTGGGGTGCGCAGCACGCGGGTGTGCTCGAGAATTTCGCTGCAGCCGTGCTCGACGGAACCCCGCTGCTCGCGCCGGGTTCGGACGGAATCAACGGGGTGCGGCTCGCGAACGCCATCCATCTGTCGAGCTGGCTCGGCCGGGAGGTTCCGCTCGACTTCGACGAGGACGAATATCTGGCCGAGTTGAACAAGCGGATCGCGGCCGAGGGTGTGTATCCCACGCGATAGCGTGTCCCCCGACGGCAAGGAGCGGGGATGACGGACTCCACGGGCGACGACGAATCACCCGCGGTGGGAGGGACGCGGCCTCGCGGAGCGCGGCCCACGATCTACGACATCGCGCAGCTCGCGGGAGTGAATCCGTCGACGGTCTCGCGCGCGCTCAGCAAGCCAGGGCGACTCAATCCGAAGACCGAGCAGCTGATCCGCGAGGCCGCGAAAGCGCTGAACTATCGGGTCAACCCGATGGCACGGGCGCTGCCGACTGGGCGCACGCATACGCTCGGCCTGATCGTCGCCGACATCACGAACCCGATGTTCTTCGACGTCGTGCGCGGAGCCGAGCGTGCGGCGGCGGCCGACGGCTACACGCTTGTGCTCGCGGAGTCGCAGGAGTCGGGTGCGCTCGAGGCGGAGACCGCCGACCGTGTCGCGCCCTCCGTCGACGGACTCATTCTCGTGACCACGCGTCTGACGGATGACGAGATCCGTGCGCTCGCCGAGCAGCATCCGCTCGTGGTGATCAACCGCCTCGTCGACGATGTCCCGTCGGTGATTCCCGAGGTCGCCCCCGGCATCGATGCGGCGCTCGATCATCTCGCGGCGGTCGGGCACACCTCGGTCGCGTTCCTCGCCGGGCCGGAGCGCTCCTGGATGAGTCGCGCGCGGTGGGACGAGATCATGGCCCGCGCGGTGGATCGCTCGCTCAACATCGTCGAGATCGCATCGTCGAGTCCGACGCTCGACGGCGGGATCGAAGCGTTCAACCGGGTCCGCGCCGCCGGGGTCACCGCTGTGGTCGCCTACAACGACCTCATGGGGATCGGCCTGCTGCGGGCGTCGCAACAGGCGGGGCTCAGCGTGCCGGGTGACCTCAGCATCGTCGGATTCGACGACATCTTCGGCTCGGACTTCACGTCGCCGCCGCTGTCGACCATTCGGACGCCGCTCAACCGTTTGGGGGAGCTCGCCGTACAGCGACTGCTCGCGCAACTCGGCACCGCCGCGGCGCCCGACGATGTCGGCGCGCTCGCGACGGAGTTCATACCGCGTGGCTCATCGGGCGCACCGCGGGGAGCCGGGAACGCCGCGCGCGCCTGACCGCGCGGCGGCCGCGCCCGCCTCCCACAACGTTCTCGGCGCATCATCCCGAGGCCGCGACCGTTTTGGCAATCGGTTGACAAGCTCTGTTGCCAGCGACTAGACAGGAGCGGTGCAAGCGCCTCTCGTACTGGACCCGGACCGCCTCTTCCCCGTGGATCCCGCGACGCGAACCGTCGCCCGCGAGCTGTACGAGTCGGTCCGAACACTGCCGATCATCTCCCCGCACGGCCACGTGGACCCGCGCATGCTGCTCGACGATCCGGCGTTCCCGAACCCGAGCGAACTGTTCATCCGCTACGACCACTACGTGACGCGCGTGCTCCACGCTGCCGGCGTCGACCTCACCGCACTCGGCGTGCCGACGCGCGACGGCTCCGAGACCGCGGCGGTGTCGCCCCGCACGGTCTGGCGGACCTTCTGCGAGCACTGGCCGCACTACGCGGGCACCGCGTCCGGATACTGGCTGCAAGACACCCTTGTCTCGCAGTTCGGGATCAGCGTCGAGCCGTCCGCGGAGAGCGCCGACACCATCTACGACGCCATTCAGCGGCGCCTCGACGACCCCGACTTCCGGCCCCGAGCGCTGCTCGACCGGTTCCGCATCGACTTCCTGGCGACGACCGACGACCCGCTCGACGACCTCGCCGCGCACCGTTCGCTCGCAGCGGACCCGAGCCTCCGGACGCGGGTCGCGCCGACGTTCCGCCCCGACCCCTACATCGACCCCAACAATCCCGGGTTCGCGAACGCCGTGCAGCGGATCGCCGAGTGGGGCGGGTTCGCAGCCGACGACTTCGGGTCATACCGCGACGCGCTCGCAGACCGCCGCCGATACTTCGTCGAGCACGGAGCCGTCTCCGCGGACCACGGCGTGCTGCAGCCGTTCACCGAGGACCTGCCGCCCGCGGAGGCCGAGGCGCTGTTCCGCCGCGTCGTCGCCGGCACCGCCGACGCCGAGGAGCGCACGCGCTTCGCCGCAGTGATGCTGTTCGAGATGGCCCGGATGAGCGTCGAGGACGGTCTCGTCATGACCGTGCACCCGGGCGTCGTCCGCAACCACCACGCGCCGACCTTCGACCGGTTCGGACCGGACATGGGCCACGACGTGCCCACGGCCACCCGCTACGTCGAGCCGTTGCGGCCGCTGCTCGACCGATTCGGAACCAACCCGGAGTTCCACCTCGTGCTCTTCACGGTGGATGAGACCACGTTCTCGCGGGAGATCGCCCCGCTCGCCGGCTTCTATCCGAGCGTGTACATCGGCGCGCCGTGGTGGTTCCTCGACGCTCCGGACGCGGTCCAGCGCTTCCGTGCCGCCGTCACCGAGACCGCCGGCTTCTACCGCGGGTCCGGGTTCATCGACGACACCCGCGCCTTCCTCTCCATCCCGGCGCGGCACGACATGTCCCGGCGCATCGACGCCGCCTATCTCGCGCGGCTCGTCGGCGAAGGACGCGTGTCCCGGTCGCTCGCCGAGCGGATCATCCGTGATCTCGTCGCGACCGTTCCGAAACAGGTGTTCAAGCTATGACCCAGGCCGAATCCGCCACCACCGTGGCGCCCCGACTGACCCGCGACCGGCTGGTGGCTGCGGGGCGGACCGGTGACGCGCCTCCCGTGCGGATCGTGCATATGGGCCTCGGTGCGTTCCACCGAGCGCACCAGGTCTGGTACACCGCAGCCGCAGCAGACGGTGACGCATGGGGCATCGCCGCGTTCACGGGACGCTCGCCCCGCACCGCCGACGAATTGCGGCCGCAGGGCGGGGTGTACACGCTCATTGAGCGTGGAGCGCACGGGGACACCGCCGGCATCCTCACAAATCTGGTGGAGGCGGCCGACGGCTCCGACGTGCGTCGCTTCGTGGAGCTGATCGCCTCGCCGGCGACGGTGATCGTCACGCTCACGATCACGGAAGCCGGCTATCGCCTGACGCACGACGCCGAGCCGGATCTCCGCGACCCGGTCGTCGCGCACGACGTCGAGTTGCTGCGCCGCATTGCGTCCGCTCCGGACAGCGATGACGGACCAGACGGCGAAGCGCCGACGAGCGCCCTCGCGAGGCTGCTGCTCGGGCTCGCCGCCCGCCGCGCCGCCGGGGCCGGACCGATCGCCCTGGTGTGCTGCGACAACCTGCCGGACAACCGCGCCATGCTCCGCTCGGGCATGACCGCGCTCGCGACGCTGATCGACGACGATCTCGCGGCGTGGATCGGGGAGACGGTGTCGTTCGTCGCAACCTCCGTCGACCGGATCACTCCGGGAACGACCGAAGCGGATCTCGCGGTCGCAACCGAACTCACCGGATTCGCGGACGCCGCGCCCGTCGTGACCGAGCCGTTCCATGACTGGATCCTGTGCGGAGCCTTCCCGGCGGGCCGTCCGCAGTGGGAGACCGCGGGCGCACGCTTCGTCGACGACATCGAACCGTTCGAGCGCCGCAAACTCTGGCTGCTCAACGCCGCGCACTCTTACCTCGCCTACGCTGGACCGCTCGTCGGCCACCAGACCGTCGCGGAGGCGATCGCCGACCCCGCACTGCGGGAGGGCGTGGAACGCCTGTGGGATGAGGCGGCAGCGCACCTTCCCGCAGCGCTCCTCGATCTCGATGCCTATCGCGCCGCGCTCCTCGATCGGTTCGGCAACGCCCGCATCGAGCACCGGCTGGCGCAGATCGCGATGGAGGGGGTCACGAAGCTCCGCGTCCGCATCGCACCCGTCGCGCTTGCCGAACGCGCCGCCGGCCGGGAGGCCCGTGGTTGCGCCGCCGTCATCGCCGCCTGGATCACGGCGACCCTCCGCGACGTCGGCGTCGACGCCCACGCCGATACCCTCCGCGAGATCGTGGGCAGTGGGGGCGATGACCAGATCGAACGGCTGATCGGGGTCGTGGACGCTCGCCTCGCGGCGGATGGAGCATTCGTCGACCTCGTCCGGGATGAGGTCGATGGGTCGTAGTCGGCCCGGCTGTTTCCATCCCAACCCACGCCCCTGGTCCGCGCAACAGCGGTCCTCTTGTCTCGCTTCTCGTCCCACCTCGCTTCTCGTCCCACCTCGCTTCAAAGGAGTAGCAATGCGCATCACCCAGGCGGAAGTGCTCGTCTCGAGCCCCGGCCGCAACTTCGTCACGCTGCGGATCACGACGGACGACGGGCTCACCGGTCTCGGCGACGCCACGCTGAACGGGCGTGAGCTGGCCGTCGCGGCCTACCTCTCCGAGCATGTCGTGCCGCTGCTCATCGGCCGCGATGCGCACCAGATCGAGGACACCTGGCAGTACCTGTACCGCGGGGCGTACTGGCGCCGCGGACCGGTCACGATGGCGTCGATTGCCGCCGTGGACACCGCTCTCTGGGACATCAAGGCGAAGGCCGCCGGGATGCCGCTGTACCAGCTGCTCGGCGGTCGGAGCCGCGAGGGGCTCCTCTGCTACGGGCACGCTTCCGGGGTGGACCTGCCGGAGCTGTTCGACTCGATCAACGAGCATCTCGAGGAGGGGTACCGCGCCATCCGTGTCCAGACGGGGATTCCGGGACTCCCGTCCGTCTACGGTGTCGCGTCGAGCAAGAACGCATCGGCGGGGTCGGACAGCGGCACGGACTCGCGGTACGACTACGAGCCGGCACGCCGGAACGCCGTGCCGGTCGAAGAGACCTGGGACACACGCGCGTACCTGCGCCACGCGCCGACCGTGTTCGAGGCGGTCCGCAACGAGTTCGGGCCGGAACTGCCGCTGTTGCACGACGCGCACCACCGGCTCACCCCGATCCAAGCTGCGAAGCTCGGCAAGTCGCTCGAGCCCTACGACCTGTTCTGGCTCGAGGACGTCACGCCTGCCGAGAACCAGGCCGTGCTCCGCCGTGTTCGCGAGCACACCACAACGCCGCTGGCTATCGGCGAGGTGTTCAACTCGATCTGGGACTACAAGCAGCTCTTCGAAGAGCAGCTCATCGACTACGTGCGCTCCCCAGTCACGCACGCGGGCGGCATCACGGCGCTCCGGCGGATCTTCGACTACGCGGCGGTCTACCAGATCAAGTCCGGCGTGCACGGGCCGACCGACGTCTCGCCCGTCGGACTCGCAGCTGCGGTCCACCTCGGCATCGCGATCCCGAACTTCGGGATCCAGGAGTACATGCAGCACAGTCCGGCCACCCTCGAGGTGTTCCGGACCGCGCACACATTCGAAGACGGTCTGCTGAAGCCCGGCGAAGCGCCTGGCCTCGGCGTCGAGTACGACGACGAGGTCGCGGGCTCATTCCCCTACGAGGCCGCCTACCTGCCCGTCAACCGTCTCCTCGACGGCAGCATGCACGACTGGTGATCCCGCGCTGGCCGGCCCGGTCGACCCGCGGACGACGAACACGGGAGGATCCGCGACGAGCGGTCCCGGATCCTCCCCGTCGAGAATAGCCAAGATGGCACGAGCGGCCTGCAGACCACGTCCGTGGATGTCGTGGCTCATCGCCGAGAGCGGCGGCGTGGCGAGGCGGCAATACTGCGAGTCGTCCCACGCGATCAAGGAAAGTTCCTCCGGAACGCTCACCCCGCGTGTGCGCGCCGCATCGAGCCCAGCGATCGCCATCGCATCGTTGTCGTAGATCACCGCCGTCGGCGACTCGGGACGGGCGAGCAGCGCTAGCGTAAGGTCTCGCCCGCGCTCCGCCGTGTAGTCGCCCTCTTCGATCATCGCGACGACACCGAATCGCTGCGCTGCGTCGAGCAGCCCTCGCGTTCGTTCCTGGGTGTGGACGAATGCCGCAGGCCCCGAAACACGGCCGATCCGTCGATGACCGAGCGCGACCAGCCGCTCGACCGCATCCACCATCGGCGTGTATCCGTCGGTGCGAATCGCGGGCATGGTCACATCGGGTCCGGGCTCGCCGAGGATGATGCCCGGCAGTCCGATCGCAGCGAGCATCGCGGGTCGCGGGTCGTTCGGCACGAGGTCGATCATCACGGAGGCGCGTACCGCGTTCGTCGCGACCCACCGCCGGTAGGTCTCCATTTCACGGTTCATCGAGTCGACGACTTGCAGCAACACCTGCATGCCGCGCTCAGCGAGCACCTCCTCGAGACCGGAGATGAGTTCGCTGTAGAACGCTTCGGCAGCGAGCTGGCGCGCCGACCGCCGGAGGACGAGCCCGATGGCGGTGGCGGTGTCGGTCATCACTGTCCGATCGGGTCAGGCGAAGGTTCGCGCGCGGAGCGCATTCGCGCTCTGCAGGACGGGCGGCACGGTGAGCATCGCCGGGTCCTCGATACCGTCGGATCGGACCGAGAACCGTGCCGACTGCCCGGCGAGCAGCGTGACGAGACCCTGGTCCACCGTCGCCGTCGGATCCACACGATCCACCTGGAGGAAGAGGTCGCGTGCGTAGGAACGCGCGGTCACGGTGACAGCGTAACCGTCCTCGGTGCGAACGACACTCGCCTCGATCGGGTCCGGGTCGAGCGCCTGGTCTGCGATCTCCGATGGATTCCAGATGGCGGGTGCCCAGGTGGCTGCGCCGTCGTCCGGCTCGGCGACGAGGATCTCGCGGGACGGGTCGATGAACCTGCTCAGGTGGTCCGGGATGATCAGGCTGGCGACGCCACGGGCGTCGACGGCGGCCCGCTCGGTGGAGACCGCCAATGCCGTGCCATCGACTCGCATACGCCGGAACGTGATCGTGCCGGACCAGGCTTCAGCGGTGTCATTCACGAGAACAAGGGCGAGCACGTCCAGTTCCGGCGCGACACCCTCGAACGCTGCTGCACGAGCTGCCTCAGATGATCGCGGCTGAATCGTCGCGAGGCGGGGTGCGTACGCCGTACGCATGGCATACCAGAGCGGCTTGCGGTGCTCGTCGAAATCGACGGCGGCCCACGAGACCACGGGCCAGTTGTCGTTGAGTTGCCACAGGATCGTGCCCGTGTTGTGCGGCGTCAGCGACCGAAAATGCTCCACGCCGAAACGGATCGCATGGGCCTGGTTCAGCTGGGTCGCCCAGTGCCAGTCGTCGATCGTCGTCGGCGCCGGCAGATGCCCCGTGAGCCCTCGGTCCAGCTTCTCGTTGCCCCGACTGGCCTTCTGATGAACGAGCATCTCGTGGCCGTACGGATCGAGTGGTTCGTCATGGACGACACGCGTCAGCGTCGACCATGCCGGCGGCCCTTGGAACCCGAACTCGGAGACGAACCGTGGCGCGTAGTCACGGTAGGCGCGATAGTCCTCTCGGTTCCACACGTCCCAGATGTGCATGGTGCCATTGCGCTCGTCGTTCGGGTGCAGATACTCACCGAAGCTGTAGGGCGAGGCTGGGGAGTACGCACGCGTCGGATCGAGTTCGGCCAGCAATGCCGGGAACAGCTGACGGTAGTAGCCGTCGCCCCACGTCCGTCCCGCCAAGAGCGCCGGCCATCCCCAGTCCGCGTATCCCCAGATGTTCTCGTTGTTGCCGTTCCACACGATGAGGGACGGGTGTGATGACAACCGCGTGATCTGTTCGCGCGCTTCGGCCTCGACCTCCGCCGCGAGGTGCGCTTCTTCCGAGTACGCGGCACACGCGAACAGGAAGTCCTGCCAGACGAGCAGGCCCAGCTCGTCTGCAAGCTCATAGAAGTCATCGGATTCGTAGATCCCGCCACCCCAGACCCGAATGAGGTTGACATGCGCGTCGGTCGCGTCTCGCAACCGTCGCGCGTAGCGGCCACGCGAGATCTCGGTCAGGAACGCGTGGTCGGGAATCCAGTTGACACCTCGGATCAGAATCGCCGCACCGTTCACATGGACGGCGAACGGCCGACCGGCGTCATCCGGTGCCGTGTCGATACGCACCGTTCGGAAGCCGACCCGACCCGACCAGCCGGGCGCAGCCTCCTGACCGTTGACGACGACAGAAGCCGCGACCTCGTACAGCGGCTGGTCGCCGTGGCCGATCGGCCACCACCGCGCAACGTCGGCGATACGGAGGGTTGCTTCCCCCTTCGTCATTGTGGCCGGAATCGAGGTGTGCACGGATTCGTTCGCTCCATTGCCGGAGGCGCGCACGGTGACCATGGCGTCGGTGGCCGTTGCAGCGCCGTCCCGTTCGATCTCGACGTGAGCGGTGAGTACACCCGTCCCGTTGTCGGCGACGTCGACGAGCGGGCGGACGGCTGCGACGCGCGCCCCCGACCACGAGTCGATTCCGATCGGCTGCCAGATGCCGACGCCGGCCACGTCGATACCCCAGTCCCACCCGAAGTGCGAGGCGGTCTTCCGGAGCTGGTTGTAGGGGTGATGGTTGACCCGGGGGAGGGCGCCGTACCGGTCGGCTCGAGCATTCACCGCGGGCACCGGGGCCGCGAACTCGACGACGAGGTGGTTCGCACCGTCGATGAGGAGATCGGCGACCGACCACCGGTACGACCGGTGCTGGTTCTCCGTTCGCGCGACCTCGGTGCCATTGAGCATCACCGTCGCGAGCGTGTCCAGCCCGAACGCGACGAGATCATGCCGGGTGCTCCCGTCATCGTGCCATTCGAACGTCGTCGCATACCGCCATGACGTGTCACCGATCCACTGCTGCGCGGCTTCGTTGTCTCCGTCGAAGGGGTCCGCGATGCACCCGGCGCGGAGGAGGTCGGTGTGGATGACACCCGGCACCTGCGCATCGATCGGAGCGTCGAGGAGACCGGACGGCACTGGTCCGTCGATCGGCTCGACCGTCCAGCCGTCGGCGATCGGCGTGAACGTGGGAGGGGTGAACGTCATGAGTGTCTTTCTGAGCGAAACGAATGAGCGACGGCGAAGCGCGCGGAGCAATGGCCCCGGTCAGACTCCGGCGATCTGCTTGAGGCGAAGTTCGGGGTTCGGGGCTGCCGCAGCCAGCTTCTTGGTGTACTCATGCTGCGGGTTGAGGATCACGTCGTCTGCGGGGCCTCGCTCGACGATCTCGCCCTTGTACATCACGAGGATCTCGTCGCTGAAGTGCCGCGCAGTCGCGAGGTCGTGCGTGATGTACAGCACGCCGAGGTTGTCCTCGCGCTGCAGCTCCGCAAGGAGGTTCAGGATCCCGAGCCTGATCGACACGTCGAGCATTGACACGGGCTCGTCCGCGATGAGCATGGTGGGTTCTGGGGCGAGCGCGCGAGCGATCGCGACGCGCTGTCGCTGCCCGCCCGACAGTTCGTGCGGATGCTTGGCAGCGATCTCTGCGGCCGGAGCGAGTCGAACGCGCTCGAGCAGCTGCCGGACTCCCGCCTCGATCTCCGCCGAGCCGCGCGCCCGACCATGCAGAGCGAGCGGGCGCGCAAGATGATGCGCAACGGAGTGGTACGGGTTCAGCGACGCGAACGGGTCCTGAAACACCATTTGCACGTTGTGCCGATAGTCGCGCAGACCCGCACCGTGACGCTTGACCGGTGCGCCGTCGAGCAGGATCTGGCCTGACGACGGACGCTCGAGTTGGAGCAACAGCTTGGCGATCGTCGACTTGCCGGAGCCCGACTGCCCGACAAGTGCGACCGTCTTTCCCGACTCCAGGGTGAAGTTCACGTCGTTGACGGCAAACAGCTTGCCCGACTGTCCGCGCTTGCCACGAATGTGGTAGGCCTTCGTCACGTTGCGGAACTCGAGCGTGCTCATGCGACAACCGCCCTCTCAGTGCTTTCGGCGAGACGATCGTCGGAGACTCCGGTTCGGATGAAGTCCCCTCGCTCGCCGGTCAACGACGGGAACGATGCGAGCAGGCGCTTCGTGTAGTCGTTCTGGGGATTCGTGTACAACTCGTACGCATCGTTCAATTCCACGATCTCGCCCGCCTTCATCACCGCGATGCGGTCGCTGATCTCGAGCAGGAGCGGGAGATCGTGCGTGATGAAGATCACCGCGAAGCCGAGTTCCGCACGCAGTCGGGTGATCTCGTCCAAGATCTCCCGCTGAACGACGACGTCGAGCGCGGTGGTCGGCTCGTCCATGATCATGACCTGGGGGTCGAGCGCCATCGCCATGGCGATCATGACGCGCTGACGCATTCCGCCGGACAGTTCATGTGGGAAGGACTTGAGCCGTGACCGGTCGACCCCCACGCGCTCGAGCAGGTCTCCACACCGCTGCACACGCTCACCCCGTGACATGTCCGGGCGGTGCGTGGTGAAGACGTCCTCGAGTTGAGCTTGAATGCTGATCACCGGATTGAGCGAGTTCATCGCGCCCTGGAAGACCATGGAGATCTTGTCCCAGCGGAACTGCCGGAGATCCTCGCCGGACAGGCTCGACATATCGACCGACCACCCCTCGCGGGAATGGAACTGCGCGCGACCGGTGGTGATCAGCGCCGGTGGCTTGAGCAGCCGGGTCACGCCGTACGCGAGCGTCGACTTCCCACATCCGGACTCACCCGCAAGACCGAGGATCTCGCCCCGGCCGAGGGTCAGGCTGACGTGCTTGACCGCGTGTGTGGTCACCTGACCGACGTAGTCGACGCTGAAGTCGTCGACGGTCACGACCGGGTCGGCCTCGTGCCGTTCAACTCGCCCTGACTCGCCAGATGGGATGGTGCCGCTCATTTCACGCCCTCCTCTTCGAGCTGTTTGATCTGCGCCGGGGTCAGGCCCCACTTCTTGCGCTGCGCCCGGGTCGAGTTCCGGAGCTTCGGGTTGATGATCTCGTCGATCGAGAAGTTGATGAGCGACAGCGCGCAGCCGAACAGCGCGATCATGAGGCCTGGTGGGACGAACCACCACCACGCCCCCTGCGTCAGCGCGAGGTCGTTGTACGCCTGGAACAGGATCGTGCCGAGGGTGAATGTGTTGCTCGCCCCGAGACCGAGGAACGACAGCCCGGCTTCGCCGAGGATCGCGAAGATGATCGCGAACACGAATTGGCTCGCCATCACCGGGATCAGGTTCGGCAGGATCTCGACCACGAGGATCCGCCACGCGCGCTCGCCCGAGACGCGAGATGCCGAGACGTAGTCGCGATTGCGGATGCTGAGCGTCACCGCGCGCAGGACGCGAGCCGATCCAGCCCAACTCGTGACCGCGAGGACGACCGCGATGAGGAAAATGCCGCGGTGCGCAACCGGCACGTAGTTGCCGATGACAATCGTGAGCGGAAGACCCGGGATCACGAGCACGACGTTCGTGAACAGCGCGATGGAGTCGTCCAGTGCGCCCCCGATGTACGCGGCGACGATGCCGAACAGCCCCGACAGGATGGTGGCGAGGATGCCGACCGCGAAGCCGATGATGAGCGAGCCTCGCGTGCCCCATGCGATCTGCGACCACACGTCCTGCCCGGTCTGCGTCGTCCCGAGGATGTGACCAGCGGTGCCAGGCGGAGCGAACGCGAGTGTGCTGATGGCGTTCGGGTCGCCGACGATGAATGGGCCGACGATCGCCCAGAGCACGATCACGCCGGCGAGTGTGAGCCCGACGATGAGCTTCGGTGAACGGCTCGGAAGGAGCGCGGCGATGCTCCGTCGCCGACCTGCGGGCGCGGCGACGGGAACCGGCTCGTCAATGGGAATGGTCGATGCCATGCGTGATCGTTCCTTTCCACTCACGCCCGCGCCCGCGTGCGCGGGTCGATGAGGCCGTAGAGCAGGTCGACGAGGAGGTTCGCGGCGAGTACGGACAGCGAGATGACGAGGAAGATGCCCTGCATGAGCGCGTAGTCGTCGTTCGAGACCGCGGTCCAGAGCAGCTGCCCGATGCCCGGATAGCTGAACACCTGCTCCGTCACGATTGATCCGGCCACGACGAAGCCGAGCGAGATCGCGAAGCCGGACAACGACGGAAGCACCGCGTTGCGGGCTGCATAGGTCATCCGCACACGTCGGGGCTTCAGTCCCTTCGCCTCGGCGGTCACGATGTAGTCCTCCGACAGCGTCGCGACCATCATGTTGCGCATCCCGAGCATCCAGCCCCCGATCGATGACAGAACGATGGTCAGTGCGGGGAGGAACCCGTAGTAGAGCACGCTTCCCAGGAACTGCAGACTGAATCCGGGAACGATGCCGGCGTTGACGTTGTAGCCGCCGGCGTATGGGAAGAGTGCGACGACGCGCGTCAGGACGAGGACCAGAATGAGCGCGAGCCAGAAGTACGGCACGGCCTGGAACATCGTCGTGACGGGGATGAGATTGTCGAGCCAGGAGCCTCGGCGCCACCCGGCGAACGTTCCGAGGCCGATGCCGAGCAGGAACGAGATGATCGTCGAGAGCCCGATGAGGGCGATCGTCCACGGCAACGCCTGGCCGATCACGGTGGTCACGCTCTCAGGGAAGTCGACCACCGATACCCCGAGATTGCCGTGCGCCAGGTTCGCCAGGTAGGCGCCGTACTGCTGCAGCCAGTTGCCGCTTCCGCCCTGACCGAGGGCGATCGCGAGGGCTTGCCGGGTCTGCGGCGTGACGGGCTGACCCGCCGCACCCATTTTGGCGATGAGGATATCGACCGGGTTGCCGGGCATCAGTCGAGGGATCAGGAAGTTCAGCGTCAGCGCGGCCCAGAGGGCGACGACATAGAAGCCGATCTTCTGCAGGTAGAACCGCATCGTTCTGCTTTCCGTGAGTCTTCAGTCGGGGGGTGGCGGGCCGGAGGGACGAGCCGGGAGGTGATGGCGGCCTCCCGGCTCGTCCTGCCCGCTAGTGACGCGCGGTCACTTGCTGACCGGGCGGATCGTCTTCAGGACGATGCCCGAGTCCCACGACTTCCACGGCTCGGGGAAGGCGTACAGGTCGCTCGCGCTCGGCCAGCCGGTCGCGTGCGTGTTGTTGAATTCCGTGAGCGCCTGGTTCACGTAGATCGGAATGATCGGCATGTCCTTCACGATCGCGCTCTGGATGGTGCCGTAGCCCTGCAGCATCGCTGCGGTGTCATTCGGGTTCGTCGAGGCCAGCTTCTTCAGCGTCGCGTCCACGGTGGGGTCCGAGAAGCGCGACGTGTTCGTCGCCGCGGACGCTCCGACCTTCGCCGTCGCCGCCGTGCTGAGGTAGTTGTTGTAGATGTAGTACGGCGATGCCGACGCGCCGGGGTTCACCGAGTTGAGCGACAGCTGGAACTTTCCGGTCGTCTCCGAGTTCGACCAAGCGTTCTGCGCGACCTGGTTCACCGTGAGGTTGATGCCGGCCTTCGCGAGCTGACCCTTCAGCAGCGTGCAGTCCGTGTCGTAGTCGGTCCAGCCGGACACCACGTTCACGGTCATGTCGAGCTCTTGGCCACCCTTGGAGAAGTAGCCGTTCGAGCCGAGTGTCCAACCAGCCGCTTGCAGCAGGCTCTTCGCCTTCGCGACGTCCGCCCCCGACGGCAGGGTGGCGTTCGCTTTGTCGGCGACCCACTTGCTATTCACAGCCGGGACGAGCAGTGACGGCGACCCCTGCTCGCCGAACCCGTTGAGAGCCTGCTTGTTCAACTGGGTGCGGTCCATCGCGTAGTAGATGGCCTGACGGACGGCCGGGTCCGTCTGTGGGCCGGTGCATCCCATGGACGCGTTCGAGCACGTGACGAGCGCCGTCGTGGAGTCAGCGGTGTTGACGTAGCTGAGGTTCGGGTGCTGCTTGACGATGTTCTTCAGCGTCGGGAGGTAGCCGCCCATCCAGTCGACCTGACCGGATTCAAGCGCGCTCGTTGCGGCATCCGCGTTTGCGAGGGAGATGTAGCGCACCGTCTCGATCTTGGGCGCGTCGGAGCCGGTTCCCCAGTAATGCGGGTTCTTCTGCAGCGTGTAGCTCTGCGGCGTGAACGTCTTCAGCATGTACGGCCCGGAGCCGACCGGATTAGTGTTCGTCGTCTTCAGCACGTCCGGGATCTTCGACCAGATCTTCTCGGGGACGATCGCGATGTTGCCGAGGATCTGCGGTTCGAGGGTGAACGACGTGCTCGGGAAGGTGAGGACGACGGTGTTGCCGCTCTGCTTCGTGGTCCACGTCGTACCGAGCGTGTTCAGTGCGGGTGTCGACTCATAGTGGTTGAGCGTCCACGCGACGTCGGCCGCAGTGAGTGCGGACCCGTCGCTCCACTTCGCGCCCTGTCGCACGTCCACGGTGAGCTGCGTGCCATCACTGTTCCAGGAGTACTTCGTCCCGAGCAGCGGAACCGGGGCCTGGGATCGCGACATGTTGTAGTAGAAGAGCGTTTCGTAGATCACGCCCTGCGTCGGCTGGAGCTCCGCGCCCGTGGTGAGCCACGGGTTGAAGTTCTCGGTGAAGTTGCCGACGGAGCCGTTGAACAGCGTCACCGTGCTCGAGGCGGCGCCGGAGCCGCCCGCCGTGGAACCGCTGCCCGAGCTGGAGCAGCCCGTGAGCGCGATCGCCACCGAGGCGGCGAGCGCAGCGGCGCCGAGCAGCAGCCGCTTCCGTTTGATTGTCATCGTTGACCCTTCGTGATGGTGGAGGCAGTGCTTGCTTCCCGTCGCCGTGCGATCGTCCTCGACGCGCCCGGTTCGACGTTGCTCCTTTCTAAGGCAGCTTTATAAAGTGTGTCAAGTAAGTAGGCGGGGCCGGTGCGTCACAATGGCGTAACGCAGGAGCGCGACAATGATCGGAGTACGCGATGGAGGCACGGGGTCGCGTTTCGTTGTCCTCCGGCACAACGCGGGGCTTGGTGCTGGATCTCATCCGCTCGAGCGGGCCGATCTCCCGCACCGACCTGGCCGCTCGCACGGGGTTGACCGCCGCCACCATGTCGAACGTGGCGAGACAGCTGCTCGAGGAGGGCTTGATCCGGGAGACCGGTCTGGGGCAGCCGAAGGGTGGTCGCCCCGTCGTGCTCCTCGAAGTCGACAACAGTGCGCGATTCGCGGTCGGCGTGCAGCTCGGAGGGGAGTCGGTCACGTACGTCGCCGTGAACCTTGCCGGAGACGTCGTCGGCCGGATCCGGTCCGCAGGGGCGGGCTCGAATGAGCCGGCGACGATGGTCTCGGGAATCGTCGCGCAGATTCACCGGATGCTCGTCGGGCTCGGCATCGACGAGGAGCGCGTGGTCGGTATCGGCATCGCGGCACCAGGGCCGTTGGACGTGAGCAGCGGAACCGTCCTCGGTCCACCGCACATGGCCGCATGGCACAACGTGCCGCTCCGCGACCTGATTTCGACCGCCACCGGATGGCCCGTCGCCTTCGACAACGACGCGACGGCGGCCGCACTTGGCGACTTCTGGAGTGGCGCGACCGAGGGGGCTCGCGCCCACGCGACGATCTACCTCGGCTTGGGCCTCGGCGCCGGGGTGCTCGTCGACGGCACCGTCTTCCGCGGCGCTAGCTCGAACACGGCGGAGATCGGTCACATCGTTGTCGCATCAGATGCAGCGGGGCGTCCGCTCATCGCGGAGGACGTGGCCGATCCGGGCGCTGTTGTCCGTGCTGCATGGGCGGAGCCGTCCGAGGCGCGTCGCCTCGGGCTTTCCGGCGACGACTTTGGACAGTTCATCGCGATCGCGAAGGCGGGCGCACGCGGAGACGCGTACGCAACGCGCCTGTTGGAAGCCTCCGCCCGATATTTGGGAATCGCCGTGACCTCCCTGGCGAACATGTTCGATCTCGACTCGGTGTCGCTCGCCGGTCCGGGGTTTGCGACCGCGGGGGCGACCTACCTGCGGGTGATCGACGCCATGGTCAACAGAGACTTCTTCGCGAAGTCCCAGCACGGGGTACGGGTTCGACTTTCACCCTCAATGCAGGACGCGGCGGCTGTCGGGGCTGCCGCGCTGGTGCTGCAGTCAGAGCTCGCGCCACGCACCATGGGCCTTGTGGGCCACTCGACCTAACGCCAGAAACCGTACGGCCGGTTGCACGAGGACCTCGTTCTAGTGGACGATCCAAGCATGGAGCGGACGGACGGCGTGTGGAACCGAGAACACGTCCTGATGCAGACCGTCCGTGACGCGGAGCGTTTCCTCATGCAGCGCCCGGGGATGCGATCTGTGGACGTGGGCACGAGCCACACGGCGTTCGAGTTCGAGCACACGCTCACCGGGTGTCGGATCCTGGCGCTGCAGTCGCTTCGGAGCACCGGCACGATCGCGGGTGTGTACGACTCCGGCGACGAGGTCGTCGTGGTGTGGTTGAAGAGCGGGCTCGGCACGCTGCGGGATCACCCCGTGCCGATCGGCCGACCGACCCTGTACCGGCGAGAGCCAGACCCCTTCCGCTGGGATGGTTTCGAGAAGGACGTGCTCCACATTTCGCGACGCGTCGTGGAGGAGGTCGCGGCGGAGCGCGGCGGCTGGGAGATCGGCCCGCTCGAGTTCGATCCGCTCTGGGTTCCTCAGGGCGCGCCGCTCGCGGCCTGGTGGGTGATGGTGCAACAGGTCGCCGACGCGATCCTCGCCGGGCCGTCGCAGGTCACGCCCGCTCGACAGCAGCAGCTCGCGCGGATCGCAGCAGGCGGCCTCCTCTTCGCGATCCCGCACTGGCCGGTCGGGCAGACGCAGGCGAGTCCGGCCCAGAGCAGGCTCGCGCGGGCCGAGGAGTATCTGCTCGAGCATGCGCGCGAGCGTGTGAGCGTGCCCGACGTCGCGGCCGCGGTCGGGCTCAGTGTCCGTGGGCTGCAGCAGGCGTTCCGGCGTGAGCACAGCATTTCTCCGTTGGTGTTCTTGCGCCGTGTGCGGCTCGGGATGGCGCGCGAGGAGCTGCTCGAAGGTGGCGACATCACCGTCGCCGACGTTGCAGCGCACAGTGGGTTCACGCACCTCGGACGCTTTGCATCGGCGTATCAGAGCGCGTTCGGCGAACTCCCGAGCGATACGCTCCGCGGTTCGGCTGGAGCGCAGGAACGACTGTGACCGATCTGGCGCCGATCGGAGGCAGCGGCTGGTCCGGAACGGCATCGCCCGGCGGTTCGCCGCCCGAGCCCGAACCGGCCCGAGCGCGCCGCCGCCGCTGGGCGGTACCGCGATCGCTGCTCGTCGGGACCGCGCCGATGGTGATCTTCGCAGTGGTCAGCATCATCCGCGCCCGCCCGAGCGACAAGTACCAGTCCGTTGGGACGACACTGCCGAGCGTTATTCACCAGCTGCTGATTCCTGAGCTGATCACGGCCGGTGGCATCGCCGTGATCGTGACCGGGCTCGGCTGGTGGCCGATCGTCTGGCGTGACGCTCGACGTGGCCGACCGACGTGGACGGTCCTCGCGCCTGCGCTCCTCGTCGCGGTCGCGGTGGCGCGCCTCCCGCTCGTCGACTGGCACGCCAGGTCCGCCCGGTACTACCTGCTGTTGGCGCTCGGAACGCTCCTCGTCGGCGTGTTCGAGGAGACGATGGCCCGCGGTGTCTTGCTCGCCGGGCTGCGCCGCCGCCTGCCTGAGGTGTGGGTGTGGGCGATATCGTGCGCCGCGTTCGGTCTGCTCCACTTCGTGAATGCGCTCGCGGGGCAGCCGCTCGGCACCACCGTCGTCCAGGTCATGTTCGCCGCCGCGTTCGGCTCCGGCTTGTACCTTGCTCGCCGTCTGTCGCGGTCGCTCCTGGCCCCGATCCTCATCCACGGATTCTGGGACTTCGGCGGGATCGCGTTGCTCGCCGGCCCCGACCCCATTCGGCCGAACAACGTTGTGCTCCTCGGGTTGCTCGGTCTCGCCTCGTTCGCGATCCTCATCCTCTGCATCGTCGCGGGTGCGATTCTTGCCGTCCGCGATGATCGGGACCGGAGGCGCGTCCAGCGTTGGCGTCCCGTCCCGCCGCTCGGAGACTTCGCCGCCGTCTTCGCTGCTCCTGGCGTTGGGGCTCCTGGCGTTGGGGCTCCTGGGGTTGTGACGTCTGGCGTTGTGGCGTCTGGCGTTGTGGCGTCTGGCGTTGGGGCTCCTGGTGTTGGGGCCCCCGGGTTCGTGCCGCCGGCCGCGTGGGATTCTGTCCCAGCCATGCGGCACTGATGCGCCTCCGGAAGGCGTGCCGACGACGCTGCATCGATGCGCCTCCGGAAGGCGTGGCGGCGACGGGGCACTGATGCGCCTCCGGAAGGCGTGCCGACGACGCTGCATCGATGCGCCTCCGGAAGCCATGGCGACGACGGGGCACTGATGCGCCTCCGGAGGGCGGCAGTGCCAGAGTGAACCTATGCCCTTCACCGACCTCAGCCTTGATCAACTCCGGAGCTTCGTTGCCCCCGTGCGTGAGCCGCAGGATTTCGACGCGTTCTGGACGCGGACCATCGAGAGCGCTCGCGCAGCGGCGACGGCGCCCGCGAATCGGGTTCCGGCCGCAACGCCGATCACCGAGCTCGTCGTCGAGGACCTCACCTTCCCTGGATTCGGCGGGGAGCCGGTCCGCGGGTGGGTGACGCGTCCCAAGGGTCGCGATGGACAGACGCTTCCCACGGTCGTCGAATTCAACGGGTACAACGGCGGCCGCGGCATCGTCGGCGAACGTGTTGGGTGGGCGCTCGCCGGGTACGTGCACGTGTTCATGGACACCCGCGGTCAGGGCTCCGGGTGGGGAACCGGGGGTGCGACGCCCGACCCCCACGGCTCGGAGGCGTCTGTGGCGGGATGGATGACGCGCGGGATCCTCGACCCGGAGCAGCACTACTACCGGCGTGTCTTCACTGACGCGGTCCGGCTCGTCGACGAGGTTCGGACCTGGGACTTCGTCGACAGAACCCGGATCGCCCTGACCGGCGGGAGCCAGGGTGGCGGCATCGCCCTCGCAGCGGCAGCACTGAGCGGACCGGTGTGGGCGGTGATGCCTGACGTGGCGTTCCTGTGTGCATGGGAGCATGGCGCGGGTATCGCGCTCTCCGACCCGTACCAGGAGCTCGTGCGGTACCTCGCCACCCATCGCGATCACGTCGAGACCGTGTGGAACACGGCGGCATACTTCGACGGAGTGAACTTCGCGAAGCGCATCGACGTCCCCGCGCTGTTCTCCGTCGCGCTCATGGACCAGATCGTTCCGCCGTCGACCACGTTCTCGGCGTTCAACAGCCTCGCTTCGACCGACGCGGAGATCGAGGTATACCCATACAACGGGCATGAGGGTGGGCAGACCTTCCAGTGGCTGCGGCAGACGGAGTTCCTCGCGGCGCGGCGCTGAGCGGAGTGCCTAGTGCGGCCGGCGCGGTCGACTCGGTCGTCGCGGGGCGCCGTCGGCGCGCCGTCGCACCCTGCCGCGGAGCGGCGACCGCCGCCACGCCGCGCGCGGTGCGCGGTAGAGCAGGAAGTTGCGCTCAACACGCGCCCAACCGCAGGAAGTTGATCTTCCGCGAGAACTGCGCGGCGCGCCACCGCCCCTACCCCTTCGGAGGGGGGCAATGCGGTGCGCCGTCGGCGCTCGTTCTTTTGGCGGGTGAGTGGTGCGCCGTTGGCGCGCCTCCTTGTTGCTGTTCGGCGGTGCGCCGTCGGGCGCGCCGCGGTTCAACGGCCGCTGACATGCCGTGTGCGGTGCGCGGGAGAGCAGGAGGTTGTGCTCAACACGCGCGCAATCGCAGGAAGTTGATGTCCCGCGAGAACTGAGCGGCGCGCCAGCGCCCCTACGCCTTCGGAGGGGGGCAATGCGGTGCGCCGTCGGCGCTCGTTCTCTTGACGGCTGAGTGGTGCGCCGATGGCGCGCCTCCTTGTTGCTGTTCGGCGGTGCGCCGCCGGGCGCGCCGCGGTTCACGGGCCGTCGACATGCCGTGTGCGGTGCGCGGGAGAGCAGGAAGTTGCGCTCAACACGCGCCCAACCGCAGGAACTTGACCTCCCGCGAGAACTGAGCGGCGTGTCCCGCGCGCAATCGCAGGAACTTGATCTCCCGCGAGAACTGAGCGGCGTGTCCCGCGCTCGCCCGCCCCGACACCGAGCGGCGATTCTCGTGCCGGCACCCGAGCGCGCAACGTCGCGCAACGAACAGGTCTCGGTATCGGCGCGCCGCTTGCGAAAGCGGCCCCATGGTGGTTCTATCGCCTGAACCTTCGCGAGCGGCTGTCGGGTTTGCACCCGCGGCCGACGCCAGCGGGACCGGCGCCGTCGGGACCGGGACCGGCGCCGTCGGGACCGGGACCGGGACCGGCGCCGTCGGGACCGGGACCGGCGCCACCGCCGGCACCCGATGCGATGCAATCCCGAAATAAATGGGACGCGAAGCACTGTGTACATTATGTTCTCGTGGCAGACCGACGACGGACTCCCGGGTCGCAGACTTCACTTCGTGAAGCCAACCGGGCTCGAATCGTCGACGCCGTCAAGAAGCATGGCGGGCTGACCCAGGTCGAACTCGCTGGGGCGACAGGACTGAGCCCGGCAACGGTCTCCAACATCGTCAAGGAGCTGTCCGGCTCCGGGGTCCTTCACACCGCGCCGAGCACCCGGAGCGGCCGACGAGCGATGCACGTCACGCTCGCGCACAAGCTCGGCTTGGTGGCGGGCGTCCACTTCGCGACGCGGCACATGCGCATCGCGCTCGCGGACGTCGCGGGGACCGTGGTCGCGGAGAATCACATGCCCCTCGCCAAGGACCATCGCGCGGACAACGAGCTCGACCGCGTCATGATGCTGCTCGCAGACATGCTCGATTCGGTCGACGCGAGCATGTCCGAGCTGCTCGGCCTCGGGATCGCCCTGCCAGCGCCTTTCGACCGGCGGAACGGGGTGATCGCGCGCCGGGGCATCATGCGGGGGTGGGACAACGTCGTCGTCGCTGATGTGATGGAGCGTCGGCTCGGCCGGCCGGTGTTCGTCGACAACGCCGCGAACCTCACGGCGCTGGCGGAGTTGCGGCTCGGCGCGGCGCGCGGTCGCGACGACGTGATCGTGCTCGAGATCGACGACGGCATCGGTGCGGGCGTGATCCTCGGCGGCCGGCTGCTTCGCGGTCACAGTGGCCTCGCGGGCGAGTTCGGGCACACGGTCGTGGTCGAGGACGGCCCGGTGTGCCGTTGCGGCAATCGCGGCTGTCTGGAGGCTGTGGCCGGCGGCCCGGCGATCCTCGACTCCCTCTCCGACGCCCGCGGGATCAACAAGCTCGGCGACGTCATCGTCGCGGCGATGGATGGTGATCCGGCCTGCATCCGGGCGATCGCCGATGCGGGTCGGATGATCGGCCTGGCGACGGCGAACGTCTGCAACCTGCTCGACCCGGAACGTATCGTCGTCGCGGGGGAGCTGTCGCGCGCGGGGGAGCTCCTGCTCGGCCCGCTCCGCCACGCCGTCGAGCGCTCCGTCGTGGTCGGCCGCGACGCCTGGCCGGACATCGTCCAGGGGCAGCTCGGTATCCGCGCAGCGACGCTCGGCGCAGTCGCGAACGCGGTCGACCTGATCCCGTTGCACCCCGAACTGGAAACCGCATGACGGACCGCAATGATT
The DNA here is from genome assembly GCF_001571045.1 of Curtobacterium ammoniigenes NBRC 101786. Classification (GTDB taxonomy): domain Bacteria; phylum Actinomycetota; class Actinomycetes; order Actinomycetales; family Microbacteriaceae; genus Curtobacterium; species Curtobacterium ammoniigenes. Next base: position 177,268 of record NZ_BCSV01000001.1, read on the forward strand.
TCGTTATGAACGGCTTGCGTTCAAGAATTGACGACAAGAACTGAACCTGCGATAGTCATCGAGCCGCCAACGATGGCGGACGCTACCCGGAGGTTTTTCAATGAAGATTGCCACCCTGAAACGAGCGACCGTCGCTGCGGCCGCCGTTCTCATCACCGCAACCGCACTTGCCGGTTGCTCGAATGGCTCAGGATCGGCGACATCGTCGAAGAGCGGCTCGTCATCCGACGCGTCGAAGGCCAAGATCGGACTCCTGCTCCCCGACGCCGTGACCGCACGGTACGAGTCGGCTGACAAGCCGTTCTTCGAGGCCAAGGTCAAGTCCCTCTGCCCGAACTGCACGGTTCTGTACGCGAACGCCACCGGCGACGCGAGCAAGCAGCAGCAGCAGGCGGAGTCCATGCTCACGCAGGGCGTGAGCGTCCTCGTCCTCGACGCATTCGACGGCCAGGCCGCCGCGTCGATCGTGAGCGAGGCGAAGGCCAAGAACGTGCCGGTCATCGACTACGACCGTCTCGTCAACAGCCCCGACTCGGCGTACTACGTGTCCTTCGACAACCAGAAGGTCGGTCAGCTGCAGGCGACGGCACTCGTCGACCACCTCAAGAACGACCTCAAGGTTCCCGCGGGTAGCGGCATCCTCCAGGTCGACGGTTCACCGACGGACAACAACGCCACGCAGTTCAAGGCGGGTGCGGACAGCGTCCTGAAGACGAGCGGCTACAAGATCCTCGCCGAGTACCAGGTTCCCGGATGGGACCCGACGCAGGCGCAGAACTGGGTCGCCGGTCAGATCACCAAGTTCGGTAGCCAGATCAAGGCCATCTACGACGCGAACGACGGCACCGCCGGTGGTGCGATCGCCGCTGAAGAGGCCGCCGGCTTCGGTCCGGTCCCGATCACGGGTCAGGACGCCGAGCTCACCGGTATCCAGAACATCCTCGCCGGCAAGCAGTACATGACCGTCTACAAGGCGATCAAGCCGGAGGCCGACCAGGCCGCAACGCTCGCGATCGACCTCGCGAAGGGCAAGAAGGACACCGCTCCGACCACGGTGAAGACCGCGGGTGGCGCATCCGTCCCGTCGTTCCTGCTCCAGCCGGTCGCCGTGACCGCGAACAACATCGAGTCCACGGTGGTCAAGGACCAGTTCTACGGCGCCAACTCCGCCGCGCAGATCTGCACCGCGAACTTCGCGGCCGCCTGCGCCAAGTACGGCATCAAGTAGCACACCTCGCAACCGGTCCGGTCGGCCCAGCATCTTGGGCCGACCGGACCGGCTCGCGTCGTTCGAACCGAAGGAGAAACCGTGACTTTGGAAGCCGCCGATACGGCAACCCCGGTCCTCGACCGCGAACCCGTGCTGTCCCTCCAGGGCATCTCGAAGGGGTTTGGTGCGGTCCAAGCGCTCACCGACGTCAGCCTCGACGTCTACCCGGGTGAGGTCGTCGCACTCGTCGGCGACAACGGCGCGGGCAAGTCGACCCTCGTCAAGGTCCTCGCCGGTGTGCACCCGCACGACAGCGGGACGATCCAATTCGAAGGCCGGACGGTGCGCATCGAGTCGCCGACCGAGTCCCAGCAGCTCGGCATCGCGACCGTGTTCCAGGACCTCGCGCTCTGCGACAACCTGGATGTCGTATCGAACCTGTTCCTCGGTCGCGAGGTCGTCGCGGGCGGCGTGCTGAACGAGGAAGAGATGGAACAGCGGTCGTGGGAGCTCCTGCGCCAGCTGTCGGCTCGAATTCCCTCGGTCCGGATCGCCATCGCATCGCTGTCGGGTGGTCAGCGCCAGACCGTCGCGATCGCCCGATCGCTGATCGGCGAGCCCCGCATCGTGATCCTCGACGAGCCCACCGCCGCGCTCGGTGTCGCGCAGACGGCCGAGGTGCTCAACCTCATCGAGCGCCTCCGCGAACGCGGCCTCGGCGTGCTCCTCATCAGCCACAACATGGCGGACGTGCAGGCGGTCGCGGATCGCGTGGCGGTCCTCCGTCTCGGTCGCAACAACGGCATCTTCCGGGTGCGCGACGTCAGCTACGAGGAGATCATCGCCGCCATCACCGGCGCCACCGACAACGTCGTGACTCGGCGCGCATCGAACCAGGCGACGGCCGCCGCTGCCGGCGCCCCCGCTCAGGAGACGGAGAACGCGTCATGACCAGGACCGAACCTGAGACCCGCACGGACACGATGTCGGCCGCCGCGGTCGACCTGCAGGACGAGCGACTCATCCGCGCCGAGGGCATCGGCGGATCGATCGCCGCCTTCGGCCGCCGGGTCCGCTCCGGTGACCTCGGCTCGCTGCCGGTGATCATCGGTCTGGTGGTCATCTGGGCGATCTTCGAGATCCTCAACCCGGACTTCCTGTCGGCGGACAACCTCGTGAACCTGGCGCTGCAGTCCGCACCGGTCGGTGTGATCTCCATCGGCATCGTCCTCGTGCTGCTGCTCGGCGAGATCGACCTGTCGGTCGGTTCGGTGAGTGGTGTCGCGGCTGCGATCCTCGGCGTCGGCATCACGAACCTGCACTGGCCGGTCATTGTGGCGGTCGTCGTCGCAATCGCCGCCGGCGCCGCGATCGGCGCACTCTACGGTCTGCTCTTCACACGCTTCGGTGTGCCGAGCTTCGTGATCACGCTTGCGGGTCTCCTCGGATTCCTCGGCGTTCAGCTGTGGATCCTGGGCCCGCTCGGCTCGATCAACCTGAGCTTCAACAGCTGGATCGTGAAGTTCGCGAACACCTGGTTCCTTCCGCCGTGGGCGGTCTACACCCTGATCGTGGTCGCGGCGCTCGCGATCCTGTTCAGCGACCTGTCGAAGTCGCGCCGTCGTCGCGCGGCCGGCCTGTCGACCTCAGCGCTGTCGGTCACGCTGCTCAAGGTGGTCGTGCTCGCGGTGGTCCTCGGCGTCGTCGGGTGGTACCTGTCGACCGACCGCGGCACCGGTGTGATGTTCGTCTTCTTCGTCGCGCTGGTTGTGCTCATGCAGTTCATGCTGAAGCGCACCCGGTGGGGTCGCTCGATCTTCGCGGTCGGCGGCAGCGTCGAGGCGGCTCGACGGAGCGGTATCAACACCACGTTCGTGTACATGACGGTGTTCATGCTCACGTCGATGCTCGCGATCGTCGGCGGTCTCCTCGCCGCCGGCCGTCTGAGCGCGGCGAGCCAGAGCGCCGGCGCGGGTGACGTGAACCTCGACGCGATCGCGGCGGCCGTGATCGGTGGAACGAGCCTCTTCGGTGGCCGCGGTTCCGCGTGGTCGGCGCTGCTCGGCATCGTCGTGATCCAGTCCATTGCGAGCGGTCTGACGCTGCTCAACCTGAACGCGGACGTCCGGTACATCATCACCGGCGCCGTCCTGCTCGTCGCGGTGATCGTGGACTCGCTGTCCCGTCGCTCGCGTGCGAGCCACGGCCAGGCGTAGCCAGCAACAGTACGGCGGCGGTCGATTCGCCCTTCGGATTCCGGTCCGGAGGCGCGGCTCGGCCGCCGTCGTCGTGTCCGGGACCGGAGGTGCAGGTCGCCCGTCGTCGTCGTGTCCGGGTCCGGAGGCGCGGGTCGGCCGCCGTCGTCGTGTCCGGGTCCGGAGGCGCAGGTCGCCCGTCGCTGTCGTGTTCGGGGATTGTTCGGTGCGTCCGGCGCCCGGACGGGGAGGTGCGGCTGCCCGTGCTTCCCCGCATGATTACGGTATGGATACCGGCCGGGGCCTCGTGGTGGTCGCCGAGGACGAGCGGGCGATCGCGGACGTCGAACGGCTGTACCTGTCGGATACCGGCTTCGGCGTACACCTGGTGCGGGACGGCATCTCGGCGCTCGCGGACATCCGCCGGCTCCGACCGGTGGCTGCGGTGGTGGACATCGGGCTGCCGCAGCTCGACGGTATCGAGGTGGTGCGCACGCTTCGCGCGGAGAACGACTGGACGCCGATCGTGTTCGTCACCGCACGCGATGCGGAGGTGGACCGGATCCTCGGGATCGAGCTCGGCGCCGATGACTACCTGACCAAGCCGTTCTCGGGACGAGAGCTCGCGGCGCGGGTGAAAGGCTTGGTGCGCCGGGGTGCCGCAGCGCCGACCAGCCCTGTGCTCGCGGCCGGCGGCATCGAGATCGATCGGGTGCGCCGACGCGCGCTGCTCGACGGGCGGCCGGTGGACCTCACCGCAACGGAGTTCGCACTGCTCGCGTATCTCGTCGCCGAGCCGGGACGGGTGTTCGAGCGTGCGCAGCTGCTCAGCGCCGTGTGGGGACTTGCGGACTACTCGGGCACGCGAACCGTCGACGTTCACATCGCACAGTTGCGGGCGAAGCTCGGCGACGACGTCGGAATCCGGACGGTCCGCGGCGTCGGCTACGCCTTTGATCCGCAGGGCGCATGATGCCGCGGACCCTCGCGGGCCGCATCGTGGCAACGACAGTCGCGGTGGCGGTCATCGCGGTGCTCGCTGTCTCGGTGGTCGGATTCCAACTCATCCGGCAGCAGTCGATCGCGCAGTCGCGGTTTGCGCTCCGGACGGCCGCGCAAGCCGTCGCGATCGCGTCGGCCCCGAGCCGGTCGAGGCTGATCGCCCGCATCGAGCAGGAGAGCGGCGGTCGGCTCGAGATCGGCGTGCGCAGCGGAGCGGCAACCGGTGCCGGGGTCTCGGGAATCGCGATCGCGCTCCCGCCGCGCGCCCTCCGGCAGATCGCCGCGTCGAAGCGGCTCGACCTGCGGGTGCTGGACGGGTCGCGAACCCTTCTCATCGTCAGTGTGCCCGTCTCTGGGGGCGGAGCGGTCGTCGCGGTGGAAGACGTTTCGATCCTGCGCAGCGGACCGCTGCTGTGGCGCTTCCTGGTGGCCGCTGGCATCGGTCTCGTTGTCGCTGCCGGACTTGGCCTCCTCGTCGGCCGCCTGATCGCGAGGCCGCTTGCCGCGCTCGCCGAACGCGCCGGTCTCTTGGCGAGCGGCGCGCGCGGTGTGCTGGAAGACCGACCCGTGCCTCCCCATGCGGTGACGGAGGTCGCCGACATCCACGCGGCGCTCGCCGAACTCGACGCCGCGCTCGCCCAGGCGGAGGGCAGTCGCCGCGAGTTCCTGCTCTCCATCTCGCACGAGCTCCGCACACCGCTCGCCGCGATCCGCGGCTATGCCGACGCGCTCGCCGACGGCCTGATCGCGCCCTCCGACACGACGCGTGTGGGCGGGATCCTCAGCGCCGAGACGGAGCGTCTGGACGGGTTCGTGCGCGATCTCCTGGCCCTCGCCCGCCTCGAGGCCGACGACTTCGTGCTCAGTCCGGTCGTGTTCGATATCGCGTCGGTGCTCCGCGACACCGCGCGCGCGTGGGAGGCCCGTGCTCGCGCCGTCGGGGCGCTGGTCGACGTCCGCACGGATCCCGGAGGCGTCACGGTCCACTCCGATCCGCATCGGCTTCGGCAACTGCTCGATGGGCTTGTCGAGAACGCGCTCCGTGTCTCGCCGCAGGGTGGCACCGTGCGGCTTTCCGCTGTGGCGCAGCCGGAGGGGGCGGTCGTGCGCGTCGACGACGACGGTCCCGGCTTCGCGCCCGGTGATCTTCCTGCGGTATTCGTCCGAGGAGCCTTGCGAGACCGGTATGCGGGCGAGCGCCCAGTGGCAACCGGTCTCGGGTTGTCCATCGCGAAGCGCCTGGCCGAGCGTCTCGGCGCGGCGCTCACCGTCGACGAGACGACGCGCGGCGGCTCATTCGTGCTGACAGTGCCCTGGCGATGACTGAGCCCGGCGATGACGCGAGCGCGACGTCATTCGTGCTGACAGTGCCCTGGCGATAATTCGCCCCGGCGATGACGCGAGCGCGGCGTCATTCCTGCTGACGGTGCCCCCGCGACGAGCTGGCGGCGCCGTATGTGGGCGCGGCCTCCCGGTGGTCGGGATGATCGTCGCGGTCCGCGGCCGGCAGCGCGCTCGTCATCGTGGTCGGGTAGCGCTCGTCGTGGAACAGCTTCGTGGTGAGCACGTCGACGTCGCGGGTGAGCGCGAACACGCCGAGTGCGATGCCCGCTCCGAGCAGCGGTCCGACAACGTAGATCCAGTACGAGGCGAGTGCCGGGGCGATCAGCGCGGGGGCGAGGCTCCTGGCCGGATTCATGCTGGTGCCGGTGAACCGGGCGAACTGCCACACGAACACGGCGACGACGATCCAGACGATGAGGGGCGTCCAGCGGGCCGTCCTGCGCCCGCTGGTCATGAAGAGGATCGCGAGCAGCAAGACGGCAGACATCCCCGCTTCGAGCGCGACCGCCGCGAACCAGGGCACATGTGCGCCCGGCTGTGTGGCGCCGTCCGACACGGTGGTCGCCTGGTGCTGCCAGAGCAGCCGGAAGATGGCGGTACCGGCGATCGCACCCAGCACCTGTCCGGCGATGTAGCCGACGAGATCGTGCCAATGCACCTTGCGGAGCCCGAAGAACCCGAGCGTGACGATCGGATTCAGGTGCGCCCCGCTCCGCCGGCCGATCGGCGTCAACGCGATGCCGCTGCCGATCCCTCCGAAGAGTGTGCCCGTCAGCAGGAATCGAAGCGACGTCGGCCAGCCGGCGAGCGGGGAGGCGGATCCGAAGTCGAAGCACACCGCCGAGAGGCCGAGGAGCATCAGGATCCCCGTCCCCGCGAACTCGCACCACCATTCGGTCCAGTGCCACCCGGAGTGGGCGGCGCGCGGATGCCGAGGGGCGTTCGGATGGGCGAGTTGTCGAGCGCTCACGCATCCACCTCTAGCGAGTCGTGTTCGAGTGCTCGATCAGGAATCCTTGTGCTCCTGCACATATTCCTTCGGGTCTTCGTCGTGGGGCGTGATGCCGGAGGCGTGGTTCAGCTCGAACACCGTGAACTCGACGGCCATGCGGTGACGCTCTTCGAGGCTGATGTGTCGGCGGAAGTCGGCGAGTCCCTCGCGCTCCTCCTCGGCCATGTGGTCGCCGTTGGCCGTGTTCACCTCGAGCACCGCTTTGCGCCATTCCACCGACCCGACCTCGTGCTTGCTCACGTCGGCGATGGTGTCGCGGATCTCGTTGTGGTCGTGGATCGCGTCCTCGGTCTCGTCGGAGGGATCGCTCGGCTCGATGAGGTCCTTCTGCAACTGCAGCAGTCGCGGGTAGAAGAGCTTCTCCTCGGCCTTCGCGTGAGCCTCCAGCAGGATGTCGAGGCGACGCCACACTGCGCGCAGCGATTCGACGTCGCTGGAGTCGATCTCTTCGAGAATGGCGAACAGGCGGCGCTGCTCCTCGTGGTCATGGGCGATGACAGCAGTGATGTCCACTTGTGGTCCCTTCCAGTCGGCGCGGGCTTGGATGCCCGCCGCGCCAAGCTACCCACGGACACCTGGGAGATAGGACGATCAATACAACTATCCATCGAGCGTGCCCACCCAGTGGCTATTCCCCGCGCTCACCCAGCGACTATTCCCATGTCGCACGAATCATCAACGCAACTTGATCAATCTGGGTTGAATGAATATGCTCGTGACGATGGACGATGCAACCAGCCCGGAGCCGCTCGCCAGCGCGCTGCTCGGCACCCTTACGCAGCTCATCGCGACACTCCGGCAGCCGAGAGCGGCCAGCGGCCTCGGCGCCGCTGAGATAGCGGCGCTGATGCGCGTCAAGCGAGCGGGGGAGACCACCGCCGGCGCCCTCGCGAGACTCGAGGGCGTGTCGGCGCAAGCGATGAGCGTGACCGTGAACGGGCTCGTCGTACGCGGCCTGATCGACCGCGCGAAGGACCCCGACGACGGTCGCCGCGCATTGCTCCGGCTGACCGACGCCGGCCAGGCCGTCCTCGAACATCGCCGGGATCAGCGCTCCGCTGCGATCGTCGCGCAGCTCACCGATCAGTTCACGCCGGCCGAACGCGCGCTGCTCGCGGACGCAACCCCGCTCCTCCAGCGTCTGGCGGAAGCGCTGTGAGCGCACCGGGACCGACGGTGGGTGTGCGTGCAGCCTCCAGGACAACGCCGACCGACGGGCGGTATCGCTGGATCGCCCTGACGAACACCACCATGGCGGTCTTCATGTCGAGTCTCGACGGATCGATCGTCCTCATCTCGTTGCCCGCGATCTTCACGGGCATCAAGCTCGACCCGCTGGCGCCGGCCAACATCGTCTACCTGCTCTGGATGATCATGGGCTATCGACTCGTGCAGTCGGTGTTGGTCGTCGCGGTCGGCAAGTTCGGCGACATCTTCGGGCGGGTGCGGGTCTACAACCTGGGCTTCCTGGTGTTCACGGCCGCGAGCGTGCTGCTCTCGTTCGACCCGATGCACGGCGCGCGGGCCGCGATGTGGCTCATCGGATGGCGGCTGCTGCAGGCCTTCGGCGGATCCATGCTGACGGCGAACTCGGGCGCGATCCTCACCGACGCGTTCCCGCGTGAGCGGCGCGGGTTCGCGCTCGGTATCAATCAGGTGGCGGGCCTGGCGGGCATGTTCATCGGGCTCACGGCCGGTGGCGTCCTTGCCGCATGGGATTGGCGGAGCGTCTTCTGGGTGAACGTGCCGGTCGGCATCGTCGGAACCCTGTGGGCGTACTTCATGCTCCGCGACAACGGCGTGCGGCACCCGGCCCGCATCGACTGGTGGGGCAATGCGACGTTCGCCGCAGGGCTCTCCGCCGTCCTCATCGCGATCACGTTCGGGCTCCAGCCCTACGGCACGCACGCCATGGGCTGGACCGATCCGTGGGTCGACGGCGGACTGATCCTCGGTGTTTTCCTGCTCGCCGCGTTCGTCGTCATCGAGCGTCGCGTCGTGGACCCGATGTTCGAGCTTCGCCTGTTCACGATTCGGGCGTTCGCGTTCGGCAACGCCACGCGGTTCGCCGGCAGCCTTGCGCAGGGCGGCTTGCAGTTCGTCCTGGTGATCTGGTTGCAGGGCATCTGGTTGCCGCTGCACGGGTACTCCTACGCGTCGACGCCGCTGTGGGCCGGGATCCTCATGTTGCCGCTCACCTGCGGCTTTCTCGTCGCCGGGCCGATCTCGGGCGCGCTGTCCGACCGTCTCGGCGCGCGCGCCTTCGCCACGACCGGCATGCTGGTCTTCGGCCTGTCGTTCGTCGGCCTCATCCTGTTGCCCGTCGATTTCGTCTACTGGCAGTTCGCGGCCCTGCTCGCGCTGAACGGGATCGGCATGGGCATGTATTCAGCGCCGAACTCTGCGGCGATCATGAGTTCGGTCCCGGCGCGCTATCGCGGCGTCGCGAGCGGCATGCGGGCGACGTTCCAGAACTCCGGAAGCTCCCTGTCCATCGGCGTGTTCTTCTCCCTGATGATCGCCGGACTTGCCGGATCGTTGCCGCAGTCGCTCACGGCAGGGCTCGCCGCCCACGGCGTTCCGCACGACATCGCGGCGCAGATCGGTGCGCTGCCGCCGGTGTCGTCGCTCTTCGCCGCGATGCTCGGCGTGAACCCGATCCAGCACCTCCTGTCGCAGTTCCATGCGCTCGGCGCGCTTCCGACCGCCGCCCAGGAGGCGCTCACCGGCCATGCCTTCTTCCCGCACCTCATTGCGGGGCCGTTCCACGACGGCACCGTCGTGGTGTTCACGGTGTCTGCGGTGATCGCGGCGGTCGCAGCGGCCACCTCGGCACTCCGCGGCACCGGGGCGGCGCCGGTCGAGGGCACCGCGCCAACGACCGATATTGCGTTGTCCGATACCCCTCCCATCCCCGCTACCAGCAAGGAGCACGCATGACCATCGAACTCGACACCAAGCCCGCCCTCGTCGTCATCGATCTGCAAGCCGCCGTGGTGGCACTGCCGAGCGCCCATCCGATGGATCAGGTGATCGCGAACGCGGCGAGCCTCGCCGACGCGTTCCGCGCGAAGGGGCTGCCGGTCGTGCTCGTCAACGTCGACGGGCGGGCTCCCGGTCGGACCGAACGCAGTAAGGCGGCCGGTCAGGCTGCCCCGGCAGCGTTCCCCGCCGAGGCGACGGCGATCGTTCCCGAGCTCCACCCGCAGCCGACCGATCTCAGGGTCACGAAGCAGACGCTCGGTGCATTCCTGTCGACCAATCTGCACGAGCAGCTGCAGGCGCTCGGTGTCGATCAGATCCTGCTCGTCGGCGTGTCCACAACCTCTGGCGTGGAGTCGACCGCTCGATCGGCGTACGAGCTCGGCTACACCGTCGGGTTCGTCGTCGACGGCATGACGGACATGAGCATCGACGCGCACGATGCGTCTGTCTCCTACCAGTTCCCGAAGCTCGGCGAGATCGGGACGACCAACGAGGTGCTGGAGGCCCTGAACCAGCGGTGACCGCGGCGGCGCGGCTGATTGGAAGATCCTGACGCGGTGACTCCTAGAGTCCGGCGAGGACTCGACCCCGAAGGATCACTATGGCCAGCCGCGCCGCGACCCCAGCGACGACCCCGATCCGACGCGCCCTCGGCGTGCTCGGCAACGAGCGTCTCACCGCCACCGCAGGGCTCGTCGTGCTGCTGCTCTCGGCGGCCGAGCTCGTCACAGTCGTTGCGCTCGGCACGCTGCTGCCCGAGCACATCGTGATCGGCATGCTGCTGGCTGGCCCGATCGTGGTCAAGCTCGGCAGCACCGGGTGGCGGTTTCTCCGCTACTACACCCGGGCCGCACCGTACGTGCGGAAGGGTCCGCCCCTGCCGATCCTGCGGCTGCTTGCGCCGCTGCTCGCGATCTCGACGATTACGCTCATTGCGAGCGGAATCCTTCTCGCGCTCGTCGGCCCCGGCTCGGGCCTGCTCCTCGACGCCCACGTGCTCAGCTTCCTCATCTGGACGGTCTGCCTCGTCGTCCACGCGGTCGCCTACGCGCCCGCAGCGCTCGGCTGGTTCCGACGTGAGGTCGCAGCACGCCGCGGCGCACCGCAGGTGCCGGGTCGAGCCGGCCGTCTCGCGACGAACGTGATCGGCGTCGTCGCGGGCATCGTGGGCGCCGTGGTCGTCCTCCCGGCGAGTAGCGCCTGGAACGGGTGGGGCGGTGAGAGTGGAACGAAGTTCGTGATCCTCGCCGCAGTCGGCTCCGCCGTCGCGCTCGTGCTCGTCCGGTGGATCAACCGGACGACCTGGGGTCGCGGGAACCAACGCCCGTAGACGGCGCGCCGGGCGTCACGTTCTCGCGACGATCTCCCGCATAGTCGATCTCGCTCGATCCGCGTCGCCGGCCAGGACGGCATCGACGAGCCTGCGGTGGAGTGCCACGTCGTGCTGGGCGGGCGGAACGTTCGCTCGATCCTCGAGTGCTGCCTCCACAACGCGGTGCAGTCGGAAGAACATCGCGTTCCCCGAGAGGTGCAGAACCTGTGCATGCAGGTCGCGGTCCGCATCGACGAACGCCGTCGGCGCCGCCGCTGGACCGGCGCTCGATGCGGCACTCGGTGCGGCACTCGGTGTGCCGCCGGTCGCGCGATCGGCGAAGGGGGCGACGGTACCGGCTGCGGTGGTGAGGCGGTCGGCTGCGGTGTGCAGTGCCTCCAGAGCGTCAGGGGGGCACGCGCCGAGAGCGACACGATCCGCGGCGGCTGCGGCGGCCTCTGGTTCGATCGCCGCGCGAAGACCCCGCAGTTCGCGGAGCACTGCCATGCGTTCGGGGCCGGCGAGGCGCCATCGCACCACCTGCGGGTCCAGCATGTCCCACTCGCTCGCCGGGAGGACCTGCAGGCCGACGCGCCGACTCGCGCGGAGCATGCCGATCGCGACGAGCACGCGCGTCGCTTCGCGAACGATGCTTCGGGAGGCGCCCGTTCGGCGTTCGAAGCCCTCCACGGTGTCGACATGGCCCGGCGGGATCCGCCCGTCGGCGATCGCGCCGCCGATGTCGTCCATGACTCGGTGGAAGGTCGAGCGCGCGGTCACCGTTGCGCGACGGGGGAGATGACCAGTTCGTCGATGCGCACTCCGGGGCGTGCGGCGAGCACGAACATCGCGGCGTCTGCAATGTCGTCTGCCGTCAGCATCACCGCTCGAGCGGCAGCGTCCGGCACCTCCGGGCGCTGGTCGAGGAAGTCGGTCGCCACGTCGCCCGGGCAGAGATGCGTCGCGCGAACCCCGGACGGCGCCTCCTGCTGGTTCAGAGTGCGGACGATCGACGCGAGCGCGGTCTTGCTCGCCGAGTACGCGACGCCCGCATTCGGCTGGAACGACCATCCGGCATAGGAGGAGATGACGACCACCGTGCCGCCGCTGTCTCGGAGCGACGGGAGCGCCGCATCGACGATCGTCGCGACGGCGGTGAGGTTCGTGTCGACGATGGCCCGGAATGATGCCACCGTCTGATCGTCCCAGCGTCGCTTCGGCGCGTTCAGCCCGGCGGCGAGCACGAGCGCATCCAGGCGCCCGTATCGCTGACTGATCTCGCGGTGTGCCGCTGCGACCGCGGTGGCGTCGTTCACGTCGAGCGGGAGTGCATGCGCTCGGCCGCCTTGTCCGACGACGGCGTCCACGACCTGCTGCAGGGCCGCTGCGCGCCTGCCGCTGACGACAACGATCCACCCTGCAGCCGCGGCCGCGCGCGCGGTTGCCGCGCCCATGCCACTGCCACCGCCGGTGATCCACACGACGCGATCGTCCATGTCCTACCTCCGGACTGAATAGTATGCTTTTTCACTATGCAGATCGATCTCACCGATCGCGTCGTGGTCGTCACCGGGGCCGGCCGCGGCATCGGCAGTGTGCTCGCAGCCCGGTTCGCAGCGGACGGCGCACGAGTCGTCGCGCTGGACCTCGGGTTCGATGACGAGCCTCCGACATCGACCGATGTGTACCGGCTCGCCCGCGACGTCACCGACCCGCAATCCGTCGCCGCGGCCGTCGAGACCATCGTGTCCCGCTTCGGCACCATCGATGCGCTCGTCAACAACGCGGGCATCAACGTCGACGGACTGGTCGCGGAACTGACCTGGGACTCCTGGCGCCGATGCATGGACGTCAACGTCGGCGGTGTGTTCCTGATGAGCCAGGCTGTCGCACCGATCATGCGTGCAGCGCGTCGCGGTCGGATCATCAACGCGGCCTCCTTCGCCGCGATCATTCCGAGTGTGGGCAGTGCCGCCTACGCCGCTTCGAAGGCGGCCGTCGTCCAGTTCACCCGGGTGCTGGCATCCGAGCTCGGCCCGTGGGGCGTCACCGTCAACGCGTACGCGCCCGGCATGGTGCCGAGCGCCATGAACGGATTCGCGGAACGCCCCCTCGATGAGCAGGCGCAGCTCCTCGACACGCTGTCGATCCGCCGGTGGGAGACGCCCGACGACGTCGCCGATCTCGTGCTGTTCCTCGCCAGTGACCAGGCGCAGTACATCACCGGTGCCCTCATCGATGTGTCCGGCGGCAAGCTCGCGACGCAGATCCCCGCCCGCGCATACGGCGCTCCGGGAGCGCCGGCCCGGTAAGCCGGGCATCAACGTTCGGTTGTGCCCTCCCAACGATTCAGTGATTTCACTGTGTCCGCTCGGCGAGCACGCTGAGAGTCATGAGTTCCCCCGCGACCGCTGCGCACACCCGAACCCGACTCGGCTCGACACTTCCATCGAAGCTGCCGGGCCTCGCGTTGGCGCTCGCGATCGCGATCGTGGCGACCCTTGTCGGCCGCGTCGTCCCGGTCCTCGGTGGACCGGTTCCCGCGGTGCTGATCGGGGCGATCGTCGGAACGGTGATGCGTCGCTCCGCTGCGCAGACCTTCGACCGGGTCGGCCCGGGCGTGAAGTTCGCCTCGGGATTCGTGCTGCAGCTCGCGGTCGTGATCCTCGGCGCACAGCTCTCCCTCGGTCAGGTGCTGCGCATCGGCGGGCAGACGCTCCCCGTGATGCTGACGACCCTCACCGTGTGCCTCCTCGGCGCGTGGCTGCTCGGCAGGCTGCTCCGCGTCTCCGGGACGCTCCGAACGCTGATCGGCGTCGGGACGGGAATCTGCGGGGCGTCCGCGATCGCCGCGGTGACCCCGGTGATCGATGCGGCCGGGGCCGATGTCGCGTACGCCATGTCCACGATCTTCCTGTGCAACGTGGCGGCAGTGTTCGTCTTTCCCTTGCTCGGGCACGCGCTCGGACTGAGTCAGCACGCGTTCGGCATCTTCGCCGGTACCGCGGTCAACGACACCTCCTCCGTCGTCGCGACGGCGACCGTCTACGGTGCGCAGGCGACGAACACCGCGGTCGTCGTCAAGCTCGTGCGGACCCTCATGATCATCCCGATCGTCCTCGGTCTCGCCGGTCTGGAGGCACGTCACGCGACACGCACGACGGACCAGCCGCGCGCCTCCCGCCCACGCATCCGGCTGACGCGCCTTGTCCCGTGGTTCCTCGTCGGTTTCCTCGTCGTCGTGCTCGCGCGCACCGTCGGCGTCGTCCCGGCGGCCGCGGCTCCGTCGCTCGCGTTCATCGCCACGTTCTTCATCACGACGGCGCTCGCCGCGATCGGCCTGAGCACCGACGTTGCCGCGATTCGTCGCGCAGGCGTCCGTCCCCTCATCCTCGGCGTCAGCCTCTGGGCGATCGTCGCCGCGACGAGCCTCGGGGTGCAGGCGCTCCTCGGGACGCTCTGAGTCCGCGCGGAACTCGCCGTGTTCGGGCGGCCCCTCGGGCTTCGCTCAGCGGGGCGTCGTGCTCTGCGCCACGTCGAGCAGACGGTCGCTCGAACTGCCCTTCGCGAACGGCTGCCGCCAAACCGCGGTCAAGGGTCGCACGAGCCGCGCGTCGGTGATGGTCACGTGGACGAGCCGCCCGAGCGCGAGGTCGTCTCGCACAGCGAGGGCTGACAGCACGGCGGGAGCGACTCCGGCGATCGCGGCCGCCCGAACACCCGCTGATGTCGGAACCACGGCCTCGGGCGACGCGAGTGCGGTGTATCCGTGTTCGGCGCACAGTCGCTCGAACGACGAGCGGGTGCCGCTTCCGGACTCCCGCGTGACGAGCGGTGTGCGGGCGAGCTCACTCAGCGTGACCGAAGCGCGCTGCGCGATCGGATGCGCCGGACTCGCGACGAGGATGAGCTCGTCGCGTGCGATCGTGCGCCGATGCAGATCGTGCGGCACGTCGACGGTTTCGATGAACCCGAGGTCGATGTCCCCGTCACGGAGCCGATCGACCACTTCCTCGGAGTTCGCGACGGCCAGATCGATGTCCGCGTCGTGTTCGGCGGCGAGCCTGACGACCCAGGACGGCATCAGGTGCTCGGCGATGGTCAGGCTCGCCGCCACGCGAACGCGCGAATGCGGCCGTTCCGTCAGTGTGGAGAGGCGATCGCGAAACGTGTGGTCCGCGGTGAGGACCTCTGCCGCCCATTCCGCGATGAGGACACCCGCTTCCGTGGGCTGCATGCCCGTCGTCGAGCGGACGAACAGCGCTCGTTCCAGCTGCCCCTCCATCCGCTGGACGCGAGCCGAGACGGCCTGCGGCGAAATGTGGAGGCGCGCAGCCGTCGCAGCGGCGCTGCCCGTCTCGACCACGGTGACCAGGATGCGCATCGCGTCCAGGTCGAGTTCGGGCATGCTCGAACCCTAGATCACATCAGCCGTTCGGGTTCGCGGTGGCGGCGCCGCCCGGACGAAGCCCGCGGATACCCGCAGCACCCTCGGACACGATGCGCGCGGTGATGGAGCCGTTGCTGCCCGATTGTCCGACGACGGTGACCCGCTCGCCGGCCTGCAGCTTCGACGTCGAGCTCGGCACCGTCTTGGTGACCGTCGCACTCGACGGCACCGTCACGGTCACCTTCGTGCCCGACGCGGTCGTGATGGTGATCGTCGACCCGGACACCGAGTCGATCGTCCCCGCGGTGACCCCGCCGAAGCCGGCCGCCCCGCCGGCGCCCCCGGCCCCGCCTCCGCCGCCGGCGCCACCCGCTCCTCCTGCGACGCCTCCCTGGAAGCCGCCGAAGGCGCGACCGTTCGCGAACCCTCGCGCGTGCGTCGCGGTCGCTTTGCCGATGAGGATGCCGCCGAGCAGTCCGACGCCGAGTGCGACGAGCGCGATGAGCGCCGGGATGATCCACCGCAGTGGCGACTTCCGCGCCGGTGCGGGTGCTGGTGGGGGAACGTGCGCGGAGGGCTGCCAGTTCGGGTCGGCCGGGGGCTGGTTGTAGGGGAGTGAGTCGGACACGGTGATTCCTTTGCTGACGTGACGATCGGAGAGGGAGCGCTCGCGGTCTCAGACGACCCGGAGCGCCTGAATGGGCCGCATCCGTGCGGCGCGGGCCGCGGGATACACGCCGAAGAAGATGCCGATCGCGACGGACACGCCGAGCGCGAGCGGGATGCTCGAGAGCACGAGGACCGGTGTCGTGCCGTCGATCGGAAACTGCGCACCGATCACAGCTGCGACGACACCGAGCACCCCGCCTGCGAGCGTGAGCGTCGCAGCCTCGGCGAGGAACTGCCCGAGCACCGCACCGCGGGTTGCGCCGATCGCCTTTCGGATCCCGATCTCGCGGGTGCGCTCGGTGACGGTCACGAGCATGACGTTGGTGACCCCGATGCCCCCGACGAGGAGGCTGATCGCCGCGACCGCCGCGAGCAGCACGGTGAAGCTCTGCGCACTCGCAGCGCGCGTCTGCAGCAACGAGCTCGGGCTGTTCACGGTGAAGGGCTGATCCGCGGTGGTCGCACCGAGCAGCTGATTGAGCTCGATGGTCACCTCGCCCTCGGCGGCCGGAACCGCGGCAGCGGAGCGCGCGGCCACGAGGACTCCGGAGACCTGACCGTAGCCGGAGAAGTCGTCCTGCACGGCCGCAATCGGCGCGATCAGCTCACTGTTGGGGTCCTGGAACCCGATCGTCGACTGCTCGGCAAGCTCGCCGACGATGGTGAATGGGACTCCGCCGACGCTGATCTGCTGTCCGATCGGCGACGACCCGGGGAAGAGCTCCTGCGCCAGGGTCAGACCGACGACAGCGTCCCGCGCATTACTGGCCGGTAGGCCGCTCCCGCTGGCGACCTTCGCGGTGCTGACCGAGAAGTACGCGTTCGTCGTCCCGATCACTTGGATACCGGTCTCGGAGGCGCTTCCCGCCGCGATCGTCTCGCTCGCGGTGACCTCGGGCACCACCGATGCGACGTCGCCGAGGCCGGCGTGGGCCAGGGCGGTGGTGACCGGCACGGTCAATGGCCGTGTCGCGGAGGCCGTGGACGCCGACCCGAATCCGGTGCCTGCGGACTGCGGCCGCACGGTCAGCGTGTTCGTGCCGAGCGCGTCGATAGCGCTCGCGACCTGACGCGCTGAGCCGTTGCCGACGGCGAGGAGGAGGATCACGGCGGCCACGCCGATCATCACCCCGAGCAGCGTCAGCACGGACCGGAGCTTGTTCGTCGTGACGCCTTGGAGCGCGCTCGCGAGGACCTCAATGGGACGCATGGCGCGCCTCCATCGTGTCCGTGGTGATCTGTCCGTCGGCGATCGTGAGCACGCGACCCGCGCGAGCCGCGACGTCATCCTCATGCGTGATGACGACGATGGTGCGCCCCTCGTCGGCGAGCGAGTCGAGGAGGTCGAGCACCTCGCCCGTCGAGGTCGAGTCGAGGTTGCCGGTCGGCTCGTCGGCCAAGACCACGGTCGGTTCCATCACCAGCGCGCGGGCGATCGCGACCCGCTGCTGCTGACCGCCCGAGAGCGCTTGCGGCACATGGTCGGCGCGGTCGTGGAGACCGACGCGCGCCAGCGCGGCCAGCGCGCGCTCGATGCGCTCCGCGCGGGGCACCGCCGCGTACGCCATGGGCAGCGAGACGTTCGAGACCGCGGTCATCCGTTGAATCAGGTTGAACGACTGGAACACGAAGCCCAGGGATCGGTTCCGGATGCGCGCGAGGTCATCGTCGCCGAGGGCGCCGACGTCCGTTCCACCGAGGCGGTAGGTGCCGTGGGACGGGATGTCGAGGCAGCCGAGGATGTTCATGAGCGTCGACTTGCCCGAGCCCGACGGCCCCATCACCGCCACGTACTGGCCCGCCGGAACCTCGAGATCGATACCGCGCAGCGCGTGCACGGTGCCGTCACCCGAACCGTAGACCTGGTGCACACCGGTCAATTCGATCGCCGGCGCCTCGGACACTGACGCTGGCCTCGTGCCGAGGGCGGACGGTGATGCCGGGACGACGCTCATCCCGCGCTCCCTGTGCCGGAGCCGCCTGTTCCGCCTGTGCCGGAGCCGGAGCCGCCCGTCCCGCCACCGCGGCCGCCCCCGCCGCCGAAGCCGCCGCCGCCTCCGCCGAAGCCGCCGCCGCCTCCGCCGAAGCCGCCGCCCCGTCCGCCGAGGCCGGTTGTCCCGGTCGTCCCCGTGGTGGTGCTCGCGACGGTACCGAGCGAGATCGTCTGGCCGGCGCTCAGCGAACTGCCGCTGATCTGCGTTCCAGCGTCACCGGCGAGACCCACCGTCACCGCGACGTCTTTGATGGTGCCGCTTGCGTCGACGACCTCGACATAGCTGCTGCCGTTGCTGGTGTGGATCGCAGCGGCGGGAACGTACAGCGCGTTCGCCGAGGAGGTCTGGGTCACGACGGACACGTCCGCTGTCTCGCCGTAGCGAACTCCCGACGGCACGCTGTTCAGCGTCACCGTCACCGGGAAGTCCACGATGCCGTTCGACGATGTTCCCACCGGCGCGATCGCCGTCACCTTGGCGCTGGCGGTCTGGCCGGTCGCTGCCGGAAATGTCACGGTTGCGGCCTGCCCGACCGTCAGGGAGCCGACCTCGGATTCGGGGACTGACGTCGTGACCGTGTCCTGCGCGGTGTTCGCAATGGTCACCACCGCACTCGACCCACCGCTACTGGCACTTCCGGAGCCGCCGCTCGCCGAGCCGCTCCCGGAACCGCCGCTCGAGCCGGTGCCACTCGTGCTGACGGCGCTCGTGCCGACGCCGGACACGTTCTGACCGACACTCCCGCCGATCGCCACCACCTCACCCGCTGTCGGGGCGGTGAGCGTTGCGGCGGACACAGCGTCCTGCGCGTTCGCAACCGTGGTCTCGTCGCTCGTGACCTTCTGCTCGTCGGACAACACGGACGCTTGCGCTTGCGCGACGCTCTGCGCACTGCTCGCACCGGAGCCGCTGGTCCCTCCGGTGGTGCTGCTCGTCGTCGCAGTGCTGCCGGACTTGCCGCCACTGCTCGTCGACGCCGCGGTCGTCGGAGTCGACGCTGCCGCCGCACTCGCCTGCACGCTCGACAGGGCCGTCTCAGCATCGGCAAGCGCGGTCTGGTCCGCGGCGAGCGTCGCTTGCGCGTCGGTCAGGGTGCGCTGCAGGCTTGACGGGTCCAGCGTGGCGAGCGTGTTCCCCACCTGCACGGTCTGCCCGAGTTGCACGTTGAGGCTCGCGATGGTGCCTGCGACGGTGAACCCGACGGCCGTCTCGGACACGGGTTCCAGCGTGCCGGTCGCGCTGACCGACTTCGTCACAGTGCCCTGCTGGATCGTCCCAGTGAGCTGTGCCCCCTGTGCGGACGATCCCGAACCGACAGGAAGGACCAGCACCGCGGCAACGCCGCCGCCGATGAGGACGACCGCGGCACTCAGGCCGACGATGGCCCACGTCCGCTGCTTGTTGTTCATGCGTCGGAGCGTGTGGCCGTCCGCTCGCAGTCGCCTATGGCATTCCTAAGAATTAGCCGTATGCGGCTGAGGGTTCGTGGCGCATACCCCGCCCGCCGAAGGGGCCAGGAGTGACTATGCCTGAACGGTGACCAGTGTGCCGATCGGCGCCCAGTTGTAGAGGGCCGCCACAACGTCGAGCGGCGTGTGCACGCAGCCGTGCGAGCCCTGCGTGGTGTAGAGCGGGCTGCCGAGGGGGAACTTCTGCCACGGAGCGTCGTGGAAGCCGATGCCGCCGTCGAACGGCATCCAGTAGTGCACGGGGTCGTTCCACGGCCCCCGGATGTCACGCCCGGCGAGCACGACGTTCTGACTCTTGCCGGTGATGCGGGACGTCCCGATGGGGGTGGCGTAGTGCACGTTCGTCAGCGCCGAAGCTCCTGTTGTCACCGGTGCGTTCGTGAACAACGTCGGCCCGAAGCAGGCCCAGAGATGCTGTTGGCTGATGCTCACGTAGATGTGCTTCTCGCCAGCCGGCGTGGTCGCGCATTCCGCGGCGGCCGCGTCCACGGTCGGAGACGGTGTGGCAGTCGGCGTCGCCGACTCGGCCGGGGCGGAGAGCGCCGGCGTCGATGGTGCGCTGGGCGCAGCGGCCGCGGGAGACGCCTTCGGCGCCGCGACGGTGTGGGCCGGAGCGCTGGCACTGCACCCGGCAAGCGCGGCGAGCACCAGTGCGCCCGCCGCAACCAGCATCGTTCGTTTCCCAGTCGGACCCATTCGACCCATCGCTCGCTCCCCACGACTTCGGCAATCACACGATGTTCGGTGCCGCCTTGCCCAAGTCTATGGAGCACCTTCGAAAGGAACGGCCAAGAACCGCCCGCTCGCGCTCGGCGCACGAACCAGAACCAAGAACCGCCCGCTCGCGCTCGGCGCACGAACCTGAATCGGCGTTGAGACTTGCAGGCCTACAACCATGCATATGAGCAGTGCAACGCAGATGAAGCCAGGCGCCAGCAGAGGCGTCGCGGTCGTGACGGGCGGAACTGCCGGTCTCGGGCGCGCCATCGTTCGTGAACTCGCCGAGCGGGGGTGGGATGTCGCCGTGCTCGCTCGCGGCGAAGACGGACTCCGCGGGACCGTCCAGGACGTCGAGCGCATCGGGCGCCGCGGGCTCGGTGTCCCGACCGACGTCGCCGACAACGAGGCCGTCGAGGCGGCCGCCGACCGCGTGGAGCAGGAGCTCGGTCCAATCGTCCTCTGGGTGAACAACGCGATGGTCGGCGCGTTCAGCGAGTTCTTGAACACCGATCCCGACGACTTCCGACGGGCGGTCGACGTGACCTTCTTCGGCCAAGTGAACGGCACGCGAGCCGCCCTCAAGCGGATGAAGCCACGGAACCACGGGCACGTGATCCAGGTCGGTTCGGCACTCGGGTATCGCGGAATTCCGCTGCAGTCGGCGTACTGCGCGTCGAAGCACGCGATCGAGGGCTTCTCCGACTCCGTGCTCACTGAGCTGTTGCATGACAAGAGCGCGGTGAAGCTGTCCCGCGTCGAGATGCCGGCGCTGAACACGATCCAGTTCAACTGGGTGAAATCGAAGCTGCCGCACCACCCGCAGCCGGTCCCGCCGATCTACCAGCCGGAGGTCGGAGCCCGGGTCGTCGCGACCGTCGCGGAACACCCGCGCCGTCGGACATGGGTCGGCTCTTCGACGGTCATGACGATCGTCGGGACGCGTCTCCAAGGGCGCGTCGCCGACTGGTACCTCGCTCGAAGCGGGTACTCGGGGCAGCAAGCGCCCGACAAGCACCAGGCGATGCTGCCGAACAACCTGTACAAGCCGGTCCCCGGCGACCAGGGTGCGCACGGCATCTTCGACAACCGCGCGAAGGCGCATTCGGTGCAGACTTGGATCGTCTCGCATCGTCGGCTCGCCGCAGCGCTCGCGGCATCCGGCGCAGCGCTTGCAGCCTTCGCCACGGCGGGAGCTCGATCGGCACGCAACTGACCTGAGCGCGGAAGCGAGGTGCTCGCATGCAGGTCGAGCACCTCGCGCTCTCGGCGCACCAGCGCGCGGAGGTACGCGACTTCTGGAACCCGCAGCATGAGTTCCGGCGCCTCTTCGCGGAACTGCTCGGAACGTATCTCCTCGTCGTGACCGCCGTCGGTGCCGGTGCGGTCGACCATCGCGTGCACGGCGTCATCGGCGTCGGCGCGGAGGTCACAGCACCGGCGCTCATGGTCACCGCGATCATCCTGTCGATGGGCACCGTGTCGGGTGCTCACCTGAACCCAGCGGTGACGGTCGCGTTCGCGCTGCGCCGCGACTTTCCGTGGAGTCGCGTCCCCGGCTACGTCATCGCACAGTTCGTCGGCTCGATCCTTGCGTCCGTCACCGTCGGGCTCGTCGTCGGCCTCCAGGGAGGCCTTGGCGCGACTCGCCCGGGCCCGGGCTTCTCGTCCGTTCAGGCGCTCGCCGTGGAGGTCATCGTCACGTTCGGTCTCGTGAGCGTCGTTCTGGGTGCGGCGTCGGGCGCGCAGAACATCGGGCCGTTGGCCGCCGTCGCCGCCGGTTCGTACATCGCCCTGGCCGGGCTCTGGGGCGGCCCGGTCAGCGGTGCTTCGATGAATCCGGCGCGGAGCTTCGGTCCAGGGCTCCTCGGCGGTGATCTGCAGTTCTTCTGGGTCTACGCGGTCGGCCCGATGGCGGGTGCGATCCTCGCGGTCGGTGCGGCGAGGATCCTCCGCGGTCCGGGCGGAGCGGATGCGGCGGCGGAACGAGCCGCCGGCGGATCGCTCTGACCGCCGCGCCTCAGCCCTTTCTTGCCGCGATCAGAGCAGACTGCTCAGGTGACAGCAGAACCGATGCGCTCTCGATCCCGCCGTGCTGCGGTGTCCTCACCGATCCTGGAACGGTCGTCCGTTCCGCTGACCACGATCATCGTGGCGGTGGTCGTCGCGGTGGTGCTCACCGTCATCGGCTTCGTGCTTCGGGCGACGCAGCCGGATCAGGGGCTCGCCGAGGCGCTCAACTCGCTCCACACCGGCGGCACCGCGCTGCTGACGAACACGGTTTACCACGTGTTCAGTCCTGCCGAGGCGATCATCATCACGGTGATCATCACCGCGGTGATCTGGTGGCGGCAGCGCGACATCCGTCCGGCGGCGGCATTCGCCGGGCTCGTCGCGGTGACGTGGATCCCGTCGGACATCGTGAAGATCATCGTCGGCCGTCCGCGACCTGACGTCCACCTGCTGGCGCATGCCTATACGCCCTACCAGGTCGACGCGTCGTATCCCAGTGGGCACACCGTGTTCGTGACCGCCCTCGTGATTGCACTCGTCTACCTGTTCCGCCGGACCCGGTGGGAGCGCCTCACGATCGTGCTGGGCACGATCCTCGTCATCATCGTGCTCGTCTCGCTGACGATCGACGCCGTGCACTTCCCGACCGACGTCCTCGCGTCAGTGGTGTGGTCGCTTGGCGTCGCTCCGGCCGCCCGCGTGGTGTGGGTCGACTGGATCATGCCTCGCATTCCATTCCTGCGCCCGGAGCGGAAGCCAGTCGTGCGCTGACCCGGTCAACGAAGCGCTCTGATGCATTCTGAGCATGCGCGGTGACCCGCCGATTCTGAGCGCGCCGGCGCGCTGATCTGCCGATCCCTGTATTCACGCAACCGTTGCTCCGGTAGAACGAAAGGCAGCACCGGAACCGGAAAGGATCAGCATGCCCCAGGGAATTCAGGACTACGCGCTCATCGGGGACTGCCACACCGCAGCCCTCGTCGGGTCGCGGGGCAGCATCGATTGGCTCTGTCTCCCTCGGTTCGACGACGGTTCCGTCTTCGGGGCCCTGCTCGCCGACGAGGAGGCGGGACGCTGGCTGGTTCGCCCCACGCAGCACGACGCCACGCATCGTCGGCACTACATCCGCGACACGATGGTGCTCGTCACGATCTGGGAGACCGACACCGGCGCCGTCGAGGTCACCGACTTCATGCCGCTCGGCGACCATCGGGCCGACCTGGTGCGCCGGGTGCATGGCCTTCGAGGATCCGTGGAGATGCGGCAGGATCTCCGGCTCCGATTCGAATACGGCACGCAGGTGCCCTGGGTGCGGCAGGTCGGCACGGCGGATGCCCCCGCGCTCCTCGCGACCGCCGGGCCGAACTCCGTCGTCATCCGGGGGCCTGAACTCCACCCGCACTGGAACACCCACGAGAACACGTTCACCGTTGCGGCGGGCAAGACGGTCGATCTGACGATGACGTGGTTCCCCTCGCATCGGGATGTGCCGGACGCGGTCGAGATCGGCCCGTCGCTCGAACACACGAAGTCGTGGTGGCGAGAGTGGGTCGGCGGCCGGAACTTCGGCAACCGGTATCACGAGGAGGTCAAGCGGTCGCTGCTGCTGCTCCGTGCACTGACACACGAAGAGACCGGCGGCATCGTTGCGGCCGCGACCACGAGCCTCCCGGAGGAGTTCGGCGGTGTCCGCAACTGGGACTATCGGTATGTCTGGCTCCGTGACGCCTCACTGACGCTGACCGCGCTGATGGCGCACGGGTACGGCGAGGAGGCGCGGCGCTGGCGCCACTGGCTGCTGCGGGCGATCGCCGGCGACCCAAGCGAGACGCAGATCATGTACGGGATTGCGGGGGAGCGCTATCTGCCGGAGCGCGAGATCGAGTCGCTGCCGGGCTACCGCGGAGCCGCGCCGGTCCGGGTCGGCAACGAGGCGTACCTGCAATACCAGGGCGACGTGTTCGGCGAGGTGCTGTCGGCCCTTCACGATGCTCGTGAGCTCGGCGTGTCCGAGACGAAGGACTCCTGGGCACTGCAGCGGGCGCTCCTCGGTCACCTCGAAGAGACCTGGCAGCGGCCGGACAACGGCATCTGGGAGATCCGCGGCCCGCAGCGGCGATTCACGCAGTCCCGGGCGATGATCTGGGCTGCGTTCGATCGTGGTGTGCGCGCCGTCGAGGAACACGGCTTCGACGGACCCGTCGAGCGGTGGCGGACGCTCCGCGACCGGCTGCACGACGAGATCCACGAGCGCGGCTTCGATACCGACCGGGGCAGCTTCGTGCAGTACTACGGCTCCGACCAGGTCGACGCGTCGCTGCTGGTGCTGGCGCAGATCGGGTTCATCGCCCCGGACGACCCGCGGATGCTCGGCACCGTCGCAGCGATCGAGGAGGATCTGCTCGACGACAGCACCTCGCTCGTGCTTCGCTACCGCAGCGAGAGCGGCGTCGATGGCCTTCCCGGCGGCGAGAACCCGTTCCTCGCGTGTGCGTTCTGGCTCGTCGAGCAGTACGCGATGTCGGGCCGGATCGACGATGCCGAGCGACACATGGACCAACTGCTCGGCTACTGCAACGACGTGGGCATGCTCTCCGAGGAGATTCAGGCATCGACCGGGCGCCACGCCGGAAACACACCCCAGGCGTTCTCGCACCTTGCGCTCGTGAACGCGGCAGACGCGATCAACGTCGCCCGGAGCGGATCGTCGCAGCCGCGCAGCCGGACGCGCGTCAAGGAGCGGGGGAAGCACTGACCATGGCGACGCATCATGACGGTGGTGTCGATAGCGGTCTCGAGGAGGTGGTGGGCGCCTCCAGAGGGTTGCTCGGCGTGGTCGCGCGGTCGCTCGCGCCGGCGCTCGAGGACGTCACCGTTCCACAGCTCCGGCTCATCGTGCTCGCTGCGACACTCGGACCCACGCGGTCTCGCGACCTCGCAGAGCGGCTCGGCGTGTCCACGTCGACGTTCACGCGAAACGTCGACCGCCTCGAGGCGGGCGGCTGGGTGCACCGCCGAATCAACGAGGAGAGCAAGCGCGAAGTGTTCGTCGAGGCCACCCGCCAAGGCCGTGAGCTCGTCGACGATGTCACCGCCCGTCGCCGCGCGGAGCTGAAGACGCTGCTCGACAGCATGCCGCCCGAGGATCGGGAGGCCGCGGTACTCGGGGCGTCGGCGATGCGCCGGGCACTCGATGAGCCGCTGCCGGAAGAATTGTCGCGCTTCGGGGGCTGAGCGGTGCTGGCCCGGGCCTGCGCTCGATCAGCCGGCGACGAGCGACTTCGCGAACGCGTGGACGCCGCGGTGGTCGCCCGCTGGCGGATCGACCCGTTCGTAGCCCGTGGCGTCGTAGAGCGCGACCGCTTCGGGCTGGCGTGGACCGGTCGTGAGAAACACGCGGGTGTAGCCGAGGTCGGCCGCCGCGCGTTCGAGGGCGTCGAGCACCGTTCTACTGAGCCCCTGTCGCCGGTGGCCCGGATGCGTCCAGATGCGTTTGAACTCCGCCGTGTTCTGGTCGAGACGCATGAACGCGCCTCCCGCCACGACGACGGACTCGCGGAGCAGCACGAGGAACACGCCATCGGGTGGAACGAACCGTTCCGCCGGATACCGTGTGATCTCCGCTGACGCCGGTTCTGTGGCGATATCGCCGTACCGGAGGTCGTACTCCCGTTCGAGATCGTCAAGGACGACCGCCGCAAGGTCGCTCCGCGGATCGACGACGCGCACCTCGATCGCCGCGTCGATGGTTCGTTCCGATCTCGTCGGGTTCTGCGGTGCGCTCACGGGAGTCGATCGTACGGCGCGACGGCGAGCGCGAAGGACGGCGCGACGCGGATGATGCGGCACGAACACCAGAGGCGGGACGACCGGCTTGCGCCGGCGCCCCGCCCCGTGGTGCCGCAGGTCAGCGGATCGGTTCGCCCGTGGACGAGTCGAGGAACAGCCTCCGGTCAGTGGGGTGGCTGAAGTCGAACATGTTCGTCAACGTGCCGCTGATCGCGTCGGCGGACCCGTTGCCGATGCGCTCACCGCCGAGCCAGTTGTCCTCGACGAACTTCACGACCGACGTCTGCGACGTGAAGGTGTTGTCGACGAAGTTCGAGCGGCTGTATGGCGAGATCACGAGCAGCGGGAGGCGCGGGCCGACGCCGCACCGCGCCTCCTGTGGCTGACCGGTGTCACCGGTCGGCACCTTCGCCGTGCTGGAGCCGCAGGTGCCCGTGCCGGTGAGAGCGTCGAGCGCGGTCTGCGACTGCGTGAGGATCGGTCCGACCTGGTGGTCGTACCAGCCGTCGCTGTCGTCGTACGCGACGACGACCGCGGTGCTCGACCAGCTGGGCAGCTTCTCGAGCTGGTTCACCGTGTTGGTGATGAACGTCTGCTCGTCGAGCGGGTCCGAATACCCCGCGTGCCCATCCTGGTAGGCCGGCGCCTTCAGGTAGGAGACGGACGGCAGGTTGTTGTTGTCGGCTGCCGCCCAGAAGTCCTTCAGGTCGTACTGGTGGTTCGCCTGGTCCTGGTGGCCGATGGCTGCGATCGACGTCGGTGGCAGGTGCGTCGGGTTCGCCGTGGATGCGTAGTACTGGAACGGCTCGTGGTGCGGGCTGTAGTCCTTGATCGACGAGCCGAGGATGTTCTGGTGTGTTCCCGTGCAGACCGACGACAGGTCATCGGTCGACGGCTTGCCGGGCACGTAGTTCGGGCTCGCGAAGCCGCCCTGGAACCAACCCCAGGTCAGGTTCTTCGCCGAGAGCAGATCGCCGATGTTCTTGCCACCCATGGCGATGGTCTTCGCCGCGGTGTTTCCGTCCTGCGTCGTCGAGCAGACGTCGTAGTACGGGTCAGCGTCGCTGTACATGGTTCCGGCGCCGGGAGCTGTCGATGCACCGACAGTGGAGGGCGTGCCACCCGCGGGAGCAGCGCACGGTGCCGCGTTGACGACCGCGCTGGCCGGACCGCACTGCGCGCCGTACGTGTTGCCGGCGGTGACGCTGATTGCGCCGGGGGAGGACGGCCCGAAGGTGGTGCCGTACGAGTTGTCGCTCATCGCGAAGTGCTGGGCGTAGTTCCACATGCCCGTCACCGTGTTGCCGTCGTAGTAGTCCATGACGGCATAGTTCGGTGCGGTGCCCGTCGCCGGTGCCGGGTTCTTCTCGGCGGCGAGGCACTGCGCGAGCGTCAGGCTGTGTCCGGTGTTCTGCACGAACTGGTCCATCGCGCCGCCGTCGAATGCCTTCTGCTCGTCCGTGTAGCCGTGGTCTTGGTCGCACGTCGCGGCCTGTGCGCGGCTGAGGCGCTGCGGATTCGAGAGGTTCGGGTTCGCCGTGAGCAGACCGTCGTTGAGCCCGTTCACACTCGGCGTGCCGGGCCGGGCATGGAACGCGGGCTCGCCCGCCGGGTTCGCCGCGTTGGGATAGGTGCCGAAGTAGTGGTCGAACGACACGTTCTCCTGGAACAGCACGACGAGGTGCTTGATCGGCGTCGCGGTCGTCGCCGCTGCGCCGCCTTCGGAGCCGTGATCGTGGCCGGGACCGTGATCGTCGCCCTGATGCGCCGACGCCGGCTGGTGTGCGGGATCCGCGTATCCCGCGGTCGGGGCGCTGAGCGCCACGATGGCGGCCGCCGCGAGCGCGATGCCCGCCTGTCGGCTTCCTCGGATGTGCATGGACATGTCCCTCCTCATTGCCTGAGCAGGGATACCTTGGCGGACCCTCGTGTCCGCCTATGAAACGTCAGGGAAACGATCGGCGACCCCTGAACGGGTGTCAGGCGGCGAGGTCGGCGGCGGGCTCGGGCGACGCGGTGACACGCGGGTCGTGCTCATCAGCGCCGTAGTCGGAGGCCGTGGTCGCGTCGCGCCCGTCGGGCACCTTCACGGCGCGGAAGATGACCGTGAGCACCACGCTGACGACACCGTTGATCACGAAGGCGCTGATCGCGATGTACACGGGCACCGAGGTGAACGGGAACGGTGCGATCGAGCCACCGAAGTGCGCGTGGGTGGCGGGGTTGACGACGTTGTATGCGGCGACCGTGCCGTACAGGATGCCGGCAGCCCATCCGATGAAGAGCGCCCAGCGGTGGAACCAGCGCGTGTACAGGCCGGCCACGATCGCGGGGAACGTCTGCAGGATCCACACGCCGCCGAGCAGCTGCATGTTGATCGCGGCGGACTGATCCATGACGATCACGAACAGCAGTGCGCCGAGTTTCACGATGAGGGAGACGAGCTTCGAGACGCGGAGCTCCTCGCCCGGCGTCGCGCCAGGCTTGAACAGATCCCGGTAGATGTTGCGCGTGAACAGGTTCGAGGCGGCGATCGACATGATCGCGGCCGGCACGAGCGCTCCGACGGCGATCGCTGCCAGCGCGATGCCCGCGAACCAGCCGGGGAAGTTCTCGAGGAACAGCTGCGGCACGACGAGCTGGGGGTTGATCTTGCCGTCGAGCCCGATCGGCTTCGTACCGGCCGCGATGGCGACGTAGCCGAGGAGCGCGAGGAATCCGAGCATGAGCGAGTAGATCGGCAGGACGACCGCGTTCCGGCGGATCGTGTTCCGGCTCCTCGTGGCAAGGACGCCGGTGATCGAGTGCGGGTACATGAACAGCGCCATCGCCGAGCCGAGGGCGAGCGTCCAGTACGCGTTGAAGCTCGTCGCCCCGGGGATCACCGAGCCGACCGCTTTGCCGGTGGTCGGGCTGATCGCCGTCATCTTCGCGCTGGCCGCGCCGAAGATCTTCGTGAACCCGCCGACGTGCGCGGGCAGGTAAATGATCGCGACGACGATCGCGATGTAGATCAGGAGGTCTTTGACCACGGCTATCACGGCTGGAGCGCGAAGGCCCGCGGTGTAGGTGTAGGCGGCGAGCACGGCGAAGGCGATGATGAGCGGAAGGTCGCGGGTGAACGCGTTCGAGCCGCCGCCGACACCGAGCACCGACAGCACGGCCTTGATGCCGACGAGTTGCAGGGCGATGTACGGCATGGTCGCGACGATGCCGGTCACTGCGATGGCGGTGGACAGCAGTTTGCTGCCGTATCGGCCTCCGACGAAGTCCGCCGGTGTCACGTATCCGTGTCGGTGCGAGACGGACCAGAGTCGCGCCATGAGCACGAACACGATCGGATAGAGCACGACCGTGTAGGGGACCGCGAAGAAGCCGGACACGGCGCCGGTGCTCCACATCGCGGCGGGCACCGCGATGAACGTGTACGCGGTGTAGAGGTCGCCGCCGAGCAGGAACCAGGTGATCCAGCTGCCGAATCCTCGGCTGCCGAGCCCCCACTGGTCGAGGGTTCGCATGCCGCGTTCATGCCGGTCCTGGCGCCAGCGTGCCGCGTAGAAGCCGAGCACGGCAACGCCGACGAAGATCACGATGAGGACGATCAGTGCGACCGGGCTCTGGGGGCGTGACGCGCTCATCGTCGCCGCGGCGGTCGTGGCGGGCGTCATGGCTGGTCGTCCGGGTTCAGGGGTGCGCCGGTGAGGGGGTCATCGCCGGTGCGCGGCCGGGAGGCTCCCCGAACCTCCGCGCGTCGCCGCCGGTCCTCTTGGGCGATGAGGGCGTAGCAGACCCAGAGGATCACCGCGTCGCCGAAGACCCAGAGCATTTGGTACCAGTAGAAGAACGGGATCCCGAACAGCGCTGGGGCCGCGTGTGCGTATGTGGGCACGAGGAGCGGCACGATGATGCCGAGCGCGATGAGCACGCCGGAGACCACGTACGGAGTTGGCCGAGCAGGGCCGCGCGTGGGACGCGAGGGTCGGGTGGGGGCGGGGGAGACCGACATCGATACCTCTTTCGAACTGCGTTGTTCGCCTGATCCGAGCCAGGCATCAACTGTGTTGAGCCGGGCTCACCAGAAACGTACTCCGATGTGCGCGCGCTGATAAATTCCTTTGCGTTTCTCGGAATACGGATGCGTTCGCTCCGGTTGGGTGCCTCGTGGCTCAACGAATCGATGGCGTGGGGTTCCGCTCTGAACGCGGCCCGATCCTCCTGTCTCTCATGCTCGCGACCGCGCTGGTCGCGCTCGACTCGACGATCATCGCGACGGCGTCCTCGTCGATCGCGAAGGACCTCGGCCACTTCCAGCAGCTGCCGTGGCTCTTCTCCGTCTACCTGCTCGCGCAGGCGGTGTCGGTACCCATCTATGGGCGGCTCGCCGACGTGCTCGGGCGGAAGCGCCTCCTGGTCATCGGGATCGCGCTGTTCCTGGCCGGGTCGATCCTGTGCGGTGCGGCCTGGTCGATGCCGGTCCTGATCGTGGGTCGCGTCATCCAGGGCCTGGGAGCGGGCGCCGTGATGCCGATCTCGATGACGATCACCAGCGACATCTACACGCTGGAGGAACGTGCCAAGACCCAGGGCTATCTTGCGTCGGTCTGGGGCATCGCCTCGGTCGTCGGACCGACGCTCGGCGGTGTGTTCAGTCAGCTCGGCGAGTGGCGCTGGATCTTTTGGATCAACATTCCGCTGGCGCTCGTCGCGGGCTTCATGCTGATCCGCTCGTACCACGAGCGACGGAACGAGACCACGGTGCGTGAGCGCATCGACTACCTCGGTGCCGCGCTCCTCGCCGGCGGCACCACAGCGCTGCTCCTCGGTCTGCTCGAGGGCGGCACGACGTGGGCGTGGGCGTCGGGCAGCTCGATCGCCGTGTTCGCTGCGGCGGCATTGCTCCTCATCGCGTTCGTCGTCGTGGAGCTCCGTGTCGAGCATCCGATCTTCTCGCTTGCGCTGCTTCGCCGTCGCGTGGTCGCTGCGTCCACGATCGCGTCGCTCATCGTCGGTGTCATCGTCCTCGGCCTCTCCACCTACGTGCCGATCTATGCGCAGGACGTGCTCGGCACCTCTGCGCTGATCGCCGGGTTCGCGCTCGCCGCGCTGACCCTCGGCTGGCCGCTGTCGGCGTCGCAGGCCGGCCGCCTGTATCTGGCGCGAGGATTCCGGGCGACGTCGATGATCGGCGCGGGTCTCGTGCTCGTCGGCGCGATCCTCGCCGTGACCCTGGGCGCGCACTCCGCGATCTGGTTCGTCGCGATCTGCTGCTTCGTCGTTGGATGCGGCATGGGGCTCACCGCTGTGCCGACGCTCATCGCCGCGCAGACGTCCGCGGCAGCGACCGAGCGCGGCGCTGTGACCGGAACGAACATGTTCGCGCGTTCGATGGGCTCCGCCGTCGGCGTCGCGATCTTCGGCGCCGTGGTGAACAGCCACGTCACCCTGAGCGCAGCGGGCGTCCCTGAGGGCCCTGGTTTGATGACCGCAATGCACCTGGTGTTCCTGTCGATCCTGATCATCGGTGTTGCACTGTTCGTCGCCGTCACGTTCATGCCCGCGCACCGCCGGGCGAATGGGAACGGAGACTCGAGCGCCGGCGCGGTCGAAGCGGAGCCCGCGTCGATGACCGCGGCCGTCGAGATGCTGTAGTCGCCACCCTGGACGTTCCGCAAGGTCGCCCCTGAGACCGTGGATCCCGTCGACGCCGGGGCGCCACGGCGCTGAGCGCCGCAGCGGCTCGCGCTGAGCGCGCCGCCGCACGCACTCCGCCACCGCCCTGCGCGTCCCGCCCCGGTGCTGACTGCTCGGCGCCTGGGCGCGATGAGCCAGGAGGAGGTGTGCGTGACGGTGCAACGTGCGGAGCAGTGGCGCGGGCGCGCGACGCCCCGCCAGCGCTCGAAGGGCATTGCGGCACTGGCGCTCGGCGTCCTCGCCGGTATCGGCGGCTTCCTCGACACCGGGGGCGTCATCACCGCGGTCGGCGCTGGAGCGCGATTCCAATACGCGCTGACCTGGACGGTCGTGTTCGGGCTCATCGGATTCGCGGTGTTCGCGGAGATCTCGGGGCGCGTCGCCGTGGCGTCCGGCCAGCCGACCTATGAGGTGATTCGAACGCGCCTCGGACCGCGGCTCGGCGCGATCCCGCTGATCGCGAATGTGATCGTCCACGTTCTCGTGCTCGCCGTTGACCTGGTCGGGATCGCGCTCGCGTTACAGCTGCTGACCGGCGTGGGCTACCTGGTGTGGGTGCCGGTCGGCGCGATCGGGCTCGCGCTCGCGCTGTGGATCTTCAACTTCAGCCGGGTGGACACCGCGGCCGCGCTCGCCGGACTGACCATGCTCGTGATGGTCGCGGCGATCGTCGCACTCGGACCGCGCTGGGGTGACATCGGGCTGTCGCTCGTGCATCCGACGGTCGGCGGCCACTACTCCAGCGCCGACTACTTCTTCGGCGTGGCCTCGCTGATCGGGTCGTTCATGACGCCCTACCAGTTCGACTTCTACTCGGCGGGTGCGGTCGAGGAGGGGTGGACCGGCGAGGACCTCAAACGGAACCGCGTGGTCGCCGTCGTCGGCACCACGTTCGGCGCCGTGCTGACACTGGCGGTGATGGACGCCGGCGGCAAGGCGCTCTACCCGTACCGGCACTCGGTCGATTCGATTCGCGCCGCCGGGCAGCCGGCGACCTCCGCCTTCGGGCACGTCGGGTTCATCATCTTCGTGATCGGCGTGCTCGCCGTGTCGGTCGCAGCATGTGTCGAGCTCTGCCTCTCGGGCGGCTACGGGGTGGCGCAGTACTTCGGCTGGGACTGGGGCAAGAGCGGCCCGGCGCGGGAGGCGCCGATGTTCAACATCGTGTTCCTCGGCATGATTGTCGTCGCCGCGATCATCGACCTGACGGGCGTGAACCCGATGCAGTTCACCGTCATCACGATGGCCTTGAGTGCCGCGGCACTGCCGTTCTCGTTCATCCCGCTTCTGCTCGTCGCCAACGACCCGCAGTTCATGGGGCGACTCCGCAATCCGCGTCCGGTGAACATCGTGGCGGGCGTCGTGCTCGGCGTCCTCGTGCTCATCACGCTCGCGACCTTCCCGTTGTTGGTGATCACCGGTGGAAACTTCTAAGGGGACCGGCGCCGGTGAGGAGGTCGCGCCTCCCACCCGGCCGGAGGAACAGCGTCGGCTCGCGCTGCGGCAGGTCATGGACCACGCGCTGCTCGATCGCAACGGGCAGCGGACCGGACGCGTGGACGATGTGCGGATCCGCTTGGTGGCGAGCAGCGCACCGGACCAGGCGCCACGGCTCGTGCTCGATGCGATCGTGACGGGCCCGTTGGCGCGCCGTGCTCCCGCTCCGTTCCGTGCGATCGCGCGTCTGCTCTATCGGTGGGTCGGCGTGCGCCGTCCGGAGCCTGCCGCCGTGCCGTGGTCGGAGGTCTCCGCGATCGACGCGCTCGTGCACCTGCATGTTGACCGCGAGGACGACGGATTCCGGCTCGTCGACAAAGCCGCTCTGCGCTTCATCTCACACATCCCCGGTTCGGCGCGGAGGCAGGAATGAGCGACCAGCACCTCGCATTCAGCGAGCTCCGTGGATGCGTCGTCGAGGACTCGGACGGCCGGCGGCTCGGTCGGCTGTTCGACGTGGTCTTCGAGCCGGATGGCGATGACATGGTCGCCACCGGGCTGGTCCTGGCGCGGAGCCGACTCGGGCTGCTCGGCAGGCGCCTCCGAGTCCGGGAGATCGGAGAGATCGTGGACGCGAGCCGTATCCGACGTATCGAGCCTGGCCGGATCGCTCTGGAGGCGCGCCATGACTGATCAGATCATCGGCTGGTGCGTCACCGTGCTCGTCGTCGGCCTTGTCGTGAGTTTCATCATCGCGTTGGTCGCTGTCGCCCGGCTCCCTGACGAGCGACCCGAGGTGGTGACGTACGACCGGCTCGGCGGTGTGATCGGCGCGTTCGAGAATCCGGGTCCGAGCGTCGGCCCTGGCCGCGGCGGCGACCCGATCGAGGCGCGACAGCAGCGGCACGAGCAGGAGCGCGGAGCAGACCCCTCGTCGTGACGAGGGGTCTGCTCCGCACACGGAGCGGCGGGGCCGCGAGCACAATGCCCGCGACCCCGCCGCTTTCCGCAAGACGGTTGTCAGCCGTTGGCGCCTGCGGGCGTCGTCGTCGGCGTGATGCCGAGTTGCTTCAGCGCGTTGTCGACGTAGGTGTTCGTGAAGGTGTCCGAGTAGGAGATCTTCGAGGTGTCCACGCCGATGGTCTTCTCCATGGCGAAGATGACTTTCGGGCCCCCGGCGGGCATGATGCCGTCCGGCAGGAACTGGCCCTTGTCGGTCGTCAGCCCGGCGATGTACTGCGCCTTCGTGATCGTGGCGTTCGACACGAAGCTCTGGGGGAGCTTGTTCGCGATGTCAGCCGCCGTGTGCGTGTGGATCCAGTGCATCGTCGCCGTCAGCGCGGTGACGACGCGCTGCACAGCATCCTTGTGGGTCTTCACCCAGTCGGCCCGGGCGAGCAGGCCCGCTGCGGGCCATGCTCCGCCGAGCGCCTTCTGCGCACCGGCGGTGGTCGCGAGGTCCACAGCCGTGGTGGCGAGACCCTTCGACTCGAGCGCGCCGACGGTCGGCTGCGTCGTCATCACGCAGTCGGCGGAGCCGCGCTGGATCGCCGCGATCGCCGTGGATCCGGCGCCGACCGCGATGGTGTGGTAGTCGGTTTTGCTGATGCCGTGCTGGCTCGCGAGGAACTGCGTCAGCTCGTCCGTGCCGGAGCCGAGGTCGGTGACGCCGATCGTCTTGCCCTTGAAGTCGGCGGCTGACTTGACGCCGCTCTTCGGGCTGCACATGATCCGCTCGCCGGGCGCCCCGGACAGCTGAATCAGGTTGATGACATCCTTGCCCTTCGACTGGAAGTCGACGGTGTGGATGTACCAGGCGCCGGCGAAGTCGACCTGGCCGGATGCCATCGCGTCTTCCGCGCCGACACCACCCTGCTGCTCGGTCGACAGCTCGACATTGACGCCGTACTTCTTGTAGAAGCCGAGGCTCTGCGCGAGCTGGTACGGCAGGTAGATCTGCTTGTCGATACCGCCGACCATCATCTTGACGGTCGGCATGGGGCCGGAGTTGCTGCTCGAGCCACTGCTGCTCGATGCGCCGCCGGACGCCGAACTGGTGGTACTGCAACCGGTGATCGCCAGCGTCATTGCCGCGACGGCCGCTGCGGCAGCGACGATGCTGCGCTTGTTCATGCGGGTGTTCCTTTCCATTGGTGGAGGGTCGTGTCAGAGCGCGTTCGCGGATTCGGCCCGCGACGGGGGCCGCCAGCGCAGTACCGCGCGCTCAAGGAGTGTGATGAGCCATTCGGCGACGAGGGTGACGACCGCCATGATCACCATCGCGGCGAACACGGTGTCGGGATCGAAGTTGCCCTGAGCCTGCGAGATGATCAGGCCGATGCCGCGTTGCGCGCCGAGCACTTCGGCGACGAGCGCGCCGATGATCGCGAATCCGAACGCGGTGTGCAGGCTCGCGATGATCCAGGTCATCGCCGAGGGGATGGTGACGTGGCGTGCGACCTGCATGGGGGATGCCCCGAGGACGCGCACGTTCGAGATGAGGTTCGGCTCGACCTCGCGCACGCCCTGGAAAGCGTTGAAGAACACGGCGAAGAACACGAGGACCGCTGCGAGCAGCACCTTCGGGAAGATCCCGAGCCCGAACGCGACGATGAAGATCGACCCGAGGACGATACGGGGAATCGAGTTCAGGATCTTGATGTACGGGCCGAACACGTTGGCCAGGAACTGATTCGTGCCGAGGAGGATCCCGGCGACCATTCCGGCGATCGTGCCGGCGAGGAAGCCGAGGACAGCCTCCTGGACGGTCACCCAGATGTTCGCCCAGATCGTGCCGAACGCGGTGCCCTGCGTGAAGAGCTTGACGAGACTGTCGATGATGCCGGACGGCTGACCGAAGAAGAACTTGTCGACCCATCCCAAGGACGTGAACAGCTGCCAGCCGCCGAAGATCACGATGAACACGACGATGCGCCCGATCCAAACGTTCCGCACCGTGCGTGCGCGCGCTCGCTTCGCGTGCAGTGAGAGGTCGACGTCGTGGTCGTCGACGAGAGCGGGTACTGCTGTCGCGGTCATGCTGCTGCCTCCGCCGAGCGCTTGTACGCACGGGTGACTTCGTCGCGAAGCGAATCCCAGATGCGGCTCTGAATGGCCTGGAATCGCTCCTGATGGCGGATCTCCTGCACGTCGCCGCGGGGGCGGGGCAGGTCGACGTCGAAGATGTTCTTCACGGTGCCGGGGCTCGACGTCATGATGACGACCCGATCAGCCAGCGCGACCGCTTCGTCGAGATCATGGGTGATGAACAGGACGGAGGGGCGCGATTCCTCCCACAGGTTCAGCAGCTCCGTCTGCATGATCGCCTTGGTCTGCACGTCGAGCGCGCCGAACGGCTCGTCCATCAGCAGGATGCGGGGCTTGTTGATGAGCGCCGCCGCCATCGCGACGCGCTTCCGCATGCCTCCTGAGAGTTGATGCGGGTAGCGGTCGCCGAAGCCGGTGAGCCCGACGCGGCGAAGCCAGTCGTTCGCAAGCGCTGCGGCCTCCTTCTTCGGTGTGCCGAGAAGGACTGGACCGGTCATCACGTTCTGGAGCACGGTCTTCCATGGGAAGAGCGAGTCCGCCTGGAACATGTAGCTGACGCCGGCGGTGATGCCGTCGACGATGTGGCCGCCGACCTGCACGCTGCCGCCGCTTGGCTTGTCGAGTCCGGAGACCTGCGCGAGGGTTGTCGACTTTCCGCAGCCCGTGGGGCCGACGATCGCACAGAACTGACCCGGCTCGACGGTGAGCGTGACATCGCGGATTGCGGTGAATGACTCGCCCTTCGGCGTCAAGAACCGCTTCGTCAGGCCGACGATCTCGATCCGCGCTGCATCCGCGGCGGCGGCCGTGGTGCGGGATGCGTTCACCCCCGTTGCCGGTGTCGGAGCGACGTTGCTTCCAATCATGATGCGGTGACCTCTCTGTCATGCAGGATGTGAGCACGATCGTGGAGCACGACGGATGGGCCTGTCGCGCTTCTGCGCCATGCGCAGCGTTCTGCCGCTTTCGACCGGTTCTGCGCGTTTTGCGCGGTCGTGCCCGTGACACAATCGCCTGGATGCGACGACGGATCCGGAAGATCTCCACCCAGATATTCCTGGCCCAGTTGGCGATTCTCACCGTGGCGACGGGCATCGGGTTCGGGCTGCTGGCGGTGAGCATCCGCCATAACCTGGACGAGGAGTATCAGTCGCGCGCTGCCGCAATCGCGAACGCCGTCGCCGAGGTTCCGACGATCCGTCGATGCATGGCCACCTCGTCGGCCGCCTGCGCTTCGACGCTGCAGGAGCTCACGCTGAGCACCGCGAAGCGTGCGGGTGCCACCTACATCGTGCTGATCGATACGCACCGGATTCGGCACACGCACCCGGACCCGGCGCTTATCGGGCAGAAAGTCGAGGAGCCGCTCGTCGCGAGGGACGGGAAGGTGCATCTCGACGTGAACGACGGCTCCACTGGACCGAGTGCGAACGCGCGCGTTCCCCTCTATGGCTTGTCGGGCGCGTTCGAAGGGGAGGTCTCGGTCGGCATTCCGGAGGCGTCCGTCACTTCGGAGCTTGCGAAGCAGCTGCCGTCGTACGCGATCTGGTTCGCGGTGATGTTCGGCGTCGGGACCGGAGCGTCGTTCTTGTTCGCGTCGATCCTGAAGCGCCGAACGTTCGGACTGGAGATCGACGAACTGGCGCAGTTGCTGCAGGAGCGCGAGGCCACGCTGCACGGGATTCGGGAGGGCGTGGTCGCCGTGGACCCGAACGGCGTCTTCAGCGTCGTCAACGGCGAGGCGCGCCGGCTTCTCGGACTGCCGGAGGAGTGCGTCGGCAGACGGGTGATCGATGTGGTTCCCCCGGGTCGGGTGCGCGATGTCCTCATCGACCCGACACCGCTGAAGGACTGGATCCTGATCACGTCCGACTACTGGCTCGTGGTGAATCGGCGCTCGGCGCGCCTCCAAAACCGGCCACACGGGATCGTCATCACAGTGCAGGATCGGACTGCCCTCGAGGGTCTGACGCGCGAGCTCGATGGTGCGCGGAGC
Organism: Curtobacterium ammoniigenes NBRC 101786; assembly: GCF_001571045.1. Taxonomy (GTDB): domain Bacteria; phylum Actinomycetota; class Actinomycetes; order Actinomycetales; family Microbacteriaceae; genus Curtobacterium; species Curtobacterium ammoniigenes. The sequence goes on from NZ_BCSV01000001.1 coordinate 215,541, forward strand.
TTCACCGACTCGCTTCGGGCGCAGCAGCATGAGTTCTCGAACCGCTTGCATGCGATCGCTGGCCTCCTCGAACTGGGGCGAGCCTCCGACGCGCTGGAATACCTCAACGAGATCCGGGGGTCGGATGCGAATCTGGACCAGAGCCTCCGGCTCCGGATCGCATGCCCACCGATCGTCGGGCTGATGCTGGGGAAGGCCGCCGAGGCTGCCGAGCGCGGCATCGAGCTCGTCATCGATCCAGCGACCCGGCTCGGACCCGCGCCGGATCGCGTGCAGACGCTCATCACGGTGCTCGGAAATCTCGTCGACAACGCGTTCGACGCGCTCGCAGGCGTGGCGTCGCCACGGCGCGTGACCGTGCGGATCGTCGAGTCGACAGCGGCCACCGAGATCGTCGTCAGCGACAACGGCCCGGGGATCGCCGCCGGGATCTCCGAGCAGATCTTCACGCGGGGGTTCACCACGAAGCGGGGCACGCTTGTACGGCAGACCGGCCTCGGCCTGTCGCTCGTGCACGACGCGGTCGCACGAGCGGGAGGCTCCATCACGGTCTCGCAGGGCCCGGGCGCCACGTTCACGGTCACCGTCCCGAGCAGCACCACCCTTGACGCACGGTCGGACGCGTCACCGTCGACGGCGGGAGCGAGTACGTGAGCGCGGAGCTGACCGTGATGGTCGTGGACGACGACTTCCGGGTCGCTGCCGTGCACGAGGGTTTCGTCGGTCGCGTGGACGGCTGCCGGTTCGTCGGCACAGCGCACACCGCTGCCGACGCGGTTGCCCGCGCGCGTGCGCTCCGGCCCGACCTCATTCTGCTTGACGTCTACCTGCCGGATGGGGACGGCTTCGGTGTGATTCGCGAGCTTCGAGAAGAGCCGTGGGCGCCGATGTTCTTCGTCATCTCGGCGGCTGGGGATGCGGACGCCGTGCAGCAGGCCGTGCGGCTCGGTGCGGCGCAATACCTCGTGAAGCCATTCGGGTTCGACGCGTTCGCCGAGCGTCTGGCCGCCATCCGTGACCTCCGCGTCAAGATGTCGGCATGGCCGGAGGAGCCGACTCAGGGCGACATCGACGGACTCTTCGGGATGCTCCGCAGCAGCCCGAACCCGGTGGCGGAGCTCGGTCGGCTCTCACCGACGCTGGAAGCGATCTACAGCGCGATGGTCGACTCGGCCAGTCCGCTCTCGGCCGTGGAAGTGGCGCAGCGGGTCGGTATCAGCCGCGCAACCGCGCAGCGGTACCTCACGCAGCTCGAACGGAGCAATCTCGTGCGGCTCGAACTCCGCTATGGTGCGACGGGCCGGCCGGAGCATCAGTACCTGCTGCGGCGGTAGGGCTGATGAGCGATCGTGACGCATCGTGATGCCGCTCTTCAGTCTTGCCTGATAGCACTATCGTGGGGGCGAGAGGGGCACCATGAACGCGAGCGACGAACTTGATCGACTGTGGGCAATGCCACACGGCCAGCCGACTTCGACAGAGCTTCTTGGGTGGGAGATGCGGATAGCTGACGGACCCTCGTTCGTGTCGCAATATCGTGAAATCTTCGTATCCGAGGCCTACAGCTTTCCGTCTTCCTCCGATTCCCCCACCATCGTGGATGGTGGCGCAAACGTCGGCATGGCATCTTTATGGTGGCTCGCCCGCTGGCCTAACGCTCGAATCGTCGCTTTCGAGCCTGACCCCTCGATTTTCTCGATCCTCGGATTCAACCTGCGTCATCACCCGTCCGATCGCGTCGAACTGAGGCGCGCGGCTCTGAGCACGGAGCGACTAGGTGGGCGATTCGTGCCGGACGGTGCGGATGGTGGGCGTCTCACAGCCTCGTCCGTGAACCGGGGGTCAGCGGAACTCAGTGTTCCGACGCAATCCTTGCAAGAACTCCTGAGAAATCTGGAGCATGTCGATCTCCTCAAGCTTGATATTGAAGGTGCCGAGACTGACGTGCTGCAAGAGTCCGCATCGGAGCTGGCTCGTGTGGAACGACTTTTCGTTGAATATCATTCGTTTGCTGGCGTCCCTCAGCAACTGCCTGATCTGATAGGCCTCCTTCGCGATAACGGTCTCAGGATCTATATCGAGTCACCGATGGCATCGATTCGGCCGTTCGAGACCGTCCCGAAATCGGAATCGGCGGACCTGCAACTGAATATCTGGGCCTATCGTGAATAGGCTTCACTCGTGAGCGACTAGAGCAGCGTTGAATCACTGATTGGTTCGGTCGCCCGCCGGTCCACGATTCGGGTCCGGTGAAGGAGTTGACTCTTCCAGAGCGGCAAAGTCTCCAAAGTTATCTGTCGCGCAGCTTCGACGAGCGCGGCCACCAACACGACGTTTCGAGCGACCAGGAAATACGCCGCTTGACTGCCATTGGATATCAGGCCTCCCCATACGCCGAGCAGCGCCGTCGTGAGTGCGACGGAGGCAACCAAAAATAGGACCGATAGTCGTAACGCGCTCGTGCGTTTCGTCATGACAACCGCAGCGACCCCGAGGAGCCAGATGAAGTATTGCGGGCTGAGTACGGGGCTGAGCACGACGAAGGCGAGGACTGCGACGTACGTAAGCTCTATTCCGAGCTGAACCCTTTGACGATCGGCAAGACTCGATCTGATGATAACCAACCAGGCCGCAGCGATGGCAACGGCAATCGCGATCATCAGGATATGGAGAACGACGGCGAGAGCGTCTGCCTTCTCACTTGTGAGCTCGAGGCTGCCGTTCCTGGGAGCCCAGACGACGGGTTTCCCCGCGACCGCCTGCAGCACGTACCAGGGAGTTGCTCCTACGGCCTCGATTTCCAAGCCTCTGCCGCTTTGATTGGAGACGAACGACAATGCGTGCCCGAAGAGGATCTCGACGACAATCAGTGAAGCGCAGCACACGAACGCGGCGGCAGCCGTGCCCCAGGCGATGCTGCGGCGTCGAGTGAGGCTGAAGATCGCCACGACGGGCCAAACCTTGATTGCGGCTCCGATACCTACCGCGACTCCAACCCAGCCGCCGTGCCGCCGTGACTTGGCGAGGACTAATGCAGCCACTGCGGCCGCGGTGGGGACCACGTCAAACCGAAGCAGCGGCAACGTGAGCAGGAGCGGAAATCCAGCGATCCACACCCAGATGCCCAGCCCGGGTTGTTTCAACTCGGCGACAAGCAACAGGATAAAAATGAGGGCGTCGCACATGGCGAACAAGAGCAGGTAGACCACAGAGTGCGGCACGGGAAACGCGCCGGGTAGCAAGAAGACGAAGACCGCTCCCGGCGGGTACTGCCAGGCAGAGCCGCTCGGAAGCACGTGTTGCGAGTTGAGCAGGTTCGTCCACGAGCCGAAAAGATTCACATCCTGAAAATCGACATGCGTGCCTTGTTGGATGTTGAGCTGCAAGTAGACCCACGCTCGAGTGGCGAGCCAGACGACGGCAAGCACGCTGGAGCGACGGAGGTGGCCCAGGCGATTTTGAATCATTACTTTCGAAGCATACTGCAGCGGCTGTTTCGGGCGAATTCTCGCTGCTCCTTGGTGTCGAACTGCCGAACTAGCGGTCGCACTAGAGTGTCCTGCTTGTCGACGGAGCGGTTACGAACACGCTCGGTTGCTCAGACGCCAAATGACAACCGTTCGTCCGTCCGGACCCGATACCTGAGCGAGGTACCTGAACCCGAGCGATTGCGCTGCGCGTATGAGATTGGCGGTGTTCGGGAGGGGGGTGAACTCGTTCGTCGAACCCTCTGACGTCAACAGCTCGCAGGAGCCCGCCGCGTCTCCGCGCGTGAGCCAGTGCTTGTATGAGGCTTCCGACGGCCCCTCGAGGAGCGGGTCTATCTGCGCCAACGGGCTGCCGTAATGGAGGCGCTTCTCGAGCGCCACTTGTACGGTGTTGACGTTGACGAAGTAGTCCCGGAATCCGAATGCCGCGCGGACAGGGCCCGGCTCCTTCTGCAGTATCGTGGCGATCTCGTTCGTCTCGTTCAGCCACGCCAATCCGGACCCGGCCGGGTCGCGCAAGTCCTGATTGTGCGGGTAGGCAGGATTGCCTTGCACCCCTCCGGTGAGCACAACGGGCTCTATCGCAGGCAGAGCGAGGGTGGTTGTCGTAGAAAGCGGTGCGCCGGCGACGAAGGCGGGCATGATCAAAAGAAGTGCGACGCCCAAAACCGTCGCGGACCCCACGCCGCCGATAGTTCGGATAGCAGTGGCCGCGCGGGAGCTGGCCTCCGATCGCGCAACTCGAACAAACGACACCCAACCGGCCACGCCAAGAGCGAGCGCCGCCGGTTCCAGTGGAAGAGCGAATCCAAGGCCAGCATTCGGACTGCTCGCAAGCGCTGCGGAGCCGCCTAGAACGAGCGCAATTGCTGGAAAGTGTGCGGATTCAAGAAGAGTCAATACTCTCGAACGTTCAAAGCGACGTAGAGGTGTCAGCCAAACAATTGTGCCGGCGATGAGGCCGAGCGCGACGAACAGCAATAGAGGTGCGTGAAAGTCGCTCGCATAATCATTAATCCAGGAGACGGCAGATAATCCAGAACGCTTATATTCGCCGCTTTGCTTCCCGTAACCGAAGTTGAATAAATATTCGAAGACCATTGTGCCACTGCCGGCGAGCCATATTGCAGCAACAACGAGGGCGGTTACGCCTCCGATCACGAGGTTCCGTAAGCGTTGTCGACGTTGGTCTCTGCCAAGAGTCGCCTGGATTGCAAACGCGATGGCAAGAAACGGCACGAACGAGACCGTCATGGTCCGGGTGAGTGGCATGAGCCCGAGGAGAATGCCCGTCGCGACCGACCAGCCAATCGAGCGTCCCTGCCTGCTGCGTGCGATCGTAATCAATGTGAGCGTCGTAACAGTTGCGGCAGGCGCGGCGAAAATGAACGTTCTCGAAAGCTCGATGAAGCCCGGGGAGACGGCCAAAAGGGCCGCCGCGAACAGCCCGGCCGCGGTGGAGGTGATTCGACGTGAATAAAAGAAAAGCGCGATGATGAGGATTGCCGAAGAGCCAAGAATGACTCCGAATGCGCCGATGAAGTTCGTGCCGGTCACAATGAAACTCAACGATGCGAGTGCGGTCACGACCGGGCTTTGAATGCTTGGCGCAAGGACGGCCTGAACCCAACCGGACAGACCGTCGCGCATCAACGAGTAATAGTCGTTCAGTGCGAGTCCGAAATAGCCCCACTCATCGATGTTCCGCGGTTGGCCGACCCGGTGGTCGAGGAGCCATACGGCATTGAGTGCAACCCAAGCAAGGACGCCGAGCGCGAGGACGCCGTAGACGACGAGTTCGGCGCGTCTCGGGCGTGAGGTGGCGAGAGTCGGCGATTGTGACATATGTTGTGTTCGATCGGCGTCTGTTCCTAGTTCTTGCACAGGTGACCGTCCGATCGATGCGTCTGGTTGATTGAGGGGGTTACGCGGTGGTTGATGGACTCGGGGTAGGAGTGGCTCCCGCGGTCTCGGCACCGCACGCGCTTCCGAGACCGATGGATCACGGGGCTCCCGGTTCTGCGCTTGTCCTCGGCGGTGCCGGCTTCATCGGGTCTGCCGTTGTCCGTGACCTCGTCGCAAGCCGATGGAAGGTTACCGTGCTCTCGCGGACCGTCGCGCCGGAGGCCGAGTGGCTAGACAGCGTGCGCTTCGTCCACGGCGATGCCTCGGACGCATCTGCCTACCCGACTTTGCTCGACGGGATCACGCACGTGGTCTTCGCGCTGACCGGTCTCCTCCCGCAACAGTCGAACAGTGCGCCACTCGCCGACGTTGCTCATTCCTTGACCCCGCTGCTGCACCTGCTCGACGAACTGCGGAGTCGACCAACAATCCGCCTCGTGTTCTTGTCTTCTGGTGGAACCGTCTACGGCAACCCGCGCACACTGCCGGTGCTTGAGGACCACCCGACCAACCCGCTCTCGTCCTACGGCATTCTCAAACTCACCGCCGAGAAGTACATCGGCATGTACACCGAACTGTACGGCGTGGACGCGCGGGTCCTGCGAATCGCGAACGCCTACGGCCCGAGTCAACGAACAGGGCGTGGTCAGGGCGTTATCGGGGAGTTCGCTCGAGCCGTGGCGAACGGCGAGCCGCTCACCATATTCGGCGACGGTCTGTCAGTGCGCGACTACATCTACATCGACGATGTCGCTCGCGCGGTGACGTCGGCGATGCGGACCGGCGGCCCCCAGATCATGAATGTCGGCACCGGGGTCGGTACCTCCCTCTTGCAATTGCACCAACTGTTCGAAGATGTACTCGGTCGGTCGCTCGAGCTCCGTGCGCTGCCATCGCGCGGATTCGACGTTGCGTCGATCGTGCTCGACAGCGCAGCGTTGCATGCCTTGACAGGCCAACCGCCGACCGACCTGCGAACGGGTTTGACATGGACCCTTCGCGCACAAGCGCGAGCTGCGCAGGACTCGGCCGCGGCCGTCGAGATCGCTGCCGGATGACGCTCGAACGGTTGGGGTCGGGCCTGCGGCGCGCGCTCCGCGGCGGTCTCGCGGCACTATCGACGAGAACCACCGAATCCGCGGTACACGTCGGGATTCTCGACATGTCCGAGGAGATCGAGAGCATTCAGTTCACCGGCTGGGCTGAGAACCACAGTTCGGCCGTCGAGACAATCGTTCTGCGGGCCGAGGGCAAGCCGATCGCCGTCGCGGAGACCGGTCTGAGCACACCCAGCGTCGCTGCGAGTTCTGGGCTCACAACGCGCTCGGACTCGGGATGGAAGGCGCGGGTTCCGCGCTCGGTTCTCGGACCCGGGACGCATTCGATTTCGGTGCAGGCGGTTCTGCCCGGACGAGGCGTCGAAACAGTAGGCCCGGTTGAGGTCGAGATCGTTTCCGGCCCCTCGTTGGGGTTCATCGATCTTCCGCGGAACGGTGAGACGGTCGCCGGCAGTGTTGTGACCGTGCGCGGTTGGTTCCGCGCGACGAAAGGCTTCGATCGCGTCGACCTTTATCTCGGCGACGCGTTCGCCGGTCGGGCCCGCATTCTCGCGAATCCACGTCCCGATCTCGCGGAGGTTATTCCTGACGTCGATGCGGGCATCTGTGGCTTTGAGGCATGGCTCGACGCGAAGGACTTGGACGGCGAGCTTGTGGTGCGGGCCGAGGCGGTCGGTCCCGGTATCAGGGTGCGATTCGCAGAGACTCGATTCACGTTGGAGGCTGCACCCACCAGGGACGAACTTGAGCCGGGGGAACTGGAGCGTATCGACGTCCTCGCACACCGTGCTGTGGCTGCGTTCGGCCGCGCGGCGTCGCCAATCGAGCATTCGGAGCGTGAGGTCCTCGTCACGACGCATCATCTCGGAATCGGCGGCGGCCAACTGTGGCTGCACGAATTGATGCTCCGGATGTTGGAGCAGCCCGGCATCCGCTTCCGTGTGTTGAGCTCGGATGATGGGTCGCTCCGGGACGAGTTGGAAGCGCTGGGCGTGGAAGTCCAGGTCGTCGGGTATCCACCCACTTCCGGTTCTCAATATGAGCAATGGCTCCGGGGCATCGCGGGCGTGCTGGCTGACCGCCCGGTCGACATCGTCCTCTCGAACACGGCAGGTTCATTCTGGGGTGTCGACGCTGCCGACCGACTAGGCGTCCCGTCTGTCTGGGCCATCCATGAGAGCTTTTCGCCCGAACTCTTCATGGAAGTTGGTCTCGCGCCAAGGACCGATGCGCATGTGCGATCGCGATTCATGCACGCATTCGAGACTGCATCCGCAGTGGTCTTCGAAGCGGATTCGACGCTCGAGCTTTTCGATGAAGTGGTACGGCCGGGGCACGGCGTGCGCGTGGACTACGGTGTGGATCTCGCGGCTGTGGAGACAGCGAGATCATCCGCAGATGCCGAGCGGGCTCGTCGTACGGCTCGTATCTCGCCGAAGTCCTCCGTCCTGCTGTGCGTCGGCACGTACGAAGCGAGGAAAGCCCAGGCCCTCCTCACGGTTGCCTTCTCGCGGCTTGCGCCGGACTATCCGAACGCTGTTCTCGCCTTGGTCGGATACAACGGGACACCGTATGCGGAAGAAGTCGTCGAGCTTGTGCGCCAATTAGACGTGCAAGAGAGCGTTGTATGCGTTCCGACGACCCCCGATATCTACGACTGGTACGCCTTAGCTGACGCATTCGTCCTCGCTTCGGACGTTGAGTCACTGCCCCGCTCGATGATCGAAGCGATGGCATTCGGCCTTCCGATCATCGGGACCGATGTGTTCGGCGTCGGGGAACTCGTCCACGATCGCGAGACCGGCATGTTGTTCGCGCCCTCGTCGCTCGCAGACGCAGAGCGGGCTTTGCGGCGGTTCCTCGACCTGGGGGCGGTCGAACGGCAGGAGATGGGCGACCGAGCGCAGGCCGTGGCTGAACTGACCCGCTCCTCGAAGGGCTATGCCACGACGTTCCGCGCGTTGATCGATGCACTCGTTGATGACCCGACGGTCGTCCCGTCCGACATCGTCGTGGACGGTGGAGTGCGAGCGCTTCTCTGATCTGCGGGCGAGACCGTCACTCGGAAGTCTCGGCGAAGGCGGGCACGCTCAGTTCGGAGTCGGGCTCGCCGAGCAGCGTCGCGGTCGCAGCAAAGCGGTGCGAGCCGAGGTACCGCCACTCATCCTCGAGAGCGAAGGTCGCTGCGTCGCGCTGAATGGCAAGGTGCTCGCCGCGCTCATCCGACAGGAATGCGTGGACGAAGTGCTTCCCGTTCCCGAGAACGACCTTCGGAACGATGAATTGCACAGTCGCCGTGGTATCGAGCGGTGGGAGGGTGCTCCCGAGCCGGAGAGTGTCTGTGCCGTAGACGAGGTTTCCGACAGAATTTTCGATCAGAAACCCGCAGTTCCAGCGGTCGAGCCGAGTTTCGTTGGCGACCGAGACCGTAACCTCAATGGTCGCCCCCGGAGCGAGCAGGCCTGTGATCGGGGCGCCGCCGGACGTGAGACTTACTGCAGTCACCTCGCCCGGCGTTGGATTCTCTTCGGGAGCGGCGGCCTCAGCTTCAGCGACTCGGCGACCCTCCAAGATGTCCCGGAAGTTTTGCACGGCATCACGTGCGCTGCCGTAGAACTTGACTTCGCCGTCGCTCAACACCAGCGCCGTGTCACAGAGATCTTGGACCTGCCCAAGAGCATGCGAGACAAGAATGATCGTTCGTCCCTGCTGCTGGAATTCTCGGATCTTGTCGAGGCATTTCTTCTGGAACTGCTCGTCACCGACCGCGAGAACCTCGTCGACGAGCAAGATGTCTGGGTCGGTGTTGATTGCAACCGCGAAGGCAAGCCGCACGTACATCCCTGAGGAATAGAACTTGACCTGCGTGTCGATGAAGTCGCCGATACCGGAGAACTGCAGAATCGCGTCGAATCGTCGCTCGACTTCTTCCCGGGGAATCCCGAGGACCGCCGCGTTGAGGAAGACGTTCTCGCGCCCCGTCAGATCCGGGTGCATGCCAGCGCCGAGTTCGATGAGCGCGGCGAGACGCCCTCTCCGCCGCACGGTGCCCGTCGTCGGCTCGAGGATGCCGCCAAGGATCTTGAGCAGCGTCGACTTGCCCGAGCCATTCGGCCCGAGGAGGCCCACAGTTGAACCAGCGGATATGTCAATACTGACGCCGCGCAGGGCCCAGAAGTCTTCGCTATGGCGTCGGCCAGCGCGCCCCAGTGTGACGACGCGTTCCTTGAGCGAGTTGTCCTTCCGGATCGTGAAGCGCTTCTCGACGTCGCGCACACTCACAACGACCGGGGCGGTTCCGTCTGAGTCCAACGCCGGTTGTCCCTCGCTCTGCCCCTGCACATCAGCGACCGTAACACGTGCAATGTCGCCGATTGTTCGCTCCTGAGAACGACGACGGCCCCCGCGCATTCCGCGCGAGGGCCGCCACCGTGAGTGCGCCGGAGCCTAGGCCTCGGTCACCTCGAGCTCCACGGCTGCCCAGGAGAGCGCGGGCATGGTGACGCGGACGAGGCCGTCCTGTACGGCGACCCGGTCGAGCTTGGTTGGCGCGACGGCGTTCTGATCCTGCTCGGTGTTGACCGAGTTCCGGTTGCCGCCCTCGGGGATCGTGAGGACCTCGGCTCGCGAGATCGACTTCGCGGTGAAGCCGTTTAGTGTGACGGTGACATCTGCGTCGTCGTCCAGCCCGCGGTTGGCGAGGAACACGGCGACGCGGCCCCGCTCGGCGTCGTACGTGACCGACGCGTCCACGACATCGGCGTCGCCGTACTGCGCGGACTCGAACCGGTCGCCGGTCGTCGCGGTGCGCAGGATCTGGCCCTTCGCCAGCTCGGCGACACGGGCGAACGGCCAGTAGATCGTCTGCCGCCACGCTGGCCCGTTCTCCTCGGCTCGGATCGGCGCAATGACGTTGACGAGCTGTGCCTGATTCGCGATCGTGACGCGGTCACCGTGACGAAGCAGCGAGTTGAGATAGGTGCCGACGACGATCGCGTCGGTCACGTTGTACGTGTCCTCGATGAGTCGAGGGTGCTCCCGCCACTGCGCCTTCTGCTCGATGACGTGCAGCTGGTCGTCGGCGTCGCCGCGCTGCTGGTACCAGACGTTCCACTCGTCGAACGACAGGTTGACCTGCTTCGACGACGACTTCTTCGCCTTGACGGCGTCGACCGTGGCAATGACGGACTCGATGAAGTAGTCCATGTCGTTCGCGCTCGCGAGGAACGACCGGACATCGCCGTCGTGCTCCTGGTAGTAGGCGTGCAGCGAGATGTAGTCGACGACGTCATACGCGTGCGAGAGCACGGTGTACTCCCACTGACCGAACGTCGGCATGTGCGCGTTCGAGGAGCCGACCGCGATGAGCTCGATCGACGGATCCACGAGACGCATGGCCTTGCCGGCCTCCTGGGCGAGACGGCCGTATTCCTCGGCGGTCTTGTGGCCGATCTGCCACTCGCCGTCGAGTTCGTTGCCGAGATTCCAGACCTTGATGCCGAACGGATCCTTCGCGCCATTCGCGATCCGCTTATCCGACCAGGCCGTGCCGCCCGGGTGGTTCGCGTATTCGACGATCGCGCGAGCCTCCTCGACGCCCGCGGTGCCGAGGTTGATCGCCTCCTGCATCTCCACGCCGGCCTCGTTCGCCCAACCGGCGAACTCGTGCAGGCCGAACGCGTTCGTCTCGATGGTGTGCCAAGCGCCGTCGATACGACGGGGGCGCTGATCCACCGGGCCGATGCCGTCCTCCCAGCGGTAGCCGGAGACGAAGTTGCCGCCCGGATAGCGGACGATGCTCACGCCCATCTCACGTGTGAGGTCGAGCACATCCCGTCGATAGCCGTGCTCGTCCGCCTGGGGGTGGCCGGGCTCGTAGATGCCGGTGTAGACGCACCGGCCCATGTGCTCGACGAACGATCCGAACAGGCGCCGGGGGACCGGCCCGATCGTGAACTCGCGGTCGACGGTAATCCGAGCGGTGGGCATGAAAGCACTCCTTCGTGTCGAGACAGGCGAGCGCATTCTTACATCGTTGTAACGGACCGTGCAACCAGCGGCTTCGCTGAACGGCTCGGGCGCATGCGGGTCAAGTCCGATCGGCAACGCTCTCGCGCTCGATGATCGTGTGCGGAATCACCGCGACGGTGGGAGGCGCGTCCCGCGTCTCGATACGCCGCTCCAGTGCGGTGAGTGCCGCGTCAGCGACCGCCCACTTGTCGAACCGGACCGTCGTGAGTGCTGGCACGGTGTACGCGGCTTCGGCAATGTCGTCGAAACCGACGACCGACATGTCCTCGGGAATGCGGATGCCGTGCGCGACGAGCGTGTGGATGACGCCGATCGCCATCGTGTCCGTGAAACAGAAGACGGCGTCGGGAACCTCCCGGGCCTCCGAGAGGAACCGGTCGAACTCGACGGCGGCGCACTCGGCGGTCCAGCGCCGGCAGATCACCCGCAGCGCGGGGTCGGGGGCGATGCCCGCGGCCGCGAGCGCCTGCTGGTAACCGTCCTCGCGCAGGAAGCTGGTCGCCGACTGGAACGCGTCGCTCGAGGCGCCGACGATCGCGATGCGTCGGTGGCCCCGCTTGAGGAGGTACGCGGTCATGTCGCGCGCAGCGCTGAGGCTGTCGACGTGGACCTGGTCGATGCCGGAGGGCTCGACCTCGCCGATGACGACCGTCGGAGGCAGTTCCACGTCTTCGGCGACGGCGCTGCCAAGCAGCATGGTCGGGTTCAGCACCAGCCCGTCGACGAGGTGCGTGCGCGCGCGCGAGACGAGCTCCCGCTCCCGAAGCGGGTCGTTGCCGCTCTGCTCGAGCTGCACCGCCCAGCCGCGCTCATGCGCGAGCTCGACGAACCAGCGAGCGAGCTCCGCCGAGTAGGGCGTGCTGAGGTCCGGCAACGCGAGCGCGATGTTGCCGGAGCGGCCGTTGCGGAGGCCCCGCGCAGACATGTTCGGCACATAGTCGAGCTCCGCAAGAGCCGCTTCGACCCGCTGTCGCGTTTCGGGGCGGACCGGGATGACGCCGTTGATCACGTTCGAGACGGTCTTCGGCGAGACCCCGGCGAGGGTCGCGACGTCCCGGACCGTTGCGCGCATGCAGGTGAGCCTAATGCCCGCCCTTCGCGGTGATGCCGTCGACTCGTCCCGACGCGGAGGCCGACTGCAGGCCGACTGCAGGCCGCTCCGCTCCCGGCCTTCCCGCCTCCGGCGCACGGCCCGTCCGCTTCGCGCACCACGGCGACACGCCTGCGACTCGGGGGTGTTGCGGACCGATTCCAACGATGTAAGGTCTCGCTCAACGAGGACCGACCTGCCAGTCAGAGGGTCCTTCCGGGTGCGATACCCGGGCACCACCAGCGGCGCCGCGACGATGCGCGCCGAACCGACGAGGAGGTCGAGGATGGCGACGGGACCACGAGTGACACGACGCGGACTGCTCACCGCGGGCTTGGCGGGGCTGGCATTGCCGGCCCTCGCCGGCTGTTCGAGCACGATCGGGGCAGGGCTGGTGGGAGCGCCGCTCAACCCCAGCACGCTGATCTACTGGAACCTGTTCGGCGGCGGCGACGGCACGCGCATGCAGGCCATGGAGGCCGGGTACCAAAAGACCCACGGCGGCCCATCCTCGCTGCAGTCGACGACGTTCGCCTGGGGCAACCCGTACTACTCGAAGCTCACCCTGGCCACCGTCGGCAACAAGCCGCCGGACGTCGCGATCGCCCACCTCACGCGCGCGAAGCCCCTCGCCGACGGCAACATCGTCGAAGAGATCACCGACGCCGATCTCGCATCCGTCGGACTGAGCGCATCGGACTTCAACCCGAAAGCCTGGGCGCAGCAGCGGACCAACGGCAAGAACATCGCGATCCCGCTCGACACGCACCCGGTCGTCATGTTCTACAACAGCGACGTCTGTCAGAAGGCCGGGCTGCTCGACTCGAACGGCAAGCTCAAGCCCATCACCGGGATGGCGGAATTCGAGGCGGCACTGAAGGCGGTCAGCAAAGTCACCGGCGGCGTCGCGATGACGAGCGCGAACGTCAGCGAGACCGCAACCCCATGGCGGCTGTTCTGGACGCTGTACAACCAGCACAACAACGCCTCGCCGTTCCTGTCCGACAACGGGTCGAGGCTCACCGTCGACGAGAGCATCGCGAACGACGTTCTCACGACGATGCAGCGCTGGGTGACGAACGGTTGGCTCAACTCGGGCCTGAACTACGCCGACGCCGAGGCGCAGATGTTCGTCGGCAAAGCCGGCTTCTACATCGAGGGCGAGTGGGAGCTCACCACAGCTGAGGGCATCAAGGGCCTGAAGTTCGGCATGGTGCCGATCCCCACCCTGTTCGACAAGCCCGCCGCCCAAGCGGACTCGCACACGTTCGTCCTGCCGCGGAAGAACCGCACGCCGGAGGAGCGCAAGCAGGCCATGGGCTTCATCAAGTCGATGCTCGACCAGAGCATGACCTGGGCCGCCGGCGGACACATCCCCGCCTACCTGCCGATCGAGCAGAGCGCGGCCTACAAGAAGCTGGAGCCGCAGGCCGACTACGCGGAGGCCGCGAAAGTCGCCGTCTACGACGATCCTGCCTGGTACGGGGGGTCCGGTTCGACCTTCGAGAACATCGTGGGCGCGCAGATCGCGCTCGTCCAGCAGAAGTCGCTCTCACCGCAGGGCGCGATGCAGGCCATCAAGAGTCAGCTCTCCATCTACCTGAACACCCCGAGTCCGCTCGCGTAGCGGGCAGCCGACACGATCCCGGAGGTACAACGACGTGACCGCCGCACCACTGCCAGCGCCCGCGCTGCGCCGCAATGCCCGAGCGCCGAAGCGCTCGCTCCACCTCTCGCCGATGAGCCGAGGTGACGCCCGATCCGGATGGATGTTCTTGGCGCCGTTCGGCGTGTTCTATCTGCTCTTCCTGATCGGTCCGACGATCTTCATGATCGTCACGAGCTTCTTCAACGCGTCGACCGTGCGAACCGGCCTCGGCACGTTCGCGGGATTCGCGAACTATGCGGAGATGCTGTCCCGGCCGGACTTTTGGAGCGCCATGTGGCACACGCTCCAGTTCACGATCTACACGACCCCGCCGCTCGTGATCCTCGCGTTCGTCTTCGCGGTGCTCACGAACCGTGTTCGGCACGGACAGTGGTTCTATCGGCTCGCGTTCTTCTTGCCGTTCATTCTGCCGTCGGCGACGATCTCCCTGATCTGGGTGTTCATCTTCACGCCGCAGACCGGGCTCTGGTCGCTCGTCGAGAGCTGGATCGGGATGACGCCCGGCGCCGGGATCCTCGCGAGTCCGAAGACGGCGATGATCGGTATCGCCATCGCAACGCTCTGGTGGACCCTCGGATTCAACTACGTCCTCTATCTCGCCGGCTTGCAGGAGATTCCTCGAGAGCTCTATGAGGCCGCCGCGGTCGACGGTGCCACCGCCTGGAATCAGATCCGCTACATCACCCTGCCGATGCTCAGCCGCACGACGACGCTCGTGATCCTGCTGCAGATCATCGCGAGCTTGAAGATCTTCGACCAGGTGTACCTGATGACGAACGGAGGCCCGGGTATCTCCACGCAGGTCATGCTCGGCCTGGTCACGAGCACCGGCTTCACCGACAACCGACTCGGGGCCGCGAGCGCGGCCTCCGTGCTCCTCTTCATTGTGATCATCATCATCGCGGTCATCCGGCAGCTGTCGGACCGCCCGTCGCGGAAGGCGGCATGACATGACGACGACAGCAACACGTCCGCGCACCCGTCCCGCGATCTCCGCGGCGGCTCCACCCGCCCGGCGCGAGCGGGTCGCGATCTCCGGCCGTACGTTCAACATCGTGTCCGGGATCATCCTCGGGGTCTTCGCGGTCCTGTGGCTCATTCCGAGCTTGTTCGCGTTGAAGACCGCGCTCTCGTCGAACGCGACCGCTGCACTCGGTGCGTCGGCGATCCTCTCGAACTGGAATCCGACGATCTACTCGTTCTCCAGCCTGTTCAGCGAGGGACAGATCTGGGACTGGTATCTCGCCAGCGGTATCACCTCGGTGGTGACCGCCGTGCTCACGGTGATATTCGCCTCCATGGCGGCGTTCGCGCTGTCGCGCTTGCGGTTTCGTGGCCAGAACGTCGTGTTCGTGTTGATCCTGCTCGGCATCATGATTCCGGGCCAGGTGCTCATCGTGCCGCTGTTCCAGGAACTCAACTGGATGCACGTGTTGAACACCTACTGGTCGGTGATCTTCCCGCAGGTGCCAAGCGTCATCGCCGTGTTCATCTTCAAGCAGTTCTTCGACGGCTTGCCGCGCGACCTCGAGGAGGCTGCGCGCATCGACGGCGCGAATCGCTGGGGGATCTACTGGTCGGTGATCATGCCGCTGTCGAGGCCGGTGATTGCGGCGGTCACGATCCTGACGTTCGTCGGCGTGTGGAACAACCTGCTGCTGCCGCTCTTCGTGCTCTCGAACCCGAACCTTATGACGATCCCCGTCGGGCTCGCGACGATTCAGGGCAGCTACGGACAGCGGTACGCCGACATCCAGGCCGGAGCGATCATGGCGGCCCTCCCGCTCGTGATCCTGTACCTCATCTTCCAGCGGCAGATCGTGGAGGGTGTCACCGGGAGCGGCCTGAAGGGCTGAGCTCACCGAATCGTCGGCTCCGACCTGCCTGTGCGATACCGTGCTCCGATGAGCGAGCGCGGGTCACGAGGGCGGTCGGGGCCGACGATCTTCGATGTCGCCCGGCGTGCGGACGTGTCGCACCAGACCGTGTCCCGGCTCATCAACGGCGACCCGACGGTCCGCGCCCATCTCCGGGAACGGATCGAGGCAGCGATCGCCGAGCTCGGCTACCGTCCGCGGGCGGCAGCGCGCGCGCTCGCCGGGCGCGATAACCGTGCGCTCGGGCTCGTGACGACGGGGGGAGCGTTGTGGGGCCCCTCGAGCACGGCGCTCGGGTTCAATCGCGCAGCGCGGGCCGCCGGCTATCACGTGCTTGCCGCGTCGCTCGACCTTGAACATCGCTCGTCCTCGCTTCCAGGCGGCTCCGTTCGACCGGGAGGCCCGTCACCAGTCCGCGAGTCCGGTGCGGTCGCAGAGATGCGTGACGCGATCGAGACGCTGCTTGCCCAGGACGTGGGCGCGATCGTGCTCGTTGCTGCCGACTCGACCGCGATCGATGCGCTCGATCGCGTGGCCGACCAGGTGCCCGTGCCGATCGTGATCGCGAACGGGGTACCGGGTCGTGCGCACGCCGGGACCGCGGTCGCGATCGATCAAGCGGCGGGCGCACGGCTGGCGGTCCGCGCGCTGCTCGATGCCGGACGCAACCGGATCGTCCACATCTCCGGGCCCGCGGTGTCTCAGGAGGCTGCGCTTCGACGCGACGCCTACGTCGAGCTCATCCGGGCAGCAGGGCTTCCAGCGGTCGTGCTCGAGGGGGATTGGACGGCGGAGGCCGGCTATCGACTCGGCAGCGGGATCGACGGAGCAGCGGTCGACGGCGTGTTCTGCGGGAACGACCAGATGGCCCTCGGCGTCCTGCACGCGTTGCACGATCGGGGGATTGCGGTGCCCGGCGACATCGCGGTCGTCGGGTTCGACGACATCCCCGAAGCCGCGCATTTCATTCCGCCGCTCACGACGGTGCGGCAGGACTTCGCCGCGCTCGGAGAGCGCGTGCTCGCGGCGGTGGACTCGGTCCTGTCGCGCGGTGCTGCCCCTGAGTCTGCCGAATCCGAGTCGCTCGCCGTGGACGTCGCCCCGCTCGTGCCGATCCTGGTGCAGCGCGATTCGACGCCCGGGTGACACTTCTGGCGGCGACCCGCTCCCGCACCGCTCGCTTCGCTACGGTATCTCCGTGACAGTGGTGCAGGCGATCCTCGGATTCGGCGCGATCGCCGTGGTGATCACGCTCATTCCTGGGCTTGATGTGACGCTCGTGCTGCGCACCGCATTGGTTCGCGGCCGACGTCACGCGCTCGCGGCTGCGCTGGGCATCTGCACGGGGGCGATGGTGTGGGGCGGCGCGGCGGCGGTCGGCGCGGCGGCGCTGCTCGCGGCCTCCAGGGCGGCGTACATGGTCGTGACGGTCGCGGGCGCTGCCTACATGGTCTATCTCGGCATCAGCATGCTCGTGAAAAGCGTTCGCCTCGGAGCAGCGAGCCATCTCGAGCTGACGGTCGGTGGCGCCCCGCATGCGGCGTGGCGCGCGTTCGCAACCGGAGCGTGGACAGACCTGCTCAACCCGAAGATGGGCGTCTTCTACGTCGCCACCATCCCGCAGTTCATCCCGGTGGGCACCTCGCACCTCGGGATGGGGCTGCTGCTCGCCGGCGTGCACGTGGTCATCGCGATGACCTGGTTCGTGGTGATCATCACCGGAGCGACGGTCGCCCGAGGCTGGCTCGCGAATGCACGCGCGCTCCGCGTCATCGATCGCATTGCCGGGGTCGTGCTCGTCGCATTCGGTGCCCGCCTCGCGCTGCAACACCGCTGGTGACGGCACGCTCCGAGCAGCGGTATCGCGACTGACCGTCCACGTACAACATCGCTGGTGACGACACGGTCCGAGCAGCGGTATCGCGACTGACCCGACAATCCTCGCCACGCCCGCCAGTTGCAAAGTGAGCGCTCACGTGGGATCGTCGTGAGGGAGCAAGCTCGACGAAGGAGTCCTATGCGCACCGAGGCCGCTGCCGCTTCCGACCCCGGTCGGCTGATCGCCGACGGCCGCGCGACGCTCGGCATCGAGTTCGGATCGACGCGCATCAAGGCGTGCCTCATCGATGCCGAGTTCCGTGTCATCGCTTCCGGATCCCACGACTGGGAGAACGACCTCGTCGACGGTCGCTGGACCTACGCGGACGACGCCATCTGGTCCGGCATGCAGGACGCCTACGCGGCACTCGTCGCAGATGTCCGCGCGCAGTACGACATCACACCCACTGCATACCAAGCCATCGGTGTGTCCGCGATGATGCACGGCTACCTCGCACTCGACGCCGACGGCGAGCTGCTCGTGCCGTTCCGCACCTGGCGCAACACCTCCACCGGCCCGGCCGCAACCGCCCTCAGCAAGGCCCTCGACTTCGCGATCCCGCTGCGATGGTCGATCGCGCATCTGTACCAGGCAGTGCTCGACGACGAGCCGCACCTCGCCGAACTCGCTGCCATCACCACCCTCGCGGGATACGTGCACCGCCGGCTCACCGGACGCCACGTGCTCGGCGTCGGGGACGCCTCCGGGGTGTTCCCGATCGACCCGACGACCCGCGACTACGACGCACGCATGCTCGACATCGCGCAGGCGCTGGTCGCCGACCATGCGCCCGCGATCGATCTCCGCGGTCTCCTCCCTGATGTCCTGCAGGCCGGTCAGGAGGCCGGGGTGCTGTCCGCCACAGGAGCCCGCCTCCTCGACCCCTCCGGATCGCTGCAACCCGGCGCGCCACTCTGCCCACCCGAGGGTGACGCCGGTACGGGCATGATCGCGACGAACGCGATCGCACCTCGAACCGGAAACGTCAGCGTCGGGACGAGCATCTTCGCGATGGTCGTGCTCGAACGCTCGCTGAGCCGACCGCACCCAGAACTCGACATCGTCACGACGCCGGCCGGCGACGCGGTCGCGATGGTGCACTGCAACAACGGGGCCACTGAGCTCGCGTCCTGGGCGGGGGTCTTCGGGGCATTCGCCGACGCGGCGATCCGAGCCACCGCCTCCGGATCGGACACAGCGCGGTCCGGAGCGATGGACGCCGATGCGATCTACGCGACCCTGCTGGCCGCTGCCCTCGACGCCGAGCCAGACGCCGGTGGCCTCATCGCCACGAACTTCCTCTCGGGCGAGCCCGTCGCAGGACTCGACGACGGACGCCCCCTGGTGCTCCGCGGGCCGGAAGCCCGACTAACCCTCGGCAACCTCATCCGCGCGCAGGTGTTCGGCGCGTTCGCGGCGCTCAGCCTCGGCATGGAGGTGCTCGGCGACGAGCAGGTCGCCGTCGACACGCTGTTCGCGCACGGCGGGGTGTTCCGGACGCAGGGCGCGCCGCAACGGTTGCTCGCCGCAGCCCTCGACACGCCGATCGCGATCGCCGACACCGCGAGCGAGGGCGGCGCATGGGGCATCGCCGTGCTCGCCGCCTACCTCGATGCCGCGGACACGCCGCTCGCGGATTTCCTCACCGACACCGTGTTCTCCGGATCGTCCCCGACAAGCGTCGAACCGGATGCCGCCGACCGAGCCGGATTCCTCCGGTTCCTGGAGCGCTACCGGCACGCCCTGCCCATCCAGCAGCTCGCCGTCGCAGCTACGCCGACGACCGCAGCCGACGCCGACCAACAGGCCCACGCCTCCGCAACGAATGAAGGAGCCGACCCCGAATGACATCCGACACCGACATCCGGGAGGCGGTGCGCGCCACCCGCGAGCGCGTCGCCGCCCTGCACCACGAGCTGGTCCGCTACGGGCTCGTCGTCTGGACCGGCGGGAACGTCTCGGAGCGTGTTCCCGGCACCGAACTGTTCGTCATCAAGCCGTCCGGCGTCACCACGGACGAGCTGACCCCCGAGAACCAGGTCGTCTGCACGCTCGACGGCGTGCCCGCGGACGGATGGGACAACACGCACGGACCGTCCTCGGACACCGCGGCCGCAGCCTACGTCTATCGCACGATGCCCTCCGTCGGCGGCGTCGTCCACACGCACTCCACCTACGCCACCGCGTGGGCGGCGCGCGGCGAGGAGGTGCCGTGCGTCCTCACCGCCATGGCGGACGAGTTCGGCGGTCCGATCCCCATCGGCCCGTTCGCGATCATCGGCGACGACTCGATCGGCCGCGGCATCGTCGAGACGCTGACCGGACACCGCTCCCGCGCCGTGCTCATGCAGAACCACGGCGTGTTCACGATCGGGAAGGACGGTCGTGACGCCGTCAAGGCAGCCGTGATGGCCGAAGACGTCGCCCGCACCGTGCACATCAGCCGACAGCTCGGCGAACCGATCCCGATCAGCGCCGAGAACGTCGACCGACTTTTCGACCGCTACCAGAACGTCTACGGACAGACCCCGTCAGGAGCACTGCAGTGACCGCCATCACCACCAACCCCCTCGACGAATACGAGGTCTGGTTCCTCACCGGCTCGCAAGGGCTCTACGGCGAGGAGACGCTGCGCCAGGTCGCCGAGCAGAGCCAGGCCGTGCACGCCGCGCTCGCTCCCGAAGTGCCGGTCAAGCTGGTCTGGAAGCCGGTCCTCACCGACGCCGACGGCATCCGCCGCGCGCTGATCGACGCGTCGGCCGACGACCGGGTCATCGGCGTCACCACGTGGATGCACACGTTCAGCCCCGCGAAGATGTGGATCGGCGGACTCTCCGCACTCACTAAGCCGCTCCTGCACCTGCACACGCAGGCGAACGTCGCGCTGCCGTGGTCGGAGATCGACTTCGACTTCATGAACCTCAACCAGGCCGCGCACGGCGACCGCGAGTTCGGCTACGCACTCGCTCGCATGGGCGTTCGGCACGCGACCGCGATCGGACACGTGTCCGACCCCCGCGTCGTTCGCGAGGTGTCCGCGTGGATGCGAGCCGCGGCGGGATGGGCCGCCGTCCGTTCGCTCAAGCTCGCCCGCTTCGGCGACAACATGCGGTACGTCGCCGTCACCGAGGGCGACAAGACCGAAGCGGAGATCGCGCTCGGCGTGCAGGTGAACACCTGGGCGGTCAACGAACTGGCGGAGGCCGTCGCCGCGGTCGACGGCGCCGCGATCGACACGCTCGTCGCCACCTACGAGGACGAGTACGACGTCGTCCCCGAGCTGCGGACCGGCGGCGAGCGTCACCAGTCGCTCCGCGACGGCGCGGCGATCGAGCTCGGACTCCGCGGATTCCTCGAGCAGGGCGGGTTCGGCGCGTTCACCACGAACTTCGAGGACCTCGGCGCACTGAAGCAGCTCCCCGGACTCGCCGTGCAGCGTCTCATGGCCGACGGATACGGCTTCGGCGCGGAGGGCGACTGGAAGACCGCCGTGCTCGTGCGTGCGATGAACGTCGCCGGCGCTGGGCTGCCGGGGGGCGCCTCCCTCATGGAGGACTACACCTACGACCTGACGCCGGGGGAGGAGAAGATCCTCGGCGCCCACATGCTCGAGGTGTCGCCGACGCTGACGAGCGCGACACCGACGCTCGAGATCCACCCCCTCGGCATCGGCGGCAAGGACGACCCCGTCCGGCTCGTGTTCACCGCGGACGCCGGGGAGGCTGTTGTCGTCGCGCTCTCCGACACCCGCGACGGATTCCGCCTCACGGCAAACGTCGTCGACGTCGTGCCGCCCACGGAGGCGCTGCCCAAGCTGCCCGTCGGCCGTGCGGTCTGGGAGCCGCGGCCGTCGTTCCCCGTCGCGGCGGAGGCATGGCTCACAGCCGGCGCCGCCCATCACACCGTCATGACGACCGCGGTTGGCCTCGACGTCGTCGAGGCGTTCGCGACGATGGCGGGGACCGAATTCCTCGTCATCGACGAGCACACGACGACCCGCGCGTTCCGCGACCAGGTCCGCGTGCAGCAGACGTGGCACCGGCTCGATCGCGGCTTCTGACGGCGGCATAGGGCAGGATCGAACCCGTGAGCGACGACGACACCACCCCGGCCGGAACGAACTGGGCCGGCAACATCCACTACGCAGCCTCCGCCGTGATCGCGCCTACCTCGGTCGACGAGTTGCAGCGCGCGGTGACGAGCAACGACAAGGTCACCGCCCTTGGGTCGCGGCACTCGTTCAACCGCGTCGCCGACACCGACGGCGTGCAGGTGACGCTCGGCGCGATGCCCGCGTTCGTCGAGATCGACGAGTCGAAGCGTGTCGCACGAGTTGCGGCGGGTCTGACGCACGCCCAGGCTGCCGCTGAACTCGACGCGAAGGGGTGGGCGCTCGCCAATATGGCGTCGCTGCCGCACATCTCCGTCGCGGGCGCTGTCTCCACCGGAACTCACGGATCGGGCGTCCGCAATCCCTCGCTGGCGCAGTCCGTCGTCGGCGTCGAGATCGTCCGCGCGTCCGGCGACATCGAGGCTGTCGGGGCCGACGACCCCTCGCTCGACGCGCATCGGGTCGGCATCGGCGCGCTCGGCGTCATCACCGCACTGCACTTAGCGATCGAACCGCGGTTCGAGGTCGCGCAGACCGTGCACACCGGGCTCGGCTGGGATGTCGTCGAGGAGCGCTTCGAGGAGATCATGTCCGCCGGGTACTCGGTGAGCATGTTCACCGGGTTCGGCGATGACGGCATCCGTCAGATCTGGACGAAACGGCGTACCGACCGCGACGACCCGACCGTCGATCTCGCCGCCCTCGGCGCGGTTGCCGGCGTCGAGGCGATCCACCCGGTGCCCGGCTCCGATGTGGCGGGCGTCACCGAGCAGCAGGGCCGCCCGGGGCCGTGGCACGAGCGGCTGCCGCACTTCCGGTCGGCGTTCACGCCGTCCGCGGGCGCCGAGATCCAGTGCGAATACCTGCTGCCGGCAGCCGATGCGGTGGACGCGATCGCGAACCTCCGGGCGATCGGCGCCGAGCTCGCTCCGGTGCTGTACGTGTCGGAGATCCGCCGGATCGCGGCGGACACCGCATGGCTCGCGCCGAGCTCGGAACGCGACTCGGTCGCGATGCACTTCACGTTCCACCGCGACGACGCAGCCGTCGCCGCAGTGCTGCCCCTCATCGACGATGCGTTGGCGCCGTTCGACGCGCGGCCGCACTGGGGCAAGGTGAGCTCCATGACCCCGGAACGCATGCACGCCGTGTTCCCGCGGCTCGAAGCGTTCGCGGCGCTCGCCGACGAAAAGGACCGCGGTGGCCGATTCCGGAACGCGTTCCTGCGCGCCGTGCTCGG
Source organism: Curtobacterium ammoniigenes NBRC 101786 (assembly GCF_001571045.1). Taxonomy (GTDB): domain Bacteria; phylum Actinomycetota; class Actinomycetes; order Actinomycetales; family Microbacteriaceae; genus Curtobacterium; species Curtobacterium ammoniigenes. The sequence continues at coordinate 238,889 of NZ_BCSV01000001.1, forward strand.
CTGACACGCCAGCGAAGAGGCCTCCGCCGGTCGCGCCGCGCGCCTCACTCGAGGCGAGCGGGCGCGCGGTCGGAGCGGTGAACACTCGCCAGACGCCGGGAAGCGCGGTGCTCGGTCAGTCGGGGCGCTCAGGGCCTGCAGGTTCCTCGGGTTCGGTTCGGAAGCCGATGATCTTGTGGGTGCCGTCGCAGTACGGCTTCAGCATCGACTTGCCGCAGCGGCAGAGCGCGACGGTCCGGCGGCGCCGTGGGAGCGGCTCCCCTTCGGGCGTCACGATCTGGACCGTGCCGCGCACGAGGAATGGGCCGTCCGGGCACGCGACGATCTCGACCTCCGGCTCCGAACGAACGCGTGGCGCTCTGGACGCGTTCGACTCGTATCCGTCGAGATCCTCACGGGGCGTCATCGTGGTTCACCTGCGAATGCGGCAGCAGGTGCGTCCCTGTTGGACAGAGCCCGGGACTGCGACGCGTTCGACGCGCGCAACGACGAGACGCCGTGGTCCCAGCAGTCGAGCATGTGCTGTCCGACCCAGCCGTCGACGGTGAGGCACGCGGCCGCGCCGAACAGGACGTCCGGCAGGAGCGCGGGCTCCGCCTCCACCAGGCCGCCCGCGAGGTCGCGTCCGGCGATCTGCTCGTGCACGGCATCCGCTTCGACGTGCTCGTCGAAGTACCAGGTGGCGTCGGCGTCGAAGCCGTGCCTCCGGAAACCGTCGCCGTACAGCTTGTTCGGGATCGATGAGGTCATCTCGAACGCCGCGAGATGTCCGACGATCGCGCCCCGCAGCCTCCGGTGCAGTCCGAACATCGTCATCATGTTGAGCGATGCCAGCGTGATCGCCGGCACCTCATCGGCGTAGGCGCCCCACGCATCGTCCAGACCGGCCGCGCGCACGGTGCGCGCGAAGATCGCGGAGTGCATGCGGCTCGGTCGCCCCGCGCCGTATTCGTCGGACTGGATCTCGACGAGCGCCGCTTTGGCGCGTCCAGTGAGTCGCGGGATCGCCCAACTGTGCGGATCCGCCTCCTGCAGCGTGTAGATGCTGCGGTGGATCAGGAACTCGTCGAGCTGCGTGCGGGACGCCTTCCGGGCGACGAAGCGGGACAGGCTCGGCCCCGAGTCGGCGCTAGTCACCGCGAACAGGCACTCCGCGACGGCATCGGCGTGCGGGGCCAGAGTCTCGGGGATCGCGACCGCAGCGCGGAGCGCCGTCTCGAAGCCGCGCTCGAGAACGGCGCGAGCGGCGAGGAGGCTCGGCTGCCATTCCCAGTCGTCGTCGACGCCGTCGATGCCGCCGTACTGCAACGCGTACATCGTGAACAGCGAACCCTGGAGGTCGTCATCGCGGATCGGGTCGGTTGCGGCCGCCACTGCATCGGCCGCGTGCGCGACGAGGTCGGTTGCCCATCCGTCCGGCTCGGGGGCATGGGCAAGCGTGCGCTCGAGCGCTGCCCCCAGGGGTCCGCGCGCTCCGGGCATCCGCATCGGCCGCTGCGTGAGGACACCGCCGCTCAGGACACTCACGCGGCGCTCCCTGCAGGGACACGCGACGATGCGTGGCGGACGGTGATGTTGCTCGTCATTGCGCTCTCCTTGTGGCGGTCCTGCGGCGTCGGGTGTCTCGGCTGCTGCTGCGCCGGGTGCCCCGACTGCTGCGTCGACCTCGACCACAGTGTTCTGGCGCGACGCCGGACATGTTTCGGTTGAGCCGAATCACGAAGTGGCAGCCGTTCGCCCGTCCGTCACCCGCATCCAGTACCGTTCGGCCATGGTCGATCTCGTGGGCGCGCCGGACGCCGTCGAACAGCCCATGCGGGCCGACCGGCGCGGACTGCTCGCATGGGCGTCGTGGGACTGGGGGAGCGCTGCCTTCAACGCGGTCGTCACGACCTTTGTCTTCAGCGCCTATTTGGCGAGCCGAGCCTTCGTCGATCCTGCGGTGGTCGCCCGTGCCTCCGGATCGTCGCCCTCGGCCGCGGCGGTCAGCGCAGTCGATCGTGCCCTGGCGCACAACGCGACCGTCGTGTCGATCGCGCTCACGATCGCCGGGGTGATCGTTGCGCTGCTTGCACCCGCGGTCGGGAGGCTCGCCGACGCCTCCGGGTATCGCAAGCGTTCCGTTCTGGTCGCCACCACCGCGGTCGCGATCGTCATCGCGTGCATGACGCTCGTTGCGCCGGCGCCCGGATTTCTCGTCCTCGGGGCGGCTCTCCTCGCCGCAGGGACTGTCGCATTCGAGATCGCGAGCGTCGGCTACAACGCCATGCTGGCGCAGGTCGCGCTGCCAGGACGAACCGGTCGCGTGTCCGGGATCGGTTGGGCGGCGGGGTATTTCGGCGGAATCGTCCTGCTGATCGTGCTGCTGGTCACGTGCATCCAGTCCTTTGGCGCCGATTCCACGCACGCCGGTCTCCTGCATCTGCCGGCCACCGTGGCCGGGGGGTCGTGGGACATCCGCGTCGCGATCGGGATCGCCGCGGTCTGGCTTGCGGCGTTCTCCGTTCCCCTGTTCGTCACCATCCCGGAGGCGCGACCCACGGGCGCAGCAGGGTCCCTGTTCGGTGCCTACGCGGACCTCGGGCGGGATATCGGCCGCCTGTGGCGGTCTCGGCGGAACGTGCTCGTGTTCCTCATCGCGAGCGCGATCTTCCGGGACGGTCTTGCCGCCGTGTTCACATTCGGCGCGATCATCGCTGCCCAGGTGTTCGGGTTCTCGTCGTCCGAGGTGATCCTGTTCGCAATCGCCGCGAACATCGTCGCGGGAATCTCCACCGTGTTCGCCGGACGTCTCGACGATCGGTTCGGGTCACGGGCGCTCATCGTGGCCGCGCTCATCGGGCTGTGCGCATCCGGCACCGGTGTGCTGTTCATCGGGACCGCGCAGGTCGGCTTCTGGATCCTCGGGCTCGCGCTCACCGTGTTCGTCGGGCCGGTGCAGGCGTCGTCGCGCGCCTACCTTGCACGGCTCGCGACCCCCGGGCGAGAAGGGGAGCTGTTCGGCCTGTACGCGACGACCGGCAAGGCCGCGAGCTTCCTCGCGCCCGCGCTGTTCGGTCTCGCCGTGACGCTCGGCGGGTCGACGCGGTTCGGGATCCTCGGCATTGTCGTCGTCCTGCTCGCGGGGCTCGTGCTGATGGCGTTCGTGCGCGCCGACGCGGCATCGCCGACGGGTTGCCCCGCGCGGGGGGAGGACGTGACCAGGCCGGGTGCGCCAGGATAGGGGAATGACCGACCAGCGGATCGCCGTCGTCGTCCTCGCCGCCGGGCAGGGCACTCGCATGAAATCGTCGCTGCCGAAAGTGCTGCATCCGTTGGCGGGTCTGCCGCTCATCGGCCACGTGCTCCGGACAGCGGAGTCGATCGATCCCGCCCATGTCGCGGTGGTCGTCCGCCACGACCGCGACCGTGTCGCGGCAGAGGTCGCGGAGCGCATGACGGACGCGCTCGTCGTCGACCAGGACGAGATCCCCGGAACCGGCCGCGCGGTCGAGGTCGCGGTCGCCGCGCTCCCCGCAACATTCGACGGCGTCGTGGTGGTGCTGTCCGGCGATGTGCCGCTCCTCGACGCCGAGAGCCTCCGACAGCTCGTGGACGCGCACCTGCAGGGTGGGAACGGCGCGACCCTCATCAGCGCGATCGCCGACGACCCGCACGGACTCGGCCGCGTCGTTCGCGATGACGCGGGTGCATTCCAGAGCGTCGTCGAGCACAAAGACGCCGACGACACGCAGCGCACCATCTCCGAGGTGAACGCAGGCGTGTATGCGTTCGACGTCGCGCACCTGCGCTCGGTGCTCCCGATCATCGGAACGGCGAACGCCCAGGGCGAGAAATACCTCACGGATGCGCCGCCGCTCATCGCCGAGCGCGGCGGCCGGATCGACGTGCTGCGCCTGGATGACCCCTGGCTCGTCGCCGGGATCAACGACCGCGCACAGCTCGCCGCCGTCGGGCGGGAGCTCAACGCACGCATCGTCCGCCGCCACCAGCTCGCCGGCGTGACGGTCGTCGACCCCGCGACGACGTGGATCGATCTCGACGTCACCATCGAGCCCGACGCCCGCATCCTCCCGAACACCCAGTTGGAGGGCGCCACCGCGATCGAGGCGGAGGCCGTCGTCGGCCCGGACACGACCCTCCGTGACACCGAGGTCGGCGTCGGTGCGCACGTGACCCGGACGGACGCGACCCTCGCGGTGATCGGGGCACGAGCCTCCGTCGGGCCGTTCGCCTACCTGCGCGCCGGAACCATCCTCGGCGAGGACGGGAAGATCGGCACCTACGTCGAGACGAAGAACGCGAAGATCGGCCGCGGCAGCAAGGTTCCGCACCTGTCGTACATCGGCGACGCGGAGATCGGTGAGCGGTCCAACATCGGCGCGAACACGATCACCGCGAATTACGACGGCGTGAACAAACACCGAACGGATGTCGGCTCCGATGTGCGGACCGGCTCGCACAACGTGTTCGTCGCCCCCGTTAGGATTGGCGACGGGGCGTACACGGGAGCGGGAACGACGGTCCGCAAGGACGTGCCCGCCGGCTCGCTCGCGATCAGCTACGCCCCGCAGCGCATCACCGAGGGTTGGGTCGAAGAACACCGTCCTGGCACCGCGGCGGCCGAGGCCGCCAGGCGAGCGCGTGGCGAATGACACCCGCGACATCGGCCCGAGCGGTCAGGGAGTGAGCACACCATTGTCCGGACTGAAAGCGGATGGCCAGAAGCGACTCGTGCTGGTGTCGGGGCGCGCCTACCCCGAGCTGTCGGAGGCCATCGCGGAGGAGCTCGGCGTCGAGCTCGTGCCGACTGACGCCCGGACGTTCGCGAACGGCGAGCTGTACGCCCGATTCGACGAGTCCGTTCGAGGCTGCGACGCGTTCGTCATCCAGTCCCACACCGCTCCGATCAACGAGTGGCTCATGGAGCAGCTCATCATCGTCGATGCGCTGAAGCGAGCCTCCGCGAAGCGGATCACCGTCGTCGCACCCTTCTATCCGTATGCGCGGCAGGACAAGAAGGGTCGCGGTCGCGAACCGATCTCCGCGCGGCTCGTCGCGGACCTGTTCAAAGCTGCCGGCGCGAACCGGATCATGAGCGTCGATCTGCACGCGCCGCAGATCCAGGGCTTCTTCGACGGCCCCGTCGACCACCTGTTCGCCATGCCGGTCTTGTTGGAGCGCTTCCAGCAGTTCCTCGACCCGTCGACGCTGACCGTCGTGTCGCCGGACATGGGTCGTGTGCGCGTCGCAGACGTCTGGTCCGAGAAGCTCGGTGCGCCGCTTGCGATCATCCACAAGCGTCGTGACCCGCTCATCCCGAACCAGGTGACGGTCCACGAGATCGTCGGCGATGTCCGCGGCCGCTGGTGCCTGCTCGTCGACGACCTCATCGACACCGGTCGCACGATCGCGAAGGCAGCCGAGGCGCTGAAAGCGAACGGTGCGGTGGGCGTCGTGGTCGCGGCAACGCACCCCGTGTTCTCCGACCCCGCGGTCGAGCTGCTGCAGAGCGAGTTCATCGACCGCGTGATCGTCACCGACACGCTGCCGGTGCCGAACGACAAGCGCTGGGACCGGCTCGAGGTGCTGCCGATCGCGCCACTCATCGCGCGCGGCATTCACGAGGTGTTCGACGACGGGTCGGTCACCTCGATGTTCGACGGCGCCGCCTGACGTGACCTCGTCGGCAGCGCACGCGGCGCTGACGGCACGTCTCCGGGCAGCCGGGTGCGTGTACGCCGAAGAGGAGGCGAGCCTCCTGCTCGATGCGGCCGAATCGGATCCGGTGCGCCTGCGCAGGCTGATCGACCGGCGCCTGGGTGGTGAGCCCCTCGAGTACGTCCTCGGATGGGCGGCGTTCGACGACCTGCGCCTCCGGGTCGTGTCAGGCGTCTTCGTGCCGCGCGCCCGGACCGTCGCCGTCGTTCGTGAGGCCGCCGCTCGCGCGACCGCCGGGTCCACCGTGGTCGACCTGTGCTGCGGCGTCGGCGCGATCGGGGCGGCGCTCCTGCGCCGCCTTGGCCCGTTGCAGCTCATCGCCGCGGACATCGACGCCGACGCTGTCGCCGTCGCGCAGGAGAACCTCGGCGACCGCGGAATCGCGATCGAGAGCGACCTGTTCGACGCACTGCCCGATCGACTCCGCCATGCAGTCGACGTCATCGCGGTGAACGCGCCCTACGTGCCCACCGCCGCGATCGACCTGATGCCCGCCGAAGCGCGCGCCTTCGAGCGGCATCGCGCGCTGGACGGCGGCGACGACGGACTGGCGTTGCACGCTCGCATCGCGTCCACGTGCAGTGTGTGGCTCCGCGCCGGCGGCGCCGTCGTCATCGAGACGAGCGCCGATCAGGCCGAGGCGAGCGCGCGCCTCTTCACCGACGCCGGTCTGGAGGCACAGATCGCGTTCCACGAGGACGTCGACGGCACCGTCGTGGTCGCCACCGCGCCGTAGGCCCATGCCGCCGGAGTGCCGACAGCGGTGTGGCCGCGCCGCATGCGACGGCGCGGCCGCACCAGCCGCAATCAGCGTTGCTGATCAGTGCGTCGACGGCTCCTGCTCGACCTCGCGACGGTCCTCCGACCACATCGTGTGGAAGGTGCCCGGCTTGTCGATCCGGCCGTAGGTGTGCGCGCCGAAGAAGTCGCGCTGCCCCTGGATGAGCGACGCGGGAAGCCGGTCGGACGCGAGCGAGTCGAAGTACGCCAACGCCGACGAGAAGCCGGGCGCAGGAATTCCGGAGGCTGCGGCGATACCGACGATGCGCCTCCAGGCCGCCTCGCCCTCCGCGACCGCCTTCGCGAAGTAGGGGTCGACAAGGAGCGACGGCAGGTCCGGGTTCTTGTCGTACGCCTCGACGATGCGGTTCAGGAACTGCGCGCGGATGATGCAGCCGCCGCGCCAGATCTTCGCGACGTTGCCCAGGTTGATGTCCCAGTCGTATTCCTTCGCGCCCGCGATGATCAGGTCGAAGCCCTGCGCGTACGCGACCACTTTCGAGGCGTAGAGCGCTGCGCGAACATCGTCCTCGAAGCTGTCCGGGACCGACGGGATCTCCGGTCGGGACGTGACCGTCTTCTGCACGGCGGCACGCTGCTCGGGCTTCGAGGAGACGGCGCGCGCGAACACCGCTTCGCCGATTCCCGAGACGGGGATGCCGAGTCCGACCGCGTTCTGCACAGTCCAGACGCCGGTGCCCTTCGAACCGGCCTCGTCGCGGATGACGTCGACGAGCGGCTTGCCGGTGTCGGCATCCTTCTGCTTCAGGACCTCCGCGGTGATCTCGATCAGGTACGACTCCAGGTCGCCGTCGTTCCACCGCTCGAAGATGCTGACGAGCTCCTCCGTGCTGTGGCCGCCGACGCGACGCAGCAGGTCGTATGACTCGGCGATGAGCTGCATGTCCGCGTATTCGATGCCGTTGTGCACCATCTTCACGAAATGGCCGGCGCCGTCCGTCCCGATGTGCGTCACGCATGGCTCGCCCTCGGCGACGGCGGCGATCGACTTCAGGATCGGCCCGAGGGTCTCCCACGCCTCAGCGGACCCGCCGGGCATGATCGACGGGCCCTTGAGCGCGCCCTCCTCGCCGCCTGAGATGCCGGTGCCGACGAAGTTGAGGCCCTTCTCACGGAGCTCGTGCTCCCTGCGGATCGTGTCGTGGAAGTTCGCGTTGCCGCCGTCCACGATGATGTCGCCCTCTTCGAAGCGCTCCGCGAGCTGGCCGATCACCGCGTCGGTGCCCTTCCCGGCCTGCACCATGATGATCGCGGTCCGTGGCTTCGACAGTGAGGCCACGAAGTCGTCGATCGTCTCGGATGCGATGAAGCCCATGTCGCCGTGCTCGTCCATGAGCTCTTGCGTGCGGGCGTACGTGCGGTTGTAGACCGCAACCGTGTTGCCGTCGCGCGAGGCGAGGTTCCGGGCCAGATTCGAGCCCATCACCGCGAGGCCGACGACCCCGATGTTCGCCTGCTGCTTGTTGTCTGCCACATCGACTCCTCTTGTCCTGGCTGCACCGCCAACCTATTGGTGCACACCCGCCGAGCGCTCGGCTATTACGCAGCGCGCTCCGATCCTCCGTAGGCTGATCGCATGGCCGACGTCGCTCCGCAATCCGTTCCGACCGCTGTGCTCGTGATGGGCGTCTCGGGTTCCGGCAAATCGACGATCGGTGAAGCGCTCGCCGAGCATTGGAACGCAGCCGGTGTTCGCACCGAATTCGTCGACGCCGACGATCTGCACCCGGCCGCCAACAAGGAGAAGATGCACCGCGGCATTCCGCTCACCGACGACGATCGGTGGCCGTGGCTCGACCGGTGCGCCGAGCGGATGGCCGAGGTGCTTGCCACGGGATCTCGGTGCGTGCTTGCGAATTCCGGCCTCAAGCGCGCCTATCGCGACCGCCTTCGCCGCACGGTGCCCGAGCTGTTCACGGTCTTCCTCGAGGGCTCGCGCGAACTCCTCGACGAACGGGTGCACACCCGTCATCACGAGTTCATGCCGGCGACACTGCTCGACTCGCAGTTGGAGACGCTTGAGCCCCTGGCCGACGACGAGTCCGGCGTCGTCGTCGAGATCGGCCGCACCCCCGACGCGATCGTCGCGGACGTCGACGCAGCGCTCGTCGGCGCCTGACCAGCGCCCTCCGGTGGCTGCCGTGCGAACGAGCGCCGGCCTCCTGCTCTGGAGGCGCACCCCCGCTGGTCTCGAGGTCTTCCTCGCGCGCATGGGCGGCCCGTTCTGGCAGCGACGACCTCGGGCGTGGAGCGTTCCGAAGGGCGAACTCGAGCCGGGGGAGGATCCGCTGGCCGCCGCTCGACGCGAATTCGCGGAGGAGATCGGTGTCGCCGCCCCGATGACCGACTACACGGACCTGGGCACGATCCGCCAGGCATCGGGCAAGGTCGTCCACGTGTTCGCCGCCTGTTGGGAGGCCCCGCTCGCCTTCGTCGCCAGCAACACGGTGCAGATGGAGTACCCGCGCGGGTCCGGTCGAGTGCTCGAGTTCCCTGAGATCGACGACGCGCGATGGCTGCCGCTGGATGCGGCTCGCGAGCTGCTCGTCGCCGGCCAGGTCCCCGTGCTCGATCGCCTGCCGGGCTGAGGGCCGTCGGAGCAGGATCGGAGGCATGGACGAACAGGCGCTCGCTGATGTCGCCCGCGAACTCCTGCGGCAGGCGCCAGCCGCGTTCATCGCCGAGCGGACGAAGCGAGCCCGCGCTGCACGGAGCGCGGATCGCGAGCTCGCCGCGGCCATCGGCCGCGTGCGGAAGCCCGCGGTCGCCGCGTGGATCGTCAACCTGCTTGCCGCAGACGGAGCGCTTGCGGACGCGGTCGAGCTTGGGCCGGCGCTCCGTGCCGCGCAGGCGAGCGCCGACGTCGACGCCATCAGGGACCTCCGGGTCCAGCGCCGCACTGTGGTGGAGGCGCTCGCCGATCGCGGTGCGGCACTCGCGTCGGCCGCGGGCGTTGCGGTGTCGGCGTCGGTGCGCGAGGCCGTCGAAACGACCGTTGGTGCCGCAATGGCCGACGATCGAGCGGGTCGCGCCGTAGCCTCCGGGCTGCTGCTCCGACCCCTCGATGCCGTGGGATTCGAACCGGTGGATCTGACGGATGCGCTCGCCGCGCCGTCGACGGTTGATCTCGGCGCACCCGTCGTCGCGCTCCGGAGGCCGCGAGCGGCTGCGGCGCGAACCGATCCGCCAGGGCGCGTCCGGCGACCCGCGCGCGCGTCGGGTGCGCGCGGAGACACGCCAGAGCACGCTGGGCGACCGCCGCGCAAGTCGGGCGCGCGCGGAGACGCGCCAGCCCGTTCGGTCCAACCCGCCGACGGGTCCGGCGAGCGTCACGACGAATCGAGCAGCGTGGCGCTCCGTGCCGCGGAGACCGACGCGCGGCGCGCCTCCCGTGCGGCGGACGAGACGCTGGACCGTGCGGACGCCGCGCTCGACGACGCCGATGATCGCACGCGCGACCTCGAAGCCCGGCGCGAAGAGCTCGCCGGTGCGCTCGCATCCATCGACGATGCGCTCCGACAGATTGCCGTGGAGCGCGAAGAGCTCGAGCGACAGCGGGACGAGGCGGAGGAGCGGGCGCGCGCCGCGCGAAGCGCATTCGACCGTGCGCGGAGCGCCCGCCGTGCCGCGCGAGGATGATCGCGCTGAGCCGGCCGGTCCGACGGTCAGTGTGCCGGAACGGCGGGCGCGCGGATCGGTCTGCGCGGTGTTCGCGGTTTGCTAGACTCATCGACTGACTTCGGCGAGGGCTGCGAACTGCGTTCGTGGCCGTGATCGACGCAGTGGCGAGACCCGGCCAACGGGAGCGTTCCTCGCGCTGTCATGCGCTCGAGTTGACACACCAGACATCCCGACGACCGTCGCCTCGGTCGTCCTGACCAGGAGGCACCATGGCCGACAACTTCAAGCTCTCCGCTGAGCTCCGCACCAAGTTCGGGAAGGGCGCTGCACGCAAGCTGCGCGCCGCCGACAAGATTCCCGCTGTCCTCTATGGCCACGGCACGGAGCCGCAGCACGTCTCGCTGCCGGGCCACGAGACGATGCTGATCGTGCGGCACGCGAACGCCATCATCGACCTCGCGATCGAGGGCGGCTCGCAGCTCGCCCTCGTGAAGGACGTTCAGCGCGACCCGGTGCGCCAGATCATCGAGCACATCGACCTCGTCGTCGTGCGCCGCGGCGAGAAGGTCACGGTGGACGTCCCGGTCGTGGTCGAGGGCGAGTCGTTCTCGGGCACCATCCACGTGCAGGAGGAGAGCTCGCTGTCCCTCCTCGTCGAGGCCACCGCGATCCCCGAGCACATCGTTGTGAGTGTCGAAGGCCTCGAAGACGGCGCGCAGGTGCACGCGAAGGACATCGCGCTGCCGGCCGGTGCTGAGCTCGAGACCGACCCCGAGGCGCTCGTCGTCACGATCACGACCCCCCGCGGCAACGTCGAGGACGAGACCGCTGCGGACACCGCCGAGGGTGGCGCCGCGGCCGCCGACGAGGCTGCGGCCGAGTAGTCGGCGCGAGCCGCTCTCATGCCTGAGCCGTTGTTCGTCGTGGTCGGGCTCGGAAACCCCGGGCCCGACTACGCGGGCAACCGACACAACGTCGGGCAGATGGTGCTCGACGAACTGGCCCGTCGAATGGGCTCGTCGTTCCGTCGGCACAAAACCCCGACCGAGGTCGCCGAAGGGCGGACCTCGCCCGGAGGGCCACGACTCGTGCTCGCGAAGCCGCGATCGTTCATGAACACGTCCGGCGGTCCGGTCTCGGCCGTGCTCCGCTTCTACGACGTCGCACCCGACAGGCTGATCGTCGTCCACGATGAACTCGACATTCCGTTCGACGTAGTGCGCCTGAAGTCCGGCGGCGGCCACGGTGGTCACAACGGTCTCCGCGACATCATCAAAGCCGTCGGCACGCCGGACTTCACGCGCGTTCGCGTCGGCGTCGGCCGGCCCCCCGGCCGTCAAGACCCGGCCGACTTCGTCCTCCACGATTTCAGCAGCACGGAACGCCGCGCGCTTCCGCTGCTCGTCGATCGCGCAGCAGATGCCGTCGGATCGATCGTCGCGGACGGACTCGTATCCGCACAGCAGCGCTTCCACGCACCCGAGTAGCTGCGCTGACCAGACCGTCGGAGCGGCCCGGTACCCGCCGCGCCCCGCCCAGTGTCCCGGACCGGCGCCGGTACCCGCCGCGACCAGACCGTCGGACCGGCCCGGTACCATGGTCGGAGTGACGATCTCGGGCATCATTCCTGCACTTGCAAGCGCTGATGCGTTCGACCGTGCGCGCCGGGCCGCCTCCCGTGATGCTGACTTCTCCGTCGTCGACGGACTCCGAGTGCCGCTCATCGCCGCGCTCCTGCGCGAACGCCAGAACGCGCAGTGCGCCTTCGTCATCACCGCGACCGGCCGAGAAGCCGAGGCGGTCCGAGACGCGCTGCACTGCACGACCCCAGACGCGCAGATCCTCGAGTTTCCTGCGTGGGAGACACTGCCGCACGAGCGCCTGAGCCCCAGCCCGCAGACGGTGGGCACCCGGATCCGCACGCTGCGCGCCCTCGCCGACTGGGCGGCCTCCGACGACCCGAGCCGAGCCTCCCTCGTCGTGGTGGCGAGCGTTCGCGCCGCGCTGCAGCCGATCGCCGGCAATCTGACTGCGCTCGCGCCCCTGCGGCTGACCACGGAGAGCCGTGACAACGACCTCGCGGAGATCGCCGGCCGGCTCGTCGACCTCGCCTACGTTCGGGTCGACCTGGTGAGCCGACGGGGCGAGTTCGCGGTGCGCGGCGGCATCCTCGACGTGTTTCCGCCCACCGCTGACCACCCTGTTCGCGTCGACTTCTTCGGCGACGAGATCGAGGGCATCAAGGAGTTCTCTGTCGCGGATCAGCGTTCTGCGGGCGACGATGTCGGCACCGTCGAGCTCACGGCCGCGCGCGAGCTCCTCCTCGACGAGCGCGTGCGTGCCCGCGCCCGCGAGATGGAGCACGAGTTCCCGGGGCTCTCGCAGATGCTGGCAAAGATCGCCGAGGGTATCCCGGTCGAGGGCATGGAGTCGCTTGCGCCGGCCCTCATCGACGACCTCGTTCCGATCACCGCCTACCTGCCCGACGCAGCGACCATTGCGGTGCTGTCGCCCGAGCGCGTCTCGGCCCGAGCACACAGCCTGGCCGAGACGAACCAGGAGTTCCTGCAGGCCGCGTGGTCGGCGGCGGTGGCAGGCGCCGCCACCCCCATCGATCTCGACGCGGGCAACTTCTTGACGATCCCGCAACTCAAGCAATCCCGCGGGCGCCGAACATGGTGGACCGTCTCGCCGTTCGACTCCGGCGTCGACCTCGAGCAGCGCTCGGACTCCGAGGCCGTGGAGGACGCCGGCGAATACATCCGCATTCCCGCCGACACGGTGCCGACATTCGCGGGGAGCGCTGACGGCGCCGTCGAGTTCGTCCGCGAGCGCGTCGCCGACGGCTGGTCGGTCGTCATCGCCGCGCGCGGTACCGGGCTCGTCGACCGTGCCGTGCAGGTGCTCACCGAAGCCGGGGTGGCCGCGCGCGCCGGAGCGGTGGACGAGCCTCCGGCCCGCGGTGTCGCCGCGATCACGACGGGCAGTGTCGAGCACGGATTCCAATTCGCCGACGCGAAGCTCGTCGTGCTCTCCGAAGCCGAGTTCTACGGGCGCGCCACCCAGCAGGGCGCACGAACCGTGCGCAAGCTGGCGAGCCGACGCAAAAACGTCGTCGACCCGCTGCAGCTGAAAGCGGGCGACATCGTCGTGCATGCGACACACGGCATCGGGAAATTCGTCGAGCTCGTCTCCCGAGAGGTCTCGACCGGCGGCCGGAACGCGGTGAAGTCCCAACGGGAGTACCTGGTGCTCGAGTACGCCCCGTCCAAACGCGGGTATCCGGGCGACAAGCTCTTCGTGCCGACCGATCAGCTCGACCAGCTCTCCCGCTACGTCGGCGGCGAGTCGCCGACGCTCTCCAAAATGGGAGGCTCGGACTGGGCGGCCGCGAAATCGAAGGCCCGGAAAGCGGTCCGCGACATCGCCGTCGATCTCGTGAAGCTGTATTCGGCGCGGATGGCATCGAAGGGGCATGCGTTCGGCCCGGACACACCGTGGCAGCGCGAGCTCGAGGAGGCGTTCCCGTTCGCGGAGACTCCCGACCAGCTCACCACGATCGACGAGATCAAACGTGACATGGAGCGGCCGATCCCGATGGACCGGCTCCTTTCCGGCGACGTCGGCTACGGCAAGACCGAGGTCGCGATTCGCGCCGCATTCAAGGCGGTACAGGACGGCAAGCAGGTGGCGATGCTGGTGCCGACCACCCTGCTCGTCCGACAGCACATGGAGACGTTCCAGGAGCGATTCGCGGGCTTCCCCGTGCACCTGCGTGCGCTGAGTCGCTTCCAGACCGAGAAGGAGTCGAAGGAGACCATCGCCGGGCTCGCCGAGGGAACCGTCGACATCGTCATCGGGACGCATCGGATCCTGTCGGAGAGCCTCCGGTTCAAAGATCTCGGGCTCGTCATCATCGACGAGGAGCAGCGGTTCGGCGTCGAACACAAGGATCAGCTCAAGAAGTTGAAGACGAACGTCGATGTGCTCGCCATGAGCGCCACGCCGATTCCGCGCTCCCTCGAGATGGCGGTCACGGGCATCCGAGAGATGTCCACGCTGGCGACGCCTCCAGAGGATCGGCACCCGATCCTCACGTTCGTCGGGCCGCGATCCGACATGCAGATCGCTGCCGCGATCCGGCGGGAGCTGCTGCGCGAAGGACAGGTCTTCTTCGTGCACAACCGTGTGAAGGACATCCAGGGTGTCGCGGCGCACCTCGCCGAGATCGTCCCGGATGCCCGCATCGCCGTCGCGCACGGGCAGATGTCCGAGAGCACGCTCGAGCAGGTGATGGTGGACTTCTGGGAGCGCCGGTTCGACGTTCTCGTCTCGACCACGATCATCGAGACGGGCCTGGACATCGCGAACGCGAACACGCTCATCATCGATCGGGCGGACAAGTACGGGCTGTCGCAGCTGCACCAGCTTCGGGGTCGGGTCGGCCGAGGTCGCGAACGCGGCTACGCCTACTTCCTCTACGACGCGGATAAGCCGTTGTCGGAGACGGCTCAGGACCGTCTCGAGACCATCGCAGCGAACAACGAGCTCGGCGCGGGCATGCAGGTCGCGCTGAAAGACCTCGAGATCCGTGGGGCGGGCAACCTGCTCGGCGGCGAGCAGTCCGGCCACATCGCCGGGGTCGGGTTCGACCTCTACCTTCGGATGATCGGCGAAGCCGTGTCCCAATTCCGGGGAGAGGTCGCCGAAGGCCAGACCGAGCTGCGCCTCGAGATCCCAGTCGACGCACACATCCCGGAGGAGTACGTCGAATCCGAGCGGCTCCGGCTCGAGGCCTACCAGAAGCTGTCAGCGGCTTCGGCACCGAGTGCACAGCCGAACGCGATCGACCTGGTGCTCGACGAGCTCACCGACCGATACGGGGAGCCCCCACAGCCGGTGAGCACGCTGATCGCCGTGTCGCGGCTTCGGCGCATGGCGCAGCAGGTCGGGCTGTCCGACGTCGTCGTCATGGGTCAGAACCTGCGCGTGGCCGGCCGCGAGCTCGCCGACTCGCAGCAGGTGCGGCTCGCGCGCATGTTCACCGGTGCGCGCTGGTTCGCCCAGCAGAATGCGGCGAGCATCCCGCTGCCGAGACGGAACGGCGAGTTCCCGCCGGACGATGCGCTGATCGCATGGGTCGAGTCGATTCTCACTGCGGTGTACGGAGCTCCGGCGCCGGAAGCGGCTGCCGCCGCTGAGCCGCAGCCCTGAGCGCAACGGCCCCGGCCCCGGCGATCATGGACACGCCCGACCCGACGAGCACGGCGAGCGTCCCCTGATCCACGATCTCCGCGTTCGACGTGAACGCAAGCTCGTTCATCAGCAATGACACCGTGAATCCCACCCCGCCGAGGGTTCCCACCGTGACCAACGACCAGAACGGGAGCCGAGAGCCCGCCGACCGGCCGAGGAATCGACCTGCGACGCCGCCGAACAGTGTGATGCCCAGGACTTTGCCGACGGGAAGGGCGACCACGATCGCCCAAAAGGCGGGCGACAGGTCGGGCAACCCCACCGACGGGATCGGAACAGTCGCAGCGGCGAAGGCGAAGACCGGCAGCACCACGACGTTCGACCACGGGTCAAGACGCTCATAGACGCGGTGCCCCGCGTCGCGGGGGAGGAGGAGGCCGAGCGCGACCCCGGCAATCGTTGCGTGCACTCCGGACTGATAGACGAGCCACCAGGCACCCACACCGAGGACAATGAGCGCGGCGATGCGGATCGACCGTGCGAGACGGCGCGACACGGTCACGCGCGCAACGACCCAGAATGCTGCGAGCGCGATCGCAGCGCCGCCGAGCGCGATGAAGTCGGTTCCGTGAGCGAACACGACCGCGATGATGATGATCGCGATCAGGTCGTCGAGGACCGCGAGCGCGAGGAGAAAGACTCGGAGGTTCTGCGGAAGCCCCCGGCCGAAGATGGCGAGGATGCCGAGCGCGAACGCGATGTCGGTGGCGGTCGGAACCGGCCAGCCCTGCTCGAGACCGCTGCCATTCGTCAGCGCCAGGTAGAGGGCAGCCGGAACGACGACGCCGCCGACGGCCGCGATGGCAGGCACGGCGGCGCGGTGCACATTCGCAAGCTCGCCGGCAACGAGCTCATGCTTGAGCTCGATCGCCACGAGCAGGAAGAAGATTGCGAGGAGGCCGTCGCTGACCCAGTGCGCGATCGAGAGATCGAGTCCGAGCGCCCCCAGCGGAGGGTGCCAGTGCAGGGCCGCGGCGAGTGCACTCGCGAGGGGGCTGTTCGCCGCAGCGAGCCCGAGGATGGCGGCGGTCAGCAGTGCGACTGCGCTGAAGCGCTCCGAGCGGACGATGGCGTTCATGGCGGCTCCGAATTGGGGTCAGCTGGTCGTTGTCGACCAGGCTTCCCGACGCACCGGAATACAGCATACGCAGGAGCGCTGACGAATCCGATCGGCAACGCGGCGTGTGAGGATGAGGCATGCCCGCATCAGAGGAAGCGCGCCGTTCCGGATCGGCTCTGGAATCGCTGGTGCGTGTCATCGACCGCCTGCTCGACCCAGTCGGCGGATGCGTGTGGAATCGAGCGCAGACCCACCGCTCGCTCGCTCGGTACGTCGTGGAGGAGGCGTACGAGCTCGTCGACGCAATCGACGACGACGACCACGATGGAATGCAGGAGGAGCTCGCCGACATCCTCTACCAAGTGGTGCTGCACGCCGGAATCGCCGAGCGCGCCGGCGAGTTCGCGCTGACCGATGTCATCGAGACCGCGCGCGAGAAGATGACGCGGCGCCATCCGCACGTGTTCGGGTCCGAGGTGGCGACGACGGAGGCTGAGGTCGTGCGTGTCTGGCTGGCCGCGAAGCAGGCGGAGAAAGCGCACCGCACGAGTCCGTTCGACGGCGTGCCACGCGCGATGGCGCCCCTCGAGCGGGCCGTCGCGCTGGCGGAACGAGCCCCTGACGCGGCAGCGGCGATCGACGGTGCGCGGACTCTCGTGTCGAGCGATGTCGAAGTGGATCGCGTTCCTGCCTCCGCGCGGACGGTTGACCGCGCCACGGCTGCCGATCGGCTCGGCGACGACGCCGCCACCGGGGGCACCGCGAAGCGCGTCGACCCGGCGTGGGGATTGGCGTTGATGGCGTCGGTCGTCGAAGCCGGAACCGACGGTATCGACGCTGTCGGGAGTGTTCGAGCGGCGCTCGCGGCCTTCGAGCAGGCAGCGAGTGCCGGGTCGAGACGAGCCGGCTGAGCGGGCGCCCGCATCAACCCGAAAAGACGGGGCGCCCGCGAGCAGGCAGGGGTGCCGCTCGCGAAACATGGACGAGCGGCGCCTACTCGGAACCGCGCGGGACCTTGCAGCACGTTCCCGCTCCGGCGGCAGTCAAGTGCTCACCGGGGTTCTGGATGCAGAATATCAGAGGCCCAGCGCTCCAGCAACTCCTCTGCCAGGATGGCTGGCATGGCCGCACCAGTGACTCCGCCCCGGGGTATGCGCGATTTCCTCCCGTCCGAGAAGGCGAAGCGCGACGCCGTACTCGGCAAGATCCGCTCCGTCTACCGCCGTTTCGGCTTCGACGAGATCGAGACTCCGGTGGTCGAGGATGCGAAGCGGCTTCACTCCGGTCTCGGCGGCGACAACGAGAAGCTCGCCTATGCGGTCATGCGCCGTGGCCTCGACGTTGCCGATCTGCACGCCGCTTCGACACCGCTCGACCTCGCCGATCTCGGCCTCCGGTTCGATCTCACTGTTCCGTTGGCGCGGTTCTTCGCGTCGCACCGCGGCCAGCTCCCCACCGTCTTCCGATCGATTCAGATCGCGCCGGTCTGGCGTGCCGAGCGTCCGCAGAAGGGGCGGTTCCGCCAGTTCGTGCAGTGCGACATCGACATTCTCGGCGAAGCCGGACCGATCGCAGAGATCGAGCTGATCCAGGCGACCGCTGCGGCAATCGACGCCCTCGGCGTGCGCGACACCGTCATCCGCATCAATGATCGCCGTGTGCTGACCTCGCTCCTGGCCAGCTGGAATGTGCCGGCAACGGCCGCGGACGCGGCGCTCATCGTCATCGACAAGCTCGACAAGATCGGGCCATCGGGAGTCGCCGCCGAGCTTGTCGAACTCCCGGGGTTCAGTGGGTGGTCCTCGGCCGACCTCGCCGCGACGCTCGAGGCGCTCGCCGCGGCCGACTGGGAGTCGGCCCGCGAGGCCTCATGGATCGACCGGGCCGCGTTCTCCGATCTGGAGGCGATCCGCGCGTCGCTCCCGGACCTCCCGATTCGCTTCGATCCGACGCTCGTCCGCGGTATGGGCTACTACACGGGCACGATCTTCGAGCTCGCGCACCCCGATCTCGCATACAGCCTTGGTGGCGGCGGTCGGTATGACGGGATGATCGGGCGGTTCCTCGGTGTCGATGTGCCGGCAGTGGGCTTCTCGCTCGGGTTCGAGCGCATCGTCGACCTGGTGGAGCTGGATCACGAAGCAGATGCGGACGCGGTCGTCCTGCTGTACGACAACGACGTCGATGCTCGTGATCTCGCGCGCATCAAGCAGAGCCTCGTGCGTGAGCACCGGCGAGTTCGGCTGGAACGACGCGCGAAGAATGCCAAGAATCAGCGTGCGGCGCTCGCGGAGCAGGGGTTCCGGCAGGTGGGCGTCGTCACGGCAGAAACGGCAGACGGTCCCATCGAGTTTCGGCCGCTGTCGTAGACGGGCTCGCTGTTGTCCACACGCAGTTCACTGTTCACTCGACCAAACCCAGGCGTCGATAGGATCGACGACGAACCACCACTACGCACTGTGTGAGGAGTCCCCTGTGGCCGTGATCGACGCTGTCGGAGCCCGCGAAGTCCTCGATTCCCGAGGCAATCCCACCGTCGAGGTCGAGGTCCTGCTCGACGACGGCGTCGTCTCTCGAGCGCTCGTCCCGTCCGGCGCCTCCACTGGCGCCTTCGAGGCCTACGAGCTGCGCGACGGCGACCCGAAGCGCTACGGCGGAAAAGGGGTGCTGAAGGCGGTCGAGGCAGTTCTCGACGAGATCGGCCCGGCGATCGAAGGCTTTGATGCGACCGACCAGCGCCTCGTGGACGCGGCGCTCGTCGAGCTCGACGGGACGGAGAACAAGTCGCGGCTCGGCGCGAACGCCATCCTCGGCGCTTCCCTCGCCGTGGCCCGCGCGGCCGCGGACTCGGCAGACCTGCCGCTGTTCCGCTACCTCGGCGGACCGAACGCCCACACGCTGCCTGTCCCGCTCATGAACGTCGTGAACGGCGGCGCACACGCAGACACGAACGTCGACATTCAGGAGTTCTTCCTCGTCCCCTATGGCGCAGAGTCCTTCTCGGAGGCTTTGCGCTGGGGCGTGGAGACCTACCACGCGCTGAAGAGCGAGCTGAAGAAGCGGGGGCTCTCCACCGGTCTGGGCGACGAGGGCGGCTTCGCCCCGGAGCTCGCGTCCAACCGCGCCGCGCTCGACTTCCTCCTGCAGGCGATCGAGAAGGCCGGGTTCACACCGGGCAAGGACATCGCGCTCGGACTGGACGTCGCCTCGACCGAGTTCTTCGCAGACGGCAAGTACACCTTCGAGGGCAAGCAGCTCGACAGCCAAGAGTTCACCGCGTACTTCGCTGACCTGGCCGCGAACTACCCGCTCGTCACGATCGAAGACCCGCTCGCGGAAGACGACTGGGCCGGCTGGTCGCACTTCACCGCTGAGCTCGGCTCGAAGCTGCAGATCGTCGGTGACGACCTGTTCGTGACGAACCCCAAGCGCCTGGAGAAGGGCATCGCGGAGCGTGCAGCCAACTCGATCCTGGTGAAGGTGAATCAGATCGGCACCCTCACCGAGACGCTCGACGCGGTCGCGCTGGCCCAACGAAGTGGCATGACCGCAATTCTCTCCCACCGCTCCGGCGAGACCGAAGACACGACGATCGCCGACATCGCGGTCGCCGTCGACGGTGGGCAGATCAAAACGGGCGCGCCCGCCCGTTCGGATCGCGTCGCGAAGTACAACCAGCTTCTCCGCATTGAGGAAGAGCTCGGCGACGCAGCCGCTTACGCGGGACGGAGCGCGTTCCCGCGGAGCGCGTCGCTCTGGTCGTAACGGTTCCCGGCCCCGCGTCTCCAGGACACGCTTCTGGAGGCGCGGGGCCTGCTCCGTCATGGAGGTGCAGAGCAGGACATGCTCTCCCGCAGCAGTCGTCAGCTCCCGGCGGTTCGCGGACGAGCATCATGACCGGTCGGGTTAGCGTAGAACCATGACGAACGAGAAGCCGCGCGTTCGCCGGATCCCCGTAGCGATTCCGACCGCAGAGCGCGTCTCGCTGCCGTGGTTCCGGAACCTGCGTTTCTCCGGATTCAGCGCACTGATGCTCGGCATCATCGTGCTCTTCGTCGTCGTCCTCGCACCCTCGCTGCGGACGCTCATTCAGCAGCAGGAGCAGATCGCGCAGAAGCGTGAGCAGGTCGCCGCCGCGAAGGCGGATGTCGCGACGAAGACGGCCGATGTTGCTCGATGGAGCGACCCCGCGTACATCGAGACGCAGGCGCGCGACCGACTGCTCTACGTCTACCCGGGCGAGGAGAGCTACCTGGTGATGGGCGCCTCCGGTTCGAGTGGCTCGGCCGCGCACGCGCCGGTCACCGACGCGGGCACACCGGTCAGCGCAACGGTGCAGACGCCACACGTCGACTGGGTCTCCGGGATGCTCTCGAGCGTTCTGACGGCGGGCCTGTCCACCAAGACCGCGAACCAGTTGCAGAGCCCCGCAAGCGGCACCGGGGCGACCCAGGGCAAGACCGTTCCCGGCACCGCGCCGAGCGCCGGCACCGCGCCGAGCGCCGGCACCGTGCCGAGCGCCGGCAGCACCCCGAGCGCCGGCGGTTAGCGGTACCTGAGGAGTGCCTGTGCGGGAGCGCAGCACAACCGGATCGGTGCCGGTGGGGCAAGGACAACGGCCCCGTTAGGATCGTCGACTGATGACCACCCCGCCCTTCGAGCCCGCCAGCGACGCCGATATCGCCACTGTCTCCGAGCAGCTCGGTCGCCCCGCCCGCGACGTCATCGGCATTCCCGCGCGGTGCGCCTGCGGTGCGCCGACGGTCGTCGCAACGCAGCCACGACTCGGCAACGGGACTCCGTTCCCGACGCTGTACTACCTCACCCATCCCGCTGCGACCGCCGCCGTGTCGAGGCTGGAGGCGGACGGAACGATGGCGGGATACGCGTCACTGCTCGACGAGGACCCTGCGATTGCTTCCGCCTATCGTGCCGCGCACCTCGCTTATCTGTCGGACCGTGAGTCGATTGCATTCGTTCCCGAAATCCACGGTATCTCCGCGGGCGGAATGCCCAACCGCGTCAAATGTCTGCACGCGCTCGTCGGCCATGCGCTTGCTGCCGGACCCGGCGTGAACCCCATCGGCGACCGAGCACTCGCCGAAAGCGGATGGTCGCCCGAGCGCTGCGAATGCCGACCGGCAAGCGGAAGCACGGCTGCCCACTGAGCCGGTGAAGCGGTCAGTACGTCATGTTCGGCCGACAATGAGTGGATCGGTCCGAGCCGACCCTAGAATCACGATGGGACATCGACGTCAGGGTCGGCGGTGGGAGCGAGTAAGTTATTTCGCGGCAACCCCACCCCAAGGAGACATTGACCCGTGCCAAAGATCCTGATCGTCGGCGGCGGTTACGCCGGTTTTTACACCGCTTGGAAGCTCGAGAAATGGCTTCGTGACGGTGAAGCAGAAGTCGTCATGGTCGACCCGCTGCCGTACATGACCTACCAGCCGTTCCTGCCAGAGGTCGCAGCCGGATCGATCGAGCCGCGGCACGCAATCGTCGCCCACCGTCGCCACCTCAAGCGCACGACCGTGGTGACCGCCAAGGTGACGGCCGTCAACCACGCGACGAAGACCGCGACGATCACACCCCCCGTCGGCGAGCCGTGGGAGGAAGAGTACGACACGATCGTGATGACGGCCGGGGCGGTCTCCCGGACCTTCCCGATCCCCGGCGTCGCCGACGAGGCGATCGGCCTGAAGACCATCGAGGAAGCTGCAGCGATTCGCGACCGGATGCTCGTGAACTTCGCCAAAGCCGCGAACGTCCCGGCGGGCCCCGAGCGCGACCGTCTGCTCACCGTCGTCGTCGTCGGCGGCGGATTCGCCGGCATCGAGATCTTCGCCGAGCTGCGCTCATTCGCGTCGGACCTCCTGCGCCGCTACCCGGAACTGTCCTTCGACGACACCCACTTCCACCTCGTTGAGGCAATGGGCCGGATCATGCCGGAGGTTTCACTCGAAACGAGCTACTGGGTGCTCAAGAACCTGGCGGAGCGCGGCGCAGAGGTGCACCTCGAAACGCAGCTCGCGTCCGCCGAGAACGGCGTCTGCGTGCTCAAGCCCAACGAGGGCGAGCAGCAGGTCATCGAATCCGACCTCATCATCTGGACTGCCGGTGTCATGGCGAACCCGATGGTCAAGGGCACGGACTTCCCGCTCGAGCCGCGCGGGCGCATCCGCGTGCAGCCCGACCTCCGCATCGTCGACGACAACGGCGTGATCGACGGCGCGTGGGCCTGCGGCGACGTGGCAGCAGTCCCCGACCTCACCGGTGGCGGCGTCGGAGGCATGTGCGTGCCGAACGCGCAGCACGCGGTCCGGCAGGCGAAGCGTCTTGCGTCCAACATCGTGGCGCAGATTCGTGGCGAACAGCTCGTCGACTACAAGCACGAGAACCTCGGCGCTGTCGCCGGCCTCGGTATCGGGATCGGCGTGTTCCAATCGGGGAAGTTCGCGATGAAGGGCTTCCTCGCCTGGGGCGCGCACCGCGGCTATCACGGTCTCGCGATGCCATCGTGGGAGCGGAAGTGGCGCGTATTCGGCGACTGGATGGGCGGATTCTTCCTCGGCCGCGACATCGCCTCACTCGACCACCGCGAGACTCCACGCGCGGCGTTCGAGGAGTTCGCCTCCCGCCCGAAGCCAGCCGAGCCGGCCGCTGCACCGCAACCCGAGGTCGCGAAGCCAGCAGGCGCGGCAGGTCCCGCGTATGCGACCCCCGCCGACGACGTCTCGAAGGCTGACGCGCCGACGAGCGCGGCGACCCCTGCTCCGAAGCGAACGACGACTCGGAAGCCCGCAGCCAAGCGGCCCGCGCGCAGCACCGCGGCAACGGCGGACGCACCCGCGGCAAACGCCGACGCGGCGTCTGCTGGAGCAGCGCCGACCAGCCAGGCTGACACCGAAGCCCCGGAGGCCGTGAGCGCCACGGCGAGCACCACGGCTGAATAGGATCCCCCTGCAGGAGGCGACCGGTTGTCGACGACGACTGGTCGCCTCCCGTGTTCCATGGCCCGCCCCCGTGGCCCAATCGGTAGAGGCATGCGACTTAAAATCGCCGAGCTGAGGGTTCGAGTCCCTCCGGGGGCACACGCGTATGCAGTGCGGTGCGCAATCGGTGCGGCCGGGCACGCGAGTTTTCGTTCCGACACTGTCTAGGGTGATACGGAAATGAAGATCGACCGACGCAACACACGTCCGCTGTCCTGGATCGAGATCGCTGTGATGACCGCGGTCGCGGTCGGGCTGACGATCGGCAGCATGCTGCACCACCTCCCGTGCACGGTGCTTCCGGGACCGGGGGTCGCACGCATCACGCAGTTGTCCCAGTGGGGATGCGCCAGCGACGTCGGCGGCATGTTCACCATCCATGACTACGCGGCCCATGTGTTCCCGTACGTCTCGCCGCACGCGGATGCGAGCGGCCTCCCGCTCGGGACACCGGAATATCCGACACTGACGGCGATCTGGATCTGGCTCACCGGCCTCCCCGTCGTGTCCGCGCACGGCTTCGTGATCGTCACCGCGCTCACGTTCCTGCCGCTCGTCGCACTGGCGACCATCATGCTCGCGCGCGTCGCGGGCCGACGCGCCTGGATCTTCGCAGCGACGCCTCCGCTGTATCTCTATGCATTGCTCAACTGGGACGTCATCCCGGTGTTCTTCGTCTCGGCAGCGCTTTTTGTGGAGCTCGGGCTCCGCGACCGCATTCCACCGTGGGTCCGTGCGTTGATCGCGGGTGCGCTGCTTGGCATCGGAGGTGCGTTCAAGCTATATCCGGCGCTGTTCGTCTGTCCGCTCGTGCTCGCATACCTCATCGAGGCAGGCGTCCCGCTTGCTCGCCGCGTGCGCGACGCAGCCGTTGTCGCGGGCTCTGCCGTCGCCGTCTTGCTCGCTGCGAACGTTCCGTTCCTCGTCATCAACGCCGCGGGGTGGTGGAGCGTGATCCGATTCCAGGCGAGCCGCCCCATCGAGCCGGACACCCTGTCGGTCTGGTACTACGCACTCCTGCCGTGGTCGGCGCAGGCCACGCCGTCGGTCGAGCACACGCTCAACCGGATGGCGCAGGTGGCGACCGCGCTGGGCCTCCTGACCGTCGTCGTGATCGGACTCGTGATTGGAATCCGACGCCGCCAAATGCCGTGGGTGCAGACTGCCGCGGCCATGATCTGCATCTACATGGTGTGCAACAAGGTGGACTCGCCGCAGTACACCCTGTGGCTGCTGCCGTTCTTCGTGGTGGTGCGGCTGCGGATTGGTTGGATCATCGCCTACCTGGGCGTCGACCTCGCGACATTCGTTGGCTACTTCCGGGACATCTACTACAACTCGATCGGTCACACGGAAGCGACGTGGGCGCACTTCCTGCTCTACGCGGGGATTGCAGGACACATCGTCCTCCTGCCGATCATTGCCGGCGTGTGCCTCGCGAGTGGCGTCGCCCGGCCGCGCGCCGTGACGGATAGGTCGGTCGACGATCCGGAGGCGCCCGCTCACCTCCCCGAGGCATCCGCCGACGTTCCTGAGCGTGCTCCCGGTGAACTGGCAGCACCATTGGCGTAAACCGTTGGCAATACTGCGGCGGTTCGACGCGAACGACCGCTGAGGACGGCGAGGCGGAGGTGATACGCCGATGGATGCTGACCCGACGGCTCACGATGAGCCGTGCATCCTCGTCGACGATGTTCCCGACTCGGGCGCATGGGTGACCGTCGCTGACGTGGGGGAGGAGATCGCGCTCCTCCCGACGAATCGGCGCGCAACGCCCCATGCCCCGTCGCTCTCCGTCGACGAACGCGCGTTCCGCCAGGTCGCCCGCGAGCTGGTGGGCGACGCGCCGCTCGAACTCTCGGTGGAGCAGGCGCCGCGCGACGCACCCGCCGTGCGGTTCTGGCGGACATTCGCGAGCTATGTCCGAGCCTCCGACTCCGAGGACGGCCCGACGTTTGCCGTCCCCGTGGTTCAGCGCACTCGGTTCGATGCGTTCGTCGCCGCGGTGCTCGCAGTGTTCCCCGTCGTCGCGCTCCGCGAGGAGGGGGAGGACCCCGACGGTGTCCTCCCGGCGGCGCTACGTCGTGCAATGCGGTTCATCGATGTGCACGCGCAGGACGGGGTGAACGTCGAGGCGATCGCCGAGGCATCCGGTCTCAGTGTTCGCGGCCTTCAGGCCGCCTTCCGACGAAGCCTCGACCGCACGCCCCTCGAACAGCTCCGCCTGGTGCGGTTGCAGCACGCGCACGACGATCTCGTCCGCGGCGACCCGATCGACGGAACGACGATCGAGGCGATCGCCGCCCGATGGGGATTCTCGTCGAGCGGCCGGTTCGCCGCCGCATACCGGCGAGAGTTCGGGGTCTTGCCGAGCGCGACGCTTCGGCGCTAGGTGCCGGTTGCGAGCGAGAGTACCGCGCGACGGCTGCCCGCCCGTCTCGTGGCCTGCCCCCGATCAGGGTGCGATGAAGCGACCCGTCTCGTGGTCGGAGGCTGCGCTCGCCTTGGCGAGATAGTGCACCTTCTTCCCCGTGGCGTTGTAGGGGATGCTGTCGACGAAGCGGTACAGCCTCGGCCGCTTGTAGCGGGCGAGCGCGGGGTGGGATCCGGCGAAGCGATCGAGCTCCGCAGCAGCGGCGGCATCATCCTCGGGAAGGGAGGTGCGACGGACGACGTAGGCGGCCACGATCTCGCCCCACCGATCGTCAGGAACGCCGACCACGATCGCATCAGCGACGCCGGCGTGTTCCGCGAGAATCGCCTCGACCTGGACCGGGTGGACGTTCTCGCCGCCCGAGATGATCATGTCGTCCTTCCGGCCCACGATCGTCACCCGCTCCTGCTCGTCCCACGTTGCGAGGTCACCGGGGTAGAACCACCCGTCAGCGAACTTCTCGGCCTCGAGATCCGCGTTTCGGTAGGAGTAGCCCGATTTGATCGTGCGGACGGCGAACTCGCCGATCTCGGTGCCGTCCTTCGCCACGGTGTCGGTCGGATCCGCGAGCCGATCCGTGTAGACACGAACCACCGCGACGTCGTCGTCAGTGGATGCGCGCCCCGTCGAGCCGGCGCCGTCGGGGAAATCCTCCGGGCGGAGGAACGTGTTCCAGAACGTCTCCGTCGTGCCGTACCCGTTGAAGATGCGCTCCGTGAGCAGCCGCTGGAACCGCAGCGCGGCCGCCCGGTCGAGGGGCGCACCCATCGTCACGATCCCATGCAGCGACGACAGATCGCGGGGCCGGCGCTCTTGTGCGTCGGCGAGTTGTACAAGGTTCGTGGGGGCGCCGATGAGAAACGTCAGACGCTCGGACTCGACGAGGTCGAGCACCGTGTCGGCATCGAAGTGTCGGAGTGTCGTGAGTTCCGCGCCGACGTAGAACACCGGGTTCGGACCGCCCGAATACAGGCCGCCGCGGTGGAAGAGCGGTGACATGTTCAGGGTCTTGTCGAACGGCGTGAGCGGGAAGTGCATGATGACGTCGTGTGCGCTCAGCACCTCGACAAGGCTGGGCAGCGGCACCGGCTTCGGCCGCCCGGTCGTTCCCGACGTGTACAGGCGCGTCGTCTCGGCATAGGTCGTTCGCGGGGCGTCGGAGCGGCCCGCAGCAAGCTCGTCGCCGGAGACCGGAGCGGCAGCGAGCGCCTCGGAGAACAGGACAGCGCGCTCGATGGTCCCGGCATCGGGTGTGTCTGCGGACGATGCGCTCGCGCCCTGGCTGGTGCCGGCTGCGGCTGGAACGCGCAGCACGTGCTCTGGACGATGGTGGGCGATGGTGAGCGCTTCGGCCATGTCGTGTTCGCGGGCAGCGTCGAACACGAGCACCCGGGGCGACGAGTCGTCGATGATGTACGCGACCTCAGCGGGTGCGAGGCGGAAGTTCGTCGGTGAGAAGATCGCGCCGATCCGGTGACAGGCGAGATAGAGGATCGCGAACTCGGGGGAGTTGAACAGCTCCACCATGACCACGCTGTTCTGCTCGACACCGTGACGGAGGAGCCAACCCGCGACGCGATCGACCACCTCGCCGAGTTCCGCATACGTCCAGGATCGGTCGGACGCGGGATCGCGGAGCGCGGGGCGGTTCGCGAAGCGGTGGACGTTCCGAGCGAACCCGTTCGCGTAGGTGTACGTGCCTTCGAAGACGGAGCGCAGACGCGTCTCGTCGTACACGGTGGGGGTGGTCTGAACGTCGGTCATGGCTGCTCTCGCTCGCGAATTCGGGTTCGATGGGCAGTAGCCGCCAGCGCGACCGTGCACCGTCCGTCAGCGTAGCCCGATGGATCGGGTCCCGGGAAAGTCGGAGAGCGCAGCGGGACGCCGGATCGCGCAGGGTTTCGGTGGTTCGGCGACCTCAGGCCGGGCGTGCAGGGAGTCGCGGTTATAGTCGATCCGGGCCTGTCCGCCCGCGCGACGTGGGGCTCACCCTATGTCGGCCCGACGCAAACGACGCAAAGGAGTACGCACCCGCTATGGACACCGGATTCGTGGCTGCGGTCGTCGCCGGAGTGGTTGTCGCCATTCTCGTTGTCGTCGGGATCGTGTTCTGGATGACTTACCACACGGTCGTCGGCCTCCAAGAGCGCGTGGACGCGTCGTGGCGCCAGATCGCCCAGGCGCTGCAGGAGCGGGCGGAGCTTGTGCCGACACTCGTCGACGCCGTCCAGCCATTCGCGAGTCACGAGAGCGCAGCGCTCCGCGGTATCGACGAGGCGCGCCAAGAGACGCTCACTGCGCCCGACGCCGCTGCCGCATCCGTCGCCGAAGACCACATGCAGCGCGCGCTGAAGACGGTGTTCACGCTGGCAGAGGGGTATCCGCAACTCCAGACGAGCCAGTCGTTCCTGCAATTGCAGTCCGAGCTCGCTTCGACCGAGGATCGCCTGCAGTCCGCTCGGCGCCAGTACAACGGCGGCGTGCGCGAACTCAACACTCGCATCAGACGGTTCCCCGGAACGACGATCGCGCGGAGCCGCGGCGTCGGCGAAGCGGTGTTCTTCGAGTCGAACGAACGCGCGGCGATCGCCGAACCCCCTCGAGTGCAGTTCTGAGCGCCTGCCGCCCGCGGACCGGCACCCGTCATCCCGCGCGCCGCTCGACGCGAGTGACCGCCGCGGCCAATTCTGCTGCCGCTGTGCCGTGGTCGCTCACCTCGATCGTGTCGAGGCCCTGCCACCTCGCAGCCATGCGGAGTGTCTCTGCAAGCCGGTCCGCATCGAACGGCGCATCGGGTTCACGCCAGGCGGCCCGCACCAGGAGTGCGCGTCGCTGACGATCGCTCTTCAGATCGACGCGCCCGACGATGTGCTCGTCCTGGAGGACCGGGAGCACGTAGTACCCATACACCCGCTTTGGGGCCGGTGTGTAGATTTCGATGCGGTAGCGGAAGTCCCAGAGGCGTTCCGCGCGCGGTCGGAACCAGACCACCGGATCGAACGGCGACAGGATCGCCGACGCGCTGATCCGGCGCGGAATTCGAGCGTCAACGTGCATCCACGCGGGTTGGCTCCACCCCTCGACGGCAACAGGGACGACGCTCCCTGCTGACTGCAGGTCGAGCAGTGCGCGCTTCGTGTCGTCGGTTCGGAGCCGAAAGTAGTCGGCGAGGTCCGCGACGGTGCCGACCCCGGAGGCTCGAACCGCATGCTCGACAAGCGACCGAATCCCATCCGCTCGCTCGGGCGCTGCGTCGAGGTACCCCGGTGGCAGCACGTGGTCCGGGAGCGCGTAGACGCGTTCGAAGCCTCGTCGGCCGGCGGAGACGACATCTCCCCATCGGAACAGGAACTCGAGCGACCGCTTCACGTCGCTCCACCCCCACCACGGGCCATGCCGGACATTCGACTCGTGTTCGATCTCGCTCGCGGCCATCGGACCGTTGGCGGCAAGGACGGCCAGGAGCTCACGCATGAGCGGTGCGCGATCCTCGACGAACGGGGTGCGCCCTGCCTCGTGATCCCGCGCACGCAACGCGTCCATCTTCCAGCGGAAGAGCGGCAGCATCGCTCGCGGGATGAACGCCGCCTCGTGGGCCCAGTACTCGACATGCCTCGCCCCGGCGTCCACCGTCGCTCGATCCAACACGGTGCGGTCGTACGGGCCGCGCCGGGCGAAGAGCGGCAGATAGTGGCTTCGCTCGAACACGTTCACGGAGTCGATCTGCAGCAGGCCAAGGGCGCCGATGCACGAGGTGAGCGAACGCGCCGAGCGGAGCGGCTCTGCCCCGGGCGCCATCCGCTCTGACTGACGCGCGAAGCCCTGGGCGCCGAGCACGAGGCGTCGCGCGTCGGCACGCGAGAGTGTCGAGTGTGAGGGCACGCTCCGGACCCTATCGGGGACGTGCGACGCTGTGATGGCACACAGGATTTCCCCCGGCTTCTGCTCAATAGAATCGCCGCATGATCAGCCGTCGGCCCGAGCGCCCAGAAGGGCAGCAGCCACTCGTGCCGCCCGGCATGCAGATCGCCGGCGCGTGGTCATGGCGCATCCTCGCCATCCTCGCCGTGATCGCGGTCTTCATCTGGCTGGTCGTCACCCTCGAACGGATCGTCGTTCCGTTCTTGATCGGCATCGTCATCACAGCGCTTCTCGCACCGCTGTCCGCATGGCTCCAACATCACGGCGTGCCGAAGTGGGCCTCCGTGGTGGTGAGCATTCTCGCCGCTATCGCCGCGGTCGTCGGGTTGATCTGGCTGGTGGTCAATCAGATCTCTGCGGCGTACCCCTCGCTTGCGCGGCGAACGGTCGAGCAGTACGCGAACATCAAGCAGTTGCTGCTCGACTCCGGCATCGGAATCTCTCAACGCGACTTCGTCACCTGGTCGAACGACATCGGGAAGTGGCTCCAAACCCACTCGGGCTCGGTGCTGTCCGGGGTCGCGACGGCGGGCTCGAGCGCCACTCGCGTGTTCGAGGGGCTCTTCATCGTCCTGTTCACCACGATCTTCCTGCTCGTCGACGGCAAGCGCGTCTGGCGCTGGATCGTCGTGCTGTTCCCGCGCGGCGCTCGATCCGCCATCGACGGTGCCGGTGTCGCGGGCTGGTCGACGCTGACAAGCTTCATCCGGGTGCAGATCTTCGTCGCGTTCGTCGACGCCGTGGGGATCGGCGCCGGAGTGTTCTTCAGTGGCGTCCCTCTCGCGATTCCGATTGCCGTCGTCGTCTTCCTCGGGTCCTTCGTGCCGGTCGTCGGCGCGATCGTCACCGGCGTGCTCGCCGTGTTCGTCGCCTTGCTCTTCAACGGGTGGGTGATCGCGCTCGTGGTGCTCGGGATCGTGCTTCTTGTCCAACAGATCGAGGGGCACCTGCTCCAGCCCCTTGTCATGGGCAGCGCTGTCCGCGTCCATCCGCTCGCCGTCGTGCTCGGGGTAGCCGCAGCATCCGGTCTGGCCGGTATCGCTGGCGCGTTCTTCGCCGTGCCGCTCATCGCGACGCTGAACACGATGGTCACGACCGTCGCATCCGGTCGGTGGCGCCGTCTCGACTCCCAGCATGTCGAGGCGGGGATCCGGAGCGAACGCCAACGTCACAAGCACCACGACGAGGACGACCCGCTCTCCGACGAGCCGGACTTCGCGATCTGACGGAGGGCCTGACGCCTGTCCTCCGACGTCATCTCACCGACGCCGCGGTGCGCAGGCGTCAGAATAGTCAGGTGAGTGTGCAGCAGGAAGCCGATACCCGAGTCACGGTGCCGTCGTTCGCCGATGTCGAGGGTGCGCGCTCGATCGTGGCGCGGGTCGCGCGGGTGACACCGATGGAGACGTCGCAGTTCCTCGCCGACATTCTCGGCTCGCCCGTGCATCTGAAGTGTGAGAATCTGCAGCGCACCGGCGCGTACAAGCTCCGCGGTGCCTACAACCGGCTCTCCAAGCTCACCGCCGACGAGCGTCGCAGCGGCGTCGTCGCCGCGAGCGCAGGAAATCATGCGCAAGGCGTCGCACTTGCGGCGCGCGAGCTTGGCATTCCCGCCACCATCTTCATGCCGGTGGGTGTCGCACTGCCGAAGCTCCAGGCGACGAGGAACTACGGCGCGGAAACGGTGCTGCACGGACACAACGTCGAAGAGGCGCTCGCGGCAGCCAAGGAGTACGCGGCATCGACGGGCGCGGTCTTCATCCCGCCGTTCGATCATGCGGATGTCATCGCCGGCCAAGGAACGGTCGGACTGGAGATCGTCGAGCAAGTCCCGGACGTCGACACGATCGTCGTCCCGGTCGGTGGCGGTGGGGTGATCTCGGGGATCGCGATCGCCGCGCGCGGACTATCGGAGCGGCTGGGCCGACCGATCCGTGTCGTCGGTGTCCAGGCGGAGACGGCTGCTGCCTACCCGCCGTCACTTGCGGCAGGGATGCCGCTCGCGGTTCGGACGGCACCGACGATCGCGGACGGAATCGCGGTCGCCCGCCCCGGCGAACTCAACTTCCCCATCGTCCGCGACCTCGTCGACGAGATCGTCACGGTCGCGGACGACGACGTGGCACGCGCGATCCTCCTGCTGCTCGAACGAGGCAAGCTCGTCGTCGAGGCGGCGGGCGCCGTCGGCGTTGCCGCGATCATGACGGGCGCGATCCGTGACACCGGTCGCACGGTGGTGCTGCTCTCCGGTGGCAACATCGATCCGCTCATGCTTGAACGTGTCATCACTCGCGGTCTTGTTGCAGCCTCCCGCTATGTGGGGATCCGCATCATGCTCCCGGACCGTCCGGGACAGCTCGCGCGTGTGTCACAGGTGATCTCCGATGCGGGAGCGAACGTCGTCGAGGTGCTGCACACCCGGCACGGACAGAACCTGCAGATCAGCGAGGTCGCGCTCGACCTGTCAATCGAGGCCCGTGGTCCGGAACACTCCGAGGAGGTCGTGCGACGCCTCCACGAGGCCGGGTTCCGACCCGAAGTGCGTCACTGACGGATCACGTCGAGCACCTGAGCCGGGTGACGTCAGCGACGGCGGCGGGTCATGGCTCGTAGCGCTCGACCTTGATCACGGAGACGGCGATGTCCTTGCCGTTCGGCGCGGTGTAGTGGGTGGCGTCACCCGGACGGAGGCCGAGGATTGCGGCGCCGATCGGGCTCGACTGGCTGTACACGGTGAGATCCGCCCCGTCGGCGACGATCTCGCGGTTGCCGACGAGGAACGTGGTCTCGTCACCGGCGATCGTCGCGGTCACGACCGTGCCGGGTTCGACCGTGCCGTCGAACTCCTGCTCGCCGACCGTCGCATGCTTCAGCAGGTCCGTCAGCTGGCGGATCCGGGCCTCGATCTTGCCCTGCTCGTCCTTGGCGGCGTGGTAGCCGCCGTTCTCTTTCAGGTCGCCTTCTTCGCGCGCCGCTTCGATGCGGCGGGCGATCTCGGCGCGGCCTTCGCTGCTCAGGTGGTCGAGCTCCGCCTGGAGGCGGTCATGGGCCTCCTGGGTCAGCCAGGTGACCTGGGTGTCGTTGCTCATCCTTGGTTCCCTTCCGACGTAAAAAAGCGAGACCGGCCAGCGTCGGCCGGTCTCGAACGGGGAATCCGGACAGCCTACGGGACCCAGCAGTTGTTGATCAACCCGGTGACGCCCCGCTCGCTCGTCCGAACGTCGGTGCGGAAGTTCGTCTGCGACGCCGAGGTCGGTGGCACGGTCACGATCTTCCAGCCGACGATGGCGAACGACTTGTTCTCGACCTCGATGGCGCATCGAACCGTTGTGCCGGGGTTCACCTGCACTTGCGACGTGACGGTCGTCAGCTGGTCGGAGACGACGCTGTATCCCAGATCGTTCGTTTGGAGGTTGCCGGTCGGCACATCTCCGGGGCCCGCCCAAATGGCCCACGCGGCAAATGTGAGGCCGATCGCGACCGCGATCACCACGGCGAGGATGACCTGAAAGCGCCGTCGGCCGGGCGTCCGACCGTACCGGTCATCGAGCCCCCTCCCGGACGGACGGGAGGCGCCTGAACGCGCCTGTGGATACACGACGCCTTGCGTAGGTGGTTGCGGTGCGGACAGCGTGAACTCCTGGGACGATTATCCTTGGATCAAGGGTAGTTCACGTTGCTGCGGAGGCTGTCCCAACTATCTTGCCGTCCCTGTGACGGTCCACACCGGTCCGCTCGACGATCACGACCACGGGCGACCACAGCTGTTGAGGAGCGTCGTGCCTTTGCGTCTCATCGCGGTTCACGCCCACCCGGACGACGAGTCGAGCAAGGGTGCCGCGACGTACGCCAAGTACGCGGCCGCTGGTGCGGAGGTGCTCGTCGTGTCCTGCACCGGGGGTGAGGCGGGCGACATTCTGAATGACCAACTGCCGGCCGTGGCGCAGTATCGAGCGCATCGGGATATGGCCGGGTATCGCCGCACCGAGATGGCCGCGGCCCAGTCGGCGATGGGTATCCAGCACGCCTGGCTCGGCTATCACGACTCCGGTCTCCCGGAGGAGGGCGAGTCGGTTCGCCCGGGCACCTTCGCCACGGTCCCCATCGAGGTCAGTGCCGGTGTTCTCGTGCGGATCGTTCGCCGGTTCCGCCCGCACGTCATGATCGCGTACGACGAGAACGGCGGATATCCGCATCCGGACCACATTCGCGCCCACGACATCGCGATGGCCGCGTGGCGCGCCTCCGGAGATCCGGCGATGTACCCGGAGGCCGGGGCACCGTGGTCCATCAGCAAGCTGTACTACGAGCGGATCATGAATCCGTCGCGGTTCAAGGCGGTCTTCGCCGCGCTGCAGCAGCAGGATCCGAACTCGGAGGCCGTTGCCCGCCTGGGCGAGTTCATGGAGCGGTTCGCCGATCGCCCTGACCTTGCCACCACGCATGTCGAGTGCGCCGAGTACTTCGATGTCCGCGACCGCGCGCTCCGCGCCCACGCCAGTCAGGTGCCGGCCGACAGCATGTTCTTCTTCTGGCCGAACAACCTCCTCGCATCCGTCTGGCCGACCGAGGACTACCAGCTCATCGAATCGAAGGTGCCGACCGAATTGCCCGAAACCGATCTGTTCGCCGGAATCGATCCGGAGGCTGCCCAATGACGGTCCTCGCCGTGAGCGGCCTGCAGGTGCTCGCCGCCGCAACCCCGACCCTCCCGCCGGACAAGGTCCCCGACGTCGACGTCACCCCCGGCGTCGTCGGATTCATCGCCATTGCGTGCGTCGCCGTCGCGACGATCTTTCTGATCGTTGACATGGTCCGCCGCACCCGCCGGACGCGCTACCGCGCCGAGATCCGCGAGCAGCTCGAAGCGGAGGCGCGCATCGGCGCCGAGTCGGACCGACCGGATTCGCCGTTCACCGACTCGGACGAGCGTCCCACTCCGTTGGACTAACCTCTGCCTGTGCACGCGCGTTCGCCGAGGACCACTGGGGGGCTCCTCTACCGCGCATACCAGCGTCGGCTCCGCCGCAGCATCGTCGGTTCGACGATGCCGAAGCATGTCGCGATGATCGTCGACGGCAACCGGCGATGGGCACGGCAGCTCGGGCTGGAGACCGCGGCGCACGGGCATCGCGCTGGCGCGGCGAAGATCCCGGAGTTCCTGGGCTGGTGCGACGATCTTGGCGTTCAGGTCGTGACGCTCTACCTGCTCTCCTCGGACAATCTCTCAGGCCGCGGCTCCGATGAGCTCACCCAGCTGACCACGATCATCGCCGAGCTCGCGAAGGCGCTCTCCGACCACGGGTCATGGCGGGTGCAGCACGTCGGCTCGAACGAAGGGCTGCCGCCCGAACTCGTCGCCGCGCTCGAGGATGCCGAGCGAGCGACCGCCGCCAACACGGGTCTGCACGTCAATCTCGCGGTCGGATACGGCGGACGGCGTGAGATCGCGGACGCGATGCGCAGCATCGTTCGGGCACATGGCGCGGGTGGCGGCACACTCGACACGCTTGCCGACGTGCTCACTCCCGAGCTCATCGGCGATCACCTGTACACCCAAGGGCAGCCGGACCCCGACCTCGTGATTCGGACATCGGGCGAGCAGCGCCTCTCGGACTTCATGCTGTGGCAGAGCGCGCACAGCGAGTTCTACTTCGTCGAGGCGTTTTACCCGGATCTCCGGGAAGTGGACTTCTTGCGCGCCGTCCGCGACTACGGATTACGCTCCCGCCGGTTCGGTGGGTAACGCGTCGGACGCCGCGTCCGCCCCTCGACAATTGGGGGGCATGGGGATCGTTCAGTACACTCACAGTGTTCGCTTGCATTCGAACAGTTGCGCTCGGGGGGTCGCTGTGCACGCCGTCTCCTCCCGAAAGGCACCCTGTGACGACTATCGACGAATTCATCGCCGAGTTCGCTGAGGAGCCCGGCTACCTCGACCATGCGGCATTCGGCCCGGTCCTCACGCCGGTGCTCGAAGAGCAGCGCGTGCTCGGCACCATCCAGGAGCGCACTCGGTTCGGAGCGCTCGAGACCCTCGACGAACAAGATGCGCGCGTGCGATCCGTCGCATCCCGTCTGGTGCGGCGCCGCGACGATCAGATCGTCTCGCAGACCGCGACGACCCCGGGGCTGCTCCATACCGCGTTTGCGCTGAGCGGCGATGTGCTCGTGGCGGCGGACGAGTTCCCGTCGCTCCCGTTGGCGCTCGCGAGCGCGGCGGCGACGGCGGGGCGCGTTCGCCCTGTGGTCATCGAAGCCGGCGTCGGACCCCTGACGCCCGACCTGATCGCTGCGCGACTCACGGATGAGACGACCGCCGTCGCGCTGAGCCTCGTGGACTGGCAGAGCGGGTATCGGGTCGATTTGGCAGCCATCCGTGACGTCATCGGGGACCGACTCCTCATCGTGGATGCCATCCAAGGCTTCGGTGTCGTTGATGCTCCCTACGAGGTCGCCGATGTCGTGGCGACCGGGGGGCAGAAGTGGCTCCACGCAGGATGGGGCACGGGATTTCTGGCGCTCAGCGACCGGGCACTGGAGCGCATGGCGCCAGTGCTGTCCGGGCCGAACGGAACCGAGGGGTGGCCGGAGACCATTCCGTCGGTGCGTGCAGGAGCGGCCGCGTATCAGATGTCGCGGGTCGACCCGGTGTCGCAAGCCCGTCTCGCAGTCGCGCTCGAGCGCGTCTCGTCGGTCGGCATCGCCGCGATCGAGGAGCGCGTCGCTGAGCGTGTGGAGCAGGTGCTCGCCATCGCGGACGAGTTCGGCATGCCGGTCGTGTCCCCCCGAGACCGCACCGAGCGCGCCGGCATCGTCGTGCTGCATCCGCAGCCGTCGCAGTTGACCGCGCTGTCTGCGGCGCTGCACAACCAGGGGATCACCGCGACCACACGAAACGGGATGCTGCGGCTCTCACCGTTCGCTTCGACAGCAGACGCCACGCTGGACATGCTGCGCGACGCGTTCGTCGCGTTCTCGACGGTGAGCTGAGCTCCGCTGGGCGAACAACTCGTGTGAACGTGCGATTGCGTTCCGCGTGTCGATCGACCGTTGTCGGCGGCTCGCCGTATGTTCGCCGCATCGGGCACCGCGCCCGATCGAAGCGGCCACAGGTGGAGCTTCGCGACCAAGGATCTGCTCGCGCGGATCCAGTGCAGTGCTCATCCAGAGCACGAGTGGCCGTTCCGAGGACATGGACCGGGCCGAGCACGGCCCGGGGATGGAGTGGTCGTGACCTCTCAGAGCACCTCCCGCGGAACGTCATCCACGACGGCATCGTCGTCTCGACGGGCTGCGGCATCGTCCGCCTCGACCACAGAGCGCACCTACGTGCTCGATACCTCGGTGCTTCTGAGCGACCCTCGGGCACTGTTCCGGTTCGCCGAGCACGACGTCGTCCTTCCGGTCGTCGTGATCAGCGAGCTCGAATCCAAGCGCAACGATCCGGAGATCGGCTATTTCGCCCGGCAGGCGCTCCGGATCCTCGACGAACTCCGCATCGAGCACGAGCGTCTGGACTTCCCTGTTGCTGTCGGCGACGGCGGTTCGCTGCGGGTTGAGCTCAACCACTCGAATCAGGCTGTCCTGCCGTCCGGACTGCAGCTCGGCGACAACGATTCCCGGATCCTCGCGGTCGCGTCGAACCTGAAGAACGACGGACTCGATGTCGTCGTGGTCTCGAAGGACCTTCCGCTTCGGGTCAAGGCCGCATCGATCGGCCTCGCGGCGGAGGAGTATCGCGCCGAACTCGCGGTCGACAGCGGCTACACCGGCGTCACGTCGCTTGAGGTCTCGGGCGAGCAGATGGCGTCGCTCTATGAGCGCGAGGAGATCAGCGCCGGATCGCTGGCCGGTGTCCCCATCAACACCGGTGTCGTCATCCACTCGGAGCGCGGCTCGGCGCTCGGTCGGGTGCACGCCCCCGGGGCCGTGGCGCTCGTCCGCGGCGACCGCGAGGTGTTCGGGCTCCGCGGTCGGTCGGCGGAGCAGCGCCTGGCCATCGACGCGCTGCTCGATCCCGAGATCGGCATCGTGTCGCTCGGCGGGAGCGCCGGTACGGGCAAGTCGGCGCTGGCGCTGTGCGCCGGTCTGGAGGCTGTGCTCGAGCGTCAGCAGCACAAGAAGATCATGGTCTTCCGCCCCCTCTACGCGGTGGGCGGTCAGGAGCTTGGTTACTTGCCGGGCGATGCGAACGAGAAGATGAACCCGTGGGCACAGGCAGTGTTCGACACGCTCGGCGCGCTCGTCTCGGACAATGTGCTGGAGGAGGTGCAGGAACGCGGGATCCTCGAGGTTCTGCCGCTGACGCACATCCGAGGCCGCTCACTGCACGATGCGTTCGTGATCGTCGATGAGGCGCAGTCGCTCGAACGGAATGTGCTTCTGACGATGCTGTCGCGGATCGGGCAGAACTCGCGGGTTGTGCTCACGCACGATGTGGCGCAGCGCGACAACCTGCGGGTCGGTCGGCATGACGGTGTCGCCAGTGTGATCGAGCGTCTGAAGGGCCACCCGCTGTTCGCGCACGTCACACTGACGCGGTCTGAGCGGAGCGCGATCGCTGCGCTGGTCACCGAGATGCTGGACTCGCCCGAGCTGGTCTGACGGTGTTGGTCTGACGGCCGGGGCTGGGAGGCGCGGTGCGCGTGATGCCGCACCGCGCCTCCCAGCGGACGCGTTTCAGGTCGGGCCGACCTCGGTTCGGGGCTGACGTCAGGCTAGAGCCGACCTCGGGCCAGGGCCGACCTCAGGCCAGGGCCGACGTCAAGCCGGGCGACGCGCCTCAGTTCGGGTGGGTCATTGACAGGACGTCGAGGGCGGCGTCAAGTTGCGCCTCGGTCACTTCCCCGCGCTCCACGAAGCCGAGTGCGACGACTGCCTCGCGCACGGTGAGCGACTCGCTGACGGCGTACTTCGCGACCTTCGCCGCGGCCTCGTAGCCGATCACTCGGTTCAGTGGGGTCACGATCGACGGCGAGGACTCGGCGAAGGCGCGGGCGCGGTCGACGTTCGCCTCGAGCCCGTCGATCGCCTTGTCTGCGAGAACGCGGGTGCTGTTCGCGAGCAGTCGGATGGATTCGAGGAGGGCGGTGCCCATGACGGGGATCGCGACGTTGAGTTCGAATGCGCCGGACGCCCCTGCCCAGGTGACGGTCGCGTCGTTTCCGATGACTCGGGCGGCGACCATCAGGGTCGCCTCGGGAATCACCGGGTTGACCTTGCCCGGCATGATCGACGACCCCGGCTGCAGGTCGGGGATGTGCAGTTCGCCGAGCCCGGTATTCGGTCCGGAACCCATCCAGCGGAGGTCGTTGTTGATCTTCGTCAGGCTGACGGCGATCACCTTGAGGGCTCCCGATGCTTCGACGAGCGCGTCGCGGGCGCCTTGCGCCTCGAAATGGTCCTTCGCCTCGGTGATGGGCAGTCCGGTGCTCTCCGCGAGTTCGGCGATGACCTGCTGCGGGAAGCCCTTCGGCGTGTTGATGCCGGTCCCGACGGCGGTGCCGCCGAGCGGGACCTCGGCGACGCGGGGGAGTGCGGCTTCGATGCGCTCGATACCGAGCCGGATCTGCCGCGCGTAGCCGCCGAATTCCTGACCGAGCGTCACGGGGGTGGCGTCCATGAGGTGCGTGCGACCGGACTTGACTACCTCTGCCCAGGCGGTCGCCTTTGCCTCGAACGCGGCGGCGAGGTGGTCGAGTGCGGGGATCAGTTGCCGGAGGAGCGCTTCGGTGACCGCGAGGTGCACCGACGTGGGGAAGACATCGTTCGACGACTGGGACGCGTTGACGTGGTCATTGGGGTGCACGGCGGTGCCGGACGCGGTGGACGCGAGCGTTGCGAGCACCTCGTTCATGTTCATGTTCGACGAGGTGCCGGAGCCCGTCTGGTAGGTGTCGATCGGGAACTGGTCGAGGTGATCACCCCCGATGATCGTCTCGGCCGCGTCGACGATCGCTGTCGCGACGCCTTCGTCGAGAATGCCCAGCCGGTGATTGACGATCGCTGCGGCGCGCTTGATCTGCGCGAGGGCGATGATCTGCGCTGGCTCGAGGCCGGTGCCCGAGATCGGGAAGTTCTCCACGGCACGCTGCGTCTGGGCGCGGTAGAGCGCCGAGACAGGCACGCGAACCTCGCCCATGGTGTCGTGTTCGATGCGGTAGTCGGTCTCGGCGTCGGTGTGTTCGGTCACGTCGTCGTGGTCCTTCCTCGGGGTGATGCGTCGGGGTGGTGTCGGATCAGCGATCGCCGACCACGGTGTCGATCGTCAGCGATCCGCTGGCGAGGTCGTAGGTGGCACCCGCGATGGCGAGTCGACCTGCCGCGAGCGCTTCGGCGACGACGTCGGACTGGTCGAGGATGGTCCGCAGTGTCGCTTCGAGGTGGGTGCGGCCGACGTGCTCAGCGTCGGCGGAGCCGCCGTCGGCAGGCACGGAGGACGAGATCGCCTCGATGACGGATCGGATGTGGCGTGCTGAGATCTCGCCGCCCGCAACTGCCGCACGAACCGCACCGCAGCCGGTGTGCCGGATGACGAGCACGAGCGGAACGCCGAGCTCTGCAACGGCGTACTCCAGCGAGCCGAGGGCCATCTCGTCGGCGATCTGTCCGGCGTTGCGGATGGTGAAGAGCTCGCCGAGCGAGGCGTTGAGAATGAGTTCCGGCGCGACTCGGCTGTCCGCGCACGCGAGGACCGCTGCGAACGGACTCTGACCCGTGGCGAGCGACTCGATGCGCTCGGGCTGCATCGGCGCGGTCACCCGGTCGTTCGCTGCGCCGGCGGCGAGAGCCGACCTATTGCCGTCGACGACACGCTTGAGGGCTTCGGATGGCGAGAGCGGGGTGGGCATGATGCTCCTGTCGATCGAATGCGGGCAGAGGGAGGGGTTAGCTTCCGCCAAGCTGCGCAGCGACAGCCGAGGCGACCTGCGTGAACGAGTGGTCGTCGGCTGTGCCCGCGAGGATCACGGTACTGTCGCCGAACGGCGCAACGAGCGCGTAGGCGAGATTACCGGCGGCGGAGCCCTGCGATCGCTGGTCGTACACGGTCCATTTCGTCCCGGCGATTGTGCGGGTTCCTGTTCGGGTCGCCTGGTTCAACTGCTGAGACACCCAACTCGGATTCGCGTGGAAGCCCTGATGGATTCCGATGTATTGGTTGTCCGGCGTGATCAGGCCGACCGTCCAGACGTTCACGCCGTCCGCGGTCTTGTCGGCGTAGTCGGCGCGATTCGACCAGTACGTGTTGGGAAGATCAGGCGCGGCGAGGGTGACACCCGGCAGGGCGGCTTGCGCAGCGATCTTCCGGTAGTCCACGTGCTGCTGCGACGTGTTCATGGACGGGCGGCCGACGACGGCGACCAGTGCCAGTACGATCCCCAGCGAGGCGACGAGTGACAGGATCAGGTTGATCGCGGTCTGATGCTGGCGACGCAGCGCGCGCGCGCTCGATTTGCGCTCGAACGCCTCTTCGTCGGTTTCCGCGCGGCCGAGCTCGGCGACGATCGGGCGGCCGTTCTGATCGGTCATTGGGCGGCCCCGTCCGGTGCGGAATTCCGTGCCGCGTCTAACCGGGCGCGGGCTCCGAGCAGCCACTGTTCGCAGCGATCGGCGAGTGCCTCGCCCCGTTCCCACAGCTCGAGCGAGCGCTCAAGGGTGGCCGACCCCTGTTCGAGCTCGGCGACCACCCGCACGAGCTGGTCGCGCGCGGCCTCGTAGCTGAGGTCAGCGATGTTCGCGGTTTCGTCGGTTGGCACGGTCACGATTCTACCGAGGGGTCGT
Organism: Curtobacterium ammoniigenes NBRC 101786; assembly: GCF_001571045.1. GTDB lineage: Bacteria > Actinomycetota > Actinomycetes > Actinomycetales > Microbacteriaceae > Curtobacterium > Curtobacterium ammoniigenes. The sequence continues at coordinate 280,482 of NZ_BCSV01000001.1, forward strand.
CGGACGTTCGGGTGCTGGCTGAGCGTCCTGTGGAGACGCCGACGTGGTCGCGTCCGCTTCTGCCAACTCGGCCTCGATCGTGCCGCTGGCTGTCCCCTCGCCGAGGAAGACGCGCACCTCGGTTGGCACACGGACGTCCGCGGCGGCTCGCACGACGCGTCCATCGCCGCGCTGCACGATCGCGTAGCCGCGACGCAGTGTGTCCCGCGGTGAGAGGGCGCGGAGGCGACCCACGAGGTGTCCGGTCTCGGCATGGGCACGCTCGAGACGACGGTCGAGCAGCTCCCGCGACCGGCCGAGGTCGCGAGCGACCTCTTCTGCCCGGCTGTCCACCAACCAGCTCGACGAGGCAAGTGCCGGGCGCGACCGGAGCGCCGACAACCGGTCTGCCTCGACGCTGAGCGTGTGCGACAGCCGGAGGCCGATGCGGCCGCGCACCTGCTGCACCATCGCGAGCTCTTCCGCGACGTCCGGAACGACGCGTTTCGCCGCATCGGTCGGCGTCGACGCCCGGAGGTCCGCGACCTCGTCAAGCAGTGGGCGGTCGGCCTCGTGTCCGATCGCGGAGACAATGGGGGTCGTCGCGACTGCCGCCGCCCGGACGACCAACTCATCGCTGAATCCGAGCAGGTTCTGAAAATCGCCCCCTCCGCGAGCGACGATGATGACGTCGACCTCCGGGTCTGCGTCGAGCATGGCGATAGCCGCCGCGACTTCCGTAGGAGTCCGGTCACCCTGCACGGCTGTGTGCACCGTTCGGAACGCCACCTGCGGCCATCGCAGCTGCGCGTTTCGGTGGACGTCCTTTTCCGCGTCCGAATCCTTGCCGGTGATCAGACCGATCCGGTTCGGCAGGAACGGGAGGGGTCGCTTTCGCGATGCGTCGAACAGGCCTTCGGCGGCGAGTGTTGCGCGCAGCCGCTCCAGGCGCTCGAGCAGGTCGCCCAGGCCGACGTGCTTCATCTCCACGACCTGCATGGTGAGCGTGCCGCCCTTGAGCCAATAATTCGGTTTCACGGCCGCGACGACCCGGTCGCCCTGCTTCAGATCGTTCGGCACGCGTGCACGCACGCTCGACCAGATCGAGAATGAAACTGTGGCGTCGACCTCGAGGTCTTTGAGCTTGCCGTACACGTTTCCCCCGGCGACGTTCCACTGGGTGATCTCGCCCTCGACCCAGGCCACGCCAAGGCGCTCGATCCAGTCGCGGAGCTTCTGGCCGAGCAGCGCGACCGGCCACGGGTTGTCGGCGGTCGGGGGTCCCTGGTCGATGGCCATGCGTCCATCTTGACCTGCGCCTCCGACAGGTCCGCACGCGACCGTCTCTGTGCGCCCAGACCGCACGGATGCCGCTCACCTATCATCGACGGGTGACGATCACCAACGGACGGACCGTGCAACTGGCGCCTCCGCGCACGCCGGCCCCTCGGGGACGGCTCCGTGACGAGCCTGTCGACGGGATGAAGCGGGTGTTGCTGGCCGCGCCGCGCGGCTACTGCGCGGGCGTGGACCGCGCAGTCGTCGCGGTTGAGAAGGCGCTTGAGCAGTACGGCGAGCCGGTCTACGTGCGGAAGCAGATCGTGCACAACGTGCATGTCGTTTCGACGCTCGAGCAGCGTGGCGCGGTGTTCGTCGACGATGTCGACGAAGTGCCGGAAGGTGCGCACGTGGTGTTCAGCGCCCACGGTGTCGCTCCCTCCGTCGTCGACGGCGCTGCCGCTCGTGGCTTGCACGCGATCGATGCGACATGTCCTCTGGTGACCAAAGTGCACCGCGAGGCGACCCGATTCGCGCGTGCCGATCGGACGATCATCCTCATCGGCCACGCCGGTCATGAGGAGGTCGAGGGCACGATGGGCCATGCACCCGACCGTACGATCCTCGTCAACGGTCCGGAGGCTGTGGCCGACCTCCAAGTTCCCGACCCGGAGAACCTCGTCTGGCTCTCGCAGACCACGTTGAGCGTCGACGAGACGATGGAGACGGTCCGGCTGCTCCGGGAGAAGTTCCCGGCCATTGAAGATCCGCCATCCGACGACATCTGTTATGCGACCCAGAATCGTCAGGTCGCAGTCAAGAAGATCGCGCCGCAGAGCGATCTCGTGATCGTGGTCGGTTCAGCGAACTCCTCGAACAGCGTGCGGCTCGTCGAGGTTGCGTTGGAGCACGGGGCCAAGGCGGCGCACCGGGTGGACTACGCGTCGGAGATCGAGCAGTCGTGGTTCTCAGGGGTGACGACCGTCGGTGTGACGAGCGGTGCCTCCGTGCCTGAGGTGCTCGTCCGGGAGGTCCTCGAGCAGCTGGAGGACGCGGGATACGGCGCAGTCGACGAGGTCGTGACGGCGCACGAGGACCTCATGTTCTCGTTGCCGAAGGAGCTCCGCGTGGATGCTTCTGGCCAACCGACTCGCCCGCTCGGCGGTCGGAACCGGTGATCGAGCGCGCAGACGACACTGAGGATCGTCGCGGAGCCAGTTCGACGATTCCCGACGGTTGGGGCGCGGTTCCGTCGGTGGCGGCGCTCCATGCGGCCACCGATCGTCATCCCACGGACGAAGGGCCGACGTCGCCGGTGACGAGCGCAGTGCCGATGTCGGCGGACGGGCGACCGGTCGGTCGACCGGCCCCGCAGTATGGCGAATACGCGCCCGAGGGATGGGTGAGTCCGTTTCTCGCCGACGAGGCGCCGTCTCTCCCGCAGGCATCCGCTGATCGATCGCAGCTGGACTCAGCGGGAGGCGCGCGGCCGCGTCCTCGGGGCTGGAATGCGTCCGATGAGACCTCCGGAAGCAAGGCTGGTCTTCCGAGTTCGGATGGTCGCGGGTCGCGAGGCGCCGTGGGGCGTCGCTCGTCGAGGGCGGACGTGCTCCTGACCGCGGTGCTGCTCGGAATCGGTCTTACGTCGGTCATCCAGCAACTCGCGGACGTCTCGGGCGCGGCCGCGAGTGTCGCGCAGACGCTCGCGGCGCAGTATGTGGCGCTCGCCCATCCCGAAGCCCTCGTGGTTGCCGCGGCTTGGTGCGGCGTCGGTCAGGCGGCCGTGTATGTTGTCGCGCTCTGGTGGTCGATCCGACGAATCCGCGCGCGTCGCCGCGCGATGTGGATCCCGCTTGCCGGGGGAGCGCTCGTCACGATCGCGTCGGGCATTGTCTACTTCGCGGTGGCTCTGCACGATCCGGCATTCGCGGCGTGGTTCGCCTCGCACAGCCCAAGCTGAGCGAGGGTTGTTCGCCGTCCGATCCGAAGTCAGTCGAGGAACGCGCGGAGCGCGGCGTGCAGTGCCGCGAGGTCGTCAATGTGGACGAGTTCGCGGATCGAGTGCATCGAGAGCAGTCCGACGCCGACGTCGACCGTCGGGATGCCGAGACGTGTCGATGCCAGCGGACCGATTGTCGAGCCTCCGGGAACTCCGTTGTGGTTGACGAAGCTCTGGTACGCGATCCCTGCTCGACGGCAGACGCTCTCCCAGAGGGCAGCGCCGGGCGCGCCCGTCACGTATCGCTGGTTCGCGCTGATCTTCAGCAGTGGTCCGCCGCCGGGCCGTGGTTGATTCGTCGGGTCGTGCTTCTCTGCGTAGTTCGGATGAACCAGGTGCCCAGCGTCGCTCGACACCATCCACGACGCGCGACGTGCCCGCGCCATGTCTGATGCGGACGCGCCGAGCCCGGACTGAATCCGCTGCAGAATCTCCTCGAGCATCGGGCCTTGCGCCCCGGACGGCGTGGCGGACCCGATCTCCTCGTGATCGAACGCGGCGAGGATCGGGATGTGCGACGTGGACGGCTCTGCATGGAGCAATGCGTGCAGCCCCGCGTGGACGCTCGTCAGGTTGTCCATTCGAGTTGCGGCGAGGAACTCGTCATATGCGCCCACCCGGCACGGCCTCTGCGAGTCGGCGAGCGAGAGGTCCCAGGAGACGGCGGAACGGCCAACAATGTCTGCCAACCATGCTCCGGCCTCCCGCTCGCTGTTGTCCGTCGCCACGATCGGGATCAGGTGGCGTTGACGATCGATGCCGTTGCTGTCATTCGCACCGCGATCCAAGTGGATCGCGAGGTTCGCGATGCGGGCGACCGCGCCGGTGGCGACGAGGCGCTCGCCGCCATCGGCGTCGACGACGCGACCGGCGATGCGGAGATCGCGGTCGAACCATGTCGAGAGGATCGGGCCCCCGTACACCTCCACTGAGAGCTGCTCCCACCCCACGCTGCGCATGGACGGGTTCGGCTTCAACCGAAAGCCCGGCGAGTCCGTGTGAGCCCCGATGATCCGGAACGGAGTCGTTGACGAAGCGCCCTCCGGAATCCGCCAGGCGACGACCGCGCCATCTCGGACCACCACGTACCGGCCCGGCTCGGTCGGCCAGTCGTCGAGCTCACTCAGCACGCGGAACCCGCTCGAGGCGAGCGTGTCGCGAACCGCCGCGGCTGCGTGGAAGGCGGTCGGTGCCTCCAGAACGAAGTCGGAGAAGTCGGAAACGATCGTGTCAGTGCGGCTCACCTGTCCATCGTGGCACGCACATGCAGCGGCCCCGCCGTCCGGGAGCGGACTGTGCGGGGCCGAAGCAGGATCGTGCTGGTGGAGGAGCGGTTCAGCTCTGCGATTGACCGGCGGAGCCGAGCACCTTCGTGGCTTCGAGCACGCGCGCCGCCATCGCGGTCTCCGCGGTCTTGCCCCAGCTGCGCGGGTCGTACTGCTTCTTGTTGCCGACCTCTCCGTCGACCTTGAGCACGCCCTCGTAGTTCCGGAACATCCAATCGGCGATCGATCGCGTGAATGCGTACTGCGTGTCGGTGTCGATGTTCATCTTGATGACACCGTTGCGCACAGCCTCTTTGATCTCGTCGTCGGTCGATCCCGAACCGCCGTGGAACACGAGATCCAGCGGGTTCTCGCCGGTCCCGTGGTTCTTCGCAATCTCGGCCTGAATCTCGCCGAGCAGCTCAGGACGCAGCTTCACGTTGCCGGGCTTGTACACGCCGTGCACATTGCCGAACGTGAGTGCGGCGATCCACCGGCCACGGTCGCCGAGGCCGAGCGCAGCGACTGCTTTCTCCACATCGCCGGCCGTCGTGTAGAGCGCGTCATTGGTGCCCTCGTGCTTGACGCCGTCCTCTTCACCGCCTACGACGCCGATCTCGACCTCGAGAATGGCGTTGATCGCACGGGTCTTGTCGATCATCGTCTTCGCGATCTCGATGTTCTCGTCGAGCGGGACAGCCGAGCCGTCCCACATGTGCGACTGGAAGATCGGGTTTCGGCCTTCGCGGACCTCGTCCTCGCTCGCTTCGATGAGCGGGAGGACGAACGACTCAAGGGCGTCCTTCGGGCAGTGGTCGGTGTGCAGCGCGACCGTCACCGGGTAGTTCTTGGCGACCTCGTGGGCGAACTTCGCCATAGCGAGCGCACCGCTCGCCCGGTTCTTCACCGTGTGTCCGGCGAAGTAGTCGGCCCCGCCGGTCGTGACCTGGATGATCCCGTCCGACCCGGCCTCGGTGAGGCCTTGGAGGACCGCGTTGATCGTCTGCGACGACGAGACGTTGAACGCGGGGTAGGCGAACTTGCCCGCCTTCGCTCGGTCGATCATCTCGGCGTACTGCTCCGGCGTTGCGATGGGCATCCTCGATCTCCTTCGACTGCGCGCGTGGTCGCGACGGTTGCGGTTGTCCGCCTCGATCGTAGTCAGTGCGGGTGCACGCGACTTCCGGGTGGCGGATGCGGTCTCGCTCGGCGAGCGGGCGATATCCCCGGCGTGCCTCCGCGGCTCGCCGAGCATTTCGCCCGCTCGCCGGTGCGCACGGCGCCGCGACCCTGCTGCGACGCGTCCCGATAGTGTTCTGGCGTGAGCATCACGACCGAGACCGGCTCCTTGTTCCTGCAGCCCGACCGCAACCTCGCGCTCGAGCTCGTCCGCGCGACCGAAGCCGCCGCGATCCGCGCGCAGCCATGGGTCGGCCGCGGCGAGAAGAACCTCGCCGATGGCGCGGCGGTGGATGCGATGCGGAAGTTCCTCGGCACGGTGAACTTCGACGGCGTGATCGTCATCGGTGAGGGCGAGAAGGACAACGCCCCGATGCTGTACAACGGCGAGCATGTCGGCAACGGTCAGGGGCCCTCGTGCGACATCGCCGTCGACCCGATCGACGGGACATCGCTGACCGCCGCCGGTCGACAGAACGCCATCAGCGTGATGGCGGTGTCGGACCGCGGCTCGATGTACGACCCGTCGGCCGTCTTCTACATGAACAAGATCGCGGCGGGGCCCGAAGGGCGCGATGTGCTCGACCTGCACAAGCCGGTCGGTGAGAACATCCGCGCGCTCGCCAAAGCCAAGGGCAAAGACATCGAGGACATGCAGATCGCCGTCCTCGATCGTCCGCGGCACGAGCAGCTCATCCGCGAGATCCGCGCTGCCGGGGCGGGAACGCGTCTCCTCCTCGACGGTGATGTCGCCGGTGGGATCTCAGCGGCCCTGCCGAACTCGAAGATCGACATGTGTGTCGGAGTCGGTGGCACGCCGGAAGGCATCATCACCGCGTGTGCCATCAAGGCGCTCGGTGGTGTGATCCTCGGGCAACTGCGGCCGAAGGATGACGACGAGCGGCAGAAGGCGATCGACGCCGGTCATGACCTCGACAAGGTGCTCGACCAGGATGACCTCGTCACCGGCGACAACACGTTCTTCGTCGCCACCGGCGTCACGGACGGCGTGCTGGTCGACGGCGTTCGCCGGTCTCGCGGCGTCATCACCACGGACTCGATCGTTCTGCGCTCCCGATCGGGAACCGTTCGGCGGATCCAGGCGGACCACCGCGCCGAGAAGTGGTTCTGATCGCCCGCGAACGCTAGGACTCCTCCACGGCGCTGACGAGTTCCGGGGCGGTGACGAGCCGCGGTTCGTCGTCGATGGACGTCGGCTCCGCGATCACCTTCGACTCGTCGAGCAAGGACAGTCGGCGCGCCGAGGGGAGCACCTGCCGCTCCAAGGAGCCGACGAATCGGTTGTAGTCGACGACCGTGCCACGGATCGCGCGCCCGAGCTTGTCGACGTGTCCGGCCATCGTGCCGAGGCGCCCGTACAGCTCGCGGGCAACTCGGAAGAGGTCCCGTGCCTCCTGGGTGACGACGTCCTGCTGCCAACTGAAGGCGACGGTCTTCAGCACCGACCACAGGGTCACAGGAGAGGCGAGCGCGATTCGCCGACGGAACGCGTGATCGAGGAGCGCCGGGTCGGCGGCGAGCGCGCTCGAAATCAGCGACTCCGACGGAATGAACGCGATGGTGAGCTCCGGTGACCCGTCGTAGGCGGTCCAGTACTCGCGCGCCGCGAGCGCGTCGATGTGGGCGCGCAGCGCTTTGACGTGCGCAGCGACGAGCTGATCGCGCCTCGCGCCGTCAGCGCCGGTCGCGGACGGCGGAATGGAGGCCGCCTCCAGATATGCGGCGAACGGCACCTTCGCATCGACGGCGATCGTCTTGCCGCCGGGCAGATGCACGATCATGTCCGGTCGTGCTGCGCCGTTCGCGGTCGTCACGGTCGTCTGCACATCGAAATCGACATGCTCGAGGAGACCGGCCGCCTCGACCACGTTGCGGAGTTGGGTCTCGCCCCACACGCCCCGCGTACTGTTCGCGGAGAGGGCGCTCGCGAGCGTCTCGGCGGTCGCGCGAAGGCGCTCCTCGGACGCCGCGGCGGCCTTCAACTGCTCGGACAGCGCGCCGTACTGAACCCCCCGCGAGCGTTCGAGATCGTCGATCTTCGCCCGCATGACATCGAGCGACTGGGCGACAGGGCTGAGTGCGGCGAGCACGGACGAGTCGTTCGTCGTCCGCGCGGTCTCGGCGGCGTGCATCCGCTCGACGATGTGCTCGAGTTCGCGGGATCGGGACTCGACAGAGTCGAGGTGCTGCCGGAATTGGGCGGCCTGCTCGGCAAGGCGATCGGCGGCATCGGCGCGCGCGTGCTCGAGTTCCGTCTGCAGCGCAGCGGCGGTGGCGGTGGCGGTGGCGGTTGCGGCAGCCGCCTTGGACCGTGCGAGCGACCACGCGACGACCGCGCCGACGGCGCCGCCGATGACGAGCCCGATGACCAGGGCGAGGATGTCCATGCGGCGAGCCTGGCAGCGGCCACCGACATCAGGTGGCAGGCCTGCGGCGTGGCTCTCAGTCCGCGAAGACGACGGTGCGAGCGGGGCGAGGAGCCTCACGCCGAGCGCTCAGCGGGACGATCTGAACGGCGCTGCTGTCGCTGAGGCGGTCCATCGAATCGGCTTCGTGGAGCTTGGCGGCGTGCACGATGATGGCCGCGCACGCCTCTGCGTCGGCGAGGGCGTCGTGGTGGTGGAAACCGGTGAATCCGGCGGCTGATGCAGCCATCGGCAATCGGTATGACTCCAACGCATATGTCTTCCGGGCGACCTGGAGGCTGCACATGGAGCGGTGTGCGGCGAGCGGAACACCCGTGACCGCGCAGCCTCCGGCGATGACCCCCATGTCGAAGCGCGAATTATGCGCCGTCAGGATGTCGTCGCCGCAGAATGCGACGAGATCCGCGTACTGCTCCGCCCAGCCTTTCGCGCCGATCACGTCGGCGGCGACGATCCCATGGATGCGCGTGTTCCATTCCAGGAAGATGTCGTGTCCGGCGGGTGGCTGGATCAGCCAGGAGGCGCGGTCGACGACGCGACCGGATCGGACCTTCACAAGCCCTACGGAGCACGCGCTCGCGCTCGAGTTGTTGGCCGTCTCGAAGTCGATCGCCGTGAAATCCAGTGACACGTCGTCATGCTTGCACGACGCTCCGACATCACCGCCGAGACCACGCCGACGTCTCCGGAGGCGAGCGATGCTCTGAAGACAGGCCCGGTTAGGCTTGACCCTCGTGGCTCTCACCATCGCGATCGTCGGTCTCCCCAATGTCGGCAAGTCAACGCTGTTCAACGCGTTGACGAAGAACCAGGTGCTGGCGGCGAACTATCCGTTCGCGACCATCGAGCCGAACGTGGGCGTTGTGAACCTGCCCGACCCGCGCCTCCAGGTGTTGGCCGACCTCTTTCATTCCGAGAAGGTGATGCCCGCTCCGGTGTCATTCGTAGACATCGCCGGAATCGTGAGAGGCGCGAGCGAGGGAGAGGGGCTCGGAAACAAGTTCCTCGCGAACATCCGCGAGGCCGACGCGATCGCCCAGGTCGTGCGCGGGTTCACGGATGACGACGTCGTGCACGTTGCCGGCGCCGTTTCACCGAAAGACGATCTCGAGGTCATCAACACAGAACTGATCCTCGCCGACATCGAGACGATCGACCGGGCGCTCCCGCGCTACGAAAAGGGTGTCAAGCTCAAGCAGATCGAACCCGCTGTTCTCGATGCCGCTCGGGAGGCCCGTGCCGCCCTGGAACGCGGAACCCTCCTGTCCGCCACGTCGATCGATCTGACACCGATCCGCGAACTCGGTCTGCTCACCGCGAAGCCGTTCATCTTCGTCTTCAACGTGGACGAATCGATCCTCACCGATGTCGCGCGAAAGCAGGCGCTCGCAGATCTCGTCGCGCCCGCGCAAGCCGTCTTCCTCGACGCGAAAATCGAGTCCGAGCTCATCGACCTCGCCCCGGAGGAAGCGCAGGAACTCCTCGAAGCAACCGGGCAGCCCGAATCGGGGCTCGACCAGCTGGCGCGGATCGGATTCGCGACCCTGGGCCTCCAGACATTCCTCACTGCGGGGCCAAAGGAATCGCGCGCCTGGACGATCCACCAGGGCTGGAAGGCGCCGCAGGCCGCGGGTGTCATCCACACCGACTTCGAAAAGGGCTTCATCAAGGCAGAGGTCATCTCGTTCGACGATCTCGTCGCCGCCGGGTCTGTCGCTGAAGCCCGTTCGCGCGGTGTAGCCCGTATCGAAGGCAAGGACTACGTGATGCAGGACGGCGACGTGGTGGAGTTCCGCTTCAACAACTGACGTAGCGCTCCGAAGGGCCGGTGCGGTCAGCTCAGAACTCGTGCATGGTTGAGCGCGTGAGCGATGAACCGGCAAGGCCGCTGCTGCATGCGTTGCTGAGCGACTACATAATTGCTGACGGTGATGTTGAGCAGCCGGTTGTCGGAGCGGTGCTGCATCGGCTGGCGCTTCGCGTGGACTCGCACGATCAAAGCCGGGGCTCGCAACGGACGCCCGAGCTCGTGACCGGCGTCGTTACGTGGGCGCGTTACAACCGGGCTAACAACTTATTCGAAGCCGTGGTGGACGCCGGTGTCTATCGTGTTCTTACGGAAGTAAAAGGTCGTGGTCCGGGGTGGTCAGTCGGCTCAGTTGTCGATGTCCAGGGAGTGCTCGTGAGCGTGGGGCCTTACGAGTTCGAGGCGTTCGGGCTTCCGGACGTGCGGCAGGACTGGTTAGTTGTCTCTTCGCACCAAGAGGAACTGGGCGACGGCTACGAGTTGGAGATTCAGCCGTTGTAGTCATGTCCGAATCCATCGGGACGTGGTGGAGTTCCGCTTCTCGCGTTGACATGGCGTTCTCATAGGTTCCTTCTAGCGCACCGGGTTTCGGGCACAGTTGAGGGCGTGAGCGAAGAGAACCGGCAGGGCTTCGATGGCGAGGCTGAGTGGGCGTCGCGAGATTTGGAACTGCTACATGACGCGGTGCTCGACGAGTTGCGTGTGTGGAGCGAGGTTGGCGTATCCGAGGAAGCGCTAGCTAGGCTCGCGTGGGCGGTGACAACGCGCATTGATTACGCCTTCGACGTGCGTTGGTCGCCAGACTGGGTAAGGCCAGGCGACCCCCACTCCTGGCGAGACGCGCAAGGCTGGCACGCGCTATGCAACGGATGCCTAGTCGAAAGCCCGCCCTGCGCGACCAGGGATGACGCCTTCAGATGGTTTGGGAGCCACCTGGACCAAGCGCATGCCGGAAGCGCGACGACGTGAGTCACGTCCGAATCTGTCGCAATGCGGTGGAGTTCCGCTTCAACAACTGAACGTGTGGCTTCGAGCGGCAGCTCACCGCCTCAGTCCCCGACGCTCCCGTCGATTGCTTCTCGGATCAAGTCGGCATGCCCGGCGTGGCGGGCCGTTTCTTCAATCAGATGGAGCAGCATCCAGCGGAGCGAGAAATGGGTGCCGTCGCGCAGGGGAACGACCGAGCGGTCGTCGAGCGATGCGTCGGCGGCAACTGCGCGCGACCGCTCGCAAGCAAGCCGATATCGATCGCGGAGCGCCTCCGGGTCGAGGTCGTGCGCTGCGTGGAACTCCCAGTCCGGATCCGACTCCCAGTCGACGTCGGCCCAAGGAATGCGACTCTCCAGACCCGCATACCGTTCCTCCGACCAGCTCTCTTCGACGAGCGCGAGGTGGTACAGCAGACCGCCGAGCGTCAGCGCCGACGGCTCGAGCCGCTGATTCAGTTGGGCGCTGTTCAGCCCGGCGGTCTTCGCCAGAACCGCATTCCGCTGGCTGTCGAGGAACTGGTCGAGCATGTTCCGCTCGGAAGCGAGCGCGTCTGCGTTCCGTGGCATGGCGCCATTGTTGCAGCGCTCACCGCCGGAGCGAGGACAATGCTCACCATGACCGACAGGCCGGATCTCGACGAACTCCGTCGGCTCCGGCGTGCGCGTGATCGTATGGATCGCGAGTACGCACAGCCGCTGGATGTCCCGGCGCTCGCGCGCGGTGCATTCATGTCGACGGCGCACTTCAGTCGACGATTCCGCGAGGCATATTCCGAGACTCCGTACGCATACCTGATGACACGACGTATCGAGCGTGCGCAGACGCTGTTCCGTGACACCGACGCGACGGTGACCGAAGTCTGCCTCGCCGTCGGATGCGCGAGCCTTGGGTCGTTCTCTGCGCGATTCACGGAACTCACCGGCGAGACGCCGAGCGCGTACCGGGCGCGCGCTCACGATGAAGCGAGGGGCGTGCCCGCCTGTCGTGCCCTGACGATCGGCCGACCACGTCGTGGCGACCGAATCGCGCCCCACAGCTGAGATTCCGACGCCAGGTCGTCTCGACGCACAAACCAACGTGCCACCGCTCGAGCCACGACGACGCCGTGCCGATCGAGCAGATTTCGAGAAGCGGCGGCAGAGCAAGCGCGTATACCGTCGCCGCATGACAATCGAATTGAGTGGCGTCCACGTGCTCGTCGACGACCCGGACGCGGCACTCGCGTTTTACCGCGACACGCTCGGATTGGCGGTGCGAAACGAAGTGAGCCATGGCGGGTTCCGATGGATCACACTCGTGACCAGCACACAGCCGGAGATCGAAATCGTGCTCAGCCAACCGCATGCAGGCAGATCGCAAGCGGACGGCGATGCGCTCGCCGCGATGCTCGCGAAGGGCGAGCTGGGGACGTTGCAGCTTCGCTCCACCGACCTCGAAGCGACGTTCGAGAAGATCCAGGCTGAACCATCTGCCGAGGTCCTGCAGGAACCAGCCGACCAGTTCTGGGGAGTGCGCGACGCGGCGTTCCGCGACCCCGCCGGAAACACCATCCGCATTTCCCAGGCGTAGCGGCCCAGAGGAGTCGTGACCGCGGCCCAGACCAGGCGCGACTCCACGCAGGGCAGGGCCGATCGTCCGTCAGAACGCCAGGTCCGGCCGCCCACCGTTCGTCAACGCTCGCGTGCGTGACTCGATGTCGGCAACGAGTGGATCGATGTCCGGCTCGAGTTCGTCGGCGGGCGCCTCTCGCGAGAGCAGCGGAATTGATGGCCCGAGCAGCACGGCGGCGATCGTCGTGGACCCATCGAAATCGATGATCGGCAGGCGCACAACGTCGGACAGTCGACGGAGCGCCAACGCGAGCGCGTATTTCATCACGGCGTCCGCGGCGAGATCACCCGCGAGCAGGTCGACCCCTGCATACGTGACGAATTTCATGGCGCCCTGCTTCCGGTCGGGTTGCCGCGGTAGCGGTGGCTGAACCCGCAACGGTAGACCTGCCAGCGCCCAACTGTTCAGGAAGCTGTCAAAATCGAGGGCCAGGCCCGACGACCTTTGGAGAATGATGTCCTACACCGTTGACTTCGTGACCGTCTCGACCGTCGGCCTCGAGTCGTCCCCGGTCGCTGACGCGCTTGCAGGCCTCCGCGCGAACGAGGCCCGGTACTTCAAGAACAAGTACGGCCACGACTTCACCGTTCGGCCCGCAGCGGAGGCGGCGGACGAGATCGCGTATGTCACCCGAATTCTGCGTGACGAACGCGATCTGACGATCAGCTCACAGCCACTGGAAGCGACCTCGTTCGAGGTAGAGGGCGTTCGCTGGACCTACGTGTTCTACGAATCGGGTCTTTCGATCAACGTGCTCTACACGCTCGCCGACGCGGGAAAGCGAGCGGTCGGGTTCAAGCTTGCAGACGGAATGGAGGTCCCCGAGGAGCTTGCGAGCCGATTCAAGTTCGCACGGCAGCGCTCGAAGCTCGCGGGCACGATCCGCGGCTCATTCTTCGTCATCAAGGGCGAGTACTGATCGATGCGTCCCGACGCGCGGGGCGTGGGATGTGCATGACGCACCGTTTCACGCTCGCTCGCGTTGCGCCTCCGAAGCGATCATCATCGAACCATGAGCGCGACGGAATCTGACGACGACCCGGTCAGCGCGCTCCGCGGTGTCCGCACGTCGATCAAATGGACCCGATACGCGCCTGACGTTCTCCCATTGTTCGTCGCAGAGATGGACTTCGGCGTCGCTCCGCAGATCCAGGAGGCGCTCATCGAGCGTGTGCGGATGTCCGATCTCGGCTATCTCGACGGCCCCGGTCCGCTCGCGCCGGCATTCGCCGGCTTCGCCGCCGATCGTTGGTCGTGGATCGTTCCGGAGGATCGCATCCACCTCGCGACGGATGTCAGCGTCGGCATCGTCGAGACGCTGCGCATTGCCCTTCCAGAGGGCGGGCGCGTTGCAATCACGCCTCCGGTGTATCCGCCTTTCTTCGAGCTGATCGATGAGGCCCGCTGCGAGGTCGCCGAGGTTCCGCTCGCCGAGCAGTGGGGCACGTATTCACTCGACCTCGACGGCCTGGAACGCGCGTTTGCGGGCGGCGTCTCGGTCTTCCTGCTCTGCAATCCGCACAACCCGGTCGGGCTTGTCCACGACCGCGAAACGCTGGAGCGGCTCGCGGCGATTGCGGCGCGATACGACGTTCTTGTCATCAGCGACGAGATCCACGCTCCGCTGACGCACCCCGGTGTGGTGTTCACGCCGTTTGCGCGTGTAGCCGAGCCGGCTGGTGCCCGAAGCGTGTGCGTGACGTCCGCGAGCAAGGGATGGAATCTCGCCGGAGTGAAATGCTCCGTGATCGTCGCCGGTGACGCCAGAACAGCAGCCCTGCTCGACTCGCTGAACGAGGAGGTGGCGTGCCGGACAAGCATCCTCGGTCTGCATGCCAATCTCGCAGCGTATCGCTCGAGCCGTGAGTGGCTGGACGATGCGATCGACCGAATCGTGGCAAACGATCGTCTGCTCGCACGATTGCTGGCGGAGCATCTTCCGGGCGTGATCTACCACCGCCCTCGCGCGGGATATTTGGCCTGGCTCGATTTCCGTGGAATCGGGCTGGGAGACGATCCGGCCGTTCCGATTCGCGAGCACGCATACGTCGCGCTGAACTCCGGCCTGACGTTCGGTCGGGAGGGTCGTGGTTTCGCCCGCCTCAATCTCGCCTGCTCGCCCGAGACCCTTCGCGAAGCCGTGTTCCGGATTGCGTCGGCATACCCCTCCAGCGCACAGGAGGCGCCGGTGTGGTGGAGCGCTGGGATACCTGCGCGAGGCTGAGCGCGGCCGCTTAAAGGTCGACGACCTCGAACTCGAGAAGGTCAGCGCCGGTGGCGACTGGGCGGCGGTCGGCGGCCGCGGCGCCGTCGCTCGTATCGGCGTTGTGCGGGTGACCACCGTCGGCCGATTCGTGGGCGCCGTCGTGCGCCTCCGACGAATGCGCCGCGGCGGGCGCGTGTGCAGCCTTCGCGCCGTTCTCGGCCCACGCTTGGAATGCCTCCTCTGACGCCCAGGTGGTCACGACGAAGTATCGGGATTCGCCCTGCACGGGCCGGAGCAACTGGAACCCTTCGAAGCCCGGCGCACCGTCGACCGTGTGCTTCCGGGCCGCGAATCGCCGCTCCAATTCGGGGCCGGCGTTCTCGGGAACGTGAATCGCATTGATCTTGACGACGGACATAGCGGATCCTTTCAGGCGGTCTTCATGACGTCGGTGATGAAGTTCTGCGCGCGCTCGAGCAGTTGTTGACCACGCGTGGCGATCGTCGACGGCGGGTTGAGGTGCGGAGGCGCCACGCGAATCAAGATCGAGCAGGCGAGGTCTTCGCAGATGTAGGAGCCGATGGTGTTCCCGTTCCGCCCAGCGTCACCCGCGCGAGCAGCAGAGAACAGCCGGACCTGCGTCGCGGGTTGCGGTGAATGGCAGAAGGAGCACATCGCCGCGATTCCGGGCCGAAGCGATCCTCCGGCCGCGCGCAGCACGATGCCGACGGGCCGGTCGTCCATCCAGAGCACGATGTAGCCGCGGCGAGCGGCCTGGGGGTCGCGCCACCCGAGATATTCCCGGTCGTTCCAGATGGTCTCGTGCAGACCGGGGATCGTCATCTGTTCCAGTTCATCCGCCGTCGCGTTGATAAATGCTCCGCGGATATCGGTCTCGGTGAGCGGCTGCACGGTTCCCCTTCGCAGGTTGCTGTCGATCCAGGGTAGCCCGCGGCCCCTGTCCGTCGGCGGTTGCCGTTATGATCCTGCTGACACGTGAATATCGGGCCGTTCATCCCCCGCGGGAGAGTCCGTCGAACGCGACGGGCACCGAAGGAGCAATCCCCCCGACAATCTCTCAGGTCGAACGACCGCGAGGGCCAGGCCACTCTGAAAAGCAGGACGCCCAGACGTCCTCGCCCACGGTGAAAATCGCACGCTCCATCCGCGGTGAAACTCTCAGGCCCATGACAGAGGGGGAGTCTCTCGCATCCGGCATCGCCGGACATCCGCGTTGCCTGAGGAGCACTCCGCTATGACCGATCCGACCGCGTCCGCGCGTACGTCGCCCCTGCATGAGGCGCATGTGCGCGCCGGTGCGTCCTTCACGGATTTCGCCGGCTGGCAGATGCCCGTGCGCTACACGTCTGATCTTGCCGAGCACCACGCGGTGCGGCAGGCCGCGGGCGTGTTCGATTTGTCGCACATGGCCGAGATCGGCGTGGAGGGGCCGCAGGCCGCGGAATACCTCACCGCGGCGCTCGCCGGCGCATTCAGTGCGATGCCGATCGGCCGGGCGAAGTACTCGCTGCTTCTGGCCGAGGATGGCGGAATCGTCGACGACCTCGTCGTCTATCGCACGGCCGAGCACGAATACCTTGTCGTCGCCAACGCCGCCAACCGCGCGGTCGTCGCCGATGCGTTGCAGCAGCGCGCGACCGGCTTCGATGTTCACGTCACCGACGACTCCGACTCGGTCGCCCTCGTCGCGATTCAGGGGCCGGCGGCGGCTGGGACGCTCGATGCGCTGGTGGTCTCCGATCGCCTCCAACCCGAGGAATCGCTCGACGCGCTCCGCTACTACCGGGCGACCCACGCGCGGTTCGACGGAGCCGAGATCCTCATCGCTCGGACCGGATACACCGGCGAGGACGGCTTCGAGCTCTACGCGGACCCGGCCGTGATCGAGTCGATCTGGGACGCGCTGCTCGATGCGGGAGCCGACCGTGGGGTCGTCCCGGCTGGTCTCGCAGCCCGCGACACGCTCCGGCTCGAGGCGGGCATGCCGCTCTACGGGCACGAGCTCGACCGCACCCGCCGTCCGGCTCAGGCGGGCCTCGGCCGCGTCGTCGCGATGGACACGGAATTCGTCGGGAGGCCCGGGGTTGTGCCCGCCGAAGAAGCTCCCGTACTCGTAGGCCTTCGCCTCGACGGGAAGCGGGCTGCTCGCGCCGGGTACGGCGTGTTCGACGGCGATCGCGAAGTCGGCGTTGTCACCTCCGGCGCGCTCTCGCCGACGCTCGGACATCCGATCGCGATGGCCTATGTCGACCCGGCTTCTGCCGAGATCGGACACAACCTCCACATCGACGTTCGAGGCACTCGTCTCCCCAGCACCGTCACCGAACTCCCCTTCTACCGCCGCCCCGCGAAAGGCTGATCCCATGACCGACCAGAGCGCACTGCTGTATACGCCGGACCACGAGTGGCTCCTCGTCGACGGCGACACCGTCGTCGTCGGGATCACCGACTACGCAGCCGATCAGCTCGGCGACATCGTCTACGTCGACCTGCCCGCGATTGGTCGCTCGGTCGATGCTGCCGAGCAGATCGGCGAGATCGAATCGACGAAGAGCGTCGGCGAACTGTTCGCGCCGGTCAGTGGTGAGATCGTCGCGGTCAACGACGCCGTTTCCGACACGCCGGATACCGTCAACCACGATGCGTTCGGCGACGGCTGGCTCGTGAAAATCCGCCTCGGCGACGCGGGTCTCCCGGACGGCCTGCTCGATGAGGCCTCCTACCGCGCCGGGCTCGGAGCGTGACCATGGACGACCGCAACCTCCAGACCACGTTCGCCGACCGCCATATCGGTGCCGGCCCCGCCGATCAGGAGGCGATGCTCGCCGCCGTCGGCCAGCCGTCCCTCGACGCTCTCGTCCGCGCCGCCGTACCTGAGTCCATTCACGCCGCGCCGGTCGCGTTGAGCGTGATCCCTCCGGCCGTGAGCGAGACGATCGCGCTCCAGGAACTCCGGGCGATCGCCTCCCGCAACCGCGTGCGTCGCCCGATGATCGGGCTCGGCTACTTCGGCACTATCACGCCGGCGGTCATTCAGCGGAACGTCCTCGAGAACCCGAGCTGGTACACCGCGTACACGCCCTACCAGCCGGAGATCTCGCAGGGCCGTCTGGAGGCGCTGATCAACTTCCAGACGATGGTCGCCGATCTCACCGGGCTCGCCACGGCGAATGCATCGATGCTCGACGAGGGCACCGCGGTGGTCGAGGGCATGCTGCTCGCCCGCCGCGCGTCGAAGGTGCGGGGCAACGTGTTCCTCGCCGACGCTGATCTGCTGCCGCAGACGCGCGCCCTGCTCGATCACCGGGCCGAGGCCGTCGGCATCGAGCTTCGTACCTTCGACGCCGCGGCGTCGCTTGACGAATCGCTGCTGGACGGCGTCTTCGGTGCCGCGGTGCAGTACCCGGGCGCCTCCGGACGGATCGTCGACCTCAATCCCATCGTGGAGGCCGTGCACGCTGTCGGCGGACTCGTCGTCGCCGCAGCCGACCTCCTCGCCCTGACGCTGCTCGCGGCTCCGGGTGATCTCGGTGCGGACATCGCCGTCGGCACGACGCAGCGATTCGGCGTTCCGCTCGGATTCGGCGGCCCGCATGCCGGCTACCTCGCCGTTCGCGCGGGGCTCGAACGGCAGCTGCCAGGCCGGCTCGTCGGAGTCTCGTTCGACGCCGACGGCTCGCTCGCCTACCGCCTCAGCCTGCAGACGCGCGAGCAGCACATTCGACGCGAGAAGGCGACGAGCAACATCTGCACCGCGCAGGTGCTCCTCGCCGTCATGGCATCCATGTACGCCGTGTACCACGGCCCGCAGGGCCTCCGATTCATTGCCGATCGAGTCGCACGGACCGCCGCTGCGATCGCCGACGCGAGTCGGGCGCTCGGGATCGAGGTCGCGTACGACCGCTTCTTCGACACCGTGCAGCTTCGCGTGGCCGGAGGCGCGCACAGCGTGGTCGATGGCGCCGCCGAGCGCGGATACCTGCTGCGCCTCGTCGACGAGAACGTCGTCTCGATCGCTGTGGACGAGACCACGTCGGCGGACGACGTCCTCGCGATCCTGCAGGTGATCGCCGCGGCGCGCCCCACAAGCGAGGTGCCGGATATCCACGGCGTCGAGGCACGCATCGCCGGGGCGCAGCGCGCGATCCCTGCCGATCTCGCCCGAGAGAGCGACTACCTCACGCATCCGGTGTTCGCGTCGCATCGCTCTGAGACGCAGATGATGCGCTACCTGAAGCACCTTGCCGATAAGGACTACGCGCTCGACCGCGGCATGATCCCGCTCGGAAGCTGCACGATGAAGCTCAACGCGGCCACCGAGATGGCCGCCGTCACGTGGCCCGAGTTCGCGAACATTCACCCGTTCGCACCCCGAGACGACGTCGCGGGCTACCTGCAGCTCATCGCCGATGTCGAGGGCTGGCTCGCCGAGCTCACCGGCTACGACACGGTGTCGGTGCAGCCCAACGCCGGCAGTCAGGGCGAGCTCGCCGGGCTCATGGCGATCCGCGGGTACCACATGGCGAACGGTGACGCGGACCGGACTGTCTGCCTCATCCCCTCGAGCGCGCACGGGACGAACGCGGCGTCAGCGGTGCTCGCCGGAATGCGCGTCGTCGTCGTGCAGTGCGACGAGAACGGCAACGTCGACCTCGCGGATCTCCGCGCCAAGATCGAGCAGCACGCAGGTGCCATCGCCGCGCTGATGATCACGTACCCGTCCACGCACGGCGTCTACGAGCACGACGTCCGAGACATCTGCGACGCCGTTCATGCCGCTGGCGGCCAGGTGTACGTCGACGGGGCCAACCTGAACGCGCTCCTCGGGCACGCGCGGTTCGGCGACTTCGGCGGGGACGTGTCCCATCTGAACCTGCATAAGACGTTCTGCATCCCTCACGGGGGTGGCGGCCCCGGCGTCGGTCCTGTCGCCGCGAAGGAGCACCTCGCGCCCTACCTGCCGGGCCACCCGCTCGCGCAAGATCCCTCGCTGGTCGGCCGTGCTCCGGTCTCGGCCGCACCCTACGGCAGCCCGAGCATCCTTCCGATCACGTGGGCCTACGTTCGGATGATGGGCGGCGAGGGCCTCCGCCGCGCCACCGAATCGGCCGTGCTCGCTGCCAACTACGTCGCCACAAAGCTCCGCGACTCGTACCCCGTGCTCTACGCGGGTGAGCAGAACCTCGTCGCACACGAGTGCATCCTGGACCTTCGCCCGCTTCGCGAGGCGACCGGAATCACCGTCGACGACGTCGCCAAGCGGCTGATCGACTACGGGTTCCACGCCCCGACGATGTCGTTCCCGGTAGCGGGAACGCTCATGGTCGAACCGACCGAAAGCGAGGACCTCGCCGAACTCGATCGGTTCGTCGACGCGATGGTCGCCATCAAGGCCGAGGCCGACGAAGTGGCTGCCGGCACCTGGCCCGCGGACGACAACCCACTGGTGGGTGCACCGCACACTGCGCATGCGGCCATCGCGGGGGAGTGGCAGCACGCCTACACCCGCGAACAGGCCGTGTACCCGCTTCCGGGCATCGCCGCGGCCAAGTACTGGCCGCCGGTGCGCCGCATCGACCAGGCATACGGAGACCGAAATCTCGTCTGCGCCTGCCCGCCGATCGACGCCTTCGCGGAGGTCTGACAAACGCGAACAGCCGCGGCGGGCGGGCGGGGGTGAAGCCCGCCGCCGGCCGCGGTCCGCGCTCCGGAGTGCGTCGGCTGCGCCTGGTTCCGCAGCTCTGGATCCCTGATCAGGACTGCGGCAGGTGCCGGCCCCACCACTCCAGGACGTGTTCGAAACGCTGGACGCGATGCCGTGGCCGGCCCGACCGCGACAACTCATGCCCCTCGCCGGGGAACACCAGCAACTCCGCGGCAACGCCCGCCCGGCGGAGCGCGACGAACTGCCGTTGGCCCTGCTCGATCGGGCACCGCCAGTCGTGCTCAGAATGCGCGACCATGAACGGAATCCGAACCGAGTCCGCGTACGTCAGTGGACTCTTCGCGCGCTGCTCGTCCGGGTCCGTTCCGACATAGGCCTCGGCGAAGAACCAGCCGATGTCCGAGCTCCCCGAGAACGAGTCCCACGCATTCACCGCGCGCTCGCTCCAGGCCGCACGGAAGCGCTCGCCGTGGTGCGCTGCGAGCCAACTCGTCATGAATCCGCCGTACGAGCCTCCCATGATGCCCACGCGGCTGCCATCGAGATCCGGCCGCTCAAGCGCTACATCAAGCAGCGCCAGCACGTCGTCCACGTCGACGGTGCCCATCGCGCCGATCACCGCGCGGCCGTGCTCCAGCCCATACCCCTCCGAGCCGCGAGGGTTCCCGAGCACCACTGCGTAGCCCGCTGACGCATATACCTGCGCCTCGTCGAACAGCGCCCACTCTTGTTGGGTGAACGGACCACCGTGGACGACGCGGAGGACAGGATGCGGCCCGTCGCCCTCCGGGAGCACAAGCCAGCCGTGCACCGGATAGCCGTCCGGTGCGGAGCCCGTGAGCTCTTCCACCCGATGCAGCCCGGTCGCCCGAAGCGCGGCGCCGAAGTCGGAAAGCCGCTGCACCCGTCCCGACGCGTCAACGCGCACGACCTCGCCGAGCGAGGTCGCGTCTGCGACGGTTGCCAGAATCACATCGTCGATCACCACGAACCCGCGAACCGCGACCTCCCCACCGAGAACGACGCGAAGCTCGGACAGCGCGACCGACGCGGCGGCGTCGGCGCCCTTCCACGCGACCGCTCGAATCTCCACCGCGCCCCGATGGAGTACGGCGACGAGCACGTCGTCGCCGCGGAACTGCAACGCCGACCGATCCTGGAGAACATCCACGCTGGCACGCTCCGTGAGCCGCACCGCGCCATCGACATCGGCGCCGGTGGGCAGCGCCCACAGGCCACCCGGCTCGGCGACGACGCCCTCCTCATCCGACGCACCCAGCCAGAACAGCGTCCCATCCGGTCCGAAGCGCGCGGCTTCGACGCTCCCTGCACTCCGAGCGATGAGCGACGTCGCGCCCGTGTTCGGGTCGAACCGGTAGAGATCCGAAGCGAGGGTCTCCACAGCGCCGAGATCCCTCGGCGCCGGAGCGACGATCGCGGCCCCGTCCGGCGTCCACGTGGGAGCGCCGATCGAGCAGGGCAGCGCCGTGACCGCGTGATCGGCTGGCGAGCCGTCCAGCGCCGCGGCGACATCGATGACCACAAGCTGCTTGGGCTGGTCGCCGACATAGCCGACACCGTCGCCGTGATAGTCGAGACGGCGGATGTGGCGTGGGGCCTCCGCGTCCGGGCTGACCTGCCGGTCGTCTGCGCCGCGGGTGCCGTATCGACCGCGCTCCGGAACCCGAGCGAGGCCAGCGATCCGCGCGCTGTCGGGTGACCAGGTGATGGCTTCGACACCGAGCGGGAGCGCGGACACCGCACGCGCCTCCCCGCCGTTCGACGGCATCACCATGACCTGGGCGTGCTTTCCGGAGTCGCCCTCGACTGCGCGAAGGAACGCGACCATGGTTCCGTCTGGCGAGATGACGGGAGCGCTGTCGAAGTCGCCGCCAGTCCAACGATCAGCGCGTCCGGTGGAGTCGATACGTCTGATCTCGGACCGGTAGGCGTCGAGGTCGAGGTCGGGCGTCGCGACGGCGACGAGCGTGAGGCCGCCGTGGAGCGGATCAGCGCTGGCAGTCGGTGTGGACAACGATCGGATGGCCGTGATGTCAGAAGGAAGCACAGCCCCACGCTAGGACGCCCGTTCATCCGCCGTTCGTTCGCCGGACGGCTGGCGTTGTGCATCCGGAAAAGCGTTGCAGCGTCAAGGAGAATCGTTGCAAAATCTCGGCCTCAAATGCAATCAATCGGCTGTATTTGCAATCATCGTGCGTGCCCGTTTCCGATGTGTAACAACTTCGGTGAGGATTTTGAGCCCGTCCCAAGCCACACCTATCGTTCTCTCGAACGGGCCGAGCACCTCGTCTCCGCGCGTTCGATCACATTCCATCCCAGGAGGATCACAGAGTGAACATCACCAAGAGGCGGTGGCGCACGGCAATCGGCGCGATCGCGATCGCAGGCTCGGCAGCTGTCGTGCTTGCCGGTTGCTCCGCACCCAAGGCGAGCACCATCAGCGAGAAGACGTCGCTCTCGATCGCGCAGAACTCGGCCGTCACGTCGCTGAACCCGCTCGTGTCGAACCAGTACAGCACGTACAACTCGAACGTTGCGTACCTGACGAGCGCGCTCGGCTTCAACTACTACGACAACACCCCCAAGCTGGTGAAGAACACCGACTTCGGCACCTACACCAAGGAGTCGTCGAACCCGCTGAAGATCAAGTACACCCTGTCGAGCAACGCGCAATGGAGCGACGGCGACCCGGTGAACGCGGCGGACATCCTGCTGCAGTGGGCGTCGAGCATCTCGAAGTACAACAACGCCAAGGGCGGCATCAACTTCAACTCGGTGAACGCGGGCTCCGGCCTCGACGGCATCACCAAGGTGCCGACCGTCTCGAACAACGGCAAGACCGTCGTCACGACGTTCGACAAGCCGTACGTCGACTGGGAGCAGTCGCTCCTCGCGCCGACCCTCCCGGCGCACATCGTCTACCAGGAGGCCTTCCCGAACAAGAAGGTCTCGAATGCTGACGCCGACAAGGCCGTCATCAAGGCGATCCAGGACAACGACACCGCCACCATCGGTGCGATGGCCAAGGTGTGGTCGACCAAGTGGAACGTGACGAGCATGCCGAGCGACAAGAAGCTCCTCGTCACCGACGGCCCTTACCAGGTGACCGGGTTCGTGAAGAACCAGTACATCACCCTCGCGAAGAACCCGAACTACAAGGGTGGCCCGACCCCGCAGGTCGACAACCTCACGGTTCGATTCATCGCTGACCCGACCGCGCAGGTGCAGGCCCTCCAGAACGGTGAGGTCGACATCATCTCCGGTCAGGCGACGACCGACACGCTTGCCGCGATCAAGAAGCTGAACACGGTGAACTACTCGAACTCGGCCGAGGCCTCGTACGAGCACGTCGACCTGACCTTCAACAACGGCGGTCCGTTCGACCCGAAGACCTACGGTGGCGACGCCACCAAGGCGCAGGAGGTCCGCGAGGCCTTCCTGAAGGTCATCCCGCGTCAGGAGATCCTCGACAAGCTCATCAAGCCGCTCAACCCGAGCGCGAAGCTTGACGACTCGACGCAGTTCCTCCCCGGTTCGACCGGCTACGACCAGACGGTCCAGCAGAACGGCATGAGCCAGCTGTACGACTCGGTCGACATCGCGGGTGCCAAGGCGCTCCTCGCCAAGGCCGGCGTGAGCAACCTCACGGTCAAGTTCGCGTACCCGAACGACAACCCGCGCCGTGCGAGCGAGTTCTCGCTCATCCAGCAGTCGGCTGCGCAGGCCGGTATCACGGTGAAGGACGTTGGCAGCCCGGGCGCTGACTTCTTCCAGAACCTCGGCAACGGTTCCTACGACGCGTGCATCTTCGCGTGGCAGTACACCAGCCTCGCCTACACGGGCAGCCAGACCGAGTTCCAGACCGGAGGCTCGTCGAACTACCAGGGCTACTCCAACCCGTCCGTCGACGCGCTCTGGAACAAGCTCGAGTACTCGACCGGGACCGCCGCGCAGAACCGCGACCTCCAGATGCAGATCGACAAGAAGGTCGTCGGCGATGCCGCGACCGTGACGATCTTCCAGTTCCCCGACGTCACCGCCTGGTCCAAGCAGGTTGCGAACGTCAAGGACAACCCGATCGGTGTGACGGTGTTCTGGAACTACTGGCAGTGGACCTCGCAGCACAAGAAGTCCTCCAAGTAACAACTCCAACCGCTGAGACCCGCATGGGTCGAAGCACCTGACGCAGGTGGGGCGTCGAGGCAGCAACACTGCTTCGGCGCCCCACCCGCGCGACACCCGGCCGCTCGCCGCTTCAGCGAGAGTCCAGCACTCTCCGAGTGGATCACGGCGAAGACGTCGGGTACGTTTTGACGGTTGGCCAGACGATTCCGGACACGATCCGACTCGCTTCCGGCCAACCCGACCTGAGAAAGGCCCGTACATGGTCGCATTCCTCACCAGAAGGTTCCTCGCCTCGCTGGTCGTGCTGGCGGTCGCGTCGTACATCGTCTACGTGCTCACCTGCTACTCCGGCAACCCATTGCAGGATCTGCTCGAGTCCCACGCCCGCAACAAGGCGGAGCTGATCGCGCAGCGGACGCAACTGCTCCACCTCGACGTCACACCGTTCCTGCGGTACTTCATCTGGCTCGGCGGCATCCTCCAGGTGTTCATCGGACACTTCACCCTGGGTGACACCATTCAGGGGCAGGCGGTCACGACACAGCTGAGCAGTGCGATGTGGTCGACGCTCCAGCTCGTGACGACGGCGTCGCTCATCGCCATCATCTTCGGCGTGATCATCGGCGTGACCACTGCACTGCGGCAGTACACGTCGTACGACTACGGAGCGACCTTCCTGTCGTTCCTCTTCTTCTCGTTGCCGATCTTCTGGCTCGCCGTCATGCTCAAGCAGTACGTCGCGATCGGCTTCAACAACTTCCTCGCGAGTCCGACGATCGGCCCGATCACGGTGATCGTGCTCGCGCTGGTGTCCGGCATCGTCTGGCTCGGGATCATCGGCGGGAACGCCAGGCGGCGGCTCATCGTGTTCGTTGTCGCGGCAGTCGTGACGGGTGGCATCCTCGAGATCCTGTCGGTGACCGGCTGGTTCGACAATCCAGGCCTCGGCATCGGCATGGTGGGCATCATCGGCATCGGGTTCGCATTCCTGGTCACAGCGCTGTCGACCGGACTCGAGAACCGCAAGGCGCTCTACGCCTCCCTCGGCGCAGCCGTGCTCGGCATCATCCTCTACTACCCCCTCCAATACGTGCTCCCGTACATGAGCCTCTGGCTCGCGATCGTGCTGCTCCTCGCCGCGATCGGCGTCGGCGTGTTCATCGGCTGGGCCTTCGGCGGTCATGACCGCTGGATCTCCGGACGAACGGCAGGGATCACCGCGCTCCTGGTCGCGCTGACGATCGCCCTCGACCGCTACATGCAGGCATGGTCGGTCTACGCCAACAGCGCGTCCGCGAACGGTCGTCCCATCGCGACGATCGGCTCGGTGACCCCGGGTCTCAGCGGCGACTTCTGGATCACCGGCATCGACCACTTCACGCATCTGCTGCTCCCGACACTCGCGCTGATGCTCGCCTCGTTGGCGAGCTACAGCCGGTACGCCCGCGCGAGCATGCTCGACGTGATGAACCAGGACTATATCCGCACCGCGCGGTCGAAGGGTCTGACCGAGCGCACGGTGGTCGTTCGCCACGCATTCCGCAACGCACTCATCCCGATCGTCACGATCATCACGCTCGATTTCGGCGCGCTGATCGGTGGGGCGATCGTGACCGAGACCGTCTTCAACTGGCAGGGCATGGGGGCGCTCTTCCAGAACGCCATCAACGTGACCGATGTCAACACGGTCATGGGCGTGTTCCTCGTCACGGGTATCGCCGCGATCATCTTCAATGCGGTCGCCGATGCCATCTACTCCGCTCTCGATCCACGAATCCGGGTTTCCGCATGACCGACGCTCAGAACCAGGACGCATTGCGGCAAGAGCCGCTGCCGCGCAACACCGCCACGATCCCCGGCGACCACGTCGACCAGGAGGTCGATCTCGAGGGCACCGCGCAGCTCGAGTCCGAGAACACCTCGATCGAGCTGAAAGAGGTCGAGGGCCTCAGCCAGGGACGGATCATCTTCCGCCGCTTCGTGCGGCACAAGGGCGCCATGATCTCGCTCGTGGTGCTCGTGTTCGTGATCGTTCTCGCCTTCAGCTCTGAGGGCATCGACGCGCTCGGCTTCCACCTCCATGGCTGGTGGCCCTACAACTACGACCAGATCCTGCCGATCGTCAACGGCACGGCGCCGACGCTGCAGGTCTGGCCGTTCCACCTCGGCCAGCACCCCTTCGGGCAGGACGAGGTCGGGCGCGACGTGTTCGCGGAGGTCATGCGCGGTATTCAGCAGTCGATCATGATCGTCGTCGTCATCGGCATCGTCTCCACCGCGATCGGATCGATCATCGGCGCGGTGGCCGGATACTTCGGCGGCCGCATCGACGCGCTCCTCATGCGATTCACGGACATGGTGATCATCGTCCCGCTGATCCTGCTCGCCGCGATCGTCGGCCACCTCGCCTCGGGCTCCGGATCATTCGTCCTGGCGCTGATCCTCGGCCTGCTGCTCTGGACGTCGCTCGCACGACTGGTGCGTGGCGAGGTGCTCGCGCTTCGCGAACGCGAGTTCGTGGACGCGGCGAAGGTCGCCGGCGCGTCGAGCATGCGGATCATGTTCAAGCACATCCTGCCGAACGCGGCCGGTGTGATCATCGTCTCGGCGACGCTGACGATGGCCGCCGCGATCCTCCTCGAAGCCGCGCTGAGCTACCTCGGACTCGGCGTGCAGCCGCCGGACGTCTCGCTCGGTTCGCTGATGAACCTCTACCAGAACGCCTTCCAGACGCGCCCGTGGCTCTTCTGGTGGACCGGTATCTTCATCATCGTCATCGCGCTCACCATCAACTTCATCGGCGATGGCCTCCGGGATGCGTTCGACCCGCGGCAGCGGCGCATGCTGAACCGGAAGGCCAAGGCGGCGCAGTCGGCGGCCCGCGAGAAGCCGGCAACCGCAACCGAGCCCACCGCGTGATGTCTGCGACGAACGCCGGCACCGTGTCAGAGCAGGGCACCTGCCAGTGTGGCTGCGGCGAGGACCGCCAAGACGATCAGTCGCGTGCGGTACCAGGTCGTCTCGACTCCGCTGCCTTCGACGGCGCCGGAGTCGAGATGCCCCGCGGCGCGGAGCTGCTCCCAGTACTGACGGACGCGGAGCGCGGCGAGGCCCGAGTCGGAACTCGGCAGGTCGCCGATGCCCACGCTGTTCCCGGGACCATAGGTGGTCTTGGGGAGGTTGCGGAGGTCCTGCCGGGTCGCGCGGAAGGTCGTGAGGCGGCTGGGGCCGGGAGCGGACCACGCTCCGAACCGACGACCTCCGACGGTTCGGATCGTGAGCGTGTACTTCGTGTCGACGCTCGCGACGGCAGGCCAGCTGATTCGGACGGCTCTGGCGATGTTCTGAAGCCGCACGCCGGTCGCGTCGATCTGCACTGCGGGTGCCCAGAAGAGCATCCAGCAGCCGAACGCCGCGAGCAGGAACGCCGGGATGAACCGAACGGCGTTCAGAACGTCACCCTGTCCGATCAGGGAACCGATAGCTACGACAATGATCGCCCACACGATGAAGCACAGAACAAGGCCGAATCGTGGGCGGAGTACGACAGGCTCGCTCACCGGTCAATGGTGGCATAAGGCCCTGGTGAAAGGATTCCAGACCCAATGAGCATGACCACGATGGAGGCGGGCACTCCCGTCCTCAAGATCGACGGTCTCGGCGTCGACTTCTGGGTGGACGGCACCTGGTACCCGGCAGCCATCGACCTCAAGTACGACGTGATGCCCGGTGAAGTCCTGGCGATCGTCGGCGAGTCCGGCTCGGGCAAGAGCTCCAGCTCGATGGCGCTCCTCGGCCTGTTGCCGCCGAATGGCCGCGTGCACGGCACGATCGAGTTCGCCGGCCGCGACATCAGCAGCATCTCGGCGTCAGCGCTGCGGAAGCTCCGCGGCGAGGACATCGCCGTCATCTTCCAGGAGCCGATGACCGCGCTGAACCCGGTGTACACGGTCGGGTTCCAGATCATCGAGATGCTGCGCGTCCACAAGGCGATGCCGCCGATGGATGCCCGCGAGCGCGCCATCGAGCTGCTTCGTCTCGTCGAGATGCCGTCGCCCGAGACGACCGTCGACAAGTACCCGCATCAGCTCTCCGGCGGCCAGCGTCAGCGCGGCATGATCGCGATGGCGCTGGCCTGCGACCCGAAGCTGCTGATCGCCGACGAGCCGACGACCGCCCTCGACGTCACGGTGCAGGCCGAGATCCTCGACCTGCTGCGCGCGCTGCGCACCAAGGTCGATGCCGCGATCGTGCTCATCACCCACGACATGGGCGTCGTCGCGGACATCGCCGACAAGATCGTCGTGATGAAGGACGGCCGCATCGTCGAGTCGGGTGAGATCGTCGAGGTGTTCGAGGACGCGAAGCACCCCTACACGCGTCAACTGCTTGCGGCCGTGCCGCGGCCGAATCTCGACCCGCTGCCGGCCGGCGCTCCGATCGCCGAGCGCAAGAGCGGAGAGCCGGTCCTGAAGTTCGAGGACGTCGTCATCGAGTACCCGAAGCGCGGTCGGGTCCCCGCCTTCCGAGCGGTCGATGGCGTGACGTTCGACATTCTCCCCGGCGAAGTCGTCGGCCTCGTCGGCGAGTCCGGTTCCGGCAAGAGCACGATCGGGCGCGCCGCGGTCGGTCTGCTCCCCGTGCACTCAGGCCTGCTGTCGATCAACGGCGCCGACATGCGCGGCATGAACGCGAAGCGCCTGCGTGAGATGCGCCGTCACACCGGCATCGTCTTCCAGGACCCGGGATCCTCGCTGAACCCGCGTATCCCGATCGGTGAGAGCATCGGCGAGCCGATCCTCCTCGCCAAGGAGGCGAAGGGTCGCGATCTCGACCGCCGCGTCGAGACGCTCCTCGACGAGGTCGAGCTCCCGCGTTCGTTCCGGAACCGCTACCCGCACGAGCTGTCCGGCGGACAGCGGCAGCGCGTCGGCATCGCGCGCGCGCTCGCCCTCCGGCCGCCGCTCCTCATCGCCGACGAACCGACCTCGGCGCTCGATGTATCCGTGCAGGCGCGGTTCCTCGAGCTGCTGCAGGCACTCCAGCAGGAGCTGCAGTTCGCGTGCCTGTTCATCACCCACGACCTCGGCGTCGTGGACGTGCTCGCGCACCGAATCGTCGTGATGAACCACGGCAAGCTCGTCGAGCAGGGCACGACCGACGAAGTCCTCCGCAACCCGAAGGACCCGTACACGCAGCGCCTGATCTCGGCAGTCCCGCTCCCCGACCCTCGTCTGCAGCGCGAACGTCGCGAACGTCGGGCGGCGCACGTCTAATCGCATCGCGCGCGAGCAGGCGCGTCGAACCGTCCCGAGTGCGTGCACCGGTCCACATGCGGCCCGGTGCACGCACTCAGATCCGGGCGCCGAGCACCGATGCGAGCAGCCCGAGCACGACGAGCAGCGCGACGGTCCAACCATGCACGCGTGTGGTGATGGGCGCCGGAACCACCGTGGCCGGAGGTGGCCCGTCCTCCTCGATCACCGGTGGAATCCGGTCGCGGATACGCTCCGCCGCCTCCGCGACCGTGAGTCGGCGTGCGCCGATCGCCAGGCGGGAGGAGCGCGCCGGCGCGACCCACGCGCGCCGCAGCCCCTCGGATGTCTCGATCTCGATGCCGTAGCGGTCACGCACACCCTGGACGCGCCTCCAGGCCATCGTCGTCGTCCGACGCACGTCGGCGATGACGAGTGCGTCGTCAGCGCACCGGATGTGGGGACGCCAGAGGACGAACCACGCGAACGCCGTGAGGAACGTGGACGGCCCGAGCGCGAACAGCACCGCCGCCGGTCCTCGGGTGAGCGCGGCGACCGGCAGCAGGAGGATCGCTACCAGCCAGAGGAACCCGGCGAGCCTCCGCATCGACGGGGAGACGATGACCAGGTCGTCCGTGCGCTGCCGCTCGGAGTGCGGCGAAGAGTCGGGGATCGTCATGCGAACAGGTGGGGGAACGCGTGGGCGACGACCGGATATCCGACGAAGACGACGGCATCGAGCAGGCAGTGCGTGATCACGAGGGGGAGGAGTCGACCCCACCGCGTGTAGATCCACCCGAAGGCGATGCCCATGACCGCGTTCCCGATGAAGGCGCCATACCCCTGGTACAGGTGGTAGCTTCCGCGGAGGATCGCCGCTGACACGATGATCGTCCACCGGCTCCACCCGAGGCGCGCCAGCCGCTCATAGAGGTAGCCGACGACGATGAACTCCTCCTGCATGCCGGCGCGGACCGCGGAGAGCAGGAGCACGGGGATCGACCACCAGTAGGAGCCGAGCGCACTCGGATCGACGTTGACAGTGATGCCGATCGCGCGGCCGAGGAAATACAGGCCGATGCCGGGGATTCCGATGCACGCCGCGATGAGGAGCGGTGCGCCGATGTCGGGCTTCGGCCGGAAGCGGTCGATCCCGAGACGCTGCAGGTGCGGTCGAGCCGGCGACCACAGCAGGTAGCAGACGAGTGCCACCGGTGCGAGATCGGTCGCGATCCCGAGCAACTGGTTGACGAGGTCGATGTACTCGAAGCGCGAGGTCGACGTGTTCAGCGCCGTCGACTGCTGCGAGAGCGGCGTGGTCTGCAGTGAGTCGCTGATGATCTGCACGATCGAGTAGAGCGCGCTCGCGCCGAGCGAGAGCAGCAGCACGATGACGACTTCCCAGCCGATGCGCACCCGAAGGCTGCGGCGCCGATCGACCGGCAGTGTCGGTGTCGATTCGGAGGCCCGTGGTCGCGTCGCACTCCCGCGTTGGCTCATCGTTCCTTCCCGGTCACAGGGCACCGGTAGACTGGCGTGTCGGAATCGCCGGCCCATGCGCGCCGGTCTCGTCCGCAATCATCCCCTACCCCCCTCAAAGGAAGTCCTGTATGGCGCTCGCCACCCGGTCCGACCTGCGCAACGTCGCAATCGTGGCACACGTGGACCACGGCAAGACCACCCTGGTCGACGCCATGCTCACCCAGACCAATTCGTTCGACGCCCACTTCGAGGCCGACGACCGAATGATGGACTCCAATGAGTTGGAGCGCGAAAAGGGCATCACGATCCTCGCGAAGAACACGGCGATCCGGTACGCGGGCCTCCACGCGACGGACGGCCCGATCACCATCAACGTGATCGACACCCCGGGCCACGCCGACTTCGGCGGCGAGGTCGAGCGCGGCCTCTCGATGGTCGACGGCGTCGTCCTGCTCGTCGACGCGTCCGAGGGGCCGCTGCCGCAGACGCGATTCGTGCTGCGCAAGGCGCTCGCAGCGAAGCTCCCCGTGATCCTGCTCGTCAACAAGACCGACCGGCCCGACTCGCGCATCGACGAGGTCGTGTCCGAGACGCAGGATCTGCTGCTCGGCCTGGCGTCCGATCTTTCGGACGAGGTCGACGACCTCGACCTCGACGCGATCCTCGACGTTCCGGTGGTGTATGCGTCCGGTCGCGCCGGCGCGGCCAGCCGTACCAAGCCCGCGGACGGGTCGCTGCCCGACAACGACGACCTCGAACCGCTGTTCGAGGCGATCCTGCAGCATGTGCCGGCGCCCACCTACGACGACGCGCACCCACTCCAGGCGCACGTCACCAACCTCGACGCCTCACCGTTCCTCGGTCGGCTCGCGCTGCTCCGTATCTTCCACGGCACGATGAAGAAGGGGCAGACCGTCGCCTGGGTCAAGCACGACGGATCGGTGCAGAACGCCCGCATCACCGAGCTCCTCATGACCCGAGCGCTCGACCGCTACCCGGCGGAGTCCGCCGGACCGGGCGACATCGTCGCCGTCGCCGGGTTCGAGGACATCACCATCGGCGAGACCCTCACCGATCCCGACGACGTCCGGCCGCTGCCGATCATCAAGGTCGACGACCCCGCCATCTCCATGGTCATCGGGACGAACACCTCGCCGCTCGTGGGGAAGGTCAAGGGGCACAAGCTGACGGCCCGCATGGTGAAAGACCGTCTCGATCGCGAGCTCGTCGGGAACGTGTCGATCCAGGTCCGCGACATCGGTCGTCCCGATGCGTGGGAGGTCCAGGGCCGTGGTGAACTCGCGCTCGCGATCCTCGTCGAACAGATGCGCCGTGAGGGATTCGAACTCACCGTCGGCAAGCCGCAGGTCGTCACGCGTCGTGACGAGAACGGCAAGCTTCTCGAGCCCTACGAGCACCTGACGATCGACACGCCGGAGGAGCACCTCGGCGCGATCACGCAGCTCATGGCCGCGCGCAAGGGTCGCATGGAGAACATGACGAACCACGGCACCGGCTGGATCCGGATGGAGTTCATCGTCCCGTCGCGCGGGCTCATCGGCTTCCGCACCTCGTTCCTCACGGAAACCCGCGGCACGGGTATCGCGAACGCGATCTCGCACGGATACGGCGAGTGGGCCGGTGCCATCACGACCCGAACGACGGGGTCGATCGTCGCCGACCGGTCGGGCGTGGCGACGCCGTTCGCGATCACGAACCTGCAGGAGCGGATGACGTTCTTCGTCAAGCCGACCGAAGAGGTGTACGAGGGCATGGTCATCGGCGAGAACTCCCGGCCCGACGACATGGACGTGAACATCACGAAAGAGAAGAAGCTCACGAACATGCGGTCGTCGACGGCCGACACCTTCGAGTCGATGACGCCCCCGCGGGAGCTCTCGCTCGAGGAGTGCCTGGAATTCGCGCGCGAGGACGAGTGTGTCGAGGTCACGCCGGACGCGGTCCGCATCCGGAAGGTCGAGCTCGACGCGCAGTCGCGGGCTCGTGCGGCGGCCCGACTCAAGCGTCAGGACGCATAGCAGTCCTGTTCCCGTTCCTCCGGGCGGCGGTCGCCAGTTTCCACCGGCGTCCGCCGCTCGCTTCTGTCCACAGAGGGCAGGACGGGCCTCGTCGCCATGCGTATCGGCGGCTACGGTGAACGCATGACCCTGGAACTGCTCGACATCTATCAGGACCTGCACCGTCACCCGGAACTCGCGTTCCACGAGCGCCGGACCGCGCAGGTCATCGCCGACCGCCTCTCGGATCTCGGTGTCGACCCGATCACGGGCGTCGGCGGGACCGGGGTGCTCGGGGTCATCGCAAACGGCGACGGTCCCGTGGTCTGGTTGCGGGCCGACATCGACGGCCTTCCGGTCCAGGAGCGCACCGGCCTGGCGTATGCGAGCGAGCATCGGGTGATCGACGCGGACGGCAACGAGACGCAGACGATGCACGCGTGTGGACACGACATGCACATCACATGGCTGCTCGGCGCGCTCGAGCGGCTCCTCGCCAGCCGGGATGCGTGGGCCGGAACCGTCGTCGCGATCTTCCAGCCGGCGGAAGAAGTGATCGGTGGCGCCCGGGCCATGGTTGAGGACGGCCTACTCGACCGCGTCCCGCGCCCGGATATCGTGCTCGGACAGCACAGCGCTCCCGCTCCCGTCGGAATGATCGGCGTCGGATTCGGGCCCGTGATGTCCGCGAGTGACCGGATGCGTGTCACGTTCCACGGCCGCGGAGGCCATGGTTCGGCACCGCACACCACGCTCGACCCGATCGTGGCGGCTGCGTCCGCCGTGGTCCGCCTGCAGACGGTGGTGTCGCGGGAAATCGCGCCGACGGAACCCGCGGTTGTGACCATCGGCACCTTCCATGCCGGGACACGCGGCAACATCATTCCGGACGACGCGACCATCGAGATCAGCACCCGTGCGCGGAGCGAGGGGGTTCGTGCACAGATTCTCGCAGCCATCGAGCGCATCGTCGGGGCCGAAGCCGCCGCAGGCGGCCTGCCCGCGCCAGAGATCACGCGCGAGCCCGGCGCCGACGTGCTCGTCAACGATCCGGCAGCCGCCGAGCGCGTGCTCCGCGCGCTGGGCTCCGGCGCTGTCCGGCTCGAGAACGCGCACGGTCTCGTCATGGCAAGCGAAGACGTCGGCCAGCTGGCGACCGCAGCGGAAGCGCCGATCGTCTACTGGTTCACGGGGACCACCGACCCCGCCGTGTTCCAGCGCGGCGAAGAGCCGCCGAGCAACCACTCACCGTTCTACGCACCGCTCGCGGAACCGTCCATTCCGGTCGGCGTGGAGGCGCTCGTCTCCGCTGCTCGCGAATTCCTCGACTAACAGAGCCCCGCGTTTCGGCTGAGGCCCATTCATGAGCGTCCCACCGATCCGCGGCCTGATGCGCCGCGTCCAGACTGCGATTCGTCCTCGGGTGCACGTCACACCGGCCCCCAACGACGTCAACGTTGCGTGGAACGTCCCGGTGCGCCTCCGCGACGGAGTCACGCTCCGCATGAACGTCTTTCGGCCGCAGACGGACGAGCCGGTCCCCGTCATCATGTCGGCGCACCCGTACAACAAGGATGCGATCCCAGCCGCAACCCGGAGCGGTCGCGGTCTCAATTTCCAATTCCGGCTCTTTCCGCAGCCGGACCCCATCACGATCTCGGAATGGACCTCCTGGGAGGCGCCCGATCCCGTCGTGTGGGTCCGGCGAGGATACGCGGTGGTGAACGCCGACCTCCGGGGCGGAGGCCGCGCAGAAGGGTCCTCGTCGCTGTTCTCCGACGAGGAGGCGGCCGACTACGCCGAGCTGATCAGGTGGGCTGGTACGCAGCCATGGTCGAACGGTCGGGTCGGACTCCTCGGCGTCTCGTACCTTGCGATCAGCCAGTACAAGGTCGCCGCCCTGCGTCCACCGCACCTTGCCGCAATCTGCCCATGGGAGGGGTTCACCGACATCTACCGTGACTTTCTCCGACCCGGCGGCATCCGAGAGGACGGATTCGCGATCATCTGGAGCGCGCTGTCGCGGAGGCTCGCCCGAGTGAACGACGACCTGCGCCAGGAGCAGGTGCACCGAGTCACGCGCGATCAGTGGTACGAGGAGCGAACGCCCGACCTCGGCGCGATACGCGTGCCGATGCTCGTCTGCGGATCATTCTCCGACCACAACCTGCACACCCGCGGGTCATTTGAGGCATTCCGCCGTGCTGGCTCCGAGCAGAAGTGGCTCGTCACCCACCGTGACGGCAAATGGTCGACCTTCACCAGCGCCGACGCCCAGCGCACACAGGCCGCGTTCTTCGATCACTTCCTCCGGGGCATCGACAACGGGTGGGAGGCCCGCTCGCCTGTCCGAATTCGGGTCACCGATGCGCACCGGAAGCCCGCCGCGATCTATGACCGAGCCGATTGGCCGCCGGAGGACGCCACGGAGCGGCGGCTGCATCTGGACGTGACAACGGGCCTCCTCGTCGATCGCCCGGTCACAGCGCCCGGCCGCCGGATTTGGCGCACGCACGGGCCCGGGCTGCAATTCCGATGGGTGGTGGATTCGACGCTCGACGTCGTCGGGAGCGCTTGGCTCCGCCTCTGGGTCGAGGCGATCGACACCACAGACGTGTCCCTGTTCGTCGCGATGCGGAAGCTCCGGGACGGGCGCGAGATCACGTTCGAGGGGTCATTCGGCTACTCGGGCGACCCGATAACCGCGGGCTGGCAACGCGCGGGCTTCCACAAACTCGACACCGATCTCTCCACGTCGACACAGCCTGTGCACACGTACCGGACGCTGCAACCACTCGTTCCCGGGACGCCGATTCCCGTCGATGTCGCACTGCTCCCGCATGCCACTCGGCTTCGTTCTGGCGACGTCATCGAGCTCGACATCCGCGGCACATGGCCGCAGCCGCGGAACCCCGTCACGGGCCAGTTCCCGTCCGGCTACGAACCATCGCCGTCCGGTTCGATTGCGCTGCACAGCGGGGGCGAGCACGGGTCGAGCCTCCTGTTCACCACGATGCGATGCGGTGATTCACAGCAGGCTTCCGTCGGTCTTTGACGTTCGTTCGATTAGTGTTCCCGCGATGCGTTCCCCGATCCGACCTCTGCTCGCTGCCTCCGCGGGTCTCCTCATGCTGGGCGCGCTGAGCGGATGCGCCGGCGCTGCCAAGCAGGCGAGCGACCTCGGATCCGCTGTCGCCTCCAACGTCGCGAACGGGGTGTCGAGCATCTCCGGCGGCGCGATCCAGCGCGGAATGGCCAGCCTCGCCGGAGGGATCGACGGAGCGCTGAGCAACGCGCTGCAGGGCGCGAAGATCCTGTCGAACGGCATGCTTCCGCCCGGATACCCCACCAGCGCGGTGCCCCTGGTGGACGGCGAAGTGCTCGGCGGCGGCTCCGGACCGAATCAGAGCGGCTGGGTCGTGCAAGTACGCGTCGCTTCGTTGAACCAGTTCGCGGACGCCACGCACCTGCTGGGCAATGCCGGGTTCTCGACAACCGTCAGCCACCAGGACGGCGTCAGCGCCTTCGGGCTGTTCGAGGCCACCCACTATCGCGCGGTCGTGCTCTTCTCCAAAGGATCCACAGGCATCACCGCCACCTACATCGTCACCACGAAATAGGTCGATATCCTGGCCCGGATGCCCCGATCCAACGAGCACCATGCCGAGCACGTCCTCTTCGTGCACGCGCACCCCGACGACGAGACCCTCACGACCGGCGGCACCATCGCGACGCTCATCGCCAGCGGGGACACCCCAACCGTCCTCACGGCGACCCGCGGGGAGCGCGGCGAGATGCTCACGGAAGAGCTGGCGCCGCTCGCCGGACACGCTGAGGCCGTCGCCGCGCACCGTGAGCGCGAACTGCGCGCGGCACTCGCGGCGCTCGGCGGACCTCGCCAGCTCTGGCTCGGAAGCCCAGGTGCTCGGGCAGACGGTCTCCCGCCGCGCAGATACACCGACTCGGGCATGCAATGGGGGCCCGACGGGCGAGCCGAGCCCGTCAGCGATGCGCCCGCCGATGCCCTGAGCCGCGCCGACTTCGCCGAGCTCGTCGCCGACGTCCGCGTCGCCATTCGCGAATCCCACGCCGAAACGGTCGTCAGCTACGCGGACGACGGGGGGTACGGGCACCCCGACCACGTGCTCATGCACCACGTGGCCCGCCACGCAGCCGAGGCCGAGGGGGTCCCATTCGTCGAGATCACGGATGCCGATATCGACTCCGATGCGACACGCCCCGGCATGGGCCCGGGCGAGGGCGCAGCTACGCGCACCGCCGACGGTGCGAACACTGGCGCACCGACTGCGCCCGGTCATGACACGGACGACGTCATCCTCGTCGACGTTCTGCCCGTGCGCGCCCGTGTGCGGGCCGCGCTCGAGCAGTACCGGAGCCAGCTCACGCTCGAGCCCGCGAATCCGGCCGATCCGCTTACCCTCCGATGGATCATGCCGCATGGTGCGCGACAGGAGGCACCCGCCGTCGAACGCTTCACCCGCCGCCCCGCGGGAGCACGCACCGACGGCATGCTCGGTACCAGGGGCGCGGCCGTCGACGCTTCGCGAGGCAGCGAACCGGGCGTCCTCGGCGGCGCGGGATCGTCTGCGGTCGACCCGAACCGGGGCCCGCGGCTCCTCGGTGCGATCGCGATGGTCGCTGTCGGGCTCGTGATCGGCGCACTCGGGACCGTGACGCACCAGGTCAGCGCCGGTTCCGTGCCGATCGGCGCCGTCCTCGATCTCCTGCTCATCGCCTGCGTGCTCGTCGGCGTGCGGCTCACGCTGCGCTCGCGGCTCCTGGTCTTCCTGGAGGCGCTCGTCTGCTTCGGCGTGACCCTCGCGATGGCGTACGGGTTCGGGTCCGACACCGTCCTGGTGCCCGACAACGTTGCCGGACAGGCATGGACCCTCGGCCAAGCCCTCATCGCGATCATCGTGATCATGTGGCCCGATTTCTCGCGCCTCCGGACTCGAGGTGGGCCGCGCCTCCAGACCAGCGGTGGGCCGCGGCCGCAGACCGATCCTGACCCGCGCCTCCAGACCGGCCGTGACCCGGGCCTCCAGACCGACCGTGATCTGCGCCCGCAGGGTCGCCGCGAAGCCGGTCAGCAGGACCGCGCAGAGTAGACTCGACCCGCCCGAACCGAAGTGGAGCACACCCCGTGACCTACGTCATCGCCCAGCCCTGTGTGGACGTGAAAGACCGCGCCTGCATCGACGAATGTCCCGTCGACTGCATCTACGAAGGCGAACGGTCGCTGTACATCCACCCGGACGAATGCGTTGACTGCGGCGCCTGCGAGCCGGTCTGCCCGGTTGAGGCGATCTACTACGAAGACGACCTTCCCGATCAGTGGGCCGATTACTACAAGGCGAACGTCGAGTTCTTCGAAGACCTCGGCTCGCCGGGCGGCGCCGCGAAGGTGGGCGTCATCCACAAGGACCACCCGGTCGTCGCCGCCGAGCCGCCCCGAGGCTGAGCGTGCCGCTCGACCTGCCGGATTTTCCCTGGAACCATCTCGCGCCCGCGCGGCGCGTGGCCGAAAGCCACGCTGACGGCCTCGTCGACCTCAGCGTCGGGTCGCCGGTCGACCCGACCCCCGCGCTGATCCGGGCCGCGCTCGCCGAGGCAACCGACGCGCACTCGTACCCGCAGGTCATCGGAACCCCAGCCGTACGTGAAGCGATCTGCGCCTGGTACGCGGACCGTCACGGCGTGCGACTCGACGTGACGCAGGTGCTCCCGACGATCGGCTCGAAGGAGTTCATCGCCGGTCTTGCGCTCTGGCTCGGGATCGGCGCGGACGACACCGTCGTCGTCCCGGAGGTCGCCTACCCCACCTACGCGCTCGGAGCAGCACTCGTCGGAGCGCGTGTGATCGCCGCTGACGACCCTCGTGCATGGCCGGAGGGGACGAAGCTGATCTGGCTGAACTCGCCCGGCAACCCGGACGGACGCGTGCTCCCGCTCGACGCGCTGCGTGCCGCGGTCGTCCGCGCTCGCGAGCTCGGAGCGCTGATCGTCGGGGACGAGTGCTACGCCGAACTCGGCTGGTCCGCTGCATTCGACACGGCGCCGACTCCGACGATCCTCGACCCGCGCGTCATCGGCGATAGCGCGGCCGGAGTCCTCAACGTCTACTCCCTCTCGAAGCAGTCCAACCTGGCCGGGTATCGAGCCGCATTCGCCGCGGGGGACCGGAGCGTCCTCGCCGAAGTGCTCGAAGTCCGGAAGCACGCAGGCCTGATGCTGCCCGCCCCCGTGCAGCAGGCGATGGCCGTCGCGCTCGCCGACCACGAGCACGTCCTCGCCCAAAAGGGCGTGTACGCCGCGCGGCGGAGCGCGCTCCTCGATGCACTTCAGGTCGCAGGATTCCGGATCGACCACAGTCACGCTGGGTTGTACCTCTGGGCGACTCGTGACGAGGACTGCTGGCAGACCGTCGACGCGCTCGCCGAGCTTGGCATACTCGTCGCCCCGGGATCCTTCTACGGGGACGCCGGCTCCCGTCACGTCCGGGTAGCGCTCACGGCGACGGATGAACGCGTTGCGGCCGCTGCCGCACGGCTCCGGAGGCTCGGGGCCGCGAACTCCCGCTGACCCGCTTTCCACAGGTGGGCAATTCACGATTCCCATCAAGTGCATGGGTATCGGGTGTGCACGACCTCCATCGCTGGCGGTTTAGGCTGGAGGTGTGACTGACACTGCCAACGACGTTCAGAACGCGGCCACACTGCCGAGCCCGGAATCCTCCGTTTCCGGAGAATCCGCGACCCTGACGTTCCCCGGCGGTTCCGCCGAGCTGCCGATCGTCCGCAGTGTCGACGGTGCGAGCGCGATCGACATCTCCATTCTCGCCAAGCAGACCGGCCTCCACGCGCTCGACTACGGGTTCGTGAACACTGCGGCAACGCGCAGCGCGATCACCTTCATCGACGGCGATCAGGGCATCCTCCGGTATCGCGGGTACCCGATCGAGCAGATTGCAGA
This sequence comes from Curtobacterium ammoniigenes NBRC 101786, assembly GCF_001571045.1. Taxonomy (GTDB): domain Bacteria; phylum Actinomycetota; class Actinomycetes; order Actinomycetales; family Microbacteriaceae; genus Curtobacterium; species Curtobacterium ammoniigenes. Next base: position 320,823 of record NZ_BCSV01000001.1, read on the forward strand.
GAACTGCTCCTACCTCGAAGTCGCCTGGCTGCTCATCTACGGGGAGCTGCCGTCGGCGTCGGAACTCGCCGATTTCGACGCTCGGATCCGCCGACACACGCTGCTGCCCGAGGATCTTCGCCGCCTGTTCGACGCCCTGCCGCATTCCGCGCACCCGATGTCCGTGCTTTCCAGCGCAGTGAATGCGCTGTCGACGTATTACGAAGACGACATGGACGTCGACGACCCCGAGCAGGTCGAACTGCAGACGGTTCGCCTCCTCGCGAAACTGCCGGTCATCGCCGCCTACGCGCACAAGAAGTCGATCGGGCAGGCGTTCCTGTACCCGGACAACACGCTGTCCTTCGTTGATAACTTCCTGCGCCTGAACTTCGGCACAATGGCTGAGCCATACGAAGGCAACCCAGTGCTCTCGAAGGCGTTGGACCGCCTCCTGATCCTGCACGAGGACCACGAGCAGAACGCATCGACATCCGCTGTTCGCCTCGTCGGATCCACGAAAGCGAACATGTTCGCGTCGATCTCCGCAGGCATCAACGCGCTCTCCGGTCCGCTGCACGGAGGCGCCAATGAGGCGGTCCTCCAGATGCTGCAGGAGATCAAGGACTCGGGTGAGCCCGTGTCGCGGTTCGTCGAGCGGGTGAAGAACAAGGAGCGCGGTGTGAAGCTCATGGGCTTCGGGCACCGCGTCTATAAGAACTACGACCCGCGCGCCAAGCTCGTGAAGCAATCGGCAACCGACGTCCTTGAGGCGCTCGGCGTGCAGGACGACCTGCTTGACATCGCGATGGAGCTCGAGGGCATTGCCCTTGCGGATGACTACTTCGTGTCGCGTCGCCTGTACCCGAACGTCGACTTCTACACGGGCGTGATCTACAAGGCGATGGGGTTCTCGCCGCGGATGTTCACCGCGCTCTTCGCCATCGGACGGCTGCCCGGGTGGATTGCGCAGTGGCGTGAGCTGAACACCGACCCGATGTCGAAGATCGGTCGTCCGCAGCAGCTGTACGTGGGGGCGTCAGAGCGGCAGTTGCCGTCGCGCTGATCGGGCGCGCGGCACGTCTCCGGGAGGGCGTCGTACTTCGGTACGGCGCCCTCTTCCGCGCGCCCGGCGGCCCGCAGCGTACCCCGCCGTGCAACGAGCGGGCGATATGCACGGGATGGCGTGGCGGCACGCCGTGCATATCGCCCGCTCGCGGAGGAGCGCGCGGCCGCCTACGCGCCCGCGGCGAGCTCCTCGCGCACCGCACGCGTCGCCGCGACGAGGTTGCGCAGCGACGCCGTCGTCTCCTCGTAGCCGCGAGTCTTCAGCCCGCAGTCGGGGTTGATCCAGAGCCGGGTCGCCGGCACGCCGTCGAGGGCCCGCTCGATAAGTCCGGTCACCTCCTGCACGCTCGGCACACGGGGGCTGTGGATGTCGTACACGCCCGGCCCGACCGCACGCGAAAACCCGGAGGCGGCCACATCGTCAACGACCTCCATCCGGGATCGCGCCGCCTCGATGCTCGTGACGTCCGCGCCGAGCGCGTCGATCGCGTCGATGACCTGCGCGAACTCCGAGTAGCAGAGATGCGTGTGGATCTGCGTCGCATCCGCGGCACCCGACGTGGCGACACGGAACGAGCGCACGGACCAGTCCAGGTACGCCGGCTGGTCGGCGCGGCGCAGCGGCAGCAGCTCACGGAGCGCCGGCTCATCGACCTGCACGATTCCGATCCCCGCGGCCTCGAGATCGCTGATCTCGTCGCGGAGGGCGAGCGCCACCTGCAGTGCCGTGTCGCCGAGCGGCTGGTCGTCGCGCACGAACGACCACGCCAAGATCGTCACGGGCCCGGTGAGCATGCCCTTCACCGGCTTGTCGGTGAGCGACGCCGCATACGTCGACCATGCGACGGTGATCGGCGCCGGGCGCGACACGTCGCCCCACAGGATGGAGGGGCGGGTCGCCCGGGACCCGTACGACTGCACCCAGCCGTGTTGCGTCACCGCGAACCCGTCAAGGTGCTCCGCGAAGTACTGCACCATGTCGTTCCGCTCGGGCTCGCCGTGCACGAGGACGTCGAGTCCGAGCTCCTCCTGCAGGTCGATGACGCGAGCGATCTCGTCGCGCATCGCCTGCTCGTAGTCGGCGTCGGAGATGTCGCCTCGGGCGTGGGCGGCGCGGGTCTTCCGGATGTCGCCGGTCTGCGGGAAGGAACCGATCGTGGTGGTGGGGAGCAAGTCCAGGCCGAGTGCGGCCTCCTGCGCGGCGATGCGGGCTGCGACGTCACCGCGGTTCGCGTCGTCGTCGGTGAGGGCCGCGACCCGCTCGCGGATTGCGGGCACGCGCACGCCCGGTGCATCCGCACGGCGCTGGAGGGCCGCGGCCGCGTCGTCGAGTTCGGTTGCGATCGCGTCGCGTCCGTCGCGCAGCCCTCGGGCGAGCGTGACGACCTGGCCGACCTTCTCGTCGGCGAACGCGAGCCATGAGCGCAGTTCCGCGTCGAGCTCGGTCTCCACGTCGACGGTGTGCGGGACATGCAGGAGCGACGTCGACGGCGACACCGCGACGGCGGCGGCGAGCGGGACAAGCTCCTCCGCGGCGGCGAGCGCGGCGCCGAGGTCGCCCCGCCAGATGTTGTGCCCGTCGATCACGCCTGCCACGACGGTCACGGCGCCGAGAGCGGCTCGGTGCGCTTCCGACGGCGTCGCACCGCGGACGAGGTCGATCCCGATCGCCTCGACACCGGTGCCGGCGAGCACTGGGAGCGCTTCGCCGAGATCGCCGTAGGGTGCGGCGACGAAGAGGGACGGGCGTGGGGACGCGGCCGCGAGCGCGCGGTAGGTGGTCTCAGCGGCGGTGAGGAGGGCCTCCCGGCTGTCCGGAAGGGAGTCGGTGACGAGGGCCGGCTCGTCGAGCTGCACCCACTCCGCGCCGGCCTCGGCAAGTTCGGCGATGAGCGTCGCGTACACCGGAACGAGGTCCGCGAGGCGGTCGAGCGGCCGGAAGCCTTCGGGAGCGTCGTCGGTGGGCTTCGCGAGCGCGAGGAAGGTGACCGGTCCGACGAACGCGGGACGCGTGCGGTAGCCGTCGGCCAGGGCCTCCTGGAACTCGGCGAGCCGGCGACGATCGGACGGGGCGAACACCGTGTCTGGGCCGATCTCGGGCACGAGGTAGTGGTAGTTCGAGTCGAACCACTTGGTCATCTCGAGTGGCGCGTCCTCACCGGCGCCGCGGGCGATCGTGGAGTAGGCGCTGAGGTCGACCGAGCCGTCCTGGCCGACCAGCGACTGGAAGCGCGTCGGGACCGCGCCGACCGCGACAGCGGTGTCGAGGACGTGGTCGTAGTACGACGACGCCTCCGGGATCGACGAGTCCGTTGCGCCGAGGCCGAGCTCGACGAGCCGTGCTCGGTTCGCGCGGCGGAGTGCGAACGCGTCGGCTTCGGCGGATTCGGCGGAGCTCGCGCCGCGCCAGAACGCCTCAACGGCCTTCTTGAGCTCTCGATTCGGGCCGATCCGCGGATACCCGAGGATGGTCGCGGCGGGGAACGTCGGGGTCGTCATGGGGTCTCCTGAATGATGGTGGGACGATCTGGGGAGGCTGTGGCTGGGTCGCCGGGCACGGCTGCGGCTGGGTCGGAGCCCGCGGCGGGGGAGGCTGCGCCGGAGTCGGCGGGGGAGGCTGCGGCTGGGTCGGAGCCCGCGGCGGGGGAGGCGGCGCCCGCTGCCAGACCGAGCCGGTCGAGCACGGCGAGCGGGAGCTCATGCCGGTTGAACGTGTACAGGTGGAGGCCCGGGGCGCCTCCGTCGAGCACCGCCCGAGCGAGCGCGGCAGCGTGATCGGCGCCCCGTTCGAACGCCTCCTCCGGGGTGGCCGCCGATTCGAGAAGCGCGAGAAGGTCCGCGGGCACTGGCTCAGCCGCGAGCGACGTCGCCGAGCGGAGCCGCGCGGCGCTTGCAACGGGCATGATCCCGGGAAGGATCGGCAGCGTGACGCCGGCACTGCGAGCACGGTCGACGAAGGTCAGATAGTCGTCGGCGCGGTAGAAGAGCTGCGTGATCGCGAGCGTGGCGCCAGCAGCCTCCTTCGCGAGCAGCGTGTCGAGGTCCTGCGCGAGGTCGCGGGAGCGCGGGTGCCCGTTCGGGAACGCGGCGACGGCGATCTCGACCCGGCGGCCGGGCTGGCGCAGCCGCGGGCCGGAGCCGTCACGTTCGTCGGCGACGCGGGCCGCGGGGGAGGCGAATCGCGCGCTCCCCTCCGCGGGCAGGAGCGCGTCGTCGAACTGCGCGCGCTCCGCCTGCACCCGGTGGATGAGCTGCACGAGCTCGGCGGCGCTGCCGAGCCCGACGCTCGGGTCGATGGAGTGCGGCCGACCATCCGACGGCGGGTCGCCGCGGAGCGCGAGGAAGTGCCGCACGCCCGCGTCGAGGAACCGTCGCACGAGGTGCGCGGCTTGGTCCGCTGTCAGCCCGACGCAGGTGAGGTGGGCGAGCGGCGGGACGTGCGCGTCACGGATCACGCGGCGCACAATGTCGAGCGTCGCTCCCCGGCTCGATCCGGCGGCGCCGTACGTGACCGAGATGAACGCCGGGTCGGCGGCAGCGAGGGCAGGGATGGTCGTGCGGAGACGCGCCTCCGCCGCGGACGTCCGCGGCGGGAACAGCTCGAACGACACCGGGGTGCGCGTGGGCGGCACCGTCGGGTCGATGAGGGTCGAGGCAGGCATACGTCAGGGCTCCGGGCAGACGACACGATCGGCTCTCGTCGTGTCGAGCGGATGCCGGGCTCGGCTGTCGCTCGCTCGCGTCGAGCGGACTGCACGGCGCAGGCGCCGGATGCTCGATGCGAGGTTGCAAGGACGCTACGACACGGAGCGCCCTCGCGTCGAGCGTGTTACACGCGGTGACGGTGCGTTGGTACTGCTCCGCGCGTGCCCCCTCAGGCGTGCTGCTCCGAGCGTGCCCGCCTCAGGTGTGCTGCTCCGAGCTGCCTGCCGCAGCCGTGCTCCTCCGAGCGTGCCGCCTCAGGCGTGCAGGTCTGCGTTCAACGTGATGCCGGTTCCCTGCCGGGCGATCGCCTCGACGGCCCCGGTGAGCGAGTTTCGTCGGAACAGGAGTCCGGAGCGCCCGGACAGTTCTGCCGCCTTCACCGTCTGCGGACCGCCATCCGCGCGGGCGGCCGCTCCGACCAGTACGACCTTCGTGCCGGCGGTCAGGTAGAGCCCCGCCTCGACGATGCAGTCGTCGCCGAGCGAGATCCCGAGTCCGGCATTGGCGCCGAGCAGCGTCCGAGCGCCGAGTCGGACGCGGTGCGTTCCACCGCCGGACAGTGTGCCCATGATGGAGGCGCCACCGCCGATGTCCGTGCCGTCGCCGATCACGACGCCCTGCGACACGCGGCCTTCGATCATCGCCGCGCCGAGCGTCCCGGCGTTGAAGTTCACGAACCCTTCGTGCATGACGACCGTTCCGGGAGCGAGGTGCGCGCCGAGTCGCACCCGGTTCGCGTCAGCGATCCGCACCCCGTCGGGGATGACGTAGTCCACGAGCCGCGGGAACTTGTCGAGCGAGTGCACGACGACCCCGGCACGCTGGAGGCTCACCCGGAGCCCCGCGACGTCGTCTGCGGCGACGGGGCCGATGTTCGTCCATGCGGCGGTCTGCAGGTGACCGAAGATCCCGTCGAGCGCGATCGTGTTCGGCTGCACCAGCCGGTGGCTGAGGAGGTGGAGGCGGAGGTAGGCGTCCGGGGTGGAGGCGGGGACCGCCTCCAGATCGATGGCGACGGTGACCGGCTCGATCGTGACGAGACGACGCTCGTCGGGGCCGGCGAGCGCCAGCAGCTCCGACGGCATCGGGTGCTGATCGTCCGCGTCGCCGAGCCGAGGGGCCGGGAACCACGTGTCGAGCACGGTTCCGGTCGCCGTGACGGTGGCGAGCCCGTGTCCCCAGGCGCGCGTCTGACGGGAGGCTGTGGTCGCGTCGTTCACGAGAGGCAAGGGTAGCGACGCCGGTAGGCTTCCGACATGCCGGCTCGCCTCGACCTGTCCACGTCCGCGATCGACCTGACCCGCACGCTCTGCGACATCGAGTCCGTCTCCGGCGACGAGCGGCCCCTCGCCGACGCGATCGAGGAGGCGCTCGGCGCACTCGACCATCTCGAGGTCATCCGCGACGGGGATGCGGTCGTCGCGCGCACCACGCTCGGCCGTAACCGTCGTGTCGTCATCGCCGGCCACATCGACACCGTCCCGATCAATGCCAACGTCCCGACGAAGACCTTCGTCGACTCGGAGGCGCTCGCCGCAGACGGCACCGCCGGCACGGAGGTGCTCTGGGGTCGCGGAACGGTTGACATGAAGGGCGGCTGCGCCGTCCAGCTGAAGCTCGCTCACGATCTCGTCGATCCCACGGTTGACGTCACCTGGGTCTGGTACGACCACGAGGAGGTCAGCGACGCGCTGAACGGGCTCGGGCGGCTCGCGCGAACGCGCCCCGAGCTGCTCGCGGCCGACTTCGCGATCCTCGGGGAGCCGTCGAACGCGCAGATCGAGGGCGGCTGCAACGGCAACCTCCGCGCGGAGATCCGCGCCTTCGGCCGCCGCTCGCACAGCGCACGCGGCTGGATCGGCGAGAACGCGATCCACAAGCTCGCGCCGGCCCTGCAGCGCCTTGCCGAGTATCGGGCCGAGACCGTCACCGTCGACGGACTGGAGTACCGCGAAGGGCTGAACGCGGTCGGCATCCATGGCGGCATCGCCGGCAACGTGATCCCGGACGAGGCCATGCTGCACGTCAACTACCGCTTCGCGCCCTCGCGGAGCGGCGACGAGGCGATCGCACACATCCGATCGGTCTTCGACGGCTACGACGTCCGCATCGTCGATCTCGCCGAGGGCGCGCGGCCAGGGCTCGACGCGTCGCTTGCGCAGGAGTTCGTCGCCGCGGTCGGCGGTCCAGCGCCGAAACCGAAGTACGGCTGGACCGATGTCGCGCGCTTCTCCGCGCTCGGCGTGCCCGCCGTGAACTACGGCCCCGGGGACCCCAGCCTTGCGCACCACGACCACGAGCAGGTGCCAACCTGGCAGATCAGCGCTGTCGAGCAGGGCCTGCGGCGGTGGCTGACGGACTGAGCGCCGCCGGGGCCAGGCCGCGACGCGGCTCCGGTCCGATCGCGCGGCAGCTGCTCGTCCGATACCGCCTCATGCCCTGGTGGGTTCGCGTCACCGTGATGTATGCGCTGACGCGGGTGCTCACCGGTGTCCTGATGTTGCGGTTCGCGGCGATCCAACTTCCGAACTCCTTCACGCTCGCGCATCCCTCGTATCTGCAGTACGCGACGATCTGGGACGGCATCTGGTACCGGACCATCGCGACGGTCGGCTACCCGACGACGCTGCCGATCGGCGCGGACGGCCACGTCGCCGAGAATGCGTGGGCGTTCATGCCCGCGTACCCGTTCCTCGTGCGCGCGGTCATGGTGGTGACGGGCGCGTCGTTCGACGTCGTGTCGGTCGGTCTGTCGCTGCTGTTCGGACTCGGCACCGTGCTCCTCATGCGCCGTCTCCTTGCCCGATATCTGCCGGGAGGCACCGCCACGTTCGCGACGCTCCTCCTGTGCGTCGCACCGCCAGCCCTGATGTTCCAGACCGCCTACGCCGAGTCGATGGGGCTGTTTCTCCTCGCGCTCGCCCTGATGCTGTGGATCGATGGACGCTACTGGACGATGCTGCCGGTCGTCGTCCTCCTCGGCTTCACGCGTCCGGCCGGTCTTGCGTTCGCCCTTGCGATCGGCATCGTGCTCGCCGTGCGGCTCATTTGTCGCCTCCGCGGCCGTCTCGACCCCTCTGGGCCGCTCACCGTTCGGAGCGCGTTCCCACCCCTCGTCGTCGCCGTCGCCTCCGCGATCGTCGGCGTCGCCTGGCCGGCGATCGCCTGGGCAGTCACGGGTGTCCCCAATGCCTACACGGCGACAGAGCTGACCTGGCGAGCAGCGTTCATCGGATATCAGCCGCTCGTCGCGTTCCTGCCGTGGGTTCGCGGCATCTGGTGGTGGTGGGCGTTCGGCCTCGGCGATGTCGCCGTGCTCCTCGTCGCGCTGATCGTCGGGGTCGCCGTGCTGCTGCTCATGCCAGCCGCGCGCCGCATCGGCGTCGAAATGCGCGCCTGGTCCGCCGCGTACTTCATCTACCTGCTGGCCATTTTCTTTCCCCAGACGAGCACGGCACGGATCCTGCTGCCGATGTTCCCGCTGCTCGGGCTCATCGCGATTCCTCGGTCGCTCGGCTATCGCGTGGCGCTTGTCGCCGGATCGGTCGTCCTGCAGTGGGTGTTCATGTACTACTGCTGGTGGGTGAACGGTGCCGACTGGTCACCGCCGTGATCGAACCTCCACGGCTCGCTCGTCGGGATCGGAGTCGTGCCCCGCCCCGGTGAGCTCATCGGGATCCGCGTGCGCGGCCGCGACGATCATCGCGTTCGCGGTGGCGATGAACGGGACCGCGAAGAACGCGCCGGCGATACCCGCGATGCTCGAGCCTGCGGTGACGCCGAGGACGATGCCCAGCGGGTGCACCTTCACCGCGCTGCCGGTGAGGAACGGGTGCAGCACGTGGCTTTCGAGTTCCTGCACGAGAATCACGATGCCGAGCACGATGAGCGCCTGAATCCAGCCGTTGAAGACGAGTGCGACGATGACCGCGAAGATCCCCGCGACGATCGCGCCGACGACCGGTACGAAGGCGCCGAGGAACACGATCACACCGATCGGGATCGCCAGCGGCACACCGGTGAGGAACGAGCCGACGCCCACTGCCACGCCATCGGTCACCGCGACGATCAACTGCACACGGACGAAGCTCGTCAGTGTCCGCCAGCCGGCCTCACCCGCAGCCTCGATGCGGCGGCGGGCCCGTCGCGGAAACACGCGCACCACCCACGCCCAGATCCGCCCGCCGTCGATGAGGACGAACAGGGTCGTGAAGATGATGATGAACAGGCCCTCGAAGACGTGGATCGCGCTCGTCCCGGCCGCGGCGAACCCAGATGCGAACGAGGACGCGTGCCCCTGCAGGTAGGTCGTCCCATCGTTCACCCACTTGTCGATCTGGTTCCCCGTGATCCCGAACGGGTGCGTGGCGAGCAGGCTCTTCGCCGAGTTCACCGTGTGCTGGACGCGCCGCTGGAGCGACGGAATGTCGTATCGCACCTGGGCTGTGACGACCACGGTCATGGCCGCGAGCGCGGCCAGCACGACGATCCAGCTCGTGAGGATCGCCGCCCACTTCGGCCAGTGGTGACGCTGGAGCCAGCGTGCGAGCGGGACGAGCAGCGCAGACAGGATGATCGCGATGAGGAACGGGACGACGACGTCCTGCAGCCGGATGATGACGATGCCGACCACGACGAGGATCGCGACGACGACGAGGATGTTCCACGAGAACGCACCCGCGATGCGCACGCCCGCAGGGACCGCGTCCTCGGTCGTCGATTCGGTCGGAGGAACTGCTCGTGAGCGCAGACGGAACGGCATTGGCCCAGCGTATGGATGCGAGTGCATTTGTGCGCATCCCATCGCACGGTTTCGCGGAACGCACTGCGAGGCCCGATAATAGAAAGGTCCGTACTGCACGAAAGGGGACATCTGATGGCAGCCATGAAGCCGAGGACCGGTGACGGGCCGATGGAGGCTGTTAAGGAGGGTCGACTCATCATCGTGCGTGTTCCGCTCGAGGGTGGAGGCCGCCTGGTCGTCTCGGTCAACGATGCCGAGGCCAAGGAACTCCACGATGCGCTCGCCGAGGTCGTCTCGGCCTAGCGCGTCGAAGCAAGCGGCACGGCCCGGCACCGACCTCGGTGCCGGGCCGTTTCGTCGCTCAGACGACGAGCGGACGCTCCACCACGAGTTCGCCCCGCTCGATGAGTGAACGAACCGCCTCCAGCGCGGTGTCCGCAACGGAGTGCGCCGGTGCATATCCGATGAGCGCAGTGGCTTTCGCCATGCTGAAGAACTGGCTCCGGACCAGGTGCGCCCAGCTGGTCTCCGCATGCTCCGGATCCAGCCCACTGCGGAACGTATCCCAGGAGACGTGCTCGAGGCGCGCCTCCTGACCGAACCATGCTGCTGCGGTCTCCGCGTAGCCACGGACGGTGAACGCGTCTGCCGCGGTGATGAAGAAGTCCTGCCCCGCGGCGGCGTCCCGATGCTCGATCGCCCGCTCGAACGACTGCGCGACATCGTCGGCGTGCACGTGGTGCATCGTCTCGGTGCCGAGACCGGGTACGGCGAGCGGCGCACCGGCGGCGAGCGTCTGCCACACGGCGGGATCGAGGTTGCCTGTCGGTCCGATGGGTGCCCACCCGGGCCCGCTGATGTGTCCGGGGTGCAGGGATGTCGTGACGAGGCCGCCGTGCGCGGTCTCTTCGGCGAGCATCCGCGCGATCCGGTCTTTCTGCACGCCGTACTCGCCGAACGGCGGCGTCGCGTTCGACTCGGTCATCGGCAGGATCCGGCTCTCGCCCGCCCGCCAGATCGAGCCGCAGAACACGAGGTGGCCGACCGTCCCCCGAAGGCGCTCGACGAGCGCGGTCGACGATTCGAGCGTGAACGAGATCAGATCCACGACGACGTCGGGGCGCAGCGCGGCCACACGGTCGGGGAACGTGCCGTCGCGATCCTCCGCCTCGCGGTCCGCGGTGATCTGCTCGACCGACTGCCACTCGGGCGCGTCGACGTAGGCGCTGCGCGTGCCCCGGCTGATGGTGACGACTTCGTGCCCGGCCCGGACCAGGCGAGGGATGAGGAACGTGCCGATATGTCCGGTCGCGCCGATCACGACGATGCGCATGGGGGATCCTCCTTCAGAGCGTGGGGTCGCGGATCCGGTCGGGAGGCGCAGCACGGCCACCCGACTCCTGTCCGGTCTATCAGGCGGTCGCCTTGGTCATCTGCAGCAAGCCGTCGCCCGCCGGGGACAGCGCACTCCGGACTGCACCCGACGTCGACACCTCGGTGAGCAGGGTGCGGAAATCGGTGGTCGATCGGTCGCGTTTCGCGGGATCGGCGACGCGGTCGCGCCAGAGGGCGTGCGGCACCAGGACGGTGCCACCGGTACGGGCAAGCCGCAGGCCGTGTTCGACGTATTCGATGACGTTCTCGGGGTCCGCGTCGATGAGGACGAGATCGTAGGACGCCTCGTTCATCCGGGGAAGCACCTGGCTTGCTCGGCCGGGGATGAGCCGTACGCGACTGGCCGGCGTTCCCGCGGCGATGAAGGCGTCGCGCGCGTACTGCTGATGATCGACGTCCACGTCGATCGTGGTGAGGGTCGCGTTCGGCGCACCGTGCAGGAGGTACAGCCCGGACACGCCGAGACCCGTTCCGATCTCGATGATGCTGGCCGCGCGGCTCGCCGCCGCGATCACGGCGATCTGCGCGCCGATGGCGGGAGAGATCGGTTCGACACCGAGTTCCAACGAGTGCTCGCGAGCGGCGACGACGACCTCCGGTTCGGCGACGACGTCTTCCGCGAACTTCCAGTTCGACGCTTTCTCTGACACCCACACTCCTTGTTCGGTCAACTCTACGGGTGACCTCAGCCGGAAACGCGTTACCCTCGTTCCGTGTTGGACATCGACAAGATCCTCGTCATCGGGGTGATTGCCGTTCTGCTGCTCGGCCCGACGCGGCTCCCGCAGTACGCCGCCCGGCTCGCGCAGTTCGTCAAGACGCTGCGCTCGTTCGCCGACAACGCGAAGGAGCGGATGCGCGAGGAGATGGGCCCCGAGTTCGACGACATCGAATGGCAGAAACTCGACCCGCGGCAGTACGACCCGCGTCGCATCATCCGCGACGCCCTCCTCGACAGCACGATCGGGGCCGGAACCGCCTCGGCGGCACAGGCAACAGTGACGGCGCCCTCGGTGTCCGCCCGACCGGCGGTCGTGCCGCTCGAGAACGGCGAGGCGGCACCATTTGACCTCGAAGCGACCTGATCCTCGTCGGTCCCGTCACGTGCTGATTCGCGTCAGCCTCACGGCGACCTGATCCTCGTCGGCCCGGTTGCGCCGCGATCGGACCGCGGTCAGTGCACCGTCAGGCCGAGCTTGCGCCCGGACAGGCCCCGCCCCATCCCGCGCACCCGATCGGCGATGGCCCGGAGCGCTGCAGCCGCCGCATCGTCGGGGTGCGTCGCAACCACTGGGGCACCCGCGTCGGCATCGGCGCGAAGGGCAACGGACAACGGCACGGAACCGAGCAGCGCGACCGGCGGCACGTCGCCAACGGACAGGCGACGTGCAGTCTCGGCCCCGCCTCCAGACCCGAACACATCGAGGATGGAGCCGTCGGGGAGCGGCAGACCCGCCATGTTCTCGACCACACCGATCACGCGCTGACCGGTCTGCCGAGCGAGCACGCCGCTCCGCTCGGCGATATCGGCCGCCGCGGCCTGGGGGGTCGTGACGACGATCACCTCGGCATGGGGGAGCAACTGCCCGACGCTGATCGCGACGTCGCCGGTCCCGGGCGGCAGATCGAGCAGCAGTACGTCGAGGTCGCCGAACGAGACATCGCTGAGGAACTGACTGACGGTTCGATGCAGCATCGGTCCACGCCACGACACGGCCGTCGATGTGTCCTCGACGAACATCCCGATCGAGACCACCTTCACCTCGAACGCGACGGGCGGCAGGATCAGGCTGTCGACGCGGGTCGGACGCACCGCATGGCCGGCGGCATCGACGAGCCCCATCAGACCGGGCACGCTGAACCCGTGAACGTCCGCGTCGACGATGCCGACGCGGAGCCCGGACTGCGCGAGCGCGACCGCGAGATTCACCGTGACCGTCGATTTGCCCACGCCCCCCTTACCGCTCGTCACGGCGATGACGCGCGTCAACGATTCCGGGGTGAACTGCACGCCCTGCGGGCGCCCGGCCCGGAGGCGCGACACAAGCGCCTGCCGCACGGCCGGATCCATGACGGACACGTCGACGTCGACCGCGGTCACGCCGGGGACGGCCGCCGCGGCGGCGCGAACATCGCGTTCGATCCTGTCGGCGGCGGGGCAGCCGACGATGGTGAGCTGCAGGTCGACGCGCACCGCGCCTCCCGGCTGAACGTCGACGCCGCGGATCATGTCCAGCTCGGTGACCGGCTGTCGGATCTCCGGGTCGAGAACGCGCGACAACGCGGACAGAACCGCCGTGCCGAGCTCGCGCTGTCGCGCGTCAGCCACGGGCGCCGGCGGGTTCGGGCTGGCCGTCGGTGTCCGACGCGGCGTCGGCGTCGCGTCGGTCGAGCTCCTCGAGGAGCGCGCGAAGCTCGGCGCGGATGAAGTCCTTCGACGCCATGTCGCGCACGGCGATCCGGAGCGCCACCACCTCGCGCGCGAGGTACTCCGTGTCGGCCAGGTTGCGCTCCGCGCGCTGACGGTCCTGCTCGAATTGGACGCGATCGCGGTCATCCTGGCGGTTCTGCGCCAACAGGATCAGCGGCGCCGCGTACGAGGCCTGCAGCGAGAGGATGAGCGTCAACGCGGTGAACCCGAGACTCGCCTGATCGAAGCGCCACGCCGGCGGCACCGTCGAGTTGTAGATCATCCACACGGCGCAGAACAGGGTGAGCCCGACGAGGAACCACGGCGTGCCCATCGCACGAGCGATCCCCTCCGTCGCGCGCCCGAACGTATCGCGCCGTGGACCGTACCGCCGAGAGGGCAGGACGCCGGAGCGCATGCCCTTCGGTGCGTCGAGTCGTGCGTCGGCCCGGTCGTTATCCTGTCGTGCCACCTGTGGTCCTCCTTCCCGGTGCTACCGGTGTCCTGCGTGCGCGCTGGCGCGGTCTCGGGGCCGGGCCGCGATCCGGCCCGTCCTGACTTCGCCAGTCGTCGGGCAGGACATGGTCGAGGACGTCGTCGATTGTCACCACCCCGACGAGACGGTGCGCATCGTCGACGACGGGCACGGACACCAGGTTGTAGGTCGCCATGACGCGGCTCACCTCGGACGCACTCGATGCCACATTCACGGGTTCGAGCGTCGCATCGATCAACGTGCCCAGCCGTTCGTTCGGCGGATAGCGGAGCATGCGTTGAAAGTGCACGATCCCGAGGAACCGACCCGTCGGCGGCTCGTACGGCGGCAGGGTGACGCACACGGCCGCGCCGAGGGCCGGGGCGAGCTCATGCCGACGGATGAGCGCGAGCCCTTCCGCGACGGTCGCGTCGGCGGAGACGATCACCGGCTCCGTGGTCATGAGCCCACCGGCAGTGTCCGGCTCGTACTCCAGGAGCATCCGCACGTCGGAGGCCTCCTCGGGTTCCATCAGCTCAAGGAGCGCCTCGCTCCGATCGCTCGGCAGTTGCGCCAGGACGTCAGCGGCATCGTCCGGCTGCATCTGATCGAGGACGTCCGCGGCCCGCGAGTCGTCGAGCCCCTCGAGAATGGCGACCTGCTCCCGGTCCGGCATCTCCTCGAGTACGTCGGCGAGTCGGTCGTCCGGAAGCTCGCCGGCGACTTCGAGCCGACGCTCGGCCGGCAGGTCGAGGAGCGTGGAGGCGAGATCCGCGGGCAGGAGGTCCGAGTACGCGGCGATCACGCGCTCCGCCGACTGCGCCTCACCCGGGAGCTCGTCCTCGGTGACCTCGTTCCACGTCGCGAAGGTCGTCGGGCCCTTCCCGAACGGCGACGGTGTCGTCTTCGGCTTGCGGAGGAACAGCTGCGCGACCTCCCATTCGCCGGGTCCGCGCTCCTCGATCGCGACGTCCTCGATCGACGCGCGAATCCGGTCCTTCTTGATGAGCACCTTGCGTCCGAGCATCTCCGCGATCACGCGAACCTCGCCGCCGCGCTGCACGAAACGGCGCATGTTGACCACACCCGTTGTGATCACCTGCCCGGCACCGATCGACGTGACGCGACCGATCGACACGAAGATCCGACGCTTGCCGGGCACCTCGACAATCAGGCCGACGACGCGCGGTGCGTCCACCCGGCGATAGACCACCAGAACATCGCGGACTTTGCCCACGCGGTCGCCCGCGGGGTCGAAGACGGAGCACCCGGCAAGGCGGGCGACGAAAACCTTCGCGGCGCTCACCACCTCAGCGTAGCCGTTCTCGGCGCGTTCACGCCTGATCGCAAGGCCCGGGGAGAACAATGCCGCATGTGAGTACCCAGAGTCCGTTCGGACGCGTTGCCCAGGCCTTCCCGACCTTGCCGAAGGGGGACATTCTCGGCACTTTCGAGAGCTACCCCGAGGCGCAGCGCGTCGTCGCGCAGCTCGCCGCCGCCGATTTCCCGGTTGGGAGGCTCTCCATCGTCGGCAACGACCTCAAGACTGTCGAGCGGGTCACCGGCAAGCTCACCTACGGACGCGCGGCGCTCGCCGGAGCCGTTTCCGGGCTCTGGCTCGGCATCTTCTTCGGCATCGTGCTCGAGCTGTTCTCGGCGAACGCCCCGGTCGGCATGATCGGGGCCGCAGCGATCATCGGCGCGGCATTCGGCGTGCTCTACGGCGTTGTGAGTTTCTCGATCACGAAGCGGCAGCGTGATTTCACGAGCGTCCACCAGGTGCTCGCGTCGAACTACCAGATCGTGGTCGACCCGCAACTCATCGGGCGAGCGCGACAGATCCTCGGCGGGAACCTCGGAGGCACCGGGGCTCCGGCCCACTTCCCGCAGCAGGGCCAGTACCCGCCGCAGGGTGGCCAGTACCCGCAGCAGGGTGGCCAGTACCCGCAGCAGGGCCAGTATCCGCAGCAGGGCCAGTACCCGCAGCCGGGCCAGTACCCGCAGCCGGGGCAGTATCCGCAGCCGGGGCAGTATCCGCAGGGTGGCCAGTATCCGCGGCAGGGCCAGTATCCCCAGGGAGGCCAGCCCGTCTCTGGTGCACCCGCCGGCCAGCCGTCGCCCTACGGATCGGCATGGAGCGGAGTCGCAGGCGCGCCCGGGCCGGGCACGAACGGCGAACGTCCGAAGCCGAGGTACGGCGAACTCGCACCCGACCCGACGCAGTCGCCCGTCCACCAGCCGACGCCCCACGAGTCGAACGCATCCGCGCCACACGCCGACGCCGGGGACGACGCAGCACTGGGGGCGGACCAGCGTCGCGACGACGAGTCCTGACCGATCGCGCGAACGGGTCGCCGTCCTCGACCCAGCGGCGCTCGCACGACCCGGCGGCGCCCGCACGACGCAGCGGCGCCCGCAGTGCTCAGAGCAGCGTCTTCGCGAAGCACACGGATTCGGCGTTCGCGGCGTAGGGCCCGAACGACGCAATCCGGCTGAATCCCTCCCGCTCGAAGAAGCGGATGGCGGCAGCCTGGCGGTCGGCGACCTCGCAGACCATGGCGGGCGCGCCTCCTGCCCGGGCCGCCGACTCGAGTTCTGCGAGCAGCGCGGCTGCCACGCCGGTGCCCCGCGCGTCGGAGCGAACGAAGAAGCGACGGAGCTCCAGGACCCCGTCGTCGACCGCGGTGAGGCTGCCGCATCCGAGCGGCGCGCCCGCCGAGTCACGAGCGACGACCGTCACGATCACCGCGGACGAATCAAGCGGAGCTCCACGATCGGGATAGCCGCCGTAGAGCCGATCGACCTCCATCCGGGCGACGGCACGGAGTCGCTGCGCATCGGGGGCGTCGAACGGCTCGACCGTCAGAACGAACGACCGGCCCGGGTCCTGCACCGCGCCGTCCGCGCTCATGGCTGAAGCACCTTTGCGTAGCACACGGACAACGGGGCCTCAGCGTAGGGCCCGAAGTTGGCGATGCGTCGATACCCTTCGCGCTCGTAGAAGCGAATCGCCGCGTGCTGCTCGGTGCCCGTCTCGAGAACGATCGCAGGGGCCTCCATCGCGTCCGCCGCTTCCTCCAGTCGCCGAAGCAACTGAACGGCGACACCGGTCCCACGGTGTTCGGAGCGCACGTACATCCGCTTCACCTCGGGAACGCCATCTGCCACCATGCGAAGACCGCCGCAGCCGACCGGGCTGCCCGCGCTGTCCCGGGCCACGAAGAACACGACCATGTCATCCGCTGTCGGCTTCTCGCCCGGTTCCGTGTCGTACCCGTATGCCGCGTCGATCTCGATCCGCTGCGCGGCACGAAGGCGTTGCGCGTCGGCGGAGTCGAACGATTCAATCGCGATCGTGACGACCGACGGAACGGGCGCAGGCGTGCTCATTGCGTCAGCGTATCCGCGCTGCCGCCCCGGTGCCGCGAGCGCCGCACTGGCGGTTCAGGGACCGGATATCGGCACAGTCCCGGTCAGCGACGAGCGATCCACGCCTCGACGTCTGACGCGGTGCGGGGGATGCCGATCGACAGGTTCTCCGCGCCGTCCTCGGTCACCAGGATGTCGTCCTCGATGCGAACCCCGATGCCCCGGAACTCCTCTGGGACGGTGAGGTCGTTGGCCTGGAAGTACAGCCCGGGCTCGATCGTGAACACCATTCCTGCCTGCACCGTGCCGTCGAGATACATCTCGCGCCGAGCTTTCGCGCAGTCGTGCACGTCGAGTCCGAGATGATGGCTCGTGCCGTGCACCATGTACCGGCGGTGGTACTGCTTGTCCGGCTCGAGCGACGCGGCCGCGTCCTCGGGAAGGAAGCCCCATTCGGCGGTCCGCTCGGCGATCACCCGCATCGCGGTCGCGTGAACGTCGCGGAAGGTGATGCCGGGACGCACGATCGCGAATGCAGCATCCGCAGCCTCCAGAACGGCGTCATAGACCAGACGCTGAATCTCAGAGAAGCGCCCGCTGACGGGGAGCGTCCGGGTGATATCGGCGGTGTACAGAGAGTCGACCTCGACCCCCGCGTCGATCAGGATGAGGTCGCCCGGCCGTACGCGCCCATCGTTGCGGGTCCAGTGCAGGACGCACGCGTGGTCCCCTGCAGCCGCGATCGTGTCGTACCCCACGGTGTTGCCGTCCGCACGTGCTCGACGGTTGAACGTGCCCTCGACGATTCGCTCACCACGGGGGTGATCGAGGACCGCCTGGAAATCGGCGATCACATCGTCGAACCCGGCGCGGGTCGCAGCAACCGCCTTGCGGAGTTCGTTGATCTCCCACGGGTCCTTCACGAGCCGCAGCTCCGACAGGTCGCGTGAAAGCACATCGTCGACGCTTCCGCTGGACGCGTCGGCCTCACCGCTCCCGATGGGTGCTCCGACGTGCGCATCGAGCGCAGCTGTCCGTGCCGGGTCGGCATCGCGCACGATGAGCGTGGTGCCATCGGCGTCCGCGAGCGCCGCGTCGAGGTCGGACAGATCCGCGGTGGCGAGTCCGAGCTCACCCGCGACATCGGACAGGGAGGGGCGCGGCCCGACCCAGAACTCGCCGATCTCCGGATTCGCGTAGAACTCCTCGGAATCGCGACCGGCCGGCGATCGGAAATACAGCGTCGCATCGTGGCCGGAGCCGTTCGGCGTCATCACGAGAACGGAACCGACAACGGCGTCCGAGCCCCAGCCGGTCAGGTGCGCAAACGCGGAGTGCGCGCGGAACGGGTAGTCGCAGTCGTTCGATCGAACCTTCGCCTGCCCAGCGGGGACGACGATCGTGCGGCCCGGATGGAGTGCGGAGAGGCGCGCGCGCCGCTCCGCGGTGAACGCGGCCACCTCACGCCGGTCGGAGGCGGCTGGCCGCGCATCGCCCCACTGCGACCCGATGTATTCCTTGAACGTGTCCGAACCAGGGGTCGTCGATCGGTTGCTCGTGGCTCGCGGGGCTGCTTGCTCGGTCATGATCCCCATCTTCCCACCGCCGGTACCATGAGCCGGTGCGCGACCTGTTCATCGACCTGCATACGCACTCAAGCGTCTCGGATGGCACTGAGCCCCCCGCGGCCCTCATCCGTGCCGCGGTGGGGGCTGGGCTCGACGTAGTCGCCCTCACGGACCACGACACCACGGCGGGGTGGGCAGAAGCCACGGCGGCCGCCAGCGAAGCGCCGATCACGCTGATTCCGGGACTCGAGTTGAGTACGCGGATCGGGTATCGCAGCGTGCACGTGCTCGGCTACCTCGTCGACCCGACCGACGCCGCACTCGTCGCCGAGACAGCGCGGATCCGCGAACGCAGGATGAGCCGCGCGCGGCGGATGGTCGATCGGATCGGCGCGGACCATCCGCTCACGTGGGAAGACGTGCTGGATCAGGCGCGTCCCGGAGCGACGATCGGTCGGCCGCACATCGCCGACGCGCTTGTGCAGCGCGGGCTCGCCACCGATCGCAGCGCGGCGTTCCGCGGGATCCTGCATCCCTCATCGGGCTACTACGAGCCGCACGACGCTCCCGACCCAGTCGCCGGCGTCGCCCTCATCAAGCAGGCGGGCGGCGTGCCGGTGATCGCGCACCCGGCGGCGTCGACTCGTGGCATCGCGATCGATGAGGAGCGGTTGCGCGATCTCGTCGACGCGGGGCTCGGCGGTCTCGAGGTCGACCATCGCGAGAACCAGTCTGCGGGCAAACGCACCCTCATGGAGTGGGCGGATCGGTACGGGCTGTTCATCACAGGATCGAGCGACTACCACGGCACCGGGAAACCGAATCGCCTCGGCGAGCACCGGACCGGGCCGCGCGTATTCGAACGGATCGTTGCGGAGGCGCGGGGAGCCTCCGTCGTCGTCGGTCCAGGAGCCAGAACCACAGGCTGAGCGGCGCTCGGCGCTCGGCGCTCGGCGTTCGCCTGAGCCGCCACCGCACGCCGTCCGCTCACCTCCAGCGGCGCTTCACGTGCTGCTGGCGCAATCTGGGCTCGGATCAGGCCTCTGCCGTCGGCGACTCCGTGCTCGTGGCGGGCGCTGAGCCAGCGGAGGAGTTCGAACCCGATCCGCGGCGTCGGCGGCGACGGCGACGCGCGGGGGCGGCTCCGCCGGTCGATTCCGCTGAACCGCCCTCGGCGTCTTCGGCCGGTGTCGGAGCGCGTCCGGTGGCGTCGGCGGGAGCGCCGGAGGACCCGGACGCGCGGGTACGACGACGCCCGCGCGGCCGTGGGGAGCGTTCGCCGCCATCGGCGGAAGGGGCAGCGTCTGCCGCTGAAGCGTGCGTGGCGCCACCGGCGTGGACAGAGGTCCGGGGGAGCCGTCCTTTGGTCCCGGCCGGAATGTCGAGGTCGGCGTACAGGTGTGGCGAGGACGAGTAGGTCTCGGTCGGCTCTGGAATTCCGAAGTCGAGCGCCTTGTTGATCAGCGACCACTTGTGCAGGTCGTCCCAGTCGACGAAGGTCACCGCGATGCCCGTCTTGCCCGCGCGACCGGTTCGCCCAACCCGGTGCAGGTATGTGTCCGGGTCGTCCGGGATGGTGTGGTTCACGACGTGCGTGACGTCGTCCACGTCGATGCCACGAGCTGCGACGTCCGTTGCGATGAGGACGTCCTTCTTGCCGGCCTTGAACGCCGCCATCGCGCGCTCACGCTGCTCCTGGTTGAGGTCGCCATGGACGGCAGCTGCGTTGAAGCCGCGGTCGTTGAGCTCCTCGACGAGCTTGGCGGCGGCACGTTTGGTCCGCGTGAAGATGACGGTCTTTCCGCGGCCTTCTGCCTGGAGAATTCGCGCGATGACCTCGTCTTTGTCCAGTGCGTGCGCGCGGTAGATGACGTGCTTGATGTTCGCCTGCGTCAGCCCCTCGTCCGGATCGGACGCGCGAATGTGCACCGGTCGGGTCATGAAGCGACGGGCGAGCGCCACGATCGGTGCCGGCATGGTCGCCGAGAACAGCATGGTGTGGCGAACAGCCGGGACCGTTTGGAAGATCCGCTCGATGTCGGCGAGGAACCCGAGGTCGAGCATGCGGTCTGCCTCGTCGAGGACGACCTCTTGCACATGGGAGAGGTCGAGAAGACGCTGCCGCTGGAGGTCGATGAGGCGACCAGGCGTGCCGACGACGATCTGCGCGCCGGCCTTCAGCTGCTCGATCTGGCCTTCGTACGCCTTCCCGCCGTAGATCGACACGACGCTCGTCGATCGATTCGATGCCGCGACCTCGAGGTCTTCGGTCACCTGGACCGCGAGCTCACGAGTCGGAACGACGATGAGGGCGCGGACGCCTGGGCCCGGATCCGCACCGAGGCGCTGAATCAACGGGAGGCCGAAGCCGAACGTCTTCCCGGTTCCGGTCTTCGCCTGGCCGATGATGTCCTGTCCGGTCAGGGCGAGCGGGATCGTCTGCTGCTGAATCGGGAAGGGCTCGATGATGCCCTTCGCCGCGAGCGCGTCGACGATGTCCTGCTCGATCTGGAGGTCTGCAAATGTCAAAAGAAAGGGGCCCTGTCTATTCGGGGAGTGATGTCAGTGTATCGAGGGGCGTGCGGGCCGACGGGGATCGACGCCGCCCGTATGCTTGTGCGGTGGTCTCGTGGTGGAACCGGAAGCGCGCGGGGCAGCTCGCTGCCGCGTGGCTCGCGTCGCGCAATCCGCGCGCCACGTCGCCGGTGGAGCGGCTGAAGCTCGACGATGTCGTACCGGAGCCGGCGGTCTTTCTGGGTCAGGCCGCGTATCTGCAACTGTCGCTGTACGAAACCATGGGTCAGGCCGGAGCGGCTGCCCCGACCATGGCTGGTCGGCTCGTCACCGGGGTGCTCGCGACGACCGCACTCGATCGGCATCGCGCGTTCGTCTCCGAGATGGAGCGCGTCGGTCTCGACCCCGCCGAACTCATGGAGCCCCACCGGCACGCCATCGACGAATTCCTCGAGCGTATCAGTGGCGCCGACTGGTACGAGTCGATGCTCACCGGCTATGTGACCGGTGGGATCCTCAACGATCTGTTTGCGAGCCTCCTGCGATCGCTGCCCGGCGACGTGCGCTCCGGACTCGACGATGTGTTCGATCGGCGCGAGGAACCCGCGGTCGTCGCGGAGCTCTCGCGGCAGCTGGCAGCGGAGCCACTTGTCGCCGCTCGGCTCGCCATGTGGGGTCGTCGGCTCGTGGGCGACACACTGCTCGTCGCGCGGTCGGCTCTGGCCTCCCACGCGCGAGAGGACGGAGCCCGGTTGGAACCGGTGTTCACCGAGCTCATCGCCGCGCATACCCGGCGCATGGACGCACTCGGCCTCACGGCATAGATGCCGATCGCGGGCTCAGACGTTCCCGGAGCGAACCTCGTCGAAGAACTGCTCGTCACGGCGTTGCCGTGCGGGGCCGAGTGCCCACACCACGATCATCGGCACCACGCCGGAGGCGACGAGCGCCGCGACCCAGATCCATCCGCCGTCGTACTTCCACCCGGCCCATGTGAGCGACTCCCAGACGATCGCGGCGACGATCCCCCCGAGCGAGGGCGCCAGGATCACGCCGCGCAGTGACCGCCATGGAACGACGACGTGCGCGATCGCTCCGCAGATGATGCCGCCGAGGACGACGAAGAGCAGCTCCATCGACGAGTCAGGCGACGAAGCCCACGCGGCGGGCCGCCTCGGCACCCACCTCGACGTAGGCGATCGACGCCACCGGGATGATGAACCGGCGGCCCTTCTCGTCGGTGAGCGCGACGTGCGTCGCCTTGTCGCCGATAGCGGCAGCGACCGCCTGCTCGATCTCGTCGGCGCTCTGCTTGCTCTCGAAGGAGATCTCGCGCGGGCTGTTCGTGATGCCGATCTTGATGTCCACGGACACACCCTAGCCGAGGGCATCTGCCTCGGCCGGGGCGTTCGCCTCCGGCGCACTCGCGCGCGGTGGCCCCTGCTTGTCGGCGGCGGCCGATACGGTGACGCCGTGCTCTCGACCGTCTCCGAACCGACCGCTGCGCACGAGCACTCGGCGACCGACGGCGCGTGGATCGCCGATGCAGCACAACGGCGTGTCATCGACCTTCCTGCCGGTCGCCACGCGGCCGTCATCGGTGCTCCGGGCTCCGGCAAGACCACGACCCTCATCCGACTCGTGCGCGCTCGGCTCGACGCGGCGTTCGTGGATCGCGGCGCCGACGCGTCCGCGCCCGGTCTGCCGGTGCTCGCGCTGACCACGTCGCGCCAGGCCGCCACCGCATTGCGAGACGACCTCGCCGCCGCGATCGGACGGGTCACGAACGGTGCGCTCGCACGAACGATCAACGCGCTCGCATTCCACATCGTCGGACACGAGCGAGCATTGCGCGGAGCCGAGGCGCCTGTCCTGCTGACGGGACCCGAACAGGACGCGATCATCGCCGATCTGCTTGCCGGCGACATCGCGGACGCCACGGGCCCGCAGTGGCCCGACCACATCGGGCCCGCCGTGCGGGAGCGGGCCGAGTTTCGAACAGCGCTCCGCGACCTGATGATGCGAGCGACTGCCGCATGGATCGAGCCAGAGACGATGCGCAGCCTCGGTGCGCTTCATGAGCGCGACGAGTGGATCGCAGCGGCCGCGTTCATCGACGACTACCGCGCCGCAACGGCGCTCTTCCGTTCGTCGCACCTCGACGCGGCTGCACTCGTCGCGTTCGCCACAGCGGCCGTCGATCGCGGGGTGCTCCCACCCGCCATGCACCAGACCGAGCTCGTCGTCGTCGACGATGCCCAAGAGCTCGTGGACGGCGAGATCGATCTGCTGCGTGCGCTCGCGCGCCGCGGCATTCAAATCGTCGCCTTCGGCGACCCGGACATCACGGCCGGGGCGTATCGCGGTGCCCAGCCCGCATTTCTCGGTGGCTTCGCGGCTCGACTGGGTGCCGACAGCGCAGAAGAAATCATCCTGCGGTCGGTCTATCGTCATCCGGCACCGATCCGCGCAACCGTTCGGGCTATCACAGACCGGATCGGCACCGCAGCCGCCGGCGCACAGCGCCGGGCCGTGAGCCCTGACGCGCAGTGCCAGTCCGCGCCTGGCGGTGACCCTGATGGCCGCAACCGGTCCGACCGGAGCACACTCCGTTCCGCCGCCGCGCCCGTCGTGCATCTTGCGTCGCCGACCCGATCGGTGCTCATCGGCGCAGTCGCACGCGTCCTTCGCGAACGCCACCTCTACGACGGCGTCCCCTGGGACCGAATGGCGGTCGTCACGCGGAGCAGCGCGGCGATCCCGGACCTCGTTCGCGCGCTCGCCGCATCGGAGGTTCCCGCGACCGCGGCGTCTGCGGCAGCGAGGCCGCGGTCCGACGCCGTGGTCGCAGCCTTGATCGATGTCGCCGCGGTGGCGCTCGGCCTCGTCAGCCTCGACGCGCCACGTGCGGTGCAACTCCTGCTCGGCCCGCTCGGCGGCCTGGACGCCCTCGCGCTCCGCCGACTCCGGCTCGCGCTCCGAACCGAGGAACTGGCCGGCGGAGGCCGCCGATCCCCGGACGAGCTCCTCGTCGAGGCGCTGGAGGGGCCCGATCGCTTCGTCACCATCGATGCTGGATTCGCTCGGCGGGCGGGGCGCTTCTCCGCAATGCTGGCGACTGCTCGCGAGGCCGTCGTCGCGGGCTCGACGGCCGAGGAGATTCTCTGGAGCATCTGGGACCGCAGCGGTCTCGCTGGCGCGCTCGGCGAGCAGTCGGCGTCCGGTGCGAGCGCTGGCGCGGAGGCCGATCGCCATCTCGACTCCGTCGTCGCACTGTTCGCCGCCGCACGCCGGTTCGCCGAGCGCGATCCCGATGCGCTCGCTCGCTCGTTCTTCGACGAGATCCTCGGCTCAGACCTGCCCGAGGACGCGATCGCGCCGCAGCACAGCTCGGACAGAGTCCGCGTGCTCACGCCGGCCGCCACCACCGGACTCGAGGTCGACGTGGTGGCCGTGCTCGGACTGCAGGACGGCACCTGGCCGAACCTGCGGGTCCGCGGCAGCCTCCTCGACCCCGACGGTCTCGTCCGCGCTGCGCGCGGCGAGTCGACCACCGTCGAAGACGACCGAGCCTCCGTGATTCACGATGAGCTCCGGCTCTTCGCGCGGGCGGTCTCACGCGCGCGCTCGCAGGTGCTGATCGGGGCCGTCGTCAGCGACGACGAGGCGCCATCTCCGTTCCTGCGGCTCGTCGACGTGCCGCCGGAGCGGGTCAGCGAATCGTCGGCCCTCTCGCTCCGCGGCGTCGCAGGAACGCTTCGCCGTCGCCTGGTCGCTTCCGGCGACCGGCACGCCGCCGCTGCCCTCGCACGCCTCGCCGCAGAAGGCGTGCCGGGAGCCGATCCTGCTGACTGGTGGGGAACCGCCGAACTGACAACGGACGCTGCCCTCGCCGACCTCACGTCCGCACCGGTCGCCGTCTCACCGTCGCAGATCGAGGCATTCGAACGATGCCCGCTCCACTGGTTCTTGAACAAGTACGGCGGCGGCGCCCCGACCGCGGCGATGGGTCTCGGCACGATCATCCATGCCGCTCTCGAGGAAGCCACGAGCGCCGATGCGGAATCGCTCTGGGGCGTGGTCGAGCGCCGCTGGCACGAGTTGCAGTTCGAGTCGCCGTGGATCGAAGCCCGCGAACGCCGCCGCGCCAGACGGATGGTCGACGGCCTCAGCGACTACCTGTCCGTCGCCGAACGTGAGGGCCGAAGCGTCATCGGCGCCGAGATCCGCTTCGCCGTCGAGCACGGTGCTGCCGCGCTCCACGGCAGCATCGACCGGATCGAGGCGCACCCGGACGGATCCCTGAGCGTGGTCGATCTGAAGACGGGCGCAACGATGCCCGCGATGCCGAGCATGCCCACGCACGCACAGCTCGCCGCGTACCAGTTCGCTGTCCGAGAGGGCGCGGTCGATGGAGCCCCGGTCGGCGCGCCACTCCGTGACGCGCGACTCGTGTTCGTGCAGAAGTCCAATCGATCGCGGCATTTCAACGAGCGCGTTCAGCACGGGTTCGACGACGAGCAACACGCCGAGTTCGGTGACCGCCTCCAGCGCGTTGCGGCAGGAATGGCGGACCGCACCTTCATCGCCAAGGTCGACGAGCACTGCACCGCAGATCAACTCGGTGCGCCGTGCTCGGCGCACATCGTCGGGGAGATCACGTGGTGACCGACACCGCCGCGACGAACGCGCCCCGAGCCTCCGATGCGTCCCTGCGCTACACCGCCCTCGACATCGCCGAGGCGCTTGGCATGCCGGCCCCGACACCGCAGCAACGTGCTGTGATCGAGTCGCCACTCGAACCGGCGCTCGTCGTCGCGGGCGCGGGGAGCGGGAAGACCGAGACCATGGCGGGCAGGGTCGTCTGGCTGCTGGCGAACGGCTTCGTCGAACCGGATCAGGTTCTTGGCCTCACGTTCACGCGAAAGGCAGCCGGAGAACTCTCGGCCCGCATCGGCCGCCGCATCGCCGGGTTGGAGGCTGCGGGCCTCATCCCCGCGACCGACGCGTTCCAAGCGCCCACCGTCTCCACCTACAACGCGTTCGCGAACACTGTCTTCCGCGAACACGCGCTCCTCGTCGGCCGGGACAGTGAGTCCCAGGTCCTGTCCGAGCCATCGGCGTGGCAGCTCGCACGGAGCGTGGTCGTCGGATCGAGCGACGACCGGCTGGCTGCCCTCGAACGGTCGGTCGACACGCTGACGCGCGCGGTGCTCGACGTGAACGGAGCAGCCAGTGAGCACCTCGCAGACCTCGGTACCCTCCGGGCCTTTTCGGAGCAGTTCCGTCAGGTCCTCGCGCTGCCCGACGGGGCCAAAAGCACGATCCGCCCCGCGATCCGCGACATGGTGAAGGCGGTGGATGCCCTCGAGCCGCTCGCAGACCTCGTCGACGCGTTCCGCCGCCGGAAGATCGAACGCGGGCTCGTCGAATTCTCGGACCAGGTGGCGCTCGCGCTCGCAGCGGCAGACGCGGCGCCGATCGTCGCATCTCGGCTCCGGGCGCGATTCGGGGTCGTTCTTCTCGACGAATACCAGGACACTTCCGTCGTGCAAACGCGGTTCCTCGCGCGCATCTTCGCGGGCACACCCGTGATGGCCGTTGGCGATCCGCACCAGTCCATCTACGGTTTCCGCGGCGCCAGCGCCGCGAACCTCGCACGATTTCCCGCCGACTTCGGCGCGAACGCGTGCGAATCGAACGCGACATACGCGCTGTCGACGAGCTGGCGGAATGCGGCGAACGTGCTCCACGCGGCGAACGTCATCGTCGAACCGCTTGGAGCGACCGTGAGCGCACCCGTCGAAGCGCTCACCCCGCGTCCTGCCGCGCCTGACGGGGCGGTTGAGACCGTCTTCACCGAAACACTGAGCGAGGAGGCGCAGTCCGTCGCTCGGTGGTTCGGTGGCTACCGACGCAAGCACCCGGATGGCTCGATGGCGCTGCTCATGCGCTCCCGGACCGAGCTCCGCACGTTCACCTCAGCGCTCGACGCCGAAGGCGTTCCGCATCACGTGCTCGGCTCGGGGGGATTGCTCCTCCGGCCCGAGATCGTGGATCTCACCAGCTGCCTTCGCGTGCTGCATGACCCTGCGGCCGGAAACGCGCTCATCCGGCTCATGGCGGGAGCGCGATGGCGGATCGGTCCCGCTGACATCGCGGCGCTCGCCGACGTCAGCCGGTGGCTCTTCCATCGAGACCACGCCCACCAGCCGCTGGACGACGCCGTGCATGATGCGTTGCGCGCATCCGTCGCCGCAGGAGAGCACGGGTCGCTCGTGGACGCCCTCGACTTCGTCGCGACTGCCCCGGACGACCACCGCGCGATCGCGACGATCAGTGCGGAGGGCCGATCGCGCATGCGTCGCTTAGGCTCGTCGCTGGCCCGGCTCCGCACGCGAGCGCGGGGCGACCTCGTCGAGTTCGTCTGGCAGGTTGTGCGCGACATGCAATTGGACGTTGAACTCGCGGCCCACGAGGGCGCAGACGCCCGGGGGGTGGACGCGTTCTTCGACGCGCTCTCGAGCTTCGTCCAGACCGACGACCGGGCCGATCTCGGGTCATTCCTCGGATGGCTTGACGCCGCCGGCAGGAAGGATGACCTCGGGCCGCGCTCCGAGGAACCGGAGCCGGGGTGCGTGCAGATTCTCACCATTCACGGGGCGAAAGGCCTCGAATGGGACGCGGTCGCCGTCGTGCGCATGGTGGAGGGCGGCCTCCCGGGCGCATCGAACGAGGGGGCAACCGGCTGGCTCCGACTTGGGTCGCTCCCGTACGCCTTCCGCGGCGACGCCTCGGAACTGCCGGTCTTCGGATGGCGATCCGCGACGAGTCAGCGTGAGCTCATCGCCGCGCTCGACCGATTCAAGTCGGAGGTCGCCGCGGGTCACGAGCAGGAGGAACGTCGGCTCGCGTACGTCGCCATGACGCGGGCCAGGGATGCGCTCCTCCTATCCGGATCCTTCTGGGGGCGCGGCAAGCGAGCCAAGACCCCGAGCAGATATCTCCGGGAGCTCGCTGCCCGATCCGTCATCGACCCGGATGCCGTGCCCGAGGCGTCGGCGCACGACGAGAACCCGATGGCGGACCTCGCGCTCACGGCTCCGTGGCCGAACGACGGCCTCGGCGGTCGTGCTGCTCGGGTGCATGCAGCCGCGGACGCCGTCCGATCAGCTGCACCCGGTGACGACGACGGACCGTACGGCGCGGACATCGATCTGCTGCTGGCGGAACGGTCGGCGAGTCTCAGCGGAACGACGACGGCGCACGTGCCGCATCGAATCCCTGCCTCCGGATTCAAGGACTACCTGCACCGCCCGGACGAGGTCGCGGCCCGTATTCGGCGACCGCTGCCGGATCGCCCATACCGGGCGACGCGGCTCGGCACGCTCTTCCATCGCTGGGTCGAGGAACGAAGCGCTCCGAGCGGCACCGTGGAACTCCTGGACGCGTGGCCAGACGAGCTCGACGATGCGGCCGAGGCGCCAGATGCCGAGACCGAAGCCAGCGTGCTCGACGACGACGAAGCCACGCGGCTCAGAGCGTTCCAATCGACGTTCGCCCGTTCGAGGTGGGCGGATCGAACCCCGATCGATGTCGAGCGCGAAATTCACATACCGTTTCTCGGGCACAGCGTGGTCTGCAAGATCGACGCCGTCTACGAGACCGCGACCGGGTGCGAGATCGTCGACTGGAAGACCGGGCGGCCGCCGTCCGGCGCGCGGGAGCTCGACGAACGATCGCTCCAGCTCTCGCTCTATCGGCTCGCGTACGCCGAGGCGACCGGCCGCTCCCTCGACAGTATCGACGCCGTGTTCTTCTACGTCGCCGCAGATCAGGAGATTCGCGCGACGTCCCTCCTGGATCGAGCCGCGCTCGAGGCGCGCTGGCGCGGGGTGTTCTCGCAGGAACGGTCCCCGGCTGGAATCCGCCTGATCGACGGCTGACGCCGACTCCGCTGCGTCAGCGGCCAGCGCTTGCGGCCGAACTCGCTGCGTCAGCGGCCAGCGATCGCGGCCGACCGTGCTGCGGTCAGCCGTGCCGGCGCTCAGTCGTCGAGAGCAACTCTTCGACCTCGCGGATCTCCATCGTGTGAACGTGCTCCGCCTCGATCGGCGTCGCCGCGTCCGCATCGACCACGGCCGCGAGCCGCTGCATCATCGCTACGGCGTCGTCGACGATCTCGGTCCGCTTCACCTGCACGCCGTGCAGAAGCCAGCCCGCGGTCTCCAGCTCGTGGTACAGCCGCGCACGCTGCCCGAGTTGACGGTCGCGTCCGCCGCCGTTCGACGTATATGCGGCGAATACCGCGCTGGTCGTCCGGTCATCGCGGATCCCGAGCACCCACGCCAGATCCTTCGCGGGGTCGCCGAGCCGGAGGTCGCCCCAACCGAGGACCCCGGAGACCGTGCCGCCGCGCACCAGCAGACTCGACGCGTCGAGCGAGCCGTGCACCACGGTCGGCGTGAACTGCCAGAGCTGCTGATCCCGCGCAGCGTGCTCCCAGCGCTGCTGGAGGGCAGCGGGAACGAGCTGGGTGGCAACGGCCCGGTCCATCGTCGTGACCGCACCGCGCAGGATTTCGAACGGCGTGAGCGACGGCAGGCCGGCATCGCTGACAAAACTGGTGGGGAGCCCATGGATCGCCGCGACGGCGGCGCCGATCGAGGCGGCGAGCGTCGGACTCGTCGGCAGGGCGCGCGGGTCCAGATGGTCGCCGTCGACGAACGTCGTCACGATTGCGCGCGTCGATCCGATGGGCGCCTGTCCGATGTATTCCGGAACGGCGAACGGGAGGCGCGTGCGGATTCCGGCGCTCAGCGCACGGATGGCGACGAGGTCGGCGGACTGCCGCGCTTCCGCCCGCTGAGACCGCGGGCGTCGGATGACCGACAGCGCGCCGTCCGCGTGCTGCAGAAGCGCGGACTCATAGTCCCCGTCGCGGACCGAGCCGAGCACCCCGGCACCGGTCACGACGAGCTCCGGGACAGCCGTCGTCGCGAGCGCGGCTAGAGTGAACTGGGATCCCGCCATGCGGTCCAGGGTAGGTCGTCGGGTGTCGCCCAGCCGGTCGCCACGCTGAAGCGGGTGAAGGGTCCGGTCAGTCGCCGCATCGCTGGGCGCCGAGCCGCCGGAGCCGTCCGGATCGCGGCACGCGACCCTGAGCCGAGACAAACGACAAGGAGTCACTGTGACCGCTGCGTTCGCCGCTCGACTGCCGCTCGCGCGGAACGCACTGGACCGGGACGCTGAGTACCGCGACCGGCCGGACGCGATCGAGCAACTGCTCGGCGATCCGGAGACGCGTGTGCTGCCGGTCCGTCGCGGATCGCTGCTTCGTACGACGTCGGGTGCGCTTCGCTTCGTCGCGCCCGCGGCGGTGCCGGACGACGCCGTGATCGTCTATCTCGGCCGCGCGCTCGCTGACGAGTCCGATGCTCCGGCCGGAACCCGGTTCGTCGCCGCCCTCGTCGACGACGCGGCCGCGCGGGCGATCGAACCCGATGACAACGCGTGGGAGAGCCTGCGCATGTTCGGCACCGAACTCTCCGCCCGAGACTCGGGCATCGCTGTCGAGGCGGTGGCGATGGCGAACTGGCATGCCGTGCACGGCTTCTCGCCGCGCTCCGGCTCGGCTGCTGTCGTTGAGCGTGCCGGATGGGTTCGGCGGGACGCCGAGGGCCATGACGTGTTCCCGCGCACTGACGCGGCGATCATCGTCGGCGTCACGGATCGGCAGGATCGCATGCTGCTCGGCTCGAACGCGGCCTGGGAGACCGGGCGATACTCGGTGCTCGCCGGTTTCGTCGAGCCCGGCGAGTCGCTCGAGGACGCCGTTCGCCGTGAAGTCTGGGAGGAAGCCGGCATCCGATTGAACGAGCCGGAGTACCTCGGGTCGCAGCCGTGGCCGTTCCCCGCCTCTCTGATGCTCGGGTTCCGCGCCCGCGTTCGCGATGGTGACCCGGAGACGGTTCGACCCGACGGTGTCGAGATCACCGACGTGCGCTGGTTCTCACGGGCGGAGATCGCCGCAGAAGCGGGGACGAGCCTGCATCTGCCTGGCCGCGCATCCATCGCTCGCGCGATCATCGAGGAATGGTACGGCGCACCCATCGACGCACCGTGACGGGGGTACGCAGTGGTTGACGCGCCTCCGAGTCCGGACGCGCTGCTCGCCGGGCTCGACCCGGACCAACGAGAGGTCGCGAAGGCACTGCTCGGTCCGGTCGCTGTTCTGGCCGGTGCGGGGACGGGCAAGACGCGCGCGATCACGCATCGCATTGCGTACGGGGTCGCGACCGGCACCTATGCGCCGTCGCACGTGCTGGCGCTGACGTTCACGAGCAGGGCCGCTGGCGAGCTCCGAGGCCGGCTGCGTCAGCTCGGCGCAGGACAGATCTCCGCGCGCACGTTCCATGCGGCCGCGCTCGCGCAGCTCGCATACTTCTGGCCCGACACCGTGGGCGGTTCGGCCCCTCGGATCGTGGAGGCGAAGGGACGCTTGATCGCGCACGCCGCCGACACCATCGGCTTGCGCGTGGACACTGCGGTCCTTCGCGACCTCGCGGGAGAGATCGAATGGCGCAAGGTCGAGCGCCGAACCCTCGACGAGTACGAGGCGGCTGCGGCCGATCGGACGCTTCCCACCGGCCTGTCGCCGGCGCGCGTCGTCGACCTGATGCGTGCCTATGAGCGGATGAAGGACGACCGTCGGCAGCTCGACTTCGAAGACGTCCTGCTCGCAACCCTCGGAATGATCGAGACGGAGCCACGAGTGGCCTCCGCGGTGCACGCGCAGTACCGGTTCTTCGTGGTCGACGAGTATCAGGACGTGTCTCCGGTGCAGCAGGATCTGCTCCGCGCGTGGCTCGGCGATCGTGACGATGTATGCGTCGTCGGCGACGCCAGTCAGACGATCTACTCGTTCGCCGGAGCTACCTCCGACTATCTCCTCGGATTCCATCGCGCGTTCCCGCGGGCGAACGAGATCCGGCTCGAGCGGAACTACCGATCCACCCCCGCCATCGTGTCGGCGGCGAACCGGCTGATGCGGGGTCGTGCGGGCGCGCTCGAGCTCACGTCGCAGGCGCCGGACGATGGGCCCGCTCCCGCGATCCTGGCGTGCGAGCACGACGGCGCCGAGGTCGCGGCCATCGCCTCGCGCCTGCGCGAGCTGATCGACGCCGGCGCCTCGCCGCGGGATTGTGCCGTGCTGTTTCGTGTCGGAGCCCAATCGGCCGCGATCGAATCGGCGTTGCAGCACGCGGGGATCCCGTATCGCGTGCAGGGCGGGCAACGGTTCTTCGACCGGCCGGAGGTGCGGCAAGCGGTGCTCCTCATCCGCGGCGCAGCGCGGAGCATCGTCGGCGAGCCGCTGACGAAGTCGGTCTCCGACGTCCTGCGATCGCTTGGGTGGACGTCCGCCCCGCCGGAGGGAGCTGGCGCGGTCCGGGAGACGTGGGAGTCCCTCCAAGCGATCATGGGGCTCGCCGAAGCGGCGGGCGATGCCTCGTTGGCGCAGTTCTCGGCCGAACTCGTCGACCGGCAGAACACCCATCACGAACCCGAGCTCGAGGCGGTGACCCTGTCGACGCTGCACTCGTCGAAAGGGCTGGAGTGGGGCCATGTCGTGATCGCCGGAGCTGTCGAGGGGCTGCTGCCGGTCTCCCATGCGACCACGGAGGCTGCCATCGCCGAAGAACGTCGGCTCCTGTACGTGGGCATCACCCGCGCGCGCCGCTCGCTGACCGTGACCTGGTCGCGCCGGGGCGGGATCCGTTCCGGAGATCGTGCACCGAGCCGATTCCTTGCGGACCTGCACACAGACAGTCCGGGTGCTGGGCGACCGGGACCCGGACTGCCGTGAGGCTCGCTCGATCCAGGACCAGCTGACCTGTCCCGGAGTCGGACCGGTCGTCCGTCGAATGCGGGTGGGGGAGCGGCCTGGCCGACGGCAACCGATTCGGACCCGTCAGGAAATCAAGCACCTCGGCGGCGGCGCGCGTCGCGACCACACTCACGCGATAGGGAGTGAGCGGTGCGGCGCGCCGCCCGAGGAGCTGCGTGGCGATCGCGGGCCACGCGCCGTCGGCGGCCGCGTGCCGCAGCTCCAAGCAGTGCAAGCACGGGCCGTGGTCCGGGTCGAGGATCGGCCCGATCCGCACGGCGCCATCGCCGATGACCACCGGCAGATGCGGGACACAACTGCGGGTCAGCGCTGAGCGGACGCGCGGAGCGATGACGTGTTCGGCGACGACGACGCTGAGGTCGCCGTCGTACGCGGCGACCGCGCTCGCATCATCAGCAGCGAGACGCCGAACGTCGACCGACTCACCGGCGAGCATCTCGACGATCGCGTCCGCGGCCGGATGGGCTCCGATGATCGCGGTCGCCGCGGGCATCGGATTCGTCGTCTCGGTCAAGGCCGGGGCAGCGGCCCGCAGCGTGCGCGCGGCGCTCATCGGATCGCACCCGTACTGCTGCGCGACAGCGGCAAGCGCTCCCCGCGCCGTCTCCGTGCGAAGCGCGGTGAGGAACCGCTCCGCGGAGGCATCGGGCACGGACACGATCGCGCGGGCCGGGTCGGTCCCGAGCTGCATGGTGTACGGGTCGCGCCAGACAAGCTCGAGGGTCGGATCGATGCGAATTCCCATCGGACGAGCGTGTCGGACCAACGCGGCCGATCACGAGCCTCCCCGGCGAACTGTGGAGAACGTTCGCCTCAGCGGCCCGATGCGCCCGGGCCCTCGTCCGCGGAGCCATCCGAGCGCTCGTGCGGTCGGTCCCCGCTCTCATCATCGAGGAGCTCTTCGATCGCGCGGTCGATCGCGTCATCTTCGGTGCCCGGGTCACGAAGCCGAGCAACGAGCGCGCCAGGCTCGTCGATGTCCTCAGAGGTCGGCACGAGATCCGGGTGCGACCACAGTGCGTCGCGCTGTGCCCGTCCGAGGTCGCTTGCGAGGCGCTGCCACATCGTCGCCGCCTCGCGGAGCCGCCGTGGACGAAGCTCGAGCCCGACGAGCGCCCCGAGAGCGGACTCGGCCGGCCCACCGGTCGCCCGGCGGCGCCGGACCATCTCGGCGATCGCGTCCGCGTGGGGGAGGCGCGCAGTGGCTTCGGCCGTCACCGTGTCGACCCAGCCCTCGACCAGCGCGAGCATCGTCTCCAGCCGCGCCAGCGCAGCCTCCTGCTCGGGGGTCTTCGGCGGGATCAGGGCGCCTGACGCCATCGCCTCCTGCAACTCCTCGGCGTTCGACGGATCGAAGCGCATCGCGAGGTCCTGCACCGCGTCGGCGTCGATGTGGAGACCACGCGCATACTCCGTGATCGAGGTGATGAGGTGCAGACGCAACCATCGGGCCGATCGGAACAGCCGTGCGTGCGCGAGCTCACGGACCGCGAGGTAGATGCGGACCTCGTCGACGGGGATGTCGAGTCCTTCGCCGAACGCATCGACGTTCTGCGGGACGAGCGCGGCCTCCTGCTCGTCGAGCAGCGGAATGCCGACATCGCCCCCGGAGACGACCTCGCTGCTCAACTGGCCGATCACCTGTCCGAGCTGGAGCGCGAACAGCGCGCCCCCGAGCGATCGCATCATCCGGCTCGGATCGCCGAGCATGCTCCGCAGCTCTTCGGGGGCCTGTTGATCGATCACCTCGGTCAGCGCGTTGGCGATGCTCGATGCGACCGGCTCGGCGAGCTGCGCCCAGGTCGGCGTCGTCAACGCAGCCCATTGTTCGCGCGTCAGCAGGCGGGGAGCGCTCGTCAGCTCGGCGACGTCGGTGACCTCATCGAGCCAGAGTGCGGCGACCTGAAAGGCCTGCATGAGCGCGTTGGAGGTCGCGGGGTCGAGCGCACGCTGGTCCTCGCGAGCGATCGCGGACGCGCGGTCCTTCGCTGCGTCGAGGTCGATCCCGTCGCCGCGGTACTGCATCGCCGACTGCAACTGGCTCATGAGGCTGGCGATGAGCGCCGGGTCGGTGGGGAGTCCCGCCGCGCCGGCGAGCTGCTGCGGGTCGATGTCGCCGTTGCCGGACAGCATCCGCCGAAGCATCTCGCGGAACTCTTCCTCAGGTTCGCGCTGCTCGTCATCAGCCATGCCCACTACGCTAACCGCTGGTTCATCCGCCGGCGCCGGGTTCGCGCGCGGACGGGCCTCCCAGCCCTGCGCCGTGGGCGAACACCCTGGAAGGAGCTCCGTTGCCGTTGTTCGTGACGCCGCCTGTCGAGCGAATCAGGTCCCGAACGATCGGCTGGACGCTGCTTGCGATCGCCGCGATCATCGCGATCGTCGTGAGTGCGCTCCCAAGCCCCTACGTCATCGAGCTGCCCGGACCGGTGTTCAACACGCTCGGCGCCCAGACGATCGGCAGCGGCAGTTCCGCCAAGAAGATCGCGCTCATCAAGGTCTCCGGACATCGCACGTATCCGACGTCCGGTGCACTCGACATGCTCACGGTGAGCATCGATGGAACCGCCACGCAGCGGCCCTCGTGGCTGAGCGTGGTCCGAGCCCTGCTCACGCCGTCGGAGGCGGTGATCCCGGCCACGGCCATCTATCCGCCCGGGCAGACGACGCAGCAGGTCAACCAGGCGGACCAGGCCCAGATGACCGACTCGCAGCAGTCGGCGATCGCCGCCGCGCTCATCCACGCCGGATACTCGGTTCCCTCCATCTTGACGGTCGCCCAGGTGCAAAGCGGATCCGCCGCGTCGGGCGTCATGAAGCAGGGGGATGTGATCGAGTCGGTCAACGGGACGTCGTTGACGACCGACAGCGACACGACGGTTCTCCGAGACCTCGTCGCGAAGAACGGCGCGGGGAAGCCCGCCCAGGTCGTCGTCAAGCGCGACGGGGCGGATATCCCGCTGACGGTCACGCCGAAGCTGTCGGACGGAGCGCCGCTCCTCGGCGTCGTCGTCTCGGAACGGTTCCGGTTCCCGTTCGACGTGTCGATTCAGCTGCAGAACGTCGGCGGACCAAGCGCGGGCATGATGTTCGCGCTCGGGATCATCGACACGATCACGCCGGGATCGCTGAACGGCGGCAGGCATGTCGCGGGTACCGGCACGATCACGGCGGGCGGCCAAGTCGGCCCGATCGGCGGAATTCGCCAGAAGTTGTATGGAGCGCGGGCTGCCGGAGCGACCGTGTTCCTCGCGCCGAAGTCGAACTGCAACGAGGTCGTCGGACACATCCCCTCCGGGCTCAGCGTGTACGCGGTCTCGACGCTCGACCAAGCGGTCCACGACCTCGACACGATCGCGGCGGGTGGGAGCACGGCGGGACTCGCCCGCTGCTCCTCGTAGCCGATCCACAGCCTCCTGATGGGAGGCCCGTGGTGCGTCCACAGGCAGGTCACGTCCAGGGTGCGACCGGTGCGCTGCCCGTAGGATCGGTGGTCTGACGGCCCGCTCCGGCGGGCGCCGGTACCAACGTCTGGAGCACTACTCGTGACGAATCCGTCGTCCACTGCCGAGCGGCGATCCCCGCGCGTTCCGATCATCGTCACGATCGTCGTGCTCGCGGCGTTGGTCATCGCGTTCTTCGTGTTCGCGAGCCTGTACACCGACTTCCTCTGGTACGCGCAGCTGGGGTTCCAGCAGGTCCTCACGACTGAGTGGCTCGCGGGCACCGGCATGTTCTTCGCAGGCTTCTTCGGCATGGCGGTCCCCGTCTGGGCGAGTATCGCGCTCGCATACCGATTCCGGCCTGTCTACGCGAAGCTCGGCACCCAACTGGATCGCTATCAGCAGGTGATCGAGCCGCTCCGACGGGCAGTGATGTTCGGTCTCCCGGCCGTTCTCGGGCTGTTCGCGGGCCTGGCGACCGCACCGCGGTGGAGCATGGTCCTCGCGTACTTCAATCGGACCCCGTTCGGCACGAAGGACCCTCAGTTCCATCTCGATATCTCGTTCTACGTCTTCGAGCTGCCGTTCTGGCGCGCGATCGTCGCGTTCGCCTCCGCGGTCGTGCTGCTCGCCGGCATTGCTGCGATCGCTGCCACCTATCTGTACGGCGCCCTCCGAATCGGCGGACGCGAGCTCCGCGTATCGCGTGCGGCGCGCGTGCAATTGGCCATCACAGCGGCCGTGTACGTCGCGCTTCAGGCGGTGAGCCTCTGGCTGGATCAGTACGCGACGCTGACGCAGAACAATTCGCTCATCACCGGTGCGCAGTACACGCAGGTGAATGCGACGATTCCTGGCCGGCAGATCCTCGCCGGGATCGCCGCAATCGTGGTGGTGCTCTTCGTGGTCACGGCGATCGTCGGGCGCTGGCGGGTCTCGGTCGTCGGTACCGGACTGCTGCTCGTCTCCGCGATCGTCGTCGGTGGCATCTATCCCTGGGTCGTGCAGCGGTTCCAGGTGGCGCCAAGCGAGCGGAGCTACGAGGCGCCGTACATCCAGCGGAACATCGACGCCACCCGTGCGGCGTACGGCGTGCAGAACGTGAAAGTGCAGCAATACGACGCGACGACGAAGACCCCCACGGGTGCGCTCGCGAACGATGCGCAGACCACGGCGAACATTCGCGTCATCGATCCGAACATCGTCAGCGAGACGTTCAGTCAGCTCCAGCAGTCCAAGCAGTTCTACTCGTTCCAGAACACGCTCGACGTCGACCGCTACCCGATCAACGGCAAGAGCACGGACGCGGTGGTCGGCGTCCGCGAGCTCGACCTCAGCGGTCTCCAGGGCAGTGCGACTCCGTATAACCGGACCTTCGTCTACACGCACGGATACGGGCTGGTCGCCGCCTACGGGAACCAACGCACCAGCGATGGCAAGCCGATCTTCTTCGAGTCCGGAATCCCGACGTCAGGCAAGCTGTCCCCGTATCAGCCTCGGGTGTACTTCGGCGAGGGTTCTCCCACCTACTCGATCGTCGGTGCTCCCTCGGGAACCAAGTCGATCGAATACGACTACCCGTCGGGCAACGACAGCGGCTCCGGAAATGCCACGACCACGTACCAGGGCAGCGGCGGCCCGAGCGTCGGAAACTTCTTCAACCGCCTCGTGTACGCGGCGAAGTTCCAATCGGAGCAGATCCTGCTCTCGAATGCGATCAACAAGGACTCGCAGATCCTGTACGACCGGAACCCGATCGAGCGCGTCCAGAAGATCGCTCCGTACCTGACGCTCGACCACGATGCGTACCCGGCCGTGGTGAACCACCGAATCGTGTGGATCGTCGACGGATACACGACGAGTGACAACTACCCCTATTCGGACAGCCAGAGCTTGACCGACAGCATCAATGGGACGAGCAGCGGCGCATTCAGCACCAACCAGGTCAACTACATCAGGAACTCCGTCAAGGCCACGGTTGACGCGTATACCGGGAAAGTCACCCTGTACGCCTGGGACACGACCGATCCGATCCTGAAGACGTGGCAGAAGATCTTCCCGTCCACGATGAAGCCGATGACGGACATGAGCGCCGCACTGCTCGACCATGTGCGGTACCCGACCGACCTCTTCAAGGTCCAGCGCACGATTCTCGCCACCTATCACGTGACGAACGCGACATCCTTCTACTCGCAGGAGGATGCGTGGGTCACGCCGGACGACCCGACCAAGGGCAAAGCCGCGTCGACGACCACGGTGAACGCGAACGGGACCGTCACGACGACGCCTGGGAGCGGTACCCAGCAGGATCCGTACTACCTCACGATGAACGTGCCCGGGCGGGGCGAGGCGTACTCGCTGTACTCCACGTACATACCGCAGGGCTCGAACGCGCGAAACCTCCTGACGGGGTATCTCACGGTCAACTCCGACGCGTCGGGGGCTGGAGCCGGAAAAAAGGCGTCGGGATACGGGGAGCTGACGCTGCTCACGATCCCGAAGAGCGACAACATTGCGGGGCCGGGCCAGGTCCAAGCGAACTTCAACGCGGATCCGACGGTCTCGAACGAGCTGAACATCCTGAAACGGGGCGACAGCACGATCGAGCGCGGGAACCTCCTGACACTGCCCGTAGCCGGCGGGTTCCTGTACGTCGAACCCGTGTATGTCAAAGCGTCGTCATCGTCCTCGTCGACGTCCTATCCGCTCCTACAGAAGGTGCTCGTCGCGTTCGGTGACAAGGTCGCCTTCAACGACACCTTGAACCAGGCGCTCAACGCACTCTTCGGTGGGAACTCCGGCGCCACCGCGGGCGACCAAGGGGCGTCGTCCGGTGGGGGAACGTCGAGTAGTGGATCCGGCGGTTCATCCTCCGGCTCGGGTTCCTCGTCCGGTTCCGGGAGTGGGGCCAGCAGTTCGAGCGGCTCGGGGTCGGGCTCGTCGAGTTCCCCCGCGACGAACAAGGCGTTGCAGCAGGCGCTCGCGGCAGCGAACGCCGCACTGCAAGCGCGCCAGCAGGCCTACGCAAGCGGAAATCTGGTCCAGGCGGCGCAGGAAGACGAGAAACTGCAGAAAGCGATCGCTGCCGCTGTGGCCGCCGAGCAAAGCGCAGCGGCGACTCCGTCGCCCTCAGCGTCGGCGTCCGCGTCGGGCTGAGGGCGGCGCTCGATTCGACCGCTCCGCGCTGCCGTGCTAGGCTCTTCAAACGTGCCGCGGGGTGGAGCAGTTCGGTAGCTCGCTGGGCTCATAACCCAGAGGTCGTAGGTTCAAATCCTGCCCCCGCAACCAAAAAGGCCCCCTGATCAGGGTTTTCTGATCGGGGGGCCTTCCTCTTTCCCTGCGGGCTGGGGACTGCGGGCTGGAGACCCCACCTGGCGCCGCCAGACAACTGAACCGCATGCCAAGCTCGTCGAGCCACGATCCGCGGAAGGCTTCGGATGCTCCTTGCAGGCATTATTCTCGCTGGCCTCTCGGCCGCGCTCCACGTCGTCATCTTCTGGCTCGAGTCGGTGGTATGGGGAAGCCCCCGTGCCAACCGCACCTTCGGTGTTGCAGCGGCAGACGTCGAGACGACGCGTGCACTCGCGTTCAATCAGGGTTTCTACAACCTGTTCCTCGCCGTCGGAACGTTCGTCGGAATCGCGGCCGTGGGTATCGGCGCGGTCACCGTCGGCGTGACCCTCGTCGTCGTGGGGACCGGATCGATGCTCGCTGCAGCCTCCGTGCTGTTCTCGTCGAGCCCGAATCTCCGGCGAGCAGCAGTCGTGCAGGGGTCGCTTCCAGCGCTCGCACTGCTCGCAACCGTCATCGCCATCGCGGTCGTGCCCGGAGGGTAGATCGGCACTCGCCACGGACTTCTGCGGATCGCCCACGGTAGCCACGGACCTCCGAGGATCGCCCAGGGGCCACGCTTCGCCGACGACCAGCCAGCGGGCCATCCGTCGGCAACGACCTGCTGCGTGTACGCCGGTTGCGCCGAATGGATTGACTGATCGTATGCACGGTCTGTCACTGCGCGTCCGCGAGTCGTTCTGGTTCCTCCCGGCGCTGTTCGGCATCGGCGCAGTCGCGCTCGCCGAATTGATCGTCCTGCTCGATCGCGTCCTCATCGCGCACGGCGCAACGCAGCTCTGGTTCATCGACGCACTGAGTGCGAGCGGAGGCCGGTCGATACTGACGACCATCGGAACGGCGATGCTCACCGTCGCGGGGACATCGTTCTCCATCACCATCTCGGTGCTTGCCACGACCTCGTCGACCTACGGGCCGCGGTTGGTTCGAAACTTCATGGCAGACCGGGCCAATCAGTTCGTCCTCGCCGCGTTCACGTCGACGTTCCTCTATGCGATCGTCGTCCTTCGCAGTGTGCACACCGCCGTCGACGGACAGGCGTTCGTCCCGGTGATCGCCATTCACGTCGCGGTCCTCTTGAGCATTGCGGACGTCGCCATCCTCGTGTTCTTCATCCACCACATCGCATCGAGCACCCAGATCACCTCGCTCCAGCGACAGGTGCAGACGGATCTTGAGGACGCGGTGCGCGAGGTGTACCGCGATGGCACTGATTCCGACGTGCGTGTCGACCCGGTGGAGCTCGCTGACGGTGCGTGGGTGCTCGTTGGCGCACACGAAGACGGGTACCTGCAATCGGTCAGGTGGGAGCGGCTCCGAGAGTGGGCCACCAGCCACGACACGGTCATCGACATGACCGCGATGCCCGGCGACTACGTGATCTGCAATGATCCGATCTTCCGGATCGCGGTCAGCGCAGCGCTTTCGGCGAAGGACAGAGCTGCGCTCGTTTGCGACGCTTCCGCGCTCGCTCGGGCGGCGAGCATGATCGGCACGGCCCGAACCCCGTATCAGGACGTCGGCTTCGCGCTGCAGCAGCTCGTGGAGATCGCGGTTCGGGGGCTCGCAAGCGGCACGAATGACCCGTACACAGCAGTCAGCGCGCTCGATCTCGCGGCGA
Source organism: Curtobacterium ammoniigenes NBRC 101786 (assembly GCF_001571045.1). Lineage (GTDB taxonomy): Bacteria > Actinomycetota > Actinomycetes > Actinomycetales > Microbacteriaceae > Curtobacterium > Curtobacterium ammoniigenes. Next base: position 362,373 of record NZ_BCSV01000001.1, read on the forward strand.
CCGCGCTCGTCCCGCTCTGGCGTTCCGGTCAGCCGATCACCGCCTACTGCGACGGCTCCCGGACGCCGCGGGTGATTTCGCACTGGCCCGAGGCGCAAACACTCATCGGCACCGTGTTCGACGGCGTCCAGACCTACGGAACCGAGCACCCCATCGTCGTCGCAGCAGCCGTGCGGCTCGCAGAGCGGCTGGAGGCGGCGGCGCCGACCGCACGTCGCGGAGCCCTTCTCGAGACGATCGCGAACCTCCGGAGCGCTCGCGGCTGACGTCGGTCGCGCTCACATCCGCCGAACGGACACGCCGGAACACTCCACAACGCCGACACGGCAAAAAGTGACGTTCGCCCTGTTGCGCTCCACCACAAACCTGGGCGTATGCTCCGTCTCCAGTGGAAAGCAATGGAGCTTTCCGGTCGAAGGAGACATCATGTCGTCGGCACCACTCACCTCTCGTCACAGCAGCAGCGTCGGTGAAAGCCCGGCCGTCATTCCGCAGAGCGCACCGCTCGAGAATGCCGCGCCGGCGGTTACCCCGTTCGCGGATCCGGGGCCGCTTGGCTTGGCCGCGTTCGCACTGACCACGTTCGTGCTGAGCTTTGCAAACGCCGGGATCATCCCGACTGCCGGCGCAGCCGTCCTCGGCCTCGCGGCGTTCTATGGCGGCCTCGGCCAATTGATCGCCGGCATTTGGGAATTCGCGAACAAGAACACGTTCGGCGCGACCGCATTCTGCACATACGGCGGATTCTGGCTGGCCTTCTGGTATCTGGTCTCGACCAAGGGAGACGTCGCCGCTGGTGGAAGCGGCGTCGGTATCTTCCTCATCGGGTTCGGCATCTTCACGCTCTACATGACGATTGCGGCCACGAAGACGAACGGCGCCCTCATCGCGGTCTTCGCATTCCTGACCCTGACGTTCTTCGCCCTGGGAATCGGCGCCGCCGCAGGCAGCTCAGCACTCTCTCACATCGGCGGGTACCTCGGCATCATCACTGCGCTGCTCGCCTGGTACACGTCGTTCGCGATCGTCACGAACTCCACGTTCAAGCGCATCGTCCTACCGGTCTTTCCGCGGCCCTGAGCGGTGAGCGACGAGCAAGAACGGATCCCGAATGAGTGACATCGTCACACCAACACTCGACAATCTCTCCGAAGAATCCCGCACCTTTCCGCCATCCGACTCGTTCGCCGCAGCTGCGAACGTCACTGCGGACGCGTATCGGGAAGCCGACGCAGACCGCCTCGGCTTTTGGGCCGAACGCGCGAGGAGACTCGACTGGGCAACACCCTTCGAGCAGGTGCTCGACTGGTCGAACGCTCCGTTCGCGCGTTGGTTCGCCGACGGGCGTCTCAACGTGGCGGTCAACTGCCTCGACCGCCACGTCGCGGCGGGGCTCGGAGATCGGGTGGCCTTCTACTTCGAAGGCGAACCCGGCGACAGCCGGACGATCACCTACCGAGAACTGACCGACGACGTCTGCAGGGCGGCGAACGCACTCACCGACCTCGGCGTGCGGGCCGGGGACCGGGTGGCGATCTACATGCCGATGATCCCCGAGACAGTGGTCGCCATGCTCGCCTGTGCGCGGCTCGGTGCGCCGCACACGGTGGTATTCGGCGGGTTCTCGTCCGAGGCACTCGCGACACGCATCCTCGACTGCGACGCCCATGTGGTCATCACCGCTGACGGCGGCTGGCGCCGTGGATCGGTGGCGCCGCTGAAGCCCGCGGTCGACGACGCACTTGCACAGTGCCCCGACGTCGACGCCGTGCTCGTCGTCCGCCGCACCGGCAACGACGTCGCGTGGACCGAGGGACGCGATCACTGGTGGCACGAGACGGTCGACCCTGCCTCCCCGCACCACGACCCCGAGGCGTTCGACGCCGAGCATCCGCTCTACGTCATGTACACGTCGGGCACCACCGGGAAGCCGAAGGGCATCCTGCACACCTCAGCTGGATACCTCACGGGCTGCTCGTGGACGCAGTACGAGGTGTTCGACGTCAAACCCGAATCCGATGTCTACTGGACGGCAGCGGACATCGGCTGGGTGACGGGTCACTCGTACATCGTGTACGGACCGCTGTCGAACGCGACGACCAGCGTGCTCTACGAGGGCACCCCGGACTTCCCGGATAAGGACCGCTGGTGGTCCATCATCGAGAAGTACCGGGTCAGCATCCTCTACTGCGCGCCGACCGCGATCCGCACCCACATGAAATGGGGTCACGAATACGCCGCTCGGCACGACCTCTCCTCGCTGCGCGTCATCGGCAGCGTCGGCGAGCCGATTAATCCCGAGGCGTACATCTGGTATCGCTCGCACATTGGCGGTGACCGGACTCCGGTCGTCGATACATGGTGGCAGACCGAGACCGGCTCGATCATGATCAGTCCGCTCCCTGGCGTGACCGCGGGAAAGCCTGGCGCCGCGATGACACCCCTCCCTGGGGTCAGCGCCGACGTGGTCGATGACGACGGCAACTCCGTCCCGAACGGCTCCGGCGGGTATCTCGTGCTCACGGAGCCGTGGCCGAGCATGCTGCGCACCATCTGGGGTGACGACGACCGATATCGCGAAACGTATTGGTCGCGGTTTCCCGGTCGGTACTTCGCCGGTGACGGTGCGAAACGCGACGCGGACGGGGACATCTGGCTGCTCGGTCGTGTCGATGACGTCATGAACGTCGCCGGGCATCGACTGTCGACCACGGAAATCGAGTCGGCACTCGTCGCGAATCCGAAAGTCGCGGAGGCTGCCGTCGTCGGACGCGCCGACGAGACGACGGGGCAAGCGGTCGTGGCGTTCGTGATCCTGCGTTCCGAGGCCGGCGACGGTGGTCCTCACGTGGCAGCGGAGCTTCGGGACTGGGTGGCGAACCAGATCGGAAAGATCGCCCGACCGGCACAGATCATGGTCGTCGCCGAACTGCCGAAGACCCGTTCCGGCAAGATCATGCGGCGGTTGCTGCGCGATGTCGCCGAGAACCGGCCGGTGGGCGACGTCACCACGCTCGCCGACACCACGGTCATGGAGACAATCCGGTCCGGAATGGCGAGCTCCGCGAATCAGGAGGACTGACCGGCCGTCCAGGATCACTGAAACACCGCCAGCCGCGCCCCGTACGCTCGACGCATGCCGACGCTTGCGATCGCGATCCTCCAGTTCACTCCGGGCACCGATCCGGATGCGAATCTGCGCGAGATCGAGAACGGGGCGCGGCGTGCGTCGGCGGCGGGGGCGCGCCTCCTGATCGCTCCGGAATACAGCGCGTTCTTCGCGCCGACCCTCGATACCGCCTATCTGGAGGCTGCCCAACCGCTCGACGGCGCCTTCTGCTCCGGACTTGCGTCCTGTAGCGCGGCGACGGGCATCACGATCATCGCTGGGATGAACGAGCGCGCCGACCGCGCGGACCGCTTCTGGAACACCCTCGTGGTGGCCGACCCAGCGGGCGGTGCCGGTGTCGGCTATCGGAAGGTTCACCTGTACGACGCATTCGGTGCGCGCGAATCGGAGTGGATCGAGCCCGGCGATCCGGCACAGCTCCCGGTCATCGAGATCGAGGGCGTCCGCATCGGCCTCGAGACCTGCTACGACCTGCGGTTCCCGGAAATCTCGCGTCGGCTCGCGGGGGAGGCAGCGGTCGACGCCATCGCAGTGCCCGCCGAATGGGTCCGCGGCCCTGGCAAAGAGCGGCACTGGAACACGCTTCTGGCTGCGCGCGCGATCGAGAACACGATCTGGATGCTCGGCGCCGGTCAGTCCCCACCGATCGGCATCGGGTGCTCGGCAGTCGTCGCTCCCGACGGCACGGTTCGGGCCGCGGCGGGCGCCGAGCCGGAACTCCTGTTCGCGTCGATCGATACGGAGGCTGTGGCTCGCGTCCGGCACACCAACCCGTCGTTAGCTGCGCGCCGGTACGCCATCGCACCGCGCTGATGCCGGCCCGGAGCGCACCGCGCTGACGATAGCCCGACCGTGCTGCGCTGCCAGCACCCCGGAGCGATCGAACCGCACCGCCCGCACGAGCGGGCGACGGGTCGGAACGCCATCCTGTCACGCAGCCAGGCGGCCCAACCGTTCGACCGCTTCGTGGAGGACGCGCTCCCGCTTGCAGAACGCGAAACGCACGAGCGACGTGAAATCGTCCGCATGGTCTGGGCGCACGAACGCAGTGACCGGGATGGCGACGACGCCGACGCGTTCCGGGAGCAGACGGCAGAACTCGCGCGCATCGGGGAACCCGAGGGGTCCGGCGTCGGCGATGACGAAGTACCCTGCGTCGGGAGTGAAGACGTCGAAGCCCGCGCCGCGGATTCCGTCGGCGAGCACCGCATGCTTCGCGGCGAGGGCACTGGCAATGCCGCCGAAGACGGCGTCCGGAAGGCGAAGGCCGGTCGCGATCGCCGGTTGAAATGGCGCGCCGTTCACGTAGGTCAGAAACTGCTTCACGGCGAGGACGCCCTCGATCAGCTCGGACGGGCCGGTGATCCACCCGATTTTCCAGCCCGTGGTGCTGAACGTCTTGCCGCCGCTGGAGATCGTCAGCGTTCGATGCGCGGCACCGGGCAGGCTCGCCACCGGTACGTGCGGCGCGCCGAAGGACAGATGCTCGTAGACCTCGTCGGTGAGGATGAGGGCATCGTGCTCCTCGGCGAGCTCGACGATCCGCTGCAGCACGTCCTGCGGGAAGACTCGACCGGTCGGATTGTGCGGGCTGTTCACGAGGATGACGCGCGTGCGGTCGGTGATCGCCGACGTGAGCTCATCGAGATCGGGGAGGAAACCAGGACTGCGCAACGGCACGGTCACGTGCTCGCCGCCAGCCAGTGCGATGAGCGCGCCGTACGCGTCGTAAAACGGTTCGAATGTCACCACCTGATCGCCCGGTTCGACGAACGCGAGCAGGGCTGCAGCGAGGGCTTCCGTCGCGCCAGCCGTGACGAGCACCTCCCGCTCCGGGTCGAGGTGGAGGTCGTAGAACCGCGCCTGGTGCTCCGCGATGGCCTCGCGGAGGTCGGCGGTGCCGCGCCCCGGGGGATACTGGTTCACCCCGTCGGCAATGGCACGACGTGCGGCGTCAAGCACTTCGGCAGGGCCGTCCTCATCGGGGAATCCCTGACCGAGATTCACCGATCCGGTCGCCGCAGCGCGAGCGCTCATCTCGGCGAAGATGGTCGGAACGGGCGCACCATCGGTGCCGAGCAGCATCGCTCCAGCAGCCGCTCGGCGCCATGGACCGGAGGTTCGCATGGATCTCCCATCAAGATCATCGGCTTGGTGCCTACGGTAGCGGTGCGACGATGCAGAATCCGGCTCCGCCGTGACACCTGGCCCATCATCGCGTTCCACCATCCGGACGCCCGACCGACCATCGTCGGGCTCGAAAGGAGCACCCTCATCATGACCGACCGTTCGCCGAACGAACCCGACGACGTCGCAGGCCGCGAAGCGGGTCGGGATGTTGAGCAGGACATCCACGAGGAGCCAGACATCGCCGGCGCCGAGCCGACGACGCAATACACGGCACCGTATCCGCAGCACTGGTCGCCAGCGCCCGCACCCGCACCCGCGTCCGGGGAACCGGAGCGAGCCCACCAGGGTCATGACGATGCGTGGCAAGGACAGGGGGCCTGGCAGCCGCAGCAGGCGTGGCATCAGCAGCCGCAATGGCACGCGCCGCAGTCGGGCGCGCCGGACTACGGCCAGGCGAGCGCTCACTCGGGGTTCGGCGGCCACGCCGCGCAGCCCTCCTGGGAACAACCGTGGAATGCGCAGTACGACCAGGCTCCGATGTCGAGCGGCCTCTCCGGGGGCTCCTACTTCGAGTCGGCGAACGAGACCCCTCGACGTCAGCGCGCGTCACGGAGAACGGCCCCACTCGTCGGAGCACTGCTCGTCGGCGCGCTCGTCGGAGGTGCCGCTGGAGCAGGGTGGACGGCGGCCTTCGGACCGCATGCGTCGAACACCGCAGCAACGAGTGGCCAGCCCGGTGGCAACATCACCGTGAACGATTACAACTCGGCCTCCGTCGTCACGGCGGTCGCGGCGAAGGCGACGGGATCCGTCGTGACCATCAACGCGACTGCGTCGTCCGCATCGGGGACCGGGTCCGGCGTCGTGCTCACCGCGGACGGCTACATCGTGACGAACACGCACGTCGTCACACTCGACGGCGACAGCGGAAGCGCGAGCATCTCGGTGACCACCTCCGACGGTCACATCTATCCGGCGAAGGTGGTCGGCACCGACCCCACGGTCGATCTCGCCGTCGTGAAGATCGACGCAAAAGGTCTGACGCCGATGCCGTTCGCGGATTCGGCGAAGCTCAACGTCGGTGACACGGCGATCGCCATCGGCGCGCCGCTCGGCCTGTCGAACACCGTCACCGACGGCATCGTCTCGACGCTGAATCGCAGCATCTCGGTCGCGTCGAGCGCGCCCGGCAGCGGGTCCGGTGACCCGAACTCCGGCGGCACCGACCCATTCAACTTCGGCGGCCAGAGCGGGACCGCGACGAACTCGACCGTCTCGCTGCCCGTGATCCAGACCGATGCCGCGATCAACCCCGGGAACTCCGGCGGTGCGCTGCTCGACTCGAAGGCGCGTCTCATCGGGATCAACGTGGCGATCGCGAGCGCGGGCAACCAGAGTTCGTCGACGTCGCAGTCCGGCAGCATCGGCGTCGGCTTCGCGATCCCGTCCGACCTCGTGAAGCGGGTCTCGGACGAGATCATCAAGAACGGCAAGGCGACGCACGGCCTCCTCGGCGCGAGCGTCACCGACGCCACCGCGGACCAGAACGCCACGCAGGTGGGTGCGCTGATCAAGTCCGTGACGAAGGGTGGCGCTGCGGATCAGGCGGGCATCCAGCCCGGCGACGTTGTCACGGCCCTCGGTGGGATCCCGATCACGAGTGGAACCGACCTGACCGCGCAGGTGCGCTACTTCGCGGGCGGTGCGAAGACGTCGCTCACCTATGTGCGCTCCGGGCAGTCGCACACGGTCGACGTGACCCTCGGCACGTACGCGAGCACGAGCTGACGCTGACGCAGACGCGGATTCCGACGCGCACGCGGTGACAGCCGCTGGCGACGCTCGACCGTATCCGCTCGGGCAGCGTGCAGCTGAGCGTGCCGGCCCGAGCGACGCGGCTTGATAGGCTCGTCGTCGCTCTGACAAGGGCCGACGGATGCGACTGAGCGCGTCCACGACCACAAGGTATGGATCGAATGCAGCGAGACGGCGCGCCCCTGCCCGGGGTCTCCTACGTCATGCCGGTCCTCAACGAGGTCACAGAGGTTCGTGCCGCGGTCGCCAGCCTGCTGGCGCAGGAGTACGACGGTCCCGTCGAGATCATTCTGGCGCTCGGCCCGTCGATCGATGGAACGAACGAACTGGTCGCGGAGATGAGCGCCTCCGACCCGCGGATCGTTGCGATCGACAATCCCATTGGGTCGACTCCTGCCGGCCTGAACGTCGCGATTCGGGCTTCTCGGTATCCCGTCGTCGTCCGCGTCGATGCGCACTCGGTCCTCCCACGCGACTACACCAGGATCGCGGTCGAGACGCTCGCGGCGACCGGTGCGGACAACGTCGGTGGCATCATGCGTGCAGAGGGGCGAACCGCATTCGAGCGCGCCGTCGCGCATGCGTACGGCAGCAGGGTCGGGCTCGGCGGCACCCCGCACCATGTCGGAGGCACGGCCGGGCCTGCTGAGACCGCCTACCTCGGGGTATTCCGCCGCGAGCGCCTGTTCGAGGTCGGTCTCTTCGACGAGGACATCAAACGTGGTCAGGACTGGGAGCTCAATCGTCGACTCCGGATGACCGGAGGAACGGTCTGGTTCACCCCGGAGCTCGTGGTGACCTACCGGCCGCGCCCGAGCCTCCGTCGCCTGATACGGCAGTTCGTTGCGACCGGCCTCTGGCGGGGCGAACTCGCGCGCCGATTCCCGACCGGGAACGGCATCCGCTATTTCATCCCGCCGATCATGGTCGTCGCCGTGGGTGCCGGGTTGATCGCGGGAGTCGTCGGGCTGATCGGTGCGCTCGCGCACGCGGGCGCAGCCTGGGCGCTCCTCGGGCTGGCGATTCCGGCGACCTATCTGGTGTTCGTCGTGATCGGCAGCCTCGTCGTCGCGCGCGCGAGTTCGTTGCGCACGCGGCTGTGGCTCATGGTCGTGCTTCCGTGCATCCATGTCGGGTGGGGCACGGGATTCATCGTCGCGTTCCTCACGCGCACTTCCGAGCTCACGACCCATACAGGACGGTGACGGTGGCTGACGCGAATCACACATCGACGCAGGCCCGACCGCGTTCGATCGCCGAGCTGCGCGCCGTGGCGCAGCCCGACGAGGTTCGAGCGCGCGCGAACGCCGAACACTGGACTGCGTCGCTGTATCTCCGGGATCTGTCGCCCTACTTGACATGGACGCTCCTCCGAACTCGGGTCAGCGCGAATCAGGTCACGGGCCTCATGATCATGGTCGGCTGGGCGACTGCCGCTGCACTGCTCATTCCCGGTGTGTGGGGTCCGTTGGTCGCGCTCCTCCTCGGCCAGCTGCAGATGCTCGTGGACTGCTCGGACGGCGAAGTCGCGCGCTGGCGCAATACGCGGTCTCCTGCGGGCGTGTTCCTCGACAAGGTCGGGCACTACACGACGGAGGCGCTGATCCCCGTGATCCTCGGGGTGCGCGCTGCTGGGCTCCCCATCGTCGGCGCGTCCTGGATGTGGACGACGTTCGGTTGCACGCTCGCGCTCGTCATCGTGATCAATAAGGCGCTCAACGACATGGTGCATGTCGCGCGGGCCCATGGGGGCCTCGCACGGCTGGAGGATCGGCGCGACGCATCGACGGCGCCAGGCCGGCGCGGACTGGCGTCCCTCCGACGGCTCGCGCGCTTCCTCCCGTTCCACCGGCTCTACCACTCTGTCGAGTTGACGATGCTCGCCGTCGTGTTCGGGGTCGTCGGCATCGCCATCGGCCAGAGGCCGGCGTTCGAGATCCTCGTCGCTGCACTCCTCCCGCTCGCGCTGCTCGCGACCGTGGGACACTTCGTGGCGATCCTCTCGTCGCGGCGGGTTCGCGCGTGACCGGACAGGGCGGCCGCGGGACGGCGAGTGCAGTCCGGCCGCGGGTCGGAGTCGTGAGCCTCACCCAAGGGACGCGGCCGAACGAGCTCCGGCACGGGCTGCAGAGCGTGCTCCAGCAGCGCGACGTCGATCTGGATGTTGTGTGCGTGGGGAACGGTTGGGATCCGAGCGACCTGCCGGACGGCGTCCGCCCGCTGTACCTGCACGAGAACGTCGGGATTCCCGCAGGGCGGAACGCGGGCGCGGCCGCGGTGCGGGGCGACTACATCTTCTTCCTCGACGACGATGCATCGGTGCCTTCGCCGACGTTCCTGATCGACGCGGTTCGTCGATTCACGTCGGATCCCAGCCTCGGCCTCATTCAGCCGCAGGTTGTCGACCCATCGGGCGCGGCGAATCCGCGGCGGTGGATCCCACGGATTCGGAAGGGCGACCCGTCCAGGTCCTCCGCTGTCTTCAGTGTGTGGGAGGGCGCCACGATGCTGCCGCGCGAGATCTTCGACGCCATCGGAGGCTGGGGTGATCCGTACTTCTACGCGCACGAAGGGATCGAGCTGGCGTGGCGCGTCTGGGACGCGGGTCGTCGGGCCTGGTATGACGGCGGGCTCGTCGCCCACCACCCGGCGGTGAGCCCCACGCGACATGCCTCGTACATCCGGCTGAACGCTCGGAACAGGGTATGGCTCGCGCGCCGGAACCTTCCGGCGGCACTGCGTCCGATCTACGTGGCAAGCTGGGCGACGGTGCAGTTGGTGCGGTGGTGGCGACACCCGGCTCGATTGATCGTCTGGTGGCGGGGCCTGCTGGAGGGATTCCGCACTGACTGCGGCGATTCGCGCGTCATGGCGTGGCTCACCATTGCGCGGATGGCCCTGGCCGGTCGGCCGCCAGTGATCTAGTCGGACCGCGACGCACCAGTCACGCCATCGGACTCAGGTTCAGACGCCACAGGTATTCGGCATCGTTCGGACGCCGCCACCGAACGACGAGGATGCCGGTGTCGGTGTGGGAGGCGCCGAAGACCGCGATCGAGAGTTCGGCTCCCGGCGCGAGGCATCGGACGGCGAGCGGGGGCGCGTAGCCATTGCCCAGATGCGTCAAGCTGATCGCGCGGACCGGCTCAGTGCTCATGTTGCGAAGCCGGTACAGGCGCGGCGCAGCGGAGCGGTCGACGACGAATGGGACGGAATACGCGGGTTCGGTGCTGAGCATGCGCTCAGGATAGGAGGGGCTACCGACGCCGGGCGGGATGCATCAGGTCGGGTAGTCGCTGGCGTAGCGATCGAGCGCGTCCCCGATCGAGCCGTCGAACTGCAGCGTCCCGCGGTCCAGGTAGATCCCGCGCTCACAGAAGCGGCGCAGGTCGTTCTCGTTGTGCGACACGAAGAACAGGGTCCGGCCGTCGGCGAGCATCGCGTCGATTCGGCGGTAGCACTTCTCGCGGAAGCGCTTGTCGCCGACGGCGAGGACCTCGTCGACGAGAAGGATCGGCTCATCGAGACGGGCGATCACGGAAAACGCGATGCGCACCTGCATGCCGCTGGAGAGGTGCTTGTACGGGGTGTCGATGAAGTCCTCGAGCTCCGCGAACGCGATGATCTCGTCGAAGCTCTCCTGGATCTGCGATCGAGGCATGCCGTGCAAGCCGGCGGTCAGGTAGACGTTCTCGCGCACCGTCAGGTCGTTGACGAAGCCGCCGGTGATCTCGATGAGCGGTGCGACGCCGCCACGCACTCCGACGCGGCCCTCGTCGGGGAGCATCACCTGCGCCACCAGCTTCAAGAGCGTGGATTTCCCTTGACCATTCCGTCCGACCACTCCGATCGCTTCCCCGGGGCGCACGTCGAAGGAGACACCTCGCAGCGCCCAGAACTCATCCGCAGGGCGACGGCGCTGGGCGGACGAGAACAGATCTTTGAACGATCGCTTCGCCTTCCGGTTGCGCTTGAACCGGATGCCGGCGTTCTCGACGACGATGACGGGAGACGCGGCATGATCGACCGGATGCCGCACACTGATGCTGTCGGTCATCACAGTTCCTTCAGGACGCGACGTTCGGAGCGGCGGAACACGGCGACGCCGATCGCGAGAACGACCAAGGTGACGATCGCGGCGGCGATCACCTCGTGCAGGTCGAGCTGTTTCGGGAAGAAAGCCGCGCGATACATGCCGATGATCCCCGCGAGCGGATTCAGCGCGAAGACGTCGTGCACGCCATGCGAGAGCGCGAGGGGCGAGTAGACGATCGGGCTCGCGTAGAACGCGAATCGCAGAATGAGCTTCACGGCGCGCTCGAGGTCACGGAAGAACACGACGAGCGGCGCGATGATCAACCCGAGGCCGTAGATCAGCGCTCCTTCCATGATCACGGCGAGCGGGAAATACACCACCTGCCAGTGGAGGTGGGCTCCGGAGAAGATCGCGAAGAGCGCGAGCACGGGGATGCTGAGGAGGAACTCGATCCCTTTCGACAGATCGATCCGCGCGACCCAGATGGAGCGCGGGATCGTCGTCGAGCGGATGAGCCGCGCTTCGCTGGTGAACGCGCGCGTCGAGTCCGAGACGGCGCCCGTGAACCACATCCACGGCAGCAACGCAGTGAGCAGGAACGTGATGTACGGATCCTCGCCCGCGCCGCCGCGGTGGAAGATCTTCGTGAACACGAACCAGTAGATCAGGGACATCAGGAGCGGATCGAGGATCGACCAGATGTAGCCGAGCGCGGACGTCGAATACCGGACGCGGAGATCGCGCGAGGTCAGCAACCACAGTGCGTTGCGGTAGCGGGCGGTTGCGCTCCGAGAGGTGCTGTAGACCGCGGACTTCGGCGGTGTCGCGGTGGTGCTCGTCATTCGTTCCTCGGCGTCCGGCCGAGGAACGAACCACTGTTACCTGAACAGCGCGTTGGCGCGGTCCAGATCCTCGGCGAAGTCGATCTCGACCGCATAGAGGTCAGAGATGTCAACGGGCGTCCAGCGTAACCCGTCTTCGTGGATCGCCGCCTCGATCCCGCCTTCGAAGTACTCCTGGTCGGGAACCTTCGCGAGATGGCGGATGAGCGCAGCCTTGTCAGCGCTCGAGACGTAGTTGATCCCGACTGCTTCGCCGAGCGCATTCGTGACCTGCTTTGAGAGCTGGTCGATACACCCCGCTGCGTCGACGGTGTACTTGACCTCCTCGTCAGACACCTTCTCGGTGTTGACGCTCACGAACGAGCGGTCGAGGTCGATCATGTCCGCGGCACGGACGAGCGCGCGCGGATCGAAGACGACGTCACCGTTCATCCAGAGCACACCGCTCTTGCCGGTCGCCTTCAGCGCGCGCAGCAGGCTCTTGGAGGTGTTCGTCGAGTCGTAGGACTCGTTGTACACGAAGTTCGCGTCGGGGAACGCCTCGACGATGTGCTCGGACTTGTACCCGACCACGACAGTCACTCGCGCCGCCGAACCGAACGCGGCCGCGATGTTGTCGAACTGCTGCTGCATGATGGTGCGACCGTCGCTGAGCTCGGTCAGCGGCTTCGGGAGGCTCCGGCCGAGACGGCTTCCCATTCCTGCGGCGAGAATTACGATCTGCGTAGTCATGCGGGTTCCTTTCGACGGTCGGACCGAACACGGCCGGCGCGGAGCCGTACTCGCACCGTGCGACTCGCGTGCATGCTGTCGGCCGGCCCTCTGAAACTCCCGAGAATCAGTTCAGAAAGCGCGGGCTTCAGCAGGCGGATCGGCAAGCAATGCGGCGACGAATCCAGTGACGACGGGTTGAACACCCGGTCGCCGTTCGGTGAATTCTACGCCGGATCCCCGGATCGGGGTGTGAAACCGGACATTCGTCACGCAACCGTAACGACTGTCTCCTCCGGGCCATGGCCCTCCCGTCCGGACGAACCCCGCCCTGCCGCCGTCCAAGCTCGGGTGCCGTGGATAGGGTGGGGAGAACGGCGGAAGCACGCCCCAAGCGCGTCGGGGCCGCGCAGGGGCGATTCGGCCGAGCCGTGCGCGATCCCGCTGCACGCACATTGCGGCGCCCGCCGCACACGAGCACAAGGGGCGAAATGACCGACGACGAGGCGCCTCCCGGCCAGGCCGAGAACGCGCGCGCCGGCTCGGAGGAGCAAGCCCTCCCTCCGCGCCCCGCACGCAGCCGGGCGCCGAGGGCTCCCCGCGTCAGCCGCACGCAGGCCGCAGGAGCGACGCGTGCTGACGTGGCGCCGACGACCGACGGCGAGGACGACCAGGCTCTGGCGTCCCCCTCGGCGGACGACACCGTCCCTGCACCGCGCAAGCGAACGGGGCGCTCTGCACCCCGGCGTCCGACTCGAGAACAAGAGCCGGTGGTCCTTCGAGCGGACGGGCTCACGAAGCGATACGGCACGACGCTCGCCGCGGACAGCATCGACCTCGAGATTCGGCGCGGATCCATCTACGGCATCGTCGGTCCGAACGGAGCGGGCAAGACGACGACCCTCTCGATGCTCACTGGGCTCCTGCGTCCCGATGCCGGCTCCGCGTTCGTTCTCGATCAGGACGTCTGGACAGACCCGGTCGCCGCGAAACGCAGTCTCGGGATCCTGCCGGACCGTCTCCGACTGTTCGACCGGCTGACCGGCGTGCAACTCCTCACCTCCGCCGCTGTGCTGCACGGCGTCGACATCGCCACCGCACGCAGCCGAGCCGCCGACCTCGCGACCGCATTCGGTCTCGGCGATGCGCTCGGCCGGCCGGTGTCCGACTACTCGGTGGGCATGGCCAAGAAGATCGCGCTCGCGGCGACGCTGATCCACACACCTCGCGTGCTCGTGCTCGACGAACCCTTCGAGTCCATCGACCCGGTCAGCCTGGTCGGAATCATCGAGATTCTCCGTCGGTATGTGCGGGGCGGCGGCACCGTCGTGCTGTCGAGCCACTCGATGGAGCTCGTGCAACGCACATGCGACTCAGTCGCGGTCATCGTCGGCGGCCGGGTGCTCGCCGCCGGGACCATGGCCAAGGTGCGGGGTCGCAAGAGCCTCGAGGACAAGTTCGTCGAACTCGCCGGTGGTCTCGGCGCTGCGGAGAGCATGGAATGGTTGCACAGCTTCTCCGCCTGAGGGCCGCCATGCTCCTCGGTATCGTCCGGACCGACCCGGTCAGGGCGGTCGGTCGGAGCGTCGGACTGCTCGCATCGCTCGGCGCCTCGTTCGTCGTGGCGGTGGTCGTCGCGAACGTCGACACGACGACGCCGAGCGGCCGCGGCGTCATCGTCGCGGTGAGCGCGCTCATGCTGATTGCGTTCACCGTCGTCCCCGCCATCACGGGTGCTCGCGACGCAGTCGACCCTCTGCGCTTCCGGCAGTTCCCGCTGGGGCAGCGCGACGCGGCAGTCGGACTGCTTGCCGCCGGCGCGCTGAGCTGGCCGATGCTCTGCCTCCTCATCGTCGCCATCGGCGCCGCGGTCGGGCTCGGGAGCACCACCGGTGCAGCGACGGCTGCGGTGATCAGCGTCGTGCTGGTCGTCGTGCAGGCGACGGCGTTCGGTCGTGTCGCGGTGAGTGCGACCACGCTGCGCACGGAGACGCGATGGACACGCGCAGCGCAATGGGGAATCGCGATCGTCCTCGCGGCGCTCGCTGCCGTCGCCGTGCCGTTGCTGATGGTCGGCATGCGCGGAGGCTCCGGCGCCGCCGGGATCGGAGCCGTCCTCGGCTGGACGCCGTGGGGGAGCGCGGCCGCGTTCACCGCGAGCGTCGAAGCGGGTCATGCCGGAGCGGCCGTCGGGCAGCTGATCGAATCGCTCGCCGTCACGGCAGCGCTGCTCGCGACCTGGTGGGTGCAAGCGGGGCGTGCGCTCGAGGCGACGCCGCCCTCGCCGACCGGGACGCGCCTCCAGATCGGCGGATTGTTCCGGATGGTCGGACGCACCTCGGTCGGCGCGATCGCTGCCCGGTCGTTCGTCTACTGGGGTCGCGACCCGCGGTATCGCGCGTCGTATCTGGTGCTCCTTGTCGTGCCCATCGTCGTCATCCCACTGGGTGTCGCGGGGATGCCATGGCGCTTCGCCGCCCTGGTACCGCTGCCCGTGATGGCGCTTATCGCCGGATTCCTGCCGCACAACGACGTCGCGCTCGACGGAACGGCCCTCTGGATGCACGTCGCAGCGGGTGTGCGCGGCTGGGCTGATCGCCTGGGCCGGATCATGCCGATGCTCGTGGTCGGCCTTCCGGGCGTCGTCGTCGGCGCGCTCGTCGTTGCGGGGCTGTGGGCCCCGTCAGGGACCCTTGCGCCAGAGCTTGCGGCCTCGATCTGCCTGCTCCTGACCGGCACCGGGCTCTCGAGCGTCGCGTCGGCACTGCTGCCCTACCCCGCGGTCCGCCCGGGCGATCGGCCGTTCCAGCAGCCGCAGTCGCTCGGCTCGCATGCGGTGCTCGCCCAAGTGCTCACGCTCGCACCAACCCTCGCCTTGAGCGCTCCGACGATCGTCCTCGGCGTCATCGCCATCGTGACCCGCGACCCAGCGACCGCCGCTCACGCACTGCTCGTCGGCATCGGGACCGGCGTCCTCGTCCTCGTCCTCGGCGTGCTCGGTGGCGGGTGGGCGTTCGATCGACGCGGTCCGGCCCTGCTCCAGGCCGTTCAGCGCTTCTGAGCGGAGCGGGACCTATTCGTCCCGCATGCGTTCGTAGATCGCCTTGCAATCGGGGCACACCGGGAACTTCTCGGGGTCGCGCCCCGGGATCCACTTCTTGCCGCAGAGCGCCCGCACCGGCTTGCCCGTCATGGCCGATTCCAGGATCTGCTCCTTGCGCACGTAGTGCGAGAACCGTTCGTGATCGCCCGGCTCGACGGTCTCCTCTTCGAGCAGCCGCTCGAGTTCGCGGTCCATGACATCGGTTCCGCCCACCGGCTCCGTCGTGCTCATGACCCCAGCGTACGACTCGACCGGTCCGATCACACGACCAGCGTGGGGATGGCCGGATCGCCGCGACCGATCCGCTCAGCATCGGCCGGCAACTCCTGTTTGGCCCCCCGATGGTGCCGCCGTGCCGCCTGCACCCCGTCGGTACCGAGCCACCGCGGGTCGACCTCGCCGTGCTCCGCGACGCCGACGAGCAGCGGCCGCTCGTCGATGACCGACGTGGGCTCCACGCGGATCACCTCCGCGATCGCCGCACCGCCGCTGAGACGACGACCGGCCCATTTGCGGCCTCCGATCGTGGCCTTGTCCACCGACTTCTTCGCCACCGGCTCGAGATCACCCGCAGCGGACTCGCGCGCGACGAGCTTGAACACCATTCCCGCGGCGGGATGGCCGGAGCCCGATACCACCGAGGTTCCGACGCCGTACGCGTCGACCGGCGCTCCGCGGAGCGCAGCGATCGTGAACTCGTCGAGGTCGTTCGTCACGGTGATCGTCGTCCCCCGTGCGCCGAGCGCATCGAGCTGCGAACGCACTGCGCGGACGACGCTCGGAAGGTCGCCGCTGTCGATCCGGACGCCCCCGAGCACTCCGTCGGTCAGGCGGACGGCAGTGTCAACAGCCCTGGCGATGTCATAGGTGTCCACTAACAGCGTCGTGCCGGTGCCGAGTGCGGCGAGCTGTGATCGGAACGCCTCCTCCTCGGAGGCGTGCAGCAGTGTGAACGCATGGGCGGCGGTCCCCATGGTCGGGATGCCCCACGTGCGCCCGGCCTCGAGGTTGCTCGTCGCGCCGAACCCCGCGATGTAGGCAGCTCGGGCCGCGGCGACGGCGCTCCACTCGCCGGTCCGTCGGGAGCCCATCTCGGCAACAGGTCGTCCGTCGGCCGCCGAGACCATCCGCGCGGCAGCCGATGCGACCGCCGAGTCCGCGTTCAGGATGCTGAGCGCGAGCGTTTCAAGCACGACCGACTCGGCGAACGACCCCTCGATCTGGAGGACCGGCGAATTCGGGAAATACATCTCGCCTTCCCGGTACGCGCGAATCGTGCCGCGGAACCGGTACTCCTCGAGCCACCGTGCCGTCGCCGCGTCGACGACGCCCCGGTCGCGCAGGAATCCGATCTCCTCGTCGCCGAAGCGGAAATCCTTGAGCGCGCCCAAGAACCGCCCCAGTCCCGCCGCGACCCCGTAGCGGCGTCCGTCGGGGAGACGGCGCGCGAACACCTCGAACACGCATCGTCGGTCCGCAGTGCCGTCCTTCAAGGCCGCATCGACCATGGTGAGCTCGTACTGGTCCGTCAGGAGGGCGGTGGTCACTCCTGGGAGCGTAGTCGGCACGCCCGCGCCGACCTCCGTGCAGGCTCGGACTGGTTAGGGTTGCACTGTGACGAGCGCGCCGATCGGAGTCTTCGACAGCGGTGTCGGAGGACTCACCGTCGCGCGCGCCATCATCGACCAGCTCCCGAGAGAGAGCATTCGCTACGTCGGCGACACGGCGCACTCGCCATACGGCCCGAAGCCGATCGCCGACGTCCGCCGATATGCGCTCGCCGTCATGGACGACCTCGTCGATCAGGGTGTCAAGACCCTCGTGATCGCCTGCAACACGGCCTCCTCCGCGGTCCTCCGCGACGCGCGCGAACGGTACGAACGTGCGGCGGGCATCCCCGTCATCGAAGTCATCCAGCCAGCGGTTCGCGCCGCAATGCAGCAGACCCGCTCTCGACGCATCGGGGTGATCGGCACGGAGGGAACCATCGCCTCCCGGTCGTACGAGGATGCGTTCGCCGCGGCGAACGACGTCACGCTGACGCTTGCCGCCTGCCCCCGCTTCGTCGAGTTCGTCGAGGCCGGGGACACCGCGAGTCCCGCGCTGCGAGCGGCGGCCGAGGAGTATCTCGAGCCGATCCGACGCGCGGACGTGGACACCTTGATCCTCGGGTGCACGCACTACCCGCTCATGTCCGCGGCGATCCAGTACGTCGTCGGCCCCGATGTCACGCTCGTCTCCAGCGCAGAGGAGACCGCGAGCGACGTCTATCGGCGTCTCATCGAGCACGGCCTCGAACGCGTCGACGCGCGGCCGCCGACCTACACATTCGAGGCGACCGGACTCGATCAGGCCGGCTTCAAGGCGCTCGCCCGACGCTTCCTCGGCCCCGAGGTCGCGTCGGTCGGACACCTGCAAACCGGCGTCATCGCTCTCCCCGCCGACGCCTGACGGGCGCAATGACCACCTCCGGACCGTTCCGAAACGACGAAAGCAGCACGACAATGACGCGAATCGATGGCCGAGAACCGCACGAGCACCGCCCGGTGACGATCGAGCGCGGCTGGAGCGGTCAGGCAGAGGGCAGCGCCCTGATCAGCTTCGGAAACACGCGCGTGCTCTGCACCGCATCCTTCACCAACGGCGTTCCTCGCTGGATGACCGGGAAAGGCAGCGGGTGGGTCACCGCGGAGTACGCGATGCTCCCGCGCTCGACGAACGAGCGCATGCAGCGCGAGTCGATCAAGGGGCACGTCGGCGGGCGGACGCACGAGATCTCCCGGCTCATCGGTCGTTCGCTCCGCGCAGTCGTGGACATGCGCGCACTCGGCGAGAACACGATCGTGCTCGACTGCGACGTGCTCCAGGCCGATGGCGGCACCCGAACGGCATCAATCACGGGCGCATTCGTGGCGCTCGCCGATGCGGTCGAGTGGGGTCGCGCGCAGGGGTTCATCGCGAAGAAAGCGACCCCGCTGACGGACAGCGTCCAGGCGATCTCGGTCGGCATCGTCGGCGGCACACCAATGCTCGACCTGGCGTACGCGGAAGACTCCATCGCGGACACGGACATGAACATCGTGACGACCGGCTCCGGGACGTTCATCGAGGTTCAGGGCACCGCCGAGCATGCGCCGTTCGATCGGGATGAGCTCAACACGCTGCTCGATCTCGGACTCGCTGGGAACGCGTCGCTCGCGGCGATCCAGCAGGCGGTCCGCACCGGCGCCGACGTGGCCGGCGCATGACCGATCCAGTGGTCGATGCCCGAACGGTGGTCCTCGCCACACACAACGCGCATAAGGTCGCCGAGCTCGAACGCATTCTCGACGACGCACTCGGCGACGTGTCCCTGCGGGCTTACGACGGTCCGGAGCCGATCGAGGACGGCGCCACGTTCGGCGAGAACGCCCTAATCAAGGCGCGTGCAGCAGTGCAGAACACGGGACTGCCGGCGCTCGCGGACGACTCGGGGATCGCCGTCGATGTGCTCGGCGGCGCCCCGGGAATCCATTCCGCGCGCTACGCCGGCACGCGGGTCGACGCGGATAACACAGCGCTCCTGCTTCGCAACCTCGAGGGCGTCCTCGAGCGCACCGCGGCGTTCGTCTGCGCGGCCGCATTCGTCACGCCAGACGGTGAGGAGCACGTCGTCGAGGCCGTCTGGCCGGGGGAGGTCTTGACGGCGCCGAGCGGTGACGGCGGCTTCGGGTATGACCCGATCTTCAAACCCGACGATGCCCCGGTGAGTGCTGCAGCGTTGAGCAGGGATGAGAAGGACGCGCTCAGCCATCGATCCAAGGCGTTTCGCGGCATCGCGCCCAGCGTTCGGACGTGGTTCGACACCGCCGACAGGTAAGTCGCGTCGCGGTTCGTCAGGCGGCGTCCTGGTCGGGCTCGTCAGTCGGGTCGGCTCGGCCCGCGCCGTCCGGATCGCCGTCGCGGCTTTTGCGAGCCTTGCGCGCGTTCCGCCAGTAGGTGAGCGCAGCGGGCACGACGGTGACGACGACCGCGAGCACGAGGATGAGGTCGATGTAGTTCCGGACGAGTGCCGCGATCGGTGGAATGTACCCGAGGAGGAACCCGAGGAGCGTCATGCCAGTGCCCCAGGCGAGACCGCCGATCGCGTTGTAGAGCGAGTACTTCCGATAGTTCATACGCCCGACGCCCGCGGCGATCGGCGCAAACGTGCGGACAATCGGCACGAATCGCGCGAGCATGACGGCCCTCGATCCGAAACGCTGGAAGAACCGGTCCGTTCGCTCGACGGCCTCGCGGGAGAAGAGCCCGCTCTCTCGTCGCTCGAAGATCGGCGGACCTGCGCGACGGCCGATCAGATACCCGAACTCACCGCCGAGGAACGCCGCTGCGCCGATCATGATCATGGCAAGCCAGACGGGGATCCCGCCGATGCTGCCACCGCGGTCGAAGGCGAACACGCCGGTGATGATGAGCAGGCTGTCGCCCGGAAAGATGAACCCGATCAGCAGACCGGTCTCAGCGAAGATGATCGCGCACACCACGAGCACCGCGACTGCACCGAAGTGGTCGAGGATGTAGTTCGGGTCGAGGAACGGGATCAGAGCGAAGGCGACGTGCGGCATGGGACTTCCGGATCGGGAGGCGAGGTCCCCTTTCGCCTCGCCTGCCCAGGCTAGCGTGCGACATCGGACGCCAGCAGTGCATGTCATCGTCACTCGCTGCTGCTGCCGCCGCCGCTCCGACATGGTCGGTGCGGGAGAAGGGACTCGAACCCTCACGCCCGGAGGCACAGGAACCTAAATCCTGCGTGTCTGCCAGTTTCACCACTCCCGCGGCGCTGCCAGTGTAGGGGAGCCGAGCCTCCGGATAGGCGCGCGGCTAGCGGAGGGCGCGCGGAAGGTACCGCGGTACGTAGCGGAGGAGGACACCCGCTCCGACGAGCCCGAGCACACCCATAACGCCGCTTGCGAGCGCGATCGATGCGGCGCCGGTGACGATCGAGATGAGGACGGGTGCCGCCGCCTGCCCGAAGTCGCCGGTGAAGCGCCACGCACCGAGGAACGGTGCTGGATGATCCCGAGGCGCGAGGTCCGCGCCCAGCGTCATGAGGATCCCCGACCCGACGCCGTTCGCAAGCGACATGAGCATTGCGATCGCGATGAACCAGATCACGCGGGTCGTCGACGAGTCGCTCCACGTCAGCAGGAAGTAGCAGATGCTCAGCCCGACCAGACAGGGGAGCGCGCTCGCAAGCCGCCCCCACCGGTCCATGATCTGACCGCTCGTGTAGAACAGCCCGAAGTCGATGGCCCCGGCGATCCCGATGACGAGGGCTGCCTCCGACGCGCCCATCCCGATGCTCACCGCCCAGAGCGGCAGGATGACCTGACGACCGGCCCGCATCGCCCCGATGATCCCTGCGCCGCTGCCGAGTTGAACGAGAACGCCGCGATATTGCCGGATCGTGCGGAACAACCCCTCCGACTCTTCGCGCACCAGCTCTGCGCCCTCGTCCTCGGCCGCACCGGAGGCCCGTCGCGCGACTCCGAATCCGCGTCGCCCCGTCGCCGGGTCACGAACGACGAAGAGCACCATCGCGGCAGCGAGACAGCACGCGACGTGGATCCAGAACGAACTCTGCACCGATCCGGTCATCCGAGTGATGCCAGAGGAGAGGAAGGGACCGACGAAGTATCCGAACCGGAACACCCCTCCGAGCGTCGACAATGCTCGCGCCCGGTAGGCGATGGGGACCGCAGTTGTCATGTACGCGTGTCGCGCGAGCGCGAAGACCGCGGTGGACATTCCGACGAGGAACACGCCGATCGCGAGAACGAGGGCGTTCGGCGCGCTGACGGCGACGAGCAGCCCGACGATGCTGACGAGCGACGCGCCGATCATCGCCGTCCGTTCGCCGATTGCGGAGACGACCCATCCGCTCGGGACGTCGCCGATGAGTTCCCCGACGAGGATCAGCGATGCGACGAAGCCCGCGATCGCCAACGTGGCCCCGAGCGAGTGCGCGGCGATGGGGATGATCGGGATGATCGCGCCTTCGCCGACAGCGAAGAGGGTGGCCGGGAGGAACGCCGACAACGCGACCGATCGAATCGAGAAGCCCGCCGAGGTCGTCGCCATGAGGGTTTCAGGGTACGCCCGAGCGCCGGGTACCCTGGAACGATGCGTGTGCTTGCAGCAATGAGCGGCGGGGTGGACTCCGCGGTAGCCGCGGCACGAGCGGTCGAGGCCGGGCACGACGTCGTCGGAGTTCACCTTGCGCTGAGTCGCATGCCCGGAACGCTCCGGACCGGGAGCCGCGGTTGCTGCACGATCGAGGACTCCATGGACGCCCAACGGGCCGCCGCCACGATCGGCATTCCGTATTACGTCTGGGACTTCTCCGAGCGGTTCAAAGCCGATGTCGTCGACGACTTCATCGCCGAGTACACGGCCGGCCGCACCCCGAACCCCTGCATGCGCTGCAACGAGCGCATCAAATTCGCCGCGCTGCTCGAGAAGGCGCTGGCACTCGGCTTCGACGCCGTCTGCACGGGCCACTACGCGACGATCATTCGCGACGAACAGGGGCGGCCGGAACTGCACCGAGCGGCGGCGTGGGCGAAGGACCAGTCGTACGTGCTCGGGGTCCTGACCGAGGAGCAGCTCGACCACGCCATGTTTCCACTCGGGGCGACACCGTCGAAGGCCGAGGTTCGAGCCGAGGCGGCCGCGCGAGGACTCACCGTCGCCGCCAAGCCGGACAGCCACGACATCTGCTTCATTCCTGACGGCGATACGCGCGGGTGGCTCGCCGATCGTGTCGGCGCGTCCGACGGACCGATCGTGGAGCGGGACGGAACCGTCGTCGGGCAGCACGCCGGCGCACATGCGTACACGGTCGGCCAGCGTCGCGGGTTGTCGATCGGGCGCCCCGCGCCGGACGGCCGTCCGCGCTTTGTGCTCGAAGTGCGACCCAAGGACAACACGGTCGTCGTCGGCCCGAAGGAATCGTTGGCGATCGCAGAGCTCTCCGGGCAGCGATACACGTGGGCCGGTGCTGCGCCGTCCGACATGACGTCGCCATTCGCGTGCACCGTGCAGATCCGCGCGCACGCTGACCCGGTTCCCGCGGCAGCCCGCGTCGTCGCGGATGACGATTCGGTGGGCGGTCGGCTCGTCGTCGCGCCTGCAGAACCGATCCTCGGGGTCGCGACGGGCCAGACTGCGGTCGTGTATGTCGGTACGCGCGTCCTCGGGCAGTGCACGATCGATCGCACTGTCGCGGCCGATGTCCTCGCCACGACACCGGAGCGGGAGAGCGTCAGCGGCGACCGGTAGAACTGACCGCATGAGCGATCTTGCCGACTCCACGATGTCGACCACGGCGGTCGACGAACTCGACCCGGCCCAGGCCGAACAGGAGAGCGACGCCCTGCGCACGCGCATCAATCGGCTGCGCGACGAATATTACGAGGGCAACGAATCCACCGCCTCCGACGCGGAATACGACGGGCTGGTCCGTCGCCTTGCCGCAATCGAGGCGCGGTTTCCGGAGATGCTCCGTGACGACAGCCCCACTCAGACGGTCGGCGGGCGGCCGCAGACGACGCAGTTCGCTCCCGTGGAGCACGCCGAGCCGATGCTCAGCCTCGACAATGTCTTCAGCCCAGCCGAACTCGCCGATTGGGCTGCCCGTGTGCAGCGTGACGCGGGCGATCATCGCGTGCGATTCCTGTCCGAGCTCAAAATCGACGGCCTCGCTGTCAACCTCCGATACGAATACGGCGAACTCATCACCGCGGCGACCCGCGGGGACGGCGTCATCGGAGAGGACGTCACCGGCAACGTCCGCACGATGGGCACCATCCCGACACGGCTCGCCGGCTCCGGGCATCCTCCATTGCTCGAAGTCCGCGGCGAGATATTCTTCCCCGTCGCCGAGTTCGACGCGCTGAACGCGAGTCAGCGCGAGGCGGGTGAACGGGTGTTCGCCAACCCGAGAAATGCCGCTGCGGGATCGCTCCGGCAAAAGGAAGAGGGGAAGAGCCCGGCGAAGCGAGCGCTGATGGTGGATCGGCTTCGGCGACTCCGGATGCTCGTTCACGGCATCGGCGCGTGGCCCGTTCCAGCGCTCACGGCGGACACCGGCGTGACCTCGCAATCGCAGATCTATGAGCTCCTGCACTCCTGGGGTCTGCCGACGAGCACGCACTATCGGGTGTTCGACACGATCGACGAAGTGAACGAATTCGTGCGCGAATACGGCGAACGGCGCGCTTCGGTCGAGCACCAGATCGACGGCATCGTCGTCAAAGTGGACGACCTGGCACTGCATGAGGAACTGGGCGCAACCTCCCGGGCGCCCCGGTGGGCGATCGCGTACAAATACCCGCCCGAAGAGGTCCACACGAAGCTCCTCGACATCGTGGTGAGTGTCGGGCGGACCGGACGCGCCACGCCATTCGCCGTGATGGAGCCGGCGGAGGTCGCCGGTTCCGTCGTTCGGCAGGCGACCCTCCACAATCAGCAGGTCGTCAAGAGCAAGGGCGTCCTCATCGGTGACACGGTGGTGCTCCGAAAAGCCGGCGACGTTATTCCGGAGGTGCTCGGCCCGGTCACCGAGCTCCGAGACGGGACCCAACGCGAGTTCGTCATGCCCGAGCGCTGCCCGGAGTGCGGAACGCCGTTGGCTCCGGCCAAAGAGGGCGACATCGACCTACGGTGTCCGAACGCACGATCATGCCCCGCACAGGTCCGCGGGCGAGTCGAGCACATCGCCTCTCGGGGCTCACTTGATATCGAGGGGCTGGGCGAAGTGGCCGCGGCCGCGCTCACGCAGCCGCTTGCGCCATCGACGCCGCCGCTCATCACGGAAGCGGGACTCTTCGACCTCACGGTCGAGGACATCTTCGCCATCGAAGTGATCGTGCGCGACGCCGACACCGGACTGCCGCGCACGGACGACGACGGCTCGCCGAAAGTCGTGATGCCGTTCAGTCGACTGCGGAAGCGAACGGATCCACCCTACGATTCGGAACTCCGCGGCGAGCGGTTCGCCGGAGACGCCGAGCGAGTGCCGTCGAAGGCGGCGATCGAGATGCTCGCGAACATCGAATCCGCGAAGAGCAGGCCGCTGTGGCGCTTCCTCGTCGGACTGAGCATTCGCCACGTCGGACCTGTCGCCGCTCGCGCGCTCGCTGACCACTTCGGCTCGCTTGACGCGATACGGGCGGCATCCCGAGACGAGCTCGCTGCCGTTGACGGCGTCGGCGAGATCATCGCGGATGCCCTGCTCAACTGGTTCGACATCGACTGGCATCGGGACATCGTCGATCGATGGTCCCTCGCCGGCGTCCCGTTCAGCACACCCGGTCATCCGGGTCCCGGCGGGGCCACGGGGCCGAAGGGCGTGCTCGACGGTGTGACGGTGGTCGCGACCGGAACGCTGGAGGGGTACACCCGCGAAGGCGCGCAAGAGGCGATCATCGCAGCGGGTGGGAAAGCGGCCTCAAGCGTCAGTAAGAAGACGGACTTTGTCGCTGCCGGTCCCGGGGCCGGGTCCAAGCTGACCAAGGCCGAGCAACTCGGGCTTCGGGTCATCGACGCCGCCGCCTTCCATCTGCTCGTCACAGAAGGGCCGAGCGCGCTCGCCACACAGGACCCGGGCGAGTAGGTCGTCCCCACGGATCTGCGACACGCCGGTGAGCGTGCCCGGAACGGGGGACAAGTTCTCACAGAGAGCCCACGACCGGGAGTGGTTTCCCTACACTTGATGAAGCATCACCTGCCGTCTACAGGGGGACGACAGGAGGCCTTCCCAGGGGAGACCGATTTGCTGCTCGCCGCCGCAGCTTTGCTCGCAGCCTCGATTCACACATTCGGAGTGGTCGAGGCCCCGACCGCGCCGCAAACCTCGCTCGTCGTGAGCGCTCCCGGGGCACGCCAACCACCGGAAGGCCTGAATCACCACCCGTCGCCGACCACCGTGTCGTCCGCCGTGCGGCTTGCCGCGCAAAGCGGCCCAGACGCGCTCCTCACCGAATTGGGCCGGTTTGATCCGGCACAGTTGCGTGCCGTCGCCGCCGATGCGCAGGTTCAAGCGACGGTGTTCGATGCGCCACCGACCGCCCCGCGTGTGCAGAAATGGTGGGCAGAACTCTCCCATGCAGCGCAGACGCGCCTCGAGGATGACGCCCCGGCCATCGTCGGGAACCTCGAGGGCGTGCCCTACGGCGTGCGCGACCGCGCAAACCGCGCGTATCTGACGCAGGCACTCCGCGAGAACGAGCGGTCCGCCGTCGCGTCCTCGCGGACCCTCGCGATGCTGGAGCAGGTCCGGTATGCCCTCCGCCGAGCTCCGGGCACGCCGATGAAGCAACTGCTGACGCTCGACCCCCGTGGCTCGGGGCGAGCAGCGATTGCCATCGGAAACATGGCAACGGCATCCGACGTCACGGTGATGGTCCCGGGAATGTTCTTCACCGTGACCGGCCAGATGCAGGACTGGACCAACACCGCCGAGAACGTGTACGCCGAGCAGGCGAGCCTCGCCCCACAAGCGACCGACGAGTCCACCGGCATCGCGGTGCTCGCCTGGATGGGCTATCGCACGCCCGACCTCTCGAATGTGCTCTCGCTCCAGCTCGCCAAGGTCGGCGCACAGCGATTCGAGCGGGTCGTCGCCGGCCTCGATACGATGCGTGCCGCCTCCGAACCGCGGGTCAATGTGGTCGCGCATTCGTACGGCTCCACGACCGCGCTGATCGCCCTGTCCTCGGGCCGAATCCACGTGCAGTCCCTCACGCTGTACGGCTCACCAGGCAGTTCCGTCGCGAGCGCGAGCCAACTCGGTGTGACATCAGGCCAGGTCTTCGTCGGTGACGCACACTGGGATCCCATTGCCGGCACCGGATACTTCGGCGTCGATCCCGGCTCGCACGGGTTCGGGGCGCATCTGCTCGACCTCGTAGGGGGCGCGTCCACCGCGTTCGATGGGGACGTGTTCCGCTCACCGTTCGGGCACAACGAGTACCTGAAGCCGGGCACCGCGTCCCTCCACGACGTTGCACTGATCGCCATCGGCCGCAGTGATCTCGTCGCGCGCAGTGGCGACCCCAACGCTCCTGCGAACCCTGCGGATCCGCACTCGCCACAGTTCCTGCTCGTGCGCCCGCAAGACCTGCTCGTCCGGGACTGATACGCCTCGCTCCGATGGTCGGCCGAAAAGCCTGAGGGTCGTCGCAGGAATCGGCGCGTCGGAATGGGCCGATTCCAGTGCTTGTCCGTACCGTTCTCCCATGCGCGTGCTCCGATGGCCAGCCTCCCTGATCTCATTCGTGATCATGGCCGTGCTCGCGGGCATGCTCATCGCCGTCGCAGTGACGCCAGCGGTCGCGATCGCCGGGCAGGGTGTGTCATCCGCGGCCCAGTTCTTCGAGGGGCTCCCGAGCTACCTGGACATCGGGTCGCAGCAGCAGGTCTCCACGATCTACGCGTCCAAGGGTGGCCAGCAGGTGCCCATCGCGTCGTTCTATGCGGAGAATCGGACCACGGTGCCGAGCACCCAGATGTCCAAGTACGTGAAAGAGGGCGCAGTCGACACGGAGGATCCGCGCTTCTACGAGGAGGGCGGCATCGACCTCCTCGGCACGGTGCGCGGTGCGCTGTCCACAGCCTCCGGTTCGACCGTCCAGGGCGGTTCCTCGATCACGCAGCAGTACGTGAAGAACGTCCTCGTCCAGCAGTGCGAGCAACTCGCGACGACTGCCGAGATCAACTCGTGCTACGTCAAGGTGACCGGCGTCACTCCGCAGCGCAAGCTGCAGGAGATGCGGTACGCGATCGCGGTCAACAAGAAGTACACCAAAGACCAGATCCTGACCGGATACCTGAACATCGTCGGTCTCGGCGGTCGCGTGTACGGCGTTGAGGCCGCGGCCGAGTACTACTTCGGCGTGCACGCCGCTGATCTCACGCTGCCGCAGGCGGCCACGCTCGTTGCGATTCTGAACAATCCCGAGAACCTCCGGATCGACGAGCCTTCGAACGCATCGAACGGCGCGGCGAACGGCTACAAGCTGACGAAGACACGCCGTGACTACGTCCTTCGCAGGATGGTCGTGCACCACTCGATCACGAAAGCCGAAGCGGACGCCGCGATCGCGACCCCGATCACCCCCAAGGTGACAGCAACCGCGAACGGATGTTCGACCGCGGCGACGAACTACGACGCCGGGTACTTCTGCGACTACGTCCGCGCCCAGATCCTGCAGGACAAGGCGTTCGGAGCCACACTCGCGCAGCGCATCGAGACGCTCGACACCAAGGGGTTGAAGGTCTACACGACGCTCGACCTCGACGTCCAGGCGAAGGCGCAAGCTGCGCTCTCGAGCTACGTGCCCGCGACGATGTCCGGAGTGCACATCGGCGGCTCCAACGTCACCGTCGAGCCGGGAACCGGGCGCATCCTTTCGATGGTGCAGAACACGGCCTACACGCAGTCCGACAACGCGCCCGCTGGCAGCACTGCCGTGAACTACAGCGCCGACAGCGGCTATGGCAATTCCATCGGGTTCCAGACCGGATCGACGTTCAAGGTGTTCACCCTCGCCGAGTGGCTCGCGACCGGACACACGCTCAGCCAGTACGTCTCGACGACGGAGCACAACCTCCCGTCGTCCGAGTTCCACAACTCCTGCGAGAACATCGCGGGTCCGCCGTGGTCGGTCGCGAACGCCGAACTGGTGCCGGCATCGATGTCCGTGCTAACGGCGACCGCGGAGTCGATCAACACGGCGTTCGCGCAGATGGGGAAGCAGCTCGACCTCTGCCAGATCGCGAATCTCGCCGCGGCGATGGGCATCCATCGGGCTGACGGCGGAAAGTTCGTGGAGAGCCCGTCGATGATCCTCGGCGTGAACGAGCTGTCACCGATCAATCTTGCCGAGGCCTATGCCGGGTTCGCGAACGACGGTGTCGTCTGCACTCCGAGCGCCATCGATAAGGTCACCGAAGCGGACGGCACGGTGATCGCACCCTCGCCGTCGATCTGCACGCGCGGCGTCTCAACCCAGGTCGCAGGCACCGTCGACTACGCATTGCAGACCGTCTTGCAGCCAGGAGGCACGGCCGCCTCCGCCAACCCGCAGGACGCCACGCCCAAGTTCGCGAAAACGGGAACGACAGACTCCGACATTCAGAACTGGCTGGTCACCTCGACGACCAAGTACACCAACGCGACCTGGATCGGAAACGTCTACGGAAACGTCGGGCTCGCAAACTGGCCGATGGGTCAGGGCACGACCGGCTACAGCGCGAAGTTCGGCGTCGGGAAGCAGATGATGACCTTCCTGGACAGCAAGTACGGGGGCGGCGCACTCCCCGTGCCGGACCAGGCGATGATCGGCACGCCGCCCGCGCCTCCGTCCGCGTCGACGGCCGCCACGGCCACCCAGGGCGCCGCAACGCCCAGCACACCGACCACGTCGACGTCGGGTGGGCAGACCGGCACCTCCGGGAATGCCGGCGGTGCGCCGGTCGCTCCCGGCGCGGGCACGAACGGCAACGGCGGCGGCAACGGCAACGGCAACGGCGGCGGCCACGGCTGATCGGCGGGCAGGGCGCCGCCCCTAGACTGGTTCGGTCCCCGAGCCAACGATCGACGGAGCACCATGCCTGACATCACGACCGACCAGGTGGCGCATCTCGCGTCCCTCGCGCGCATCGCGCTGACGCCCGACGAGATCGAGACGCTCACCGGCGAGCTGGGTCACATCGTCGAGAGCGTCGCGCGGGTCTCGGAGGTCGCAACGCCGGACATCCCCGCGACCAGCCATCCGATTCCGATGCAGAACGTGTTCCGCCCCGACGTTGTCGGCACCACGCTCACGCAGGAGCAGGCGCTCTCGGGCGCGCCCGACTCCGACGGGCAGCGGTTCCGTGTCACCGCCATCCTGGGGGAGGAGCAGTGAGCGACGACATCGTCCGGATGAGCGCCGCAGCGCTCGCCGATGCGCTCGTCTCGCGCGAGATCTCGAGCGCCGACGCGACGCAGGCGTATCTCGACCGCATCGCAGCGGTCGACCCCGACGTGCACGCCTACCTCCACGTCAACGATGCGGCGCTCGCCGCCGCGAAGGTGATCGACGCGCGCCGCGCTGCCGGAGACGATCTCGGGCCGCTCGCCGGTGTGCCGGTCGCCGTGAAAGACGTGCTGTGCACTGCCGACATGCCGACCACAGCCGGGTCGCGGATCCTCGAAGGATGGGTGCCGCCGTACGACGCGACCCCGGTCGCTCGGCTCCGGCAGGCCGGTCTCGTGCCGCTCGGGAAGACCAACATGGACGAGTTCGCCATGGGGTCGTCGACCGAGTATTCGGCCTACGGACCGACGCGAAACCCGTGGAATCTCGACCGCATTCCCGGCGGGTCCGGCGGAGGCTCCGCAGCCGCGGTGGCGGCGTTCGAAGCGCCGCTCGCGCTCGGGAGCGACACCGGCGGGTCGATCAGACAGCCGGGTGCCGTGACCGGAACGGTCGGCGTGAAGCCGACCTATGGGGGAGTGAGCCGCTACGGGTCGATCGCGCTCGCGTCGAGCCTCGACCAGGTCGGGCCCGTGGCGCGCACGGTGCTCGACGCTGCCCTGCTCCACGACGTCATCGGCGGCCACGACCCGCGCGACTCGACGTCCATCCCCGATGCGTGGCCGTCCTTCGCGGAGGCCGCGCGAGACGGACTGCAGCGCGACGACCTCACGGGACTCCGCGTCGGTGTCGTGGCGGAGCTCTCGGGTGGCGACGGGTTCCAAGCGGGTGTCGAACAGCGGTTCCGCGAGACGGTCGATCTGCTCGAGCGTGCCGGAGCAACGGTCATCGAGATCGCCGCCCCGAGTTTCGCCTACGCGATCAGCGCCTACTACCTGATCCTGCCCGCGGAAGCGTCGTCCAACCTGGCGAAGTTCGATAGCGTCCGGTTCGGGCTCCGGGTGACCCCTGACGGCGGCGGCACCGTCGAGGACGTGATGGCTGCCACCCGCGAGCGCGGCTTCGGACCGGAGGTCAAGCGGCGCATCATCCTCGGTACGTACGCGCTGAGCGCGGGCTATTACGACGCCTACTACGGCAGCGCGCAGAAGGTTCGAACGCTCGTGCAGCGCGACTTCGCGACGGCGTTCGACCAGGTCGATCTGCTGATCAGTCCCTCCGCGCCGACCACGGCATTCGCCATCGGGGAACGCGTGAACGACCCGCTTGCCATGTATCTCAACGACCTCACCACGATTCCGGCGAACCTCGCCGGCGTCCCGGGCATGACGATCCCGATGGGTCTCGCCCCCGAGGACGGCCTCCCGGTCGGCGTGCAGCTCATGGCTCCTGCGCGCGAGGACGCCCGTCTCTATCGCTATGGCGCGGTGCTCGAGCGGCTTCTGGAGGCATCGTGGGGTTCGCGCCTGCTCGACCGGGCGCCGGATCTCGACCGAGGGCAGGAATCAGCGGCGGAAGCGGGAGTGGTCTGATGGCGAAGGTCGCCCTGATGGATTTCGACGAAGCGCTCGAGCGATACGAGCCGGTGCTCGGATTCGAGGTGCACGTCGAACTCGGCACGAAGACGAAGATGTTCTCGGATGCACCGAACGCCTTCGGCGGTGAGCCGAACACGTACGTGACGCCGGTCGATCTCGGGCTCCCCGGTTCGCTGCCGGTCGTGAACGAACAAGCGGTGCGCTACTCGATCAGTCTCGGGCTCGCGCTCGGATGCTCGATCGCCGAGTCGTCGCGGTTTGCGCGGAAGAACTACTTCTACCCGGATCTGGCGAAGAACTACCAGATCTCGCAGTACGACGAACCGATCGCGTTCGACGGAGAGGTCGAAGTGGAGCTCGCCGACGGCACCACGTTCCTGGTCCCGATCGAACGGGCGCACATGGAAGAGGACGCCGGCAAGCTCACGCACGTCGGCGGCTCCACCGGCCGGATCCAGGGCGCGGAGTACTCGCTCGTCGACTACAACCGCGCCGGTGTCCCGCTCGTCGAGATCGTGACTCGGCCCATCTTCGGCGCCGATAAGCGCGCTCCGGAGCTCGGCGCCGCGTACGTGCAGACGATTCGTGACCTGGTGCGCGCGCTCGGCGTGTCCGAGGCGCGGATGGAGCGTGGCAACCTGCGCTGCGACGCGAACGTCTCACTCCGCCCTCGGGGTGCGGAGCGGCTCGGAACGCGAACGGAGACGAAGAACGTCAACTCGTTCCGATCCGTCGAGCGCGCCGTTCGATACGAGATCCAACGACAGGCCGCGATCCTCGCTGCCGGCGGCACCATCACCCAGGAGACCCGTCACTGGCACGAGGACACCGGCACGACGTCGCCAGGACGCCCGAAGTCGGACGCGGACGACTACCGGTACTTCCCCGAGCCAGATCTGCTTCCCGTCGTGCCGTCGCCCGCGCTCATCGACGAGCTTCGTCGAGCGCTGCCGGAGGCGCCCGTCGCCCGCCGTCGTCGCCTCCGCGCCGAGTGGGGATTCACCGACCTGGAGTTCCAGGATGTCGCGAACAGCGGCCTCGTCGACGCGGTGGCGCAGACGGTGGCCGAGGGTGCGTCACCCGCGGCTGCGCGCAAGTGGTGGACCGGTGAGATCGCACGGATCGCGAACGCGACGAATGCGCAGCCGGAAGACCTGGTCTCGCCGGCGCACGTCGCCGCGCTCATCGCACTCGTCGATTCGGGCTCCTTGACCGACCGATTGGCTCGCCAAGCGCTCGAAGGCGTCATCGCCGGCGAGGGGTCGCCTGACGAGGTCGTTGCCGCGCGCGGGCTGCAGGTCGTCTCCGACGACGGGGCGTTGACGAGCGCAGTCGACGAAGCCCTCGCGGCGCAGCCGGACGTTCTTGCGAAGATTCGCGATGGCAAGCTGCAAGCAGCCGGCGCCATCATCGGAGCCGTCATGAAAGCCATGCGCGGTCAAGCGGACGCGGCACGGGTGCGAGAACTCGTCCTCGAGCGGGCGCAGCAGGGCTGAGCGAGCTAGGCAGCGGTGGCGGGCTGCGCCCGATGCAGCGTGCTGCCCAGGGCTGAGTCGGTCCGGACCGGATTGCGGCACGCACCGAACCTCCGCTCGGCCGTCACCGCGCGCTGGTCCGGACACCTTGGCGTCGGCGCGAATGGCGCTCGATGGATCGGACCGGCACGTCCGACCGGACTGCGGTGACAGGATGGTGCGTGCCTCCCGTCATCCGCGCCATCGGAACCGCGACTCCGCTCCGGTCCGTCTCCCAGGACCGCATTCGGGATCGGTTTCTCGCCCAACCCGATCTCAGCCGTCTGGGGTCACGGCTCGTTCGTGCGGCGTTCGACGGTGCCGATGTGGCGCAGCGCGGAACAGTGCTCGACGTACTCGCCGACCCTGACGGCACCGATGACGTGGGGCTGCGAGCCGACCCGTTCGTCGACGCGAACGGCATCATCGGCGTGCCCTCGACGGGGTTCCGCAACGACCGGTACCGCGTCGAGGCGCCAGAGCTGTTCGTCGCCGCCGCCCGCGAGGCGCTGATCCGAAGCGCCGTTCCCGCGGCGGCCGTGACGCACGTGATCACGGTCTCGTGCACCGGCTTCACGCAGCCCGGGCCCGACCTCGACATCGTGCACCGACTCGGGCTGCCGAGCACGGTCTTTCGGCATCACATCGGCTTCATGGGCTGCGCGGCCGCATTTCCCGCGCTCCGCATGGCCGCCGCGTTCTGCGCCGCCGATCCCACGGCAGTCGCACTCGTGGTGTGTGCGGAGCTGTGCACGCTGCACGTTCGCACGAGCGATCAGCCGGACCAGATCGTCGCGAACGCGGTGTTCGCTGACGGGGCGGCGGCGGCCGTCGTGACAGGTGCCGCACCTGACCGTGCGACGAGCGACGGAGCCGATCCGTGCCTCCGAATCGATGGCTTCGCAACGACCGTGATCCCGGAGGGGGCACCCGACATGGCGTGGAACATCGGCGACGCCGGGTTCGAGATGGTGCTGTCGCCGCGGGTTCCGAAGCTGGTGCAAGCACACGTTCGGGAGGCTGTGGCGCCGATCCTCGAGCAGTGCGGTTGGGAGCAGGGCTCGGTCGCGCATTGGGCGGTGCATCCTGGCGGTCGGGCCATCGTGGATCGCGTCGAGGAGGAGTTGGTGCTCCCCGCAGAGGCGCTGGCTCCCGCCCGGCGCGTGCTCCGCGAGCACGGCAACATGTCGAGCGCCACCGTGCTGTTCGTGCTCGACGCGATCCTCAGCGCAGCACCGGAGGACGGCGACCCCGTCGTCGCATTGGCGTTCGGACCAGGGCTCACGGTCGAGTCGGCCGGACTCACCGTGCTGCGATGAGCGGGCGAGGACGAACGGGTCCGAGCCGTGCGCGCCGTTCAGATGGACTGAAGGATCGGCTCCGCACGCGCGCGATCGACCTCGCGGAGCTTATGGACGACCCCGACTGCGACCCTGTCCGCCTCGACCGAACCTACCGCCGTTTCGAACTTATCAACGCGCTCGTGAGTGGCTGGCGTGAGACGTTTCGCACCCGCATCGCGCCGGTGCTCGTCGGGCGCCGTGTGCCAGCACGCATCCTCGATCTCGGATGCGGAGGCGGGGACCTCGCCCGAGCGCTTGCGCGTCGCGCGTCCGCAACCGGTATCCCTGTCGAAGTCGTCGGCATCGACCCGGACGAGCGGGCGATCCGGGCAGCGAAGCGGCGGACCACGGACGGCGTGTCGTTCCGTGTCGCATCGAGCGGTGATCTTGTTGCCGCCGGGGAGGTGTTCGACGTCGTCGTGTCGAATCACGTGCTGCATCACCTGCACGCCGACGACCGTGACGCGTTCTTCGCTGATTCCGCAGCCCTCGCGACCTCGCTGGTCGTGCACAGCGACATCAGACGCTCCCCGGGCGCGTACCGCTCGTACGCTGCAGCGGCGCCGTTCATCGCGCCGGGCACCTTCGTCCTCGTCGACGGTCTGCGATCGATTCGCCGCAGCTACACCGCTGCCGAATTGCGCGACGCGGCGCCTGCCGGTTGGAGTATCGCCGAGCAGGCACCGCATCGCGTTCTCGCAGTCCGGGAGGCACCCGGACGTTCGATCAAGGCTTCAGCAGCACCTTGATCGCGCGTCGCTCGTCCATGGCTGCGTAGGCCTCGGGTGCGTCGTCGAGCGGCAGTGTGAGATCGAACACGCGCCCGGGGTCAACGGTCCGCGCGAGCACGTCGGGGAGCAGTTCGGGGATGTACGCACGGACCGGCGCGACGCCGCCGCCGACCGAGATGTTGCGGCCGAACAGGAACGGAACGGGCAGCTCGGGCTCTCCCGCGGGGACGCCG
The DNA here is from genome assembly GCF_001571045.1 of Curtobacterium ammoniigenes NBRC 101786. Lineage (GTDB taxonomy): Bacteria > Actinomycetota > Actinomycetes > Actinomycetales > Microbacteriaceae > Curtobacterium > Curtobacterium ammoniigenes. The sequence continues at coordinate 397,463 of NZ_BCSV01000001.1, forward strand.
ACGTAGCCGACGTGGCCGCCCGGACGGAGCACGCGCAGGGCGGTGTCCATGCTCTCAGCGGTTCCGACCGCCTCCAGCGCGCAGTCAGCGAGTTCGCCGTCGAGGAGCTCGCGGACCGCCTCCACGCCCGCGTCGCCGCGCTCACTCACGATGTCCGTTGCCCCGAATTCGCGGGCGAGCGCCTGCCGGTCGGTATGGCGGCTCATCGCGATGATCCGCGAAGCACCCAGCCGCGACGCCGCGAGCACGGCCAGGAGGCCCACCGCACCGTCGCCGACGACCACCACCGTCGATCCCGTCGTGACGTTCGCCGCGATGGCCGCGTGGTGCCCGGTGGAGAACACGTCGGAGAGCGTCAACAACGATGGAATGAGGTCGTCGGCGACCGGGCCGGGGACGACGACGAGCGAGGCCTCCGCATCGGGAACCCGAACGAATTCGGACTGCGCGCCGGACATCGGGTTGCCGTAGGCATCCTTCGGCGCGCCGAACGTGGAGCCGTGATCGCAGCCGGATGTCATCCCGTTCCGGCATGCCTGACAGGTGCCGTCGTTCGTGGTGAACGGCGCGATGACGAAGTCGCCGACATGGAGGTCTCGGACATCGTCGCCGACCTCGGTGATCGTGCCAACCAGCTCGTGCCCGATCGCGCGCGGCTCCTTCGTCGGCCGCACCCCTCGATATGGCCAGAGGTCCGAACCGCATACACAAGCGGCTGCGACCTGCACGATGACGTCGGTTGGGGTGATCAGCCTGGGCTCGGGCCGGTCCTCGACGCGGATGTCCTTCGGGCCGTAAATGACGGTTGTGCGCACTGGGATCCTCTCGTGATGCAACGGTTCGGTTGGGCGCTCTGGCGCCGGGACAGGCGTTGGGGCTACCGCGACCGGCGCTTGGTCTGCCGCGGCGGGTGCTTGGTCTGCCGCGGCGGGCACTTGGTCTGCCGCGGCCGGCGTTTGGGCTACCGCAACCGGCGCTTGGGCTATCGCGACCCGGACGCCCGGCGCGAACGTGAAGCCACGACGCGCCGAGAGCCCTGCGACAGCGCCGGACCCCCGAGGATACGCTCCGTTGGGTGATGCACGACCACGACCGCTACGGCGATGATGTTCTCGCCGGCGACTGGCGATCGGCGGGACGCAAGCTCGTGCGTGAGATCCCATTCGAACGCGGCATGATCCTCGAGGATCCGACGTCGGGCTGGGCGGGCGCCGCCATTCGGCTGCAGGCTGGCCTGCTCGACCTCGAGGACTGGAAGGGCCGGACGAGATCGTTCCCGTTCACCGGACAGTTCCTGTTCGAGGGCGAACTCGTCCGACTGGGAAGGCCCGTCATTGCCGGGAGCGGCTCCCGGGCGCGGACGGCCTCCGGGTCGTTCGCCGTCGACACGAGCCGTGCGAAGACGGCGCTGCCGTCGCGCATCCTCGTCGAAGGCCGTCACGACGCGGAACTCGTCGAGAAGGTGTGGGGAGCGGACCTCCGGAATGAAGGGGTCGTCGTCGAATATCTGGCTGGCGTCGACAATCTGGAGGCGGTGCTCGCCGAATTCCGGCCGGCGGCTTCCAGACGCGCGGGCGTCCTGGTCGACCATCTCGTCGCAGGATCGAAGGAGTCTCGGATAGCGGAGCGCGTGCACCATGGCCCCTGGGGCGAGCACGTGCTCGTGCTCGGGCACCCCTACGTGGACGTCTGGCAGAGCGTCAAGCCCGCGCGGCTCGGTCTTCGTGCGTGGCCCACGGTGCCGCGGACGATCGAGTGGAAGCATGGGATATGCGCGGCGCTCGGCTGGCCGCACGCGGACCAAGCGGACATCGCGCGAGCGTGGCAGCGGGTTCTCGGACAGGTACGGACCTTCACCGACCTCGAGCCGTCGTTTCTCGGCCGCGTGGAAGAGCTCATCGACTTCGTCACCGTCGGCCGCTGAGTGGCGGCTGCGGATCGGCGGAGAGACCGTACGCTTGCTCTCATGGACGGCATCGACGGGCGCGTGCGCACCGCGGTCGACCTTTGGTTGCGGTGGCTGCCCCGCTGGCAGTTGGGGTCCGTGCGCTCCCGCACGCGAATCTGCCGCAAATGCACCGGATCGCCGCTCGCGACCGCGGCCGGGTTCGGACCCGACGTCCCGCACGTCGTGCAGCACGCGCTGATCAGCAGGCTCTCGCTCATCATCGAGGACGCGGTCGACGACTACACCGTCAAGAACCTCCCGCTCTTGCATCGGGAGCTCGATCGCGCGGCAGCGCGGCGTCGTCGTTCCGGGTATCAGCCCACCGATGGGCTCTCGCCCGAGTTTCAAGGCCTGGACCCCGACCCCGAGCCGGAACCCGGCGAACCGTTCCTGTTCACGCTCGGCGAGCTCACCGGCGTCGGAGCGCAGGAGCAGCCGCCACGCGAGCCGCTCAGCGATGCGGCAAAGGCAGCGCTCCGCCACGAAGTGGCGCTGTCGGACGAGTGCGCGCGAAACACCGGCACGGCAGTGTGCCTCGCGCTTGTCGATCACCGCCCGAGAATCGCGGAGGCGATCGAACGGCTCGTGGAGCCGCAGATCACGGCGCTGCTCGCGGACATGTTCCGAGGACTGGACGATGACGGGGGAATGGGCGGAGACGCGCTCTTCTGACGGTGCGGAGTGACTTTCGTTCATCGGCACGTGCATGTGGTCCTGCAACAATGGAGCGGTGACGCTCAAGACCTGGGGAATACTTGCCGCCGTAATCGACGCGGTCCTCATCGTGCTGTTCGCGCTCATCGGGCGCGGCTCGCACGGCGAGCAACTCTCCGTGGGGGGTCTGTGGGAGACCTCCTGGCCGTTCCTCGTCGGGTGGGCGATCGGGTACATCACCACTGGGGCTTGGGCGCGTCCACTGCGGATCTGGCCGACCGCCGTCGTGATTTGGATCCTGACCGTCTGCCTCGGTATGGCGCTCCGGGTGTGGAATCACCAGGGCATCGATCACGGCAATCCGCTCCCGATCTCCTTCCTCATCGTCGCGTCCATCGTCCTCGCGGTGTTCCTGATCGGCTGGCGCGTCGTCGTCCGTCTTGTGCTCGGACGCGAACGGACCGCGTTGCTCCGCGGAGCTCGCGCTGCCGACCGGACGCCCGGGGTCGCCGCGCGCTAGGGCTCGTCGACGCCGATGTCCTCGTTCCACAACTGCGGTTGCTCCGCGATGAACGTCTGCATCATCGCGATGAGGTCGGGATCGCGCAGGATCGTGACGTCGACACCGTTCTCGCGGAGCCAGTCATGTCCGCCCGAGAAGGTGACATCTTCTCCGATGAGCACTCGCGTGATGCCGAACTGCCGGATGAGGCCGGAGCAGTACCAGCACGGCGACAGTGTGGTCACCATGGTCGTCCCGGCATATGTGCGCTGGCGGCCCGCATTGCGGAAGGCGTTCGTCTCTGCATGCATCGACGCGTCGTCGTCCTGAACGCGCCTGTTGTGTCCGCGCCCGAGCAGGGTCCCATCGGCGCCGAATAGTGCCGCCCCGATCGGGATGCCGCCCTCGGCAAGCCCGAGCCGGGCCTCCGCAGCGGCGACCGCGAGCATCTCCGCGTCGGTCGCCGGAACCGGTGCGTTGACCGAGCCTAGGTCGACCATCCGTCACGCCTCGTAGTCAGCGGCGTCCACGCCGACGACCAGATCGGGCTCGTCGGCGAGCGGACCGCCGAGCCGGACTCCGAGCGGCTTGAACAGCACGAGCGTGAGGATGAAGGCGATCGCGAACCCGACGAGGGGAGTCAAGTCGCCCACACCGGTCTTGGCTACCGGGCCGGTGTAGAGCGTCTGATTCGAAAAGAGCCAGATCGAAACGACCGCCCCGACGACGAAGCCGATGAAGCCGGCCCAGTTTCGATAGCGCGCGTTGTCGGGGATGAACGATGCAATAGCGGTGCCGCGTCGGATGATGCGGTCGGCGAAGACCGTGCCGAGCCACGGTGCGATCCAGTAGGCGATCACGAGGAGGAAGTTCTCGTAGTTCGCGCCCGCATCGGGGAGCGCCCACAGTGCGACGAGCGTGCCGAGCACCCCGAATCCGAGCGCAACGATCGCGCGTCGAAGCGCGAACGGGATCTTCACGCCAGCGGCGAGGAAGGACATTGCGCCGGAGTAGATGTTGAGCGCATTTGCGGCGATGGCGCCCACGGCGATCGCGAGCAGGGTCAGGTCCTTGATGACCGGAGAGAGGCTCGCGGTGAACGATCCGGTCGGGTCATTGCCGTTGAAGTGCCCGATGGTGACCGCGGCGGCGCCCGCTGCCATCAGCACCGTGCAGGAGATGAAGTCACCAAGACCAGCGGCCCAACCCGCTGTGCGCGCTGAAACGGTGCGCGGCAGGTACCGGGTGTAGTCGGACGCGTACGGGTTCCATCCGGCGGCATATCCGAAGGCCGCCGAAACCGTCAGCGTGAAGCCCGCGAAGGTGCCGAGCCCCGACGGCTTCGGCTGGAAGCCGAGGTGTGCGTGCGTGAAGATCATGATCGTCGCGATCAGGAATACGATCCCGAGCACGTACGAGGCGTAGCGCTCGAACACTTGCACGAGGTCGTGGCCGACGAAGGCCAGCGCCACTTCGAGGACGACCACGATGAGGAGCCCGAGCCACGTGGGCATCCCGGTGAGCGTTGCGAGCGCGAACGCCCCGGAAATCGAGTTGGTAGCGAACCAGCCGAGCCCCGCCATGACGGTGTTCAGCCCCGCGGGGAGGATGTTCCCTCTGGTCCCGAAGGCGGTGCGGCTCAGCACGAGCTGCGCGAGGCCCTCTCGTGGTCCCCAGGTCGAGAGGATCCCCTGCGTGAGCGAGCCCAGCGCGTTTCCTACAACGAGCGCGGCGAGCGCCGTCCAGAAGTTCAGGTTGAAGAAGAGCACGGCGATGACGCCGACGTAAACGGTGGCGAACTCGAGGTTCGGTGCCGTCCACGTTGCGAAGAGCTGCCACGGCGAGCCATGCCGATGTTCGGCGGGGATCGCTTCGATGCCTCCGGGTTCGACGCGGGCGGGACGGGTTCGGGGAGCATCGGTGGCTGCTGTGGTCACGCGCAGAGCATAGGAGGCCCGGGCGACATCGGGCGACCTCGGAGCGAAATCGTCACATGGGTTTTACACGGGGCGGGCGACACGAACGATTCAATCTGATATATTCGTCCCCTCCCGGAGGAGCAGGATGCCAATCATTGAGGCCCAGGGCCTGACCAAGACCTATTGTTCACGCTCAGGGCAGGTTCATGCCCTCACTGGGCTTGACCTGTCTGTTGCGCAGGGCACCGTCACCGCAATCCTCGGGCCGAACGGGGCAGGGAAGACCACAGCAGTCAAAGTCCTCACGACGCTGACCCGGCCAGACTCGGGGTCGGCGCGGATCGCCGGCGTGGATGTTCTCCGCGATCCACATGCCGCCCGGCGCCAGATCGGCGTATCAGGCCAGTACGCAGCGGTCGACGAGAACCTGACCGGGTACGAGAACCTCGAGATGATCGGGCGGCTCTATCACCTGGGTCGTGCTGCTGCGCGCGCCCGGGCGCGGTCGCTCATCAGCCTGTTCGACCTCGACGAAGCCGGCAACCGCCCCGTCAAGGGCTTTTCGGGCGGTATGCGACGCCGGATCGACCTGGCCGGCGCGCTCGTCATGCAGCCGCGGGTGATCTTCCTCGACGAGCCGACCACCGGACTGGATCCCCGAAGCAGGATCGCGCTGTGGGACATCGTCGAGCGTCTGGTCGCCGAGGGCACCACAGTCCTGCTCACGACGCAATACCTCGAAGAGGCAGATCAGCTCGCAGACGACATCGCCGTCATTGACGGCGGTCGCGTGATCGCAAGCGGCACCGCCGACACGCTGAAGGCTCAGATCGGCGGCCATCGCATCGTGATCACGCTCGTCGCCGAGGAGGACGCCGACGCCGCTGTGCGCGCGTTGTCGAGCGCGGGCCGCGGAGCCGTCGATCGCGACGGCCGGACGTTCTCGGTGGCCGTCGATCACGGTCCGTCCGCGCTGCAAGCGGCGCTCGCGGCGCTCGAACGCGACGGCATCGAACTGCACGACGCAGGCATTCGCCGGCCGACACTTGACGATGTCTTCCTTCGACTGACCGGGCACCAGACAGGCGGCGTTGCCGGTGCGGCGGACATCAACCGGACGAACGCTGCAACGGCGGGTGTCGAGCGGCATTCGGGATTCGCGGGGCAGCACGGAGACTCGGCGGCCTCTGCGGACGAGACGAAGGACGACCCGAACGAAGTCAGCCAGCGGCACGGACTCGGGCCAGCTCAGGCGCGCCGAGGGAACGAGGAGAAGGTCCGATGACTGCAACAGTCACATTGCAACCAGTCCGCTTGAACGCGCTGGCGGCCTGGCTCTCCGACGGTTGGGTCGTCACGCGCCGGAACCTCACGCGAATCAAGCGCTCACCGGACATGCTCGTCTTCGCGGTGCTGCAGCCGATCATGTTCGTGCTCTTGTTCAGTCAGGTGTATGGGGGCGCGATCCGCGTCAACGGTACGAACTACACGCAGTTCCTCATGGCGGGCATCTTCGCGCAGACGGTCGTGTTCGGCGCGACGTTCTCGGGCTCGGCGATGGCGCAAGACTTGAAAGAGGGGCTCATCGATCGCTTTCGGACGCTGCCGATGAGCGCATCCGCGGTCTTGATCGGTCGGACCAACAGCGATCTCGTGCTGAATGCGATCTCGATGAGCATCATGATGCTGACCGGTGTGGCAGTCGGGTGGCGCGTGCACGCATCCGTGCTCTCATTTGTCGGCGGCGTTGCGCTCCTCCTGCTGTTCGCCTACGCGTTCAGCTGGGTGATGGCGCTGGTCGGCATGAGCGTTCGGACACCGGAAGTCATCAACAATGCGTCGTTCATGATTCTGTTCCCCCTCACGTTCGTCTCGAACGCCTTCGTGCCGAGCAACACGCTCCCGCTGGTGCTCCGAGTGTTCGCGGAGTGGAACCCGGTGTCGTCGCTCGTGCAAGCCGCTCGGACCCTGTTCGGCAATGTCGGGTCGGTGCCCGTCCCTGAGATCTGGACGATGCAGCATCCGGTGACGACCGTGCTGATCGGCATTGCCGGGATGCTGATCGTGTTCGTTCCCCTTGCCGTCGGCAAGTACGCTCGCATCAGTGCACAATGACCCACTGACCGGCGGATTTGCTGCCGGACGGAGGGGCACTCCTGAACCGTCGAACGAAGGCACGGGTGGCCGGAGTTCGAAGGCGCCAGTATCCATTGATCGCGAAGAGGAACGATGAGCGTCAGGCCGAGCGCCGATCTCCCTGGATCATCTCGAGGTGCTGTAGTGACGCCGTCCAACCCGCGTATGCGGAGCCGCTTGGGCGATTGGATGATGCAGGGGACCGACCGGGCCACCGGACACCAGGGCCCGCACCAGGTGCACGTCGAGAAGACACACTCCTGGTGGCGAGTCATGTGTCTGACGGGCGTTGACTACTTCTCCACGCTCGGGTACCAACCCGCGATTGCGGCGCTCGCCGCGGGTCTGCTTTCGCCCATTGCCACCCTGGTGCTGGTGATTGTCACGCTCTTCGGAGCGCTCCCGGTCTATCGGCGCGTCGCGAACGACAGCTTCAAGGGTGCCGGTTCGATCATGATGCTCGAGCGGCTGCTGCCGTGGTGGGCGGGCAAGCTCCTTGTGCTCGTGTTGCTCGGGTTCGCCTGCACGGACTTCATGATCACGATCACGCTCTCCGCGGCGGATGCGGCCGCGCACCTCGCAGAGAACCCGTACACGGCGCCGCTGTTCGGGCACATCCCGCTCGTCATGACGCTCGCGTTGATCGCGCTCCTCGGCGTCGTGTTCCTTCGCGGGTTTCGCGAAGCGATCGGTATCGCCGTGGTTCTCGTCGGCGTGTACCTCCTGCTCAACCTCGTGGTCGTCGTCGTCACCCTCGGACAGGTGTTCACGCACCCGGTCGTGATCACCGACTGGTGGTCGGCCTTGACCGCCCAGCGGTCGAACCCGGTGCTCATGATCGCCGTCGCCGTGCTCGTGTTCCCGAAACTGGCGCTCGGTCTGTCGGGGTTCGAGACCGGCGTCTCCGTCATGCCCCAGGTCACGGGCGACCCGGCGGATGCCGAGACACCCCGGCCGATCGGCCGGATCAGGGGCACGCGACGTCTGCTGACGACGGCGGCGATCATCATGTCGTCATTCCTCATCCTCACCAGCTTGGTGACCACACTGCTGATCCCGCAGCGTGCGTTCCAGGCGGGCGGTCCGGCCAACGGGCGCGCGCTGGCCTTCCTTGCGCACGAGTACCTGGGCGGGGCCTTCGGCTCGCTCTACGACGCCTCGACGATCGCGATCCTCTGGTTCGCCGGCGCGAGCGCCATGGCGGGGCTGCTCAACCTGGTCCCACGGTTCCTGCCGCGCTACGGAATGGCCCCCCAGTGGGCCCGCGCTGTCCGTCCGCTCGTCATCATCTTCACGCTCATCGCGTTTGCGATCACCATCGTGTTCAACGCGAACGTCGACGCCCAGGGTGGCGCCTACGCGACGGGCGTCCTCGTGCTGATCACCAGTGCGGCCATCGCAGTGACGCTCTCGGCGCGTCGGAAGGCGCAGCGAGGCTGGTTCGTGGTGTTCGCCATCATCACGATCGTGTTCGGTTACACCACGGTCGCGAACGTCGTCGAGCGCCCGGACGGTGTCCGTATCGCGAGCGTCTTCATCGTCGCGATTGTTGTCGTCTCGCTCGTATCGCGCGTCCGACGCTCATTCGAGCTCCGCGCCTCCTCGATCGTGCTCGACCCCGTCGCCGAACAGTTCGTCGTTGCAGATGCCGACCAATTCGGCACCGTCTGCATCATCGCGAACGAGCCGGGCGCTGGCACCGCTGAGGCGTACCGCGACAAGGGCCGAAGCGAGCGGCGCGACTCCGGCATTCCGGCGCGGGTGCCGACGATCTTCCTCGAGGTCCTGCAGGCAGACTCCTCCGACTTCGAAGAGGATCTCGTCGTCGAAGGGCACGTCGTTCACGGCTTCCGGATCCTGCGCGTTCGGTCGGGCAACGTTCCCAACACGATCGCGGCGACACTGCTTGCGATCCGCGACGTCGCAGGAGTTGCTCCCAGCATCTACTTCGAATGGACGGAAAGCTCGCCGATTCGGAACGCCCTCCGCTTCCTGTTCACGGGCGTCGGTGACGTCGCCCCGGTCACGCGGGAAGTCCTGCGTGAGGCCGAGAGCGACCCGAACCGCCGACCGGTGGTGCACGTCTCCTGACGCCGGCTCTCCTGCAATCCCGGGAGGCGTCAGCGGGCCGCAACCATGCAAGACGGTGTGCCTCCGGGCCGGGACCGCTGCGCAGCCTTCCGAGACGGTGCGCCGCAGACAGGCCGTCGAGGGAGCCTTCGTGCCGAGTGCCGCGGTCAGGCCGTGGGCGGAGCCTTCGTGCCGAGTGCCGCGGTCAGGCCGTGGGCGGAGCCTTCGTGCCGAGTGCCGCAGTCAGGCCGTCGGGGGAGCAGTCGTGCCGCGTGCCGATGACATGGCGAGGATCCGATCGCGGACCTCGCGGCGGAGGACCTTTCCGATCAGCGAGCGGGGCAGATCTTCCATCACCACGATTCGACGTGGGACTTTGTACGCAGCGAGCTCGTTTCTCGCCCAGCCGCGGAGCGCCTCCGGATCGAAGTTCGACGGATCGGACGGAATGACCGCAGCAACCACCTGCTCGTTGCCGTCGTGCGTGATCCCGACAACGGCGACCTCGCGCACGAGCGGACTGCGGGCGAGCGTGTCCTCCACCTCGGACGGACTGACGTTGAACCCGCCGGTGATGATGAGCTCCTTCAGGCGATCCACGACGCGAATGTAGCCATCGGTGTCGATTGCCACGATGTCACCGGTCCGATACCAGCCGTCCGCCGTAAACGCCGCGCTTGATGCGTCCGGTCTGCCCCAATATCCGCGAAAGACCTGCGGACCGCGGACCTGCAGCTCGCCCGGCTCGTCAGAGCCAAGGATGCGGGTCGGCTCATCCGGGTCGGCCACACGAACAAGCGTCGAGGGAAACGGCAGACCGATCGTCCCTAACCGTCGCCGGTCCGAGACTGGGTTCGCGGCAATCACGGGTGAGCACTCCGATAACCCGTAGCCTTCGACGAGAACGCCCCCAGTTCGCTCCTCCCACGGCTCGATGACGTCCGGGCTCAGGGGCATCGCACCCGAGATGCCGATCCGGATGCCCTGGAGGGATACTCGGCGTTCGCGGGCTGCGTGCTCCAGCCGCGCGTAGATCGGCGGAACAGCCGGAAGGAACGTTGGCGGGTGCTTGCGAATCGCCGCCAATACGAGCTGCGGATCGAACGAGGGGAAGAGCACCAGTCGCGCGGCCATGCTCATCGCGAAGGTCAGGCACAGGGTCAGCCCGTAGGCGTGGAACATCGGGAGGACCGCGTAGACAACGCTGCCATCGCCCGGCCCCAACTCGGGAATCCATGCACGCGCCTGCGCGACATTCGACAGGAGGTTCGCGTGGGTCAGCATCGCCCCTTTCGGCGCGCCGGTCGTCCCCGATGTGTATTGGATCAGCGCGAGATCCTCGGGCTCGGGCCGAGAGTGCGAACGACGAAGCGGCCGTGCTGCGACGAGCGACTCCCACTCAGTCGCGCCCGCAACCGGCGCTGCCAAACGTTCACGGGCCTCCCGAGCGCGCGGGAGCGGCAGCGCCAGAGCGAGTCTCGTCTTCAATGGCATCGCAGTGCGGAGATCGACGGACACGATCGCATCAAGCCGAAGATCAGCCGGAAAGTCCTGCAACGTCGCAACCGTCTTCGTCCAAGCGATGGCGACGCGGGCACCGTGATCCTCGAATTGATGGCGCAACTCGCGCGGCGTGTAGAGCGGATTGTGCTCCACGACCACTGCGCCGAGGCGAAGCACCGCATAGAACGCGACCACATGCTGCGGGCAGTTCGGCAGAATCAGCGCCACCCGGTCGCCGGAACGGACGCCGAGACGCCGAAGCCCGTTCGCCGCCCGATCGATCTGGTGCTGCAATTCCCGGTACGAGGTGGTCCGTCCCAAGAAGTCGAGCGCAACCTTCGAACCGAATCGCCGGGCAGCATCCGCCACGATGTCGCTCAGACATCCGCTCTGCTTAGGGATGTCGGCGGGAACGCCCTCCGCGTAGGCGTCGAGCCACGGTCGAGGAGTGGAGGACGCGTCGCGGTCTGCGTTGGCGTCGGCCGGGAGGCTCGGCTTGGCTGCAGCGGGCGATGCGTCGTCGGTGCTCACAGCGTCAGCCTAAGCGCGAGAGCATCGCGTCGTTGTGATGCAGCGTTGTCGATGCCCTCGCGGTGGCTCGGGTCTCCGCGACGTGCAGGAGCCTCCTGGGTCTCGGGACGTGCAGGCGCCTCCCGGAAGCGACGATGAGAATGCCGCTATGGTCACTTTCGCACAGGCGATGCGCGATCGGCTCAACGCCACGTTCACCGGCAACGCTACGGAACGGCCGGCGTGGATCGACGAACTCGAACACGGGTCCGACATCGGGTTCTTCGGTCCGAGCAGCGCGGCGTGGTCCGTGCACGGCGGCATGTCAACGATTGCTGCCGGTGTCCGGGCGCTGCTCGTTCAGGCGATGCATCCGGGCGCACTCGCGGGGGTAGCGGATCACTCGCGCTACCAGGAAGATCCGTTCGGACGTCTCGCCGGCACGATCCGGTGGATCTACACCGTCACGCATGGAGACACAGCGACCGCCCGGGCCGGCTCCGACTTCGTGCTCAAACTGCACGAGCGGGTGACGGGAACGTATGTCGATGGCCACGGTGCTCCTCGCGAATACTCCGCGAATGACCCTGACCTGCTCCGATGGGTGCATCTGGCCTTCACCGATTCATTCCTCCGAGCAGCGCAGCAATGGGGCGACCCTATTCCAGGTGGTGCAGACGCCTATGTTGCCGAGTGGGCGACAGCCGGCGAACTGATGCGGGTCCCGAATCCGCCGCGAACCGATGCTGAATTGCGAGACGCGCTCGATGAGTATTGGGACGCCGGCCTCCTCGCGGTCACAGAGCGCACTCGCGATGTCGTCCGCTTCATCCGGAATCCACCGCTTGCTCACATGCTTCGACCGGGGTACCGCGTGCTCTTCCACGGAGCAGCGGCAACGCTCGACCCGCGGCACCGCTCAGCACTCGGGCTGCGCCTCCCGCCGGGCGGCGAATATGCCGCGACGCGCGCGGCTGGGCTCGTCTTGGACGGGATCGGCGGCGTGCTCGGCACGACGCCCGGGAGCGAGCGCGCGGCTCGAGTGCGCATCGCGCGGCTGCATGTCCGGGCCGCGTAGCGGCTGAGCCGCGGGCCGGGGCCCGGTTCTCCCGCGAGCGGGTGATATGCACGGAGTGTCGCCTCGGCTCGCCGCGCATATCGCCCGCTCGCGCCAGACGGGGTTGCGTGAGAGACCGGGGTGCCGAGCGGGCGATATCTACGGCGCGCCCTCTCGGCGCGCTGTGGATATCACCCGCTCGCGTTGAGAGCGCGATCAAACGGTCGCCGGTTCAGAAGCCAGAGGGGTAGCGAGGGGTGTAATGCTCCTCAAGTCGACGCACCTCGTCATCGGTGAGGGACAGCGTGAGCGCGGCGACTGCGTCGTCGATATGGTGTTCCTTTGTTGCGCCGATGATCGGTGCTGATACGACCGGCTTCGCAGCGACCCAAGCGAGAGCCACCTGGGCCATCGGGACACCCCGCTCGTCCGCGATGGCCGCGACCGTGTCGACGATCTGTCGGTTCGAAGCTTCGTCCTGTCGATAGAGGGTCTTACCGAATTCGTCGGTATTCGCGCGCGTTCCCGAACCTGAGCTCTCCCACGGGCGCGTCACACGGCCCCGCGCCAGCGGGCTCCACGGAATGACGCCAACGCCGGTCGCCGAGCAGAAGGGATGCATCTCGCGCTCCTCCTCCCGCTCAAGGAGGTTGTACTGATCCTGCATGGAAACGAATTTCGTCCATCCGTGACGCTCCGCTGCATGCTGCAGGCTCGCAAACTCCCACGCCCACATGCTCGAAGCGCCGATGTAGCGCGCCTTTCCAGCCTTGACGACGTCGTGCAGGGCCTCCATCGTTTCCTCGACGGGCGTCGCATGATCGAATCGATGGATCTGGTAGAGGTCCACGTAATCTGTACCGAGTCGTTGCAGCGAGGCATCGATCTCGTGCATGATCGAAGCCCGGGACAGCCCGGCGCCGTTCTTGCCGGGACGCATTCGGTTAAACACCTTCGTGAAGATTTGCACCTCCTCGCGCGGCGCTATCTCCTTGAGTAGTGTCCCCGTGATTTCCTCACTCGACCCGAGCGAATACACGTTCGCTGTGTCGAACGTCGTGATTCCCGCTTCGAAAGCGCGGCGTACAAACGGGCGAGCATCGTCGATGCCGACGCTCCAGGCGTGAGAGCCCTTCTGCGGATCCCCATAGGACATCATTCCGAGAATGATTGAGCTGATCTCGAGCCCGCTCGTACCGAGTCGCACGGTTTCGACACCACCGGAGTTGATCTCTGTCATTGATTTCCTTTCTTCAGAGAACTCTTATCGCCCGTCTCGCCCAGTAATGGCGAGCAGGCGGACGAGGAGTGGAGCCTCCGAATCGACCGCCAACGGTGCTGCGTAGAGCCCGGAAGCCGCGAGCGAATCGATCTGAGGCTCAAAGTGCGACCAAACTGCCTCCACGAGCTCTCCGGGCAGATCCTCGTCCTGCTGAGTAGCGCGAGCGAGATCCCACGTGTGAATCGCGATATCGGACGCCAGCTCTGCGAGATAGTCGTTCAAACTCAGCACATCGGTCCCGAGCAGGATCTCGGCTGATGCGGGCGTCACAGCGGCTGCGGCCGAGGCGGCGGCGGCGAATACGCTCCAGGCGTGCTGGGGGCCCTCGTACGGACTCGACGGCTCGAGCGACTCAGCGGAAGCGAGGCGGAGGCTCCGCCTCGACGTGCCGCGCGCCAGGAGTTCCGGAACGGCGCGTTGTTCACCAATCACGTGGTTGACGAGATCGGCCACAGACCACTCGGCGTCCGGTGTGGGACCGGACCAGGCCTCCACGTTGGCGACTCGCCGCCCGAACTCCTCCGAGGCGATGCGGTACAGGGCGAACCAATCGTATTGAGGCATCTGACTTTCGTTCCTGAAGCGAATTCGGAAGCGGTACGACCGGGCTGGGGAATCGAGCGGGGGTGTCGCATGCGTGCCCACGGGTCATGACTCCGTGACTCGTCTGACGGTACGCGCTTTGCGACCGCAGGGTTGCCACGGCCATGTGTTGGGGGAAGACAAAGGTGCGGCCCCATGGCGATGCCACGGAGCCGCACGCTCGAAATAGTGAGGAACGGGGCGACCTCGACTGAGTAGCGTTTAGGCCGCTTGCAGAACGAGCTGGACGTCGATCGTGATGGTCACGTCGTTCCCGAGGGTGAACCCACCGGCCTCCAGCGCCGCATTCCAGTTCACACCGAATTCGGTGCGGTCGATCTTGGTCGTTGCCTCGGCACCCAGCTTCGTCTGTCCGTAACCATCAGTGGTGATGCCACCGAACTCGGTCTTGAGGGTGACGGGCTTGGTCACACCGCGAAGGCTCAGGTCACCGTCGATGAGAAGGTGGTCGCCGTCTTCCCGGAGGCCCGTCGAGACGAACGTCATCTGGGGGTGCTCATCAGCTGCGAAGAAGTCGCTCGTCCGGAGGTGCTCGTCGCGCGGCGCCTGTCCGGTCGTCACGCTCGCGATGTCGATCGACGCAGTCACCTTCGAGTCGAGGGGATTCTCGGCGGTGACAACCGTGACGTCGAAGCTCTGGAACGAGCCCTTGACCTTGCTGATGGCAAGGTGGCGCACCGAGAACGTCAGTTCCGAGTGGCTGGGGTCGAGCTTCCAGGTTCCGGCGGTGTATCCGGGGATCGCGGTGGCAGTGAGCGTCATGGGATTCTCCTCGAGAGCGAATGCGCACGGGATTCATGCGCGTGCATGAACATGGTAGCGGTATTAAGTTGAAGCTTCAACTATCGGAATCGGCGGGGCGGCTGCACTCAGCGCGCGGCGCACCCGGGCCAGGAACTCGCCTCTCCCTCGATGCAGATCGTAGGCGGTTGCCCTGATGAGCCACCAGCCGGCGTCACGGAGACGCTCTCCGCGCGTGATGTCCTTTCGGAATGTCCGAGGGTCGGTTCTGTGAACGTCCCCCTCGTACTCGATTGCGACGCGCGCCTGCGGGAAGGCGATGTCGACGCAAGCCACAAAGCCATCCCGACTCTGGATCCGGAAGTTGGGCAGGTAATCCGAGCAGCCAGAGCGTTGAAGAAGCAGCCGCAGGCGTGTTTCTCCGGGCGAGCGGCTTCCTGTCGATATGAGAGCGAGGGCCTCGCGTGCGCGTCGGATGCCGCGTGCGCCACGCCGGTCCATTACTGCTTCTCGTAGGGCGGCAAGGGATGCGTGGCCGCCAAAGCGGGTGACGATGGCGTCGCCGAGCTCCACCAGTTCGCCGACGTTCAGCGACGACGCGAGAGCGACAAAGATGTCAATCGGATGCATGATGCGCAGGCTGTCGCGCAGGAGGAGCCGTCGAGCTCCGAAACGTGTGCGGTGCCCGACGACGCCCGGGCGACGCATTGCACGATCAGAGCCGATCGTGACGACGTGGAGAGCGGTACCGCGCATGCGTCGGGGGAGCGGAAGGCCGAGCATGAGCGCGGCCGTGCCATGACTGAACGCCTGCCCCGTGCTCAGGAGCGGCGCGAGTTGTTGAGCCCGTTCGACGAGATTTTGCGCAGGCCGGTGCGCACGAGCGCCGTGGTGGGGACGGAGCAGGTCTTTACAGGCCAAGCGAGCCACGGGGACGTGGCGGTACCGCGCCTCCCGGACCGAGAACGGGCTGGAAGCGAGTGCCGCGGGAAGCAAGCGAGCCATGTGTGCCACGGCTCCACGGTGGCGCACGCAGCCCAGCGGCGAGCGGAATCCTGCTTGGCTGAGGATAGGAGCGCTTGCGCCACTTGTGGGGAGGCCGAGCTCGACGCAACGGGCCCTGTCGTACCGGGCTCCCACGGCTTCTCAGCGGGCGATATGCACGGCACGTCGACAAGACACGCTGCACATATCGCCCGCTCGCCGGGATCCCCCGCCCTACTCGACTCAGGCGGGCCGGGACGCGGGCGAGCTTGTCTTCTCGGGGTCGGTCTCGGCGACCGCCCCGATGACCTCGTCGATACGGTCCATGACGTCGTCCGACAGCTGAACGCCGGCGGCACGGACGTTGTCCTCGACCTGAGCGGGTCGCGACGCACCGATGATGGCCGAAGCGACGTTCTCGTTCTGCAGCACCCACGCGACCGCGAGCTGCGCCATGCTCAATCCGAGGTCATCGGCGATGGGGCGGAGCTCCTGGACACGGCTGAGCACCTCGTCGCGCATGAAGCGCTGAATGGTGTTCGCTCCGCCCTTCTGGTCGGTGGCGCGCGAGCCCTCGGGGGCCGGCTGCCCGGGCACATACTTGCCGGTCAGGACACCCTGCGCGATCGGTGACCAGACGATCTGCGAAAGACCGAGCTGCTTGGATGCGGGAACCACCTCAGACTCGATGACCCGCCACAGCATGGAATACTGCGGCTGATTCGAGATCAGCTGGATGCCGAGCTGATTCGCGAGCGAGACGCCCGCGCGGATCTGAGAGGCAGTCCATTCCGAGACCCCGATGTACAGCGCCTTCCCCGAGCGCACGACGTCGGCGAATGCCTGCATCGTCTCTTCGAGCGGTGTCTCGTAGTCGAAACGGTGCGCCTGGTACAGATCGACATAGTCGGTCTGGAGGCGCCGCAACGATCCGTTGATCGACTCCAGAATGTGCTTCCGCGACAGACCGGTGTCGTTGTGGCCAGCAGGGCCGGTCGGCCAGTAGACCTTCGTGAAGATCTCGAGGCTCTCCCGCCGCTGGCCGGCGAGGGCCTCCCCGAGGACGCGCTCCGCAGCCGTGTTCGCATATGCGTCCGCCGTGTCGAACGTGGTGATGCCGTGCTCGAGCGCAGCATGGACGCACTGCGTCGCGACGTCGTTTTCGACCTGGGAGCCGTGCGTCAACCAGTTCCCGTAGGTGACCGCTGAGATCTTGAGACCGCTGTTGCCGAGGTACCTGAATTCCATACCGTGGACGTTACCGGGGAGGCCGCGCCGACGCTCCCCAGAAAACGTCCCGCCCGTCGTGGGCCGTCCCCAGAGGAGGCTCTGGTTGCGCCCGCCCCAGGGGCGCAAGCCTGCCGCCCTACTTGAGCACGACGACTCCAGTCCCGGTGATCGTGATCGAGCCGCTCGATAACCGACTCGTGTCGACTGCTCCGAACGCGAACACGACGCTCGTTGGGTCAGGTGTGTCTCCTGGTTCGCTGAGAACCGGGATGGAGACGGTGCCATCACCGAAATGGGCCGCGACGAGGGTGGCTGCCGGCGGCGCTCCCGAGACATGGCCCTCGAGCAGGCCTCGTCGGAGGGTGAGCCACCGAGCGTCCTCGTCGTAGTCCACTGCATTCGACGTATACCGCCAGTCGGTGAGCGACGGATCGCCATGGCGGAGCGCAATGAGCGCGCGGTAGGCGGCGAGGATACGCGAACCCCGCTCTGCGTCCAGCTCATCCCAGTCGAGCTTCGACCGTTCGAACGTCGCTGGATCCTGCGGATCCGGCACGATCGATGGATCCCAGCCCATGCGCTCGAACTCCGCGATCCGCCCCTTCGCGGTCGCCTCGCCGAGATCGGACTCGGGATGCGACGTGAAGAACTGCCACGGCGTTGAGGCCGCGAACTCCTCGCCCATGAACAGCATCGGTGTGAAGGGGCCGAGCAGCAGTATCGCGGCACCGGTCACGAGCGCGGCGTCGTCGAGGCGACCACTCAGGCGGTCGCCGACAGCGCGATTGCCGACCTGGTCGTGGTTTTGGAGGCACGCCACGAGCGCCGTGGTCGGAGATGACGACCGGTCAATTGGTATCCCGTGCCGCCGGTTCCGGAACGAAGACCAGGTTCCGTCGTGAAAGAACCCGCGCTCCAGCGTCTTCGCGAGCGCGCCCAGCGGCGCGAAATCGGCGTAATAGCCGGTCGTCTCGCCGGTGAGCGCGACGTGGAGGGCGTGATGGAAATCGTCCGACCACTGCCCCGTCAGGCCGAATCCGTGGGCTTCTTTCGGGAGGAACATGGTGGGGTCATTGAGGTCCGACTCAGCGATGAGCGACAACGGCTTCCCGACGTGCGCGGCCCACGATTGGGTCTCGCTCGCCATGTCCGCGAGGATATGGGGACGTGTTGTGTCGCGGATCGCGTGGACGGCGTCGAGGCGGAGCCCGTCGACGTGGTACTCCGAGAACCACATCCGAACGTTGTCCAACACGAACCGTCGCACTTCCGGATGCTCGACGTTGACCGAATCGCCCCATGTGTTCGCCAGCCCATGGACGAGGTATGGCCCGAACAATGGCAGGTAATTGCCGCTGGGACCGAGATGGTTGTACACGACGTCCTGGATGACTCCGAGCCCGAGGGAGTGCGCTCGGTCGACGAATCGCCGATATGCGTCCGGGCCCCCGTACTGCCCGTGGATCGCGAACCAGTCGACTCCGTCGTAGCCCCAGTTCCAGGACCCGTTGAAGTCGTTCACCGGCAGGAGCTCGATCAGGTCAATGCCGAGTTCCCTCAGGTACTCGAGACGATCGGCCGCAGCATCGAGCGTGCCTTCCGGCGTGAAGGTGCCCAGATGCAGTTCGTAGATCACGGCGCCGCGTGCGGATCGTCCACGCCAGCGCTCGTCCGTCCAGGGGAACGATGCGCTCTCGACGACCTCTGAAGTACCGTGCACGCCATCCGGCTGGTAACGGGACCGTGGATCGGGAACGATCAGGTCGTCGTCTCCAAGCCGGAATCCGTATCGCGCGCCACGTGCTGGTTGTATCGCGTCGGTTGACCACCAGTCGTTGGCATCCCGGCGCATCGGGTACTCGACGTCGTCGACAACCAGTCGTACGCGCTCGGGCTTCGGCGCCCACACCGCATAGCGTGCAGGGCTGGTTCGCGCGGTCATCGGGTCATCTCCTCGTGCGACGGCGACGTCGGTTTCTCGGCCTCGCTCGACGCTCCGGGCGTCGCGTCGTCGTACCGCAGTACCGCGACCGGATAGTGCTCGAGCAACGCACCAACCCGGAGCGGTGCGTCTCCTGCGAAGTGTCGTCCGGTGATGACATCGGTGCAGCCGGAGTTGACGGTGTGCAGTGTTGTGTCACCCCACCCGCCGAGCGCCCCAAGCCCGATCGGCAGGCGCGTGGCGACGACGAGCACCCCTCCGCGATCGGCCGCGATGACGTGGTCGGCAGCGACACCGGACGCTGCCACTGGCCGATACCGGGTGAACCGCTGCGGCTCGTCCCTGCGAAGGCGAAGCGTGCGAGAGACGGCGAGAAGCTTGGCCGCACCGGTCTCATCAACGTTCGGCAGGATGCCCTCTGCAAGCCCCGTCAGCATCTGGCGACGTGCCGCGAAATCGACAGGTCGGCGATTGTCCGGGTCGACGAGCGAGCGGTCCCACAGCTCGGTGCCCTGGTAGACGTCAGGAACGCCAGGACCGGTGATCTGCAGGATTTTCTGGCTCAATCCGTTCGACCAGCCTGCTTCTCGGATCGCGTCATCGATGCGTCCGAGCACCTCGGCGACTGCCGGGTCGTCGAAGGCGGCATCGACGAGCGCATGCATCTGTGCCTCGAACGCCTCGTCCGGATTCGTCCAACTCGTGCTGGTTCCAGCTTCTCGGGCCGCTTTCTCCGCGTAGGCGTGGAGTCGCTCGCGGCTCGCGGGCCAGCTACCGACGATGGCCTGCCAGAGCAGATTCGCGAATACCCCGTCGGAGAGCGGCACAAGTGTCTGGAGACGGTGCACCGCCTCCGCCCACTGGTCGCCGATCTCCGCCAGTGCGGTGATTCGAGCCCGCGTGTCCTCGCTCCGCTTTGTGTCATGCGTCGTGAGCGTCGTCATCGCGTTCGGCCAGGCGGCCAGGCGCTCTTGGTTCGCGCGATGGAACGCATCGACGCCGATCGCGAACTGGGAAGGATCTCCGCCGACCTCGTTCAGCGACGTGAGGCGTGAGTACTGGTAGAACGCGCAGTCCTCGACCCCCTTTGCCATGATCATCCCGGAGGTCTGCTGCAGGCGGATTGCCGCCGGCGACGCCGGGTCGGCAAGGATCGGTGCGATCGCATCGATGACAGCGTTGAGGTCTGGTCGACGTTCGGCAGCGCCCTCGAGGGCGTCAACGAGCGACGCGATCCCTTCCGGCAGATAGGTCCGATAGACAGCGAACCCCGATGCGACTTCAGCGATTGCGTCGACCAAATCTGCGTGCGGCGTGCCCGCGAGGGATGGTTCGATGAGGCGCGCCAGCCGCTCGACTTCCGATCCGAGGATTCCGTCAGCAACCCGACGTCGGGTCGCGATCGTCAGCGCCTCCCAATCGAAATCGACTTCGGGAGAGACCTCGGGTGCGTGGGAGGCCCGGAGCGCGTTGTCGAGGTTCCCGAGCGGCCCGGCGCCCGCCGGGTCGACGAGCACCCGCTCAAACGTGCCCAGCGCGTCGTATCCCGTCGTGCCGTCCGTCTGCCACGCGGCCGACAGCTGTTCGCCCGGTTCGAGGATCTTCTCGACCAGGGTGTAGGCGCCTCCGCTGACGTGAGCGAGATCGGCGAGGTACCCGACCGGGTCGAAGAGGCCGTCCGGATGATCGATGCGCAACCCGTCGACGAGGCCCTCCTCGAACCAGCGCTTGATCAGCCCGTGAGAGGCCTCGAAGATGTCGGAGGCCTCCACGCGAATCGCGGCAAGCGTGTTGACGGCGAAGAACCGGCGGTAGTTCAACTCTCGGTCCGCTCGCGTCCAGTGGACGAATTCGTAATGCTGGCGAGCGTGCACCGTCGCGACGTCGTCGCCGTCGCGGACAGTGCCCGGGGCGGTGGGGTAGGCGGTGGACCCCACCATGAGCCGATCGCCGTCGAGGGTGACGGCGTCGAGGAGTCGGTCGTCGAGCACCGGGATACGGATGCGACCGGCGCCCGCCTGCCAGTCCACGTCGAATGCGCCGGCGGCACTTCCGGACTCGCCGTCGGTCAAGAGGTCCCACCACCACGCGTTCACTTTGGGCGTCGCGACTCCCACGTGATTCGGCACGATGTCGACCAGGACACCGAGGCCGGCTCCGTGTGCCGCATCTGCCAGCGCCCGCAGGCCAGCGTTGCCGCCTCGTGACTCGTCGACGCGGCGATGATCGACGACGTCGTATCCGTGCATCGAACCTGGCTCAGCTTCGAGGATCGGCGAAAGGTAGACCCAGTCAGCGCCGAGGTCCCGGAGGTAGTCG
This sequence comes from Curtobacterium ammoniigenes NBRC 101786, assembly GCF_001571045.1. Classification (GTDB taxonomy): domain Bacteria; phylum Actinomycetota; class Actinomycetes; order Actinomycetales; family Microbacteriaceae; genus Curtobacterium; species Curtobacterium ammoniigenes. The sequence continues at coordinate 418,863 of NZ_BCSV01000001.1, forward strand.
ACGACGTCTGCCGCGGCGCCGAGATCGAACTCCGGGGTGATCTGCAGGCGGTACGTCGACCGGGGAACCGGATGGGGCCCCGACATGCGGAGTGCAGTGTCAGCGCTCACGAGTTCGATCCGCCAGCGACACCGGTGCCTGCGGCGCGGACGGAGGCCGTGTCGCCCTGCGCGCTGGACTCGCCACTTGTGGACGCCGTGCTGCTTGGCGTCGAGGCCGCAAGGTCCTCATGCGTTGCGGCACGAAGAACGAGCATCGACCGGCCGGGAACGTCGAGTTCCGCTCCCGCTGCATAGATGTCGCCCCGCTCCGTCGGGTCCGCTGTGTCGATTCGGATCGTCCAGCCCGGCGCGTATTCGTCCGGCGGCAAGGTGAAGCGGACCACGTCGTCATGGGCGTTGAAGTACATAAGGAAGTTGTCGTCGGTGACGCGCTCACCGCGCGCGTCGCGGCCCCTGATGCCGCCTCCGTTGAGGAACATGCCGACGCTCTTCCCGAAACCGGAGTCCCATTCCTCGGGCTGCATCGCTTCGCCCTGAGGCGTGAGCCACACGACGTCCGGAATGGGCTCATCGCGACCGCGGCGGACAGGGCGACCGTTGAAGTAGCGGTTCCGTCGGAACGTCGGGTGGTGCCGCCGGAGGCGCACGACGCTTGCGGTGAACTCGATGAGATCTTCTTCCGCGCTGTCCCAGTCGATCCAGCTCAACTCGGAGTCTTGCGCGTAGACGTTGTTGTTTCCCTGCTGGGTGCGTCCAAGTTCGTCACCGTGCAAGAGCATCGGTACACCCTGGCTCAGCATCAGGGTCGCGATGAAGTTGCGACGGCGCTGCTTACGGAGCGCAATGATTGCCGGGTCATCCGTCGGGCCCTCGGCGCCGGAGTTCCACGAGCGGTTGTGGCTCTCGCCGTCGTTGTTGTCCTCGCCGTTCGCATCATTGTGTTTCTCGTTGTACGCGACCAGGTCGTAGAGCGTGAAGCCGTCGTGCGCCGTGATGAAGTTGATGCTCGCTACTGGGCGGCGACCGTCGTGTTCGTAGAGGTCGGCTGAACCCGAGATTCGTGAGGCGAATTCGCCGAGCGTCGATGGCTCGCCGCGCCAGAAGTCGCGAACCGTGTCGCGGTATCGGCCGTTCCATTCCGTCCATTGCGGCGGGAAGTTCCCAACTTGGTAACCGCCGGGGCCGACATCCCAGGGCTCGGCAATGAGCTTCACCTGCGACACGATCGGATCCTGCTGGACGAGCTCGAAGAAGGTGGCCAGGCGGTCGACTTCGTAGAACTCACGGGCGAGTGTCGCAGCAAGATCGAATCGGAACCCGTCGACGTGCATCTCGGTCACCCAGTAACGCAGCGAATCCATGATCAGCTGCAATGCGTGCGGATGACGGACGTTCAAGGAGTTGCCGGTGCCCGTGTAGTCCATGTAGTACCGAGGATCGTCGTCGACGAGTCGGTAGTAGGCGGCATTGTCGATGCCCTTGAACGAGAGCGTCGGACCGAGGTGATTGCCCTCAGCGGTATGGTTGTACACCACGTCGAGCACGACCTCGATTCCTGCGGCGTGCAGGCTCCGAACCATTGCCTTGAACTCCTGGACCTGCTGCCCCTCGTCCCCGGACGATGAGTAGCGGGAGTGCGGCGCGAAGAATCCGAGCGTGTTGTAGCCCCAGTAGTTCGACAGCCCGCGCTCCGACAGCGTCGAGTCGTTGACGAACTGGTGAACCGGCATGAGTTCGAGCGTGGTGATGCCGAGGCGCTTCAGATGATCGATGATCGCCGGATGCGCGACTGCCGCGTACGTGCCCCGCTGCTCCTCCGGGATGTCCGGGTGCGTCTCCGTGAGGCCTTTGACGTGGGCTTCGTAGATGACGGTCTGGTTGTAGGGATACTTCGGCGCACGGTCGCCTTGCCAGTCGAAGAACGGGTTGATGACAACCGCTTTCATCATGTGCTCGGCCGAGTCGTCCTCGTTCAGCGACTCCGGACCTCCGAAGTTGTATGAGAACAGCGACTGGTCCCAATCGATCTCGCCGCTCGTTGCTTTCGCGTACGGATCGAGAAGAAGCTTGCTCGGATTCGCGCGTTGCCCTTTCTCGGGGTCGTACGGTCCGTGAACACGGAACCCGTATCGCTGACCGGGGCCGACGTTCGGGAGATACGCGTGCCACACATAAGCGTCGACCTCCACGAGGTCGACGCACGTTTCGGCGCCCGCGTCGTCGAAGAGGCAGAGCTGGACGCGCTCGGCCGACTCGCTGAACAGCGCGAAGTTCGTACCGCTCCCGTCGTAGGTCGCGCCGAGTGGATAGGGCTGTCCGGGCCACGTCTGCACGTGTTCCTCCTGATGAGATGTCCAAGGTCGCGCTGCGAGAGCGAGCGTCTCGGGCGAGGGTGCGGCCAACCTATCGGCGCAGCCTGACATTGTCCGTTGGCTGTCCAGACGAGCGCGGGAGCGATCCCGTGGGAGGTCGCGCCCGCATGGTGGTCGTTCGTCCCGCCCCCACGGGTCTGCGCCCCGCGACGCGGTTGGCGACATCGACAGGGTCCCCCAGACCTACGGAGCGTCCACACCTGCTCGGAACCGTCCACGCCCGCGCACACCTCGGCGTGTAGCCTCCGACTATGGCCAACATCGTCACGCAGATTGCAGACAAGGTGCGCCCGATCGGCATCACGACGAACTACGGGGATCCCGTCGACGTGCAGGGCACGACACTCATTCCGGTATCGCTCGCGTGGTTCGGATTCGGCGGCGGCAGCGATTCTGACGAGAACGGGGGTGGGGGCGGCGGTGGCGTGTCGATCCCGGTCGGTGCGTACGTCAAACGGGACGGACAAGATCTCGTCTTCGAACCGAACCTCATCGCCCTGGTCGCCGTCTCCGTGCCGATGGTCTGGACTGCCGGAACCGTCCTTCGGAAGCTTATCCGCGCGCTGAAGAAGTAGTCGGTCGCAGGCTCCGTGAGCGACCCGACCCGAGCCTCCGGACCGTACAGGATCATCGCCGCCCGGGGCGCCGCGGCTGTCGCGGCCACGTCCGCATCGGGCCGAGCCGTCGGTGCTTCCGACATGGTCGGTGCACTCGGGGGTATCGACGAACGGCAGTCGTCGGGGGCTTCGGTCGACGCTCTTCGCGCGTGGATGTGGACAGGCGCGCCGGTCGTACGCCTGCTGATCGACGGCCGGGCGGGGACCGGTAAGACCACACTCGCGGCGGCGCTGAAAGATCCCGGCACAGCGGTCGTGCACATGGACGACATCTACCCGGGCTGGGACGGACTCGAGGTTGCTGCCGAGGCCGTATTCCGGACCCTCATCGCGCCGCACGCCGCCGGTCAGGTCGGTCGCTGGCAACGGTGGGACTGGCAGGCAGAAGCGCCTGCCGAGTGGCACGAGATCGATCCGGAAACGTCGGTCATCGTCGAGGGTTGTGGTGCACTTTCCCGGTCGGCAGCCCCACTCGCCACACATCGGATCTGGATGGAAGCGCCGAGCGCGGAGCGCCACCGACGGGCGATCGGTCGCGATGGCGAACTCTTCGCGGCGCACTGGGATCGCTGGGCCGCGCAGGAAGCAACGTTCATTGCCGCAAACGGACCGACTGAACTCGCCGACCTGGTCCTGCGCTCGTTGTGATCAGCCCCAGCCCAGCTCGTGCAGTCGTACGTCGTCGATTCCGTGAAAGTGTCCGATCTCGTGTGCGAGGGTCGTACGGATCTCACTTCGGAGTTCGTCCATCGTGGAGCAAGCCGCGGCGTGGGCGCGGCGATAGACGATGATCTGGTCCGGCAATTCCCCAAAGCCATACTGACCGCGTTCGGTGGCGGCGACGCCGACGTACTCGCCGAACACGTCGAGCGCCGCGTCAGCGTCGATCGAATCCGCACTGTCCACCGAGTCAGGGGCGTCCGCCACCAGGAACGCGACGTTTTCGAGCCGGGCGATGACGTCCGCCGGAAGGTGGTCGAGCTCTTCGCCGACCAGCTCCTCGAACGCGTCCAGGGAGATCTCGATCACGGCATGTCTTCGAATGGCCGGAACATCGAGCCGCGAGGGCGCTCGACCGCGACCCCGACACTGGAGCCGTGAATGGGGTGAGTAACGGGGCTCGAACCCGCGACCTCGACACTGAAGCCGTGAATGGGGTGAGTAACGGGGCTCGAACCCGCGACCTCCTGGACCACAACCAAGCGCTCTACCAACTGAGCTATACCCACCATGCGCCACGCTGTGGCAACGGAACGAGTGTAGTACATGCCCGGCAGGCTTCCGTCCTGCTCGCCCGGCTCGCATCGCTCGTCCCCGTCGGACGCGGGCGGTGATCAGGTGCGGCGGCCTGACGTGTCGTCCGGTCGGGGTGCACTCCGACTCAGATCGTCGCCGCGCGTCCGCGCGTCCGCGCGTCCTAGCGTCCTAGCGCTCCGCCGTTTGCTCCGCCTGCGCGGGCTGCGTCGTTCGCGCTTCGCGCGACGTCTGCTCGGTCTTCGATGCGGTGACGTCCTGCTCGGGCGCACCGGCAGAAGCGGCCGTTGATTCCGAGGACCGGGATTCCAGGCGCGGTCGCCAGTTCTGCTCGACGCGCTCCGCAATGCGCTTCAGTTCGTCCGACGCAGGCCCTGGTATCGCCACGAATCCAGCGCGCCGGTAGTAGTCGAGTTCGCGAATGGACTCGAGGATGTCGGCAAGTGCGCGGTGGCCGCCGTTCTTCTGAGGCGCGTTGAAGTAAATCCGTGGGAACCAGTGCCGGCACAGTTCCTTGATGCTCGAGACGTCGACGCTTCGGTAGTGCAGATGCTTGTCGATGCGCGGCATGTACTTGGCGAGGAACGCCCGGTCGGTGCCGATCGTATTGCCGGCGAGCGGTGCGGCGCCCTCGTCCGGAACGTGCTTGAGGATGTACTCGAGCACCTGATACTCCGCCTCGGCGAGCGACACCCCGTGAGGGATCTCATTGATGAGCCCTGAGTCGGTGTGCATGGAGCGGACGAAGTCGTTCATGTTCTCGAGCGCGGAACGGTCCGGGTTGATCACGATGTCGAACCCCGGGTGCACGGGCACCAGGTCGAAGTCGGTGACGACGACGGCGACCTCGACGAGTTCATCCACGTCGAGGTCGAGGCCCGTCATTTCGCAGTCGATCCAGACGAGTCGGTCGTTCGCGGTGGACATGCCCCGATCCTATGCCGCGAGGCGCGCGGCGGAGGTCCCTCAGGCGCCGTCCTTGACCGAGCGGGCGATATACGCGGCGCGCCGTCAAGACACGCGCGGTATATCGCCCGCTCGACGTCGCGCCCCGGTCAGGCGGCCTCGCCGGCCCCGATCGCCGCGGCCTCCTCGAGCGCGTCCTCGGGCACGGCGTCCACGCGGCGGAGCGCACGCGCGGCCACGACGGTCACCAGGAACGCAACGACGACAGAGCTCCCCGCGAACACGTATGCCGCGCTTGGGGCGATCGCCGACGCGAGCAGAGAAGCAACCGGAGGCGCCACCGCACCGCCGATGAATCGAACCGCGGAATAGGCGCTCGACGCAACGGCTCGTGGCAGGTCGGTGGCCTCCATCACGCTTTCTGTCAGCACAGTGTTCAGCACACCGAGCACCAATCCGCCGATGATGACGCAGAGCACCAGCCCGAGCTGCGAGCCCACAAACACCGCGGCGGCGAAGAGATCGGCCGCGAGGATCGGCAGCGCGATGCGCAGCACCGTCGTCCTGGGGAGTCGTCGGGTCAGTATCGGAGCGATCCACACCGACGTGATTGCCAAGCCGACGCCCCAGCCGAAGAACGTGAAGCCGATTCCGAGTGCCGAGAAGCGAAGTGGGTATGGCGTGTACGCAAGGAGGACGAAGAACCCGATGTTGTAGAACAGTGCGGTGACAGCGAGCGCGGCGAGTGCGGGATGGCCGAGCGCTCGGAACGGAGCCGACAGTTTCGTGGGTTGCGGCTTCTCGACTCCACTCGAGCGGAGGAACACGAGAATCGCGACAAACGCAATGGCCATCAATGTGGTGACGCCGAAAAACGGGCCGCGCCAACTGATTGATCCGAGCAGACCGCCGACCAGAGGCCCGATCGCGATGCCGAGGCCGAGCGCTGCTTCGTACAGGATGATGGCGGACGCCGTTCCTCCGCTCGCAGCTCCGACGATCGTTGCGAGCGCCGTCGAGATGAACAGCGCATTCCCGAGGCCCCACCCGGCGCGGAAATCAATGATGTTCCACACGCTTCCCGTCGTGGCGGCGAGCACCGAGAAGACCACAATCAAGCCGAGGCCGATCATCAGCGTTCGCTTTGCGCCGATGCGGCTGGACACCCAACTCGTGAAGAACATCGCGACGCCGGTCACCGCGAGATAACTGGTGAAGAGCAGTTCCGTCTGCGTCGGGGAGGCATGCAGGGACGCTGCAATCGCGGGAAGAATCGGGTCAACCAGCCCGATTCCCATGAACGCGACGACGCATGCGAACGCGATCGCCCAGACCGCAGATGGCTGCTTGAGAAGGCTGCTTCCGGAGGTCGTGTGCTGACTCACGATGATTGTTCCGTTCCGAGCCGCGCACCGAGAATGTGCGAGGCTGCTTCGAGAGTGTTCCATTCTGATTCGTCGAGTTCCGCGAACATCGGCACGACGGTTGCGGCAAGGCTCGCCCGGAGCGCCACGAGTCGCTGTCGACCGTGCTCGGTGATCGTGATCCGCTGACTCCGTGAGTCGCTCGCATCGGTCGATCGGGCGACGAGTCCGTCTTCGACCATGCCCGCGATAAGTCGCGTCATCGTGGGCTGAGCCACGCGCGAGGCGAGAGCGAGTTCGCCGACCCGGAGCGCGCCGTCGGATTCGAGGATCGAAAGGGTCCGCCATGCCGCACTCGTCGTCGCGTTGCCGCCGGCTTGGACCGCGACTCGAATGAGCCGGTTTGCGGCGACGAGCAGTCGCTCGATTGCAGCTCCGTGCTTCGACTCCATAGCTCAACTATATAGCATTGCTATGGAAACTGTGCGGCAAAGCCGGCTGTCCACTCCCGTGAATCGAATACCGCGCGCTCGTCGAGTCGGAGGTGCGGTGCGCGACCGTCGATCACCGCGCCTCCGGAACGGACGCCCGAGCGCGTTTCGGAGGAACGCCTCGGATCCGTCGATCACCGCGCCTCCGCCTGATGGTTCCGCCCATGCGCATGGATGAAGGTCCCGTTCTCGCCCGGCCGCGGGCTGGTAGAACGGGACGATGAGTGACATCACCCTCTCCCACGGCGACGACTACATCGCCCTCTACCACGGTGGCCCGTTTGACGGGACCACGGAGACCCGCACCGCGACCGCGGCAGGCTGGGACACGGAAGTCACTGCCTACGCTGGGGTCGAGGGGCTCGAGACCGGATTTCGGTATGTCGCGACCGGAGCGAAGCAGGTGCTCGACCAGGTGCACGTCGACTACACGTTGGACGCGAAGGATTCCGACCCAGTCGACGATCTGCAGGATCGCGGCGACAGAAGCGGGGAGTTCGATCGCGAGTAGTTCGTCTGAATCGGAGCGTGCCTTCTCGTGGGCGCTCGGGGAATGACTTCGCGCGTTCGGCCGTTCACGTTGGCGTGCGCGTAACGCTTTACACGTCCTCGTTCTGCGGATCGTGCGCTGCCGCGCGGCGCGTGCTACCTCAGGCTGCATCGCTCGTGCCACAGATGACGTCGATCGAGGTCGACGTTGCCGCGCAGCCCCACCTCGCTGAAGACGCGATGATCGCGCAAACGCCGACGACGGTCGTGCAGCGCGAGGACGGCGAGGAGGTGTTCCGTGCTGCGGGTGCGCCGAGGCTGCCGCAGCTGCTGGCGGCCCTGGCGCTGGCCGTGCCCGGACGTTCCGCGCCTCCCGCGAGCGACCCGCCGTGAGCGGGCGATATGCACGGTGTGGTTCGAAGCCATCCCGTGCATATCGCCCGCTCGTCGGTGCGGACAGGAATTTCTTCGCGGGCATCGAGTGGCACGGGGAGGGCGCCCAGGCACTGAGCGGGCGAGATATACAGGGTGCCTCCGCGCCACTCCGTGAATACCGCCCGCTCGGCAGAGGAGCCGAGGAGAGCGCGCGCGGAGTCCGCGGGTGCAGACCTGGGTGAAACGCGACGCGCAGGTCGGGGCGCTGCCGCTCGGACGCGATGTCGCAACCGTTCGCGCCCCCTACCGTCCCTCGTAACGAGGAGTGAGGGCGGCATGGAGAGCGGTGGCGCGGTCGAGCGCGGTGCGATCGATCCCGGAGAAGGCGAGTCCGGCCCAGGCGCGGAGCACCCCCGCGGTTCGCAGGCAAACAACGCGGCGAAGCCCGAGCAGGACGACGCGCCCGAGCAGGACGACGCGCCCGAGCAGGACGACGCGCCCAAGCAGGACGACGCGGCGGAGCCCGAGCCTGCCGTCCGATCGGACAGCGACCTCGATCACCTGTTCCCGCGCAATGCGATCCAGCCAGCGCAGCCCCGAGCGCGCCGACGCCGTCAACGACGCGATCCCTCGACCGAACTTCGTCCGTCGTCCACCGGTCACACCGCGCGCCGGAGCGCCCCGTCCCAGCATCAGGGAACGGCAGAGGCTCGAGCCACTAACCGCTCGGAAGTCCCCGGATCCAATCGACCGAGATCTCGCAGACGGATTCTGAAACCGCTGATCTTCGTAACGGGCGTGTTCGTCGGTCTTCCCATGATTGCCGTGGCATTGCTCGCCATACTGCTGCCGTCCGTTCTCGCTCCGGTGTCGACATTTCGAGCGGACCCATTCCCGACGGGAGGCCCGACATACGCGGCCGCCGACGGTGCGATGAACATTCTCCTCATTGGGTCGGACACGCGATCGGCAACGCTCGGTGAGATCGCGAGCGGCGCACCGACGAATGAGCGGTCGGACACGCTGATGCTCGTTCACATCAGCGCGGATCGAAGTCGCGTCGCCGTGGTGTCGCTCATGCGCGACCTCTTCGTCGCGATTCCGGGACACGGCACCACCAAACTGAACGCCGCGTTTTCATACGGTGGAGTTCCCCTGACGATCGCGACCGTCGAGCAGCTCCTCCACGTGAACATCGACCACGTCGCGGTCATGGATTTCGACGGCTTCGCCTCGATGTCGGAGGCTGTGGGGGGCGTCCCGGTGACCGCACCGTTCGCCTTTGATTCGCGAAACATGCCGGGTTACCACTTCACCGCGGGGCGGAACGTGGTCTCGGGGCAACGGGCGCTCGCGTTCGTCCGTGAACGGTATGCCTTCGCCGATGCCGACTTCCAGCGGGTGCGAGACCAGCAGTCCTTTATCCAGGGAATGCTCGAGGTCGTTCTTCACGGCAACCGGAGCATCGGTCAACTGACGAACCTCGCGCAGACGACCAGAGAGTTCGTCACCGTCGATCGCGGCCTCTCGACGTTCGCGATGGCTCGACTGGCATGGAGCCTCCGGCACATCGACCCGGCGACGAACACCTACATGACTGCGCCGACGCTGGGTACCGGGACGGAGGACGGGCAGTCGGTCGTGTTCCCCGACACGGTGCGGATGCTCGAGCTCGGCCAGGCCATCGCGGCTGACAACTCGATCAGTGCATCGCTCGGCGGGGATCGTGCTCCGTGAGGAACGTGGCGCGGTCGGGCTCGAGCTGGAGTGGAGCGAAGCGCGCCGAGCGCGCTGCACCAACCGTGCTGCGCGGAGAGGTGTGCTGTGCGGAGACGTGTGCTGCGCGAAGCGCCTGCTCTGCGCGAGGATGCCGCCTCGTGACCGCGTCCATCCGAACACCCCGCACGAGAGGAATGCTCAGTTTGATCGGATCTGAACCGCTGACAGTGATCGCCTGCGTATTCAATGCTGCAGAGCTTGCCCCGCGGCTCCTCGCGCAACTGGATGCGGCGCGCGACGTGGTCGACGCGGTCGTTGTCGTCGACGATGGATCCACGGATGGGACGGGAGCGCTGCTGGCGTCATGGGCAGCAGACCGTCCGCATGTCCGTCTGTTGTCGCGTCCCGTTAACGGCGGGGTGGCGGCGGCGCGAAATTGGGCGCTGTCGACCGTGCCCGAGGGATTCGTGTGGTTTGTCGACCACGATGACCTCCTTCATCCGGGACCGCTCCGCCGGATCGACCCCATCGAGTCGGAGGTCGACGTGCTGTGGTTCCAAGCGGACTATCGGTCTGCCCCCGACGCTCAGGCCCGTCGCTGCGACGGTCTCGACGGGGGCCGAGTGGCGGATGCCCCAAACGCGGCAGGCCTCCTTCTCCGCGGCGATGTCGATGGGTTTTTGTGGAGCAAGGTCATCCGTCGCTCGGCCATCCCGCCGGACGTGTTCCCGCCGCTCTCATCCCAGAGCGACGTGGTGGGCGTTGCCCGTATCGTCGCGCAGTCGCGGCGTATCTCGTTCGTGCCCGAACTCCTGTACACATGGCTGCACCGGACAGGATCGATATCGCGTCGCCCTGGCCGTCAGCTCGACAACCTGCTGGCCGCGCACGACGCCGTCTTGTGCGCGCTTCCGTCTGCCGCGGTGTCGCTCCAGGCCCGGAACGAATTCGCAGCGTGGTTTCTCTGCCGTGCCTGCGTCGTCCTCCCGCTCAGATTCGCCGGCGACCCCGCGTTCGACGCGGCTGCGACTCGGCTCTTGCGCGCGGTGCTGTCGACCGCTGTGCTGGGCGTGCTCGTCCGCCGTTCGCCGTCGATCGGGGCGGCAGCCGTTGCTATCACGCTTGCTCCGGCTCCGTCGCGCTGGGCGATCGCCCGTGTCGATGCGCTTCGACGCGCGCTCCGGCGCCCGCGCGACCACCCTCGCTTCCCGCTGCGTTCGAAGAACGCCTCGCCTCGCCGGCGCGATTCTCTCGGGAGGTGAGAAGTGCTTCTCATTCATCATCCGCGGGACTATATTGCGGGTGAATAGCGCAGACGTTATGCCACCAAAATACAAATATTTGAAGGTGATGATCGTGCACGTCGCCGGAAGGTGACGCCATGCATAATCGCGTCGACAGGGGGCGGGGAACAGTGTCGCAGCAGGATCACAACGAAGAGTCGGCCGATCGTGTCGACCGGGGCGCCCCGATGCGCGGGTCTGCCTTGCCGAGGCCGATGCGCGCCCATGTTCGGCGTGGACGTCTCATTCGCGAAGTGGAGTCCGGCTTACGAAGCGAGGTGGTCATCGTTCGGGGCGCGGCGGGCACGGGCAAGACGAGCCTCCTCAACGACTGGATTCAGTATGCCGTCGAGCGCGGCACGCCCTCCTCCGAGCTCGAACTCATCTCCGGCGCGCAACTCAGCAGCGATCGAGCGAGTACCTGGGATGGCCTTGGCGTCCGCACACCGACGTCGTGGGGCGCGGTTCGGAGCCGCTTCAATGGCGTGCGATATCTCGTCATCGACGGACTTGACCATGTATCCGACCCCGAAGTGCTCGCTGACCTTGCTCGGCTCGTGACCGACTGTGGACTGCAGATCGTGGCCAGTGAGCGGACGAGCACCGGGTTCGAGACGCGCTTCGGGCGCGACATCGCGGTCGCGGTCATCGACCCGGTGAAGCTCGCGTTCGAACAGATCGAGGTCGCCGCGCTGATCGCCCACCGCGGAGCGACCGTGGAGTCGTCGGTGCTTCCCGCACTGGTCGAATGCTTCGGCGGGTGGGCACGCGGCATTGCCAGCGCCGTCGGTGAGCTCGCGCTCGAGCGGTCGCGAGTGTGGCGACTGTCCGCCGCGCAACCGCTCTTCCATCGGGTGCGTGAATCGCTGGTGGCCGAATTGACCGCGCCGTTGCGCAAGGACTGGGAAATCGTGGCGGAGTGTTGTCTGCTGCCGTTCGCGTCCGTTCCACTGCTCCGCGAACTCGGTTCCACGGACTCGAACCGAGTGTTGGCCGAGATGGAGCGAGTCGGTGTCGGCTCGTGGCGCCGCGTACGAGGGCATGACCGCTACGAAGTGTTGCCGGTCCTTCGCGCTGTCGCACGCCAGGAGTTCGCTGCATTGCCCTCGACCCCCGACAGTGCCCGCATCGATCGGTTGACGAACATACTTGTCGCGAGCGGCAGTCATCCCTGGGAGGCAGTCCGGCTGGCGGCGGACGCGGGCCAGTGGACGAGCGTGAGCGGTCTTGTCCGCACCCACCTTGCTCCAATCGTCCGCGATCATGCGTTGCCTCTCCTTGCGCTGCTGCAGGCCCATCCCCTGCCGACTGCGTCCGACCCATGGCTGGCCTACCTTGCCGCCACAATCGCGGTGGCCGAGGGTCGTGTGTCGGTCGGATCCGCCACGACGGAACTGCGACGCATCGACAGTGCGCTCCGCGGCGACCCACCCCTGCCGGGTCAGGCGGGTGCCCTCGACACGCAAGTCCTCCGCTGTGTGGTCGCGCGTCAGCTGGCGAACTACGGACGTGCCGAGACGCTCGCCCGGGCGCTGTCCGAGAGCGTTCCCGCGACGGTCGCGCGCGGCGGTCAGGTCTCGGCGGACGTCGCTGTCCAGGTCGGAATCACGTTCCTCGTCAACGGCGCGCCGACTGAAGCGCTCGCCGAGTTCGCGCGTGTTCGTACCCGGACAGCAGCCCCGCATCACCTTCGGCTCCAAGCGGTGGGATACAGCGCGCTCATCTCCGCCCTCGCCGGGGATATCCGCGCCTCCAGGCAGTTGGTCGAGGACGGGATCTCAAGTGAATGCTGGCCGGAGTGGCGTCATTCCGTCTGGGCGATCCCCATGCATGTCGCGGCCGCGCTGGGTGCGACGGAGGCCCGGGACTGGCAGCGCGCTGCGCGCCATCTCCGCGCCGTCGCAATGCTTCCGTGCAGTCCGGATGATTGGCCGTTCGTCGCCTATGCGGAGGCGTGGGCTTCGCTCACGGCCGGGGACGGCTATCGCGCGTTCAGCATCATTCGGGACGCCGAGGGCCTGCACAGTGCGTCCAGCGAATCGAACTACGTGCAGGGACTGCTCGCCGTGATCAAGGCCGACAGTCTCCTGATGGCGAGACAGGTCAAATCCGCACAGGCCACACTCCGTCCGTTTCTCGACGGCCGCGATCCGATCGTCGGCCCGTTCGCCCGGGCGTTGCTGCTCTCCGGAAACGCGAGTCAGGCGCGCGTCTTCGTCGATCGGGGCGTGTGGCGATCCCGGCTGAATCCGCGCTCAGTCGCAGAACTGCACATTGTCCGGGCGATCGCCTCCGCGCGGCTGCACGATACCGAGGCAGCGAGCGCGGCGCTCGGACAGGCGATCCTCACGACCGAGAAACACGACCTCGCGAGCCCGTGGTGGCTCGTTCCACGGGACGAGCTGACACAGCTCTGTGCCGACCTCGATGTCCCGATTCCTCCTGGGGTGCGCGCAGCTCCGCAGATATTCGACAGTGGCCTCACCGTTCCGGTCCTCACTCGTCGCGAGGGCATTGTTCTTCGTCTGCTTCGCGAACCCGGTTCCATCGAGTGGATTGCCAATCAGCTCGGTGTCTCGCAGAACACCGTGAAGTCGCAGGTGCAGAGCGTGTATCGAAAGCTCGGCGTGAAATCACGGTCGGACGCGGTTCGCGTCGCTCGCGACTGGCAGCTGTTCGACGACGTGAAGGGCCGCCCGGCCTGAGATCATCGCGATCCGTCACAGCGACCGTCGGCCTCGTCGACTCGGCGCGCGGCGACGATTTGCACCAATCCGAGCGCGACCAGCTCCTCCACGAAGCGCTGAACCGCGGCGCATTCGTCCTGCTGCTCCTCCGGGTCGAGCGCGAGCGTCGCCACGAGTTGCCGCAGCGTGACGCCAGGGCCGATGGCGTTCCAGATTTCTGCGCCCGCGGGCGTGATCGCGTACGCCGTCGCGGTCGGCAGATGGCAGACCGCCAACCCGTCTCCATCGCGAACGGCGGCTGCTGCCCCCGTTGGGACGATTCGAGCGGTCAAGACCGGTGATGGGTTCGCTTCGTGCATGAGGATGGCTCCTTCCATGGCGCCGCGTGCGCGGATAGTGAGGTGCGTGATGAGCGTGGCGTGCAGAGTCGGCCCCGCGTCGCGCAGCCCAAGTTCACCGCCGTGGCACGACACGCACGATGGCTCCGCCATGTCTCGCCGTTCCCCAGTCCGGAGGCTTCACCTGGCGAGTCGCATTCCTCGCGTCTCCGGGTTCATGCTGCTTCCCCTCGTCAGTGCTGCCGCTCCGATACTCCTCGTCCCGGTCGTGTCCATGCGCTTCGGCGCCGAGGGATGGGGGCTGTACGCCATTGGGCAGTCCGTCGGTGCCTTCGGCGCCGTTCTGGTCGAACTCGGCTGGGGGCTGAGCGGTACGCAGCGCGTCGCCCGGCAGTCGCCCGCGCATCGGCGGAGGACGCTCGCGTTCGCGGCCGCGACACAGTGCGCGGTGCTGCCCGTTGCCGTGCTCATCTGTACTGCTGCGGCCGCTGCGGTAGCCCCCGACCATCGTTGGTTCGTCGGCAGTGTGGCGGTCGTGGCCGCGGCCGGGGCGGTGAACGGCGTCTGGTTCTTCATCGGCCGCGGACGGCCGGCCGATATCCTCCGGGCCGACACGGCGCCGCGTGTCGTTGCGCTGCTGCTCGCGGCCGGTGCGCTCGCGCTCGGTGCACCCATCGGCGTCGTTCCGATTGCGCTCGGCATCGGCGCGCTCAGCGCGGTGGTCCTGACCGCACGCGTCACCGGCATGCGCATCACGGACTTCCGCGGGCTGACAGCCGGTCGGATCATGCGACTTCTCCGTGCGCAAGCGGCGCCGTTGGTGGCACGAGCGGCATCCGCTGGGTATATCGCCCTGCCGACCGCGCTTGTGGCCGGCGCCGCCCCACATTCGGTACCGCTGTTCGCCGCCGTCGATCGGCTTCAGCGGTGGCTGCTCACCGGGCTGCAGCCCATCCCGAACACGATGCAGCGCTGGGTCGGCGCGCCATGGGAGCGATCGGATCGCCAGCGCCGCGCGCTGCTCGCGGTGGTCGTGTCCGGCGTCATCGGTACCGGGTTCGGCGTGTCCTTCGCGCTGGTCGCGCCCGTCCTATCGACGATCGTGTTCGCCGACCAGGTGCACGTCCCGATCGGCCTCGCGGTATTCGGCGGGGTCATCATCGCGCTGGTCACCACATCTCGAGCAACCGGCGGGTTGCTCCTCGTGGCGCTCCGCGCCGTGCCCGGGATCACCGCGAGCGCACTCATCGGATGCGCCGTCGGTGTGCCACTGATCATCGTCGGGGCGCAGCGGTCAGGAGCAGCGGGTGCCCTCGCCGGCATTGCTGCCACCGAACTCGTCGTGCTCGCCGTGCAATCCGTCGTCGCCGCCATTGCGATCGCTCGTCGCCGTTCCCGGTCGCCTTCGCGCCCGCCGGGCGGCCGCCGGGCGGGCGCCCGCCCTCGCGTCGTCTTCGTCCGCGTCGACGACCCGGAGTACCCGAGGAATGCGCGCCTCCGGGCCGCGGCGGTGGACGCGGGGTGCGAGGTGACCATGCTGGTTCGTTCGCATCACCCGAACGGCGCGCGGCGCCTCCTGACCGATGTGATCAGGATCTGCACCACGCTCCGTAGGTATGACGTGTACGTCGTCGCGGAGTTCTCGCTCCGCTTCGCACCGCTCGTCGGATTCATTGCGCGACTGAACCGCGCGCGCTGCGTCGTGGACTGCTTCGTCCAGAAGGAGGAGACCGTCATCGACGATCACGCGCTGGCCGGACCGCGGTCGGTCACCGCGCTCCTGGCACGCGCCGAGGATCGGCTTGCCATCGGAGCAGCGCATGTCGTCCTCACCGACACGCAGTTTCGGGCATCGGCAATTCGTCGGCGGGTGGGGACGCGGGCACGGCCGATCGTCATGCCGCTCCCGGTCGGCGCTCCGCCATGGGCGCACCCCGCCGGAACCCCCGCAGATGACACCGGTCAGCACATCCCCGACGGCGCGCAACGACCACTCCGGGTGCTGTTCTACGGCAGCTTCATCCCGCTCCACGGCGTTCCGACCATCATCGAGGCCGCCGCCCTCGCTGGACCAGCCGTGCACCTCACCCTCCTCGGAGACGTCCGAGAACGCGACACCCGGGCGCGCCTGGTGACCGCCGGGATCGCCGCTCGGTGCACGATCGCTGACCCCGTTCCGGCAGCGTCGCTCGCAGATGTCATCGCGGACCACGACGTGGTGCTCGGGGTATTCGGAACGTCGGTCAAGGCGAACAGCGTCATCGCGAACAAGGTGTGGCAGGGCCTGGCATGCGGAAAGCCGGTCGTCACCCAGCGCTCACCAGCGCTCGCAGAGATTCGCGATCTCGTCGCCGATCAACTGATCGAGGTGGCCGCGGGAGACCCGGAAGCCCTCGCAGCTGCGCTCATCAGACTCGTGGCGGCTCGTCCCAATCCTTCATGGGGCGCCACCGGAGAGCGGCTGGAACGCTATGTGCGGCGCCAGTTCGAGCCCTTCGCCGCGATCCTCCAGGGGTGAGATGCGCCGTGCGCTGACAAGCCCGTTGTCAGGCGTGCGAATGGTGATCCGGGTGAATGCTCCGTTCGTTGCAGGCCAGTGACGCGGCCCTGCGGATTGTCAGCCGAACACCTGCCCTACGGTCCGGGACACCGTCAACGGATCCCGAAAGGCACATCGATGATCGACGCTCGTTTCAGCGTGCCGTGGCTTGCGGAGACCTCTTCCGCCGACCGCGAGCGAGTCCGCCGTGTTCTCGTCGTCTGCACCGCGAACGAGGCGCGCTCTCCGCTCGTCGCCGGCCTCCTCAACCACGCGATTGCGCGCTCTGGGCGTCGCGGCTCCGCCACCTCCGCCGGGACGCGTGTCCTCGAGCCGGGGCGCCCGATGGCTCCGGTTGCGCGGCGCGTCCTCGCGCGAGCCGGGGTTCCGGTCAGGCCGTTCCACTCCCGGCAGCTGACCGCTGCAATGATCGGTGACGCCGACCTCGTTCTCGTCGCCGAGGAGGGGCACCGCCGCGTCGTCCTCGATATCGATCCCTCAGCGGTGCAGCGCACGCATCTGATCCTGGCGTTCGCAGCAGCGGCACCGATGCAGTCGGTGCGATCCCACGAGTGGGAGCTCGAGGACCCCGTCGGCGCACCGGCCGATCGTCTGCCAGCACTCGAGGCAACTGTCGTGCGTGCGACCCTCCGAATCGCGGAACGGATCGTCGCATGATCGACGTCGCCGCATCGACCCCGACCCGCCCCCGGTCGGTCAGGTCTGACCGGGGCGACGGAGGCATCCTCTTCGCGGTCAGTGCGACCGAAGCGCTGGCGCTGCTCGCCGGCACGTTCGCCTCCATGCTCATCCGGTTCGGACTCGGGCCGAACGGTGTCGATCTCGGGTTCGTCGACATGGGGTACGCGGCGTTCTCTGTGCTCCTCAGCGCCTGCTGGTTCGGCCTCATCCAGCTGCTCCGCGCCGACCGTGCGATCGTCCGTCATCTCGGAGAGGGATCCGGCTACACGGACATCACGACGTCGACGATCGTGACCGCGCTCGCTGTCGCCGTCTATTCCGCCATCACCCAGACCGAGATCTCGCGGGGGTATCTCCTTGCTGCAATCCCGCTCAGCGCAGTCTTGCTCGCGGGCACGCGCGGCTTCTGGCGCCGGTGGCTCCGCCGACGGCGGCGACAGGGCACGCACTGCGAGCGTGCGGTCCTCGCGGGACCGGAAGAGCGCCTCCCAGCCGTCGAGGCGCTCATTGCGGCCGATCCGGATGCTGGCATGCGCGTCGGGGAGCGCGTCAGCGTGGTCGGCGACGCCGACGATCATGCGCGCATCGTCCGTGCCGTCGCGGCCACAGGCGCATCCATTGTCGTCGTCGCAGGCGCGCCGCACGACGACACCGGTATCCGATCGCTGATGTGGGCACTCGAACCGCTCGGCGCTCGCGTCCTCGTCGTTCCGCACCTCGGACCGATCGCGATGCGCCGGGTCCGGACGGTGCCGGTGAGTGACTCGCCGCTCATCGTTGTGGAGCCGGCGAGGTTCTCGGGGCGCCGATACGTGTCGAAGCGTGCGTTCGACATCCTTGCCAGCACGGTCGCCCTCGTCGTCCTTGCACCGCTCCTCCTGGTGCTCGCAGCGATCATCAGGCTCGACTCGCCGGGACCCGCGCTCTACCGGCAGCGCCGGATCGGCCGGAACGGTGCTGCGTTCACGATGCTGAAGTTCCGCTCGATGCGAGTGGATGCCGACGCGCACCGAGCTGCGCTGCTCCTCGAGAACGATCACCGCGGCGGTCCCATGTTCAAGATGCGCGCAGATCCACGGGTGACGCGCGTGGGTCGGATCCTCCGGCGGACCTCACTCGACGAGCTGCCGCAACTCATCAATGTGTTCGCCGGGCAGATGAGCCTCGTCGGTCCGCGGCCACCGCTCCCCGAAGAAGTCGCGGCGTATGCGGATCACGCCAGGCGGCGGCTTCTCACAAAGCCGGGTATTACGGGCCCCTGGCAGATCGGGGGGCGCTCGGACCTCGGGTGGGAGGAGGGCCTCCTGCTGGATGTGCTGTATGTCGAGAACTGGTCCGTGGCGGGGGACCTCGGCATCCTCCTGCGCACCGTCAAGGCAGTCGTCGACGGACGGGGCGCATATTGATCCCGCGCACGACGCTCACCGTGACGAACGGACGATGCACGGTCGCGGGACACGAGCTGTTCGCGGGAACGATGGACGATGCCGTGGTCGCGATCGATGCACTTCGCCGACGCGGCGGTCTGCATCTCGTCGTGACGCTGAACGTCGACCAGATCCTCACCCTCGAACGTGACCCGCAGGCAAACGAGGCGACGGCGCGTGCGTCGATCCGCACGATCGACGGCGCACCGGTTCTCGCCGTCGCGAAACTGCTCGGCGCGCGGAACGTGCACCGCATCACCGGCGCCGACCTCATCGAGGCGGTCTCGCAGTCGGCGGCGGGACGCGGCTGGCGGGTCGCGGTCGTCGGTGGTGCGCCGGGTGTCGCAGAGCACGCAGTGGCGAGGCTTTCGGCCCGCTCCGGGGCCGACCTGCATGCCGTCGCAGCGCCGCTTTTCGACGACCGCGGGCACGATCCTGCGGATGCCACCATCAGGGCGCTGACCTCGCTGGCTCCGGACGTTGTCTTCGTCTGCTTCGGCGCGCCAAAGCAGGAGCTGTGGGTCGCGCAGTGGCGCGATCGCCTGCCCCCGGCGGTCTACATCGGCGCAGGCGCGGCGGTCGACTTCGCGGCCGGCACGCGGCTCCGCGCGCCACGTGTCGTGCAGCGAATCGGTGGGGAATGGCTCTGGCGTCTTGCGCAGGAACCGAGGCGGCTCGTGTGGCGATATCTCGTGCGGGGGCCCCGCTTCGTGCTGATCGCGGCACGCTCGATCGCGCAGGGGCTGCAGCGAGGAGGCGTTGGTGGGCGCTCGCGTGAGGAACCGCACGCCCGCCGCGGCCTGTCGGACGACCGACAGGGTGAAGCCGGTCCACGTGCGTCCAGCATTGCCGGGCACGAAGCCCACCGTGGCGTCCGCGATGCGGAAGCCTCGCGCCCACGATGACCGCCGATGCGAACAGGAGCGCCGTGCGCGTGAACGATCCCACCTCGACTCGGGCGGATGCGCAGACTGATGACAGTCGGCGTGGGTACGACCTCCGTGACTACGTGCGGATGCTGCGGAGCTATTGGCTCGGAACCCTGATCTGTCTCCTGCTCGCCGTCACTGCGTCCGCGGCGTGGACGCTGACGCAACCGCGCGAGTACACGTCGACCGCCTCGGGGGTCGTCCAGGTCGCGACAAGCGGTGATGCAAACCTCTCCTTCGCTGCGGATCAACTTGCGAAGTCACAAGCGGAGTCGTACGTCGAGCTCGGGAAATCACTCGCTGTTGCTCGGCGCGCGGCTTCGACCGTCGGCGCTCCGGGCTCCGCCGCCGCCCTCCTCAGCAGCGTCACGGCCACGCTCGCGGACAACACCGCGATCATCACGGTTGATGCGCACGCCGCAACACCGGACCGAGCCGCTGCCCTGGCAACCGCGTGGATCGACGGCATGGGCAAGCAGATCGAGAGCATGCAGGCGGCGGCCACGGGTGCCAACGGCCTCTCGACCACCAAGTTCGTGCCGCTCGCGAGCGCAAGCGTCCCGTCCGCACCGTCCTCGCCGAACGTCACCGCAGCAGTCACGGTGGGAACACTCGCAGGCGTGGTGCTCGCGTTCCTCTATCTTCTCGTGCGGAACACGTTCGACCGACGGATCCGGAGCGCCGACATGCTCGAGCGCGAGACCGGTGTCTCGGTGCTCGGGACCATTCCGTTGCACCCGATGCTGCTCGGTGAACACCATCTCGTCGCCACGCTGCCGCAAGACGACACACTCGCTCGGCATCGGAACTTCGCGATGCTCGAATCGCTCCGGGAGCTTCGGACGAATCTCTCCTATGTCCACGTCGACGCCCCGGCGCGGAGCATCGTCGTCACGAGCGCGCAGCCCGGCGACGGCAAGTCCACGCTCGCGGCGAATCTCGCGGAGGCGATGGCAGCCTCCACCTCCGGCCGGGTCGTGATCCTCGACTGCGATCTTCGTCGACCGACAATCTCGACGATCTTCGGCGTCAGCGTCGGCGCCGGGTTGACGGACGTCTTGGCGGGTCGGGCGCGGCTCGCCGACGTCATGCAGCAAACCGACGTCGCGCCGAATCTGTGGGTCATCGGCACCGGACGGATCCCGCCGAATCCCAGTGAGCTGCTCGGCTCCGAGTCGATGCGGAGCCTCCTGCGGACGCTTGCCGAGCACGCGGTCGTCATCCTCGATGCTCCGCCCGTGCTCGCTGTCACAGACGCAGCGGTGCTCGCAGCACACACGGACGGCGTGCTCATCACCGTCTCGGCGAAGCGGACCACCGTCGACCTGCTGCGTCGCACGGTCCAGCTGCTCGGTCGTGGTGGCGGTACGGTGCTCGGCGCTGTGTTGAATCGGGTGCCGATCCGCGGGGCAGATGCCCGTGAATATGGCTACTACGGCGGTGCCTACTACTACGGCGACGAGGAGCGGGGCGGCGATGATGCGCCGACGCCGGCTGAGCCGGCAGCGCCGCCCAGTGGTGCGGACACGCCGCCGAGGAGCCCGGTCGCAGCGGGCGCCACCATTGGATTCGCGTCGGAACCGGCGCCGGGGACGACTCGGCGTGGACGGCGCGCTCGCTCGATGCCGTGACCGGAAGCAGGGACCGCTGCACGCCGCAGCGCCCAACCACGTCGGAGGCGGCACGAGCGGTCGTGAGTCGTCGCGCGGAGCGAGAACTCCTGTTCGCCCTCATCGCCGATGTGACGGCAGGCCTGGACGCCCGGTCGCTCGTGATCAAGGGAATGTCGTCGGTGCAGCACGGTCTCCGCACCGACCGCGCGTCAGCCGATGTCGACATCCTCGTGGCGACCGCCGACAGCGAGCGTGTGGTGGCCGAGCTGATCGGCCGCGGCTGGTCCGTCCGCCTCGAGGATGAGGACGAGCGCGTGTTCCCACGGCACTCGGTCACGCTGTACAAGCCGGGGTGGGCGCACGACGTCGACGTGCATCATGCATTCCCTGGGATGGCCCCAGACGCATTCACGGTCTTGTGGGAGGCGCGAGTCCCGTTCGTCTCGCAGCTCACCCTCCCGCTGCACACGGTCAGTCCGCATCATGCGCTGGTCATCGAGGTGCTGCACGCGTTGCGAAACCCGACGCGTCGCGAACACCGAGCCTCGCTGGAAGTCCTCGCCCGGCGTGCTGCGGAAGGAACGAATGCGGCGGAGCTCGTCGAAGCGGCGCGTGCGGTGGGCGCCGCCGGCGCGATCGGGCCGTTCATCCGCGCGGTCTGGGGGCCGAACCTCGCGCCCACGGAGCTCCCGACGAGCGATTGGCTGCTGCGGACGCGCCTCGTGAATCCGCTGGCGCGACGTCTGTACCTCGTCGCCGCGGCATCCTCGCGCAGGGAGCGGTTGGGGCTGATCCGGACCGCGATCATGCCTCGGCCCTCGACCCTGGTGAAGTCCTCATTGCGGGAGCGAGTCGGCTGGCTGGAGGTGACGTGGCGCCTCCTCCGTCGCTGGAGACGAGGCATCGTCCAACTGCCCGAGGCTGTCCTCGCGGTTGCTCGTCTGATGCGCGCCGAGGACCTCTCTTCGCGAAGGGCGGGCGTCACTCCTGCCCTCGAGGCGTTCCGTCAGGGGCAGGAGCAGGCTGACGAGCACGCCCGCGAACAACCAGACGAAGAGGTCGAATGAGAACCCCATCCCAATGATGAAGACCAGGATCGCGATGCCCTGACGATCTCCCCGACCGAGCGCGATGACGAAGGCTCCCACGACGACAGCGAGTCCAGCGATTCCCGTCGTTCCGAGGAGGTAGACCCAGAAGTCGTCGACCACCGGGAGTCCGAATGTCAGTGGGATGAGACCGCTCGTGAACAGCTGGACCTCGCTCCCGAATCCGTGTCCGAACCATGTGTCGAACGGCGGACGCCCGAGGAGCGCGGGCACGCTCTCGATCGAGGCGAGGCGGTGGGTCCATGATCCGGACTGGACGAGCGTCTGAATTCGCGCCGAGACGCCGAAGTCCATGATTGCGAGGATTCCGGCGAGCGCGGACGCCACGATGACGTTGCGTACCCACGCGCCGAGCCGTCCCCGCACGACCAGGTGAACGAGGATCGCCGCGATGACCGCGGCGATCGCGCTGCGTGTTCCGGAGAGCACGAGTCCGGCGGCCAGGACTGTGAGCCAGAGGACACGGATGCCTCGACGCAACCGGATGGTGTTCGTCCACGCGATGATCGCAGCGACGCCGATGACGAGGCCGAACACGATGGGGTGACCGAGGGTGCCCTGAACTCGGTCGATGGTGCCCGCGAACAGGTGGTTCGTCGGATCCATAGCGCCTCGGTATCCCCAGAGCGGCTTCGCGCCGGCGACGAGCGTTGCGACGCCGACGACAGTCTCACCGAGCGCAACCCAGAGGATTCCGTGGAATACGAGCCGACGACCGTCAGGGTCGAGGCGGGCACCGAGCGCTGCGAGGGTGACGCAGAGCCCGGCGTACAGGATGATTCGTGATATCGACGATGAATGGGTGAGGATCACCCCGACGGCAAGCCAGGTCCAGGCTGCGGTGATCGCCCAGAACGTCCATGACGGTCGACCCGTTCCGACGCTCGGCCGTCGGAGGACCGCTATCGCGGCGATGAACCCGCTGAACAGGAACGAGCCGACCCAGAGCAGGCGTGGCACGCTGTTGTTTCCGAAGACCGCGAGCACGCCGAGGCACACGAGGACCGCAGCCGGAAGAACACGCTGACGGGGGATGACCAGCGCGACGATCGTGCTGATCAACACGGCTGCTGCAAGCGCGAGGACGACCATTGCTCTCCTTACCGGGATCGGATGAGCATGCGGGCACGCGTCGGTCGGTATCGCGAGGGTCGGTCTGGCACCGGTCGCGGTTGGCCGCTTTTTCACCCGGCGGCTCGTCTGGGTCGCCGCGCCGCATCGGACGGCAGGCTGCGAACCCGCCGCCACGCCGCCGCGTCCGGCCGAGGCTGGGCGGCTGACGAACGCCTGCGTGGCCGGGCTGGGCGGCTGACGAACGCCTGCGTGGCGGGCCGGGCGGTTTTGAGGAACGCCTCCGTGCCCCTGGCCGGGGTGAGCGAGCTGATGAAAGCAGGGCGCGTTCCCGCGACACCTCCGAGCACGGCATTGGAGGGCGACCGGGAAGGCGGCAGAGTTCCGCTCGATCACACACCACGAGTGGCGGGGTCCGTGCGGAGGATTCCGTGCGATAGGAACGAGGAGGCGCTCGGCGATGGCGCGATCGGCAGGATCGACGGCGGTGCGGCGTGGCGATGTGCAGGGTCTCCGGGCCGTGGCAGTCGCCGGCGTCGTCGCAAACCACACGGTTCATGCTCCGGTCGGGGGATTCGTCGGGGTCGATGTGTTCTTCGTCATCAGCGGCTTTCTCATCACTGGTCTGCTCGTTCGCGAACACGGGCGCACCGGCCGCATCTCGTTCGTCGAGTTCTATCGGCGCCGCATCCGTCGGATCGTCCCCGCTGCGTTCGCGGCATTGACCGTGACGGTCGCGGCGACGTTCCTCCTGTACGGGCGCGGGCGCGGCACGACCGTCGTGCAGGACGCGCTCGCCGCCGCGGGGTTCGTGGCGAATTGGCGGTTCGCAGCGGTCGGGACCGACTATTTCCAGGCCGACGGTCCGACATCGCCGCTGCAGCACTTCTGGTCGCTCTCCGTCGAAGAGCAGTTCTACCTCGTCTGGCCGTTGCTCCTCGTCGTGGTTCTGGCGGTGCATCGGAGGGCCGGCATGCGCCGCCGTGGTCGCGTCGGGGCCGCCGTGCTGCCGCTGCTCACCGTCGTCGGGCTCGGAGGCGCGTCGCTGGCCTGGGCGTTCATCGAGACGTCGACCTCGCCCACAGTCGCATATTTCTCCACGCCGGCCCGAGCCTGGGAGCTCGGCATCGGCGCCGTGCTCGCCCTCGCCGCTCCGCGGCTGTCGGGGATCCCGCATGCTGTGCGCGTCGCTTCCGCGTGGACGGGTCTGTTGATCATTGTCGGCTCGATGATCGTGATTGACGGGGCGCAGCGGTTCCCAGCGCCCCTCGCGCTCCTGCCGACGCTTGGAGCAGCCCTCGTGATTCTTGCCGGCTGCACGGACGACCGCTGGCGATTCGGGGTCCTCGATAACCGGCTC
Source organism: Curtobacterium ammoniigenes NBRC 101786 (assembly GCF_001571045.1). Lineage (GTDB taxonomy): Bacteria > Actinomycetota > Actinomycetes > Actinomycetales > Microbacteriaceae > Curtobacterium > Curtobacterium ammoniigenes. The sequence goes on from NZ_BCSV01000001.1 coordinate 443,510, forward strand.
ATGCGGTGGGGCGGGGATATCTCGTATTCGCTGTATCTCTGGCACTTTCCGGTTGTGATTCTCGGCGGCCCGCTCGTCGTCTTCCTCCTCGGCGACCGCACGTCTTCGGCGGTGCTTGCCCCGGTCATCCTCGTCGTGACGGCGCTCGGTCTCGCCGTGCTGTCGTGGCGATGCATCGAGCGCCCTGTGCTCCGGAGCGCCTGGTTGCAGCCGTCGAGCTCGGCTGGGCTGCGTGCGTACCGGCGTGGTGCTCGCCGGCCCCTCCTCGCCCTTGGGATATCGGTCGCCGTCTGTGCTGCGACCGTCGGTGTCGCGTGGGGGACGGACGGAATACGCGCCTCCGTGTCGACGGGAAACGCGGAGGCCGCACCCGTATCGACGCCGTCCCCGTCCGCATCGGGTGGGAGCGGGAGCGGCGAAGGCTCGCAGGGCGCACTCACCGCTGCGATCACCCAAGCGCTCGCCGCACGCTCGTGGCCAGCGGGCCTTGAGCCTGCGGTTGCCGACGTGAAGAACGAGACGCTTCCGGGAAATACCGCGCGGTGTGGTTCGGCCGCGTGGCTCCCAGCAGCGGAGTGCACGTTCGGTTCACCGACAGCCGAGCACCGGGCCGTCCTCGTCGGCGACTCGATCGCCCAGTCGTATGTTCCGGCGCTCGCGGCGATCTTCGGGACGGGGTCGTGGTCGTTGCGGATCACGTCGATGTACGCGTGTCCGTTCATCGACCATGCGGTCGGTGTCGACACCCGAGCAGATGCCGTTTGCGCGGATCGCCGCGATCAGGAGGCACAGGCGGTGGCGACCATGAAGCCGGACCTCCTCATCGTCGGCAACACGTTCTGGAGGGGCACCGACCCGGCGACGGGGAGGGTGGTCACCCTGACGGACTGGCATGCCGGGTTCGAGGCGATGATGCGACGTGTGGTGCCGGACGCGAAGCAGACGATCGTCATCGCTCCGCCGCCCTACGACAAAGACATCGGGGCGTGCTACAGCGCGTTCGGTGGGCCTTCGGCGTGCGTGAGCAGCGTCCTCGCCCCCGATTCGACGTGGAGCGAGATGCTGTCCGATCAGCTCGCGGCGGCCTCCGATCTGCACTACACGCTGATCGACTCCCGCCCGTGGTTCTGCACTTCCGGCGGCCAATGCCCGGCCTTTGTCGGCAAGCTGCTCACCAAGAAGGATGCAGCCCATCCGACCGCGCTCTACGTCGAGCGGCTGACCCCGGTGATCCGAGCGGCGTTCGTCGCTGCGAAGGTGCCGGGACTGGAGCCCGGCGGAACATCAGGATGACGCCGATATCGCCACGCCCGCCCCAGGCAGCGCGTGCCGCCACGTCGTCGCTGGCCAGCGGTCGGCGGGCTGACATCGAAGGGTTGCGCGGCGTCGCGGTCGGACTTGTGGTTGCGCAGCACCTCTTCGGATGGCCATCGGGCGGTTTCATCGGCGTCGACGTATTCTTCGTCGTCTCCGGGTTCCTGATCACGGGACTCATCGCCGATGAGGTCGAGAGGACGGGCCGACTCGACGTCGCCGCGTTCTATCGACGTCGGGCGCGACGAATTCTCCCCGCTGCGCTGGTCGTCCTCGCGGTCACGGTGATCGCCACGGCCGTCCTGTTCTTCCGGGCTCGCGCGACGGCTGTCGCATTCGACGCGATTGCTGCTGCGACGATGGTGCAGAACTGGCATCTGATCCGCACCGGGACGAGCTACTTCGCGGACGACGGCTCCACCTCACCTCTGCAGCACTTCTGGTCGCTCGCAGTGGAGGAGCAGTTCTATCTCCTGTGGCCCGCGGCAGTCCTCGTGGTCGTGGCGCTGGCGCGACGGCGGCATGCGAGCGCCACGAACTGGGACGCAGCAACGCCGATTCGCTGGTCCATCGGGTTGGTTCCGCTCCTCGCGGTCGCCACAAGCGCATCGTTCGTCGTCGCGTGCTGGGAGTCGGTCGCGCACGCGGGGTGGGCATATTTCTCATTGGAGTCGCGAGCGTGGGAGCTCGGTGTCGGTTGTTTGGCTGCGTTCGCTGGTCGACGGTGGCGGATGGGCCAGGCGGCGTCGACGATGCTGATCGGCGCCGGACTCGGGGTGCTGGCCTGCGGAGCGATCCTTCTCACGGGCACCATGCCGTTCCCAGGACCGTGGGCTCTCGTTCCCGTGTGCGCCACGGTCGCGATCCTCTTCGGAGGACGTTCGATGTCGACAGGGGACTCGGAGCGCCTTCCGAGCAGAGGAGTGCACCGCGCCCTTGCATGCAAGGCGATACTTGGCATTCTTCCGAGTAGGCCGCTGCGCGGGCTCGGACGTATCTCGTATTCGCTCTACCTCTGGCACCTTCCGCTCGCCGTCTTCGCTGCTGCGCTCCTCCCGGCGGTTGCGGCGCCGATGGTGTCGGTCGTCGTCGCCGTCGGCCTCGCCGCGATCAGCACGCGCTTTATCGAAGAGCCGTTCCGTCGGCATCGAGCGTTCAGCGAAGCACGTCACCGCATAGGGCCGCGGCGGCGCAGCGTTCGCGCGCACCCGCTCGTCGTACCGGGCACCGCCGCGGTGCTCGTCGTCTGCCTGACGGGGCTGCAGGTCCGTGGGCCGTCGTGGTTCGCCGAGCCCGACGCGCTGGCCGCGCCTCCTGCGCGCCAGAACTCCTCGGCGTCGTTCGCGTCGACGACGTCCATCGAGCAGGCGATTGCCGATTCTCTCCGGTCCACGCACTGGCCGGTGTCGACCGATCCTGCCCTGGACCGTGTGGACGCGAGCGCGTCGGCTGCGGCGGCGGTGCAGGCGCACGGCTGTCTCGTCGACCCAGTCGGGCTCACCGCCGCCGAGCTCCGTACAGCGATGGCGCGCTGCACGTTCGGCAGGGGGCCAGCCGACCGGACTATCGCCGTTGTCGGCGATTCCATCGCAGCGAGCTGGCTGCCCGCACTCCTCCCGCTCGCTGCGCTCGGTTGGCGCGTCGTCGGGATCGGCCTCGAGAGTTGTCCGGCCGCCGAGGCTCCGACCGCGGACCGGCTTCGACGTCCGGACTTCCCATCGGATTGCGCAGAAGCGATGCGCCGCGCGCTCGCGCTGGTCCACGCCCTCGACCCCGAACGGGTGGTCCTGTCGAGCGCGCTCGGTGCCTACCAGCGACAACGCACCTCCGGCGACCCGGAAGCCGCGTGGGCTCGGTCCGTCGTGCGCGCGATCGACACGCTCGGGCTGCCGCCGAATCGGGTTGCCGTATTCGGCTCGCCGCCGGAGACGACGCCCGTCACCGCATGTGCGACGCGCGTGCTCGGTCCGGGCATGTGCGAGCGGAGTCCGTCAGCGGACTGGTTCGCGAAGCGAGCCGCCGAGCAGACCGCGACGCAGCGCGCAGGCGCGGAGTTCGTCGACACGTCGCGCTGGTTCTGCGACGCAGCCTGGCACTGCCCGGCGATCGTCGACGATGTCGTCGTGAAGGCCGACGGCGGTCACCTGACGAACGCGTATGCGATGCGGTTGTCGAACCTCGTCGAGCGATCGGTGCTCGGCTTCGATCCCGACGTCGGGCGATCTGCGAGGTGAAAGCCGGAGGAGGAACCGAGCCGGCAGGCGGCCCTGTCGGAGGAGGCGGCGGACGGCCGGCGCAGGATCGCGTCGTGCACGCGCCTCCAGCCAGTCGTCGATCCCGCGCCCCGCATGTCATGCATCTGCTCGACGGGTTTCACTGGGGAGGCGCCCAACGCGTTGCGCTTGACCTCATTCGGTATTCCGTGGACCGCGGGTTCGCGGTGACCGTCCTCGGTCGGGACGGGCCGATGCGGGCTGCATTCGACGACCTGCATGGCGTCTCGGTCGTGTCGCTGCCGGAGGCGTCCCGAAGCGGCGTGCTCGGGCAGATCGCAGCCGTCCGAGCGGCTGTCCGGGCCCGGCGTCCGGCGCTCCTGCACGCCCATCAGCGCCGCGAGGCGCTCATCGCGAACATGGTCGCCCGGCCACTCCGCATCCCGACTGTCGAGCACGCGCACACGGTGCTTCCGTCGCTGGGGTTTGCGCGCCTGTCGTTCCGATCGGACCGCGTGCTCGCGGTGTCGGAGGGGGTACGGGCGATGGTCGATCGTGCAGGTGCCGGCGATCGGGTCAGGCTCGTCGGAAACACCGCGTCCAGAGTGGACGTCAGCCCCTCGCGCGGGTGGACGCAGCCCGGTCGCGACGAGCCGCTTCGCTTGCTCGGGATTGGCCGACTCGAGCCGCAGAAAGATCCGCTTCGCTTCGTGCGGGTTGCGGCAGCCATCGCCGACCAGCGCCCGGTGCAAGCGATGTGGCTGGGGAATGGACCGCTGCGTCAGACCGCGGTCGACGCCGCCGTGGCCGCCGGCGTGAGCGTGGCATTCCCGGGACAGTCGGATGCGGTTGTCTCCGCGCTGGATGATGCGCATGCGCTCGTCATGACCTCACGCTGGGAGGGGCTCCCGCTTGTGCTGCTCGAATCGTTCGCGCGCCGGCGCCCCGTGTATGCAACGCATGCGTGCGATGGTGACGGTGCACTCGCCGATGGCCGCGCGGTGAGCATCCCCGACGACGCGAGCGACCAGGAATTCGCGCGCACGATCCTCCACGATCTCGACCGCTTCGACATGGAGGACCGGCTCGAGCGTGCGGCGGCCTACGCCGCTGCGCAGACACCCGACGTCGTCTTCGGGCGGGTACTCGCGGCCTACCGAGCTCTCGGAGTCGACGCCGCATGAGGACGATTGCGCTCACGGCGGCCGGGGTCCGGATCGACCTCGTTCTGCACGGTGTGACGATCGAGGGGGAGCGCGAACTCCGCCGTGCCTGGGCAGGGTGCATTACCACGGGCCCACAACCGCCCGCGATGCGGATTCGCTGTCTGCTGGTGGAGTCGGAATCCGCCTCGCTTGCGCCCTTGCGTGCGGCCGCGATGCGGATGGGGTCGGAAGTCGGACCCGGCCAGCCCGACGTCGTCGCACAATCGTTCTCTGAACTGTCAGCCGCGATCGTCGCGCGTGTCACCGCCGCGGTCATCGAGCGGCGAAGCGACGACGCGACGCTGCTCCACGCAGCGGGTCTCGCGCGCCGGGGCTCGGTGATCGGCTTCGTGGGACCATCGGGCGCCGGCAAATCGACGCTGATCCGGGAGATCGCCGACGAGTATGTCAGCGACGAGACCCTCGTCGTCGACGCGAGCGGGGTGGTTTCGCCATATCCGAAGCCGATCTCGATCGTTGCGGATGGGGCGCCGAAGACCCAGCATGCACCGGCGGACTTCGGCCTGCACCCGGTGACGGAGCGACTCCCGCTCGGAGCGCTCGTGCTGCTCGATCGCAGCCCTGGGACTCGGGAGGCGCGCATCCGTAGAGTGAGCCTTGCAGCGTCGATTCCAGATCTCGTTCCACAGGTCAGTCACCTGGCGCGGCGTCGCGACGGGCTATCGCGGCTGTCCGTGCTCGTGGCATGCGCGGGTCCGCTGCTTCGCCTGACGTATGGCGAGAGTAGCCAGGTCCGGGCGATCCTCGACATGCTGGTCGACGATCGCCGAGCGCCCGCGAATCGATCGCCGGGGACGCCCGGACGGCGCTACCGGCGCGCCGTCATCGACTGGGTTCAGGATGCTGAGCATGTGATCGTCCTGCGGCAGAGCACCGTGAACGTGCTGTCTCCGAGCGCGAGTCTCGTCTGGCTCGCACTGGACTATCCGCAACCAGCCTCGCGCATCGCGCAGCGCGTCGGACTCGAGGCATCCCAGGCGGATCGCATCCTGTCCGAACTGCTCGAAGCGGAGCTCGTCGAGCGCTAGGGACGCCGAGGTGCGTCGTTGCGACTGCCGGACCCACGCGTGGTGAGGTTGCAGGGCGAGCGGCTCACTGAGTTGACGAGGTGGCGGCACTGCCGGCGCGGCGCTCCATCCGTCGAAGACAGGCGAGCACCTCGGCGGCGCCGCTCCCCGATGCGTCAAGCACCGTAGCGCGCATTCGCGCGATGTCCGCGGAGACGTCCGGCGGCACCGCGTTCGCCGGAAAGCCGTCTCGCCGCCAGGTGAACCAGCCGGGCACAATTCCGAGGAGTTGCTTCGCCAGGACGCTCCATGCGTCGAGCACGAGCGTGCTCGCGCTCCGCTGCGCGAGCCATGCCGACTGCTGCGACGTCTGTCGCGGATGTCGGCGGTATAGGACGACCGGCGGTCCCGAGCGCCGCAGGCGCAGGCCAGCGGTCGCGGCCCGCAGCCAGAGGTCGTAGTCCTCGCTCGCGACATCGCGGTAGGCGCCGATCGCGCGGATCGACCCGGTGCGTCCGATCATCGACGAATGGAGGAACGGGTTCTCGACGAGCAGCTCCAGCCGAGCGACGTCGCCGTCGAGGCGACGCGTCATCGCAGGTTTGACCAGGGCGGTGCCGCTCCGCCATCGCAGCCAGGGCGAGAACGCGAGGTCGGCCGAGTCGAGCACTGATCGCTGCGCGCGGAAGCGCCATGGCAAGCAGATGTCATCGGCGTCCATCCGGCACATGAACGGGGTGTCGACGGCGTCGAGCAGGGCGTTGGCCGAGCGTGCGATGCCGATCGGATCCCCGACCAGAACGCTGAGCCGACGATCGCGAATCCGTCGCAGGACATCGGCCGTTCCGTCGGTGCTTCCGTCGTCGCGAACGATGAGCAGGCCGTCATCGGGGAGCGCACGCAGCGTGGAGTACACCGCTGCTCCGATGGTGGCAGCGGCGTTTCGCGCCGGCATGACGCAGGTGATTCCGGAACTGCGCATGAGACCAGAGCGTCACCGCGGACTTCCGGGTTCCGCGAGCCGAGCGCGGCCCGGACCCGGTTCGCCCCGCAAACTTCACGTCGTATCCCACCTGGGCGCTCCACTGGTGTGCACCCACTCGTCCGCACGGTGCACGCCCGCGCTGAGCACCCGCTCGTCCCCGAGGTGCGTAGCCGAGCAGAGCGTCGCTCGGCCGCCTGAGGCTTCCCCGTAGGATTGCTTGACGCGGGGAAGCGACGCCTCCTTGCCCCTGTAGCTCAGTGGATAGAGCAGACGGTTTCTACCCGTCGTGCCGCGGGTTCGAATCCTGCCAGGGGCACGACCGCCCCGCGCCGCAAACGGAATCAGAGATCGTCGTCTTCCTCGGCCCGGCGACGAAGCTCGCTGGCACTCACGGGGTGGGCGTACGGCGACTCGTCGGTCTCGTGCGGATCCGCCGGCTCGACATTTCCCTGCTCGATCCGCGTCGGAACAGAACTCGTGGTCGTCGGGACGACTGCGGCGGCGTCGCCCTTCGGCTCAGTGAGCGCACCGGTTACCGGCGGGAGCGGCGCAGCCGTAGGGAGCCCCACTGATCGGTCGCTTCCGGAATCGCTGCTCGGGTCGTGCTCTGCATTCGCGGTCTGCCCGATTGCGGTGCCCTCGAACCGAGCATTCCCGTTGGACGCGGCTGGGCTGAGCGGTTGTGGCTGCTTGAGGGCGGGTGTCGCGGCGGACGGCGACGACGGGGTGGGACGCGCCTCCGGTGTGGTGCGGGGTGAATCCGGAGCGCCACCGGTGCGCTTCTGGTCCGCGTTCCACTGCTGCTGGCGCCGGATCAGATCGTGGTCGGGGTCGGGGGATTCGAATTTCCAGCGCTCGAGATCGGCGCGGAAGAGCTTGCGCGCCTTCGCGGGACGCATCTGCCACTCGAGCATCCGGTCGCGGAACTCGGCGAGGGACTGCTCGGCCTGGAAGCTGAACGTGGACGAGTTCTTCTTGATGTCGGCGATCTCGTGCTGCGCCCAGTTCGCGGCGACGACAGCGCCTGCGATCGGCAGGAGGCGCAGACGGATGTCGGCGTCCTCCGCGAGGTGATCGGCGTAGGCGCGCTCGTCATGCCCGAGGTTGCCCCAGTTCGCGGCTTTCCGCGCGGCGGACAGGACGGTTGCGACAGCGGCGTTCCGTGCCTCCCGGTCGTGCATGTCGACGGCGCGTTTGGTCGCCGCTCGCCCGATCAGCGCCGCGATGAGCCCCGCCAGCACGATCGCGACGAAGGGGATGATCGCGCCGGAGAGGACGCGCCATCCGGAGGTCGATCCGGTCCAGCTCAGGAAGTCATTCCACCATTGCATGGCCGAACCATAGTGGTTGACCATGCCGGTCTCAGGGAGGACAGGCGGGGAGGTGTGGATCGCTCCCGTGCCGACTCGGCGCGCGAGCGGAATACGATGAGCCGCGGCCGGCGTTGACCCGGACGACGAAAGGGATCGCAATGACGACGTTTGTGCTTGCGGGTGGATGCTTCTGGTGCTTGGACGCGGTGTACCGCACGCTGGAAGGCGTGCAAGACGTCGTGTCCGGATACACGGGCGGCGTGACCGACAGTCCGTCGTACGAGCTCGTCTGCACGGGGACGACCGGACACGCGGAAGCGGTGGCTGTGACCTTCGATGAGGAGCAGATCCCTGCGGAGGTCATCCTCGACGTGTTCTTCACCCTGCACGACCCCCGGCAGCTGAATCGGCAGGGAGCCGATGTCGGCACGCAATACCGGTCGGCGATGTTCTTCGACGGCGACGAACAGAAGGCGCTGTTCGAGGCGGCCCGGGAGCGCGCCTCCGAGATCTGGGACGGCGGGATCGTCACCACGATCGAGCCGCTCGGCGCGTTCTACCGGGCGGAGGAATACCACCAGGACTTCTTCGCGAAGAACCCTGGCCAGGGCTACTGCATGGCCGTGGCACTTCCCAAGGTCAACAAGATCCGCAAGGCGTACAGTCGCTACATCGTGGCGTCCTAGCCGATCCACGGCTGGCGGCGTCACCGGTCCACAAGGAGGTGGTCGATGATGCAGACGATCGACGGAACGGCGACGTGGGTCGCAGTCGGTGAGGCAGGCGCGGTGGGGTGCATCCACCGGGAGCGCGACCGGTTCGTCGTCGAGATGTACGGGCGGCGCACCGGCGGAGGGGCATATCCCGATCTCGAGACGGCGAAGCGTGCGGTGCACGCCGCGCTCGGGCCGCTCGCGAGCCGACCGGAGTTCCGCGCGCACTGAGCATCTGCTCCTGACGCGTCGTGCCCCGGTGGGGTGACGAGCGGCGTGCTGCTGACCCTCGGGCCCTCCACCGGTCTCGATCGCTGCAACTCCTCCACAGCTGGGAGGCGCGGCGCGGCTCCGGCGCGCTCGGTGCGTCGAACATCGACGCATGAACGACATCATCACAGTCCGCGGCATCGTCGCAACCGAGCCGCGCCACCTTGTCACCCAGGCCGGCCTCGAGATCACCAGCCTCCGTGTCGCCTCGCAATCACGAAAGTGGGACCGCTCCAATTCGTCGTGGACGAACGGCGAGACGAACTGGTTCACGGTGACCGCATTCCGGTCGCTCGCGGCGAACCTCACCGCGTCGGTGAACAAGGGCGATCGTGTCGTCGTCTTCGGGCGGCTGCGGATCCGCAACTGGGAACGAGACGAGCGCAGCGGCATCGCCGTGGAAATCGAGGCCGAGTCGATCGGCCACGACCTCGCCTGGGGGACCGGCACGTGGGAGCGAACGCCCCGAGCGGTCGCGGACGAGCACGCGCCGTCGACGGACGACGGTCAGATCGAGGTGCCCGAGGACAGCGCCGCGTCCGATGGCGTCGTCAATCGTGCGGACAGCGACGAGGCGGTCGCGATCGGTGGTGCTCGGTCGGGTGCCGATCCCTTCGGGCAGCCCGCCTCCGTTCCGACGCCGTTCTAAGCGGTGAATGCTCGGCAGGTCGCGCATCCCCGCGATGTTCGAACAGGACGTCGGCTCGGAAGCCGATCAGTAGACTGGGCCGGACATGGCTGAGTACATCTATCAAATGGTTCGCGCCCGCAAAGCCGTCGGCGACAAGCTGATCCTCGACGACGTGACGATGTCGTTCCTGCCGGGGGCCAAGATCGGCGTGGTCGGTCCGAACGGCGCCGGCAAGTCCACGATTCTCAAGATCATGGCCGGGCTCGATCAGCCGTCCAACGGTGAGGCGAAACTGACCCCGGGCTTCACCGTCGGCATTTTGATGCAGGAGCCCGAGCTCGACGAGTCAAAGACGGTGCTCGAGAACGTCCAAGAAGGACTCGGCGACATCAAGGGCAAGGTCGACCGCTTCAACGAGATCTCCGCCGCGATGGCAGAGCCCGATGCCGACTTCGACGCGCTCCTCGCCGAGATGGGGACGCTGCAAGAGGAGATCGACGCGGCTGACGCGTGGGATCTCGACTCGCAGCTCGAACAGGCGATGGACGCGCTGCAGTGTCCTCCGGGCGATGAGCTCATCACGCACCTCTCGGGCGGGGAGAAGCGCCGCGTTGCGCTCTGCAAGCTCCTGCTCCAGAAGCCGGATCTGCTCCTCCTCGACGAGCCGACGAACCACCTGGACGCGGAGAGCGTGCTCTGGCTCGAACAGCATCTCTCGAAGTATCACGGCGCCGTCCTCGCCGTGACCCACGATCGCTACTTCCTCGACCACGTGGCCGAGTGGATCGCGGAGGTCGACCGCGGACGCCTGTATCCGTACGAGGGGAACTACTCGACCTACCTGGAGAAGAAGCGCGAGCGTCTCGAGGTCCAGGGCCGGAAGGATGCGAAGCTCGCAAAGCGGCTGTCCGAGGAACTCGAGTGGGTGCGCTCGAATGCGAAGGGTCGTCAGGCCAAGTCGAAGGCGCGGCTCGCTCGGTACGAGGAGATGGCGGCAGAGGCTGAGCGCACCCGAAAGCTCGATTTCGAAGAGATCGTCATCCCGGTCGGCCCGCGACTCGGATCCCAGGTCATCGACGCCGACCGGCTGCACAAGCAGTTCGGGGAGCGCATCATCATCGACGACCTGTCCTTCACCCTTCCTCGGAACGGCATCGTCGGGGTGATCGGCCCGAACGGTGTCGGTAAGACGACCCTCTTCAAGACCATCGTCGGGCTCGAGCCGCTCGACGGCGGCGACCTCAAGGTCGGCGACACGGTGGACATCTCCTACGTCGACCAGTCTCGCGCGGGCATCGACCCGAACAAGAACCTCTGGGAGGTCGTCTCGGACGGCCTCGACTACATCCAGGTCGGGAAGACGGAGATCCCGTCGCGTGCGTATGTGTCGCAGTTCGGGTTCAAAGGGCCGGATCAGCAGAAGAAAGCCGGGGTGCTGTCCGGTGGTGAGCGGAACCGCCTGAACCTCGCGCTCACCCTCAAGCAGGGAGGCAACCTGCTCCTGCTCGACGAGCCCACCAACGACCTCGACGTCGAGACGCTCGGCAGCCTCGAGAACGCACTGCTCGAATTCCCCGGGTGCGCGGTCGTGATCACGCACGACCGGTGGTTCCTGGACCGTATCGCCACGCACATCCTCGCGTGGGAAGGGCTCGACGACGACGGCCGGCCTCGCTGGTATTGGTTCGAAGGCAACTTCGAGGCGTACGAGGAGAACAAGATCGCGCGACTCGGCCCTGACGCCGCAAAGCCCTCCCGGTCCACGTATCGCAAGCTCACGCGGGACTGAGCGTGGCGCGACTCCACGTTCCGGTGCGGCTCCGTTGGAGCGACATCGATGCCTACGGGCATGTCAACAACTCCGCGATGCTTCGTCTGCTCGAGGAAGCGCGAATCCTCGCGTTCTGGGCTCCGGATGCCGACGAGACTCCGGAGCCGGGCGAGTATCCAGCTCCCGTGATCGACGGTCGACCGGGGTCCGGAACGCTGACGGTCATTGCCGGACAACGACTCGAATACTTGGCCTCGATCCCGTACTTCCGCCGACCGCTCGACGTCCAGCTCTGGTTCGGCCGTCTCGGCGGCGCGAGCCTCGACGTCTCCTACGAAGTGTGTTCGCCGGCGGGCGTCACGCCTCCGGTGCTCTACACAAGGGCGTCGACGACGCTCGTGCTCGTCGATGCTGCGACGGAACGACCGAGGCGACTCTCGGACGCGGAACGTGCGGCCTGCGAGCCGTGGATCGACGAGCCGGTCGTATTTTCTCGGCCGTAGCCCTGCTGGAGTCGACCGGCGCTCATCGGTGAGGAGCGCCCACGCGGGCGGGAAGCGCTCGTCCGGGCGACGAGCGCCTATGTATGCGACAAGCGCTCATGCGGGCGCAGGGCGCTCACAAACTCGGCGCTCGCACCATGCCCTCCTGGGCGACCGTGGCGAGGAGCCGGCCTTCGCGATCGAACATGCGCCCGAACGCGAGCCCCCGCCCGCCTTGGGCGCTCGGGGAGTCCTGCGTGTAGAGCACCCACTCGTCCGCGCGACCATCGCGGTGCCACCACATCGCGTGGTCGAGGCTCGCCGTCTTCAGGCCGGGCGTTCCCCAAGCGAGTCCGTGCCGACGCATCACCGGTTCGAGGATCGACAGGTCGCTCGCGTACGCGAGGATCGCGCGATGCAATGACGGGTCGTCCGGGAGTTGGCCGAGCACGCGCATCCACACAGCCTGCTGGGCAGTGCGCTGATCCGCCGCACCGACGAATACCGGCCCCTCGACGTGCCGGACGTCGATGGACCGCTTCGCCCACGCGCGCGCAACGGGGTGGTCGATCGCCTGCAGCAACGAGGCGGCCGACGGGAGGGCCTCCGGGTCCGGAAGACCCTCGGGTGCCGAGACCTGATGCTCGACCCCGACATCCGATCGCTGGAAGGACGCGATCATCGAGAAGATCGGGACACCGCCCTGATAGGCCTGTGCGCGGCGTGTGGCGAACGATCGGCCGTCGTGAATGCGCTCGACGGCGATCGTGATCGGCTGGCCGATGTCGCCAGGCCGCAAGAAATACCCGTGCATGGAGTGGATCGCGCGGTCGTCGATCGTCGACTGTGCGGCGACGATCGCTTGCGCCAGGACCTGACCGCCAAAGACGCGGCCGCCCGGTGACCAATGGCTCGACGCGGTGTAGATGACTTCGCCCGTGTTCGCACCGGTGTCGACGAGGCGAAGCGTCGGAAGGAAGTCAGGTTCGTCCGGAGCGTCGTTGCCGTTCATCGACGCCAGTCTACGAACTGCGCTGTCCCTCTCCGCACCGTGCCGACCGACCGGAGGCGCGAGACCGACGGCGGTAGGGTGGTCACCGCCATGACGCTGACCTTCACGCTTCCGGACGCGGCTGCCGCCGAAGATCTGCGAACCTATCTCGAACGTGCCGCTCGGGTCGAGGACGGATCCGCTCGGCTCATCGTTGCGTCGGGTGTGCTCGCGGCGTACACGGCCATCATCTACCCGGTCGGCCTCCTCGATGAGGCGCCCACCGTTCTCGGACTCCGCACCGCTGAGGTGGCGCAGAGCGCCGACTTCGATGTGGTCGTTCCGCTTCGATCGCTCCTTGAGCGCATCCGGAACGCGCTCGATGCTTCAGCGGGCGTCAGCCCGATTGAAGTCGGTGTCCCGCTGCAGGTCGGTTCCGTGACGTGGGCAGCCATCACTCCGCCGCGCACGGGCTGGGTGCCGCTGCCGACGCTGTCGGTCGACTCGCTCCGCCAAGCGGCGCGCGCTGGGATGAGCGAAGTCGCTGAGGCGCTTCCGCCCAGTTCCGGCGACGCCCTCGTTCGTCGAGTGCGGGCAGCAGTGTGGGGCCGGCAACTCACGGAGCAGGACACGATACCGGCGGGGGCGGCCTTCGCCGCCGAGAGTCTCGGGTTCCTGAGCGGGGCGGAGGAGCGCGTCCGCGTGTTCGAGTCCGGGCCGTGGCGCAGGCTCACCACTGCGCATGGTCACGTCCTCGCCGCTCGCCGTGCGTGGTCGAGTCGCGCCTGATCGGCTCCCTGTACGAGTGTCAGCGGCGCATGCTGTGCGCGCTCATCGGTCGAACGAGTTGACCATCGCGTGGGCGGCACGGTCGAGGTATGCCCAGAGCTCTGCCTCGTCGAGTGGTGCGAGTGCGAGCGATTCGACAGCGGTGCGCATGTGGACGAGCCACCGGTCTCGCGCCTCGGGCGTGATCGGGAACGGGTGATGCCGCATTCGGAGGCGAGGGTGGCCGCGCCGCTCGCTGTAGGTCGTGGGTCCGCCCCAGTACTGCTGCAGGAACAGCGAGAGGCGCTCGATGGCTCCCTCGAGGTCATCTGCTGGGTACATCGGCCAGACAAGCGGATCCGATTGGATGCCTTGGTAGAAGGTGCGGACGAGCCGATCGAATGCTGGCGCGCCTCCGATCCGCTCGTAGAGTGATCCGCCGATCGCCGGTCCGCTCAGCCCGCTGCGAAGGAGCAGCGGCTGCTGCTCGGTGGGCTCGCGGGTGGGTTCGGATCCGGTGGTCATCGCGGCCCTCCGTTGATGTCGTCGCGGCCGGATTCTGGTTCTGGCGCTGGTGCGTGCGGCGCTCGCGCTTCTGTTGACCGGCCCCATCGGGATGATTTTGCGCGCCGCTCGTGCGGCTGGACGGGAGTGGGCTGCGTCGTGACGGGACGGAGCCCGTTGATCGATGTCGCGTTCTCCCAACCGGCGGGCATGATCATCGCCATCGCCGGGAGCGTCACCCCGAGGGCGTCGACCGCGTGCTTCAGTCGCACGCGGAGCTCGCGGCCGACGTTGTCGAGCTCGGATGCACGGGTCTTGACGACGAGACGGAACACCATCGCCGAATCGGTGATGGATTGCAGGCCCCAAATCTCGGGCTTCTCGACGATGCGCTGTCGCCACCGCGGCTCTCGCGACATTGCGACTGCCGCTGCGAGGAGCGCGTCCTGAATCGCGTCGATGTCGGCGTCGTAGGGGATGGTGATGTCGACGAGAACCCGTGACCAGCCCTGCGACATGTTCCCGACGCGGAGAATCTGACCGTTGGGGACGAACCACAGGATTCCGTTGACATCCCTGATCTGCATCACGCGGAGCCCGACGTTCTCGACGACGCCGGTCGCCGCACCGGTGTCGACGATGTCGCCGACGCCGGCCTGGTCCTCGAGGATCATGAAGATTCCGGACAGCAGGTCTTTGACGATGCTTTGCGCCCCGACCGCGAGGCCAGCAGCGACCACGGATGCACCCGCGACGATGCCGAGCACATTGAACTGGAAGACCCCGAGGATGAGCACGAGAGCGATGATCGCGACGACCACGGTGGCGACATTGTCGAGGACACTGCCAAGCGTTCGGGTTCGCTGGACGACGCGTGCGGTCTGAAGCGGGGAGACGACGAGCGCGTCCGTGTCGTCGACGCGCTGCTTGCGCTTGACGCCGGAGACGACTCGGTCGACTAAATGGTTGATGGATTTGCGGAGGAGGATGCGGACGATGAGCGCCGCGATGAGGATCACGACGATGGAGATGGGCACGTGCCACGTCTGCATGAAGGATGCGAATGCGTTCTTCACGACGGTCGTCGCCTCCTGCGTCGGATTGTTGGTCGGCGATGCAGCAAGGAGCATGATCCGATCGATGCTAGGGGGAGGGTGCCCGGGTGTTGCTGAGTGTCCCGGGCACCCCCACCGGTCAGTGGTCGTTCATATCAATGGTCGTTCAGCTGGACCCGCAGTGCGCGTTCGACGCCCGAGAGGTTCTCTGCGACGAGTCGACGGAGTGCGGGCGTCTCGGGGTGGGATTCGAGCCATGCGGTCGTCGCGTCGCGGAGCTCCTCGCTCGCGAGCGGCGCCGGGTACAGCCCGACGATGAGGCTCTCGGCGATGTGGTAAGTCCGCGTCGCCCAGATGTCGGTGAGCGCGTCGAAGTACGGCCCGACGAGACCTTCGAGCGCAACCGGTGCGTTCACGTGTTGGAAGCCGATCGTGGTCTGCCGCACGATCGCGTTCGGCAGCGCATCAGAGTCGACGAGCGAGGCAAAGGCCGCGAGCTTGCCGTCCGCGGTCGGGATCGTCGCCCGAACCCGGGCGGCCGCCTGCTCCCCGTTCGCTGTCCGGTCGGACGCGAGCTCCGCATCGATGTCGTCGGCGCCTGCCGCGCCCGCGAGGACGAGGCCCTCGAGGAGCTCCCATCGGAGGTCCGTGTCGATCGTGAGCCCGTTCAGTTCCACGGTGCCGTCCCGCAGGCCCTGCAGCGTCGCGACATGCTCGGGGGTCGATGCGATCTGCGCAAAGAACTTGACGAACTGGAACTGCGCGTCGGAACCGGACTCCGCCGTCGATGCGAGCTGCCACAGCGCGTTGCCGACGTGCCGGATCGTCTCGTCGACACGATCGCGGGCGACGTAGCTTCGCGTCGTCAGAAGCAGCTGCGTGAGCGTCGTGCGGATCGTCGTCGACTCGGTCTCGGTGGCGATGTTGCCGAGAACCAGACGCACATAGTCGCTCGCCGGCGCTTCGGCGTCGCGGGTCGCGTCCCACATGGCACCCCAGACGATGGAGCGCGCGAGTGGGCTGGCGATCGCGGCGAGATGCTCGATCGCCGTGCGCCGCGAATGCTCGTCAAGCCGGATTTTCGCATACGCGAGGTCGTCGTCGTTGAGCAGCACAAGGTCACCGCGGTGCACGCCGACGAGCTCCGGCACTTCGGTGCGCTCCCCGTCCACATCGATCTCGACGCGGTGGGTGCGTTCGAGTCGACCTCCGGCGGAGGCGGCGTTCGCGCCGAACGGAGCCGACGCGGCGTCGCCGTCGAACGCATACACACCGATCGCGAGACGGTGCGGGCGAAGTGTCGGGTAGTCGGCGGGGGCCTCCTGGATGACGGCGAACGACGTGATGATCCCGTCGTCATCGACCTCGAACTCGGGACGGAGCGTGTTCACGCCCGCTGTCTCCAACCACTTTCCCGACCAGCTGGAGAGATCGCGACCGGAGGTGACCTCCAGCTCGGCGAGCAGGTCCTTCAGCTCGGTGTTCGAGTGATGGTGCTTCTTGAAGTATGCCGAGACGCCCGCGAAGAACGCATCGATCCCCACCCACGCAACCAGCTGCTTCAGGACCGAGCCGCCCTTGGCGTAGGTGATGCCGTCGAAGTTGACCTGGACGTCTTCGAGGTCGTTGATCGTGGCGACGACAGGGTGGGTCGACGGAAGCTGGTCCTGGCGGTAGGCCCAGGACTTCTCCATCGCCTGGAACGTCGTCCACGCCTCGGTCCACTCGGTGGCCTCGGCCGTCGCGATAGTGGAGGCCCACTCGGCGAACGACTCGTTGAGCCAGAGGTCGTTCCACCACTTCATGGTGACGAGGTCGCCGAACCACATGTGCGCGAGCTCATGCAGGATCGTGACGACGCGACGTTCCTTGATGGCGTCGGTCACCTTCGACCGGAACACGTACGTCTCGACGAACGTGACGGCGCCCGCGTTCTCCATGGCGCCCGCGTTGAACTCGGGGACGAACAGCTGGTCGTACTTCTCGAACGGGTACGGAACGTCGAACTTCGACTCGTAGTACGCGAACCCCTTGCGCGTGATGTCGAAGATGTAGTCAGGGTCGAGGTATTCGAAGAGGGACGCGCGCGTGAAGATACCGAGCGGGATCGTGCGGCCGTCGGAGCTTGTCAGCTCGGAGCGGACGACCTTGTACGGCCCGGCGATGAGGGCGGTGATGTAGCTCGAGATCCGCGCGGTGGGCGCGAACGACCACGTGGCGGTGTCACCGTCGACGGTCGGCTCGGGGGTCGGAGCGTTCGAGACGACCTGCCAGCGTGCCGGCGCCGTGACGGTGAACGAGAACGTTGCCTTCAGGTCGGGCTGCTCGAACACGGCGAACATCCGTCGCGAGTCCGGGACCTCGAACTGGGAGTACAGGTAGACCTCGTCGTCGACCGGGTCGACGAACCGATGAAGGCCTTCGCCCGTGTTCGTGTACACGGCATCGGCGACGACCGTGAGCTCGTTCTCGGCCTGCAGGTCGTGGAGCTGGATGCGAACGCCGTCATTCACGGCCCCAACGTCGAGCGCCTTGCCGTTGAGCTCGATCGAGTGCACTGTGCGCGTGATCGCGTCGATGAACGTCGACGCGCCAGGCGTGGCCGCGAATCGAACGGTCGTGGTGCTGCCGAAGGTGTCACCCCCGCGCGTGAGGTCGAGGCGGACGTCGTAGGAGTGCACGTCGACGACGGCTGCGCGCTCCTGGGCTTCGATTCGGGTGAGGTTCTCTCCGGGCACGGATCGCTCCTGTGGTCGCTGCGGACGCGGGCGATCCTGCCCGCGCTGACGAGGGTCGGCCGGTGTACGGCACCCGTCCACACTAGCGAGCGGGCGTACGCTCCAGACCATGACGGACACTGCTGTGGAAGCGCGAAAGACAACAACTCATGTGGACTTCTGGTTCGACCCGACCTGCCCCTGGGCGTGGATGACGAGCCGATGGGTCGGTGAGGTCAGCGCACACCGGAATCTCGATGTCAGGTGGCACGTGATGAGTCTGTTCGTCCTCAATGAGGATCAGGACATCCCGGACAAATACCGTGAGCGGCTCGCCGCGAACCAGGTATACGCGCGGCTCGTCACCGCGGCGATGCTCGCGCACGGGCAGGACATCGTGAAGCCGCTCTACGACGCACTCGGAGAACACATCCATCACCGTCAGGAGCACGACGCCGATGCGGTGGTCGCATCCGTGCTCGCCGAGCTCGACCTCGATCCCGCGCTCGAGTCTGCGGCATGGACGGCGGAGACGGACGCGGCGATGCGCGCAAGCCACAAGGACGGCATCGACCGCGTTGGCGAGGATGTCGGGACGCCGGTCATCGCCGTCGAGGGAACCGCGTTCTTCGGCCCCGTCATCTCGCCGGCGCCGAAGGGGCAGGAAGCGCTCGACCTATGGGACGGCGTGGTTGCGGCAGCGCGGTACCCGGGTTTCTTCGAGCTGAAGCGCTCGCGGACGGTCGGCCCGATCTTCGACACGGTCTGACGGAGGCGCCGAATAGGATCGTCGACATGCGCATCCACCTCGGAACGGACCACGCTGGCCTCGAATTCAGCACGACGCTCGCGGCCCATCTGACCGAGGAAGGGCACGAGGTGATCGACCACGGCCCGACCGAGTACGACCCGCTCGACGACTACCCCTCGTTCTGCATCAATGCTGCAAAGGGTGTGGTGCGGGATCAGCGCGCCGGTGTGCAGGCGCTCGGCGTGGTGTTCGGTGGATCCGGCAATGGCGAACAGATCGCCGCGAACAAGGTCGAGGGCGTTCGAGCGGCGCTCGTCTGGAATGCATCGACCGCGCTGCTGGCCCGTCAGCACAATGACGCGAACGTGATTTCGATCGGCGCGCGCCAACACACGGTGGACGAGGCGATCGCCTTCATCGACCTCTTCATCGCCGAGCCCTTCTCCGAGGAAGAGCGGCATGCGCGACGAATCGCGCAGCTGGCGGAGTTCGAGACGACCGGTCGTATCGCCGGCAAGCAGATCGACGACTGACCGTGGGACGCGACAGCAGGAAGCCGCATCATGCCTGAGGGGCATTCCGTCCATCGCATCGCGCGCCAGTTCGCGCTGCACTTCGTGGGGGAGCGCTGCGCCGTGTCGAGTCCGCAGGGCCGGTTCGCCGCGGGTGCGGCACGGCTCGACGGTCGCGTCATGATCGCGTCGCGCGCCGTGGGCAAGCAGCTCTTCCTCGAGTTCGATGGCGACCTCATTCTGCGGGTGCATCTTGGCTTATACGGCGCCTGGGACTTCGCCGGCGACATTTCCACGGACGCCACGATGCGGAGCGCAAACGGCCGGATCGGGCAGACGAATCAGCGCGGCACGGACGTCACGGACGCGGCCGGCGAGGACTCGCTCGCGAGCATCGGTGCGCCGCGGCGCGCGCGCTACCGCATGGCGGAGTCGGAGAAAGTCGAGAACCCGATCGAGTCGTTCCCGCCCGAGCCGGTCGGTCAGGTGCGCGTCCGCATTCTCACCGAGACCGCCGTCGCGGACCTCCGCGGTCCGACCGCATGCGTCGTGGAGACGCCGGACGGCGTCCAGCGAGCCATCGACAAGCTCGGCCCCGATCCCATCAACGATGACGGTCCGGAGGCTGAATCCCGCTTCGTCTCGAATGTCCGCCGCCGCAACGTGGCGATCGGGCAGCTCCTCATGGACCAGGCGGTGGTGAGCGGCATCGGCAACGTCTATCGTGCCGAGCTGCTGTTCCGGGCACGGATCAATCCGCACACTCCGGGCCGCGATCTCACCGAGGACCAGGTCCGGAGCCTGTGGCACGACTGGTCGAAGCTGCTCCATGACGGGGTCCAGATCGGCCAGATGATGACCATGGATGGCCTCGCGCCGGACGAATACGCGGCCGCTCTCCGGAGCCGCGACGATCGGCACTGGGTCTACCACCGCGCGGGACTCCCGTGCCGCGTGTGCGGCACGAACATCGCGGTCGAGGACATGGCTGGCCGGAAGCTGTACTGGTGCCCAACGGATCAGGCGTAGCTGCACCGCCACGCGGGAGCGGCGATCTCGCCGCGCGTGTGCCCGCTCCGATCCTCGCATTCGCCGCGATCGTGTCGGTGCAGATCGGCGCTGCGATCGCGCGGACGCATTTCGGCGTGATCAGCCCGACCGGCGCGGCGACGCTCCGTCTTGTGATCGGCGCGCCGATCCTGTTCGCGGTCGTTCGCCCGCGCCTCCGGTCGTGGGGTCGCGCACAGTGGGGCGCCGCGCTCGCGCTCGGGATCGCGCTCGGCGGCATGAATGTCTGCATCTACATCGCGTTCGCGACTGTGCCGATCGGCACGGCCGTCACGATCGAATTCCTCGGGCCGCTCGTGCTCGCGCTCGCGCATACGCGCCGCTGGCGTGATGTCGGTTGGGCGGTGCTCGCGCTCGTCGGCGTGGTGCTGCTCGGCGTTGGCACGGCAGGCCGAGGCACCCTCATCGGGGTGGTGTTCGCGCTGCTCGCCGCAATCTGCTGGGCGGGGTACATCGTGTTAAACCGGCACGTCGGTCAGCGGATCCCGGGGGTGGACGGGCTGGCGCTCTCGATGCTCGTCGCTCTCGTCGTGGCGATCCCGGCCGGAGGCGCGTCGGCGCTCGCGGCAGTCGTCCACCGGCCGCCGCTCCTCCTGGTGTTCGTCGCTGTGGCGGTGCTGTCGAGCGTGCTGCCGTATGCACTGGAGATGCTCGCGCTTCGGCGGATGCCGACGCGTGCGTTCGGCGTGTTCCAAAGCCTCGGGCCCGCAGTCGCGGCGTTCGCCGGGTTCGCGATCGTGGGTCAGACGATCAGCGTGGCCGATGTGGTCGCGATGACATGCGTCATCACCGCAAGTCTGGGGACCACGTTGGTCGCCGACGTACGGTGATGACGCCTGAGATGGATGAGGAAGTGCGGTCGAATCAGAGTTCGACGGTGAAGAAGTCCGCGTAGGTCGGCTCGTTCCGTTCGGTCGACAACAGGGACGGATCATTGACGCGGCGCTCGACGTACGCGGCAATGATTTCAGGGGGAGTGAGTCTGTTCTGACTCCAGAGTGAGAATTCTGTGGATTGCACGGCGCCTCCCTTCACAGGGGTATTGGGCCTGACGAGCAAACTGCTCGCTGACTGCAACGATCCTCGCGCCGGGGCCGTGAGTCAATGCCGCGCGCGCTCACTGTCCGACAGCCGCGCTTTCTGTGCTAATCGGGCCCGGCATCCGGTCGATCTTGTGGCTGAGCCGGCGGTCGTGGTCACGGAGCGCGCGGTGTTTGACCGCGGAGCGCCAGACCCACGCTTCGGAGTGCTGCCCGAACTGCGCCCATTCGACGAGCACCGCGTCGACCGTCCAGCTGCGTGCGAACCCCTTCACCCGGACGTGGAAGGTGGGGAACTGCACCCAGGCCCAGACGGGCAGCGGTGTGACGGCGTGGCAGATGTTGTCGCCACGTGCTTCCTCCGAGAGGGAGAACGGCACGGCGCGCGGTTGCTCCGGATGTTCCGGCGGTGTCCACCGGTTCTCCCGTCGCTGACCCATGGGAGTATTCGAACGGATGTTCGAATGGTGCGCAAGTGGAACGTGCGCGCGCTGTCGATCGCAGCGATCCCCGCGGACGTAACGCTGGCCGGACCGGAATAGCCAACCACCCACGACGTCGAGCTGGCACGGACAGCAAGATCCAACCATCCACGACGTCGAGCTGGCAGGGACAGCGAGACCATAAATACAGAGGGGATGACGGGAATCGAACCCGCGTAGCCAGTTTGGAAGACTGGGGCTCTACCATTGAGCTACATCCCCGAAGGGCCGTGAGGCGCTCCCATCGTAGCGGACGCGCGGGCACAGGTCGGACCACGACTTCGTGACCGGACGGGGAGTGTCGGGTTGTGGCCGCTAGACTCAACGGGGCTTTCCCGCCGTCGGTCTGATTCCGGCACGCGAGGGGGCCTCCCTGGCCCGCGAGACCGGGGCGTAGCTCAGCTTGGTAGAGCGCCCGCTTTGGGAGCGGGAGGTCGCAGGTTCAAATCCTGTCGCCCCGACCAGGAACATCCATCGTCAACCTCAGGAGATCATCCCTTGGCCACCAGCACCGTCGACAAGCTGAGCCCGACCCGCGTCAAGCTCACCGTGCACGTGACGCCGGACGAGCTCAAGCCGAGCATCGACCACGCGTACAAGCACATCGCCGACCAGATCAACATCCCGGGCTTCCGCAAGGGCAAGGTTCCGCCGGCGATCGTCGACCAGCGAGTCGGCCGGCCGGAGGTCTTGAACCACGCGGTCAGCGACGCGATCGACACGTTCTACCGCCTCGCGGTCGAGGAGAACGAGGTCCGCGTCCTCGGTCGCGCGGAAGCCGATGTCACGGAGCTTCCGAACATCAAGGACTTCTCGGGCGACCTGGTCCTGACGTTCGAGGTCGACGTGCGCCCCGAGTTCGAGCTGCCCGCCTATGAGGGGCTCGAGCTGACGGTCGACGCGGTCGAGGTGAGCGATGAGGAGATCGAAGAGGAACTCCAGAACCTGCGCACCCGGTTCGGCACGCTGGTCACCGTTGACCGTCCGGCGAAGACCGGTGATTTCGCGCAGCTCGACCTCGTCGCGACGATCGGCGAGGAGGAGGTCGACTCTGCGACGGGTGTGTCGTACGAGATCGGCTCCGGCGACCTGATCGACGGGATCGACGAGGCGCTCGATTCCCTCACTGCTGGCGAGTCCACCACGTTCGAGTCGACGCTCGTCGGCGGTGACCACGAGGGCGAGACCGCGCAGATCGCGGTGACCCTCACGGCCGTGAAGGAGCGCGAGCTCCCCGAGGCCGATGACGAGTTCGCGCAGATCGCGAGCCAGTTCGACACCATCGATGAGCTCCGCGCGGACCTGAAGGACCAGATCGCGAAGTCGAAGACGTTCGGCCAGGGCGCGGCAGCCCGCGACCAGCTCGTCGAAAAGCTGATGGACGCGGTTGAGATCCCGATCTCGCAGCAGCTCATCGACGACGAGGTCGAGCGTCACCTTGAGGCTGAGAACCGGAAAGACGACGACGAGCATCGCGCCGAGGTCTCCGAGTCGACGGCCAAGGCGTTCAAGTCGCAGCTGCTGCTCGACGCGATCGCCGAGAAGGAGCAGATCCAGGTCACCCAGGAGGAGCTCACCCAGTACCTGATCCAGGCTGCTGCGCAGTACGGCATGGAGCCGGGCGAGTTCATCAAGGTGATCGACCAGAACGGGCAGATCCCCGGCATGGTCGGCGAAGTCGCGCGCTCGAAGGCAGTCGCGACGGTTCTCGCGAAGACGACCGTGAAGGATTCGAGCGGTGCCGACGTGGACCTGTCCGCGTTCACCGCGGGTGTCGCGCAGACCGCCGGCGAGACCGACTCGTCCGACGACGAGGCCGAGTCGACGGCAGCGTCCGAGTAGGCGCAAGCATCTTCCAAACGGGAGGCGCGGTGTCAGATGGCACCGCGCCTCCCGTTCGTCGTATCCCTACCAATCGGTGCGATGCGAGCGGGCGTATTGCCGTCAGCGAACTCGGGCGAACGCCTGCGTTGCACCCGATAAGTTCGACATCAAGCGACAACTGAACGGGAGCTATTCCATGGCCGAAGCGACACTGAGCCCCAGTGTTTTTGACCGACTCCTCCGGGACCGCATCATCTGGCTCGGCTCTGAGGTCCGGGACGACAACGCGAACGAGATCGCAGCGAAACTGCTGCTCCTCGCGGCCGAGGACCCGAAGCGGGACATTTACCTGTACATCAACTCGCCGGGTGGCTCGATCACCGCCGGCATGGCCATCTACGACACGATGCAGTTCGTACCGAACGACATCGTCACGGTCGGTATCGGCATGGCCGCTTCGATGGGGCAGCTGCTCCTGACAGCGGGCACGAAGGGCAAGCGGTACATCACACCGAACGCGCGTGTCCTGCTGCACCAGCCGCACGGCGGATTCGGCGGTACCTCGTCCGATATCCAGACGCAGGCGCAGCTCATTCTGTCGATGAAGCAGCGTCTCGCGGAGATCACGGCGGCAGCCACGGGGAAAACCGTCGAGCAGGTCAACGCCGACGGCGACCGTGACCGTTGGTTCACCGCGCAGGAGGCGCTCGACTACGGGTTCGTCGACCACATTCGCGAGTCCGCGCTCGACGTGTCGGGCGGCGGCGGCACCTCCGAGGACTCCTGACCCACCGAGACCACAAGGAAAGCAATCATGAACGTACCCATGCTCGGTGGCGCACAGAACGTGCCGGCACCGTCGTCCCGTTACATCCTGCCGTCGTTCGAAGAGCGCACGGCCTACGGCTACAAGCGCCAAGACCCATATGCGAAGCTGTTCGAGGACCGCATCGTGTTCCTCGGCGTCCAGGTCGATGACGCGTCAGCCGACGACATCATGGCGCAGCTGCTCGTGCTCGAGTCGATGGACCCGGACCGCGACATCGTCATGTACATCAACTCGCCCGGTGGATCGTTCACCGCGATGACCGCGATCTACGACACGATGCAGTACATCCGCCCGCAGATCCAGACGGTCTGCCTCGGGCAGGCTGCGTCGGCTGCGTCGGTTCTGCTCGCTGCGGGCACACCCGGTAAGCGTCTCGCCCTCCCGAACGCCCGCGTTCTCATCCACCAGCCCGCGACCGGCGGTGCAGGCCAGGGCCAGGCCTCGGACATCGAGATCCAGGCGGCCGAGGTGCTCCGGATGCGCACCTGGCTCGAGGAGACGCTGTCGAAGCACTCGAACCGCACGCCCGAGCAGGTCAACCACGACATCGAGCGCGACAACATCCTGTCCGCAGATGAGGCCGTGGCGTACGGGCTCATCGACCAGGTGCTGACGAGCCGGAAGAGCCTCCCGGCGCTGGTCAAGTAAGACGCTCGGGCCGAGTCCCGGAGAACGCCCCGACGAAATCCTGTCGGGGCGTTCTCGTTTGCTCGCCACTGGCGAACAGGCCGAAGGAAACCCGTCGCGGTGCGCCGTGACTGTCCGCGGTTGCGGTTAGGCTCGGACGCACGGCGACACCGGGGCGCTGCAGGAAGGGGCCGAGCATGGCACGCATCGGAGAGAGCGGCGATCTCCTCAAGTGCTCGTTCTGTGGCAAGAGCCAGAAGCAGGTTCAGCAGCTGATCGCTGGGCCCGGCGTCTATATCTGCGACGAGTGTGTCGAGCTCTGCAATGAGATCATCGAGGAACGGCTCGCCGAGGCCGGCGATGACGCTGCGGGTGGCGAGATCGATCTGCCGAAGCCGCGCGAGATCTTCGATTTCCTGCAGGAGTACGTGATCGGCCAGGATCCCGCGAAGCGGGCGCTCGCGGTCGCTGTCTACAACCATTACAAGCGCATCCGCGCACAGGGCCAGATCACCGCTGCCGAGGATCGCGCCGACGAGGTCGAGATCGCGAAGTCGAACATTCTGCTCATCGGACCGACTGGGTGCGGCAAGACCTACCTCGCGCAGACCCTCGCAAAGCGACTCAACGTTCCCTTCGCTGTGGCTGACGCGACCGCGCTGACCGAGGCCGGATATGTCGGTGAGGACGTCGAGAACATCCTGCTGAAGCTCATTCAGGCGGCCGACTACGACGTGAAGCGCGCCGAGACGGGGATCATCTACATCGACGAGGTCGACAAGATCGCGCGGAAAGCCGAGAACCCA
Organism: Curtobacterium ammoniigenes NBRC 101786; assembly: GCF_001571045.1. Lineage (GTDB taxonomy): Bacteria > Actinomycetota > Actinomycetes > Actinomycetales > Microbacteriaceae > Curtobacterium > Curtobacterium ammoniigenes. The sequence continues at coordinate 469,409 of NZ_BCSV01000001.1, forward strand.
TCGATCACGCGCGACGTGTCCGGCGAGGGCGTCCAGCAGGCGCTGCTGAAGATCCTGGAGGGCACGGTCGCGTCGGTGCCGCCGCAGGGCGGCCGCAAGCACCCGCACCAGGAGTTCATCCAGATCGACACGACGAACGTGCTCTTCATCGTTGCTGGCGCCTTCGCTGGCCTCGATGACATCATCTCCTCGCGAATCGGGAAGCGCGGAATCGGCTTCGGCGCCCCACTGCACAGTCCCCTCGATCAGACGGACGTGTACAGCGAGGTCCTGCCGGAGGACCTGCACAAGTTCGGGCTCATTCCCGAGTTCATCGGTCGCCTGCCGGTTGTCACGACGGTCGCACCGCTCGACCAATCGGCGCTGATGGCGATCCTCACGGAGCCGAAGAACGCGCTCGTGCGGCAGTACCAGCGGATGTTCGAGATCGATGGTGTCGAACTTGAGTTCGAGCAGGGTGCGCTGGAGGCGATCGCCGATCTCGCGGTCCTCCGTCAGACCGGTGCTCGAGGCTTGCGCGCAATCATGGAAGAGGTCCTCGGGCCCGTCATGTTCGATGTCCCGTCGGATGATCAGGTCGCGCGCGTCGTCATCACCCGGGAATCCGTCATCGAGAACGCTGCGCCGACGATCGTTCCGCGGCAGCGGAAGCGCGTCGAGAAGTCCGCCTGATCACGCGTGCGGGTACCTATTCGCTCGCGCAGGTAAACGTCTCGGGCGAGTAGGCGGCTATTGACTCGCGGCCAATCGCGCGTGCAGCAGCCGCGGCGTAGGCCCCACTTTCGGGTGCACTGCCGCTCACGGTCGGGTGCACTGCCGCTCGCGGTGCGCGAGCGCCCGATCAGTCGGTCGCGTCGAGAAGCCCGCGCCGCCGGAGCAGCGGCTCGACCTCCGCATCTCGGCCGCGGAATGCGCGGTACGCCTCGATCGGGTCGGCGGCGCCGCCGACGCCGAGCACCATTGAGCCGAAGCGACGGCCGTTGTCGCGCTGCAGTCCGCCGTGCTCACGGAACCACTCCACGGTGTCCGCGTCGAGCACCTCGCTCCAGATGTAGCCGTAGTATCCGGCGTCGTAGCCGCCGGCGAACGTGTGGGCGAAGTAGGTCGATGAGTATCGGGTGGGAACAGCCTCCACAGCGATCCCGGCACGCTCGAGCGCGGCGGTCTCGAATGCTTCGACGTCCTCGATCGCGGTTGCCTCTTCCGACGTGAGCCGATGCCACGCTTGGTCGAGGAGCGCGGCAGCAAGGTATTCCGTGGTTGCGAAGCCCTCGTTGAAGCCCTGCGCACTGCCGAGGCTGAGCACGAGTTCCGGGGGGAGCGCCGCTCCGGTGTCGACGTGGCGCGCGTAGTTCGCGAGGACTTCCGGCCAAGTCACCCACATTTCGTTCACCTGGCTCGGGAACTCGACGAAGTCCCGCTCGACATTCGTGCCGGAGAACCGCGGGTAGGTGGTGCGTGCGAGCAGCCCGTGGAGTGCATGCCCGAACTCGTGGAACAGCGTCTCGACCTCATCCTGCGTGAGGAGTGTCGGCGCGCCAGCGGCAGGTTTCGGGACGTTGAGGTTGTTGATGACGACTGGCAGTGTCCCTGCCAGCGCGGACTGCTCCACTACGGGGTTCATCCATGCACCGCCGCGCTTGCCGTCCCGCGTGTACAGGTCGAGGAGGTACAGGCCGCCTGGTGCGCCGTCGTCAGCGGTCACTTCGAACACGCGAACTTCGGAGTTGTAGCCCTGGAGGTCCGGCCGCTCCGTGAACGAGAGGCCGTAGAGCGCGTTCGCGGCGAAGAAGACACCGTCGCGGAGGACGCGCTCCGCCTCATAGTAGGGGCGGAGGGCAGCTGAATCCGCGGCGAACTGCTCCGACCGAAGGATCTCGGTCGCGTACGCCCAGTCCCACGCCTCGACCGAGTCGCCGAGGACCCGGCTGCGCTCGGCGTGCTCCGCTCGGGCATTCCGTGCAGCCGCGGGCACCAGTCTGCTGAGCAGTGCGTCGATGTTCTCCGGCGTCTTCGCGGTCTCATCGGCTGCGACTGCTGCGGCGTGGTTCGGGAAGCCGAGGAGCCGCGCTCGCTCCGCCCGGAGCCGAATGATCTGCAGCACGATGTCGCGGTTGTCCCACTGGTTGCCGCGACGCCCCCGCGACTGGGAGGCCCGCATGATCCGCTCACGCACGGTGCGATTGGTCAGGTTCGCGAGCCACGGGTGTCCGGTGAAGAGCGGGAGCGTGATGAGCCACCCCGGAAGACCCCGATCCGCGGCGGCCGCGCGGGCTGCGGAGCGCGCGCCGTCGTCGAGCCCGTCGAGCTCGTCCGGATCGGTGATGTGCACCGCGAGGTCGTTCGTGTCGTCGAGGAGGTTCCGCTCGAACGTCGTGCTGAGCCGGGAGAGCTGCTGGTTGAGTTCGGTCAGGCGAGCCTTGCCCGCTTCGTCCAGACCGGCGCCGGCGAGGGTCATCTCCGTGTGGACGCGTTCGACGAGTCGGCGGTCCTCGCCGGCCAGTCCGAGCGTGTCACGCGCATCGAACACTGTTTGGACGCGCTGGAACAGCGCACTGTTCAGCGTGATCGCGTCGCGGTGCTCCGCGAGGCGCGGCGACATCTCGGCATCGAGGTCGTGCAGGTCGTCGGTGGCGTCCGCCGCGACGACTGTCGAGAATGTCAGCTGAACGCGGCCGAGGAGCTCACCGGAGCGCTCAAGAGCGACGAGCGTGTTCTCGAACGTCGGGGCATCCGGGTTCGTCGCGATCGCGTCGACTTCCGCTCGGTGCGCCTCCATCCCCTGCGTGAATCCAGCGCGGTAGTCGTCGACGGTGATGTCGGCGAACGGCGGGAGCTGGTAGGGGAGCGTACTTGGGGCATCGAACGGCGTCGTCACGAGTTCAACCCTACGTGAGGGATTCGCCCGTCGGCTTCAGCCGAACGTCACGTCGGAGCAGGAGAAGAAGGCCTCCGTCGACTGGACGGAGCCGTCACGCTTGACGTTGCCCTGCCAGATCGCGTAGATGATGTGTGCGCCGGTCTTGCCGCTGGGCAGGACCGCGGGGAGGTCTGCGATGAATCCGTCGGCGGTCTCCGTGATGTCGGGGGAGTCGGCAACGAGGAAGGGTGTTGCTTCGAGGGCATCCCACGTGAGCGGCTTCGATTTGTCCCAGTCGTCTCGCGTGACGAAGAATGAGAAGGTGTAAGGCTGGTGCCGCACGGTCGGCTTGTACCGAAGAACGGTCGTCGCCCCTGCTTCCAGGTGCGTGTTCGGCCAGTCGGGGTGCACTTCGTTCAGTGCCTCGAAGCCGGGTCGGCCGGCGGAGCACAGCTGTCCGTCGGGTATCGACGCGCGGTACTGGGGCGTCGATTCGCCGCGATAGGTGTCGGCAACCACGATGCTCTGCCAGTCGCTGATCGGCGCGCCGCCGGTCGCGACGACGCTGCGGCAGGCTTCACTGTGCGGGGCCCAGCCTTCGAGCGCGCAGCCGAGTGACCGGCTGAGCGGGCGCTCTGTGGCTCCATGCGCAGATGCGTCGGCGGCGGGCGGGAGCACAGCGAGCAGTGCGAGTGTCGTCGCTGCGACGGTCAGTGTTCGTGCGCGTCGTCGGCCTGATCGAGTACGGGGCATCGGTGTGGGCTCTCTTCGTCGTCAGGAGGATCAGTCGACCGTGATCGGATCGGTGCGTGGCGACCACGTCCCGTCGGCGCGCTGCGCTCGGATAGCAACGCGATGACCGCTGGCGCTCCCTGCGACCGGGAGGAAGCGCTGTTGGGGATCGGCGGGGCGCTGCGAGTAGTCGCCCGCGTTGACCACGAGGAGCGTCTGCACGAGCCGGTCGTCGAGGAAGATCTCGTATCGGCCCGTTGCCCCGGGGTCCGGTGTCCAGGACAGTGCGATTCGTTCGTAGTGATGATCGCCGTCACGGTAGGTGTCCGCAGCAGCGGTGAACGCGCGGGGTGTGCCGTCCGCGGGCGCCCCTGGGTCACCCGGGTCCCCGGGGTCCTTGGCCAGTGTCTCGAACGAGACGGTTGTTCGCGGAGCATCGCCGAGTCCGGAGCCATGGCCGTGCTCGTCGACGGCGATCACCTCCGCAACGTAGGCGGTCGACGGTCGTAGTGCGCGAAGGACGGCAAGCGGCTCGGTCGTGGTGAGCGTCTCCGCGCCGGTTCCCACCGGATCCGACGCTGTCCGCAGCACAACCCCGTATCGAACTGCCGGGGTGGCGCCGGTGGTGACGGGCCATGTCAGGACCGTCTGCGTGGCCGTCGTGTCATGCGCGCTCAGACTGGCCGGTGGGAGCGGTGCGGGATGATCACCGAGTGTCGTGAAATAGGTCGCTGCGGCACCGACAGACAGGTTGCCGGCGCGATCGACAGCGCGGACGATGATCCCATAGGCGGAGAACTGCTCGAGGTGTTCGATCGTCAGCTCCGTGGATGGTACGACGATCACGCTGGGGGTCGATGGACGACCTGTTCCACGGGTGTCGGGTTCGACCGTGACGAGATAAGCCTCGATGCCGGATGCATCGGTCGATGCGTTCCATGCTGCATCCGCAGAGGTCGCGGACCGTTCGAGGATCCGCAGGTTTGCCGGCGCACTCGGTGGCGTTCGATCAGCCGCCGGAGTGCGCGTGGTGACCGGTGTCACGCCGGACCAGGCAGAGACGTTGCCGGCGGCGTCGATCGCGCGGACATCCGCGATGTACTCGACGCTGGATCGGAGGCCCCGGATCAGCGCCGTCGTGTTCGTGCTCGACGCCATCGCCACGACGTCGTCGGACGCACGCTCACGCAGTCGCACCTCGTATCGGGCAACCCCGACGTTGTCGGCGGACCGACGCCATCCGACCGTGATGCTGTCAACGCCGACCAGTTGCGGTTGAAGGCCACTCGGCGTCGATGGCGACTCAGTGTCTGCTGCACCCGGGAGCGTGAGCTCGACCGATCTCGACCAGTCGGAGCGGTTCCCGGCCGCGTCGTACGCGCGCACGCGATACGTGTACTGCTGACCTGGCTCGTGACCGTGCAGGTCGACCATTGTCGGGAGCTCGCCGCCGGACGGCTCGTGGTCGAGCAGGTGCTCGCCGTTCCGCTCGATCGAATATCCGCGGACACCGACGTTGTCTGATGACGGCTCCCACATGAGGTGCACGGCGTCCGCACCGGCCGAGGGGTTGGCCTGCGCGGTGAGGGCGCGTGGCGGAGTGGGCGCTTCGGTGTCGTCGCCCGGACCGGGCTCGATCGGACCGCTGCATCCGGCGACCGGAGTGTCGTCGATCGAGCACCCGGCTATTCCCACGATGTCCGCGCCAGTTCCAGCGACGCCGAAACTGATGACGTCCTGCTGCCCGGGCGAGAGCGCCCGCTTCGGTCGGAGCACCACGTGGGACCCGCTCACCGTGGCGTCGGTGCTCCACTCCGCGTTGTTCTGAAAGCCACCGCTCGTCGTGTCGAACTCCAGCCGCCAGGAGGCCGCCGCGTTCGTCGAGTTCGTCACGGTGAACTGCCCGCTGCCGTACCACGCTGTCGGCGCGTACATGGCGGCCGTCGCGGTGACTCCGCCGCGAGGGGCGCCGAGCGCGGCGATCGGCGCGGCTACAGCACAGCCAGTGAGGATGGCGAGGCCGCCGAGTGCCACGGCCGCAACTCGCTGGCCACGCCGTCCTGCGTGTGCCCGACCGGCAGACGTGCGATCTCCCATGCTGACCCTCCCGTTTGCAGCAGCAAAGCAGGATCAGCGTACAGCACATACAAATGCTAGTATTTCAGGAGTTCATTCCTGATGCGGATTCACCACCGTCGCGCGTCCGTCGGATGCGAGGCGTATCGTCGTCCCGTCGTCGAGCTCGACAATCGGACGCCGCTCAAGCCAGGTCAGCGTCCAGCGCCACAGAGCGGTGTCCACGCTCTCGCCCGCAAGCTCATCCTCGACCTCGCGGATCGCGACGAGGACGGACTCTGGCAGGTTCCCCGGCGGTTGCCCGCCGACGTTCCATCGCGTTCCCAACTGCATTCGCGCCTCCGCTCAGGCTGGCAGCTCAGCCAGCTCGATCTCCGTCACCGCAAGCTCCTCGCCGTCCCGGAAGGCGAGATTCTCGATCCGACCGACCGCTGCAAGATCGACGGCCGCCCGCTCGAGCAGCGCGCGAGTCTCGGCCGGAGCGAGCACCACAGCCCGGCGGACCGGTGTCTTCTGAGACGCCTTTGCCGCCGTCTTCCCGCCGCGAATTCCGACGAGCGCCTGTCCGACCGCTTCGAGCAGCCCCGATGGCGTCGCGTCGACCGGCAGGTCGGCTCCAGTCGGCCAGGAGGCGCGGTGCACGCTGGTCTCGTGCGTCCACCGCCAGACGGCTTCGGTTGCGAACGGGAGGAACGGCGCCAGGAGGCGCAGGAGCACGTCGATCGCGGCGCGGAGCGCGAGCACGGCGCTGGTCTGGCTCTCGAGCGTCGATTCGATCGCCGTGCCGTACGCACGCTCCTTGACGAGCTCGAGGTAGTCGTCGCAGAACGTCCAGAAGAACCGCTCGGTGACCTCCAGCGCGCGTGCGTGGTCGTACTGGACGAATGCCTCGGTGGCTTGGCGGACGACGACGCCGAGCGCTGCAAGCATGTCGATGTCGAGCGCCTCGGTGACCCCGGTCTGCGTGGGCTCGGCTGCGCCTGCCGGCAATGCAAAGCCGTAGACGAACTTCGCGGCGTTGAGCACCTTGATCGCGAGTCGACGACCCACCTTGATCTGCTTCGGATTCTGCGGGTCGAACGCGGCGTCCGTCCCGAGCTTTGACGAGGCGGCCCAGTATCGAACGGCGTCAGCGCCGTGCTGCTCGAGGATCGAGAGCGGGGTGACGACGTTCCCCTTCGACTTCGACATCTTCTTCCGGTCGGGATCCACGATGAACCCGGAGATGGAGGCGTTCCGCCATGGCACCTCGTCATGCTCGAGCTGGGAGCGGAGGACCGTCGTGAACAGCCAGGTGCGGATGATGTCCTGTCCCTGCGGGCGCACGTCATACGGAGACACCATCGCGAAGAGGTCTGGGTCGGTCTCCCACTTGCCGGCGAGCTGCGGCGTGAGCGAGGACGTGGCCCACGTGTCCATCACGTCGACCTCGCCCTGGAACCCGCCGGGCACGCCGCGCTGGTCCTCGGAGTAGCCGGGAGCTGCGTCGGATGACGGGTCGACCGGGAGGCTGTCCTCCGACGGCACGATCGGCGCGTCATACACGGGGTTGCCGTCTGCGTCCAACGGGTACCAGACCGGAAGCGGCACGCCGAAGAATCGCTGCCGGGAGACGAGCCAGTCGCCGGAGAGTCCGGCGACCCAGTTCTCGTACCGCACCCGCATGAAATCGGGGTGGAACGCGATCTCGGCGCCGCGGTCGAGCAGCCGCGCTTTCAGCTCCGCGTCGCGGGCTCCGTTCTTGATGTACCACTGGCGTGTTGAGACGATCTCGAGCGGCTTGTCGCCCTTCTCGAAGAACTTGACGGGATGCGTGATCTGCTTGATGTCGCCGACGAGTTCGCCGGACTCGGTGAGCGCGTCGACGACGACCTTCTTCGCCGAGAAGACGGTCTTTCCGGCCATCTCGGCGTACACGGCCCGGCCGCGCTCCGAGGTGATCGCTTCGGGTGCGTCGCTGACGATCCGGCCGTCGAATCCGATGATCGACCGGTTGGGCAGCTGCAGCTCGCGCCACCACACGACGTCGGTGGTGTCTCCGAACGTGCAGATCATCGCGATGCCGGCGCCCTTGTCCTGCTGTGCCAGGTGATGCGCGAGCACGGGCACTTCGACATCGAAGAGCGGCGAGCGCACGGTCGTGCCGAAGAGGTGCTGATAACGCTCATCGTCGGGGTGCGCGACGAGCGCGACGCACGCCGGCAAGAGCTCCGGGCGCGTCGTCTGGATCACGACGTCGCCCGAGCCATCGGTTCGATGGAAGGCGAGGCCGTGATAGGCGCCCGGCTGGTCTTTGTCTTCGAGCTCGGCCTGGGCAACGGCCGTGCGGAACGTGACGTCCCACAGCGTCGGTGCGTCCGCCTGGTATGCCTCGCCGCGGGCGAGGTTTCGCAGGAACGCGCGCTGTGCCGCGGCACGGGAGGTGTCATCGATGGTGCGATACGACTGGGTCCAGTCCACGGAGAGTCCGAGCGTGCGGAAGACGTGTTCGAACTCTTTCTCGTCCTCGACGGTCAGCCGTTCGCATAGCTCGATGAAGTTGCGCCGTGAGATCGGCACCTGGTCCGCAGCTTTGGTGCTCTTGTTGTCTCCACCTTCGAACGGCGGGGTGAAGTCGGGGTCGTAGGGAAGCGACGGGTCGCATCGGACGCCGAAGAAGTTCTGCACGCGGCGCTCGGTCGGGAGGCCATTGTCGTCCCACCCCATCGGGTAGAAGACGTGCTTGCCGCGCATCCGTTCGAACCGGGCCTTGAGGTCGGTGTGGGTGTACGAGAACACGTGGCCGATGTGCAGCGAGCCGGAGGCGGTCGGCGGCGGTGTGTCGACCGAGAACACGGAGGCGCGCGTTGCCTCCGAGCGATTGAACCGGTAGGTGCCCTCGGACTCCCACATCGGCGCCAAGATCTCCTCGAGCCCGTCGACGGTCGGTTTGTCGGGAATGGACGCGGTCATGGGCTGGCCTCTCGCTCGATATGGGCGGCACCGTGTCGATGGGTACCTGATGTCGCGCGCGCTGCGCGTGCAGTCAGGATAGCGCTGAACGCGGCAGGGCAGGGCAGGGCCGGGCCGGGCAGGGCAGGGCGGGCCCGCCAGGGCGGGCTCGGCCAGGGCGTATCGCCATCCAATATTTCTGGTCGCGCGCTCAGCTGGTAGGCTGTCGGGGTTTGTTCGGCGGGCCTCCAGGTCAGTCCGCACAGCGCAATGGCCGCGTCCCCCGGGCACCGAGGCATCCACCTCGGTATCGACCCAACCGGAGGACCATGAGCTCGACGAACCCGAATCGCCATTCCGATCGCACCGTGCGGCCGCCCCGCCGGCCGCCGCTCGCGCCCGCACGCCGAACGCTCACCGAGCGCGATGTCACGGTCGTCGAGGAGCCGCTGCTGAAGCGTGCGGTTGCGGCTGCGGCCCTCGGAAACGCGATGGAGTGGTTCGACTTCGGAGTGTTCGCGTACCTCGCGACGACGCTCGGTCAGGTGTTCTTCCCCTCATCCGATCACACGGCGTCGACGCTCTCCGCGCTCGCCACGTTCACCGCGGCCTTCATCGTTCGGCCGATTGGCGGAGCGTTCTTCGGGCCGCTCGGCGACCGCATCGGTCGGCAGCGGGTGCTCGCCATCACGATGATCCTGATGGCGCTCGGCACGTTCGCGATCGGTCTTCTGCCCGGGTATCGCCAGATCGGGCTGTGGGCCGCACTGCTCCTGCTCTTGGCGCGTCTTGTGCAGGGGTTCTCGACTGGTGGTGAGTACGGCGGGGCTGCCACGTTCATCGCTGAGTACGCACCGGATAAGCGCCGGGGCTTCCTCGGTTCGTTCCTCGAGTTCGGGACGCTCGCCGGATACGTCCTCGGTGCCTCGATCGTCACCGGGCTGCAATTCGGGCTGTCGCACGACGCAATGCTGCAGTGGGGCTGGCGGATCCCATTTCTCATCGCCGGCCCACTCGGTGTTGTCGGCCTGTACCTCAGGCTGAAGCTCGAAGAGACACCGGCGTTTCAGAAGCAGCAGGAAGCAGCGGCCGAGCGTGAGCGGGCGAAGACGCCTCTGCTCCGACTCTTCGCCGAGCACTGGGGCGCGCTCCTCGTCTGCATCGGTCTCGTCCTCGTGTTCAACGTCACCGACTACATGCTGCTCTCGTACGCGCCGACCTATCTCACGGCGCTCGGCGGCTCGGCGACGACGGGCCTCCTGCTCATCGTCGTGGTCATGCTGATCATGATGGCGGTGATCACCGTCGGGGGCAGGCTGTCGGACCGGTTCGGTCGCCGCCCCGTGTTGTTCGCGGGGTGTGTCGCGTTCTTCGTGCTCTCGTGGCCCGCGTTCCGGATGATGCAGTCCGATTCCGGGGTCCTCGTGTTCCTCGGGCTGCTCCTGCTCGGGCTTTCCCTCATCACCTTCACGTCGACGATGCCGTCGACGCTGCCAGCGCTCTTTCCGACCATCATTCGGTACGGAGCGCTCTCGGTCGCATTCAACGTCTCGGTATCGCTGTTCGGAGGCACGACGCCGCTGTTCACGGAGGCCTTGGTCGCCGCGGCCCACAACGCCAATCTCGCTTGGGCCAGTGACATACCGGCGTTCTACCTGATGGCCGCTGCCCTCATCGGATTCGTCGCCGTGCTGTTCACCAAAGAGACCGCATCGTCCCCCCTGATGGGCTCGGGCCCGACCGTGAGTTCCGAAGACGAGGTCGAGGCCATCTTGGCGGAATGGAAGGACCCTGACTCCGACCTTGCACGGTCCGAATGGGGCCAGGGCTTCGCCACGAGCGAACTGGAGGTCGTCGCGCTCGGCACTGACCTCGCGGACTCCTCCGAGTCCGCCGCTCCCCGCGGCTCCCGGCAGCCCTAGCCGCCGCGCACAGGCGCGCCGTCCGCGAGGAGTCGGGCATCGCGCACCAGCCCCGCGGTGACCGGGTGGGCTGGGTGCGTGAGCACCTCGGACGTGGGTCCGCGCTCAACCACGCGACCACCATCGATGACGAGCACATCGTCGGCCATACGTCGCACGACCGCCAGATCGTGCGAGACGAACACCATCGCGACGCCGGTCGTCGCGCGGAGCTGTTCGAGGAGGTCCAGCACAGCATCCTGAACGCGGGCGTCGAGCGCGGTGACCGGCTCGTCGAGGATGAGGAGGAGCGGCTCGGTCGCCAGTGCGCGAGCGATCGCGAGTCGTTGCCGTTGACCGCCCGAAAGCGTTCGGGGGGAGCGCGGGCGCATCGCCGGATCGAGGCCCACGCGGCGCAGCGCCGCGTCGACCGCGGCATCCGACGGCGGCAGGTCGGACTCCGAGCGCCGGGCGCCGGCCGCGGGTGAGCCGCGGCGGCCACGCCAGGTTCGCGCTGCAGGGTCGCTGTCGACAGCGCGCGCCCGTCGTGCTCGCCCTCCGCTCAGTGCGTCGACGATCACCCGTTCGACCGACCATCGTGGATCGAACGTGGCAGCTGGATCTTGGACGACTGCTGCGATGCGCGAGCGTCGACCTCGCCGATCCCGCTCCGGCAGCGGCAGCCACGGCTGTCCGGCCAGTTCGACGGTGCCCCTGGTCGGTTCGGTGAGTCCGAGCAGCACCCGTGTGAGCGTCGTCTTGCCGGAGCCAGACGCGCCGACCACCCCGAGGACGTGCCCTGGGCGGACCTCGAACGATACGTCGGCGAGCACAGGCCTGCCGCCGAGCTCGACCTGCAGCGATGCTGCGCGGAGCACGCATTCCGCGGCATCCGCTCGTGCCGCTGCCTGAACCGCTGCCGGGGGAGCGAGCGCGGCGGGCACGTTGACGATCCGGGTCGAGCGCGTCGCGCCGGTCGGGGGGACGAGCCTCCCGGCGCGGATCTCGAGGACACGATCCGCCCAGCCGTCGACGAGCGCGTCGTCGTGCGTGATCACGAGCAGTCCTGCGCCGCGCGACTGTGCGTCGCGAAGCTGCCGCATGACCCGGAGCGCGACCGAGGCGTCGAGGGCGGTCGTCGGCTCGTCGGCGATGATCAGTGCCGGGTCCGTGACGATCGCGGCCGCGATGAGGGCGCGCTGGCGCATTCCGCCCGAGAGCGCGCCGGGGAGTGCGCCGTTCGTCGCGAGCTCGGCATCGAGCCCGACGCTGCGCAGCGCCTCGCGCACCCGGGTGCGCCGATCGGCCGCGGAGCGCTCGGTGTGGAGCCGAAGTGCGTCCTCGATCTCGCGCCCGACGGGGCGCAGCGGGTCCAAGGCGCCCAGCGCCTCCTGACCGACGTAGCCGACGAGTCGGCCCCGCACGCGCCGCCACGCGCGCTCATCGGCGTTCCTGACGTCGGTGCCGGCGATCTGCAAGCTGTCGGCCTCGACGCGAACCGTGGGGTCCGACAGACCGAGGATCGCTCGTGCGGTCACGGTCTTGCCCGATCCGGATGGGCCGACGAGCGCGACGCATTCGCCGGCAGCGACCGTGAGGTCGATCCCCTCGACGAGTGCCTGATCGCCGACCGTCGCCCGCAACCCCGACACGATGAGCGGCGCTGTCGCACTCACGACGGTGTTCCCAGACGGCGGAGTGCGCGGCCGAGCACTGTCGCGGCCACAGCGAGAACGACGATGGCGCACCCCGGAAACGTCGACATCCACGGTGCCGTGAGGAGGTACGTGCGTCCGTCGGCGAGCATCGCACCCCATTCCGGTGCCGGTGGCGGCGTGCCCACGCCGAGGTAGCTGAGCGCGCTCGCCCACACCACCGCCTGCCCGACGCCGAGGGTTGCGACGGCGACCACCGGCCAGAGCGCGGCCGGGAGGACGTGCCGCATGACGATGGTCCGCCGACGTCGGCCCTGGAGGACCGCCGCCTCGACGACCTGTGAACGGTCCGCGCGCCGCACGAGGCCGCGAACGATGCGGGCGTATCCGGGCGTCGTGGCCAGGCCGACCGCGATCGTCGCGGGCACCGCGCCGGGGCCGGTCACGGCGATCACGACGAGCGCGACGAGGAGGATCGGCAGGGCGAACCCGACCTCCATGGTTCGGCCGATGACGGCGTCGAGCAGGCGGCCGGCGCGTCGATCGCTGGCGAGCCCTGCAGCGAGCCCGAGCGCGCACCCGATTCCGCCGCCGATGACGGTGGCGACCGCGCCGACGACGAGTGACGGCCGTGTTCCCGCGACCACGCGCGCGAGGACGTCGCGACCGGACTCGTCCGTCCCGAACGGATGCGCCGGACTGGGCGGGAGCAGGGAAGCCGCAGGGTGGACTGCCAGCGGATGCGCGCCTCCGAACGCGCCAGGAACGACCGCAGCCGCGATCGCGACCGCGAGCACCGCGCCCGCGACGAGCCCGGTCGGCCCGAGGAGTCGGACGAGCGGGAGGCCCGTCATGCGTCGGCCGCTCACGTCGCGCTCCGTAGCCGCGGATCGACCGCCCGTTCGACGAGGTCGGCAGCGGCGAGGACGACGACGTACGCCAGCGCGGAGACGAGCGCGATCCCCGTGACCAGCGGCATGTCGCGCTGTTCCACCGCGGTGACGAGCGCTCGGCCGATCCCGGGGAGCGCGAAGACCGCTTCGACCACGACGGCGCCGGATACCAGGGATCCGAACGCCCACGCGCTGAGGGCGATGCCGGGCAGTGCGCCGTGTCGAAGTGTGTGGCGGGCGAACAGGCCGAACCGCGATTCACCGCGGGCTCGGGCAGCGACCGCGAACGCGGTGGACTCGGCATCGATGATGCCGTCGCGAATGGTCTGCGCGAGGTACCCGGCGACCGGTACGGCGACCGTGATCACCGGGAGGACCCAGCCGGCCGCGGTTCCGTCGCTGACGGCCGGAAGCCACCCGAGACCGGTGGCGAACAGCACGATGAGGACGCTGCCGAGCCAGAAGTGCGGGGCGACGCTCGCCGTGATCTCGATGCCGCCGCTGATCGCGCGCGCGACGCGGCCGCGCTGGGTCGACCACCACGCTGCGATGAGCGCGAGCACCCACGCCGCCGCCAGGCCGGCGACCGCAAGCGTCAGGGTGACGGGAAGCTCCACGGCGAGGAGGCTCGCCACGCTGGTGTGGAAGGTGTAGCTGTCCCCGAGCTGGCCCGTTGCGAGGCGACCGAGAAACACCGCGTATTGCACGATGAGCGGCCGATTCAGTCCGTACTCGACGCGAACGTGCTCGACCGCGGCAGCAGAGGCCTGCGATCCGGGGCCGCCGAGGATCGCCTGGGCTGGGTCACCGGGGATGAGTCGGATCGCGATGAACACGATCGTGGCAACCGCCCACAGGACGAGGACTGCGCCGCCCGCACGTCGAACGAGCCACCGCAGGGTCATCGGTCAGCGCGAGATCCAGGCGGACCCGAACTCGGGAGTGGACACCGACGTCGTGCTGATCCCGTGCACGCTCGACCGGACGAGGAACTCGTTCCGCTGGTCGTATAAAGGCAGCACGGTGTGGCTGCTGAGGATGAGCTGTTGCGCCTGCTTGTAGAGGGCCGCGCGCGCCGTCGGATCGGCGGTCGCATCTGCTCGCTGGAGGAGGCTGTCGAGCGCCGGCTCGTCGAGCTGCGCGAGGTTGGCGAAGTAGCCGGAGGGCGCTGGCTTGATGCTCGCGCTGTCGTACAGGATCCGGAGCACGTCCGGGCCGACCTTCGTGTACGGGGCGCTGACGACGTCGTACTTGTTCGCTGCGAGCGCCGCGTACCAGCTGGACAGGTCGAGGTCCTCGATGTGCACTTGGAAGCCAACCTGCTGCTCCGATGCCTGGATCTGCTGGAAGAGACTCTGCTCCGCCGGGATCGACTGATTGGTCGACACCGGGAAGGTGACCGAGAGTGGCTGCCCGTTCTTCATCCGGACGCCGGTCCCGGAGCGCTTCCATCCGGCCGCGTCGAGCAGGGCATTGGCCGTGGCCGGGTCGTACCCGAAGAGCGACTTGTCGGCATACGCATCGGGCTCCACGCTGGAGAGCACCGAGTATGAGCGGTGCACCGTGCCGAGATAGAGCGACGCGATGCCGGGATTGATGTCGGCCGCGGCGATGAACGCCTTGCGGACGGCCGGGTCCGTGAAGACGCCGTGCCCGGAGTTGAGCTCCAGACGGTCCGATGCGCCGGGGCGTGGCGCATTGAGGACCGTGATCGGCCCGTTTGCACGCGCGGCGTGCACCTGGTCGGGTTGCGGGTTGTCGATGACGTCGACCTGGCCGGACTGCAGTGCCGCGTACCGCGACGTCGAGTCCGGGATGAACCGCCAGACGATCGACGCCAGGTGCGGGCGCGCGTCCCCGGAGCCGAGCGGGGTGTAGTGCGCGTTGCGTTCGAGCGTGATCCGGTCGCCGTGCTTCCAGCTGGTCACGATGAACGGCCCGGTGCCGACGGGCGCGGCGCAGTTCGCCGCCTGTGTCCGTGCGAGCGCCTTGGGTGACTCGATCCCGACCCAGGGCTGCGAGAGCGATTCGAGGAGCGCGCTGTCCGGTCGGCTGAGCGTGAAGGTGACCGTGTGTGCGTCTGTCGCAGTCGCCGTGGCGATTGCTCCCAGTGCGAGATACCCGGTACTGGAGGCTGTGGTCGGGTCCTGGACGTGCTGCACGTTCCGAACGACCGCTGCGGCGTCGAACGGGGTGCCGTCGCTGAACTGCACGCCGGTGCGGAGGTGGAATGTCCACGTGAGCCCGTCGGCGCTCGTCGACCAGGAGGTGGCGAGAGCCGGGTGCGCGACGCGATCGTTGCCCATGCTGACGAGCTCTTGGATGTACTGCGAGGCGAGGAGCGCTTGCGGGTAATTGCCGCCGACGTGCGGGTCGAGGCAGGTCGGCTCGGCGTCGCCGGAAGCGTAGGTGAGCGTGCCGCCGTTCGTCGGTGTCGCGGATGCTGCGCCGCTGCCGGTACCTCCAGGAGACGAGCAGCCGGCGAGTGCAAGCGCACTTGCAACGAGTCCGATGCCGATGGCGGCGAATCGAGCTCGGCGACGGGCGGGGCGGCGTTGTTGAACTCGGTCCAGAATCATGGCTGTGCGAGTCTACCGGCAAGATAGAGGCATGGATGACGGGGAGGACCAGCGTCAGGGCGCGCGCCGCGGGGGTCGGCCGCGTGCCGCGTCGGCCCAGGTGCTCGCCGACGCGGCCGCCGAACTCTTCCTCGAACAGGGGTACGGCCGGACGACCGTCGACCAGATCGCCGCCCGTGCCGGCGTGAGCCGCGCGACCTTCTTCAACTACTTCGCCGCGAAGTCCGACGTGATGTGGCTCGACCTCGACGCCGCCGTGCACGACATCCCGTCGCTCCTCGCGGACAGCACCGAGCCGTCTCCGGTGCGCGCCGTCGAGGCGGCGCTCCTCGCAGCAGCCCGCGAGCACGACCCCGGCCGCGTGCCGTGGGCGATCGGGCAGGCCGATGTCATGCACGTCGGGGAAGCGCTCGTCGAGAGCGTTGCGGCGCGGATCATGGCGCAGCACGACACGATCGCCCGATTCGTCGCCGAGCGCACGGGCGAGTGGCCGGGCGCACTCTGGCCGCAGACCGTCGCCGGGGCGATGCTCGGCGCGGCGGCGGCCGCGTTCGGAGTGTGGGTGCGCGACGGCGTTCGGCGCGGGCCGCTCGTCGAGTACGTCGGTGCGGCGCTTACGCCGGTTGCTGCCGGGCTTGACGCTCGCTGACCGCGCCGCGGGGCTCGAGGCTTTCGTCGTCTGGGAGCGACAGCGTGAGGATCGCCTCTTCCACGTACGGGTTCTCCTCGATGCGCCGCTCGGCGGTGCGGAGCAGGACGGCGACGTCCGCTTCGGGGCGGTTGCCCGCGAGGTCGACCGCCGCGACGAGGAAGACCTTGCTCGGTCCGATGAACTCGAGATGCAGGTAGGTGACGCGCTCGATCGTGTCGTGTCCGAGCAGCTCGCCGAGAACGGCGTCCCGCACCTGTGGCGATGTCGTCTCGCCGAGCAGGAACCGGCGGTTCCGGTCGATGAGCACGACCGCGACGACGCCGAGGAGCACACCGACAGCGATCGACCCGACGGCGTCGTAAACCGCTGAGCCCGTGAGCTGGTGGAGAAGGACGCCAAGGAACGCGATCGCGAGGCCGACGAGCGCTGCCGAGTCCTCAGCGAACACCGCACGCATCGTCGGATTCGACGACTGGAGCACGTGTCGCAGCAGCGGCACCTTGCGTGCGCTGGCCGCACCGTGCGCCTGCCGGTAGGCCTGCAGGAAGCTCGTGCCCTCGAGTGCCGCTGAGACGCCGAGGACGATGTAGTTGAGCAGGACGTCCGACGAGGCCTCACTCGCTCCGAGCTCGTGGATGCCGTTGTAGATCGAGACCACCGCCCCGGCGGTGAAGAGCCCGAACGCGGCGAACATCGACCAGATGTAGGTCTCGCGCCCGTATCCGAGCGGGTGCGCGGCGTCGCGCGGCTTGGCGCCCCGGCGCTCCGCGACGAGGAGGAGCACCTCGTTGCCGCTGTCCGCCCAGGAGTGGGCGGACTCGGCGATCATGGAAGCGGACCCGGACAGCAGGGCTGCGACAGTCTTCGCGATCGCGATGAGCAGGTTCGCCGAGAACGCGATCACGACCGTCAGGAGGGACTCGGACTGCGGTTCGCGCTGCTGGGGTCCGCGCTCGGGCTCGGGCATGCCGTCCAGTCTGCTCCCCACGCTAGGATCGGTGTCACGAGCATCGATCCGGCCATCACCGGGGAGCTTCCGGAAGAACGCGGCACCGCCAGCGGGGTCGTCAGTAGAACCGGACGGGTTCGGGTCCGTCACCATCCCGACGACGAGCGGCTGCTCGCGAACCCCGGACGTGCCTCCGGGCCGTGAGCAGCAAACGAGGTGGTACCGCGGAATCTCCGGATTTCGTCCTCGTGGACCTGAACCGACGAATTCGATCCACGCGAGGCTCTCGATGCGCTACCCCTTGAACTCCGACGCCGACGGCGTCGTTCCGTCGCCGCGCTTTCCCGAGGTCGAGGAGCGGATCCTCGCGTTCTGGAAGGGCGACGACACCTTCCGTGCCTCGGTGGAGCAGCGGAACGGCTGCGACGAGTGGGTCTTCTACGACGGGCCGCCCTTCGCGAACGGGCTGCCGCACTACGGGCATCTGCTGACGGGCTACGCGAAGGACGTCTTCCCGCGGTACCAGACGATGCGCGGCAAGCAGGTGCATCGCCGGTTCGGCTGGGACACGCACGGTCTGCCCGCCGAGCTTGAAGCGATGCGCCAGCTCGGGATCACCGAGAAGCGCGAGATCGACGCGATGGGCGTTGCCACGTTCAATGCGGCAGCCAAGCGGTCCGTCCTCCAGTACACGCAGGAGTGGGAGGACTACGTCACCCGGCAGGCGCGCTGGGTCGACTTCGAGAACGACTACAAAACCCTCGACGTCACATACATGGAGAGCGTGATCTGGGCGTTCAAGCAGCTGTGGGACAAGGGCCTCGCGTACGAGGGGTTCCGCGTCCTGCCGTACTGCTGGAACGACCAGACGCCGCTGTCGAACCATGAGCTGCGGATGGACGACGACGTCTACAAGCAGCGGCAGGACCAGTCGGTCACCGTCGCGTTCCCGCTGCGTGGCGACCGCGCCGCGGCGCTCGGGCTGAGCGGGGTCCGTGCGCTCGCCTGGACGACGACGCCGTGGACCCTGCCGACGAACGCGGCGCTCGCCGTCGGGCCCGCGATCGACTACGTCGTGGTGCCCACGGGGCCCGCTGGCGCGGCGGACGGAACGGAGGCCGGGGCCGGGTCGTTCCTGCTCGCTGCGGCCACGCTCGCCGCGCACGCGAAGGACCTCGGGTACGCGACGCCGGAGGACGCTGCCGCTGCAGTGCGCAGGACGATCGTGGGCGCGGACCTGCGGGATGTCGAATACGAGCGACTCTGGGACTTCTACGCCGGCTTCGACGGGATGGAGCACGCCTGGCGCGTGCTCGTCGCGGACTACGTCGAGACCGGAGAGGGCACCGGCATCGTGCATCAGGCTCCCGCGTACGGTGCCGACGACCAGGAGGTCTGTGCGGCGGCAGGCATCCCGACGATCCTGTCGCTCGACGACGGCGGAGTCTTCCTGCCGCAGGTCGACATCGTCGCGGGGCAGCTTTGGTCCGACGCGAACAAGCCACTCACGCAGGCGGTGCGCGCGATGGGCCGACTGCTCCGTGTCGCTTCCTACGACCACAGCTATCCGCACTGCTGGCGGTGCCGGAAGCCGCTTATCTACAAGGCGGTGTCGAGCTGGTTCATCCGGGTCACGGCCATCCGCGACCGCATGGGGGAACTCAACCAGCAGATCACCTGGGTGCCGGAGAACGTCAAGGACGGCCAGTTCGGCAAGTGGGTCGGCAACGCGATCGACTGGTCGATCTCGCGGAACCGCTACTTCGGGTCGCCGATCCCGGTGTGGAAGTCGGACGACCCCGCCTACCCGAGGGTGGACGTGTACGGATCGCTCGCGGAGCTCGAGCGCGACTTCGGCGCGCTCCCGCGGAACGACGACGGCGAGCCGGACCTGCACCGCCCGTTCATCGACGAGCTGACTCGCCCGAATCCGGACGATCCGAGCGGTCGTTCGACGATGCGGCGCATCACGGACGTCTTCGACGTCTGGTTCGACTCGGGATCGATGCCGTACGCACAGGTGCATTACCCGTTCGAGAACGCCGAGTGGTTCGAGTCGCACAATCCGGCCGACTTCATCGTCGAGTACATCGGCCAGACGCGCGGCTGGTTCTACGTCATGCACGTGCTTGCCACCGCGCTGTTCGACCGGCCGGCGTTCAAGAACGTGATCAGTCACGGGATCGTCCTCGGGTCCGACGGTCAGAAGATGTCGAAGAGCCTGCGCAACTACCCGGACGTGTCCGAGGTGTTCGACCGTGACGGCGCGGACGCGATGCGCTGGTTCCTCATGTCCTCGTCGGTGATCCGGGGTGGCAACCTCGTCGTGACCGAGGAGGGCATCCGCGAGGCGGTTCGCCAGTTCCTGCTGCCCCTCTGGTCCACGTACTACTTCTTCACGCTGTACGCCAACGCATCCGCACCGGAGGCCGGGGGTGCGTCCGAGACGTCCGGATACGTCGCCGAGTGGCGCACCGACTCGACCGACGTGCTCGACCGGTATCTACTCGCGAAGACCCACGACCTGGTGTCGGACGTGCAGGAGCATCTCGATGCGCTCGACACGCCGCTCGCAGCCCAGGCGGTGCGCGACTTCGGTGACGTCCTGACGAACTGGTATGTGCGCCGCTCACGCGACCGGTTCTGGGTGGGCGCGAACGCTTCGGCCGCCGCGAAGGACGCGTTCGACACGCTGTACACGGTGCTCGAGACCCTGTGCCGCGTTGCTGCACCGCTCGCACCGCTCGTCACGGAGGAGATCTGGAAGGGGCTCACGGGGGGCCGCAGCGTGCATCTCACGGACTGGCCGTCCGCCGCATCGTTCCCCGCCGACCCCGCACTCGTGGCGGCCATGGATCGCGTTCGCGACGTCGCGTCGAAGGGCCTGGCGCTCCGGAAGGCGACCGGCAACCGCGTGCGCCTGCCGCTCGCGACGCTCACGGTCGTCGTGCCGGACACGGCGTCGATCGAGCCCTTCGCGGGCATCCTCCGCGACGAGCTCAATGTGAAAGCGGTCGTCCTCGACGCACTCGCGGAGGAATCGCTCAGCGCGTACGGCATCGAGCGCAAGCTCACGGTGAACGCCCGCGCGGCCGGTCCGCGGATCGGCAAACTCGTGCAGCAGGTCATCCCCGCCGCGAAGCGCGGCGACTGGGCTGCCACGGCGGACGGCGTCCGCGTCGGCGGTGTCGATCTCGTCGCGGGAGAGTTCACGCTCGATCTGACGGTTGCCGATCCGGACAGCGCCGTTGCCTTCCTCGACGACGGGGGCTTCGTCGTCCTCGACACCGTCGTCACGGACGAACTCGCCGCGGAGGGCTTGGCGCGCGACGTGATCCGCGCCGTGCAGCAGGCGCGTCGCGACGCCGAGCTCGACGTCAGCGACCGGATCGCGGTCTCGCTCGGAGCCGATGAGGTCGCCGCTGCGGCCATCCGTGCCCACGAGACGCTCATCGCGGAGGAGACGCTCGCGCGTAGCCTTGTCGTCGGTGCGCTCGCCGCCGACACGGGCGCCGTTCGCGTCGGGGACGGCGCAGCCGTGACTGTGGAGGTGACCCGCCTGTGACGACCGAAGACCCCGAGGTGCAGCGCGTCGAGCAGGCGCTGTACGCGCGGATCGGCGAGCAGGCGCCCGAGCATCGGCTCGGCGCGACGCGGCGCGCCGTCGAGCTCCTCGGGGACCCGCATCTCTCGTATCCGGTCATCCATATCACCGGCACGAACGGCAAGACCTCTACCGCACGGATGATCGAGAGCATCGTCCGGGCGCACGGTCTTCGCACCGGCCTCATGACGAGCCCGCACCTGGTCTCCATTCGCGAACGAATCGTCATCGACGGCGAGCCCATTTCGGCGGAGCGATTTGTCGCGAACTGGGACGACATCACCCCCTATCTCGACATGACGGACCGGGAGCTCGTCGAGCGCGGCGAACTGCCGCTGACCTTCTTCGAGGCACTGACGGTTCTGGCGCTCGCGGCGTTCGCGGACGCTCCGGTCGACGTCGCCGTCGTCGAGGTCGGCATGGGCGGCGAGTGGGACTCCACGAACGTCGTGCAGGGGCAGGTCGCCGTGATCACGCCCGTCGCCATGGATCACGCGAAGCAGCTCGGTTCGACGATCGCGGAGATCGCCCGCACCAAGTCGGGGATCATCAAGCCGTCAGCGTCGGTGGTCAGCGCCGTGCAGGTTCCGGAGGCGCTGGCCGAGTTGGTACGGGCCGTGGAGCTCACCGAGTCCACGCTCGCGCTGGAGGTCGACGCGGCCGCTTCGGCGGGTGCTGACCTGCCCCCGGCCTTCGAGGACGGTCGAGCGGGCCGCCGGTTCGGTGTCCTCGCGGACACCCCTGCGGTGGGCGGCCAGCTCATCAGCGTGCAGGGCATCGCCGGGCGCTACGACGATGTCTTCGTGCCGCTGTTCGGTGCGCATCAGGCGCACAACGCGGCGGTCGCGATCGCTGCGGTCGAATCGTTCCTCGGCCGCGGCACGCAGCCCCTCGATCCGGAGGTGCTCGAGGAGGGGCTCGCGGCGGCGACGAGTCCCGGCCGTCTCCAGCCGATCGCGCGGAACCCCACCCTCGTCGTCGACGCCGCCCACAACCCGCACGGCGCGACGTCCCTCGCGGCCGCGCTGCCGATCGCATTCCCGTCGGGACATGTTGTCGGACTCATGGGCATCCTCCGGGAGAAGGACGCGCGCGGCGTCATTCGCGCACTCCGCGATGTGATCGACACCTTCGTCGTCACTGAGCCGCCCGGGCCGCGCGCGCTGAGCGCGGACGAGTTCGCGGCGATCGTCGTCGACGAGGTGGGCCAGGATCGTGTCGTGGTCGAGCCGACGCTCGCGTCCGCCGTGCAGACGGCCCGTGAGCTTGCCGATGACGCGGACGCCGACGACGCGATGGTGGTCGTCGCCGGGTCGATCGTGCTGGTCGGTGCGGTCATGGAACTCGTCGCCGATGAGGACTCGGACGCATGAGCGCACGGTCGATCAGAGCGCGGCGGCCGCGCAGCCGGCGTGAGGCTGGGGCGCGGGAGAGTCTCCTCGCGATCGTCCTCATTCTCGAGGCCGTGATGTTCTTCTTTCCGATGATGGTCGTCTTCGGGAAGCACGAATTATCTCCCGGACTGGCGTTCGGGGGAGGGATCGGAGCGATCGTCGTCCTCGCGATCGCCTCGCGGCTGGTCAGATTCCCGGCCGGTGTATGGTTCGGATGGCTGCTCCAGGCGGCGATCCTCGTGACGGGCCTTATCGAGCCGTTCATGTATGTCGTCGGCGCGGTGTTCCTCGCGCTGTGGATCTACTGCTTCGTCAAGGGCGGCCAACTCGACCGGATGAACGCCAGACGACGCGCCGCAGCGGAGGCCGAGCCTCCGTCCGCCTGATAAGTCACCGCCCACTGTCCCCACGAACCTAGGAGATCAGTCGTGTCCGAATTCGAAGAGACCCTCGTCCTCATCAAGCCAGATGGTGTTGCGCGTCAGTTGACGGGTGAGATCCTCCGCCGTATCGAGGCGAAGGGCTACGAGATCGTCGATCTCCAGATGCTGACCGCGTCGCGCGACACCCTCGACGCGCACTACGAAGAGCACCAGGGGAAGCCGTTCTTCGAGCCGCTCGTCGAGTTCATGCAGTCCGGTCCCATCGTGGCCGTGCGCGTTGCGGGCAATGGCGTGATCGCCGGGTTCCGGTCGCTCGCCGGCGCCACCGACCCGACGCACGCCGCGCCGGGGACGATCCGCGGCGACCTCGGCCGCGACTGGGGGCTGCCCGTGCAGCAGAACCTGGTGCACGGGTCGGACTCGCCGGAGTCGGCCGCCCGCGAGCTGGCGCTCTGGTTCTGAGCCGCGACCTCGCCCTCGAGTTCTGAGCGCTGCGCGCGTCCCGCGTCGCATGCCGCCCCCGCTGTGCGTCGGGGGCGCGCTCTGCTCCTGACCGACGACGTAGCCCCCCGGCGGATCACCGTCCACCGGGGGGCTACGTCGTGCCGTGCCCCCGCGTCAGGACGAGGGCGTGGCGCTTGGTGTTGCGCTCGCGCTGCTGCTCGCGCTCGGGCTTGCGGTGCTCGATGCGCTCGGGCTCGGCGTGCCCTTGGGGGCGGCGCCGACCGTCGCTTCGACGAAGGCGGCGAAGGCCGACGGGTCCGTCAACGACTGCGCTGCTGTCGTGCCGTACTGCTTCCCGTTCACGAGCACCGTCGGCGTGCCGGTGACCTTCGGCAGGTTCGAGTTCGGAATCGGGTCGTTCAGCACGCGAGTGGTCTCGGCCGCGACCCAACTTCGGAATCTGCCGCTCGTGATGCACTTCGGGATGTTGCTGTCCGTCGCGCCGGCCTTCTGAACCAGACTCACGATCTGTGCGTCCGTGAGACCTTTGGTGCCTTCCTGCGGCTGGTTCTTATAGAACGCCTGGTTCACCGCGAGGAACGCGTCGGGCTGGTAGTTGGCGACGCAGGCGGCGGCGTTGGTGGCTCGCGAGGAGTACTTGGTTCCGAGCGAGGACGCATCCAGGAGATTGAACGGATGCAACTCGAGCGTTGCGGAGCCCGACTTCACCCACTGCTTGATCTGCGTCATGTTCGCCGTCTCGAACTGGTTGCAGTACGGGCACATGTAGTCCTCGTAGATCGTGATGTGTGCGATTCCGTCCGAGTTGTTCTGCGACGTCGCAGTCGGCTTGCCGTTTGCCGGAACCGCCGGGGTGCGGACCGCGGTGATCGTCGATCCGTTGCCGTGCAGCAGGATCCCATCGCTTGCCATGTTCTTCGGGCCGGGGCCGGCCGGGCCGGACGCGTTGACGACGATCAGGGTGATCACGGTGACGATCGCAAGCGCCACGACGATGATGCTGCTGGTCAGGAACACCCGGTTCCTGCGTCGACGTGCCTTCTCTCGCTCCCGCGCGATCCGTGCACGTTCCCGTGCTGCGTCGCGTCGCGCCTTCTTGGACTGGTTGTCGCTCATCGCTGACAACCGTAATGGGTATCAATGGGGACGCTGGCTGATTTGCTGAGCGTCCTCTGCGGGATCACCCTGTGTGTTCAGAAAAGCGTCGGCAGCAGGTTCGGGAAGTGCACGACGATGACGAGCGCGATGATGAGGTAGTTCGCCAGGACGAACGCCCACCCGTACGGCCACAGCGTCTCGCCCAGGCGCCGCGCGCCCGCCCCGAACGGCAGGTGGCCGCGCCGAAGGTTCCAGAGGGTGAGGATCCAGAACATCGGGATCGTCATCGACCAGACGAGCATGCACCACGGGCAGAGCGCGCCGATCGCCCAGACGGTCTGCGTGAACAGCCAGGTGATGAACACCCAAGCCAGGAACACACCGGCGTTGAACGCGGCCCAGAACCCGCGGGCGCGGAGGATCCCGCCGGACAGCAGCATCACACCGACCGCAATCGGGGCCACGAATCCCATGACGCCGATCACGGGGTTCGGGAATCCGAACAGGTGGCCCTGCCAGCTCGCCATCACGTCGGAGCAGCTGATGAACGGGTTCACGTCGCAGTGCAGCACGGCATGCGGGTGTGCGGCCTTCGTGAACTCGTCGAGCACGAGCGAGAAGGCGCCGTAGAGCCCGACGAAGCCGGTGACGACCAGGAACACAGCCATGCCCCAGGGGCGGCGGCCGTCGAGAGTGCGTTCGGTCACGCGCCAATCATGACATGTCGGTTCGAACGGCATCCTGAGCAGGCGTGCGATAATCGAGCCGTACGGGCCGACCATTCGGTTCGCACTGAAAGCTTTCCGGGCAGAGCCCGGGTGAATATGCGTCGTGAGAGGGCGCGGACTTGCGGGGGCGTGGACGCTACCCGCCCAGAGTATTTCCCGTCGCAGCTCGTGCAGGGTGCGAGCGGCTCGACGGGGTCAAGGAGTGCACCAGTCCATGGTGGAGCAGAACAACAACAACGCCGGAAACGAAGAAACCCCTCGCCGACGAGGCCGCCTGTTCGGCGGACGTCGGGCGAGGAGCGGGGGGCCGGTGAGCGCCGCCTCCGAATCGGTCGACGCGACGCAGTCGACCCCGAGCACGACGCCTGCCGTCGGCGCAGAGCAGAGCGCGGGCGGGAGCGCCGCCGTACCGATCGGGTCGCCGGAAGCGCCGACCGCCACCGAGTCAGCGGCGCCCGCGGCGGCCCACGCATCGGCGGGCGAGGCCGTGACCGCGGCGTCGCAGGCGGACGAGGCCACGAGCAAGCCGGCAGCGGGCGCCTCGACCGATCCCGCTGCGGACGCCGTGACCGATCCGGCAGCGGACGCCGATGGCGCCGTTGCCGAGAGCACGCCGTCGGCGCCGTACGTGCCCGTCGCTACGAGCACCACCAGCCTCATCTTCCACGCGCCGGTCTTGCCGGCGCTGCCTCCGCGACCCGAGCGGTACGACACACCGGACTTCAGCGACGACGAGCAGCCGACCGGGCGGCGCCGCACGCGCAGGCGCAGCGGATCGCCCAGCCAGCAGGAGCAGGCTCCGGCGCCGCGCACGCGCCCGGAACCTGAGCGCATCAACGAGCCGCAGCGGGTGAAGGGCTCGACGCGGCTCGAGGCGAAGAAGCAGCGACGCCGCGACGGTCGAGACGCCGGTCGACGCCGCCAGGTGATCACCGAGGACGAGTTCCTCGCCCGCCGCGAAAGCGTTGATCGGGCAATGATCGTGCGATCGAGCCCCTCCCGGATCGAGATCGGCGTGCTCGAGGACAACGTTCTCGCCGAGCACTACATCACCAAGTCGCACAACGTCTCGCTCATCGGGAACGTCTACCTCGGCAAGGTGCAGAACGTGCTGCCAAGCATGGAGGCGGCGTTCGTCGACATCGGGCGCGGTCGCAACGCGGTGCTGTACTCGGGCGAGGTCGACTGGGACGCCGCGGACACCGGCAACCAACCGCGCCGGATCGAGCTCGCGCTGAAGCCCGGCGACAAGGTGCTCGTGCAGGTCACGAAGGATCCCGTCGGACACAAGGGCGCACGCCTGACGAGTCAGATCTCGCTGCCCGGTCGCTACCTCGTCTACGTGCCGAACGGCTCGATGAATGGGATCTCCCGGAAGCTTCCGGACACGGAGCGCGCCCGCCTGAAGAAGATCCTCAAAGAGATCCTCCCCGAACACGCCGGCGTCATCGTCCGGACCGCGGCGGAGGGCGCCACCGAGGAACAGCTGCAGCGCGACGTCAGCCGACTCACAAGCCAGTGGGAGGCGATCCAGAAGAAGGTGCAGAGCGGGCAGGCACCGGTACTGCTCCATTCGGAGCCCGATCTCCTGATCAAGATCGTCCGCGACGTCTTCAACGAGGACTTCTCGAAGCTGGTCATCGACGGGGAGGCCGCGCGCGCCACCATCGACGAGTATCTGTCCGCCGTCGCCCCGGATCTCAAGGACCGCGTGGCGATCTACGACGGGCCGGATTCCTTCGAGGAGTTCCGGATCAACGAGCAGGTCGAGAAGGCGCTCGATCGAAAGGTCTGGCTGCCGTCCGGGGGGTCGCTCGTCATCGACCGCACCGAGGCGATGACGGTGATCGACGTCAACACCGGGAAGTTCGTCGGCTCCGGCGGCAACCTCGAGGAGACCGTCACCAAGAACAACCTCGAGGCCGCTGAGGAGATCGTCCGGCAGCTTCGGCTCCGCGACATCGGGGGCATCATCGTCGTCGACTTCATCGACATGGTGCTCGAGACCAACCGGGATCTCGTGCTCCGCCGTCTGGTTGAGTGCCTGAGCCGCGACCGCACCAAGCACCAGGTCGCCGAGGTCACCTCGCTCGGTCTCGTGCAGATGACTCGCAAGAAGATCGGCGTCGGTCTGCAGGAGTCGATCAACGAACTCGCCGGCAAGGGTGTCGAGCAGCAGGATGCCGCCCAGCGGTCCGGTCGGAGTCGAAAGCCGCGCGGCGGCAACGGGAACGGCGGCTCTGCGAACGGTGGGGGAGCCTCCCACGCGCACCAGATCACCGACGACGTGAAGAACGCTCTCTCGCGCATTGCCGCGTCGACTGTGGTGCACCACGCCGATGCCCCGACCTCTGCCACGAGCGTGGAGCCGGGAGACGTCGACGACGTCGCCCCGCTTGCGACCCCGCCGGCAAGCGCTGACCTTGAGGCCGCCGACAACGCCGACGAGCCCACCGCAGACCGGAACGGAGCCTCGAGCGGCCGGTCCGGACGGCGGAGGAGCCGGCGCGCCTCGCGTACGACGGTGGCGCTGCCGACCGCTTCGCCCGACACGACGCCCGCGCAGACGAGCGATGTCGATGCGGGCGCACCCCGGCTGCAAACGCCTGATGACCCGAACGGGAGCGCCGCGAGCGGCGACCCGGCGCAGCCCGTGGCAGGCTTCCGGGCCGAGGCGGGCGACCGCGGACCATCCGCCGTGCAGTCAGGCGCCAGCGAGGCCGAGCACGCGCCGCACGAGGAGCGCGGAACCGCGTCGGCGAGCGCCGGTTCTCGACGGGTCTCGACGAGCGCGCCCGTGGCTGCCGAAGGACCGGTCGCGATCCTCGATCTCCCGATCGCCGCGACGAAGCGTGTGGCACCCCGCGTCAGCAGCGAGGCTGCCGAGTCGCTGCTCGACTCCGTGCTGCAGGCGCTCCCGGAGCCGAAGCAACCGGGGCAGGGGCGGAACCGCTCGCGCCGCGTCAGCTCGGGCACCGTCGTGACCCCGACGAGCCGCGATGGCGCGGGCGAGGATGGTCTCATCGTCGACGGCACCGAATAGGCGCCGCGACTCGCTAGCGTTGTGGTCGCGACGCTGTCGCGCGGAGAGTCCAGGAGGCTATCGTGTCGAACCCGATGTATGGAGCGGGGCGCGGTCTCGGACCGCAACGCCCTCCGAGCAGCGGCCACGAGGGACCCGGTCCCAGGGTGCTGCACGGGAGTCGCCCGACCGCGCTGACGTTGCTGAGTGCCGGCATCGCGGTGGTGTCCCTCATCGCCGTGATGTTCCTGTCGTCGCTCATGTACCTGCTCGGCGTCATGAGCTACCAGCCGGCGGGGCAGGCTGACTCCACCGGCGACGTCCCGCTCCGGGACTTCGTCGACGGCTGGTTGACGACGCCGTTCATGTTCTACGTCGGCGCGTTTGCGGTGTTCGTGTTCCTCGCGCCGATCGTGGCGCGGCTGTCGGTGCGGACGCTCGTGCTTCGGGCGGTGCTGGCCGGAGCGGGCGGGACGATCCTGCTCGCGGTGCTGGGCGTGTTCACCGGGTTCACCAACGATGTGCGCAACAGCGACGCGAGCTACATCTGGACCGACGTCGTGACGACGCCGCTGTGGCTCGGGACCGAGTGCACCGCGATCCTCGTCGCGGGCGCCGTCTTCGCGTGGTTGCTGCTCGGGAGGCTCGCATCCGGTCGCCCTGGCGGGTGGCCGTCCGACGCCTCCCGCGTCCCACAGCCCGCCTGGATGCCGCAGTCGCGGGCGCAGCAGCCGCCGGCGACCAACGCATGGCATCAGGGCGCCCCGGTTCCGGCCCAGTGGGAGCGCAGCCCGCGCCCCTGGCAGGACGGGAGCGCCGCGGAGTGGGAGCAGCCACAGCCTGGCGGCGAGCCGTGGCAGCCGGCCGAGCAGCGGCCGGACGAACGCTCGACGCACTAAGGCGCCGAGACACCCTTCGGGCGGCGCTTGTCGCGCTGTGGCACACGGAGGCCGCTCCGGATCAATCGCAGCACGAGATCCCGACCCGGGACCGGTGTCGCGCCGAGGGCGACGAGGTCGTCATACCGGGATACGGGCACGTCGTAGTGGTCATGGTCGAACGCGCGCCGGCTGAGGCCGGCCCTGTCCGCGAAGGCGTGCAACTCCGCGTAGGAGTGGTCGCTCACGAGGTGGGACCAGACCGTGTCGTGCGCCGGCCACGTCGGAGGGTCGATGAGCACGGTCACGCTCCGATCGTACGATGGGAAGCGGTCGACGCTCGATGCGCGCGGCTCCGCGCGCTCGACGTCGATGAAGGCGGAGGTCACGGATGTCGCTGCGTTTGACCGGACCTATGCGCATCGACTATTCTCGACCCCTGGTGTCTGCGGGCGTTTGTGCCCGCTCGCCGCAGCTCCCGGGGCAACCGTGGCGGCCGGCGAATCGAGATGCCCGAGCTTTCACCTCATTTCAGAGCATGTAAGGAACACCACGTGGTTTACGCAGTAGTGCGCGCCGGCGGCCGACAGGAGAAGGTCGAGGTCGGCTCGATCCTCACCATCGACCGCATCAAGGCGGACGACAAGGGCACCATCACGCTCGCCCCGGTGCTCCTCGTGGACGGCGACAAGGTGACCTCCGCCGCCAGCGATCTCGCCGGCGTGACCGTGACCGCCGAGGTGCTCGGTGACCTCCGCGGCCCGAAGATCGTCATCCAGAAGTTCAAGAACAAGACCGGCTACCGCAAGCGCCAGGGCCACCGCTCGGAGCTCACGCGGGTCAAGGTCACGAAGATCGCGTAAGGCAGGAGTCGACAGATGGCACACAAGAAGGGTGCGAGTTCCACTCGCAACGGTCGTGACTCGAACGCGCAGCGCCTCGGCGTCAAGCGCTTCGGCGGCGAGGTCGTGAACGCCGGCGAGATCATCGTTCGTCAGCGCGGCACGCACTTCCACCCCGGCGCCAACGTCGGCCGTGGTGGCGACGACACCCTGTTCGCGCTCGCCGCGGGCTCGGTCGAGTTCGGCACGAAGGGCGGCCGTCGCGTCGTCAACATCGTGAACGCCTGATCCACTCGGACAGCGACCAACAGCATCACATTCCGAAGGAGGGGCAGGCTTCGTGCCTGCCCCTCCTTCGCATTGCAAGGAAGAGGCACCCGCACATGGCGACCTTCGTCGACCACGTCACCCTGCATCTCACCGCGGGGAACGGTGGCAACGGCTGCGTCTCCGTGCGGCGGGAGAAGTTCAAGCCGCTCGCCGGACCGGACGGCGGCAACGGCGGGGACGGCGGCGACATCGTGCTCGTCGCGGACCCGCAGGTCACAACGCTGCTCGGGTATCACCGGTCGCCGCACCGTTCGAGCAAGAACGGCCAGCCCGGCATGGGCGATATGCGCAGCGGCATCAGCGGTGAGACCCTCGAGCTGCCCGTGCCGGTCGGCACCGTCGTCTACGGCGACGACGACAGCGTCCTTGCGGACATGACAGAGCCGGGCATGCGCGTCGTCGTCGCGCAGGGCGGCCAGGGCGGTCTGGGCAACGCGGCACTCGCAACGACGAAGCGCAAGGCTCCCGGCTTCGCGCTGCTCGGCACGCCGGGCTGGACCGGAGATGTCCGACTCGAGCTGAAGACGATGGCGGACGTTGCCTTCGTGGGGTTCCCGTCCGCCGGGAAGTCGTCCCTCATCGCCGCGATCTCCGCTGCGAAGCCGAAGATCGCGGATTACCCGTTCACGACGCTCACGCCGAATCTCGGTGTCGTCGAGTCCGGCAGCGTCCGGTTCACCGTGGCCGACGTGCCTGGTCTGATCGAAGGAGCATCTGCCGGTAAAGGGCTCGGCCTGGAGTTCCTCCGGCACGTCGAACGCTGCTCCGCACTGCTGCACGTGATCGACTGTGCGACCCTCGAGCCGGGCCGGGATCCGATCAGCGACCTCGACGTCATCCTCGGTGAGCTCGGAACCTACCCGGTGCCCGACGGTCAGCTCCCACTGCTGGAACGCCCGCAGCTCGTCGCGCTGAACAAGGTCGATGTGCCCGATGCCGCGGAGCTCGCGGCGTTCGTCACTCCGGAACTCGAAGCCCGCGGGTACCGCGTGTTCCCCATCTCGACCGCGTCGCACCAGGGGCTGCGCGAGCTGACCTTCGCGCTCGCGGACATCGTCGCGGACGCCCGTACCGTCGCGGCTGCCGAGCCGGCAGCGCCGCGCATCGTGCTCCGGCCGAAGGCGGTCGACGCCGCGCCGTTCACGGTTCGCGCCGAAGGCGGCGACGAGCACCGTTTCTACCGGATTCGCGGATCCAAGCCGGAGCGGTGGGTGCAGCAGACCGATTTCACGAACGACGAAGCCGTCGGCTATCTCGCGGACCGGCTCGCGCGCCTCGGCGTCGAAGACGAGCTGTTCCGTGCGGGTGCTGTCGCGGGTTCCACGGTCGTCATCGGCGGCGACGGGGGCATGGTGTTCGACTGGGAGCCGACCCTGACCTCCACGGCCGAGCTGATCACGAGCGCGCGGGGGACTGACTCCCGCCTCGACACCAACCGCCGCGCAACGCGCGCGGAGCGTCGTGCCGACTACTTCGAGCGGATGGACGCGAAGGCGGAGGCGCGCGCGGAGCTCGAGCGTGAACGCCTCGCGGGACTGTGGGCGGATGAGGACGACGCTGCTCCCGCCGACGAATCGAAGGAGCAGTAGCACGTGGATGCGCCCGTTCCCTCGTCGCAACTCGGCGCGGTGTCGTCCCGATCGGACCTTCCCCGCGCCCGACGCCTCGTTGTGAAGGTCGGGTCATCGTCCGTCAGCGGTGCGAACGTCGGCCAGATCGAACCCCTCACCGACGCGCTGGCCGCGGCGTGGGCGCGTGGCACCGAGGTCGTGCTCGTCTCGTCCGGCGCGATCGCGACCGGGTTCCCGGTGCTCGGACTCGCGGACCGACCGGACGATCTCGCCACCCAGCAGGCCGCGGCCGCCGCGGGCCAGAATCTCCTGATGTTCCGGTACCAGCAGAGCCTGGACCGGCACGGGATCGTGGCGGCCCAGATCCTGCTGACGGCGTCGGACATGCAGCGACCGGGCCACCGGGAGAACGCCCAGCGCGCCATCGACCGACTGCTTGAGCTCCGGGTGCTCCCGATCGTCAACGAGAACGACACCGTCGCCACGCATGAGATCCGATTCGGCGACAACGATCGGCTTGCAGCGCTCGTGGCGCGCCTCATCAGGGCCGATGCGCTCGTGCTGCTGTCCGACGTGGATGCCCTGTACACCCGCCCTCCGCACGAGCCGGGTGCGACGCGAATCGATGCCGTTCCGTTCGGCGACGCGATGGAGGGCATCACATTCGGCTCGATCGGCGCAGCCGGAGTCGGTACCGGCGGCGCAGCGACGAAGGTCGCCGCGGCGCGCGTCGCCGCTGAGGGAGGCACGTCGGTTCTCGTGACCGCCACCGGTCTCGTCGCCGACGCGCTCGCGGGTGCGGAGGTGGGCACCTGGTTTCGTGCGGCGGAAGGCGCGGCTGCCCCGAGCCTCCAGAGCGAGCGCGCAGAAGCGACGCCGTAACCGGCGGACTTCGGCGCCAGGGTTCGGACTGTCCCGACCTACAATCGGTCCATGTCGCTGACCGTCGTGCCCACGCTCGCCGACCGCCTGGTCGCCGCTCGCACCGCGTCGCTGCCGCTCGCCACCGCGACCACCCGCACGAAGGATGCGGCGTTGCGCGCGATCGCCGCCGCGCTGGTCGCCGAGACCGATGCGATCCTCGCCGCGAACGGGGCAGACCTCGAGCGGGGCGAACGTGACGCGCTGTCTGCGGGCCTCCTGGACCGGCTGCGTCTCGACCGCGCGCGTGTCGAAGCGCTCGCTGCGGCGGTCGAGCATGTGACGCAGCTCGCGGACCCGGTGGGGGAGACCGTCCGCGGATCGGTGCTGCCGAACGGACTGCACCTCACGCAGGTCCGCGTGCCGTTCGGCGTCGTCGGCGCCATTTATGAGGCGCGGCCGAACGTCACGGTCGATATCGCTGCGCTGGCGCTGAAGAGCGGAAACGCGGTGGTGCTGCGCGGCGGATCTGCCGCATCCGAGACCAACGCGGTGCTCGTCGACGTCCTCCAGACCGCGATCGAGTCGGTCGGGCTGCCCGGGGCCGCTGTGCAGACCATCGACGAGTTCGGACGTGACGGGGCGACGGAGCTCATGCGGGCCCGCGGTCTCGTCGATGTGCTGATCCCGCGGGGGAGCGCAGCGCTCATCCAGGCGGTGGTCACCGAGGCGCAGGTGCCCGTGATCGAGACCGGCGCCGGCGTCGTCCACGTCTTCCTCGATGCTTCGGCCCGACTGGAGTGGGCGCTCGACATCGTCCTCAACAGCAAGGTCCAGCGGCCGAGCGTGTGCAACGCTCTCGAGACGCTGCTCGTGCACGAATCGGCGGCGGCGCGGCTCCTCCCGCCGATTGCCGACCGACTTCGGGAGGCCGGGGCCACTATCCGAGGGGACGCCGCCACCCGCGCGCTCGTCCCGGACGCGGTCCCGGTGACCGAGGAGGACTACGCCACCGAGTCGATGGCGCTCGATCTGTCGATCCGGGTCGTGCCGGACATCGACACGGCGATCGCGCACATCGCACAATGGTCCACGCATCACACCGAGTCGATCGTGACGGACGACCTCGCCGCAGCCGAGCGATTCGTCGCCGAGGTCGACTCCGCTGTCGTCGCGGTCAACGCGTCGACGCGGTTCACGGACGGCGGCGAGTTCGGCTTCGGCGCGGAAGTCGGTATCTCGACGCAGAAGCTGCATGCGCGGGGGCCGATGGGCCTCCCGGAACTCACGAGCACGAAGTGGATCGTGCGCGGACAGGGGCATGTCCGCAGCTGATCCGCTCTCCGACCCGCCGAGCGGAGCCCGCTGTGGACTCGGCTCGCCCCGCGACGCCAGGTGACTACACTTGGGGGCTGTCCCACCCGAACCGATCGGAGTCCGCTCGATGCTCATCCTCGCCGAGACGCAAGTGCCGCTCGCCATCCCCGGGATCCTCTTCCCGATCATCGCCGGTGTGGTGTTCACGCTGCTCGGGTTCGTGACCTGGAGCTTCCGTGATGTCGCGTACCGACACAGCCAGCGCTTCGAAGCGACCCGGACGAACGAGACCGGCGTCGACGAGTTCGGGCACGTCAAGCACTGACGACCGGCCCGATGCTTGAAAGCACGGGACGACCGCGCATCGGGGTGATGGGCGGAACATTCGACCCGATCCATCACGGTCACCTGGTCGCGGCGAGCGAGGTCGCGACGTCATTCGGTCTCGACGAGGTGATCTTCGTCCCCACCGGTCAGCCCTACATGAAGTCGAGCGTGTCCGACGCCGAGCACCGGTACCTGATGACCGTCATCGCAACGGCCGCGAACCCGTCCTTCACGGTGAGCCGCGTCGACATCGATCGACCCGGTCCGACGTACACGATCGACACGCTTCGCGATCTCCGTGCGGCTCGCCCCGACGCCCAGTTCGTGTTCATCTCCGGAGCCGACGCGGTGGCGCAGATCCTCGACTGGAAGGACCACGGCGAGCTCTGGGATCTCGCGCACTTCGTCGCTGTGACTCGACCGGGACATTCCCTGTCCGTTACCGGATTGCCGGAGCGGGACGTAAGCTTGCTCGAGGTCCCTGCGCTGGCGATCTCGTCGACAGACTGCCGCGATCGGGTGCGTCGCGGATTCCCTGTCTGGTATCTGGTCCCCGATGGCGTGGTCCAGTACATCTCCAAGCATCACCTGTACCGGAGCGTTGCATGAGTTCTGACGCGCAGCCGCCATTGACGCGGCGCCAGCTGCGAGAGCGCGAGCGCGCGTCCGGAGGTCACCCCGGAACGCCCGACGAACTGCTGGCAGCACCGCCGAGTCCGGCCGCGGACGAGCCGTCCGATTTCGGTCTCCCGCGTCGCCGACCCGGCTCGCACGCGGCGGCCGTCGCGCCGCGCGATGTGGCGCCACCCGCGCAATCCGGGTCAGCTCCGCTGGCGCCGCCGAACCCCGACGTGACGAGCCCCGAGTCGCCTGCACGCCCGGCGGTCTCTCCGTCG
The DNA here is from genome assembly GCF_001571045.1 of Curtobacterium ammoniigenes NBRC 101786. GTDB lineage: Bacteria > Actinomycetota > Actinomycetes > Actinomycetales > Microbacteriaceae > Curtobacterium > Curtobacterium ammoniigenes. Next base: position 504,353 of record NZ_BCSV01000001.1, read on the forward strand.
GATGCCCTCCCCGCGTCTGCGACCGAGATCGTTCCCGGCACGGGCATGACCCGGCGTGAGTTGCGAGCGCTCCGCCAGGCGCAGGAGCAGTCGATGCAGCCCGTCCCGCTTCGCGCGCCGCAATCCTCAGAAGACGACCGCACCGTCGCGGACGTTCTCGGATCGGTCGCTGCGCTCGACGACACCCAGCCCGGTCGGCTGTCGTTTGCAGGCGCGGCGCAGGCGCAGCGCGCCTCCGGCGAGGCCGCTGGCCCGCAGCGCGCCTCCGCCGCAGCGCCGGACGTGCCGATCACGCCCGAGCTGCTGGAAGCGATCGTTCCGCTCGACGAGGAGCCCGCGCCCGACTCCGGCGCGATCCACCAGGCCGTTGCCGCTGACAGTGCGCCCGAGGCGGTCGAGACCCTGGAGCAGGCCGCCGCCGAGGCCGAGGAACCACGTCGGCACCGATCGACGTGGGCCCCACCCGCCGGCGACGAAGTGTCGTCGGGCGTCGACGCAGGAGATGCGGCGGATGCATCCGCGGACGAAGGCCTTGCGTCGGACTCGCCGGTTGTGTCGGATTCACCCGGTCCGTCAGTTGAGCCCGTCGTGAACCGTGACCTCGGCGGATTTACCGGCGCCCCTGCAGCGGGCGGTGCGCCCCGGGTCGGTTTGGCGACAGAGCCGAATGCCGGAACGCGCGCGCACGCGGAACAAGCGTTCTCGGATCCGGCCCCTTCGCGCCCGGCGACCGCACGCCCGACCCCCTCGCGCCCGGCGACGGGTTCGTCCTTCGGGGTGCGGTCTGGACACTGGAGTCTTCAGAGCGAGCAGGGCGATGCCGAGATCCACGACACCGACACCGGTGTTCGCCGCGTCGCAGAAATGCAGACCAGCGCGCTCATCCTCCCGAACACGCCGCTCAGCGACGTCACCGGGGCGCTCAATGCAACCGGTGAAGTGATCATCACCGGCTCCATCGATCTTCCGAAGTCGCTGTCGTCGACCGGGTCGCACCGCCCGATCGACGGAGCGGAAGTCGACCGGCTGCTCGAACAGCAGGACGAGATCCCGACGCCCGACGCCAGCCCGGTCCGGGCGAGCAGGGCGGTATCGAGCCACACATCGACACGCGCGGTTGTTCTCGCTGCAGCGAAGCCGAAGGAGTCGCGCGGGCCCATCATCCTCGCCGTGAGCGCTGCGACCGCCGCGGTGGCCGCGGTGGCAGCGATCGTCGTCGCCGGGTTCGCGCTCCACTTCTTCTGAGTTCCGCTCCGCGTTGCCCCTATCGTTCAAGCACGGGTTCCGGCGCTCGGGCTGTCGAACCCGGGTTCGGGCGCTTATCATTGCCTCCCACCCGGTCGAACAGAACCGGGCAGACCGAAAGGAACCGCGTGGCCGCTTCCGCTCGCGCACTCGAACTCGTCCATCTCGCAGCGACCGCTGCGGATGACAAGCAGGCAGACGACATCGTCGCGCTGGATGTCTCCGGACCGCTCCCGCTGACGGATGCGTTCCTCCTCGCGAGCGGTCGCAACGAGCGCAACGTCCTCGCTATCGCGGACGGCATCGAGGAGCGACTCCTTGAGGCTGGCGCGAAGCCATTGCGCCGGGAAGGCCGCACCGAAGGGCGCTGGGTTCTGCTCGATTTCGGTGACCTCGTCGTCCACGTGTTCCACGATGAGGACCGCCAGTACTACTCGCTTGAGCGACTCTGGTCCGACTGCCCGGCTATTCCCCTCCAGGTCGCAGTCGAGCAGTAATCACCGGCGTGACGCGCAGCGTCGAGCGGTCCCGCTCGTCTCAGGAGGCGACGCGAATGGTGTATGTTTGACGGGTGCTTCCGACGGGAGCATCCAACTCGCCGGTCTTCCGATCGGCGGTTCGGGTCTGTGGCGCAGCTGGTAGCGCACCTGCATGGCATGCAGGGGGTCAGGGGTTCGAGTCCCCTCAGATCCACACTGTTTGGACATCTGGTTCGGACGAGTCGCGAGACGTGCAGCCCTTGGCCTTCGGCCGGGGGCTTCTGCCGTTGTGGTCGAAGAAGACCTGCGTTGGTCCAGGAGGGCCTGTCTCATCGGGGTATCGGTGTCGGTGACCTCGCGAGGATTCGGTATCGATACCCTGGCTTCATGACTGATCGCGCCCGCGCTCCTCGCTCCGGAACGCAGCTCTCCATTGCCGCCGCGGGGTACACGGCCGCAATCGCCACTGTGGGCGCAACACTGCGCGCGCTCGAGCACGACGGACGAGCGCTCATCACGACGTTCGATGCCGACGAGGTGCGCCCGGTCTTCCGGGGTGCCGTCCTGGCTCCGTGGCCGAATCGGGTGGTCGATGGCCGCTACCGCTTCGACGGTGCGGAGTACGAGCTTGCACTCACGGAGCCGACGCGCGGGCACGCGCTGCATGGTCTCGTTGCGTGGCAGGACTTCGATGTCGACGTCGCCGATCCGGACCATGTGCGGCTGAGCACCACCATCGCGGCCCGCGACAGCTATCCGTTCCAAGTGCTCGTCACGGTCGATTACCGCGTCGATGCGGACGGCTTCCACACGACCATCACCGGGACGAACCTCGGTTCCGATGCGGCTCCGTGGGGCACCGGCCCGCACCCGTACGTCGTGGCGGGCGAGGGCAGCGTCGACGACTGGACGGTGCACATCCCCGCAGATCTCGTCCTCGACGTCACACCCGATCGGCTCATTCCGATCGATCTCGTCGATCCGTCGGTCGTCGCCCATGGCGAGCTCGACCTGCGCGAGCCGGCGCGCATCGGCCCCCGGTTCATCGACCACGCGTACAGCGGGCTGCGCCGAGATGACGAGGGAGACGCGACGATCACCGTTCGTGCCGACGACGGCCACGGGGTCGCCGTGCGATTCGGGCCGACATGCGAGTGGGTCCAGGTCCACACCGCCGACCACGTCAACCCCGATTACCATCGGCGCGGCCTCGCGGTCGAGCCGATGACGTGCGCACCGGACGCGTTCAACACCGGCAGCGACCGGGGTCTCGTCGTCCTGCAGCCGGGCGACGCGCACGACGCGTCCTGGACGATCGCAGCGATCTGACCGAAGCCACGGCCGACGGCCCACCGGTGGTGTTCCCCATGAACCACGCATCGCTGCGGTCGCGATGTCTCCGCGACGCGGCACCCGCTTCGGCAGAAACCGGGCTCGACGGTGTCGATCCGGCGGCGATCGTGGCGGCTGTACCGACCGAACTGGACGTCATCTGGCTGGACTCCGGCGCTGAGGACCACCAGGACCCTGCGGTGCGGAGCCGCGCACGATGGTCGATCGTGGGGTTCGCTGACGGGCCGTTCGGTGCGGCGTTGGTCCATGCGGACCGCAGAGCGGTCGTGACGGTCCAGCCGGCAGCCGAGCGGTGGTTCGGGTCGATCGGACGATCGAGCAGTGGCATCTTCGACTCCCTCGCCGCGGTTGTCGCGGCGGCGCCGCGCATCGCCGACGGCGGAGTCGATGCACAGCCGGCGATCCCGGATTGCCCGTTCGCATTGGGATGGGTCGGCTACCTCGGCTACGAGTGCGGGCGTGAGGGCGACGGGCCGGACCGTTCGGCGTCGACACCGGATCTCAGCCTCCGGTTCATTGACCGTGCGATCATCGTCGACCACCTGCGGGGGAGTGTGTGGGGGCTGACGCTCGCCGTCGATGCGGAGCCGGAGGCGACGCGTGCGAACGAGCGCTGGCTTGCGTCGCTTCCCGACCCACTCGACATTGCGCGCGTGTCGGTATCGGAGGAGGGGCGGCGCGGGGCGGTCTTGGACGGAGGACGGCACGGGGCGGTCCGTCTCGAACGTTCCGCGGCGACGGCGACGCCGATGGCGATCGGATCGGTTCGCCGCACGGAGTACGAGCGGGCGGTCGAGGTCTGCCGATCCGAGATCCGCTCCGGCTCAGCGTTCCAGGTGTGCCTGACCACGTCGTTCCATCTGGAGTCCGGGCAGGAGGCGAGCAGCGCCTCCGGTGCGAATTCGGATCCGAATCCGGATCCGAATCCGAATCCGAATGCGGATGCGGACGCGGATGCTGATCCCATCGACGCGGCGCTTGCCGACTACCTGCGGATGCGAGACGGGGCGCCGGTGCCGTTCGGTGCGTATGTCCGGCTCGGATCCGTGCGCCTCGCGAGCCGATCGCCGGAACGCTTCCTCCGAGTGGATCCGGACGGCTCGGTCATGGCTGAGCCCATCAAAGGCACGAGTGCGCGCAGCGATGATCCGCGCACCGACGCCGCTCGGCGTGCTGCGCTGGCGATGAACGCCAAGGAACGCGCCGAGAACGTGATGATCGTGGACCTGGTGCGCAATGACGTCCAGCGGTCCGCGCTGCCGGGCAGTGTCACCGTCGAGCGGTTGTGCGCGGTGGAAACCTACCCGACCGTGCATCAGCTGGTATCGACGGTCGTCGGGACGCGACTGCCGAACCTCACGTCTATCGACGTCGTTCGGAACGCGTTCCCGCCCGGGTCGATGACCGGAGCGCCGAAGCCGAGCGCCATGGCGATCATCGACCGCCTAGAGGGTGCGCCGCGGGGTCCGTACGCCGGCGCTCTCGGGTACTTCTCGCTCTCCGGCCACGTGGATCTCGCGGTTGCGATTCGCACGCTGGTCACCGTCGTGGATGCGCAGGGCGTGGTGGTCACACGGTCCCTCGGTGCTGGGGGTGCGATCACGTGGCCGTCCGACGCGGCAGCGGAGGCGGAGGAGGTCGTCGGCAAAACGGCATCCGTGCTTGGCCCGCTGGGGTATGCCGTCTCGTGGTGAGCGGTCGCGCCGCAGGTCGGTGTGGCAGCGCCGCGCGTCCTGACGTACACTCCAGGTTCGAACACACATTCGAATCTGGAGGCCGTGGTGCAGACGATCGAGCGAGTGCGGATCACGCGTTCCCCAGCGGGTATCCCCACTGCGATGCTGCTGCATGGTGAGCGGTTCCGAGTCACGGATCGCCCTACTCGCTGGTCGGGGCGTGGTGACTCGTGGGATTTCGGCCCGGTAGAACCCCGAGAATCCGGGGATCTGGCCCTGTGGCGGTTCCAAGCGACGCCAGTGTCGGGTGTCGGTGCGAGCATCGTCGTCGATGTGATCGACACACCGCATGGGTGGATGCTCCTCGGGCTCGTTCATTGAGCGGCCCGGAGGCACGGGCTCGCTCGGTCCCGAATGCACTGCTGAATGTCAGTGCCGGTTGACATGATCGAACACATGTTCGAATATGAGGGCATGGTCACTGCTCCAGCATCACGCCGCATGGAGGGCCGCCGGGGCACGTCCGATGTGCAGCGGAGCGGTGATTCGAGCGGGCCCCAGCACGACGCAGTCGGTGAGGCCCGTGCCGCGCTGGAACGCATCACGGCGCTCCGCGCCCGCATGGCGGACATGGAGGACACCCGGGTCGACACCGGCGCGTTGCCGACCATGGCGGCGGTGCAGCCGCTCCTGCCCGGCGGGGCGATCCGATCGGGGGCCGTGTACTCGGTGCAGGATTCGTTGCTCCTCGTCTCCGCGATGATGCAGGCCGTCTCCGCAGCGGGATCGTGGTGCGCGGTGGTCGGTGAGCCGTCGTTCGGCATCGAGTCGGCGCACGCCGTCGGCATCGATCTCGAGCGTCTTGTCCTCGTGCCCGATCCGGGCGAGCGGTGGCTTGCCGTGGTGTCCGCGCTGGCCGATGTCGCCACGATCGTGGTCGCCCGCCCGCAGGGGCGTATCACCCCGGGTGATGCCAACCGCATCGCCGCTCGGCTTCGACAGCGCGGTGCCGCGTTGATCGCGCTGGGCGCATGGCCGGGCTCCGAGGTGACGCTCCGTGTCACGGAACGCAACTGGGATGGCATCGGTCATGGGTTCGGTTTCATCGGGGCCTGCCGAGCCACCGTCACGGCGAGTGGCCGTGCCGGTTCGATGCGCCCGATCCGACACGAGCTCATGCTGCCCGCGGCGGATGGCAGCATTCAGCAGGCCGCCCCTGCACGACAGCACGATCGTCCCCACCATGACACTCCGTCCGTCGTATCGATCGCTGTCGCATCATGAACGCCGATCCCACGCGAACCATCGTTCTCTGGTGTCCGGACTGGCCTGTTCTGGCTGCTACACGGGCATCCGGCGCTGATCCGGAGCGCCCATTCGCGCTCACCGCGTCCGGCCTGGTGCATGCCTGCTCGCGCGCAGCCCGGGCGGACGGCGTACGCCGCGGTCTGCGCATCCGCGAGGCACAGGCACGCTGCCCGGAACTCGTCGTCGAACCATACGATCCCGCTGTCGACCATCGACAGTTCGAACCGGTGATCCGCGCGGTCGAAGCCGCGGTGCCCGGGGTGCAGCTCATCCGACCGGGCACTATCGCGGTCCGTTCCCGGGGGCCGGCCCGGTATTACGGCAGCGAACGGGCAGCGGCACTGACCCTCATCGGCATCGCGGACGATCATGGTGCACCAGCTGTCCGAGCAGGAGTCGCCGACACCCCGTTCGCGGCGGAGCTTGCCGCTCGCGCACGCAGCGCAGCCGCGGAGCCCGCCCCCGTCCGGATCGTTCCCGCAGGGGAGTCGGCAGCGTTCCTCGCACCGATGCCGCTGAGTGTTCTGGGCGATGCCGATCTCGCAACCGTGCTCGATCGCCTCGGTATCACCTCGCTGGGCGCATTCGCCGAACTGACCGATGAGCAGGTGCGCGACCGATTCGGGCCGACCGGTGTGTTCCTGCATCGACTCGCCGGCGGTCGAGATCCGCGGAGCGTGACCGCACGTGCCGTGCCACCTGATCTGACGGTACGCGCTGTGTTCGAACCCCCGCTCGACCGTGCCGATCAAATCGCGTTCTCATTTCGGCAGCACGCCGACACATTCATGGACCGGCTGCATGCCGCACGGCTCGTCGCCACCGCTATTCGTGTCAGCGTTGTCGACGATGCCGGGCATCTCCTTGAGCGCACCTGGGCGCACCCGCGGGTGTTCGATGCCGTCGACATCATCGATCGGATTCGCTGGCAGCTCGACGGGGGCGGCGACCCGACCGGCCTTCACGCACCGGTCGTCGCTGTCGCGCTCGACGCGGACGCCGTCGACGATGTCGACAACCACGAACGCGGCCTGTGGGGTGGCGGACCGGATGAGCGCGTCCACCATGCTCTTGCACGCGTCCAAGGACTCGTCGGTCATGACGGGGTCATCACCACCCGAATCGGTGGCGGGCGAATGCTCGCCGAGCGGATCATCCGGGTGCCATGGGGTGACACCCCGGTCGGCGGTGAGCGTGCGGTCGCCGTCGCGCGGGCCCGACCATGGCCCGGAAAGCTGCCTGGTCCGCCGCCATCCACCGTGCTCGATCGACCGCAGCCCGTGGATGTGGTCGATGCGCGCCAGCGCGCGATCACCGTGGACGAGCGCGGCATGCTGAGCGACACCCCGGCACGATTCCGTGCCGACGCCGATCGCGGCGGCCGGTTCCAAGAGATCACCGCCTGGGCCGGACCGTGGCCACTGGTCGTCCGATGGTGGGAGTCAGGGGGGCGCCGGCTCCACCGTCTGCAACTCGTCGATGCCGACACACGAGCGTGGTACCTCATGCTCGCCGACGGGCGATGGTGGGCCGAGGCGGTGGCGGGCTGATGGGATACAGCAACCCGCCCATCTCATGGTCTGAGTTCGAACGCGCGCTCTCCGACCGTCGCGCCCCCGGTACCGCAACTCCTGGCGATGGCGGCGACAGTCCTGCTTGGTCCCGAAAGCGGGCGCCGTACGCGGCGCAGCCCCCCGGCCGTCTCGATGTTCACGAGGACGCCCCGCACGTGCCCTACGCGGAGCTGCACGCGCACTCCACCTTCAGCTTCCTCGACGGTGCCAGTCAGCCGGAGCACCTGTTCGAAGAAGCCGCTCGACTCGGACTGCACGGACTCGCGCTCACCGACCACGACGGCCTCTACGGTGCCGCCCGCATGGCAGAAGTCGCGGAGTCCTACCCCACGATGACCACCGTGTACGGCGCTGAACTCTCCCTGGGGTTGCGCGCGCCGCAGAACGGTGAACCAGATCCAGAGGGTCAGCATCTGCTGATCCTCGCCCGCGGCCAAGACGGGTACCACCGGCTTGCCGGCGCTGTCACCAGTGCCCACCTTGCGGGCGGAGCCGAGAAGGGGCGCCCCGTCTACGACCTCGATGACCTCGCTGCTCGAGCCGACGGCCACTGGCAGATCCTCACCGGCTGCCGCAAGGGAACCGTTCGCAGCGCGCTCGCTGCGGGCGGTCCCGATGCCGCTGCCACCGCCCTCCAGGAGTTGATCGATCGGTTTGGCACCGACCGTGTCACCGTCGAGCTGTTCGACCACGGCGATCCGATGGCGAGTGCGGCGAACGACGCACTCGCGGAGCTCGCCGACCGGCATCGGCTCGGCACCGTCGCCACGGGGGTGGTCCACTACGCCACCCCGGACCGATTCCCCATCGCGACCGCGCTCGCCGCGGTCCGGGCACGCCGGGGCCTCGATGAGCTCGACGGCTGGCTTCCCGCGGCGAACACGGCGCACCTTCGCTCCGGCGCGGAGATGGCTCGACGATTCGACCGATATCCCGGTGCCGTTGCGCGCTCCGTCGCACTCGCCGACGAACTCGGGTTCCGCCTCCGCAGCGTCGCACCTGGCCTGCCCGACCTCGACGTCCCTGCACCGCATACGCCGATGTCGTGGCTGCGAGAACTCGTCTGGGTCGGGGCCCGGCGCTTCTACCCAGGATCAGCCGACGGCGTCGACCCGTCGAAGCGTGCGCGCATCGAGCGCGAACTCGCCGTGATCGAGGAGAAGAACTTCCCCGGGTACTTCCTCATCGTCCGCGACATGGTACAGTACGCCCGCAGCCGGGGCATCCTCTGCCAAGGCCGTGGCTCGGCGGCGAACTCGGCCGTCTGCTACCTGCTCGAGATCACCGCTGTCGACTCGATCCGCTACGGACTTCCGTTCGAGCGCTTCCTGTCGAGCATGCGCGACGAAGAACCCGACATCGATGTCGACTTCGACGCAGACCGACGCGAAGAGGTGATTCAGTACGTCTACGCCAAGTACGGCCGGTTCAACGCCGCACAGGTCGCCAACGTCATCACCTACCGGCCGAAGGGCGCCGTCCGCGACATGGCGAAGGCCCTCGGACACAGCCCAGGGCAACAGGACGCCTGGTCCAAGCAGGTCGAACGATGGGGGTCGGTCATCGAAAGCGATGACCACGACATCCCCGATGCCGTCGTCGCGCTCGCCCGCAATGTCCTCGGTTTCCCGCGACATCTCGGTATCCACTCGGGCGGCATGGTGCTCACCGACCGGCCCGTCGGCGAGGTCGTCCCCATCGAGCACGCCCGAATGGACGGGCGAACCGTGCTGCAGTGGGACAAGGACGACTGCGCCTACATGGGGCTCGTCAAGTTCGACATGCTCGGCCTCGGCATGCTCGCCGCGCTGCAGTACACGTTCGATCTCGCAGCGGAGCACTGCGGTGAACGCTGGGACATGCACTCCATGCCGAAAGAAGAGCAGGGCGTGTACGACCAGCTCTGCCGTGCCGACACCATCGGCGTGTTCCAGGTCGAGTCCCGCGCACAGATGGGCACGCTCCCTCGGCTGCTGCCCCGACGCTTCTACGACCTCGTGATCGAAGTCGCGCTCGTACGCCCCGGTCCCATCCAGGGCGGCGCCGTCCACCCGTACATCCGTCGTCGGACCGGCGAAGAGCCCATCACCTACCTGCACCCGTCACTCGAACCGGTCCTCGAACGCACCCTCGGCGTGCCGCTGTTCCAAGAGCAGCTCATGCAGATGGCGATGACCGTCGGAGGCTGCTCCGGCGAAGACGCCGACCAGCTCCGGCGCGCCATGGGATCGAAGCGTGGACTGGTGAAAATCGAGGCGCTCCGCGACAAGCTCTACCTTGGCATGGCGTCGAACGGCATCACCGGCGATGACGCCGACGCGATCTACGCGAAGATCCAAGCCTTCGCGAACTTCGGCTTCGCGGAGAGCCACTCCATCAGCTTCGCCCTCATCGTCTACGCCAGCGCGTGGATGCGCCTCCACTACCCGGGCGCATTCCTCGCCGCGCTCTTGCGCGCCCAACCCATGGGGTTCTATTCGCCGCAGTCGCTCATCGCCGACGCCCGCCGGCACGGCGTCACCGTGCTTCGACCGGACATTCTCGCCTCCGGCGTCGACGCGACGCTCGAACCGCTCGAACCGCTCGAGCCGCTCGACCCTGGGAACACCGCGCCTGCCGCCCGCGGACGCGACCAGTGCCTCCAGACCGAACAGCCGCCGGTCCTGCCATTCGATCGCGACGCCCCGTTCAGCACTGACGACCATCGCCGAGACGGCGCATTCGCCGTCCGACTCGGACTCGCCGCCGTCACCTCCCTCGGACGACGAAGCGCCGAACGCATCGTCGCCGAGCGCACCGCGAACGGTCCCTTCATCGACCTCGCCGACCTCGGCCGCCGTGTCGGACTCACCCGGGCGCAGATCGAAGCGCTCGCCGCGGCCGACGCGTTCGCCTCCATGGGCGTCGACCGCCGTGGCGGCATGTGGTCCGCCGCAGCCGCCGCAGCCGAGCGACCAGACCAGATCGCCGGCACCCAGGTGGTCGTGCAACCGCCGCTGTTCGGGCAGATGCGCAGCGACGACATCCTCATCGCCGACATGTGGTCCACCGGGGTCACGACCGATGACCACCCCATCCGCCACGTCCGCGCGGCACTCCAGGCCCGGCACGTCCTGCGGGTCGGTGACCTCCACACCGCCGAATCCGGGAGGCGCGTCGAAGTCGGCGGGATCGTCACCCACCGCCAACGCCCCGCCACCGCATCCGGCATCACGTTCATGAACATCGAGGACGAGACCGGGCTGCTCAACGTCATCTGCAGCGTCGGCGTCTGGACTCGATTTCGGCGAGTCGCCCGGGAAGCGCCCGCGCTCATCGTCCGCGGCATCCTCGAGCGGTCACCCGACGGCGTGCTGAACCTCGTCGCCGATCATCTGGAGCGGCTGCCGCTCGCCGTACGCACCCGATCCCGCGATTTCCATTGAGCGCAGGATCGAATCAGCGGATGGGTCAGCGCCCATCCACCTCGGGCACCGTCACCGTCACCTCGAGACCACCCGTGGGCAGATTCCGCAGCGAGGCCGACCCGCCCGCTCGCTCGGCGACAGCACGCACGATCGCCAGACCCAGACCGCTCCCGCCGAGCACAGCGCCACGATCCGCAGACGACCGCGAACGCCGCGCCTCGTCCGGGCGGGTGAACCGGTCGAAGGCAACCGGAACGAACGACTCCGGAACCCCAGGTCCGTCGTCCGTGACCCGAAGAACGCCCCGGCCCGGCTCGCTTCGCCACGTCACCAGCACCGAACCGCCGGACCCCAACGCGGTGACCGCGTTCCCCGCGATGTTCGTCACCAACTGCGACATGCCCCCCGCGTCCAGACGGTAGTGCGGCTCGACGGTGCCCCCGCCGATCCCGGGACCCGACCCGCCGACCGCGACCGGCGCCTCCAGATCGAAATCGACCGTCACGTCTTTCGTGCCCGCGATGAGCCGCACCCGGTCGACGGCGGCCATCACCTCATCGCCGAGCGTCGACCAGTTCGTCGGGCGCATCGGCTCGACGAGCTCCACATCCTCACCGGACTCCTCCATGCGCGACAGCGTCAGCAGATCGTTCGCAAGCCGCGACAGACGCGCGACGCTCTGCTTCGCGCGGTCGATGTGATCCGCCAGCGCGATCGCGTCGCCCTTGTCCAGCGCGGCGAGATCCAGCTGCGTCGTCAGAATCGCCAACGGCGTTCGGAGCTCGTGGCTGGCATCCGACACCATCTGCCGCTCACGCTCGGTAGCCTGTCGGCTCCGCGCCAAGAACGCATTCAGCGTTCGGGCCAGCGAGGACAGCTCATCCTGCGCGGGGCCGACCGGCAGCACGGCGCGGTGCGAGGCGCCGCTCAACCGTTCCGCCTCCCGCCGCATCGCCGTCACCGGACGGAGCGCCGCGGTCGCCAAGAGCCACGTCGCCAGACCGAACGCGACAAGGATCACGAGGCCGGTCACCGTCAACGTGTCCGTGAGATCGTTGACGACGATCTGTTCGGACTGCGCGTTCCGAGCGGCGATCACCGTCCACCGGCCGGCACCGTTCACCGGATGCTCCACCACCACCCGGTACTGCGAGCCGTCGACGGCGATGAACGATGCGGACGCCTGCGCCGTCGTCAACCGCGCGAGCTCGTCCTCCACCGCGTTCGGCATCGTCGACAGTTCGATGCTCCCGTTCGGCGAGACGACCGCGACCAGCTGCGCTTCTCCCGGCGGATGCAGTGTCGGCGTCGTCTCGGACTCGACGACCGAGACATAGGGGCTGACATCAGCCTCCAGCAGTGTCTTCGTCGCGTTCGCCACCACGATCACGACCTGGAGGCGCATCACGACGACCAGCAGCGCGATCACGACCGCGGCGATCGCCGTGCTCCCGATCGTCAGCCGCGACCGGAGCGACAGCATCCGCAACGGACGCAGCGCGTTCATCAGACGGGCGACGCGAAGCATCGGTGCACGACCGTCAGGCCGCTAGCGGCTGACGGTATCGAGACGATAGCCGCGACCGCGAACCGTGCTGATCGACACCGAGGCGGCGTGCGCGGTCAGTTTCTTCCGCAGATACGAGATGTACTGCTCCACGACGTTCGGGTCCACGTGCTGCGACCCGTCCCACACCTCTTCCAGGATGCGCGGGCGGTCGACAACGCTCCCCGCCGACCTCGCGAGCAGGCGCAGCAGCGCGAACTCCGTGGGGCTCATCGCAACGCGCTGACCGCCGATCGCGACGCGGCGCGCCTCCGAATCGATTGCAACGTCCGCGACCTCGATGACACGCGGCGCCCCTGCGGCCTCACGGCGGCCGAGCGCGCGGAGTCGAGCGGTGAGCTCGGCGAACGCGAAGGGCTTCGTCAGGTAGTCGTCCGCACCGGAATCGAGCCCGTACACGCGATCATCCACCGCGTCGCGTGCGGTGACGAGCAGGATCCGCATCGGATCGTCGCGCTCGCGAATGCGCCGGGACAGCTCGAATCCCGACATTCCCGGCATCATCACATCGACGACGGCCAAATCGAATGCTTGATCCGACAACGCGATCAGAGCCTCCACGCCGTTCTCGACCGCCGTGACGCGGTACCCCTCGGCAGCAAGCCCACGCTCCAAGAGCGCACGCATCTCATCGTCGTCTTCGACCACCAACAAGCGCATCGACTGACCTCCTCAGACCATCGTGGCACGCAGCCCGCTAGCCGACGGCGACCCGCGGCCGTTTCGCATGAACCTCATCACAGCCGAGAGGTTCTGCGGTCTCGCGGACGGCCACCACAGCGCGGATGTCACCAAGCGCTCTCACGGGCCTGGCGCTCCGGACGAGCGCGGCCTGCGCATGGTGGACCGTGGATCATGGCCTTTCCCGATGCGGCCGTTATGCTGCGCACGACCCGATGCACCCGACGCGTCGTGGACACCCCAGGGGGAACGAAATGACCGACGTCGGCAACGGCACCGACCCCGCTCTCCGACGACTGCGGCGCGAGTTCATCGCCGCGCGCGAAGGCGTCTTCGCCGTCGCAGCGCTGCCGTCCGCCCAGCGGGCGCGCGTGCTCGTGGCCTATCGCACCGAACTGCCCGACCTCGCGGCGCGTAGTGCGGTCGACCACGGCGTCGGGCCGGTGCTCCACACACTGCAGGCATTTCTCGCCGACGGCCCCGACGCTCCGAGCGCCGGCATCGGGGCGGCCTGGGTGACCGCCTTCTGGAACGAGATCGTGTCCGACGCGCGCATCGCTGCTCAGGCCGCGACCGGCACGGTCGACGAGCCCACCACGGTCGACGCGACCGACACGGTCGACGCGACCGACGAGCCCGACGCGACCGACGAGCCCGACGCGACCGACGAGCCCGACGCGACCGACGCTGTTGACGAGACCGAAGCCGTCGATGAGCCCGACGCGGCCGAGACGGTCGGAGGAGCGGAGCGCCGTAGCAGCCCCGTCCCCACCGACATCGCCGGGGTTCGTTCGAGCGCCGTGTCAGTCGACGTCGCCGAGCAGCTCCTCCCGGACTCGGCGGATGTCCTCCAACAGTGAGCCGATGACCACCCAGTAGTGCTCGTTCGGACGGACGACCTCGACCGGGCTGGTGAGCGCCGACTCCGCGGCGACCGGATCGACGTCCGGTGTGCCGCGAAGCGCGTCCGGTGGTGCGACCGTCGGCCGCGCAAGAGCATCGGCTGCATCGGAAGACCGTGTCAGCGCCTGGTGCCACGGAAGCGGGGCGGCCGGACGCGCCTCCGAGAGCGTCGCGGCGTCTGCACGCGCGACGAGACGGCGCACGTCCGCGGCGATCCGGGCGATCTCCGTGGTGATCCGATGCATCGCCGGATCGTCGAAGAGCGCCGGGGACGCGTTGTCGCGCACGGCTCGCGTCATACCGATCACACGCGTCACGAGCACCGCGAGATGCCGGGCAAGCGCCTCATCCCGGTCGAGCAGCGTGCGGGCGCGGCCGCCGCGAGGATTCATGGTGAGCGACTCCCGCGCAGCGCCCGTCGCGGCATCTGCGGACCGCTGCAGACCGCGCAACGCGCGTGCCGCCTCCAGATCGCGTTCCCACCCGGTCCGGTCCTGCGCCTCGGTGACGCCGATCGCGATCCGCTCGAACGCCGCCGCGGTGTCCCGGCCAAGCCGGCTCACCGCGAGATGCGCCGGGCCGAGCAGAACCGGAGGCACGATGAGCGCGTTCACGATGAGTGCGACCGCCGCTCCGATCAACGTCTCGAGGATGCGGTTCCCCGCGTACCCCGGCGTGACGACGCCGGTCGTGAGGACGAGCATCCCGCTGATGCCGACCTGCGTCGCCGAGGTCGGTGTCAGACGAAGCGTCCACGCGAGCGCGATTGCGGCGACGATCACCAACAACACCACCCAGACGGAGTCGCCCAGGGCGAGGTGCGCAAGCGTGGCGAGGAGCACCCCGAGCACCACCCCGGCACTCCGCTCGAGCCCCTTCACGAAGGACTGATTGACGCTCGGCTGGACGACCAGCAGCGCGGCGATCGCCGCGAACGTCGGGAACCCCGCAGGCACAAGCACGCGCGACAGCAGCACCGCGGCGACGACGGCGACCGCGGTCTTCACCATCTGCAGCAGCGGCGACCGCGAGGACTGCCGAAGCCGCGCCACCGGATTCACAACCCCAGAGCGTACCGATTCGAGCGCGCTCCGCTCGGGGTCTGCTGACGCCTGTGCACGGCACAAGCACAGGCGAGGCGAGCCGGACGGGACCCGGCGGCGACGCGTCGCCGCGAATCCGCGCGCCAGCCGTCCGGACACGGTTGACTGTGGACGTGTGGCCGAGCTACGAATCCGTGCTCCCAGCCGCGTTCGCCGGAACGGGAACGACGGTTGTGGCGTCGCGCGCGCACTCGGTCGAACCCTCGGGGAACGGGTACCTCTACGGCTACGAGGTCGACACGGTCGACGCTGCCGGCAAACGCGCCACCGTGCTGACGTACGTGGACACGGGCGGTACCCACGACGAGAACAGTGCGCTCGTCGTCGACCCGGCCACTGACCAGCCGGTCTCCGTCTGGGCCTACCCGAATGACCCGGGCCTCCCGGTGCTGCCGCTCGTCACCTACCGCAACGCCGCCGTGGAACTGCTCGCGTCCCTCGGAGTCACGGTCACGGCACCGACGCTCTCGGTCGCCGCGTACCGTCCCGGGAAGCGCGCGGTGATCCGACTCGACGCCGCGGAGGGCACGTATTTCCTCAAGCTCGTCCGGCCGCACCGCGTCGCGCCGATCGCCGAGACGCACGAACGATTCCTGGAGGCTGGCCTCCCGGTTCCGCCGGTCGTCGCGCGCCGCGGGGACGGACTCCTCGTTCTCGATCGCGTCCGAGGGGTCCCGGCCGGGAGCGCGATCCTCGATATCGCCGACGATCCGCGGTTCGTCGCCTCGCTCGCCGCGCTGATGGGTCGCATCGCCACGGTCTCGCTGACGCAGCCCGCTCGCGCTGACGCCATGGACCACGCCGACTGGCACCGGAAGACGTTGGCGCAGGCGCTCCCGGACGACGCAGCGGAGATCGAACGGCTGTACGACGCGATCGGACGCCGATCGATCGGGTGGCCCGCGAGCGACCGGGCAGTGGTCCACGGGGATCTGCACCTCGAGCAGATCTTCGTCGACCCCATCGAGCCGTGGCGGATCACGGGGCTGCTGGACGTCGACACGGCCGGATGGGGCTACCCGGTGCGCGATGCCGGCGCGGTCGTGGCGCATCTCGTCGTCACCGCGCTCTGGCATCGCTCCCGCAGCGATGACGCGCGCGGGGCTGCGGCGGAACGACTCGCGGACGCGATCGCCCGCGATTGGGTCGCCAGACACCCGGACGACGCGGAGCGGGTCGGGGCAGCCATCGGCGCGCAACTGCTCGCGCACGCCGGCGGGCAAGCGACGACCGGCTCGTCGATCGGTGTGGCGACGGCTCGCGCGCTGCTCGATGCGACCCGCGCGGCCGTTGTCGAGTCCGCGCTGGAGATGCCTCCGGCAGGAACGATGCGGCCGCGCTCCGTCCCCCGCTCCGGCTGACTCCGGGGCGCGCAGTTCCGTCATGCGCGTCGGATCGCCCAGGCGCCGCGCCTGCAGTACGATGGTGCTATCGCATCGAGCGGGCCGACTGGCCGCATGCACATCGATGCGAGCCAGGAACCACGCGGGGCGGCTGTTCCCCGTGGCCACCACGACGGCGACGATCGCACAGCATCTGCTGTTCGGCCGACCGCATCACCGCGCTCCGTAGCGCGAATGCGTCGGACGTCTCGCCGCTCGGATGGCGCATCGGCGCGGTCTCCGCCGAGCCGAAAGCAGCGAGCACAGCGGCAGTCCTGCGAGCTGCCGATCAGCACATGCGCCGGCAGACGCCGGAACGCTTCCGCCGCACTGGCGGTGTCCCGCAGCAGTCGCGGGACAGAAGGAGGAACGGTGGCTCGAACTGGTAGCCGACGTGCGGCAGGCGGCACGCGCACTGCGCCACGGCGGACGCGTCCGCTCGACAACGACGGTGTGATCCCCGTGCTCGCTCGCGCGGTCCGCGAGGTCGAGGCCGCCGCGCAACGCGGACCGCTCCGCACGACGAACCGATCGAAGTTCCAGGCCGTCGCGCTCCTCATGCGCGAGGAGCGCGCCCGCGTGAAAGCGAGCACGGACCTCACCGACAGTCAGCGCGCCGAGCAGTTGAAACGCCTTGACGGCGTTGCGACGATCCTCGCCAAGACCGCTGCGCGGGACACCTCCGTGATCCAGCTCCTCGCCGAAGAGGCCCCCGTGGCAGAGGCGACGCGGACGGCGAAGCGCGACATGATGCTGGCCGGTGGCATCGAGTTGCCGCCGGAGGAGCTGGTCATCGCAGCTGCGCCGACGCCGGTCGAGGACAGCCAGGAGCGTGCGGTGGTCCCTGCGTCGATCGTCGCGCGGCAACTCGCGAACCCGTTCATGGCGCCGGACTTCGCGCTCGCTGCGCGCCCCGTCGCCCACCCGCGCCGGCTCGCCAACTGGGAGCTCTTCGGCCCCCTGTTCAAATCGTTCGAATACGGGGCGGGCGGCCAGTCCGCCTCCATGGCGCTGCCGGAGCCGACGACGCTCACGACGCCGGCCGGCGCTGCGCTCATGAAGCACCAGGCGGAGCTGATCGCGTCAGCCGCAGCAGGACACCGGACGTTCCTGCTCGCTGACGAGCCCGGACTCGGGAAGACCGCGCAGTCGCTCCTCGCCGCCGACGCTGCCGGGGCATTCCCACTGCTCGTGGTCGTGCCGAACGTCGTCAAGACGAACTGGGCTCGGGAAGCAGCGCGCTGGGTCCCGAACCGCACGGCAACCGTGATCCACGGCGATGGCGACGATCTCGACGGCTTCGCGGACATCATCATCGTGAACTACGAGATCCTCGATCGGCACGTCGGCTGGCTCTCGACGCTCGGATTCCGGGGCATGGTCGTCGACGAAGCGCATTTCATCAAGAACAAGGACTCGCAGCGGTCGCGGTTCGTGCTGCAGATCGCCGAGCGTATCCGTTCGCGCACTGCTGAGCCGCTCCTGATGGCGCTCACCGGAACGCCGCTGATCAACTCCGTCGAGGATTTCCGCACGATCTGGCAGTACCTCGGCTGGATCGATGACAAGAAGCCCCGTGCTGAGCTGATGAACCGGCTTGAGGACATCGGGCTGACGCCGGCGGATCCCGGGTTCTTCCCGGAGGCCCGACGCGCGGTCATCGACATGGGGATCGTCCGTCGTCGAAAGGTCGACGTCGCCGCGGACATCCCGGCCCGCAGGATCGCGGACATTCCCGTCGAGCTCGACGACGAGGCCGGTCGCTCGATCCGGGATGCCGAGCGCGAGCTCACCGCGAAGCTCGTGCGCCGCTATTACCAGGCGCTCGAGAACCGGACCGGTCAGGCGCCCGTGGTCGGTATCGACCACCGTCTCGTGCGGCAGGTCGCGCGCTGGGAGCTCGAGGACCAGGACGCCTCGCCGACAGGCGAGAACGTGTTCTCCATGGTCCGACGCATCGGCCGTGCGAAGGCGCAGCTCGCCGCGGACTATGCGGCGCAGCTCGCATCGAACGTCGGCAAAGTGGTGTTCTTCGCCAAGCACCTCGACGTCATGGACCAGGCCGAAGAGGTTTTCGCGCGGCGCGGGTTGCGCACGGCCACCGTCCGGGGCGACCAGACGCCGACCCAGCGCACATCGCAGATCGACGCGTTCGTCAACGACCCGGACGTTGCGGTGATCGTGTGCTCGCTCATGGCGGCGGGCGTCGGGTTGAACCTGCAGGTGTCGTCCAACGTCGTGCTCGCCGAACTCTCCTGGACGTCGGCCGAGCAGACGCAGGCGATCGACCGCGTGCACCGCATCGGCCAGGAGGAGCCGGTCACCGCGTGGCGGATCATCGCCGCGCAGACGATCGACACGAAGATCGCCGACCTGATCGACAGCAAGGCGTCGCTTGCGGCTCGGGCGCTTGACGGATCGGACGAGGAGATCGCCGACTCGGGCGACATCCAACTCGACGCGATGGCGGCGATGCTCACGGAGGCGCTCGAGCACGGAGCCCGGTGATCGGAGCAGCTGTCTCGGGCTGGTAGACAGGAGGCGTGACGGCGAGCCATCTCGAGATCGAGCGCACCTATGACCTGCCCGAGGGTGTCGCACCACCGTCGCTGGACGGCGTCGCGACGATCGTCGGCAGCGAACGGCTCGATCCGTTCGAGCTCGACGCGACCTACTGGGACACCGCGAACTATGACCTCGTGGCGGCACGCGTCACCGTTCGCCGACGGACGGGAGGCCCGGATGCCGGATGGCACATCAAGCGCGCCGCCTCCGACACGCATCGCGAAGAGCAGCATTTCCCGCTGACCGACGACCCGGACTCGGTCCCTGCGGCGCTCCTGGACGCGCTGTTCATCGAGCGGCGCGGTCGAGCACTCACTCCCATCGTGCGCATCCAGACGCAGCGCACCGTCACCCGGCTGCTTGACAGCGCGGGCACGCAGATCGCTGAGATCGCCGACGATGCGGTCACTGCATCAAGACTCGACGCAGACGCACACGGACCGCGCCACTGGCGCGAGGTCGAGGTCGAGCTCACCGGGGTCGACGCGGACGACGCTTCGGCCGTGATCGGAGCGCTCGACGAGCGATTCGCTGCGATCGGCGCCGGTCCGGCGGCCGTCTCCTCCAAGCTCGCCCGCGGGTTGGCGGGCGCGAGCGTGCCGCGCCTGACGCGTGGTGAGAAGCCGGAGAAAGGAACGGCCGCACGCGTGCTTCGGAAGCGGTTGAAGCGCCTCCGTGCCGAGCTGGTCGACCAGGCGAGCCTGTTGGCGCAGCACACGGATGGGTCGGCCGCAGACATCGGACGGACCGCAGCCGCCGCCGTCCGCGTCGACGCGCTCCTCAGCGTCTACCGGCCCGCGTTCGGGGTGGACCCCACCACGGAGGCCGCAGTCGCCGCCGCCGCGCACCTCGCCGAGCGCGCGGCGCGGGCCGAGCGGAGCGAACGCCTCATGCGCGATCTGCACGTCGCCGCGGTCCCGGCGGTCGACGCGCTCGTTCCCGCGCGAGCTCGTGCGCGGGTACAGGACCGGTGTTCGGCGCTTCGCGATCGGTCCATCGCGGACCTCGCGGCGTTCGTGGCCTCGCAGGAGTTCGTCACGCTGCTCGAGGTGCTCGACGAGGTCGTCGAGCGACCGGCACCCACCGACTGGTCGCTTCGCACTCCGAAGACCGTTGCGCAGGACGTGACCGCCGATTGGAAGCGGCGGGCCCAGGAGGCGGTGCAGAATGCCTTCGGGTCCGGTGACGGCCGGGACGCGCTCACCACGACCGAGGCCGCGTGGCATGGGACGACGCGGTTGCGGCTCGGAATGGAGGCGCTCGGCGACGACGCATACCCGCACGCCCTGCTCCGCCGCGTCACCGCCGCATCGGACGTGCTCACCGTGCGCGCCCAGGCACTCTTCGCGCTCACGGAACTCCAACAGCTGGCGGCCGGTGAGGCGCGCGTGGATCCCGCGGAGGCGTTCGGACTCGGTGCGCTCGCAGCGGAGCGCGCACGGGCAGCCGACGACGCGCACGAACTGGCCATGCGCGCGCTCGGCAACGGGTGAGCCTCCGGTATCAGCGGTGACTGCTGCACCGGATGCGACCGCAGTTGCGATCCCGGGAGCGTCTCGACCTGGTCAGTCGCGCCGGACGAGTCCCAGCACATCGAGAATCCACGCGAGCTCGAACGCGCGCTCGTGCCAGCCGTCGTATCGACCGCTCACACCGCCGTGTCCGGCAGCCATCTCCGTTTTGAGGAGGACCGGAGCACCGACCTCACGGAGCCGTGCCGTCCACTTCGCCGGCTCGACGTAGAGCACTCGAGTGTCGTTGATGCTGGTGACGGCGAGGATTCGCGGATAGGCGACGTCGTCACGGACATTCTCGTAGGGGGAGTACTCGCTCATGTACCGGTAGACGTCCGGATCGTGCAGCGGGTCGCCCCACTCATCCCACTCGATGACCGTGAGCGGAAGGTCGGGGTTGAGGATGCTTGTCAGCGCATCCACGAAGGGCACCGCGGCGAGGATGCCGGCGAAACGGTCCGGGGCGATATTGGCGACCGCCCCCATCAGCAGACCACCCGCGCTGCCCCCCTCAGCGACGAGGCGCTCGGCGCTGGTTCGGCCTGATCCGATGAGATGGTCGGCGACCGCGACGAAATCAGTGAAGGTGTTCTTCTTGGTGAGGGTCTTGCCGTTCTCGTACCAATGTCGACCGAGCTCGCCGCCACCGCGAACGTGTGCCACCGCGAACACCACACCGCGGTCGAGCAGTGAGAGGCGGGGGACGCTGAAGCCCGGGTCGATCGAGTGCTCGTACGAACCGTAGCCGTAGAGGTGCAGCGGAGCAGGAGCCGCAGCCGCCGTATCGCGTCGGTACACGAGCGAGATCGGAATCCGTGTACCGTCCGGCGCGACGGCCCAGTCGCGTTCCTGCGCGTAGTCCTCGGAGCGGTACCCGCCGAGAACCGGCTGCCGCTTGAGCACGCTGAGGTCACCGGACGCGAGGTCGAGGTCGAGCACGGTCGACGGTGTCACGAACGACGTGAAGCCGAGCCGCAGCGTCGGCTGATGCCACTCCGGATTGCCGCCGAGGCCGGCGGAGTAGAGCTCTTCATCGAACGGGATCTCGTGCGCATCCCCGTAGGCGTCTCCGGTGATCGGGATGACCGCGACGCGGGGGAGCGCCTCCGACCGGTACTCGAGCGCCAGATGACCCGCGAACGCATCCACCGACTCGATGCGGCGTTCGGCGTCGTGGCGAACAACGAGCCGACGATCCGTGGTGGAGGTCGGGTCGTCCGCGGGCACGTCGATGAGCTCGAAATTCTCGGCGCCGTCATTGTGCAGGATGAGCAGCCGGTCGCTCCCGCCGACGATGGCGTGTTCGACGTCGTATTCAACGCCCTCACGGCGAGGCCAGACGACCTGGAACTCCCCAGTGGGGTCGGAGGCGTCGAGCAGGTGCACTTCCGATGTGATCTTGGACCCGAGCTCGATGACGAGGTACTGCGAGGATCGCGTCACGCCGACGCCCACCCAGTACCGCTCGTCGGGTTCGTCGAACACGACCACGTCGTCGGAGATCGGGGTGCCCACGCGGTGACGCCAGATCCGATCAGGGCGCCAGGACTCGTCGACGGTCGGATAGAAGACGAATCGACCGGACGGGTCGAACGTCGCGCCCGCCCCGGTGTTCGGGATGACGTCGGACAAGTCGGCGCCGGTGCGGAGGTCTCGGACGTGCAGCACGTACCGTTCGTCGCCCTCGACATCGATGCCGTAGAGCAGCCGGTGGCCGTCGTCGCTGACATCGAAGCTGCCGATCGCGAAGAAGTCGTGCCCGGCGGCGGCGGCGTTGCTGTCGAGGATGATCTGCTCGCCCTCGAGCGTGGCGCCGTCGTCGACGCTCGGGGGCGTCCAGTCGGCCGCGTCGGCGATCGGAGCCCGGCAATGCACGCCGTACTGGCTGCCTTCCGCCGTCCGCGTGTAGTACCACCAGTCGCCCATCCGGACGGGAACGCTGAGGTCGGTCTCCTGGACCCGTGACTTGATCTCGTTGAAGATCTCCTCGCGGAGCGGGGCGAGGTGGGCCGTCTGGTGCTCGGTGTACCGGTTCTCCGCGTCCAGGTAGGCGATGGTCTCGGGTGACTCCTTGTCACGGAGCCATTCGTAGTCGTCGACGAACTCGATGCCGTGATGTTCCCGACGAGCCGGATGTTTCGGCGCGATCGGAGGGGTGTCCTGCTGCTGGGCGTGCTCGTCGGTCACGCGGTCCAGCCTATTGCGGTCCGCTGACCGCACCGCAGCCCGCCGACGTGCGCAGCGAGGCTAGCGTGGCGTCATGACCAATTCGTTCGCCATCACCGGAGCCCATGTCGTCCCCATCAGTGCCGAGGAGGTTGACTCCGGCACGGTCGTCGTTCAGGACGGCCGGATCGTCGCGGTGGGAGCCGAGGTCTCCATTCCCGACGGCATGCCCGTGATCGATGCGCAGGGAGCGTGGGTCCTGCCCGGCTTCATCGAGGCGCACGGTCACGTCGGCATCCACGAGGAGGCCAACGGCGAAGCCGGCAACGACACGAACGAGATGACCGGCCCGAACATGGCCGCCGTGCGTGCGATCGATGCCATCGACATCGATGACGAGGGATTCCGCGACGCACTCTCGGGCGGTGTCACCGCGATCGTGGTGAAGCCCGGCTCGGGCAACCCGATCGGTGGTCAGACCGTCGCGATCAAGACGTGGGGTGGCCGAACGATCGACGAGCAGCTCATCTCGGATTCGGTGAGCGTGAAGAGCGCGCTCGGCGAGAACCCGAAACGCGTCTACGGCGGCAAGGGGCAGACGCCCTCCACGCGCCTGGGTGTCGCGAAGATCATCCGCGAAGCCTTCGTCGACGCACAGAACTATCGGGCCGCGCGCGACGCAGCGGCGAAGAAGGGCGAGCCGTTCGCGCGCGACCTCACGAAGGAGACACTCGTCCGCGTCCTCGATGGTGAACTGGCTTGGGATCAGCACACCCATCGACACGACGACATCGCGACGGCGATCCGGCTGTCCGAGGAGTTCGGCTACCGGCTCGTGATCAACCACGGCACGGAAGGGCACAAGCTCGCCGACCTGCTTGCGGAGAAGGACATTCCGGTGATCTTCGGCCCGATGTTCACGAGCCGCTCCAAGGTCGAGCTGCGCGATCGCGGGATTCCGAACCTCGCGGCGATCGCCGCGGCCGGTGTCCGGGTCGCGATCACGACGGACGCTCCCGTCGTGCCGATCAACATGCTCGTGACGCAGGCGAGCATGGCGGTGCGCGACGGCCTGCCGCGCGCGACCGCCCTCGAGGCGCTCACGGTCAACCCTGCGTCGTTCCTCGGGTTCGGCGAGCGCGTCGGCAAGCTCGCACCGGGATACGACGCGGACATCGTGCTCTGGTCGGGCGACCCGCTCGACACGGCCTCCCGTGCGCTGCGCGTCTGGATCGATGGTGCGGAGGTCTACACCTGGGACGCCGAGACGCACCGCGGCATCACGGTCCCGCGGTTCTGACTCGCCGCCCAGCGGACGCTGAACCGGAGGGGCACCCGGTGCGGGCGTTGTCCGCACCGGGGGCCCGCCGGGTCGCTACTCGGTCCGGTCGTGAAGGAATGCGTTGATCGCGTCCGACAGATCGCGGTCGATCGCGTGCGGTGCGCCGTCGAGCGTGCGGATCGGCGCGGCGCCCCGCACGCTCGAGGCCAGCCAGAGCGCGTCGGCGCTCCGGATGTCCGCGACGGTCAGCAGTTCGAACGCGGTGTCGATCCCGCGCTCCGCAGCGAATCGGAAGATGTCTGCCTGGGTCGTGCCCGGGAGGATCCCGATGTCGGTGCGCGGCGTCACGAGCCGCCCATCGATCGCGGCGATCACGTTCGCCCGGGGGGCTTCGAGGACGTAGCCATCGGTCGAGACGAAGATCGCGTCGTCCGCGCCACGCCGCTCCGCCTCACGAACGGCAGCCATGTTCAGGGCGTACGACAGCGTCTTCGCGCCTTGCAGGAGCCACGGAGACGTCCGCGCGACATCGTGACGGTAGCCGCGGTCCAGGGTGACGACGGCGATTCCCGCGGTCCGCGCCTCCGTCGAGTCGCCCGATGGAGCCGCGTAGACCCATCCGGTCGGGCGGCCGGAGCCCTCGACGCCGCGACTCAGAGTCGTCTTGGCGAACGCTTCTTCAACGGGGTCGAGTTCGGCGACGGCGGCCTCTATCGCTCGGCGCCAGGCGTCGATGTCCGGTGCGGGGAGGTCGAGCATCTGGGCGGAGCGCGCGAATCGAGCGAGATGCGCTTCGAGCGCCTGGGGGCGCCCGTCGGTCACGGTGATCGTCTCGAAGATGCCGTCGCCACGGGTGATCCCCAGGTCGGTCACGGCGATGTGCGCCTCAACCGGGCCGGCGAACTCGAACGCATCGGCGGCAGGATCGTGCGCTGGGGCGTCGAGTGACGGACGATTCAGGATGGCGAGCACGGTTTCGGTCATGCGCCCATCCTGGCCCAGGTCGGCGTCGTCGGCAGCGACTCAACGACCCCTGGGGATGGCGCCGAGCAGTTTCCACACGGCGGCGGAGAGCTCGGGGTGGAGCAGCGCGATGCGGCGGAGACGGTGGTATTCCTCGCCGAGCTCCGTGCCCTGCCCGGAGGCGGGGTGCATTGCCCACCGAGACGCGCGCTGCGACAGCGCGCCGTCCATCTCGAGCGACTCTTCGCGCAGGATCAGCACGACCTGCTCGTCGACGGTGGGGAGCATCGGCATGAACTCCCACGGGTCGTCGCCCATCCGTGACCGGTGCTCGACGAGCATGGCGATCTCTTCGGCAGCCTCGGCGCGCAGCACCTCGAGGCTGCGTCCGGGCATTCGGGACTCAGCCATGATGCCCCCGCAGCACGCCTGCCATTTTTCAAGCGTACGCCAGCCGTTGGGCGAGACTTGTCGTATGCAGACTCCCGATGGGGCGGTTGCCGGCGTGGCTGGGCGGCATCCCGACGTCGTCGTCGTGTACCTCCTGCGCCACGGCGAGGGCGGCGACGAGGTCCTGCTCGGGGAGAAGCGCCGCGGGCTCGGCACCGGCAACATCGTCGCGCCGGGCGGCAAGCGCGAGCCGGGCGAGTCGGCAGCGGCCGCCGCCTGCCGGGAGGTCCGCGAGGAAGTCGGCGTCGCCGTGCGACCCGCGGATCTCGAGCACCGCGGCACGCTCGACTACCGGTTTCCGCACCGGCCGGAGTGGACGCAGCGGTCCGACGTGTTCGTCGCGCGCCGGTGGACCGGGCCCGTCTCGCCGTCGGCCGAGCTCGACGCCGACTGGGTTCCGGTGAACGAGATCCCGTACGAACGGATGTGGTCGGATGCTCGGCACTGGCTCCCCGACGTCCTTCGCGGTGGCTTCGTGCAAGCGCGATTCGACTTCGGGGCCGACAATCGGAGTGTGGCCTGGACGAGTTCGAGCGCGGGCTGACCGCCGGCGCATCTCCCGCCCATCTCAGAGACGGGACCGCGCCGACATCGACGAGTCCATCGCCAGCTCTTCCGCATCGAGATTGAGCAGCACGCGGCGCATCACCTCTTCGTCGAGGGACCCCTGCTCGCGCTCGGCGAGCACGATCTCACGCCGACGGGCGAGCAGCGCACGTCGAATGTCCTGCACCCCCTGCAGCAGCGGCGGCGCCTGTCCGACCTCCTCCGACTCGGTCGCCAGGTCCGTCTCGAGGGTCGCGCGCTGCAGATCGAGTCGGCGGCGGAGGCGCGACAGCAGCGGGTCGACAGCCTCCGTCCCGTAGACGGAGACCCACTCGTCACGTCGCGCGTCGATGAGGGCGATCGCCGCTTCGGTGGTCTTCTCGGACAGCGCGAGCTCGCTCCGCAGATCGCGGGCGCGTTCATCCGGATCCTGCACCCGGAGGGTCCTGATAAGCCACGGCAGGGTGAGCCCCTGCAGCAGCAGCGTGCCGACCGTCACGACAAAGGCGATGAGGAAGATGGTGTCCTGCGCCGGGATCGCGACCGGCGATGCGACAACGGAGACCGCTGCCGCGAGCGTGACCACGCCGCGCATGCCCGTCCACGAGATCACGAGGTTCTCCCGCCAGCTGAGGTCCGGCTCGGTTCTGCCGCGCATCCATCGAAGCCAGCGACGACGGCGCGTGAGCCGGACGACGAGCGGGCGCAGCCAGCGGCGGTTCACGCGCCTCCGGATCGCGGACTCGAAGATGAACGCGGGCCGGACGAGAATGACGACGCCGAGGACGACGAAGGCGACGCCGACGCTCTGGCCGAGGCTTCGATGGCTCGCCGCGGCATCGCCGACCACGGCCTGGAGCTGGAGTCCGATGAGCGCGAAGACGAATCCTTCGAGGAGGACATCGATGCTCGTCCACAGTGGCCGCTCGATGAGACGCGTCCCGTAGCCGTCCTTCGGCGCGTGATAGCCGAGGTACAGCCCGGCGGTGACGACGGCGATCACGCCGGAGCCCGAGAGATGCTCCGCCACGATGTACGCGGTGAACGGCACGAGCAGTGACATCACGGACTCGACGACCGGATCGTCGACCCGGCTGCGGAGCCAATGCACCAGCACGCCGAAGATGCCGCCCACGACGAGGCCGACGCCGATCGCGAGGGCGAAGATGCCCAGGTCCTGCCAGGGTGTGAGCGCGGTGCCGGCGATGATGAGCGTCGCGACGCGCACGAGCGTCAACGACGCAGCATCGTTGATGAGGCTCTCGCCGGACAGGACGCTCATGACGCGACGCGGGAGGCCGAGCTTTCGCCCGATCGCGGCGGCGGACACGGCATCCGGGGGCGCCACGATAGCGCCGACGAGGACCGCGGCCGGCAGCGTCATATCCGGGATCAGCAGATACGCGACGAATCCGACGACGACGGCCGTGACGACGACGAGCACGATCCCGAGTCTGCGGATCTGCGGCATCGACTGGCGAAAGCTCTGCCATGACACGTCCAAGGCCGCGGAATACAGGAGCGGCGGCAGGACGATCGTCAGGATGACTTCCGAGTCGATCGAGATGTGCGGAAGGCCCGGAATGAACGACACCGCCAGAGCGACGCCGGTGACGAGCAGTGGCGCCGGCAGCGCTCGCGCCCGGGCTACCGCGGTGACGGCGAGCGAGCCGATCAGGATCGCGAGGAGTTCGACGATGTCCACGGGGCAATTGTCCCAAGCGCTTCCTCGCGGGAGCAGCCCCGAGCGCGGGGCGTTGGATCGGCCGAACGTGAACGTGCGGGAAACGAATGGTTGCGAGGCCGTGTTGCGCACCTGGAGAGCGGCTGAGAGACTTCCCCCCGGTGAATCTCACGCTCATAGTCGTCCTGGTCATCGCCCTGGCCTTGTTCTTCGATTTCACGAACGGCTTCCACGACACGGCGAACGCGATGGCAACCCCCATCGCCACGGGTGCGATGCGACCCACCGTCGCTGTCTCCGTCGCGGCGGTGCTGAATCTCGTCGGTGCCTTTCTCAGTACTGCCGTCGCGACGTCGATCTCGCACGGGCTGATCCGCGAGGGCGCGGGCGGGGTCGCGATCACGCCGGGCATGATCTTCGCCGGGCTCATCGGCGCAGTCGTCTGGAACATGATCACGTGGCTCCGGGGATTGCCGTCGTCGTCGAGCCACGCGCTCTTCGGCGGCCTGATCGGTGCGGCGATCGCCGGCGCCGGGTTCGGATCGGTGAACTACGGAGCGCTGCTCACCGTCGTCATCGTGCCCGCGATGGTGTCACCCGTCATCGCGGCGCTCGTCGCGCTGCTGTGCACGCGAATCGCCTACCGGATCACCCGCCGCCCGACGTTCCCGAACGAGCGGGGCGGCTTCCGGATCGGTCAGATCTTCACGTCGTCGATGGTGTCGCTCGCGCACGGCACCAACGACGCTCAGAAGACCATGGGCGTGATCACGCTGACGCTGATCGCCGCCGGCGCCCAGTCCGCGACCCAGGGCGTGCAGCTGTGGGTCATTATTGCGTGCGCGACGGCCATCGCGCTCGGCACCTACACCGGCGGGTGGCGCATCATCCGCACGCTGGGCTCCGGGATCATCGAGATCCGCGCGACGCAGGGCTTCTCCGCGGAAGCCTCGACCGCTGCCACGATCCTCGTGTCGAGTCACCTCGGCTTCGCGCTGTCGACGACGCAGGTGACCTCTGGCGCGATCATCGGGGCAGGGCTCGGCCGACGTGGCTCCGCGATCCAGTGGTCGACGGCGGGGAAGATCGTCGTCGCCTGGTTCATCACGCTCCCGGCGGCAGCGCTCGTCGGCGCCGTGGCGGCGCTCATCGGGCACCTCGGGGACCTCGGGCTCATCATCGACGCCGTCATCGGCGCGGTCGTCATCGGTGGCCTCTACCTCTGGTCGCGCCGTCGGCCGATCGAGCAGGCCGCCACGATCGAGGTGGACGTGGCGGCGAACACCGTTCTGACGCGACGCGAACGCCGGGATCTGCAGCGTCGCAAGCGCGCCGAGCTCGTTGCTGCCCGACGCGTCGAGCTCAGCCGGGAGAAGACACTCCGACGGATGGCGGCTCGTCGTGGAGGACGGCGATGACCGCGGCCGCGTGGGGATCGATCCTGCTGGTCGCGGTCGTGTCCATCGTCGTGGCATGCAGCGTGGTCGCGATCTACGCCTCCGGTCTCCGGCTCTGGAGCACGGCCGACACCATGGCCGGCCGATACAGCGTGGCCGCTGATGGATCGGTCGCACCCGCGGACACGTCGTCGCCCCGGCATGGAACGACGACGGGCGTCAGGCTCGTGCGCCTCGCTGCAATCGGGTGCTTCACGCTCAGCGGTGTCGTCGTCCTCTGGGGGATCTTCCTGCTCATTCCGCACGCCTGACGTGCTCCGCCCTTCGCATCGCGCTCAGCAGGTCGACAGGACCTGGACGCTCCACCCGATACGCTGAGCCCATGACCTCCGATGCGCAGCGGTACACCCTTCCGGACGGCGGACCGAGCATCGTGGACCTGCCGAAGATCTCGCTGCACGATCATCTTGACGGCGGTCTTCGGCCCGCGACCGTGATCGAGCTCGCGGATGCCGGCGGCGTCGCGGTTCCCGCCGACGAGCCGGAGGCGCTGCGTTCGTGGTTCGCAGAGCAGGCGGACTCCGGCTCCCTCGTCGAGTACCTGAAGACGTTCGACCTGACCACTGCGGTCATGCAAACGGCGCCGGCGCTGGAACGCGTGGCGCGGGAATTCGTCGAGGACCTGCTGGCTGACGGGGTCATCTACGGCGAGGTCCGTTGGGCTCCCGAGCAGCACCTCGCGGGCGGGCTCTCGCTCGATGATGCCGTCGAAGCCGTGCAACGCGGCATCGACGAGGCCGTCGATCGCGCGAATGGCGCCATCCTGGTCGGGCAGCTGGTGACCGCCATGCGGCACGCGGATCGCGGCCGTGAGATCGCCGAACTCGCTGTGCGGCATCGTGATCGCGGCGTCGTCGGGTTCGACATCGCCGGTGCCGAGGACGGATTCCTGCCTTCACGGCATCGAGCCGCCTTCGATTATCTGGCGAGCGAGTACATGCCCGTCACCGTGCACGCGGGGGAGGCCGCGGGCCTCGAGTCGATCCGTTCCGCGCTGCTCGATGGCCGGGCCCTGCGACTTGGACACGGCGTCCGCATCTTTGAAGACATTGCGTTGGAATCTGCCGCGGACGGCTCCGCCCGCGCAACGCTTGGGCCGCTCGCGACCTGGGTGCGCGACCGGGAGATCCCGCTCGAGCTCTCGCCGTCGTCGAACCTGCAGACGGGCGCGATCGCGGCGTGGGGTGACGACATCGCCGATCATCCGTTCGACGTGCTCTACCAGCTCGGCTTCCGGGTGACCGTGAACACCGACAACCGTTTGATGAGCGGAACGACCTTGTCACGCGAGCTTGCCCTTCTCGCGCAGACCTTCGGGTACGAACTCACCGATCTCGCCGAGTTCCAGATGAACGCCGCGCTCGGTGCCTTCCTGCCGCTCGACGAGCGTGAATCGCTCATCGAGACGATCGCAGCCGCGTACGCGGAGGAGTAATCGGTCGATGCCGCTGCCACCGCTGCCCGACACCGCCGTCGTGCTCCACGCCGCGGCGGTCGATTGGCGCGACGCCGTCTCGCGAACCGGGGAGGCGCTCGTCGCCTCCGGGCTGACCCTCCCGGAGTACACGGACGCGATGATCGACATGGTCCTGGAGCACGGGCCGTACATCGTGGTGTCGCCCGGCCTCGCACTCGCGCACGCGCGCCCCGGTCCCGCCGTGCTCCGCAACGGAATCGCGGTCGTCACGCTCGCGACGCCGATTCCATTCGGTCATGCGCACAACGATCCGGTTCAGGTGGTCCTCGGCCTGGCTGTGAATGCAGTCGGGGTGCACCTCGAGGCGGTGGGCGCGCTTGCGAACGTGTTCAACGATCCGTCCGTCACCATTCGGCTCGCGGCGGCACGGTCGGCGGGCGAGGTTCGG
Source organism: Curtobacterium ammoniigenes NBRC 101786 (assembly GCF_001571045.1). GTDB lineage: Bacteria > Actinomycetota > Actinomycetes > Actinomycetales > Microbacteriaceae > Curtobacterium > Curtobacterium ammoniigenes. Next base: position 535,523 of record NZ_BCSV01000001.1, read on the forward strand.
ACGATCCTCGGCGTCACTGCGGAGTGAGCGGGCTCACCGCGGAGTGAGCGGGCTCACCGCGGAATGACTGGGCTCACCGCGGAGTGAGCGGGCTCAGCCGAGCGCCCGCTCCACGGCGGCGGTGATCTCCTGCTGGTCGAAGTGATTGCGGATCACGATGACTTCCGCGTAGGTGGAGCCGATCGCGTCGACGAACTCCGCGCTCGTCAGGATGACGTTGGCGTCCTCGGCAGCCTGGTGCACCGAGGCGACGTCTGCAGCGACGACCTCTGCTTCGAGCCCCAAGCTGGTGAGCGCGCGTTCCGCATTCACCTTGAGGATCCCGCTCGCGCCGATCCCGGCGCCGCAGATCGTGACGATCTTCACACGGTGATCCTATGACGGGCGCGGTATCCCCAGGCGAGATGCGGTCCCAGAAGCGCAGGACGGCTGGCGCTATCGTGAACGCCATGGCACCACCTCGCGCGACATCGTCGGACCGACTCGAGGATCCGGCGACCGACCCAGTGGCCGTCGCAGCGGACGCCGCGGCGATCATCGCCGATCGAACTGGCATCGCTGAGTATCCGATCGCTGTCACCCTCGGGAGCGGGTGGGGTCGCACCGCTGAGCAGCTCGGTGACACCGTCGCCGAGATCCCCGCGAGCGAGCTGCCCGGGTTCTCGGCGTCCGGCGTTCCGGGTCATGTCGGGTCCGTGCGCTCGGTGCGCCTCGCGGACGGCCGCGCCGTGCTCGTGCTCGGTGCGCGGACGCACCTCTACGAGAACCGCGGAGTCCGCGCCGTGGTGCACGGCGTTCGCGTCGCCGCCGCGCTCGGTGCGCGAACGATGGTTCTCACGAACGGCGCAGGTGGCATCGATCCCGAATGGGCACCCGGCACGCCCGTGCTCATCCGGGACCACATCAACCTCACCGGGACCTCTCCACTTGAAGGACCGCAGTTCGTCGACCTGACGGACCTCTACTCGGCGCGGCTGCGAGCGATCGCACGCTCCGTCCAACCCGGCCTCGACGAAGGTGTGTACGTCCAGTTCCGCGGGCCGCAGTACGAGACCTGGGCGGAGGTCGCGATGGCGCGGACCATCGGGGGCACCATCGTGGGCATGTCGACGGCACTCGAGGCAATCGCCGCACGAGCGGCCGGGCTCGATGTGCTCGGCTTCTCACTCATCACGAACCATGCCGCCGGCGTGCAATCGGAGCCGCTTGCCCACGACGACGTCCTGCAGGCGGGGCGCGCCGCCGAACCGGTCCTCGCAGCGCTCCTCGCAAAGGTGATCACAGCACTATGAACGTCGCTCCGGAGGCGCTGCTGGCGTCCGCGCAAACGTGGCTCGACCAGGATCCAGACTCCGACACCCGGGCAGAGCTGCGGCGCATGATGGACGCCGCCCAGGCAGGCGACGACGGGGCGGTCGCCGCGCTCGCCGAACGGTTCGATGGTCGACTCACCTTCGGGACGGCAGGACTCCGGGCAGAGCTCGGGGCGGGGCCGCGGCGAATGAACCGCGTTGTGGTGACGCAGGCCGCGGCCGGCATCGCGCACTACCTCCGCGCCTCGGGCCGGCTGGAGCGCGTCGTGATCGGCTACGACGGCCGAGTCAACTCGGACGTCTTCGCGCGCGACTCCGCAGAGATCTTCGCCGGCGCGGGAATCGATGTCACGCTCCTCCCGGAGCCGCTGCCCACACCCGTCCTCGCGTTTGCGGTGCGTCACCTCGGTGCGGGAGCCGGAGTGATGGTGACGGCGAGCCACAACCCGCCCCGGGACAACGGCTACAAGGTGTACCTCGGCGAGTCCGACGACGGTTCGCAGATCGTCCCGCCGGTCGACGGCGCGATCGCCGCCGCGATCGACGAGGTGGCACGGACGGACATCAGGCGGTTGCCGCGCAGCGCCGACTACCGGGTCGCCGACGACGCGGTCCTCGCCGCGTATGTGACGGCAACCGCCGCGACCGTGCCGACACCGTCACTCACGATCGATGCGCAACCTCGAGTGGTCTACACGGCGATGCACGGCGTCGGGTGGGGCACGCTCCGGCGGGTGTTCGCTGCCGCCGGCTTCGCGGAGCCGACGACCGTCTCGGCGCAGATCGAGCCGGACGGCTCATTCCCGACCGTCCCCTTCCCGAATCCGGAGGAACCGGGGGCGATGGACCTGGTGCTCGGCGCAGCGGCAATGCATCGCGCCGACATCGCGATCGCGAACGATCCGGACGCCGATCGCCTGTCCGTGGCCGTCCCAGGACGCGACGGACGCTGGCGCGTGCTGTCCGGGAACGAGGTCGGGTGGCTCCTCGGGTGGCGCGCCGCGGAGCGTGCGGCGTCGGAGGGCCTTGGGTCCGTGCTTGCCGATGCAGACGTGGCGCCGACCCTCGCGGCGAGCATCGTCAGCGCTCCGGCGCTCCGCACCGTTGCCGCGCACTACGGGCTGCGGTATCGCGACACGCTCACCGGGTTCAAGTGGGTGTCCCGCGTTCCCGGGCTGGTCTACGGGTACGAGGAAGCGCTCGGATATCTCGTCGATCCGACTGTCGTGCGCGATAAGGACGGCATCTCCGCGGCGCTCGCAGTCGTCGCGCTCGCGACAGACCTCCGTGCCAGCGGGAGCACGATGCTGGACCGCCTCGACGCCTTCGCCGAGACGTTCGGTGCGTTCGCCTCCGAGCAAGTGGCCGTGCGGGTCGACGACATTCAGCGGATCCAGGAGGCGATGCGCTCGCTCAGAGCATCGCCGCCGTCATCGGTCGCAGACCGGGCCGTCGAACAGGTCACCGACTATCTGCACGGCACCGCGGATCTGCCCGCCTCGGACATCGTGCGATGGGACCTGTCCGGGGAGGCGAGGATCATCGTGCGTCCGAGCGGCACCGAACCGAAGCTCAAGGTCTACATCGACGCACGCGCGAGCGATCTCACGACGGCTCGATCGGTCGTGGAATCGCTCGCAGCGGGCGTTCGAACGCTCCTCCCGCTCGACCCGCGCTGAAGCCGAACGCTCAGGCGATCTCGAGCAGCACGTGCCCAGACGAGATGGTCTGGCCGACCGGAGCGTTGAGCGCCGTGACCACGCCGTCCCGGTGCGCTTGAACCGGCTGCTCCATCTTCATCGCTTCGAGCACGACGAGCAGATCGCCCGCGACGACCTGCTGTCCCTCGCTCACCGCGAGCTTGACAACCGTCGCCTGCATCGGCGACGTGACACTCGAGCCGCTCGCAGCTCGGGTCCCGCCCCGGACCGCGCTGGAACGGCGCTTCGGAGGAGCCGTCGCGGCACGCCGAGGACCGGCCACGCCGACGAGCGACGGCATCGTCACTTCGACGCGCTTGCCCTCCACCTCGACGACGACGCTGGACCGCTCCGCGGGCGCGGGGAGCGCCTCCGGCTCGCCCGACCACGCCGGGATCTGGTTGTCGAAGTCGGTCTCGATCCACTGCGTGTAGATGGCGAACGGGGTGGTGTCGTCCGTCGCGAACGCCGGGTCAGCGACGACCGCACGGTGGAACGGAAGGACCGTCGGGAGGCCCGCCACATCGAATTCCGCAAGCGCACGTCGCGACCGTGCGAGCGCGTCGGCCCGCGACGAACCCGTCACGACGAGTTTCGCCAGCAGCGAGTCGAACGCGCCCGAGATCACATCACCCGAGACGACGCCCGAGTCGACGCGCACTCCGGGACCGGCCGGTGGTGCGAAGACGTGCACCGGCCCGGGGGCCGGGAAGAAGTTGCGGCCCGGGTCCTCGCCATTGATGCGGAACTCGAACGAGTGGCCTCGGGGTTCAGGGTCGGGGTAGTCCAGCAGACCGCCCTCGGCGATCCGGAACTGCTCGAGCACGAGATCGATGCCGGTCACCTCTTCGGACACGCAGTGCTCCACCTGGAGGCGCGTGTTCACCTCGAGGAAGGAGACCGTGCCGTCCGCGCCGATGAGGAACTCGCACGTTCCTGCGCCGAGGTAGCCGACCTCGCGAAGAATGGCCTTCGACGCGCTGTACAGGGAGTCGCGTTGGGCGTCGGTCAGGTACGGCGCTGGCGCTTCTTCGACGAGCTTCTGATGCCGGCGCTGCAACGAGCAGTCGCGGGTAGACACGACGACAACCGTGCCCTCGGCGTCGGCCAGGCACTGCGTCTCGACGTGCCGCGGCTTGTCCAGGTACTTCTCGACGAAGCACTCGCCACGACCGAACGCGGCGATGGCTTCGCGGGTCGCGGAGTCGAAGAGCTCCGGGATCTCCTCGCGCGTCCGCGCGACCTTGAGCCCGCGACCGCCGCCGCCGAACGCGGCCTTGATGGCGACCGGGAGCCCGACCTCGTCGGCGAATGCGATGACCTCATCGACTCCGGCGACCGGCTCCAGGGTTCCCGGCGCGAGCGGCGCACCGACCTTCTCGGCGACGTGTCGAGCGGACACCTTGTCGCCGAGTCGTTCGATCGACTCGGGCGACGGGCCGATCCACGTCAGCCCCGCGTCGATCACGGCACGGGCGAAGTCGGCGTTCTCGGCGAGAAAGCCGTATCCCGGGTGCACGGCGTCCGCCCCGGAGCGACGCGCCACCGAGATGATCTTGTCGATCACGAGGTAGGTGTCGGCGCTTGTGGTCCCGTTCAGCGCGTAAGCCTCGTCGGCGAGACGGACATGCAGCGCGTCCCGGTCCTGATCCGCGTACACCGCGACCGAGCGCTTTCCAGCGTCCCGAGCCGCCCGAATGATGCGGACGGCGATCTCGCCGCGATTGGCAATGAGCACCTTGCTGAAGCGAGCCATGGAAGACCACAGTATTCGCGCCTCCAGCCCGCGAATTGAGTGGCATCGACAAGAAAGGTGCCGGGAGGTGGGCGGATACCTACAGCGTCGACCAGAGGTCGTGCCACGTCACGTCGAAGCCGACGCGGAGCATGCGTCGGAGCATCGGCAGGGACAGCCCGACGACGGCTGACGGTGCGCCGTCGATCCGGCTGATGTATGCGGCGGCGCGCCCGTCGATGGTGAACGCGCCGGCGACCTCCAGCGGCTCGTCCGTCGCCACGTACGCGTCGATCTCGTCCGGGTCCATGTCCTCGGCAAAGGTGAGACGAGCGCTGTCGACCGCAACAACGTGGTCGCCGCGCACCTCGAGCCCATCGGCGCCGAGCAGCGGCCCGCACCGGAGCTCGCGCCCGGAACTGGACGGCGCCGCCGGTGGCACCCGGACCTCGGCACCGTTCGGCGCGACCCGGTCGCGGCGCCGATCGACCACGCAGTGACCTGACCACAGCACGCCCGAACCCGCAGCGAGCATCTCCCGCCACCGGGCTCGCGCGACAGCCGGGTCGTGCGGCTTTCCATACAGTCGTCCCGCGACCTCGAACGCTGAATCGCCGCCGAAGACAAGGCCGTCCACCGGGTGCCCGGCGACGCTCCGATCGGCGACTGCATGCGCCTTCGCCAACGCGAGCAGCGACACGAGCTCGGGACCGCTGAGCGCACGCCCCAGGGTCGCCTCCGCGTCCGCCGCGGCAGCGTCCTCGTCGACACCGGGCGCGACGAGCACCGGCTCGATGCCCGACTGCGCAAGGAGCGATCGACGTGCCGGCGAGGTGCTCGCGAGGTACAGGCGCATGCGACCATCGTTCCATGGGAGAACGAACCGGGACTGACGTCGAGCTCGAGGTCGGGGACATCGCGCATGGTGGGATCGCGGTGGCGCGGCTCGACGGTCGCGTGGTCTTCGTCGAAGACGCCATCCCGGGCGAGCGTGTGCGGGCACGCATCACCGACGACCGGAAGCGGTCGTTCTGGCGCGCGTCCGCGGTCGAGGCGATCGAGCCCAGTCCGCACCGGGTCGAACACGTCTGGTCGGCAGCGTCCATCGATCGCGACCCCGCGGACCGGGCGGGCGGTGCCGAATTCGGCCACATCGCCCTTGCGCATCAGCGGGCGCTGAAGGCACAGGTGCTCGTCGACGCGTTCGCTCGCTTCGCGCACATGGAGGTCGAGTCGCTTCCGCGCACCGATGGGCCGCTCGTGCAGGCGGCGCCGGGGGACGAGGACCGCGGGGGCCTCGCCTGGCGGACCCGGGTGCGCCTCCACGTCGACGAAACAGGCACGGCAGGGCCGTTCGCGAGCCGGAGCCACCGGGTGATCCCCGTCGCCGATCTGCCGCTCGCGACCGCCGATGTCCAAGCCGTCGCGCCGCTGCGTCCCTACGCGCTTCCCGGCGTCGCCGTCGTCGATGTCGTGGCACCGGCGCACGCCGACAACGACGAACCGGGAGGCCCGTCCACCGATTCCGGCGCACGGCTCGTGATCGACGACCAGGCGCCCACGGTGATCACGGAGCAGGTGGGGGACCGGACGTTCCACGTCGATGACACGGGCTTCTGGCAGGTGCACCGGGCGGCGCCATCGGTGCTCACGGGAGCGATCGGGCGCCTCGTCGACCGCGATCGGCTCGATGAGGACGGGCACCACCTCGATCTCTACGGCGGTGTGGGCCTGCTGGCTGCGGCGCTGGCGGAGGTGGTGGGGCCGCGTGCGCGGGTGTCAACGATCGAGTCCGCGCCCCGCGCCACCGAGCATGCGCAGGAGAATCTCGCGGAGTGGGTGGGCGCGCGAGCGGAGACGGCCCGGGTGGATCGTTGGCTCCGTCGGACGCTCGCTGGAGCGAGCCGGACCGAGCGTGAGCGCCTGACCGCCGGCACGGTCGTGCTCGACCCGCCACGGTCCGGAGCGGGTCGGGAGGTCGTCGAGAGCCTCGTCGAACTCGCGCCGGCGCAAATCGTCTACGTCGCGTGCGATCCCGTCGCGCTCGCGCGGGATGTCGGCCTCTTCGCCGAGCACGGCTACCGGCTCGACGCGCTCGAGGCACACGACCTGTTCCCGCACACGCACCATCTGGAGGCCGTGGCTCGGCTGGTCCCGGCCGCCTGAGCCGCGCTCCACCCGAGTCGGCCAGCCGCTACAACTCGGACGACCGCCGCGCGGGACGATGGTGCCGAGTGTCCTCCGAAGTGCAGAGGCGCGATCGTCGGCGACGCCGGCGCCGCGCGGGACGCTGTTGCCGCATGTCCTCCGAACTGCGGACGCGCGATCGTCGGCGACGTCGGCGCTGCTCGGTACGATGGTGAGGCGGCCGCAGCGCGTCCGCGCGTGAGCAGGAGAGGGCACCGTGGCAGCAGAGCCGAGCGGCAGCACGGACGTGACCGATCCGGACCATCGGCCGGTCCGCGTGGCGATCGTCGATGATCACGAGTCCGTGCGGCTCGGGATTCAGGCGGCGTGTCAGAACGAGGGGTTCCAGGTCGTGCTCACCGCCGCGAGCGTTCCCGACTACCTCGCGCAGCTCGCCGGACGAGAGGTCGACGTCGTCGTGCTCGACCTGTCCCTCGGCGACGGCAGCACCGTGACGGAGAACGTGAAGCGCGTGCAGGGAACCGGCGCAGCCGTCCTCGTGCATAGCATCGCGGACCGGGTCGCCAGCGTCCGGGAGGCGCTCGCCGCTGGTGCGGCGGGAGTGATTCCGAAGTCTTCCGCCACCAAGACGGTCATGGCGGCCGTCGCCACGGTCGCGCGGGGCGACGTCTTGAACAATCTCGAATGGGCCTCGGCGATCGACGCAGACCGCGACTTCGCGAAGGCGCAGCTTGGGCGTCGGGAACGCGAGATTCTGCACCTCTACGCGTCGGGCCTCCCGTTGAAGCTCGCTGCGCAGCAGCTCGGGATCGGCTACTCGACAGCGCGCGAGTATCTCGATCGCATCCGCGTGAAGTATGTCGAGGTCGGCCGCCCAGCACCGACGAAGGTCGACTTGCTCCGACGCGCGGTGGAAGACGGCATCCTTCCGGGCCTCGACACCGATGGTGATGGCCGCTGACCACCTGCCCTTCGGGCAGGATCCGGCGCGCGGCGTTCGCGCGCCGATCACACAGGCGACGATGGACCGCGCGTTCGCGATCCTGCTCGCCGTCGCGGCCATCGGCTTCAGCGCGACGACGGTGCCGCTCGTCCTCGCGCAACTCCACGCGCTCGACCCGATCGCGGGCCCCGTCAGCGCGACGATCGTCGGCGCGTCGATCATCTTCATCGCGGTCGGCGCAGTGTTCCAGCGGGTGGCGCGCATCGCGCAGGTGGTGCACGCCGTCGTGTTTCTCGCCTGCTTGATCGCGTGGCCGCTGATCGCTCCGCACGGGCTCCCCGCAGGGCAGGTGCCCTGGCCGTGGTGGCTCTGCAACGTCGCCACGATCGCGGCAGCCATGGGACTGTCGCAGTGGGGCGCAGCCGCCTATACGGTGCTCATTCCCCTCGTCTACGCGATCATCCGGGTGCTGCCGTCCGGCGGCGGCGTTGCGGGGGTGCGAGCGTCGCTCGACGCCGTCTACATCATGATCCTCGGTGGTGCCGCGCTGGTGCTCATCGTTGTGCTCAGGCGCGCAGCCTCCTCGGTCGACCGTGCGCAGGCGACAGCCGTCGCGCGGTACGCGCGCGCGATACGCGAGCACGCGACGGAGCTCGAACGCGTCCAGGTCGATGCGATCGTGCATGACAGCGTGTTGACGACGCTGCTCAGCGCGGCTCGGGCGGATACGCCCGAGGCTCAGGGGCTTGCGGCGTCCATGGCGCAGAAGGCGATCGAGCATCTCGACGCTGCGACGCGAGACGCTGACGATGATGCGCCGGTGACGGTCGAGTCGATCCGCTGTCGCATTGCTGCCGATATCGACGACCTCGCGGCGCCCTTCGCCCTCCGCGTCTCGGCGCCGGGCGCGCTGACAGTCCCGGCCCCGGTGGCCGACGCCCTCGTGTCGGCGACGGTCCAAGCCGCGGTCAACAGCGTTCAGCACGCCGGCCCGACGGCCGTCCGTCGCACCATCGCCGTTGAGCCCTGGCATGCGGACGGCATCCTCGTCGAGGTCGCCGACGACGGGATCGGGTTCGATGTGGAACAGGTGCCCGCCGCGCGTCTGGGCGTGCGACGTTCGATCGTCGAGCGGGTCGCCATGGTCGGAGGGTCGGTTCGCGTCCTGAGCGCGCCGGGCGCGGGGACCCGGGTGGTGCTGCGCTGGTCGACAGACCTTGCGGAGTCCGCCGATGCTTCCGGCACCGACACGCTGCCAACCGAGGCCGGCGTCGTATGAGGGTCTCCGTCCCGGCGAACATCGCCACCGCGCTCGCGGCGGTCTTCTCGCTCTACCACCTCGTCCTGGCGACCACGTCGCTCTCGCAGGTGCACCAAGTGGTCCCGGTCATCGCGTGCATGCTGCTCTACGCCGGCGCGACTGCCGTCGCGCTCCTCACCCCGGGGCATGTGCTCCGCGTATGGGCGGCATGCGCAGCGCTCGCGACCGCGTTCGCGATCCCGCTGGTCATTGCGCCGCAACTGCCGAAGCACATCGGCACCAACAGTTACGTCACGTGGTACATCGCGGCCATCGGTACGCTCATGGTGATCCTCGCGGTCCGACAGCGCACCGCGTTCGCGTGGGTCGGGGTGGCGTTTCTTGCGGCGCACACCGTGCTCTGGGCGGGCCCCGGCGCGCTCGGCACACTCGGTGTCATCGGGAGCGTGGCGTGGGTGGCGATCGCGACCGCGTTCGCCTATGCGGTGAACCGTGCGACGCGCATCACCCGCGACTTCGTCGCCGCGGAGCAGGAGACCGCCGACTGGCAGGCCGCGCAGGACGCGCATGTCTTCGAACGGCAGTTCCGCCTCGAGCAGACCACGCGGATGGCATTGCCAATGTTGCAGCAGATCATCGTCGAGCGGGGCGCGCTGTCCGACGACGAGCGGGCGGAGTGCCTCCGGCTCGAGCAGGCGATCCGTGACGAGATTCGCGGCAGAAGCCTGCTCTCGGACGACGTCCGGCGCCAGGTTCGCGTGCTGCGACGTGCGGGCGCGACCGTCCAACTCCACGACGACGGCGGCCTCGAAGACGTCGAACCCGACGATCTCGCACGCATTCATTCGCGCCTCGCGGCAGCCCTACAGGAGGCCGAGGGCTCGGACACGGTGATCGTGCGAACCGTGCAGGGCGGTGCGGAGGCGGCGGTCACCGTCGTGGGACTCCGTCTCGACACGGAGGCGAGCGAGTCCGCCGCGCTCGGCATCGAGGACGACGATGACGACGATGCCGGTGAGTCCGTCGTCGTCTGGCTGGAGATTCCGCGGCGGGAACAGCCGGCAGTCCAGGCCTGAACCGCCAGACCTGCACGCTGCTCCGCATCCGGAGGCCAGCAGTCCGATCGTGTTCCGCAGGCAGAAATGGAATCGGGGCCGGCTGCTTGGCAGCCGGCCCCGTCACAACCCCGAGTCAGGGCGACAACCCGAATATCGCCCTGACTCGTATCCGGATGGGAGCGTCGTACCCTAGTCAGCCACCATCCGGCGATGAACCTCAGAGTTGAGAAACACCGAACACAGATAATGATGCCGATTCGTCGAGTGCGCCGCAGTCGTCATTTAGGGGGACAAACTATCTTCGGTCCACTATTCGTTGTCCCACGTCCGAGGGGAGACCGTTCCGTCGCTCCGCGCAGAATCGGGAGATCGACGCCTGCGGACGAACTCAGTGATCCCTGAGGTGTCCTCGCAAGGGGGGACACCGGGGTACATCAGGCCGATCGGAACGAGTGCACCCAGGCGTGCGGACCGACCGGGAGCGGCCGTCGCAGCCCACGAGCCGACGCGTTCCACGCGGCGCGTGCGTCGCCATCGTCCACAGTGTGGCGTTCCGATTCCCACGCGAGCTGCGCGGCCTGGAGCACGGCGATGACCGCGGCGAGTTCATCCGGCGTCGGTGAGCCGGCCACGACGCGGAGGCCAGCATCGTGAGATTCGAGCTCGGGCAGCGGTGGAGTGCTCACAGCGGAATGTTCCCGTGCTTCTTCGGCGGCAGCGCCGCCCGCTTCCCGCGGAGGGCCCGCAGTGCCTTGATCACCGCGACGCGCGTCGCGTGCGGCTGAATGATGCCGTCGAGCTCGCCGCGCTCCGCGGCAAGGTACGGTGACGCCACGTTGTAGAGGTACTCGTTGGCGAGACGGCTGCGGACCGCCTGCACATCCTCACCGGCCTCCTCCGCACGGCGAATCTCGGAGCGGTACAGGATGTTGACCGCTCCCTGGCCACCCATCACGGCGATCTCGGCCGTCGGCCACGCCAGGTTGATGTCCGCGCCGAGCTGCTTCGACCCCATCACGATGTACGCGCCGCCATACGCCTTGCGCGTGATCACGGTGACGAGCGGCACCGTCGCCTCGGCGTAGGCGTACAGGAGCTTCGCCCCGCGGCGGATCACACCCGTCCACTCCTGGTCAGTGCCGGGCAGATAGCCGGGCACATCGACCAGCGTCAGAATCGGGATGCCGAACGCGTCGCAGAAGCGAACGAAGCGCGCCGCCTTCTCGCCGGCGTCGATATTGAGCGTTCCGGCCATCGACTTCGGCTGGTTCGCGATGATGCCGACGCTGCGGCCCTCGACGCGGCCGAAGCCGACGATGATGTTCGGCGCGAACAGTGGCTGCACCTCGAGGAAGTCCGCTTCGTCGACGAGGTGCTCGATGATCGTCATCACGTCGTACGGCTGATTCGTCGAGTCCGGGATGACCGTATCGAGGTCGCGGTCGGCGTCGGTGGTCTCGAGCTCGGGGGCGACGTCGTAGGCGGTCGTGTCCGAGAGGTTGTTGTCCGGCAGGAAGCCGACGAGTGACCGCGCGTAGTCGAGCGCATCGTTCTCGTCATCCGCCAGATAGTGCGACACACCGGACACCGCGTTGTGGGTCTGGGCGCCGCCGAGTTCCTCGAACCCGACGTCCTCGCCGGTCACCGTCTTGATGACGTCCGGGCCGGTCACGAACATGTGACTGGTCTTGTCGACCATGATCACGAAATCGGTGAGGGCCGGGGAGTAGACGGCTCCGCCCGCCGCCGGGCCCATGATGATCGAGATCTGCGGGATGACACCGGAGGCCGCGGTATTGAGACGGAAGATCTCGCCGTACTTGCCCAGGGCGACCACGCCCTCCTGGATCCGCGCGCCACCCGAGTCGAGAATGCCGATGATCGGCACCCCCGTCTTCAGCGCGTGCTGCATGATCTTCACGATCTTCTCGCCGGCGACCTCGCCGAGCGAGCCGCCGAACACCGTGAAGTCCTGCGCGTACACCGCGACCTGGCGCCCATGGATCGTGCCCACGCCGATGACGACCGCGTCCCCGTAGGGACGTTTGGCATCCATGCCGAATGCATGGGTGCGGTGGCGGACGAACTCGTCGAATTCCACGAACGAGTTCGGGTCGAGGAGGGCGTCGATGCGCTCCCGTGCCGTCATCTTGCCCTTGGCGTGCTGCTTCTCGATCGCCGCTTCGCCGGCGGCGGTGACCGCCTCGTGATAGCGGTTGCGCAGATCGGCGAGCCGACCGGCGGTGGTTGCGAGATCAGGGGTGTCCGCGGAAGTCACCCGCTCACCCTACCGGCGCGCTCCGCGGCGATCCGTTGGAGAGTTCCTCCTGTGCGCGCCGTACATTTGCGTACATGTCCTCCGAACCCGGAACCGCGGTCGATCGTCCGTCGCACGACGGCTTCGTACGCTGCGCAGCTGCCGGAATCGAGCTCCGCGTCGTCGACCGAACCGGATCGACGAACGCTGACCTGCTGGCCGTCGCGACCGAGACCGATCACCTCGCCGTTCTCGCGACGCTGGACCAGCGGGCGGGCCGGGGACGGCTCGACCGAACGTGGGTGGCGCCTCCCGGGCAGACGCTCGCGGTGAGCGTGCTCGTGCGCCAGTCGATGGCCACCGCGTCCGGTTGGCTGCCGCTCATCGCCGGCGCGGCGATGCGGGACGCCATCGTCGCCGTCGTGCATCCGACTCGTGCGGTCCAGCTGAAATGGCCGAACGACGTGCTGATCGAGGGTCGCAAGGTGAGCGGCATCCTCTGTCAGGTCGCTGCCGACGGCTCCGTCGTTGTCGGCGCTGGCGTGAACCTCACCATCCCGCGCGACGCGCTTCCCACCGATGCCTCGACCTCCCTCTCACTCGAGGGGGCTGCTCCGCGGGCCAGCGCCGGAAGCGCGGCGGGTGACGGCGACGGTGAATCCGCGCAGGAACTCGCCGACCGCGTTCTCGTGCGCTTTCACGGAGCGTTGGCCGCGATGGTCGCAGCGCTCGCCGATGGGCCGGGCGCAGCGGACGCGGTCAGGACGCGCGTTCGCGATGCCTGCGGAACCCTCGGTCAGACGGTCCGCGTCGAGCTTCCCGACGGGAGCGATCTCGTTGGACAGGCCGTCGGAATCGACGACGGCGGACGGCTCGTGGTGACGGACGCGTCGTCCGCGAGCGGGTTCACAGCCGTCTCAGCGGGAGACGTCACGCACCTCCGGTATGCATGACATCGTGACGGACGATCAACTGCCGCCGCCGGGGGAGCGGGTGATCGCCCGGCTCCGTCCGCATGCTCGCCGACTCGTCCGTCCGTCGCTGTTCGTCATCGTCGTGGTCGGAGCGGGCGGCGCCGGATTCGGGGTCTTCCAAGCCCAGCTCGCGTGGCTGAACGTGGTCATCGCCGCGCTTGTCGCCTTCTTCGTCGTCGTGGGTGGACTCATGCCGCTCCTCCGATGGCTTGGTCAGCGGTACGTCGTGACAACCCGCCGGCTCGTCGTGGTGCACGGTCTCGGGACCCGCACGCGTCAGGAGCTCCTGCATGCGCGGGGGTACGACGTGACGGTGCGCCGGCGCGGTCTGCAGGGCATCTTCCGGACCGGCGACGTCCTCGTGTTCCCCGGCGAGGATCCACCGATCGTCATGCGGGACGTGCCCTCCGCGGACCTCGTCGTGGCGGTCCTCCACGATCTCGTAGAGGCGCATGCCGCGCGCCGCGGGCCGTCCGGTCCGAGCTGGGAGCAGATCCTCCGCGGGCCGAACCGGTAGCGCCGACGCTCGTCGGCACGATGCCGTGAGCCCCGTTCGCAGGTCGGGCTGGCTCGAACCATTGCCCCGATCCGATCGTTCCGTTCGTTAGGTTGGTCGGGTGCGTATCTCCGTGATCGGGTGCGGGTACCTCGGTGCCGTGCACGCCGCGTCCATGGCCGAACTCGGACACGATGTGATCGGCGTCGATGTCGACCCCGGGAAGATCGACGCCTTGCAGTCAGGGCGGCCTCCCTTCTTCGAGCCGGATCTGGAGCGGGTGCTCCGAGCCGGGCTCGCCAGCGGCCGCCTCGCGTTCAGCACCGACATCGCCGCTGTCGAGGGTGCCGCCGTGCATTTCGTCGCGGTCGGCACACCGCAGGGGCCGACGGGAGCCGCCGACCTGCAGTACGTCGATGCGGCGGTGCAGTCCCTCGTGCCGCACCTGCACGACGGCGCGCTCGTCGTCGGGAAGAGCACCGTGCCGGTCGGCACAGCGGCTCGGCTCGCACCGCAGATCGACGAGCGTGGGGCGACGCTCGCCTGGAACCCCGAGTTCCTTCGGGAGGGGTTCGCGGTGCAGGACACCGTCGCACCCGATCGCCTCGTCTACGGGGTTCCCCATGGGCCTGCCGGTGCAGCGGCCGCCGACCTCCTCGACGCGGTGTACGCGTCGGCCCTCGCGGCGGGCACCCCGAGACTCATCGTCGACTACGCCACAGCGGAACTCGTCAAAGTCAGCGCGAACGCGTTCCTCGCGACGAAGATCTCCTTCATCAACGCGATGGCGGAGATCGCCGAGGTGACGGGAGCGGACGTCACCAAGCTCGCCGACGCGATCGGACTCGACGCGCGGATCGGCCGCCGCTTTCTGAATGCCGGTCTCGGCTTCGGTGGAGGATGCCTCCCGAAGGACATCCGGGCGTTCCAGGCGCGCGCGACGGAGCTCGGGCTCGAGCACACGCTGGACTTCCTCGCGGATGTCGATGCGGTGAATCTGCGGCGCCGCGCGCGCGTCGTCGACCTGGCTACCGAGCTGCTCGGGGGTTCCGTTGCGGGACGGCGCATCGCGGTGCTGGGCCTCGCGTTCAAACCGAACTCGGACGACGTGCGGGATTCACCCGCGCTGGAGATCGCGCGCCGCCTCGCCGACGCCGGCGCGCTGGTCAGCGCATACGATCCGGAGGCTGTGGTCACCTCACGTCGGCTAGCCCCCGATCTCGATTACGCCTCGTCGACTGTCTCGGCGATCGACGGCGCGGAGCTGCTGCTCGTGCTCACCGAGTGGCAGGAGTTCCGGGACCTCGACCCGGTCGCGGTCGGCAGTGCGATGGCCGGACGCGCTGTGATCGACGGTCGGAACTGTCTCGACCGCGCTGCCTGGCAGGATGCGGGATTCGACTACCGCGGAATGGGCCGCTGACCGGCCGGACGCATCACACCTTCGTCGCCGCGCCGGTGACACCGTCGACGGAGACCACACGGCCGTTCGTCAGGGTGACGTGCCAGCGCGGCTTCGACCCACTGCCGCCGAGCACCAGACTGCCCGCAGGCGCCCCGCCTTTCGTGGCCGCCGTCGTGGCCGCCTGCACGACGTCGATCTTGAGCGCTGCGACGAGCCCAGCGATCCGTGCGCGCTCGGACGCCGAACCCGACTTCGCGAACGGGCCGATGGTGACCCGCTCCGTGGTCTGCGCGACGACCGCCTGCGACTCAGCACCGCTCGACGTCGCAGCGACCACCGTCCAGTTCCCTGAGGAGTCGGTCATCTGGATGACGGTGCCGCCGGAACCGGCGACAACCCGATCGCCGATGCCCTGGTAGTCGGGGGTGGTCGCCGGCAGCGCCGCGGTCGGGGCCGTGCCGGCCGGAGCCGTGCCGGTCGGGGTCACAGCGGGCACCGCAGATGGCGTCGCGGCCGGCGCGCTCGTGCCGGCGTCGGACGGCGAACCCTGCGCGGCCGCGGCATCCACTGTGCTACGCGTCGAGGCTGCAGCGCGGGGCGCTGGCGATGGCGATGGCGATCCAGTGCAGCCGCTCACGGCAACGACGACGGCGACGCCGACGATCGCAGTGAACATCGGGCGGAAGAGGGAGGCGGACATGCGCCGATCCTCCCAAGCGGGGCGATGCACGCCCACTGCTGTGCGGGATGCCGTCGGAAGACTTGCGGGGTTGTCGCGATGTCGCGCGACCTCGCACCTGGCGCCGCTCCGCGGAATCGCGTGCGGCTCAGGCGACCGGTGCGCTCTCCGTGGCGCGCGCCTCGGCAACCGCCGCTGCCTCATTCGCGACGCGCTCGGGGTGGTACACCCAGACCTTGTACAGCCAGAAGCGGAACGCCGTGCCGAGCGCGAGACCGACGACGTTGCTCGAGATGTTGTCGGCGAGTGCGCTCGTGAACCCGAGCACGTAGTGCGAGATCCAGAGGCAGCCGAGCGTGATCAGCAGACCGCCGAGCGACACGATGACGAACTCGATGCCCTCGCGGGTGGCAACCGATCGGCGCTGGTGGCGGAAGGTCCAATACCGATTGCCGACCCAGTTGACCGCGATGGCACAGATCGTCGAGATGATCTTCGCGAGGATCGGGCCGGCGTGCACCTCCGACGGGGCGAGCACCGTCGCGCGGAGGAGGTTGAAGACGCCGATGTCGACGAGAAAGCCGATTCCGCCCACGACGCCGAAGCTCGCGAACTGCGCGATAAGACGTCGCACCCTGTCTCCTGAAGTCCGTAAAGTGAGATGCGTCTGGAACGAATTCCTCGGCACACCATCCTCGTCCGTCCAGCGTAGAACGAACTTCGGGATTGTACGGGAAGCGTTTGGCGGCCGTGTCCGAATTGCTGGAAGGAACTCTCAGAAATGGCGTTGCGAGTCGGAGTGATCGGTGGCGGCCAGTTGGCGCGGATGATGGTCCCGCCCGCAATCGAGCTCGGACTCGATATTCGCGTCCTCGCGGAAGATGAGGGCATGAGCGCGGGGATTGCGGCCAGCGCTGTCGGGGACTACCACGACACGCCCACAGTCCTCGGGTTCGCGCGTGACGTCGACGTCATCACCTTCGACCACGAGCACGTCCCGCAGGAGGTCCTCGGAGCGCTTGTGGACGCGGGGGTCGCTGTCCACCCCGGCCCTGCCGCGCTCGCCGTCGCGCAGGACAAGCTCGTCATGCGGGCGCGATTGTCCGAGCTCAGCCTGCCGGTTCCCGATTGGGCAGCGGTCGCGGACGCCGGAGCGCTCCAGGCGTTCCTCGACGACCACGGCGGGCGTGCGATCGTCAAAACCCCGCGCGGCGGGTACGACGGCAAAGGTGTCCGGGTGGTCCGACACCCGGACGACGTCGCTGACTGGTTGACGGATCTCCAGACGAACGGATTCGGCGCGCTGCTCGCCGAAGAGCTCGTCGCCTTCACGCGGGAACTCGCGCAGTCGGTCGCGCGCCGGCCATCCGGCGAGATCGTCGCCTGGCCCGTCGTCGAGACCGTGCAACGCGACGGCGTCTGCGCCGAGGTGATCGCGCCCGCGCCAGACTCGGCAGGCCGTATCGCCGACGCGGCCGAGGAGATCGCCGTTCGCATCGCAACCGAACTCGGCGTGACCGGCGTCCTCGCGGTCGAACTGTTCCAGACCGAGGACGATCGTCTCCTGATCAACGAACTCGCCATGCGGCCGCACAACACCGGCCACTGGTCAATCGACGCCGCAACGACCAGCCAGTTCGAGCAGCATCTCCGCGCGGTGCTCGACCTGCCGCTCGGCGCGACGGGGATGCTCGCGCCCTCCGCGGTGATGATCAATGTGCTCGGTGGCCCGGCTGATGGGGACATTGCCGCGCGCTACCCGGGTGCCCTGCACGCGTTCCCGGAGGCGAAGTTTCATTTCTACGGAAAGGCGCCCCGCCCGGGAAGGAAAGTCGGCCATGTCACCGTCGCCGGCGACGATGTGGACGACGTCACGTACCGTGCACGGGCGGCCGCAGCGCGCTTCGACTGACGGCGCACGTACGATCGACCCATGACCGATCCGCAGTCCGCACCGCTCGTCTCGATCATCATGGGGTCCGACTCGGACTGGCCAACCATGGAGCCGGCGGGAGCCATCCTCGACCGCCTTCGGATTCCGTACGAGACCGATGTGGTCTCTGCGCATCGGACGCCGGACAAGATGGTGCGCTTCGGTCGCGCGGCGGCCGATCGCGGGATCCGCGTCATCATCGCGGGGGCGGGAGGCGCGGCGCACCTGCCGGGGATGGTCGCCTCGCTCACCACGCTCCCGGTCATCGGCGTGCCGGTGCAGCTGGCCCGCCTCGACGGGCTCGACTCGCTGCTGTCAATCGTGCAGATGCCGGCGGGCATCCCGGTGGCGACGATGGCGATCAATGGTGCGGCGAACGCCGGGCTGCTCGCCGCCCGGATCATCGGAACGAGCGACGAAGCGGTCTCGGCGCGGCTGGCGGAGTACGCCGCAAGCCTGGAGACCGTGGTCGAGGAGAAGGCCGCTGCCCTGCGTCGGGCGCGGCAGGATTCGCCCGACGCCGGGATCAGCCGCTGACCGTCACCGACTTGCAGCCGAGGTTCGTTCCGGGGCCACCGCTGGTGTCGTTCGCGGTCACGCACACGGTGTGCGAACCCGGTGCTGCCGACAGCGCCGTGCTGAAGCCGTGCCAGGAACCGTAGCCCGGGTTGGCGAGCCCTGCGTCGATGCGGGTCGTGTTCGCCGGAGCCACCTGCGGGCTGCCCCCATCGACCGTCGCGGTAATCGTGATCGAGTCGATCGTGTTCGGGTCGATGGCCCAGCCTGCGACGGTGATCGCGCTGTTCGACCCGCTGACCGTGTCGAAGCTGCCGATGGGCGCCAGGTTCGCGACGGAGGCGGTCTTGCAGCCGAGCGGGCTGAGCGCCTGGGTGGTGGAGTCGACCGCCGACAGACAGATCTGGTGCGTGCCAGGTGCCGTGGTGATGGTCGCTGAGAAGCCGTGCGACGATCCGTACCCCGGGTAGGCGGCAGCGATGTCGTCCCTCCGCGTCGATGCCGTCGCGTTCTGGGTCGTCGATCCGTCCACGGTGAGGCGGATCTGGATCGAGCCGGTGGTGTTCGGGTCGAGGGCCCATCCGCCAGCCGTGATCCCAGTGCTCGTTGCGGTCAGCACGTCGAGGGACCCCACCGGTGCTGCGTTCGCGATCGTGACGTTCTTACAGCCGATTTGCGATGCACTGAGCGTCGTGGTGTCCACGCCGTATGCGCAGACCGTGTACGAGCCCGGCGTCTCCGGGTACGTTCCCGCGAATCCGTGCGCTGCCCCGAACCCGGGGAACGACCGCGCGATGTCGGTGCGCGTTCCATTCGCGAGGAGCGTGCTCGTCGATGCGTTGATCGAGACTTCGAGCGTGATCGACGACGCCGTGTTCGGATCGAGCGCCCAGCCGCCCACCGAGATGCTCGTCGGTGTGGTGCTGACCACGTCGAGGCTCCCGATCGGCGTTCCGTTGACGACGTTCACCGTCTTGCACCCGAGCGCGGTGTTGCTGCCGGCGCCGGTGTTGTTCACGGTCACGCACACCGTGTGCGCACCGGGGGAGAGCGCGACCATGTCATCGAATCCGTGCAGTGCGCCGTACGCGGGGAAGGTGCGCGCGATGTCCGATCGCGCCACGTTGGCCGTGATGGTGCGGGGCGAGCCGTCGATGGTCGCGGTCACCGCAACCGAGGCGGTCGTGTCCGGATCGATCGCCCAGCCGCCGATGTCGACCCCGGTACTGGTCGCCGTGAGCACATCGAACGAGCCAAGCGGATTCGTCCCGAGGACATCTGCGGTCTTGCAGCCGAGCGTTGTCGTCGCGCCAGACGACGTGTCACGGGCGGTGACGCAGACGCTGTGCGAGCCGGCACCAGCAGCGATCGTGGCTGTGAAGCCGTGCGCCGACCCGTACCCGGGGAAGGCTCTGCCCACGTCCTGGCGTGAACTGTCCGCGGTGACAGTATGCGATGCACCGTCGACGACGACATCGACGCTGATCGGTGCGGTTGCATTCGGGTCGAGCGCCCAGCCGCCGACGCTGATCGTGCTCGACCCGCCGTTCGCGACATCGAGGCTGCCGATCGGCGCCTGGTTTTGAATCGACGCGGGCTTGCATCCGAGGTTCGTGTCGGAACCACTGCCTGAGCTGAGTGCGACGATGCACACCGTGTGGTTCCCGACAGGCAGGCTGTCCGTGACGTCGAACCCGTGCGCCGATCCATAGCCGGGGAACGATCGACCGATGTCCGATCGATTCGCGTTCGCCGTGACGGTGCTCGATGCGCCGTCGATGGTGATCCGAACCGAGATCGACGCCGTGGTGTCGCCGTCGAGTGCCCAACCGCCGAGGTGCACGCCGAGTCCGTTGGTGTCGGCGACGTCGAACGACCCGATCGGTGATCCGCTGAGGACGGAGACCGACTTGCAGCCGAACGAGGCGTTCTGCCCCGCGTTCGCGTTCATCGCTGTGATGCAGATGGTGTGCGTGCCGGGAGCCGCGGAGACGGTCGCGGCGAATCCATGGTTGGGCCCGAACCCCGGGAAGGCGCGTCCGACGTCGGTACGGACCGTCGAGGCCACCGGCGTGCTGGCGACTGCGCCGTCGACCGTGATCTGGACGGGCGTCGCCGATGTCGCATCAGGATCGATCGCCCATCCGCCCACGGACACCCCGTTCGGCACGCCGACGGCTGCGTCGAATGAGCCGAATGGCGAGGCGTCCGGAACGGTGACGGTTCGACAGCCGAGGGAAAGCGCATGGGCGCCGGCCACGGTGAACGCCGTGGCGCACACGGTATGCGCGCCGGCCGATGCGGGGATCGTCGTCGTAAAGCCGTGCGCCGCGCCGAGCGCGGGGTACGCGGCCGCGATGTCGCCGCGGGTGGCGTTCGCGAGGACGCGGGTGGCTGTGCCATCGACGGTGACCTCGACCTCGGTGGATGCCGACGTGGACGGATCCGCTGCCCAGCCGCCGGCGGTCACTGACCCATAGGTGCTCTGCACGAAGTCGAGGCTGCCGATCGGCGGTGCAGCGCTGTTCGCGGCGAACGCCTGCAACGCGCTCACCGACCCGTTGAACACATCCTGATCGCCGGGGAACGCGCCCGCATCCGCCCATTGCCAGAGATTCCACGTCACCCAGCTGGCTCCGAGGGTCCCCGGGCTGGAGAAGTTCGTCGACGGCCAATACGCCGGCATGTACGGATCGTGGCTCAGTGCCGCGCTGTTGCCGGTGCACTGATTCCACCACGAGATGTTGGTGTACAAGGCCGGGTAGCGACCCGTGCGGGCGAAGATCTCGTTCGAGAAGTCGGTGATCCACGAGACCATCTGAGACGAGCTCAGTCCGTAGCACGTGCCTCCGGTATTGGCGTACGGGTTGTTCTCGATGTCGAGGAGCGGTGGCAGGGTGCGCCCATCCGCGGACCAGCCGCCGCCATGCGCGACGAGATAGTCCGCCGTCGCGGCTCCGCTCGCACTGTTGGGCGTTGCGAAGACGTACGCGCCGCGGACGAATCCGGCCGCGGTCGCGCTTGCCCACTGCGCAGCGAACTGCGAACTCGCGTACCCGGTGCCCTCGGTCGCTTTGATGTAGACGAACCGTGCGCCGTTCGCGGCGTTGGCTGACCAGTTGATGCCGCTATTCGGTTGCCATGCGCTGATGTCGAACCCGGCAGCGAGGCTGCTCGACGGTGACGAAGCGAGCTGGACGGACGCTGCAAGGTGGGTTGAGCCTCCCGAGGAAGCGGGACTGAAGGAGGTGGTCGCCGCGGTCGATCCAACCGCGGCACCCGACGGTGCAGTCGTCGCACTCGATCCGGCCGCGGGTGCCGGGATGACCGGCTTCGTCGGAATGGCTCCCTCTGCCGCGGAGACGGTGCCCATCACATGGTCGTGGGTCGCGTTCTGGACGGCGAGGGATGGGTTTGGCGCGCTGCCATCCACGCTTGCGGACTGGGATGGGGCGGGGACCGGCGCCGACGGTGCGGTGGGAATGGCGAGGGGGCTGGCGGATGCCGACGGAACGGGCGTGACCGGCACAGCGGGTGACGGTGCACCCGGAGCGGACGCGGCGGATCCGGATCCCGCGGGGCCAGCGGAGGGCGCGGGTGTTGAGGTCGCTGCGGCAGCTCGCCGAACGACGAGCGGTGTGAGTGTCGCCTGGGGTGCGCCGGCCTTCCGCGCGGTGTCGACCCGAGCGCTCCGCGCGCCCGGCTGCTGGGCGACTCCGGAGCCGTCCGGCACCGCGCTGGCGGCAACGCCGCTGAACAGCGCCACCGTGAGCGCAGCGCACATACCGATCGTCGTGCGCACCGATGTTCTGTTCGAACGAGCCATGAGATTCCTGCCTGATCCGGGACCCTGCCGTCCCGATCGAGGGTACGGAGATGGCAGGAGACCGCCACGCCCAGTGCGGGGGCTGGAAAATGCGGTCACTTTCGAGTACATCTTTCACACAGGCCACTCCAGTTCGCAAGAACCCGCCGCAGAATTCACGTTCCGTGCAATGTCGGCACCGCTCGTGGTCGTCGCCTGGTCCGGCACGGGCGACCGCGCAGATCAGAGGTCGGCGTGCAGCTGCCAGGTCTCGAGCGCCGAGTCTTCCCAGCTGAACATGCGTGCGCGGTCGGGCCCGGCGATAGCGAGTCGACGCTGCAGTTCGGGATCATGCACGACCTGGAACAGTGCCTGTGCCAGTCGTTCCGCGTACGAATCGCGTGGCGAGAGCGCGACGCTGACGCCTGCGTCGGCGGCGACCTCTTGCAGGGCGGGGGCGTCCGAGTGGATGACCGGTGTGCCGAGGTGCATCGCCTCGATGATCGGGAGGCCGAATCCCTCGGCGAGACTCGGCAGGACGAACACGGTGGCGCGGTCGTACGCGACAGCGAGGTCGGCGTCGGTGACGCGGCCGAGCGTCTTCACACGGCCGGGAGCGAGACCCGCCTCCTCGGCGAGCGCAAGAACGTCGACATCGCCCCAGCCGTCCGGTCCGACGATGACCAATGGGAGATCGGTCGGGGCGTCGGGGTGAGCGAGTCCCTCGATGAGGAACCGGAGGCCCTTCCGTGGTTCGAGCGTGCCGACAGCGAGGACGTATGCGGGCGGAAGTCCAAGCCGCTCGGCTCGAAGGTCGGCGTCGCTCGGCACCGAGAGACGACCGGTCGGGGCGCCCCCGATGACGCGGAGGCGGTCGTCGAACCGGTGGATCTCGTTGAGGTCCGCCGCGACCGCGTGCGTCGGGACGACGACCGCGTCGGCGTACCGGTACGCACGCTTCACCATTGCCTTGTGGAAGTGGACGCCGTGCGGCGTCATCGTCTCCGGGTGTGTCCACGGAACGATGTCATGCACGGTGGCGACCGTCTGCTGACCGGCCTCTCCCGACCGCCCATGCTTCACCAGCGGTGCGAGCACGCTCGGCGCGTGCACGAGGCCGCTTCGCACAGAGCGGGACACGATGCCACCCTGCCACGCGATCGACAGCTCACGGCGCGGAAGGTGCAGGCGCTCGATGTTCGCGAGGCCCGGGAGGAGCGTCCTCAGTCGCTCGATCTCGTCCGGTCCCACCGCGGAGACGATCGCCTCGACGGAGCACCCGGTGGGCGCTGTCGCGATGAGCTCACGGGTGAGTTCCTCGGCATACCGGCCGATGCCTCCGGCGATCGGAGCGAGCACCTGATCGACAACCACACGGAGGACGGTCATGTTTGCGATGCTCCTGTCGGACGGTGGTGTGTGATCGTACCAATCGCGCTGCGGCTCCAGCCGATGATGTCGATGCCATGCTCCAGCCGGAGATGGGGCGTGTCAGCGTCCGAGGGCGCCCGACTCGACGGCGGCGTGCAATGCCGCACGCCAGTGCCGCATCGGTGCGAGTCCGACCGCGGACCATGCCGCGTGTCCGAGCACGCTGTAGGCCGGACGGGGCGCGGGGCGCACGAACGCACTGCTGTCGGTCGGAAGCACGCGGGCCGGGTCGAGGCCCGACTCAGCGAAGATCGCCTGGGTGAACTCGAACCACGAGGCCTCACCAGCGTTCGTCGCGTGGTAGATGCCAGCGGGCACGTCATGGTCGACCATGGCAACCAGTTGCCTGGCCAGGTCGACGGTCCACGTCGGCTGACCCACCTGGTCGGTGACGACCTGCACGGTTTCGTGCGTCCGTGCGAGCCGGAGCATCGTTGCCGCGAAGTTCGGGCCGTGCTCGCCGTAGATCCACGCCGTTCGCACTACGGACGCGGTGTCGGGTGCGAGCGCGCGAATCGCAGCCTCGCCCTTCGCCTTCGATCGCCCGTACGCATTCAAGGGGTCCGTCGGCGCGTCTTCCGCGTAGGGAGCGGTGCCATTGCCGTCGAACACGTAGTCCGTCGACAGCGTGATGAGCCGGGCGCCGACTTCCGCGGTCGCCGTTGCGAGGATGCGGGGCCCCGCGGCGTTCACGGCGTCCGCAGCCGCCTCGTCGGTTTCGGCGTCATCGACCTTCGTGTAGGCGGCAGCATTGATGACGACGTCATGGCCGACCACGGCGGCGCGCACCGCGTCAAGATCCGTGATGTCCAGCTGCGAGCGGGTCAGCGCGGTGTGCGGACGATCCTGCAGGACGGCCTGGAGATCCTGACCGAGCATGCCGCCCGCACCGGTGATGAGAAAGCGGGTCATGGTGTTCAGACGAGCGCCGCGCGTTCCTTGAGCGGCTCCCACCAGGAACGGTTGTCCCGATACCACTGCACGACGTCGGCAAGCCCCTGCTCGAACGGAACCTGCGGCTCGTAGCCGAGTTCCGCTTGGATCTTCGAGATATCGACCGAGTACCGCAGGTCGTGGCCCAGGCGGTCGGCGACTCGGTCGACGAACGACCAGTCGCGCCCGGTGGCGTCGAGGAGCAGCTGGGTGAGCTCGAGATTGGTGAGCTCGGTTCCGCCGCCGATGTTGTAGATCTCGCCGGCGCGTCCGCGCGTCAGAACCATGGCGATCCCGCGCGTGTGATCGTCGACGTGCAGCCAGTCCCGGACGTTGTTCCCCTCGCCGTACAGCGGAACGTGCTTGCCGTCGATCAGGTTCGTGACGAACAGCGGAATGACCTTCTCGGGGAAGTGGTACGGGCCATAGTTGTTCGAGCACCGGGTGATCGAGACGTTCAGTCCATGCGTGCGGTGGTAGCTGCGGGCGAGCAGATCGCTCGACGCCTTCGACGCGGAGTAGGGGGAGTTCGGCTCCAAGGGGCGCTCTTCGGTCCAGGACCCCTCGGCGATCGATCCGTACACCTCGTCGGTCGACACGTGCACGAATCGCTGCGTGCCGTGGCGGAGTGCCGCGTCGAGCAGCCGCTGCGTGCCGAGCACATTCGTCTCGACGAAGATCGCGGAGTCGCGCACCGAGCGGTCGACGTGCGACTCGGCCGCGAAGTGGACGATCGCGTCGACGCTGGGAACGATCGCGTCGAGGGCGTCCGCGTCGCGGATGTCGCCGCGCACGAAGGAGTAGCGCGGCGAGTCCGCGACCGATGCAAGGTTCGCCTCGTTGCCGGAGTAGGTGAGGGCGTCATACACGACGACCTCGGCGCCCTCCAACCCCGGGTAGGCGTCCTGCAGCGTTCGGCGGACGAAATTCGAGCCGATGAATCCGGCGCCGCCGGTCACGAGGATCTTCACGAAAGCGATTCCTAACGGTCGATGAGGCGGTGCGCTCCGAAGCGAGGAGCGTGAGGCCGCCCAGGAGTCTATCGGCGGCACCGCACTCGCGCTGGCCGCCCTGCTGTGCAGCCTCCGAACCTGCCGTGAATCCGGCATGATCGCTGCATGCGGATGCGCGCCGCGGGCCTGTTGCGGAGCATCGTCGCGCGCGCTCGGCGTGCACTGCGCCCGGCGCGAGAACCGTCGCCCCAGCCCCCGCCGCTCCCGCCGCTCGTCGGCTACGTCGTGCACGGGGTCGACGGCGTGCACCCCGCCACGGCGCACATCCGCGTCACGCGACGGATCAACCGGTCCGTCCTCTCCGGGCGGATCCGGGCGCGGCGCCTCGATCCCAGAAGACTCCTTTCCGGGGCGGATGACGCACGCTACGACATCGTCCTCGTGCAGCGCGACGCAGTCGACGCCGCGCTCGAACCCGCCTTTGTGGCCGCGGTCCGCGCCGCAGGCGCGGGCCTAGTGGTCGACATCGACGACGACTTCTTCACCGAGTCGGCGCGGCGTCGGTTGCGTGCGACCGAGTTCGCCCCTGACCGTCTGGAGGCGGTCGCCGACCTGGTTCGCGCTGCCGACGCGGTGCTCGTGTCCAGTCCACGGCTCGCAGCGATCGTGCAGCAGCGGACGTCGGCGCTCGTCGCGTTCGTGCCGAACGAACTGGACCCCGAGTTCTGGGTCGACGATCCGGTGACGATGCTGCCGACGCCGGATGACGACGTCGTCCGGGTCCTCTACGCGGGTTCCACGACCCACGGCGACGACCTCGCGCTCCTCCGCGACGTGTTCGCGGAGCTTGCAACCGACGACGGGAGGCCCGTTCACCTCGAGCTCGTCGGGGTCACGCCCGCCTCGGGGCCGGACGCATGGTGGGATCGCCTCGCCATCCCCGACGGGTGGACGCACTACCCCGAGTTCACTCGCTGGATGCGCGGAAACGCCGACCGGTGGTCGGCCGCAGTCGCGCCGCTCGCCGACGACGAGTTCAACCGGTCGAAGAGCGACCTCAAGATCCTCGATTACGGGCTGCTCGGGCTTCCGGTCGTCGCGAGCGACGCCGAGGCATATCGGCACATGCGTGGCGAGGGCGTGCAGCTCGTGCCGAACACGACGCCGTCATGGCGTGCCGCGATCCTCGCCGCGATCACGGATCCTCGTGCCGGCGACGCGCTCCGGTCCCGAGTGCTCGCGGGGCGCATGATCGGGGCCGATGCCACCTGGGAGCGCGTGCTTCTGAACACGAGGCGGCGCCACCGGTAGCGCATTCGAGTGACGTTAGTGTTGCTCGGGTGACGACGACCTCATCCGCCGCTCCCGTCCGCGCTGATGCTCGCGCACCTCGGACCGGTCTTCGAATCGGATGGCTGACACCCTGGCGTGCGCTGTTCCTCGGCTGGCTCTGCGCGTTTCTGATCGGTGCAGCGTGGGCAGTGGGCAGCCCCATGTCGTCGTCTCCCGACGAGCCGGACCATATCGTCAAGGCCGAGGCGACGGTGCACGGCGAGCTCACCGGGGGGTCGCCGTCCAAGTACCCGGGGAAGACCTACGTCGAGGTTCCCGCAGACGTCTCGGTTCCCGGCGGCGATATCAGCTGCTTCGCATTCCACGCCAACGTCTCGGCCGCCTGCGTCCCCGCGCAACACGTCAGTTCGAGCAGGGCGCTCGTGCCCAAGCTAACGGGCGTCGGCGCCTATAACCCGCTCTATTACGCGATCGTCGGCGTGCCGTCACTGTTCCTCGCCGGTAACAAGGCGTGGTTCGCGATGCGGCTCGTGAGCGCGCTGCTCAACAGCTTCTTCATCGGGATTCTGTTCTTCGCCGCCGTGCAGCTCCGTCGCGCGCCGGCCTTCCTCGCGTGGACCGCTATCGCGCTGACCCCCGAAGCGATGTACCTCAGCGGCATGGTCAACCCGAACAGCACGGAGATCGTCGGCTGTGCGGCGCTCGCCGCGCTGGCATGGCTCGTCGTCTCTGATCCGACGCGCCACCGACTTGCGGAGCGCATGACACTCATCGCGATCGCCGGCGTGCTCGTGGGAAACACGCGAGCGCTCTCACCGCTGTACGTGTTCCTCATCCTGCTGGCAGTCGTCATCTCGTTCCCCTTCCGGGGCTCCGCAGACCTGCTTCGGCGTCGGTCCGTCCTCGTCGGCCTGGCCGTGGGCGTCGCGGGAATGATCGTCGCCGCGCTCTGGACGCTCTTCATCAGCGCGCCCGCTGGGTTCATCCCGACGAGCACGCCGCACGATGGCTTCGGAAAGGCGTTCATCACCACCCTGACCAACACCACGGACTTCGGCCGGATGATGGTCGGTCGCACAGGCTGGCTCGACACGTCCCTGCCGGGCGCGGTGTACATCGGATGGGCTGCGATCACCGGGTTCGTCGTCATGGCGGTCGTGATAGCGGGGTTCAAGCGCCGATCCTTCGGTGCGTTCCTGCTCATGGTCGCGGTGGTGCTCGTCCCGCCGATCGTGCAGGCGCCCTCGGTGAAGACCTTCGGCTACATCTGGCAAGGCCGCTACACGCTGCCCGTCTACGTCGCGATGATCTTGATCGCTGGGATCGCCGCGGAGCGCTATGTGCTTCGCCGTCTCGATGCGCCTCGGATCGTCGCGATCGTCACCGCTGCGACCGGCGTGGGCCAACTCACCGCGTGGGTCGTGACCTACCGGCGGTATGCGACGGGGATCACCGCTCCGTGGCGCGACCTGCTGCACGCAACGCCATGGGCGCCTCCCGGCGGTCCGATCCCGGTCACGGTGATCTTCCTCCTCGGAACCGTCGGAACGTGCGTGCTCTCGTTCTTCGTCAGCCGGTCCGTCGTGGCCGCCGGGGGGACAGGGTTCGAGCTGTCGGAGGCGGCGATCGACGAGGAGACGGGTGAGGGCACCGATGGTGCCGCAGGTGCCGTTCCAGACGACGCATCGCGCGACCTCGCGCGCGAACCCGCCGGGCCCGCGTGGGCTCCCGAGCCCGGACGCTAGGCTGTCCCGGTGCAGATCCGCGAATTGAACGTCCCCGGTGCGTGGGAGTTCACGCCCGTCCAACACGGCGATGCACGGGGCGTGTTCCTCGAGTCGTACCGCGCCGACGTCCTTGCCGAGACGGTCGGCCACGCGCTCGACCTTCGGCAGGTCAACATGTCGGTCTCCGCGCGCGGCGTCGCCCGCGGGATCCACTACGCCCTCATCCCGCCGAGCCAGGCAAAATACGTCACCGCGGTTCGCGGGTCGTTCATCGACTTCATCATCGACATCCGCGTCGGCTCGCCCACGTTCGGCCAATGGGACTCGGTCCGCATCGACGACGTCGATCGGCGCGCCGTCTACCTGTCCGAGGGGCTCGGCCACGCGATCGTGGCGCTCGAAGACGCGTCGACCGTCAGCTATCTCGTCAGCGCGCACTACGACCCGGAGCGCGAGAAGGGGATCAGCATCCTCGACCCTGCGGTGGGTCTGCAGTTTCCGGACAGCATCGCCGACCCCATCCTCAGCGAGAAGGACACGAGCGCGCCGACCCTCGAGCAGGCAGCGGACGCCGGTCTCCTGCCGAGCTACGACGAGTGCGTCGCCTACACGGAGTCCCTCAGGACCGGTGGTGCCCGATGAAGGGCATCATCCTGGCCGGAGGCTCCGGCACGCGCCTGTGGCCGATCACCAAGGGCATCTCCAAGCAGCTCATGCCCATCTACGACAAGCCGATGGTCTACTACCCGCTGTCGACCCTGATGCTCGCGGGAATCCGCGATGTGCTCGTGATCACCACGCCGGAGTACAACGAGCAGTTCCGCGCGCTCCTCGGCGACGGCGAACACCTCGGCATGCAGATCGAGTACGCCGTGCAGCCGTCGCCCGACGGGCTCGCGCAGGCGTTCATCATCGGCGAGGAGTTCATCGGTGACGACCGCGTCGCGCTCGTGCTCGGTGACAACATCTTCCACGGAGCGGGACTCGGCACCAACCTGCGCCGCAACACCGAAACCGACGGCGCCACGATCTTCGCCTACCATGTCGCCGACCCACGGGCCTATGGCGTGGTCGCCTTCGACGACGACTTCAAGGCCGTGTCGATCGAAGAGAAGCCCGCAGCACCGAAATCGAACTATGCGGTGCCAGGGCTGTACTTCTACGACAACCGGGTTGTCGAGATCGCCAAGACCATCAGCCCGAGCGCTCGGGGCGAACTCGAGATCTCGACGGTCAACGAACGCTACCTGCATGACGGCACACTCAACGTGCAGGTTCTGGATCGCGGGACCGCGTGGCTCGACACGGGCACCTTCGAGTCGATGATGCAGGCGTCTGAATACGTCAAGGTGATCGAGGATCGCCAAGGTCACAAGATCGGCTGCATCGAGGAGATCGCCTGGCGCAACGGCTGGATCGACGCCGACCGTCTCGCACTGCTCGCCGCGCCGCTCGCGAAGAGCGGCTACGGACTCTATCTGCAACGGTTGCTGCAGGAGTAGCCATGTGGGGCCGTCGGCGGCGCGCAGCGGGCACGATCCCGACGCCGCCGCCTGCGCGCCTCCCGATTGCGACGGGGATCGACCCGTCCGGACCGCCTGACTCGCCCACACAGCGCCTGTCTGTCCTGATCACCGCACCCGTCGCCGACTACCTGGCGCATCGGCATGAGGTGCTGCTCGAGCGAGCCTGGTCCGCCGGCGCGGATGTGGTCCTCGTCGTCGTCTACGACATTCACGCGGCCCCGTCGAGCACCTACGACACGGTCGACGGCAGCGACTCGGTTCGGGTCGCCAGCGCCAGAGTGTGGGCCACGTGGGGCGGGGCGCTCGCCGCAGGGCTTCCGAAGCTCACGGGGCGCATCAGCGCGGTTCTCGACACGATGATCGATATTGAGGCTCGCGCCCTCCGGGAACTCGTCGCGTCGGTCGGCGACGACGTCGCCGTTGCGCAACCCCGGGTCCTCGGGTCCGATGACGTGGTGCGGAGTGCCGGGGCCGCACTGCCGATTCCCGGCGCTCCGACAGCGTCGCTGCTTCGCGGGCATCCGCGTGACGACGGGCTCCGCGTCGGGCTCCACGAGGCCTTTGCAGCAGACGAGCCGTGCTTAGCCTTCCTGACGCAATCGGCAGCGCGCCCGATCGACACCGTCGACACGCGGAGCGCAGTCGCCCGCTGGAGCTACGACTCGGCACGGGCCGTCGGCAAGCGCGTGGTCGTGCTGCCGTTCGATCGGGTGTACCGGGCGAACGAGCTCCGTGAGCGCCGATACGACCAGCGAGCGGCGGCGTCGCTCGGTGTCTGGCGCTCGGCACCGGATGTCGCGACGGGCGCGGCGCTCGGCCGACTCGGACTCGAGGTCGCCGACGTTCGCGCAGAGCCAGCTG
Organism: Curtobacterium ammoniigenes NBRC 101786; assembly: GCF_001571045.1. Taxonomy (GTDB): domain Bacteria; phylum Actinomycetota; class Actinomycetes; order Actinomycetales; family Microbacteriaceae; genus Curtobacterium; species Curtobacterium ammoniigenes. Next base: position 566,470 of record NZ_BCSV01000001.1, read on the forward strand.
GCCAACCGGTCGCGCTGCGGGAACCGGTGCTTCGCGCCGGGTGGCGTCCGGATATCGCGGCAATCCGGGAACGGAAGCAACGCCTCCGGTGGTCTGTCAAGATCGCGGCGCATCCCGGGCCGCGGGGCGATGACTGGGGAGACCTCTTCTTTGCGCGTGACCTCGCGGACGCGCTGCGGTCCTTCGGTCAGGACGTCATCATCGATCATCGTGAGTCGCATCAGCGACCGCTCTCCGAGCATCTCGACGACGTCAGCCTTGTGCTCCGCGGGCTCGACGACACGCCGCTCGTGTACGGCGCGATCAACATCATCTGGGTGATCTCGCATCCTGGTCTGGTCGACGATGCCGAGCTGGCGCGGTTCGACCTGCGGTACGCGGCCGGACCGGCGTGGGCTGCTGGCGTGAGCGCGCGCACCGCGCTGCACGTCGAGCCGCTTCTCCAGGCGACCAACCCCGACCGCTTCACGCCGGACGGCCCGCGCGACCCGTCTGCCGCGGAGATCGTCTTCGTCGGGAAGACCCGCGGCGTCATGCGCCCGATCGTCAGTGACGCGATTGCGGCAGGGCTGCCGGTGACCGTGTGGGGTGCGGGGTGGCGCGGGATGCTCCCGACGGGGGTCGTTGCCGGCGAGTTCGTCGACAACGACCGACTCCCGGACCTCTACCGTGCTGCGAGGATCGTCCTGAACGACCATTGGCCGGACATGGCTGCAGGCGGCTTCATCTCGAATCGGATCTTCGACGCCACCGCGGCCGGCGCTATCGTGCTCACCGATCCGGTCGCCGGGCTCACGGAGGTGTTCCGCGGGGCGGCCCTCGCCGTGCGCGATGTCGACGAACTGCGCCGCGCTGCGCTCGCTGATAGAGGATCGGCCGCAGAGCGGCGGGAGCGTGCGTTGGCCATCGGGCAGGAGCACTCGTTCGTACGGCGGGCGCGTGTCCTGCTCGATGATGTGCTCGCCGTCCGTGCGATGCGGCGAGCGGGGTCGCCGCAGCGCGACGACGGCTGAACCGTCAGCTGGTGCCGAGCGCTGGTCGGCTCACCTGCCGCGCGCAGCTCGCCGCGCGATCCCGCCGAGCCGATCGGCCATCCGCACGATGCGACGCTGCTGCTGCGCGTGCAATTCGCGCTCCAGATCGTTCACGCGCGCGAGCAGTTCATCGGCGCGCGCACGCTCGTGGTCGGCAGTGCCCCGCCACAGGGCGGCGTCGGCGCGTGCAACGGCGGCATCGGCGACGAGCGCGTCCCGCCGGATGAGGGCTTGTCCGAACCGAACCAGCGTCGCGAGCTCGCCGCTCGGCACGAGCGACTCGGGTGAGGTTGACGGCGTCGACTCGACGGCTCGGAAGAACGCGGCGAGCGAGTCATCCCGCCGGAACGGACCCTGCTTCGCGTCGCTGTCAGTGACGAATCGAAGCGCGAAGTACGCACGAAGCACCCCTTCGTGAAGCCGCCGGTAGTCGCGCATACCGTGGTGGTTCGGGCTCGGGGTCAGGTCTGGGTTCGCCTCGTACGCGCGTCCGGCGATCTCGACGCGGTGCTCGTACTGCTGCCAGGACCGCCACGGCAGATGCAAGACCTCGAGTTCGAGCTCCTCTGGGACTGGGGATCCCGCTGCAACGCTCGCCTGGTGGTTCCCCTGGGCGACGGTCACGTCGGGGTCGCCGACGTGAATGGTGTTCGGCGACGGCTGGGCGAGCAGTCCGACTGCGGCGAGTTGTTCGGGCGATCGCTCGTCGCGCCAGTGGAGGCGTTCGATCCCGGTTCCGGTGCGCGCCATGCGGCCCACCATGTTCACGACCGGAACGGTGAAGGCCCCGACCGACTGCTCGAGCTGAGCGAACACGTCGCGGAGCGTCAGCGACCGTTGCTTCGGCATCAGGAACTCATCGGCGTCCGCGTTGATCACCCAGTCGGCGTGGTGGTGTACGGCTGCGTCCCGGGCCATCTGCGTGACGACCTGACCCTGCTGCTTGCGGTGCACCGGATCGTGCCGGAGATCGACGATCACATCGTCGCGCGTGGCGAATGCGGTCAGCAGGTCGGTGGTGCCGTCCGTCGATCCGTTGTCCGTGATGATGAAGATGTCGACGCCCTGGGCGACGTGATAGTCGAGCCACGCAGGGAGGATGTCGGCTTCGTCGCGGACCATGAGCGTGGCGGCGAGAGTCATATAAGCGCCTTCGGTGTTGTGGTGCTGGTTCGTGCTGCGGACCGGCAGCCCGTCAATGCATTCTGGCCCGAAGTGCGAGTCCAATGCGCAATACGGCTCGCAACGGCATCAACCAAGGCCCCGGATATTTGCGAGCGAGGAATCGGTACGCGCTCGCGTGATGGGCCCGTCGCATCCGCGAGGAGTGCGCCTGCGTGCTGTGCGCGCCGGTGTGCATGACCGCCGCGGCGGGCTCGAAGACGTTGCGCAGCCCGCTCGAACCGATCCGCCACCCGAGGTCGACATCCTCGAAATACATGAAGAATCGCTCGTCGAAACCGCCGAGACCGTCGAAGACGTCCCGTCGGATCAGGAGGCACGCCCCCGACAGCCAGCCGGCGTCACGCCGCTGCGAGTGGTCGCCATCGCGGTGGTAGCGACGGCTCCACGGATTGTCCGGCCAGATGTTCGCGAAGAGGGCGTGCCCGATACCGGTGCGGAGCGACGGCACGGCGCGTGCGGACGGGTACACGCTGCCGTCGGGCTCGAGGATGAGCGGACCGACCGCGCCGATGTCGCGTGCTGATTCGCCGGTTCGGAGCAGCGCGTCGAGCGAGCCCGGTTTGAGCACCACATCGGGGTTCGAGACGAGCACCCACCGCACGGACGTCGGGAGCGTCCGGACGGCGTGATTCACTGCGGCGCCGTACCCGCGATTCTCGCCGAGCTCGACGAACACGGCGCCCGCCGCCTCGGTGATGCCGCGAAGGGTGGGGGCGTCGGAGGAATCGTTATCGACGACGATCACGGGACCGGGAGCGGCGCCGGCTGCCTCCGTCGAGGCGAGGAATCCGGGCAGGACGTCGCCAGAGTTGTAGCTGACCGTGACGATCGCCGTCGTCGGGCCGTCCGGGAATGGTTCTCGCGCCGCGCTCACGAGTAGACCGCCAGGTGGGCTTCCGCGCAGCGGCGCCACGTGAACTCGGCGGCGCGCGCGTGCGCGGCTGAGCGACGGCGCGCAGTGGAGCCTGCGTCCTCGTCAAGGAGTGCGCGCATGGCCTCGGCCAGCGCGTCCGCGGACGGCTCGGCGTAGGAGACGGCATCGCCGCCGACCTCAGGGATCGCGAGGCGCCGTGTCGTGAGAACGTTGCCGCCGGTCGCCATTGCTTCGAGGACCGGAAGCCCGAAGCCTTCTGCGATGCTCGGGTAGACGACGATCGTCGCGCCGCCGAGGAACGCGGCCAGATCCTCGATCGGCAGGTATCCGACCGCGCGCACCGGGCGCCCTGGGACGTTCCCGGCCTGCTCGAGCAGGTTGCGTGCCTCCTGGTCCCAGCCCATCCCGCCTGCGACGATCAGGGGCGGCGTTGCCGAGTCGGCCTCGCCGCACGCGCGGTGCGCTGCGATGAGTGCGGGCACCTGTTTCCGCGGTTCGATGGTCCCGAGGAACGCGATCCAGCCGGCATCCGCGGTGAGTCCGAGCCGTTCGGCGAACGCAGCGCGCTCGTCCGGGGATGGCCGGTGGAACGTCTCGAGGTCGACCCCGAGATGCGCGACCACCGTCGGCACGGCGGTCGGGTTCGCTGTGCGATCGAGTTCCGCTGCGGTCGCGGCGCTCGGGGTGACGAGCGCACGTGCCGCTCGCCGCGCGAAGCGTGTCCAGAACCGGAAGAACATCACTTTGAGCCGTGAGTGCGCAGCAGGATCGCTGAAGAACGTGGCGTCATGCAGGGTGACGACGGTGCGGTCGGCGATCGCTATCGGGAACGTGTAGTGGGGACTGTGCAGCGTCGTCGCGCCGAGGCGGGCGACCAGACGAGGGAGGACGAGCTGCTCCCAGACGAAGCGGACGGGTCGCCGCCGCACTGCTTCCGGCGCCGCGAGGTAGCGGTGAGCGGGCGCCTGTGCTCGAAGCCAGGCGACATCGTCGGGCTTCGCAACGACGTCGACGAGGAAGCCGGCATCCTCGAGGCCGCGGAGCAGACCGGAGATGTAGCGCGCGACACCGCCACGTGTGGGCGGGATGCTGGTCGCGTCCAGGAGCACCGACAACCGCTGCACTCAGCCGTCGATCTCGTGCAAGGCGCCTGCGACCCGTGCGACACCGGTCTGTGTGTCGTCGTCCGCGACGACGAATCGAGCGGCTTCGCGTTGAATCGCGATGTGCTCGCCGGTCGCCTTCGCGAGGAAGACGTGAACGAAGTACGGGCCCCCGCCGAACTGCACGTTCGGCAGGGTGTACTCGATCGTGGCCCGGCCGTGCAGTGGGCTGTGCGTGATCCCGAGCTGACGGCTGTCGGTGCCGTACACGAGGTGTCCGAACTGGTTCTCGACCTTGATGCCTGAATGCCAGTGCTCGAGTGGTGTGGTGTGAGAGTAGGTGATCCGGACGGTGATGTCGTCGCCCGGCCGCACCTCGCCCGTGGGAATGCCGCCGTTGACGCGCAGCGTGACGTCTTCGACCTTCCCGGGTGTCGCGGTCTCCTCGGGGTGGGCGGCCTCGGCCTCTGCGACGCGGCGACCCTCGAGGATCTCGCGGAAATTCTTCACGGCCAGGCGAGCGGAACCCTGGTACTTGATGACGCCTTCGTGCAGCACGACCGCGGTGTCGCAGAGTTCCTGGACCTGTCCGAGCGAGTGCGACACCAGGATGATCGTGCGACCCTGCTGTTGGAACTCGCGGATCTTGTCGATGCACTTCTTCTGGAACTGCTCGTCACCGACGGCGAGGACCTCGTCGACGAGCAGAACATCGGGGTCGGTGTTGATCGCGACCGCGAATGCCAGCCGTACGTACATACCGGACGAGTAGAACTTCACCTGGGTGTCGATGAACTCACCGATCCCGGAGAACTGCATGATCGCGTCGAACTTCGACTCGGCCTCCTCGCGGGAGAGGCCTTGGATCGCAGCGTTGAGGTAGATGTTCTCGCGACCGGTGAGGTCCGGGTGCATGCCCGCACCGAGTTCGATGAGCGCGGCGAGTCGTCCACGGTGTTCGATCGACCCGGAGGTCGGCTCGAGGATGCCTCCGATCATCTTCAGCAGCGTCGACTTTCCGGATCCGTTCGGTCCGAGGAGTCCGATGGTGCTGCCTGCCTCGATCTCGAGGCTGACGTCGCGAAGCGCCCAGAAGTCTTCGCTGTGACGGCGACCGGCGCGGCCGAGGGTGACGATCCGCTCCTTCAGCGAGTTGTCCTTGCGAATCGTGAACCGCTTCGACACGTTGCGCACCGACACGACGGTGGGCGCGTCGGTGAAGGTCACTCGATCGGGAGTGCCCGCGGCGATCTCGCTCTCGATCGTCATGCTCAGATCTCCTGAGCGAAGTTGCCCTGCAGGCGCGTGAACACGCGGTGGCATACGAACATGGCGACGAGGCCGACGGCCGCGGCGATCACCATCCGGAGCAGAAGATGCGGCGGGTACTCGCTGTCCGGTCCGGCCACCCAGAAGGCACGGTGGATTCCGAGCACGGCGAGGGTGATCGGATTCGCCGTGTACAGCTGGAGGAGCCATGACGCGCCCCGCGTCGCAACGGTCTGCCAGGAGTAGACGATCGGGGAGGCCCACATGAGCAGGAGGACCAGCACCTCAACGAGGTACTGCATGTCCCGCAGGTACACATTCACGGCCGAGAGGAGCAGTGCGAGCGCGGTCGCCCAGATCAGGATCACGACGACCGACGGGAAGAAGTACAGCAGGTCGAGTCGCCAGGGGAACTGTCCGACCAGGATGGTCGCGACGAACAGGACCACGAGCTGGACGGCGAAGTTGAAGAGCGCTCCGCCGACCGTTGCGAGGGGGTAGATCTCGCGGGGGAGATACACCTTCTTGATGAGGCCCCCGTTGCCGACGATTGACGACGTGCCGCCGGCAAGGATCTCGCTGAACAGACCGTAGAGCGTGAGGCCCGAGAAGACGTAGACCGCGAACGCGGGGATTCCGCGCGACGCACCGAGGATCTGCCCGAGCACGAGGTAGTAGATCGCGAGTTGGACAAGGGGCCGAATGAGCGTCCAGAGGAAGCCGAGCGCGCTGTCCTTGTACTTCGACTTGAGGTCTCGGCGGATCAGCAGGTCGAGGAGCTGCCGCTGAGCCACGATCTCCTTTACCGCGCCGACGATTGCGCTCGACGGGCGCCCAGCCGGGACCATGGGTTCGGCGCGAAGGCGCTCGAACCGCTCGGAGACGATGTTGCTCATGATTACCTCACTCTGAAGGGGCGCAGTCGTACCGCCGGGCGACCTCCGGGCGAACAGGAAACTATACCTCCGGCACGCCACAGGATCCGCGGGCCGCTCAGCGGCCGTACTTGCTCTCGCGCATGGTGCGGAGGCGGTTCGACACCTTCGTGCGGAGCCCGCTCACGCCGCTCTCCCGCAGATAGTGTGTCGCGAGCATGACGTCTCGGCGGATGCCATGCCGACTGTTTGCGATCTGGTGGAATCGCAGCTCTCGGTCGTGACGAGCGCTGATCGGAGATTGGCGCCGTGGTACGAGTCCGGTGACCGCGGTGTGGGCAGCCTCATCGGCGCGGTCGGCGGCGACAGCGGGGTCCTTGCAGAACTCGACGAGCGGCGCGAGCGCTTTCTCCCACGTGAACTGCTCACGGACGCGGCTCACGGCTGCCCGGGCAGCAGCGATGGCCCGATCGTTGTAGAGCATTCGCTCAAGCGCCGCGGCGAGCTTGTCGACATCCCGCTCGGGGACGGCGACTCCCATGCCCTCTGCTGCGACGAGGTCGCCGAAGCTGTCGCCATTGGTGGTCACGATCGGCAGGTTCGCCCACATGTAGTCGAGGATCCGCGTGCGGAACGAGAACGTCGTCTCGATGTGCGCGTAGTGCGTTGAGACGCCGGCGTCCGCCTCCATGAGGTAGTTCTGCCGATCGTCGAGCGCGACCCACTGCTCATTGAAGAAGATGTGCTTGCCGGTGAGGCCGAGCTCGGCGCTCAGCCGACGCGTCTCGGCGACGATCGCCATCTCGGGAACGTCAGGATTCGGATGCGCGACACCCATGAAGAACAGGCGGATGTTGTCGTGCTTCTTCGCGACCTTCGCAACGGCGCGCACGAGGGTCGGCGTATCGAACCAGTTGTAGATGCCGCCACCCCAGATCACGACCTTGTCGTCATCGCCGATGCCGGGCACGACGCCGCGGATCGCCTTCCGTTCGTGCTTCGGCGGCGTCGAGTCCATGCCGAACGGAGCGATCGCGATGAGCTTGTTGAGGTTGTCATCGGCGAGGTAGTTGTCCGGGTTGACCCGCCCGACCGCGGCGAGCTGTCCGATCCAGAACAGCCGCTGACGCTCGGAGGCGCAGAGGAAGAAGTCGCCCCGCTCAAGCTGGGCATTGATGACGTTCGTCGTCGACTCGACCTGGTTCCGCCAGCCGACGTCGCCGTTGTCGCGCGCCTGCTCGAGCTGCTCGAGATGCATCGGGTCGTACAGATCGACCACCATGATCTTGTTCGACCGCTGCAGCGTCGTGAAGTGGTGCAGCGCGTAGCCCTGGAAGAAGATGACGTCGGCCCATTCCTCGTGGGCTTTCATCGCGCGCTCGTGCTGCAGCGGGACTCGCGCGACCTCGAATCGGTCGGACTTGCGGGCCGCGACGTTCCAGGTGAGCAGGCGAACGTCGTTGTGCTCGCTCAGCGCCTCCGCGATCTTCCACGCGCGCATCCCGGGGCCGGCCATCTTGTCGCCGAGTGCGTCTCCGGTGATGACGATGACGCGGGTTCGCTGCAGGGGCCGCTCGACGTCGAACGCGCGCTCGATCGCCTGGAAGCCCTCGAGGAAATACCCGTTCTCGAAGAGCGGCATGGCGGCGTCGCCGAAGAGCCGGAAGACGTCCTTGTCGGTCTTCACCCGTCGCGCCTGGATGCGGGCGCGCTCCTCCTGCAGGCGGGGGAGATCGGCGACGAACTGGTCGAGTGCGAAGAGACCCGCGACCGTGTCCTTCGACACCGCGGTCGTCGGCTCGAACTCGTCGGCCGAGCCGGTGAACTTCCGAAGGTCGAACTGGGTGGAGTCGAGACCGCTCTTGGCGACGGCACGCCGTCCGAGGAGTGCGAGCGCGGCCGGGAGGAACGTGCCGAGATTCTCGTCCGACAGGTTCTTGTACAGGAGGTGCAGGGCGTTGCGCTCGAGCAGGTACATCTCGCGGTATTCGCCGAACGACCGCATCGACCCGTGATGCTTGTGGTACACGACCGACGTCGGTGCGAAGCGCACGGTGAACCCGAGGAGGTTGAGACGCCACCCGAGGTCGACGTCGTCGTAGAACATGAACAGGCCCTCGTCGAACCCACCGACCTCGAGGAACACATGCCGCCGCACGAACAGCGCCGAACCCGTGCCGAACAACAGGTCGCGTGGTGTGTCGTAGCGGCCATCGTCGATCTCGGTGACGTGCTCCTTGTAGCCCATCCCGAACCAGGTGAGCCCGGAGCCGACGAAGTCGATGGCCTTGCCGTCCCAGTCGAGGACCTTGCTGGCGACCGCTGCGACGCGGGGGCTGGGCGCGAAGCCGGCGATGCCCTCTCGAATCCACGCGGGGTCGGGCTTGGCATCGTTGTTCAGGAACGCGACGAATTCGCCCGTCGCCTCACGTGCGCCGAGGTTCGATCCGCCGGTGAATCCGAGGTTCTCCGCCGACACGACGATCCGCACGTTCGCCTGGTTGCCGAGCTCGGCTCGGAGGCGCGCCTCGCTACCGTCGCCCGATCCGTTCTCGACGACGATGATCTCGAGCTGCTCGGCCGGCCAATCCACCTCGTTGACGCGGGCGACGCACTCGAGCGTGTCATCCGTCCCGCGGAAGTTGATGATGACGATGGACACGCGGGGTGCGGTTGCGGGCACTGGCTCTCCAGACTTGTGCGGTCGGGCCACGAAGGCCGGAAGGCGACACCACTATAACGATTGCCGATCGGCCATCGGCTGGTCGCACGCTGCGAGGATGGAAGCATGGACGCTTCCGTGATCGTCATCGACTGGCACCAGCCGGTGCTCACGCGGCGTGCGCTCGACGCGATCCTCGGGCAGCGCACCGAGTGGCGGTTCGAGGTCGTCCTCGTGGTGAACGACGCCGACGACGAAACCGTGAGCGCCTACCGCGTGGACTATCCGGCTATTCGTCTTGTGACGAGTCGAGCGAACACCGGATTCGCGGGCGGCGTCACCCTCGGGCTTGCGGCGGCGGACGGCGCGATCGCGGTGCTCGTCAACAACGATGCGGTTCCCGACCACGGCTTCCTCGAACGTGGCCGCATCATGCTGGAGGCCTCCGGACCGCGGGTCGCCGCGCTCGCCGCGACCGCGGTGCTCGAGGGCTCGTTCCGTCGCGTCCCGAGCGGGGGGACCGCCGACGCGCACGATCTGGTTGCGCCCGGCGGGGTCCGATGGCGGCGGGCCACAGCGCTGGCTGCCGCCGACGGAGGTGAGGCGAACCTCCAGGCAGACAGCGACCCAGCGGCGCTTCGGGCCGACGGAGGCGAGGCGAGCCTCCGGGGACCGAGCGTCGGCGAGTCGCTCATCAACGGAACCGGCGTCGTGCTTGATCGAACCGGGAACGGTCGCGACCGCGACTGGCTCGCACCTGTCGAAGGACCCCGCGAGACGACGCCGCTGTTTGGATTCTCGGGGGGCGCGGCGTTCCTGCGACGAGCGGCGCTCGAGGAGGTCGGCGGATTCGATCCCTGGCTGTTCATGTACTACGAGGATGTGGACGTGTCGTGGCGGCTCCGTCTCGCGGGCTACGACATTCGTTCGGTGCCGGACGCCGTCATCGTGCACCGGCACGCAGCGAGTTCCGCGAGCAGCGGCACGCTCGTGCGCTACCAGAGCATGCGCAACCGGCTCGCCGTCGTCCTGCGGAACGGCTCCGCAGGGCTCATTGTGCGCGTCCTCGCGCGAACCGTCGCGCGAGCCGCGATCGATCTCGCCAGGCCCGAATCGGCGCAGCTCGAACGGACGGCATGGCTTCGACTGCTGCGGGAGGCCCCGGGGCTCGTCCGCCACGCACGCAGCCGGCGCCAGGGCGATGGCGTCAACCGGGCTCAGCGACGCGTTGTGGAGGCGCTGCTCACCTCGTCCTCGGCGCGCATCGAGCAGCCCTAGACACCGTCTCCCTGAGCGTGCGCGTCGCGCACACGGCGCGGCGCCTCATCGGCAGAGGACGTCGATATCCGAGCCGGTGGCGACGGTGCCGCGGACGAACTGCACCATCCGGAGCGGGCCGTGCGTGAATGAGGGGGTGCTGCACGCGGTGCGGGCGGCCGTCGCCGTGGCCGGGCCGATCGCGAGCCACTCCGGAAGCCCGTTCAGCGGACTCGTCGACGGAACCGCGCCGGCGATGCTGGACCACTGGAGGCCCGTCGAATAGATCCCGATGTGGTTCGCCCCAGCCGCGTGCAGTCCGGCGACCATGCCCTCGAGCGCTGCGCGGTTGGCGGATTGGCCTGCCGAGGTCGACGGCTGCCAGCTCGCACCGGTCTCGACGTCGAGCCACCATCGGAACCCGGCGGGATGGGGGACGAGCGTTGTGTCGTGAGCAGCAAGGCCATAGCCGTACACGTACGCGCAGGCGGTGCTGTCTCCGCCGGTGCACGTGCCGTATGGGGTGCGGATCGGTCGGGAGCCGACGACGTCGGATGTCGGCCACTGCGCCGCGACGCTTGCGCCTGGCTCGGCGGTGAGCACGTAGAGCTGAATCCGATCGGTGCCGGCGCGCCCGCTCGAGCCGAGCGCCCAGTCGATATCGGTCGTGCGGAACGGGTTGGCGCCTCCCGCGTTGGGCCAGTTCACGCCCACGATGCCGAATGCCTGGTGTGCGGGGAACGGGCCGGAGCGCTGCGGGTACGAAACGTCCGCGCCCGTCGGGGTTGGCGTCGGGGCGGTGGAGGCGGGCGGTGCGGGGGGCGTGGTCGGCGGAGCGGATGCGCTCGGCGTGGCAGGCGCTGTCGGTGCGGCGCTTGCGCCCGCTGTCGGGGCGGCAGAGGCGCCCGTTGACGGCGAGGGAGAGGCGCCCGCTGTCGGCGAGGCAGAGGCGTCCGCGGCTGCGGCGTCCGCGGGTGCAGCGGCACCGAGGGTCGCGATGAGCGCGCCGACAAGCGCTGCCCGTGCGAGCGGGCGCTGTGGTGACAACGGCATGGTCAGGACTCCGAACCGGATGTTGGCGGAGCTCGACGGCGCGGTGACCGGAGCGTCGGACGTGCGATGCCGTCATGCGGCGCCGCGAGGCCACCTTACGGCTGCGCTGCTCCGGATGGTCGGCTCACTGCTGCAACGCGCACGCATGTGTGCGACGATCGCTCAATGCCGTCAGATGCCGTGGCAAGCGTCAGCGCGCCGCGCCACCAGCGTCGCGGCGGTCGCGGCACCCTGGGGCAGCTCGTCCCGATCGGGGTCATCGCCCTGCCGTCGGCGCTCGCGTGGTCGAGGCTTCCCGCCATCGCCCGCGGGACGCTCTGGGGTGAAGACGGCAAGTTCTTCCTCGCGGACAATCTGCAGCACGGCTCGCTCGGCAGCCTGTTCATCCCCTATCAGGGCTACCTGCACCTCGTGCCGAGGCTCATCGTCGATGTCGCCGTGCACATCACCCCGATCGGGGACTTCGCTCGCACGATCACGGCGATCACAGTGCTCGTCGTGGGTGGCGTCGGCGCGCTTGTGTACGTCCTCTCGCGAGACGTCATCGACGCGCCCGCCATGCGACTCGCGCTCGCCGTCGTGCCCGCGCTCGCCCCACTCAGCCCGGTCGAGATCCTCGGCAACGCCGCCAACCTCCATTCGTTCCTGCTCTACCTGACGCCGTGGCTGTTCCTCGCGCGGCCCCGAACGTGGTGGACCGCTGCCGCGCTCGGCGGTGTCGCCGTTCTCGTCGGACTGACCGAGATCCAGACGATCCTCTTCGTGCCGCTGCTCGCGCTACGCCGTCCATCGCTCCGGAGTCTTCCGGTGACGGCGGCGGCGCTCGTCGCCGCGTGCTGCCAGGTCGTCACGTCGCTGCTGTACCCGCGCACGCCACCGGCAGGCGCAACCGACAGCGTGCGCGACGTCGCCGTCGGCTACGTGTTGGAGCCCTTCGCGCAGTCGTTCGTCGGCAACTCCGCCTCGGTCGGCGCGGCCGTCGCACGATGGGGTGCTCTCGTCGTGGTGGTGCCGTTCCTTGGTGCGCTCGGGTATCTCGCCGTCGCACTCTGGCGGGGGAGCGCCCGCCATCGGCTCCTGATCGGCGCACTGCTCTGGGGCTCTGCGATCACCTGGTCCGCGTCAGTCCTCGTGAATCACATCGTCGAGTTCCGGTTCGCCGAATACACGGCTGCGCAACTGCGCGCACTCGGCACGAGCCGATATGCCGCGGTCGGTTCGCTGTTCCTGCTGGCCGCCCTCGTGGTGGCGACCGACGTCTACCTCGGCGCAGCCGAGCGGCCCCTCCGTCTCATCGGATGGGCCGCTGCCGTCGGCGTGGTCGTCGTCTTCGTCGTCAACGTCGTCCCATCGACGACCACCCGCGATCAGGGGCCGCTCTGGTCGCCGCAGATCCAGAACGCACGCGTTGCCTGCGCCGCGCACAACGCGCCTCCCGGAATACTCATACAGGAAGCGCCGCATCCGCCTTGGAGCGTCGTCATCCCATGCGCCATGATCGAGCGGGTCGGCTGACCCGCGACGCCCTCGTCGCCTTGCAGCGTGAACAGAAAGAAGACCGTGCCCCTCGAATCGACCCCGCTCGTCATCGTCCCGACCTACAACGAGGCCGAGAACATCGACGGCATCGCACGCCGCATCCTCGATACCGTTCCGGAGGCGCACCTCCTCGTCGTCGACGACGCGAGTCCTGACGGCACAGGCGACCTCGTCGAGGCGATGGCGGCATCGAACGACCGGGTGCACCTCCTGCGCCGCGCCGGCAAGCTCGGCCTCGGCAGCGCCTACGTGACCGGGTTCCGGTGGGGTCTCGAGCGCGGGTACGGATACCTCATCGAGATGGACGCCGACGGATCGCACCCGGCAGATCGGCTGCCCGCGATGATCCAGGCCGTGGCGACCGCAGCCCCGTCTGAACACGTGATGCTCGCGATCGGATCGCGCTGGGTGCGCGGCGGCAAGGTCGTCGACTGGCCGAAGCGACGCGAGTTCCTGAGCCGTGGCGCGAACACGTACGCGCGGATCATGCTCGGGCTCTCCGTGCACGACATCACCGCCGGGTTCCGGGTCTACCGGGCGGACGCGATCGCCCGCATGGACCTCGACTCGATCGACTCGAAGGGGTACTGCTTCCAAATCGACATGACCCTTCGCGTCGACGCCCTCGGGGGGCGCATCGTCGAGGTTCCGATCACGTTCCGGGACCGGATCTACGGGGTGTCCAAGATGTCCCAGTCGATCATCGTCGAGGCGATGCTCAAGGTCACGCAGTGGGGGATCGAGCGTCGCCTGCACCTGAAGCGACGCTGACCGACGGTCCCGCTCCGCCGAGCGCGTGCGACCGCAGTCGGCCGACGAGCCGGCTGGCCGGGCTGCGCACTCAGGGGCGGGGCAGGTGCCGACGCCAGGAGCGCCGCCGCGCGGCGACGACGAGCACGGTGACGAAGATCATCAGGCCCGCGCCGTGGAGCAGGTAGCTCTCCGCGGCGCTCGTCACCCCGAGGAGCACGAGCACCGCGGCCGGCCAGACATAGGCGACTCCGGGATACGTCGTCGCGGTGACCCACGCGCGGGCGAACGCGAGACCGGCGGCGATCGCCAGGATGAGCGCGCCCGCGATCCCGATCTGCATCCAGGCGTCGACGAACGCATTGAGCCCAGAGGTGAACGGGTGCCCGGCGGGGTCGATCAGCGTGTCGAACGGGTAGATCTGCTCGTGCGGCCACGTGCCGACCCAGCCCCAGCCCTGGATCGGGTACACCGTGGTGAGCACGCGCAGCTGCGCCCAGAGTGACAGCCGCGTCGCAGTGCCGTCGGCGGCGCCGATCTCCGCGAGGATGCGATGCCTCGCAGCGATCCCGACCACGATCACGACCAGGAGGACCGCGCCGAGGACCGCGTTCACGATCGGCCGCGTCGCGGGTTGCGCATGCCGGAGCGCCGCGAGGGCGAGCGCCGTGATCGCCAGCGCGATCATCGCGATGCCCGTGATCGGCGACTGCACGAGCATCAGGGCGATCAGCGCCAGCGCGGTGGACGTACAGGCCCGCCAGATCGTCACCGATCTCGTCAGGTACTCGACGACGAACGTCACCAGCGCCATGCCGGCCACGAACCCCATGAAGTTCCGCGTACCGCCGATGCCCTGGATCGGGCCTCCGACACCGATGTTGCCCTGGATTCCGAGCGCCGGGAACGAGGTGTTCAAGAGCAGGCCGACCAGGACCTCCAGACCGAGCGCGACGACGATGAGGACGCGGAAGGCGTCGCCGCTGGCGCGGATGATCTGGACGAGGTCGCGTCCGAGCGCGAGATACAGGCCGAGCGCCACGAAGCAGACCGTTGCGGCGAACCCCCGCAACGCGACCCACGAGTATTGGCTCCAGAGCACGCTCAGCGCGATGTAGCCGACGAAGGACAGCAGCGACAGCGGCAGCACACCATGCCATTCGATGCGGTACCGCTGCCCGAGCAGGCTCAGCCCCGCGAGCACGACGAGCGTGGCAAGGATCGCCCAGGTGCCGGCCGCACCGAGCAGCACGCGCACCGTGGGCTGACCGAACGCGAACAGCACGATGGCGGTCGCGAGCGCCTGGCTGAATCGGCCGCCTGCCGAGAACCCGATCCATGCGGACAGGTACCGACGTGCGAGGACGCGTCTCGTCGCCCCGCCGCTGTTCGTCACCGTTCGATTCTGGCGCACGCGCCGGTCAGGAGGCTCCTCCCGCACTCAGCGAAGACCGCTCCGCCCCGCGGTCGCCCCCGGGATCAGCGGGACCGTCGTTCGGAAGGCGCGCCGGGTCCCCGGCGTACGGGGTCCGTCGCCGAGCGACGGCGGCTCCTCGCCGACGAGCACGATGCGCGATTTGACGGCGATCACCGCGAACAGAATCCAGTTGCCCTCGTACAGGAGCCGAGACTCGGTGAGCGACTGCACGACGAGCGCCGTGGCGATGAGCAGTCCGAACAGCGAGACCGCCGAGAACGGAATCGTTTCGCGCTCCGCCGTGTAGCTGAAGCGGGTTGCGCTCGCCCACCCGCGCCCGAGCGTCGTGACGACGTACACGATGAACAGCGCCATCCCGATGACCCCGACCTGCATCCAAAGGTCGAGGTAGGCGTCGTGTGCCTGGAGGTAGGTGACGCCCTTTCGGACGACGAGGTGGTCGAGCGGCGCAACGTTCGGCCACCAGTATCCGATCCATCCCCATCCGATGACCGGATGCTGCTTCGCGAGGTCCCACACGTGCTGCCAGATTCCGGCGCGACCAGTGAGGGTCGAGCTCTTGCCGAGCAGGTGCAGGATCGGCGTTCGTCCCACCCAGGCGACCGCCGCGAGGGCGAGCGCCACGATGAGCGCGCCGAGATACGCGCGCGTGCGGCGTTCGGTCGGAATGCGGCGGATCAGCACAGCGGCGGCGAGAACGAGCGCGGTGACCACGGTCGCGACGAGCACCGTGGCGGACCGGGTCAGGGCGAGTGTCAGCGTCGCGAGCACGAGCCAGCCGATCGCCCGGTTCCGGCGGAGACGGCCGTCGGCCCACTGCACGCCGACGGCGATCGCGGCGAGCAGCGCGACCATGGCCAGCAGGTTGGAGTTGCCGGGAAGCCCCTGGATCTGACCACCCGTGAAGAGATCGGCCCGGGAGAAGTAGAACGCCTGCGGGACCTTCCGGTGGCCGTAGTCGGACCACACCGGAGCGACCGGATGCCGGACGACCGCGGCGACGACGAGTTCGAGCAGCAGTGACAGGAGCACGACCCAGCGGAGCGCCAGGCTCAGCGCGTCGAGGATTCGGCGCCACGAGAGCGTCGACGCGATCGTGAAGGCCATCAGCGCGCACAACACCTGCGCGGCGATGCTGGCGGCGGTCGCGGCACGCCAGTGCGACCACGCGAACGAGATCAGGCACCAGCCGAGGAAGATCCACAGGGCCCGAGGCGTTCGCGTGACCGGCGGTCGTGCGCGCACCAGGATCGCGATGCCCCAGAGGCCCGCAAGGCTGCAGACGACCGCCCAGCCCGTCCAACCCAGCAGGTTCGGGAAACCGTCACCCGCGAACACGATGAACAGCACGGTCGACGCGAACCAGAAGGCCTCGCCCTCCGA
Organism: Curtobacterium ammoniigenes NBRC 101786; assembly: GCF_001571045.1. GTDB lineage: Bacteria > Actinomycetota > Actinomycetes > Actinomycetales > Microbacteriaceae > Curtobacterium > Curtobacterium ammoniigenes. The sequence goes on from NZ_BCSV01000001.1 coordinate 582,892, forward strand.
AACGCGGCCGCGTGCCACGGGCCAGGTGTTCGTCACGGAGCAAGGGTAGCCGGACGCCGCGGCCATCCGGGCGGAGCAGGGCCAGTAGGGTCGGACGCATGTTCCTCGGCATCACGAATACGCCGCGCGACTACGCGTGGGGATCGACGACAGCCATCCCGGAGATTCTCGGGCGCACGATCACCGGGCGTCCGCAGGCGGAGCTGTGGCTGGGCGCACACCCCGGGTCGCCGAGCGTCGTCGTCAACCCGGCCGTGGTCGACGGTGCCGACACACTCGCCGACTGGATCCGTGCCGAACCGGAGACCGCACTCGGGCCGCGCGGCAATCGGCCGACGGGCCTTCCGTTCCTGCTCAAGCTCCTCGCCGCGGCCTCGCCGCTGTCGCTCCAGGCGCACCCGACTCCCGAGCAGGCGAAGGACGGGTTCATCCGCGAGAACGATGCGGGCATCCCGCTCCACGCGAGCGACCGGAACTATAAGGATCCGTTCCCGAAGCCGGAGCTCATCGTCGCGATCAGCGAGCGATTCGACGCGCTGAGCGGGTTCCGGCCGATCGATGAAGCGCTGGCCGACATCGCGACGATCGACGCCGGATCAGGCGCCCTCACGCCGCTCCGCGGGCACGCGGAAGCCGGGCTGGAGGCCGTCGTCCGATGGTTGGAGACCGCCGACGAGCAAGCGCGCTCGCAGATCGCCGAGGTCGTCGAGCGTGCCCGGTCCGTCACCGACCCCACGCCGAACATCCGGACGGTGGTCGACCTTGCCGCGCGGTTCACAGACGACCCCGGGATCGTCGTCTCCCTGTTCATGCATCGCGTTCGGATGGCGGACGGCGAGGCGATGTACCTGCCCGCAGGGAACATCCACGCCTACCTCGAGGGTGTCGGCATCGAGCTGATGGCGCCATCGGACAACGTGCTCCGCGGAGGCCTCACGCCGAAGCACGTCGACGTTCCCGAGCTGCTCCGCGTGCTCGACTTCACGGCGCACCCGGTGCCGATGCTCGAGCCCGAGTCGCTGGCGCCCGGGATCGACCGGTTCGCCCCGGACGGCGTTGGGTTCGCACTCATTCGTGTTCGTGGCTCGGGGCGGTCCGCGGGGCTCGGCAGCGGTGGTCTGGTCGAGCTCACCGGTCCGTCGATCGCGATCTGCACGGCCGGCACGGCGACCCTCGTTGGGGCTCGCTCCGCGACGATGCTCCGCCAAGGGGAGTCGTGCTTCATCACCCCGGACGAAGGAGCGGTCACGGTCGAGGCCGATGCGATCGCGGGGGTCGTGGCAACCGTGTTCATCGCGACCGGGGCGACGGATGAGGCGGTGACCGTCCGCTGAGCGCGGATCGCACCCGATAGCGTTATCCGTATGAGTTGGTTGGTCACCGGCGCTGCCGGCTACATCGGGTCCCATGTCGTCCGCGCGCTTCGTGCGGCCGGACTCGAGACGGTGTCGTTCGATGACCTATCGAGCGGATTTCGCTCGTTCGTGCCCGATGGAGAGCCGTTCGTCGAGGGCACCGTGCTCGACCACGATCTCCTCGTGCGCACGATGCGCGAGCACCACGTCGACGGCGTCATGCACATCGCCGGCTTCAAGTACGCGGGCGTCTCCGTGCAGCGTCCCCTGCACACCTACGAGCAGAACGTCACGGGCATGGTGACGCTGCTCCGCGCGATGGCAGACGCCGACGTCCGCAACATCGTGTTCTCGTCGAGCGCCGCCGTGTTCGGCACGCCAGACGTCGACCTCGTCGTCGAGGAGACCCCGAAGGCGCCGGAGTCGCCCTACGGCGAGTCGAAGCTCATCGGCGAGTGGCTCCTCCGCGATATGGAGGCCGCGGCCGGCTTCCGCACGACGAGCCTCCGGTATTTCAACGTGGTCGGCTCCGGCGAACCGAGCTTGTACGACGCGAGTCCGCACAACCTGTTTCCGCTCGTCTTCGACGCGCTGCTCGCCGGCCGGACGCCGCGGATCAACGGCGATGACTACCCGACCCCGGACGGCACATGCGTGCGCGATTACATCCACGTCGCCGACCTTGCTGCGGCGCATGCCGTGGCGGCGCAGCGGCTGGCTGCGGGGGACACCATCGAACGGGCCTACAACCTGGGCAGCGGCGACGGCGTCAGCGTGCGGGAGATCATGGACGCGATGGCGCGCTGCACCGGGATCGCGTTCGAGCCGGAGATTGCTCCGCGCCGCCCGGGAGACCCCGCACGCATCGTCGCGACGGGAACCCTCGCCGCACGCGATCTTGGCTGGGCGATGCGGCACACTCTCGACGAGATGGTGACGAGCGCCTGGGAGGCGCGTCGCGCTGCGTGACGATCGCGACACGCCCAAACGGGGGACAAGACGCGGTTTCGTTCTCCGGTCCTTTTATGATTCGCGACTTGACCTGGGACGAATAACACCTGTGTAATTAGAGCAGCGGCGAACGCCGCGATGAAGCCACCAGCAGACGTTCGAGGGGTGATCAGGGTGAACGGTTCCGCGCAGGTGTCGGGAGTTCCCAACGACTGGCATGTCGACCCGGTTCGACTCGGTGTCCCGGGCGTCCGCCGGGCGGTCGATCCGGACGACGACAACACGCTCGCCTGGCAGGCGGACTCGCTCTGCGCGCAGACCGACCCGGAGGCGTTCTTCCCGGAGAAGGGCGGCTCCACCCGGGAGGCGAAGCGCATCTGCGGCTCGTGCGAGGTGCGGTCCGAGTGCCTCGAATACGCGCTCGAGAACGACGAGCGATTCGGCATCTGGGGTGGCCTCAGCGAGCGGGAACGTCGGAAGCTGCGGCGGCGCGCATAGCCGGCACGCGCCTCCCGTTCGACGGGAGGCAGGGCGCGCCGCACCGGCTCCGCTGATCGCGTGTCGACTCCGCTTAGAGTGACCGCGTCATGCAGCCCCGAGTCACCGCGATCCTCGTCTGCGCCAACGGCGCCGACTTCATCGACCGAACGCTGGACGCGCTCGCCGGTCAGACTCGTCCGCCCGAAAACCTCGCCGTCGTCGACGTGGGCTCGACGGACGGCTCCACCGACGGGCTCGAATTCGGAGGCTCGGCGACCGTCGTCCGCATACCCCGCGGTCGCTCCTTCGGGGACGCGATCACCCAGGGGGAGCGTGCCTCCAGTGACGTTGCACTCGGTGACGCCGATGCGGGCGTCGACGAGTGGCTGTGGCTGATCGGGCACGACAACGCACCAGCCCCCGGCGCGCTCGAGGCGCTGCTCCGCGCCGTGGAGATCGCGCCGTCCGTCGCCGTGGCCGGGCCGAAGCTGATGGCCATCGACGATCCGTTCCGGATCGCCGAGTTCGGCGAGAGCATGACGCGGCTCGGGCGCTCGGTCGCGCTCGTGCACGACGAACTCGACCAGGGGCAGCACGACAGCCACACGGATGTGCTCGCCGTCGGTGCGGCCGGCATGCTCGTGCGACGGTCGGTGTGGATCGCGCTCGGCGGCTTCGATCCGGCGCTCCCGAGTGTCGACGCGGCCCTGGACTTCTGCGTTCGCGTTCGGCTCGCCGGCCACCGGGTCACCGTGGTGCCCTCCGCGCGGGTCGCGACCGCAGGCGCCATCGAGGACTTCGGGCGCGCCTCCAGACTGAGCGACGGGCGTCGTGCGCGCATTCATCGGCAAGCCCAGTTGCACCGCCGCATGACCTATGCCCCTGCGGCGGCGCTCTGGATCCACTGGCTGTCGCTGGTGCCGCTCGCGATCGCCCGAGCGCTCGGGCACCTCGTCGGAAAGCACCCCTCGGCGGTCGGCAGCGAGCTCGGCGCGGCGTTCGCGGTCGCATTCTCTGCGCGGCCCCGACGCTCGCGCGCGGCGCTCGCGAAGACCCGCCGTGTCTCATGGACCGCGATCGAGCCGCTCCGCGTGCAATGGCGGAGCGTGCGAGAACGCCGCATCACCTCACGTGACGTCGAGATCGCGCAGGTCGAGGACGCGGCGGTCGCTCGGGCCTCGTTCTTCGGCGACGGCGGCATGTGGGTCGTCCTCGGGGCCGCGCTCGTCAGCGCGGTGGCACTCTTCGGGCTCTTCGGGTCGCCTGCGCTGACCGGAGGCGGCCTCCTCCCGCTGTCCGACGATGTCGGTCAGCTCTGGCGGAACGTCGGATACGGCTGGCATGCGGTCGGGACCGGCTTCACCGGTCCGTCGGACCCGTTCACGGCGGTGCTCGCCGTCCTCGGGTCGATCACGTTCTGGTCGCCGTCGACGGCGATCGTGCTGGTGATGCTGCTCGCCCTCCCGCTCGCTGCCACGAGCGCCTGGTTCGCGATCCGCCAGGTCACGACGCGACGCTGGGTCCCGGCGGTCGGTGCCGCGATCTACGCCATCGCGCCGACCCTCGTCGCGTCGGTCATGACCGGGCATCTCGGAGCGGTGCTCGTCCATGTCGCACTGCCGTGGTTTCTGCTGCTGCTGCGAACCGCCCACCGCTCGTGGGCATCGTCGGCGGGTGCAGCGCTGCTCTTCGCGCTGATCGTCGCCGCCTCGCCGTCCCTGGTGCCGGTCATGCTGATCATCTGGCTCGCAGCGGTCGCGTTCGGCGCCCGGCACTGGGTGCGCAGGATCGCGATCCCGGTGCCCGCGGCGGTGCTCTTTCTGCCGCTGGTCCTCGCGCAGATCGCTCGCGGCACGCCCCTTGCGATCGCCGCCGATCCTGGCGTCCCCGTCGCCGACGCGCGGCCGAACGCGCTGCAGCTCGCGATGGGCGCGCCGATCGGCGGCGCGAACGGCTGGGCCGCCGTCGTGGGCGGATCGCCCGTGATCACATCGGTGGTCACGCTCGCTGCCGGACTCGTTCTGCTTCCGATCCTGCTCACCGCGCTCGGCGCGCTCCTCGGACACCGCTGGATCGTGGCGTGCGGCTCCATCGTGCTCGCGCTCCTCGGCTACGCGACGGCGGTCGCTGCGACCCATGTCGGTGTCGCCAGCGTCGGCTCCGCATCGACCACGCTCTGGCCCGGTGGGGGACTCAGCGTCATGGCGATCGGCGTGGTGCTCGCGGCGGCGATCGGGCTCGACACCCTGCCCAGGCTCGCGCCGGGCCTTGCAATCCTCGCCTCGGTGCTGAGCTTCGCCGCGGTCGCGCCCGCGCTGGCCGGCATGTACCTCGGCACGGCTGCGCTGACACCGACCACCGGTCGTGTCATCAGCGCATACGTCAACGCGCAAGCGCAGACAGACCCCGGCATCGGGACGCTCGTGCTCCTCCCGCAACCGGACGGGTCGCTCGCTGCGACGCTCGAGCGCGGTGCCGGTCCGGCGCTCGACGACCAAGCGACCTGGACGTCGACCGCTCCGACGCTCAGCGCCTCGGCGCATCGGATCAGCGTCCTCGCGGCGAACCTCGCGAGCCGGAGCGGTTTCGATCCGCGATCCGACCTCCGGCAGCTCGGCGTGCGGTTCGTGCTGCTCCAGAACGGCGTGCAACAGCCGGGGAGCGAGACCGTTCAGGCTCGGGCCGCCGCATCGATCGGACAGAACGCGCTGTTCACGAGCGTCGGCACCACCGCGACGGGCGTGCTCTACAGCTACGGTGGCGCAATCGATCATCGGGCCGGTGCCACCGCGGCGTCACGATCGCTGCACGCACTGACCCTGCTGGTGTTCGCGGTCGTGTTCGGGGCGACGGCGCTCCTCGCGATCCCGACCGCACCGCGGCGCCGGCATCCGGTCGGCGAGCGGCTCGAGGTCGAGGAACCCGCGACCACCTTCGACGAGGAGCGGGACGAATGAGCACCACATCGCGACGTCCGGTGTCGGAACGCGTACGACGCCGGCGCCGCTGGGTCGGCCGCACGAGCGCGCTCGTCGTCGTCACCCTCATCGCTGCCGGGACCGTCTTCGCGGCGCGCGACCTGGCCGCGCCGACGGCAATCGGTCATCCGATCGGCGAGACCGTCGTTCCGGTGCCGGCGGATGCGGAGCGCGTGTGTGCCGGCTCGGTGCTGCAGCTCTCGAATGCGAGCGGTCAGAACGCCACGACGGCGACCGCACTCGGCACGGAGACGGTGAGCGCCGCCGGCTCCGACGGCACCGTCCATCGCGGAACGATCGACGCCGGGCCCAACGGCGGGAGCGGTGCCACGACCATTACCGCTCCCGCCGGTACGACCACGCCCTCAGTCGCCGGAAGCGGCATCCAGGACATCGAGCAGTCGGATCTCGCCGGACTCGCCGCTGCAGCGTGCACCGATCCGGTGTCGTCGGCGTGGCTCGTCGGCGGCTCCACCGTGACCGGTCGGACGAGCATCATCACGCTGTCGAACCCGACGGCTGTGAACGCGACCGTCGACCTGTCGATCTACGACGCCTCCGGGCCGGTGTCGGCACCGGGAACGAACGGCATCGTGGTGGCTCCGCACACGCAGAGCGTGGTGCCGCTGTCAGGATTCGTGAGTGGCGCCTCCGCGACCGTGGTCCATGTGACGACGACCGGCGGTCAGATCGTCGCGATGATGCAGGAGTCCGTGATTCGGACGCTCACCCCCGGTGGCGTCGACATCATTCAGGGCAGTGCCGCGCCGGACACGACGCAGGTGATCCCGGGCGTTGTCGTGCGGAGCGCGCAGGCCGCTCAGAGCGGCTCGGACACCGCGGACGCCGCTCCGATCGTCCGTGTCTACGTGCCGGGAGCCGTGCAGGCGAACCTGACGCTCTCGATCCAGAGCGGGGGCGGGGGCGGCACGACTGTGAACGCCACGGCGGAGCCGGGCATCGTGACCGACATCCCGTTGTCGGACTTCCCAGATGGAACCTATTCGGTCTCGATCAGCGCTGACCGTCCGGTCGTCGCCGCAGCGCGCACGAGCACGGCGACCTCGGGAGGCCGCACCGATCTGGGATGGTTCGCCTCCGCTCCGGCGCTCACGGCGTCCGTGCTGACCGATGTCGTGAACGGCCCGGGCGCCACTCTGACGCTCGTCAATCCCACACGCCACGACGCGACGGTCCGACTCACATCGGACCAGGGGTCGCAGTCGGTGCTCGTCACAGCGGGAGCAACGGTCGATACCGCAGTTCCCCTTTCAACCGCGATGCGGATCACTGGCGCGATCGGCCTTCGCGCGAGCGTGTCCTACCAGGGCGGGAGCGGCATCGCGGGGTTCCCGATCGTCCCGGCGCTGCAAGCGTCGTCGCCGCTGACGGTCTTCCCGCAGGCCGCCGGCTGAGCGCCCGTTTCCGCGGACCACCGAGTTTCCGCTGCCCAGCTCGGTTCCGCTCATCAGCTCGGTTCCGCTGATCAGCTCGTTTCCGCTGATCAGCTCGTTTCCGCTGCGCAGCGGGACGTCGCGTCAGAAGTGCCGATACCGGTCGGGCGCGAGGTCCCACGGATCTTTCCCGATGAGTTCCGCGACGGCGCGGAGCACCGACGTCTCGACGATGATCCGACGGTCGAGGTCGTCCTTCTCCGGGAGGCGCGTGACGCGTTCCACGGGAATCCGGTAGATGGTCACGCGCGGCGGCTGATGCTCCACGAGCCACCGGGGCATGACGGTCGGCTGCTCGGCGGTGGACGGCATGTCGGCGACCTGGAAGACGACGTTCGCGAGCTCGTCGGGCCATCGCTCCACGAGATAGTGCGCCGTGTCTGCGACGATCCGGTCGAAGAGTTCCGCGCGGGTGATGACCGGCGGGAGGTCGGGTCCAGTCACCGATGACCGCCCGCCTCGCCCATGCCGCGATCGCCCCCGTCCGCGAGCCACGGGCGTGACGAGGAGACGACGTCTGGCCATTCCGGAATCCTACGCGGAACCGCTCGTGCCGTCGCTCGCGCGTCGGTCGTGTGCTTGCTCGTGCCGTGGTCATGTGGTCGTTCACGGGTCGCTCGTGTCGGCGCTCGCGCGTCGGTCGTGTGCTTGCTCGTGCGTCGCTCGTGCTGTCGCTCGCGCCGTCAGTCGGGTGGTCGCTCGTGCCGAAGTCGCACTGTGCCGAGCCGCCGACGGCACTGCTCCAGTCGGGGCGCTCCGGCGCGGGTCCGATAGGTTTGCCCGCGATGGATGTTCGGATCTGCAGCAAGGTCGCGTGCGGCGCGAGCGCTGCGGCGACGCTCACCTACGACTACGCGGACTCGATGGTGGTCGTGGGTCCGCTCTCGCTCCGCGTGGAGCCGCACGGCTACGACCTGTGTGCCCGGCATGCCGCGGTTCTTCGCGTGCCGAAGGGCTGGCAGATCGTCCGACGGACGCCGATTGCACGTGACGAACGCTGACCTCCGTTCCGTCTGACGCGGAGCAACGGCCGTCGACATGCCGTGCGCGGGGCGCGGTAGAGCAGGACGTTGCGCTCAACACGCGCGCAACGGCAGGAAGTTGATCTCCGGCGAGAACTGAGCGGCGCGCGAGAGCCCCAACCCCGGAGAGGGCGATGCGGTGCGCCGTCGGCGCTCGATCTATTGACGGCCGAGTGGTGCGCCGATGGCGCGCCTCCTTTTTGCCGTTCGGCGGTGCGCCATTGGGCGCGCCGCGGTTCACGGGGTGCCGACACTCCGTGCGCGGGGCGCGGTAGAGCAGGACGTTGCGCTCAACACGCGCGCAACCGCAAGAACTTGACCTCCTGCGAAAACTGAGCGGCGCGTCCCGCGCTCGCCCCCGACGCTGAGCCGCGCCTCCCGCGCTCGCCCCCGTTGCTGAGCGGCGCGTCCCGCGCTCGCCCTCGACGCTGAGCCGCGCGTCTCGCGCTCGCCCCCGGTGTTGATCGGCGATTCCCGCGCAGCCACTCCACCGCGCGGCGCCGCGCACGGGGAGGGTCGTCCCACGTCGGTGGGGGATGCGAGACTGGTGCTCATGGCCCTGACTCAGACCGTTCCCGCCTTCCGCGTCGCCGACGTCGCGCTCGCCGACGCCGGCCGGCATCAGATCCGCCTCGCCGAGCAAGAGATGCCCGGGCTCATGGCGCTCCGGGAAGAGTTCGGGCCGACGCAACCCTTGGCGGGCGCGCGCATCGCCGGCTCGCTCCACATGACGGTCCAGACCGCCGTGCTCATCGAGACGCTCGTGGCGCTGGGCGCGAAGGTTCGCTGGGCGAGCTGCAACATCTTCTCCACCCAGGACGAGGCCGCTGCCGCGGTCGCCGTCGGACCGACCGGCACGCCGGACGCTCCAGCCGGTGTCCCGGTCTTTGCCTGGAAGGGCGAGACACTCGACGAGTACTGGTGGTGCACCTCCCGCATCTTCGACTGGTCGGCTGAGGCCGCTGCCGCCGGGGCGGACTGGGCCGGTCCGAACTTGATCCTGGACGACGGCGGCGATGCCACGTTGCTCGTCCACACCGGAGCCGACGCCGAGGCCGCGGGGTCCGTTCCCGAACCGACGGCCGATGCCACCGATGAGTGGCGGATCGTGCTCTCGACGATCACCGCCTCGCTCGAGCAGAGCCCCGACCGATGGACCCGCATCGCAGCCGATCTCCGCGGCGTGAGCGAAGAGACCACGACCGGCGTCCACCGTCTGTACGAGCTCGCGCGCAGCGGATCCCTGCGCTTCCCGGCGATCAACGTCAACGACTCCGTCACGAAGTCGAAGTTCGACAACAAGTACGGGATCCGGCACTCCCTCCCGGACGGACTCAACCGCGCCACTGATGTTCTCATCGGCGGCAAGGTCGCCTTCGTGGTGGGCTACGGCGACGTCGGCAAGGGGGCCGCGGAAGCGTTGCGGGGTCAGGGCGCCCGAGTCATCGTGAGCGAGGTCGACCCCATCTGCGCGCTTCAGGCCGCGATGGACGGCTACCAGGTCGCACGGCTGGCGGACGTCGCCGCCGAGGTCGACATCGTCGTCACCTGCACCGGCAACGTGAACGTGGTCGGCGTGGACGACATGCTCGCCCTGAAGCATCTCGCGATCGTCGCGAACGTCGGTCACTTCGACAATGAGATCGACATGGCCGGGCTCGCCGCTCTGGCCGGGGTCGAGAAGATCGAGATCAAGCCGCAGGTGCACGAGTGGCGTCTCCCGACCGGCCGCAGCATCCTCGTCCTGAGCGAAGGCCGGCTGATGAATCTCGGCAACGCGACCGGCCACCCGTCCTTCGTCATGAGCAACTCGTTCACGAACCAGGTGCTCGCCCAGATCGAGCTCTTCACGAAGCCCGACTCGTACCCGATCGGCGTGTACGTCCTGCCGAAGCACCTCGACGAGAAGGTCGCGCGTCTGCACCTCGACGCGCTCGGCGTGCACCTCACGACCCTGCGTCCGGAGCAGGCCGCCTACATCGGCGTCAGCCCGGACGGTCCGTTCAAGCCCGATCACTACCGCTACTGAACCCACCGCCAGTCGTCCGCGGCGCGCTCCTCGGCGCCGCGGACCGATCCGGCTATCGTGGTCGAGCGGGTGACCAGGTGTGACTCGCAGCACGTTCCCGCCGACAGGCGAACCGGCACGACGAAAGCCAGCAACGATATGACTCCGCGCATCCTCGTGGTCGATGACGACCAGGCGCTCGCTGAAATGATCGGCATCGTTCTCCGGAGCGAAGGCTTCGAGCCGGAATTCAGCGCGGACGGGTCGCACGCGCTCGACGCCTTCGCGAGCTTCCACCCGGATCTGGTGCTGCTCGACGTCATGCTCCCGGGGCTCGACGGCATCGAAGTCTGCCGTCGCATCCGCGCCGACTCGGGGACCCCGATCATCATGCTGACCGCGCGCGGCGACACCACCGATGTCGTCTCGGGGTTGGAGAGCGGCGCCGACGACTACGTGGTGAAGCCGTTCAACCCGAAGGAGCTCATCGCCCGCATCCGGACCCGGCTCCGCCCGGCCGCGACGGACTCCTCCGTGCTCACGGTTGGCGACCTCACGGTCGATGTCCCCGGACACGAGGTCCGGCGTGGCGACCAGACGATCGCCCTGACGCCGCTCGAGTTCGACCTGTTGCGCGCGCTCGCCGAGAAGCCAAGCCAGGTCTTCACCCGGGAGATGCTGCTCGAGCAAGTCTGGGGCTACCACTACAAGGCCGACACGCGCCTCGTCAACGTTCACGTGCAGCGCCTCCGCGCAAAGGTCGAGCACGACCCGGACAACCCGCGCATCGTGACCACGGTGCGCGGTGTCGGATACCGGGCTGGGGCGCAGGCCTGACCATGCCGCTGCCGCCCGTCGGCGCCGCCCGACCGTCATCGTCGATGACGGTGCGCGAGGTGTGGATGCGTGCGTCGCGGACAACTCGACGCGTTCTGCGGTCGATCGCATTCCTGTGGCGGCGCTCGCTCATGTTCCGCGCCGTCGCGATCACGGTGATCACCTCGGGCCTTGCGGTGTCGGTCATCGGGGTCGCGGTGATGGCGAGCATCTCGAGCAATGTGTACGGGCAGCGTCGCGATCAGATCCAATCGGAGTCCGAACGCGCGACCGTCGTCGCGCAGAACATCTTCGACGCCGCGACCGCTGCCGAGGACAACAATCAAGCCCAGCTCGAAACGCTCCAGAACGAGGCGCAGCAGGCCATCCTCTCGACGACGACGAGTCCGGGCGGCACCATGCTCGCGATCCTCCGGACACCCGGGCAGTCGACTGCTCAAACGCTGCAGAACATCGCCACGCCGAACTTTCCCGACGCGGTCATCACGCCCGCGATGCGCAGCGCTGTCGCGAAGAACAGCGGCCATCTCAGCCTCCAGCCCGTCGCGCTCGATGACAGCGGCAAACGTGAGCCGGGGCTCGCAGTCGGGTCGACCCTCCAGATACCGAGCGCTGGCCAGTACGAGCTGTATCTCGTGTACGACTTGAGCGACGCCCAGAAGACGCTCGATTTCGTCTCGCAGACGCTGACCGTCGGGGGAGTCGCCCTCATCGTGCTCATCGCGCTCGTGACCTCGCTCGTCGTGCGACTCGTGGTCGTTCCCGTCCGCGCCGCAGCCGAGACGAGCCGGAAGATCGCTGCCGGCCGACTCGAGGAGCGCATCCCCGTCCGCGGAGAGGACGATCTCGCCATCCTCGCAACGAACTTCAACGACATGGCCGACGTCATGGGTCGGCAGATCACCCAGCTCGCCGAGCTGTCGCGCCTGCAGCAGCGATTCGTGTCCGACGTGTCCCACGAGCTCCGGACGCCCTTGACCACGATCAGACTCGCCGGCGACGTCATCTACGACGCGCGCCACGCATTCGAGCCCTCGATCGCGCGCTCCGCGGAACTCCTGCACGCGCAGATCGAACGCTTCGAACTGCTGCTCGCAGACCTGCTCGAGATCTCGCGATATGACGCACGCGCCGTCGCGCTCGAAACGGAGGCTGTGGTCCCCGCCGCGCTCGCCGCGGACCTCGTGGACGAATACCGGCCCCTCGCCCAGCGTGCCGGCAGCCTGCTTGAACTTGCAACGCCTGGTGGTCACGTGGAGATGCAGCTCGACGGCCGACGGATTCGCCGGATCCTCCGCAACCTCGTCGGCAACGCGATCGAGCATGGAGAGGGGCGACCGGTGCAGGTCGTCGTCGACAGCGACCCGGACACCGTGGCGATCGCCGTGCGCGATCACGGCGTCGGCATGCCGCCCGAGGACGTCGAGCGCGTCTTCGATCGTTTCTGGCGCGCCGATCCGAGCCGGAAGCGAACGATCGGCGGCACGGGTCTCGGCCTGGCGATCAGTCTCGAGGACGCGCACCTGCACAAAGGCACCATCGGAGTGTGGTCCCGAAAAGGCGAGGGGTCGGTGTTCGTGCTGACCCTGCCGCGACACGGCGGTGTGCCCGAGACGGTTTCCGCCATTCCGCTGCCCGCGCCGGGCGAGCCGCTCGAGGGCCCGAACCTCGCGATTCTCGGGGGGCGACGATGAAGGGGGTGCGCCTCCGGCGCATGCTCGCGGCCGTGGTGGCGCTGCTCATGGTGGTCGTCGTCACCGGCTGCGCCGCCATTCCGACGGGCGGGGGCGTTCGCGTCGGCGGCAAGATTCAGGAGCAGGCGCCGCCGGGGGTCGACTATCGACCGAACGGGCCGACGGAGAACGCCGACCAAGCCACGATCCTCCGGGAGTTCATCGATGCCGCCACGGGCGACCAGGACAACTATGCGATCGCCCGGGAGTTTCTGAGCAAGCGGTTCGCGCAGCGGTGGAACCCGCGGCAGAGCGTGATGATCCGATCCGGGACGGGCACGATCGGGCGGATCGACGACAGCCACTACACCTACACGATGACGGCAAGCGCGACGGTCGATGCCAACGGGGAATACACGCCGTCCGTGCGACCCGCGTTCACGACGCTGTCGTTCCAGTTCGTGAAAGAGGGCGGGCAGTGGCGCATCAGCTACGCGCCGGACGGCATCGTGCTCTCGCCGGTGAGCTTCGCGAGTGTGTTCCAGGCGCACCCGCTGTACTTCTACGATCCGACGCACAAGTACCTGGTGCCGGATGAGCGGTGGTTCCTCGCCCGGTCGAGTACGAGCACGCGCATCGTGAGTGCGCTCCTCGACGGACCGAGCCCCTGGCTGAAGGGGGCGGTGGTGTCCGCGTTCCCCGAGGGCACGCAGCTGTCACTCAATGCGGTCACGACCGCGAACGGGACCGCCCAGGTCGACCTCACGAGTGACGCACTGAAGGCGACTGCAACCGAGAAGGCCTGGATGCGCGAGCAGCTCGCGCAGAGTCTGTCGTCGGTGGCGTCGATCTCCTCGGTCGACATCACGGTGGAAGGCACCTCTCTCGCGATCCCGCCGGCGAGCGGCGCCGCGCCACTCCGAGATCCGGACGTCGATCCGCGGCCCGTCGTCGCGGCCCGGCAGACCGTCGGATTCGCCACGCCGGGCACCGCGCAGTTGGCGACCGTGCCGAACATCGGAGCGAAGATCGCAGCCCTCGATCCGACCGCGATCGAGCTGACGCAGAACGACGGCTCGGCGGCCGTCCTCACGGCGGCCGGGGCGTACTTCGTCCGTGCGAGTACCTCGCTGCCCCTCAGGGTGGACGCGCGCCCGAATCTCATCGCGCCGTCGATCGACGAGGACGGGTACCTCTGGTCGGGGGAGTCGACGGATCCGACGTCGATCATCGCGTTCGATGCGAACGGCGGCCAGCATCCGATCGCGTCCTCGTTGCCGTCCGGGACGCTTGTCGCGTTCGCGGTGTCGCGGGACTCGAGTCGGGCGCTCGCACTCTTGAACACGTCGAATGGCGCTGCGCTCTATGTGATGGGCATCGTTCGAAACACAGCGCGACAGCCGACCGCGCTCACGACGCCCATCCGCGTCCAGGTGGCCTCCGGCACCCCGCTCGACGCGGCGTGGCAGAGCGATCTCAGCATTGCCTCCATCGGGCAGACGCAGGCGGGCGTCTCCGTCGTGTCGGCGACGATCGGTGGCGACTCCTCGACGCTACCGAAGCCGGCGGGTACGGCGACGACGGTGACTGGCGGCAGCTCCGACTCGATCCTGCTCCGGATGTCCGATGGTTCGGTGCTCGCGCAGAGCGGCGGCGGTTGGGACAGCACCGGCATCACCGCCGACGTACTGGCGACGCAGCGGTAGCTGCCAGGGCATTCGCGTCTTCCGCTCCTCCACCGCGGGGGAGGCCCGCCCCGCCTCCACAAGCGGCCCCCCGTCGTCCCCGCCCCGCCCTGGTCGGGAGCATGCTCCCGGCATGACGATGAGGATCTTGGACCGACGCAGCCCGCAGCGAGCGGCGCTGCGCAACGCAGTGCTCGACGCGCTCGCGCTGATCCTGCCGGTCGACTGTGTCGGATGCGGCGCGCCGGACCGAGCGCTGTGCGACGGCTGCCGTCGACGGCTCAGCCAGGCGCCCGGTCACGTCCGGCTCGTGGCCGGCGTTCGCTGCGACGCCCCCTTCGAATACGTCGGCCTGCCGCGGAGCATCATGCTCGCGATCAAGATCCGGAGCCAGACCGAGCTCCTGCCGCTCCTCGCCGCGCCGACCGCACAGCGCATCGAGCGTGCGCTCGCGGAGCATCCGGACGCGCGGATCGTCCGCGTGCCGGGCACTCGTGCCGGGTTCCTGCGCCGTGGCTTCGACCCGGTCGAGCTGCTGGTCCGGCGTGTGCGCTCGCCGGGGCGTTCGCCGGGGCGGTCGCGACTCGCTCGATCCGCACCGTTGCTCCGTCGGCGGCGCGGATCGGGTACTTCGCGTGGCCAGAAGTCACGATCGGCGGTCGAACGCGTCGAGGCGACGGTCGGCACGCTCCGGGCAGACCATATTCGCGGTATCGCCGGGTCGCGGGTGATTCTTGTGGACGACGTGATCACCACCGGGGTGACGCTCGCTGAGGCCGTCCGCGCGGTTCGAGCGGCGGGCGGCACCATCGTGCGATGTGTGGCGATGGCGAGCGTGGTGGAGTGATCGGGGACGCCTGCGAACCAGGCACGCTGCAGGGCGAACGCGTGTCGCACGACCGGCTCGCTCGAGAAATCTCACCCCCTTCGCGTGATTACGGGCTACGCTCGCCCGCAAGGCGTCAGGAGATCGCCGGATGGAGGCGACGCGCCGAGTCTGGATGGGAGCCGCCATGGACGTGACGATCACGGGCAGGAACGTCGGTATCACCGATCGATTCCGGAGCTACGTCGAGGAGAAATCCGCGAAGATCGACGCGCTCGCCGATCGGGCGCTCGCATTCGAAATCCGCGTCAGTCGACACCATGAGAAATCCGGTGGTAACCCGGGTGACGACCGTGTAGAACTGACGCTCGTCGGACCAGGACCGCTTGTCCGGGCGGAGTCGACCGCGTCCGACAAGTACGCCGCCTTCGACCTCGCGTTTGCCCGCATCATGGAGCGGCTGCGGCGCGCGAAGGACCGCAAGAAGGTTCACCGCGGTCGGCACCGTCCGACATCGGTCGCCGAGGCGGCCGGGCGGTCCTTCGCCGATATGGGCGTCGTTCCGGCAGACGGCGGTCTCATCGAGACGGTCGCGACCGGTGCGATCCCCGTCGTGCCAGCGGCCGAGGAGCAGGACGATGATGTCTACTGCCCGGTCGTCATCCGACGCAAGGTGTTCTCCGCGAACCCGATGACCGTCGATGACGCGCTCTACTTCATGGAGCTCGTCGGGCACGATTTCTACCTGTTCACCGACTCCGAGACCGGTCGCCCCAGCGTCGTGTATCGGCGCAAGGGTTGGGACTACGGGGTCATCGCGATCGACGAACCGGGAGCCGACGCCTCCGGGGTCGCTTCGGAGCAGGACGAGTCGAGCATCGCTCGGCCTGACGCTCTGCGGGTCTCGGCCTGAGGTTCAGAGCGTCACGGCCTGAGGTACAGCGCGTCACGGCCTGACGCTCTGCGGGCCTCGACCTGGCCCTCGGTGCTGGGATGTCCGGTCCGACCGTTCGATCGGTCGGACATCCCAGCACGACGCCACCCCCGGGATCGCTCGCAATCGCCCACCAGGCCGGATTCGCTCTCAGGCGGACCGCTTCTGCGGTTGCTAGCATTGCTCGTCGATCAGCGCGGGCGGGAATCCGACCGGATCGAAACGACGCCTCGCGCTCGACGACCGCATAAGGAGTACGCGTGACCAACGTGCTGGAGAGAGTCCTCCGCATCGGTGAGGGTCGCACCCTTCGCCGTCTGAAGGCCTATGCCGACGCGATCAACGAGCTCGAAGACGACTTCGCCAGCCTCACGGACGACGATCTCCTCAACGAGACCGCCGAACTCCGCGAGCGGTATGCGAGCGGCGAGTCGCTCGACGACCTGCTCCCCGAGGCCTTCTCGGCAGTTCGAGAAGCATCGAAGCGCACGCTCGGCATGCGCCACTTCGACGTCCAGCTCATGGGTGGCGCGGCGCTGCATCTCGGCAACATCGCCGAGATGAAGACCGGTGAGGGCAAGACCCTCGTCGCCACGACGGCGGCGTATCTCAACGCCATTCCGTCTCGCGGCGTGCACGTCATCACGGTCAACGACTTCCTCGCCTCGTACCAGTCCGAGCTGATGGGGCGTGTGTTCCGAGCGCTCGGCATGACCACCGGCTGCATTCTCGCCGGGCAGACCCCGGCCGAGCGCCGCGAGCAGTACGCGGCAGACATCACGTACGGTACGAACAACGAGTTCGGGTTCGACTACCTGCGCGACAACATGGCGCTGCACACCTCCGAGATGGTGCAGCGCGGCCACTTCTTCGCCATCGTCGACGAGGTCGACTCGATCCTCATCGACGAGGCCCGCACGCCACTCATCATCTCCGGCCCGTCCTCGGGGGAGGCGAACCGGTGGTTCATGGAATTCGCGGCCATTGCCTCCCGGCTGATCCCCGGTGAGGACTACGAGGTCGACGAGAAGAAGCGCACTGTCGGTGTGCTGGAGCCCGGGATCGCGAAGGTCGAGGACTATCTCGGCATCGACAACCTGTACGAGTCGGCGAATACCCCGCTGATCTCGTTCCTCAACAACGCCATCAAGGCGGTCTCGCTGTTCAAGCGCGATAAGGACTACGTCGTCATGAACGGCGAAGTGCTCATCGTCGACGAGCACACCGGCCGCATCCTGATGGGCCGCCGCTACAACGAGGGCATCCACCAGGCGATCGAGGCGAAAGAGGGCGTCGAGGTCAAGGCCGAGAACCAGACGCTCGCCACGATCACGCTGCAGAACTACTTCCGGCTGTACCAAAAGCTCTCCGGCATGACCGGTACCGCTGAGACCGAAGCCGCCGAGTTCATGTCGACCTACAAGCTCGGTGTCGTCGCAATTCCGACGAACAAGCCGATGCAGCGCATCGACCAGACCGACCTCGTGTACAAGAACGAGCAGGCGAAGTTCGAGCAGGTCGCGAACGATATCGAGCAGCGCCACGAGAAGGGCCAGCCCGTCCTCGTCGGTACCACCTCCGTTGAGAAGTCCGAGTACCTGTCGAAGCTGCTCGCGAAACGCGGCGTCAAGCACGAGGTCCTCAACGCCAAGAACCACGCCCGAGAGGCAGCGATCGTAGCGCAAGCGGGCCGCCTTGGCGCTGTGACCGTTGCCACGAACATGGCGGGCCGTGGAACGGACATCATGCTGGGCGGAAACGCCGAGTTCCTCGCCGTCCAGGAGATGCACGCGAAGGGGCTCTCGCCGTCCGAGACACCGGACGAGTACGAGGCCGAGTGGGACGCCGTCTTCGATCGCATGAAGGCCGAAGTCGAGCTCGAAGCGGAGAAGGTTCGCGACGCCGGCGGCCTGTACGTCCTCGGCACCGAGCGGCACGAGTCGCGGCGTATCGACAATCAGCTCCGCGGTCGTTCGGGCCGTCAGGGCGACCCGGGCGAAAGCCGGTTCTACCTGTCGCTCACCGACGACCTCATGCGACTGTTCAACTCCGGTGCCGCAGAGAGCCTCATGGGGCGGTCGAACATTCCGGACGACCTCGCCATCGAGAACAAGCTCGTCGGTCGCGCGATCCGTTCCGCGCAGGCCCAGGTCGAGGCGCGCAACGCCGAGATCCGCAAGAACGTTCTCAAATACGATGACGTCCTCAGCCGGCAGCGTGAGGCGATTTACAGCGACCGTCGGCACATCCTCGAGGGCGACGACCTGCAGGACCGCGCGCAGCAGTTCCTGGAGAGCGTCGTCGACGCGATCATCGACACTCACACGTCCGACGGCTCGCCCGACGACTGGGATCTGGACGCGATGTGGACCGAACTGCGGACGCTGTACCCGATCTCGATCACCATCGACGAGGTCATCACCGAAGCCGGCTCGCGTGGCAAGGCGTCGCGTGAGTTCCTCGGCCGCGAGATCCTCTCCGACGCACGTCTGGCGTACGAACGTCGCGAGGAGATGCTCGGCGACGAAGCCATGCGCGAGCTCGAGCGTCGCGTCGTGCTCTCCGTCATCGATCGGCGTTGGCGCGATCACCTCTACGAGATGGACTACCTGAAGGACGGCATCGGGCTGCGGGCGATGGCCCAGCGCGATCCGCTCGTCGAGTATCAGCGCGAAGGATTTGCGCTGTTCCAGAGCATGATGGGGCAGATTCGCGAAGAGTCGATCGGGTACCTCTTCAACCTCGAGGTGCAGGTTCAGACCGACGGCGAGAACGCGATCATCCAGGCCAAGGGCCTCGGCGAGGACGAACCGGGGGTCTCGGGCCTCGAGTACTCGGCTCCCTCGATCGACGGTGAGGTCGAGGTTCGGGACCAGCGCGGACGCCTCGAGCAGGCAGCGACCGCGCTCGCCCAACGGCAGCAGGCCGAGCAAGAGGAGGCGCAGGTGCCGAGCGCACCGGAACGCGGCGCAGCCTTCGGAGCCGCAGCCACAGCCTCCGGACAAGAGGCGATCGCGACGAACCGAGCGGCACGCCGCGCAGCAAAACGCTGAGGCGCAGTCTCACCGAGTCACGGCCCGTTTCCGCGCCCCGCGGACGGGCCGTGATGCTGTTTCGGCAAGACGCGGGCACGCGCCCGTCCCAGCGGAGTAGTCGGGGCGGGGAACGCCGAGCACTCCGGGCGATGCAGGGGGCGATTCGGGTCGGGTGTTTCGGGCGATGCAGCAGGCGGTTCGGGCGCTCCGGGCGATTCGGGCGTACTCCGCCGACGCTCGGCCAGGGTCAGAGGACGTGAATGGCGCTGGCGCGCCAGCGCTGGTCGCGCCCGAGTTCCATCCGAACCGCGACCGCGCGCACGCGGGGTCGCTGGTGGACGACCACTGAGACCTCGACAACCCCGGCGGCAGGCCGGCACGAGCGGACGGTGCCGACGCTGAGCATCGGCCTTGACGCGGTGCGTCGACGGACGGAGCGACCGCGCGCGGCGATGACGATGCGCCGTTCGAGATGTCGCTGCACATCGTCAGTGATCCACCGAGCGATCGTCTCGAGGTCGCGAGCGCCGCAGATGATCTCGATCGCGCAGAGCGCGAGATCGCGCGCGGTCGCGGCGGGATCGGGAGGCGCCTCCGAGCGCGGCATCGGGCGCTGTGGAGACCCCTGACCCGGTGTGGGAGCCGGCTCAGGGAGCGCGCTGGTGTGAGGCAAGATGATTCTCCGGTCCTGGTGACGGGCGCCACCGATCGCCGGTCGATGCTAGTAAAGTATGAAATGCAGGATGTTGTTTCGCACACAACCCTGTGGATGACCGGCGTCCGGGCGCCTCACGCCCCGACCTAGACTTGACAGGTGCCGACCCTCAGTGAACTTGTCATCGCCCAAGGTCGCTCCTGCGACGCAGATGTCGAATGGCTGCATCTGCTGGTGGGGGATTGGCAGTTGCTCGCCGACCTGTCGTTCGCGGACATCGTGCTGTGGGTGCCGTCGGCGGACGGTTCGTTCGTTGCCGTCGCGCACGCGCGTCCGTCGTCAGCGGCGACCCTGTTCTATCGGGACATCATCGGTCAGCATGCCCGTGAAGAGTGGCTCGACCAGATCACCCGGTGCTTCAACGACAGTGCCATCGTCGACTCGGCGGAGCCCGACTGGTACGAGGACACACCCACGCGGGTTCGCGCGATCCCAGTGCTGCGGCGGCTCACCGCGTCCAGCACCAAGACGACCGACGGCCCGATCGCAGTAGTCACCCGCCACTCCAACGTCGACGAGCTCCGGACCCCGAGTCGCCAGGAGTTGACCTTCAACACCTCCGCGAATGACCTCTTCGGCATGATCGCCGTCGGCGACTTCCCTGACCTCGGAGCGCCAGCGGGCCCGCGTCGAGGAGCGCCGCGCGCATCGGACGGGCTGCTACGGCTCGACGTCGACGGGGTCGTGACGTTCGCGAGTCCCAACGGGCTGAGCGCATTCAATCGGATGGGCTTCGACGGGGAGCTCGAGCGGCGGTCGCTGGCGGAGGTGACGACGGACCTCCTGGGCGCCCAGCTCGAGGTGGACGAATCGCTGCCGCTCGTGGTGACCGGGCGTGCGCCATGGCGGGCGGATATCGATGCGCGGGGCGTGACGGTGACCCTCCGATCGATCCCGCTCCGCGACCACGGGCAGCGGATCGGCGCGATCGTGCTCTGCCGCGATGTCACCGAGATGCGGCATCAGGAGCGCGAACTCATCACGAAAGACGCCACCATCCGAGAGATTCACCACCGCGTGAAGAACAACCTGCAGACGGTGGCATCGTTGCTGCGGATCCAGGCGCGACGGACCCATTCCGATGAGGCTCGGGACGCCCTCCAGCAGGCGATGCGGCGTGTCGCGGCGATCGCCGTCGTGCACGACACCCTCTCGACCGGACTCAGTCAGAACGTCGACTTCGATGACGTGTTCGACAGCGTTCTGAAGCTCGTGACCGAGGTCGCGGCAAGCCACAACACGACCGTGCACCCGAAGAAGACGGGCGAGTTCGGGGTGCTCCCCTCGGAGGCGGCGACGCCGCTGGCGCTCGGACTCACGGAGCTCGTGACGAACGCCGTCGAGCACGGACTCGACGGCCGCGACGGCGAGGTCGAGATTGTCGCGCACCGGTTCGATGACCACCTTGAGGTGGAGGTCCGCGACAACGGCCGCGGTCTGCCCGAGGGACAGGTCGGCTCCGGACTCGGAACGCAGATCGTGCGCACCCTCATCCAAGGCGAGCTCGGCGGCACCATCGACTGGCACACGCTCGTCGGCAGCGGCACCGAGGTGACGATCTTCATCCCGTTCCGCTGGCTCACGGCCGCGGCCTGAGGGTTGCGGGTCTGCGGTGCGCTCGCTGATCCTGACAGCGGCAACGAGGAAGCGCCCGCCAATCCGTGTGGATGCGGCGGGCGCTTCGTGGTTCGGGTGTATTCGACGCGCTCGTTGCGAGCGCTCGTCCGTGCGGCTCCCTAGGAGGCGCGGCGCGCGCGGGCTGCGCGCCGCTTGAGTGCGCGGCGCTCGTCTTCGCTGAGGCCGCCCCAGACACCGGAGTCCTGGGAGGTCTCGAGTGCGTACTGGAGGCAGGTCTCGGTCACGGTGCAGCGGGCGCACACCGACTTCGCCTTCTCGATCTGGTCCACTGCGGGACCAGTGTTGCCGACCGGGAAGAAGAGCTCCGGGTCCGCGGTGAGGCAGGCTGCCTTGTCACGCCAATCCATGGCTGATGCTCCTTATGAGTGATTCATTCGGTCGCGGCCGCAGTGGGGGACGTGGGCTTCTCGTGCAGCGTACATGGGCGAACCAAAGCTCGCCGTGAACTCGAGCGCTGCACATCGCAGCGCGTCGAACCTCGGGGTGGAGGAATCACTCGAGAGAGTCACATCCCGCCTCGGGACTCGGGGGAGAGACCGACTGCGGGGGACACTCACCTCTTCGTGGCGTCCGAACGACCGTCAAACATCGTTCCATACTGGTATCCCCAAATCAAGGGTTTCAGACTGGAGGAACGCTGTGTCGAACACCCCCAACCCGGCATACGAATCGCCTGATCGGAGCGCGATTCGCACGCCGGCCGCGCTGGGGCTCCTGGTGATCCTCGTGCTCGAGCTCCTCGCGCTCGTCGCGGTCACGCTCGTCCTGATCGTCGATGTGTTCGCCGGAGGCGCATCGAGCGAATCGGGGGGCATCGCGCTTGCGATCCTCGCATTGATCACCACGCTCTGGGTGGCGTTCATGTGCATCGGACTCGTGCGGGCCCGACCCTGGGTGCGCAGCGGCATCGTGGTGTGGGAGTTCATCCTCGTCGCGATCGGCATCGGCGCGTTCCAAGGCGTCTTCCGGGTCCCGTCGATCGGGTGGGCGCTGCTCATCCCCGCTGTGATTGCGCTCGTCCTCGTGTTCTTGCCACCGGTGACGCGCCTCCTGGCTCGCGATCCGGAGCGCGACCGCGAGCCGGAGGAGTGAGCGGACTCAGTCGAGCCCGAGCTTCTTCCGGAGGCTGGCGACGTGTCCGGTCGCTTTGACGTTGTACAGGGGGAGCGACACGACGCCATCGGCGTCGACCACGATCGTCGAGCGGATCGTGCCGGTGACGACCTTGCCGTAGTTGTTCTTCTCGCCGTATGCGCCGTAGGCCTTGTGCACGGCGAGATCGGGGTCGCTGAGCAGCGGGAACGTGAGCGACTGCTCCTCCTTGAAGCGCTGGAGCGCAGGCAGTTCGTCCTTCGAGACGCCGAGCACCTCGTAGCCCGCGGCCTGGAGGCTCGACATGCTGTCCCGAAAATCGCATGCCTCCGTCGTGCAGCCGGGGGTCGACGCGGCGGGGTAGAAGTAGACGATCACGTTGCGGCCGCGAAGGTCGTGCAGGCTGTGCTCGGTGCCGTTCTCATCGGGCAGGGTGAAGTCCGGGGCGGTGTCGCCGGCGGCAAGACGATCGGTCATCTGCGGAGCTCCTTCAGCGGTGAGATCTGTCGCGGTACCGCCCGTCCGGGCGGCCGCTCATCCCATGCTATTGTTGTCTCCCGTTGCGGCTCGGGTCCGAATCTTCGACTGTGCGGCGACGTACGCGCCTCTAGCTCAATCGGCAGAGCAACTGACTCTTAATCAGTGGGTTCTGGGTTCAAGTCCCAGGGGGCGCACTTCGGGGTGGTCGGAGTATTGCGGAATTTCGGTTGGTAAATTCCCGACATAGGCCACCTGACACCGATCAGGGTCGCCCGAGCGGCGCACGTTGGCTCTGGGACGGCACGTCGCCGCTGTCGCGGAGGGGGTGGGGAACGCAAAAATGCCCCCGGCCCGGAATCGAGCAGGGGGCATCGGCGGCGGAGCAGCGTGGCTCCGTCGGAGGTGGGGTTGTGTTCTGTTGTGCGGAGGCGGGTCGCGGTTAGACGACCAGTCTGAGTTCTTCGAGTTCGGCGAGTCTGTTGAACGGGTTCCGGAGGTCGTGTTCGTCGACGGTGAGACGATCAAGGCCGGGTTCGAACAGGGCAGCGCTGGTCGCGTTTTTGCGGTTGAGGGTTCGCATCGCGAGCCGGAGCTTGAGCCAGTCGAGGATTCGGGAGAGGTTCGCGGTCGCTGCGGCCATCGCGCCAGCGAGCTCGATGATCCAGGGTCCGCGCATGCGTCGCTTCATCGGCACGGCGAGGGCGGCGCGGTCTGCGTCTTTGAGGCAGGAGTTGCCGTTTTCGATGTTGTTCCGCTTGCCGAACCATGCTTTCCACGCCGCGGATTTGTACTCGAGGTCCTGGCCGTACTTGATGTGGTTTTGGTGTGTCTTGCCGTGTTCATCGTTGAGCACGCCGGGAATCTTCACGGTCTTCGGGAGGGCGACGGACACCATCGCTCCGACGCGTTCGTCATACACTTCCGGGTCGTTGAACTCGGGGTAGGTGTATTGGCGGGCGCAGGTGAGGTCGTAGCCGCTGCGCGGCTTGAGGCGGTACTTCTTTTTCTCTTCGCGTTGGGCGCGGAGGAGCGCGTGCGCTTCAGCGATCTTCTGTTTCTTCTCCTCGGCCGGGAGGTTCTCAACCGCTTCGCGGAAGTCGCGGTAGGTCTTCTCGGCTTCGATGAGGGCGGTGGGCATGAAGCCGAGATACCAGTTGCCGGTGACCATGATGAGGTCGTGGACCCCGTTGGGGCTTTTGTAGAACGCCTGCTGGGTGAGTTCGAAGTCCTCGTTCTTGTAGTCCATGACGACCTTGACGCCCGCTTGGGCGAGGGGCCGCTGAAGGTCCTCGGGTTTCGCGCCGGGGAAGTAGGCGCGGTCGGCGATCAGGGTGCTGATCGTGTGACCACGGTGCTTCGCTGATTCCCAGAGGAACCGTCCGTGACCGGCAAGACCGCCCGGGAGGTGTCCGCTGGTGGAGAGGAACAGGCGCGGGTACGCGACTTCGGTTTCGTTCGGGTCGGCGGTCATGACCAGGAATTCCAGCTCCCAGCCGAATGCGGACAGTCCTCTCGGGTTGTCGTCAGGACCGTGGCTGCCCTGGCGGCCGTACCAACCGCAGTCGTAGTTCGTGGATACCTTGTCGCCGGGTTTGATGTTCTTCGCGGATTTCTGCTTTCCCGACACCTCGATGAAGGTCGCATCCATCGCCGCTGCGCCGCGGAATCGTCGCTTTACTTCGCGGGGTAGGAACGCGATCGATCCCTCGATGATGAGGTTGGTCAGTTCGAGCATCCGCTGGTGGCGTTTGGCCATTTCCGCCTTGTCGCGGCGGCCAACGGCGGCGGCGCGTTCTGCTTCCGTGATCCGTCGGCGGCGTTTCCCGGGATGACGGTCGGTGAGTGCCCGCAGTCGGAAGATGGCCTCCCAGATGCGGTGATACATCGTGTCCTGGTGCGGGGTGAACTCGGTGATGCCGAGCGCGAGCCGCTGCGCCGTGGTCAGCGCCATCGCGACCTCGGCCATGTGTTTGATGCTGACGCTGTGCCGGGCGCGCATGGTGACGAACGCGAGCATGAGAACGCTGGTCTCGCTCAGCTGCGCTTTCCGTCCGCGGGTGGAGTGCTGGTCTTCTTGCTTCCACGCCTCGATGCGGTCCTGAACCGCGGCTCGGCTGAATAGGAGCACGGTTTCGTGCACGGCGAGCTCGTTCGGGACGACCTGGCCGAGGCGGATGTGCTTGGACATCGACATGCCCCAGCTGTCCGACATCCACTGTTCGGCTTTCTCGAAGTCGTGATACTTCGGCTTCGCCTCGGTCATCGGACGACCTCCACCACGAGCCGCGCGGACGGGCCGAGGACGATGCCCGGTGGGGTGGCGAGCGGAGAGTTCAGGGTGTGCTGTGTGCGCATGCCTGCTCTATGCCGCGAGGGTTTGGGGTGCTGAGATCGGAAGCAGTACGACCCCGCGCGGAGCGCGTCGGAGTCGTTCGACTCACCTGCCTCAGACCCCAACTGGTGGGTTCGCGCCGAGGGTCCAGCGACGGTGTGGGCGGCTTCGCCGGAGCCGGGCCGGTGCGACACCGGCGGGAGCGCGCGGTGCGGGTTCGGCTCAGTCATCGGGGTGGGCGCTATCAGGTGGCTGTTTCGCTGCAGACCGGCATCGAACAGGAATGGCGCGGCAGGAAGCAACGGTAACGATCCGCGGCGTCGGAGTGGTCCTGTTTCTGGCCCCAACTCCTCGCATGTGCGGCACGGCACGGATTCTTGCCGGCGTCCGCCCATAGGGATCCCGAGACCGAGATGCGGTCTCGGGAAGGATCCCCATGCCCGGCCGCGTTCCCACGCTC
The DNA here is from genome assembly GCF_001571045.1 of Curtobacterium ammoniigenes NBRC 101786. Taxonomy (GTDB): domain Bacteria; phylum Actinomycetota; class Actinomycetes; order Actinomycetales; family Microbacteriaceae; genus Curtobacterium; species Curtobacterium ammoniigenes. The sequence goes on from NZ_BCSV01000001.1 coordinate 608,847, forward strand.
ACCGACCTGCACGCCACCTACAGCGCCCTCGCCGCCCAGCCGATTGGCACCCTGACCGCTGAACAGCGGCGGAGCGTCTCGTTCTACCTCGCCGACATCGGCGCCGACGAGGCCCCGGAACCGCTCGTCGCGCAGTGGGTGAGTGCACTGCACCGCCTCGACCGGTTCATGCGGGAGACCCGTCGGTTGCCGCGTGCGGATTCCGTCCGTCCCCGGCCCCGCACCCGGGAGCAGCACCTCGTGGACTGGCTGGCCTACCAACGCCGGCCCCAGGTCCGTCGAGCGCTCTGCGACTATCAGCTCCGGCGGCTGGAAACGCTCCCCGGATTCCGGTGGGCGCCGCAGGACGACACCTGGCATGCAACCTTCGACGCGCATCAGCGGTTCTGGGAGCGGCATGGCCACGCCCCCTCGAGACGGTCGACGGATGCCCGGGAAGCGGCGCTGGGACGATGGGTCGCCCATCAGCGGGCGAATCACCGAAGCGGCATCCTCCTCCCCGAACGAGAACAGCTCCTCCGGGCGGCCAGCTACCGCGTCCTCTAAGAGACAGGCAGAGCTGGGCCTGCTCCCTCCCGCAGGAGCCGGCGGAGATGCCGCCGATGCTCAGGCGTGTCAAGCGTTGGGACGTGGACCAGCATCGAAAGGAGATGACTCGCCTTCGACAGACCAGCCGCGCGCATCAGCGCGGCCGGGTCTGTCTGCGCGGCTAAGTGTGTGACGAGCCACGTTGCTCGCAACCGGGTCGGCATCGGAGTTGGTTCGCTGCCTCGGTCGCTCTGCCGGATGAACCCGGTCACGATGTTCGACGTTGCTGGGTCCCGGGTCGGCGATCCGAACGCCCAAACATCTGCCGCGAGATCCTCGACCGCATTCAGGAGGAGATACTCCCACCCTTTGAGCAGCGGCACCTGTCGTGGCCTGGAGCCCGGCACGGAGACCACGACGCCGTGCTCGTCGACGTGCAGGTCACGGCGACGCAGATGCTGCACTTCATACGGGTCAAGTCCCGCGCCCGCGGTGAGGGCGAGGAGGATGCTGGCGTCGCGGCGCTTCTTCCGCGTCGACTGACCCAGCGCCCACGACCGCAACAACTCCAACTCCAGTTCCGTGTGCGGGACGCTGACCGGCTGATCGTTCAAAGCATCGAACGACACTGCAGCCTGCCGGGGGAGGACCACCTCGGAGATCCGCAGCAGTACCGAGCGGTAGTCCCGCCGCGTCTTGTCCGCGAGATCGCTGCCGGCGATGAACCGGCGAATCATCACCGGGTGAAACACCACCGCAGCATCCGCCGGATACCCGTTCACCGTGACCATCCAGTCCACGAACGCCGTGACCGGCACTAGCAGCCGCGCGGCGAGGTATCGGCACGCGGGCGCTATCAGCGCGACCGCGTCCTCCGCTAACGGCCGCGCCACAGCCCACCGCTCGCCAGGGAGACCCTTCGGCCGGTACTTTGCGAACGCGACCTGCACATCCGGACGCAACCGTGACACCAATGAGCGAACATCCTCGGTGCCCTCCGGAGTGCCGAGCATCGCCAGGTCGGCGTCGAGCGGCAGCGGCTCCCAACACCGCGTGTGCGTGCAACCCTCAACACGCCCCGGACGAGAAAAATCCCGCCCGTACGGAAGTCCCATCGGCTTGCCTCCACCATCATCCGACGTTGTTGCTACCACCACGCATGCCGGCTGAACCTCAACGGCCCGTTCCTCCGCATCTCGGAACAGCTGCCGGGATTCAATGCCCTTACGAATCTCCACACAACGGTCTATGCCGCGAACGAGACGGACGCTGGAGACCCTCGCTAAGGAGCCAGTTGTTTCTTGGCCGCAGTGCTGGGCGGCGGCGTCGAGCCGTGATCGTCACTGAGCAGCGCATCGCGACCCGGCAGGCGCTGATCGACTGGCGCGGGAACCGATACTCCGTCCCACCGGAGCTCGCCGCGGCGAGAGTCGTCGTTCAACAGCGGCTCGGCGGAGACGTGATCGACATCGCCACCGTCTCCGGCGGGTTCGTCGCCCGGCATCGGGTCGGCGAACCCGGCCTCGGGGTCACGATCCGCGACGCCGGGCACGTCACCGCGCTCGAAGCGATCTGAGGAATGTCAGCGGGTTCGGGGGGACTGCAGCAGACCCGAACGGTGTGTGCGCGGGATGAGCGGAGGCTTCTGCGCTAGTTGTTGTGGGTCATGACGTTGTTGACGCTGGCGGGGTGTGAAGAAGCGGGCCCGTTGCCGGTTGGATTGGGAGTGCTACCCACCCATCCCGACCGCAAGGACCCGCTTCGTGACCCACCGTAACGCTCCGCTGTCCGTCGAGGGCCGCCGACGCCTGATTGACCGCTGCCGCACCCGCCCCATCAGCCATGTCGCCCAGGAGATGGGCATCAGCCGGGCGTGCGCGTCGAAGTGGGTGAACCGGTGGCGAGCCCACGGCGACCTCGGCCTGGAGGATCGTTCCAGCGCACCGGGATCCTCGCCGGCCGCGACACCGCCAGCGCTCGTGGACCGGATCGAGCAGCTGCGCCGTGACGGCAAGCAATCCGCGCGCCGCATCGTGCTCGAGCTCGCCGCGGACGAGATCACGATCTCGGTGCGGACGCTCACGCGCGTGTTGGACCGGCTCGGGTTGAACCGCCGTCGTCACATCGATCCCGACGGCGACTCGAACCGTGCTCCGCGGAAGATCGTGGCCCGGTATCCGGGGCACATGGTGCATCTGGACGTGAAGAAGGTCGGCCGGATCCCCGACGGCGGCGGCTGGCGGGTCCACGGCCGCGGATCCGACCAGCACCGCGCATCCGGCAGAGCACGCACGAAGGACCGTTCCATCCGCTCCCCGCGTCCGGGCTATGTGTTCTTGCACTCCGCCGTCGACGGCCACTCCAGGCTGGCCTATACGGAGCACCTGCCCGACGAGAAAGCGTCGACCACGATCGGGTTCTTCCACCGAGCACGAGCGTTCTTCACGGCGCACGGCATCGTCCGGCTGACCCGGGTCGTGACCGACAACGGCTCGAACTTCCGTGCCGACGCGTTCCACGCCGTGATCCTCGCGCACGCGGCCCGGCATCAGCGGACCAGGCCATACACGCCCCGCCACAACGGCAAGGTCGAGCGCTACAACCGGATCCTCGCCGAGGAGTTCCTCTACGCCCGAACTTTCACCTCGGAACAGCAGCGAGCCGACGCTCTGCAGGTCTGGAACGTGCATTACAACTACCATCGGCCACACACCGCCACCGGCAACCAGCCGCCCGCGAGCAAACTCCGCACCGGCGTCACCAACGTCATGGCCTCATACAGCTAGTCGGCACCTATGCCCAAAAACGGTGCGCCCCCGATATAACTGTGAATAGCACCCGGAGTAGATGGGAAGTGCTATGGCGAGCTTCGACCCGGGCCGAGTGGAGATCGCCCACTGGGTGATCAATGAGATTCCCAAGAGCTTCAAGAGGCAAGAGGGAACACCGCCGACCCTGAGCGAGGCGCTGTCGCCCTATGACGTCGACGTCGCTCGATTCTTCGAGCGCAAGATCAGCGAAAGCTTTGGGCGCTCCAAGCACGAGATACAAGCGATTCCGGGCCGCGCAACGCCCGAGTCGGTCTTGGCTCGGCTTCGCTACGAACGGGGCATCATCGAGCTCTCCGTCGACCTCGGTGGTCGACTGCACGACTCTCAATCGGGCGCGATGTCGGGGGGACTGCTGGTAGTGACAGAGGGCACTCACGCCGGAAATCCCATCCTGGCGGTGCTCAAGCTGGAAAAGGAAGAAGGCGCTCGGGCGGCAACCGCTCAGGTGGAAGGCAAGAGCACCTACAGCGTCGAGTACATGCGCGATCTGTTTCTCACCGGTCGCACTCGAGTCTTCAAAGTTGCGGTCTTCGCTCTTGATGACGATGCGTCCTCCCTCGTCGGATGGGTCTGCGATCCTCAGTCGAAAGGCACGGACGTCGCCGACTTCTTCCTAGAGACGTTCCTCGAGTGCGAACTGACGAACGACCCGAAGGTCGCGACGCGTCAGTTCCACGCTGAGGCCGAGAAGTTCATCAACGATCATGTCGACGACCCGGAGAAGAAGTCCCGCTACGAAACCGCGGTCATCGCTGAACTCAACCGCCACGATGCCGAGGTGCGCCTGCGGCCGTTTGCGGAAGGCAACCTCGACGTCGAGGACCGCGGCGCGTTCGTTCAAGCGATGCGCGATGCGGGCGTCGCACCGTCATTCGTCAAGGACATCGACCTCATCCGCTCGCGAATCAGACGGATGCAATACGAGTTCGAAGCGGGCGTGAAAGTCAGCTATCCCGCCGACACCCCGGAGGGCGTCGTGACCGTAACTGGCAGGGACGACGGGCGAACGGAACTGCTAGTCGTCGACGAGCTCAAGAATCTGCACAGCCGCGCATGAGCGTGATCGCTGACGCACGCGCACGCTTCGTCGCGGAGCGGCCCGCGTTCGTCACCTTGGCCGAGCGGGTCGCAGATGCCATCAAGAAGAGAACGCGAAGCGAAGGCATCGCTTGCTCCGTGAGCGGGCGAGCGAAGGAAGTCTCTAGCTTCGTCGGCAAAGCCCTGCGCAAGAACTACAGCGACCCATGGACCGAGATCACTGACAAGGTTGGCGTCCGGGTGACGCTGGATGATCCGAGCGATCTCGGGCGCGTCGTCGAACTGATCAACAGCGACTACGAAGTCGTGGAGTACCAAGACAAGACCCACACGCTCTGGGAGGCTGACAAGATCGGCTACGGCGGCGTTCACCTCCAGGTCGTTATCCGCGACGGCGCCGATGTCGTAGGTGAGTGCGAAATTCAAGTTAGGAGCGCCGCGCAGAACCTTTGGTCGGAAATGTCCCACCGGTTGCTCTACAAGCCCGGGGTGGAGCCCGACGACGACACCAAGCGCGCGCTCACCCGTCTGGCAGCGCTCATGGAGATCTTTGACGAGGAGGTGTCACGGCGCGTGAAACAGATGACAGCAGCGCCCGGTTATCGAATTGAGGAACTCATCAACCTCGCCGAGAGCGAGTTCTACAGGTTCTCCGACAACACCTACGACCGACCGCTCAGCCGATATGTGATTTCCGAGATCGGCCCCACCCTTCCGAGTGAGCAGGCGCATCAGTACGCGGCTCAGTTGCACGCGTTCGTCGCTGACCACCAGGACAAGCTGACCGACATCTTCCGCCGCTACGCAGACGTGAGCACGGTCGTCTTAATCCACCAACCCGAGTCGATGATCATCTTCGAACGCATTGCGAGCGATCCCTTCACCTTGCGAGAAGTGTGGGGACGCCAACTGCCCTCAGATGAGCTTGACCAGCTCCAAGCGATCTGGGGTGACTGAGGATCATGCGGAGGTCGGCAGTCGAAAGATGAACGCCGACCGCACCTTCGGCGACCGCATCGGGGCGGCACTCCGATCTGCGCCGGCGCTTACGCTTCCGCCCGACCTGGTCGAGTCATGTATCGACTCAGGGCAGGCCTCCGCCCAGCTTGCGGAGTCGCAGTTCCGCTCGGCATTCCAACGCTCGCTAGAAGCGATCCCGCGGCGGACGAGGGCGGGCGGCCTGAATGGCGTAACCGGCCACATCTCAGAGTCGGTCGCGGAGTTAATTCTGGTCGAGGCTGGATGGAGTCCGGTCGAACACTTCGTTGGCCCGTTCTCCGGAGGCCATGGGATCGATTTGGCGCTGCTCTCCCCAAGCCTCGAGCATCTCGTCGTCGTCGAGGTGAAGGGCACACTGCAGCCCAGCCGGTGGCCCAGACTCACTCGCGGCGAGATCGACCAGATGTCCCTCGAGTGGCTCTCGGCGCCCGGTAATGCCGGGATGCGAAGCTTGGGCCTCGACGGGACCGCCGTAAGCGGTGTGGTGCTCCTGTTTCAATTCGCTCGCAGGCAGTGGAAAGGCGTTCTGACCGCCGACTTCGAGGCGGTTCTGCCCCTCTCAAACCTCCGAGAACTAGCTGACTTCCCAGCTCTCTAGCTCGCGCGCGATCTGGAGCGCGGTCAGTCTGCGCCCGCGCGAAAATCAAACACCCGGCGCGCCCCCAGCACGCACGATGAGGTTCCACTCCTCGATCCGAGCAATGAGCATGTTGCTCAGCTCGCGGGCGGTCGTCGAGTGCAAAAAGTGCCGCACGCCATGGATCGTGACCTCAATGCACTCGTCTTTGTCGTCGCCGGTCAACGCCACCGCGACGTGGCCATTGGGCGAGTTCTGGGGTACTGGCGGCTCGTGCGTCTCCCGAACGAGCGTCCGAGCTGGCTTCTGCCCCTCTATGACTCATCGCTTATCTCCGATCTCTTTGCCGACCATCACGATGATGCCGCGTCGGATAGCCCGCGGCCACAACGGCGTCATAGTGGCATCGTGAGCCAATTTGAAGAACATCTCGCGAGGATCCAGGACATCGCCGCTCGCGCACGAGAGTTCCGAGCCAACGACGCCTCCAATCCGAAGACCTTCTCCAAGACGGTCGTTGAAGACCTTGGCGCGCTTGCAGAGGCCGTTGCGGATCTCATCGCGCGAGCTGAGATCTGAACGCCCGTAAGCGACCGCGGCCCGCGCTCACCGGCCCGAGTCCGGCCGGCGTCTAGGCGTCTATTCGCCTCAGCGGGTAGCGACCGCCCGTGTTTGCTGCCGCGTAGAGGCAGAAGCCCACCGAAACGAACTCGGGGACTGTGCAGCCAAGCAGCTGTTCATCCCAGGCTTCGCTCATGACTCAGGCGAGTAGCGCTCCGGGAACGGGGTATCCGCATATAGCGCAATTGCTCGGGCCCATTCCTTCAGACTCAATCGCTGGTACGGCCATTTCTGGTAGAGGAACCGCCCGACCAACTGAAGCGCGAAGTCAGGGTCGCCGGGCGTGCCGGTCAAGAAGCTCGTCTTCACGATGTCGTCAAAGCGCGTCGCCACACCATGCAAATCGAGATCGTCGAGCAGTCCCGTTCTGAGGCGGCAGTGACCGCGCTGGGCGCGAGTGAGGATCGGACGATGGGCTCAATTCACTGATCAGGAGAAAAATTGCGTGCAAGAAATGTAGGCGGGATTGCAGCGAATGCCACATGGAATCTCTGACCCTGCTAATCGGCCATCGGTTCGGGGTGGACCGATCCGTTGTCGCTGTCGACCTGCAGAGCCGTCCTTCCTGGACATCGGAGCCGAGCCTGCTGAGTCGAACCCTAGACTTCGCCATAGGGGATGAAAGTGAGCAGGCGTGGGTGTCATCGACGACTTCGTAAGCGAGTACGAGCGCCAATTCGACTTCTGGGATGCGTCGGCGCGCATGGCCCGCGGCCTGTTAGAGGCCGCGCTCGCGAGCTCGGGCCTGCGCGCCATAGTTACCAGTCGTGCCAAGTCCGTTGATCGTCTGGCCGACAAGCTGCACGCCCGCAATCGCGAGAAGCCGTACACGTCTGTTGCTCAGATCCGAGAAGACATCGCTGACCTCGCTGGAGTTCGGGTGGCGCTGTACTTCCCCGGGCAGATGGACGAGGCGGAACGAGTCATCCGAGCAACGCTTGATGTGCGGCATGACAAGCGCTTCCCACCCGATGCGGCTTCAGCCGGCCCGAGGGTGGGTACACCTCAGACTGTCACGGCCATAGGTGAGCAGCCACCCGCGCCCGGTGCGTTGGTTCATCTGCAGCGATTCTCCGGCTATGGCGCCCGGCATTTCCGTGCCCTCATTCCCGACTCGCGTCTAAGCGCAGGACAAGATCGATACGCGTCAGCTCTCGTTGAGGTCCAGGTGGCTTCAGTGCTTATGCATGCGTGGTCCGAGGTCGAGCATGACCTGGTATATAAGCCGCTGGAGGGCGAGCTGTCATCGTCGGAGTACGCACTTCTCGACCAGCTCAACGGACTCGTCCTCGCTGGTGAGATCGCACTTGAGCAGCTTCAGAAGGCTGGGGACGCGAGAGTCACGATCGCGGCGACGCCGTTCCGCAACCATTACGAACTAGCTGAGTTCCTCCGCTCTCGGCTATCAGCTCGAGATGTGGATCTCACGGACGCGACCCTAGGCCAAGTTGACGTGCTCTTCGACTACCTCGCTGAACAACACTCCGCAACCGCGTCCTCTGTCGAGCCCTATCTTGATCTGCTCGAGCGGGATTTCGAGCACCGACCAGTCGGCGCTCAACTTGCGGATCTGATGCTGTCCGGGAACGAGTCGCACTACAACGCGTATCTACGAGCTGTGTCAACTTCGCGTCATCCGTCGAGTCGTCGACGCACGACTGTCGCAAGTTTGAAGGATGACGCGCCACAGACACTGGCACTCGGCGAGTTCGTCACGGAGTGGGTGCTACTGGAGGTGTTGCTGAAAGACGTCGCGCAATCAGACGACCCAAGGCTGCCGCCGTTGCCAGTGCTGTTTCGGCAGCTTGTGACGCGAGAACTGATCACGCCCGAGCAGCACGCAGAGTTGACCATCATGCGCGAATTGCGCAACCGAGTCGTTCACGGGAAGGGGGTGGACGTCCCTCCAGAGCAGTTGAGGGAAGCGGCAGCGTGGTTGCGCGACCTGAGGCTAGCGATCGAGCGTAATGCTGACGGAGACTAATCGACCGCCAGGCGTTGCCGACGGCACCCTACACTCGCGCCCAGCCGATCGCGTCGAGGAGGTCGAGGTTCCGCTGCTCGAGGTCATTCGGCAGCATCGAGAAATCTCCTCTCCGTTGCCGCTTCGACAAGTGGCCGGCTAACGGAATCGCCGACCGCTCCTCGGATGGCCTCGACCAGTTGCCGCACGCGGTACCTCACCATGTGGTCCGAGCCGGTCGTACTCCGGATCCGCTCGGCGAAGAAAGCAACGAGCTCAGGGCCATGGGCGGCGAGGACGCCCTCCGGGAACTCCTTGTTGAAGGACCATTCGCCGAGGCCGATGCTGTGCCCGCCGAGAAGCGTCGCTGCGGCTGGGACGAACTCGCCGACGACAGGAACGACGTCCGCCCAACGTGCAAGTTCCTCGGCCGACGCGACCCGCGGCTGGCCGCCGAGGCGGCGTTCCAAGTGCTTGCCGAGCCACCGACGCCATACCTCGGCCCCGTCGACGCCGTCTTCACGGAGGAATCGGGCGACCGCTTCAGCGAAGCCGGCGGCATGCGAACCACCTGACGCGAGCACTGTCTGATCAAGCAGGCGCCTCCGATCGGTACTCGTGATGCCTGCGTATGACACCACAGAGGTGATGAACCCCAGGAAGATGTGATGCAGCGTCTTGTCTGGCAACTCATCGAGACGGCTGAGCTCGGCGACCAAGCTGTCGAACAGGCCGGCTGCGAGGATCCGGTCATTCCACCGGGGATGGTGCAGGAAGGGGTTCCATCCAAAGGCGTGTCGCTGCGGATCGTTGAAGAGCGGAAGCAGGTGCGCCGTCGCGAAGTCTGCGTCTGCGGCGAAGTAGAAGAACAACTCTCCGGCAAGTGCGGGCTGAGTGGCGTCCAGTGCATCGTTGTTGCCGTTCAGCAGCGCGATGAGCGCTTCCGACTCCTCGTCGCTGAGTCCAGCCCACTCCTCGCGCGAGTGTCGCCAGCGACGGTCGACCTCACTGTTCCAGTACTGGGCCAGGAACCCCGGCCACGAGTTCAGGTAAAGTGGCGCGAACGATAGGGGGGTCGAGTCTTCTCGGTGCGTGAATCCTGAGCCCTGCTCACGCCAGAGTTCTTGCGCCAGTTCACGCATAGATGCGAGTACCGGCGATTCATCTTCGTCGATCTGCTGTCGAATCTGATCGAGCAGGAAACGCCCGATGGCGCGGGCGGAATCCCTGTCCGACAGCAGCGCATTCAGGCGCTGGACGGCTCCGAGTCCCGAATCTCCGAGGGCGGCCTTTCCCCAGCCTTCAGCGATCGCACGCCATAGGTCGACCTGCTTCTCGTCAAGGTCGTCACGACCGAAGACGGCGTCCCAGAGCTGCACGCCAAGGTCCGGGCGTCGCTCAGCGGCCTGCTGCACGAGCCCGAGCGCATCTCGCCACTCGGGCTGATCGAAGTGGCGTTCGGAGTAGTCATGGGAGAGCAGGTCACCGAGTGCAGCGCTCACGTTCTGAACGAGCGCCTGGATGAGCTCCTCGAGGTCCATTGGCGGCGTCCCACCCCAGGTTCCGCTTGTCATCCAGGCGTCGAAGTCGGGATGCTCTCGCACCCCGAAGCCGGGGTTTTCAGCTTGGATTGCGTCGAACGCGGTTTGGGCCTCAGCCCAGTCAGGGCCGGCCTGCGTTAGCCATGCGAGCAAGTTGTACTTCGCGTATGCAAAGTGGCGGTCGCGATCGGGAATCTCTTCGGGGTAGTCGGGTCCAGCGGCGGCGGCGTCCAAGACCCGTTGCTTGAGGGGCGGCGTCGCAGTACCGATCGCGGCGGCGAGTACCTGATAGGTCTCATGCTTCAGATCGTCTGCATAGAGCCCAGTGCGATCGAGGAGCCATGAGAGCTTGTCGTCCGCACTCCGTTCCGGATCGTCGGCCACCAGATGCAGGGCCAGGCGCTGCATGAGTGCTCGGTTGAGGTTCCACCATCGATTTGGCAGGTCCGGCCAGACGGACAGCGCTTTGATCCCGTATTCGCGGAGGCCGTCGATGACTGCGTCGAGCGGCTCGCGCAGTTCGTCCTGGGCGTGTGGCTCGATCGCAGATCGGTGGTGCGCGAGGGGGTCCCAGCCTCGCTCGCCGTGATAGGCGTCGAGCAGGTCGTAAGCGGCGACAACGGCCTCTTCGAGGACACCACCGAGAGAGCGATCCCCAGGGTTGGATGCCTGAACGACGAGCAAGACATGCTGGGTCAGCGCGTAGTCCTTCGAGTTCCAGGTGACCTTCGCATCGGGATGGACCGTGCGCTCCTTGGACTCCTCGACGAACCAGCGCCGCTCCAGCTTGAGGAACGGGCGCAGCGCCGTCCGCAGCACCGCCATGCTGGGTGCCGCCGCATCGGGAAGGAACGGCATGAGAAAGTCGGTTCCGAGCGGGGCCGACTGTCCATAGATCGACGTGGCGAGGAGTGCTTGCCACCGTTCTCCGGCAGACGCATCCTGCTTGCTCAGCTCGGTGGCGACCCAGGTGGCGGTCCGATAGAGCGAAGGCGTCATCGACTGCCCGAGTCGCTGCATGGCCTGGAGGGCCGCGCCGTTCAGCGTCGTCGACTCGATGAAGGTCCTTGCGAACCAGTTGCCTAGGATCGCGGTGGCGTCCGGCACATCGGGGGGTGAGAACAGGGCTCTGAACTCAGGGAGGTCCTCCAGCCATGTGAGCCACTCGAGTTTGGCTTCGTCGGGAAGGGAGCCAGTCGCAATTGCGAAGTCCCGGGCGCCGTCGGTGGTCCGGAGACGCGCATGGAGGTAGTCGCGGTCGGGCAGTGGCAGTGCGGTTCCACCGCCGATGATCGCCTGCACGCGCGACTGGTGATCGGTCTGCCCCATCTTGGCTCGATCCGCCCAGGCGGTGAGCGCCGCCACGAGCGCCTGATGATCGCGACCGACGACCGGGTAGGTGATCGGCTGGATCCCCAGGTAGCCCCACTTGCTGTTCGACGGGTCGCTCGTGAACGCGAACCGTTTAGAGACCGCGCCCTTGCCGCTCGACGGCAGCCCGAGCGCGAGGTATCGCATGATCACGTCGTCGTGGCTGTAGCCGATGAACACCACGGTGAATCGATTGAACATCGGGAGGAGGAACCGTGCGGCCCACGCGTCGGTGATGTACGCGTGGCCGAAGTCACGGTCCGTGAGGATCATCTCCTCCTTCGGGCGCCGTACTGAACCATGCAGGTGGACGAGCCCAGCGAAGTCACCCCCAAGTGGCAACGCCGGGGCGTACCAGGTGTCCGGGACCATGATCGACCCGCCGCCGGCAGCAGAAGCAAGGTGATCGTCGTAGTTGGTGGTCACCACGCGGAATGCACCTCGGATTCCCGCGAGCTCCACGATCGCACTGTGGAGCGGATTGAATCTCGACTTCGGATTGGAAATCAGGGTATGTGCGTGGGCATGCGCGTCAAATCCCTGCGGCAGCGACTCCAGCTGCCCAATGAAGAAATCCAGCCCACCACGTTTCGAGAAGGGGTGCGACGCCAATCGAGCAAGCTTCTTCGCGAGGCTGTCAAAAAGGGGAAGGTTCGAAGGCTTGCCCAGCGAAGCCCCCGCACCGACGAAGAATACGAGCTCGCCGCGCTCATGCGCATCGAGGATCTCGTCGGGCAGCTCGACGTCGCCGGTAATCCACATCAGGCCCCGACCTCGGTATCGCCGTTCAACACGTCCACCGGCGCGCCTCGAGGACGCCGTGGAAGACCTCGAAACAACTCACCGGGGCAGGCATGGCCCATGCGCCATGCAGTAGTCCGGACGAACGCCACGTCGTCTCCTCGTGCCCTCTAGCTGAGCGCTCCGGTGTCGCTCACTGGCAACAAGTCTCCCGCAGCCAGCAACGATGGGGTCTGCTGCACGGATAGGTGACATCTGATCTGGCTTGCCCGGTGGGGTTGGCCTGGAAGGATGCCATCGTGCCCAAGCCTTACCCGCAGGAGTTCCGCGACGACGTTGTCCGTGTCGCTCGGAATCGTGAGCCGGGAGTGACGATCGAGCAAATCGCCGCCGACTTCGGTGTCCACCCGATGACGTTGACGAAGTGGATGCGCCGCGCCGCCGTCGAAGACGGGGAACGTCCCGGAACCACGCGTGCCGAGTCCGACGAGGTCCGCGAGCTCCGGCGGCGGAACCGGCTCCTCGAGCAGGAAGTCGAGGTGCTCCGACGCGCCGCGGCGTATCTGTCTCAGGCGAACCTGCCGGGAAAAGGCTTTACCCGCTCGTGAGCGAGCTCGCCGCGGACGGGATCCCCGTCGCGGTGACGTGCCGGGTGTTGCAGCTTGCTCGTCAGCCCTACTACCGGTGGTTGGCGGACCCGATCCCGCGAAGCGAGGTGGTGCGGGCGTATCGGGCGAACGCGTTGTTCGATGCGCATCGGGATGATCCCGAGTTCGGGTACCGGCTCCTCGTCGACGAGGCCCGGGATGTTGGCGAACCGATGGCGGACCGGACCGCGTGGACGATCGCGTCGGACAACGGCTGGTGGAGCGTGTTCGGGAAGAAGCGTGGCAGAACCGGGAAGAAGCCCGGCCCCGCGGTCCACGACGACCTCTGCACCATGACCGACGACCACGGCCGGACCCGGCACGTGTTCACAGCCGAGGCGCCGAACCGGCTGTGGTTGACCGACATCACCGAGCACACCACCGGTGAGGGCAAGATCTACCTCTGCGCGGTCAAGGACGCCTGCTCCGGACGCATCGTGGGGTACTCAATCGACTCCCGAATGAAGTCGCAGCTGGCCGTGACTGCGTTGGAGAACGCGGTCCGGATGCGCGGCGACGTGTCCGGGTGCATCCTGCATTCCGATAGAGGATCGCAGGGCGAATTCAATTGGTCGTCGCAACACCTCGATCTGGAGGTGTTTTGTGGTCCGTCGACAGCACGCAGCGGACCGGGCGGTTCGTCCGAAGCTCCGGTCGCCGGGGCATCCGAAGTTCCAGCGGGCGATTGAGGCAGCGTTTTGGGCGCAGATCGCGAAGGGGCTACTCGCCGAGGAAGCGGCGCTGGTTATTGGCGTGGCGCCGGCGGTCGCGGCGCGGTGGTTCCGCCACGCTGGCGGGATGGCGCCCTTCGACATCACCCAGCAGCCGTCGGGCCGCTACCTCTCGTTCGCTGAGCGCGAGGAGATCGCACTGCTGAACGTGCAGGGCAAGGGCGTGCGCGAGATCGCCCGCACCGTTGGTCGTGACGCTGGGACGATCTCCCGGGAGCTGCGACGCAACGCGGCCACGCGGGGCGGCAGGCCGGAGTATCGGGCGTCGGTGGCGCAATGGAAAGCGGACATGGTCGCGAAGCGGCCGAAGACCGCGAAGCTGGTCGCGAATCCGCGGTTGCGCGCGTATGTCGAGGATCGTCTTGCGGGGAAGATCACCCGTCCCGACGGGACGGTCGTCACCGGGCCCGAGCCGCCACGTTTCACCGGCCGCGGCAAGCCGCACCGGAAAGACCGGGGCTGGTCATGGGCATGGAGTCCGGAGCAGATCTCCCACCGGTTGCCGCTGGACTTCCCGGATGATGAGTCCATGCGCATCAGCCACGAGGCGATCTACCAATCGCTCTACATCGAGGGCCGAGGCGCACTCAAACGCGAGCTGGTGTGGTGCCTGCGGACCGGGCGGCCGCTGCGGGCGCCACGGGAACGGTCGCGGCGCAAGACCTGGGCGCATGTCACTCCCGAGACGCTCATCAGCGAACGGCCCGCGGAAGCCGAAGACCGGGCTGTTCCCGGTCATTGGGAATCTCAATGCTGTTGTCAAGCCGTGAGAGCGGCCTGAAGCGGTGGTGCGGCGAGTGGTTCTCGGTAACTGGTTAGGTCTCGCAGCATGGCCCAGATGACGTTGATGCGGCGCCTTGCGAGGGCGAGCAGGGCTTGCTTGTGGGATTTGCCCTCGGCGCGTTTCCGGTCGTAGAAGGTGCGTGAGGCCGGGCTGTTCTTCAAGCTCGAGAGCGCCGCGAGGTAGCAGGTGCGCAGCAGGCGCCGGTTGAAGCGCCGGGGCCGGTGGAGATTGCCGCTAATGCGGCCGGAGTCGCGTGGCGCGGGTGCGAGGCCCGCCACGCTGGCCAGCCGATCCGGGCTCTGGAATGCGTCCAGGCTTCCGCCGATGTTCGCGATGAAGGTAGCGGCCAGGATGGGTCCGAAGCCGGGCATGCTCTCCAGCAGTTCGGCGTACTCGTGCCAGCGCGAAGTCTCCAGGATCTGCTGGTCGAGCTCGGAGAGCTTGGCGTCGATCACGGTGATCTCTTCGGCCATGATCGCGACCAGCGCGGAGGCGGTGGTCTCAGTAGGCATCGTGGTGTGCTGTGCCTGCGCAGCCGCAAGGGCTTTGGCTGCGACCGCGGCGGCCCCGCGCACTCCGCGCTTCTTCAGCCATGCGGCCAAGCGCGGCTGGCCGATGCGCCGCAGCTGGGGAGCGGTCTGGTATCCGGAGAGGAGCATCAGGGCGCCTTTGCTCTTGGAATAGTCGAAGGCGCGCTCCAAAGCGGGAAAGTACTCCAGCATGGTTGCCCGCAGCCGGTTGATCGCTCGCACCCGGTCGTAGATCAGGTCTGTGCGGCGCGAGGTGAGGAGGCGCAGATCGATGCTGATCTGCTCGGCGCTCATGACCGGCTGCAGATCAGTGCGCATCCGCGCCTGGTCGGCGATGATGCGCGCGTCCTTCGCGTCCGTCTTCCCATCACCGCGATAGGTCGCGGCCGCGTGGTGCACGATCCGCCCGGGAATGTATAGGACCTGCAGTCCGTGAGCGTGCAGCAGCGCGAGGAGAAGCGCAGAGCCGCCCGCATTCAAGTCCGTCGCCCATGTGACCTCGCCACCGGCAGCGAGCTCATCGATCTCACTGATCAGCTCGAGCAGCGGCTCCTCGTCATTGGGTAGCCGCCGGGAGAGCAGCGTAGCCCCGGTCTCGTCGATCACGACGCAGTGGTGCTCGCGTTTTCCTGCGTCAACTCCCGCCCAGATAGCCGGCATGTGTCAATCCTTCCAATCAGCAGACAAATTCGCAGCCCGACCGACAACCGCCCCGGCACGTCCTTACGCAGCGATCACATCGCGAGTCTCAATCAGCAGTCGGGTCATCGAACGGGCAGCGGGCGGCCATTCCCAGTAAGCCGTCCATGCGGCAAGGAGACTTGGGCCATACCCGCCGCCCGAGGGCGATCGGAACACTACGACAGCCCCGCAAACCACCCTCACCAACAACGTAAGGAAGGCGACTTGATCATCGGGCTGGAGCGTTCCGCGGTGGGCACCGTCGTCGAACGCACGACCAGGTTCACGCTGCTGGTCCACCTGCCGCGGGAGGAGGGATACCGGCACAAAGCGACGCCGAAGAACGGGCCAGCATTGGCCGGTTACGGCGCGATCACGATGAAGAACGCGCTGGCGAACAGCATGGCGGCGCTGCCCGCGCAGCTGACTCGTTCGCTGACATGGGACCGCGGCAAGGAAATGTCCGCGCACGCTAAGTTCCGCGTCGAGACCGGCATCCCCGTGTTCTTCGCTGACCCACAGTCGCCCTGGCAGCGCGGCACGAACGAGAACACCAACGGGCTCCTGCGGCAGTACTTCCCGAAAGGCACGGATCTGTCGCGCTGGTCCGCGGAGGACATCGACGCCGTCGCGCACGCGCTCAACACCCGACCACGCAAAACGCTCGGCTGGAGAACCCCGGCTGAAGCACTCAACGAGCAGCTACTGTTGCTCCAACAACCCGGTGTTGCAACGACCAGTTGAACCTGGTCAGTTCCGCGCCATGATTCGGCCTGGGTTCCGTTCCGATTGAAGAGTCAGGATGGAACTGATGACGACGTACAGCCCGGAGATGCGTGAGCGAGCCCTGCGGATGCTCGCTGAGGCCGCGCCGGATCACCCGAACCGATGGACCGCGATCCGCCACGTCGCCGGCCTGCTGGGGATGAGTCCGGAGACGCTGCGGCTCTGGCAACGCAAGGCCGAGGTCGACGCCGGCACGATCCCGGGCGTGACCACGGAGGCGGCGGAGGAGATCAAGCGCCTCAAGCGCGAGGTCGCCGAGTTGCGGCGGGCCAACGAGATCTTGAAGTCCGCGTCCGTGTTTTTCGCCAAGGAACTCGACCGTCCCACGACGAGATGATTCGCTACATCGAGCAGCACAAGGATCGTTTCGGGGTCGAGGCCATCTGCCGGGTCCTGCGCCCGGCAGTCAGTGGGTTCATCACTTCCCGCGGATACCGCGCCGCCAAGGTCAGACCGGCATCCGCTCGACAGCTGCGCGACGAGCTCCTCGTCCCTGAAGTCGTCCGGTTGCATGCCGAGAACTACGGGGTTTACGGGCGCCGGAAGATGCACGCGCTGCTGAAGCGGCAGGGCTGGGACATTGGTCGCGATCAGACCGAACGGCTGATGCGCATCGCCGGGGTCTGCGGCGTCAGGCGGGCCAAGTCGGTCTTCACGACCAAGCCCGACCCAGCTGCGGCGAAGCCGCTCGACCTGGTGAACCGCGACTTCACCGCACCCGGTCCCCGGCAGCTCTGGGTCGCTGACGTGACCTACGTCGCCACGTGGTCCGGCGTCGCCTACGTCGCGTTCGTCACGGACGTGTTCTCACGGCGGATCGTCGGCTGGAACGTTGCCGCGACGCTGAAGGCCGACATCCTGCCGCTTCGGGCCCTGGACATGGCCGCGTGGGCCGCCGGGGGACGCCTCGAGGGGCTGATCCATCACGCCGATCACGGATCGAACTACCTGTCGATCGTCTACACCGACCGCATCGGCGAACTGGGCGCTACGCCCTCCACCGGGACGGTCGGCGACAGCTACGACAACGCCATGGCTGAGGCGGTGAACGGGCTCTACAAGACCGAGCTCATCCGCCGCCGCGGGCCCTGGCGGACCGTCGAGCAGGTCGAGCTCGCGACGCTCGAATACGTCTGGTGGTGGAACAACCAGCGCCTCCACTCCGAGCTCGACTACCGCACCCCGATCGAGGTCGAGCAGGCGTTCTATGCTGCCCTCGAATCAGCCCAACCAGCACCCGCTGGCCAAAGGGAACGATAGGAACCGAACCCAGGCCGAATCAATGGATAATTGGGGGCTTATTTTGGTATCGAATCGCTCAAGACGACGCCGCGTCGTCGGCGTGGCCGGCAGTGTGGCCGCTGCACTCGTTCTTTCGCTGATGGGAGGCACGGCAGCATTCGCAACGACCAGCGCACCTGCCCCGGCAGTCCCGGCGTCTCCGTCAACCCACGCATCATCAACACAAAGCGCTGCCACATCGCCGGGCTACCAAGCCAACCTTAAAGCGGTACAGGCAAAGATCGACGCTGCCGGAGGTGGGGGCATCCTTGGCTCCGTGTCGGTCCCGTACGAGGTTTCGTCCAGCGCAACACCGAACGCCGCGCAACCGGATGCCGGCGGGTACCCCAGCGGGTGTGGATTGACGGTGACGGTCTATTACACCCACCGGACGACCTCAAAGAGCAGCGTCTACAACGAGTCAACCTCGAGCTGCCCAGGTGCGACAGGGACCACACTCACCCTCGAAATCGTGAAGGAAGACACGATCTTTGGCACACTCAGCACAGTTGCATCGAAGACAGCCAGCGGGGGAAACCCGTTCAGCGGGGAAGCCGAGTACCTGTGCCCGACCGGGAACACCAGCGGATTCCAGGCGGTAACGTATTCGAGCATCACCTACGGTGGGCAGGTGCTTTACGCGGAAGCGTATGACGGCGCGCCGGGCGGCGGCTACTACCGGTACTCGTGCGGCTAAAGATAAGGATCAGATGCGGTTCGTTCCGGTATCTCCGGGTCGAACCGCCTCGCCATTTCTGCGAGAGCCTCCTCGATGCTTGCGGATGTCTTCCCTTCGGCGCGTCGGTGGATGAATTCAAGAACGTCCCAAAACTCTGTCACTGAGTGCCTCAGCCGCACATAGTCCGCCGCATCTCGTACCCACACCCAAAAACCGGACCGAG
This sequence comes from Curtobacterium ammoniigenes NBRC 101786, assembly GCF_001571045.1. Lineage (GTDB taxonomy): Bacteria > Actinomycetota > Actinomycetes > Actinomycetales > Microbacteriaceae > Curtobacterium > Curtobacterium ammoniigenes. The sequence goes on from NZ_BCSV01000001.1 coordinate 627,399, forward strand.
AGCAGAGAGTGTCACCCACGTAGATCGCAAGCTCGTAGAGCGGCTGCGGTTCCAGGGGTATTTGCCCCTCGGAAAGACCACGATCAAGCGCGCGGATACTCTGATCGCTGCCGTCCAGCTCGATCCCAAAGTGTCGGACGGTGTGGGCGAGGTGTCCATAGGTACCGATCGGGCCAGGAAGTGCCCGTTCGCGGGTATTGAGGGCGGACCCGTAAGGAGAGAAGCCCCGAGCTAGAGATGTCGGCGTGATGTATTTCTCCACCATGAGTCCAATAGTAGGCGACGCCAAACCCGCAGGGCTGGCGGTCTCAGTATCGGCCGTTGGCCGCCGCTATCTTAGGGCCCGTGCGCCAACTTGCGATGAAGAATTGCCGCCATTCATCGCTGTGACCCACACCCGTATGACTGTCCCGCAAAATTGCCCGGTGAGGGTGCCTTGAACGCTACGGTCGTCGGATGCTCATTGGATACGCCCGCGTTTCGACGGCTGGCCAGGACCTCGCCGCCCAGCGTGACGGTCTCCATGCGTCGTGACCGGACAGGCCGGCTCGAGGCAACGGAACACGCGCTTCGACCAGTGCAGGACGACCGGCAGGCCCAGGATCGGCGCATCGCTGATCCTCACCTGCCGACGGGCATGGAGCCGGGCCACTACCCCGCAGCCCGGGCAGCCGCGCGGTCCCGGATCGGTCTCGATGCCGAGCAGGTAACCGGCCTTCGAGTCGACGGCGACCGAGATCAGATGGAGTCCGTCAGCGTTCAAGAGGACGTCAGCGAGCGCGCAGTAGCAGGCGCCGCGACCGCAAATACGATGGGCCACGTCGGGGTCTTCTTGCTTGAGGATGCTTGGTCGCTCCCCATCCTGGAGACCCCGACCCGTCACTCCCGGGAACGCCCCACCCGGCCTTACTCACCCAGCCCCGACCACGCTCAACTCCGAAGAGCCCGCGGCCAGCTGCGGAAGGTGAAGGGGCGGGGGAAATCCGCGCACGGATTCGCCGAAAGCTCGCGCGCAGAGACGAGCGGGGTGATGCGGATGCGCTCACGGGTCGCATCCTTTAGGCGTTCCAACGGCATCTTGGCGATGACCTTCTGCGTCTCGGCCTTCCGCAGAGCGACACCGGCATCGACAGCCTTCTGTCGGTAGCGCGACTCCTTATCGAGCGCGTCCTGGATCGTGTTGGCCGCCGCAGCAAGGTTGGCGACAGCTGTGCCCGGCACGAGCTGGCCGGCCCCCAGCGACGAGAGCCGCGGAGCGAATCCCACGCTCGGGACGAGCGCGTGAGCGACATCGACGGGCTGCGCCGAACGCGCACGATCATCGAAGCGGGTCAGCGTCGTGGCCACACCCGACGCCGCACCCCAATGCTGGTAGTCGAGCAGGTAGCGGCCTGCGCGTTCGCCCGCATCACGCGACTGACCACCGCTGAACAGCTTGCGGAGTCCGAAGTTCGACTTCGCATCGTTCAGTGCTTTCGGCACCTCGTTCGTGAGCTGACCGAGCCAGGTCGCTTCATCCGCCTGGATCTTCGGCAGCACGACGGAGCGGGCCAGGATGCCGAGCTGCCCACCATCGGCATCCCGCAGCGGCAACACCGCCCAGCGGCTCCCACTTCGGATCGCCACATCGACCATGCGTGCGCGAAGCACGCCGAACGCGGCATCAGCGTCAGCAGCGACCCGAGCGCGATGCGCGACGATGGCCGCGGCATGTTTCGACCATGCGGTGCCTCTTCGATCGCTGGACGCAGTTGCTGCGCCTCGTCGCGGCTCAGGGGCATGTGCGCTGTCGTTCCTCTCGGGCAGGCCTACGCTACCGGCACCTGCGGACGTCATCCGAAAAGCTTCAGCGTTTCGAGCCCGCGTTCGCTGATGCTGACGACGTAGGGGCCGCGCTGCGTGGAAGCTCGCCGAAAGATCGCGCGCTCGTGATCGAGGAAGCGTTGCGCTTTCTGTTTGCCGGTGAGCTGGTTCTTACCGAGCGCGAACATCCGAGCTTCTGCGGCGATGACCGCCCGAGCCTCAACGGGTCTCTTCGCGATCGCCTTGTCGCCGGTGAGCAGCACTTCGCCTTCGGTGGTCGCGTCGCGGATCCAATCGATGTCGGCGAGCCCTTGAGCGGTGACGGCACCGTAGCGTTCCCGCATGCTGACGACCTGCCAGCCGGCGGCGCGAAGGGCCTCAGGAACCTCATGGTCCCCGAGGCTGCGGTCGGAGAAGAACCGCAGGTCCGCCACGGGTGCCTACGCAGCCGCCAGCACGAGGTTCTCGACGGTCGGAGCCGGAATGTCATAGTCGGCCGCGACCTCTTCGATCGTCTCGCCTGCGGCGATCCGATCGAGAACATCTTCGACCCGCACGCCGTACTCGGTGAGCGTGGGCTGGCCGAAATTGATCTCGGGGTCGATCGTGTATTCAGCGCCGGACGCCCTGGGGATCCGAACTTGCCCGATGAACCCGTTGCGGTAGTCGACCTGTTTGAGATGCCCGCGAACGATCTCGCCGAAGGCGGCCTGCCCGTTCCGCACGACGACGAGCCTGTTGTCATCGAAGGAAGCATCCTTCTGGCGGAGGTCCCAGAGGATTTCTGCGCCGTCCGTGGCAAGCCTGTCGCTGGCGAGAGCGTGCTCAAGGCCGATCTGGGTGCGGAGCTGTTCGAGCGCGGGCCGAATCCGGGCGACGGGCACCCCTGCCTTCGTAAAGGCGCGAACTATCCAAGCCTCTGCGAGGCCAATGAACGGCACGGTGTACCCACGGCCTGGGCGTTCGACGGTGATGAATCCGGGTTTGCGATTGCCTGAGGTCGTCTCGTAACCGCTCGCCCAGTGGTTGAAGGTCGACTGGGGCAGGCCGAGCATCCCGGCAGCTTCGCTCTGCGTGTAGAGCGGGGTCAGCAGCAACTCGTCCACGATGCCCTCCTCGTTCGGCTTCAAGGCTAACAATGCGAAGGCCTGAAGCCCGGTTGAAACCCGGTCGGTCGCGTCGATCAGATTAGCGGTGGCGGCCGACATCGAGAGGCGTGGGAGCGATGGCCCGGGTCCTCGAATATGGGCCAGTAGGCGGGTGACCACTTTGGTGACCAGATTGCCCTCGAAAGTGACCAGATTGGCCGTCATCAGCCGGTACTCATCGGTACGCTGAACCCCATGAGAACCGCGGAAATACGCGGATTCTCAGCGATTCTCAGTCGCAGCGGCGGCGAGCCCGGAGCCCTCAGTTGTTCTTGGTTCAAGTCCAGCCGGATCTCGCAGTGGAGCTGTCAGCTACCGGCTTTCCGTCGGCCGGGTGCGCAGTCGAGATCCTCCGATGCACGACACTGCCAGTGGATGGAAGCGCTGAGATCGGCGGGCTCGATGTAGACGTTCCCGGACAGAGGCGGGGGTCGGACCGGATGCGCTGGTACATGACTGCTGATTGGTTCGGGCAACCCCAGGTCGGTTGCATGGTGACTGCGGTCGAGTTGCGGCACGTCGAGTCAGGACGGCTGTAAGCCGGGCGGGGTGCGTCGTTCGTCGGCGTGGCGGAGTTCCTGGCGAAGTTTTCGTTGGGATGGCGGGCGGACGTGGATCAGGAGTTGGTGGAGGTGGTCGAATTTTGTCAGGCCTGCCGCCTGCATGAGCGCGCGGATGTTCGTGCCGGCGGTGAGGTGGGTGATGAGCCAGGTGTTGCGCATGCGGGGAGCGTTGGGGTCGGGTTCTGCGCCGCGGTCGGTAGTGCGGAGGAAGTTGTTCAGCGTGTTCGGGCCGTGTTTGCTGCGGCTGGCGGCGCCGAACACCCACTGGTCCGGGGCGAGATCCTGAATCCGGTGCAGGAGGAGGTGCTCCCAGGATGACAGGAGCGGCACGTCTCGGACCGTGCCCTCGGTGACGTGGACCATGACGCCGCCCTCGTCGGAGCGGATATCGCGGCGTCGCACGCGAAGTACTTCGCCGGATTTCAGTCCCGCTCCGGCGCAGAGCGCCAGGACAACGCTGGCGCTTCGGCGGCGTGAGGCGGTGGCCTGCCCGTGCGCCCAGCTGCGGAGCAGATCGAGCTCGAGCGCGCTGTAAGGGGCGGTGGTGGCTTGCGGTGTTGCTGGGGTGAAGGGGATGTTGGTGTTGGGCGCGAGGAGTTCTGACATGCGCAGCAGGAGCGAGCGGTAGGTGCGGCGGGTGCCGTCAGTCCAGGTGACGTCGGTGCGTGTGAGGTAGCGGCGGACGAGGGTGGGGTGGAAGACGAGGTCAATGCGTGGCGGGTAGCCGTTGACGTTGACGACCCAGTCCACGAATGGTGCCGCGCAGACGGTGAGGTCGTAAGACGAGTACGCGCACGCTCCCGCGGTCGTCTCGACGGCGGACTCGACGAGGTCCTTAATGACTGCCCAGCGGTCGTCGGCGACGTTTGGCCGGTATCTCGTCGCCGCCATCAGATGCGTCCCGGACGGGCGCGCGGGGATCGTCCGGGCGACGGCGAAGCCGACCGAGCCGCACGACTGCGGGCGGGCGCGACGATTATTCGGCTGCGGTGCTCTGGGGATCGGGGGATCGAGGGAGGCAAGGTTCGGACCAGGAGAAGCCCCTTCGCTTGATGTCCTGGAGGGTTCGAGCGGGGAACGGACACGCAGCGGTGGCGAATGGCGATGCGTGTGGCTCGGCCCCGATGCTTCGGCATTTTCGTACTGCTTTCTTCCTGGCCGCAGGCGATCTTGCATCCTTTGACGCCGATGCCTCGACTCTCGACCACACGATCGCGAACGGCTCCTCCCGCGTTCGTTAGACCGGTTGCGCGGCCGATTCGACGCTAACAAGCTCATGCGCGCCCGTGGTCCTGTTCCTGGCCTCAAGTTCAGGGCTTCCGGGCCATACATTCGGGATGGAGCGCGGGAGGAGTCCCTTCGGGATGAAGCGCGGGAGGAGTCCCTTCGGGATGGAGCGCGAGAAGAGTCCCTTATCGAAGGGGTGCGAGAAGAGCCTTTCGTGCGAGTCCCCGCATCTCCTTGGTAAGGTGCGAGAGGCGCCCCTTCTGCATGAGCGCAAGAAGAGTCGCTCTTGCATGGAGCGCGCGAAGAGTCCCTTTCCCGGCCGGCGCAGCGGCTCAAGGGTGATGAAACTGACGGAGGCCAGCCCCGGTCGGTGGCGCCGGAGGAAGTTATTCAGGGCTTTAGGACCGTCATTGGCGGGCATGGCGACGAGCGCTGGGTGCGCGACCTTCTGAATCCGGTGCAGGCGGCGGCATTCCCAGGATGTGAGGGAGCGCGCGAGTGGAGTCGCGGACGGTGCCGTTGCTGACGCGAACCAGAACGTCGCCGCGGGGGGATGGTGCTGCGTATCGCGTCCGCTTAGTTCCACCAAGTACGCGGATGCGAACGCCATCGGCACCGACCTCGCCGCCGAGAGCATCGCGAGGTCGTTCGCGATATTGCGACCGTTGACGGGTCTGACGGTGTCGTGTTCGACACCAGCACCATCACGGTGCAGGAGATTCGTGAGCAGACCGAGTACCCGGGCTTGCGGGTCAGAGTGTGAGCCGGCATCGGCCCGTGGGCGGGAACTGCAGCCTGGGATGTGTCGATCGGTGACCCGATCATTCCGGCGCCCTATCGACTGCGCATTGAACGAGTCCCTGGCGACCCGATCCACCTGATCGGCTACGCACCGGAAACCCACGATCGCCGAGAAGGGCGTCACGGTCCTCGAGCGGGGGCTGGCGAGCACGCGGTGCCGTGACGCGTCGACATCGTCCAACTCGTCCGGCAACGCGTTGACCAGGACGAGCTTCTGCGCTCCGCCCAGGCCGTCGCCCGATATCAAGGTGTCCGGCTCGAGCCGGTAGCTCCCCGCTTGGTGGGCTACGGGAAGATCGGACAGGTCAAGTGGGCTGAATCGCGGCGCAAGGAGAAGCTCCAGGCGGTGCGAGGAGAACGTCGATGACCAGGTCTCGCTCGTCGCATCGTTGCTCGACCCGGTATTCACGCGCGGATCAGATGCCGAGGCGCGGGATCGCGTAGTCCCAGGGGATTCGCTCTTGTTCGAGCCGCACATTGCCCTCTGCTCCGAGCCTTCGCAGCGTTGCCTGCTCGGCGGGGGTCAAGAGTGGCAGAACGCCCGTGTCCGGGTCGCTGTCCGTTCCCCACAGATCGCGGTGCTCAAGGAGAGTCTCGGTATCCATGAGAGCTGCGGTTGCGTCCACTCCGTGGGCGCGGAGTTGGTGCAAGATCGAGAAGCCGTGCGAGTCGAGATCGCCCCAGTAGATGACTTCTTGCGCCCACGGTAGGCGCGCGACCAGGTCTACTCGCCGACCACCGCCGTCGAGCACCACGGCGCCGCGGGAGTCGGGCAGTGCGAGCATCGTCGTCAGGTTCTCAAGCACGAAGATTCGCGCCGTGCGCAGTGGTAGTGCGGCGAGCTGCTCGACCGGTGCTGTGACGTCGCGCAATGGGCCAGGTTGCAGGGCGGGGTCGAGATAGCGCATGCGGATCAAAGGAGACGGCTCGCGAAGGCCGAGGCCGATGTTGCCCGTCATCGCGGCGTGCAGCGATTCAACGAGACGGCGGCGCACCTCGATCCATTTGGTGTGGATGCCGCGGATGGGCAGCTCCCGCAGCCGGAGTCCCGATGACGGGTTCTCACCCAGCCAGGCGAGAACCTGCACGAGTCGTTCGAAGTCGGTCGCGTCGAGCGCCGCGATGACACGAGCCTGGGCCTGCAGCACGGCAATGAGCTCGGTGCTGGGATGCGTTCCGGATCCGATGCGGAGCTGGTCGAGACGCGCTCGTAGAACGGTCCACTCGTCCTCGGCTCCGGCGACCCTGGCGATGGCGTCGGCGCCGTGCACCTCGGCACGCTCCGGAACCGCCTGCGAGCCGACTCGAGGCCAGTGGCGGGTCGTCCATGACAGCGCGATATCGCCGGATGCCTCGGCCTTTCGCCACGTCGCGACCCAGATTTGCGCGTGATCGAGGTCCGAGAGCGCGGCGCGCTCTGTCGGCGGGTGTAGCGGCGCGTCGAGGATGATGTCGCGCTGCCCCGTTGCCGCCCAGCCGCGGCTGTCGCGTTCGAAGAGCCGTCGTGCCCGTCGGCGCAACTCCTCGACGTCGACGGGTGATGCTCCACTCACGCGCGCGTCTCCGCTTCCGCCGCATGCGGCCTCGGGCTCGCGTCGGCGACGTCGAAGACGACGTTCGCAAGGCGCGAGGCCCGGCGATCCGGGTTCGAGATGGAGGTGATCGCGCCGACGTACGGCTCGAGCGTCTGCAGCAGCTTCTGCGGCGTGGCGAGGATCATGTGGAATCCGAACGCGCGGAAGACCTCCATCGCATTGCGCGTGTAGCGGCTGTCCGCCTTGTCGAAGGCCTCGTCGAGAACGATCGACCCATATTTCGGCACATCGTCCTCTTCTTCTGTGAGCTGGTAGCGCAGAGCCGCCGCTAGGCAGAAGATCACGAGCTTCTGCCGCTGCCCGCCAGAGAGCCCTTCCGCCGAGTCGTATACCCGCAAGACCCGGCGGGCGGAGTTCTTCTCACGCGCGAGGAAGCTCACGTGCAGTCGCGTGTCCAGCACGCGCGTGCGCCAGTCCAGGTCTACCCGGTCCTTCGACCCGAGCCGGCCGATCACCCGCTGCAGCACTTCAAAGCGCTGCTCGGCACCCCTCTCTGATTCGTCGGCCCAGTTGCCCTCGACAATGCGGCGCAGCTCGGCGAGGAACTCCTCGACCTCCACCGAGCGTCGTGTCTTCACATCGATCTCGAGGAAGGTGTCCGCACCTTCGAACGGTGAGCGGCCGAGCGATGCGTTCACCGGCAGGATGCGCTCACGGATCAGCCCGGGCGCGTCGCGCAGGTCCCCCAGGAGATGCGCGACGACATCACGCGAGCGCTCGCGCAGCAGGCGCCGGAATTCGCCGACCTTGTCCGGGAGTCCGCGCTCGAGAATCCCCTTGAGCAGCTCGCGATATCCGTTTCGATCGGCGATCTCGATCGTCAGTTCGCTCGCTACGGCGGGCCACCTCGAGCGGAACTCTGCTGCGCGGCCGGCGAATGCTGCCTCGGCATCGCGCACGCGTCTGCCCGCGGCATCCTTCTCATGCGAGAGCTTGCTCAGGACGACCCGGGCGACGGCGTCGACGGTCTCAAGCGAGAGAGAGCGCCGCTCAGCGCGGAACCGGGCTCCCAAATCCTCTGCCAGCTCTGCAGAGACCGGCTCGACCCTGGCCGCCTCGAGCTCATCGATGCTGGCCTGCACCAGCTCGACGGCCTTGCCGGCGATGGCCTCGTCGCCCTGTGCGCGCTTGACCTCGCTCTCCGCCACTCTGCACTGCTCGGCGGCGAGCTCCTGCGCCTGCTGGGCTTCGCGCAGGGTCGCGGACCCCGAGGTAAGCTTGTGCAGCTCGCCGCGACGTGCCTCAGTCACGCGCTCAGCGGATGCGACATCGACCTGATCCCAGGTGAGGTGCGCTACTCGCAGGAATACGGTTCGCCGCGTGATCAATGCGTCCCGCTCGACGCTCGCGCGAGCGACGACTTCTGCCGTTGTCAGCTGAGCCGCTTCGGCCTGCCGTCGCAGGACGAGCAGCGCTTCAAGGCGGGCGTCGATATCGCCGCCGAGAACCCACCGCGTGGCATCCGTCACCGCTGAACGGTCGTCTTTCTCATAGCGTCGGGCTGCGCGCTTGACTAGCCCCGTGACCGTGACGCCACGGTCGATGTCGTCGAACTCATCGGGGTTCGCCACGCACGCGTAGTCGTATTCGGTCGCGATGCGCCGGCGCACGTATGCCGCCGCCCACCCGTCGGCGACGGCGACGCGGTGCACGAGAGAGCGCGGGTCTCGAGGCCGCCGAGGCTCCTCGACCGAGACTGGCACCGCTTCCATCACCAGGCGGACGCCGAGATGCCGGGAATCGGCGGCGCGTCGGACTGCGGCGAGATGCGCATCGGGCACGAGCAGGGTCGGCGCGAACGGCGTGAGCACCCTCTCGATCGCCCCCCGCCACTCGGCGTGGTCGGGAATCACAGAGACCAGCTCGGCGGCGAAGGGCAGGGTTGTCTCGGGAACGGACAGCGACTGGGCGAGATATCTTCGGGCGCTGAGCAGCCGAGGGTCGAGGTTGCTGCGGTGGTCTCGCAGGGCCTTCAGCTGCGCGTCGAGCTGCTCGAGAGTGCGCCGCGCTTCACTCGCGGCATCTTGGATCTTATAGTCGAGGGCCGCAATCGGGTGTGCCCCCTCGGCTATGGCGCTCGCCACCAGCTCGGCGAACTGTGCGGCGTCGCTCGGAGCCGGGGCACCGATGCTGTCGAGATCGCGAGTGAGCTCCGCCAGCCGAGTGGCGACCGCGTTCTGATCGGCCTCCGCGGTGTCGACCTGCGCCTGCAGCAACTCGACGCGCGCGCCGCCTTCATCGCGTACCCGAGCGCGGGCCGTCTCGAGCGCGTCGGACGCTAGCTGCTGTGTGCGCTCTGCTTCGCGCAACGCGGCGGCGGCGCGAGCCAGCGTAGCGCGAGCCGGGGCAAGCGCCTCGCGGGCGAGGTTCAGCTTGAATGTTGCGGTGTAGGGCTCGACGGCGTCGCGCAGCCGGGTGGCGTCTGCCTCGATGGCGGATGCCGCGTCGAATGCCGTGATCGAGGCATCGACCCGACCCAGCGCGTCTGCCTGGCGCCGCAGATCAACGACGTGCGCATGCGCGCGGTCAAGCTCGGTGAACTGCTCCACCGCATTATCAGAGCGCGCGAAGGTGCCGGGCAGATCGAGCATGAAGCCGCGGAACAGGGCGTCGAGTGTGCCGAGGTTCTTCGCGGACTGGGTCTTGTGCAGCAATTGCAGGGTCGTATCGCCGCGGAAGCCGAACTGGCGGGTGACGCGCTCGTGGAAGCGGCCGTGTTTGCCGCTCGTCGTGATGAGCGCGCTCGGCAATGCCGTCGTCATCCGACGCGCGTCGATGCCGTTCTCGACATGCGGCTTGAGGGAAAGCAACTCCAGCTCGCCGCGCAGGAACAGGCGCGCGTCTTTGAGCGCGGAGCTGTCGGTGCGCGTGCCCGGGGCGTGGAAGACCCGCGCGAGCGTGACCGGCTCGTCCGCGAGATTCTCGTAGCGCAGCAGGATTCCACTCCAGGTCGCGCGCGGGCGCAGGTACGTCGTCGTGGCCCGGTCCGCGCGCTCGTCGGCCTCTTTGGTCCAGGCTCCGCGCACATAGCTCATGAGCGTGCGGTCACCCTGCCGCGAGGCGCCGTCCTGCGCGGCCGCGTTCAGCTTCAGCCAGCGGTCGGGCGTGAGCACGGCCGCGATCGCGTCGAGCAGCGAGGATTTCCCAGAACCGGACGCGCCGGTGAACAGATGGCCAAGACGTGCCACGTCCACCGCGACAGCGCCCGAGAACGTTCCCCAGTTGACGAGCTCGATGCGGGCGAGCCGCCACTGGCCGACGTGGCTCGAATCGGACTGGATCTCGTCGTTGGAGAACAGCATCGTCATTCGTCTGCCCCCTGAATCTCGCGCGCGTCGCTCGGCTCTCCCGCGCCTTCGCGTGCGATGCGCTGGTACTCAGCGGTGATGGCGCGCACCTGATCGGCGTCGACCAAGAGCCGCAGCACGGGGGAGATTTCGGCGCGATCTTCGCCGACGGGGTGCAGCACGCGCAGCTTGTTCTGCATCTTGTGCCACGACGAGCTGACCCGGCTCGTGAAGTCCTTCTCGTCCCGATCGGCGGTGCGGAACACGGCGAGCTGCTCGAAGACCTCGGCTTGCCCGACGATGACGCGCCCGCCCCCTTCCTCACTGAGCAGGGTTTGGCGCAGCACCAGCAGCATCGCGGTATCGAGGAACGTCAGCGGCTCGGAGCGGACCGCGCGGGGCGCGCCTTCCGCAGGAGCGTTGCGCACGAACGCGAATTCGTTGTCGGGGTCGAGGACGAGTTCGAGGAAGAGGTCGGCCAGGCGGGAACGGATGACGTCCTGATCGCTCAGCAACACGGACCACAGCTGGGCCTCGCGGGCCCCGGAAAGATACGGGCCGCGCACCAGGCGCAGCAGTACCCGACGCGCCCGATCGGGCAGCGCGCCGGTGTCGGTCGGCCAGAGGCTCGTGTTCGTCGTCTCCTCGGCTGAGCCGTCCAGTGGAGTCTCGGTCATACAACCGCTCCGGTGAATCGATGAGCGGCGACCACGGCGGTGCGATCGACCTCGTCGACTCCGCGCCAGCGGAGCACTTCAGGCTCGTCGTCGATGGTGCCCTGGTCCGCGGCTAGTGCGAGAAGGCCGACGACGCTGCCCACACCCTGGGTCGCGGGGTGTCGGTCGAGCACATCTGCCACGGTGCAGCTTCGAAGTTCGGAGAGTACGTCGTTGACGTTGCGGGTAAGCTCGTCGAAGTCGATTTCGGTTTCGCGAGCAAGGGCGCGCAGTTCCTTGATGTTCGCGGTCTCGGTCTCCTGTATCGGCACCTCAGCGGTCGCCGCGAACTCGGCAGGATCGTGCAACTCGAGCGCTCCCGCGCTTGACATCGAGACCGCTGAGAGATCGAGCGCGACGCCGACGGGATGCCACGGTCGGGTGTGCGCGGCCGCCACGACACCGGCGTGCTGCGCCTCGCGCAGCAGCGTCCGCAGGACCCGGTCGCGCTGATAATCCTGCGATTGCACATAGCGGCGCAGTGCTCGGGCGAACAGGGTGATGACGTCGTGGATTTCGGCGCTGCGGCCCTTCAGCGTCGTGAGGAACGAACGCAACGCACGTCGTTCGTCGGGAGAGAGCGTGTGTGCGAACCTTCGGTCGAGAATCCGGCGGATGTCTGCCTCGAAGGCCGCGCCGAGCGCGGGGTCGAGTACGAGCTGCGAGAACGCCGCGAAGCTGCGGCCCGCATCGGAGTCGGAGATGTGGTCGATCCCGCGAAATACCTCATCGACCACCGCGGCTTGTGAGGCATCCGACTCGACGATCTTCGCCCGCAACGAGGCGTTGAGCGCCTCAAATTCGGCACGTACGCGTGCGAAGTCGTCTGGTACATCGGCGGCCTGGGCGAGCAGGTCGCGCACCTGCTCGAGCGCTCGATCCCCGTCAAGTGCGGCCTCCTCGCCAGAACGCAACTTGGAGATGCGCTGTTTGACCCGCTCGATCTCTTCTTCGAGAAGAGCGATGCGGGTACTCACATCGGGGTCGGTGTCGATTGCCAGGCGGCGCAACTGCGCAGCGAGGCTCGCGAGCCGCGACTCGGTGACGCTCGAGCGAGGGGCCGCGCGGGCCTGCAGGAATCGGATCGCCGCGATCGCGTCTGGCGAGAGCTCGAGTGTCTCGCCGCGCGCCTCGGACGATGGGCGCCGCACCAGGAAGCCGGCGGAGCGCCATTCGCTGCAATAGCCCTTTGCGCTGAGCGGCAGGACGAAACCTTGCACACGCAGGCGCTCAAGGTCGGCATCGAGGCGCTCGTAGAGCTCTTCGGCGCCGATACGGCGCTCATCACCGCCCAAATGCACGCCCAGGAGGCCAGCGATCAGCGGGGCGTTGTCGGCGCGCAGAAGGCGCCACGCAGCGTCTCGCTCAGCGACGTGCGCGAGTTGGAGTGCTTGGGCGACGGCGGGCACGCCATCATTCTGGTGCAGGCCGGCGACATTGCTCTCGGGATGTCGTCCCTCACGTGCGCGATGCCCTGTACTGGGGCCAGCGCGGGCGTGCTCGGTTCAACGGTCACCAGTATTGGGGCGGCTCAGGGCAGGCCTCCAGGGGGACGCGAAGTGGGGACCGCAACCGGTGCAAGGAGTGAAACGTGTGCAACCGCTGACGTCGTTGGTCGCCCCGAGTCGCCTGCTGCAAGGATGAATCGCCTGGCCTTCGTTCTTATCGGGTTGTTTGTCCGGCGCGGGCAGTGGAGGCGGGAGTTGTTCCACCCCACACGTACTCGAGCGTGGCGAGCTCGACTTGTCGACGGTCCGCCAGGGGCCGCGTTGACGGATCAGCTCGGCAACGGCCGCGGACGCGGCCGTCAACGATGGATACTCGGACCGGTGCTCACGCACCAGCCGCACGGCCCGCTCCCGGAGCGCGGGATCGATCTTCTTGGGCATGACTGACATCCTTCAAATCAAAAGGATGCGGCATCAAACCTGGAGCGCTTCATGGCGCGCGAGAAGAGTCCCTTCGGGATGGAGCGCGAGAAGAGTCCCCTGAGGATGGAGCGCGAGAAGAGTCCCCTCGGGATCAGGTGCGGGAAGAATCCGTTATCGAACGGGGGTGAGAAGAGCCTTCCGCGCGAGTCCCCGCTCTCCTTGACCAAGCGCGAGAAGCGTCTCTTCCGTGCGGAGCGCGAGAAGAGTCCCTTCCCGTCGAAGCGGATGGGGCTGCGTATCGCCTCCGCTCACTCCCACCAGTGGTCGTCGGGGACGGTCTGTCCGATGCTGTGGCGGAGGATCGCTTGTCGAAGTTCGGCCCACGGGACGGGTTCGCCGGCGAGGCGTCGCAGTGTTGGCAGGCCGATGCTCTTTCCAACGGCTGCGTCGTCGAGTGCGCTTCTGCCGAGGACGAAGAAGTCCCACTGGCTAATGTCGAGCGGGTCGTATTGGTCGTGGCGTGTAGCGGTTTGCACGGCGAACACGTAGACGTGTGCGTTCAGCTGCCTGCCGGCAGGGTCGTGTCCGTGTCGCGGGTGGTAACGGGTGCCGCGGAGGCCGCTGAACTCGATGCGCGAGAGCGCGCGCTGTTCCCACGCCTGCAAGTACGCGGACGATTTCACTTCGACTCGGATCCGCTCATCGACGAGGAGGTCGTATGCGTCCCATTCGATTCGGGCAGCGTCGCCGAGTCCGACCGCTTGGGCGACGAGGAACTCCGCGAGATACCCGCGAGCGTTGTTCATCCGCAGGTCCGAGAGCGCAAACCGCCAGAAGTCCGCGACGGTCGCGTCCAGTCCGCGGAACCGTGCTGTCCCGTCCACCGCTCCTCGCGGCGGCGGCTGGATCCATTCCTCCACGGCCCGGCCAGGCTCGGCGGCGGAACTCGGATTCGCGTCGCCCGCGCTCCCGAAGACAGCACCCTCATCCGCGCGAACGGGCAGCGCGGGCGTCTGCACGGAGCGGCCGCTCCCGATCCACGGGCCGTCGTGGGCCACGCAGGCTTGGCAGCGATCAGTTGCGACCAGCAAGGGGTTTCCGCCTCCAGTCGCGGGGAGGCGTTCTCCGTTTCCGAGTCGTTCCCAAGCGTCCGGGATATCGAGGTCCGCCCATCTGCTCATGTCCGGGTCGTCGCCTTTGTGATGACAGCCATCGAAGTGCGCCATCCCCCGGGGCGAGACTCGCAGCATCGCGGACGCCACCAACGCACGGTGCGCTTCCTTCGCGGCTCGTTCCTCCGGACCACGTCCGTGCGGGCAGAACAGGTCGTCCATGTCATCGAGGTCGCACCACATCATGCGCTCATCATTCACGAAAGGGGCGACACGAGCGGTCAACACGTTCCCGAACCCTTCCCCGGCTACGGGCCCATGTTCACCGCGGGCTATGGTCCATTCGCGTACGCCGACTACACGGCAGCCGCAGTCGATTCCTACTCGCCGCGTTACCTCTCGACGGACGGCTTCGCACTCGGAGCCTGGCCGTTGGAACTCGGTCCGGCTTGTGCGAAGCCTTGGCTGCATGCTCAGAAAGTTCTTTCCGCAGTCATCGTTGACGGTGGGTCGTGGTCGAATCCCCCCATGATCGAGCAGGTTGGCGACGGTACGCAGATGCGAGTGTGGAGCGATCCGGAGGAATTGGCGGCGCTGATTGTCTTGACCGCGACGGGTGGGACGGTGTGTGGATGGGATCGGAACCAGGAAGGGGGAAAGCCTGGGCGTGCTGACTTTGCGCTGATGGACGCCGCGGGCGAGCGCTGCGGGCTGCTGGAAGTGACCTCAGTTGCAGACGGCGGTTCTGAAGCGTCGATGAAGGAGCTGCGGAGGCGCACGGGTGCGTTCGGTGGTGATCTGCGCGATCGTCGCTCCGTGCCGGGTTCGGACTTCGAATGGGTGATGCATGTGCGATCCGGAGCGCGGCTGAAACCGCTGTGGGGTGCGCTGGACGGTCTTCTTGGGGAGCTCGAGCAGGAGATCCGTCAGCACGATCGCTTCCCTGTTCACGTTCTCGCTGCCGACTCGACGGAGCCATCCATGCTCGACGCTGTCACTCGGGATCCGCTCCGGGGGAAGCTGTTCAACCTCGGGCTGAGCGCCCTGTCCGCATATCCGCCCGCTGATGACGCGGATCGTGGACGACTCACGGTTGTCATGTCCTCGGTGTTCCCCGCAGCCACGCCGGGCGATATCACTGCAGCGGTGAACGTTGAGTTGATGAAGCGGGATAACCGTTCGAAACTTGCTGCCGCATCCGGTGGCCGCGCTGAACTGTTCGTCTGGCTCGACCGGGGTCCACTGCTCCACGCCGCATGGGACGCGGCGGCCCGCGACCCGCGGAACGCGGATCTCCCCGCTCCTACCCTTCCTGCGGAGGTCACGGGGGTGTGGGTTGCGCCGATGCCCCGGCCGAATGCGACACCGTCATCCGTGCTGTCCACGTGGTGGTACTCCACCGGCGACGCCCTCCGATACCAGCACTGGTCGTCGTTGTCGCGCTGACGGGGTTCATGCGCGGATGTGGCTGTTTGGGGAGGGGTCGTGGCTGCGGTCGCGCGGAGGGATCCTGTTTCGGCGTTGCGGTTGGTCTCTCGGACGATGGTGATCCACGGGTTCCGGGGTGTGCGGTCTCGGACGAGGTGTTCCGCGTCGGCGATGCTGTCGATGTGGACCCATTGGAAGTCGGTGTGGTCGTCGCGGTAGATCAGGATCTCCTCCGCTGCTGCCGGTTCCCGGGAGGGCAGCAGAAGGGTGCCCGGATGCTCCTCCGGCATTGGCCGGGTGGGCGGAGCGAGTTCGAGCAACGGCATCTTAGTCGTCCTCCCGGAGTGTGCTGAGCGAGGTCCATGCGGCCAGCCGCGCGAAGCGCGGATGGCAACGGGGGTGTGCGGGGTGTGGATGCGGTTCACGGCTGCGTGCGGAGCAGCCGGATGACATCGGCGAGGGGTCTCCCGGTGGTGATCCACTCGACCGGCGACACCGGGTGCCGCAGCTCCATGGGTCCGGACGGTTCGTCGGCGAGTGCCAGGTTGGGGGTGGTCATGAAGTTGGTGCTGCCGGCGGTGTCGGCCCAAGAGGCTGGCATCGCGGCGAGGAGCACGGGCAGCCCGGGCAGCAGCTCCCACCGCGGGCCGGTGGCGTCCCCGCTGTCGGCTTCCTCGTCGCTGTCCTCTGCGGAGTGGGGGTGGAGTTGCCAGGTGGGGATGCGGGTCCGGGCGCCGACGTCGAGTGCGAGCAGCTCCCGCTGCGTGATGAGCGCTTCGACGTCGTCGAGCGTGCGGTGCAGCCGGCTCGCTGTCTCGGCGACGTCGATGGAGGTGTCGAGGAGGTACGCGTCGTGCCGGTGATAGCTGTCGTGCTGCCAGGTGTCGGCGATGGTGTGTTGGGTGGCGAACGGCCAGAACGGCGCCTCCTCGCTCAGGCGGTGTTGGGCCTGCCGGGTGGCGGTGAGGAATGCGGGGCGGTCGAGTTCGCCGCGGACGTAGCGCCAGCAGTCCCGCTGCCAGATGGGGTCTTCAAGCAGGAGCGGTTCGGTGGGGGTGGTGAGGACGTGGCGGATGACGTGTTCGCGGCGGGCGACGTCGTCGGCGGGTTGCAGGATGGTGCGGATCAGCCGGTCTGCTTCCACCACCACCGGATCCGCCCGGTCGACAGCGGGCGTGCCGTCGGCGTAGGTCAGGACGTAGCCGGGTGGGAGCGGGGACGCGGCGATGCGGATCAGGACGGAACCGGACCGGTCCGCATACGCCACACCACCAGCGGAGGCGTCGGCGTCGAGGTAGAGCATGCCGAGGTATTCGTCCTCGGGGCTGTCGAGGGTGAGGTGCAGGCTCCGCAGCCGCACCATCAACCCCCACCCCCATCCCGGCTCGTCGTGTTCCGCCCGTGGGCGCGCCAGCCCGGCGTCCGCGTCGGTGCCGCGTTCCATCCGGAATCTGATTCTGCTGCGAACCTCGTCTGCGCGGTGGCACCGTCCGAGCGCGCTGGGTGGGGGTCGTGGCCGTGGAGGAGCCGCGTTCGGAGCTGCTCCTGCAGATTGGTGTGGGTGGTGGTGCGGATGGTGTCGGCGAGGGCGAGCACCGGGTCGACCAGCCCCTCCCACCCGAGACTGGCTGCGGCGGTGCGGTGGATGGTCGGGTCCGCTGGCCACACCAGCTCCACCGTCGCACGCGTCGCAGGCGCGGGGCGGAACCCGTACGACTGGAGGTCGACGGGAGCGTGTGCGTAGGCGACGAGCTCCCGCGGCTCCGAAATCCCCGCATCCTGGGCGCCGTCGTGGGCGTCGGCGGTGGGGTAGCGGTGGGCGGCGGCGGGACCGGAGACGAGGACCGCGTTGGTGGTGAGCAGCGCCATCAGTTGCGCGGTCGTCGAGCCGGGATGCTCCCAGAAGCTGCTCAACCCGCCGGCCGCGCCGTAGTCACGGGTCGCGAATGTCAGCAGTGCCGCTCGGTCGGTGACGCGGAGGCGTTCGCCGGTGATGGTGACGAGGCCGTGGTCGGCGAGGAGCTGCGCCGCCTCGAGGGTGCGCGGGTCGGGAGTGTCCGCGCCGAAGGTCGGCAGCGGCATCTCGGCGACGGCCGGGTGGCGGTGGTGGAAGAAGGTGCGGGCGAGTTCGAACGCGTGCCACTCCACGACCGTCCGCTCCGCCGACGGAGCTGCGCTCGGGTTGGGGTGGTAGCTGGTCAGCACGGCGTGTTGGTCCTCGAGGGCGAACAGCACCCCCGGCATGTCGGGGCGGGCGAGCTGCGGCAGCAGCGTTCCCGTGTCCGTGAGCACGAGCAGGGTCTCGCCGGGCGGTGCGGTGAGGGTGGCGTCGGCGAGCTGGGCATGCAGGTCCTGCTGCGGGTGGAGGTGGTGGATGCGGTAGCGGTGTCCGGTGGGGTCGCCGAGCAGGGTGGGGCCGAGGAGGACGCGGCGCTGCAGCTGCGCTTCCAGCAGCGGCAGCAGCCACGTCACATCCGTTCCCGCCGGGTCCCCGAACATGCTCACTCCGAGCTCTCGGGCACTCCAGGCTCCCCGCTGACACTGTCGACGTCGGCGTCTGGGTCGTGGTCGGGGAGGGGGTGGAGGCGGTGGATGGATTGGATGCGGGTCGGGAATCGACCCGTGTGCGTGTAGGTCGGGTCGGAGTGGAGGCGGTCGGGTTTGACGTAGGCGATTTCCCCGTCACGGCCGACCTGGAGCCGGACGAGGAGGCACAGCAACTCGTCCCCGTCCCCATACAGGGAGGCTGCCCACGTGGATGCGGTTGGGGTGAACGGCGGTGGGTTGCGGGTCATGGCGACCAGGTCCGGGGTGATCCGGAACCGGTACACGCTCCCGCTGCCGCTGACCGCTTCGTAGATCCCCGGCGGGCTGTCCTCCCGCAACACCTGCACCGGCACCCCCATCGGCGCTTCCGACGGCGCAGGCGAGGGTTCGGGACTGTTCTCGCGCCGGCCAGGCTGCCCGTTCGGTCCGGATGGTTCGCTTGGCTCGCTCCCGCCGTTCGGCTCGTTCGGGTCGGTGTTGTCGCTCATGGGGTGGGTTCGCTGTCGGGGATGGGGTTGCCGTTGTGGGTGATGGTCCAGGTCAAGTCGAGCCCGGATGCGCGGAGGATGTCGGTGATGGTGTCCTGCCGGGGGACGGCGAGGCTGCCGATCTCGGCGAAGAGCCGCAGCAGCGTTCCCGCCCGAGTGCGCGCATCCAATGCCAGCGCCGCCGCGTCGTCCGCGGGGAGTGTGGCGTCCGGCTCCGGATCATTCGGATGCAGGGGGACTGCTTCCAGTTGGGCGTCGGTGCTGTTCCATCGGACCTCGACGCGTTGCACGTGGTCGGTGGTGGTGTTGCGGTACCAGAGGTCCCCGAACGGTGCACCCTCCGCCATGCTCAAATCCGCCCCCGACAACACCCACCCGGATGCGTCGTTGCGGTGATCCCACGCCGGCACGAGCATGAACGGACGGTCGATCTGGAACCCGGACAGCGGGATCTCGTTCTTCCCGTGCGCGACGTACATCCGCCTCGGCTCCTCCGCGACATGCACCGCATCGCCGGACGGTCCGGCCCCAGATGCCGACGACGGAGCATCTACTCCGTCCTCCCGCACCGCGGTCACCCCTGTTCCCTCGGCGACGGCGTCTGCGATGGTCAGCGCGCGGGTAGCTTCCCGCTGCACGGCCCGCACAGCGTCCTGCAACGACGAACCGCCGTGCATTGCGTCGGTGAATGCGGCCATGAGCAGCTGCTGCGCGGCTGCGAACTGCTCCGCACGGTCATCGTCATTTCTCGCGTCCATGTCCGGCTTCAGGGTGGTGGGTCGGTCGTCGCCGTCGGCGGGGGTGGTGTTGGTGGTCATGGGTGCTCCTTCGCTTCACCACCGATATGCGCGGACCGCACCCGGAATCCGTGCACCGCAGCACGTCGCCGATGTCGAACAGCGATGCGCGGGTGAACCGTCGATACCGGGTGAACTCGACCGATCGCGTCCCGCTGCGGAAGGTGAAGGGTCGGGGGAATTTGGCGAGCTCGATTGCCGAGATATCGGCTGCGGAGGCAAACGCTCGCGACTACGGCTGGTGTGGTGGTCATTGCCGGTCCAGGTTCTGCAGAATGCTGATGACCGGGTCCGGCGCCCCACCGCACGCCAGCCACCGGGTCGGTGTCACCCCCTGACCGCCGACCGGGAGCAGGACGTGCGGGCTGGTCATGAACGTGTTCACCACCGCTGCCGGTGCCCGCCCCGGCAGCGCCGGGATGACATGCTCCAGCCAGGGTAGAAACCAATACCGGGCGCCGGGCACCCCGACCGGGCGGCGCACGAACTGCCACCACGGCACCCCCAGCAGGCGCGGCGCCCAGAGGTCCCGGTCCACGATCCGGTTCCGCACATCCAGCACCGTGATGTCGAACATCCGCGGCGCCGTCGCAAGCAACACGCCCTCGCCGCTGACACGCTCCGGCGTGAACCCGAGCACATCCACACCGTCGTCTCCGCTCATCGCGGGCAGGATCTGACGACAAGCGCCCGTCTCGGCCGTCGGCAGCGGGGCATGCGGAGGTGCCGGTGGTCGGTTGGGGTCGGAGGTCACGGGGGAACCGTATGCAGCTCAGAGGGGTCGCGTCACGGGATGCGGGCTGGTTGAGGCCAACAACAGGAACCGGCTCGCCCACCCGTGCTGCAGTCGATAAACCGTGCCGGCGAACGCCGAGGGTCCGGGAAACCCTGAATTCGTGTCCCTCTCGTCGATCGCGGGATGAGTTGCATCGGTGGAGAGTGCCGCGGTCCGGTGGCCTCCTGCGCGATAGTGAGCGGCGCCGACCGGTTCACTCGGTTAGAGCTGTCCCGACCCCGGCGCGACACGGGGTGTGAGGGGAAGGTGTGTTTCGCCCCAGCGTGGCGGACTGTGGTGTCGACGGATTCCCGCATGCGTCTACGCCTGCGCGTGGAGCACGCTGAACGGCGTCAAGCACGTCGCGTATGGTGCTACCGATTTCGTATGGTGCTACCGATTTCACTGACGGAGAATGCGAGACGGCATCGTGGGGAACAGTGCCACGTAGGGGGCGTCGAGTCAGGGTCGGCCGCCCCCCTACTACCCGTTTAGGGCACGTTCCATTGTTGCGTGAAGAGGCCGTTGCAGTCGTAGATCTGCAGCTGCGTTCCGTCCGCGGTCTGTGCCTGAGGATCATCAAGGCAGCGCCCGGACTGGGGGTTATATAGCGACCCGTCGCTGCGCGGGATCCATTGCTGACCACCGGCGTTATCGCAGTCCCAGAGCTGAACCTTGGTGTAGTTCGCCGTTCCGTTCCCGACGATGTCGAGGCACTTGTCGTAGGCGCGGATGGTGCCATCGGTCTCGAGCGACCACTGCTGTCCGCTGGCGATGCCGCAGGTGTAGAGCTGGACCGCATTGCCATCGGTTGACGTGTTCGTGTTGACATCGACGCATTTGCCGGTGCTCCCGGGACCTGTGATTGGCCCCTGCGCCTTCGGGAGGGTCGCGGTTCCGAAGTTCGTCTCGCACTTCCCGGTCGATAGGTGGACGCCGGCGAGCATCAGGAAGCTTGAGCTTGAAGGGTCGGCGAGCAGTGGCGAACTGTAGCCAGCGCATGAGGTCTCCCCGGTGTCGTAGCCGCCGGTGGGGGAGGTTGTGACTGGTGTTGTGATCTCATCCCAGGCGCCCGAGCCGAGGTTTCGGTTCACGAACAGGACGTGCCCTGTCTCGGGTTGAACGGTGAGTGATCCGTCCGTGCCCGCCACGACGCGTTGGCCGGAAGCGATCAGCGTGCCGTTCGCTCCTCCCGCAGGCGACCAGGTGAGGTACGGCGTGTGGAGCAGGAATCGGTTATCGCTTGTTTGAATGCGTGTGCCGAGGCTTCCAGGGTTCCAGGACTCCGCATTTGTGGTCGTCTTGATGTACACGTCACATGCCTGGTCGGGGTCGTAGCCGGATTTGCAGTCTTCGAACGTCATCGCGTAGGAACCGTTTGGAAGATTGACCACGGTCGCCATGCCCGGTCGTTCGACACCGTTCTGAATCGCAACGTCGTACGTCTCACTGCCCCACGTTGCGCCGCCGTCGGTTGATGAAACGTGCGCTAGCACTTGGTTGTAGCCGTTGGTCGAGGGGCGCTCGTCGGAGAAGTAACAGACCAGATCGCCGTTGCCGGCCACATCGAACTCCGGCTCCCAGATGCCGTGTCCCTCGCTGTTCGTCATCCCGGTCTCTGCGGTGCAGGAGCTGCGGTATGACCACGAGGCGCCCTGGTTCGTGGATACGAACACTTCGATTGCCTGCTGCGTGTAGTCACCGCGGTTCCACGCGGTGCCGGCGGCGAGGATGGTGCCGGCCGGCAGGTTCCCTTCCGCTTGGGGCAGTTCGTAGAGCGTGGGTCCATCGAGATCCCATCCATGCACGGTGTCAGTGACGGTGCTGATGGGCGATGACGTCCAGGTGACGCCGTTGTCCGTGGAGCGGTAAATCGGGAAATTGGCTTTCGGTACGCTCGATCCTGAGTGATCGAAGGTCGCCAAAAGCGTCCCGTTTGCGCTGCCGTTGTGTTCGAGCCGGATGACTCGCGGATAGCTCGCATCCTCGGTCGACCCAGCAGCAGTGCTTGGTTGGTAGAGCGTGCCGCCCGACGTCGTCGCTGCCGAGGCTGGGATCGGAGTAGCGGCGAGGAAGCCGAGGGATGTCAGCAGAGCGGAGGCCGCGAGAGCGCCCGCTTTGACTCTTCTGGACAATTGCATGGACAGTCTCCTGAGTCGCGTCGTTGCGAAGGTGTGCGAGGCGTGTCGGGTCACCGATGAACATTTTGCATCGTTGCATAACGTGGAGCGTTCGGAGCGTAGCGCCCTGCGACTCGGCTTCGCAACCCTTATTGGGCGTGAGTGCAGTCGAGAGTGCATCGTGATTGCAACGATGCAAAATTGGTGATAGCGTCCGTCCACCGCCTGCCCCCACTGAAGGACCGCTCGATGACGACGACCCTGCCCGCTCGTGCCACTGGAGGCGTTCAGACGCCTCTTTCAGATGTTCCGCGCCCCGAGTACCCGCGCCCGCATTTTGATCGGAGCCACTCCTGGCAAAGCCTCAACGGTGTGTGGGATTTCCAGCGGGGCAGCGCCCCTGCAGCGCAGCGCATCTCTGAGTCGATCCTGGTGCCGTTCGCCTGGGAAACACCGCGGTCCGGGATCGGGGCGCACTGGCTGGAAGATGCACGATATCGACGCACGTTCACGGTCCCTGAGGAGTGGACAGGCCAGCGAATCGTCTTGCATTTCGGTGCGGTACACCATGCCGCGACCGTGTCTGTCAATGGCATCGTGGTCGGTACTCATGTCGGCGGATATGTTCCCTTTGAGTTCGACATCACGGACGCGTTAGGTGCGCCCACAGCACCGGCCGACTCGCCAGAAGCGCATGCCGAGCCGGAGGCGAGAGCGTTGCATATCGGTGAGCACGAGCTCGTTGTCGGGGTGTCGGCACCGAACGACAAGCGCTGGATCGCTCACGGCAAACAACGCAGTACGCCGCGCGACGACTACGACAGCTGCGCGTTCACGCCATCGAGCGGGATCTGGCAGCCGGTCTGGCTCGAGGCTCGCCCCGCAACGTATCTCGACGACCTCGCGCTTCAGGCCACCGAGAACCTCGACGGACTGGTCATCGCCGGACGAGTTGCCGGTCCCGGCCGCGATTCCGCACGCATCCTGGTTTCCGTTCTGGAAGACCACGTGCACGGAAGGTCGGGCGTTGTCACCACGATTGAAGCAACCAGCGAGGAACTCGAAGGCGGCATCACCGCCGCGCTCGCTGCCCCCCGCCTCTGGTCGCCCACGGACCCCCATCTGTACCGGGTCGTTGTCGATGTGGTGTACGCGGGGAGCGCGGATCACGTGGAGAGCGAGACCGGGCTTCGATCCATCCGCACCCGCGACGGGAAGGTCTACCTGAACGGGCAGCGAATTTCGATCCGCGGCGTCCTGGATCAGGGGTACTGGCCGGAGACGGGCATTACCGCTCCCGATGACCGTTCGTTTGTCCGCGACCTCGAGATCGCCCGGGATGCGGGCTTCAACTTGGTTCGCAAGCATCTGAAGCTCGAGGACCCACGTTTCCACCACCATGCCGACCGGATGGGGATGCTCGTATGGGCCGAGCCTGCGTCGACGGGACGATTCTCCGCCGACTCCGCCGCCGCATTCGAGGCGCAGATCGCGCCTATGGTCCACCGCGACGGGAATCATCCGAGCATCGTCATCTGGGGTCTGTATAACGAGGAGTGGGGACTCGACTGGGCGCTCCCGGAAGATCCCGCAAAACAGGAGGCGGTGATCCGCGCCCGCCAGATGCTGCGGAGTCTCGACCCGAGCCGGCCTGCCGTCGATAACTCCGGTTGGACGCACATCGATAGCGATCTGATCGACTGGCATGTCTATGACGAGCACCCGGCTGGGTGGGCCCGCAAAGTCGCGGAACTGGTGCGGGACGATGACCCGTCCTTTCCGGTCGCGATCGCGGTCGACGTCATCGTCGACAAGCGGCTGATGGTGGACGGGCCGGTTCCCCGGCAGGTCCCCTTCATCAATAGCGAGTTCGGTGGCGGGTGGACTTCGATCGACCGTGGCTGGAATCTGCATTGGCAGACCCAGGAACTGCGTCGGCACGACTCGGTCGCGGGGTGGGTGTGGACCGAGTTGAACGACATCGAGCATGAGAGCGCGGGGTTCGTCGCCGCGGATCGGACCATGAAGGATCACGGCGGCCGGCCCCCGCGCTATGCAAACGGTGAGACCGCCACCGTGTTCGACATCAGTCCGGAGGCTCCGGGCCGCGACGTTGTGACAGCGACGGGCTCGGTCGAATTCGGGGTGCACGTCTCGCACCACGGTGTCTCGCCGGTGACCGTGACCGTCGAGGCGGCGTGGGGCAGCGTGTTCTCGGAGGAGCCGGACGTGACAGACGGTGCGCCAGTCATCGTGGACACGGTCGATGTCGAACCGTTCATCCTCAGCGCGCCGGTAACCGTCGCGACAACCCTTCCCCGCCGGGTGCCGTCCGCTCGCTTGCACGTATTCCTCCGACTCGCCGACGGGACCGTGCTCGGGCGCGGAGCCGTGGACATTGTCCGCGGCTAACCGCCGGGGTGAAGCGCTTGTGGGACCAGCGCCGGCAGACGCTTCGGGCCTATCGGGTCGCGCCGGCTGTGCTCTCCCGCACGACAAGCTCGTACCCGACGAAGAACTCCTCCGGCGGTTGATCGGCGTGATCGCCGAACCGTGCCATCACACGCTCCACCGCGGTCTGTGCAATGGCTACGCGGTTTGGTGCGATCGTTGTCAGCGACGGCGTTTGATACCGCGATGCCTCAATGTCATCGAAACCGACAACGGCGAGATCCTCCGGAATCCGAAGGCCCGCCTCTAACGCGACCCGCATCGCACCGATCGCGACGAGATCGTTGAAGCAGAAGACAGCATCGGGCGCCCCGTTGGGGTGCTGGAGCAGGTCCCGCATGGCGTCGGCGCCGTCGCCGAAATGGAATCGAGCGCGCGGAATGATGAGCGACTCGTCGACGGGGATGCCGCGGTCCTCATGTGCGAGGCGATATCCGGTTGTGCGCAGCTGCGCGGTCTCGCCGGTCTCATACGGCTGGTCACCGATCGCCGCGATCCGGCGCCGGCCGAGATCAAAGAGGTGCGATGTTGCAGCGCGAGCGGCGGCGACGTTGTCGATGGCGACGTGATCGTATTCGCTTCCGGCGACGCGCTCACCGAGCAGCACGAGCGGCTGTGCCGGATCGTGCGGGGGCAGGTCGGCGGCAGAGAGCGCCAGCGGGCTCAGGATGATGCCGTCGAAGAGTGCCGCTGTGCCTTCACGCTGAATGAGTTCGCGTTCACGATCGGGCTCCCCGTCGGTCTGGTCGACTACCACCGTGTATCCGTACGCGCGCGCGGTGGTTACGACGGCGCGCGCGAGCTCGGCGAAGTAGGGGACGTCGAGTTCGGGGACGATCAGCGCGATCAAACCGCTTCGGCCGCTTTTTAAGTTCCGAGCGACGAGGTTGGGGCGGTAGCCGAGCGCTGCCACGGCTTCTTCGACTCGCTGCCGCTTCGACTCCGAGACCCGCGCATACCCGTTGACGACGTTCGAGACGGTACGAATCGAGACGCCGGCACGTTCGGCAACGTCCCGCAGACGCGCTGGACCACTCACTCGGGCTCCCTTTCCGCCGTCCCCTCAGTATGCCGCGCTTCCTGTCCTCGGCGTCCGGTCACCCGGTCGTGCTGCCTTGCAGCAGACCGCCGCGGAAATACCGTTCGAGTAACAGGAACAGCACGATCAGCGGCAGCACTGTGATGAGGCCACCGGTGATGAGGACCGGAACGAGATCGGCGCGCGAGCCAGTCTCCGCAGCGTGCGAGAGCGATGAGAGTCCGACGGTCAACGGATAGAGGCTGTTTTTGCTGAAGATGATGAGCGGCAGGAAATAGTTGTTCCACACGGCGACGATCGTGATCAGCAGCACGGTCATCAGCCCGGGAAATGCCAACGGGATCGCGATCCGAGTGAAGATCCGGATCTCGCTCGCCCCATCGAGGCGGGCAGCCTCGATGAGATCTTTGGGCACTGATGCATCCATGTACGTGCGCATGAGGTAGATGCCCACTGGCGAGACCATGCTCGGCAGGATCATGCCCCAAACCGAGTTGACCAGTCCCACTTTCGAATAGACGAGGAACAGCGGCAGGGCGATCGATGTCAGCGGAACGAGGAGCGTCGACATGACGAGGAAGAACATCGCGTTCGCGCCACGAAACCGGTACCGCGAAAAGCCGTAGCCTGCCAGCGCCGAGAGAATCGTCGCGCCCACCGCGCCCGCGACCGCGTAGAAGAGTGTGTTGCCGAGCCAGTCGATGAAGATGCCCGCGCCGCTGATGTTCTGCCCGAGTGCAGCGATGTTGTCCCAGAGCCGGAACGGCCCCGCGAACCAGAACCCGAAGCTCGTATAGATCTCCGCCTGCGACTTCGTCGCGCTGATCAGCAGCCAGACCAATGGCGCCAGGATGAACACGGCGAACAGGCCGGTGAGGGCTGTCAGAACCGGAGTTGCCGCGCGGGGGAGACCGTAGAGGTGTGCGGGGACGCGGTCATTGTCGGTCATCGGAACTCTCCATTCCTGCGGCGCACCGCGAAGCCGGCGACCGAGATGCCCCCGATGATGATTGCGAGCACGACGGCGGCCGCAGCGCCGAGCTCGTATTGACCGCTGCCGACAGCGGTGTTGTAGACGAACAGCGACGGGGTGAATCCGAACGACACCGCCTGCGGCTGGAACGCCGCGAGGATCGACGGCTCGGTGAACAACTGCAGCGCTCCGACTGCGTTGAGGAAGACGAGCATGACAACCGATGGCATGACCATCGGCAGTTTGATGCGCAGGATGATCGTCCACAGGGAGGCTCCTTCGACGATCGCGGCCTCGGTCACCTCCCGCGGGATGGAGCGGAGTGAGGTGTACAGGATCGTCATGTTGTAGCCGGTCCATTCCCACACCACGATTAGGATGATCGTCGGCAGGATCAGCGACCCGGAGAAGAAGTTGACGTTGTGGAGGCCGATCGCATTGAGCAGGTTGGCGTACGGCCCGAAATGCGGGAGCAGGAGGAATGACCACATCACCGAGGCCACGACTCCCGGCACCGCGAACGGCATGAAGAAGACGGTGCGGAAGAACTTGCTGCCCCGGATGACGCCCGCATCAAAGAGTGCCGCGAATGCGAACGCCAGGGCCAGCGTGACCGGCACCTGAATCACGCCGAAGACGAGCACGCGGACGACGCCGGACCAGAATGGCGCCGAGTGGAAGATGGTCACGTAGTTGGCGAGGCCTGCGAAACTACGACCGCCGATGAGCTTGGTGGCGAACAGGCTTGACCAGACGGCGTAGATCGTGGGTACGAGCATGAACAGCGCGAGCATCAGCATGTGCGGGGCGATGAAGACCGCGCCGGCCCATTCGCGGACACCGCGGCGGCCGCCACGCGTTCCAGCGCCCCGTGGGGCCCGGGTGGGGAACCCGGAGCCCTCGCGCCTGGCCCGACGAGCAGCCGAAGCAGGTGCCCCGTCAGGGGTGGGCGTGCTGTGCACATCCCGCCCCTGACGGTCGATCACGTGTTGGCTCACGGGCTTCACGACCCCGTGACCGTGAAGCCCTGTGACTTCGCGTAGTCGGTCATCTGCGACTGGAACTTCGTGAACGCCTGCTGGAGGGTTTCGGTTCCCTTGGTGACGCCGGCGAACGTGTCGGTCCACTGCGTCAGCGCCGCGGTCATGATCGGCGGCCACTCCGGCGCCTTGATGTTCTTCGCCGCCTGCGCGAACACGACGTTGGACGTCGAGCTGCCCGAGATCTTCAGCGTGCGCTGCTGGAACGCCGAGTTGTTCAAGAGCGGCAGGTAGCCGGGGAATGCACCTGCGACGTCGCCGCTGAGGATCTTCCAGGAGTCTGCGGAACCGCCGAACCACTTGACGAATTCGGCCGCCTGCTTGGCGTGGGCCGTTCCCTTGACGACCGCGAGCGTGGAGCCTCCCCAGTTCCCGGATGCTGAGCTTCCGGCGGTGAGCTGTGGCAGCGGCGCAGCGCGCCAGTCACCGAGCGTGTTCTTGATGCTCAGTTGCATGCCGACCGGTCCCCACGCCGGGCTGATCCGCGCCGCGTTGACGCCGCTGTCGAGGTTGGACCACTGGGCCGGGGAGAAGTCGGCGGCGGTGGTGACTTCTTTCGCCGAAATCAGGTCCTGCCAGTACTTCGCGAACGCCATCTCGTTCGAGCCCGTGAAGTTGATGCCAAGCTTCGATCCGCCGGTATATGTGAACGGGAAGGCGCCGTATTGCTGCATGAGCGCGAGCATCGCCTGCGCGTTCTCCGGGTCGAGATTGGTCATCGCGTCCGCCGGGTTCTTGGTGTGCAGCGTCGCGGCTTCGGTCGCGAACTGGTCCCACGTGGTTGGGACCGAGAGGCCGTTCTGCGAGAACTCGTTCTGGTTGTAGTAGAGCGCAAGCGGGCCGAGGTCGACCGGCATGGCGTACACGTGCGAGCCCTGGGACACCTGGGCCCAGGCTGCGGGCGCTTCGTTCGCTTTCGCCGAGTCGATTCCGTAGGACGAGAGGTCGACGAGGCTGTGCGTGATCTCGAACGAGGGGAGTTCGAAGTATTCGATGGTGGCGATATCCGGAGCCCCGTTGCCGGCCTTGATCGCGTCGCTGAGTTTCGTGTATTCGTCGCCAGCGGCGCCCGCGTTCTCGAGTGCGACGCAGACATCTTTGTGTGTCTTGTTGAACTCGTTCACCGCGAGGTCGTATCCGGCCGGCCAGCCCCAGAAGGTGAGTCGAGTGGCATTCGGCGAGCATGACGCAGTGGTCGTGGAGGACGGGCTCGGCGATGAACTCTGAGCTACTGCAGAAGCGCCGCCGCTACCAGAGCCACCGCTGGAACATGCGGCGAGGCCGAGCACGGACACGGCGGCCAGCGCGATCGCGGCCACGCTTCGGCCCCGCGCACGCGCGTTCGGGCGACGCGGCGCCAATCCTCGAAGGACCATGAGTCTTCCTATCGTCGTTGATGAAAAGGGAGCCGCTCAGAGCGACGCCGTAACCATACGACAGTTTTGCATCGTTGCAAAGCATTTCGGCGCAATACGCGCTCAACGTGCGGACCGAACCGGTGTGGCGCGGCGAACCTCCGCGGACTTTCGCCGATCACCGGAGTTCCTGGTGGCTGAGCCGGAGGGCTCGCGCATGCGGAGCCGCCGCGTATCCTGCCCGGGATCCGCTGTCATGCGGAGCTTGTGGCGTGCGTGCGTGCGTCGTCCGCCGGCGCGGCCCGGTGCGCGCGTCGACGCGGGGGTCGGTCGGTGCGTGAGGTCGCAGTGGGACAGCGTGACCGAACTGATGTCGACGACCTTGACCGCTGCAGGTCACTCGACGGGAAGGCGGAATTCCTGTCCGCGTCCGAACTCTTGGGATGACGCCGTTCGCGTCGGTCCGTACGAGCAGCGGGACGCTGCGACGCCCCACCATCCGAAGGCCCGCGACACTTCCAAAGGCCTGAGGGGAGGCCGGTTGCAGTGATGTGCGTCCTGCGGGAGGTCCCGCCGCAGGGCACGGCGGCGCACGGCAAACCCTCTTCTATGCCGACCAGGTCATGGGGCTCGTCGGCGGTGCCGCCGATGCGTGATCACGGCCCCGGTGATTTCCCGCGGAGTGGGTGCCGAACTCTGGCTGATGTCGGATGCGTACAGCTGGTCCGATCTTCCGCGCATAGGTGGAGGAGACCCCGTCATCCGGGCGGGGCACACCACAGACAGGAGCGACCGTGCAACCCAGCAACGCGCCGGTGAGTTCCGGCGTTCGGCGGCGCAGGCCCCGCACGGCTGACGCGCGAGCGCGCGGTCCGCCCGCCGGCCCCGGCTCCAACCACGACCTGCTGCGGGCCGCGGCCTACCGGGCAGTGGGCGCGATTCAGCGCAGCATCCATCATTCACTGTTAGAGAGAGGCAACTACCGCCATGACCACTTCAACCGTTCGAATCCTCCCGCCGGCCGGCACCCACGGCGTCGACACCGACGCTGTCACCGGGTGGGAATCCGTCCCCACGAGGAAGCTCGCCGACCGCATCCGGGACCTTCCTGTCGGGTCGGTGATTGTTTGTGAGGAGCCGTCGCTGCTGCTGCTTCGCGTCGACCATGACGGCGATGTCGGCTGGGTCGCGGCGACGCATCCGAGCCGGCGCGTTCCGGAGAGCATCGTCTGCGCTGCTGTGGACGCGGCGGCCGGGTTGCCCGCGTTCGCGGCTGTGCACGGTGAGGGCTACGTCGACGGGTTCGACCTGCCCGACACCGGAACGGACGGTGTGTACTGGTGGGCGCGGACCCTCCCGCAGACGTGGCAGCGGCAGGGCATCACCATGCTCCTCGGTGAGGTTGAGTTCTCCGGCACGCTGGCCGTTCACAGCCGCCGCGGGACCGTCGCCGCGATGCATCGCAGCCCCGCCGGCTGGCTCTGTGCAACCGCAACCGACATGGTCGGCAGGGACGACGAAATCTTGCGGCTGGTGCAGACGGGACAGTAGGGAGCGACGACCATCCGCAGGGGGGCGGTGACCAGACGAGGTAGCGCCCGATGGATCGCGTCCACGCCGTCGCGGTGCTGCTCAGCGCGGACGATTACGACTCGCTCGTCGAGACCGTGGACATCCTGAGCGACCCGGACGAGGTTCGCGCGCTCAGGACCGCGATCGCTGAGCTCGAGGCTGGTGCGGTGTCCTCCGTGGATGAGGTGCGGGCGGCGATGATCGGGCGCGGGCGGCTCGCTACGGCTCCTGCTTCTGGGACCGACGCCGCTGCGGGAGACAGCGCGTCGCCAGTCGATGAGCCCAGGTCAGCAGCCCCGCTGCGAGGTCGTCTTCACCAGGTCCGCGCGGCGCGCCCTCACCGCGGCGCTTCCCGATGTCGTCGCTGCGGCGGCGTTTGCGTGCATCGTGCGGAATGGGATGTTGAGGAGTTGCGGGGTGCGTCCGACGCCAGCACCGTCGGTCGTGCTGCTATTGCAGCACGCTGTGTGTCGTGGACCAGGGCTGTGGTGTCGACGCAACGGGAGTCCCTGTGTGTGCTGCCTCGGTGACCAGGTGTGCGAGGTAGGAGTCGTGGCAGGCGTCTCCGAGGGGTGAGAAGGCGATGCCCTCTCGGGCGAAGGAGCGCATGCGGTCGCAGACGGTGGCGATGGCTATTTCATCATCAGACAAGCGTGCGCCTCGGAATGGGGAGCGGTAGACGACGTCGCGGCCGAGTGTGATCCGGTCAAGCGAGGCGCCTTCGAGGTCACCGTCGATCCCGGTGTGACGGCGCTCTAGGTGGAGCAAGACAGGCGCCTCGGGTGCGGTCATCAGAGAGACGCGGTCGTCGGAGATTTCGCCCCGTTCGCCGCGTACGAGCACGTGCCGGGTGCGGATCGGGGAGAAGTATTGTTCGTCTTCGAAGTCGTAGAGGCCGAGCTTGTCGTCCGGGAATCGAAGTTGGGCGAGGGTGCGGGTGCTGGTGAGGGATGCCATGTCTGACGCCCATCCGGTGGAGGACAGCGTCCGGGCGACCCTGTCGGAAACCTGTTGGGCTGTGATGAGCGTGTCATCGAAGCCGACGCGGAGGAACGAGCGAATCAGACGGATCGCGTGATATTCGTGGGCTGCGGATACGGCGGCGGAGGTGACGGCACCGAAGGCGTGGGCGTGGGCGACGGCGAGGCGGGCTGCGTGATGGGGCTGGTACGGGTATTGCTCGGCGACCTGTATTGGCGCGTTGGGTCCGAGACTCTGATAGAGCGATCGGAGTGTGGGCAGATCCGGTGCGGGCGGGGTTTCAAGGAGCACTGCGACATCGCGGGCGGCGAGCTTCCCGGCAAGGCTCGGAGCCGCGTCGCGGGGTACCGCGATCAGGACGAAGTCGTAGTGCTCCCGCAGGAAGACGTGGAGCGAGGTGTCTGTCGGAATTCCCCACCGTGCGCGCGCGGTCTCCGCTGATACGTCCGAGTGCGCCAGCAGCCGTCGAACCCGGAACGGCGAGGCCGGGTCCGAGGCGACGCGCAGGAAGAAGCCTGCTCGCCACCCCGTCCCGATGATGCCGACCGACGCGGGCGACTGATCACGCGGCGGCTGGCCCGTTGCTTCCGGGTTGGTCATTCGTGGTGGAGTGCTGGCGCGGTAGCGTCTAACGTGTCCAGCGCGTTGCGCGAGTCGGAGGACGTGATCGACGCGGATCGTGCGGGGATGCGTTCGCCGTTGAGTTCTGCCTCAGTGGTCCCGAAGTTCAGGGCGAATCGGTATGGTCCGCGGTCGATAACTTCGAGACCGTCAGGGAGACGGTCCCCGGCGATGCCTGCGTCGTCCAGGACTGCTGCGATGACGGTGCCGAGGTTCTCTGGAGCTGTACCCACGTACCACGCCGTGCCGGTGCCGACCGGGTTGCGGGTGATCGCGGGAAGTCCGTCGAGCATGCCGCCGCTGAACGTCGCGTGAACCTCAACGGTTCCGTCGACGACGCGGATGACCTCACCCCATTCATCGGCAGGGCCCGCTGCGAGCCCGTCGATCTCGAGGCGCGGAATGGGTCCGCCCGAGAGTGAGGGTTCCGCGACGGGGGCGAATTCCTCGACGCGGATGCCGAGCACCTGCCGGAGCGTCGGACCGCCGAGGTAGCCGTCCAACCAGACGTGCAGGTGTTCGTTGAGGACCCCGGTTTGGTAGGCGGCGACCAACGTGCCGCCGGCGCGCGCGTATTCGGCGAGGTTCCCTGCGGCCTGCTCGGTCAGGACGACGGTCGCGGGCGCGATCACCGCTCGGTAGTGGGTGAGGTCGCTGTCGGGCCGGACCAGGTCAGCGACGACACCGCGGGCGCGGAGTTCCTGGTGCCAGCGCAGCAGGATCCGAACGTAGGAGAGCTGCGCGGGGGTGGCTGGTTGTTCCAGCGCCCACCAGCTGTCCCAGTCGGCGATGATCCCGACCGGTGCGTCCTGGGTCGCTCCGACGATGTCTGCGAGGGATGCCAATTCCTCGCCGAGTGCGACGGTTTGTTCGAAGATGCGCGTGTGTTCGCCGCCGTGGGGGAGCATGGCGGAGTGAAACTTCTCTGCCCCCGCCCGGGATTGCCGCCATTGGAATTGCATGATCCCGTCGGCGCCGTGGGCGACGGCTTGCAGTGACAGCAGTCGATGCATGCCGGGAGGGATCGGAGCGTTCCGGGTGCGCCAATTCACCGCGCTCGTTGCTTGCTCCATGAGAATCCATGGTTTCCCGCCAGCGAGTGAACGCATCAAGTCCCGGGTCATGGCGGCGAGAGCGGGTGCGGCCGGATCGGCGGGGTCGACGTAGTGGTCATCGGAGACGAAGTCCACGTCCCGCGACCACGCCCAGTAGTCGGCGTGCTTGAAGAACCCCATGAAGTTGGTGGTGATGGGTGTGTTCGGGGTGAGCTCGCGGAGGATCGCGGCTTCTGCTCGGTAGACGGCGAGCCACGCGTCGGAGGAGAAGCGGTCGTAATCAAGCAACTGGGTTGGGTTTTGGAATGTCGGAGCTGCCCGGGGCGGCATCACTTCGTCGAAGCTGCCGTACTGCTGTGACCAGAACGCGGTGCCCCAGACCTGGTTGAGGTTCTCGATCGTTGTGTAGCGGCTGCGGAGCCAGACGCGAAACGCGAGCGCGGACTCGTCTGAGTAATCGTGGTGGATGTGGCAGGCGAGCTCGTTGTTCACGTGCCAGGCCTCAAGCGCTGGATGGTCGCGGTAGCGTTCCGCGAGCGTGCGGACCAGGCGATCCGCGTACCGGCGGTAGGTGCTTGAGGACGGGGAATATTGCTGGCGACTGCCCACCGAGAGGCGGACCCCATCGGCGGTGACGGGCAGCACATCCGGGTGCGCCAATGTCAGCCACGGGGGCGGCGAGGCCGTCGCTGTCGCGAGGTCGACGCGGATGCCGCCTGCGTGTAAGCGGTCCAAGATGTCGTCCAACCACGCGAACTCGAAGTGTCCGTCGGCGGGTTCGAGTTTCGCCCAGGAGAACACGCCGACCGTTGCCACGGTCACACCGGCGCGACGCATCAATCGGACGTCGTCGTCCCATACGTCGCGCGGCCATTGTTCGGGGTTGTAATCCCCGCCATACCAAAGCCGATCCATCAACCCTTGACACCTCCTGTGGCGAGCCCCGACTGCCAGTACCGCTGCAGAAAGAGGAATGCGACGATCAGCGGTATGACCGAGACGAATGCGCCGGTGAGGACGGTGGAGAACAGCACCTGCGCTCCGCCGCCGGCCGAGGCGGTTGCCTGCCATTGCGCCAAGCCGACCGTCACCGGGTACAGCGACTGGGTGTTCAGCATGATCAGCGGCAGGAAGTAGTTGTTCCAGGTCGCGACGAGCTGGAACAGCAGGACCGTGACGATTCCGGGGGCGAGCAGGCGAAGCGCGATCGTCCGGAAGATCAGGAACTCGCTCGCGCCGTCGATGCGCGCTGCCTCGAGGAGACTGTCGTCGACGGCGTCGGCGGCGTAGACGCGCATGAGGTAGACGCCGAAGGGGCTGACAAGCGACGGGAGGATCACCGCCCAGACGGAGTCGGTGAGGTTCGCAGCGGCGAACAGCAGATAGGTCGGGATGGCGAGGGCGGTCAGCGGCACCATGATCGAGCCGAGGATGAGCCCGAACACGAATCCCTGGCCGCGGAATCGGTATTTCGCCAGCGCGAATCCGCACGCCGTGGCGAGCGCGGCGGCGCCGACAGCGCTCACCACTGCGTAGAACACGGTGTTGAGCAGCCACCGCGCGAATACGCCGCCTTGGAAGGTGAACAGTTGCCCGATGTTTTGGAAGAACTGGAATGAGTGACCGAACGCGAGTCCGAAGGTGGTGAACAGGTCGCTGTTGGTTTTGGTTGCGGAGATCAGCAACCACAGCAGCGGCACGAGGAAGTAGATCAGTGTGATCCACACGATGATCGTCAGCACTGTGCTGCGAGGGCGTTTTCCGACGCCGTGGCGGGAGCGTTTGCGCACGCTGGAGGGGTGGGACCGGACCGCGTTGACGCTTTCCGTTGCCAGGGGTGCTGCGGTCATGCCAGTCGTTCCTTCCGGTTGGTCAGCGTCTGTACCACGAACGAGATGATCATGATGAAGATCCCGAGGAGGAACGCGATTGCCGCTGCGTAGTTGATTTCCTGATTCCGGAACGCAACGTTGTACGCATACAGGTTCGGGGTGAAGTCGGTCCCGACCGAGTTCGGGGCGATGTTGAACAGCAGGCTGGGCTCGTTGAACAGTTGGAACGAGCCGATGATCGAGAAGATCACCGTGAGCAGGATGGCCTGACGGATCGCCGGCAGCTTGATGTTCCAGGCGACACGGATCTGACCTGCGCCGTCGATTTCGGCTGCTTCGTAGATGTCATTTGGAATCGACCGAAGCGCTGCGTAGAGGATGATCATGTTGTAGCCGATGAATTCCCAGCAGACGATGTTCATCGTCGAGCCGAGCACGTTCTTGGCGGAGAGCAGGTTGGGTGCCTGGAGTCCGAGCGTGTGGAACACCTGCGTGATGAGGCCGAAGTCGGTGCCGTAGAGGTAGCCCCACATGAGCGTCGCGACGACGCTGGGAACGGCGTAGGGCACGAAGATCAGCAGCCTGGCGACCTTGCCGGCGCGCACTCGTCCGCTGTCGAGCGCGAGCGCGAAGAAGATCGATGCCGCCAACATGATTGGCACCTGAACGAACAGGAACAGCGCGACACGGCCGAGGCCGCCCCAGAAACTGGGGTCCTGCAGGGCGCGCACGTAGTTCGTCAGACCGGCAAAGACTTGGCCGCCGACGAGTTGCGAGGTGAAGGTGCTGAGGTAGGCGCTGTATGCGAGCGGGATGAGGAACATCGCCGCGAACACGATGAGGAACGGAACGACGAGGATCCACGCCGCTCTTGTCTGCGCGCTCCGGATGTGGCTGCGACGGGCGCGGCCGGTGACTGTGGTCATGATGCCTCCGAACGAAGGGCCGGCCCGACCGGCGATGGTCGGGCCGGCAGTTCGATTACTTGACGGTGAATCCCTGCTGCTTTGCGTAGGTCACGACCTGCTGCTGCCAGGTCGCCAGCGCGGCCTTCAAGTCGCTGTGATCGGCGATCGCTTTGCCGAGCGTGTTCGCGTAGCTGGAGTTCACGTAGTCCATGAACGGCAGCCACTGGAACTTCTTGTCCACCGTCTTGGAGACGCCTGCGAAGAACTGATTCACCTTCTGGCCCCCGTAGAACGCGGAACTTTGGTTGGTGAATTGGGGGCTTGTGAGCGTCTTGTTCGTGGTCGGGAACAGGAACTGCTGGTTCGCCAGATCGAGCGTTGACTGCGCATCGTTGTTGATGAACTTGGCGAGCTCGTAGGAAGCGATCGGGTTCTTGGTCGTCGCCATGACCGCGTCGGAGGATCCGCCCCAGTTGCCGGAGACGTTCGCGCCGGCGGTCCACTGGGGGATGTCTCCGGCGCGCCAGTCACCGCTGGTGCTTTTCACGGTTCCCTGCAGGAACACCGGGCCCCACGCGGCGACCAGCCAGCTGGCGTATTTGCCCTGGGCGAGGCCCTGATAGTACGCGTCGGTGAAATCGGGGTCGGTTGCCACCAGGTTTTTGTTGATCAGGTCCTGCCAGTACGACACGACCTTCTGGTCCGTGGCGGAGTTGAGATTGATTCCGACCGTCTTGCTTCCGTCGTATGAGAAGGGCTTCGCCCCCGCCTGCCAGAAGAACCCGATCGTTTGGAACATGTCGTTCCCGGGCAGGTCGGTGATGTACGAGCCGGTTTTCGACTTGATCGTCGCCGCGTCTGCCGCGAAGTCGCTCCACGTCTTTGGTGCGCCGCTGATGCCGGCCTTTGTGTAGATGTCGTTCCGGTAGAGGTTGCCAAGTGGGCCGGAGTCTTGCGGGATCGCCCAGACGTTGGATCCGGACTGCACCTGGTTCCATACCCAGCCGACGTAGTCGCTCTTCAGTGATGCGGCGCCGTAGGGGGTGAGGTTGAGAAGGCTCTTCGTTTGGGTGAAGGACGGGATGTAGTCGTATTCGATCTGCGACACGTCGGGGACACCCTTGCCAGCCTGCAGCGCGGCCCGGAGCTTCGGGTAGTGGGTTGAGCCGCCGGTGGTGTTGACGACCTTGACTTTGATCTTCGGGTACTTCTTCTCGAACAGGTTGACCTCGGTCTGAATGTTGGGCACCCAGGTCCAGAACGTCAGTGTGGTGGGCGTGTTCATCGCCTTATCGATCTCCGCCTGGGTGACGGTTTTCGTGGTGCCGGACGAGCCTGACGAGCCGGAGGACCCGGATCCTGAACAGCCGGTGAGCGCGAGACTGGCCGCGACCATCATTGCTCCCAGCGTCATTGCTGCTTTGCGTGCGCTTTTCATGGTGACTTTCGTTGTCGGTTGGATTTGGTGCGGGGGTGGACTACTCGACGGAGTCGTCCGTGGCCTCGAGCACGAGCGCCGCTCGTCGCTCGAGGGGCAGGCGGTCGCCGGCGGCGTACGAGGTGCCGCCGACGAGGTCTCGGACGCCGAATGGCGCTGTCACCTCGGTGGGTGAGGCCGACCAGTTCGACACGAAGATGACGCGCCGTCCGTCGGAGACGCCGGAGGCGATGGTCACGGTTTCGTTCGCACCCCACGCCTCGGTGGCGCGGTCGGGCACGAGCCAGGCGCCGAGGCTGCGAGCGAGCGCGGGATTGGGAACGGTGCCGACGTAGGTGACGCGGCCGGTACCGAATGCATGCGAGGTGATGGCGGCATCCGCGCCGAGTTCGGTCGGAGTGAAGGTGGCGAGAATTTCGGCGTCGTCCACCTCGAGGACATCGACCCAGGCTTCTCCCGAAGCGCCGGATTCGAGCGGGAACCGCGCTGGGTCGGCGCTGTGCACCGAAAGCGGCTCGTCGAGGTTGCTGTACTCGTCGTAGTGCACGCCGGCCGCTTCTGCGAGCATGGCCGGCGCGACGGCGAGACGTGCCCGAGCCAGTTCATCGCCGTAGCCGGTCCTGATCCCGACGACGAGGTGTCCGCCGGCGTCGGCGTATGCACGCATGTGCTCCAGCACGGCATCATCCGCGACGTACACGGCGGGGGCGACGAGGACCGGGAACCGGCGCACGAGTTCATCGACCGGGGTGGCCAGGAACTGGGGCAGGTGCTGCACTCGGACCTGGGCTCCAGCCTCGGAGATGCCGCGGTAGAACGCGTCGAAGATCTCCAGGTACGAGTTCGGGTTCGGGCCCCCGCCTGGCAGCGCCAGGGGTGGGTAGAACTCGAACGACCACTTCGTGTCGGTCGAATAGAGCATCAGCACGTCGGCGTCGGGCTCGTAGTGGTCCAGAGCCGATCCGATCGCCTGGAGCGCGGCGCCGAGTTCGGAGACCTCCCGATAGATCCGGCCCGGCCGCTGGCTGTGCGGCAGCACCCCGCCCCAGTAGGTCTCCGCGCCGAAGTGCAGCGTGTGCCAGTGCCAGTACTCGACCATCCGGCCGCCGCGCGAGAGCAACGCGAACGCGGCCTGCTTGAGCTGGCCAGGAAACGGCGGTTCGTTCTGCCAGGGACCGCCGATCGACTGCGCGTTGGTCTCCGTCACCAGATACTGCGTCTGCGCCGACGAATAAGCGCGATCGCCCCACTGCAGCAGCGCCCAGACGCCGGTGTGCCACCACGGTTGGTCGCGGGCTACCTCAACACGTGCGTCCAATCCGTGCTGCATCTTGTAGTACGGATTTCCAGCGACAACGTCAAGGGACGCGACCAGTTGATCGTCGGCGAGCTGCGGGCGCGAATAGGAGATACATGTCGTGATGAACTGGTCGCTTCGCGCGTATTCGCGGACGACATCCGCCTGCCACGCGATGAGTTCGGTGGCAAGGGTTGACTGGAATCGCCGCCACTCGAGTTGGTACTGCGGCATCGCATTGCCGTCCGGCCGCCACAGATCCGACCAGTCCGACAGCCGGTGCGACCAGTACACCAGGCCCCACTCGCGGTTCAGCGCCTCGACTGAGCCGTAGCGGTCGCGCAACCATTCAACGAACCGCTGGAATGTGTGCTCGTTGTGCGGCAGCAGCAGCCCCGGCTCGTTATCGACCTGGTAGCCGATGACCGCTGGGTGATCCGCGTACCGCTGCACAACCTTGCGAGCGACTCGCTCGGCGTAATAGCGGTAGGCGGCCTGGCTCTGGTCCATCTCCTGCCGAGCCCCCCAACCCTTCCGGATGCCCGTCGCGGTCTCGGCGGCGATTTCCGGGTGCATGCGCTGCAGCCACGGCGGAATCGCATAGGTCGGTGTGCCGAGGATGACGCCGATGCCCCGGGCAGCGGCGCCGTCTAGGACGGGTTCGAGCCAGTCGAGCTCGAAGACGCCTTCCCGTGGCTCCCATGTCGACCAGACGGACTCACCAACGCGGATGACCGTGAAACCGGCATCGCGCATGAGGTCCAGATCGCGGTCGAGGGTTCCCTCCGGCTGATATTCCGCGTAGTACGCAGCGCCGAACAGGACCCCGCTGAACTGGGGAGA
This sequence comes from Curtobacterium ammoniigenes NBRC 101786, assembly GCF_001571045.1. GTDB lineage: Bacteria > Actinomycetota > Actinomycetes > Actinomycetales > Microbacteriaceae > Curtobacterium > Curtobacterium ammoniigenes. The sequence goes on from NZ_BCSV01000001.1 coordinate 667,082, forward strand.
ACTCGTCATCATTGACCAATCACTCTGTGGATGTTCTCGATAACATCCGGCCGTGGAGAAGGACGCTACAAGAGTGAGCGCTCATCCTGCAAGGCCCTCAGAGGAAAAATATTGCCCCGACCACGGAGTCTGTGTGATCGACAACATTTCTGCCGGGGCGCGACGGCGTAGGGCGTGCCGCTTCGGAGCGGTTCAGCGCGCGGCCTGTGTCGATGCTCGCGTGATGAGACGGGGCGGCCCGACCTCCGTGGGGTCGCCCGGGAACTGTTCCGGCAGCGCCTTGGCGAGGAGCGATTCGACCATCGCTCGTCCTTCACCTTCAAAATCCAGTGCGATCGTTGTCAGCGCGGGCAGCAAGAATCGTGTTTCTTCCATGTCGTCGTTTCCGATGACACTGAGGTCCGTGGGCACTGTGATCCCCGATGATTGCGCGGCTGAGATGAGGCCGATGGCCATGCTGTCGTTCCCAGTGGCAATCGCAGTCACTTCGCGCTCATCGGCTGACAAGCTTTCCCAAGCGGCATAGCCGGACCCGGCTGACCAGTCGCCAGCCCTGGTCCAGCGCACCGTTCCGCCCCGCTCACGGATGCGGGCGAGGAAGCCAGCGAGTCGTCCAGATGCGCCGATCCAGTCCACCGGGCCGCTGACGTAGCCGACGTTCCGATGGCCGAGGTCCATCAGATGATCCGCGGCGAGCTGGCCTGCGAACTCGTTGAACGAGGGTCCGCCAGCGGGGAAGGCGACCTTGGAGTCCATGACGAACGGGACGGTCGGGGCGAGAAGCTGTATCCGTTCAAGGACGAGTTCGGTCTGCGCGGCGGCGAGGACGCCGAGCACTTGATGCTCGGCGACTACGGCAAGTGCGGTGTCGATCGAGTCCAGGTCCAGGTCGTGCGTGACGACGATGTCGAGGAGGAACCCGTGCTCCTGCGCGGCTCGGGTCGCTCCCGTGATGACGCGCGCCGGACCGGTCTGGTCGATACGGTGCGCTAACACTCCGAGTCGGTTGATGCGTCGGGTCCGCAGTTGGCGGGCTGCGGAGTTTCGCCGGTACCCTAGCTCCGCGATCGCTGACTCGACGCGCTCGCGAGTCGCCGGGCGAATACCTTCGAAGCCGCTGACGTAGCGGCTAACGGTCTGGTGTGACACGCCCGCGCGCCGCGCAACGTCGTAGATCGTGGCGGGCTTCATGCATTAGTTCTATCGGATATCCCCACTCACCCTGACCCCAGGACCGGATGCAGGGGTGGGGCCTACCCATTCGCCGTTCATGCAAACCGCATCCGACCTTGTACGGAAGCCTTGGCCGGAGGTGCTGGGCTTGTGCGGAGCCGATTGCGCTGCCTCGGGCGGGGGAGCGTCGGTACCGGGCGTCCTCAATTTGCAGCGGTCGTCGCATGTTGCTGTGGCTCGTAGGGTGCTCCAATCCGCACCCGCGTGCGCGGAGCTTGCCGTGAGCCCGCCACCGGCGCCGTCCGGGCGAGGATGCCGTTGTGACGGTTTCCGTCGACGATCACCTGCCTTGGTGCTCGCATCGGTGCCTCGGGAGCTCCGGTATGCCGGCAAGGCCTCCTCCGGCGCGCTGACCTGAGCCCGCACGTCGAGTGGCCATCGCGCAACATGCATTCCCGACGTCTCTGCGGCAGGACGCCGGTGTGAGGCCATGAGGTGCGCTGCGCGTGTGCGCTTCAGCGTCTCTCACGGTGTGCACATAGAGGACGTAGGTGCCCGGCACATCCGCCGGGCCATCGCTTACCCGTTCTCTCCCACGAAAGGATTCCGATGAGTCCCTCCACTCTCTCCCGCCCCGTCGCCGTTGAAGGGCGGTCCGATCCGCGCGGCTGGCTCCGCGACCCGGACCGCCGCACCAGCCGCGTCGCCGCCCTGCTGATCCCGGCCACAGCAACCCCCGAAAATGCCGCGGCATAGACCTTGTGCGGGCAGATTCCGCGCGTGCGGTCCGGACGGATGGGGCAGAGCGATCGCCGATGGCGGACCCCCCATGGGCATCGGACGGTGACAGCACGCTGCGACGGTTTCCGACGGGTCGCGGTGATCACAAACCGGAACCCGGCCCCACCATCCGCCCCGGCCGTGCGCAGAAGCGCGTCACGGCAGGGAACAACCACATCAACGCTCAACGAGAAGGAGCATCATCATGACCACTACCAACACCATCACCTCTCAGCACGGCTTCGCCGATGTTCCGCTTGTGGATCGGCGGGGACGCGAAGCAGACATCGCTCGCGTCGAGCGAATCCACGGCATCGTTTGGAACGGTGTCCGCGGCGGTGACCGGAGCAGCGTCGCCGCGATGAGCACACCGGCGGCGGTCACCGTGCTTGAGCAGGCGGGGATCCATTTTGACCACACCCGCGTGTTCACCGACGCGTCCGGCGCGACGGTCGCCGTGATCACCGCCCCGTATGAGCCGGCGACAGCGGAGTTCATCGCGTTGTGCGAAACGACCGCGCGAACCCTCGGCCTCGACGCGCGCGTGAACCACCCCGACGACATCGTCTACGCCCCCGTCGGCGCGAACCCAACGACCATCATGTTCTGGGACCCACACCGCTTGACCGTGCGCTAATCCGCCTTCGGAGACCCTCGGTTCCTCAGGGTGGGAGCGGTCCTAGTGGTCGCACCACCTCGAGGTATGCCAGGCGCGTAGCGCGGCGATCGGGGAGCGATCGTCGGCGCGCAGGCAAGGGGGACTGGCTCGGTGAGGTTCCGATGGTCCGGGTTAGCCGGTCGGGACGGCCTTGACCGATGGGCCCACGCTGAACGCTTGTCCAGCGGAGGGGGCGACGGCTTCGCGATGTTCCCGCATCTCCTAGCCGCGTCCGCCCGGGAACGTCGCAGCTGGATCGTCGTGCGGCTCGATGCGTTGTTGGGGGAGAGCACCGTTGACGGAATGCCTTCTGCGCGGATGGTGAGCGGTGCCGGCGAGGCCGCTCGATCAGCGGTTGGCCTCCACGCCCGACCGCGGGACGCGAGGATGAGCAGGCCATGGATGTCGCCGACCGCCGCGAATCCCGGTGTCGGCGGATTGCAGTACGGGTCCGAGCCACCGGAGCGAGCGCGTTATCGACATCCCGGTCCGCCTGGACAAGCGCGACCCCGTCGGGCACGCCATCACCTCGGGCCATGCAGGTCACCTCGTGACCACGAGCCACCGCGGTGGCTGCGATCTGATGCCCGTGCCATGCAGTGCCACCCGAAACCAGCGGCTTCACCCCTGCAGGTTCCCAGCGGCGCGATCCGGCAGCATTCGTTCCCAGCAAAGCGACCATCAACCTGCGCACCGTTCACCGTCCGAAAGTGACGCGGCATAGAGCCCTTCGACACGTTAGCGACCACGTCGAGGAGCCCCGAATGACCACCATCGCCCCACGCATCCGTCCCACCATCCAGACGATCGCCTGTGTCCGGCAGCCTGTTGGGACGGGTCTGACGCGACCTCGACTTTCAGCAAGTGGTGCGCGACTCGGTGCCGTGCTGGCGCGCCGAGACGGCGCTGCTGGATTAAGCGGACAGTCGACGGTGTGCGACCTTGCGCAGCTGTGGCAGGAGCGCATTGCTGATGATCGGCGGAAGTCGCCGCAGACGCGAAAGCAGTACGCAGACACGCTCCGGAATCTCGTGTTCCCGACGTTCGGTGCGCTGCGCCTGGCAGAGGTCTCCACGGGTCTGGTCGAGGAAGAGCTGGAGCGACTGGAACTGCTCGCCCCGTCAGCGGCGCGTCGCGCGCGGAGCGTGCTTGTGCAACTATTCGACCTCGCGGCGCGGAACGGTCTGATCCACGTCAACCCGGTCCGCGGCACGACACCGATCCCGACGTCTCCGGCAGCGCGGCCCACTTTGTCTGCCGGCGACGTTGCCCGTATCTGCGAGGCATTGCGGGTTCGTGGGGAGGACCGTGCGGACTGGCGTCAGGAGTCGACCACGGCAGTGATCGTGGACCTGATCAGTGTCATCCAGGCGACCAGTGCGCTGATCAACGAAGCGCTCGCGCTGCGTGCGAGCGATGTTCGCACGGACGGCGATGACGTGATCGTTACGGTCGCCGGTACGGTCGTTGCGAACCTGACCGGGCCGCTCCAGATCAACACGGCCGCCGGGAAGGGGCAATGCCGGGAGGTTCGGGTTGGCGCTGCGGACGCGGCGGTTCTTCTCGAGCGTGTCGCGCGTGCATATGGGAAGAACGGGTTGCTGTTCCCGTCGAACAAGGGCACGATCCGTCACCACAGCAACCTGAACCGGGTCCTCCGCGACATCGTCCGCCCGCTCGGGCTCGGCTGGGTCACCTTCAGGTCGTTCCGCACGTCGGCGGCAGGGTGAGGAGCCGTCTCCGGCTGGAGGGGCGCAGTGCGGCGGCTTGCTGAGCGGCGGTGTTCAGACGAGGTTTGGGCCGTGCGCCGTTCGACGGGTGAGGATGAGCGGGTCCGGCAGGGAGGGCGCGGCGACGGTGATGACTTCAGCGCCGAGGTCGGCGAATCCGGTGACGCTCTCGGGGAGGGTATGGCGGCGGAGGGTGAACTCCTCGCCACCGACCTGTGCTCGGGCGAGCGGCCATCGGTTGGGATCGTGCAGAGTCGCCGAAGCGGCGCGAGCGCGCGCCTCGATCTCGGTGACTGCAGCGCGAGCGGCTGCGCGGTCGTCGTCTGATGCGATCGGCGGCACCGCGGCGAGCAGGAGCGCGACCACGGCGCTGGTCGCGAGGGTATCCGGATCGGTGGCGATAGCGTGCACGGCTCCGTGCCCAGAGAACTGGTCACCGGTTCGGACGATGGTGCTGATGGTGAGCGTGGCGTTGCCGTCAGAACCCGGAAAGGTCGCGGAACTGCTCGCAGAGGGTGCCGTGGCGGACCAGGCTGTGACGCGGGGCTGTGACATCCCCAGAGGAACCAGCACCGTTATGCGATGCGATGCGATGCGATGCGATCCGGTGCGCTGCGTTGCATCAGTGTTTGCTGCAGGGACCCAGCGCGCAAGAGCCCCGCGTGGCGCGCGAGGCCACCGCCCTGATGCTCGTCGCGGAGCCGGGGCGGCTTGAGCTTCCATGGAGCGTTCTTGCTCCGTTGAACTCGCTCCGACGGCTGGGTGCGCTTCCAAACTTCGGCGCGACGCCCCGAGCAGTTCTCGGGTTGCTTCGCGTCGCCGCGGACGGCGTCGTGTCTCGTGCGGTGGAGAGGTTGGTGCCCGGAGTGGAAGGCTTTGGCGGGTGAATGTGGAGGTAGTCGAACGCGAAAGCGCGCGGGACGTGTGACGGATCTTGCAGGCGCTTCCGGACTGGTTCGCGGACAGCGACGCGATCGACAACTACGTGGCGGCGGCTGAGAACGTCGACTATGGGAGCGTGCTTGCCGTCGCTGAGGATGCGGTGGTCGGTGTGGCTCTGCCCCGTCGGCACTTCCCGGAGGCCGCCGAACTGCACCCGCGCAGTGGAGATCGGTGGAGATCAGTTGTGGGCTGCGAATCGCAAACGCATGCCCCAGCTGGTCACCTGCGCCGCAGCCGATAGGCCGCGTGGCGGCGGGTCTGAGAAGCATGTTGGTCGATCGGGATTGTCACAAACGGGATGATTGACAATCAAAAGTGAAGATCCGCGCCACGCGTCTCATTGCCGCTAGAGGTGCCTCGATAGCATGATCGCGCTCGGCGGCTGGGTCGGTGCGATACGAGTTGGGGCCGAGAGTGCGTGACCTTGCGGATTGTGCGGCCAGGGCAACGCCTATCGTCACGCACCTCCTGCGGGCCGTTCGGCGAGAGAAGTTCTGGCTGCTCGCTTGGGCATGCTTCATACCGTTGGCGGTGTTCCGTGCAGAGGCGCTGGCGGAGTCGGACACCTTTTGGGAAACGCGCACGGGACTGCTGATCCTCCGCCACGGCAGCATTCCGACGACGGACCCGTTTTCGTGGACAGCCCACGGGAAAGGGTGGATCTTAAATTCTTGGGGTTTCGACCTCGCTCTCGGTTCGGCGCACAGGCTCGCGGGCCTTGCTGGTGTTGCTGTATTCGCCGCGCTGCTGATGATGGCTGTTGTCGGCCTTGCGTTGGCTCTTGCCCGCAGCCTCGGAGCATCTCCAGCGGTCGCGGGCGCGCTGCTCCTGACAGCAACACCGCTGCTGCTCGGGTGGATGTCTGCTCGACCCCAACTCATTGATTACGCATGCACCTTGGCGCTTGCGCTCGTGCTGCGTCGAAATCTGGAGCAAGAACCGCGGCGACGACGCGACGCCATCGGGGTCGGACTGCTAACGGCTGTGTGGATGAACCTGCACTCCGGTGCAGTCCTGGGGGTCGGTGTCGTCGTGCTCGCGGGCACTTTGGCGCTCCTGCTCCGTCGCCCCGGCAGTGGAGGTCTGCGTTGGTCTCTGGAAGCCGCCGTATTCGCCGCGCTCGGTGTCGTGCTCAACCCGTACTTCGTGGCGGTCATCCCTCAATCACTTCGAGTGCAAGGCGCCTCTAGGAGCGAAGGGATCCCGGAGTGGCAGCCGATCCATATCACCGACCTCGCCCAAGACGTCGTGCTGCTGATCGGGTTCGCTGCACTTGTTCTTGCATTCCGACGGCGAGACGCAGCGATGATCGCCGCACTCGCCGTGTCCTTCGGTGGCGCCCTGGACGCAACACGTCTCTTGCCTATCCTGCTTCTTGTTTCCGTACCCGTTCTTGCCGCCGCGGCCTCACGGCCAGCGCTTCTGCGCTACCTCAAAACACGTCGCATCGTGTTCGCGCCTGCCGCATCCACTGTCGTTCTCGCTGTCGCTTTCGTCGCAATCCACAACGTCGGCTCGTTCGGAGCTCCCAGCCCTGCCCTCTACCCTGACTCGCGAATGGTGTCGGCAATACCGCGGGGATGCCACGTCTTCAATTCGTATCTGTACGGCGGGCTGCTCGAACTCCAGCGTCCCGACCTCCGCGTCTCTCTCGACTCCCGCAACGACCTGTTCGGTCCACGACTCATCGCGCAGCAGGAGAAGATCCTCGACGGAAAGACGCACGTCGCAGCGAGCCTGGATGGCGCGGACTGCGTTCTCATCCCCGCGCGGAGTCCCCTCGTGAAAGAACTCCAGACCAGTCCCGACTGGCGTGAAGCACGTCAATCCCATCTCGCCGCCCTCTTCATCCGCGCGAAACGGTAGGACTGCAAACCGCTTCTAGATTCGCGCTGCTGGTTCACTCGGACCGGTCGGCCTCGCCCCGAGAGCCGGGGGCGAGGCCGCTCGGCGGGCACTTCCTCGTGCAGCAGATCGAGGGTAGAAGCGGAACAGAATCGCCACGGGGCACCCCGTCTGGGGGCTGGAATGCTCACATCCGGATCCGTAGCGTCGGAAAGGTAGCGCACGCGAACGGGAGAATCTGAAGTGAATCGGTTCCATTCGCTGACGAGCCTTCGGTTCTTCGCCGCTGCGAGCGTCGCCCTCATGCACGCGTTCGGGCAGAACGAGCAGATTCCGGTATTGAACCTGGGTTACCTCGGTGTGAGCTTCTTCTTCGCGCTGTCCGGCTTCGTCCTGACCTGGGCAGACGCCGCAGGAAGCGGAGCCGCGCAGTTCTTCCGCAACCGTTTCGCGAAGCTCTTCCCGTTGAACGCGGCAACACTCGTCGTCGCGACTGTCGTACCGTTCGCGGTGCCCGGCGGGATGATCGCGCGACGGATCACGTTCATCGCGAGCCTGACGATGACACAGGCCTGGTTGCCGGGAACCGCCTCCTCGTTCAACCCCGTGACCTGGTCGTTGTCCGCTGAGGCCTTCTTTTACCTGCTCTTCCCATTGCTGATCAGGGTGCTTCGATCATTTCGCGTTGGTGATCTCCTCGGGACAGTCGTCTTCCTCGCTGTGTTGCAGCCAGCCCTCGGGACAGTGGTTCAGAGCACGCTCGATCCCGCCACCGCGCATTTCCTGACCTACGACTTCCCGCCTTATCGCCTTCCCGAGTTCGTCATCGGGATCGCGGCGGCCATGCTGATGCAGCGCGGCTACCAGCCGACCTTGCGGGTGCGCAGCGTCAGCGCAACGCTTGCCGTCAGCGCTGTCGCCGCCGCGCTGGCAATCGATCTCTTCGGTGCTCGCGCCGTGTGGTGGCTGGGCGACGCGCTTGCCCTGCCATTCATCGTCTGTCTCATCTGGAGCGTCGCAGAGCGGGAGAGGCGCGGCGACAGCACGATACTCATCCACCCGCGCCTCGTCGCGCTGGGAGACCGATCGTTCGCGTTGTACATGGTCCATTACCTCGTGCTGGGAGCTGCTGCGGTCGCAGTGGGTGTCACCCCGCAGACCCTTCCGTGGTGGCTCGCGCTGCCGTGCCTTGTGGCCGCATTCGGTCTCGCGGGCCTGACATACCGGTACCTGGAAAAGCCGTGCGAGCGGGCCCTCCGCGACCTCCTGAGCCGGCGACGGAGCGCTACCGCGGCAGCGACACACGGCTGACCATGCGCACTCGACCATGCCGCTGATCTCCGAGGGTCATCCGACCGGCACAGGAACGACTTCCTGCAGGATGCCGCGAATCGCTTGCGGTCGCTGACACGAGCGACGCGAAACATCGCACGCGTTCATCGGGCTGAGCGGGAACGACGGAACCGCGCTCGCGGCGGCGTTCCGGACCGGCGCCGACGGCGGGAGCCGGATGCGATTGCTCGGGACGCTCAGCATCGAGTGCTCATGGCTGACCGGGGCCGCCGACTTGGCCAATCCGCAGAACGTTCGATCCGTAATCGAGGATTGTGTAGCGGCCGCACCGTCGTTCCGAGTGCGGCAAATGGCGCGCGGAGTCGGGAACGCGAGGAGCGCCGTGTGTCGTGTCGGCGAGGATGAACGAGACACGCCGGCGAGAGAAGTCAGCCCGATTTGTGAGCCATGCGTATCCGTTGAATTGGGTGTTGACCTGAATCAGCTGACGAGGATCGCTGAGATAAGCCTTTGGGCCTCGGATCGTCCAGTAGCGGCCCGCACCCGTTTGCCCGGAGGCGGTGATCCAGTTATCCACGCACCTGATCGCCGAATCGACTCGTCCCGCTGCCGGCACAAGCGTGGTCGCGACGAGCGCGGCTATGACGACTCCGACCAGCAGGGAAGCGATCGGGAAGACCAGACGCGGTGCGCGAGGTACTCGCATGGGTGCTGCAAGTCCGACAGCTGAGATCAGTGCGAGCACGGGCGTGAAATACAGCGGCTGGAGATATCGGGAGCCCACGGCCCCGACGGCGAGAAGTCCGACAACGGTGAGGAGAGGGGTAAGCCAGCCGAGTCCGGCAATGATTGCGGGACCGACGAGACCGCGCCGGACCGCGACGCGGAAGAGCAGCACGCTCGTGACGAACAACGCGACCATGCATCCGATGGACACCACGCCGAGCGGGTCCGCGAGTCGGTTCACGAGCAGCCGCAGGTAATACACGAACGTGACCAGCGGACGGGTCGGGTCGGCGTATGCAGCGCTACTCTTCCCGATCAAGCTCCCGAACGGCACTCGTGCGAGGAACCCGATTGCCGAGCCGCCGAGCAGAGCACCGGTGACAAGGACGACGGAGCGCCATCCGTCGCGGAGCTGGCGTCGCACGAGCGCGAGGACGAGGAGCAGCGGCGCGGCAACCCAGGCGATGTACAGCGGGTTGGTCAGGACCGATCCGGCCGAAATGACGACGAGGATGATCAGCGACCCCCACGGGCGGAACGCGCGCCCGTTGCCGCCGTGATCGCGTTTCGATGCCGACGGGTCGGCGGCTGGGTTTGTTCGCCGCGGCTTCCGAGGGGAGACTGCAGAGATCGCCGCCGCCGCAACGAGCGGAAGCGCCAGGAGGGTGGCGAGATAAAACGTGTCCGTCAACAACAATGACGGCAACTCCAGCGAATCCCAACGACGTGTCGTATCGAACTGGATCAAGACGACAACTGCGGTGACGACGAGCAGGGCGGCGACGATCTTTCGGCGCTGCGACTGGCCACGGAGCCCGAACGCAGCAAGCAGCCGAACCGACCCGTAAACCAGGAAAAGATTCACGACAGCGTTCACGAGAAACGCCGCCTTCACGCCCGGGACGAGGGTTGCCACTATCCAGTAAACAGCCATTTCGGGAATGAAAAGAACTGCCGAAAGCGACCAATGCTGCGGCTCGCCGGCGAGTACCGAGTTCCGAACAATTGCGGGCAGGACGGATTCGGTATCGTAAAATATCATCCACGAGCGGTCGGTGAGAACGATATGTGCCGTCGCAACGATCGCGAGGAATATCGCAACGAGTGCACCGAATACCTCGAGTTGCATCCGCCGGCATGATCTGGCACCTGCGGCGGGATGTTGCTCCGTTCGTGATCGCCCGATGTGCTCGAGTTCATTCAGGGTGGTTGCACCGTTCGGGGTTGAGGCATTCCGAGGGGTCGACGTGTCCGAGAAACGCAGGAGATCTCCTCTCGTGCAGCCTGATCCGATAGCCGAACGGTGAGTCTCGGCCATGCAGTACTGATCTAGTCTGCAAAATCGGTTCCGATCGTCATAGACCCCCGAATGCGGGAACCGAGATCGGTGACGGATCTCTTAGGGTCAACCCTAGAGGCCATCTGGCTCAGAGAGGTGTCGCTTATGGTATCCCGGTCCGCCATGCTCATCGATCTCGACGGGAGTGCTCGTGTCGTTACCGTCCCGGTGGGTCGGTTCGGCGATGCGCCCGCACTCTTGATCGACCCGGCTACCCAAGACGGCTCCGTCGCCGCCGGCGGCTGGCTTATCGCCCTCGAATCGGCACCGGATAGCCCGATCTACCGCCGTACGCGCCAGCCGCTTCCCGCGGACCTTCGTCGGCAGGAACCAAGGGTGGAAGGTCGCGCCAGTGCCGGCGCGCCCTTTCCTGCCAGCGTGCGCGCGTGACGGAAGTCTTCCCGGCCACCGTGCTCGCAGCGGCCGCTGCCTCGCTCGTGACATATGCCGCTCATCGACGCATCCCCATCCGCATCAAACGCGAGGACTTGCGGGTGAGCCCACGATGGGTTAGTGCTCTGGCCGCAGTGGTCGCGGGTGGACTCGTCGGAGGCGTCCTAGCAGGCTTCGGAGTTCATTGGGTTGCGCTTCCGTACGCCTTCTTCGCAGTGATGGGCGTCCTGCTTGCGGACGTCGACCTCCGCTCTCGGCTCCTTCCCAACCCCCTCCTTGCGGTGACCGGCATCGGTGGCATCGTGCTCCTCAGCATCGCCTCCCTGACTGCTCATCAGTGGCGCGCGCTTCTTGCCGCCAGCATCGGCGGGGCTGTGCTCTTCGTCGTGTTCCTACTGCTCGCCGCGATTTCCCCAACCGGAATCGGTATGGGCGATGTCAAGCTCGCGGCGGTCGTTGGGCTGGCGCTCGGCTACCGCTCGCCAGCAGTCGTCCTGCTCGGCGTGCTCATCGCATTCGTTCTCGCTGGCTGCGCTGCGGCCGCACTGCTCATCGCGCGAAGGGCCAGCCTCCGGACGATGGTTCCGTTCGGACCGTTCATGATCGCGGGCGCAGTCCTCGCGCTCCTCCCCGCACTGAACGCCTTCGCATAGGTCAATCTCGCCCAATAATCAAGCGCGTCATCGCAATCCGGATCGTCGGATTTTATTTGTCCTCCAAATGCCGGACAAGCGCGGAATTATGACCCCCTAAGGTGGGGTATGAAAACACGATTTCCCCCCCAAAGGCGGGTATGTACCCCCCGTCGGTGCTGTTTAGCCTTGAGCTATCGCACCGTTCACGTTGTACCCGACGGCGGCGAATCGGTGTGGAACTCACCACTACACACCAGACTGGATCGGACACCAGAAATGCTCTCAATCGTTGTTGCAATGCAGACGTTCTTCCTGACGACGAAGGACCGTCTTTCCCGCGAGAATGGCGCCACCGCCGTCGAGTACGGACTGCTCGTTGGTCTCATCGCGGTCGTTATCGTCGTCGCGTTGCTGTTGCTTGGCCCGAAGCTTGCGAACCTCTTCACGAACGTTTCGAACACCATCCCAGAGGGCTGATCGACGCGAGATGGTGTGCTCCCGTTCCAGTCGGGAGCGCACCATTTGCGCCTCACGGCCGTTCACGGTTTTTTATCGAACCATAAACTGGATGATGGGGTTGCAATGCGCGTGCAGGAAGAGGACGGTGCGGCCGCGGTCGAATTCGCTCTGGTCTTGCCGATTCTCATTGTGCTGCTCCTCGGGATCATCGAATTCGGATTAGCGTTCAGTGCGCAACTGCAAGTGACGAACGCAGCCCGCGAGGCGGCGCGCGTCATGGCAATCCAGAACTCCACCAGCGCTGCGAACAGTGCTGCCCTGGCGGCCGCCCCGTCGTTGAACCCAGCAATGACAGCCAGTGAGGTTGCCTACAGCATCACGACCGCGTCCGGCGCCTCCTCGTCGAGTTGCTCGGCGGGGGGCACCGTCGCCGTGACTATCTCGTACCCGTATCAATTCCTCAGCGGGATGTTCGGTGCCGGCTACACACAGGTCGGGAAGGCGGCAATGCTATGCGGCGGCTGACGCGACAAAGGGATGTCCCGAATCTTCGGGACGAGCAGGGCGCCGTTGCAGTGATCGTCGCGCTGATCATGGTGGCGCTGCTCATGGCCGCGGCATTCACCATCGACGTCGGGGCCATGCTGTTTGAGCGCGGTCAGCTCCAAAACGGTGCCGATGCTGCCGCCCTCGCAGTCGCAGGGAACTGCGCGACGGGCACCTGCGGGAACACCACCGCGACGGCCCAGACGTTCGCCAACCAGAACGCCAACGATGGAGCAGCCAATGTTGCGTCGGTCTCCGAACCCACTGCGAACAGCGTCCGGGTGGTGCTGTCGACAAAAGACGGCAGCACGGGCAACGGGTTCCTGACACTGCCGCTGGGCTCGTTGCTTGGCGTAAACACCAAAACTGTCACCGCCGCGGCGACGGCCTCATGGGGAGTGCCAGCGAGCGGCCCTGATCACCTGGCCATGGCGTTCGCGCCCTGCGTGTTCCTGCCGAACGGTGGGATGCAGGTGATCGGGATCGCGGGAGGTGGCGTCAACAATTGCTCGTCAACCAGCCCCTCCGGGCAGCTGATCCCAGGCGGATTCAGCTGGCTCGCAGACCCGACCAACACGTGCACAGCCAACGTGAGCACAGCCTCCCCGGCGACCGGCGGCAGCACGGGTGTGAGTATCTCGTCGCCGTGCCAGGCGGTCCTTTCCACACTGGCGAACAAGACCATCCTCCTGCCCGTCTACAGCGACGTCACCGGTACGGGAAGCGGTGCGCAATACACGATCAGCGGCTTCGCCGCGTTCACGGTGCTCGGCTGGAACTTCGTCGGGTCCGGCGGATCGTCATACAACAACAGCACCTACCCGGGCTACACGTGCACCGGGAACTGCAAGGGGATCATCGGCCAGTTCGTGAAATTCGTGTCCCTCGACGACGCCTACACGACCGGTTCGGCAAGCAACCTCGGCGCGCAGGTCGTGTCCCTGTCGCAATGACCCCGACTGCAGCCGCCGTTCCTCATCACCGCACCACAACCTCCTCAAGAGACTCATGAAACTCCGCATCATCGCCGCCGCGGCCGCGCTTCTGCTTGCCATCCTCGGCGGCAGCCTCGTCGTCGCCTACGTCAACGGCGCGAACGCGCGCGCCCTCGCGGGCACCAAGACCACGCCGGTGATCGTCGTCACGCAGCCGATCGCGGCCGGCACGCCCGAGGGAGCGCTCGGCGCCGACCTCGCCGTCAAGCAGATCCCAGCCGACGCCATCGCGCAAGGGGCCCTCACCGCGCTTCCGACCGGGAACAAGGTGACCTCCACCGCGCTGGTTCCCGGCGAGCAGTTGCTCGCATCCCGGCTGGTTGACGCCGATTCCGCAGCGGCGGCCGGAGCCACGGCGCTGCCCAAGGGCCTCCAAGCCGTGACCGTCGGCATCATTCCCGAGCGGGCTGTCGGCGGGACAGTGAAGGCGGGCGAGACCGTTGGTGTGTTCTTCACCACCGGTGGTCAGACGCATCTCGATCTGCAGAAGGTGCTCGTCATGGCTGTCCAAGGCGCCCCGACGGCTACTCCCTCCAGCGTGCCGAGCGGTGCGCCGACGGCAGCTCCCACTGCGACCGCGGCCTCTCCGTCCGCTGACGCCACTCCTGTGTCGACTGCGCCAATGTTCATCACGCTCGCGTTGTCCGCCCATGACGCGGAAAAGGTCGTCTGGGCAGCACAGAACGGCACGATCTGGCTCTCCAACGAGCCGGCGACGGCAGACGAGACGGGCACGAGCATCGTCAACGCTGCATCGGCGATGCAATGACCGCCGTTTTGGTCGTGACGCGCGACGAGATGCTTGCGAGCCGGGTCCAGTCCATCGTCGAGGGCTGGGACCACGGTTCCGTCCTTCAGGTGGAGATCTCCGCGCTCAGCATGGGGCCGCAGCAGCTTCGCCTGCACGATCCCGTCCCGGCCGAGCCGATCGAGGTGCTCCTTCTTGACGGCAGCAACGACCTGGCAGCTGCGATTCGCTTCGCCGCCGCCGCCGAACTGCAACTCCAGCAGGTGAGCGTCGTGCTCGTCGCGCACTCCAACCCCGACGTGGTACTCGACGCGATGCGCGCCGGGGTGCGCGACGTCGTGCCACCGGACGCCGAACCCGGCCTGCTACAGGCCGCGCTCGAGCGCGCCAGCCGACGGGTCCGGACCCACCCCCCGCGCGAGAGCGATGTTTCCGGCGCGCCCCGGAGGCACGGGGCGGTCATCGCGGTGGCCTCACCGAAAGGAGGGGTCGGCAAGACGACGATCGCAACCAACCTGGCAATCGCACTCGGCCGAGTCGCTCCGATGAGCACGGTGCTGGTCGACCTCGACGCCCAATTCGGGGACGTTGGGCACGCCCTGCAGCTCGACGCGGCGACGTCGCTGAGCGACGCCGTGACGCCCGCCGCGAAACACGACGCCATCGTGCTCAAGACGTTCCTCACAGAGCATGCAGCTGGCATCTACGTCCTGACCGCACCGAAGTCCCCCGCCGCTGCGGACGCGATCTCCGCTGAGGATGTCGGGCATCTCATCGAGCAGCTTGCTCGCGAGTTCGCGTATGTGGTCATCGATACCGCCCCCGGTCTCGGCGAGCATGCGCTCGCTGCGCTTGAGCACGCGACGGAAGCGGTGCTCGTGTGTGCGCTCGACGTGCCGAGTATCCGAGGCCTTCGGAGCGAGTTGAGCGTCCTGGACGAACTCGACCTGCTCCGCCGTCGCCGCCGGATAGCCGTCAACATGGCCGACCGCTACGCAGGACTGTCGATCAAGGACGTGGAGGCGACGCTCGCCACTCCGGTCGACGTCGTCGTGCCGCGCGCTCGAGAAGTCGCGATATCGACGAACAAGGGGGTCCCGCTCCTTCAGGAAACGCAGCGCGGCGCGGCGGCGAAGGCACTCAATCGGCTCGCTGACCTTCTCCTCCCCGACGAACTGAGGAAGACCCGGAAAGCGAACCACCGCCGAGAGGAGCTCGTCCGATGAAACTCTCCGACCGTCTCGCTGCGCTCGGCGAGACACCCGTCCTCGACCGGCGTGAGCCGCGTCCTCCCGTCCTCCCGACTGCCGCAGCCCACGTCCACGACGAGGAGCCTGCCGACGGACTGTCGTCCCTCAAAGCACGGGTCGGCACGGCACTGTTCGACCGGATGGGTGCGCGGTTGAACGACCCGAACCTGGTCGAGGACGACTTGCTGTCATCGGCGCGCGAGGTTCTGGCGGAGATCGTTGACGCGGAGAGCGTGCCGCTGACCGACGATGAGCGGCAACGCCTCGTGCGAGAAATCAGTGACGACGTCCTCGGGTACGGGCCGTTGCAGCCGCTTCTCGACGACCCGTCGCTCACCGAGGTCATGGTCAATGGGCCCGACCAGATCTTTGTCGAGCGCGGGGGGCGCCTGACGCTGAGCGGAAGCCGGTTCCGGTCCGAGGAGCAACTGCGCCGGGTCATCGAGAAGATCGTGTCCCGGGTCGGACGCCGCATCGACGAATCGTCGCCCCTGGTCGATGCGCGCCTGGAGGACGGCTCCCGCGTCAACGCGGTAATCCCACCGCTTGCCGTGAACGGTTCGTCGTTGACGATCCGAAAGTTCGCCGCGGACCCGCTCACGGTGTCGGACCTCATAACGTTCGGTTCACTCTCACCGCAGATGGCCGAACTGCTGAACGCCTGCGTGAAAGCACACCTGAATATCATCGTGTCCGGCGGTACCGGCACCGGCAAAACGACGCTGCTGAACGTGCTGTCCTCGTTCATCCCAGACGGGGAACGGATCATCACGATCGAGGACGCCGTTGAGTTGCAGCTGCAGCAGGATCACGTTGTTCGCCTCGAAAGCCGACCCGCGAACATCGAGGGGCGCGGCGAAGTGACCATCCGCGACCTGCTGCGCAACTCCCTCCGGATGCGACCCGACCGCATCGTGGTCGGCGAGTGCCGTGGCGGCGAGGCGCTGGACATGCTCCAGGCCATGAACACGGGCCATGACGGGTCGCTCTCGACCGTGCACGCGAACTCACCCCGTGACGCGATCGCGCGTCTTGAGACGCTCGTGCTCATGGCCGGCATGGACCTACCGCTCCGCGCGATCCGCGAGCAGATCGCGTCCGCGGTTCACCTGATCGTGCAGCTGACGCGGATGCGCGATGGGAGCCGCCGCGTCACCCACATCACGGAAGTCCAGGGCATGGAAGGCGAGATCGTCACGCTCCAGGACGCGTTCGTCTTCGACTACTCGGCGGGCATCGACGCGTCGGGACGGTTCCTCGGCAAGCCGGTCTCCACCGGCGTGCGCCCCCGGTTCCTCGATCGGCTCATCGACCTCGGCATCGAGGTCTCGCCCGACGTGTTCGCCCTGCCGACGGACCGGCGGTAAGCGCATGGTGTTCGTCGGCGCCGCCCTCATGGCCCTCGCCCTCCTGGTGGTCCTGTTTCTTGTGTTTCCCACCCGAGCAGTCCGCATTCCGCTATCCCGGCGACGCCCCGTGCAAGCGGAGACGACCAGCGCGCTGGCAAGCGTGACAAGCGCGCTCTCCACGTGGCTCACCAGCCTCATTCGCCGCCGCGGGTGGGGCTCGGGATTCGCGAGCGCGCTAGAGCAAGCCGGCATCAAACGGTCCGCATCAGAATTCGTCATCCTCGTCGGATCCGTCGCGCTCGTCGGCATGCTGCTGGGCTACCTCGTCGGTGGCATCGGCCTCGGGATCGTGTCGCTGGTCATCGTGCCCATCGGCGCACGACTGAGGCTCACGTTCCGCGCGGGGCGGCGACGCAAGGCGTTTGCAAACCAGCTCGATGAGACCCTGCAGATCCTTGCTGGCGGTCTCCGGGCGGGCCACAGCCTCCTGCGCGCCATCGACGCGGTGTCCCGAGAGTCGGACGCACCCACCTCCGAGGAGTTCGCGCGCATCGTGAACGAAACTCGGTTGGGACGCGATCTCAACGACGCCCTCGAAGGATCCGCGCAGCGCATGCGCAGCGACGACTTCAACTGGGTTGCACAGGCGATCGCGATCCACCGCGAGGTCGGCGGCGACCTCTCCCGCGTTCTCGACGAGGTCGGGCACACGATCCGCGAACGCGGTCAGATTCGTCGCCAGGTGCAGGCGCTCAGCGCCGAAGGCAAGATGTCCGCCTACATCCTCCTGGCGCTGCCGTTCGTCGTCATTGGGATCCTGATGATGACAAGCCCCTCGTACATCCTGAAATTCGTGCAATCCCCGCTGGGATTCGTGCTCATGTTCGCCGCCGCCGTGATGATGACCATCGGCACCGTCTGGCTGCAAAAAGTCGTCAAGATCAAGTTCTGACGCGGACGGAGGAACGCGCTCGTGCTGCCACTGAACATCCTGCTCGCCGCCGCGCTCATCGGCGCCGCCGCGCCGCTGCTGATGTGGAGCATCGCCCCGTCTCCGTCGCGGAAGGACGTCCGCCGGAACCTCGAGCGCGGCATCGCCGCGGTTGTCGAGACCCAAGCGCCGTCCCCAACGCTGCAGCGCATAGGGCAGCGCTTCGTCCTGCCCGCCAACCTCGCGAAGATCAAGCGGCTCCACGCGCTCGCCGGGCGCCCGGCCGGATGGCCGCTGGAGCGAGTGCTCATCGCCAAGCCGCTGTTCAGCGTCGTCGCCGCGCTCCTCGGGATGATGCTCCTGAGCGCGCACCCGAATGGCGTGCTCTTCGCGCTGTCGATCATCGTCGTGGTCACCGCGTACTTCGTCCCCGATCTTCTGCTCTATAGCCGCGGTGTCGAACGGCAGGAGAAGATCGGCCTCGAGCTTCCGGACACCCTGGATCAAATGCTGATCGCCGTCGAAGCAGGACTGGGATTCGAGGCGGCGATGAGCCGCGCGGGTGAGAACGGCAAAGGGCCACTCGCGGAAGAACTCGTCCGCACACTCCAGGACATGCGGATTGGCCTTTCCCGACGGGAGGCGTACCAAGCGCTCGGCGAGCGAACCAACGTCCCCACACTGCGCGCGTTCATCCGCGCCGTCGTGCAAGCGGACAGCTACGGCATCTCGATCAGTGGCGTCCTCCGCACCCAAGCGAAGGAGATGCGCCTGAAGCGCCGACAGCGCGCCGAGGAAAAGGCGATGCAGATCCCCGTCAAGGTGCTCTTCCCACTGATGCTGTTCATCCTTCCGGTGCTGTTCATCGCGGTGCTCGGACCCACCGTCATCACGGTCATCCAGGAATTCAGCCATTGAGCGCGAACGCTGCGGTCGAATCGCGGGCGCGCGTGGACAACAACGACAGACCGAGCACGTCGCTTCGCGCATTCGCGACGCGAGCGCTGCCGGAACTCCTCGGCGCGGCATTCGCGGTCGCTGTGTCGCTGGTCGCCGTCTGGAGCCTCTCCACCGGGCCGCGCCAGGCGATTCTGTTCAACACCGGCGATTCGATGATCCTTTCGCTCATGCACGCGAGCGCGCTTGCCGGGGAGTCGCAGCGCTGGGTGTTCTCGTCGGTGCTCTTCATTCCGGAGCGCGCTGTCTACGGCGCCGTCGCAATGCTCGGCATGTCGGTCCGCTCGACGCTCATCGCGGTGGCGGTGCTGAACTTCGTGCTGCTCGCGGCCTGTCTCCGCGGGTGCTCCGCCCTGGTGCTCCGAGACCACAGCTGGCGGATGCAGCGGTTGAGCGCTTCCGTTGCGTTCGCTGTGCTCGCCGTGCTCACGCTGCTCGAGACGAATCCGAGCACGGCCGACAGCTTCGACCTGATGACGTTCATGGGAACGAGCACGTATTACAGCGGCACGGTGTTCGCTTTGATCGTCTCCGCGGGGCTGGCCGGAGTGGCCGTTCGGGGTGGCAGTTCGTGGCGCCCGCTCGTGGCGCTGGGGGCCGTTGCGACTCTGTCGACGATGTCGAATCCGCTGTTTGTGCTCTGGGCGACTGGTCCGTTGGTCTGCGTGCTCCTTATCACGGTGTTCCTCAGGGCGCTGCGACTCACCGCACTGCTGCGTATCGGCGGCTCTATTGCGGGAGGCTCGGCCCTGGGTTTCGCGCTCCGCGTCCCGCTGTCGGGCGCGATCGACCCCGTCACCGTGGTGGGGCAACTGTCCACGAGCGGCAATCTCGGCTACCTCGGGGGCGCTTTCCTCCGATGGCAGCTCTCGACGCCCGCTGAGGTCTGCGGGACATTCCTTCTCGTGTTCCTGCTGATCGTCAGCGTCGCACTGCTTGTCGAGCGCTCACCGCTGCGGATCCTGTGGCGATCGTCGTAGCCGGTTTTGCGGTATTTTCACCGCTGCTGGCGACCTTCGGGACGCTCGCTATGGGTGCGCCCTCGACCCGCTACATGCAGCCGCTGTTTTACGCACCGGTCGTCGGGCTGCTGATTCTCCCGCGACTGCTGCGCGCGCGGCGGGCGCGGCTCGGGCGCCTCCGGCTGCCGCTCGCGCTGCCGTCCGGTCTGCTCAGCGCGACGGTGCTGATCGCAGCCACGGTCGGTGTGGCCGGGTCGGGTGTGGCGCGCACCGCGCGGGCGACGGATCGGTCGATCGCGTGTGTCGACGCCTGGGTCGGGCAGTCGCACGAGTACGGCGCGGGGGAGTTCTGGACGGTCCGCGGCCCGAAGGCGTACTTGGCCCAGCCGGATCGGTTGATTCAGGTCGACACGCAACAGGGATGCGTTCCAGTGGCTGGTCAACCGGTCCGACTTCCGTGTGCGCACGGTCTCGTTCACGGTGAACAGCCCGGCGAGCCCGCCGTTCGTATTGCCTGCGAGGGAACGAACGCTGCCGCACAGCACGATCCGGTGCGGGCGGTACGTCATCGCGGACTACCACCGTGCCGTGCTGCGCCTCGGGCCCCTCCGCGATACGGAGGCCAGCTAGCGCCCTCGCCACTCGGCCCGCGGTTGCTTGATCGCCGGTACAACGAATTCGGCTCAGCGGCCGACTCACAGGCTTCGGATGCGCTCCCGAAGCCGCTCGATGCGCAATTGCATGTCGTGCTCGAGCTCGTCGAGCGACCGGAGCAGTTCGTCGCGCTTGACGTCGCGTTCAGCGTTGAGTCCCTGGTCCTCGTCGACGAGCCGTCGACCCACCTCGCGGACTGGATCGTTCAGCACCGAATTTCGGCCGGGCTTCTTGACCAAGAACGTTCCGACGCCCCGTTTCGATCGAACAAAGCCGAGTTCTCCGAGCAGTTGATAGGCGCGGTGCGGGATGTTGTGGTCGACACCGAACTCCTGCGCGAGCTCGCGGCCTAACGGCAGCCGGTCGCCTACCTGGAACTCGTCGCTTCTGATGCGTTCGAACACCCTCCGCGCGATCTCATAGGTGTCTGTCGACCCGTCACTTCTCACTGTTCGACCTCGCTCACGATCGGCAACCCGACGGTCGTGCGTCCTGCAGCGGGCGATTCGGACGGCGGGGACTTGACGACGCCCTGAACGTCCACTGTGGACCAGGCCGGCCCCACTCGGGCGCCGGAACGCCGCCCGACGGGTGCGGTGGTTCGCGTGCATGTCGGAAGCGCGAGGTTTGGGAATGTCATAACAAGTTCCGCGGGGTCAACACATGCGCACGGTCGCAGCTCGTATGCCTGGCTCGAACCCGAATCGAACCAGGCATACGAGAGAGGCTTCTGCTGGTTAGGCAGATAGTGGCCTCGAGATGCGGCCGGAGTGGTTGATTCCCCCGCATCAGCGATCCTATAGGAAAACGATGAAAGGGCCACCCTCGTGCAACTGTGACCCCCAAGAGGCTATCCACCGAGCGGATTGGACTGAACGATGCTCAGGTACATGCGGTCCCGCTGCCAGTGATCTGATCTGGTTTTCGTTCATATCGATCTCTTTCGCCAGGGCGTGCTGGTTGGTCTTCAGCGGGGTAGTACCCCTGCTCACTACGAACGGGGCGCTGTACTCGAGTTCGCGATGGTGGCGCTGGTTGTTCCACCACGGGACGTCCTCGAGAGTGGCGAACTCGACGTGCTCGACCGTGTGCCAGTGCCCGCGACCGCGGATGAGCTCGGTCTGGTGGAGCCCGTTCACCGCCTCGGCGAGAGCGTGTACTAACACTCGCCGAGGGCTTAGCGTGAGTTGCGCGCTCCGGACGATGTAGACGACTGCGAGGGATTTCGAGCCGTAATCGGCATGAGGGACCATGCCCTCGAGGTTCCCGCAGGCATGGCACTGGGGAAGCCCGTGGAACCGAATCCCAAGACCCGTGGAACGCCCAGCAGAGGCGGATGTGCGAGTCCGCGTCCCTGCGGCCATCGACGAATTGTCCGAACACCTCACTTCACTTCTTCTTCATCGCGGGGCGGCCGGGTTTGGTACCGCTGCCAGCCGCAACGTCGCGGGGTTCACGCCGGGCCGCTTCGCGATGTGCGTGCTCGCGTGCTCGCTCACTATCGGCGGTGTCGGTCCGGCTGACTCCAGCGTCAGACGGCGAGGGTGAAATACGCGCTGTTCGGATCCAGGGTGTAGTCGGCGAACGGTCCTCGGGAGACGAAACCGTGTCGGGCGTACAGGCGGCGTGCTGCAGAGAAGTAGTCCTGAGTGCCCGTCTCCAGGTTGAGCTCCGTAATGCCGCGCTGGCGGCACTCGTTGATGATGGTGGCGAGCAGAGCGCTGGCGACGCCGCGGGCGCGCGCCGCTGTTCGCGTTCGCATCGACTTGACCTCGCCCATATCCTCGTCGTGCTGCATGAGCGCACCCACACCGAGTAGCGCCCCGCCATCGTCGCGAGCAGCCCAAAAGGTGATCGCCGGGTCCGTCAAC
The DNA here is from genome assembly GCF_001571045.1 of Curtobacterium ammoniigenes NBRC 101786. Taxonomy (GTDB): domain Bacteria; phylum Actinomycetota; class Actinomycetes; order Actinomycetales; family Microbacteriaceae; genus Curtobacterium; species Curtobacterium ammoniigenes. Next base: position 689,318 of record NZ_BCSV01000001.1, read on the forward strand.
GCCTTCGGATCCAGCGCATGAACGCTCTCGGCGGGCGAGGCGCGGTACATGTCTCGCAGGTGCTCCTCCAGCAGCGCCAGCACGTCTGGAGAACGCGGATCCTCAACGGCGATGAGCATGGCCGACGGTACCGCGCCACGGGGGCTGGCGGGGCATCTTCCATGCGGTGCGATGATCGCCGAGCGAGGCCGCGGAGTGTGAAGTGGCGGTGTTCAGACGAGGTTTGGGCCGTCCGCCGTCCGACGGGTGAGGATGAGCGGGTCCGGCAGGAGTGGTGTCGCGACGGTGATGACTTCAGTGCCGAGGTCGGCGAATCCGGCGACGCCCTCGGGGAGGGTATGGCGGCGGAGGGTGAACTCCTCGCCATCGACCTGCACTCGGGCGGGCGGCCATCGGTTGGGATCGTGCAGGGTCGCCGAAGCGGCGCGAGCGCGCGCCTCGATCTCGGTGACTGCAGCGCGAGCGGCTGCGCGGACGTCGTCTGATGCGACCGGGGGCACCGCGGCGAGCAGGAGCGCGACCACGGCGCTGGCCGCGAGGGTCTCCGGATCGGTGGCGATAGCGTGCACGGCTCCCTGCGCGGAGAACTGCTCACCGGTTCGGACGATGGTGCTGATGGTGAGCGTGGCATTGCCGTCAGAACCCGGAAAGGTCGCGGAGACGCTCGCAGAGGGTTCCGTGGCTGACCACGCAGTGACGTGGGGCTGTGACATCCCCAGGGGTACCAGCACCGTTACGGGGTGCGAGCGGCGGTGCTCCATTGCATCAGTGTTCGCTGCGGAGACCGCGCGCGCAATCGATAGACCTGTACGACCAGAAAAGGCCCGCCGCGGGTGCGCTCCGGGACATTTGGCTGGCGTCGGATCAGGAGCTGCCGAGCGCGGAGAAGTACTGGCCGTGGGGGCCGACGATTGCGACGGGTGCCCCGTCGACTGCCAGGACGGTGCCGTTGTCGGTGACGCTTGGCAGCTGTTGGGTGATCTCCGGGAGCACCGACTTCCCTTCGTTGCTGATCCACACGGCGCGGCTGGCTCGCACCGTGCGAATGAATGATGCTCGAGCGTCTGGGGTGAGGTAAACGAGTACGCTGCTGTGGAACACGACCAATGTCGCGTCGGCGGGCGCGAGCGTGGCGACGTCCTCGAACACTTCGTTCAGGTCCCCGGCGACGAGGAGCGGCGGCTCCGCTGCGACGACCGATGCAGCGGCGCGCAAATCACGGCGCCGCTCGTCGTGTTCTGGCCAAATGAGTGTCTCCAACCACTCGAGCGACGCAGGCTCTCGGACGTCAAGCGGGTTCAGGTCGATGCCCGCCCGCCAGACGATCTCCGGGAGCCGTGTCGGCGCCGCACGTCCCCGTAAGACGGTTTCGAGGACGACCGAGCTGCCGCCGACCGGTTGAAGCTGGTGAGTTCCGCTGTCGGTGACGAACCGGTAGGCGTACCTGTCCGGGTACAGACACAGTCCCGCGGACGCTCCGACTTCGAGCAGCGCGATAGGGCCCGCGATATTTGCGAATTCCGGCAAGAGCACGGCGCAGCGACGCGCTTCGTTCGTCCGCGTCGCGTGTCCGAGTGCGACCTCGCGGATCGTGCCCCATCGGGCGATGAATTCCGCTCGCGCCTGCCGGTAGGGCAGGAGCGGAACACCGGCCACCCGAGCCGAGGCGAAAACGAGGTTCGGCTGCCGCTTGACCGCCGGCAACTCGTCGACCAGCTCCAGGAGATCCTCGTCGGCCGCGACACCAATCGCCCAGTCGAAGTACAAGTCCGACACGCCTCGTGCTTCAACATCAGCCCACACGCGGTACTTGTCGCCGGTCGTCGCCACAGCCGCGTCCTACGGAAGGCCTCATTCAGCTCGAACGCCGGTGTGGAGCGGACAGGGATCGGGCGCACGGTCTCCTGCTCGGAGGCCGGGCCGTTGATCGCGCGTTACGCTCGGCGCGTGATCATCCGGCGCGCGCTCCCCGACGACGTGCTCGGCATCAACGGCATGCATGCGGCGTGCGGTCGATCGTTGTGGGATTCGAGGGTGCTCGACGAGGATCCGGATCGGTGTGTTGTGGTCGCGGTCATCGACGGCGAAATCGTTGGTGCTGGCAAGACGCACCACCAACTGGAAGATGTCATTCCAGCCCGGGCCGGCTACTACCTCGGTGGAGTGAGCGTCCACCCAGACCACCGTCGTCGTGGAATCGGGCGCGCGCTGACCGCGGCGCGGATCGACTGGGTCTGGGAGCGGTCCGACACGGTGCTGTATTTCACGGACGACCACAACGTGGCATCGATGCGGATGCACGCGAGCTTCGGGTTCGAGGAAATTGCCCGGTCGTCGGCCATTTTGGACGCGAGAGCGGATGGTGGAGCGCTTGTCCTGTTCTGCGCACAGCGGCGCGACGCAAGGTCCACACGCGATGCCGATTCGCTGACCGGGCGCGCGTAGCGCCTTCGCTCGCGCCGCGTCAGACTGGGGATAGCCGGAGCATTCCAGGTAGCCGGTAAGCGCACCGGCTGAAGAGCGCGCCGGAGGCTGGGGGAGTTAGCCGATCAGGCGCGCTTCGGCTCGTTGGACTGCGCGTTGCAGTTCTTCAGCGGGTCGTTGGTTGACGATCGCGAAGCAGATGACCTGGATGGGGAATGTCGCTGCAATCACGCGAGCCCGTTCGAGCACCTGTGATGGCAGTCGGCGCTCGAGCTCTGTCCATCCGTGCCAGGTCGCGAGCGCGGCGACGTCCTCAGCTGGGTCGCCGGCGGAGGCGAGGTCCCAGTCGATGACCGCGCTGACGTGAGGCCCGTTCCAGAGAACGTTCGCGCCGGCGAGGTCACCGTGGGTCAGCGCTGGCGACACGGTGTCCAGTTCGGCGAGCGCATCGGCGGCGTTCCGGGCAGTCGACCGAGCGGGGGTTGCGAGCAGCGGGATGGCGTGGGCGACCATGACGGTGTACCAGTCCGCTCCGCCCATGTAGGCGTGGGGTTCCGCGAGATGTTGTTCGATGTCTGGGAGGGCGACACTCGTGAGCGCGTCGAGCAGTTCGACAAGCCTCGCGGGTTCTCCGCTGCCGGGGGCGTGGGGCGCGCCGGGAGCTCGCCGCTGCGGAATAGCGACGAGGTGCCCGTTCCTGCTCGGTGATGCGAGGGAGCGTGGGACCGCGAATGGTAGGTCCGGCAATGCGTCGACCAGCTGTTGCGCACGTACCGATTGCGCTGCGGCTGCGGAGGTTCGACTCACCCGAACCGCGACGTCGTCCGCGAGGATCACCAGGTTCGCGGACCCGTGCGCGACGCGTTCCCACCGCTCCGAGGGCACCGTTGACCCGACCGAGCGAAGGGCCGCGTTGACAAGTTCGTTCACGGCGTCGGCGTCCGGTGCCGCGTACCGGGTTTCCGTCACGGCTTCACGTTACCCAGGCTTCCCACACCGGTCGGAGCCGCCGAGAGGATCGGGACCAGTTCGGAGGTAGTCGACTCGTACTCGAGCCACCCCGTGGGTGTCGGGTTCGACCAGGGTGTCTAGCGCGGATGGGTTCGCTCCCGGGTGCGGACGGGCTTGAGGCCGTGAATACTGTGGCCGTGCGCAACGAGGCCGAGGCAACCCCTGATCTGCGGGGAGGCGCGCCCAGCGATGTCGACGCGTGCGTGGCGATCTGGGTTGCCGCGTGCGCGGACCGCGACGGGCAGGCATTCGATGGAGTCGCGGACCGAGCTCGGCCCAAGTTCGACCGCAGCATCGGCTGGCTGCTCGCGGTGCGCGCCGCTCGGATTGACGGGTTCGTGCTTGCGACGCGACCCGGCAGCGGCATGCCCACCGACCCACCGGACGCGGCCGTCGTGAGCCTGCTTGCTGTCGCTCCGGGCAGGCAGACCCGCGGGCTCGGTCGAACGCTGCTCCGCGCGGTGACCCAGCATCTCAGTGCCTCCGGGTACGCGCGCGCCGTGCTCCATGCGCTTGTCGATAATCGACCCGCCGTGAGCCTGTACGAGAGCGAGGGCTGGCGGCCCGTGGGGGATGAGTACGAACACGCACTGCTCAAGCGGCCGCTTCGCACGTACGAGCGGCTGCTCTAGGCACGACGGAAGAGCCGCCTGTCCGGTGACCGATTGACAATTCCGGGGTATCGGTTCCACCGGGAGCGGATGGGCGCATGGAGGGGCGATCGCGGGCGAGCGCAGCAGGTGAACCCCATCCCAGTGGCATCGCACGTGACCTTCTCGGGCGCGTAGGAGATGGCTGGCGGTGGTGAGGGAGCCGTGTAGCGTTTGGCGTCCCTCCACAGGGCATTTTCTGGCGCTCTGGTGGGCTGTATCGCGGGTACATTTGATGCCCGCCCGATGTATCGTTGGTACATGATCTCTGGACGGACCAGGCTCCTCGACGCTGCACGCGAACTGCTGACGGCGCATCCGGAACTCGAACCGACCACGCGTGACCTCTATGAGACGGCCGGTGTCGCGGCTCCAACGCTGTACCACCACTTCGGGACGAAGGAGGGCCTGCTCGACGTTGTGGTCGAGCAGGCGTTCACGGAGTACCTCGAACGGAAAAAGGGGATTATGCGCTCTGGTGACCTCGTCGTCGATTTCGCTGCGGGGTGGGACCTTCACGTCGCGTTCGGTGTGGACAACCCGGTTCTCTACGCACTGATGTATGCCCCGGGGCGGACGAGCGATGCGGCTGCAACTGCGGACGAACTGCTGCGCGCAGGTCTCCAGCGCATGAACGACGCGGGGCTGCTGCGCATCGACGTCGACACGGCCGTCGTGATGACGACAGGAATGGCCGTTGGGTGCGTCTCGCAACTCAACCGCCTCCGCCGCCCGGCCACCGATCCTACGGCCGACGCGATGCGATCCGCACTCCTGGCCGCACTCACCACCGTGCCGTCGCGCCAGCGCGGAACCGAGACCGCGGCGACACCGCCTCGCGCAGCGCGGTTGCTGATCGACGAGGTCGCCGCGCAGGACGCGCAGTTCACCGCGGCCGAATCAGCGCTCTTCATTCAGTGGCTGCACCGCATCGCGGACACCACGCCGACAGCACAGGAAGCGCAATCAGAATGACCACGAGAACTCCCGGGACCAGCACGACGTTCAACCTCGGCGGTGTGAGCGTGCCGAGGATCGGTTACGGAGCCATGCAGCTCGCCGGTGTAGGGGTGATCGGGCTGCCGCGTGACCCGAACGCCGCCATTGCGCTCCTGCAGCACGCCGTCGAGGCGGGCGTGCGGTTCTTCGACACCGCCAACGCCTACGGTCCCCGCACCGTCAACCAACTCATCGGCCGCGCGCTCGCCCCGTTCGCCGACGACGTGGTCATCGGCAACAAGGTCGGCGCGACCCGTGGTGCGCACGGCGAATGGCTGACCGACAGTCGACCGGAGTCGATTCGCTCCCAGGTCGAAGATGCCCTGCTCGACCTCCGCACCGAGCGGAGCCCCCTGACCTACCTCCGGCTCTGGGGCGACAGCGCGGACCGCGCCGACTCCATCGGCTCGGAAGTCCCACTATCAGAGAGCCTCGGCGTCCTCACCGACCTTCGCGACGAAGGCAAGATCGACCGCATCGGCATATCCGGAGCGACGAACGACTTGCTTGCCCAAGCAATGCAGTGGACACCGATCGCTGCCGTGCAGAACCGCTACAACCTCATCGACCGCTCCGGCGTGGAAGTCCTCGATGCCTGCGAACAGCACGGCATCGCGTTCGTGCCGTACTTCCCGCTCGCCACAGGTGGGCTGGCAGGGCTTCCCGCCCTCACCAAACCAGCGCATCGCCTCGGGGTGTCCGAAGCGACGATCGCACTCGCTTGGATGCTCCGACGCTCGCCGGTGGTCGTACCGATCCCTGGCACGCGTTCCGTCGATCACCTCAACGACAACCTCCGCGCCGCGGCCATCGCCCCGGAACTGACGGAAGGTGAAGTTGCCGGACTCACCGCCCTCGAAGACGAATCCGCCGCCGAACTGCAACAGATGCCAGCGCGGATGGTCGACGCGCTCCGCCGACCGCGATCCTGAGGTATCGCGCTACTAGCCCTGCCCGTGTCCGATAGGGCCGTTCGCACCTGACTCAGCAGGCCCGTGCCCAGGCTCCGCCGAGGGTTCGTGCTAATCTCTTTGCACCGCATCCCCCACGCCTCTCAACGATGCGCACTTGGGGGATCTTCTTTGTCCAGCGGGTCTGCCCGCGCCGTCCTGTCGGTATATCCCGATTTTCTTCCGCGCCGATCAATCATCAATGACGGATCGCAGCCGTCCGTAGAGGATTGCGAGGTCCTCGACGCGATGCGTGCGCTGCGGAGGCCGCTCATCGGCCACCACGACGGAGAGCATCCGGTCTGCCCGGAACGCTCGCACCGCGTTGCGCAGTCGGCACCACCGCGTGCGGTGTTGTCGCGAACCGCGCGTCGCTGGTGAGGCTCAGCGCCGCTGGCCGACTGCGAATCACCAGCGGGTAGCGCACGATTTGCTGCCGAAGGGCCTGCGGCCGCGGCACCTCTATGAAAGTCTCAGCTTCACCAACCGCGTCGGCGGCACCGCGGGCTCGGTTATGTACGTCTTCGAACGCGATCTCTGAAGCTGACAGCGCGTGTTCCGATACCATCCCCGCCGTGATCGACTTTCCGATCGTGACGGATCGCTTCGTCCTCATCCCGCTGAGCGCAACTGACCGCGTGACCTTTACCGCGTACCGGCGCGATCCTGCCGTTGCCCGATTCCAGTCGTGGACTATGGATTGGTCGGACGCTGACACCGACGCGCTCATCGCGGCCCAGCCGAGACAACTCCTCCCGCAGTCCGGGGACTGGCTTCAGATCGCGCTCCACGAGCGGGACAGAACGGCGCTCGTCGGCGACGTTGCCCTCCATGTCATCGCAGACCAGCCCGACTCATACGAGCTCGGCGTGACGCTTGCCGCGGCGTGGCAAGGTGTGGGTGCCGGCCGGGAGGCTCTGGCGCGCCTTACCGACATCCTCTTTCGCGATCACGGAGCGCATCGCGTCATCGCGCGCACCGACGCTCGGAACAGCCCCGCGGCGCACCTGTTCACGCGGCTCGGTTTTCGGCATGAGGGCCGTGCCGTTGACGCCGAATGGTGCAAAGGTGAGTGGACGAGCGTCGATTCCTGGGCGATGCTCCGTGACGAGCATGACGAGCAGACGTCGCCATCGATGGAGCCCTTATCGACTCGGTCTACCTAGTCTCGGCCTTGCGAGACCGATTTGCCCGTGCTGCACGTCCGCAGGCCGATGAAATCGTTGGCTATCACTGAGGAGGCTCCCGCCGTGCCCGAACTCGATCAGGATTCTGTTCCGCTGGTACGCGCGGCTTGGGCCGAGCGGCTGGGGTCTGTCGCGACGGAGAGCCTGAGTCGCGAATACCCGTACGCTGCGCATCACACCACGGTCGGCCCGGAGGATCGGCCGCTTCCGGTGCAGATCCATCCCGCTTTCGGAACCTCGTACGACTGGCATTCTTCGGTCCACATGCATTGGCTCGCGGCGCGGACAATAGAATTCGGAGTGTCGCCGCAACTGCACGCCCGGTTGACTGGCTTGCTGGAGGCGCATCTCACCCCAGTCAACGTTGCTGCCGAGGTCGGCTACCTTGCGGCCAATCCGTACTACGAGCGACCCTATGGTTGGGCCTGGGCGATGCGGCTCGCGGCTGCGCTCGCCACATCGGACGCTCTTCCGGTGTCGCGCCTGGCGGCTTCGCTCGCGCCGCTCGTTGACACGGTTGAGGCGAATACGCTCAGCTGGTTGGCGCGGGCGGCCCATCCGGTGCGCCACGGCGTTCATTCCAACACCGCGTTCGGTCTGATGCTGATCCTGCAGGCCGCGCGAATTCTCCAGCGGGCCGAACTCGTTGACGCGTGCGAGCAGATGGCGTGGCAGTGGTTCGGCGCGGATCGTGGGTGGCCGTTCGAGTGGGAGCGCAGTGGTCAGGACTTCCTCTCGCCCGGGCTCGCAGAAGCCGACCTCATGCGGGAGGTTGCCCGGCCGGACGAATTCCCGCTCTGGGCGGAGCAGTTTTTCTCACAACTCACCGCGGGCAGTGAGCTTCTCGACCCCGTGCTCGTCCGAGACCAGCAGGATGGACATCAGGCGCACCTTTTTGGCCTCGACCTCTCACGAGCAGGAGCGGCTCGGCGCGTCGGGGCGGTGCTCTCGGATACGTCTGCCGACAGGGTGAGTCGGCTTCTCATTGGGGCCGCCGACCAGCTCCTCCCGGCCGCGCTACAGGCAAGCGTTGGCTCCGAATACGTGTCGACCCACTGGTTGGCCAGTTTCGCGTGGGATGCCCTGGAGGCGCGGGAGGCCCGATAGAGGAGTTCGCTCCGCGATGCGGGTGATGAGGCAGAGCAATGCTCCGACCATCTCAAGCCCGGCCGTTGAGTGCACCGCGCGACCTGGGTCGTGCTCGCGGTGCACTCAGCGGCCCTACTTTGCGGAAGGACGCTAGCGCTGGATATGCCGCCCGATAAGGCTGAGATCGGCCGCGCTCGACCGACCGTCGGCCGTGTTCGCCTGGTGCCAGTACGGGTATTGGAGCGGGGTGGCACTGACGGCATCGAGGCGAGCGATGTCCGCCTCCGTCAGGGTTACGTCGGCCGATCCGAGGCTGTCGCGCAGCTGGTCCTCGGTGCGAGCGCCGACGATGGCGCTCGTGACGCCAGGCTTCGCGAGCGTCCATGCGAGTCCCGCTTGTGTCGGCGTGATGCCGTGTTGTTCGGCGATCTCGACGAGCACCTCGATCGTGTCGTAGAGCCGATCTTCGTCATAAATGGGAGGCTCGGTCCAGCCTTCGAAACGACGCGACCCCTCCGGGGCGTCCTGCCCTTTGCGGTACTTGCCGGTGAGGAGGCCGCCCGCAAGAGGACTCCACACGAGGATCCCGAGACCCTGGTCAAGGGTGATCGGGACGAGCTCGTTCTCGGCGTCGCGGTTCTGCAGCGAGTAGTAGATCTGCTGGCTCGCGAAGTGCTCCAGGCCCTTGACGTCCGACGCCCACAGCGCCTTCATCAGGTGCCAGCCTGAGAAGTTTGAGGCACCGATGTACCGCACCTTCCCTGAGCGGACGAGGTCGTCGAGGGCGCCCAGCGTTTCCTCCAGCGGGGTCGACCCGTCCCAGCCGTGGAGCTGATAAAGATCGATGTAATCGGTGCCCAATCGGCGCAGGCTGTCTTCTGCCGCCTTCACGATGTGGTGTCGCGAAAGGCCGCCATCGTTCGGGCCGTCGCCCATTCCGCCGCGCACCTTCGTGGCGATGAGTACCTGGTCGCGGTCCGCGCCGAGGGCTTTGCCCAGGATCTCTTCGGATGCACCGCTCGAATACACGTCTGCGGTGTCGATCAGGTTCACGCCGGCTTCTCGGGCGATGTCAATCTGGCGTCGCGCTCCATCGACGTCGATGTGGCCGATGGGGCTCGCCCACCCAGTACCGGCGAAGCCCATGGTGCCGAGGCTGATCGTGGAGACCTGCAGGCCGGTGCGGCCGAGATGACGACATTCCATGCGGCAACGCTACCGAGTTGACCCCGCGGGCAGACACAAGCATGAGCGGGACGGCGTCCCGGGGACACATCGTCGTTCTGGGCGTTGCCGATCCTGAATAGGATCGGCGCCTGCGGGAAAAGAGCAACGATGCCCGTTCTGGACAGATTCAGCATGCGCGGTCGAACCAGCGTTATCACTGGCTCGACTCGGGGGTTGGGGCGCGCGTTCGCTCGTGCTCTCGCCGAAGCGGGCTCCAACGTCGTGATCGTCGGCCGAGACCCGCTAGCCGCCCGTTCGGTCGAGGAGCAACTGGCTGGACTCGACGTCGGCGTGCTGACGGTCCTGGCCGACGTCACCCGCCGCCAGGACATCGAACGGCTCTTGGCTGCGTCGGTCGAGCGCTTTGACCGCGTGGACGTTCTGGTGAACAACGCTGGTGCATGTATCCACGAGCCCGCGCTGGACGTGACCGACGAAGCGTGGCGCGACGTGATGAGCGTGAATCTCGATGGTGTATGGATTGCCAGCCAAGTATTCGGACGGCACATGATCGACCAGGGCGGAGGTTCAATCGTCAACGTCGGGTCGATGTCGGGGTCGATTGTGAATCGACCGCAGTGGCAGCCTGCGTACAACGCATCCAAGGCCGCCGTGCATCACCTCACCAGAAGCCTCGCGGCAGAGTGGGCGCCTCATCACGTCCGCGTCAACGCCATCGCTCCCGGCTATATGCACACGGACATGGCGCCGGTGAACGATCCAGCATTCCATCGTCACTGGATCGAGGACACTCCGCAGCAGCGTGCCGGCGAGCCGGACGAGCTCGGCCCTGCGATGGTGTTTCTCGCCAGCGAAGCGTCCAGCTTCATGACCGGTTCTGTGCTCACCATCGACGGCGGATACACCGTCTTCTGATCCCGGCGCCGCAGCACGGCGCGGTTACGCTCACGCGCTCTTGTCCAACGAGTCGGCAAGTTGCCCGCTTGCGTTCCAGACGCGGGCGGCGTTGTCCGGCATGACGAACTCGGGTTCGCGCACCGGTCGTCCTCGGTTGTCGATGATGACCGTTCCCGGAATGTGCACTCGGGGAGCTGACGCGAGTGTGTCGATAACGGGACAAAGGCTGCTCGCGAACAGGTTCGCGAAGGTGCCGCCGAGCCGGAGCGCAGTTCCGCGCCCGGCGAGCAGGTTCGATCGCACGAGGCCCGGATGGAACACCCGGGCGAGAATATGAGCTCCCGAATTCTCGTTGAGACCCATCGACATGAGCATCTTCCAGGCGAGCGCCTGAGTAATGACGCCGAAGGCGTTGGCGTCCGGGGTAACGCGGTCGAGTTCGACTGGGCCGATTCGGCGCATCAGGGCGGGAGCCGCACCAACCGTGAGGACACGTGGGTCGGTCGATCGATTGAGCAGCGGAAGCAACTCTCTGGTCAAGAGATAGTGCGAGAGGTAGTTCGTTGCGAAACTCCGCGGAATGTCCGCGGCGATGCATCCGGGCTCGCCAACCGAGCCGGCCCCGTTGACGAGGACGTCGATCGCATCGAGGTCGCTGAGGTCGCTCGCGAGCCGGCGGACATCCGCAGGAGCGGTCAGGTCCACCACCATCGAACTCACGTCCGCACCGGGGGTGGCTGCGCGCACCGCTGCCGCCGCGCTGCGACCCCGACTGTCGCTCCTGGAAAGCAGGATCGTCCGGGCTCCAAGTCTCGAGAGTCCTTTCGCTGCCGCGAGTCCGACTCCGGAGGATCCCCCCGATATCACTGCAACGTACCCGTCGAGACGTCTCGTCTCCATGGCCACACCCACCCATCGTGATGACACTTCGTGCCATGATCCTTCGCACGACCATATCCGAATATGAGCGATCGCGGGCGAGCGCCTCCGAAACCGACGAGTTCGTCGGCTTCGAAGTGGCCAGCGCATGACGGTCGAAAGGTCGATCAACGCTGTGCGGGTGCCCTAGGCTGCGCCCATACGAAGAGTTGAGTCGGAGGCTCGAGCGAATGACGGATGACAGCATCATCGATGCGGCCGTCGCCGCATTACGTGAAGGCGGGGTTGCTCTTGAGCCAGGCCTCGATCAGATGGAATTTCGCGCTATCGAGGAACGTCTGTCAATCCAGTTCAGCCCCGATCACCGCGCCCTGTTGAGTCGAGTCCTGCCGATCGGAGACGGATTTCCTAACTGGAGGAACGGCACGTACGCGGATTTGCGACGTCGCTTGGATTGGCCGTTCGACGGAGTTCGCTGGGACGTCGAGTACAACGGGTTCTGGCCACGATCATGGGGCCGATACCCGTTGATGAAGACGTCGCGATCCCGCGCGGTGGACCGCAACCTTGCGGCCGTGCCCCAGCTCATCCCTGTATTCGGCCACCGATTCTTGCCCGCTGGAAACGCGCCAAGCGGAGTTCCGGTCCTCTCGGTGATGCAGACCGATGTCGTCGTGTATGGATGGAATCTTCTGGATTACCTGCGTCGTGAACTCGGTCTGTCTCGTCCGGCGCCACCGCAGCGCTTGGTCGTCATTCCTTTCTGGGGGGAACTCGCGCTGGGAGAACCGTTCTTCACCCGCAAAGGCACGCGGTTTCGGAACCTCAGCATCGAAGGAACGACGCTGCTCCCGCCGGGAGTCGAGTACCGAACAGAACGCCGCTAAGGGCGCACGCGAGACGATCAGTCGTTCTGCTGAGCAGAAGCAGCGGTTGGAGAGTGCCGGAAACTCGGGCGGTCGGGTTCGATCTTGACGGGACGCTGTTCGATCATCATGGATCGGCAGTCGACGGTCTCGACGACTTTCTTCGTGGCCTCGGTGTCCAGCCGTCGGGGCGGATCCGGTCTGCTTGGTTTGCCGCCGAGGAGGCCGGATTCCAGCAGTGGTGCGCGGGCGAGTTGAGCTTCCAGGAGCAGCGCCGCTATCGGCTTCGGGCGATGCTTCCGGCCCTTGCTCTTGAGATCCCGCACGATGACGGCGCGCTCGATGACTTGTTCGATCGCTACCTCACCGCCTATCGCGGTGCGTGGAGGCTGTTCCCAGGTGCCGTTGGCCTGTTGCGCGCGCTCCCAGCGGACGGTCTTCGTATAGGTGTCCTCACGAACGGAAGTGAGGCACAGCAGCTCGACAAGCTGCGGCGGACCGGGCTGCAGCGCTTGGTCGATGTCGTGTGCACGGCCGAATCGATTGGAGCCTGGAAGCCCGATGAGCGGGCCTTCCGAGAACTGGCACGGCGTCTCGGCGTTGAGCCGGGGGAGTGCCTCTTCGTCGGGGATGACCCCGAACAAGACATCGCTGGTGCTGAAGCCGCCGGGATGCAGGCGGTGACGGTAAACCACTATGCCGAGGAGTCGACGGGGTTCGACGACGTGTTCAGACGGCTCGGGCTCTCTCTGCGCCGCTCATCGGCTCTGGTTTCAGAGCGTCCGCTTCACTCGTCGGGGTGCAGGCTCGTGTCCGCCCGACCGATCCGCCAGCCCACGAACTGGACGCGGAGGCCCGCCCGGGTCGGCGCGCAGCACATGGGTCCGGCTGTCACCAGCTTGTCGGGGTCAAGCGGGGCGACGCGTACCAAACGCCACGGTTCGTCATCGACTCGTGCTCGAACGGTCAGTGCGTTCCCGGAGCGGCTCGCTCGAACGGTGACTACTCGCCCGTGCCATTCCGGAACCGGTGAAAGGGACCAATCCGAGGAGCCCCTGGTCACGACAGCGCCGATGCAATCCACTCCGTCGCTGCGCTCCACTCCTGCTTTGATCCACGTCTCCTCGTCGATCGCGACAAAGATGCCCGCCTGATCGAACTGGTGCGAGAAGTCCAAACGGAACGCGACTTCCATCGCAGTGTCTTGCGCGAGCGGCGCAAGGAGCGCGTGTTCGCTGTCGTGAATAAAGCCATACGACGTCAGCCGCCAGGCGTCGCTGCCTTCCACTGCCGTGACGAGCATCTCGTCGTCGGCGATCTCGATCCGCTCGGGCGGATTCGTCCACGAGCCGGAATTCCAGGCGAGAGCGTCCATGGATTGACCGTATCGGCGCAGCTCATCCAACGCCGCGAGCGCGCGCTGGTCGAGTGAAGTGTGCTCAGTGTCGTTCGCAGCTCCTGGGCCTGGTCGCTTCGGGAACCGATGTCAACGTCGCTTGACACCCGTCGGCACCTGGCGTACTTTCCAGTCATGACAAGGAACCTTGACTCAGAGCAGGAAACCCCGCTGGAGCGCCGACGTCAGCGTGTCTTCCGAGTGTGGATGTGGAGCGCGACGGCTTCGTACCTCGTCGCGGTGCTCGCCGCGCAGCAGTGGGCCCGAGGGGCCGGCGCCTGGCGCGTCGCCTTGCTTCTCCTCCCTGTCGTCTGTGTGGCGTGGCTGATCGGCCTCATCGTGCTCCGCGCGCGTCAGCTTGATGAGTATCAACGGCAGCTCCTGCTGCCCGGCTTGGTGACAGGATTCGCCCTATCGATGCTCACTGCGCTCACGCTTGGCGCATTGCATGAGGCCGGGCTCACCGTGCCGTCGTCCGGATGGCCGGTCGCGCTCGTCGGGATATTCGGGTGGGAGTTCACGAACGTCCTGGTGAAGGCGCCGATCTCCTGATGGAGAACCGGATTCGCGCAGAGCGAGAGGCTCGGGGTTGGACACAGGCCGCTCTCGCTGAACGACTTTCGGTGTCCCGACAGACGGTTGTTGCGATCGAAACCGGCAAATACGATCCGTCGCTGCCGCTTGCATTTCGGCTCGCGGGACTTCTTGAGAGCCCGATCGAAAGCCTGTTCTTTCCTGCACGGACCGACAACAGCAGAATGCCGAAGTGAGTTGTCGACCGAATGACGCGTTCGCAACAGGACGACAAGCGCTCACGACGAGCGCTCCCAGACATGGCGCTACAGACGGATCTGGTACTGCACGAAGCCGGTCCGCGCCGCGACTCGTTCATAGAGTGAGCGTGCCGTCGAGTTCGAATCGGCGGTGAGCCAATACACCTTTGCGCAGCCGTGATCGACAGCCCATCGCCGGACGTGGTCGATCAGGGCTTCGCCCACTCCGGAACGACGCGCACTCGGCAGAACGAAAAGGTCCTCGAGGTAGCAATAGTCGCCGTCAGTCCGCGTCGCTGGATGAGTCAGCCAATGGACCAGTCCCACTGCGCCGCCCTCACTGTCGCGAGCGATGGCCCCGTGCAGATCCACATCCGCAGGCTATCGAGCGGCTGCCGCCACCGTCCCGATCACCACCCGCATCCCCAACCCGGGGTGGTGGTCCATGAGCCGAAGGCCGGAAACGCTGGAATGCACGCGCAGTTCGCACCGGGCTGCTGCGAATTCGATTCCCTGTTGCGAGCCTCCCCGGAGTGTCAATGCTTGTTGTCCTGATTTTGTCTGCCGAGTTCGCGATCATCGCGGCGCTGCTCGTCCTGCTCATCGTCCGTGAGGTCCGCGGGCAGTACATGGACCGGCGGCGACTCTGGGGAGTGCCGTTGATCCTCGCGATCGTTGGTGTGATCTATCTGCCGCTGACGGTGCAGCGGGTGGTTCCGGCGGACCTCGCCCTCACCGCGGTCGCAGTGCTGATCGCGATCGTCGTCGGTCTCGGGCTCGGCGCACTGACGACGGTGTCTCGGGCTACGCAGCCCGACCGGCGCGGCCGAGTGATTCGGACACGATCGGGGTGGCGGGGCGGAGCATTGTGGCTTGCATTCATCGCGGCACGCCTTGCGCTGCAGCCCGCAGCTGCTTCCTGGAATGCGTCGCTCGTGACGTCACCGGGCGTGGTGCTGCTGCTCGTCGCGATCGCACGCGCTACAGCGGCGGTGCTGGTCGCGCCGAAGCTCGCCGCCGCCACGCACTCCGACATTCGCAGTGCGGACTGAGGGCACGTCACTTCGCGACGGCGTCCGCGGTCGGCGGTCGGAGCGTCAGCGCACGGCCAAGGTCGACGGCTCTCCGAGCGGCGACCGCGTGCAGTGCGACGACGAGGTCAACCGCGCGCGCGAGTCGTCCGACAAGTCGGAGACCGAGTCGGAGTTCGCTCCGCCGCAGGCGACGCGCGGCGACCAGGGTTCGCACTTCTTGGCGGAACGCAGGCAGCGAACGCACAGCGAGTGCAAGCGTTAGGGACCACTCGTCCACGGGGAAGCCCACGAGCCGGAGCGGTGCGCAGAGCTGCCTGAACGCTCGTGGAAGTCGCTCCGCCGGTGTCGTCCACACGACGAGCAGCGTGAGGGCGAGAAAGAGCCCGGCCAGCACGACGGACAGCGAGAACTGTGCGAATCCGCCGCCGATGACCGCGAATCCGCCGGTGACTCCGATGACTGAGATCACCGACCACGACGGAGTAGGAATTGCGCCGGCTGGGATCCGAGCCGCGACTGCGGCGGCGGCGACGATCGTGCCAACGACAATGGCGGTCGTCCAATTTGCGAGGAGGAGCGATAGGACCGTCAAGAGCACGAGCGCTGTGAGCTTGAGCGCCGCGGGCACCCGCTGCAGCGGCGATGCTCCGGGAAGCGGTTGGAACACGAGTGGCCGACGAGCTCGGGGCGTGATCCGATCCGGGCGGACGGGAGACTCCGGCCTTTCGAGATCAATCCGTCGTGGGCAGGCGTCCACCAAACCCTCGAGATCGTGGGTGATCACGACCAGCGTCAGACCATCGCGTTTCCGGAGGGTCGTCAGCACTTCGGCCAGCGTCACACGCGCCTCCGTGTCAAGGCCGGCGAACGGCTCATCCAGGACGAGCACCCGAGGTGTCGAGGCGAGGAGCCCAGCGATGACGACGCGGCGAGCCTGGCCTCCGCTGAGCGCCTCGACGCTGCTCGGGGCGAGCGTTTCCGGCAGTCCGACTCTGCGAAGCGCGGCGGCGACGAAGGCATCGACGCAATCCTCCCGGGGAGCGGACGCCCCTGCCGCAGCGATGATGTCCTCCTGCACAGTGGGGCGTTGCAACTGGAGGCGCGCGTGCTGGAACGAGACGACGACGGGAGCGACCGCGTCGACGTTGCCCGATGTTGGCTTGGTGAGACCGGCGAGCACCCAGGCGAGTGTCGATTTACCGCTCCCGTTGGGCCCGGTGATCGCGACGCCCTCGCCTTGGTTCACGTCGAATGTCACCGGCGCCAGAGCCGGCGTTTCCCACGGAGTATGCCGCGCGTAGGACACCGCGACGTCCTGCACGCGAAGAACCGGCTGGCCGCCGGGCGCCTGGTTGCGCGACGCCGCACTCGGGATGGCCCCGATCGCCTCCCGTGGGGCTCGGGCGGGGACTGCATGCGCATGACGCTTCGGTCCGACGACGTCGTGCGCCCGCTCGGCGTGGAGGCGCACGACCCGGTGCGCGAACACGGTCTCGTCGAGATCGTGGGTGATGTGCACGACAGTTGTGCCGAAGGCGCTGGTCAGACTGTGCAGAACGGCGAGCATCTCCTGCCGGCCATCTCGGTCGAGCATTGCGGTGGACTCATCGGAGATCAAGAGCGCGGGCCGACGGGCGATCGCTGTGGCGAGGGCAAGCCGTTGCAGCTGGCCGCCCGAGAGCGTGTCGGTCGGTGCGTCTGCGAGGCCTGTGAGGCCGACCTGCGAAAGCAGGCCGGGAACGTCAACATCGGCTGGGTCGAGCCCCCACACCACGTCCTCGCGAACCGAGCTCCCGAGCACCGTTGTCTCGGCGCGCTGCGGCAGGAGGACTGTGCCGCCGGTCCGTCCGAGACCAACCCTGCCCGCTCGGCGGACCGTCCCCGTGGACGGCTGCGAACCCGCGAGTATCGCGGCGAGTGTCGACTTTCCGGTGCCGTTCTTCCCGACGATCATCAACAACTCGCCGGGTTCCACCCGAAGGTGCAGCCCGTTGAGCACGGCGCGCGAAGAGCCGCTGTGCCGGAACCGCACATCGCACAGCTCAACCGGAACCGGTGCGAAGGGGGTTGCGAGGTCGCTCTCGCTCTGGACGCCCCGGTCGAGTGCGTCGTCGGTGGACATCCATCTGAGCCGATTGGTAACTGCGGCAACCACTGACCCCGTCGCGAGCATCCCGAGCGGTACTCCCACAAGCACCACGATCACCACGACCTGGGGCCAGGCGCGCAGCGCCGTTGCGACTTGCGTGTCAATCCAGCGAACGTCGCTCGCCGGGAAGCCAATTGCTTCGGCCGCGCGCACCAACCCTCGCACCGTCGTCAGCACCGAGGTGAAGAAGAGCGTACGCGCAGCGGAGAAGAACGACAGCACGCCGATTGCCAGACCCGCAACGGCGGGAGCCAAGGCGATCGAGATGGCCGCCATCGTGGGAAGCCCGCGACCACGGCGCCGAACCGCCCCGCATGTTCCGCCAAGCACCGCGCAGCCGACGATGACCAACGTGGCCGTCCCGCCCGCAACGACAAACGCGAGAAAAGCGCCGACCACCGCCGCGGCGACCACCGCGCGGAACCGGTGTTGCGCGCCGACCACACCGAACGGCACGACCGCGACCAGCTCCAACAATCCGAGATGCGGGAGCAGTGCACCGATACTGACGACAACCACAGCGAGCGCGGTGAAGATGGCCGCTGTCGCCGTCTCCACCGGGCGGAGCGATCGACTCATGGGCGCGTGAGAAGAAGGACGCATTGGCGCTACTTGACCAAAGCCTCCCCAAGATCTCGGCAAGGCGACCTGAGCGCGCTGGCAAGTCGGCCTCCCAGGAGCGACGCACACCGAGAACGATGAGCATCGCGGGATCACGAGCGTGGAAACCGAAGGGGTTGGATGGACTGTGTGGCGTATCCAGCGCAGCCCGTGATCCTCCGCCCGTACGCAAGCACGGATGCGGAGGCGACACTCGCGGTGTTCACGGAGGCGATCCTCCAGACCGCCGCCGCCGACTACTCCCGCGAGCAGCTCGCCGTTTGGGCGCGGCCCGGACAGCGCGACCTCCGCGAGTGGGACGCGTCCATGCAGGCACGGGGCAGCGTCGTTGCGGAGGTGGACGGTCGCGTCGTCGGGTTCTCCGACGTGAGCGCTGACGGCTACATCGACATGCTGTTCGTCGCGCCCGGGTTCACGCGACGCGGGATCGCATCGACATTGCTTGCATTCCTCGAGCGCAGGGCATGCGCAGGGGAAGCGACGTCGCTCTCCGCCGACGTGAGCATCACGGCACGGCCGTTCTTCGAGCACGTCGGTTTCGGTGTTGTTCGCGAGCAGCATCCTGTGCGCGGGGGCGTCGAACTCACGAACTATCGGATGTGCAAGGCGATCGCACCTCGTTGACCGCGGCATCCGGGCAGCCCAGGCAACTCATTGACCGCGGCATCCGGCCAGCCCGGTCGACGGTGCCACCCCGCGCGGCAGCGGCACGCCGATCGACGGCGCTCCCGCTCTACCCCGCCCGGGAGGCGCGGGGCACGTACCGAGCGCGCGTCCCGATCACCACCACCTAGACTCGCGCAATGCGGGAACGGCGGCGGGGGCGGCGCGCTATGGCCGTGGTGGCGCGCCAACCTCCGCGGCGGCGAGGCCGGCGCGCCTTGACGCCCGTTGCCGTGGCACTCGCTGGCGTGGTCGCCGGGGTCCTCGTGCTCGCGCTCGTCGCGCTCGCCATCACGCCCGCTGTGACGAACGCCCCGTCACTGGTCGCGGGCGACGCGCGAGCGCACGGCGCGCCGCCGTGCGACACGGTGCCGTTGAAGTTCCAGGATGCCCTCGTGGCGACAGAAGACTCCCGCTATTTCTGGACGCCCGGCATCGACCCGATCAGCGTCGTGCGCGCTGCCGCCAACGCGGTCCTGCATGGGGGCGACGGCGGCGCGGCAACCCTCGAACAGCAGCTGGTGAAGCAGCTCTATTTCGGCGGCCGCTCGGACACGGTCGCGTTGAAAGCGCAGGAGGCTGTGCTCGCCGTCAAACTGGACCTGCATTTCAGCAAGCAGCAGATCCTCTCGATGTACGCGTCCACCGTGTACTTCGGGCACGGGTACTGGGGGCTCTGCGCCGCCAGCCGAGGCTATTTCGGCCGAACGCCTGACTTGCTCAGTTGGCCGCAGGCAGCCATGCTGGCCGGTCTCGTGCAGGCCCCGTCTGCCTACGATCCGCTCGTGCATCCGAATGCGGCGCGTGCTCGGCAGGAGCACGTCATCGACCGGTTGGAACGGACGGGGAGGGTGTCCGCAACACAAGGGGCAGCCATCCTTCGTGCCCCGCTCGATCTCGTGACCTCCGGAACAACGCAGTCATCCTGAAAGCGCACCGATGGCCCGGACTCGCCAACCGTGAGTGGCCCCGTTCACACGCGGCGCGCAGTCTCCGCGCTTAAACTCCTCGGGACCGCACTCGCGGGCACTCCTCGTTCGGCCGAAGGGCTGTTCCCAGACGGAAGCAGCCGAATGGCCATCTCGTCGACCATGTACCGGCGTACCGAGCCCCGATCCGCCGAAGCGCGATCTGGGGTCTCCACCTATAAGGACCTGCTCGCGCAGGTGAAGGCCGCGGGCCTCCTGGAGCGGCGGGTCGGTTTCTACTGGACGGTGTTCGGCGTTCTGGTCGGCGTCGCCGTGCTCGCCTGGGCGACCGTGGTCATCTTCGGCCACTCATGGTTCGCGCTCATCCCGGCCGGCGTGCTCGGCATCGTGTTCACCCAGTTCGCGTTCCTGTCGCACGAGGCTGCGCATCGCCAGATTTTTGCATCCCGCCGCTGGAACGATGAGGCCGGACGCATCGTCGGTGTGTTCTTCGTCGGCCTGTCCTATTCCTGGTGGATGAACAAGCACAATCGCCACCACGGCAACCCGAACACGATCGGCAAAGACCCCGACATCGAGCAGGACACCGTGTCGTTCATCGAAGAGGACGCGGTCAAGCGCCGCGGCTTCCTGCGGCTGCTCACCCGGGTCCAGGGGTGGGCGTTCTTCCCCCTCCTGACGCTCGAGGGCGCGAACCTGCACTGGCTCTCGGTTCGCGCCGTCGTCACCGGCGAGCATGTCAAGGGAACCGCCCGCGGGCGGGCGTTTGAAGGCGTGCTGCTCCTTGCGCGGTTCGGCCTGTACTTCTGGGCGGTGTTCGCGTTCATGCCGTTCGGCATCGCCGTCGCATTCGTCGGTGTGCAGCTCGCCGTGTTCGGCATCATGATGGGCGGCGCGTTCGCACCGAACCACAAGGGCATGCCCGTCATCGCCGAGGGTGCGCGGATCGACTTCTTCTCGCGCCAGGTCCGCACATCACGCGGGATCACCGGTGGGTTCTGGGCAGACCACCTGCTCGGCGGCCTCAACCATCAGGCCGAACACCACCTGTTCCCGTCCATGGCACGCCCGAACCTGCGACACGCGAAAGCGCTCGTGAAGGCGCACTGCGAACAGCACGGTGTCCCGTACACGGAGACATCATTGCTGCGCTCCTACGGCATCGTGGTGCAGTACCTCAACCGTGTCGGGCTCGCCGCCCGCGACCCGTTCGTCTGCCCCATGGTCGCGTCGCTCCGACTGCACTGACCGCTCGCGCAGGAGCCATGCCACCCTCGGTTGACTCCGGCGCAAGCAACGACGCCGTCCCGTGCGACAGCCACAGGCACCGACCGGCACCACCGACCACCAGGCGATCAGCGCATCGAACCGTCAGCGTTCCCTGAGGAAGGCACGCGGAAAGTTCGTTCGCGTAGCGGAGGATCATCCGATCCGTTCCTTGCGGCAGGCCGAGATCCACGGCAGCGCCAGCAATCAGCGCTGCCGCGACGAATGTGATCGCCGCGGCGAGCGGGTAGTCCTCGTCGAGATCGATCTCGACCGTTGCCCGCTCATCGGCGTCGTTTCGACGAGGACCGCCGCTGCCCATCGCGACGGACCGCTGCAGCGCAAGCTGTGCGTCGCACCCGATCACCTCCGTCCGCCACTCCGGGTGCCACGCGGCCCACTCGACGACCGGTGCGGTCAGTACGGCGCTCATCGTGCCTCCGTTTCGTCGGAGCCACTCTGCGCTCGGGGCGGCTGCGGCATGAAGGACCTTCTGCCCTCGCCCTCCGAGCGCTCGCGTCCGTACGGTCGCTGCACGAAAAGGGAAGGAGCCAGCCATGGCACGTGCACTCAGCATCTTCGATCCGTTTGCCTCACTCGACGCAATACGGAACGAGTTCCTCGAGGGGTCGCCGCTGCTCTCGAGCATCGGGATCGCGACCCCCACCACCGACATCTACACCACCGATGACGGCAC
The DNA here is from genome assembly GCF_001571045.1 of Curtobacterium ammoniigenes NBRC 101786. GTDB lineage: Bacteria > Actinomycetota > Actinomycetes > Actinomycetales > Microbacteriaceae > Curtobacterium > Curtobacterium ammoniigenes. The sequence goes on from NZ_BCSV01000001.1 coordinate 710,986, forward strand.
GATGGTCGTCGAGGCGCATCTGCCGAACTTCAACGAGGAGGACGTATCGGTCAGCGTCGATGACGGCACCCTCACCATCCGGGCCTCCCGCCACGAACAGGCCGAGGACGCCAAGCGGAAGTACATCGTGCGCGAGTCGAGCACGACGTTCACGCGCTCGGTCATGCTGCCCCAGGGAGCCGACCCCGACGCGATCAGCGCCTCATTCGACGCGGGCATGTTGACGGTGACGGTACCGATGCCGAAGCGGACCACGCCGAAGCAGATCACGATCAGCCCGGTGAAAGGCGTTGCGGGCTCGGAGACCTAGGAGTTCGTCTCCGGCTCGCGGCCTCCGCGCCCCGGAGACAGCCCGGCGACGAAGAACGGGACCCCGCCTACACGGCGAGGTCCCGTTCTCCACGTCCGAGGCGCGTACTCGACGAGGTGCTTACTCGATCACGTCGGGGGCATCGCGTCCCGGTTCCGGTCGCGCGGCAGCGGATGCCCGCGCGTCGAGGAATGCCTGCACGTCGAGTGGCACGGTCGGGCACGGATCTGTCGGTGCCGTCACGTTCCGCTCAGCGCGTGTTCCTGGCGACTCGCGTTCCATGGCCGAATCTCCTTTCCACGTGAGTCCACGGTGCGTTGTGCGATGGGCGGGGCAATCGGCCCCAACGGAATGAGCAGAACCGGACAGGCTGCCTCCGCGATGCAGCGGAGCGCGCGGGGGCCGGCACGGAACCATTCGTCGGTGTCCTCGCGATCGCGCCCCATCACGATCGCGCGAGCCTCGACGCTCGACGCGACGAGCGCAGCCGCGGGATCGACCACTCCGGACTCGACCTCGACCCAATCCGGGACGTGGCCGGAGAACTCCGCTCGCACATCCCGTCCGAGTCGATCCGCATCGCTTCCCATGTCCACGATCCGGAGGCGCGTATCCAGCTGTCGAGACAGCTGTGCGGCTCTCCGCAGTGCCGCCCGTCCAACCGCGCTCGGCTCGTATCCGACTGTGATCAGCCCGCCGTGGCGACGACGAGCTGTCACGGTTCGACCAGGATCTCGTTGCGGATGTCGGTGACGTGTGGCGAACGCCAGGCGGCGTTCTCAGCCTCGCGCCGCTCGGCCCAGGTCCGCACGCGTCCCTGCAGCGTGACGACGGTTCCTTCGACCTTCACGTCGATCCGGTCAGCGTCGAGTGCGGCGCTCCGCACGAACGCTTCACGAATGCGCCGTTCGGTGTCCGGTGCGCTCGGCCGGGGCGTCAGATCGATCCGGCTCAGCACGTAGCTCACGCCGGCGACGCGTTCGGCATCCCGGATGGCCGCCAGCCGCTGGAAGTACCAGCGAACGGTTCCCTCAAGGATGACCACCCGATTGCTCACTTCAACCCGGATGTCGGCCGTGGGCACCGCACCATCGGCATCGAGTGCAGCGCGCACGGCGCTGGCGATTTCTCCGTCGGTGCGCGGGGCGGTCCCAGTGTGGATGGTGAGTTCGTCCGCGATCGCCCGCACGCCTGCGACGCGGAGCGCCGCTCGGCCGACCTGAACTCGCTCGGTGTGATCGGCGACACGGCCTGTCAGAGTGACGACGCCGTCGCTCACGGCGACGCCGATCGTGGTCGCCACGATGCCGGGCGTCCACTCGAGTTCGTGTTCGACGTCGTCTTTGATCGCGGCGTCGGTCCTGTGCTGCATGTGCGTTGTGGATGACATGCAACCAACCGTCCGCTGCTCGTGGCACCGGCGGCAGGGACCAACGTCCTCGGCCGTGCTCACGCTGGTACGACGCACACCGGCGTGCTGGTGGAGGTGATGAGTGTGTGCGCGGTTGAGCCGAAGAAGACGCCGCCGAGCGTTGTTCGGTGCCGCCGGCCGATGACGACGAGCGTTGCGTATCCGGCATGGGCGAGGATGCGCTCGCCGGGATCGCCCTCCTCGAGCAACGTCCGGTGTGGGAGATCGGGGAACCGAAGGTGCACGAGCTCCTCGGTGTCCGTCAGAAGCCTGCGGTTTCGCTTCGCGTGCATCATCGGGTCTTCCACGGGATTCAGCGCTCCGCTCGCCGCGCTCACGGGCATGCGCCAGGCGCGGAGGAGGCAGAGTCGTCGGTGCTGGCGTCGGGCCTCCTCAGCGGCGAATCGGAACGCGCCGTCGCCGGTCTCGGGATCGACACCGACGATGATGTCGCCGTCGGCGGGCTGCCAATCCTCTGGCACGACCACAACGGGGATCGTGCTGACCGTCGGAATGCGCTCGGGCATCCACCCCTCCAGCGCAGACCGCACCCGGTGCAGGCGACGTGAGCCGATGACGAGCAGGTCGGCGCCCTCAGCGGCGGCGAGAAGTTCCTGATCCGCCGCACCGTACCGGGTGGTGAAGCGCACCGGTATCTCCTCGTGCGCCGATCGAAGACGAGACGCCGCCGCCCCGAGGCGATCGCGTTCGACGACGGGATCCGTTCCCAGCGTGTCGCTCACGGTGACGAGGAGCACGGAACTGCCCGCTGCGAGCCGTCTCGCTTCCACCCAGTCGACAGCGCGGAGGCTCGCGTCGTGCTCGTCGATACCGACCACGATCCGCTCGGGTTCCAACCCGCCGGGGCCCCTGGAGTGCGTCATCGGCTACTCCGTACGGGAGACACGTGCGGCGGTTGCCGCGTTCTCGATGACCCGCGTCGCAGCATCCGGGACCGCGGTCGGCGGGACGACGCACAGGGGAGTGTGCCCTCGATGCATGATCTCCTCGCTGACCGAACCGCCGAGGAAGGCGCTGAGTGCGCTGTGATGACGACGACCGACGACGATCAACGCGGCGTGCTCGGCCGCGGCCTCATGGAGGAGGCTGTCCGCGATGCTTCCCTCGCGTCGCGCTCCCCGCACATGCAGATCCGGATGGGCTTTGCCGATCGCCCGAATCGCCGCATCGAGCTCGAGCCGACCCTCGTGCTCCCACAGGTCGCGGTCTTCGTCCAGGTAGACGCCGGAATAGGGGAGTGAGTCGTAGATCGGTCGCCACGCCCGGACGAGGACGAGGTCCCGTCCCGACCGGCCGGCGAGGTCCGCCGCGAAGCCGAGCGCCGCCGCAGCGGTCACACTGTCTACCCCGACGAGCACCGGTCCCTCGGTCCGCTCCCAGTTCTCCGGCACGACGAGCACCGGACGCGTCGAGTGCGCGACGACCCGCTCGGCCACACGCCCGGCGAGGGTTGCGGTGAATCGATGGACCTGTTGGCTGCCGATCACCAGGACATCATCGCGGCTGCCGTCGAGGACGAGGCGGTCGGCTGTCGGGCCACCGACGATGTCGTGGGCGATGACAACGTCCGGGTGGCTCTCGGCGAGCCGGCGCTCTGCGGCGTCCAGTCGACCTTCGGAGCGGGTGTATGTCTCGCCGTAGAACTCGCTGACCGTCAGCAGGCGGACGCGATCGCCGGGCCGCAGCGCACCGTCGACCCATTCGACCGTTTTCCACGCCGCCGGTGTGTCGTCGATCGCCACGGTATATCCGGTCATCAGAGCCTCCTTGTTCGGGCGGCGATGATCCCGCCGCAATCGTCGCTGCGACGCTAGGTCGGCCCGACGCTCGCGAGGAGGGCCCTTGGTCCCGGTTGGCGGCACCGCCGCCGGGACCAAGGGCCCTGGAGCACGGGAGACGAGCACGCGAGCGTCTGCAACGACGACCAGGAGGCTCGTATGACTGCATATATCGAAGGCCGATTCGCCGGGAAGACCGCGATCGTCACCGGCGCTGGCTCCGGTATCGGGCGCGCGACGGTGCTCCGTCTGCTCGCCGAGGGGGCGACCGTGATCGGGAACGACGTCGACCAGCACCGGCTCGACGCGCTGTCGGCCGAGGTTGAGAGCGGGAGACTGTCGACCATCGCGGGCGACGTGAGCGAGACCAAGACGGTTGAGGAGCTCTTGCTGCACGCCACCGGGTCGATCGACCTCCTGGCGAATGTTGCCGGGATCATGGACGCGTTCATGCCTCCCGCGGAGGTCGATGACGCCCTCTGGGATCGCGTGCTGTCCGTCAATCTCACCGGTCCGATGCGGCTGACCCGCGCGGTCCTCCCGCGCATGATCGAGCAAGGCGCGGGCAGCATCGTGAACGTCGCTTCAGAAGCGTCATTCCGCGCGTCCGCTTCAGGCGCTGCGTACACCACGTCGAAGCATGCGCTGGTCGGGTACACCCGAAGCGTCGCGTTCTTCTACGGCCCCGCGGGAATCAGGGCGAACGCGGTGGCTCCCGGACCGGTGGCAACGAACATCGAGGCGCCCATGCGCAGTACGTTCGCCGCTGCACGAATCGGTCCGATCCTCCAACAGGTGATTCCGCCTGTCGCCTCTGCCGAACAGCTCGCCGCGGCGATCACCTGGCTCCTCAGCGACGATGCCGCGAACGTGAACGGTGCCGTGCTTCCGAGCGACGGCGGCTGGTCCACTGTGTAGCGCTTCGCATTTCGGCCACGCAACTGTTCGCGAATTGGCCGATGTACCCCGGAATTGCCCTCTGATCGTCCATTGCCTGGGAACGAAAGTTGCTGTGGTGCAATCGTCGTCTGCGCGGCGAATGCGCCGTCTCTCTCGTTCGAAAGGTATCGCAAACAATGACAGGAACGGTTGCGCCCTGGCTGGCGACGCTCACGCCGGCAGAGCATTCGATAATCGTCTATTCCCTCTCGGTCGCGGGGCTCGCGCTCTTCGCATTCTTTGCGAAGTCCTGGGTCTCGCGGAATGAGGTGACCACCCGCTACCGGGGATCCGTGTATGCGGGAATGACGATCACCGGGATCGCCTTTCTCTCGTACCTCCTGCTCGTCGTCGAATTCGCGATCGGCTATCACCAGCGCGGCGGCATGTGGGTACCCGATGCGAACGCGGAGCTCTCGTGGGCGCCGCGCTACTTCGACTGGACGGTGACAGTCCCGCTGCTCATCGTCGAGTTCCTCGCGGTGGCGACGATCGTCGGGGGTGCCGCCCGTCGGCTCCGTGCGGTCGGAATCGCCGCGGCCTTCCTGATGATCTCGACCGGGTTCATTGGAGGCGTCGTCGTCGACTCCGGACAGAGCCTTGTTGCGCTGGGCGTCTGGGGTGGGATCTCGGGCATCTTCATGGTGCTGCTCTACGTGCTCATCATCTACGTGATGGTCAAGGTTGGCCGTGACCTCGCAGGCACCGCTGCGGCCGCGAGCCTCCGGAATGCCGGCATCCTGTTGCTCGTGACCTGGTTCGCCTACCCGATCATCTTCGGTCTGCAGGGATGGGGCCACGGCGGTGCGGTGACGACCTGGATGCAGGTCATCCTGTCCGTCGCCGACATCGTCGCGAAGGTCGGTTTCGGTGTGCTGATCCACAAGGTCGCCACCGTGCGATCCGCGCTGGACGTGACCGCGGGCGAGGACACGCACCCCGAATCCATCTGGATCTCCTCGGAGAAGCTGTCTGGCGCGATCGTGCCGACGACCGCCACGGACGCGCACTTCCTGACTCGTGCACGTTCCACCGCCGACGCGCATGTCGACGGTCGCTGACGGTCTCACTCGGCGCATTCGCCCCACGTCCCGACCGGTGCCGCCGGTGTTCGGAGTCGATCCGGACGCCGGCCGGCGCGGGATGCGACCAGTCGCCGACGTGGTCATCATCGGGGGCGGGTGCGCCGGTCTCGCCTGCGCTGTGGCAATCGCGGAGCAGGCACCCGACCGCTCTACCGTTGTCATCGATGCCCTTCGCGCTGACCGCGACGAGCGCACCTGGTGCTTCTGGGACGACGGCTCGAATCCTGCGCCAGAGGCGGTGCGCACCTCGTGGACCCGGTGGGAGATCCGCACGGCGGATCGCGCGGTCAGCGCGCAGGATGCCGCCCATCCGTACCGGATGGTTTCGGCGTCGGCATATCGACAGGCCATGCGACGGCGCGCTGAGGGCACCGGAGCGGTCCGGGTGCTCTCAGACACTTCCGTGCGATCCGTGTGGGACGCCGGTGCGCGCACGGCGGTCGAAGCGGGCGGAGCGGTCATCGAGGCTCCCTGTGTGCTTGACGCACGGGGAGCGGATTTCCGACAGCCTCCGGAAAACGGTCGCGTCGTGCTCTATCAGCGTTTTGTTGGACAATGGATATCGACGACGAGACCCGTCTTCGATCCGTCGACCGTGACCCTCATGGATTTCCGCGAATCATCGTCCGAAGATCAGGTCGAATTCATGTACGTCCTCCCGATATCGGCAACGCACGCGCTGGTCGAGAGCACGATATTCGCACTCGAACGCCGTCGCCCGCACGCATTCCGCGAAGACATTGCGCATTATCTTCAGAAGCGCTGGGCGCTCGGTCCGGATGAGTGGGAAGTGACCGGAGAAGAAGCCGGCTGCATTCCAATGACCGACGCTCCTGCAATGCATGAAGCGCTTGCCTTCTCGATCGGCGTGCGCGGCGGTTCCACGCGTCCGAGCACCGGCTATGCCGTTGCCCGGATCTGGCGAAATGCCCACAGCGTCGCCACCGCGGTCCGTCGGGGTCGGACCGTTCCGCTCATGCGGGACAGCGCTCGTACGCGCACGCTTGACGCGGTCTTCCTCCGCTTTCTTCGGGACGAACCGGCAGCAGCCCCGGATGCCTTCGCGCGCATGTTCGGCGGGGTCCCTGGTCCGGCCGTGGTCCGGTTCCTCTCAGAGCGCTCCTCAGTCATCGACGAGCTGCGCATCATCTTCGCCCTCCCGAAGCGGCCATTCCTGCGGGCGGCCGCTCGTCTGCTCGGGGAGCGGGCACGGGCCATGGTGCGACCGCTCGGGCCGCGTCGCCGGATCCATCGGGCGGGACCGACCAGGGAGGCATCGTGACGTCCGTGCCGGACGTGCTGCGCGCCTCCAGAACGGGTGGAGGCGACGCGACCGCCGGGATCATCGCCAACCGGATCCTGAGCCCGGTCACCGTGACGTTTGCGATCTTGACCGTGATTGTCGGTGGGCTGGAGCTCGCCGGATGGCGGGTGCCGGCCGCCCTGCAGGTCGTTCCGTTCGCCGTGAGCATTCTCGTCTTCGGTCTGCCGCACGGTGCGCTCGACCACCTCGTGCCCGCTCGCGTTGCGGGTGTGGATCGAGTTCGCGGTATCGCTGCGGTTTGCGGCCTCTATCTCGTCCTCGGCGCGGTGACCGCCGGGCTTTGGGCCACGGCGCCGATCGTGGCATTCGCGACGTTCATCGCGCTGACGTGGTTCCACTGGGGACAGGGAGACCTGTGGATCGATCGGATGCTCGGCGACGGGCGGGGCGGTCGCGCCGCAGCGATCCTGACGGTCGCAGCGCGTGGCTCGATCCCCATGCTCATCCCGCTCGCGGCGCGACCCGCAGACTATCGCGCCGTGCTCGATCAGACCGTGCGGGCGGTCGCACCGGGCGTGACTCCCCATGCGTCGCTGCTGTCAGACGTGCTTGTCCGGGCGCTCGCGGTTGCGCTCGTCGTGGTGCTCATCGCCATCGATGCGGTCATCAATGCACGTGCGGGGCTGCCGCTCTGGCGGCGACTGACCGAGACCGCTGTCCTCGTCGCCTTCTTCGCCGCGGTTCCGCCTGTGCTCGCGGTCGGGCTCTACTTCACGCTCTGGCATTCGGTGCGCCACATCCTGCGCCTCGAGCTGCTCACCGTGCGGGGACGTGCCGACATCGCCGCCGGTCGTCTCGGTCGTCCCCTGCTCCGGTTCTTCCGCGACGCCTGGCCAGTCACCGCAATCGCCGTCGCGATGCTCATCGCGCTCGGGACATTGCTCCGCCGTGCAGACCTTGGCGTGTATCTGGTACTTATCGCGGCGCTCACGACGCCCCACGCGGTCGTCGTCTCGTGGATGGACCGCCGCCAGCGCGTCTGGAGGCGCGTCTCCTCCCCGGCAGGAGCGGTCGGTCATCCCCTGACCGCGGCCGGGAGCCGATGTGTACGGTCGGATCGGTGAGCAACCAAGAACGTCATGAGCCGGACATCGAACAGGACGCCGTCGACCTGGGGCTCGCACTCGTCGGCGAGGCATCCGCGCTCCACTCCGGAGACATGGAGGCCGTGGTCGCCAGCGAGGACAACCTGCGTGAGGTCGTCGATGAACTCGTCGACGAGCCGCTGACCGAACGGCAGGAAGAGGTCGTCGAGACGCTGGCCGCCTCCGGTGCGTCGCTCACGGCCGGGCTCGCCGGGGCCGTGTCCATCGAGCAGCAGCGACCGGTGGGCGACGTGCTCCGTGGCGCGTCCCGAAGCATCGTGATGCAGCACCGGAAGGATGGCGAGCCGGCGGCAGGGGAGCGCGATCGGGACGCCGACCAACGGCGGGGCGACGCGACCGAGTAGCGCCATTCGCCCGAAGCGCGGGATGGTGGCAGGATGCCGACCATGCAGCCGCTCGTGCTCCGAACGAAGAGCAGTCTTGGACTGTGCGTGGCGATCTGGATCATGGTCGCGATCGGTCTCGTCTCCATGGCGGTGCAGGGCTACTGGACGGCGATGCTCCACTACGGGCCGCTGTTCCTCGTCGCGGCGTGGGGCGTGTGGATGCTCTTCGGCGCGCCAGCCGTGCGCATCGACGACGATGCGGTGACGCTCGATAACGTCGGACGGTCGGTCCGCATCCCGTGGAACGCCGTCGTCGACGTCGAAGCGGGCATCTCGCTGAGCGTCGTCACTGCCGCTGGGCGCTTCTCCGCGTGGGCCGCGCCGGGTGGCAACGGCGCTCCGCCGACGGCCGTGCTCGGGGCAGAGCAGCAGCTGAGCATGGGAAACATCGCTGCCTGGCAGATCGCCGGCGCCGACAACCGCCAGCAGATGGACGCGATCCTGGGCATCGATCCGAGCGGACGATCGACCGCAAGCACCATTCGGACGGCGATCCAGCAGGCCTGGCGCGCATATGGCGCGGTGAACGCGCTCATCGCGGAACCGAGCGGAATCAGCATCACCTGGCACCGCAAGCGGTTGGCGGTGCTCGGACTGCTCGTCGTCCTTGCCGTGGTCTGCATCGCGGTCTGAGGCAGGCGCGCTCCGCCGGGGGAGCGCCGCTTCGGTCGACCTGGACTCGAGCTGCGCGGCCGCTCCGCGATGCCGGGACTTTTGGCCCTCCGGAGCCCGAGTGCCGCCGCTCTAGCGTTCGGTGCCAGGAGGTCCCCATGCTCGCATCGGCCCTGGTCGCCCACACCATGACGCCCGGCGTCTTCGTCGGCAGTGCACCGTTCACCATCCAGCTCGGCAACCTGATCGTCATCATCGCGATGCTCATCGCGTTCGCGCTGGCGATCGTGCTTCCCTTCCCTGGTGATCACCGTCGGAGCCGACGATGAGCACCGATATCGACGACCGGTCCTGGTCGGGCCGCGCTCGGCAGTGGGTCCTGCGCAAGCTGCCACCCGAGAAGCTCCTGCCATCGACGCAACCGGCCTATGTCCGATCCTGGGTGTACGTCTTCGGCATGGGGGCGATCGCCTCGCTTGTGTTCGTGATCCTGTCCGGGATCGTCCTGAGCCTTGCCGGACCCGCCTGGTATCACGTCAGCGCGGTCGGCCATTTCGTGAACAGCGTCCACCTCTGGAGCGTCGAGCTGTTCTTCTTCACCATGGTCGTGCACCTTTGGGCGAAGTTCTGGATGGCGGCATGGCGCGGTCCCCGGGCTCTGACCTGGGTCACCGGCGCGATCGCCTTCTTCGTCTCGATCGCAGCCGCATTCACGGGCTACCTCCTCCAGACCAACTTCGACTCGCAGTGGATCGCCTTCGAAGCGAAAGACGCGTTGAACGCCGTCGGGATCGGAGCGTGGTTCAACGTGGCGAACCTCGGGCAGATGCTCATGTGGCATATCGTGCTGCTTCCGCTCGGTGTCGGCGCGATCGTCGCGCTCCACGTCCTCCTCGTCCGCGCGCACGGCGTGGTCCCGCCGATCGACACTCCGGATGCGCCGATCCAAGTGACGGAGGAGGCACGATGAGCGCCGAGCGACGCCCCCGGATGCGCCGAGGTCGCGCGATTGACCGCGAACCGTGGCACGGTCCGGTGCGTGAATACGACCTCCTCAAGGAACTCGTGATCGGGGTGAGCGTGGTCGGTGTCCTCGTGCTCGGACTCGCCGCGCTGCTCGGCTCGCCCGACGACCGTGCCGTCACGCTCCGCGACTGGGCCACCGCCGCTCCGGCCGACTTCGTCGCAACCGCGACCGCCGAGCTCGGCGGAACCTCGGACACCGCCCAGTATGGGCCGCCCTACACAACCGGCAGCGGATCGGTACAGACGATCGCCGGACTGAGCCCGCAACAGGCCTCCGGCGTTCGGATCCCGATCGACACCGCGCGCGATTTCGTCATCCTCCCGCTGCAGACGGCGGGAGGCGTAGGAGCCGCCGTGCGCACCTGGAACGTAGCCACAGCCTCCCAACAGAGCGCCTGGACGCGCACCTATGCGGCAGCGCTTGCAAAGGCGCCGGGAGGCAACCCGCTCAGGGCTCGGACGGCTGGGGCAGGTCCGGTCCCGGCGCTCACGTCGTCGCTCGAGGCAATGGCGAAGACCGGAGCGCTCGACGCCGTCATCCGCGCCGAGCAGGGGCCGACCTCACTCGACGCGACACGCACCGTGCTGTTCCTCGGTGACGGGACTTGGTTCCCGGATCTCGCGCAGCGCCTCCACCTCACCGGAGACCAGTGGGGTGTGATGAACGAGACCGGGAACTACCCGGGCCAAGCCTGGCTGTGGCTGTTCTCCCTCTGGTACCAGATCCCCGCGATCGCAGCGCTGTCGAACGCGGACATCGTCGCGGTCGGGCTCATCGGCCTCTGCAGCATTCTCCTGCTCCTGGTGCCGTTCATCCCGGGGCTTCGCGACATTCCCCGCCTCGTGCCGCTCCACCGCGTCATCTGGCGCACCCAGGCCCGACCGGACAGGCCGGTCACGACTATCCGGGAGGCATCCCATGTATGAACCAGAACGCATCACCGTCGGACTCGACGACTCGGAGGCCGGCATCGTCGCCGTCCGGTGGGCGGCGGGACGAGCACTCGAGCATCCCTGCCGAATCCGGATCGTGCACGTCATCGACCAGACCGACCCCGACGAGGCATGGAGTCGGCACCGCCTCGGCGCTGGGAAATGGCTCGTCGAGCGCACCGCTCCGGGAACCGAGATCGAGCTCGAGAGCCACTACGGCGACGTCACGGACCGACTCACCCAGATCGCAGCCGACGATGACCTGCTCGTCATCGGAAGCCACCGGCGGCGGCGACTCCAGTCGACGCTCACCGGGCTGCTTCCGGACCGCATCGCGGGACGAGCGACCGTTCCCATCGTGATCGTGCCGGACGACTGGTCTGGACAGCGCAACGGAGCCGTGGTGCTCGCGGTCGACGCGGACACCGCGCAGAACGTCGTGGACTTCGCCGTGCACGAGGCGCTGCGTCGCGAATCCGTGCTGCACATCGTGCACTCCTGGCGCGAGCCGGCACCCGTCGGGCCAGCGACGACCGCGCTGATGCAGGAGGATCCCACCGTGTACGGGCAGTCCGGGAGCGCGACGCTCGACCGAGTCGTCGAACGCGTCTCTCGCGTCGACGGGCATCCGGCGGTCACACCCCACCTCGTGCACAGCACGCCGGCGGAAGGCGTGCTGAGCGTCCCCGGCGATGGCGCGCTCGTCGTCATCGGGCGGCGGCACCGGACGACGCTGGTCGGCGCCGCCCGGGGGTCGGTCGGTCAAGACCTGCTTCGCACGTCGAAGAACCCGCTCTGCGTGGTACCGGATCGGCAGCACGATGGGATCCCGGATGGGGCGACCGACCGCGATCGCTGAGAAGCCGAGCTTACGGGGCGACCTGGTCGAACAGGCGCCCCGTAACCGTCTTCGGCTCGATGACGATGTGCGCCGTCTTGTGCGTGGGCAGCATCGAACGCAACCGCTGCGCCGCGCTCTCGCGAACATCAGCAGAGACCATTGCGCCACGGAGCACGACGCTCCACGCCGTCCAGCCGTCGTGCTCATCCACCTCGAAGACAACGGGCAGGCGGCGCTCGAGCGCGTCGGTGATCTTGCGGCTCGACGTCGCGAAAACGATGCGTCGACCGTCGACGATGTAGTTGACGGGGAACATCTCGATGGCGTCGTCATCGAGGAACGCGATGCGTCCCGTTCGTGAGCGGTGGAGGCGCTCCCAGCACTGATCGGCGGTGAGGGTCACCACCACTTCGTCCCCCGCCAGCGCATCGCCGGGGGCAACACCGGGTTTCGGAGGCGGCCCCGGTGTGCGGACCGGCACCGGCGCGGGCGCCTCTGATCCGGGCGAAGATGCTGCGCTGCTCTGTCGATGTGGCCGAGATGTCGCTGCCACTGATCCTCCTCAGGTTTCGTCCACGACTGCGGAATGGATCTCGAGCGTGAACGGCCGCACGCAGAACGCCATCCCGTCGACGGACGCGACACGCAGCTCCACGGCACCCCCAGCGGCCTGCGCTCGGACGATCGCCACGAGGATCACGCTCCAGCCCGACTGCATGTCTTGCGCGCCCAACTCGATGAGCACCGAGCGACCGGCGGGGAGTGAGCGGCCGACGCGCTCCGAGTCGAACCGCACGACGAGAAGCCGCTGAGCCGGTTCGGCAACGAGCACTGACGCATTTGCGGCCCCCTCGTCAAGGATGACCCGTGCGGCGGAACCGCCGGCGATCGCGGCCCAGCACTCGGAGGAACTCAGCCGTCGGTTCGGCTCGCTGACCCCGTGTGTTGTCATCGGTGTAGTCCTCCGGCCGCGGCTCGATCACACGCACGATGCCAACTCCGGGACTGGGCTGCATCGGACCCGTCGAGCATCGCTCCGCGCTCCTCATCGAGACAGGGGCGAACGTCCCGCCGGATGCGCTCACGCTTTCGAATTCGTGGCGGGTCCGTGTCGGAGTCCGTGGTCGGCCCCGTACACGGCAGCCTGCGTCCGTCGCTCCAGGCCCAGCTTCGCGAGGAGGCCGGACACGTAGTTCTTCACGGTCTTCTCGGCAAGCCCCAGCTGGTCCCCGATCTGGCGATTCGTCATGCCGTCCGCGATGAGTTGGAGGACCTGGCGCTCCCGGAGTGTCAGCGCTGCGAGATCGTGGTCGTATTCCCGCTGCGTGATTCGCTCGATCACGGTCGCCCCTGCATGGGGGTGCAGGAGCCGTTTGCCTCCGGCGATGCTCCGAACGGTGTCGATGAGCCGCTGCGCCCGGACATCCTTCACCACGTAGGCCGATGCGCCGGCGAGCACCGCGGCCTCCATGGCAGACGCGTCGTCGAACGCCGTCAGCATGAGGCATGCGACGTCTGGAAAGGAGGCTCGGATGTCTCGGCAGACGTCGATGCCGCTGCCGTCGGGTAGGCGTATGTCGAGGACCGCGACGTCGGGTCGGGTCGCCCCGACGCGGCCGAGCGTGTCGCGCGCCGAGCCCGCCTCGCCGACGACCGTCATGTCGTTCTGCATCTCGATGAGCTCAGCGACCCCGCGGCGGACCACCTCGTGATCATCGACCAGGAACACTCGAATCATCGGTCCTCCATCGCCGGGACGGGTCTGGGGACATCCCAGACCACGCGCGTGCCTCCGTCAGGGGCGTCCGCGAGCTCATATCGGCCGTCGCGCGCCGCCGCACGTGATGCGAGATTTGCCGTTCCGCCGTGGCGCGCCGATTGGCCGACGCCGGGGCCGCCGTCGAGGACCGTCACGACGACCCGAGCGTCGTGCACTGCCACCTCAACGGAACACGACGCGCCCGATGCGTGCCTGGCAACGTTCGCGACGGACTCCCGCACCACAGCGACGACATCGCGTGCGAGCTCACCGGTGACCACGAGGTCGACCGGCCCGACGAACGTGATGCGCGGGCGGTGGCCGAGCGCTGGGCTGAGCTCCGCAACGGCGTCCAGGATCCGGTCCCGCGTGGTCGGGCGCGCAGGGTGTTCGGCCGTGCGGAGCGCGAACACCGCCGTCCGGATTTCGACGATGGCACCGTCGATCGCTTCGACCTGACTCTCGATGCGCGGGCGAAGGTTCTCGGGTGCTTGCTCGGCTGCGATCTGCAGCGAGAGTCCGGCAGCGAACAGCCGCTGGATCACATGGTCGTGGAGGTCGCGAGCAATCCGCCGCCGATCGTCGATCCGTTCGAGCCGCCGTCGGTCTTGGCGTCCCTGTGACACGGCGAGCGCAACGCTCGTCTGGCGACCGAACTCGTCAGCCATCTCGACTTCGGCCCGGCTGAACGCCGAGCCGCCGACGGATCGCGAGATCGTCAGCGCGCCCAGCGCGATGCCCCGTGCCCGGAGCGGGATCGCGACGCTCGGGCCGATCGGCGGAACTCCGGCAAGTGCGCGGAATTCGGGGTGCTGTTGATCGGTCACGACCGTGGCGGCACGCATGGCGTTGCCCGCCAACGTGGCCGCGATCGGAAACGTGTCATTCGTGAGACCATTCCGGAGCGGTCCCACGGCGACGAGGACGCGAACACGCTCGGATTCCGACGTCGGTGCGACGTCGGGCAGGGGCACGACCACGCTGACCAGGTCTGCGTCGATGAATGCGAGGACGCGATCCGCGATGACCGTGAGAACGTCTTCGAGGGGTTCATCGCTGAGCAGGGCGGTGGTGACGTCCGCGGTCGCAGCGGCCCATCGCTCGCGGAGGCGGCTTTCTTCGAAGAGCCGCGCATTGGCGATCGCGACTCCGGCCGTCGCGGCGAGCGACTCGACGAGTTCCTGATCCTCGAGCGTGAACTCGCCGTGCTGCGGATTCGTGAGGTAGAGGTTGCCGAACACGACGTCGCGAACATGGATCGGGACGCCGAGGAATCCTTCCATCGGCGGATGGCCGGCCGGAAGGCCGACGGAACGGCTGTCATCCGCAATTCGACGGAGGCGTATCGGACGGTCCTCGCGGGTGACGGCGCCGAGGAGACCTGCTCCGCGTGGGGGATGGCCGAGTCGGGCGACCTCGTCGTCGTCCATGCCCACCTGCAGGAACCGCTCCAGACCCTCCCCGCCCGGATCGATCACGCCGATCGCCCCGTAGCGCGCGCCCACGAGATCAACGGCGGCCCGCACGGTAGCGACGAGTGTGTCGTCCAGGCCGAGATGCTCGACGATCCGTCGGTATGCGGCCAGAAGGTGACGGAGTCGCTCCTGCATGCGCAGAACGTCTTGCGCGCGCGAGACGAGCTCGGCGACCCGATCTTCGAGCTCGGATCGGGGGCCGTCCGGAAACGAGATCGAGTCCATGATCGGCACCGTTCCATGTCGGTGTGATTGGCCCGAATATAGCCGTCCCGGTGCCGCACCAGCGCAGTCCCGGGCCGATTCGGGTCCGGTCCGGGAACGGGTGCTGCTGGAGCGGATTTGACCGTATCGCCCCCGTTCGAGGGGAGCAAAGGGACTTTGGTCCCGCGCGACGCTCAGGCGTGTGTGGAACGGGCCGCAGGTGGCGATGTATCGATCCGCCGGTCGCGCAAGACGACCGGGCGCCGAGTGCCCCTCATGAGAGACAGTACTCGACGCCCGATCCGGCGTGAGGGAGCGATGCGCTCAGACGGTCTGCGCCCGTGCGGCCGGTGCGCTGTCGACATCGGCGAACCGCCGGCCGCGTGTCTCGCGGCTGAATGCCATGAGCACGACGATGACGATCGCGACGGCTCCGGCCACAATCGCCAGGGCGACGCCGTAGTTGCCGCCGTTCGACTGTGCGATGGCGGCCTGAATCGTCGCGTTCGGTGAGGCGATCACGTTGCCGAGCTGGTAGACGAACCCGGGCAGGACGGCGCGGGTTCCCTCCGGCACGAGCTCATTCAGGTAGGCGGGGATGATGCCCCACGCACCCTGCACCATGAACTGCATGAGGAACGCGCCGATCCCGAGCGCGATGGAACCGGAGGCGAACGCCCACAGCGGGATCACCGGCAGTGACAGCGCCGCGAAGATGATGATGACCCGTTTGCGCCCGAATCGCTCGGAGAGCGTCCCGGCGACGAGTGCGCCGATGATCGCGGCGATGTTGTAGCTGATCGCGATGATGCTCACCGTGCCCGGCGTGAATCCGTGCTGCAGCTTCAGGAACGTCGGGTAGATGTCCTGCGTGCCGTGGCTGAAGTAGTTGAACGCCGCCATCAGCACGACGGCGAAGATCAGGATCGGCCAGTTCGACGCCAAGGCAGGCCAGAACCGCGCCCGCGGCGCACCGGTTCCGGCACCGGCACCGCGGTTCGCCAGCCACACCGGCGACTCGTCGACACGGAAGAAGATGTAGACGGCCAGCAGGATCGGGACGACTCCGATCGCGAACATGCCGCGCCAGCCGAGCGTGGTGCCGATGAAGCCGTAGACGATCGATGCGATCAGGTACCCGATGGGGTAGCCCGCCTGGAACAGACCAGAGACCACACCCCGGGAGGCTCGTGGCACCGTCTCCAGCGTCAGTGCGGACGCGACGCCCCAGATTCCGCCCATCGCGATTCCATACACGATCCGGAGCACGAAGAACGTCGCGAAGTTCGGTGAGGCCGCGGTTGCGAGTTCGATGAGCGCGAAGATCGCGATGTTCGCGACAAGGATCGGCTTGCGACCGAATCGTTCGGCGAGCGGCCCGAAGATGATCGCGCCGACGGGGCGCATCAGCAGCGTGAACGTGATCGCCAACGTCGCCGTCACCACCGTAATGTGGAACGCCGTCGCCATGGTGGACAGCACGAACACGAGCACGAAATAGTCGAACGCGTCGAGCGCCCAGGCGCCGACACCTGCGAACAGGGTTCGTCGTTGCGCACCCGTCCAGGTTGCGGATTGGGCCGAATCTGCCATCACTCATCACCTTTGATTGAGGTTGTGCCGCGGCACCGATGCCGCGTCGGTTGACTCCTCCTACCATTCCGACGATTCCGGTCTTCCCGGGCTTGTGCTCATACTGTCTGCGGCAGGTCTCGTCGGTGCGCCGCCCGGTTGCGCGATGCTGCCGGGATGGAGCATCGGTGCAGGCAGAGCGGCGGACGCGCGTGCGTGACCTGGTGACGCCGCACGGTCGATCGACGTGGAGCATCGCGGCGCGCCTGTTCGTCTTCCAGGTCGTGATCGTGACCGTGCTGACGGTTGCGGCCGTGGCGTGGCTGTGGAGTGACACGAAGAACGCGCTGTACGCAGAGGCGGCGCGGACGAGCATGACGGTGGCGTCCTCGATCGCCGTCGACCCGTTCGTGCACGACGCGCTCGCGACACCGGAGCCGTCGGTCGAGCTCGAGCCGTATGCGCTGACCACGATGCGGGCGACCTCGACGGACTTCATCACGATCATGCGGCCGGACCGGACCCGGTACACGCATCCGAACCCGAGCGAGATCGGCAAGCCGTTCGTCGGGACCATCGCACCCGCCCTGCAGGGGCACGCGTTCACGGAGACGTACACCGGCACACTCGGCCGGTCGGTGCGCGCCGTCGTCCCGATCCGAGACGCCCGCGGACGAATCATCGCGCTCGTCGCGGCCGGCGTCGAGGTGCGGAGCATCAGCGCCGAGCTGTGGCCGCGGGTGCTGACCGTGCTGCTCGCCGGGCTCGGGGCGATCGCGGTCGGAGCCTGCGCGGCCGGGCTGCTCAGCCGGTACTTTCGCCGGGTCACGTGGGGCCGCGGTCCCGACGAGATGAGCCGCATGTTCGTGTCGTACGAGTCGGTGCTGCACTCGATTCGCGAAGGTCTCGTGCTCGTCGACCGCGACCGGCGCGTCGTGCTGTACAACGATCACGCCGCCGCCTTGCTCGGTCTTCCCGCTCGGACCGGGGCGGACGAACCGCGACCGTTGTCAGAGCTCGGTCTGCCGCACGACCTGGAGCAAGCGTTCGCCGACGGCGGCGAACGATCCGACGCCGTCTACGTCGCCGGTGACCGGGTGCTCGTCGTCAACGCGCAGGAGGCGCGGAGCGTGCCGGGACGTCGGCTCGGCTCGGTCGGCACGGTGATCACGCTCCGCGACCACACGGAGCTGCGCCGCCTCACCGGGGAGCTGCAGACGATGCGAACGCTCTCCACCGCGCTTCGCGCGCAGTCGCACGAGTTCGCGAATCGGCTGCACACGATCATCGCGCTCATCGAACTCGACCACCCCCGACGGGCGCTCGCGTTCGCCGCGGATCAACTCGAGGTGGGGCAGCGGCTCAGCGATGAGATCGTCGGATCGATCGATGAACCGGTGCTCGCCGCTCTGCTCCTCGGGAAGTCGGCGGAGGCGCGGGAGCGCGGCGTCGAGCTCGTCCTGGACATCGACCCGGATCTCGGACGGCTCGACGTCGATGCGACCGAGCTCGTCACCATCGTCGGGAACCTCGTCGACAACGGGATCGACGCAGCGGCGACGGGAGGCGCGCCCCAGCGGCGCGTATCGGTGACCGTCCGTCGAGAGGCCGGGTCGCGCCTCCGGATCCGAGTGGCGGACACCGGGAACGGCGTGCCCGACGTCGGAGCGGTGTTCGAATACGGGTTCACGACGAAAGACGGCGACGAGGTCGGCCGCGGTGTCGGCCTGGCACTCGTCCGGCAGGCCGTGCAGCGGATGGGTGGAACGATCGACGTCGTGAACGATCCCGGTGCCGTGTTCACCCTGATCCTCCCGGTCGGCGAGCCCGCGATGGCGGGGGAGCGATGACGGGGCAGCCGTCGATTCGCACGGTGGTCGTCGACGACGATCCGATGAACGCGGACGCGCACGCCGCGTACGTGAACCGTGTGGACGGGTTCGTCACCGCTGGAATCGCACGAAGCGGCGGCGCGGCGCTCGAGCTGCTCCGGCGCACCGCGGCGAGCGGTGACGGCGGTGTGGACCTGGTGCTGCTCGACATGAACCTCCCGGACCTGCCCGGCATGGAGGTCTGTCGACGCATCCGCGCGTTGCGAATCCCCGTCGACATCATCGCCGTGACGGCGGTCCGCGACGTTGCGCTCGTCCGCGATGCGGTCTCCTACGGCGTGCTCGTCTACCTCATGAAGCCGTTCACGTTCGCGATGTTCTCCGAGAAGCTCGGCAGCTACCGCGCCTTTCGTGACGGACTGGAGGGGACCGCCGTGCCGACGCAGCGGAGCGTCGACCAGGCGATCTCGAGCCTCCGTCGCGCCAGCGCTGACGTGCTCGACAAGGGCTTGACACCCGAGACACTCGACCTCGTCGCTCGGGCGTTCGACGGCGACAGGACCGTCGTGTCTGCCCGCGAGCTCGGCGCGGAGCTCGGGATCGCTCGGGGCACCGCACGCCGCTACCTCGAGCACCTCGTCGACGTCGGCGTGGCTGAGCGCACTGCACGATACGGCACACCGGGTCGACCCGAGATCGAGTACCGCCGGAGGTTCGGGTCGGCCCCGGCGACACCGCAGTAAGACTGCGCTCTGCTCCCGACCGGACGCCCCGATCAGGCGAGGTGCGCGCGGTAGGCGGCCAGCACCTCCGGATGCGGATCCGCGGGAACGACCGATGTCTGCAGCGGCCAGTCGGGAAGGGCGCCCTCGACGACCCATGCCGCCTGCCGGGCAGCACCCATGGCGACGTACTCGCCGGGCTCCGGCAGCACGATGTCGCGCCCGAAGACCTGCGCGGCGACCTGCTGCACAGCGGGATTCCGCGCCGCGCCGCCGATGAGGAGCAGTCGGTCGACGCGCACGCCGTTCGACTCGACCGCAGCGAGGCCGTCGGCGAGCGCGCAGAGCATGCCCTCGACCGCTGCGCGTGCCACGTACGAGCGGGTCGTCGTCGTCGGCGTCATCCCGAAGAGCGATGCGGTCGCATCCGGACGGTTCGGGGTGCGCTCGCCGACGAAGTACGGCACGAGGACGAGTCCGCCGGCGCCGATCGGCGCGTCGAGGGCGAGCCGGCCGAGCTCGTCGTAGTCGGCGCCGAGGAGGCCGCCGATCACTTCGAGCACGCGGGCGGCGTTCAGCGTTGTGATGATCGGGAGGCGCGCCCCCGTCGCGTCTGCGAAGCCGGTGACGACGCCGGTCGGGTCGGCGAGCGGTTCCTCGGACACGCCGAAGACGGTGCCGGAGGTGCCCAGCGAGACCGCGACGTCGCCGTCGCGGAGCGCGAGCCCGAGGGCGGCGCCGGCGTTGTCCCCGGCGCCGGGCCCGACCACGATGCCAGCGGGAATGACTGCCCCGCCGGGCAGCTGCACCTCGCTTTCGACGGTGCCGATCGCTGCGGCCGGCTCGACGACCCGCGGGACGACGACACTGCCGTCGGCAGCGTCGCCGGCGATGCGCATGGAGCGGCCGAGTGCCAGTTCGAAGAGCTCGGCGTCGTAGCTTCGCGTTGCCGGGTCCCAGTAGGCGGTGCCGGATGCGTCGGAGCCGTCGGTGGCGAGCGCATCGAGGTCGGCGCCCCGTTGACTGATTCCCACGGGGCCGAAGCCGAGCATGCGCCACGACAGCCAGTCGTGCGGCAACGCCACCGCCGCGACCCGCGCGGCGTTCTCCGGTTCCGCATCGCGCATCCACCGCAGCTTCGTCCCGGTGAACGAGGCGACGGGGACGAGCCCTGTGCGGCGCGCCCAGGCCTCGCCACCGAGCTCAGCGACGAGGTCGGCAGCGGCCGCCGCGCTGCGTGTGTCATTCCAGAGCAGTGCAGGGCGGACGACCGCGCCATCCGCGTCGAGTGCGACCATGCCGTGCTGCTGACCGCCGACACTGATGGCGGCGACGTCGGCGAGACCCCCGGCGTCGAGGATCGCCTGGCCGAGTGCCTCCCACCAGCGTTCCGGGTCGACCTCGGTGCCGTCGGGGTGCGGCGCGCGGCCGCTCCGGACGATCGACCCCGTGGCGGTGTCGACGATCACGATCTTGCAGGACTGGGTGGACGAGTCGACCCCGGCGACGAGCGGCATTGTTCGATCCGATGCGGTTGAGGAATGCGATCGGCGACCGCGCATGGCGGCCGCCGATCGCGGTGGTGGTCAGGAACGGGACAGCGGGCTCAGCCGCGAGCGCCCATGAGGTGCTCGACAGCGAGCTGCTGCAGGCGCACGAAGCCGAAGCCCTTGCCGCCGAAGTAGGCGTTCGCGTCGAAGTCCTCGAATGCGGACCGGTCTGCGAGCAGGGCGTCGTAGCCTTCGCCGCTGCTCAGCGTCGGCTCGGACAGCTCGGTGACCTTCGCGGCGGCGAGCGCCTCCTGGACCTCCGGGTCGGCGCGGAATGCCGCGGCGCGCTCCTTGAGGAGCAGGTACATGCGCATGTTCGCGGCTGCGGAGTCCCAGACGCCCGTGAAGTCCTCGGTCCGGCTCGGCTTGTAGTCGAAGTGGCGCGGGCCGTCGTAGGCACGGCCGCCGGCTGGGGCACCGTTCTCGAGCAGGTCGACGAGCGAGAACGCGTTCTGCAGGTCGCCGTGACCGAACACGAGGTCCTGGTCGTACTTGATCCCGCGCTGACCGTTCAGGTCGATGTGGAACAGCTTGCCGCAGTAGAGCGCCTGTGCGATGCCCGCCGTGAAGTTCAGGCCCGCCATCTGCTCGTGGCCGACCTCCGGGTTCACACCGAACAGCTCGGGGCGCTCGAGGGTGTCGATGAACGCGATCGCGTGACCGAGCGTCGGGAGGAGGATGTCGCCGCGGGGCTCGTTCGGCTTCGGCTCGATCGCGAACCGGATCCCGTAGCCCTTGTCGGTGACGTACTCGGCCAGGAGGTTGACGGCCTCGCGGTAGCGCTCGAGCGCAGCCTGGACGTCTTTCGCGGCGTCGTACTCGGCGCCCTCGCGACCGCCCCACATGACGAAGGTCGACGCGCCGAGCTCGGCGGCGAGGTCGATGTTGCGGAGCACCTTGCGCAGCGCGAAGCGGCGAACCTGGCGGTCGTTCGAGGTGAAGCCGCCGTCCTTGAAGACCGGCGCGCTGAACAGGT
This sequence comes from Curtobacterium ammoniigenes NBRC 101786, assembly GCF_001571045.1. Lineage (GTDB taxonomy): Bacteria > Actinomycetota > Actinomycetes > Actinomycetales > Microbacteriaceae > Curtobacterium > Curtobacterium ammoniigenes. The sequence goes on from NZ_BCSV01000001.1 coordinate 732,848, forward strand.
TGGTGGTGACCATCGGCACGATGAGGCCGGTCGCGTCGAGCGCGCCCTTCAGCCGGTCGATCTGCTGCTGACGCTGCGCGTCGGACGAACCGAACGCGAACAGGTCGTCGTCGTGGAACGTGAGGCCGTAGGCGCCGAGCTCATCGAGCTTCTCGACCGCCTCGACCACGTCGAGCTGCGGGCGGGTCGGGCCGCCGAAGGGGTCCGTGCCGTTGTATCCAATGGTCCAGAGACCGAAGGAGAACTTGTCGTCGCGAGTGGGTTTGGGGGTCATCGTCACTTCCTCGTGGGTTTGTTGTAGTTCACAACGTATTGGATGAACCGTGTGAAGACAAGCCGGATGGGCTGTGAAACGCCACCGGATCGTCCAGGAGGCGCGCGAACGGCAACGATGCCGCTCCGATGAGCAGGATGGCGTCGCCGAGCGCCGCACGACGGATCTCCACCTCACCGACGAGTGGGCCGAGGAGGCGCGTCTCGAACCGCTCCGTGAGCGCGTCCTGCGCGGTCGCGGCAAGCGCCCCGAGGAAGCCGCCGAGGACCACCCGACGCGAGCCCAGCACATTGACGACGCTCGCCAATGCGATGGCAAGGGCATCCACCTGGCGGTCGACCTCCGCGCGGACCGCCGGGTCCTGCGACCCGAGCACCGCGGCTTCGAAGGCCGCTGGATCGGCGGTATGGATGCCGAGCACCTGCGCGAGCGCTTCGCGCCGCACGAGGGCCTCGAGCGTGCCGGGGAGTCCGGCACTGTCAACCCGGTCCTCCGGGGACACCGTGACGTGACCGATCTCGCCCGCGTGGCCGGCCGCGCCGACGAGTGGTCTGCCGCCCGCCACGATGCCACCGCCGATACCGCTCGCGCCACCGTTGACATAGAGCAGATCGTCGGCGCCCGCGCCGGCGCCGAAGGTCCATTCGGCCGCGGCGCCGAGCGATGCGTCGTTCGCCGCCTGCACCGGCATCGCGAGCGCGGCCTGCATCCGCTCCGCCAGCGGCGCATCGCGCCAGTTCAGGTGCGGTGCCAGGCGCACGAACCCGTCATGGACCCGAACGAGTCCCGGTACGGCGATGCCGGCGCCGACGACCACCGAGTCGGACGGGAGGCGCGTGCGGATGTCGGCCACAGCCTCCGCGGCGATCGCGATGAACCGGTCGACGTCGGGCACCTGCTCGACATCGATGCGCACGGTCTCGGAAACGCGGCCCCCGAGGCGGACCGCAGCGACGCGGATCGCATCGATCTCGGGGTGCAGTGCGATCGCAACGGCGCGGTCCGACGGTCGGACGACTGGGCTCGGCCGTCCGATGGTTCCGGCGGCGCTCGGCTCGTCCTCGACGACGAGACCACGCATCATGAGGTCCCCGACGAGCGCAGCGATCGTGGACCGATTCAGGCCGGTGACACGCGTGAGCTCGCTGCGACTCGCGGGGGAGACGTGTACGCGGCCGAGGAGCTCGGACAGGTTCCGCCGCCGACCGGGATCGTGGCGCCGGACCGGGCGCCGAGCTGCTGCCTCCACGCGAGGATCGTAGCGGCACGTGCGCGGCGTGCGTGGGGGGCCGCTCGGGACCGACCGGGCAGCGACCCGGCTTCGCGATCCTCTCGACATGGGAGCGAGACTATGGTTAGGCTTGCCTTACTCGCATCGAAAGGTCCTGTTCTCCGTGATCCCCGTTCTCGTGATCTTCCTCCGGGAAGGCGTGGAAGCCAGCCTGATCATCGCGATCCTTCTCGCCTACCTGAACCGCGTCGGGCTGCGGAAGCACTTCGCCGATGTGTTCCTCGGCGTCGGGGCCGCGCTCGTGCTCGCAACCGTCGGTGGCGTGATCGCTTACCTCACCGTCCGGGAGTACGACGGGTCGACCGCGCAGACCATCTTCGAGACGATCACCTACCTCGTCGCCGCCGGTGCGATGACCTACATGACCTTCTGGATGCGTGGGCACGCGCGCGGGCTCTCGGGTGAGCTGCAGAGCCGCGCCGATGCCGCCGTCTCCGGGGGAGCACGCTTGGGTCTCGCAGTCCTCGCATTCCAGGCCGTCGGCCGTGAAGGGCTCGAGACCGTCGTCTTCACGCTCGCGATCGCATTTTCCACCACGGGCCAGTCGACGCTGATCGGAGCGGCGATCGGGCTCGCGATATCGCTCTGCATCGCGTTCGCGATCTACCGGCTCGGGCACCGGATCAATCTCGGTCGGTTCTTCGCCGTCATCGGCGCGCTGCTCATGGTCTTTGGAGCCGGGCTGCTCGCGAACGCCGTGCAGAACATGCAGGAGCTGCATTGGATCCCGTTCGGCACGCAGGTGCTTTGGAACACCGGGGGCGTGCTCAGCGAGGACGGAACGCTGGGCGATATCGCCCACAGCTTCCTTGGCTACGCACAGAGCCCGACGCTGCTCCAGACGCTCGTCTACGTCGTGTATCTCGCGCTCGCGCTGGTGTTCTTCCTTCGACGCCGCCCCGCGCAAGCACCTGCGCGCCGCACCGCCTCCGCCGCATAGCGTTTCGGAGTCGTACAGTGAGCGGCGACCCGTCGAAGGAGCCGCATGTCCCTCCACACCCTCTACGAACTCGTCTCGAACGCCGAAGCTGAGTTGCTCGCGGGCGACTCCATCTGGGCCGAGGGGCCCCTCTGGATTCCCGAGACGCGCACCCTGCGCTGGTCGGACATCCCGCGCAACCGGATCCTGCAGTGGCATGCCGAGACGGGTGCCCAGAGCGTGTACGCGGATCAGGTCGAGTTCACCAACGGCCGCACGCTCGACCGCGACGGCAGCGTCGTGCAGTGCTCGCATGGGCGCCGCCGAATCGAGCGCGATCGCGGCGGCGTCGTCGAGGGGCTCGCCGACCACTGGGAGCAGGCGCGTTTCAACTCGCCGAACGACGTCGTGATCGCGCCCGACGGCACGATCTGGTTCACCGATCCGTCCTACGGCATCACGGAGGCGCGCGAGGGGCACGCGGGGTACCGTGAGTACGGCGATCGCGCGGTGTTCCGATACGACCCGGCGACCGGCTCTGTTCGACCGGTCGTGCTGGACGTCGAGGCGCCGAACGGCCTTGCCTTCTCACCCGACGGCGGGACCCTGTACGTCGCCGATTCGTCCGCTGCGGGGCAGCCCGAAGGGATCGGCAATCGGCTCATCCGCGCGTACGAGGTCGTCGACGGCATCCAATGCAAGAACAGCCGCGTGTTCGCGCGCTACCACCCCATGGATGGTGTTCCCGACGGCATCAAGGTCGATGAGCACGGGAACCTCTGGGCGTCGTCCGGGCTCGGCATCATCGTGTACGACCCGGAGGGCACGCGCCTCGGCATCATCCCCGTGCCCGAGGTGGTCGCGAACTGCTGCTTCGGCGGGGACGACGGCACCGATCTCTTCATCACCGCGACCACGTCGCTCTATCGGATCCGAACCCGCGTCCGCGACGCGTGGGCGATCCGGCGCTGATCGCGCCGCCGCTCGCCCACGCGGCGCTATGGCGTCGCTGAAGGCTGCGGGGCCGGGGCCTTCGTCGGCGCGGGCTGGGACGGCGCGGGTGCCGGCTGCGAGGGCGCGGGTGCTGGAGCGGGGGCTGGTGCCGGGGCGGGTGCTGGCGCCGGAGCGGGGGCCGGTGCCGGAGCGGGCGCCGGTGCGGGAGCGGGCGCAGGCGCCGAGCTCTGCGTCTGCGTCGGCGCGGGACGCGAGTAGCGGTGCGTCGGGGCGGGTACGGGGCGCGGTGCACTGACCATCGACTGGTCCGGTGCGGGGAGCGCGTCACCGCCGTACGTGCCGTCGAGGTACGTCATCACCGTCTTCGCGATCTGGAACTTCGCGTTGTATCCCGTGGTGCCGCCGAGCATCGGCGTTGTCGCCAAGCCCACCTGACCCCAGACGTTGCCGACCCAGGTCGCGTTGGTGTACTTCGTGGACGAGGTGACGAGCCAGTTCTGCACGTCGGAGTCGGTCGTGCCGGTCTTGCCGAACTTCGGCGTGCTGTCCTGCGGGTTCGCACTGGCCGCCGTGCCGTTGCCGACGAGGACGGATTGCAAGGCGAACGCCACGGTGGCTGCGAGGTTCGCCGGAATCGCCTGGTGGCACGAGGTCGGCGTCGGCGTGATCTTCGTCCCGGAGGCCGTGGTTGCGCTGGTGATCGCGACAGGCGTGCAGACGGTTCCTCCGTCCGCGAACCCCGCGTACGCGGTGGCCATGTCGAGGGGGGAGATCTCGTTCACACCGAGGATCATCGACGGGAACTCGCTGAGCGGTTTGCCGTCGGCACGGTGGATGTCCATCGACTTCGCGAGATTCGCGATCTGGCAGAGATCCAGCTGTGTCCCCATCTGCGCGAAGACGGTGTTGATCGACTGCGCGGTCGCGTTCAAGACCGAGTACGAGCCCGCGAAACCGATGTCGTTGGCGACGTTCCACGTGCCGTTCCCGATGTTCTCGCACGAGTTCCGGAACTGCGAATACGGATAGGCGTGCTCGTTGCTCGTGACGTACTGCGAGAGCGTGTGCCCGGTTGCGAGCCACTGCGCGAGCGTGAACGCCTTGAACGTCGACCCGGTCTGGAATCCGATCGAGCCCCCGTAGCCTTTGTCCGCGCTGTAGTTCACTGCCGTCGACCCGGCTGGCGCGTTCGGCGACTGGGAGTACTTCGTGTTCTGTGCCATGGCGAGAATGTCGCCCGTGCCCGGTTGCACGGTCACGTTGACGGATCCGATGTGCACGCCCGGCATCGTCGACGGCACGTATGCGCTCACGGCCTGCTGCGCCTTCGCCTGGAGGCCGAGGTCCAGCGTCGTCATGATCTTCAGGCCCTTGGTGTTCAGCGCTGCCGTGCGGTCCGCGACCGTCTTGCCGAACGCCGGGTCGTTCAAGATCTCGTTGCGGACGTAATCGCAGAAGTAGCCGGCCTGGTACTTCACGGCCGCTGCGGCGCAGCCGGCTCCCGGTGCCGTGATCTTCGGTGTGATCGGGGTGGCGAGCGCCGCCCGCTCCTGGTCCTTGGAGATCGAGTGGTGCGCCAGCATGCGTTGCAGCACGTAGTCACGACGCGCCTTCGTCGCCTTGTATCCGTTCGCGGATCCGTTCGCAGCGTTCGTCGGTTCGTCGATGCGAAGGTTCGATGGATTGTTGATGATGGCGATGAGCGTGGCGGCCTGCGGCAGCGTGACCTTGGCGGCTGGGACACCGAAGTAGTACTGCGCCGCAGCCTGGACGCCGTAGACGTTGCCGCCGAAGCCGACGATGTTCAGGTAGCCGGTGAGCACCTTGGATTTCGAGTAGCGCTTGTCGACCGCGATCGCGTACCGGAGCTCTTGAATCTTCCGGCCGATCGAGACGCCGGCCACATCGTGGTAGCAGGCGTCGATCTTTGCCGTCGTGCCGAGGGACTCGCACTGTTGCACGAGCACGTTCTTGACGTACTGCTGCGTGATCGACGAGCCGCCCTGGAGTCCACCGCCTCCGGTGACATCGGACAGGGCCGCACGAACCGTGCCGATGACGTCGACGCCGCCCTCTGAGTAGAAGCGTGGATCCTCGGTGTCCACCGCGGCCTTCGGGAGGAACGTTCCCATGTCCTTCTCGCTGATGACCTCACGGTCCTGCGCGAAGAACGACGCGACCGGCACCTCGGCGTTGCCCTGCTTCGCGTAGATGGTCGACATCTGCTCGGGCGTGCTGATCGCGAGATCGCTCGGCATCGACAGGAATGCGTTCGCGGCGTTGCCTGCCCCCTGTCCGGCGATGGCGACGACCGGCGTCACCGAGAGCGCGACGAGCATCCCGGCGCAGAGCGAAACGGCGACGAACGAGAACGCCGCGAGGACCCGGGAGAGAACAGACATATCGCTCAATGGTCCCGCTCGGAGTCGGCCGGCGCCCGGTTCCCGCGGTGATCGGATACGCCCGGCCGGCGGCGCGCCTCCTGGTTCGGACGCGCGCCGCCGGTCCCTCCGGTCAGCCGTCGGCGGTCAATCCGGCCCGCTCAGTGCCTGGTCGTGCCGTCGAACGCCGGAGCGGCATGCTGCGCGAGTTGGAGCGCGGCCTGCGGGAACCACGCGCCGGCCGCCGGATCCGTGATGCCACCCCACTCCGGGTCGGTCGTGCTGCCGCTGACGCTTCGGTTGCACTGGCCGTCGGACTCACCGGGCGTCTTCACCCAGAGGTTCGCGTCGAGCAGCGGGAACGCCGTCGAGGGGTGCGCGTCCGGCCGAGCACCGAGGCCAGTCCCTGGCGGGTTGCACCACGTCTGCGGGTCGCCGGTGTACTTGCCGGCGGGCGGAGTCCAGGGGCCCTGGCCGTCCCGGCTGGTGTCGACGACGAAATGCGTGGTCGCAGCGGTCCCGGCGAGCTCGCTTGCATAGCGGCTGTCGATGCCCGCCGTGTTCGCGGTCGGGTCGGCGGCGGTGCTGCTCCACTGCCGTGCGGAATCGAGTGCGACGCCCTGCCAGTTGTTCGCAGGGCCGCCGCTCCAGTACTGGTCGCCGCAGGAGCCGAAGTCGCCGACCTTGACCGTCGTGGTGTACGCGATGCAGTCGGAGATCCATGTGCCGTACGAGTTCGAGTTCGCCGACCACTGATAGTTCGACACGTTCAGCGAGAAGCCCTGTGTCGAGGCGACGCCGGCGTCCTCCAGGCGGCGCGTGATGTCGCCGACGTTGTGCCAGGCGCTGTTGCCCGCGTCAAGATAGACGAGCGCATTCGGGTCGGAGGCGCCGATCACCTTTGCTGCGTACGCGATGTCAGCGATTCGGCCGGCCGTCGCGGTGCCCGGCGCGGGATTCGGGTAGGTGCCGGGATTGGTGTATGCGCCGGGGCAATCGGCCGGCAGATTCGCGAGGCCGTCGGGCTCGACGATCACGACCACGCGCTGCTGATGCGTCAGCCCGCTGGCGAAGCCATCCGCCCACGTGCGGTACGCGGCATCGGAGGACGCGCCTCCGGAGGAATACTGCGAGCAGTCGCGCCCCGGGACGTTGTAGACGACGAGGGTGGGCACGGTTCGCTTGCCGGCCGCCTCCTGCGCGACCTGCCGAACCTGCTGCTGCACCTGCTTCGGGCTGCCCCCTGTGAACCAGACGGCCTGCGGCGTCGAGACCTCGTCGCGGATCAGGGCCGCGTCGGTCTTGTCACCGCTCCGGGTCAGCTGCGCGATCTGTGCCTGCGCGCCATCCGCGATGTGCGGAACGAAGAACTGCGTCCCGGGCGGCAAGCCGGCGCTCGACGCGGACGCGGACGACGCGCCGAGCAGTGGGGCCGCGGCGATCGCGGCTGCGGAGGCCAGCACGAGGGCTGACCGTGTGAATCGGTTGATCATTGTGCTCCTCATCGAACGCACGGCGCATCGTTGCGCCGGATCCGATCGTGGTCCGCGCCCCTGCCGGACCCCGATCGCCCCTATCGTCGAACCGATTCGACATCTCCGCGAGTGCGCGTGCGTTGCGTGGACAGCCGCTGGAACGCGCCAACGGCGTCGAGGAGCGTCCGTTTGGTTGCTCCGGTGTGTCGACCGCGGAAACGCACGGGGACTTCCACGACCTCCGCGCCTCGACGCTCGAGCTCGTGCAGCGTCGCGACGGAGAACGCGAACCCGGGCGGCCATTCATCACCGGCCGCGATCGTTGTAGCCGCCTGGCGGTTGAGCGCGCGGAACCCGCTGCTGCAGTCGCGGGCGCGAAGCCCGTGCCGACGCCGCAGCGACACGTTCAGCGCCCAGTTCGCAACCGATGGGAGCGGATCCCAGTGCTCGCGGTGCGCGCCGACGGTCCACCGCGAGCCGAGCGCGACCCCGGGGCGTCCAGCGTCCGTGCTCCGAACCGCGTCGACGAGCGCCCACAGGTCGTCCGGCCGATACGAGCCGTCGGCGTCCATCAGCACCACGATGTCGGCATGATCCTCGAGCGCGAAGCGAATGCCGTCGAGCATCGCGCCTCCGACGCCGGAGCGCTCCGGCCGCCGGATGAGGTGGAGCACGGGACTATCCTGCGCGAGCCGCTCGACGATATTGCCGGTGCCATCCGGACTGGCGTCGTCGACGACGACGACCCTGCGGACGCAGCCGAGCGCGAGGAGTCGCTCCAGGAGACCGCCGATCACCGCGGCCTCCTCGAACGTCGGGAGCACGACCGCGATGCGGGGAGCGCTCGACGGACGCGGGGACGCGGACACCCAGCGATCGTGCCGCGCGACCGGGCGGCCGTGGGCGAACCTCCGGTGAACGGTGGGCGACGATCGCGGACACCGACGCCCGGTACTGTGCCTGCGTGAGTGCAGCGCAACCGTCGCCCGATGAGCAGCCGATCTCCTGGCTCGTCCTCGTCTACCGGATCCCATCCGAGCCGACCCGGCTGCGGTCGACCGCCTGGCGCCGACTGAAGTCGCTCGGTGCGGTATATCTGCAGAACTCCGTTGCCGCGCTGCCGAAGGACGCAGCCTCGGAGCGGGCGCTGCGGAAGCTCCGGCACGACATCATCGGTATGTCCGGCACCGCGGTGCTGCTCGACTCCGCCGTGCTCGTCGGCGAGGAAACCGTGATGTCGGTCTACCAGGCGGCGCGCACGGACGAGTTCGAAGAACTGGTGGATCGCTGCGAGGACTTCCTTGCCGACGTGCAGAAGGAGTGGGCGGCCGCGCACTTCACCTACGCGGAGCTCGAGGAGAACGAGGCGGACTACACCAAGCTCGTCACCTGGGCGGAGAAGATCCGCGATCGCGATCGGTTCAGCGCGCCGGGCGGGGAGGCGGCGAGTGCCGCGCTGGAGCGCTGCCACGCGGCGCTCGAAGAGTACGCGGCGCGCGTCTACGCGGAAGAGCCGGAGGGCCACTGACCCTCCGGCTCGTCGCACCCTGTTCGCTCAGCGAGCCGCGCGACGTACTCCGAACGGGAGCAGGAACAGGACGGCTGCGGCCGGGACGACCCATGCGGCACCCGCCGAGAACGACGCCACCGCGGCCGTCACGATCAGGGCCGCTGCGATCGTCGCCGCGGCAGTCCAGTCGTCGCCGATGAGGAAGTCGTACCAGAACATGCCGAAGGCGCGCAGCCGGCGCTGTGCGGGCGACACAGGCGCGGGCCGTTCCTCGGCGATCGTGGCGGTCCGGGCGCCGGACGTGGCGGCCGAGTCGGCTGGCGCGGAGCCGTCCGCACCGTCGGCCATGGGAACGCCGGCCTCCGGAGCAGTCGATGGCGCGCCGGAGGTCCCGACCGATTCCGCGGGAGCGCCCGCGACGGGACGCGGACGCCGGTAGACGAGGACGAGCAGCAGGGAATAGACGGCGATCGCCGGGGCGATCACGAGCAGCGCGGCATCCGAACCGGGCCAGTGCGCGCCGGCGCCCTCGCCCGCCCAGAACGCGCCGAACGCCGTCAGCATGACGCCGACGATGTACTTCAGCGTGTTCTCCGGGACGCGGGACAGCGGTCCGCGAACCGCGAAGCCGAGCGCCGTGACGAGCAGGACGGCTGCGATCGCCGCGATCGATGCGAGTCCGACGCTGTGCTGATTGGCGCCGAAGGTCACCACGATGAACACGACCTCGAGCCCCTCGAGGAACACGCCCTTGTACGAGAGCGTGAACGCGTACCAGTCGGTCACACCGAGCGGTCCCGACTGGCGCTGCTCGCGGCGTGCGGCAGCAGCCTCCCGCTCGAAGATCGCGGTCTCGTCGTGCAGCGCCTTCCGGCCGGAGGCGCGGAGGATCGCCTTGCGCATCCACTGCAGCCCGAACACGAGCAGCAGACCGCCGACCACCACGCGGAGGATTCCGAGCGGCAGCACCGTGATCGCCGGGCCGACGATCGCGATCACGACGGCGAGGGTCAGGAGCGCGAGCAGCAGCCCCTTGACGGTCGAGCGCCAGTCGCGCGCGGTGCCTGCGGCAAGGACGATGGTGGTCGCCTCGACCGCCTCGACGAGGCAGGCGAGGAATGTTGCGGCGAAGAGTGCACCGGCATTCATGGAGGATCCGTTCGGTTGTGATGGTCAGGCTGAGAAGGCGAAGCACCCGGCGGGGTCGATGCGCACGTGCTGGGTGGAGCCGCGTGCGTGCCCGGTCGGGTGCGCGACGCCGGTGAGGATACCCACGTCGGTCGCGAGGACGTGGTCGTATCGGGTTCCGCGGAACGCGACATCGGCGACGGTTCCGTGGAGGACGTTGTCACCGTCCGACGCGGCCACGAGTCCGAGCGCATTGGGCCGCACGACGACGTGCACGCGGTCGCCCGGCTGCAGCGGGCCTCGTGCGCGTCCGTGCACGAGGCAGCCGTTCACGCGAACGGTGACGTGCTCGGCGACGCTGCGTTCCACGACGCCCTCGCATTCGAGGGCGGTGCCGGTGAATCGCGCGACAGTCCGGTCGGCCGGTTCGGCGAAGACATCCTCCGCGGTTCCCTGCTGCAGGATCGTGCCGTGGTCGAGGACGACGATCTCGTCGGCGAGCGCGAACGCCTCACCCTGGTCGTGGGTGATGTAGACCGCGGTCGCGCCGATCTCGCGGGTGAGGGTCGCGATCTCGACGCGCAGGCGTTCGCGCAGGTCAGCGTCGAGGTTCGAGAGCGGCTCGTCGAACAACAGCAGGCCGGGGCGGCTCACGAGCGAGCGGGCCAGCGCGACGCGCTGCTGCTGGCCTCCGGAGAGCTCGTTGGGGTATCGCGCTGCGAGGCCGCCGAGCCCGACGCGCTCGAGCATCTCGTTGGCGCGCTCGCGCCGCTCGTGGCCGGGCAGCGATCGGCGGCGCAGCGCGTACTCGACGTTCTGCACCACGGTCATGTGCGGCCAGAGCGCATAGTCCTGGAACACCATGGCGAGGTCGCGCCGCTCCGGCGGGACGCGCGTGCGTCCGGCGTCGTCGACGATCCGATCGCCGATGCGGACGGTCCCCTCGTCGGCCGACTCGATGCCCGCAAGGGTGCGGAGGAGCGTCGACTTGCCGGATCCCGACGGGCCGAGGAGCACCGTGAACGAGCCGCTGCGGACATCGAGATCGATGTCCTGGAGCGCGGTGGTGGCGCCGTATCGCTTCGTGAGTCCACTGACGACGACGTCGACGCCCGTGGTCGTCGGTGCGGTGATGGTCATCGTGTTGCTCCGATTCGTTTCCAGCCGGCAGGGGCGAAGAGCGCGTACCCGCCGTATCCGATCGCGACGACGACCAGTGCGGAGAGGATCGCCATGACCTCCATCGCGGTCCCGCCGCCGAAGTCGTAGCGGCCGAGCGCGTTTTGAATGCCGACGGCGACGGGCATGGTCCCGGCGGGCGCGAGCAGCTGCGAGACCGGGAGTTCGAGCAGGGTGCCTGCGTAGGTGAGGAGCCACGCGGAGAGGATCGGCCGGGCGAGCATCGGCACGGTGATGCCCCACCAGGCGCGCATCCCGTTGGCGCCGTGCGCGCGCGCCGACTCCGCCATGGACCGCTGCAACTGCGCCATCGCTCCGACCAGGAGGCGCGTGGTCGATGGCAGCGCTGTAGCCAGATAGGCGAGGCCGAGCAGAGCTGTCGTGCCGTACAGCTTGATGCCGAGGGTGTTCATGAACGGCAGGTTGAACGTGAAGATGTACCCCGCGGCGAAGACGATTCCGGGGAGCGCGACCGCGGCGAGGAGCACGCTGTCGAGCACGCGGCCGCCGGCGGTCTGGTTCTGCTTCGCGAGCACCCGGGCGCACACGACGGCGAGGACGACGGCGATCGACGCGACGATCGCCGCGATGACGGTCGAGAACACGAGGGGGCCGCCGAGGTCCGGGCTGTGGAGCACGCGGGCGTAGTTGGCGAAGCCCCACGTGTGCGAGGCGGTGATCGACCCGAGCCCGTCGATGAGCGATGCGGAGATCGCACCGACGGTGGGAACGCCGAGGCTCGTCAGGGTGAGCGCGGTGAGTGCGACGAGCCAGACCGCCTGGCCACCGGGAGAGAGGCGTGTTCGTCGTCCGGTCCGCGTGCGCGCACTGAGTACCTCGAACCCGCGTCGGCCGAGCGCGCGCCGTTGCAGCGCGAGTGCGAGCACGATGAGCGCGAGAAGGAGCCAGCTCACCGCGGACGCGAGGGGGAAGTTCACCGGGAACGCCTGCACGGCGAGGTACAGCGTGTAGGTCGCGACGGGGAAGTGCGCGGCGTTGGCGAGCGTCGCCGCGACACCGTAGTCACTCACGGATTCGGCGAACACGATCGCGAGCGATGACCAGATCGCGGGCGCGATCAGTGTCAGCGCGACGACGATGGCGCGTCCGGGCCGTCCGCCGTGGACTCGAACCGCGTCCTCGTACTCTCGGCCGAGGCCGGCGAGCGCGTTCCCGGCCGAGAGGTACGCGAACGGCACGCCCTTGACAGCGAGGACGAGTGCCACGCCGACGGGTCCGTAGATGACGCTCCGGAGCGGCGCCGGGTCGGCACCAAGGACCTGCAGCACGCCGTTCGGTTCGAGGAGCCGCTCCCAACCGAGCGCGATCAGATATGACGGGGTGAGGAAGAGGGCGAAGACGAGTCCGGTGGCGACGCGTCGCGCGGTCGCGTTGGTTCGTGCGACGACCCAGGCGAGTCCGGTGCCGACGGCGGTGGCCGAGACGGATGCGACGAGGCCGACCGCAGTGGAATCGGCGAACCCGACAAGGGTCTGGCCGGACAGCGCGTCGGCGAAGGCGCTGAGACTGAACCAGGAGGTGCCCTGGTCGAGCAGAGCAGGCGCGATCGCCAGGGTGAGGAACACCGCGATCGGCAGCACGAGGATCGCGATGATCACGACCCAGAGCGCGGTCATCGGGCTGATCCGGATCCGCAGCGGGAGCCGTCCCGCGGTGCGGCGCGATGCTCGCGCGCCGAGTGCGATCGGGCGCGCCGTGCTCTGCTCGAACATGGGCTTACTTGATGTTCTGCTCGAACCAGCTGACGATCTCGGACTCCTTGGAGCCCCAGAACGTCGGGCTGATGCGCTGGTACTGGGACGGGAACGCGGGCACGCCGGAGAGCGGCTGCGTCCCGGTCACAACCGGGTAAAAGAGCGAGTCACCGGTGGGGTCGCCCGCCTGCATCGCCTTCTGGCCCTCGGCGGACAGCGCGAAGTCGATGAACTGCTTCGCTTCGGCCTGCTGGGTGGGGTCTGCTGCCTTGTCGACGCCGATGACACTCGGCAGGAGGGTCGCCTCGGGCAGGTAGACGATCTTCGGGTCGTACGTCGCAGTCGGCTTGACCTTGAGCGTTTCTCCGACGGCTGCCGAGCTCTGGATGAGGCCGTAGTCGATCTGGCCGGTCTCGAGGGCGTGCAGGGTGTCGCCGTTCGTCGGGAACACCTTCAGGCCGTTGGCCTTGAGGCTGGTGAAGTACGCCTCGCCCTTGCTGATGCCGTTCGACTGGCCACCGAGCTGGTTCATGAGGCCGGCGATGAACGGGTACGTCGGGCCGGACTGCGCCGGGTCGTTCATGCCGACCTTGCCCTGGTAAGCCGAGCCGAGCAGGTCTTGGTAGGTCTTCGGCACCGAGCTCGTCTTCGCGGCGTTGTAGATGAGTGCCGCCATGAGCGTCGTACCGGTCGCCACATACGCGTGGTCGCTCGGCTGGAGCTTCTGACCTTGCGCATTGAAGGATGCGGATGGGGTGACCTTCGCCAGCATGCCCTGCTGGTCGAGCGACGCGAACGCCTGGTCTCCGTCCACCCACAGCATGGTCCACTGCGGGTTGTTCTTCTCCGCCTGGATCTTGGTCAGGAGGGGGCCGGTGCTGTCATCGTCGACCTTCACCGGGATGCCGGTCTTCGCCGTGAACGCCTTCGGCACGGAGGAGTCGTATCCCTCGGCCGCGTAGAGGGTGATCGCCTCCTTCTTGCCCGAGGCGGTGCTGCTGGAGGCGCTGCTTCCGCTGGTCGCCGTCGCCTGCGCCGAGCATCCGGTCAAGGCGATTGCGCCAGCGGCGACGAGAGCGACGGCCAATGCCGTGCGTCGACTCCGAACCATGGTGATCCCTTCAATCGGTCCGTCAATCGGGGAGACGAACAACTGTTAGGAATCGTGGGCAACAGCGGTTGCCAAAAGCTTACCTCGGGGTTGCGCTCGGGTGAACCGGTCCTGACGGGCGCGTGCCCCGAACGTGGGGGATCTCTCAGGCGATCAGAGGTGCGCGAGCCGCGCCCGAGCCACGGTGTAGATCGCGTAGGCGATCAGTCCGACGCCGACGATCACGAGGATCACCTGTCCGAACGGCAACGCCACGAGCGACTTGAGTGCCCCGTCCAGCCCGGAGGCTCGTGTCGGGTTCACCTCGACCGCCGCGACGATGAACAGGATCCCGACGACCACGATCACGATGCCCTTCGCCACGTAGCCGACGACGCCGAGGACGATCACCGGGCGCTCCGCCACGTTGCTCGGGATGCGAATGTCCCGTTTGAAGTGGCGGGTCGCCCCCTTCTGGATGAAGTACCCGCCAACACCGATGGCGACGAGCCCGACGATCCCAAGGAGGATACGGCCTCCGGGCATCGCCAGGACGCTGGCGCTCATGTGCGTGGTCGACGCATTCGAGCTGGTGAAGTGACCGGTGGCGAACGTCAGGGCCGTCATACCGATCGCGATGTAGGCAATCGCCTTCACGAGCGAATTGAGGCTCCGGAGCCAACGCTTCTTGCTCGATGACCCGATGCCGAGCGATGCCTGGATGAGGAGCCACAGACCGAGCGCGAACAGCCCGATGGTGATCACCCAGAGGATGAACCGGCCGAAGGGAAGGCCGGCCACCGCAGCGAGCGCGCCGGACTGATCGGCTTCGCCGCCCAGATGAAGCGCGACGTGGATCGCGAGGTAGCCGAGCAAGAAGTGCACCACAGCGCTCGCGATGAAGCCGACGCGGGCGAGCGCCTCGAGGACAGGGTTATCGGAGGCTTTCCGGACTACCTGGCGGATCTCGCTCATGATGCGTCCACCTGCGGCTGGCTGTGGTCGCCGTCGACCCGCTCGCCCGGTATCCGGACCGTGCGCCGCGTGTCGATGAGCATCACGATCCCGACGATCATGCAGGAGAGCGACATCGAGGCAGTCGTGTCGCTGATGTAGTGGTAGCCGAGGTAGAGGCGGCTCGCCACCTGGAGCAGCACCATGCCGATCGCGACGACGAAGACCACGACGGTGAACCAGGTCTTCCGCACGCGGGTGGCGAGCAGGTAGGCGAGGAGCACGAAGAAGTCAGAGGTGCCGAGCACGTGCCCGGACGGGAACGAGTACGAGTGATCCGGCCCGAAGAGCATGAGTCCGATCGGTGGTCGCGGATGCTTCACGATCGGTGCGAGTACCTCGGCGAGGATCACCCCGGTGAGCATGCCGGCGGCGAGCAGGATCGGACGCCATCCGTGTTTTGCGAACAGGAACCACGTGATTGAGACGACCGCGACGATGATCGGCATCGCGGTGGGCCCGAAGATCACGGCGAGCGCGATCATGAACCCGGTCGCGTCGCGCTGACGCTGCGCGTCGAACCAGTGCTCGACCGGTGTATCGAGGCGCTGGAACCCGGTGTGGGTGACAACGCTGATCAACAGATACAGAAACGCGACGAGCCCGACCACGACCAGGATGATTCCGGTGCGGTACAGGCTCCGACGCTCGGCCGGCTGCACGTAGCGCTCTTCGACGACGAACTTGCCGCGCCAAAAGCCCACCGAATGATGCCGGTCAATTCCGGCGCTGCTGGTCGCCATCGACGCCTCCGTGGAGTGAGTTGGGAAACCAACCCTTCCAGGAAACGATCAGGTCTGTTACATCTGCGCGAGAACGATGCGGTGACTATGCGCTCTGCGCATCAGCATGACGCGATCCGTCTCCCGGTGACGCAGCGCCGCGCGGGGGGCGACCCAGGGCGTTTCGCCACGCCTCCGGCAGAACGCGGTGCTCCCGCCACTCGCGGAAGGTGAGGATGATGATGATCGCGTCGAACACCGTCAGGACCGCAACCCCGATGCTCGGCTGCAGCGTGAGCTGCACGATCTGCAGGACGAGGAACGCGACGAGCCCGGCGAGCGCCCACGGGTAGACGCGGAGCTTGCCGAACATGAGCGCGATGACGATGGCGAGTTTCACGCCGCCGTGGAAGATCAGGTACACCGCGGCAAGCACGGTGGCCCCAGCGGTCAGGCTTGCAGTGCCGTGCAGGATCAGGTGGGCGATCAGATCGTGGGGGTCTTCCTGCAGTTCGTCGGCGGTGGCCTGATGGGCCAGGTGCTGGATCGTGCTCGGGCCGAGAAAGAGCAGCGGAATGCCCGCA
This sequence comes from Curtobacterium ammoniigenes NBRC 101786, assembly GCF_001571045.1. Taxonomy (GTDB): domain Bacteria; phylum Actinomycetota; class Actinomycetes; order Actinomycetales; family Microbacteriaceae; genus Curtobacterium; species Curtobacterium ammoniigenes. Next base: position 749,084 of record NZ_BCSV01000001.1, read on the forward strand.
ATGAGCTCGACCACGCCGTCGAGTCCCTTGAAGAAGACACCGATGATGAAGACGATGTCGACGAGTCGCTGATGCCGATTCGCGGGTCGCTGCGGAGCGGAAGGCTGCATCGGTTTACCGTGCACCCTGCTCCTGGACGTCATTCAGGAGCGTAAAGCGGATGCTCAGCAGGAGTGGCGGCGGGACGGCAGCCGTCAGCCGCCGGCGAACGGCGGCATCACGTCGATCATGGCAACGCCATCGATGCTCGCCGAGCGATCACGTGTGCTCACGCCGTCGAGCAGGAACGAGCATCGGGCCTGCAGCGCAGTCCAACGCGCCGGGTCCGCGACGACGGTCGTGGCGTCGACGGCGTCGAGCGCGTCCCCGAGCGAGCCCGCAGTGCTCGGCAGTCGGACCTCGTCGGTGCCGACAGCAGCGCGCGCGGCGGCGAAGAAGCGGATGAGCATACGGTCAGCCGCCGATCGCGCTCATGCCGCGCACCGGGTGAATGAACCCCGTGCTGTCGACGCCGTGGTCGCGTGGCTTCTCCCACATGGCGCGCTGCCAGATCGCGACGACCTCGTCGTCCGAGGCGCCGGCGCGCATGGGGCCGAGCACATCGGTCTCCGCGTCGGAGAACAGGCAACTCCGCACGTGGCCGTCCGCCGTGAGGCGTGTGCGCGTGCAGTCGGCGCAGAACGACTCGGTGACGCTCGCGATGATGCCGACCGTGCCGAGCGCCTCCCCGGAGACACGGTCGACGACGTCGTACCGCTCGGCAGGTGCACCATCGCGGTCCTCGTCGCGGGGTGTCACGACGAAGGTCTCGCTGAGCAGCTCCCGGATCTCCGCGGCCGTGATCATCTCGGTTCGATCCCAGGCGTGTCCGGGGTCCAACGGCATCTGCTCGATGAACCGGAGCTCGTAGCCGCGTTCGAGGCACCACCGCAGGAGCGGCACGGCGAGCAGGTCGTTCTCGCCGCGAAGGAGCACCGCGTTCACTTTCACGCCGAGTCCGGCTGCGTGCGCGGCGGCGAGGCCTTCGAGGACCCGATCGAGGAACGGGCGCCGCGTGATCCGAGCGAACGCATCCGGATCCACCGTGTCGAGCGACACGTTCACGCGGCGCAGTCCCGCTGCCCGGAGGCGCGCGGCGCGGCTCGCAAGGCCGATCGCGTTCGTCGTCACCGACAGTTCCGGACCGTCGGGGATCGCCGCGCACCGAGCGATGATGTCGACGATGTCCGCGCGGAGCATCGGCTCACCGCCGGTGAACCGGACCTTCCGAACGCCGAGGTGCGTCGCGCCGAGTCGCACCAGGCGCTCGATCTCGGCCGCGTTCATCAGGGCGTCATTCGGCGCGAACGGCAGTCCTTCCGCTGGCATGCAGTACGTGCAGCGCAGGTTGCAGCGTTCCGTGAGGGACACGCGGAGGTCGATCGCGCGCCTCCCGAAGCGGTCGACCAGGCCGTCGGACGCCGTCGTCGGCGCCGACCTTCGGGTCGGGATGGTTCGCTGGAGCGCTGCGGGCATCGCTTGAGCATACGTCGCGGGGGAGCCTGGCGCGCCGAGCCCGCCCTCAGCGGTCGGACGCAGCGGGGGCCGGGCGGCGCCGCTGATCGTGCAACAACCGGTCGCGCCACCGCCGCCAGTCGTCGGGCGTCGCACGCAGCGCGCTCACGAGCACGATGACGGCGATCGACGCGAGGAGCGACAGGCGGAACGAGTGCTCTGACGGGTGCATCTGACGGAGCAGGATGGCGAGACCGATCGACAGCCACTCCCACCGGCCGGTCAGCGCGATGAACGGCACCAGGATGAGGACATACCAGGGGTAGCGCGGGCTGACGGCGAGGAGGGTGACGCCCACCATGAGCACTTCGCCGCTCCACGGCGCCGCAGGGTCGGCGAGACGCCAGGCGAGGAACGCGGCCACCAGCACCACGATCGCGACCGCAACCGTCGCCGCGGACCCTGGGAGCACCGCCGAGATCAGTGTGAAGCGCGTCCCGTTGTCGTAGCCCTCCTCACTGAGATAGCCGGGCAGGAAGCCGATCACGCGAATGCCCGTGGAGATCACGTACGGCACGTAGAGCAGCGCGAACGTCGCGATGCCGACGGGCAACGCCCACCACGACCGCCGCCGGTTGAGGAGCGCCGGATACACGATCGCGGGGATGAGCTTCGTCGCGGTCGCCGCGCCGAGCACGATGCCGCCGAGAATCGGCCGACGGAACGCGACCAGCGCGGCGCCGGCCGTCGTGAGCGCGGCGCCGAGCATGTCGATGTGCGCGTTCGTGATCCCCTCTGACGCGACAAGTGGGCACCATCCCCACAGTGCCGCCCACCAGAGCGGACGACCGCTGCGCCGCAGCACGACCAGCAGTCCGGCACTGACACCGACGCTCACGATGAGGCACGCGACCTGCATCGGCAGGTACATCGCCGTGCCGGGCACGGGCAGGCGGACGAGCGCGTACCAGAGCTCGGCCATTGGCGGATATATCGTCGGCACGGTCGCCCGGTTGATCGCGGTGCAGACGAATGCGCCCGTTACGGTGTCGTGTGTGACCATGATGCGCTGCCCGCCAGGGCAGGACTGCCCGGCGGCGCCGTCGATGGGCGACGGGAACAGCCACGCCGGGCGAAGGTCGGCGAGCGCATGCGACGCCGGAACGTGCGCGTACGGCGAGATCCCGTGCAACTGGACGATGCCGTCCCACGCGTACCGCGCCGAGTCGGTGCTCGTATTCGGCGGACCGAGGAGCGCGGCGACACCGATGAGTGCCGCGCCACCGACGACCAGCGCCGGAACCCATCGACCGTCCGCGAAGCGCACCACGATCATCGCCCCGGCGAACACACCCCAAGCGGTCAGCGTCCACGTAACGAATGCAGTGCGATGAGCCGCAGTGAGAAACCCGAGCCCCGTGACGCCGTGCGCGACGATCGCCGCCAGCGCGACGACGAGGATCGCCGCGCCGACAGCGAACGTCGTACGCATCCGGCGGTCCATGGTCCAGCCAGGCTATCGGGAGGCGCGTCGCGCCTCCGCGGGTTCCGTTCAGCCTCCGACGGGGTCGCGTCCGTCCTCCGCGCGCTCCGTGCGGCGCTCCACTCGCCGAACCGCAACGCACGGTCCGCGGTCGTCATCGGTCGGCTCCTCGGGATCGCGTTCGTCATCTGCTTCGCCACCGGCGTCTACAGCCACTTCCTGCAGGACCCGCTGCCCGGCATGCGGTTCCCGACCAGCCCGCGCAGCCTCTACGCGTTCACGCAGGGCTTGCACATCACCGCCGGCATCGCGATCATCCCGCTCCTCTTCGCGAAGCTGAACACCGTCCTGCCGTCGCTCCTGCAGATGCCGCCGGTACGGAACGTGCTGCACCTCCTGGAGCGCGCCTCCATCGCGGTCTTCGTCGGGGGAGCGCTCGTTCAGGTGTTCACCGGTCTCGTCAACACGTTCCAGTGGTACCCCTGGCCGTTCCCGTTCCGACAGACGCACTACGCAATGGCCTACGTGCTCATCGGATCACTCGCCGTGCACATCGGCGTGAAGCTCCGCATCATCGTCCGGTACTGGCGGCGGCGCGATTCCGTCGACGCGGACGGACGATTCATCCCCGACCGGACCGTCGGCAGCGAGCTGCTCCCCGACTCGGATCGCGCCGTCGTCGAACCGAGCCGGGACGACGCTCGGGACCGCGGACGGTCGCTCGTGCGCCGGGTCGAACGGTGGATCGACGACGAGCGGCAGCCGGTCGTCCCGCGGCAGCGCGCCACCGAATCCGGGCGGCTCGCACGCCGTGGCTTCCTCGCCGCGATCGCATCGGGTGTTGCCGGAGTCGTCGTTCTGACGGTCGGTCAGTCGAACGCGCTCGCGCAACCGCTCAACGTGTTCGCCCCGCGACAGCGCGGTCTCGGCCCGAACGGACTGCCCATCAACCGCACCGCGCACGCGGCAGGCGTCCTTGACACCGCGCGCGCCGCGGACTGGGCGCTGACCGTCTCGGCACACGGGGTCCGCAAGCGGTTCAGTCGGACGGACCTTCGCGCGCTCGGGCTCGTCACCGTGCAGCTGCCCATCGCGTGCGTGGAGGGATGGAGCCAGATGGCGACCTGGCGCGGCGTGCGACTCCGCGACCTCATCACCGCCGTCGGAGCTCCTCCCGACTCCCGGCTGAAGATCACGAGCCTCGAGCAGCACGGCGCCTACCGGATCATGGAGATGGGGCCGGAGTACGCGGCCGACCCGACGACCGTCGTGGCGCTCGAATTGAACGGCGAAGACCTCGACATCGACCACGGGTACCCAGCACGGATCATGGCACCCGGCCGTCCCGGCGTCCTGCAGACCAAGTGGCTCGCCAGCATCGAGGTGATGGCATGAGCGCGCGCGCCTTGCTCGTCGCCCGAACGGTACTGATCGCGGTCGGCGTCCTCATCATCGGGTTCGGGGCGTACACGCTCCACGCAACCGTCCGCCCCACCAGTCTGCGCGGCCTCGGCATCTGGATCCTCGCCGCGATCATCCTGCATGACGTCGTGCTCGCGCCGTTCGTGGTCGGCGTCGGCGTCCTGCTTCGGCGCGTCGGTCGTGTCCTGCCCGCCTGGACGCTCATCACGGTGCAGAGCGCCGTGGCGCTCGCCGCGGTGCTCGCAGCGGTCGTCCTGCCGGAGATCGACGCGAAGCATCACGTCCAGCGGAATCCGACCGTCGTGCCGTTCGACTACGGCATGCGCCTCGGCGTCGTCGAAGGGGTGCTTGCGGTGATCGTCGTGGTCGTGCTGGTCGTCGGAATCAGCGCGTCAGGTCGCAGAACGTCCGGTGGGCGACCGTCCAAGCGGCGCGCGGGATGAGGCCGGCCTGATCGGCGGAGTCGAGGAGCGCCTCCAGTCCGATCTCGGCCCACGGGAATGCAGCGCTCACGCGACCGCGGCGATCGGTCACGACGGCATCGAATCGGCGGTCCATCCGTGGATCCGGATGCGCCTCGACGATCACGGATCCTCCGACGCGGATGATCGCGCCGGCGCGGCGCAGGAGCCGAACCGGGTCGCCGCCGATGCCGATGTTGCCGTCGATGAGCAAGGCGGTGTCCCAGTAGCCTTCAGCCGGCAGCGGATCGAACACGGAGCCGCGGACGACGTCGGCACCGGCGCGGCGAGCGACGCGCACCGCCGCGGCGGACAGATCGACGCCGAGCGCGGGAACGCCGGCGCACTGCGCTGCGACGACCATGCGGCCCGGACCGCAGCCCAGGTCGATGAGCGGACCGTCGACGCCGTTCAAGAGACTGCGGTCGACCTGGTCGGCGGGAGCGCTCCATCGGGCCACGTCGAACTCGACCACGGGGGCGTCGCGTCGTGGGCCGGAGGCATCGGCGGCACGCATCTGCAACGTGCCGGCACCCGAGAGCGCAGCCGCGTACGGCTCGTCACCTCCGGCGCCGAACCCGGTGGCTCGTCGTTCGTCCGCGCCCGATTGGTCGTCCCAGGGTGTGACGCTCATCGTGCCTCTCCTGTCGTCGCCGTTGCGGGTGTGCCGTCGTTGTGAGCGGCTGCGTGCTGCAGCGTGATCGCGAAATCCGAACCGGGCATGGTGGCCGCGACCGTGCGCGCATCCTCAAGCTCGTCGACGTCGACGAGCTGCGGCAGGTGTTCCACACGCAGCCCGCGCGCACGGAGCGCGGCGAGCTGCTGCCGGCCTGTGTCGGACCGGGACATCGGCACCCCTCGCGTGAGGGCACCGTCCGGGTCGCGGAGCCAGAGCGCCCAGAAGCCGCCGTCCGCTGCCAGCCCGATCCACGCGTCGACGTCGTTCGCCGCATCGGCATCGCTCGTCGCCGGGTCGGTGTCGTGCGCAGCCGAGTTGGTGTCGTACGCCGCCGGGTTGGCGGCGCTCGCCAGGATGGGCGCGACATGGTCGGCGGTCCACTGCGGCGTGTCCATTCCCACGAGCAGGGTCGGTTCGTCCATCACGTCGAACATGGCGCCGAGCCGCTCGTCGAGGTCGCCGGCCACCTGGGGGAGGATCTCGAAGTCCTCCGATCCGGCGGGGGGCGTCGTTCCGTCGTAGAGCAGGATCCGTCGGTCGAACGGGAGGCTCCGCGCGGTTCGCATCGTCGCCTCCAGGCTCGCAGACGCGACGCGTGCAGCGGCGTCCATGCCGATCGATCGGCCGAGGCGCGTCTTCACCCGGCCGGGAAGGCACTCCTTCGCCACGATGACGACGGCGCTCATGCGGTCGCCTCGTCCGGATCGACCGGTGAGTCGACGGCTGCGTCTCCGACGCGGTGTGCGCGGAGCAGGGTGCTCATGTCGCGGATCGCGACCATGGTGCCGCGGAGCGTTCCGGTCACCTTGCTGCGCCCGACGCGTTCCGCGTAGTCGATGTCGGACTCTTCGACGCGCCAGCCGGCGCGGTGGGCGCTCAGAACCATCTCGAGCGGGAACCCGCTCCGTCGGTCCTGGAGGTCGAGCCCCTGGAGCGGCAGCCGACGTGCGGCGCGCATCGGGCCGAGATCGTGCAGCGGATAGCCAGTGGCGCGGCGCATGAGGAGTGCGAGCGCGCGATTCGCCAGTCGGGCGTGCACGGGCCACGCGCTGAGCGTCCGGGCCCGGCGCCGGCCGAGCGCGAGATCGGTCTCGCCGCGCTGCACGCGCGCAACGAGCGCCGGAAGTTGGGCCGGGTCCATGGAGGCGTCGGCGTCGCAGAACGCGACGACCGGCGCTTCCGCGCGGGCAAGGCCCGCCGCACACGCGGACCCGAATCCTCGCCTCGGCTCGTGAACGACAACCGCGCCGAGGCCTGCGGCGATCGCCGCCGAGTCGTCGGTCGAGCCGTTGTCGACGACGATCGCACGGTAGCCAACCGGGAGCCGGCCGAGCACCCAGGGGAGTGCGCCGGCCTCGTTCAGGGTCGGGAAGATCACGTCCACGGAATGGCTCACGTGACGCATTCGGGGCGGAGACGCAATCGGACGGGGTGGACGGTCCGATCGATCCTGTGCATTCACTGGGCGGCCGCTCGGAGGGGCGCAGACGCGAAGGCCCGCATCCCGTCCTCGAATGGAATCGCCGCGCGCCACCCGAGCTCCTCGGCGATCCGCGCGCTCGATGCGGTGATGTGCCGGACGTCGCCGAGCCGGTACTCGCCCGTGACCACGGGCGGGTGGTCGGCGTCCGCGATCGCAGCCGCCATGTCGCCAATGGTGTGCACTGCGCCCGATCCCACGTTGAACACGCGCCACGAGGACGTCGCGGCGGTCGAGATCGCCGCGATCGCCGCGAGATTCGCTCCTGCAACGTCGTTGACGTGCACGAAGTCGCGCCGCTGCCGACCGTCCTCGAAGACGCGGGGCGATTCGCCGCGCGCGACGGCGGAACGGAACAGCGATGCGACGCCAGCGTAGGGCGTGTTCGCGGGCATGCCCGGCCCATACACGTTGTGGTAGCGCAGCGCGATCGCGCTGCCACCGGTGGCGCGGACCCAGGCTGACGCGAGGTGCTCCTGCGCCACCTTCGTCTGCGCGTAGACGTTTCGCGGGTCCAGATCGAACGACTCGTCGATGAGCTCCGGCGTCAGCGACGATCCGTCCTCCGCGACTGCATCGAAGCGTCCGGCATCGAGATCGGAGGCGCGGCGTGCCGCAGGACGGACGATCCGGCCGTCGGAGGTGCGGTACGCGCCCTCGCCGTAGACAACCATCGACGAGGCGAGCACCAGACGACCGACGTCGGCGCGATCCATCGCGGCGAGAACAACTGCGGTGCCGAAGTCGTTGCTCGACACGTAGTCCGGCGCATCCTGGAAGTTGACGCCGAGACCCACCTTCGCGGCCTCATGGACGACGACCTCGACACCGTCGAGCGCGGCGTCCATCGCAGCCGGGTCCCGCACATCGCCACGGACGAACTCGGCGCCGAGCCGCGTCACCTGCGCGGCCGCGGCATCGGCATCGCCGTGCACATCGGCACGCAGCGTGTCGAGCACACGAACCTCGTAGCCGCCGCGGACGGCGTCGGCGACGATCGCCGACCCGATGAATCCGGCGCCGCCGGTGACGAGCAGCCGTGTCATGCCGCTGGCCGTCGTGCCAGAACGGCCGCGCTCGCGGCGGCCGGGACGAGTTCGCGCGGGACGTAATCGGCGGGCAGCGCCGCCACGATGGCCTCGATCGCCCGCACGATGGTCGCATTCGCCGCGGCGAGCCGTTCCATCACGAGTGCGTGGGTCACGGGTTCGCTCCCGTCGCTCGCGCGGCCGGGGCGGTCGGTGGTTCCTTCGGCGTCTGCTGCGTCGGCCGGGACGACACCCGCATCGGCATCGGTGACGAACGACAGATTCACAACGCCCATGCCGAGCTCGCAGGCGAGCGCGACTTCCGGCGCCATCGTCATATTGATCGTGTGCCCACCGGCAGCGCGATGCGCGAGCGATTCGGCGCGCGTGGAGAACCGGGGTCCCTGGATGACGACGCAGGTCCCGGTCGGCTTCGCAGGCACCCCGAGCCGCGCGAGCGCCTCGATCGCCGTGCGTCGCAGCACGGGGTCGAACGGGTCGGCGAACGACAGGTGCTGCACCTCGTCGTCGAAGAACGTGCCCGGACGGCCGTCCGTTCGATCGATGAGCTGGTCGGTGACGACGAACGTGCCCGGGGGATACGCATCGTGCAGGCCGCCGACGGCGCTCGACGTGACGAGCGCGCGAGCGCCGAGCGCGCGGAGCGCCCACACGTTCGCGCGAGCGTTGATCCGGTGAGGCGCAACCGAGTGGTTCTTACCGTGACGGGTCAGAAATGCCACACGGCGACCTGCCATCCGCCCGAGGCTCACCGGCGCGGAGGTCGCACCGAATGGCGTCTCGATCAGTCGCGTCTCAGGCTCGTCGAACAGCTCGTACAGGCCCGATCCGCCGATCACGCCGATCACGTCGTCCTCCACTGGTCCTCCCGTAGTCTCAAGAGCGGGTTCGCAACCACGCTATTGACCGGATTGCGATCCGCTCATGGTGAGCAGGCCGATTTGTACCCCGGAGCGACGATGCGAACGATCGAAGAGCACGCTGCGGCGGTCCGTGCCCTGCTGGCGCCGATTGTCCACCAGCTCGGCGCGGACCCCGTCTCCGCGCCGATCGGGGCCCTCGCCGCGCGGAGCGCGTCGTTCCCGGGACCGGTTGCGCTCGCCGCGCCGATGCGCACGCCGATCGACCTGCCTCCGTTCCGGAACTCCCAGATGGATGGATTCGCGATTCGGTCAACGGACAGCGGCCACAGTGTCGAAATCGCCCCGCCGATCGCTGCCGGCGCTGCTGCGGGAGTGCTCGCACCGGGAACCGCCGCACCGATCATGACCGGCGCGCCACTGCCGGACGGTGCCGACGCCGTCGTGCCCGTCGAGGCCGTACCGCCGGGCTCGTTCCCGGCATCGCTCGCGCTGCGCACACTCCGCGTCCCACCGACACCGGCTGGGGCGTTCGTCCGCGACCGCGGTTCCGACGCGCGCGCGGGAACGACGCTTGCGGAGGCGGGGGAGCCGGTGACGCCGGCCGTGCTGGGACTCGCCGCGGCCTCCGGAATCGACACGATCGCGGTTGCGCGGCCGGTGCGCGTCCTCGTCGTCTCGACGGGCTCCGAACTCGCCGGGCCATCCGGTGCCGCACCGGCGGATCCGCGCGCAGCCATCCGCGACGCGAACGGGCTCGCGCTGGCAGCGGCGCTCGCCGAAGTCGGCGCGCACGTGACGCGCGCGGTCAGCTCGGACGATCCGGATGCGCTCCTCGATGTGCTGCGCGGTCACGCATCCGATGCCGACGTCATCCTGACGACCGGTGGGATCAGCGCTGGCGCCTACGAGGTGGTCCGCCAGGCGCTCGGCCCACGTGGGCTCGCGCTCGTCTCGGTCGCGCTGCAGCCGGGAGGCCCGCAGGGGCTCGGCAGCGTCGACTTCGGCGCCGTCACGCTGCCGGTCATCGCGTTTCCCGGGAACCCTGTGTCGGCGCTGGTGTCGTTCGAGCTGTTCCTCCGGCCGGTGCTCGCCGCAGCCGTGGGGGTGGCGCCTCGTGAGCGTGCTGAGGCCCGAGCGGGCGAGCCGATCGCGAGTCCGGAGGACAAGCATCAGGTTCGCCGTGGCACGGTCGTCGACGGTGCGATCAGGTTGGTCGGGGGAGCGAGCTCCCATCTCCTCGCGCACTACGCGGCGGCCACCCACCTCGTTCACATTCCGGTCGGCGTCGCCCACGTCGCACCCGGGGACACGCTCTCGACCTGGAGGATCCGATGACCGACGAACTCACCCACATGAGGCCAGACGGCGCGGCGCACATGGTCGATGTCTCCGGCAAGGACATCACCGCCCGTTCCGCGACGGCGAGCGGGAGCGTCATCACCCGACCGGACGTGGTCGCGCGCGTGTTCGACGGCACGCTGCCGAAAGGTGAGGTCATCGCGACCGCGCGGATCGCCGCGATCATGGCGGTGAAGCGGACGGCAGACCTCATTCCGCTCTGCCACCCGCTACCCCTGACGGGCATCGAGGTCGATATCGACCGCGGCGACGACCGGGTCACCATCGCCGTGACCGTGCGCACCACCGCCAAGACCGGCGTCGAGATGGAGGCACTCACCGGCGTCTCCGTCGGTGCGCTGACGGTGTACGACATGATCAAAGCCGTCGACCGGGAGGCTGTCATCACGGACATCCGCGTCGTCGAGAAGCACGGCGGCCGATCCGGCGACTGGCACCGCGAATGACCGACCGTGCAGCAGTGATCGTCGTCTCCACCAGCGCGGCGCAGAACCGAGCACTCGACGGGACAGGTCCAGTCCTCGCTGCGTGGCTGCGCGAGCGCGGATTCACGGTCGACGAGCCCACGATCGTCAGCGACGACGGGCCCGTGCACGAGACCGTCCGCACCGCGGCGGACTCCGCCGCGGTCGTCGTCACAACCGGCGGCACCGGCCTCACGCCCACGGACCGCACGCCTGAAGCGGTTGCGCCGCTCATCGACCGTGCGATCCCAGGGATCCTCGAGGCAATCCGGGCGCGAGGCGCTGCCGCAGCGCCGACGTCGATCCTCAGCCGCGGTATCGCGGGCGTCACCGCGGGCGGCGCCCTCATCGTCACGCTGCCCGGTTCCACCGGCGGCGTCCGCGACGGCATCGCAGTGCTCGACCCGATCATCGACCACCTGCTCGCGCAGCTGCGCGGCAGCGGACATCCCGCACGAGGAGTGCAATGAGCGACACGATCCTGCAGGCCGACGTCGTCGACCGTCCGATCAGCACTGAGGAGGTCGCCGGTCTCGTGGCGAGCGCGACCGCCGGCGCAGTCGTCACATTCGCGGGTGTGGTTCGCGACCACGACGGCGGCCGGACGGTGACGAGCCTCCAGTACGAGTCGCATCCGACCGCAGCCGGTGAGATCGCTGCGGTTGCCGCATCGATCGCGGAGGCGTACCCCGACGTTCGCATCGCGGTGCTCCACCGAGTCGGCGCTCTGCGGATCGGCGACGTCGCGCTCGCCGCTGCGGTCGCGTCCGCCCACCGTGCAGAAGCGTTCGCCGCATGCGCGTTGCTCGTCGACACGGTGAAGGAGCGCGTGCCGATCTGGAAGCATCAGGTGTTCGCGGACGGATCCGACGAGTGGGTGGCAGCACTGTGACCGCCTCCTCCGACACTGCGGCGCCCACCGGAGGCGCCGGGCTCTCGCCCGCACGACGCGTGCTCGGCGCGCGCACCGCGCTCCTCGACGGCGCAGGACCGTCGGCGCTCGCACGCCTCGCGGACACCCGCGTGCTCGTCGTCGGCGCCGGAGGGCTCGGATGCCCGGCCATCGCCCTGCTCGCCGGGAGTGGCTTGCGACGGCTGACCATCGTGGACCCGGATGTCGTCGACGGAACCAATCTCGCCCGCCAGACGCTCTTCACCGCGGACGATGTCGGACAGGCGAAGGCGGAGCGCGCCGCCGCGCACGCACACGCGGTCGACCCGGAGCTCGACGTCCACGCCATCGTGGGGGCGTTCTCCGCCGCGCTCGTCGCGGACGCGGACGTCGTCGTCGACGCCGCCGACTCGACCGAGCTGACACGACGCATCTCGGACGCCTGCGCCAAGGCGGGGATTCCGTTCGTCTGGGGGAGCGCGCTCGGGTTCGACGGTCAGGTCGCAATGTTCTGGGACGCGCGCGGCGTCGACTTCCACGACCTCCACCCCGAACCCCTGCCCGACGAAGGCGCCTGCGCGCTCGACGGGGTCCTGCCCGCGCTCTGCCAGGTGATCGGCTCCATCATGGCCGGGCAGGTGCTCGCGCTCGCCGCCGGAATCGGCGAGCCGCTCCTCGGATCCGTCCGGACGGTCGACGCGCGAACGTGGCGATGGATCGAGAGCCCTGTCCGGCGAGGGCCGGATTCCGCTCGCCCGCTCCCGCTCGGCGTGACGCTGGAGGACGCGACACGCAGCGACGATCGCTCTGGCGTCGATCTCCCGCGCGTCGATGTCCATGGGCTCGCCCAGGCGGGCGCCCGGCCGGTCGTGCTCCTCGATGTCCGCACGGACGTCGAGCGGGAACTCGGGATCATCGACGGTGCGCTGTCGCTGGCCGAGTTCGAGGACCGGTTCGATGCCGGCCCTCCAGGCGGAACCCGCGTCCCCGACGGCCGGCCGAACCTCGGCGTCGTCGTGATCTGCGAGCGCGGCCCGCGTGCGGAGGCGTGGATCCGAGCCCACCCGGGATTCCAGGCCGCCGTCCTCGACGGGGGGATGCGCGCATGGCGCATGGCGGGCCTCCCGATCGTGTCGCCGCCGACCGCGCGCTGACGCACGACGCCCTCCGGCCGCACTCCGCACGCTGACGCACGACGCCCCCGTCGCCCGGCTCCCAAAGGAGACCGCGCGACGGGGGCAGGTGCCGTCCGGAGGAAGCGGGATTACTTGATCTGCGCGGTGATGGTCGCGACGCCCACGAGGAGCTCGGACTTCACGGCGGTCGTGTTGAACGTCTTGTTCAGCAGCGCAGCGGCGTCCGGCGAGATGTGCACCGTGGTGCCGGTGAGGATCGCGTCGTTGCCCTGCAGCATCAGCGGCTTCAGGGTCTGGCCGTGCAGGTCGAACAGGTAGGCCTGCGTCGCAGCGACGGTGCCGTTCACGGCGACGTCGCCGTACAGGCGCGAGTTCCCGGGGTTGATGGTGAAGTTCGACAGCGTCACCGTCGTGCTACCGGCCTTCAGCGACAGGCCCGAGCCGTCGTGCTCGAGGATGCCCTGCACGTAGGGGCGGTAGTGGCTCTTCGGCGACCAGTACACGACCGATCCACCGGTGATCGGGAAGGAGACGGTCGAGCCGTTCAGCTGGGCCGAGCCGGTGACCCCAGGCGTCAGGCCGAGGGACTTGAGGGCCGCGAGGAAGCCAGAGTCCAGCGCGACGGCCGTGTTGCCGCCCTTGATCGCCGGCACAGCGGCCTCGGGGGCGGGGATCGTGGAGGAGGACGAGGCCGCCTTGACGGTGTGGACGGTCGGGCTTGCGTTCGCGACGCCAGTGCCGATGCCGAACCCGCTGACGATGATCGCTGCTGCGGCTGCCGCGCCGACGCCGGCCTTGGTGGACTTGCGCATAATCGATTCCGTTCTGTCTGCTGTGAGCGCGCCGAATACCGCCCGTGTTCGAGCGGAGAACCAGCAGTTGGTAGCTGGTGAGCGCCCCCGGTGTTTCCCGGGTTGTGCATGTGATTCGGGGGCCTTCGGGAACCGGTTTGGTCAGGTTCGAAAAAAATCCGCCGGACCGTCAGACGCGGGCCAGATGCGCACGTCCGCGGGGGAGATGCGCACGCCGCAGCGATCCCCGGGCAGCAGCGCGGCGGGATCGGGATGACGCGCCTCCTCAGCGATGCGTGGTGCGGAGGCGACGCGGGCACGCACGCGCGGTCCTCCCTCGATCGACAGGTCGACGAGCCACGCGCCACCGACGGGCGCGATATCGTCGACGACCGCGATCGACGTGGGTTCGGCGTCGGACGCCGTCAGCACGATTTGCTCGGGCCGGACGCTCCAGAGCACGGGCTGCCCGCTCGTCGCCGCGATCGCGCGTAACTGCTCGTGGACGCCGCGCAGGCGGAGCGCGCCGCTCGCCACTTCATCGGGGCCGGCCGCCACACCGTCGACGATGTTCTCGATCCCGAGAATCCGCGCGACTGCGACGGACGCTGGACGATCGAAGACCTCCCGGGTCGTGCCCTGTTGGAGCACTCGGCCGGCGTCCAACACGATCAGGTCATCGGCGAGGACCGCGGCCTCCTCGGGATCGTGGGTGACGACGAGCGTCGACAGTCCGACCGAACGCTGGAGCCGTCGGACGAGCGTGCGCAGTTCAGCGCGGATCGGCGTGTCGAGCGCCGAGAACGGCTCGTCGAGCAGCACCACCTCCGGATCGCGAGCAAGCGCCTGCGCGAGTGCGACGCGCTGCCGCTGGCCGCCGGAAAGCTCGTCGGGCAGCCGGTCCACGAGCGTGTCGATCTGGAGCGCGCGCAGCCACCAGACGGCGAGGCCCGGATCCGCGCCCACGCCGAACATCACCTGCTCCCACACCGTGCGGTTCGGCAGGAGCACGCCGCCTTGCGGCAGATAGCCGATCCGCCGATGCTCGGCGACCACACCGTCAAGGCGACGGCCCCCGACGACGACCGCCGCGCCTCCCGTCCGGTCACCGGAGCTGTGGGGGTTTCCATCGGACGGCGTTGGGGACGGATGCGACGGAACGAGCCCGCTGATCGCGCGGAGGGTCAGCGACTTGCCGGATCCTGATGCGCCCAGGATCGCAAGGCGGTGGGTGGACGCGCGATGCTGCACGGCGAGGTCGAAGGAGCCGGCGACGGCCCGGAGGGCGAGTTCGACGGGTGCTGGCGTTCGCGAGGACGGTGCTCGGACGGTCACAGCATCGTGCGGCACCCCATCGCGTCGGCGGGACCGCGAGCGCCGCCGCCGCAGAGGCCCGAGCATCGCGACCGCGAGGAGCGCGATCACTGAGACACCCAGCGCGAGGACGGTCGGAGCCTGCGTCGTCGGCAGACCGGCGCTCTGGAACTGCACGTTCACGAAGACCGGCAGCGTGTAGGGGTGGTACGCGAGCAGCGCGGTCGCGCCGTACTCGCCGAGTGCGCGCAGCCAGGTGAGAATCGCGCCCGCGGCGATACCGTCCGCGGCGAGCGGGAGCCACACCGACCAGAATCGTCCCATCGGCCGATGACCGAGCGATCGCGCGAGGTCATCGAGCGCCGGATCGACCGAGCGAAACGCGCTCCGAGCCGCGATGACGAGAAACGGCGCGGCGACGAACGTCTGGGCGATGACCACCCCGGCGAGCGACTCGGTCAGCGCACCGCCGAACAGCGCCCCGACCGGCGTGTACGGGCCCACGATGTCGACGAGCACGATCCCGCTCATCACCGGAGGCAGCGCGAGCGGCAGCTGCACCAGGAAGCCGATGACCCGAGCGACGACACCACTGGCGCGTGCGAGCACGAATGCGAGCGGGACCCCGAACAGCAGCACGATGAGCGTCGAGATCGACGCACTCAGAACCGACGTGCCGAGCGCACCGAAGAGGCCGGCCTGCCCGAAGCCGTGTGGGCCCGGCGCACCGAGCCGACCGATGAACGCGACCAACGGCACGGCGAGCGCGAGCGCCAGGACTGCGCCCAACCAGACGAGCGGTCGCGGAGCCTCCATGCTCCGACGCTACCGGCCGACCACCGTCTGCAGCTCGTGCGGGACCCCCGTACCGTGAACGCTCGGCGGCGACACGATGTCGAACCCGTTCGCGCGGAGCGTGCGGCCACCTGCCCCGCCGAGCAGATACGTGATGAACGCGTCCGCTCCATTCGGGTCCGGCGCGCCGGACAGTCGCGTGATCGTGTAGCTGGCTACGAGGTGCTCGCCGGTGAGCGGCACCGTCGGGATCCCGGCGGCCTTCGCCTCGCTCGCGTAGAAGAATCCAGCGTCGAGCTGCCCGGACTGGAGGCGCCCCACGAGTCCGGCTTCCGGCTGCACGTCCGCCCCGCCGTGCGCGAGTGCGGTGAGCGCCGGCAGGTTGTGCTTCGACGCGGCGTCCTCGAGGGCCTGCACGCCGAGCTTGCCCTTCGGGTCGAGCGCCGGGTCGGTGCTGCCGAACCGGAACCCGGGCGAACCGATGACGTCGTACCAGGGCTTGGAACGGAGTTCCGCGGCGAACCGGCTCTTCGGGTTGTAGCCGATCACGAGTGCTGAGGACGCGAAGGTGGCGTACCACGTGACGCGCGCCCCGTTCGCGCTGCCTTCCAGTGTCTGATTGACGGCCGGGCTGGCGCTGATGAACACGTCGGCTTTCGTCGTCCGGGCACGGATCTGGGTGGCGAGGGCCGTGGAGCCGCCTCCGGTTCCTTGGAACCGATAACCGGTGGCTCTGCTGAATGCCGGTCCGATCTGCTGTTCCATGAGCGCCGTCAGCGATCCTGCATACAGGACGTCGACGGGGCCGGTCCCGCGCGTGATCGCCGGCGATGCGCTCGGCGACGACGACGATGACGACGCGCGCGGAGCGGATGCGGCACCGCACCCGCTCAGGGCGAGGAGCGCGATCGCGGTGATTGCGGCGCTGGGTGCGAGACGGCGGGGACAGAGCACAGTGCAGAGCGTACGTGGCTCGTCGGCAGCGTGCTGGCCGGTGGGCAGCCTCCTGGCTCGTGGCGGACCGCGCCGAACGGGTCCGATCGTCCGTATGGTCGAGTGCATGCGAACGCGCAACGAGTGGCGAAGCGTCGCGGGGACGACCGTGCGGCTCCGTTGGGCCTGGCCTGCCGGTCGACGATCGGATGCCGTCGTCGTGCTCGTGCACGGGATCGGCATGTCGCATCGGTCCTTCCGCCGGCTGCAGACCGTGCTCGCGCGGGCGCGCACAACGGTCGCGGTCGACCTTCCCGGGTTCGGAGGCGCACCGGATCCCGGGCGTCCGCTCCGAGCGGATGCGCTCGCTCGGGCGGTGATCGCCGCGGTGCTGGAGGCGCATCCGTCCGCGCATTCGCTCGTCGTCGTCGGCCAGTCGATGGGAGCACAGGTCGCGGTGGAGGCGGGGCTCCTGCCCGGTGCGCCGGTCGCGGCTGTCGTCGTGATCGGCCCGGTCGTCGACGACCGGCGCGCAACCGCAGTCGCCCAGGCCGGCGCGCTGCTGCTCGACGTCGGCGTCGAGTCCGCGCGCATGAACGCCGTCGTCATCACCGACTCGCTCCGCAGCGCCCGGCAGTACCGGCGCCAACTCGAGCCGATGCTCCGCTATCCGATGCTCGAGCGCGTCGCCATGCTCGATCGTCCGCTCGTCGTCGTGCGCGGCTCCGCCGACCGGATCAGCGATGCGACCTGGGCGCGACGCATCGTCCGTGCCGCGCCGAACGGACGGCTCGTCGAGCTTCCGGGGCCGCACCACGTTCAGGAGTCGGATCCGGTCGGCGTCGCGGCGCTCGTCGGTGCTGCGTTGCCAGCGGACCGTGACGCGCCATCGTCGGGGTCCGCAGGCAGCGCCGGTCCGGCGGACGGTGGGGGGACGCCTGAGCGCCGTCGCCCGGGCCGCGTCACGATCGCACGGTGGTGGGTGCTCGACTGGACCGCCTCGATCGTCGGACAGGCGCGGTCACTGGGGCGAACCTCCCCGGCTGACTATGCCGACGGCTCGCGGCGGCCGGTCGTCGTGCTCCCGGGCATCTACGAAACCTGGCACTTCCTCGAGCCGCTCATGGTTGCCCTGCACGACGCGGGGCACCCAGTGTTCGTCGTTCCCGCCCTCGGGCACAACGTCCTGCCGATTCCCGAGAGCGCCGCGATTCTGCGCTCGGTCATCGAGCGCGAGGACCTGCGGGACGTGCTCATCCTGGCCCACAGCAAGGGCGGCCTCATCGGCAAGTACGCGATGACGCTGGCGGACCCGCAGGGGCGGATCGGGGGAATGATCGCGATCGGCACGCCCTTCGCCGGATCGCGCTGGGCGCGCGTGGCACCCGTGACGCATCTGCGCAGCCTGCACGGCGCGGACCCGGTCATCTCCGCGCTGCGGCTCGACGCGGCGGTCAATGCGCGCATCACGTCGATCTTCGGCGTGTTCGACACGCTCGTGCCATCCGGATCACGACTCGTGGGAGCGCGGAACGTCGAACTGCCGGTCGGAGGCCACTTCCGCATCCTCCGCGACCCACGCGCCGTTGTCGCCGTGCTCGCTGCGGCGGACGCGGCGTGCGAATAAATCGTGCGCCGATCGCGCCTCACGAGGCACAATCGATGACGTGCATTTGGTGAACTGCGCGATGGACGGCTGCGATGGTGTTGCGACGGTACTGTTCCAGGCGCCGGGCGAGCGCTGGAATCGCGTCACCGCGTTCTTCACCGCGAGATGCCAGACGTGCGGCGCCGAGTGGACGGTGGACCAGCCGGCTTCCAAGGGCGGCCCGACCGGAGGCCGATTCGGTGGCGCTCGGCGCCGTCTCCAGTGAGGTCCGCAGCACCCGTGCGCGCCCCGCGCCGGGCTTGGCTCCTTCTTGGCAGATGATGCGCATGCTGATCGTGCGGCAGCCGCTCGGTCAGCAGCAGCACTGAGCATGCCCGCCGACCCGGGCCGTTGTGCCCCACGGACGCATGAGGAGGTGGCCGAATGAGCAGTCAGGACCCGGATCGCCGGATCGTGCAGCGAAGTGCGCTGAGCATCGGTGTTCAGGTTGCGATCATCTCCGCACTCCTTGTCATCGCGATCTTTGCGATCTTCGTCGGTTTCCTGTGGTGGCAGAGCCTGCGGCGGGAGGCGATGGAACCCCATGACGGTGACATCCGCATCGCCATCCAGCCGATCCATGTCGTCGTCGCCCTCGTGAGCATCGGCGGGTTCTCCATCGCCCTCGCTGGGCTGGCCTCCTGGTTCATCGCTCGGCGCGCAACGCGCCCGATCGAGGATGCGCTGCGGCTTCAGCGGACGTTCGTCTCCGACGCAAGCCACGAGCTGCGGACGCCGCTGACCGTGCTCGATGCCCGCATGCAGCGACTCGCACGCGTCCTCGACGATTCGGTCGCCCGGGAACGCGTGCTCGGACAGCTCCGCGACGACATGCGATCGATGCGAGACCTCGTCGATGACCTGCTCGAGACCGCGACCCTGCGCGATCGGTCACCGGGGGAGGAGTACGCCAACCTCAGGACGGAGCTCGGAGCGGCCCTCGACGATATGCAGCTCCTCGCTGAGCGGCGCGGTGTGCGCTTCGAGGTCCGGTCCGCGGAGGCGGCGGTGCAGATCAGTCCGACCGCGCTGCGCCGCAGTCTCGTCATCCTCGTCGACAACGCGATCGCGCACTCGCCTGATGGCGGTGTCGTTGGCGTCTTCACTCGAGTCGACGGCAACGCTCTGGTCATCGATGTCGCGGATCAGGGCCCCGGCATTCGCGGTATCGATCCGGAGCGGGTGTTCGATCGGTTCGCGCATGGGACGGCCACCACGATCGATCCTGGTCATCGCACTGGCTTCGGCATCGGCCTCGCGCTGCTTGCCGAGATCGCGGGCCGGTTCGGAGGCGCGGTCCGCGTGTCGGCGACCTCGCCGGCCGGGACCGTGTTCACCTTGCGTCTGCCGCTCGCGGGTGCGCGAACGATCTGAGCCGCGCTACTTCTGGTATTCGATGACGGTGTCGGTGTGGAGCTTCCAGGTTCGCACCGCGTGGTAGCCGGCTGCGCGGAGCGCCGCCTCCCCTTCGGTGCCGTGCGACTTGTCGCCGTCCCACTGGACGACCCACACCGTGCTTGCGGTGACGCGGCCGCGCTCGACGGCCTTCGTGATGGTCAGCGCGTAGTCATGCCAGGTCGTGTTCTTCCAGTACGGACTGGTCAGGGCGACGTCGTGGAGGCCTCTGAACCCCCCGGGGTACGCACGCATGGCGAGGCGCGTCCGGCGACTGTCGCTCGCTGTCTCATCGAACAGGACGTCCTGGCCGGGTTTCGCGTGTGCGCCCACCACCGCCGAGACCTGCGCCCAGTCACTGCCGTTCTTCGCGTAGGGCGTGCGCTGGTCTGCCCAGACGAATCCGGTGGTGATGACGAGCGCTCCGAGTGCGACCGCAGCGGCGACCCGCCCAGCGATCCGCGTGCCGCGGATGCGTTCCCCGAGATGCCAAAGGGCCGTGATCCCGCGCGCGGTGAGGATCGCGACCGCTGGTGCGGTGAACGCCATGTATCGGCTGCTGAAGCCGTGGAAGGCGACCTGGGCGACGACGAGCAGTGCGGGCGGTGCGAAGGCCCAGACGACGAGCATGAGGTCGAACCGGCCGTCGGGCCCCTGGCGCGGTCTCCGGCGCGCGACGATCGCCGCGACGATTGCGAGGACGATGCATGCCCACGACACGACGGCAACCTGCGTGTCCCAGAACCACACCCCGACGAGCAGGGAGTGCGGATCCGTCGTGACTTTCGTGTTGAGGTACGCGATCTGCGCGCGCTCCAGCCAGCCCGCCGCGACGACCGGCACGACGGCGAGCGCGGTCGCGGCGGTGCTGATGGTCCATGCACGACGATGGGCGCGCCGATTGGGGGCGACGCTGATCATGGCGACGATCGCGAGCTCGGTCAGCAACGTGTACATGAACAGGTACGCGCCGACGGCCATGAGCACGGCGGTGAGCGTCCATCCGATCCGCTGGCGGATACGGCCGGACAATGTGCCGGTGACGACGACGAGGATCCAGGTGGCGACCGCGGCGGTCATCGCGAACGAGCGCGCCTCTTCGCCGGCATAGGTGATCCGCGGGACGATCGCACAGAGGACCGCCGCGAGCGTCGCGAACCGGACCGAGCCTCCGCTCCACCGAACGAGGACGAACACGCCTGCGACAGCCACGCCAGCGGCGATCGCCGACGGGAATCGCAGTGCGAACGCCGAGAAGCCGAACACGTCGACCCAGAGATGCATGAGCGCGTAGTACGTGCTGTGCACAGCGTCGACGTGCTGCGCCATCATGAGCAACGATCCGAACGACCGGCGCGCCGAGACGGACGACGTCGCCTCGTCTCCCCAGAGCGACGGAATCCACGATCCCCATGCGGAAACAAGCACGCCGAGGAGGCCGAGGCCGATCGGCGCCCACCACCCCACGCCCATCGCGCCGAGCCGAGCTGGGCGACCCGCGGGAGGCTCGGCGATCGTCCGCCCCGCTGCTGCGGCCGCGCTCACCGACGTGGTCCGTTCGCCGTGGGGGGTGCGGAGCCGATCATCGTCACAGAGGGTACCGTGCCCGGCTTCGGCTCAGAATCTGCGGATGCCGTACCTTTCCTCAGCGAGGCATGCCTGGCCTGGGGATCAGGGGTGCTTTCCGCCGTTGCCCTTCCCGTTCCCCTTGCCGTTCCCGTTCCCATTGCCGTGGCCGTTTCCCGGCGCGGGCTGAGCTGGAGCAGGGGCGGCGGGCGCCGGCGCTGCGGAGACCGGGACAGCGGGCGCTGCGGTGCTCGGGGGAGCGGTCGGTGTGGCTGGCGCCGCGGTCGCGCTCGTCGTGGAGGCGGCCGGAGTGGCGCTCGGGCTGGTCGACGGATGCAGCGCCGAGCCCCCGCTGCCGAACGCGCCGCCGAGCCCGGCCATGCTGAGGACGACGATGGCGAGAAGCGCCGCGCCTCCGACCACCAGAGCGATGGGTCGACGCCACCAGGGCGCCTCAGCTGCCTCGACAGGCGTGGGGAGCAGCGTTGTGTCGTCGGCTTCGGCGGCCGAATCCGTGCTCCGTACCGCTGACAGCGGCACGGTCGCCTCCGGGGCGACCGTCGACGACGGCGCTGCTGCAGCCGCGAACGGCACCGTCGCCTCGGCGGCGGCCAACGGCACGGTCGCGTCCGCCGCCGCGAGCGGAACCGTCATGTCCTCCGCAGCGGGCGGGGTGCCGAGGCGCGCGAGGATCTGCTCGGTCGTTGGTCGGGCCTCCGGGTCGCGCGCGGTCATCGCGGTCAGGAGCGATCCCCATTCCGTCCCGAGCGTTCCCGGAATCACCGGGTCGCCCGTGAGGCGGGCGGTGATCGATTCCATGAGCGGGCCAGGAAACGCTCGCGTCCCGGTTGCGGCTTCGAGGAGCACGAGACCGAGCGCGTAGACGTCGGCGGCCGGCCCGACGGGCTTGCCGAGCGCCTGCTCGGGGCTGAGGTAGGCGGCAGTGCCGATGATCGTCCCGGTCGCGGTGACGCGTGTTCCGTCCACGACGGACGCGATTCCGAAGTCACCGAGCTTCGCCGCGAACTCGCGCCCGGGCACGTGTGTCGGCGCGAGCAGGATGTTCGCGGGCTTGATATCGCGATGCACGAGGGCCGCTGCGTGCACGATGTGGAGCGCCTCGACGAGGTCGAGCGTCATCTGTCGCAGGTCGGCCGCACCGATCGGCCCGCGTTCGATCCGGCGGTCGAGGGTCGGACCGTCGACGAGTTCCATGACGAGGTAGGTGCGCTCCTCCCCGTCGTACTCGACGGCGTCCGCGTCGAACAGTGTCACGAGGGCGTGATGCCCGAGTGCGCTCATCGCCGCGATCTCGCTGCGGCCGCGCCGCACCAGCGTCGGGTCGGAGGACGCCGCGTTGAGCAGCTTCACGGCGACCTGTCGCCCGAGTACGGTGTCGCGCGCTCGATACACGGTCGACATGCCACCGCGACCGAGCACCTCGCCGAGCGCGTACCGCCCGGCGAGCAGCGGTGCTGACCCATCGGTCTCGTTCAGGCTCACGCACCTCCCTCATTGCCAGCGCATGGTCGATGATGCTCTGTCGCGGTTCACGATGTCTTGCGGCTGGCGACCGTAACACGATCGCAGCGGCCGCCGCGGCTCCCTGCGTTTCGGGGCCTGTCCTGTCGAGACGCCCGGAGACCACGCGCGTACGGTCGGACGGGAGCCGGGACGGCCCCGGATTCACAGATCGAGAGGGAGTCCCATGCTGCTCGAGGGCAAGGCCATGGTGGTCACCGGAGGGAACAGCGGGATCGGCGAGCAGATCTGCATCGCCGCCGCGGCAGAAGGAGCGAACATCGTCATCGACTATGTCGCGCACCCCGAGGCGACGAACGCGCTGATCGAGAAGATCGAACAGGCGGGCGGCAAGGCGGTCGGCGTCGAGGCCGACATCACGAAGGCCGCAGACCTCCAGAAGATGATTCAGACGGCCGTCGATACGTACGGCCGCCTGGACGTGCTCGTGAACAACGCCGGCATCGAGGACCGCAAGTCACTGCTCGAGGAGACCGAAGAGGGCTACGAGAAGGTGATGGCGGTGAACATGAAGAGCGCGTTCTTCGGAACGCAGTTCGCGGCCAAGCAGTTCATCGCGCAGAACACCCCGGGCCTGATCCTCAACATCTCGAGCGTGCATGAGGATTGGCCGATGCCGGGCAACATCGCCTACTGCGTGGCGAAGGGTGGCATGCGGATGCTGGCCCGGACGGCGGGCGTCGAACTCGGCGACAAGGGTATCCGCGTGGTCAACATCGCCCCCGGAGCGGTTGACACGCCGATCAACACGAGCACGACGAGCAACCCCGAGCAGCTGAAGAAGCTCGACGCCGCCATTCCGCTCGGGAGGCTCGCCAAGCCGTCCGAGATCGCCGACGTCGTCGTCTTCCTCGCCTCCGGAAAGGCGTCCTACATGACGAGCACGACGGTCACGATCGACGGCGGGATCACGCAAGGAAGCGTCGGCCTCTGACAGGTCCAGCGGGAGACGCGAGAAGTGACCCGCGGGAGCGTTCGCGCTCCGGGGGTCACTTGCGTTTCGAGGGCAATGGTGCGCGGGGCCGATCGGCGCCCTCGGGTTGAGATCAGACGTCTTCGCTGAACGGCACCTCGCCGTGTCGGCTGACTCCGGCACGCTGGCGGTACGCGAGGTGGCCGCCGAGCCATCCGCCGCCTGAGACGACGAGCAGCCCGGCGAAGCCGAGCAGTTTGCCGCGGCCCGTACGGCCGTTCCGTCGGTCTCGCCATGAGGCCGCGTAGAGCGCGAGCGCGGTCGTGTTGATCGCAGCGTGGACCCAACCGGTGCGTTGTTGTTCAGGATCGAGGTCGGACCAATCGACTACTCCTGCGGCGATCGCGCCTCCGGAGGCGAGCAGGCCGGCACCGACAAGGTGTCGAGCGGGTCGCCCTCCGCCGGGCACGAGATCGAGCATCGACGCCGAGATCCATGCGCCGAGCGGCACCTGCACGAGCAGCGGATGCGCGGGATGCCCGAGCGGCTCGCCGTGGAGCACGGCCCGAAGGGACTTCGATCGGATCACGGCTCGCACGAGTCGCTCGTCCGCCCGTGCAGCGCTCCTTCCCGCCCTGACGCTCTGGGCCTGGCCGAAATCCGTCGAAGGAGGTCCCATTGCGAGGATGTCGGGCAATCTCAAAGGCGCCGCTGCACCGAAGGGGGGTCGCGATGAAGAAGATCCACTACAGCGATGCGGTCATCCTGACCAGCGACGACGCCGCCGACGCCGTCCTGGACTATGCAACCGCCCTCGCCAAGTCCGGACGAGCGGATTCGATCGACGTACCCTCGGTCGACGACGATGGCTTCGGTGTCGTCGTGCGCATGCTTGTCGGACCCGCGAGTCAGATGGTGATTGAGCCGGCCCTTGACGACGAACTGGAGCCCGAGGCGATGGCATTCGTCGAGGACCTGCATCGACGGATCGCAAGCCTTCCGCGCTGACGCCTGCCATGCCATGCAGGACGCGAAAACGGGGTGCACCCGAGCAATCGGATGCACCCCGTTTTCGTAGTCGCGATCAGCGCAGAACGGTGATGTTCTCCGCCTGCGGACCCTTCTTGCCAGCAGTGATGTCGAATTCGACTCGCTGGTTCTCCTCCAGCGAGCGGTAGCCGCCCGATGCGGCGATGCCGGTGAAGTGCGCGAACACGTCGGCGCTTCCGTCGTCGGGGGCGATGAATCCAAAGCCCTTGTCGTTGTTGAACCACTTGACGGTTCCAGTTGCCATGCTGGCGTTCCTTTGTTCCTGGTATCGATGATCGTCGCCGATCGGTCAGAGCCTACGGCACGAGGCACGCGAGCGGGAGAGTGTGTCGCCAATGCATATCGGGCGCGATGGGGTGTCGACCACGGTGCACCGCCAGCTCGCGCATATCGGCGTTTCGGCTTGTTGGACGCTCGTGCGGAGCGTGAGAGGTCTACCGTTCAGGTTCACTGCGCACCGGCGGTTCGCTGATGCGCACGTCCGCCCTCACAAAGGAGTCTGCGATGTCGAACGTCCCGCCCGGCGAGTACCCGGCCGAAGGAACTCCCTCCGGAGCCCCGTACGACGGAGCACAGCCGCCCCAGTACCAGAGCGGTGGGCAGCCGCCGCAGTATCAGGCCGGGGCCGCCGGAGGAGGAGCGCCGCAGTTCGGCGCCCCACCAGCGTACGGAGCGCAGTCGCAGTATGCCGGCCGGCGGAACCCGCTCGCGCTGACCTCGCTCATCCTGGGCATCATCAGCATCCCGGTGGCGATCTACGGCATCGTCGGTCTCGTCGCCCTCATCCTGGGCATCGTCGGCCGGCGCCAGATCGCGGCGCGCGGCGAGCGCGGCCGCGGGATGGCGACGGCGGGCATCATCCTCGGCATCATCGGAATCATCGTCGGCATCCTCTCGATCTTCGTGCTCGGCGCGGCGATGCAACAGATGCAGGGTCAGGGCTAGCCCCAGCGCGACATCGGAGCGGTCGAGCGGCTGGCCGCAGCAGGATCTGACCGCAGCAGGCCGCGAAGCCACTGCGGCGATCAGTGCGACGGCCCGAATCCTCGGCGGAATCGATCGTCGTTCTTGGCGAATTGTCCGGGCGGCCGTGGTTCCATCAGCCGTGCTCGTCGTGCGCCGGTGGTCTGGACTCATACTCATCGGCATTGCTGCGGCGATGCTCTTGTGGCTTCGCATCCCCGCCGTCGCACGTGACACGCTGTGGGCGGAAGACGGTCGCCAGTTCCTCGCGGGTGCCGAACGCTATGGGGTGCTCAACCTCCTCACGCCGTACGCCGGCTATCTGCAGGTGGTCCCGCGGCTGATCGCCGGGGTGGTCGTCACGATCCCCGTCGATCAGTGGGCTCGCGGCATGACCGCAGGGGCCTGCATCGTCAGTGGCGCCGTAACGGTTCTCGTCTACGTATGTGCTGCGTCGGTCGTGCCGGCGCGGACCCCTCGACTCGTGCTCGCCGCGGTGACTGTCCTGCTCCCGCTCGGTCCGAGGGATGTGTTCGGCAATCCCACGAATATCCACAGCGTCCTCATGTGGGGGCTGTTCTGGGTGCTGCTCGCCGGACCGGAGTCCCGCCGTGCTCGGATCACGCTGAGCGTTGCCGGGCTCGTCTGCGCGCTCTCCGAGATCCAGTCGCTCTTCCTGGTCCCGCTGGTGCTCGTTCGCGTTCGGCGCCCGGAAGGCCGTCTGCTCATGCTGGGGCCCGCGCTCGGCATGCTCGCCGAGATCGTTGCGACGGTCGTGGTTCCGCGCAGCGCCGCGCACGCTGCGCCGGTCGGGGTCCCGTCGCTGCTGCTGGGCTACCTGATCAACGCCGTGCTGACGCTGTTCACCTCGATCTCGAAGGTCGGTCCAGCGATCCTCAGTGGAGCGCTGTGGGTCGCCGGTCTGCTGCTCGCGTTCGTGCTGGCACTCGTCGTCGTCGCGTGGCGACGCCTGCTCCCGCGCGCGCGACTCGCTACGGTCGCGGCACTCATCCTCAGTCCGCTGATCTACATCGCGTCGGTTGTGGTCAATCCGGCCGACTATTACGACTACGCCACGATGTCCACAGAACAGCTCGGCGATGCGTGGATCACGCGATACGGCGTCGTGCCCGGGATGCTGCTGCTCGCCGTGGCGATCATCGCCGCTGCCGCGCTGATCCGCGGCGGGACGACCACCGCGCTCCCGGACCGGTCGCGGTCGGCACGGCCGACGCTTCGTCAGGCGATCGCGGCAGCGACCCTCGTCGCGATCGTGCTGAGTTTCACCGTGTACTTCGTCCCTTCGTGGACGCGCCGATCCGACGGGCCCCAGTGGGCGCCTGCTGTGCACAGCGCCGCGGCGTCATGCGCGACCTCGAGCACCCGGACGATCTGGATCAAGGAGACACTCGGCTGGCATGTCCCTGTGCCGTGTTCCCGCATCCTGCAGACCGTGCACCGGTGAGGGTGACCACCGTGTGAGCGGCGCTCGTCGCACCACGCACCCACCCGGGTGTCGGCGTGCGCGACGGATTGGGTCGAGGGCATGAGTTCGTGAGAGTCTCGGGGCGATGATCAGCGTTCACAGCATCGTGATCACCCTGGTCGGGGTGCTCGCACTGGTGGTCATCGCCACGGTCATGCTGCTCGTCACGCGCGCGCCCAAGCCGTTCGCGCCAGCGCTCGCGGTCCTTCGCGGCACGCTGCAGCTCGCCGCGATCAGCCTCGTGCTCGCCGGGGTCATCCGCAGTCCCGTCTGGATCGCCGTCGCGCTGCTCGTGATGTTCTCGGTCGCGGTGTGGACCGCGGCCGGTCGGCTCGGACGCGTTCGGGAGCGGATCCGCCCGGTTGCCGCTGCGATGGCTGCGGGGATCCTCGTGAGCCTCGCGATCGTGTTCTCGACCGGTGCGATCGCGTTCACCCCACGCTACGTGCTGGCGATCGGCGGCATCGTCATCGGCAATGCGATGACGATCGCCACCCTGAGCGGGCGGCGATTCGTCGAGCTGGCCGATGACCGATGGGAGGAGGTCGAAGGGTGGCTCGCGCTCGGCGCGACGCCACGACGTGCGACAGCGGACATCGTCCGGCGCGCCATCCACGCGGCCATGGTGCCGACGACGGACCAAACGCGGACTACCGGTCTCGTGACGCTGCCTGGCGCGTTCGTCGGCGCGGTGTTCGGCGGTGTCTCGCCCGTCGAAGCCGGTCGCTTCCAGATCGTCGTGCTCGCGGCGATCATCGGCGCGGGTGCGATCGTCGCCACCGTCGTCACCGCATGGCTTGCGCCGGTTCGAACGCGTCCGGAGGCGCTGCGCTGAGGGTCAGCGCGCCGCGCGTTGGAATCCGACGAGCATCCCGCCGGTGAGCCGACTGACGAGTCGGTACAGCGCGGCGGCAATGATCGCGCCGATCGTGGTGAGCACGATTCCGACGATGCCGATCACGATCGCGAACAGGAACGTGTGGTTGAAGCTGAGGATCGTGGTCACGGAGTACTTCGAATTCGTCGTCACCTGACCGACGGCACTGTTCCACGCGGCAAAGACGCCGGAGCTCTTGAGGAACGCCCACAGGATGCAGATGGCGATGACCTGCACGATCGCGAATCCGAGCGAGCAGATGAAGGCCCAGGCTGCGATCGACCCGATCGACACACGTGCGAACCGCAGGCGGACCTGTCGGGTCGGCTGGCCGCCGCTTCCGTCCTTTCGGCGAAGGGCATCGGCCAGGTCGGACTGCTGCATCGTGTTCCTTCCAAGTGCTCGTTCGACCCGCCGGTCGAGCGGACCTCTCGATGGTACGGGTGAACGAGGCAGAAACGGCTCAGAACCGCACGACGACGCGGAGACGAACCTGTATACATCTCACGCGCGTGGGCGGCGATCCCCAGGAATGACCGGGCATATTGATCCTCACCGCCCCATCCCGGCCGCACTGGTCGGACCGTTCAGGAACAGGTCGAGCACCCTATGTCCGCCCAGTCGCACCTCGCTCCGCGAACGCAGACCACGCCGGTCGTGCGTCCGCGCGGCGCGCGCCTCGCGCGGTTCGTTGACGCGCTGCCGAGCCTGACCGTTCCCCTGACGCTCTGGTCCGTCGCTCGGTTGCTCATCGTGAGCGTGGCGGTCGTCTCACGAGCGCTCGGACCGAACGCCGCGCGCTTCTTCGGGCCCGAGTCCTGGCCGGTGCTGCTGTTCAAGCACTGGGACGCGAACTACTACCTCGGCATCGCTGCGGAGGGGTACCAGGGGCCCACCTCGAACACGGACTGGATCGCATTCTTCCCGGGCACACCACTCGCCGACCGGGCTGTCGCGCGGTTCCTCGGCGGGATGCACCCCCCGCCCGTGATCATCGATGCCTCCGGGATGATCGTCGCGACAGCGGCATCGGCGGTGTGCGCCGTGCTCATCTGGCGCATTGCCCGCGAGCGGTATGGCAGCCTCGCCGGCACGGTCGCGGTGGCCGGGCTCGTGTTCGGCCCCTACGCGATGACGCTTGTCGCTCCGTACTCGGAGTCGCTCTACCTGGCGTTCGCGCTGTGCGCGTGGTTCGCTGCGATGCGCCGCCATTGGATCGTCGCTGCCGCGTTCGGTGCCGCGGCCTCCGCCACCCGGGTGAACGGAGCCTTCCTCGCGATCGCGCTCGCCGTCCAGTTCGCGATCACCCTGCATCAGGAGGGGCGCCCCTGGTTTCGGAGGGCGCTGGCGTTCGCCGGCGCCGCGATGAGCGGCATGATCGTCTACTTCGTCTACCTGTTCGCGGCGACGGGCAACCCGCTCGCGTGGCAGGCAGCCGAGCATCATGGCTGGCACCGGTCCACGAACTGGCCCTGGGTGTCGTTCTGGAACACGCTCACCCGCATCTGGGATCCGACCATCACCCGTGCTGAGAACTTCCAGAGCGCGATGGACCTGCTGTTCGCCGGCATCACCGTCTTCGGCGGCATCCTGCTCGTGCGACGCCGGGAGTGGGCGGCCGTGACGCTCGTCGGGCTGACCGCGGTCTCGATGATGACGAGTACGAACTACATGTCGATGGCGCGAGGCGTCCTGTTGCTGTTCCCGTTCTGGATCGAGCTGGGTGGGCTCGTGCGCGGTCGGTTCCGCTGGTCGGTCCCGATCGTGCTGCTGCTCGGGCTCGCGCTGCTCCTGGTGAACACGCACAACTTCGTGCTCGGCGTCTGGTCCGGCTGAACGGTTCGATCGGCGCTGACCCCCGCACGCAAAGCGGGAGGCGATTCGCTGGAACGCGCCTCCGTCACCGAGCCGGATGCCGGGCCTCCAGAGCGGTGTGTTCGAGCACCGATCGGAACGCGCGAATCGCCGGTGAACCGTTGCCCGCCTCCCGCTGCGCGGTGAACACCGTGCGCCGGGGGTGCCCAGGGAGCTCGACGAGTCGACACGACGTCGAGCGGTCCGCCCAGACGAGGTCCGGGAGCAGCGCGACCGCGACGCCGGCTTCGACGAGCCGGATCTGGGCCTGGAGGTCCTCCGTCTCGTAGCGCACGTCCGGCTCGAATCCGTGCGTGCGGCACATCTGTTCCGCGAAGTGCCGGGAGGCTGCGCCAGCCGGTTCCATCACCCACGGCATCGTCGCGGCCGTTGCGAGGTCTTCCACGGGCACGAGCGCGTGGTCGCCGGCGGGCAGTGCGAGGCGGATCGCATCGGAGGTGAGGCCGCGTCGGTCGAGTCCGCTGTGATGCGGCGCGGCGTGACCCGGGTACTGCTCGGCGACGACCATGTCGAAGTCGCGTGCCCAGGTCGCTCGGAGGGCCGCCTCCGGCTCATGCTGCACGACCTCCACACGCACGTCCGGATGCTGCTCGGCCATAACGCGGAGGGTTGCCGGAAGGAGCGCGAGTGCTGCCGACTGGAACACGGCGACGCGGACGGACCCCTGCACCTCGGTCTGCGTCGCTTCGAGCGCTCCCCGCGCGGCCTCGAGGATGTCGAGGATCGCGCCCGCGGACGCGGCGAGCACGTCACCCTGCGCGGTGAGTTGGAGACGGCGTCCGCTGCGGCGAAGGAGGGGCGTGCCGACATCGCGCTCGAGTTGCGCCAACTGCTGGGACACGGCCGACGGGGTGTAGTTGCGATGCTCGGCGACCGCCGCGATCGTGCCGTGGATTGCGAACTCCCGCAGGAGCAGCAGCTTTCGAACGTCGAGCTCGTGCGATGCGACCATGGCGAAAGTGTAGAAGGACTGAACTGTATTCGTCAGATTCCGTCACTTCCCCTTATGCGTCTCGCGTCTCAGACTGGCGGCATGAGCAACCCTGTCGCGCTCGACGTCGCCCACGACGAGCTCCCGTATCCGGACCTGGCAGACGGCGCGGTCGCCCTGGTGCGACGGTGGCTGACGGAGGCGGACCGGCTGCCTGCCGACGGATCAGCACGACAGCTCGCCGGCGTGCTCGCAGACCCGAACGGCCTCGCGTTCGCGGTCGGGTTCGTCGACGGCGTCGTGCGCCCCGAAGACACCGCCGTCGCGGCCCGAAACCTGCAGCGTCTCGCGCCGACCGCGCCCGCGTTCCTCGCGCCGGCGCTCCGCGGTCTTGTCCGCCTCGGCGGCGGGGTCGCCCCGATCCTCCCGAACGTCGTCGTGCCGATCGCCAGGACCGTGCTGCGCCGCATGGTCGGGCACCTCATCGTCGACGCGACCGACGCGAAGCTCGGCAAGGCCATCGCCCATGTTCGGCGGGACGGGGTGCGCCTCAACGTCAACCTGCTTGGGGAGGCGGTGCTCGGCGAGCGGGAGGCTGCCCGTCGTCTTGCAGGCACGCAGCGACTCCTGGAACGCGACGATGTCGACTACGTGTCGATCAAAGTCTCGTCGACGGTGCATCCGCACTCAGCGTGGGCGTTCGACGAGGCCGTCGTCGACATCGCCGAACGCCTCCGTCCGCTGTTCCGCAGCGCGGCGGCAGTCACGCCGCACAAGTTCATCAACCTCGACATGGAGGAGTACCACGATCTCGACCTGACGATCGCGGTCTTCACGCGCCTCCTCGACGAACCGGAGTTCCTCGACCTCGAGGCCGGGATCGTGCTGCAGGCCTACCTGCCGGACGCGCTGGAAGCCATGCAGCGCCTCCAGGAATGGTCGTCGGCACGCCGCGCACGTGGCGGTGCCGGTATCAAGGTGCGACTGGTGAAGGGAGCGAACCTCCCGATGGAGCAGGTCGAGGCGTCGATCCACGGCTGGCCCCTCGCGACCTGGCACACCAAGCAGGACTCCGACACGAACTACAAGCGCGTGCTCGCGTGGGCGCTGACGCCCGAGCGCACGGCGAACGTCCGGATCGGCGTCGCCGGACACAACCTCTTCGACGTCGCGCATGCCTGGCTCCTCGCGGGCGAACGCGGCGTGCGCGACCGGATCGAGTTCGAGATGCTCCTCGGCATGGCGCAGGGGCAGGCGGAGGCGGTCCGCCGCACCGTCGGCTCCCTGCTGCTGTACACGCCGGTCGTGCATCCTCGTGAGTTCGATGTCGCGATCGCCTACCTGATCCGACGCCTCGAAGAGGGCGCCTCCCACGAGAACTTCATGTCCGCCGTGTTCTCGCTCTCGTCCTCGCCCGAGCTGTTCGCCCGCGAAGAAGCGCGATTCCGTGCCTCGCTCGCGCCGCTCGACACGCCTGCTGGGCGCCAGGCCCCGGCACCGCATCGCGTTCCGGAGCGGTACGTCGCGGTGCCGCATCCGGCGCCAGGCGTGTTCGGCAACACCCCCGACACCGATCCGGCTGTTCCCGCATGGCGTGCCTGGGGGCGCGAGATCCTCACGCGCGTGCCCGACTCGTCGCTCGGCGTCGCGGCGGTCCAGGAGGCGCGCATCACCGCCGCCCCGGACCTCGACGCCCTGCTCACGCGCGTCCGCACCGCGGGGGAGGCGTGGGGATCGCGGAGCGGCGCCGAGCGCGGCGCGATCCTGCACGCGATCGGCGACGCCCTCGAGGCGCACCGGGCAGCGCTCATCGAGGTGATGGCCGCCGAGGCGGGCAAGACCATCGACCAGGCCGACCCCGAAGTGTCGGAGGCCATCGACTTCGCGCACTTCTACGGCGAGCTCGCCGCCGACTTGGACGCGGTCGACGGTGCTCGGTTCACGCCGGCCGCGCTCACCCTCGTTGCGCCGCCGTGGAACTTCCCGGTCGCGATCCCCGCCGGTTCGACGCTCGCGGCACTCGCGGCCGGGTCCGGCGTGGTGCTGAAGCCGGCGCCGCCCGCCGAGCGCTGCGGCGCCGTTCTCGCCGGGGTCATCCGGGACGTGCTCGCCGACCACGGCGCGCCGACCGACGTGCTCGCGTTCGCGCAGGTTCCAGAGGACTCGCTGGGGGAGGCCCTGGTCGCCTCCCCGCTCGTCGACCGCGTCATCCTGACCGGCGCCTACGAGACCGCAGCACTGTTCCGGTCCTTCCGGCCCGACCTCCCGCTGCTCGCGGAGACGAGCGGGAAGAACGCGATCATCGTCACGCCGTCCGCGGACCTCGATCTCGCCGTGAAAGATGTCGTCGCCTCCGCGTTCGGTCACGCGGGGCAGAAATGCTCCGCGGCATCGCTCGTGGTCCTGGTCGGATCGGTGGCGCGCTCCCGTCGCTTCCGCAACCAGTTGCTCGATGCGGCGTCCTCGCTCACCGTCGCCTACCCGGATGATCCCACCGCACAGATGGGACCGGTGATCGAACCCGCGGCAGGCAAGCTCCTCCGCGGGCTCACCGAACTCGGCTCCGGCGAGGTCTGGGCGCTGCGCCCGAAGCAGCTCGACGACTCCGGTCGACTGTGGAGCCCCGGGATC
The DNA here is from genome assembly GCF_001571045.1 of Curtobacterium ammoniigenes NBRC 101786. GTDB lineage: Bacteria > Actinomycetota > Actinomycetes > Actinomycetales > Microbacteriaceae > Curtobacterium > Curtobacterium ammoniigenes. The sequence goes on from NZ_BCSV01000001.1 coordinate 782,576, forward strand.
CGCGGGGGCGTTCGCCGCGGGTCCGAGTTCCACAAGGTCGAGTACTTCGGGCCGGTGCTCGGCATCATGACCGCCGACACCCTCGACGAGGCGATCGACATCGTCAACGAGACCGACTTCGGACTCACGTCCGGATTGCACTCGCTCGACCGGGACGAGATCGCCACCTGGCGCGATCGGATCGAAGCCGGCAACCTCTACATCAACCGCGGCATCACCGGAGCGATCGTCCGACGGCAGCCCTTCGGCGGCTGGAAGCGCTCCGCAGTCGGACCCGGCACGAAGGCCGGCGGCCTCAACTACCTCGTCGGGCTCGGCTCCTGGACACCCGAGCGGGCCACGCGCGGAAGTGACGCGATCGCGCGAGGGGTGACGAGCCTCCTGACAGCGATCCGCCCTTTGCTCGACGAGCAGGAGCGGGCCTCGCTCGATCGTGCCGCTCGCTCCGATGCGCTCGCGTGGTCCGAGCGGTTCGGCGCCGACGCGGACGTGTCCGCGATCCCCGTCGAACGCAACGTGGCGCGGTATCGGCCCGCCACCGACGTCGTCGTGCGGTGGGCTGCCGACGGCTCGCTCCTGGCGGCCGCCCGCGTGATGATCGCGGCGGCGCTCGCCGGTGTTCGGCCGACGCTCTCCATCGATCCCGCGTGTGCCGCTGCAGACCGAGCAATCGCCGCGTTCTGGTCGGGTGTGACGGTCGGGCCGGTGACGGTCGAATCCGACCTGGGGTTCGCCGAACGACTGTCGGGAGGCGCGCTCGGGTCCACGACGAGGGTCCGGCTGATCGGCGGTTCCGTCTCCGAGCTCGCGCGTGCGACCGGCGGCCGCCCCGACCTTGCCATCTACGGCGGCGCTGTCACGGAGGCCGGACGCGTCGAGATGCTCCCGTTCCTCCGCGAACAGGCCGTGTCCATGACCGCGCATCGGTTCGGCACGCCGAACGACCTCTGGTGACCGGTCGCGCCGCGGAAGCCGTCCGCGGCGCGACTGCGCCACCGTGTCCCTAGGCTTGGCGAATGCGGCAGGCAGAGGACGTCATTCGGGCCCTCGCGCGAACCGACGGCTCCGTTGCGGCTGCCCGGCGCGTCGCCAGGCAGGCTGCAGCGCTCCCGGACCCCGAGGTGGACGCGATCATCTGGACGGGGGAGCGCGGGCTCCGGCTCGTCGCGGTGCTCCTGCTGGTCCATCGGTTCCGCGGCGGCGACGACACGGTCCGGAGCGATGTGCTCGAGCGATGGCAGACCGCCCTCCATGCAGAATGCCTCGACAGCGCGGACCTCGTTGACGTGTCGGCCGAGCACATTCTGGGCGCCTGGTACGTCGATCGGAATCCGAATCCGCTGTTCGCGCTCGCGAAGAGCGACATCGTCTGGGAACGTCGCGCCGCAGTGCGGGCGGGGCAGGCGTTCGTGAAACGCGGCGATGCCGCGACAGCGCTGGCGCTTGCTGAGCGGCTCGTTCGGGAGCGCGGGCTTTTGGTGCAGGAGCCGCTCGGCGTCCTCCTCCGCGAGGTCGGGAAGCGCGGCCCGGACGGCGCGCTGCAGCAGTTCCTTCGCGCGCAGGCGGGTCGCCTCGGTCCGGTTGCCGCGGCGATGGCGAGTGACGCGGTCGCCTGAGCGCCCGCCGAGCACGGCGAGCGAGCGACCGTTTGACAACTTGTAGAATGAAGCGTCCGACTGCCGAGCTGCGGAGGCACAATGCACGAGACGACCTACAGCGTCACCGGGATGACGTGCGAGCACTGCGAACGTCGCGTCGCGTCAGAGATCACTGCGATCCCCGGCGTGTCCGATGCGACGGCTGACGCTTCGACGGGGCTCGTGCGCGTGACCAGCGATGCACCCCTCGCCGAGCCCGATGTCCGCGCCGCGGTCGAGGAGGCGGGCTACGAGCTCGCCGATGCCTGACGTCGCCGCTGTCGGCGCGCCCGCGGCGCCTCGTCGCGCCGGCGCGTCCGGCGCGGCCGTCGCGATCGCGGTCGCCGCTGCGCTCGCGGCACTGGTCGCCGTCGGCATTGCGGTGCATGTGCTCGGTGACGCCCCGTACCGCGCGCTCCACTCGACCTACTCCGGCGCGATCACCGCGCTGACGTCCGGGCTGCTGCAGACCGTCGCGGCCGGAGCGGGAGCGGTCTGTGCCGGATCGCTCGCATTCGCGGCGTTCATCGCCGCGCGCCGATCGCGCGCTCGGGTCGACGGCACGATCGATCTCCGAATCGTCCGCTGGTCGAGCCTGGTGTGGCTCGTGGCATCCACCGCGCTGATCGCTGTGGACGCCGCAGACGAGAACGGCCAGCCGCTGAGCAAGCTGCTGACGCCCGGCGCGCTCGGCTACCTGGTCCAGGCGAACTACCTCCCCGGCGCGTGGATCGTCGTGGCGTGCATCGCACTGACGATCCTCATCGTCGCGAACCTGGCGACGGCGTGGACAGCGACGATGTTCCTCTCGGTGATCGGCGCACTCGGTGTGCTTGTCCCCGTCCTCGTGGGGCAGGTCCTGGTCGGACCGAACCACGACTACGCCGGGGACTCCGCGATGTTCGCAACCCCTGCGGGCGCGCTCGTCGCCGGTGGCTCCGCGGCGCTGCTCGCTCGTTGGCGCCGCTACGGGCGTCCAGGGCCGACCACACTCCGCCGCTATCGGATTCTCGTGATCGCCGGGGCGTCGACCTGGTTGGGCGGGACGATCGTCATCTGGGCGGTGCAACTCAACGGGTCCGGTGTCCTTGCGTCACCGACCGGTGTGCTGTTCCTCATCGAAGTGGTCGGCGCCGTGATCGCGACCGCGCTGCTTGTCCCGTGGCGTGCGTCCGGCGGCCCAGCCTGGACACGGATGACCGTCCTGCGCGTCGCCGGGCTCGTCACCACCTGGATCGGCGTGATCGCGCTCGACGAGATCCGCTCGCGGATCCCGCCCCCCGTCTTCTTCGCGCCGACCACCGAACAGCAGCTGTTCCTCGGCTACAGCGTCAACACGCCGATGACACCCGTCACGCTGTTCCTGAACGGGCGCGTCAACATCCTGTTCTTGATGATCTCGCTCGTCGGGATGGTCGCATACGCCGCTGCCGTGATCCGGCTCCGGCGCCGTGGTGACCAGTGGCCGATCGGCCGGACTATCGCGTGGATGCTCGGATGGGTGTCGATCATCCTCACGACGTCCTCGGGCGTCGGCCGGTACGCCTCCGCCTCGTACGCCGTGCACATGGCGCTGCACATGAGCCTCAACATGCTCGGCCCGCTCCTGCTGGTGCTCGGTGGGCCGATCACGCTCTTCCTCCGAGCGACCACCGCGCACCGACGCGACGCCTTCGCGGGACCGCACGAGTGGCTGAACGCGTTCATGCACGCTCCGCTGCTCCGATTCAGCTACAACCCGATCTACGTGCTGACCGTCTTCGTCGGCTCCTACTACGCGATCTACCTCACGCCGTTCTTCGGGTGGGCGATGCGGTACCACTGGGCGCACCAGGGCATGACGGTCCATTACCTGGCGATCGGGTACATCTTCTACGCCCTGGTGATCGGCGTCGACGCGCCGCCGCGGCCGTTGCCGTACATCGGGAAACTCGGTCTGGTCCTCGCCGCGATGCCGTTCCACGCCTTCTTCGGCGTGATCGTGATGACCGACAGCACCATCCTCGCGAAGATCTACTTCCAATACCTCGATGTCTCGTGGCTCGGAAGCTTCGCGCACGATCAGTACGTGGCGGGCGGGATCGCCTGGGCCGCGGGTGAGCTGCCCCTCGTGGTCGTTGTCATCGCGCTCGTCACACAATGGGCCAAGCAGGACGCGCGCCAGGCGAAGCGCGACGATCGCCACGCCGATGCCGGGCTGGACGACAGTTTTGAGCGCTACAACGCGATGCTGCAGGAGCTGTCCGGTCGCCGTGGCGCCGAGGGGGAACCGCAGGGTGCTCTGGTCATCAACGAGCACGGGCAGGCTGGCCCGGCGATCGCCGCGCCAACCGGCTCCGCGCCGCACCGAGAGGAATCACGATGAGTGTCACGGACACGCGAATCGAGGAGCAGCTCGAGCTCGACATCGGCGGGATGACCTGCTCTGCCTGCGCGAACGCGATCGAGCGGCGCCTCAACAAACTCGACGGCGTTGTCGCATCGGTGAATTTCGCAACCGAGCGGGCAAGCGTGGTCGGTCTCGGTCCGGAGGATGCGGCCACGGCCATCGCCCAGGTCGAGCGCGCCGGATACACGGCCGTCGTGCACACTCCCGGCGATGACGCCTGGAGCATTCGCGCCGCGGAAACGCGCACGTCGGGTCTCCGGCGCCGGCTGGCGGTGTCCGCGTTCCTGACGATCCCGCTCTGCGACCTGACGATCCTGCTCGCGCTCGTGCCGTCATGGCGGTTCCCCGGCTGGCAGGCGCTCTGCGTGCTCCTCGCAATTCCGATCGTGACGTGGGCGGCGTGGCCGTTCCACCGAGCGACGATCCGCGGTCTGCGTCACCGCACGCTGAGCATGGACACGCTGGTCTCGCTCGGCACGGTCGTGTCGTTCGGGTGGGCGCTGTGGACGCTCCTCGTCGACCCGTCCACGAGCCCGGGATACTGGCTGGGCTTCGGGAAGACACCCGCCGGTGCGGACTCGATCTATCTCGACGTCGCGGCGGGAATGGTGACGTTTCAGCTCGGCGGCCGCTATTTCGAGAGCCGCTCCCGCAGGCGCGCAGCTGACGTGCTCGAGGCGATCGGCGATCTCGGCGTGACGGAGGCGGAGCGCCTCGACGACGCCGGCGACGCCGCCGTCGTTCCCGTTGCCGAGCTTCGGGTCGGCGATCGGGTCGTCGTCCGCGCCGGCGGTCGTATCCCCGTCGACGGCACCGTGGTCACTGGCGCAGCGGCGATCGATACCTCGGCGATGACCGGTGAGTCGGTTCCGGCCGAGATCGGCGAGGGAGACACGGTGATCGGGGGCACGACGACGATGTCCGGCCACATCATCGTTCGCGCTGACGCGGTCGGCGCACGGACACGTCTCGCGCAGATGGCGGCAGTCGCGGACGACGCGCAACGGCGCAAGGCCGCGGTGCAGCGCGTCGTCGACCGGGTGACCAGCGTGTTCGTTCCCGCGGTCATCGCGCTCGCGATCGTCGTGTTCGCTGTCTGGCTGATTACGGGTGCCGGCGTGGCCACCGCGATGACGAACGGCGTCGCGGTGCTCATCATCGCGTGTCCGTGCGCGCTCGGCCTCGCGACGCCGACCGCGCTCATGGTCGGCGTCGGACGCGGCGGCCAGCTGGGCATTCTCATCAAGGGGCAGGACGCGCTCGAATCGAGCGGACGGATCGACACCGTCGTCTTCGACAAGACCGGCACCGTCACCGCCGGTCGCATGTCGCTCACCGCGATCGACACGTTCGCCTTCGACGGAGAACGGGCGCTCGCGCTTGCCGCCGCGGTCGAGTCGTCGTCTGAGCATCCCATCGCCGCCGCGATCACTCGTGCGCAGCGTGACCGCACGGGCACAGTCCTACCGGTCGAGCAATTCGTCGGTTTCACCGGACTCGGCGCGGCCGGTCTCGTCGACGGCAGGCAATGTCTGATCGGCCAGACGAGCCTCCTGGAACAGCATGGCGTGACCGTGTCGGACACGGTGCGCGCGCTCGTCGCCGACCGGGAGGCGCGGGGCGACACGATCGTGCTGCTCGCGGTTGACGAGACGGTTGCCGCCGCGTTCACGATCACCGACAGTGTGCGTGCGGGTGCCGGGGACACGATCGCGCGCCTTCGCCGCATGGGGCTCCGCACGGTCCTGCTCTCGGGCGATGCGACGGCGACCGCCGAGCACGTTGGCGCGTCGATCGGCGTCGACGAGGTCATCGCCCGGGTGCTTCCGGACGAGAAGGCCGGAGCGATCGCGCGAATGCAGGCCGACGGTCACCGCGTCGCGATGGTCGGCGATGGCGTCAACGATTCCGCTGCCCTCGCGACGGCGGAACTCGGCATCGCGGTGGTCCAAGGAACCGACATCGCGATGAAAGCGGCCGATCTCATCATTGTTCGTGACGATCTCGGTGCGGTGGTCGACGCCGTTCAGCTCTCGAGGGCGACGCTCCGCACGATCCGGATGAATCTTGTCTGGGCGTTTGGCTACAACGTCGCCGCGATCCCGCTGGCGGCAGCCGGTTTTCTCAACCCGCTGATCGCCGCTGCGGCGATGGCGCTCTCGTCGACGCTCGTGGTGACGAACAGCCTCCGACTCCGATCGTTCGACGGCCGCTGACCCTGACCGAGCAGGGCGGTCAGTGGTGCCGTCGGGTCACGATGGGCGCGAGACGTCCGATGTCGGTCCGTGCACGGACCGGGAGTCGCGCGATGCGCTCAGCCCGGAGGGCGAGCCCCTGATCCGGTTCGAGCGCCTCCATTGCGGCGAGCGCGTTGCAGACGGTTGCCGGGCCGACGACCCGAGCAGCGTCGTCGTCGGCCACGAGTTCGACGAGCAGCCGCACCGTCCTCCGGAATGCGCGCGCTGAGCCGAGGAACGGGAATGCGGCCTCGTTGAGTGCGGCGACGCGCATCACGAACTCATGGTGCCGACGAACGTGCGCTCGTTCGTGTTCGATGATCGCGCGGACCCAGAGCGCCGGCATGGCGGCTTCGATAGGCCGGGAGATCAGGATGCGCCCGTCGGCGGTGGAACACGCGATGGGCTGGCCGGTCTCCACGAAGACGACGGCGTCATTGCCGATGCGGTCCGTGCGGTATGCGGCGCGGGCAGCCAAGAGTGTGATGGCGGACTCGCTGCGGTCTCGGGCTTGACCTATCGGCTCGGCGCGCACGAGCAGGAGCGCCGTGATGCCGCCGAGGCTTGCAAGTGCTCCCCAGACGAACAGTGTTGCCGCGGTGGCGCCGAGTCCCGGCCCATCCGGTCGCACCGCCGACCCAGGCTGGTCCATCGGGTGCGCGCCGGCGGTGGTCGCCACGATCGTCGCCGCGACGACCACACTGAGCCCGAGCGCCGTGAGCGCGACCACGAGCGCCGCGATCCACGCGTTGAGTGCGATGCGCGGATGCCGGATCCGCCAGCCACCGACCGTCAGCACGACCGGCGCCGCGATCGTGACGAGCACCGCCACGGCGACGAGCGCGAGGACGGTCAGCATGGCGCCCATTCTCGCATGCAGCCCATCGCCCGGCCGGTCCGCGTTCTCAGGTCGCGCCGATCAGCGCAACGCGTCGCGAAGCGCCTGCAGGTCCGCATCGGTCAGCGAGCCGGTGAAGCGCTGGAGGACCGCGGCTCGGTCGGTGACGGCGGCGAGAGCATCGACCATGGAGGTCACCGCGGACTCCGACTCCGAGTGCACTGCCGCGAACCGGACGCCCGAGCCGTCGTCGCTGAGGGTCCGCGCCACCGACCCCTTCTGCTCCATACGGCTCAGCACCGTGAGGACCGTGGTGAGAGCGAGGTCGTGCCCTTCGGCGGCAAGCCGGTCGCGAACATCGCGGCCGGCGATCGGGGCGTCAGCCTCCCACAGGATGCGCATCACCGAGCGCTCCAGGGCGCCGCGTTCTCGGCGGATCGCCATGTCGGCCTCCTCATTTCTTCTACAGAGTGTAGAGCGGTTCCCAGGGGTGGGCTATCACCATGCAGTGAAGGATGTTTGCGCCGCGGCGCCGAACGCGCTCGTGACGGAGACGTCGAACGTGATGGTCCAACGGCCGCTGAGCGGAATGGTCATCGACGTGGACCGGAACGACCCGTCGGGCTCACGATGGAGCGGGACGGCGATGGCTGCGACGCCGTTGGTGGGTGAAGCAAGGGTTGCCTCGATCGAGTCGGGCGTCACCGGCTGGCCGGTCCTCGACTCGAGCCGCGCCGTCATCGTGGTTGGGCCGTGGTGGGTCCCGGAGAGGTTCACCGCGAGACGATCGGAACCGATCGGGATCGCGGTCGACAGCGCTGGCCCGTAGGTCGTCGTCGCCGGAGGAAGGGCGGTCAGCACCGCGGTCGTTGCGACGACCAGTGCTGTGCAGGTCGCCTCGATGATGAGGGATCGCCGAACCGTGCGCAGCAGTATCGGTGCGTCCGTCGCTGTGCGTCTGGTGCGCAGCAGGATTCGTTGCGGTATCGCTGCCGCTGCGACCGCGAGGGCGACGAAGCCGAGCTTCACGAGCAGTGTGATCCCGTATCCCGTGGTCCACAGGGCAGGGAGCGGCTGGACAACCCGCCACGCCTGGTACTCGCCCGTGACGATGAGGACCGCGATCGCGAGGAACGCAAGGCTCGACCACGAGCGCAGGCTCTGCACGATGATGCTGTGTCCCGGCGCGCGGTGCGGGCCCCGGAGTCGTGGCAGGAGGACCACGCCGATCACGGTGATCCCCCCGAGCCACACGGACATGGCGGCGAGGTGGAGCACCGCGGCGGGCACAGCGAGCCATGCTCCGGAACCAACTCCAGCGTGACCATCGAGCGCGATCGAGACAAGCACGGCAAGCGCCGTTGTGAGTGCAGTGATACGCGCGGCCGCAACCCGCCCACGACGGCCTGGGCGACCAGATGCGCCGAGCCTGCCGAGAAGGACCGGGCCGGCGACGATGAGCACGGCGATCCGTGCGATCAGTCCAAGACCGAAGACCGATCCCACGGTCAGCCCGATGCCGTCCAGGCGCAACACGCCGGGCCATCCGGTCGCCGCGGCGCGCGGCCCCTGGAGGAACAGCTCGACGACGGCACCGATGATCAGCGCGGCCAGGCCGACGGTCCGGAGCGCTCGGGAGCGTCGGGCGCGGAGCGTCGACGGCCAGAGGATCGCGCCGATCGCGGCGACGCCGAACGCCAGCACGACGCCGGCGTACGAGAGGCCCTGGGCGGCGGTGGCGACGACGTCGAGCGATGTCGGTCCGGCCGCGCTGACGGCAGCGACCCCCGCGGGTGCCCCGATCCCGAACGTGATGCTGCCGGCGACGATGTGCGTGTCCGCCGAGACGACGCGCCACGTGACGATGTACGAACCGTCCCGCAGGCCGTGGCGCAGCGGGATACGGACCTGATCGCCCGCAGCCGTGGTGTGTCCATCGCCCGTATCGGCTCGAACTCCCGTTGCGCTGATCACTCGAGCGCTCCCGGGGACGAGCTGCACGCGTTCGTCGAATGTCAGGCTGACCGTGGTCGGCGCGTGCTCGACGCTCGTCCCATCCACCGGGCTGCTCCGCACGAGCACCGCATGCGCCGATGCGCTCGCAGCGGGCAGGAGCACCGCGGCGATCACGACGAAGAGTGCCCCGATGCCGGCGAGCAGGTGCCGCAGTGCGCGTGGTGGCGGGGGAGCGGCGCGCCTCCGGTGAGCGAGACGGGTGCTGAGCGGTCTCATTCGCGGCGAGCGTCCGGCCGGTAGGTGCGCACCAGCGCAACGAGCGCGGTGAGGAGCGCGAGCAGCGCGGCGATCAGTGCTGCAGCGGTCGTCCAGGTCGTCCCTGCGCTCGCTGCCGCCACGGCGCTCGCCGACCCACCGGCTGCTGCGCTGGTCCCGCTGTGGGTTGCGGCGTGGCCGCTCGTGCTCGTCGTCCCGGGATCGTGCGACGCCGCCGGAGTGAGGGTGAGCACTGGCGCCGGATGCGCGGGCTCCGCGCCTCCCGAGCTTGTCTCGTTCCAATCGACGGTCGTTCCGTCGCTGTAGCGCTGCAGTGCGGGGAACGTCACCGATGCGGCGTTCGGCAGCGGGCTCACCGACACGGAGAACGTCTGGAACGAGCCCGGGCGGATGCCAGACGCGACGGAGTCGGCGGTCCAGGTGACCGAGGTGACGTACGTGTCGACGGTTCCGTCGTCGGTGGTCACTGGCTTGGAGAGCGTCTTGGTGGCGACTTCCGCGGTCCAGCCGGCGATCGGCTGTGTCAGTGCTGACACGATCGGCGTCGCCGCGGGAAACGTGACCGTCAGCCCAATGGTGGAGGCGGTGGCCGACTCGGTCGGAACACGGAAGCTCACCACGCCCTCGCCGCCGCGAGAGGTGTCCGTCCCACTCACCTGCACGTGCGCGGACGCGGATGTCGCGACGAGGAGCGACGCTGCGATACCGACGAGGGTGCCGATCGCGGCAAGACGCCGGACCGATCTGCGGGGACGGGCTCGAACCGGGCGCGATGACGGTGACAAAAGTTCTCTTCCTATCGAAGTGGACGAATGGGGATGCGGGCAGAGGTCAGGTCATCAGAATGAGGAACGCAACCGCCATCCCGGCTGCCATGGCCACGCGTGCCACGCCGTCCAGTGCCGCGAGGACCCCGCCGCGAGCGATGGCGGATCCGGACACGAGATCGTGAACGAGCGTGCGGAGGAACACGATTGCCGCCGCCGCGAAGAACACCCCGAGCACGATGCTCAGCGCGGTGCCCTCGGGGCCGCCTCCGGTCATCGCCATCGCGCCGTGCTGCTGGACGTGCTCGGGTGCGGCCATGCTCATGGCCATGCCGGACGACCCGGACATGCTTCCTGCAGCGGGCATCAGCGGCACCATGGCGATCGCCATCCACACCATCGCGCCCATCATGATCGCGTGGTAGCCGAGGCGCCGCGGACCGTGATGGTGCGCAAGCCCGTGTGACGCTGCATCGGGCTCGAACAGGATCAGCCAGAGATACCAGAGCGTGAGCGCAGTAAAGCCGCAGATCTGCGCCGCGACGGGGATGACGCCCGCCCAGGCCGTCTGGCTCAGCGCCATGACGACGCTCATCGCCAGATGCGCCGCAGCATCGACCCGGTCGGACCATACGCGGTCGACGACGACCCGCGCCGCGTAGTAGACGCCGACGAGCGCGAAGAGGATCGTGCCGATCGCGGCGGGCGTGCTGACGGTCATGGGGTCGGCGCTTTCGAGTGAGTTCTACAAGTCGTAGAAGACTCTACATGCTGTAGAGCACTGCCTGCACTCGTGCAATCGGCGGGAGCCGGGCATACTCCTCACATGGCGACGCAATTCGACGAGATCAGTGACCGGCTCGCGAGTTTCATCCGGAAGCAGCACATGTACTTCGTTGCGACCGCCGCGCGAGAGGGCCGGGTCAACCTTTCACCGAAGGGCCTCGATTCGCTCCGCGTCCTCGGTCCGAACCGCGTTGTCTGGCTGAACGGCACGGGGAGCGGCAACGAGACCGCTGCGCATCTGCTGGACACCCCGCGGATGACCCTGATGTTCTGCGCGGTCGAAGGCAAGCCGATGATCCTCCGGCTCTATGGCACCGCGCGGGCGATCCATCCGGACGACGCCGAGTGGCCGGAACTGCTCGCGTTGTTCCCTCCGATGCGCGGCGCGCGCAACATCTTCGACCTCACCGTCGACCTCGTGCAGACATCCTGCGGCTGGGGCGTGCCGCTGTTCGAGTTTCACGAGCAGCGCACGCTCATGGACGATTGGGCCGCGAAAAAGGGTGAGGACGGCCTCCGGGACTATCAGGAGCAGAAGAATCGCGTCTCGATCGACGGCTTTCCAACCCGGCGCCCGGATGGCGAGGCAGGGGCTGCTTCGAACCCGGACGATGGCCGCGCGCTCGTCACCTCCGGCCCTGCATCCGCTGACTGAGTGCTGCGGCGCCCCGTCGAGTGGCCTGCCCCAGCAGCTGCTCCGTTGCCGCGTCGACCACGGCCGTTCGGTAGGTCAGCGTCACCGCCGCCACGGGGGTGCCGCGACGGTCGAGCGCGGCAGCGGCGACGGACGCATATCCCGCGGTGATCTCGTCGCGTTCTGACGCCCACCCGCGCTCCCGAGCGGTCTGCAGCGTCGCCTCGAACGCGCGCATCGTCCGCGGGCCGGAGGCGCCCCGCACGGCGAGTGCGTCGGCCGTCGGAAAGAGAGCGCGAACCTGTGCACGGTCCAGCGCGGCGAGGATCGCGCGCCCGGTCGCCGTCAGGTGGGCAGGCAACCGCACTCCGATCGCCGACACCGTGGCCGGGGCGCGGAGACCCGACTCCTTCGCGGCATACACAACATCGGTGCCACTCAGCGTGCCGATCTGTGCAACGACCGGCACCGGCGCTTCCGCGATCAATCTCGCCAGCAGCGGAGCGCCCAGGCGGCGCAGGCGACCGGCGCGATCGACGGACGAGCCGAGCTCGCCGAGCAGCGGCGACAGCGCATAGCTGCGTTCCTCGGGAAAATGCAGCAGGAAGCCCGCGTCTTGCAATGCCGTCAGCAGGTGGTAGACGCTCGACCGCGGGAGGTCGAGGTCACGCGCGATCGTCGCCGCGTGCGTCGGCCCGGTCTGGTCCGACAGATAGATGATGACGCGCAACACATTGCGCGCCGCAGGAACTGATGGCATCCCGCCCCTCTCGAACCGGTGCCGCCGAACTGTCCACACCAACCCGTTCGAGTGATCGTATCCACCGGTCTCGTATCCGAGACAGCAATTCGCCGTGGGGCCTCGTATCGTGCACGGCAACGCGCTTCAATGACCGCGAGCTATCGACAAGGAGCAGCCGTGACGCATCGTCCAACCACGAGCCCCGTGCCCCCAACCACCGAACGACGCATGGACACGGTCACCGTGGGGATCGGACCTGTCGCGCCGACGGAGGTCATCGCGGTCGCTCGCGGCGGCGCAACGGTTGTGCTCGCTGAGACGGCTCGCGCTGCGATGGCGGAGAGCCGCGCAGTCATCGAAGCCCTCGCGGGTGACACCGTCCCGCATTACGGCGTCTCCACCGGCTTCGGCGCGCTGGCGACGAAGCAGATCCCGGTCGAACGTCGGGCGCAGTTGCAGGCCTCGCTCGTCCGCAGTCACGCGGCGTCCAGCGGCCCCGCCATCGAGGACGAGGTCGTCCGAGCCCTCATCCTGCTTCGGCTGTCGACGCTCGCCACGGGGCGCACCGGCGTACGCCCCGAGATCGCGGAGACCTATGCGCAGATCCTGAACGCCGGGATCGTGCCGATCATCGGCGAATACGGCAGCCTCGGATGCTCGGGGGACCTCGCACCGCTCGCGCACTGCGCACTCGCTGCGATGGGTGAGGGCGAGGTGCGCGTCGACGGCACGACACAGCCCGCCGCCGTCGCGCTCGCGAACGCGGGAATCGAACCGGTGGCGCTGCGCGAGAAAGAGGGCCTCGCCCTCATCAACGGCACCGACGGCATGCTCGGCATGCTTGTGCTCGCGCTCGCCGACCTCCGCCGCCTCGTCACCACAGCCGATCTCGCGGCAGCGATGAGCGTCGAGGGATTGACCGGGACCGACGCGGTCTTCGCCGCCGATCTGCAGGCGGTCCGGCCACATCCTGGGCAAGCGCAGTCTGCCGCGAACATGCGCGCGGCGCTCGCGGATTCGCCGCTCATCGCTGCGCACCGGACCAATGGATTCACCAGGGTGCAGGATGCGTACTCCCTGCGGTGCGCTCCCCAGGTCCACGGTGCAGCCCGTGACACGATCGACCATGCGGACCTCGTCGCCAGCCGAGAGCTGGCCTCGGCGATCGACAACCCCGTGGTTCTTCCCGATGGGCGCGTCGAGTCGAACGGCAACTTCCATGGTGCCCCGATCGGGTATGTCCTCGACTTCCTCGCCATTGCCGTCGCCGACCTCGCGAGCATGTCGGAGCGTCGGACCGACCGCTTCCTCGACGCACATCGGTCCGGTGGCCTCCCTCCGTTCCTCGCCAACGATCCCGGCGTCGACTCCGGCCACATGATCGCGCAGTACACGCAGGCCGGCATCGTCTCCGAGCTCAAGCGACTCGCCGTGCCCGCGAGCGTCGACTCGATTCCCACGTCGGCGATGCAAGAGGACCACGTGTCGATGGGGTGGAGTGCCGCCCGCAAGCTGCGCCGAGCGATCGACGGTCTCACGCGCGTCGTCGCCATCGAGATCTTGACCGCCGCGCGGGCCGCCGACATGCGGGGAGTCCCCGCTGCGCCCGTCACGACCGCGGTCCGCGCGCAGCTGCGCACCGCGGTCCCCGCGCCCGGTGACGACCGCTATCTCGCCCCGGAGATCGCGGCGGCTGTCGCGCTCGTCGCGGACGGCTCGCTGCTCGATGCCGCCCGTGATGCCGGCGCGGACCTCGCCTGAGCGTGGCGCCCACACGAACTTCTCGTCAGGAGGAACCATGACCACCACAGAACCGTCGTCTGCAGAGCACCCCGTCGGGCCGAGGCCGGTGCGGGCCCCTCGCGGCACGGAGCGCACCGCGAAGAGTTGGCAGACCGAGGCAGCCCTCCGCATGCTCATGAACAATCTCGACCCTGAGGTCGCCGAGCGTCCCGACGACCTCGTCGTCTACGGCGGAACCGGCCGGGCGGCGCGCAGCTGGGCGGCGTTCGACGCGATCGTCCGGACACTCCGTGAGCTCGAGTCGGACGAGACCCTGCTTGTCCAGTCCGGGAAGCCGGTGGGGGTGTTCCGCACGAACGAATGGGCGCCTCGCGTCCTCATCGCGAACTCGAACCTCGTCGGCGACTGGGCGACGTGGCCGGAGTTCCGACGCTTGGAGGCAGCGGGCCTGACGATGTACGGCCAGATGACAGCCGGCTCGTGGATCTACATCGGAACGCAGGGGATCTTGCAGGGCACCTACGAGACCTTCGCGGCCGTGGCAGCACGTCTCGCCGAACGGGGGAAGGGAGACGGCACGCTCGCCGGAACGCTCACCCTCACCGGGGGCTGCGGCGGCATGGGCGGCGCCCAGCCACTTGCCGTCACCCTGAACGGTGGCGTCGCGCTCGTCATCGACGTCGACGCAGCACGGCTGCAGCGGCGCGTCGACCACCGCTATCTCGATGAGATGACCGACGACCTCGACGACGCGATCGCGCGCGTCCTCGCTGCGAAAGCGGATCGACGTCCGCTGTCGGTCGGTCTCATCGGCAATGCGGCCACAGTCTTCACCGAACTCCTCGAGCGTGGCGTCCCGATCGACATCGTCACCGACCAGACCAGCGCGCACGACCCGCTGAGCTACCTGCCCGAGGGATACCCTGTCGATTCGTGGCGAGAACGCGCCGAGCAGGAACCGGACGCGTTCATCGACGCTGCACGGGCCTCCATGGCGAAGCAGGTGCGCGCCATGGTCGGGTTCCTCGACCGGGGCGCAGAGGTCTTCGACTACGGGAACTCGATCCGCCGGGAAGCTGAACTCGGTGGATACGACCGGGCGTTCGCGTTCCCGGGGTTCGTCCCGGCGTATATCCGGCCGCTCTTCGCCGAGGGGAAGGGCCCGTACCGGTGGGCGGCGCTCTCGGGCGACCCGGCCGATATCGCAGCGACCGACCGCGCGATCCTCGAACTGTTCCCCGACGACGAGAAACTGCGGCGGTGGATCACCGCAGCCGGAGAACGCGTGCAGTTCGAAGGGCTGCCGGCCCGGATCTGCTGGCTCGGATACCAAGAGCGGCATCTCGCCGGCCTCCGCTTCAACGAACTGGTCGCCGATGGCACGATCTCAGCGCCCATCGTCATCGGCCGCGACCACCTCGACGCCGGGTCGGTGGCATCGCCGTACCGCGAGACGGAAGCGATGCTCGACGGGTCGGATGCGATCGCCGACTGGCCGCTGCTCAACGCGCTGCTCAACACGGCGTCCGGCGCCACCTGGGTGTCGATCCATCACGGCGGCGGCGTCGGCATCGGTCGGAGCATCCACGCCGGGCAGGTCATCGTGGCGGACGGAACTCCGCTCGCCGCCGAGAAGATCGCACGCGTCCTCGTGAACGATCCCGGCACCGGCGTCATGCGGCATGTCGACGCCGGGTACGAGCGAGCAATGGAGGTCGCACGGGAACGAGGACTCCGCGTCCCCATGTGGGAGGCCTGAGTGAGCTCGACCCACGGTGCGGCGGCCGACAGCGGTTCGACGAGCCTCCCCGGCCTGGCTGAGATCGCCGACGTCGGCGTCGACCGAATTCGAGGCGGCTACTCCCGGCACCTGTTCGACGACGCCGATCGCACACTCCGGGACTGGTTCACGGAGCGTGCGTCGCGTCTCGGACTCGATGTCGAGCGCGATCGGAACGGCAATCTCTGGGCCTGGTGGGGCGAGCCCGGTCCGAACGCGTTCGTCACCGGCTCCCACCTCGACTCCGTCCCGGGCGGCGGCGCGTTCGACGGACCGCTCGGCATCGTCTCCGCACTGGAGGCACTCGGTCGCCTCCGTGACGCCGGTCACCGCCCCGCGCGCCCCGTGGCGGTCGTGGCGTTCGCTGAGGAGGAAGGCTCGCGCTTCGGCGTCGCGTGCCTCGGATCCCGCCTGCTCACCGGCGCGCTCCACCCCGACCGGGCGCGGGCATTGCGCGACGAGGCCGGGCGCTCGCTCGCGCAGGTGTATGCGGACGCGGGGCTCGACCCGGCCGCGATCGGACCGGACCCGGCACGCCTCGACATGATCGGCACCTTCGTCGAGCTCCACGTCGAACAGGGGCGAGGCCTTGTCGATCTCGACGAGCCGGTTGCGCTTGCCGCGAGCATCCTGGGTCACGGTCGCTGGCGGATTCGGTTCCGGGGTCAGGGCAATCATGCCGGCGCAACGCCGATGCAGTCCCGACAGGATCCGATGGTCGCCGCCGCCGCGACGATCGCGCGGATCCCCGACCTGGCGCTCGCCGTCGAGGGGTCCCGAGCGACGGTCGGCCGCGTCTCGGCGCTGCCCGGCGGCACCAACGTCATCCCATCCGTGGTCGACTGCTGGCTCGACGCTCGCGCCGCGACCGATGATGCGACGAACGCACTCCTCCAGTCGATCCGTGCGGCAGCTCGCGATGCCGCCGCGGTCAACGCATGCTCGGTCGAAATCACGGAAGAGTCCTGGTCGCCGACCGTCCGGTTCCCCGACGACACTCGGGCGGCGATCGGCGCGCACATCGCACCGCGCGGACAGTCCGTCCCAGCCCTCCCGTCCGGCGCCGGGCACGATGCCGGCATTCTCGCGGCGCACATCCCGTCCGCGATGCTCTTCGTGCGCAACCCCACCGGTGTCTCGCACGCACCGGAGGAGTTCGCCACCGCCGACGACTGCGCCGCCGGCATCGCCGCGCTCGAACGCGTCATCCGAGGCGAGACGTGACCGCGGGCTGTTCGGACCCATCAGTGCGCCCGATCCACGCCAGCACGGCGCTGATCGATGGAACCGTGCAGCACAACGTGCGCATTGTGCCGTCAGCCGACGGCATGATTGCCTCCGTGATCGTGGGCGCCGAAGCCGGGGCACGCGATCTCCGGTTCGGGCACGTCGTCGCCGGAGCCGCGAACGCCCACTCCCACGCCTTCCATCGGCTCCTCCGCGGGCGCACCCACGGCAACGGCGGTGATTTCTGGCAGTGGCGGACAGCGATGTACCGTGCCGCGGCCTGTCTCGACCCCGATGGATACCATCGCGTTGCAACCGCCGTCTTCGCCGAGATGCTCACCGCCGGGTGGACGAGCGTCGGCGAGTTCCATTACGTGCACCACCAGACAGACGGCCGTCCCTACCCCTCCGAAAACGCAATGGGGGAGGCGCTGATCGCGGCCGCCGCGGACGTCAGCATCCGGCTCACCCTCCTCGACACGTGCTATCTCCATGGAGCGCCGAACCGACCGCTCGCCCGCGAACAGCGACGCTTCGGCGACGGCTCCGTCGACGCATGGCTCGACCGGTGGCACGAACTTCGCGCCCTCGTCGACAGAAGTCCCGCGACCCCCGGAACCCGTCCTGACGTCCTCGTCGGCGCCGCCATCCATTCGGTCCGAGCGGTTGCACCCGATGAGATCGCCCGAATCATCGAGGCCCTGCACGCGGACGTGCCCGTGCACATCCACCTCTCGGAGCAGATCGCCGAGAACACCCAGAGCGCAGAGGCGTACGGAATGCGCCCGACGGCGGTCCTCGACCGGGCCGGCGCACTCAGCCCGCGCCTGTCGGTGGTGCACGCGACGCATGTGCGCGTCGACGAGATCGCTCTGCTCGGTGCTGCCGGCGTGACTGCGGTGCTCTGTCCGACGACAGAATCGGACCTCGGTGACGGCATCGGACCGGCGCGCGCGCTCGCTGACGCCGGTGCCCGGCTCGCCCTCGGTTCCGATCAGAACGCCGTCATCGACCCGTTCCTGGAAACCCGCGGTCTGGAGTACGGCGAACGCCTCGCCGGGAATCGACGAGGTGTCCTGACGCTCCCGATGCTCGACGCAGCGCGCAGCTCGAACGGCGCACGGTCGCTCGGCCGCATCGGGGGGATTGCACCAGGCGCCCCATGCGACCTCGTCGAAGTGCGCGAGACCGCGACGACCATCGGTGCCGAGCCCGATCAAGTCGCACTCGTCGCGTCCGCGGCCGACGTCGGCACGGTCATCGTCGGCGGCCGTGTCGTCGCCGAGAGCGGACTCCTCGCGGATGGTCGGGATCCAGCCGAACTCCTCCGGGTGGCGTTCCGGAGCGTTCCGACAGGATCCGGTGTGGCATGACGACCGAACTCATCACCGACATCGGCGAGCTCCGGCCGATCGGCGATCCGCACAGTCCGCGCGAGCGTGCCACCCATGCTTGGTCCAAACCGCAGCGCGGCTCAGACGGCGCAGACGCCGCCATTGCGCTCCACGACCAGGCGATCCTCGTCGAGGACGGGATCGTCGCGTGGATCGGAAGTGCCCAGCGTGCGCCCGCTGCCGACCGCAGGACGAGTGTGGGTGGCCGCACGTGCCTCCCGGGCTGGGTCGACTCGCACACCCACCTCGTCTTCGCCGGCGACCGATCCCGAGAGTTCGTCGAACGGATGGCCGGACGGCCATACGCCGCCGGCGGCATCATGACGACCGTCGCCGAGACCCGAGCGACGTCTGACGATGAACTCCGGCGGTCGGCCATCCGGCGGATTGCCGAAGCGACAGCCCAAGGCACCACGACGATCGAAGCGAAGACCGGCTACGGCCTGGACCTCCAGACCGAGCTGCGGCTCGCCCGCATCGCCGCCGCGACCGCCGACACCGTGACGTTCCTCGGCGCCCACATCGCACCGCCCGACGTCGACCGGCGCTCCTACATCGACCTCGTCTCCGGCCCCATGCTCGACGCTGTTCGGCCCTTCGTGCAGGCGATCGACGTCTTCTGCGAGCAGGGAGCATTCACCGTCCACGAGAGCAGCGAAGTCCTGCGGGCCGGCCGCGCTGCAGGTCTGGAACTGCACGTCCACGGCAACCAACTCGGACCCTCGGGAGGCGTCCGCCTCGCGGTCGAGCTTGACGCCGCCAGCGTCGACCACTGCAACTATCTCGAGGACTCGGACATCGATGCGCTCGCCGGAGGGACCACCGTCGCGACACTGCTTCCCGTCTGCGACCTCTCCACACGTGCGCCGCTTGCGCCCGCTCGACGGCTCGTCGACGCCGGCGTTCGCATCGCGCTCGCCACGAACTGCAACCCCGGCACGTCCTTCAGTACCTCGATGCAGGCGCAGATCGCGACCGCGGTCCTGCAGCAGGAACTCACCCTCGAGGAGGCGCTCGCGGCTGCGACCGTCGGCGGGGCTGCAGCACTGCGCTCGGCTGCCGGCCCGAATCTCGGACGGATCGTCGTCGGCGCCCCCGCGGACCTGCAGATCCTCGACGCGCCCAGCGCGACCCACGTGGCTTATCGCCCAGGCGTGCCGCTCACCGTCGCGACCTGGCGACGTGGCGTGCGCGCCCGGCGTGCGGAGCCCATCGCATGATCAGCGCGTCGGGCAATGCAGCGTTGACGACTTGATCTGACCGCCCGGACGCTCGACGGTGTGCTGGGAGAGCGGCGCTCCGCAGAGAGGACACGGATGATCCACGCTCCGGTCATCCGGAGCTTCGGGGTGGCCGGCGCCGATCTGCGACGGCCCCATCTTCTCGATCAGCGTGCCGTTCCACCGCTGATACCAGGAACTCCAGCGAGCCATCTCATCAACTCCCGCAGGCCGTCTCATTCGTGGCCTAACGATGAGTGTACTCACTACTTGCGAGACCGCGGGACTATTCGATCCCGTCAATCACCGCCAGCAGGGATGTGAGCTCGTCCTTCAACGACTCAAGTCGATTGAGCGGCCACCCCAGCCGACTCGCGATCGCGACCGGTATCCGCTCCGCTCGGCCACGGAGGGCATTGCCCGCGGTCGTCAACGTGACGGCGAGCGCGCGCTCGTCCGTCGAGTCGCGCTCGCGGCGAATGTAGCCGGTGTCCTCGAGACGACGGAGGAGCGGCGTGATCGTCGCCGGCTCCAGGCGGAGGTCAGCGGCGATTGATCGGGCCGTCCTCGGCGAGGCTTCCCACAGCGCCAGCATCACCAGATATTGGGGATGCGTCAGGCCGAGCGGCTCGAGTTCGTCGCGGTAGAGCGCCACGACACTGCGACTCGTTGCGGCGAGCGCGAAGCACAGCTGTCGGTCGAGGGCGAGGGGGTCGATCTCCTCCATGTCCGGAGCTTATCGTTCGCGTGCGAACCTTCGGCCGGCGAAGGGTCGGCCCGTGAATGGCATGCTCACGACGGTTCGGCGCAGCAGATCGCTCGTCGTCGCGGCGATGACGATCACCATGACGTACATCACTGGGAATCGGAGCGGACCCGGAATCCAGTCCACGAACCAGTGCCCGAGGAGGATGACCGAGATCACGAGCGGGTGCACCAAGTAGATGCCGAACGATCGATCCGACGCCCACGAGATCAGTGTCGACGTCCGGGACCCATCCCTCCGACGATCGGCCCAGATCGAGCCGATCGTGAGCAGCCCGATACCTGCCGCTGCGCTCCAGACGACCTCGACAGGCTGCATCTCCGTCGACGCGGTCTCGGGCGATTGACCGAGCGTCAGCTGCAGCACATAGACGCCAAGCGTGAGCCCGGCCGCGAGGAGCACGATCGTGAGCACGACCCCACGGCGGCGGCGTACCCAGTCCAGGAAGGCTGCGCTGTGCGCGCCCGCGACCGCGCCCCCGACGATCGGGAAGATGTCCGTCGGGAAGAGCGCCTCGGTGTACCCGGTCAACGGCCCAAACGGATTCTTGCTGTAGGCGAACATCCACAGGATCACGATCTGCAGCGCGAAGGCGATCGCCATGACGATCACCTGCGTCCGCAGGGTCCGGCGCGCAAGGAACACGAGGCCGGGAACGAGCAGATACACCTGCATCGTGACCAGCAGGAAGTACAGGTGGTACTTGGCGTTTCCGGTGAACAGGTCCGAGGAGAAGCTCTCCACGAGGTTCGGCACGTTCCCGATTGCGTTTGACGTGAGCCAGCCGAAGAGCACGTAGACGAACGTCCATACGACGTAGGGAACGCCCACAAGCAGGAATCGACGCGGCCAGAAGTCGCTCATGGGACGCGGACGCTTCAGGTATCCGTAGACCAAGACGAACGAGGTGAGGCCGAAGAACACCTGGCGCGTGAAATGGAGGAGGGAGTCCGCGCCGTACCAGCCGACCGGCGACCCGGGAACCGAGAAGCTGAGGACATGGACGGCGATCACGCTCGCAAACGTGAGGAGCCGCAGCAGGTCGATCTCGTGCACGTGTCGGGGTGCTCGTCGGCCGGGGCTCGCGGCGAGATCGGGCGTCGATGACGGCGACAGGGTTGCGCTCACAGCAGCACCATACGGATCGACTCCAAGGACGAGCCGAACGGGTCGGAGGCGCGACGAACCGCCGTCATTCGGCGATCGCCGCGTGCAGGGAGTGCAGCGCCAGGCGGGTGGCGGCCGCATCGAGCTGACCAGGAGCGCTCTCGCTCCCGACGCGTCCGAACGTCATGACCGAGCCGACGGTCTCACCGGCGAGTCGGGACAGGATGCCCATCCGACCCATCGACATGGTGATTGCCGGAATGCTCGTCGGTGCGGACGCGAACTCCGCGGTGGCTTCGAGGAGCGCGAGCACGTCGGCGAAGCGCTGCGGCATGACCGCGACCTTCGCGACGTCCGCGCCGAGCCGCTGCTGGGTGCGGAGGCGTTCGAGGATCTCCGGCGCGGCTGGCGTCGACCGGAAGTCGTGTGCCGACATGACGACCGGAACGCCTGCCTCGTGCGCCGCGGTGACCAGGGCCTCCCGCGTGTCCGTGGGCAGTGATTGCTCGACATCGATGGCGTCCGCCGCGCCCGTCTCCATCGCCGCCGTCATGATCAGCCGAACCTCATCGGGCGATGCCACGCCCGCGCCACCTTCAGCCGCCGACCGATATGTCACGATCACGGGGATGTCGCTTGCGAGCGCAGCGCGGACGACACGGAGGGCGCCGAGTGCATCCGGCGTCGTGTGTGCGGCGCACTGGTCGAGCCGAAGCTCGACGACGTCGGCGACATCTGGGCGTACCAGGGCCGCGGCGTCGCGGAGGGCGCCGTCGTGCGCCCCCGCGAGCGGGACGCAGATGGCGGGTGTCCGACCCGCCTCGAGCGTGATTCGTCCGATCGTCGCCGTGGTCATGGACCCATTGTGGCGTGACCGCCGTGACCGCCGGGACCGCCGTGACCGGCGTGACCGCGGTGACTGCGTGACCGCCGTGACCGGCGTGACCGGCACCGTAGTGACCGGGGTCTTACCCGGGACCGCTGTCAGTCGGCGTCCGGTTGTGGCTCGCCGAGTGCGCGGCGCAGTGCGACCAGCGCCATCGGTTCGTCGCGCCGGTCAAGGAGGACCGAGTAGGAGCCGTCCGGTGTGACGAACACGATCGTGCACGCGTCGATCTCGGCAGGGGCACTGAACCACCGCTCGACCTGCGCCATGGGCACCGCGACGAGGTCGGCCCGTCGATAGTTCGTCTCGGCCTGAACCTCGCCGTCGCGCACCCGGAGGCGGCCGACGACTCCCCGCCACAGAAGCTGCAGTTCGAGCGTCGGATCCGGCACGCGGCGATCCTATGGGCGTCAGCGCGTCGCTTCTCGATGGGTTGCGTGGCTTCGCGCAATGCGGCCACGCTCGCGCGATCGGGACACGGCGGCGCCCCGTGCGGGCGGAATTGCGCGTCTGCGCCGGGCGGGAGCCCGCGTCGACTCACGGCGCAGGCGGCCCCGACCGCGATCGTCGTGCCGGTCGGTCGATCAGCGGATACGGACCGGTGATCCCATCTCGCAGGGCCGCGAGACGGAGGATCCGCTCGCGTTGCAGGAACCAGCCGGCGATGAGCAGCGGGATCACAATGACGAGCGAGGCGATCGTGTACGTGCCGATCGGGAAGTCGACAGCCATCAGGACGACGACTGCCGCGAGGAACCCGAGGGTCAGCCATGACGTCACAGGAGCGCCGGGGAGGCGGAACGTCGGTTCCTTCGCCCGTCCTTGCTTCGCCCAGGACCGCAGACGCATTTGACAGAGGATGATCGTGCCCCAGGCGGTGATGATGCCGAGGCTGGCGATGTTGAGCGCGATCTCGAATGCCTGACCAGGGACGAACAGGTTGAGGATGACGCCAGCGAAGGTGAACGAGGCGGTGAGCAGGATGCCCGCGAAGGGGACACCTCCGCGCGACATTCGTGTCGTCCATTGCGGGGCAGAACCGTTCATGCCCATGGAGTGAAGCGCGCGGCCGGTCGAGTACAGACCGGCATTGAGCGATGACAGCGCGGCGGTGAGGACGACGAAGTTCATCACACCGCCGACGATGCTGCCCACTTGCGGGTTGCCGATGGACGAGAAGAACGTCACGAACGGGCTCTCGTTCGCGCGGAACGCCGTATAGGGCAGCAGGAGCGAGAGCAGGACGATCGACCCGACGTAGAAGACCGCGATGCGGAGCACCACCGAGTTGATCGCCCGCGGGATCACCTTCTCCGTGTTCTGCGTCTCGCCCGATGCCGTCCCGACGAGCTCGATCGCCGCGTAGGCGAAGACGACGCCCTGCACCACGATCACCGCCGGGAGCACTCCAGTCGGGAACAGGCCGCCGTTCGCTCCCCAGATCGAGAGGCCGGTCTGCACGTGGTGACCGCCGGCCTCCACCGGGAACGCGAAGAAGAGCCAGATGAGTGCGATGACGAGGAACGCGATGAGCGCGGCGACCTTGATGAGCGCGAACCAGAACTCGAGCTCACCGAACACCTTCACGGCGACGAGATTCGCGGCGAGGACGACGACGAGCGCGGCGAGTGCGAGCGCCCACTGCGGAGCCGCCGTGAACGCCGACCAATAGTGCAGGTAGGTGGCGACCGCGGTGGTGTCGACGATCGAGGTCATCGCCCAGTTGAGGAAGTACATCCAGCCGGCGGCGTATGCGAACTTCTCGCCGTAGAACTCCCGCGCATAGGAAATGAACGAGCCCGACGACGGGCGATGCATGACCAGCTCACCGAGCGCGCGCAGGATGAAGAAGGCGAACACCCCCGCGACCAGGTAGACCAGCGCGAGTGCTGGACCGGCGGAATGCAGTCGGCCGCCAGCGCCGAGGAAGAGTCCGGTGCCGATCGCCCCACCGATCGCGATCATCTGCACTTGACGCGGCTTGAGGCCGTGCTGATAGCCGTCCTGCTCGTGCGCGAACGCGCTCGGCGGCGGATCGACCGGGAGCGTTCGCTCGTGGTCGGTGGTCTGCTCAGGGTCCGCAGTCATGGCGACCAGGCTAACGGGGGCCGAGCGCGACCGGCGACATCCGATATGTCGCGGGCCGTGCTCGTCGCAATCAGTCGGGCTGACGTGCTCGCAACGCTCGGTCGTCTTCGATCACGGTGCCGACAGCGACCGCGGTCGTGGCGAACCAGGCGACCCACGTGAGCGCAAGCCGCCAGTCGCGCGGGCCGCGCCGCGTGGTCTGGAGCACGCTGTAGCCGCTCAGGATCGAACTCCAGACAGCACCGTTGAACAAGAACTTGCGCACGTCGCGCCTCCCATCGTCCCGGCTCACGCTACCCGGGAGGGTCGGAGTCCGCGTGCAGGCGACGCGGCCTCGCGGATCGGGCGGACCTCAGGCGAACGCATCGGAACGGAAAACGCGCGCTCGGGTAGATTGACGTGTCCGTCATACCGGTACCTCGTGTTCCAGCAGGAGACCAATGCGCCAGGCGATCATCGGTGGGAGTCTCCTGGTGGCCGGTCTCATCTGTGTTGTCCTCGGACTCCTTCCCGTCCAGGCGCTGATTGCGCTCGCGGCCCGAGTGCTTCCGGTGCTCGCATTCGTGCTCGGCCTCACGATCGTGGCGGAACTCGCAGCAGCCGCAGGCGTCTTCGACGGCCTCGCCGATCTCGCTGCCCGCGTCGGTCACGGGCGCACGGCGGGACTCTGGCTCGCCGTCGTCGTCCTCGCGGTCGCGTCGACGGTGTTTCTCTCCATCGACACCACCGCGGTGCTGCTCACCCCGATCGTGATCACGTTGGCGCGTCGCGTCGGACTGCCGCCGATGCCGTTCGCGCTGACGACCGTCTGGCTGGCGAACACCGCGTCGCTGCTCCTTCCCGTCTCGAACCTCACGAACCTCCTCGCCGTCGGCCGGATCGGTCTGAACGGTCCGATCGCCTTCGCAGGCCTGATGGCGGGCGCAGCGATCGTCTGCATCGTCGTGCCGTGCCTGATCCTCATCGTGATCTTCCGACGGACGCTCGTCGGGCGCTACGAGCCGCCCGACCGACGCGTCCCCGTCGACCGACCGTTCTTCGTCATCGCCGCCGGCGTCCTGATCGCCCTGGTGATCGCGCTCACCGCCGGCGTCACCGTATGGATCGCAGCCCTTGTCGCCGCCGCGATCCTCGTCGCAGTGGCGGCGGTTCGCGCGCCGTCGGAGCTGCAGGTGTCGCGGATCCCGTGGCAGCCGCTCCTCCTCGCCGCGGGTCTGTTCATCGTCGTCGAGACGTCGCATGCGACCGGCGTCACCGAGCCGCTCGTGTCCGCCCTGCGCGGCGGGGTCGGTCCCGCCGGTCTCCTCGGGCTCGGTGGTGCGGGCGCGCTCGCTGCGAACGCGATCGACAACCTCCCGGCCTATCTGGTGCTCGAGCCAGCGGCGGCGGGCGCTCCGCTCCGCTACGCAGCCCTCCTCGTCGGCGTGAACGCAGGCTGCCTGATCACCCCGTGGGCGTCGCTCGCGACGCTGCTGTGGCACGCACGGCTGCGTGCCGAAGGGGTCGAGCTGTCCTGGGGGCGGTACATGGCGCTCGGGTGCGTCGTCGCGCCGCTCACCGTTGCCGCCGCAGTGGGCGCGCTGCTCCTGACCCGATAGGCGCCGGCCGGTCAGAGCCAGTCGCGACGCCGGAACGCGACGTACAGGCCGACGCTCGTCAGCACGATGAGTCCGAGCGAGGCCTCAAGACCGGTCCACGCGCCCTCCCCCGGAAACCGAACGTTCTGGCCGAAGAACCCGGTGATCGCGGTGGGGATCGCGATGATCGCGGCCCAGCTCGTGACCTTCTTCATCACCGTGTTCTGACGGTGGGACGAGAGGTTGAGGTTGGTGTCGAGAACACTCGCGACCGCGTCGCGCAGCTGCTCGGCGGCGTCGGCGACCCCCGCCACATGGTCGGCCACGTCGCGGAAGTACGGGTGCATCGGGCTCGGGAGCGCCACCCCGCCGCCGCGGAGGATCGGCGCGACGACGTCGCGCATGGGTGCTGTGAGCCGGCGGACGGTGCCGAGGGCCTTCCGGAGCGTGAACGACCGGCGCTGCACCATCCCGCCCCGCACGTCGTCCGCGAACAGCTCGTCCTCCAACTGCGCGACGAGGTCGTCCATCACGTTCATCGTCGCCGCCGCGTGATCGACGAGCACATCGAGCATTCCCCAGACGAGGAACGGGACGCCGTGCTCGGCAAGCTCGGCGTTCGTGTCCCAGCGGCGCACGAACTCGGTCGGGTCGAACCCGCTGCTGTGCATCGTGACGAGCGCGCGGTCGGTCACGAACGCCTTCACCTCGTGCGTGACGAGATCCTCGTCGGAGCGCGGACACGTGATGTCGTACGCCACGAGGAACATGTGGTCGGCGTAGCGGTCGAGCTTCGGTCGCTGGCCGCGCTCGACGGCATCTTCCGCGGCGAGCTCGTGGATATCGAGCTCGTCTTCGATCGTGGCGAGATCGTCGCTCGTCGGATCCGTGAAGTCGACCCAGACGAACGTGCCTGCCTCCTCGATCCAGTCCGAGACACGCTCGATATCGAAGTCCTCGTCGTGGACTCCGCCGTCCTTCCACACCCGCGTGCGCACCATGCTCGCAAGCCTAGGCAGCGCTGGTTCCGGAGGCGTGCCTCCTGACCGGCAGGCGCGGCGCGCTGGTACGGTGGCGGGGTTCCGCCGAGGATGGCGAGGCGGCGAAACAGGGATTGGAGCAGCCCGGGAACATGGCGTCCGACACGCATTCCTCCGCCTCAGACGAGCGATACCGGTTCGTGGTCGCGGCCAATCGGCTCCCGGTGGATCGCGTCGTCGATGACGACGGTGTCGAGGGGTGGCGGCATTCGCCGGGCGGTCTTGTGACCGCGCTCGAGCCGGTCATGCGCGCGAACGACGGAGCCTGGATCGGGTGGGCCGGCGCTCCGGATGCCGAGCTCGACCCGTTCGACAACGACGGCATCCGCATCGTTCCCGTGCCGCTGTCGGCGGACGAGATCGCGGAGTACTACGAGGGGTTCAGCAACGACACCCTGTGGCCGCTCTACCACGACGTGATCGAGCATCCGACGTACCACCGCGACTGGTGGGACTCGTACCGCCGCGTGAACCGGCGGTTCGCGGAAGCCGCCGCAGCGATCACGGAGCGTGACGGTGTCGTCTGGGTGCAGGACTACCAGCTGCAGCTCGTCCCGGCGACGCTGCGCGAGATGCGACCGGACATCACGATCGGCTTCTTCAATCACATCCCATTCCCCCCGGTGGGCATCTTCGCGCAGCTGCCGTGGCGCGCCCAGGTCCTCGACGGCCTTCTGGGAGCCGACGTCATCGGGTTCCAACGGCATGACGACGCCGCTGACTTCCTGCGCGCGGTCCGTCACATCAAGGGCTACACGACGAAGGGCGGGGTCGTCGACGTCCCGGTCGACGACCCGGACGCGCCGCGCAGTCGCCGAGGCATCACCGTGCGCCACGTCGAGGCGCGG
The DNA here is from genome assembly GCF_001571045.1 of Curtobacterium ammoniigenes NBRC 101786. GTDB lineage: Bacteria > Actinomycetota > Actinomycetes > Actinomycetales > Microbacteriaceae > Curtobacterium > Curtobacterium ammoniigenes. Next base: position 810,514 of record NZ_BCSV01000001.1, read on the forward strand.
CATTTCCCGATCTCGATCGATGCCGCCGGTTTCGAGGAGATCGCGCGTCGGCCGGAGACGCAGGCCCGGGCGCGGGAGATTCGCGAAGGACTCGGGAATCCGACGACCGTGCTGCTCGGGGTCGACCGCCTCGACTACACGAAGGGCATCCGCCATCGGATCAAGGCGTTCGGCGAGCTCATCGAGGATGGCCGTGTCTCCGTCGAAGACGTGACGCTCGTGCAGGTCGCGAGTCCCAGCCGCGAGCGGGTCGACACCTACAAGACGTTGCGCGACGAGATCGAGCTGACCGTCGGCCGGATCAACGGCGACCTCGGCGTCATCGGGCACCAGCCGATCTCCTACCTGCATCACGGCTATCCGCGCGAGGAGATGGTGGCCCTCTACCTCGCCGCGGACGTGATGCTCGTCACCGCCCTTCGCGATGGCATGAACCTCGTCGCGAAGGAGTACGTCGCCAGCCGTTTCGACAACGACGGCGTCCTCATCCTGTCTGAGTTCACCGGCGCCGCCGATGAGTTGCGCCAGGCGGTCATCGTGAACCCGCACGACATCGGAGCCCTGAAGTACGCGATCGTCCGCGCGATCGAGATGCCGCGGCGAGAGCGATCGACCCGCATGCGCGCATTGCGCAAGCGCGTCCACGACAACGACGTCGCTCGCTGGTCGCGGACCTTTCTGGAGGCGCTGGCCCGCCACGCCCCGCGCGACGCGGGGCTCGACCCGTCGGCTGCGGACCCGGACTCCGATGGCTCGGAGCCCGACGGCGATCACGCTGGTGCACGTTCCGAGAGCCCGGAGGATCTCGCCGCGGCGAACTCGGTCTTCGGCCGGGAGACGGCGGATGACTGATCCGCAGGCCGACGTGTTCGCCGCCGTGGACGCACTGCGGACCGCGCGCACGCTGCTCGTGGCGCTCGACTTCGACGGCACGCTCGCTCCGTTCGCCGACGATCCGGCACAGGTGTCGGCGTTGCCCGGCTCCTGGGCGGCAGTTCTGACGCTGCGGCGCGCACGGGCGACGCACGTCGTCCTCGTGTCCGGCCGTCCGCTCGATGGGCTCGCCACCGTCTCCCATGCGCCGTCCGGCATGTCGCTCGTCGGATCCCATGGCGCCGAATGGCGCGTCGAAGGGCACGACCATGAGGCGTTGACCGAGCGGGAGCGCGGCAGGGTGGCACGGATCAGTGCGGTCCTCGACGAGGTCGGCCATCGGCACGGCGCGCGCATCGAGCACAAGCCGGCGGGCCAGGCGCTGCACACCCGCGGATTCGACCCGGAACGTGCGGAGGCGGCGAATGACGACGCGCGGGCAGCGGTCCGCGCGGTCGACCCCGACGTCCTCGTGCGCGATGGCAAAGACATCCTGGAATTCGCGGTGCGGCATGTGACCAAAGGCGATGCGATCGCTCGTCTGCGGGACGCGCTCGATGCCGACCGCGTCTTCTTCGCCGGTGACGATGTCACCGACGAGGACGGGTTCCGCGTCCTCGACCTCGAAGCCGGCGACGTCGGTGTGAAGGTCGGTGACGGCGCGAGCCTCGCGCCGTTCCGCGTCGCGGACCCCGCGGCGCTGACGCCGGTCCTGCAACAGCTCGCCCGCGTCCGCGCGATGGGCTGAGGCCGATTGGTATCCCAACTGGTCCTAGACTCCTTCCATGCCTGAAATCGACGTGAAGCCGCGCAGTCGCGACGTAACCGATGGGATCGAGGCGACCACGTCGCGGGGGATGCTCCGTGCGGTCGGCATGGGCGACGGTGACTGGGAGAAGCCGCAGATCGGCATCGCCTCGTCCTGGAACGAGATCACCCCGTGCAACCTGTCGCTCGACCGGCTTGCGCAGGGTGCGAAAGAGGGCGTCCACGCCGGCGGCGGCTACCCGCTGCAGTTCGGCACCGTGTCCGTGTCGGACGGCATCGCGATGGGGCACGAGGGCATGCACTTCTCGCTCGTGTCGCGCGAGGTCATCGCCGACAGCGTCGAGACCGTCGTGATGGCGGAGCGCCTCGACGGCACCGTGCTGCTGGCGGGCTGCGACAAGTCGCTCCCCGGCATGCTCATGGCGGCGGCACGCCTCGACCTCGCGAGCGTCTTCCTCTATGCGGGGTCGGTGATGCCGGGCTATGTCAAGCAGGCCGACGGCTCCTTCAAAGAGGTTACGATCATCGACTCGTTCGAAGGGGTCGGCGCCTGCAAGGCGGGCACGATGACCGAGGAGGAGCTGAAGAAGATCGAGTGCGCGATCGTCCCCGGCGAAGGCGCCTGCGGTGGCATGTACACCGCGAACACGATGGCGAGCGTCGCCGAGGCACTCGGTATGTCGCTGCCCGGCTCCGCGGCTCCGCCGAGCGCGGACCGCCGACGCGACTACTACGCCCACCGTTCGGGTGAGGCGGTCGTGAACATGCTCCGCAAGGGGATCACCGCTCGGCAGATCATGACGAAGGACGCGTTCGAGAACGCGATCGCCGTCGTCATGGCGCTCGGCGGCTCGACGAACGCCGTGCTGCACCTGTTGGCGATCGCGAACGAGGCCGAGGTCGAGCTGACGCTCGACGACTTCAACCGCGTCGGCTCGAAGGTTCCGCACATCGCGGACATGAAGCCGTTCGGCAAGTACGTCATGAACGACGTCGACAAGAACGGGGGCATCCCCGTCGTGATGAAGGCGCTGCTTGACGCGGGCCTCCTGCATGGCGACTGCCTGACGGTCACCGGCAAGACGGTGGCAGAGAATCTGGCCGAGATCGACCCGCCCGCGGTGGACGGCAAGGTGTTCCGTTCGCTCGACGAGCCGATCCACCCGACCGGGGGCCTGACGATCCTGCAGGGCTCGTTCGCCCCCGAGGGCGCGGTGGTCAAGACGGCAGGGTTCGACGCCGAGGTGTTCGAAGGACCTGCGCGGGTGTTCGACCGTGAGCGCGCCGCGATGGACGCTTTGACTGAGGGGCGCATCGAGCGGGGCGACGTCGTGATCATCCGCTATGAGGGCCCGAAGGGTGGTCCCGGCATGCGCGAGATGCTCGCCATCACCGCCGCGATCAAGGGCGCTGGGCTCGGAAAAGATGTACTACTGTTGACGGACGGACGATTCTCGGGCGGCACAACCGGCCTGTGCATCGGCCACATCGCACCGGAGGCCGTCGACGCTGGTCCAATCGCCTTCGTGCGCGATGGCGACCGCATCCGTGTCGACATCGCGGCTCGCACGCTCGATCTACTGGTCGAGCCCGCTGAGCTGGAGGCCCGCCGCGACGGCTGGGCCCCGCTGCCCCCCGTGTACACCAGGGGAGTTCTCGCGAAGTACTCGAAGCTCGTGAAGTCGGCTGCACTCGGCGCTGTCACGGGCTGATCGGGCACCATCGCCGACGGCAGCACGCCGACCGAACGCACGCACTCTTACGGGCAGGAACACCATGCCAACGGAAGCAACACCACGTCCCGCCGCCGGCACGCGTCGCGCGCCGGACATTCTGACCGGATCGGGAGCCGTGCTCCGCACGCTCGAGCACCTCGGCATCACGGATGTCTTCGGACTGCCCGGCGGCGCGATCATCCCGTTCTATGACGAACTGATGGCATCGACCTCGATTCGTCACATCCTCGTCCGGCACGAGCAGGGCGCCGGGCATGCGGCCGAGGGGTACGCGTCTGCCTCCGGCAAAGTGGGCGTTGCGATCGCGACGTCCGGACCGGGCGCGACCAACCTCGTCACCGCGATCGCCGACGCATACATGGATTCGGTGCCGTTTATCGCGATCACCGGGCAGGTGTTCTCGACGCTGATGGGCACGGATGCCTTCCAAGAGGCCGACATCGTCGGTATCACCATGCCAATCACGAAGCACTCGTTCCTCGTGACGCGTCCCGAGGAGATCCCGGCGACGCTCGCCGCGGCCTACCAGATCGCGACGACCGGTCGTCCGGGCCCGGTCCTCGTCGACATCACGAAGGACGCGCAGCAGAAGACCGCCCCCTTCGTGTGGCCGCCGAAGGTCGAGCTGCCCGGCTACCGTCCGGTGCTCAAGGCGCACGGCAAGCAGATCGCCGCGGCAGCGCAGCTGCTCGCCGAGGCGCACCGCCCGGTCCTCTACGTGGGCGGCGGAACGATTCGGTCCGGCGCCTCCGCCGAGCTCATCGCGTTCGCCGAGGCGACGAACGCTCCGGTCGTCACGACGCTGATGGCACGGGGGGCATTCCCGGATTCGCATCCGCAGCACCTCGGCATGCCCGGCATGCACGGCACCGTCCCTGCGGTGCTCGCGCTCCAGGACAGCGACCTCATCATCGCGCTCGGCGCACGCTTCGACGACCGGGTCACGGGCAAGGTCGACGAGTTCGCGCCGCACGCCAAAGTCGTGCATGTCGACATCGACCCGGCGGAGATCTCGAAGATCCGATACGCGGACGTTCCGATCGTCGGTGACGTCCGCGAGGTCCTCGTGGATCTGACCGAGGCGTGGGAGCGCGTCCCGGAGGCGGACCGCGCGGACACCTCGGCGTGGTGGGCGCGCCTGAACGGGCTCCAGTCCGACTTCCCGCTCGGATACAGCGAGCCGCAGGACGGCCTCCTCGCACCGCAGCACGTCATCAAGCGGATCGGCGAGCTCACGGGCCCGGAGGGCGTGTTCGTCGCCGGCGTCGGACAACACCAGATGTGGGCCGCGCAGTTCATCGGGTACGAGCGTCCGCACGCGTGGCTGAACTCCGGGGGAGCGGGCACGATGGGCTACTCGGTGCCGGCCGCGATGGGCGCGAAGGTCGGCCAACCGGATCGCGTCGTGTGGTCGATCGATGGCGACGGCTGCTTCCAGATGACCAATCAAGAGCTCGCGACCTGCGTGATCAACAACATCCCGATCAAGGTTGCGATCATCAACAACTCGTCGCTCGGAATGGTCCGGCAGTGGCAGACGCTGTTCTACGACGGTCGCCACTCGTTCACCGATCTCGAGACCGGCCACCAGACCCGGCGCGTTCCGGACTTCGTCAAGCTCGCCGAAGCATACGGTGCGCTCGGCATTCGGGTCGAGAAGGCGGAGGACGTGGACAGCGCCATCGAGTTGGCGCTCGCGACGAACGACCGGCCCGTCGTCATCGACTTCGTCGTCAGTCGCGATGCGATGGTCTGGCCGATGGTGCCGCAGGGCATCGGCAACTCCTCCATCCAGTACGCCCGCGACCACGCGCCCACCTGGGACGTGGAGGACGCCGACATGACAGGAGACCCCGCATGAGCCACGTGCTCTCCCTGCTCGTCGAAGACAAGCCGGGCCTCCTCACGCGCGTCGCCGGGCTCTTCGCCCGCCGTGGGTTCAACATCGAATCGCTCGCGGTCGGCAGCACCGAGGTCCCGGGACTCTCCCGGATCACGGTCGTCGTCGATGTCGAGGACCTCCCGCTCGAGCAGGTGACGAAGCAGCTCAACAAGCTCATCAACGTCATCAAGATCGTGGAACTCGACTTCGCGCAGTCGGTGCAGCGTGAGCACATGCTCGTCAAGGTGCGCGTCGACAATCAGACCCGGTCCCACGTCCTCGAGGCCGTGAACCTGTTCCGGGCCCGCGTGGTCGACGTTGCGACCGACTCGCTGGTGATCGAGGTCACGGGCGACCCGGGCAAGATCCAAGCGATCCTCCGTGTTCTCGAGCCGTACGGCATCAAGGAGCTCGCGCGCGCGGGCCTTCTCGGTATGGGTCGAGGGCCCAAGAGCATCACCGACCGCGTACCCCGCTGATCGGTGCGGTCGTCGTGAGACGACCACCGGACGGGCAGGAGGCGCGTGTTGCGACCCGACCCGAGCCTCCCGTCCGTCACCTATGTTTTCAACCAAGCAATCGGTCGCGTTGGCGACCATGTTCGCCAACGCAGGCAGGAGAACCACCACCGTGACTGACATCGTCTACGACGCCGACGCCGATCTCGAGATCATCCAGGGCAAGAAGGTCGCCGTCATCGGCTACGGCTCGCAGGGACATGCGCACGCGCTCAACCTGCGCGACTCGGGCGTCGAGGTCCGCGTCGGTCTCCTCGAGGGCTCGAAGAGCCGGCAGAAGGCCGAGGAGGCCGGCTTCACCGTCCTCACGCCGGGCGAGGCGACCGCCTGGGCCGACGTCGTCGTCATCCTCACGCCCGATCAGGTGCAGCGCATCGTCTACCGGGACGAGATCGAGCCGAACCTCGCCGAGGGCAAGGCGCTCGTCTTCGGCCACGGCTTCAACATCCGGTTCGGCTACATCACCGCACCCGAGTCCGTCGATGTCATCCTCGTCGCGCCGAAGGGGCCGGGTCACACGGTCCGCCGGGAGTATGAGGCCGGCCGTGGCGTGCCGGTCATCGTCGCGGTCGAGAAGGACCCGAACGGGACCGCCTGGGACCTCGCATGGTCGTACGCGAAGGCGATCGGCGGCCTCCGGTCCGGCGGCATCCGCACGACGTTCACCGAGGAGACCGAGACCGACCTGTTCGGTGAGCAGGCGGTGCTGTGCGGTGGCACGTCGCAGCTCATTCAGTACGGCTTCGAGACCCTGGTCGAGGCCGGCTACCAGCCGCAGATCGCGTACTTCGAGGTGTTGCACGAGCTGAAGCTCATCGTCGACCTCATTTGGGAGGGCGGCCTCACCAAGCAGCGCTGGTCCATCTCCGACACCGCCGAGTTCGGCGACTACGTGTCCGGTCCTCGCGTGATCGACCCGCACGTCAAGGAGAACATGAAGGCGGTGCTGGCCGACATCCAGGACGGCACCTTCGCCAAGCGGTTCATCGACGACCAGGATGCCGGGGCACCCGAGTTCACCGCGCTCCGCGAGAAGGGCGAAGGACACCCGATCGAGGCGACGGGGCGCGAGCTTCGCGCGCTGTTCGCGTGGAAGCAGACCGACAGCGACTACGTGGACGGCTCGGCTGCCCGGTAGGCTGCGACTCGACTCGACGATGAGGCGGCGGTGCACCGCGCACCGCCGCCTCATCGTGTGACCCGAACGTTATGCATCTTTTTCTGCTGGACGCACCCGGCGCGGTTCCGCGTCAGGATGCGCGACCCCGCTGCTCGCGATCGTGCACGGACCGCTTCCCGCCGTTCGTGTGGTCGGGCGCGCCCGGCTCGCGTGGGAGGATCGTCGAATGGCGGTGACGAGGCGAGCGGTCCACATCGGCGCCGGCAAGATCGGCCGCGGCTTCGTCGGACAGTTCCTCGCAGCGAGCGGCTACGACCTCACGTTCGTCGACGTCGACGACCGCGTCGTTACGGCACTGAACGACGCTCGACAGTTCGTCGTCCACGAGGTCGGCGACGAGCCGGTCGATCACACGGTCACGGGCTTCCGCGCGCTCAACAGCAAGACGGATCGCGACGCAGTTGTCCGTGCGTTGGCGCAGGCGGATGTCGTGACCACCGCCGTCGGAGCACGGACGCTCCCGCTCGTCGCACCCCTCGTCGCCGACGGCCTCGCGCTCCGGTCGCCGGAGGCCGGAACCGTCACGGTCGTCGCGTGCGAGAACGCGTTCAATGCGACCGACTCGCTGCACGCAAGCGTGCGCCGTGCACCGTCGCTCGACGATCGGGAGGTCGACGCGGTCTTTGCAAACTGCGCGATCGATCGGATCGTCCCGGACCAGTCCGGTGTCCTCGGCGAGCATGGCGGTCTCGATGTCGTGCTCGAGCCCTTCTATGAGTGGGTAATCGAACGCACGCCGTTCGTCGGATCCGGCGCCGAGCCTCCTGAGATCGACGGAGTGACCTGGGTCGACGATCTGCAGCCGTTCGTCGAGCGCAAGCTCTACACCGTGAACACAGCGCACGCCACGGCCGCCTACCACGGGTTCGTCCGCGGCATCCGTCTGATCCGGGAGGCGCTGGCCGACCCCGTCGTTCGGCCGGAAGTCGACGGGGTGCTCGCCGAGACGACCGCGCTCCTGGTCGCGAAGCACGGATTCGATCCTGCTGAGCACCGTCGCTACGTCGAGGCGAACCTGGCGCGTATCGCGAATCCGCTGCTTCCCGACACGACCGCCCGCGTCGGTCGGAATCCGCTCCGAAAGCTCGGGCGTCGTGAGCGGTTCATCGGCCCTGCCGCGCAGCTCGCGGAGCGGGGGCTGCCGGTCGACCATCTGCTCGGTGCGATCCGCGTTGCGCTCGCGTTCGACGACCCGGACGATCCGGAGTCGATCGAGTTGCACGCGCTGCTCGGCTCCGGCGCGACCGCGCACGCACTCACCGAGATTCTCACCGGGCTCATGGAGAGCCATCCGTTGTTCCCGGCGGTGCGGGACGTCGTCGCTTCTACACTGGAAGCATGACCGCTCCGGACGCCTCTTCGCCGCCGGACTCCGGGGTTGAGGAGCCGGTGGTGCCGGGCGACCCCTCCGATGACGAGGCGCTGAGCTGGGGTGGGGAGCTCGATGCCACGCACGTGGACGCATCGAAGAACCCCGTCATTCGCGGGGCGGCGCGCGCGCCCAGCCCGGAGCGACCCGCCGGTTCCGGGTCGCTGGTCGGCATGGGTGTGCTCGGCGGGATCTACCTGCTCTACACGGTTGCGTGGCTGGTGAGCGCGAGTGTGCTCCCGGTCGCGGGCGGAACAGCGCTCTCCGCGCTGTTCGCGGAGGGCCTGCGCGTGCTGGCGATCATGGCCCCCGCCTTCTGGTTCGTCGCCACGCTCTGGTTCGGGCAGACGATCTCGGTTCGGGCGCGGTTCGTGTGGCTCGTTGTCGGCGTGGTGGTCTTGTTCCCGTGGCCGTTCTTGATGACGAGGGCATTCTGATGTCGACGAGTTCCGACCGCGCTTCGCGTCCGTCTGCGCTGAGCCCATTCGCGGTCCGGCTGGTCATCTGGATCGTGTCCGGCGTGATCTTCGCCTACATGCTGTGGCAGGCGATCGCCAACTTCGTCGGCGTGACGACGAGCATCGCGCAGTTCAACGCATTCGTCCGCGCGAATCATGCGACGACGCTCGAGAGCGCGGTGCCGTGGGTCGCGCTCGTGCTCGATGTGCTGATCGCACCGGTGGTGTGGGGTGCGGCTTGGTTCGTGTCTCGCCGGTTCAGCCCGGGCCGGATCGCCGTCGTCTTCGTCGCCGCGTTGTGCGCCGCTTCGGTGTTCTGGTTCGACCTGCTCGAGTATGTGACGACGACGGTGCACATCGGCCGCTGACCTCCGCCGTAACGCGCCGGGCACGTCGATACGATTGAGGAGACAGCAGCCCCTCAGGTAAGGAATCGCTTCGTGCCAAAGCCGGTCGTCCTGATCGCCGAAGAACTCTCACCAGCAACCGTCGATGCGCTCGGCCCAGACTTCGAGATCCGAACGGTGGACGGCACGGATCGCGCGGCGCTCCTGACGGCACTGTCCGAGGCGAACGCGATCCTCGTGCGCTCGGCGACGCGCGTCGACGCGGAGGCGATCGCCGCCGCTCCGCGACTTCAGGTGATCGCGCGTGCCGGAGTCGGTCTCGACAACGTGGACATCAAGGCCGCGACCACGGCGGGTGTCATGGTGGTCAACGCGCCGACCTCGAACATCATCTCCGCGGCGGAGCTCACCGTCGGTCATATCCTCAGCCTCGCTCGGCACATTCCGGCTGCTCACGCGTCGCTCGCCGCCGGCGCATGGAAGCGCAGCGCATACACCGGCGTGGAGCTCTTTGAGAAGACCGTCGGCATCATCGGGCTTGGCCGGATCGGGGCCCTCATCACCGCCCGCCTGCAGGCATTCGGCGTGTCCGTGGTGGCGTACGACCCGTACGTCACGCCGGCGCGGGCGCAGCAGCTCGGTGTCGAGCTGCTGCCGCTCGACGAGCTGCTTCGTCGGTCCGACTTCGTGACCATCCACATGCCGAAGACGCCCGAGACCGTGGGCATGATCAGCGACGAACAACTCGCGCTCATGAAGCCGAGCGCGTTCATCGTGAATGTGGCCCGCGGCGGCCTCATCGATGAGGACGCGCTCTATCGCGCGCTGTCGGAGCGAGTCATTGCTGGTGCCGGACTTGACGTCTTCGTGACGGAACCCCCGTTGGACTCGCCGCTGTTGGGCCTCCCGAATGTCGTCGTGACGCCGCACCTTGGCGCCTCGACGGACGAGGCGCAAGAGAAGGCGGGCGTCTCGGTTGCTCGCTCCGTTCGCCTGGCGCTGGGCGGCGAGCTCGTCCCGGACGCCGTGAACGTCGCGGGCGGGGTGATCGATCCGTACGTGCGGCCCGGCATTCCGCTGATGGAGAAGCTGGGGCAGGTGTTCGCCAGCCTCGCGGACACGTCGCTCACCAACATCGACGTCGAGATTCGCGGCGAGCTTGCCGAATACGACGTCAGCGTGCTGCAGCTCGCCGCACTGAAGGGCATCTTCACCAACATCGTGAGCGAGCAGGTCTCTTATGTGAATGCGCCACTCCTTGCCGAGCAGCGCGGCGTGTCGGTGCGGCTCATCACCAGTCCGGACAGCCCTGAATACCGCAATACGCTCACGATCCGGGGGGCACAGTCCGACGGGCCTGCGATCAGCGTCTCCGGGACCCTGACCGGCCCGAAGCAGATCGAGAAGCTCGTCGAGATCGACGGGTACGACCTCGAGGTCCCGCTCGACACCCATCACGTGGTCATGCGCTACACCGATCGGCCCGGCATTGTCGCCGTCTACGGCAAGCAGTTCGGCGACGCGGGCATCAACATCGCCGCCATGCAGATCGCGCGTCAGGCGGCGGGTGGCCAGGCGCTCTCGGTGCTCACCGTCGATTCGCCGGTGCCGAGCGAGATCCTCGAGGCAGTGCGCGCCGCCATCGACGCAGACTCGATGCGGCAGATCGACATCACGCTGTAGCGACCGGCGGGCGCATCGCGCGCCACGAGCTCACAGCTCAGCACGCACCGCGCATCCCGCACCGTCCGTCCCGCACCGTCCGTCCCGCACCGCGCACCGCTCACCGCTTACGAGGAATCGAGGAACCATGACAGCAACGATTCGTCTGGCCGTCATCCGCGGCGACGGCATCGGACCGGAGGTCGTCGACGAGGCGCTCAAGGTGCTCCGCGCCGCAACCGAGCCGGCGCTCCACATCGAGGAGACGGCCTTCGACCTCGGTGCCGGTCGGTATCTGGCGACGGGCGACATCCTGACCGACGCGGACCTCGACGCCATCGCGAAGCATGACGCGATCCTGCTCGGCGCGGTCGGCGGCGATCCCCGGGATCCGCGACTGGCCGGCGGCATCATCGAGCGCGGCCTGCTGCTGCGACTCCGGTTCGCCTTCGATCACTACGTGAACCTGCGCCCGACCCGCGTCTTCCCGCAGGTCGACTCGCCCCTTCGCGATCCAGGTGCGGTCGACTTCGTCGTCGTCCGTGAGGGCACGGAGGGCCCGTACGTGGGCAACGGTGGCGTGATCCGCCGTGGCACGCCGCACGAGATCGCGACCGAGGTCTCACTGAACACGGCGTTCGGCGTCGAACGGGTCGTTCGCTATGCGTTCGCGCTTGCGGACCGCCGGCCGCGCAAGCACCTGACGCTCGTCCACAAGAGCAACGTGCTCGTGCATGCCGGCGATCTCTGGCAGCGGCAGGTTGCAGCGGTCGGCGCGGAGTACCCGGACGTCACGGTCGACTACCAGCACGTCGACGCCGTGACCATCCACCTCGTGCAGGATCCGTCACGATTCGACGTGATCGTCACGGACAACCTGTTCGGTGACATCATCACGGACCTGGCCGGAGCGATCAGTGGCGGCATCGGGCTCGCGGCCTCCGGCAATCTCAACCCGGATGGGGCGTTCCCGAGCATGTTCGAGCCAGTGCACGGCTCGGCCCCGGACATCGCCGGTCAGCAGCGGGCAGATCCGACGGCCGCCATCATCTCCGCGGGCCTCCTGCTCGACCATCTCGGGCACAGTGCGGAGGCTGCCGCGATCGCGCGGGCGGTCGAGCAGGACATTGCTCGGCGCGGTTCGAGCGCTCGTTCGACCGCGCAAATCGGTGACGCGATCGCCGCGGCTGCTGCGGAGATGCGCAGGGCCTGACAAGATCGACGCTATGACCTCCGCTGCATCGACGTTCTCGCTTCCGTTCGCCACCACGCCGTCGGCGTCGGCCAAGGCAGACGCGGAGCGCGAGTCGATTCTCGCGGACCCGGGGTTCGGCAAGCACTTCACGGATCACATGGTCACGATCCGGTGGTCCGAGGACGCCGGTTGGCACGATGCCGCGGTCCATCCGTACGGTCCGCTCCAACTCGACCCGAGCGCGAGCGTGCTGCACTACGCGCAGGAGATCTTTGAGGGCCTGAAGGTGTACCGCCACGCCGACGGCAGCGTGTGGTCATTCCGGCCGACGGCGAATGCCGCCCGCATGCAGCGTTCGGCGCGCCGGATGGCGCTGCCCGAGCTGCCGACGGAAGCGTTCGTGGAATCGATCCGGAGGCTCGTCGAGACTGACGAGCGCTGGGTCCCGTCCGCTGATGAGACGAGCCTGTACCTTCGGCCGTTCATGATCGCGACCGAGGGGTTCCTCGGTGTGCGGGCAGCGCACGAGGTGGCGTTCCACGTGATTGCGTCGCCAGCCGGCGCGTACTTCACGTCCGGGCCGAAGCCGGTGTCGATCTGGCTGTCGACCCAGTATTCGCGGGCCGGGAAGGGCGGCACGGGGGCTGCGAAGACCGGCGGCAACTACGCATCCTCGCTCCTTCCACAGCAGGAGGCGTACGAGCACGGGTGCCAGCAGGTGATGTTCCTCGACTCCGAAGAGGGCAAGTACCTGGAGGAGCTCGGCGGGATGAACGTGGTCCTCGTGCGCTCCGACGGAACGCTGGTCACTCCGGATTCGGATTCGATCCTTGAGGGCATCACGCGCGATTCGATCCTGCAGCTCGCCGAAGACCGAGGGCTCCGGGTCGAAAAGCGACGCGTGAGCCTCGACGAATGGCGGGACGGGGTTGCGAGCGGCGCGATCACGGAGGCATTCGCCTGCGGTACGGCGGCCGTCGTGACGCCGATCGGCGAACTCCGCGGTGACGGTTTCACGATCACCTCGCCCGACGCGGGCTCGGACTCGCTCACCATGTCACTCCGGCGCGAGCTCACGGATATCCAGTACGGGCGCCTCTCGGACCCCCACGACTGGATGGTCCAGCTCACCCCGGCGTCCTGAGCGGGGCGGTCGCTAGGCTCGACTGGTGAAGATCGCACGGTTCAGCACGGCGGGCCAGGACCCGCGATTCGGGATCCTCGATGAGCGGGACTTGATCGTCCTTGCGGGCGATCCGCTCTATCAGGGGTTCGAGACCACAGGGGAGCGGGTGCCGCTGAAGGATGCGACGCTGCTCGCGCCGGTGATCCCGCGGTCGAAGGTCGTCGGTATCGGCCTGAACTATGCGGAGCATTCGTCTGAGATGGACATGCTCACCACGGATGACCCGGTCGTCTTCCTGAAACCGAATACGTCCGTGGTCGGTCCGAACGACCCGATTCGCACGCCCGCTGGAGTCGGTCGAGTCGACTTCGAGGGCGAGCTCGCGATCGTTATCGGCTCGTTGGCAAAGAACGTTCGGCGCGAGGATTTCGCTCAGGTGATCTTCGGGTACACCGTGGCGAACGACGTGACCGCGCGGGATCTGCAGTCCCGGGAAAGTCAGTGGGCGCGGGCAAAGGGCTTCGACACGTTCTGCCCGATCGGCCCAGTGATCGAGACCGAGATCGATCCGTCGGACATCCGTCTCGAGACACGGGTTGACGGCGATCTCCGCCAGGTCGCGTCGACGAGCGAACTCGTCCACGACATCCCGAGTCTGATCGAGTTCGTGTCGTCGATCTGGACGCTCCTGCCCGGTGATCTGATCTTGACGGGGACGCCCGCCGGGGTGGGGCCGCTGCACGATGGCGAGATCGTGGAGGTCACGATCTCTGGGATCGGCTCGCTCGCGAATCCGGTCGTCGCCCTGCGCTGACGCTGCAGCCGGCGTCGGCCGATGCTGATCGCCGCTCTGTCGATCGTCGATCGCGGAGCAAAGATCCGCGTGATTCCGGGCGACACGCCGGGAGGCGCGCTCGATTTGGCATCGCCCGCCCGCCTCCGTAAAGTAATCACTCGTCACCCCAAAGGTGCGAACGGAGCGGCTGAGACGCCGACCAGGGCGAAAGCCCCGTCGGGCAGTCCAGACCACGTTCACCTCAAGTGGGACCATCCTTCACTCTGATCGCTTCACCTTGCAGTGAATCCGAGAGTGGAGAGCTCCTTCTCGTCAGTCAGGCCGAGCTTGACAGGCGCGAGCGGGGTGATAGAGTACCAAAGTTGCCCAGGCGGGCTTCGGAAACGAACAGCGCCTGGTGCGTCTGGTCCTTGAGAACTCAACAGCGTGCACATTGTCAATGCCAATTTATTGACCCCGTGCATCCCGTTTTGGGGTGTCGGAGACAATTCCTTTTGGATTGAATTGATTGTCAGCAATGATGGTCTTTACGGTCAGTTTCAACTCGGCCATGGTTTTCGAATTGTGGTTGTAATTTTTTTT
>NZ_BCSV01000002.1 GCF_001571045.1 Curtobacterium ammoniigenes NBRC 101786
GGCGGCGGCGCGGGCGGCGACGGCGCGGGCGGCGGCGGCGCGGCCGCCATTTCGTCGGCGGCGGGCATCGCGCGCCCGTAGCGCCTCCGCCCACGCGACGACACGCCCGACGCAGGACGCCAGTCCGCAAGAACTTGCACTCGGGCGCGCGTCGTGCCCAGCTTCCTGACCCACCGCCGAAACTGAGCGGCGTGGCGCGGCCGGGGAGGTCACTCCGACACGCCCGACGCAGGACGCCAGTCCGCAGGAACTTGCACTCGGGCGCGCGTCGTGGGCAGCTTCTTGACCCGCCGTCGAAACTGAGCGGCGCGCCGCGGACGGGGGCACGTCACCGCCAAGCAAAAGCGCCGCGGACGGGGGCACGTCACCGCCAAGCAAAAGCGCCGCGGGCGGGGGCACGTCGACGACAAGCACAAGCGCCGCGGACGGCGACACGTCACCGGCAAGCAACAGCGGCATGGGCGGATACGTCACCCCGTCGAGCGAGAGCGCCCTGCCGGCGAGTGCGTCCGATTCCGATCACCTCACACCCAGAGGCATGTCAGCGAGGATCGTGCACGGTTGCCTCCCAACATTCTGGAGATCACATGCATATATCCATGAAATCCGCGAGTACTTCGGCACTTGCCGCGGCCGTACTCGTCGGCGGTATCGGGGCTCTCCCGACTACCGCCGCCGCTGCCCCCGCCGCTGCTCCTGCATCCGCCACCACGGCGTCCACGGGCACGGCATCCGCCACCACCGCGACGGCGGCCGCGGCGTCCGGGGCCACGGCACGGAGCACCCCGTCGCAGGTATCTCCCGAGAACGCCCCGGCCTCAACTCGAGTCAGCCCCTCGGACGATCCCTCCGCCGTACCGAATGCGAACGACTTCGTCCCGTTCGTACTCAAGGACGGCGGCTCCTACTGGGCGGTCACGCCGACGTACTCGACGACGGTGGCGAAGCCGACGTGGCAGGAAGCGAGTGAAGCGGCGGTCCTCGTGCACATGCCCGCACGCGGCGGCAGCCCTGCACCGATCGCCCACGAGGTGAATGACGCGCTCTGCTTCGGCGCGCCGTCGGACACAACGGTCGAGTACACGTTCGGCTACGACAACTGCACCAACCCGTTCCGGCTCGACACGGACGGGAAGCTCTACCGGGTATTCGGGCAGTACCCGCAGCGCGTCGGCGTCCAGGGCCAGGGCAAGCTTCTCGGTGGGAACATCGGGAACTCATCATTCGTCGGTGATCAGCCGGAAGTGCCCGAGCCGAGCCGGAAGCCCGTGATCAGGTCGGCGGAGCAACTGCCCGACACGAACAACATCCAGCTCAATTGGTCCGGCGTCAGCGGCGTGAGTTGGTGGGTCATCGACCGCGATGGCGCCGAGGTCGGCCAGGCGCGCGGCGAAGACACGTTCCTCGACAAGCGGGTCCCCGTCGGAAAACACACCTACACGGTGCACCCGTACTGGCCCGACGAGGCCGAGGCGTCAGACCCCTACACGGTGAATGTCGAGGACTACGTCTCACCAAGCCCGGTTCGCGACCTGACAGTGTCGGCAATCGGTCGACACGAGGCCACGCTCAACTGGACCGAGCCGGTCATCGGTCTGGTCACGAGCTACCTCGTCGAGCTCCCCGGACGCGATCCCATGACCGTCGAGTCCACCGAACTGCGCCTGACCGACCTGGAGGCTGGGGCCACCTACTCGGCGTCCGTCACCGCGCAGAACCCGGATGGGCATTCCGCGCCGAGCAGGATCTCGTTCACGACCGACGGCGTACAGCGGCTGGTGTCAGGGTGGCAGTCGACCTCGGGCAAGTTCTACGCGCTGACGACGAACACTGACGGAACCATCGGCTACTCCAATCCGTACTCGACGAAGGAGGAGGCAGCCGCTGCCGGAACCGACCTGGTACTCCCCGACCTGGGAACGACCGGTCGGATCACCGACACCGCCGGCAACTGCCTCGTTGTCGGAACTGGGAAGGACGCGTACTTCCGCTTCATCTCGTGTGCCGCCGTGACGGACGACCAGATGTCAGAGTTTTCATTCACGCCGGGCGGCCGGCTGACGGCACCGAACGGGGAGTACCTGGCACTGGTGTGGAGTGGCTCGGAAGGCGCACACGCGGTACTCAAGTCGGACAGCAACACGTACTTCACGGTTATGGATCGGCCGTAGGTACAGCGTGCTCCGCACCCGGCTTCGGCCGTAGGGACGGCGTGCTCCGCACCCGGCTTCGGCCGTAGGTACAGCGTGCTCCGCACCCGGCTTCGGCACGGGTGCGGAGCACGTCCGTGCATCGCCTTCCTGGGGGCCGCCGCGGGTTTGGCGTGCGGAGCGCGTCCGCGATCGCCCGGGATGCGCGGCACCTCGACGCAGCGCCTCCGCGCCCCAGCGCCCCAGCGCCCCGCTCAGCGCCTCAGGCGAGGATCTGCGCCTCGATCGCGTCGTCGAATCGACCGAGCGCTCCGCCGAGGGCGGCGAGATACCGCGACCGCTTCGTCTTCGGGTTGCGGTCCGGCAGCGGAATGACGCCGGCCTCGTGATCGAAGTGCCGCACCCATCCCTCGTGCAAGAGCCGGAGCGCCTCGGCGCGGGCGATCGAGACGGCGGCATGCGTCACACCGAGCTCGGCCGCGACGTCCTTGACCTGCGCGTCCTCGAAGAACAGCCGCGTCATGATGAGGCGCAGCCGCTCCGGCAGCGTGTCGACCGCGGTGTGCAGGAACGCCTCGCGTTCGCGCGTCTCGGCGGATTCCTCCGGACTGACCATCGCGGACACGAGCTCGTCGGTGCGATCGTCGATGCCGACCGGCCCGGACGTCGCGTCCTGCAGCGCGCTCTGCACGCTGGCGCGGTCCACACCGAGCGCCGCCGCCATCTCGTCGATCGTCGGGATGCGACCGAGGCTCCGAAACAGGCTCTCGCGAATCGCCAGGGTCTCTTTGATCTTCTTGCGGGTTCCACGGGACACCCAGTCGCTCGACCGGAGCTCGTCGGCCAACGCGCCCTGGATGCGCGTGCGTGCGTAGGCGCCGAACGGCACCCCGCGCTCCGGATCGAACGAGCGAGACGCCTGGAAGAGCGCGTACTGCGCGGCCGATGCGAGCGCGTCCCGATCCAAATGCGTGCCGCGGCTACACAATTCGGAAACCAAATACCCGACGAGCGGCAAATGCTCGATCAGCAATTGATCCGGCGTGCTCGCGCTCACGCTGTCCTCATTCGTTCAGGGCAGGGGAATGCCATGACTATGTGGATAGGGCAATTACCACGATCGGGTTCGCGAAGTGACCTAACGAACCGACCCCCTGAGATCGGTCTACCTGAGAAGCTATCCGGCCTGGATACAGCGAACTACACCCCTTCCGGGGTACACGAAGCGCGGCTTCGTAACGAATTTCCGGCAGGCCCGGCGCGTCATTTGAAATTGCACTTCCGATTCTGCTAGCGCACGATCTAATCCCTGATTCCGAATGTCCACCGAAATGCGGACACAATGCGGATCGAACGATCAAGCCCTAGCTGATCAGAGAAGATTTCCCGCAGCCGACACGCGGATTCTTTCCGACTATCCGAGCGATTTCTTGAGCAGGCGCTCGGCTTCCTCCGCATCAAGCGACGACTGCATCGCGTCCTGGTTCGCAGCACTCACGGCCTGCACGATCTCGTCGCGCTGAATCCGAACGCCACGCGGCGCATCGATGCCGATCCGAACCGCATCGCCACGGGTCTCGAGAATGGTGACGACGATGTCGTCGCCGATCAGGATCCGCTCACCCGCACGCCGCGTCAGTACCAGCATCGCCCCAGCCTAAGCCCGGCGATTCTGAGCCGTCCGCCGCGCGTCGCAGGCAGGAGGCGCGTCATCCGTCGCTCAGTACGCATCCGACCACCCGACGGGCAGACCGAGGAGCAGCACCGCATCGGGCGATGTCGTCAGCGCCGTGTCGAACAAGGCCACGGCGTCGACGCCGTGACCGGCGTCACCGATGGTCTGGGCCCAGAGGCGGGTGTCCTCGATCTTGCGGGTCGCATCGACCGCGATCCACAGCTGGTCCGGTTGCACGGCGTCGACGAGCGCCGCACCGCGCTCGACGTCACTCGGCGTCGTCCCGAGTCCCACCGCGACGAGCGTGGACCCGCCGGACCGGACGCCGTCTGCGCGCGCTTGGAGCGCCTCCCGGCGGTCATTGACCTGACGACGCGACGGGTCGAGCAGGTCCGCCCCGATCGCGACCTCCACAGACGGCAGCCCCATCGCCATCGCAGCAGCAATGCGGAGCGCGTCGTCGCGAAGGCCGACGACGCACACGAGGTCCCCGGCATTCGTTGCGAGCGGCGGCGCCGCCCGGACCGGACGACGTGGCGGCTCCGGGTCCGGTGCGGCGTGTCGACCACCTCCGGCGCGGCCGCGGATGAACGGCGCAAGCCCGAGGGCGGCGACGCTCGGATCGTACGAGGCGAGCCCCCCGGCCGAGGGTCCGAGCTCGAGCTCCGCGAGCGGTGCACGGAGCACCCGAGCGTCGTCGTCCGCCTGAGGCTCGGCGGCGGCGCCGGTTTCGGCAGCGATCTCGCGCAGCACCGTGTCGAACTGCACGCGCCGATCCTGCTGATCCTGCCGGTGCATCCGGAGTTCCTGCTCGTCCGCGTCGGAGAGCAGGCCGGCGATCGCCTCGGAGGGGACGAGCCGATGCACGTCCTCCTGCGGGCGGGAGCCGCTAAACGGCCACAGCGGGGGTGACAACGCGAATCACTCCGATCGTCTCGATGGGCGCGGCGGCGACGCTCGCCTCGTTGTAGGACAGCACAGGCAGCGTCGGCATCTGCGTCGCGACGAGCTTGCGCACCGCGGGGCGCAGCTGCGGCGCGCAGACGAGCACCGGCCGGTCGTGCTGGAGGGTCGTGGTGCGGATCTCCTCGATCAACCGTTCCATGGTCGCCGGCTCGAGCACGATCTGAGAGCCGTGCTCACCGTGACGCAGACCTTCGAGCATGAGCTGCTCGACGAGCGGCGCGATGGTCACGACCTGGAGGACGTCGTTGTCGACCAGCGGGACGCTCAACGCCGCGCCGAGCGCGGTGCGCGCTGCTTCGATGAGCCCCTCCGGCTCGTTCGACACCTTCGCACGCAGGGTCAGCGCTTCGAAGATGCGCCCGAGGTCGTTGATCGGCACCCGCTCGGCGAGGAGGCCCTGCAGCACACGCTGCACCTCGGCAAGGCTCAGGAGGGACGGTGTCAGCTCGTCGACAGCGGACGGGTTTTGCCGCTTCAACCCGTCGACGAGGACGCGGACATCCTCACGCGTCAGGAGTCGCGCAGCGTTCGCGGTGACCACCGACGAGAGGTGGGTGACGAGGACCGATACCCGGTCGATGACCGTCGCCCCGGTCATCTCCGCGCTATGGCGGAGCTCGGTGGGAATCCATTTCGCCTCGAGACCGAAGACCGGCTCGACCGTGACGGTCCCGGCGATCGCCTCGAGGCCGTCGCCGAGCGCGAGCACCTTGCCGCGCGGCGCCTGCCCGCGTCCCATCTCCACCCCGGCGACACGGATCGCATACGTGGACGGCGGCAGCTCGCCGTTGTCGCGGGTCCGGACCGGCGGAACGACGACGCCGAGATCGACCGCCAGCTTGCGGCGCAGCGCGCGCACCCGGCCGAGCAGGTCGTCGGCACCGCTGGAGACGATGTCGATGAGGTCCGCGGCGAGCTGGATCTCCAGTGGATGCACGCGCATCTGCTCGAGGAGATCCTCGGTGCTGTCGCTCGTGCCGGACGTCTTCTCCGCGATCGCCTTGGCCCGCGCCTCCGCCGCCGCCTTGACGGCCCGCGCCTTGATCCGCGACGCGCCCCACAGGAGCACGCCGGCCACGATGAGGAACGGCAGCATCGGCATGCCGGGGATCAGCGACAGCGCGATGGCCGCGACAGCGGCGATGATCAGGGCGACGCGGGACTGGCTCAGCTGCTTGCCGGCGCTCGAGCCCATGTCGGAGTCCGCGCCGGACCGCGTCACGATCATGCCGGTCGACACCGCCATGAGGAGGGCCGGGATCTGCGCCGTGAGTCCGTCGCCGATCGTCAGGATCGTGTACTTGCTGAGCGCTTGCCCGATCGGGAGTCCGTTCTGCGCCATCCCGATCGTGATCCCGCCGATCACGTTGATGATGATGATGAGGACGCCGGCGATCGCGTCGCCCTTGACGAATTTGGAGGCGCCGTCCATCGCCCCGTAGAAGTCCGACTCCGCCGCGACTTCCGCCCGGCGCTCGCGTGCCTGCGTGTTCGTGATGAGGCCGGCGTTCAGATCGGCGTCGATCGCCATCTGCTTGCCGGGCATGGCGTCGAGCGTGAAGCGCGCGCCGACCTCGGCGACCCGCTCAGCACCCTTCGTGATCACGACGAATTGGATCACGACGAGGATCAGGAACACGACCGCACCGATGACGATGTTGCCGCCGACGGCGACGGTGCCGAAGGTCTCGATGACCTGTCCGGCGTAGCCGTGGCCGAGGACGAGTCGCGTCGAGGCGACGTTCAGACCGAGGCGCAGGAGGGTCGCGACGAGGAGCAGCGACGGGAACACGGAGAAGTCGAGCGGCCGGCGGGCGAACATCGTGGTGAGGAGCACGACGAGCGCGAACGCGATGTTAACGGCGATGAGCGTGTCGAGCAGCCAGGCGGGAATCGGTGCGACCAGGAGCAGCACGATGCCGACGACCGCCACCGGCACAGCGACCAGGGAGGAGTTCTTCCACTTCATGCGGTGGCCATCCTTTCGCCGGCCCCGGCGTGTGCGGGGACGTGGTCGGTCGTCATCTCGTGGATGTCAGTGAGTGAGCCGCCGCGCCGGGTGAGCAGCATCACGAATGCGAGCACCTGCGCGATGGGCGTGAAGAGCTCGACGGGGATCTCTTGGCCGACGTCGCATGCTGCGTAGAGCGAGCGGGCGAGCGGAATGTCTTTCACCATCGGCACGCGGTTCGCCGCCGCCTCCTCGCGAATGCGGGTGGCGATGAGGTCGGCACCCTTCGCGACGACCCGGGGCGCTGAGGTCCCCGCCTCGTATCGCAGCGCGACGGCGACATGCGTCGGGTTCACGAGGACGACGCTCGCGTCCGCGACGGCGGCGATCATGCGGTTTCGGCTCATCGCGAGATGCCTGCTCCGACGCTGCGCACGCACCATCGGGTCACCCTCGGAGCTCTTGTGCTCGTCTTTGACCTCCCGCTTCGTCATGCGGGTCTGCATTCGGTTACGACGGATGATGACGAACACGTCGATCGCCGCGAAGAGGAGGCCGCCGCCGATCGCGACGGTCAGCAGCGTGCCGACACTGCCCTCGACCGTCGAGAGCAGGGCCGGGATCGACAGCGAGCCGGACGCCGCCACGATCGGGATGAGCCCTTGGATGACGGCTGCGATCCCGAGTCCGACGATGCCCGCTTTCGCGAGCGCCTTCGCCAGCTCCCATGCGCTCCGGGTGCCGAACATCGTCCGGATACCGGCGAGCAGGTTGAAATGCTCGAACTTCGGGGTGAACTTCTTCGGGTGAATGCCGCCCTGGACGGCGGTGACCGCGATCGTGGTGACCGCCGCGACGACGAGCATCGGCCAGACCGTCGCGGCGACGGAGCCGAGCCCGCTTGCGAGGGCCCGCATGGCCTCCGCTGCGGAGGGTGCCTTGATGACGTCAGCGACGCCGAGGATCTGCTGCTCCGCCGCGGCTTGGGCGCGACTGATCGTGCTCGGGATCAGCGCGACGACGACGGCGACGGAGATCCACGCGACGAGATCGCGCGACTTCTGCAGTCGCCCCTGCGATCGGACCTCTTTCAGCCGCTTCTCGGTGGCCTGTTCGGTGCGTTCCTGGTTCGACATCTAGTTCACCCCCATCGCATGCATGGCCTGATCGATCAGGGTCTGCACGGCGGCAGGGAGCGCGACGATCGCGACGCCGCCGAGCATGACCGCGAGGATCACGAGCGCGGGCGGGCCGAGCGTGTAGACGTTGAGCGCGGGGGCGACGCGCGACAGCAGCCCCAGCGCAACGTTGGCGATGAACAGCACCGCCATGATCGGTCCCGCGATCTCGAGCGCTGCCGTGATGAGCTGTGTGACGGAGGCGCTCAGCGTTGCGGCGAGCGCCGACCAGTTCATCTGCATGGCAAGCGGGACAGCGGCGAACGATCGGACGAGCCCGGCGATCACGAGCTGGTACCCGTCCGTGGCGAACAGCAGCGCGAGTGCGGTCATCTGGAACAGCCGCGAGAACGGGGCCGCGGTGATGTCGGCCGCAGGGTCGTACTGCTGTGCCGCTTCGAGGCCGCCGGAGAAGTCGAGGAATGAGCCGGCGACCTGGATCGCCGAGAACGCGAGGTACACGAGGAATCCGAGCGCAGCTCCGGTGACCGCCTCGAGCACGATGTCGATCACGAACGCGGGCGTCGTCGGGTTGCCGAAGTGCGCTGCCGCCACCGGCGTGATCGCGACCGCGAGGACGACGGCGAGCATCCCCTTGATCTGGAGCGGGATCGAGTCGCTGGAGAACGGCGGCGCGATGAGGAGGAACGCGACGATGCGCACCGAGACCAGCGCGCCGGCGCCGATCTCCGAGAGTCCGATCGGGAGAACGAGATCCATCTCAGCCGCCCAGCAACGACGGGATCTGCGCGAAGAGCTGCTGCGTGAACGACACGAGCTGCGCGATCATCCAGCTGCCGCAGATCATCAGCGCGATCGCGACTCCCACCGCCTTCGGCACGAACGAGAGCGTGACCTCCTGGATCTGCGTGATCGACTGGATGAGCGAGATCGCGAAGCCGATGACCAACGCCGTGAGGACCATCGGCGCGGCGAGTTCGGCCATCATCGTGAGCGCTTCGGCCGCGATCTTCAGGACTGCTGCAGAGTTCATGGTTCCTACCGATAGCTCGCGACGAGAGATTGGATGATGAGACCCCAGCCGTCGACGAGGACGAACAGCAGGATCTTGAACGGCAGCGACACCATGACCGGCGGCAGCATCATCATGCCGAGCGACATCAGTCCCGCAGAGACGACGAGGTCGATCACGAGGAACGGGATGTAGATCACGAAGCCGATGATGAACGCGCTGCGGAGCTCGGAGATGACGAACGCGGGGATGAGCGTCGTCAGCGGGACGGCTGCCATGTTCGCCGGGTTCGCCCGGCCGGCCGCGCGCGTGATCAGCGCCACGTCGGCCTGACGCGTGTGCGCGCCGAGGAACGTCTTCAGCGGCGCTTCCGCGGCCTGGACGGCCGGGCCGAATCCGATGTGCCCCGACAGGTAGGGCTGAATCGCGTCCGTGTTGATGTGGCCGATCGTCGGCCCCATGATGAACAGCGTCAGGAAAAGCGAGAGGCCGGCGAGCACCTGGTTCGGCGGGATCGACTGCAGGCCAAGCGCGTTGCGGGCCATCGACAGCACCACGAACACCTTCGTGAACGACGACACCATGATGAGCAGCCCCGGCGCGACTGCCAGGAGGGTCACGCCGAGCAGCGTGACGATCGTGCTGGCCGGGGTGCCGTTGATGCCGTTGATCGACACGGTAGGGCCGCCGGAGCCCGATCCCGCGGCGGGAGTCGCCGGCGCGGTAGGCGCAGCGGGCGTCGCGGGAGCGACCGGCCCGTGCGAGGGGAGCGTCGCACCATGCGCCTGCGTCGCGGTGAGCAGCACCATGCCGGCGACACACAGGAGAACACCGATCGGCAGCACGAGGCGGCGGATCGCCTCCTGACGGCGACCGGCCTGGACGAGAGCGGTCATAGGGTGTTCCGCACCGACTGGGCCGCTTTCTTCCACGTGTCGAGCGAGGTGATGGTCTGCGAGAACGTCGGCTGGGCGGCAGCGCGCCGACCGCGCGCCGGTGTGGACGGGCGGGGCACCCCGGCGACCGCAGCAGCAGCAGCCGCAGCTGGCGGAACCGCGACGGAGGCCCGACTCGGCGTGGGATCCGCCATGGCGACATCGTTGGCGGAGGCGACCACGGCCTCCGGGGCGTCCGCGTCGCGGGACTTCAGCACCGACACCGCGCCGTCCGTGACACCGAGGACGAATCGCGTGCCATCCGCCTCGACGACCACGATGCGGGACTTCCCGCCGAGCGAGTGCCTGCTCACGACCGTCACCGCGTGCCCGGACTGGCGCTTGGTCCACTTCCGGCTCTTCTTCTGCGCGAACCAGAGCAGCCCGCTGACCACGGCCAGCGAGATGACGACCCGGACGATCGTGAACAGCGTGTCCACGGTCAGACGAGCTCGTCAGCGCGGTCGAGGATCTGGGTGATCCGGACGGCGTAGTCCTGATCGACGACGACGATCTCGCCATGGGCGATGAGCCGGCCGTTCAGGAGCACGTCCGCCGGCGCTCCGGCCGACCGGTCGAGTTCGATGACACCGCCCGGTTCGATCGCGAGGACGTCGCGGACGGACATCCGGGTGCGCCCGATCTCGACGGTCAACGCCATCTCGATGTTGGAGATACGGGCGAGCCGGCCCGCGACGTCGACGGGCCCGGCGCCGGAGGTCGTGGTGGCGAGCCGCCGGATGGCGAACCAGCCGAGCTCCTGGCCGCTCTCGTCGCTGATGGTGAAGGTCTGTGCCTCGAGGTCTTCGAAGACGCGGGAGGCGTCCTCGACCGAGGAGTCGCCGAGCACGCCGCTACCCAGCAGCTCGGACGCGGCGACGAGACTCGGATGCAGCACGGCAGCGATGTCGAGGCCGAGCGCGCCGCCGGTCTGCGCGAACACGGCGCCCGCGTCCTGCACGGCGAGCGCGAGTTCGGCAGACGGGGAGCCGACGAACATGGCGACGACGGCCTGCCGCACCGCGGCCGGTACCGGACTGCCGGCTGGCCGTGGGGTGACGTGGAGCGTGCCGACGCCGAGCGGCGCGGTGGCGAGCGTCTGCGCGGCGGCGGTGTACGCGTTCTCGATCATCAGTTCTCCTCGGATGTGGTGACGACGACGGCGAGTCGGGATCCGATGGCCCCGACCGCGGCGGTCGCGACGGGCTGCTCCCCCGCTGCGACGATGAGTGGACGACTGGTCTGGTGCGGCAGGGGGATGAGGTCGCCGACCTTGAGTCGGAGGATCGCCTCCGGGGACATGCGCGCAGGGCGGAGGCGGGCCGACACCTCGATGGGGACGAGTGCCAGCTGCGCTTGGAGGGTCTGGCGAACGTCTGCCGTGTGCACGGTCGGGTTCGCTTCGCCGAGGTGTTCGAGGAGGACCGGCGCGGGCAGCGCGAGGCTCGCCTCGGTGATGTCCTCGCCGACGCGGATGCTGAACCGAGCGACGACCATGAGCTCTGTGGTGGGTGCCGCCTGTGCGAACTGCGAGTTGTACTGGATCGCGTCGACGCGGATCGACCGGGCGAGCAGCGAGCCGAACGAGTAGCGGAGGTCTTCGAGCGCGTCGTTCATGAGTCGCTGCACGAGCGCGTGCTCGACGGCGGTGAACGTGCGCTCGGACACGCCGAGCCGTCGGGTGCCGCCGAGCATCGCTTCAACCCAGCCGAGCGCCGCGCGCGTCGGGAACTGGATGACGCCGCGCGGCTCCATGTCCGAGATCGCGCAGAGCACCATCGCGGTGGTCCCCGGCAGCGCTGCGGCGTATTCGTCGTAGGTGTGCATGGCGACCTGCTCGCACGTCACCTGGGAGCGCACGCGCACCTTCGCGGTGAGCTGCGTGCCCCACTGGCGCGCGAACGTCGCGAACGCGACCTCGAGCACCCTCGAGTGTTCGCGTGCCAGGGTCGCCGGACGCCGGAAGTCGTAAGGGCGCACCTCGGGGGCGTCGCGCTGTGCCGTGCCGGTGATCATTGGTTCCCCGATCCCCCCGCGACGACCTGCGGGATCAGATTGCGGACTGCTTCGTCTTTGGAGGACCGCACCACGATGTCGACGCGACGGTCCTGTGCCAGCTGGGCCGGGTCCGTCGTCGTGGTCGCGTCCGCGGAACCGTCGCTGACGGCGTAGATCCGCGGCGCGGGGATGCCGGACTGGTCGGTGAGCCGGCGCAGCACGGCGATCGCGCGAGCCGCGGCGAGATCCCAGTTCGTCGCGTACGGGGCGTCAGGCGTTCGGGCGTCGGCGTGTCCTTCGATCGACATCGTGTACGGCGTCGGGAGGAGCACCGGGCCGATGGCGTCGATCGTCGCGAGCGCGGTCGGGGTGAGGTCGGCTGCGTTCGTGTCGAAGAAGGTGTTGCCGCCGATCAGCCCGATGGTGAGGCCGCGCTGGTCGATCGTGTACGAGACGTTGCTCTGCAGGTGTTCGGCGGTGAGTTTCGCGTTGATGGCGTCTTCGACCTTCTTGAGGTCGGCGACCTCTTGCGCGGCCTGCGCCAGCGCCGCGGGATCAGGAGCGGGGGTGGCCGATGCGCTCGTCGTCGGTGTCGGGGTCGCCGCCGGGGTTGCCGTTGCATCGGGTGCCGAGGGGCTGGGTGCCGACACCGCGAGGGAGTCGCTCTGCGCGACGTTGACGTCCTTCGCAGGGACGATCACCCCCTTCGCCGTGTCGATCTTCTGGCTCTTCACGGAGCCGAATCCGGTCTGCAGCGAGTTCTTGAGCTCGTTGAACTTGTGGGCGTCGATGGACGACATCGAGAACAGGACGATGAAGGTGACCATCAACACGGTGACCATGTCCATGTAGGACGCCATCCACCGTTCGTCGTTGGCGTGCTGCTCGTCGTGTCCGGCGTTCGATGACCGGCGTCCCCGACTCACGGCGCCACCGGCGCGCTCGTCTCGGCGCCGATCGGTGCCGCATCGGACTTCGCTGCCTTCTTCTTGCCGGCGACCGCCCGTGCCGGCACCATCGCCTTCAGCCGCTCCCCAAGTGCACGGGAGCCGCTGCCTGCCTGGATCGCGAGCACTGCCTCGATGATCAGGTCCATGCGCTCGACCTCGATGTCCGCCAGGCGGCGCATGCGGGTTGAGATCGGCAGCCAGAGGAAGTTCGCGGACAGGAGGCCCCACAGGGTCGCGATGAACGCGCTCGCGATCATCGGGCCGAGTTTGTCGGGGGTCGACAGGTTCCCGAGCACGTGTGTGAGCGACACGACGGTCCCGACGATGCCGATGGTCGGGGCGTATCCGCCGAGGCTCGCGAAGAACGCCGACGATCCTCGGTGCGCTTTCGACCAGGTCGCCTCCTGGTCTTCGAGGAGTGCGCGCAGGTCGGCGGAGTCCGTGCCGTCAGCGACCCCTTGGAGCGCCGAGCTGAGGAACGGGTCGTCGATCGCGGCGATGTCATCCTCGAGTGCGAGGAGACCGCGCTGTCGGGCGGTGTCGGCAAGCTCGCCGAGCCGTTCGATGAGCGCACCGAAATCGGGCCGCTTGCCGCGGAACGCGACCGGCACCCCTTTGAACGCGTCGATGGCGTCGCCGAGCGTCGATCCCGCGACTCCGACGGAAACGGTGGCGCCGAGGACGAACACGACCGGGCCGACGAGGAGCAGCGAGGCGAAGCTCTCGTGTTCCATCGTGACCATCGCACCGAGCGAACCGAGCGCGCCGAGCAGGCCAAGCAGCATGCCGAGATCCACGATCAGCGCCCCCCGCCCTGATAGGCGCGCGCGACGACGTCCGCCCGGAACTGCATGACGCGCTCAATGACCTCCGCGATCGGCTCCCGCACGACATAGCGCACCCCGTCGACCATGGTCAGGGTCGTGTCCGGCTCCGCGGTGATCCGTTCGATCAGATCGGCGTTCACGGCGAACGACGCATCGTTCAGCCTGGTCACCATGATCATGTGGACTCCGTGACGGAAGAGACGGGATCGCCGCCGGCTGGAGGCTTCGACGCTCTCTATCGGCACACGGGTCGAGGTCGTAAGGGCGGGCGCCTCGCTCTCCTCGCACTCAGGATGACCACGACCGGTCTCGCTTACGTTGGTGCCCGTAGTCGGGACCACTGCGCCGGAATCCCGACCGCGGGGACAACAGTGAAGCCCGCCACCTGGCAGGGTGGCGGGCTTCAGTTGGCCTTCCGAGTGGAGGACCAGGGGCCGCAACGAGACCCCAAGCTCTACCGCTTGGTTCCAGTGTAGTCGGGATGACCCCGGCTCCGCGCCCCTGGTGCACTGCTTCTCGTGTCCGCCGGCGCCGGACCCTGAAGGAGGTGCCCCCTTGCCAAACGACAAGGACACCCCGCCCAGGCAGCAGAGGCCGTGGATCGGCATCGCAACACTTGCGGTGACCTTTGCACGGTTCCTACTCGACCTGATGCGCGAACGGTAACCAGGGAAGGCGGCCCCGCACTTCGACAGTGCGGGGCCGTTCGCGCCCCGTGCCTACTGCGTCTTGAGGCTGATGAGCTCCTGCAGCACGTCGTCCGACGTCGTGATGACGCGTGCCGAGGCCTGGAATGCCCGCTGCGCGACGATCAGGTTCGTGAACTCGCGCGAGAGGTCGACGTTGGAGCCTTCGAGCTGCCCGCTCGTCAGCGTGCCGAGGGTGCCGCTGCCGGCGACACCGACCTGCGCGAGGCCGGAGTTCGGCGTCGCGACGAAGTTCGAGTCGCCCGCCTTCTCGAGCCCGTCCGGGTTGGTGAAGGATGCGAGCGCGATGCGCCCCATTGCCTGCTTCTGTCCGTTCGAGAACGACCCTTCGATGGTTCCGTCGTTGTCGAGTGTGAACGACTGCAGGGTTCCCGCGGCGGATCCGTCTTGCGAGGCGAAGGCGATCGATCCGGATCCGGCGAATCCGGAGAGCTGCGCCATGTTGACGGTCACGCCACCGACCGTGAGCGTCTGACCGCTCGTGATCGCGCCGTTCGTGAACGTCAGTGCGCCGCTCGCGCTCGCGCCTGCGCTGTCCGATCCCTGCACGTTCCATCCCGTCGCGGTGCGGGTGAACGACATCGTCAGGATGCGCTGTGCCCCGGTCGCGTCGTACACGCTGACCTGGCTCTCGGCGGTGGCGCCGACGGCCGCGTCGTTCGACAGGTTCCCGGTCATGACCGCGTTCGCCGTGGCGCGCGCGGGCGACATGGTGCCGGGGTTCAGCTGCACGTTGGACACCGGGCCGGTCGCAGCGACGACGCCGTTGACGGCCGGCCATCCCTGCACGATCGCGCCGCTCGGGGTCACCAGGTTGCCGTTGCCGTCGGTGGTGAAGTCGCCGGACCGGGTGTACTGGGTCTGGCCGCCGTTGTTGACGACGAAGAACCCGTTGCCGTTAATCATCAGGTTCGTCCCGACACCGGTGGTCTGTGCAGCTCCCTCGGTGAAATCGGTGGCGGTGGCGGCCACGCGGACACCGAGGCCGACCTGGGCGGGGGACGTGCCTCCCTGGTTCGCCTGCGGCGCACCGGCGGGCTGGAGCATCTGCGAGAGCGTGTCCTCGAACTCGACCGACGACGCTTTGAAGCCGGTGGTGTTCACGTTGGCGATGTTGTTGCCGACCACATCGAGCATGGTCTGTTGCGCTTGGAGACCGGAGACTCCGGAGTCGAGTGAGCGGAGCATGGGATTCCTTTCGAGATGGACCGGAGCGTCAGGCGCTCGGGGTCTGGGTGACGCCGAGAACGCCCGAGAGCGCGACGGTGGTTCCGTTGACGGACACGGTCGGTGACGAACCGGAGAACGACGCGCCGGTGACGATGCCGCTTGCGGCGGCGCCGCTGGTGTCCGTGTAGCTGATGGTCTTGCCGATCAGGTCCGCGGCTGCTGCCTGCGCCTGGTAGGTGAGCGCTGAGCTCGATGTCGACTGCATCGACGTCATCTCCTGCATCATGCCGAGCTCGGTGGTCTGCTGAACCATCTGCGACGAGTCCATCGGCTGGCTCGGGTCCTGGTTCTGCAGCTGTGCGACGAGGAGCTGCATGAAGTCGGAGGCGGTCATGCTGTTCTGACTCGCGTTCGCCGCGGCGGTCGCGGCGGTCGCCGGCACGGCGGGGATCACCGGCACGGTCTGCGCGGTCGGGGTGATGGCGGTCATCGGGGGCTCCGTTTCAATCAGAGGACGATGTCGAGCGCGTGGGTCGAGCGCGCGGGGCGGACGGGGGGCGGTGCGGTCGGCGAAGCCGACGCATCGCGAGCAGCCGATGTCCTCGGCACAGCAGGCGTCGGTCCTGCATCGCGACCGCCGGATCCGCGGGCACCGGCGCCGGCGTCAGACAGGTCTCGGTCGGCGACGGAGACGGTCGCGTTCGGTGCAGCCGCGCTCGCATCGCGCCGGAGGCTGTCGAGGACCTGGTGGAGCGCCTCCCGCCCGGCGTCGGTCGGCGCCGAGAGATCGATGCGAACGGAGGCGTCGTCGATGGCGGCGTGCACGGTGACGGGGCCGAGTGCCTCCGGAGCGACACGGATGACGATCGTGTGCTCGCCGGCCGGGGCGTGCACGAGGGTCAGCATCGGCTGGACGATCTGCTGCTGCAGCGGCATCGGCGCTGACGGCGGCAGCATCGCAGCGGCACCCGGAAGCGGCGCAGCGGGAGCCCCCGCGGGCGTCACGATCGCGATACTCGCCGCCGTGACGGAGGCGCTGGTCACCCCGGACGAGGCTTGTTCCGACCCCGGATCATTCCGTTGACCCTGCACCGGCGCGGCGCCGTCCGATCCGACACGCGCGATCGATGAGGCGCTCGGCTCTCGTGGCGTGCTGCGGTCGTTCGCAGTGCTCGGTTCGTTCGCGCTCGTGAGGAGGCTCGTGCCGCCGAGGGCGCTCGAGCCGGGGACGGTGTTCGGCGCGATGGGGGCGTTCGTGGGGGCAGGGGCGGTTGGGGCGGCGGGAACGGTTTGGGCAGTGTTGGTGCTCGCAGCGGTGCGGGAGCGCGCGTCGGGGCCGGTGCGGCCGTCGGGGCCGGTGCGGCCGTCGCTCCGCGCCCCGACTTCGACTGCGGAGGTGGTCGTCGCCGCCGTCCAGGTGGTTCCGCTGAGAGCCGTCGGGGCTCCGCCGCTCGGGGTCGGGGGTTGCCGCGCTGCATCGGTCGTCGGGTTCACGAGGCCGACCGCGGGCGCCGAGGGCGCGGATGCTCCTCCTGCCGGCCTCGTCGTTTGCCCGGGCGGAAGCGGCCCCGCGCCAGCACCCGTCGCGATGCCGGTCGACGTCGAGGCCGAGAAGTCAGTTCCGGCGACGGCGGCGGTCGAAGTAGTACCCGGCAGCGCGCGCGCGTCGCCGGAGGCCACCGCTGTCGCGGCGCCGGAAGCACCTCGCTCGTATGTCGACGACGTCTGGGCATTCGCGCCGAATGCGTCGACCGCGACCGCGGCGCTGATCGGCATGGCGATGGCGATCAGGTCGTTCGGGCCGGAACCAGGCACAGCCGTTGCACTCTCGGCGCTGCCATCGCGACCGGCGCTTGGCGAGTGCTCGTGGCCTCGACGCAGGGCGTGGGTGTGATCCGCCGCCGAGTGGCGGGTGCTGCTCGACGCCTGGGATGGCGCCTCTGCGGGCTGGTCGAGTGCCGCCGCGAGCGCATCGGTGAACCCAGCCGAGCCTCCCGATCCGGCAGCGCCGGATGCTCCCCCGGACAGGCCCTGCGGTCGTGCCACTGCACCAGAGCGTTCCGGCCTTGCGCCACCGGACGGCGTTCCGGCGCGACCGGCGATGAGGGCGCTCATGCGAGCCCCGTGAGCAGCCCGGCGAGCGAGGAAGTCGTTGCGGTTCCGCTCCCCGTCGAACCGAGGAGCGACGTCAGACCAGCGCCGCCTCCGGCTCCGAGGAGCGACGTCAGCCCGGAACCGCCTCCGGCAGCGAGGAGCGCCGCGAGCTCCGCGAGGCCGCTCGACCCGACCCCCGAGCCGGCCGCTGAGCTGCCCAGCAGGGGATCGAGGAGCGCTGCCGTCGAGGCCGCGCCGACGCCGGGAGACACGGTGGTCGGCGGAACAGCGGCTGCCGGTTGCGCGGCGCTCGATGGAACGATGCGACGGATTGTGACGACGTTCGACGGGGAGATCCAGTTGTTCATCTCCTCGACCGAGCCGCCGGGCTTCGGGGCCTGGATGATCTTGCCGTTGCCCGCGTAGATGACGATGTGTCCGCCGCCGTTGCAGACGATGAGGTCGCCGGGCTGCGCGTCTGCGAGCGATGGGACGACCTCGCCGACGGAACCCTGGCCTCCGACAAGACGCGGCACGGAGATCCCGAGGTCCTTATACACACGTTGCACGAGCCCCGAGCAGTCGAGGCCTGCGCTCGTGGTGCCGCCGAACACGTACGGCACGCCGATGTACTTCTGCGCATCGGCGACGACGTCCGCTCCGGTGACACCGTTGTTGACGAGCTGGCCGGCGACGGCGGTGGTCGGCGTGCCGGTCGCGGCTCCGAGTGCGGCCGCGAACGCGGTACCGGAACTCGTCGCGCCGGACGTGCCCGTTGCCGCCGTGACCGCCGGGGTCCTGGAGGCGGAGCCGGCGGCGGCCGTGCTCGCCGCTGTCTGAGACGGCGAGAACGGGTCGGACAGCTCGACGATCTGGGATTCGATCTGCTGCATGCGGCTGACCGCGTCGATGAAGCTCATCGGTGTCCTTCCGTTCCCGGGCGCCAGCGTGTGGTCGCGACCTCGTCGAGCACCGCCTGCTCGTCCTTGCGTTCCTGCTGCGCCGCGGCAGCCGCATGCCGCTCCTGCAGCTTCTCGAGGACACGGGCGTCGGTCCGCGCGGCGCCGTATGCGGCCTGCGCGTCGCTGCGTTCGGTCTCGATGCGTCCGCGGAGCGCCGCGAGGTCGGCGAGCATGATCTGCGCGTTCGAGCGCGCAGCCGTCACCGCCGCGAGCACGGCGCCATCCGCGTGGGACGGGTCGGCATCGGCCAGGGAGGCGCGGATCCGGTGCGTCCGGAGGCGCACGTCCTCCGCGTGCCGGTTCGCGTCGGCGAGGTCGGCAGCAGCGAGCTGCTCCTGGAGACGACGAACGCGGAGCAGCCCGGCGAGGCGGAACGGCTTCATGCGGCTGCCCCGAACTGCTCGGTCACGGTGTGCAGGGCGTGCCATGCGTCTGCGGCGGTGGTGCGCTCGTCGATGCGTTGGCGGAGGAACGCGTCGATCGCCCGTTCCGCCCGGAGTGCCGCGTCGACCCGGGCGTTCGCGCCGGTCCGGTAGGCGCCGACGTCGATGAGGTCCTGCGCGCTGCGTCGTGCGGCGAGCACGGCGCGGAGCGCGGTCGCGTCGTCGCGCTGCTCCGGCGCGGTGACCTTCGAGGCGAGCCGCGACACGGAGCCGAGCACGTCGATGGCCGGGAAGTGTCCGGTGACAGCGAGCGCACGATCGAGCACAACGTGCCCGTCGAGGATCGACCGGGCTGCGTCGGCGATCGGCTCGTTGTGGTCGTCGCCGTCGACGAGCACGGTGTAGATCCCCGTGATGGAGCCGCTCGGCCCGGTCCCGGCGCGTTCGAGGAGCCGCGCCAGCGTCGAGAAGGTCGACGGCGGGTACCCGCGGGTTGCCGGCGGCTCTCCCGCGGAGAGGCCGATCTCGCGCTGCGCCATCGCGACGCGGGTGAGCGAATCCATCATGAGCAGCACGTTGGCACTGCGGTCGCGATGCCACTCGGCGATCCGGGTCGCGAGCATGGCCGCCCGGAGCCGCATGAGCGCGGGCTCGTCCGACGTCGCAACGACGACGACCGACCGGGCGAGGCCGGCGGCACCGAGGTCGTCTTCGATGAACTCGCGCACCTCGCGACCTCGCTCGCCGATCAGGGCGATGACGGACACCTCGGCTTCGGTGCCGCGCGCGATCATCGACAGCAGCGAGGATTTGCCGACGCCGGACCCGGCGAAGAGCCCGATGCGCTGTCCCTGTCCGACGGTCACGAGCGTGTCGAGCACGCGGACGCCGAGCTGGAGCGGATGCGCGATACGGGCGCGATCCATCGGGTTCGGGGCGCTGTTGTCGACGCCCACGGTCTCGCTGGCTCCGAGGGGGCCGCGCCCGTCGATGGGGCGGCCGAGGCCGTCGATGATGCGGCCGAGCAGACTCGGACCCACCGGGATGGCGGGCGGGATGAGCGCACGACGTGCGGGGGTGCCGGCGGGGTGGGCGGCGCCTCCCGTGAGTGCCATGCAGCTGACGGTGCCGGGCCGGGTCGCGACGATCTGCGCGACGGTCGCGGTCGGTCCCTCGCCGATGGTGACGAGATCGCCGACGGATCCGGGCAGGCCGACGACATCGACGGTGAGGCCCACGGTGGCGCTCACGGCGCCGACGCGCTGCGGTGCTGCGGCACGAAGCGCGGCCGCGAACCGGGTCTCGTCGAGCAGCGGCGTGCTCATGCGTCCTCCCCGGCGAGCGCGGTGCGGGCGCGGTCGAGCGCTGCGCTGAGCCGCAGGTCGAGCCAGCCGTCGCGGAGTTCGGCGATCGCGTCGCCCGGCTCGAGGGTCGCGTCGGGCAGGAGGCGCGTGGTCGGTTCGAGCGGCTGCGGGAGCGCCTGCAGGTCGGCCGGGTGCAGTCGCACGGCAACGAGCTCGTCGCGCGGGGCGGCCGCCATCGCGCGCCGGAGGGCGTCCACCGCACGGGCGTGACCGCCGGTGACTTCTCGCTGGAGGATCGTCTCGGCAAGGTGCAGGCCGACGCCGATGATCGACTCCTCGACCTCGTCGACGAGTGGGAGCGAGAGCGCCTGCACGCGGGCGATCGCCGCGTCGAGCACGGCGAGCGTCCGCTGCAGCCGAGCATCCGCGTCCGCGAGCGCGGCCTGATGGGCGGCGGCGCGGTGCCGTTCGGCGTCGGCCGCCTGTTCGCCGGCGCGGCGCATCCCGTCGACGTACCCGGCCGCGTAGCCGCGTGCTTGCGCGGTGCGGGCTCCGGCCGGCTCGCTCGCGGCGAGCGCCGGGTAGACCACCGGGGTGAACGCGTCAGTCGACATATTGGTCCTCGTCGGAGCGCTGCACGGTGATCTTGCCCTCCGTCGCGAGGTCACGGATGGCCCGGACGATCTCGGAACGCGCCTCTTCGACCCGCGACAATCGGACGGCGCCGAGAACGGCCGCTTCCTCGTCGAGCGCTTCGATGTTGCGCTCCGACAGGTTCGCGCGGATCACCTCGCGGGTCGGCTCCGGCGCCCCCTTCATGGCGAGGGCGAGCGTTGCGACGTCGACACCGCGGAGCACCTGCTGCACGTCGCGGGCTTCGAGCTTCACGATGTCGGTGAAGGTGAGCATGCGGGATCGCACCTCGGCGGCGAGCTCCGGGTCGCGCTCGTCGAGCTCCTCGAGGAGGGCCCGCTCCGCGGCGACGCTCGAACGGTTGATGATGTCGACGAGCGGTTGGACCCCACCGATCGCGGTGCGCTGGTCGGTCGGCGCGACGACGGATCCCGCACGCGATCGAAGCGTCTCCGCGACGACGCGTGTGGCTTCGGGGCTGACGGTCCCCATGGTGGCGATGCACTGCGCGACGTCGGTGCGCGCCTCCGGTTTCAGCGCGGCGAGCACGCGCGATGCCTGCTCGGTGCGAAGGTGTGCGAGCACGACGGCGACGGTCTGCGGCAATTCCCCGTCGAGGAGCAGCGCGACCTGCGCCGGGTCGGCCTCGTCCAGGAACTCGAACGCGCGACCGGCCATCGATGAGGCGACACGCGACATGACGCCGGCGGCCCGCTCGGACCCGAAGGAGGCTTCGAGCAGTCCGATGGCGGCGTTGCGTCCGCCGTGCGTCCGGGGTTCCGCCCGGGTGGCGAGGGCGTGGAACTCCTCGAGCGCCGCTTCGGCCTGTCGGCGGTCGACCCGCTGCAGGGCGATGATCTCGGCGGCGATCTCTTCGGACTCGGCCTCGCTGAACTGCTGCATGACCTGGGCGGCGGCGGCCTGGTCGAGGTTCATGAGGACGAGCGCGGCTTTTTGCGCGCCGGTGAGCGTGGCGGGCTGTGTACCGATCACGATGCGGGCTGCCGATCATCCATGAGCGCCAGCAGGAAGTCGGCGGCGCGGCGCGGGTCGTTGACCGCGAGCTGCTCGATCTCGGCCTTCCGCTGGCCGGCGGCGAGCGTGCTGGGCTCCGGCGGGGTTGCGGCCGCACCGACGGCGCCGGCCGCGGGGGGCGCCGCGGTGAGCGGGCTCGCTGCGGGCGTGGCGGTGAGCGTCATGAGCGGCACGGTCGGGTCGTCGAAGAGTCCGATCGGTTCTTCCTCGACGACGGCCCGGCGTCGGCGGACCATCACGATCGCGGCGACGAGGCCGGCGATGATCGCGAGGGCGATGACACCGTCGCGGATCCACGACGTGAGCTGCGCCTGCTGCGCCTGCGCGTTGGCGGCGGCGAGCGCCTGCTTCGCGGCGACCGCGTTCGCCTGCGAGAAGCTCACGAACTGGACGCCGACGGCGTCGCCGCGCTGCGTGCTTGCGCCCGCGGCGTTGGCGACCATCGACTGGATCTGGTTCATGCTGACGCCCGCCTTCCGCGCCGCGGCCGTGTCGACCGCGACGGACACGGTCTGGCGTTGGACACTGCCCGCGGGGATCTGCTGGGTGGTGCTCGTCTTGTTGATGACGTTGTCGCTCGTGCTGCTGTCGGAGCTGTAGGTGCCGTTGCCGCCGTTGCTCGACGCGGTGTTCGATGCGCCGTTCGTGGTGGCGCTGGTGCCGAGCACGCCGGATGCGGTCCCCGCGCCGGTTCCCGTGTACGTCTCCTTCTGGGTGGTGGAGCTGGAGACGGGCGCCCCGGTCGGAATCGAGTACTGGTCGGTGGTCTTGGTGGAGCTCGAGTTGTCCATCAGCGCGTTGACGACGACGGTCGAGTTGCCGGTACCGAGCACCTTGTCGAGCATCGACTGCACGCTCGTCTCGACGGCGGTGTCGTACGCCTTGGCCTGATCGTCCGTGCCCGCGGCGAAGGTGGTACCGGCGGTGGAGAGCACGTTGCCGGCAGCGTCGATCACCGACACGTCGGACGGCTTCATGCCGACCGTGGACGCGGAGACGAGGTGCACGATCGCCTGCACCTGCGAGCCGGAGAGCGTGGTGCCGGGTGTCTCGGCGACGAACACGCTCGCGGTCGGGTCCTGGGTCGAGTCGGTGAACACGGTGGGCTGCGGGATCGCGAGCTTCACGGACGACGTCTTGACCCCGTCCATCGCGTCGATGGTGTTCGCGAGCTCCCCTTCCATCGCCCGCTTATACGTCACGGTCTGCTGGAAGTCGGAGGTCGTGACGCCCATGGTGTTCAGCAGCGAGTAGCCCTGATTCGTCGCCGATGGGAGGTTCGCGGCGGCCGCCTTCATGCGCTCCTGGTAGACCTGCGCCTGCGGCACGAGGATCGTCGCCCCGCCGTCGGTGAGCTGGTACGGCACGTTGTCGGAGTGCAGCTGGTCGGTGATCGCCTGCGCGTCGGTGGGCGAGATCCCGCTGAACAGCGGAACATACTGCGGCCGCGTCAGCCAGCTGGTGAGGCCGACACCGCCGAGCACGAGCACGAGCACGCCGAGCACCGCGAGGGTCTTCTGCGCGAAGGAGAACCCGGCGATCGTCGTCCCGATGCGCCGGAACATGCCGAGGAGCGCGGGGGGCACTACGAGCCCATCCGCATGATCTCGTTGAACGCGTCAACCGCTTGGTTGCGGAGCGTCGACGCGAGCTGCACGGCGGTCTGCACGCGGGCCGCAGCGACGGTGGCGTCCTGGATGTCGTTGAGGTTCCCGGTCACGGCGCCGACGTTCGCGGCGTCGGACGCGCTCTGCATCTGCTGGAGGCTGTCGATCGCACCGGTGAGTGTCGCTGCGAAGCCGCTGCCGGAGGCGCCGGTCGCGCCGGCCGCGCCGGTCGCGCTGGTCGTCGCCGTTGTCGGCACGGCGCCCGCCAGTTGTCCGAGGGAGATGCCGCTGATGGCCGGGATGCTCATGCCTTCGCTCCGATCTGGAGGGCGGACTGGTACATGCTCTGCGCGCTCGTGATCGCGTTCGCGTTCGCCTGGTACGCGCGCTGTGCCTCGATGAGGTCGGTCATCTGCGTCGACATGTCGATCGTCGGCTGCTTGACGTACCCCTGGGCGTTGGCGACGGGGTTCGTCGGGTCGTACACGAGCTGCCCCGCTGCGGATCCGTAGACGACGGAGCCGGGCGAGACACCGTCGGTGCCGGCGTTCGCGGTCGCCTGGACGAACCGCTCCTGGAAGGCGGGGCTGTTCGGCGACGCGGTGTCGTTGATGTTCGACAGGTTGTCGCTGATCGCGTTCAGCCAGGTCTGGTTGAGCACCATGCCGGTGCTGGAGATGCCGATGGCGTCGTAGCTCATGGTCAGTTCACCGTCGCGGCGCTGCGGAGCTCGTTGAGCTGCTCGGTGATCGCCTGCGAGGCGACCTGGAACTTCAGTCCGTTCGAGATCTCGGCGCTGGTCTCCTGCTGCAGGGACACGTTGTTGCCGTTGAGGTTCGTCGGGTCCAGGCTCGGCGTCGGGGCAAATGCCGACGAGGGCAGTGCGCCGCTTCCGGCGGCGACGGATCGCGCGAGGACATCGGCGAAGTCGACCTCTTGCGCCTGATAGTTCGGCGTGTTCACGTTCGCGATGTTGTTGGAGATCGCGCGCTGCGCGGCGGCGAACCCGTCGAGCGCGGACGACATCGCGTTCATCGTCACGGAATCGAGCACAAGACACCCCTGATGGCTTGAACAAGTCGGGGCCGATCCATGGCCGTCAGACGAGCGATCCCTGCTCAATTGCGCTTATCGGCAGCGCCCACCGTTTGGTAAGTGCGTCAGCTGATCAGATCGACGTAGACGGGAGGCGCGGCCTGCGTCTGCGGCGTTCCCGCGTCGTCCAGCGCGCGCAACTGCTCGCGGAGCGCCGTCTCCCGCTTCCGGAGCAGCGCGATCGCCCGGGCTTGCGCGACGACGACAACCGCAGCGCGACCCGCGAGCTCGACAGGCAGGCCGATGCCGGCGACCGGTGTGTGCTCGATCGGGCCGAGTGGTGCGTCACCGGCGGCGTCGTGCGCCCGCCGCTCGAACTCGTCGAGCATCGCATGCCACCGGAAGTCGTCAGACAACCGCGACCACCTCGGCGTCGGCGGCGCGTTCGTCGGCCGCGGCCGCAGCCAGCGAATCGGCGGCCTGGTGCCACGCCTCCCGGAGCGGTTCCATGAGCGCGATCGCTTCGATGACGAGCTGCACATCACGGTTCACTCGGACGTGGATGAGTGCGTTCGACACGTAGATGTACAGCCCGAGAAGGCCTTCTGCGCCGTCCCAGATGTCGAGGCGGAGCGATCCGGCGAGCGTGCTGATGATCTCGACGGCGTGCGAGAGCCGGTAGTCCGCGACATCGAACTGCTCGCCGTCGAGCGCGTCCTTCGCGCAGGTCAGGTCGACGATCAGCCGGTCGTAGAGCATGGTGAGCAGCCGTGACGGCGATGCGGACAGGATCGCGTTGTCCCGGTACATCTGTGCAGCC
This sequence comes from Curtobacterium ammoniigenes NBRC 101786, assembly GCF_001571045.1. GTDB lineage: Bacteria > Actinomycetota > Actinomycetes > Actinomycetales > Microbacteriaceae > Curtobacterium > Curtobacterium ammoniigenes. Next base: position 25,354 of record NZ_BCSV01000002.1, read on the forward strand.
GATGGCATGTGCGTTCCTCGGTTCCTTGGTGGTTCGGTAGGCGGGCGACGCGAGCGGGCGACGCGGACGGGAGGCTTGGGCTGGGTCGGTCACGCGCCTCCAGACCGGCTATCCGCCGCTGGTCGTCGACGGGTACAGCGCGTTGATCTGCTGCGTGAGGTACGACTGCTCGGACTGCAGCTGGCCGAGCGTGGTGACGAGGGCCGTGTACTGGGCTTGCAGGAACTTCCGCTTCGTGGCGAGCACGGTGGTCCAGTTCGCGACCGACGACTGGTCGTTGGAGATCTGCGTCTGCTTCGACGCGATCGACGTGGTGATGGAGCCGGTGACCGGGTCGGACGCCTCGGCGCTGGCGGTCTGCACGCGTGACGCGATCTGCTGGATCGCGGCGACGGTTCCGGCGGGGTCGGCGGCGAGCGCGCTCTGGAACGTCGTCTGATCGAACGTGAGCGAGCCGTCCTGGTTGAGCGTGATGCCGTATTTCGACGGAGACACGGTCCCGGTGGCGCCGAGCGGATCCGCGACGGCGCTCTGCAGGCTCTGGTAGACGCCCTGAATGAGCAGGTTGCCGGTGAACGGGCCCGGCGTGTTCGTCGTCGTCCCGTCCGTGTTGGAGGTCGTTGCCACGGCCGACTGCTGGGTCACGTACTGCAGGAGCGTGTTCACCCCGGAGACGAGCGACGATGCCGCGCTCGTGATGTTCGCGGTGTCCATCGTCGACGTGAGGGTGACCGGCGCGCTCGTCGGAGCGCTGACCGTCACGGTGATGCCCTGGACGAGGTTCGTGAACGTGTTCGTCGACGAGGTCGTGGTCTGCGCGGCCGCGGTGCCCGGCCAGAGCGTGACGCTCGCGTCCTGCGCCGTGCTGATCGTCGCGGCGCCCGGCTGGGCCAGCATGTTCGTCGCGGTGCCCGCGCTGTACGCCGAGCTCGTTCCGGCGTCCACCTGGAATGCGGCGGCGGCGCCTGTCTGCGCCGAGGTGAGCTGCAGCCGGTACAGCGCGTTGCCGGACGAATCGGTGCCCGCCGCGACGACGGCGGCGTTCACACCGAGGCCGGATCCGTTGATGGCGCTCGCCACGTCGGCCATGCTCGTGGAGGCCGCGGTGATCTGCGTCGCCGTTCCGGTCGAGTCGACGATCGTGATTGCGCCGCTCGAGTCCGGCCACGTCGCCATCGCGGCGGTGACGGAGACCTGCGACTGCGCGGTCTGCGTGACCTGCATCGCAAAGCTCGTCGGCGACGCTGCGGTCGTGGCGGTGGCGCTGACGGACGGATCCGTGCTCGCGACGCTGAGCAGGTTCAGCCCGTTCGTCGCAGCGTCGCCGGCGGCGCTCGTCTGCAGCGCCTGCAGCGTCGTGTTCATGTTCTGGAACGCCTTGAGCGCGGTCTGCTCGGAGGCGACCTGCGACTCGAGGACGGTCTGCGGGATCGACGCGGCGGTCATGAGCGCGTTGACGAGCGCGGTCGGGTCGAGGTTGTTCACCAGGTTCGACACCGTGACCTGACCGTTGCTGCCGACGGACAGCGTCGGCAGCGTCGATGACGTGGGACTCACCATGCTCATGCGTGCGGCTCCGATCCGGACAGCGGCGAGACGAAGAATGTCGGTGGAGGCGACGGCGGGGTGGCCGATCGACGATCAGCCACCCCGCCGCGCATCGCGATCAGCCCTGCAGGATCTTCAGGATGAGCTGGCTCTGCTGGTTGGCCTGCGACAGCATCGCGGTGCCGGCCTGCATGAGCACGCTCTCCTTGCTGTACTTCGCCATCTCGGACGCCATGTCGGTGTCCGCGATCTGCGAGTTCGCCGCGGTGAGGTTCTGCGAGTTGACGGCGATGCTCTGCGCCGTCGACTGCAGCACGTTCTGCGTGGAACCAAGGGTGGCCTGCGCCGTCGAGACGGTCTGGATCTGCGTCTGGATGGCCGTGATCGACGCCTGCGCGTCGGTCGCGTTGTCGAACTTCAGACCGCTGACCGCGGTGGCGATCGAGGTGACGTTCGCCGAGCCGAGGTCCAGCGAGACCGTGTCCGTCGCCGAGGAGCCGACCTGGAAGTTGAGGGCGGCAGTGCCGGTGGCGGAACCGTCGAGCAGCTTGACGCCGTTGAAGTTCGTCGACGACCCGATCTGCGTGAGCTCACCGGCGAGCGCAGTCACCTGCGTCTGGATGTCGGTGCGCGACGCGGTGTTGTTCGTGTCGTTGGCGGCCTGAACGGCGAGGCTGTTGATGGTCTGCAGGATGTTCGACACCTGGCTCAGCGCGCCGGAAGCGGTCTGAATCAGGTTGATGCCGCTTGCCGTGTTCTGGCCAGCCTGCGTGAGACCGCCGATCTGCGCCTGCAGACCCTGCGAGATCGCGAGGCCTGCCGGGTTGTCGGCGGCGGTGTTCAGCTGCGAGCCCGACGACAGCTTCGCCATGCTGTCGCTCAGTGCCGTCTGGTTCGCGTTCAGCGAGTTCGTGACGGTGATCGCGCTGAGGTTGGTGTTGATCGTCATTGCCATGGTGATTCCTCCGTGAATCGTTGATGCGCCGGCCCGTCCATGGGCTGGCAATGGGGTCTATCGGCTGGTGCGCGCGGTCCGTAAGCGGCGTTCGGAAATTGATGTCTCGCCTCCCGGCAGGCTTACGAATTGCTGTGGCCCACCGATAGGGGTAGCCGAGGCACCGGAGCGGTCGCCGATGAATCGACACCGAGCGCGTCAAGCGGCACGGGCCATGGATGGGATGTGACAAGCGGTGGGCGCCAACGAACTGTCGAATGAGCTCTGGCGCCAGCGTGAGCTGTTGGAGCTGCTGCTCTACAAGTACGAGGTGGAGCAGCTGCTGCTCGCGTCGGGCAAGGCGCGCTGGCTCCCCCATGTCACGCGGGAGGCCGAGGCGATCGCCGTGCGGTTGAAGGCCGCGACGCTCTCCGTCGGCGTCGCGACGTCGGCGCTGGCCGAGGAATGGGGGCTGAGCGGCGACCTGCGGCTTCGCGACGTGATCGCCGGGGCCCCAGGCGCCTGGCAGGGCATCTTCGCATCGCACCTGGACGCGCTCCTCTCGCTCACAACCGAGATCCGGTCAATTCGCGGCGGGAACGACCGCCTGATCCGCAGCGCGCTGCGGGCGACGCAGGACGCCTTCGATGCGGTTGCGGAGCCGCCGACCGTCTACACGTCCGAGGGAACCGCTGCGTCGACGCCGACGCGAGCGCGCCTCGTGGACGCCAATCTCTGATCGCCGCATCGCGAACCACGCAACGACGAGCTGACGAGAGAACAGGACGACGATGGCCCCGAACATGATCGGTGACCTGAACACGGCGTACTCCGGTCTGTCCGCTGCGCAGACCGGGATCGAGGTCACCGGGCAGAACATCGCGAACGCCGGAACCGCCGGATATGTGCGCGAGACCGTCGACCTGCAGGCCGCCGCCGGAGCCGCGCAAACCGGGCTCGTCACGACGGCGACCGGCAACGCCACTGTCGGGCAAGGCGTCGCTGTGACGCAGATCGCCGGGCTCGGGTCGGCACTGCTCGATGCGCAGGCGCGCACGAGCTCGGCGACCGCCGCCTACAGCGGTGCCCGCGCGTCAGCGCTGTCGCAGATCGAGTCGACGCTCAGCGAGCCCGGCTCGTCCGGCCTGTCCGCCCGGTTGACGACGTTCTGGGCCGCATGGCAAGACGTCTCCAACCAGCCGGGTGCTGCAGCGCCGGTGAGCGCGCTGCTCGGCCAGGCGCAGACCGTGGTGCAGCAGATCGCCGGCGACTACCAGTCGTTGCAGCAGCAGTGGTCCGGAACCCGCGAGGCCGTGAGCACCGCGGTGACGCAGCTCAACACCGATGCCTCGCAGGTGGCGCAACTGAACGGGCAGATCCGCGCGATCGCAGCGAGCGGCGGAAACGTCAACGAACTGGTCGGGCAACGGAACGCCGCGCTCAACGACCTCGCGACGCTCACCGGCGCATCGGTCACCGAGAACGCGGACCACACGGTCTCGGTGACGATCGGCGGCGACATGCTCGTGCAGGGCACCGTCGCCCGGCCCGCCACGGTAGCCGGTGCGACGACGCTCGACGGCGCCGCGGGCGCCCCCGTGTCGGTGCAGTGGAGCAACCAGGGCACCCCGGTTGCGATCGGCTCCGGCTCGATCGCGGCGAACCTGTCGCTGCTCGCTCCCGCGAACGCGGCCGGCAACGGCGGCGTGATCGCGGAGACCGCGGCGAACCTGAACAGCCTCGCCACGAGTCTGGCGACGCAGGTGAACGCGATCAGCACGACGGGAGCGACGCCGTCTGGCGCGACCGGCGTGTCGTTCTTCGGCCTCGCGAGCAGCGGCCCGCCCGCGCTCGGACTCTCCGTCATCCCGACGAACGCCTCCGGCGTGGCGGTGGGCGCGGTCGGTGCCGGGGCCGCAGACGGATCGGTCGCCGATGCGATCAGCCAGATCGGCGCCTCCCCGGGGTCACCGGATGCCGGATGGTCGGCGGGTGTCGTGGCGCTCGGCGCGCAGAGCAAGAGTGCCGCCGACCAGTCGACGCTCGACCAGGCCGCGCAGACCGCCGCGACCACAGCGCAGGCGTCGCAGGAGTCGGTCAGCCTCGACGAGGAGAACATGAACCTCATCGCCTACCAGCACGCCTACGAGGGATCGGCCCGCGTCATGACCGCGATCGACTCGATGCTCGATCAGCTGATCAACCACACCGGACTCGTCGGACTGGGGTGACCATGAGCTTCCGTGTGACCAATTCGATGCAGCTCGCCGCGGCGCAGCAGAACATCCAGTCGAGCGCGGCGCGCTTGTATCAACTCGATCAGGAGGCGTCGACCGGCATCGCGATCAGCAAACCGTCCGACGACCCCGCCGGTACGGCGCAGCTGCTCCAGATCCAGCAGACCCTCGCCCGGAACACGCAGTACCAGCGGAACGCCGCCGACGGCACCGCCTGGCTCTCGACCGCGGGCGGCGCACTGTCGTCCGCGAACACCGCGCTGACGCAGCTGCGCGACCTGGTGGTGCAGGCGGCGAACACGGCGACGGCGAGCCCGACCTCCCAGCAGGCCGCGGCGCAGCAGATGCAGGCCATCAAACAGACGCTGCTGTCGCTCGCGAACACGCAGTATCAGGGTCGCAGCGTGTTCGCCGGAACCTCGGATGCGTCGGCGGCGTTCACGGCGTCGTACGCGTTCACGGGAACCGCTGGAAGCTCGGTGCAGCGACGGGTCGGGACCGACTCGACGGTCCGCGTCGATGTCGACGGTTCGAGCGTGTTCGGCAGCGGAGGCTCGTCGATCTTCTCGCTCATCGACTCGCTGAGCGCGGCGGTCACGAGCGGCGGGAATGTCGGCAGTCAGCTCGGCGCGATCGACACCTATCTGACGAACGTGCAGAACGCCGAGTCGACCGTCGGCACGGCGCAGAACCAGATGACCGCGGCGACCACGGCGCTGACGAATCAGTCGACCCAGTTGCAGGCGTCGCAGACCGGGCTGCAGGATGTCGACAGTGCACAAGTGATTCTCGAGATGCAGACGCAGCAGGTGGCGTACCAGACTGCCCTCGCCGTGACCGCGAAAAGCATCCAGCCGACCCTGATGGACTACTTGAAATGACCACGCTGACGTTCCGCGAGCCGCTCGCCGGCCTCGAGCCGCACATCGAGTACGACTTCGCACCGCTCGCCGGGGCGATCGACACCTACACGCTGCGCGCGCACGAACAGCCGCTGCTCCGCCTGTTCGTCGTCGGTGCGGCGACGTACATGCCGGACTACGCGCCGGACCTGCCCGGCACGGAGCTGCCGCAGGCGCGAGTGTTTCTCGTCGTGACGCCGAGCGCGGCCGGCGTGACCGCCAACCTGCTCGCGCCGATCCTGATCGATGAGACCGCGGGTGCCGCGGCACAGGTGATCGTGGCCGACGACCTGGGCGCGATCCAGGTGCCGCTGCGGAAGAGCGCCTAGGGCTTTTCTGGGCGTTTCCCGCTCGCTTGGTGCAAGATTCTGGTTTCTTTCTTGTGCGTGGACGCTACGCTCGGTGCACCGCGCCTCCTTTCCCGAGGCTCTGGTCGGCCCCCACCACGCTGACTGAGCCGGAGTGCCGTACCTGGAACGGACCTTGCAATGACCCATCGCGAAGCGAACGAGTTGGCGGCGCAGTTGTGGCGGCTCCGTGAGCTGCTCGAGACGCTGCTGTTCAAGTACGACGAGCAGTTGCTGCTCCTCGGGGCTGGGCGTGCGCGGTGGGCGTCGCGCGGTGCGCGGGAGATCGAGATCGTGGCGGAGCAGTTGCACGATTGCCGGCTCGCGACGTCGGTGACGATGGGCGGCGCGGGCGCGGCATGGCAGTTGCCGGAGGCGGCGACGCTTCGCGCGCTCGCGATGGGGGCGCCGGGTGTGTGGCGTGAGATCCTCACGGATCATTTCGAGGCGCTGCTGGGCTTGATCGCCGAGGTCGAGACGATGGACGCCGAGTGGGGTGCTCGCGCGGGCGCGGGCGGGTACGGCGGTGGCGCTGATCCGCGTGCAGCGGCCCGGGACGGCTCGGCGAGCGCGGATGGAGCCCAGATGCCGACCGTGAACGCGGTTGCCCGACCGGGCGTGTATTCGGCGCAGGTTGCGGAGCTCATCGGCATCTGAACGGGCCGCGCCGCGTCCTGCTGGGCACCGCCGCGCCGTGCCGGGCAGCGCCGCGCCGGGACGGGCCGGGCCGGGGCGGGCCGTTAGAGGTTGATTCCTGCGCGCTGGAGCGCGGCGATGATTGCGGCGGCGAGGACGCGTTGGCCTGCGGCTGTGGGGTGTTCGTGGTCGCTCTGCATGAGGCCGGGGGTGCCGCGGAGCGGTTGGCCGATGTCGATGTATGTGCCCTTGACTTCTCTGAGGGCGTCGCGGAGTTCCTCGGAGCTGTAGGTCACTTCGGTGGGCGCGGTGCCGGGTTGGTCCCACAGGGTGTTGAAGCCGACGATTGTGGCGTGCGGGAGGGCTCGGCGGAGTTCAACGAGGGTGGCGTCGGTGGCTGCGGTGAGTTTGGCGGGCGATTGGCCGAGGTCGTTGTCGGACGACTGGATGATGACGAGTTGCGGTTTGGTCGCTTCGGCTTTCGCGATGAGCCCTCGGAAGTCGGTTCCGCAGGTGCCGCCGGCGATGAATCCTGCGCCGCTGCAGCCGAGGTTGGTCACGGTGGCGTCGCGCTCGTCGCCGATGACCGCAGGCCATGCTTCGGACGGGTCGAGGTTGAGGCCGGCCATGATCGAGTCGCCGATGGTGACGACCCGGGATGGGTGGATCCCTGTGCCCTCGGACGTTGCGCGCGGGGTAACGAAGATGCACGCGATGACCACTGACGCGACGATGATGACGATCGGTGTGGTGATGCGGAGGACCGCGAACGCGCGCGAGCGCATGTGCATCCTTTCCGACCGGACCCCATTCGATTGTTCCGCATGCTGGTGCGCCCGGTTCGATCCCAACGTGGGAGTTCTCGAAGAACCGGCTTTGCCCAGGATCAGCGTTCGACGGTGAACTCGGTGTGTGCCGTCGCGTCGGCGCTGCCGCCGACCCAGACGTCGAATTGGCTGGCGTCGGTGACCCAGTCGCGCGTCGCGGCGCTCCAGTATCGGCGGGCCTCGGCGCCGATCGTGAACGTCACGGTCTCGGTGGCACCGGCCGCGATCTGCACGCGCTGGAATCCGACGAGCTGCCGAAGTGGCCGCGAGGAGGTGCCGAACCGCTGGTGCAGGTAGAGCTGCGCGGTTTCGGTGCCGTCACGGTCGCCGACGTTCGTGATGTCGACGGTCACCGTCACGGCGCCGTCGAGCGGGATCGGGCTGTGGTCGACGCGCGGCGTGCCGTATTCGAAGTGGGTGTAGGTGAGGCCGTGTCCGAACGGGTAGAGCGGGGTGCTCGCAACGTCCCAGTACCGGCGCCCCTGATCGTTCGGTGCGTGCGAGCGGGTCACGGCGTGGTGCATCGGTACCTGCCCGACGTTCCGCGGCCACGTGAACGGGAGCTTCCCGGTGGGGGCGGTATCGCCGAAGAGCAGACGTGCGACGGCCTCACCCCCTCGGGTTCCGGGGTACCAGGCCTGGAGGATCGCGGGGACGTGCTCCGCGACCCAGCGGATGTCGAGCGGACGCCCGCTCATGAGGACGACGACGACAGGCGTGCCGGTGGCGACCACAGCCTCCAGCAGGCGGAGCTGATCGCCGGGGAGTGACAGGTCGGAGCGGGAGGCGCTCTCGCCGATCATGTCCTGCTGCTCGCCGATGACGACGATCGCGAAGTCCGCTTGGGTCGCTGTGTCGACGGCGTGCTGCAGCGCGGAGTCGGCGTCGAACCCGCTGGGGTCCTTCGGGCTGCCGTCGCCCCACATGTCGAACATCGAGGGGAAGGTCCGAGTCGGCCGCGGCACACCCTGCGCGACGGTGACCTCGGCAATGCCCTGGAGGCGCGCCCGGATTCCATCGGCGATCGTCACCGTCTCGTCGCCGTCGTACGCGAACACCCATGGGCCGATCGTGTCGCGGGCGGAGTCGGCGAGGGGGCCGATCACCGCAACGGTGTTCACCGACTCCGCGTGCAGCGGGAGGACCCCGTTGTCGTTGCGGAGAAGCACCGCGGCACCTTCGGCTGCCGCCCGAGCGACGGCACGGTGGGCGGGATCTGTGAGCACCTGCTCGGCGGTGTCGACGTCGACGAACGGGTCGTCGAACAGCCCGAGTTGCTCTTTGACGGTGAGGATCCGGCGCACGGCCTCGTCGAGGCGCGCGGTGTCGACTCGTCCGGCCGCGACGGCGTCGACCAGATGTGCGAACGCGGGCTCGAAGATCGCCATCTCCATGTCGACACCCGCGGTGATCGCCCGAACGGCGGCGTCCGCAGGGTCGGCGGCGAAATGGTGGGTCTCGAGGTCTTTTGCGGCATTCGCATCGGTGACGACGAACCCGTCGAACCCGAGCGCGTCGCGGAGTACGTCCGTCAGCAGCCAGGCGTTCCCGGTGGCCGGGACGCCGTTGAGATCCATGTACGCGGACATGATGTTGGCTGCGCCGGCTTCGACAGCGGCCCGGAACGGCGGCAGGTACGTGTTCCAGAACTCCTGGTCGGACAGGTCGACCTCGTCGTAGTCACGGCCGCCGAGCGCGGCTCCGTATCCGGCGAAGTGCTTCGGCCCGGCGAGGATGTGGTCAGGCGCACCGATGTGATCGCCTTGGAAACCGCGAACCTGCGCAGCCGCGACGACGGCACCGAGATAGGGGTCCTCCCCAGCGCCTTCGACGATCCGACCCCATCGTGGATCGCGAGCAATGTCGACCATCGGGGCGAATGCCCAGTGGATGCCGACGGCGCGCGCCTCTCGCGCGGCAACGGACTGCGCCTGGGTGATGAGGTCAGGATTCCAACTGGCCGCGAGTGCGATCGGCACGGGGAAGATGGTCCGGAAGCCGTGGATCACATCGAACCCGAAGATCACCGGAATGCGATGCGCACTGCCGTCGATCGCGAGCTGCTGCAGCCGATTGTTCTCAGCCGGGTCCGTCACGAAGAGCAGCGACCCGACGGCACCGCGCGCGAGCGCGCCTTCAACCATGCGCGGCTGCTGCGCGATCTCGGAATCGGCACCGGCGACGGACGCCGGACCGCCGAAGTAGAACAGCTGCGTCAGCTGCCCGACCTTTTCCTCGACGCTCATGGCCGCGAGCAGTCGCTCGACCCGCTCGGACGGACCGGCCGACGCATGGGCGTGCTCTTGTGGGGTGCTCTCGGTCATCGGGTTCCTCTCGCGCAGCGGACGTCTCATTCTCGACCCCGGCCCGGTCCGTGGGAACGCGCGAGCGAATACGGTGGACGAATCGCCCTTCCACAACGACTCGCAACGGAGCGCTCATGCCGATCATCGCCCTGCTCGAATTCACCGTGCGTCCCGACGCCATGGATGACGCACCCCGCGTGATCCACGAGACGCTGCAGGCAACCCGCGCGTTCGACGGCTGCCAGGGCGTCGAGGTCACCTTCGACGAGACCGAGCCGACACACGTCCTGCTTGTCGAGCGGTGGGAGTCGATGGAGCACGACGCTGCGTACCGCGCGTTCCGGGCAACGCCCGACGGAGCGTCATCGCTCGGCACGATCGTCGTCGCGCCTCCGGTGCTCAGCCACTACCGCATCGACGCCGACATCTGACGCGCCGACATCTGACACCGGGTACGGGGCGGCGGGCCGTCGGGCACGACCCGTCAACCTGACGCTCCGACGGCGACGGACGTTCCGTCACGCCCCGCTCGACTCCAGGTACCCCCCGATGAGTGCGAGGTTCTGGATCGCCGCGAGCCCGAACTGCGCCGAGGCATTCGTCGAAATCCCGATGCCCTCTTCGACCGGGGCGACGACGAACGGTGGCAGCACGGTGCGGATCCGCAGGGCGGCTGCTGCCTCATGGAAATCACCCTGCGCGAGGAACTCGCCACTCGCGAAGAACGCCCGCCACGCTCGTCGCGCAAGGTCTTCATCGCCAGAGCGATTCGCCACGTAGGCGAGGAGTCGGCTATGCGCCTGCGTGAGATTCGTCCCGTGCAGGACTTCACCGACCGCCGCGATCTGCTCGTCGTCCGTGGCGAGGAAGAGCCGGCAGTACTGCATCCAGGCCGCTTGGAACGCCGGGATGTCGACGAGATCGATGAGCTCGCTGCACACCTCGACCAGCCCGAAGATCGCATTGAGATGCGACACCATGACGCGATCTCGTGATGTCTCGAAACGGCCGGTGTCGAGGTCATACAGCGCCTCCCCGGTGAGGAAGCCCTTCGGGAGATTTCCGATATCGGTCATCGTGCCGAGCAGACGATCACGCGACCACGCATCGTCGAATCGCTCCCATTCGGTGAGCCACGTCGCTGCGAGGGCACCCCAGTCCGTGCCGAGCCCGACCGCGAGCGCGTGCTGGTCCGGGCGGTAGGTGGCGGCATCGCTTCGCACCTTCCGCGTCGGATCGAGGGCCAGGAACGTGCGGTCGCTGTCCCGCAGTTCATGCATGAGATCGCCCGTGCGCTCGTCGGCCGTCAAGTAGTAGAAGAACCGCCGGTACATCGGATTGCTGATGCGCAGTTGCTTGGCGCTGCAGCCCCAGTGCTGCACGTTGTGGCGCGAGCCGAGGCCTCGGAATCGGCCGAGATGGTAGGTGTCCACCTCGCCGGTGTGCCGCGTCATGGCTTCTGCCATGCGGAAGACGTCTTTCCGTCCGGTCCGGAGGAACGTGTACCAGAGCCACAGATCGGGCGACAGTTCGGAGTTGTCCCACGCATACCCCCCGACGTCGTATCGCCAGGTGTGCCGATCTTCGTCGTACGTGTGCATGACGTCGCCGTAGTTCCAGAATCCGTACCACCGGCGCTGGTCGACCTGACCGCGATAGAACTCGAACAGCGCGCCGAGCTGGCTCTCGAGCTGCTCGCGCTGTGGCGTGCTGCGATCCGTGAGCGCCCAGTCGCCGAACACGCCGGCTGCGCGGATGCCGTCCGATGCGGCGACCAGCTGCGCCGGGTCACTGACGCATCGGGCGTGTTCGGCGAACTCCTCCGCGCTGGGAGTCGCCGCATACGGATGCAGCCAGAGCTCATGCGTCCGAGCGATGCCGTGCACGTCACCGAATCCGGGCTCGTAGTCCTCGTAGGTGATCTCCAGGGCGTCGAGCTGATCGGCGTAATCCTCCTGGCCGAGTCCGTCGTGGTAGAACCGCATGTCCATGGGCTCGGCCTCTGGCGCGTAGAGCCATGCCGTGAGCGACGCGGAGTCGGATGCTGCGTCGCGGATGTCGAGTTGCACCGGGTACGACTGCCAGAAGTCGCGGACGCCGATCCCCATTCCGCCTTCGGTGTCGCCAACGTAGGCGGCGCCTCCTGACCGAGTGCCGGCGGTCACGCCGACCCAACCGCGTCCAGCTGCGGTGCGCTTCTTCAGGGTGAACCCGTCGGGCGTGAGCTGCGTCAGCGTGACGTCGTTCCACGCAGGAATCCACTGCATCCGTTCCGAAACGGCCGGGCTCCACTCCTCGAGCGGTGGCGTCGTCCGCCCGGCGATCTGTGCGGCGCGCACCTCTGGGCCCGGATCGCGGCGCAGACCGGTGATGCCGCGCACTGCTTCGGCGAACACGCCACCATCTGCGCCGGCGATCCGGACGTGCCGGTCGTGCAGCGGCGCGCGCAGCGGAACGGACAGGCGAAGGCCGAGACCGGCGAGGAAGTCGTGATCGGCGTCCCCGTTCCAGATGAAGGAGTGCGTGAGCCGAATGCCCGAATGGCCGGCGCTGAAGTGCAGCCGGACCGTGAACGGCAGCCAGGAGCGCGACTCGTCCAACGCCCGATGCTCGCCCTCAATGCGGATCACGGCGCGAACCGGACCCGACTGTTCGACCACAGCCGCGGTGATCGTGCTCTCGAATTGGTGACGTTCGCGCAGGGTGTCGGACTCCGGAGCGGTCGTCTGCAGGGTGCTCACGAATCTGGCGTCCGACGCGATGAGCGTTCCGTCACGTTCGATGTCCCGAAGGACGGCGGGGCCGGTTGTCGGCACGACGACCACGAGCGGACCCGTTTCGACGCGAATCCCCTGCGGTTCCTGAACGACGCGGACCGCGGCTCCGTCTTGGGTCGCCTCCTGCTCGGAGGCCCGAAGCCGAAGCGCGTATCGGTCGCTGACCGTCGTGGTCGCGACGCCGACCCACTTCAGTGATCCGTCGGGCCAGGTCGCGAGCGGCCAGAGCTGGGTGTCGACGGCCGCTCCGGTCGCATCGACGAGGGCGAGCGTGTCGACATCGCTCGCGACGCCACGCGGAAGGGGCGCCCCGCACACAGCCGCTCCATCGAGCGCGCGGGGTCGCCCGCCGCCGAGCCAGTTGAGGCTGACCCCGGCGAAGGGCTCGCCGGTGCCGGTGGACGAGCGTCCGGTTGCCGTGTCGATTGTGGTGTCAGTCATGGAGTTCGGTCACCTCGAGGTCTCGGTAGGCAGCGCGGAGTGGTGCCATCTGTCTCAGTCCGAAACGCCCGCCGGCGATCGGTTGTGGGTCTGGGTCCGTCCACGTGAACAGCGGGAGGTCATCGATGGCGAAGCGGACGTGCGGCCCGCGTTTCTCGACGCTCACGCGATAGAAGCCGTCGACGTCACCGATTGCCGGAATCGGGTCGGCTCCCTGCGCAACGAGCTCGAATCCGGGCGATTTCCGGAGATTGCATGTTGTGAACCGGCGCTCAGTGGCCCATTTCCGTCGGTAGTACGAGGCGTGCAGGGTTCGGACTGCGCCGGAGTGGTATTCGGGGTAGTACCCGGACCGAGCGGGCAGCTGAGGGGCGAACAAGTCTGCTCCGATACCGGTCGCCGAGAAGAACGCCATCGCGAGTCCGTCGTCAGTCCGCGGGCGGAACGACCATTCGATACGAACGCCGTCCGGAAATTCGACCGGACACCACACGGTGAAGTGGGCATGATCGCCGAGACGCTCCTCGTCAGCGTGGCTCCACAGTTCGACCCCGTCGTCCCGGGCTGCCGAGGACATCGGGCCTTCCGCAATCCAGTCGGCGATATCCGCCGGCGTCCGGAGCGGATTGCGGTACAGCACGCTCACGGCTGCACGCCCCACTTCCCGATAGGGTTGGCGTCCTCACCGACGCGGCGGATCGCGGCGAGCGATTCCGCGACGAAGCAGGCGATGGCGCGTGCACCCTCGACCGTGAAATGCGTGTTGTCCTCGACGCCTTCCGGCCAGTGCGCCGATACTCCGGGCTCAAGGTGGACGAAGAGCTTTCGCGAGTCGTCGGGGCCGAGCCAGACGTAGAGCCACCGCGTGAACGCGGTGAGGTCGATCACCGGCACACCGAGATCGTGGCCGAGGTCGCGGACGATCTGCGGAAACGGTCCGTGTGAGCGCCGGAGGCTCTCCCTGGAGAAGAGGCGACGCTCCGGCGACGTCGCGAGGACCGGATGCGCTCCGCGCGCTCGGACTGCGAGAACGAACGCGCGCAGATTGGCGCGATAGAGCGCGATCGCGCGGACCAGTGGCGCATATTTCTGGTCGTTATGACCGAACTGGATGATGACCGTATCGTCGTCGCGAAGCTCTGCGAGGAGCGCAGACCAGCGGCCCTCCTCGATGAATGAGGTTGTGGTCGCCCCGCCCACAGCATGATTCGAGATGCGATCCGGAACGAACTCGTGGAGTGCGCCGCCCCATCCGCTCAGTGGGAACTCTTCGGGCTTTGGGGGTGCCACCGTGGAATCACCCGCGAGGAGGATGCTCATCCCTTCACCGCTCCGATGAGCATGCCCTTCGCGAAGTGCTTCTGCAGGAATGGATAGAACAACAGCACCGGAATCGTCGAGACGACAACGACCGCGTACTTCACCCCTTCCGACGGAGGCACGTAGCCGGGTTGGTTCTGCTGCGCGGTCTGCAGATTGGAGGCAGTGGTCGCTTGCTGCAGGAACATCTGCAGCGTCCACATATTGCTGTTGTTCAGGTAGAGCAGCGGAGACATGTAGTCGTTCCAGATCGCGACCGCGTAAAAGAGCGCGAATGTCGCGAGGACGGGCTTCGACAGCGGGAGCGCGATGCGCCAGAACACACCGAAGTCCGAGGCGCCATCGACCCGCGCCGCCTCTTCGAGCTCGGCGGGGAGGTTCTGGAAGAAGTTCTTGACGATGATCAGGCTGAACGGATCGATCGCCAACGGCAGGATCAGCGCGAGGTAGTTGTTCAGCAGGCCGAGGTTTTTCACGACGAGGAACGTCGGGATCATGCCACCTGAGAACACCATGGCGAAGACGACGGCGCTCATGATGAGGTTTCGTCCGGGCAGCCCGCGCTTGGAGAGCGGATAGGCCATGAGCACCGTCAGAAAGAGCTGGATCACCGTGCCGACTGCGGTCACGACCACGGTCGTGATGAGAGCGCGCGGGAACGTCGGCGTGGAGAACACGGTCGTGTACGCCTCGAGCGTGAACTGCTTGGGCCAGAGGAAGAATGCACTCGACTCGAGTTCAGCCTCCGGCGCGAACGATCGCACGAACACGAAGACGAGCGGGAAGAGCGCGACCAACCCGATCGCGATCAGGAAGACGAGGTTGAACACGTCGAACACGCGACCGGCCCGCGTGTTGTAGCGATAGCGCTCGCGCCGCTGTGTGGTTCGACGGGGACGGCGTGCAATGCCGACGATGCCGGTGGTCGTTTCGGTCATCAGAAGATCCCGTCCTGTCCGAGACGCTTGGCGAGCCAGTTCGCGCCGCCGATGAGAATGACGCCGACGAGGGCTTTGAACAGACCGACGGCGGTTGCGTAGCTGTATGAGCCTTGGGAGATGCCCACGAAGTAGACGAAGGTGTCGAAGACGTCAGCCACACTCCGGTTCAGCGAGTTGGTCATCAGGTAGATCTGCTCGAATCCGGTGTTCAGGATGGCCCCCATGGACAGGATGAGCATCACGACGATGGTGCCCCGGATGGCGGGCAGTGTGACGTGCCACGTTCGGCTCCACCGGCCGGCGCCGTCGATGATCGCCGCCTCGTACTGGTTCGCGTCCACCCCGGCCAGCGCAGCGAGATAGATGATCGTGCCCCAGCCGGTCGTCTTCCACATGTTCTGCAGGATGATCAGGGGCCGGAACCAGGTGGGCGAGGTCAGGAAGTTGACGTGCGTTCCGAGGACACCGTTGAAGAATCCGAAGAGCACCCCGGAGCCTTGCGCGAACAGCAGATAGGTCAGGGCTGCGACGATCGTCCAGGCGAGGAAGTGCGGGATGTAGATGAGGGTCTGCACCGAACGCTTGACCGCCGTGAGCCGGAGTTCGTTGAGCAGCAGCGCGACGACGATCGTCAGCGGGAAGCAGATGAACAGGTTCAGACCCGCGAGGATCAGCGTGTTCGTCAGGATTCGCAGGAAGTCCGGCGACCCGAAGAGCTGCTGAAACTGGGCCCAGCCGACCCACTGACTGCCGAAGATGCCGAGGAACGGAACGTAGTTCTTGAAGGCGATGACCGCCCCGACCATCGGTGCGTAGCGGAAGATCGCAAAGTAGGCGACCCCCGGTATGAGCATCAGGTAGAACCATCGGTAGCGCCGCCAAGCGGTGCTCCAGCGATTGCGACGCGTGCGGACGCGCGCCGGGGCGACGACCTCCGTCAGGATTACTGCGTCGGCAGCGTCGAGCTTCTGAATCGACATCTCGGGCCTCGTTGTCTCGTCACGATCCCGGTGGGTCGGCTGGCGGCGCAGCCGACCCACCGCTGGTCGTTACTTGTCTTTCTTGTAGAGCGCGTTCGTCTCGCTGATGACCTGCGAGCCGCCGCTGGCCTTCCACTGCTGGATTGCCGCCTTGAGTTGCTGCAGGTTCTCCTGGCCAGAGATGTACTTCAGTCGGGCGTCGACGATGATGTTGTCGAGCGTCGCGCCCTGCTGCGTGTAGGTCTTCGAGACATACGCGGCAGCGGGGTTGTACACGGCGTGCTTCGTGTCGGCTGCGGCTGTCTTCAACTCGCTGTCGTACATCTGCTGGTCGTACGCGTTCGGCTGTGCCGGCAGGTAGAACTTGTTGCCCGTAACGTTGGTGCCGAGCTGCGCATAGCTGGCCGTGATCGTCTGCAGGTTCGTCGCTGCGGCCGAGGTGATCGGCTCTGCGAGGTTGTTCTTCACCGTGAAGTTCTGACCCGCGAGCCCGTTGTTCATGATGATCTGGGCCTGCTTCGAGTTCATCTTGTTCAGCACGGACAGCACGGCCTTGAGCTGCGCGACCGTCTTCACCGACGACTTCGGGATCGCGAGGAATCCGGAGTACCCGGGGGTGGGCAGCGCGTGCATCGTCCCGTCCGGGCCGATGAGATTCCCGGTGACGCCGACCATGCCCTGGTAGCTGTTCGGATCCTGCTTCTCGAGGAGGCTCTCGATCTGACGGGCGCGCGAGTAGGTGTCGATGATGATTCCCGCCTTCCCGTTGAGGAAGGCCTGGTTCCAGTCGACCGAGTCGAGCGTCGCGTAATCAGGGTTGACGTAGCCGCCCTCCACGAGCTGCTTCTCGAAGTTGAGCGCATCGATCCACTTGCTCGAGGTGAAACTCGGCTCCAGGCTGCTGCCCTTCTTGTACCAGTCGTTCCCGGCGCCGTACCAGGTCTCGATGGCGTCATACGGGCTGTTCGTCGCGAATCCGCCCGGCCACTTCGGAATCTCGATGCCCCAGGTGTCCTTCTTGCCGTCCCCGTTGGGGTCGTCGTTGGTGAACGCCTTCGCGACCTTGAGCAGGTCGGCCGTGGTCTTCGGCATCTGCAGGCCGAGTTTCTGCAGCCAGTCCTTTCGGACGATCACGGCGGTGCGCATCACGTCTCGCGCACGGAAGATGCCGTACACCTGCCCATTGATGCTCGAAGCCTGCTGCACCTGCGGCTCGGTGGTGTCGAGGTTCGGGTAGTCCTTCAGATAGTTCGTGAGATTCCAGAAGCCGCCCGCTTCAGCGGTGTTGACGAAGCCGGAATCTTTGCTCTGGATGACCATGACCTGCGGGACGTTGCTGCCCGCGAGGGTGATGTTCGTCTTGTCCTCGTACGACGAGTTCGGCACCCACGTGATGTTGAGGTTCGTGCCGATTGCCTTGTCGAGCGCGGTGCCGATGGGATTCGTCTGCGCCGGCGCCTGGGTCGTCAGATACGGCGCCATGATCGTGAGCGTCGAGAGCTTGGCTGCCGTAGCCGAACTCGACGGCGCTGCTGCGGTGCAGCCGGTCAGGCCGAGCGCGATCGCGCTGACGGCCGCGCCGACAAGCAGCGCTGACCGCTTCGCGGTGACTTTCCTCATTGAAATCTCCTTATGAACGGATGGAACTACGTCAGGAGCCGGATGGCGGCTCGGGGACGGTGGTCTGTCTGCTGTCGTTCGCGGTGAACATCGCCATGCACAGGACCGCGTCGAGTTGGATCCACGCGCCGATCGTGAGGAACACCGGCAAGGCAGGGACCGCGATCGAGGCGAGTGCGACGACGACGACGAGTGCGCCCAAGAGCCCGATCGCCCACGGCATCGATAGGACGAAGCGCACCGCCACGGGCACGTATCGGAACCAGGGCAGGACGTAGTGGCTCTGCATGGGGCCGACCACGCTTGCGACCGCGACGAAGAGGGCGCTGATCGGAACCAGCACCACTATTCCGGCGATCGGCGCGCCGATCTGGAGGACCCACGACCAGGTGAATGCCAGGGAGGCGCCGACGGCCGCCACCGGCCCGAAGACGGCGTTGGCATGCCTCCATTGCGATCGGTACGCACGCCAGAAATCGCGGATGAGCCGGATGCCGTCGCCGCGCTGATGGCGTCGGGCGAGCGCGAACGCTGCGGCGGTCGCGGGTCCGACTCCGAGGACCACTCCGCCGAGCAGGGTTCCGAGGATCCAGGCGGCGTTGAGCCCGCCCATCCAGCCGATCTCTCCGCAGAGCCAGTACGCGATGTGGCCGATGCCGTTCCCGCCGCGTCGTTCGGCGCCGCGCCCCTCGGCGCGTTGTTCGATCGTCATTGCGCTGTTCGCTTATGCCGGGAACGGAACGAGGGACCAGTTGTCGCGCTGCACATCGCCCTCGGCCTGCACAGGGCCGTCGACGATGTTGTCGTAGATGTAGTTCTTGCCCGGCGTGGTGTCGCTGATGCTCACCGACCCGGACGCGGAGGCCCGGAGCGTGTTTCCGGCGACGCGCACATTTTGGGCGTTCGTCAGCTGGACGCCGTATTGACCGTAGCCGTTGACGATGTTGTCGACGATGTTCACCTGGTCGATCGGGCGCTGTGCATTGACGCCGCTCAGTTGGATCGACGCCGGCCCGGTCGCCAGATAGTGGTTCAGATAGTTCCCGGTGAACTGGACCTGCCCCTCGAACTTGGTCCCGAAGGGGCTTGAGGTCTCCATGAGCAGGCCGTTCCCGCCAGAGATCCCGAGGTAGTTGTTCGCGATGATCGAGTGGTATCCGTCGATCAGATGGACGCAGCTCGTCGTGCCGCCGTCGATCATGTTGCCGATCGCTTGGACTGTCTCCCAGCCGTCGAGGTACACCCCTTCGGTGAAGCTCGACATGCTGTTCGTCATCATGATGATGCCGGCGTCGAACGTTCGGTTCTGCCCGCGGACGCCGTAGACGCAGTACCCGAGGTGGTAGAAGACGTTCTGCTGAATCGTCGTGTTATCGGAGTCATTGAGACGAATCGCGGTGCCTTGCCCCGATTGTTTGCCGAGGAACTGGCATTCGGTGACCATGAGCGACCGCTGATTGACGCTCGAGATCGCGGTGCCGTTCGCGCCAAGCAGGAAGCGGCAGCCCGAGACGAGGGTGTCCTGGAACGGGGAACGCAGTGCGCTTTCGTCGAAGGCGAGGATGTTCCCGGTTCCGCTATACGAGAAGGACAGATCAATCAGCTGCATTGCGGGACCCGGGTAGATCTCGGCAGTCGAAGCCTGTTGCAGGCTGATCCCGACGGACAGCGACGCGTCGATCACGAGTTCGCTGCTCGACCACCCGCCGAGCCCGACGATGCGGATCGGTGCTTTCGCAGCGAGCGTGCTCGCGATCGCGTAGGTTCCGGGCGGCACGACGACCACGACGACGCCGGAACTCGCGGCGGCGTCGAAGGCGTTCTGGAACGCTCTCGAATCATCCGTGGAACCGTTGCCGGTGGCGCCGAAGTCGCGCACGTTCACGACGTTGAGGTCCTTCGACGTGACGTCGCCGTGTCCGGTCGCGGGTTCGGCCGCCTGCGCCGCGGTCGCGGTCCAGCTGACGCCGCCGAGGAGCGCTGCAGTGCCGATGCCGGCGAGCGCAGCGCGTCGTGACCATCGCGCTTGGTCACCCGTTGGATCGATCGCGGTTCCGGAAGACGGGGCGCGTTCAGGCATGCGTGGTGCCGACATGGTGAGCCTCCTTGCTCATCGTCGCGTTCTGAGGCGGCCAGCACGGAGACGTCGGGAAACGGGATGCGCTCCGACCCCTGGAGCTGCATCCGGCACGTCAAGCGTTGGGAAACCGCTTTCTCATTGAATGGTTTCAATGTACGGCCCCGCATCCCGTGAGTCAACCCCACCCGAAGGAACGTTCAGGTTTGCGCGCATCATCACCGCGTACCTCTGTGAACGAGCACCGCGGCTGCCCGTCCTGACGACCAATCGACGCCGACATCTGACCGGCCACCCCTACTCGGGGGTCTGCGAGCAATCCTCCGATTCTGCTTGAGTTCTCCTGTCCGCGGTCACAGGTCTGCGGCACGACCCAAGGGGGAACGCATGACACGCAGACGTGTCACTGGGATCATCGCGGCCGTCACGACCGCTGGCACGCTCGCGGTCAGCGGACTGGGAGCGTGGACCTCCGCCAGCGCCGATCAGACAACGCCGGTCAGCACGCCGTATGCGCACGAGTATCCGTTGCCCGATTCGACAGACGCCGCCGATTACATGGCGGTGGGGAGTGATGGCCTGCCGTGGGCCGATACCGCCAACGGGTCGGTGGATCGGATCAATGCCGATGGCAGTGTCACGCCGTTCTCGGTCGACCCGGGTCAGCCGCTGCTCGCGCTGACGCTCGGCTCGGACGGCGCCCTCTACACAGCCTCCTACCAGGGGAACTCGGCCTACCGCATCGCCACCGACGGCTCGGTGGTCAAGAGTTCCACCACAATGCAGGGCACCGCCTACTCGGTCGCCGCAGCGCCGAACGGGACCGTCTGGTACGCGGATGCGAGCGCACCGATCGTGTACCGCTTCGACGCGACCGGCACCCTGACGCCGTTCACGTACCCGCTGCCCTCGGGCGCGGCGTCCGATGGTGTGTCGAACAGCGACAAGGGGATCGTCACCGACGCGAACGGTGATCTCTGGCTCATCCCGTCCTCGAATTCGGGCGGCGAGCTCGTGAAGATGACGACCGCGGGCGTCGCCACCACCTACGGGATTCCTGATCAGACGCAGGGCGACGTCCTGACGATCGGTCCGAACGGGAATCCGTGGGTGTTCACGGACGGCGGCGACATCTACGAGTTCAACGAGACCTCGAACGGCTTCACCGAGAAGTACTCCACGTCCACGGAGTACGGCGTCGACTCCGTGGTCGGTGCCGACGGACGCGTCTGGTATCTGGAGGAGACTAGCGACGGCACGTCAAGCCTCCTGGCGCTCTCCGAGAACGGCGGAAACCAGACCTATGCGATTCCCAATCCGAAGCTGTACCCGTACAACCTGGTGAAGGATCCGAACGGCAACGTCGCGTTCACAGAGACCGCCATCGACGGTGCCAACACGAGCGAAGCGAGCTACGTGGTCACCGTGTCGACGTCAGGAGTCGCTTCCGAGCTGCGCACTGCGAATGGCACGTCGAACGCTGTCGCCACCGCGCACGCGCTCTGGTTCGGAGGGCCGGGGTACGTCGGTACGACGGGCTCGGTGAACGTGGACCGCGTCTCCGGCGCCGACCGCTACGCCACTTCGGTCGCGTTGGCGCAGGCTGCGTACGGCGGGACGACAGGCGGCACCGTGTTCGTGGCCACCGGAACGAACTATCCGGACGCACTCGCTGCCGGCCCCGCGGCGGCGAAGGAGCATGCACCCTTGCTGCTCACCGCACCGACGGCGCTCCCGCAGGACGTCAGCGATGAGATCGCGGCGCTCGCTCCGAAGCGCGTTGTCGTGGTCGGCGGCCCGTTCGCCGTGTCCGACGGCGTGATGGATCAGATCCGCTCGGCCGCGCCCGGTGCGTCGGTCACCCGCATCAGCGGCTCGGATCGGTTCGGGACGGCGGATGCGATCGTCCAGGACGCCTGGCCGAGTGGCACCTCCGTGACATCGGTCGATGTTGCGACGGGCACCAACTTCCCCGACGCGCTCGCAGCAGCAGCGGCGGCCGGGTCGGAAGGAATCCCGGTCCTGCTCGTCAACGGTGGCGGCTCGAGCGTCGACGCGACGACGAACTCGCTCATCGGTTCGCTCGGCGCGCACACGATCACCGTGGTGGGCGGACCCAACGCCGTCTCTCCCGCGGTCGCATCACAACTCCAGGCGGCGCACTCCGCTGCAGCGGTAACGCGCATCTCCGGAAGCGACCGGTTCGATACGGCAGCGAAGATTGCGGCGAACGCGTTCCCGACGGGCGCCTCGCACGTCTACGTCGCCACGGGCTATGCGTTCCCGGACGCGCTTGCTGGTTCCGCGCTCGCTGCGGCGAAGGGAGCGCCGCTCCTGACCGCGACGAACACCTGCACGCCAGAAGTGTTGAACGCGGAGGTTGCGGCCCTCGGAGCGACGAACGTCACGCTGATCGGTGGAACGTTCGCGCTGTCCTCTGATGTGGAGCACTTGACGCTCTGCAACTGACGCGCGCAGCGGGCCGGCCGAGCGGCCGGCGGAGGGGATCGACGAGCGCCGGTCCCCTCCGCCGTTTTCACCCCGCCCCACACCGCACGAGGAGCAGAATTGTTGTGTGGATGCAACGCCCCGGAGTTTCGCCGCGATCGGAGACAGCTTTGCGGAGGGCATCGGTGATGAGCTCCCGGATGGTTCGGTGCGCGGCTGGGCGGATCTGGTCGCGCTCGGACTCGCGCGGGCGGCTGACCCGGAGACCGTGACCTATGCGAATCTCGCGGTACGGGGGCGGCTGCTCCGACCCATTCTGGACGACCAGTTGGAGGCGGCGATCGCCCTTCGACCGGCGCTGCTGTCAGTGAGCGGCGGAAACAACGACATCATCCGACCGCGGGTCGCAATTCCAGATCTGACGTCGCGCCTGTTCGCGGCGATGGACCGTGCCGCGGCCTCGGGTGCGCATGTGATGTTCGTGACCGTGGCGAACATGACGAAACACCTGCCGCTCGGACGGGTCATCGAGGCGCGGGGAAACCGGTTCGCCGACGCGATCCGCGCGTTCGGTGAGCGTCCGGATGTGACGGTCGTCGACAACTGGGGCGACCCGGAGCTGTTCGACCAGCGGTATTGGGCAGTGGATTCGCTGCACCTGAACACGGCCGGACACCTCCGCGTGGCGCAGAACGTGCTGCGCGCGCTGCACGTGGACGTATCGTTACCGGCCCTGAAGGCGGCAGAGATCGTCCGACCGTCAGTGCCCGAGTATTGGCGCGATTATGTCCTGCCCTGGGTCGGGAGGCGTCTGACGCGGCGGTCCTCCGGCGACGGTCGCGCCGCGAAGCGCGCCAAGCTCGAGCCGGTGCTGCTGTCCGAGCAGTGACGGGCACTTATACTCGCGCCTGATGGAGTCTTCGGCCGCGGTCGCACCGGGCACTGCGGAACGCAGCCGTCCAGCCCGTCCCCGCGTCCACATCCTCACCAGGCGGGTCGCGCTTGTTGTTGTGATCTGGGCGCTGTCACACGCCGCGGTGGAACTCGCAGGTGTCGTATGGTCGTCAGTTCGGAATCCGGGCGCACTGACGGGCCCTGGATCGTTCTTCCTGCTCCTCGCGCACTGGGATAGCGAGAACTACGCGAACGTGGCGCAGTACGGCTACTTCGCTCCGCAATCGCTGCCGTTCACGCAGGCCTTCCTGCCCGGGTATCCGCTGGTGTCGCGATTCCTCGCGGAGGCCGCGTTCATCACCGTCTCGCCGACTCCGCTTGAGATCGCGATCGCGATGTGGACGGTCACCGCGGCTGCGTCCCTTGGATCGGCCATCCTGCTGTGGCGTCTGGTCCTGCCTCGGTTTGGTCCGGCGACTGCGGTCGGTGCGGTCGTGCTAATGCTCGCGGGGCCATACGCACTGTTCCTCGTTGCCTCGTACCCGGAAGGCCTCTATCTCGTTCCAGCACTCGGAGCGTGGCTCGCAATGCGTGATGGTCGATGGCTGCTCGCAGGCGTGCTGACGGCGCTCGCGGGAACGATCCGGATCGAGACGGTGTTCCTCGCCGTCGCGCTCGTAGTGCTCTTCGCCCTCCGCCAGCGCCGACTGCACGCACCGTGGGTGGCGCGCGCCCTGGGGTTCGTCGTCGTCGGTTCGCTCGGTGTGGTCTGGTACTTCGCTTGGCTTTGGCGCCGGACCGGGGATCCGCTGGCCTGGTTCCATGCGGAGCAGACCGCGTGGCATCGGAGCACGCATTGGCCGTGGCAGGCCTTCGAGCGCACGCTCACCATGGCAACCTCCCCGGAGGTCGTGCGCGCCGGCCATATCCAGGCGTGGATGGACATCGTCTTCGCCTGCCTGTACGTGCTCGGCGTCGTTGTCCTCATCGCTCGTCGCTGGTGGCCCGAAGCGGTGTACGTCGGCCTCGCCACGCTGTCGATGATCACGAGCTATGCGTTCACGTCGATCGCGCGTGAGAGCACCGTCCAGTTCCCGTTGATGGTCCTCGTCGCATCGACGCTGCGAAGCAGACGGTGGCGCTGGGTCTTCTGGGTCGTCGCGGTCCTCGGCATCCTCGTCGTGCTCGCGCAGTCGGCGCGTTTCAGTGTCGGCGATTGGTCGGACTGAGGTGAGCGCTGAGCCGACCGACCACCGGAGCGCTTGCGCCACGATCAGCGCGCACCCGGCGACAGCAGTCGTCGCGTTCCTCGTCGTCCACGCCGCCATCGTCCTCGCAGTCTCGGTCGCGCCGAATGACCCGATCGGGGATGTGGACGGCCTCTACCGGCAGTGGGTGCACCAGGGCTTGAACGGGTCGTGGATCGGAATCTCCGGTCCGTGGGTGTATCCGATCCTTGCGCTGGTCCCGATGGTCGCTGCCGCTGCCGCCGGCGTGCAGCACATCGACCAAGGATGGCTGGTGGTCGTCGCGCTGGCAGACGCGGCGTCGGCGGTGATTCTGTGGCGCACGGCGAACGGCCGTCGGGCCTTCTGGTGGTGGATGCTGTTCCTTCTGTGCCTCGGCCCGATCGGGGTGGGCCGAATCGACGCGGTCGCCGACGCGCTGGCTATTGCCGGCGTGGCGTTCGGGGTGCGACGGCCGGCGCTGGCATCAGCGCTGTTCACCGTGGGCGCGTGGATCAAGGTGTGGCCGGCGGCGCTCATAGCGGCGCTCGCACTCCGCGGTCGTACCGCGGTTCGCGCACTGATCGCGGCGGTGCTGGTCAGCGCAGGGGTGGTGGCGACCGACCTTTCGCTCGGCGGGGGGCGATATCTCGCCTCATTCGTCGGTGCGCAGACGAGCCGTGGCCTGCAGGTCGAGTCGGTCCTCGCGACCCCGTTCACGTGGGCTGTGGCAGCGGGACGGCCCGGCTACTCGATCTTCTTCGATCATGGAATCGTCGCGTTCGAGGTGGTGGGGCATGGCACGGGGTTCGCGGCGCGGTGCTCAACGCCTCTCATGGTGGGCCTCGTCGTCCTGATCGCAGCCGTGACGGGCGTTGCGATCGCGCGCCGTGCTCCGGTGCTCGAGCTGATCCCGGTTGTCGCACTCGCGGTCGTGATGACGCTCATCGTCGCGAACAAGGTCGGTTCGCCGCAGTACGTCGGATGGATTGCGGCTCCGATCGCCTGGGGTCTCATCGCCGGTCGACGCGGCGCGTTCCTCGTCCCTGCCGCCTTGGCGGTTGCGATCGCCGGTCTCACCCAGGTGATCTATCCGTGGTTCTATGCGAGCGTCACCCACGCGCATCCGCTTCTGTTGACCGTCCTGTCGATTCGAAACGGTCTGGAGGCGCTCCTGCTGCTCTGGGCGCTGGTGTCGCTCGTCGTCCTCGCGGCACGCCCAACGCACCGTGATCGTGCACGCTCATCGGCCGCCGTGGTCGCGCGCTGACAACGAAGCAGCGCTACGCGACGGCCTCCCCGGAGCCGTCGCCGAGTTGCGTCGCGATCGACACGGTTCGCTCGTCCTCGACATCGCCGGTGTGCGCGGTGGTGACGGTCTCGATCAGGACGACCCGGACCTCCTGTTCGGCGACGGGATTGTGTCGGACGCCGGCAGGCACGACGAAGAATTCGCCGGCGTCCAGATGGACGTCGGGCTGGCCCTCGAGTTGGATGACCAGGTGCCCCTCGAGCACGAGGAACAGTTCGTCCTCCCGATCGTGGGCATGCCAGACGAACTCGCCAAGGAGCGTCGCGACTTTGACGTACTGATCGTTGACGCGGCCGACGACGCGCGGGGTCCAGTGATCGGTCACGCCCTCGAAGGCGGCGGCAAGGCTGACGGCGCTGGTGTCACTCATGCGGTCAGCGTACGGGCTCGCGCTCGCCGGCCGGGCGACGGTCAGGCAAGGATGTGGAAGGTGGTGCGGGTGTCCGGGTCGATGCCGGCCAGCAGGTCGGACCAGACCTGACGCAGTGCCGCGTCGATGTCTGCCTGCGCCGTCCGGAGGCCGCGGTTGACGGCGTCGAACACGCCGTAGCCGGCGCTCAGGATCGTACGCGCGATGTCTATCGACGATCGGTCCGTTTTCAGCGTGCCAGCTTCGATGGACGCCTGGACCTCGGATGCGGTCAACGCAATCCAATGAAACGGAGGCTCGTCGAGCGTGAGTTCGGTCTCGTTCCGTTCGGCGAGCAGCCGGACGGCTCCGAGTGCAACGCTGTTCGCGCGAGCGTCGGCGGCGGCGGCGAGCAGGAATTCCAGGAGGCGCTCGATTCCGGCCGGCATGCGAGCCTCCAGATCGTTCCGCATCGCGATCCACCGCTCCCATTGCGTGGCAATGACCGCGACGGCGATCGCCTCCTTTGAGGCGAACTGGTGCTGTCCGATCGCGGACTTCGGGCGCCCCATCGCGGCGGCGATATCGGCGATCGAGGTTCCGGCGTACCCCGACCGGGCGAATTCGGCGCCGGCGGCCTCGATGATCGCTGCTCGATTCGCCGCTTTCTGGAGTTCACGCTTGTTCGCCACGTTCCGACCCTACGAGTGGGCGCCCCTGAACATGCTCGCTGTTGCACCCCGTTGCTGGGGAATGCGCTGGGAATGCGTGTGCGAGGCAGCGTTTCGCCATACGATCGTATGGTCAGCAGGCTCATGCCGTGCCCGCGCTGATTCGGGTTCAGTGTGGACAGCTGGCACCGGATGACGCCGGCCTGGAGTTGGGGGGTCTGCGTCATCCGGACCTGACGAGGGGGAAGCAATGCGCGACGGGGATCAACGCAACACTGTCTGGCATGTGGAGACCTTTTACGCGCTGGGCGGCGGTCAGCCGATCCGCATGACTTGCGCATGCCCGCGCGGCGAGGATCACGAGACCGCCGCGAAGCGCCAGCTGCCGGAGCCGACGGACCTCCGGCGTCGCCCAATCCCGCGGACCGTGTTTCCGTGGCAGGTCGAACCGTGGTCGACGGCCTCGCGGCCGAGCGACGTCGAACCCGCGACGCCGGTTGGCAGCGCAGTGGCCCCGAGCAGCCCGCCGACGTCGGACGTCGTCGAGCCTGCCTCGCCGACGCGCGATGCCATGCCGACCAGCCCGCGGCTGCACCTCTGATCGTTCGGCGCCATGCGCCCGCGCGCCTGCCCCCAGCGCCCGCACTACCCGGCGTCGGATACGAACTCGAGGCGCACGAGCTCCAGTGCGTCGCGGTCGACGACGGCGGTCAGCACTCGGCCATCGTCGAAGCCGCGCATGGCCAGACCGATCTCGAGCTGCTCCAGGACCTCCCGTCAGCCCGCCAACCGGTTGATGCGCTCGGCGCACCGGTCGATGGTCGCGGTCCATGCGTCGGTGCCGGGCCGGTTCAGGTGGCCGTGCAGCGTGCCGGGCTCGGTGCTCACGTCGATCTCGACGCCGGCGTCGCGCAGGCTCGCTGCGAACGCTTCGCCGGAGATGCGCAGTTCGTCGACCTCGTCGTTGATCATGATCGTCGGCGGGAACGATTCCAGTTCCGCACGGGAGGCGCGCCCCGGCACCGCATAGATCGGTGCGTTGTCGACGGGGCCGCCGAGATAGTTCTCGTACATCCACGCGACGGCGGACGGGCCGAATCGGTCGGCGGCGGGGTCGGCGCCGAGCGCGGCGCGAAGCTCCGCGTCGGGCTCCGGCTGCACGGCGAGGAGCGTCGGGTAGGCGAGCACAGCGAGCGCCGGAGCGCTGCCGTCGTGCGCGAGGCGGAGCGATGCTGCAGCGGCGAGGTTGCCCCCGGCACTTGCGCCGCCGATCGCCCACGAGCCCGATGCAAGGCCCGAGTCGAGTACCCATCGGTAGGCGAAGACGGTCTCGTCGACGGGGACCGGGTAGTGCACGCCGTCGTGGCCCGGGTTGCCGGCGTCGTCGGGTTCTTGCGGGGCGAGCCGGTAGTCGAGCGAAACCACCGCGATGCCGCGCTCAGCGAATCCGCGCGCGACCGCGTCGCCCTCGGCCATGTCGATATCGCCGGCGAGGAAGCCGCCGCCATGCAGCCAGAGCAGACCGGGACCGGTCGGCGACGCCGGGCGGTAGATGCGGACGCGGAGGGGGCCGTGCGGGCCGTCGAGCGTGTGGTCCTCGACAGCGGTGGCGAGCGAATCAGTCATGCACTCCATACTGTCCGCTCCTCGGTGGTCCCGGATCGAGATGACGCGGAGGCGCGGACGAAATGGCCCTTCCTTCGCGGGGCCGGGGTCGACGTGGCGCGACGCGTGGGCTCCGGGCGAGCGCAATGAGCGCCTCAGCGGCCGGGCTGAGCACCGCTGCAGACCAGATCGCACTGAGCTGCCTGATGAGGGGCTCCCCCTCGACGGCGACCTGCACGAGCGCGCCGGATGCGAGTTCGGCGGCGATGGTGCGGCGGCTCATGACTGCCGGCGCGACCCCGGCAACCGCGTTCGCGCGAACGACCGCGGTCGTGGCGAGCACGGCTGCCGGCTCGTGGAGTTCGAGCCCGTTGGCGCTGAGCCATCGTTGGAGCGTCTGTCGCGTCCCCGATCCGGGCTCCCGAACAAGCAGGGGCGCGTCCGCGAGATCGCTTGCCGTGATGGTCGTGCGCTGCGCCCACGAATGCGTGGGCGCGACGACGACCGCGAGTTCGTCGTCGACGAGCGCGAGGGCGTGGAGATCGCCGGGGAGCGCCGGCGTCTCGACGAACCCGAGTTCGGCGATGCCAGCCCGGACGCTCTCGATCGCGTCCGTCGAGTTGCCTGCGATCAGCCGCACACTCACGTCGGGATGTGCGCCGCGAAGTCGGAGCAGCCAACTCGGCAGCAGCAGCTCGGCGAGGGTCTGCGACGCGGCAAGCGTGAGCGTGGCGGCTTCCCGTCGGAGCGCGTCGACGGCGGCTTCCAGGAGGCGCGACGCATCGAGGACGGGGCCGGCGAGTTCGAGCACGGTCCGCCCACGGTCCGTGAGCGTGGACCCGGTCGCGGCGCGGTGGAGTAGCGACCCTCCGATCAGTCGTTCGACGGCTGCGATTCGCGCGGATATCGCCTGTTGCGTGATACCGAGGGATGCTGCGGCGCCGGAGATCGATCCGACCGCGGCAACCCGGTCGAGGATTTCCAGGGAGTCGATGTCGAGTCGGCGGTCGGAGATGCGTCGTGCCACAAGAATTCATTGTGGCAGGACAAGTGAATCGATCTTCTCCGGCTGGGCCCGCCTGCCGAGAGTGGGGGCATGACCGTTGACACCACCGCACTCCCTGCTGTTGCTTCCCGCCGCCGAATGCTGCTTCGTGAGCTGGAGCGGCCGGACCTCGCCGTCTCGAACGTGACGCCGAACTGGTTCGCGTCCGTGATGGGCACTGGGATCGTTGCGACGGCGGCTGCGGCGCTTCCGGTGCAGTTTCCGGGCCTCCGTCTCGGAGCGACGCTCGTCTGGGCGTTGGCTGCGCTCATGCTCGTCGCGCTCTGTGGCGCGAGCGCGGCGCACTGGGTGCGGTATCGGTCCGTCGCCGCGAGGCATCACGAGAATCCGGTGATGGCGCACTTCTATGGGGCACCGCCGATGGCGTTTCTGACGGTCGGTGCGGGAGCGCTGCTGGTCGGGAAGGACTGGATCGGACTGCCGGCGGCAGTCACGGTCGACTGGGTGCTGTGGACGATCGGCACGGCCATGGGCATCGCAAGTGCCGTCGCGATCCCCTACTTCGCATTCACCCGGCACGAGAACCGACCCGACGCGGCATTCGGTGGCTGGTTGATGCCGATCGTTCCGCCGATGGTGTCCGCGTCGACCGGCGCGCTGCTGCTCCCCTACGGGCCCGCGGGCCAGTTCCGGACCACGCTCCTCTGGGGGTGCTACGCGTGCTTCGGGCTGAGCCTCGTAGCGTCCATCGTGGTGATCACGCTGATCTGGAGCCGCCTTGCACAGCATGATGTCGGACCGGCCGCGATGGTGCCGACGCTGTGGATCGTGCTCGGCCCGATCGGTCAGTCGATCACGGCCGTCAACCTACTTGCGGGGAACGCGGCGGCCGCCGTCGGGGCGGCACTGACCCATGCGCTGCTTGTCGTTGCGCTCGTATACGGATTCGCGATGCTGGGATTCGCGCTGCTGTGGACGGCGATCGCGACGCTCGTGACGATCCGTGCCGCGCGCGCCCGGATGCCGTTCGCGCTGACGTGGTGGTCGTTCACCTTCCCCGTCGGGACGTGCGTGACGGGGCTCAACGGGCTCTCGGCCCACACGGGTCTCGTCACAATCGGATTCCTCGCGGTCGCGTACTTCGCCGGTCTGCTGACCGCGTGGGCGGTCGTCGCCGCTCGCACGTTCCACGGCGCGCTCGTCACCGGAGCATTGCTCGCGCCTCCGAAGGCTCGGTGAGCGCGCGCTGCCCGCTGAGTGCTCAGTGCCGTGTCGCGTCGATCTCCTCGAGTCGGAGGCGCACCAGCCGTCGCACGGTCGCGTCCGGGAGCGGGCTGGCGACACTGAAATGGATCGCCCCTGACGTGCACTCGAAGCCGGTCAGATCTGATGCTGCCGCCGCGATGACCTTTCCGCTGAACGGGTAGTAGGAGAGGAACTTGGCGCGGCGCACGACGGCGACGAGCCCGCTCCCCCGGTACAGGAGCGCCGGCATGGAATAGGAGACGCCCGCAACGGCTTCGGGAGCTTCCTCACGCGCGAGGTCGATGACGTGCTCGATCACCGTTCGCTCGACCGGCCGAAGCGCGTCGAGGTAGGCGCGGATCGGGTCCGCTGCCACAGCTGCCGCAATGCGGGAGGCGTCGTTCATGCGCGCAGCGTAGCGCTGGGGCCGGGATTCCCCCCAGCAGAATCCCGGATCCTCGACCATGCAATCGGCGTCGCAGGAAACGGGCAAGCCCCGAACTTCAGTGGCTTGCCTGTCATCCGCCTGGTTACCGCCGTCTCCCGCGCTATCGTGCAATGGACATTTCCTCATCGATGCGATGGGATGCGCTCAACCCGGAGGTCGCATGCAGGTCGCGCTGGTCGATGACCACGAGATCGTTACGGTCGCCGTGCAGGTTGCTGTGGAGCAGGCGGACGGCCTGGAGTTTCTCGGTGCCGCCGCGACCGTGCCAGAACTCCTCGACCGATTCCCGCATCCGGAGCTCGTGCTGCTGGATCTCCGCCTCGCGGACGGGTCGTCGCCGGTGGCGAACGTCGACCTGTTGATTGATGCCGGTGCGCGTGTGCTCGTCCTCACTTCCGGCGAGAGTCCGTATTTACTGCGCTCCGTTGCGAAGACCCCAGTGGTGGGGATCGTCCGGAAGTCCGCGCCGCTTGCGACGCTCGTCGAAGCGCTGACGGCTGCGGCGGCAGGAGAGACATCGATGTCGGCGGAGTGGGCGGCGGCGATCGATGGTGACCCGGACCTCCCGCTCGCTGGCTTGAGCTCGCAGGAGCAGCGGGTGCTCGAGCTCTTCGCGCGCGGCATCAAGGCACAGTCGGTCGCGTACCAACTGGGGATCAAGGTCGCGACGGTCGACGACTATGTGCGGCGGATCCGCGCGAAGTACGAGAAGGTCGGCCGCCCCGCGTACACGAAGATCGACCTGTATCAGCGGGCGATCGAGGACGGTTTCCTGCCCGGGCCGCTTGGATGAACCCGACCTTCGCCTCCGAGCGGACGACACGCTTGATGTCGTTGTCGCTCGGAGTGGCGGACCTCGCGCTGCTCGCGTCGAACGTCGGGGGTGCGATCACCCAGTCGGCCCGGCTTGGCGCGCTCTACACGCTCGCCGTCGCGCTGCTCGTCACCGGGTGCGCGGTCGCGGGTCTCGTCTGCTTTCGGTGGGCTCCGCTCGGTGCGCTGCGGCGGATCTGGTCGGTGCAGTCGCTCGGCATGGTCGTCGCCACGGTCGTCCTGCTGCCGATCACCGCGGGCCGCCCGCTTCCCGATGCGTACGGCTTGACCTGGGTGTCCGAGCTTGCGGTGCTCGGCGGGTGCGCCGCGGTCCTCGGCTGGCAAGGCCGGATCACGTGGGTTCTGGTCGTCGGTCTGGAGGCGGCCCTCTTCGCCGTCGCGCTCGTCGCCGGACCATATGGCTGGGCTGGGCGCGCGTTCGGTGATGCGGCTCGGCAGCTGTTCTTCGTGACGTTCTTCACGGCGGTCGCGGCCGCGCTCGTCCGAGCGGGCCGGGCTTTGGATGCCGCTGCGGCGAGCGCCGCGGCTGAGGCGGGTGCATTCGCGGAAGCCGACGCGAAGCGCGCCGCGCGCCGGCGGACGGAGATGCTCGTGCACGACACGGTGCTCGTCGCGCTCCTCGCGTACGCGACGAACCCTGATCGGCAGGACACCGCGTCGCAGGCGGCGGTTGCGGTGCGGGCGCTGGAGCAGCCTCCCGCTGTTGAGGACGAGCTCGGAGCGGTGGAGCCGCGGGAGTTCGCCTGGCAATTGCAGAGCTTGACGACGTCGTTCGACGCGACGATCACGTTCTCGTACGAGGCGCTCCCAGCCGCGGCAGTCGCCGGGGTGGAAGCGGATGCGCACGCGGCGACAACGACAGCCCCGGCGACAACGACAGCCCCGGCGACAGCGACGGCTACGGCCACGGCGTCATCGACGGCCCCCGCAACAGCGGCTGCGACAGCGACTGCGGCGATTCCCGCGGAGGTTGCGCTGCGCATCACCGAGGCGGTGTCGGAGGCGGTGCGGAACAGCCTCCGACATGCGGGGGCTGCCGCGTCGCGGCAGGTGCGCGCCTCCGTGTCGCCCGACGCGATCAGCGTCGTCGTGCTCGACGACGGGGCCGGTTTCGATCCTGAGCGCGTGCCGGCGACGCGGCTGGGGGTGCGGCGGGGGATCGTCGAGCGGATGCGGAGCCTCCCCGGCGGGAGCGCCGAGATCCGCACGACCCAGGACTACGGCACGGCGGTGCTGATCGGGTGGCGGCGGCCATGAGCCGGTGGTGGCGACAGCCCGCGACCGATGGCAAACACGGCGCGCCGGAACCGACAGCGGCCTCCCGGTGGTGGCGCGTCGGCGCCGATGACCTCGGGCACCCGCTCGGCTTTTTCGGGCGAGGGGTCTGGGGCTTGTACGGCCTGTTCGCGGTGGTGATCGCGTATCAGGCGCTCGTGCTCGGGGGCCCGGCGGAGCGGCAGCCGCTCACCGTGTTCGCGCTCGCCCTGGCGGTGTCGGCGGGTCCGCTCGTGACGATGCGCGCGCCGACGCCGCTCCCCCGCAGGCTGGCGTGGACGGTCGTGGGTGTGGTGGTGGTCGTGACGGTCATCGTGACGTGGACGCAGCCGTTCCACGATCGTCCGCCGGTGTACACGGCATGGGAGCTGGGCGCCGACAACGCACTGCTCTTCTGCCTGACGATTCGCGGCCGAACCGGGATCGCCTGGGTCGCTGAGGGGCTGTCGCTCGCCCTCATCGCGCTCTGGAGCACGCTGGTCACCGGTTCACCCCTGTACGGCATCGGATTCAGTTGGACGCAGGCGACGACGCTCCTCGCGTGCAGCGTGTTCGCGGTGGGGCTGCATCGCACTGCACGCGCGATCGCCGCGTATCGCGAGAGCGCGCGCATCCGCGCCGATCAGGAGGCACGCGCTGCTGTCGCCGCCGAAGGCGCAGTCGCCGCGTTGGACGCGATCCGCCGGCTTGCGCTGAAGCCCTTGCGGGCAATCGCTTCTGGCGGCCGGCCTGCGCCGCTCGAGGTTCGGGTCGCGGAGGCGGCGATCCGCGATCTCTTGCGTGGCCGAAGCTTGGCGCGTCCCCCGCTAGTCGATGCGCTTCGTGACCTCCGGTTGCGCGGGGTCGATGTGTCGCTGCTCGATGACACAGTGCCGAGCAATGACGCGGCGCCGGGCGAGGATGCGTCACCCACACTCGACGCGGCAGCCGCGTGGGTCGTCCATGCGATCGACGGCCTGGAAGCAACTGAAGTGACGATCCGCATCGCCCACGGCGGCCGGCTCACGATCGCCGCAGACGGCGAGCTGCTCGCCGAGCGCTCCGTCCGGTAGGTGGCGCTACCCGCCCGACCCGTTCCCGCTGACGGTCCCGTCGGGCTGCGGCAGCACGTCGTTGGCGAGCCACGGGAACACCCACGTGAACAGCACATACACGATGAGGAGCAGCAGGACGATGAGCTCGATCACTTTGAGGGCGCGGGGTCCGGGCAGGATTCGCCAGACGAGGGGGAAGATCACTGCGGCGCCTCCGTCAGTTCGGCCGGGGTGCCGGCTGATGCTTGCATCCAGTAGTCGAGCTTGGCGTGCACAATGTACCGCTGATACGCGAACCACTCCGGGTTGCACGAGGTGAGTGTGAGCCAGTGATCGTTCGGTCCGGGTTGCACGCCGGGCTGGTCGGGCACGGGCGCGATCACTTTCAGGGCGGTGGGCAGCACGATCTCGGTGCTGGTGACTTTGTAGACGTACCAGACGTCGAAGTTCTTCGACGCATCGGTGACCCGCACCACAATCGCGTCGCCGACTTTGATGGTCGCGATCTGGTTGAGCGGCTTGCCGTAGGTCACGCGGTGGCCGGCGACGGCGAAGTTGCCCTGGGCGCCGGGCATTGCCGTGCCCTGGTAGTGGCCGAGCCCGACCGAGTCGAGCACTTTCACCCGGTCGGTGCCCTCGCCGATCGGCTTGTTGTAGTCGAGGCCGAAGCGCGGGATCTGCATCGTGCCGAAGACGCTGCCGATCCCCGACGGCTCCGCGAGCACGGGTGCGGGGCCGTGCTGCTCGACGGGCGCAGCGGATGCTGACGCCGACGGAGACGCGGGCTTCGGCGCCGCGACGGGCTTCTGGTGCAGGTTCTGGATCAACGCTGACTGGTGCTGCGACGCGACGAGGTCGGTCCACCACGCGTTCCACACCGCATACAGGACGACACCGACGCCCCCGATGATGAGCAGCTCGGCGAGCAGCGACACGAGCAGCATGAGCGGACCGCGTCGCCGGCGCTCGCGGCGCGGTCGGGGGCGGAGGCCCGGATCACCCGAGTCGGATCCCGCGCCTCCCGATGTGGCCGCCGCGGGCTCGTCCGTCGCCTGCTCGCTGCTGGGCAGCGTGTGCGATGTGGTCACGGGAGAGCCCCCTCAAGCTGTTCCGGAAGTGCAAGGTCTATCAGATCACGACAATCGCTCGGATCGAAGGGATCTGTACGAGTCGACAGCGGGCCGCGTAGTGATCCCGCCAGGCGCGCTCCGAGCAAACAGCAGCGTCGCTATGTGGATACGTGCCGAGCAAACGGCTGCGGGCCCCGAGTCACAGTGACTCGGGGCCCGCAGCCGGGGATGGTCGGGTACCTCTAGCTTGATGCTATGTTATGCGTTTTCGCGCTGGCGACGGACGGCACCCATCACGAAGATGAGCGCGCCACCGAGGACGACTGCGCCACCGGCACCCCAGACGAGGAGCATCGGGACGGTCGAACCCGTGAACGCGAGCGTTCCGGTGCTGCTGGACGAGCCGACGGCGGCGACGGAGTCAGCCGGGACGACGGTCAGCGACGCGGTGCCGACGTTGCCGGAGGTGGCTCCGGTCGCGGTCAGCGTGTAGGTGCCGCTGGCGCCCTGCGGGAAGGTGACCATCACTGCGACGGAGCCGCTTGCAGAGGCCTTCTTGACCTCGGTGACGGTCGTGGTGGGCAGTGCACCGAGCGTGACCGCTCCGGCGCCGGTGACCGAGATGTCAACGTTCTCGTTCGCAGCGAAGGCTCCCTGCGCGAAGTTGACGGTGACCGTTCCGCCGGCGACAACGCTTCCCTGAACTGAAACGCTGCTGGCCGGAACGTATCCGGCGGCGTTGGCCGCGGCGGGCGTGGCCAGCATGGCGGCGGCCGCGAGCACGACCGCAACGATGAACTTCTTCATAAGTGATCCCCAGAGTGAGCGCATGCACTGCCCCAGGTGGCCAGCGCTTTACGAGTGAGACTCACTGTAACGGGTTTTCACAGGTAACTACCACCCCTTTTGTAACAGTCGGGTGAACTCCGGGCGTGCCGCCGATACTCACGGCCGACTTGCTCAGGTTGCTCGCACCGAGGAACTCGACCCGGAGCGTCGTCGTTTGCCCTGGTCGGAGCAGGGTTTGGAACTGAACCACCGGGTACGAGCCGTCGCTCGTGGTCTGCGGGCTCGCTGGCTGTCCGTCCTGAGAGGCGCCGACAAATACCCCAGATTTAGGGGCATAGATCGCGACGTTTGTGCGAATCAGGCCGGGCGGTACACCGAACTCCCCACCCCCCGTCACATAGCGTGGGAGGCGCGTGGCCGCGTCGGTCGGCGCCGTACTGGTCAGCGTGACGGTGGCTACCCACGTTGGGCGACCGTCCTTCCGGCACTGGGCCCGGCCGACGCCCGACGAGGTCGTCAAGTAGTAATCCATCTTCGCGCCTGTCGCGTCGTTCAGATAGACGCCGAACTGTTGGTTCGAGGCTGTGGACTGTGGCAGGAGTGTCGCGACCGCGGTCGGTGCGATGATCTTCTCTTCGCTCGGCGTCGCACTCCAGACGAGCACACGACCCTCGCCAGCGGCCTGCGTGATAGCCGCGATGAGTTGCTTGGCGTCGAATCCGCCGCTCGAGATCTTCGTGAACACGGCCGAGGCTGCGCTCGCGAAGAGCGCGTCCTGGAGTGTGGGGTTGTTGTAGCGGTCGTACACGTCGGAGAGCAGGAGCTTGACCGCGCTGTCGGAGGTCAAGGTGTCGCCACTCGGCAGCGGGATCGGGCCTGTGGCCTTGAGCATGTAGCTCAAGGTGACCGGATCGATCGAGATCACACCGTCGACCCCGGTGCCGAATTTCTTCGCCCACATCGCCTTGGCGAGCTGCGCGCTCGTGTCGAATCGCGGCGTTAGCGTGACGTCCTGCATGTATTCGCCCGTGATGGGCCCGTAAAGGCCCTTGGTGTCCGTCGCGAGCGGGAGGATGGGTGTCCTGTACGGACCGAAGGCTTTCCCCGGGGCTTGCTGTTCAAGGCTGATCTTGCCGTCGGCAATGTGCACGAGCGCTACGGCGCCCGGAATACCGCCGCCTGCTCGAAGCTCCGCATTGTTCTGGAACAAGAGCAGGTAGTTGCGCTGTCCGTTCACGGCGAGCATCGTCGGCAGGAGCTGCGCGACCCGATTCACCGTGTCGAGTTGCGCGCTGGTGGACGTCAACTCGATCTGCAGTTGGTCGACCGCGGTGTCGATGGCGGACAGCGTGGTTTTGGTGCTGATCTGCGCGGCCTGCACACGGGCCCGATGCAGGGCGTCGGTCGCCTTTGCGACGGCCGGTGCTGCGGCAACCAATGGTTGGAGGTTGAGCTTGCCGTCGACAGGCTTGAAGGTTGCGGTGCTGATTCCCCCGAGCTGGCTCGCCAGCGGGGTGACTGCACCGGTCGAGACGGTATCGACGACGGCCGCGATCTGCCGGACTGCCCGGAGATCGCTCCCGATGAGCGGGGTGACCTCAGCTGTCCGCCAGACAGGATCGCTGGTGAGGGACCGGGCGTCGTCCGCCTTCTGCTGCAACGTTTTCGCGGTTTGAACTGCTTCCGACGTGTTGGTAGCGGTGATTTCTGACTTCAGCGTGCCGACCAGCGCGACGGCTTGGGTGAGATCCCGCTTCGCGATCAGCGCGCGCACGCCTACCCATGCGACTGCCGCAACGAGGATGAGGATGATGGCGAGGACGACCCACAGGACAATGCGCCTCGGCGAGGCCCCCTCGGCCCGGTGGGGCCGCCCTGCACGTCGAGACGATGGGATGTCCGACATGCCCTCATCCTAGGTGGCCGTACGATCGGGGGATGGTGCGGCGGCTTGGGCGGGGCGAGCGCATTGTTCTGGTGTGCGTGCTCGTCGGTATGGCGCTGGTTGCGTTCTGGCCCACCCACGTCGACCGCCCTGTCGCGCCGGAGCTCAGTGCAGTTCTTACGTTCCTGCACCATCACGGGGTGCCGCGCTGGTTCGACTACAACACCGTTCAGTTCAGCGCGAACATCATCCTGTTTATGCCGTTTGGCGCTCTGGTTGCTTCGATGTTTCCACGATCGTTGTGGTGGTCGAGCGTTGCCCTCGGTGCGAGCGCGTCGTTCCTCATCGAGTTTGTGCAAGAGGAGTTCTTGCACGGGCGCACCGCTGATCCTGGCGACGTCCTTTCGAACACGATTGGCGCGGCTGTCGGCGGCTTGCTTGCGGCAGCGGCGGGGGGCCCGTGGTCTACTCGCGGAGGCCCATCGAGTTCGACCGGTACCAGTCGATGGTGGAGCGCAGACCGTCTTCGAGGCTGATCTGGGCTGTCCAGCCGGCGTCGCGGAGCTTGCTCACGTCAAGGAGCTTCTGCGGGGTTCCGTCCGGTTTGGACGTGTCCCACCGGGTTTCCCCTTCAAAGCCGACGAGCCGCGCGATCGTTTCGGCGATCTCGCGAATGGTCACGTCAGTACCGGTCCCGACGTTCACCTGTTCTGGTCCGTCGTAGTGCTCGAGCAAGTGCAGCACAGCGTCCGCCATGTCGTCCACGTGCAGAAACTCGCGCCGAGGATTGCCGGTTCCCCAGTTCTCAACAACGGCCGTGCCAGATCTCGCCGCCTCGTCGTATCGGCGGATGAGGGCGGGGAGGACGTGCGAACCGGTGGGAGAAAAGTTGTCGCCAGGCCCGTAGAGATTCGTCGGCATGGCGGAGATCCAGCGCAGTCCGTGCTGACGTCGCACTGCTTGCACCTGCATGATCCCAGCGATCTTCGCGATCGCATAGGCATCATTCGTTGGTTCGAGGTAGCCCGTGAGCAACGCATCTTCATGGATCGGCTGCGGAGCGAATTTGGGATAGATACACGACGAGCCGAGGAAGATCAAGCGCTCGACACCAACCGCGAG
The DNA here is from genome assembly GCF_001571045.1 of Curtobacterium ammoniigenes NBRC 101786. Lineage (GTDB taxonomy): Bacteria > Actinomycetota > Actinomycetes > Actinomycetales > Microbacteriaceae > Curtobacterium > Curtobacterium ammoniigenes. The sequence goes on from NZ_BCSV01000002.1 coordinate 64,460, forward strand.
CGCCGCATCCATCACGTTGACTTGAATCTGCAGGTTCTCGCTAAGAAAGTCGGCGGGATAGGTGTCGTTCGCGAGGATGCCGCCCACCTTTGCGGCCGCAATGACCGCATACCTGGGTCGCTGGTGTCGGAAGAACGCGAACACGTCGTCCCGCTTCTTCAAGTCAAGTTCACGAGAGGTCCGGCCCACGAGGCCGGTGAACCCTGCTGACTCGAGTCGCCGCCAAACCGCGGAACCGACGAGACCCCGATGTCCGGCCACGTAGAGGACCGACTCACGGTCGAGCGGCTCGGCCTGGTAGCCGGGACCGTTCACTTGGTCCCCCAGCTCTCGAGCCGCACGGTGTCGATCCACGGACGCCCCGCGCACGCGAGGGCTTCGATGTCCGCGTCGACCATGATGCGCGCGAGTTCGGCGGTGTCAACGGTCGGCACCCAGCCGAGGCGTTCCCGCGCCTTCGATGCGTCTCCGACAAGCGCATCAACTTCCGCCGGACGCAAGTAGCGTTCGTCGAATCGCACGTGCTTCTCCCAGTCCAGGCCTGCATGCGCGAACGCTGCCGTGAGAAAGTCGCGAACCGTGAAACTGCCGCCAGTGGCGAGCACGTAGTCGTCGGGCTCGTCCGCTTGAAGCATGCGCCACATACCTTCCACATATTCGGCGGCGTATCCCCAGTCGCGAACCGAATCGAGGTTCCCGAGGTACACGTGGTCTTGAACCCCAGCCTTAATTGCCGAAACCGCACGAGTGATTTTACGTGTAACGAAAGTCTCGCCTCGACGTGGCGACTCATGGTTGAACAGAATGCCATTCACTGCAAACATCCCGTATGCCTCACGATAGTTGCGCGTCACCCAGTAGCTATATACCTTGGCGGCACCGTAAGGAGACCGAGGCCAAAAGGACGTTTGCTCATTTTGAGGGGGCGGCGACGCGCCAAACATTTCCGATGACGAGGCCTGATAAAAGCGAGTATGTATACCGGACATGCGAACCGCCTCAAGCATGCGCATCGAACCAACACCCGTTACATCTCCTGTATGCTCCGGCTCATCGAATGACACGCGTACGTGTGACTGTGCGGCAAGATTATACACTTCATCGGGCCGCAACTCACCAAGTAAGCTGACGAGCCGAGCCCCATCCCCTAAATCCCCATAATGCAGAAACAGTTGCGCGGCTTCATCGTGTGGATCGACGTATAGATGATTTATTCTTGAGGTGTTGAATGTAGATGCTCTGCGGATCAGGCCATGTACCTCATATCCTTTCCCGAGAAGAAATTCCGCGAGGTAGGATCCGTCCTGCCCGGTAATTCCCGTTATAAACGCGCGTCTTGCCATGTTCCACCGCCTTGCCTTGAGATACCCGAAGTGACGAGTTTAAGGAGATTCGCGAACCTGTCAATCGCCAATTGTTCCGTAAGCATTGATTGCCGGAACGCTAACCCTGACGTCCCGTAACTCTTCATTACTTCAGGGGTGTCGGCTAGACGCTCAATAGCGGCGAGTAGGGCGCGAGGATCGTGAGGCGAAACCACGATCCCGGCACCAGCCGCCCGGATCTCCTGAGAAGTAATGCTCGCCTCATTGCTGGCGGCAACTACGGGACGACCCGTCCCGAAGTAGGCAGTGAGCTTGCTGGGGACAGCCATCTCAGCCACGCCCGGCGCCTCATTCACGAGGAGAACATCGGCCGCGGCTAAGGCGGCGGCGTACGCTCCCTCCGGAAGAGGATCAAGGATCTCGATGGAGCCTATGCCAATCGCAGAATCGGCTAATCGCTTCCGCTGACTCCCATCACCTATAAGAACGAACCGCACTCGACTTCCTATAGAATCGGCTATGGCGGCCGCCTTCACAACGTTTTCGAGTCCCTGCTTTACCCCCATATTGCCCGAATGGAGTGCAACCACGTCGTTCTCGCTCCAGCCAAACGTCCGTCTAATATTGGCGCGATCAGCAGCTGTCGACAACGGCGTGTGCGACCAATTGCGAATTATTTCAATTCGTGCCAAATCCACGCCGAATTCGGTATTTACAAGTTGACCGAACCGTTCGTGGATTACAACCACCCGCGTCGCCTTTCTCAGCACGAATTTCTCAGACTGGAACGTGATCCAACGACTGATCCGGCCACCCTTCCTCGTCTCGCGAAGTCCGGGTGAGTATAGATCTTGAGCCCAGACTACCAAGGGCTTTCGCATTAACAGAGCCCGAAGGGTCACCGGAAACGACGAGAACAAGGCCGGCGATATAGTTACGATTACCGACACTCCGTCCCACGACGCGAGAATCGCGCGCACCCCGAAAGACAACTCTGAAAACACTCGAGATATCCCGATTGGCGTCTTCGGCAAACAATGACGCAGCCGGACCACGCGCACATTGCCGGCATTCGAGACCTCTTTGGAGCGCGGTCTGCCGCTCGAAAACTTCCATTGGGGATAGTGAGCAAAGGTTGTCAGTACGCGCACTAATGCACCGCGGCCCGCGAGCCCCTCCGCCAACCCGGCCGCGTAGGGACCGATACCCGAAACCTCCGGGGCATAATTCATCGCTATCAATAGAACTGAGCTTCGCTTCCCCACGTAGAGACCTTAACAGCCGACGCCGGAGCACCTCGACACCCACTTGCCACAAGTTGCCCGGCAAGCATCTAGACTGCCGAGGCGGGCTCGCGATTGGAGCTTCGCGCGGACGAACGGAAGAGCTCGGAGCCGCTGCGAACAGCCGGGCCCAGATTTCTTGCGAACAGCCAGGCCCAGATTTCTGATGACAACCCGATCTACCTCTCGACTGGAGAACAGGATGCGTCCAAGCAGTCACATCCTCATCGCGATGGCCAGCATCGATCCCGAGAAGGGCGGACCTTCCACTGCGGCCCGTGCCATGGCCATCGAACTTGCGCGCAACGGACACAGGGTGACCGTCACTGCTCATGACGACGGCAAACTGCGCCGAAGATCCGAGGCCGTCGAGCACGGTGTGCGTTTCATACGATTTCCACTCACCTCCTTTCGACTGCAGTACTCCCGAGCATATAATTCCTGGATCAAGGCCAACGCCAAAAATTTTGATTTCGTACTCATCAACTCGCTCTTTCTCTCCCACACGACGGCCGTTTCTAAAGCCTGCAGAATGGCCGGAGTCCCGTACGCCCTGAGGCCTCATGGGAGCCTTAATCGCTCAGACATGAATCGCCACCTTGTCCGCAAACGGCTCTATCTCGCTTCTCTTGGAAGAAAAGCGCTGAAACATGCTAAGTTCATTTTTTGCACGAGCGAACAAGAGGCGCAACAGGCGAAATCGTACGGCAGCGTGAAGGTGATTCCTCTCGGCGTCTCATTGCCCTCGAAATTGTCTGACGCCAGCAAGGAAATCACCGCTAGTTTCATCGGTCGGCTTGCCGAAAAGAAGGGGCCGGAGATTTTCCTAGAGGCTATAAAGCAGGTCGCCGCAGAGCGAGAAACATCGACTTTCGTAATCGCGGGACCCGATGACAGTGGTTTCCGGAAGCGCTACGGGGATGACATAGATGCTCTCCAGGGTTCGGGTCATTTACGCGTGCTGGAATATGTGACACCGGACGAACGCGATGAATTACTCGCCCGCTCGTCAATGTTCGTCCTGCCAAGTCGGGATGAAAATTTCGGAATTGCGGTTGCCGAGTCACTCGCTTTAGGCACTCCAGTGGTCATAACTGAGGGAGTAAGTCATGCGGATGCAGTTCGACGCGCAAATGCCGGGCTCGTCATTGCGCGCACCCCGACGCATTTAGCAGAAGCGATACGCACCCTGATGGATCTGCCGCTTACGAGTTACACAAGAATGTCCATAGCCGCCTACGATCTTGCGCGAGCTAATTACTCATGGGAGCGCTCGGTGCGCCTCCTAATCGACGCAATAGAGCAGACAGCGTGACGGTGCAACCGGCCGAGTTGACCGCGGTCATCTTAACCCGGAACGAGGAACGACACATATCGCGTGCAATTCGATGCCTCGAGTCCTACCCGGGCCCCGTGGAGATCCTAGTCGTCGACTCGAACTCGACCGATCGAACCCTCGAAATCGCGGCGGCTGAAGGGGCAACGGTGATTACCCATGAATTCGTTTCTCATGCTCGCCAGCTCAATTGGGTTTTAGAGAACGTCCCTATCAGCAGCCCTTGGGTCCTGCGCCTCGACGCCGACGAGGTCCTTTATCCAGAAACTTTAGAGCGCCTACATTCGGCGATTGCGATGGCTCCCCAGGAGATATCCGGTTTCGCGTTCAATCGCCGTCATATCTTCCTCGGTCATTGGGTTAAATTCGGGGGTAGATATCCGCTCTGGCTACTTCGCGTATGGCGCGCTGGCAGCGCCAAGGCTGAGGACCGGTGGATGGACGAGCACATCGTTCTGAACTCGGGAAGATCAGCCAGGGTTCGCGGCCGATTCGAAGACAGAAACATTTCCTCATTAGATGAACTTATTACCAAGCACCTAAGATATGCCTCGCTCGAAGCAATGGATCGCCTGTTCCCTACATCGCGGGACGTTCAATTCGATTCGCTCGACGGGGTGATGACCAGGATGAAACGGTGGCTCAAGAATCGCGTATACAACTCAATGCCGCTCGGGAGCGGGCCGGTGCTCCTATTCTTATGGCGAATCGGGCCGAGACTCGGCTTTCTCGACGGACCTAGTGGCTTTGCTTACCATATGATTCAAGGTTTTTGGTACCGAACTATGGTTGAGCTCAAGTTAAATCAAATGAGACTCATCGTAGAAAACTCGAGAACACTCGAATCATTGCTTCAGGGCTTAGCTGACTATACAGGCATACCTAGTGACCGACTCGAGTCAAAAATCACGGCTCAAAAATTGCCTTCCTCAGCTTCGAAACCTCCACCTCAATATTGAAAGAGCCTTCCACCACTCTTCTGCCCCGCGCACCAAGCTCAACAGCATAGTTGGGGCTACTCAGCAGACTGCCGATAGCGTCAGCGAGAGAACTTGTTTCCCCAGGTGTTACGAGCAAGCCGCTACCGGGGATCAACAGTTCCGGGATACCTCCAATATGCGTTGACACGACGGGCACTCCAAAGCTCGCAGCTTCCATCAACACGACGGGTATCCCGTCAGTGTCCCCGTCCTCCGCGCGCCGGGAAGCTAGGACGAAAATATCGCAACTACTCTCGAGCAGGGACATGACCGAAGCGTGCGAAGCGGGACCGACAAGGCTTACAAACGGCTCGAGGTTTAACTCGGCGATCTTCCGTATCAAGGAAAACTCCAGGGGACCGCCGCCGACGATAGTCCATTCGAAACTCAGGCCACGATCTACAAGTTCACGAGCGGCAGTCAGGCAATCAGTAAATCCTTTCTTTTCAACAAGCCTTCCCACGGACACAATTCTTGGGACTGCGGCGCGCCCGCGGAAACTTGAGTGCGGCTGAGGGCGCACTCCGCAGTGCACGACCAGGTCGGCGGGTCGTCCCGTAGAGGCCTCCAGTTGCCGGGACACATGTTGACTTGCCGCAAATATCCTGTCTAAGTCGCTCACCAGAGTCTTCAACCTTTGAGGGGACTCCGGGTGACTCGCATCGGCCGCATGGGCCGTGGCCGACGACCGAGACTCAGGCAACAGAACCTTCGAAAACGCTAGAACGTCCAGGGTTCGACCGAGGAAATGCGCATGCAGCTGAATTGCCCCCCACCCCCTGCCTTCAACATTCTGCGCCAGCTGCAATGCCTTCCCGAGCGCGAAGATCTGAGTGGCATAATGGCGTAGATTGCGTGGAGGTAAAGCGATAATTCTCAGAATCCGCCCAAAGGATCGGAGCGCTCTGAATACGACTCGGAATCGAGCAGAGAACGGTATCCATCGGCGGGGCCCAAACCCCTCGGAGGACCGGCCCGCTGCCTTAGTTCCGTGAATTGGAAACCAGAGAACATTCGCCCCCTGCTTTCGCAACTCCATAAGCTCGGCCTCCACAAAAGTCTGAGTCGACGTGGGATATTCGTGAGTAATGTATACACAACGCATACTCGTCATGGTCGCTTACCGCGCACAATTAGTTTGCACATCCAATAAAGCAATACTAAATAAAAGCATGTACGTAAGGCACTCCCTCCGTCTAGTGGAAGATCACCACTCTTGAATCCATTGAATACAAACGAGCCCCAAAAGCCAATCAGAATACCAGCGAGACCGGACTCGCTTGATAGAAGACCCGAATGTAGACGCCCGGATATGAGCCCTACAACGATCGCACAGATTATCGCTCCGCCTAAGCCAAAAGCCAACTCAAGCGAAGTAGGCAGGGATGGCGGCAGCCCAGACGATGCAGCCTGGGCTGCATTTCCGATCGCTTGCGCACTGATCACATCGAGTCTATTGGACTGAATGTTAATTCCCCCCGAGCCCGCATGTGGAATCAGGGTCGACAGTGCCGCAGCAGCTCGCGAGGGCGACGCGAAGGCGGGCCCCACTCGAGCCGAGATAGAGTGAAGTGCTAGCGAGACGTCGAAAATCGAATATCCGAACCAGTCGAATATATTCCCCCGTTCAAGCTGATTCTGCGATGCAGCGCGTGCTGAGAGAATAAGCGCACTGAGAGCACCGAGTGCTATCGCAGCAATGGCGTAGACAACAACCCGGGGTGCGCGTCTTTTAATCCACACATACTGGAAGCCCGCGGAGGCGATCGTCGATACCAGAAGCAAACGACTACCGAACACTGCGACGGAAATGCCTTGAATTAATGCAAGCTCTGCGATCAACGTCATCATAGTAAGACCGGACCGCTTGCGGCCATGTGCCACAATTAAAAATGTCAGCGCTGATGAGGCAGGCAGAGAAAAGATGCTCCACAGCGACGACCCAATTGAGCCCGCAAGCAAACTAGCCGCATTTCTATTATGACTCGCAAAGACAGCCGCCGCGTGATGGAATCCACCCAAAGTCGAGACGACATCCACCGCGCTCCCAAGACAAATGACGACAAGACATTGCGCCAGCACGCGAGCCGCGGGATATTCCTGGCCACTTCGGTCTTGGCTCTTCACAGCTGATGCTGCTAATCTCTCCGCAATTACCATTGCGGTGACGATGACGGAGGAGCTTCCGAGCACCGACAGGACATCCTGATTCTTTACCTCAGCCAGAATGAAGGCCTGGGTATGCCGACCGTCAAGCCAATACGACAGCAGTCCGCTGCCGAAGAACACGAAGTAAGCAACAGCGAAATACATGCCGGGCGATGGCGCGACCAATTGCTGACCTCTAGCTTGCGACACGATGATGTACGCAAGAAGGGGCATCGCGACTAGCAGAGCGCTCGATGCGTCGGGCGAATCAGCAACAATAGAGCATATTAGGGCTGCGAGACAAAATGCAAGAGTGGCGATAAGCCTCGGATGAGGTGCCAGTTGTTCTACGCGCACCAATGGGGCGTTCCTCACTGAAGAGCCCGCGCGGGATTGCCAGCTGCCGTGGAACCAGGCGGAATATCACTCAGCACAACTGCGCCTGCCCCTATCTGACTTCCGGCCCCTACGCGTATCGCACCGATGATCACTACGTTAGCTCCAACCGACACGCCGTCTTCAATAGTCGGACAGTCGGTATTCGAATAACGAGAGCCAATTGTCGTGCACTGCCGCAATTCAACGTTCGACCCGATTTTACTCCTCGAGTTCACAACTATCCCGAAACCGTGATGAATTTGAAGTCCCGAACCGATCTGCGTTGAAGCTGGGATCTCGCATCCAAGTAGCAGGCGAGAACAAAGACGGTATGCGATCCCAACAATCATCGAGATCGGGCGAGGCATTCTGACTCGGGCCCGGTTCGCGAATCGAAACATCAGGAGCACGAGCTGAGCCGAGCGACGCCCTCTGTTACACCGCCAGTCTGAAAAAAGTCCTTCAGCCACGAGCAGGCACGCCTCCCCTTCGGTTGAATGTCCGCGAACGAACACCACGAATGCCACGGATGGCTACGTAAGGCATAGATCGAGCTGTTCTCAGCACGAGAGCTATTGTAGACAAATCTACCTCGCGCGCGATTGACTTGAGCATGAACATCAACACCACCGCGTAGGCCACAACACTCGTGACAGCCGCGCCCATAACACCGACGGTAGGAACCAGCGCCGCCAGCATCAGCGCTGTGCATACCAAACCAACAACGGCGCTCACGCTGCTTTTCGAGGGGCGCCCCAGTCCTAACAAAATCCCATGGGAGCAGGCGTTCAATCCGTCTATCAGGGACGCGATCGCGAGCACCTGGATGAGTTCTATGGATTGAGAGTACGCGGCACCGTAGACCCATGGAACATAAACCGGGGCTAAAACTGCGAGCAGGAGCGCCGGCGCCGAAAGAACTAAAAGTGCCGCGGCGAGTGCTGCCGCGACCGCAGACGGCCTTGCGCTGACTGGCGCGCGCTGCAACAAGGGTTGAACAGTATTCGTGATCGGCGAACTGAGCAAGCCGATTGTCGCAGTCAAGGACACACTCACCGCGTAGACGCCCAATTCTGCTGGTGGTAAGAAGAGCGCAATTACCATTTGATCCAGGTAAACGTTGAGATCTCTGACTGCAATGCCCAAAAATGCCTTGCTTGCGAAGTCAGTGATCGCGCGAGGAGTGCGCTCTAATATTGGCGTAAGAGCGTACTTGTGCCTGAATCCAACCGACAGTCCCAGGATTGCTCCGACCGCCTGACTGAAGACCAGTGCTATCACCGCAGCCAGTAGACTAAGTGTGCCCGAGATGAGGAATGCGACGGTCACCAATAACCAAATTGCCGTCTGCGCCAATCTGATAATCGAAACTTCCCTAACATGAAGCTTCCCCCGTTCAAAGTTCACGATGTTTGCGCCGAGCAGATTAAACATTGGGAACAGCGCAATTATTAGCCAGGCCAGCATCCCACCGGGGTGATATTTGAATAGCACGCTGACGATCAGGCTAATGAGGCCCATCGCGACGCCTGCGAGCAGGGCGGTGCGCAGGGTGGCGCGCCAGATCAATGCATCGGCGGCTGGAGAAGCCGATCGCGCCGATGCCCAGGCAAGGGCATGAGGATACCCGTAGCACCCGAGACTAACCGCAATCAGTGAGGCGCGGTAGATGAACTGATAATGCCCAAGGTCCGAAGGACCTAAAACGCGAGCGAGGATAACGGATATAGGCAGATTCATCATCGCGGCGGTGATCTGCGTGACGAAAAGAACAAGGCCCGCCCGGGAGGAAGATGGTGCCGCTCGGTCTTTCGGCGCGAATGCTGTTGCCATCTTACGATGCACCTCGGTCTCGACTCCCAATTTGCCGTGCCGGAGCGCCTACGACAATCGCATAATCGTCGATTACGGAGTTCACCACAGAGTTCGCACCGACAACGGCGCCTCTGCCGATTTTGGTTCCCTTAAGTATCGCGGAGCCACGACCGATCCAGGTACCGGACCCTACATGAAGGGGGGCGGAAACGGGCCGATTCGTCACCATCGAACCGGTAGATGTGTCGTGGTTCTGATCGCGAATGGTGCAGTGTTCAGCGATTTGTACACTTTCACCGATCGAGACGTTCTCCACACTTCCGATGACGCTGTAGTGCATTACTTTCGAGTTAGCGCCGATATTGAGACGCGCGGTTCTGTCCGCGTCTATGATCACGCCGACCCCGAAGTAAACGCCATCACCTATATCCCACGAGCTGGACGGCCACTGCCGAAGGTGGACACCCCGTTCAACAGCTATTCGCCGACCGCACTGACCTCCCGCGGTCCTGATTGCGAGTTGCATGACCTTCCCGCGCCATAGGCACGCATACCAGTGGAGTCGCCGGTAGACTCGCGCAATCACCGCAGCAAGCATCATTCGCTCTCAAATCTCACGTTTGCACATCTGAATTCGACTGATCGAGCAGAGCATTTCCGCGCTCGCGAGCTCGGCTCCTCAATATGCACCACGCTTCTCGACTACGGCACGTATGGTTCGCCACAGGATTACGAGGTCGGCAGTGACCGACCAGTTCTCTACGTAGTAAAGGTCGAGGCGCACGGAATCCTCCCAGGAAAGGTCCGACCGACCTCCTACTTGCCAAAGCCCTGTGATGCCCGGCTTGACCAAAAATCGTCGGTGAACATGCGGATCGTAGAGATCAACCTCGCGCTGGAGCGGTGGGCGAGGGCCTACCAGCGACATCGCGCCGGCCAACACATTGAAGAGCTGCGGCAGTTCGTCGAGGCTGAAGCGTCTCATAAACGAGCCGACTGGCGTCACGCGCGGGTCGTTCTTCATCTTGAAGAGCACCGCGTTGCCTTCGCTGCGATCAAGGTTACTGATGTCCCGCAACCGCGCTTCTGCATCGACGACCATGGACCTGAACTTGATCATGTGAAACGGCTTGCCGTTCCAGCCCACGCGCTCCTGAACAAAGAACACCGGGCCGGGCGACCCGACCTTGATCAGGATCGCGAGGGCGAGGAACACCGGCGACAGCAGCACGATGAGCACCGACGTCACAACCAGGTCAAGCGCACGCTTCAAGTAGAGCTTGCGCCCGGCATACGTCGGCGTCTCCACGTGGATCAGCGGCAGACCCTGCACTGGTCTCGTGTGGATCCGAGGACCACCGATATCGGTCAGGCTCGGGGCGACAACGAGGTGCTGGTTCCCCGGCTCCAGGCTCCAGCTGAGCTCACGCACGCGTTCCGGGGGCAAGTCGTCGGCGCTCGTAATCACCACGGTGTCCGCACCAGTCGTTGCCAGCGCAGCCTGCACGTCGTTCAGACCGCCGAACGAACGCACCTCGGTTCCACTGAGCAGTCCCACTGCGCCATTCGACACGACAGCCCCGAGCACGTGGTAGCCGGCCTCAGGCTGGCGCGCCAGCTGCTTCGCGATGTGCCGGACGCTCGCCGTTGACCCAACCAGCAGCACCTGCGAGGAGTAGTCGCCATGTTTCCGCTGGATGATCAGCCACTGCCGCCACATCCACCGCGACAGGATCAGCACGACGATGCCGAGCGGAAACGCGATGAGCACGTATCCGCGAGCGAGCTGCACGTGCAGCAGGTACGCGGCGATCGCAAGGAGCCCGAACACGCGAGCACTCGAATCGGCGACTAAGCGGTACTCGGTGCTGCCCACGCCGATCACCCGATCGCCGCGCGTGTCGTAGTACGCCAAGCCGGCAAGCCACACGAGCGTCACCACCACGGACACGGCGGTGTAACCGACGCGCAGGTCGTTTTGGTTGGTCGTCACGTTCGAGTCGAGCCCGAGCCATGCGATCTGCACCCCGAACACGACCCAGAGGATCACGAGCAGGTCGGTGACGAGCAACCGCCGCGCGTAGGCGCGGCTCCAGCTCGCGGTCGATGCGGTACGGTTCGGTGAGGTGACGGACGCAGTTACCATGACGCGCCTCCCGTCAGTGAGCGGGCGACGCTGGAACCGCCCCAGAGCCAGACATCCGAACCGGTCTGCGCGATCGCGACCGGGCCGCCTCCGTTTGAGGTGAGCTTGGAGGCGCAGCCGAGCTGCTTCAGCGTGGACGCCGGCGTGACACCGTAGGCGACCATCGAGTCGACCGCGATCCCCGAACACCCCGCGACGCCCTGCCGGGCGATCGTGTACGACGAGCCGTTCACCGTCAGCGCCGCCAACCCGGTCACGGGCACGTGCACCCAGGCACCGGTGCCGCTCCGCCACACGAGCACGTCAGGGCAGAGCACGGTGGTGGTGGTGTTCCCCTCGAACACGGCGAAGGCCCCGCTGCACGGCGCCGCAACAGTCGACCCCGACGTCAGATGCACGGAACCACTGAGCAGGCCCGCCCCGGCAACGGAGGGGTCGCTGCTCGGTGACCACGTGCCTCCGGCGTTCGTGGAGACGAAGTCTTGCGCGGTGCAGGCCGTACCGGTGGCGCCGAGGATCGCGACGTGCGCGGTGGACGCCCGCAGCCCTGCGATCGCCTGCACGGAGGCCGGCAGTTGCACGGCATTCCAGGTGACACCGCCGTCGGTGGAGTGCTCGAGCAGTGGGGCGGCACCGTCGCAGGCACCGGCGGTTGCGCGCCACGCCTCCGTCGCGGACACCGCGGACAGCATGCGGTCCCCCGCGACACCGGTCACGGCGGTCGCGGTCGACGCCGTACTCGACGGCGAGGCCGCCGCAGCGCCAGCACCTGCACCCGCACCGGGTGTGACCGTTCCGCTCGGCGACGGCACGGGCGATGCGGGGCTCGTGAAGGTCGGGATCGGCCCTGGCGTCGTCGCGGGCTGCGGCGCCGTCTTCTGCAGCGCGAGCACCACGAGTACCAGGTCGATGATGATCAGGATCACGATGACGACCGCGACGATCACCAGCGCTCGTCGCGTCATGACGGCGCGACGCCGCCGAGTCCCCCGACGCGGCGTCATGTGCGCTGCGCCCCCAACTCCGCAACATTCCGCAGGATCGCCGCGATCACCGACAGCGCCTCGTTGAGGGTGTCCGCGACGGCGCGGTGCACGTCCTCCGACCGCCGATACGGGTCCACGACGTCGTCGTCCTCGGGCTCCTCCGGCGGCGCTACAACGCCCCGCAGGCGGCCGACGGTCGCGGCGAGCGCGATCGTGTCGTCGACCTGCAGGTCTGCGGGCTCCAGGCCCTGCAGGATCCGCGCGAACTGGAGGATCGTGAACGTCCGACCCGCCGCCCGCGGATCCAACCGCACCACTGCCGAACGATGCGAGCGTTCAGCGGTCAGGATCAGGTCCGCCTGCCGCACATCCTCAGTGGTGAGCGGGGCGGAGCGGTGCTCGGACGGGTCGAGACCGAGCCGTCGCGCTTGCGCTGCCGCATCGTCGTCCATCGGCACGCCATCGGCCGCGATCGTGCCGCGGGAGCGGATGTCGAACGCCGACGCGTGGGGGCCGAGTTTCGCCTCCAGCAGGAGGGCAGCGAGCGGGGAGCGGCAGATGTTGCCGGAGCAGACAAACAGGATCGTAGACGTTCGGGTCGTCCCCGACCCCACGCTCACCGCTCGGCCCGCCGCAGTGGTCCGGTGCCCGCCAGCTTCTTCCGCGGAGCCTTCGGGGTCTCGTCGTCGTCCGACAGCCCATACCCGTAGGCGTAGCCGTACCGGCCGTACCCGTATGCGCCCGGGCCCTTCGTCGGCATCATCGTGAGCACGAACCCGGCCACGTTCGCGCCGACGTTCTCAAGCGTGCTCACCGCGCCGGCGAGCTGGCTCTTGTGCGTCGAACCGGAGGCGACCACGAGGATCGCGCCGGACGCCTTCTTCGACAGGATGGCCGCGTCCGTCACCGGGAGCAGCGGCGGGCAGTCGAACAGCACGAAGTCGAACTCGCGCTCGAGCCGCTCGATGAGCTGCTGCATCGTGCGGGAGCCGAGCAGCTCCGACGGGTTCGGCGGCACCGGCCCGGCCGGCAGCACCCGCAGGGCGCCGCGACCCCATGGCTGCGCGACATCCTCGAGCTGGGCGCGGCCGATGAGCACGTCTGTAAGGCCGGCAGCGCCCTCGATGTCCATGTACTTGGCGACCTTCGGGCGGCGCAGGTCCGCGTCGATCAGCATCACCCGGTAGCCGGCGCTGTCGAGCGCGATCGCGAGGTTCGCGACCGTCGTGCTCTTGCCCTCTGACTCCACCGAGCTCGTCATCACGAAGGTGCGGGCGCGACCGGTCGCCTCCAGGTCAAGGAACTGCAGGTTCGTGCGCAGCGTGCGGAACGACTCTGCACGGGGGCTCCGCGGATCGGCCTGCACGATGAGTGGCCGCTGCGACGCCTTGCTGTCATACGCGATGCCGCCGATGATCGGCGCGTCACTGATCCGTTCGACGTCGTCCTCGGTGCGGACCCGGTTGTCGAGCGTCTCCCGCAGCACCGCGATACCGACGCCGAGCGCCAGCCCGACCAGGAGGCCCAACACCACATTCAGAGGCACCTTCGGGCTGGTCGGCACGCTCGGCACCTGCGCCTCTTGCACGCGGGTGAGCTTGACGGTGCTGCGGCCGTTCGCGTCCGTCGCCTCGATGCTCTGCACCACGTTCGTGAGGCTCTGCGAGGTCGCGTTCGCGATGTTCGCCGCGTCGACCGGGTTCTTGTCGTTCACGGTGATCGTGATGAGCGTCGTGTTCGTCGGCGCCGTCGCCGACACGAGCTTCGCGAGATCCTGCGCGGTCGTATTGAGGCGCAGACGTGAGATCACCGGCAGCAGCACGATCGGCGTCGTCACGAGATTCGAGTACGTGAGCACCCGCTGCTCGGTGAACGTGTTGCCCTGCGCCAGGTCGGCGGCGCTGCCGCTCGTCTCCGTCGACACGAACACTTGCGCGGACGCTGAATAAACGGGCTTCTTGATGATCGAATAGCCAGCCGCAGCCGCCACCCCAACCAGCGCGAAGACCAGGATGAGCACCCAACTCTTGCGCAGCACCCTGATGTAGTCGCGGAGTTCCACGCGGCCGCCTTCCCCGTTTGAAAACCGTCGTGCCTGCCGCCCGTACCGCGAATCGTCCCAATTCACCGTTCCGCCCGGCCGACGGTTTTCACATTGTGCCATAGGGATGAGCGGCGCTCGGGTCGCGAGATGAACGTTCGGGTCGGATTGCGCACCGGTCGCTCGGTGGGTGAGCGGTGCCGCGGCCGCGTCGTGGCTCCCGTAGCGTGGGCGCATGACGACTGCTGAGCCTCCCTCGTCTGAGCCGGGCGGGCGCGCACTCTCGCGGGTCGCCACGGCGATCGTGGTGGGGCTCCTGGCCGCCGTGCTGCTCGATCGGCTCGCCGCCGCGATCGGGTTCACATCGGCATTCGGCGCCGGAATCGCGCTGGCCGGTTCGCCGACCCTCCGGATGCTCGTCACCGACCTCGCGGTATGGGTGCCACTCGGCGTTGCGATCGGAATCGGCACCTATTGGTTGCGGCTGCCCGGGCCGGGATGGTTCATGCGAACACTGTGGATCCGGTTCTCCGCTACCGACATATTTTGGGGCATAGCAATCGCGTTCATCTGCCGCGCGGTGGACGCATTCCTGTCGCTCGGGTTCTTCGGAACCACCGGATTCGGAGGCCAAGCGAGCGTCGACGGCGGCCCTCCCGTCGGGGAGCTGGTGCTGCTCGTCGTCGGGACCTGCCTGATCACACCCGTGATCGAGGAGCTGTTCTTCCGCGGACTGCTGCTGCAGTGGTTGCTGCGACGCGCGTCCGCCGCGGGTGAGGGGCGCGGGGGCGTCATCGCATCCGTGCTCATCTCCGCCGTGGTGTTCGGAATCATGCACGTGTTCGTCGCGCAGAGCACCGCGCTCGGCGACACCGTCGAGTTCGTGTCCACGTTCCTGCTCGGCGCGCTCGTCGCGGCCGTCGTCGCCCGCACCGGGAGGCTCGGCACCGCCCTGGTCGCGCACGTCCTGTTCAACGCGCTCGCCGTCGCGCTGACCTGGCCGTAGGGGCCGGGGTGCGCTGTGCGGCCGCGGTGGCGCGCTGGTGCGCTGCTTGGTGCGCCGCACTTCGCGACACGCGCGCCGAACTTCCGCGCGCTCTGGCGTCGTCGTTACTGCGTGAGCTGCAATGTGAGCGTCGCGATGACGGCGCCGACTCCGCCCGCGAGAACGACTGACAAGAATGCGATCAGCCTGCTGCGATGCGACTCGAGCGGCTCTTCCGATGCTCTGTTCCCCATGATGTGCCCCCTTTGATCGAAGGTTAGAGCGCTGATCCGACATCGGCGCAGAGGCAGTACACATTGCGCAGCGCACAACCGCAGGCTCCCGCGGTACGGGAGGGATCCTGCGCCCGGTACCCCCACAATTGGGTGAGGATCCTTCGGTATCGCTCCGGTCCAGCTGCCGCTACCGTGCTGCCATGAGCGACTCGACCGGCTCCTCAGTTCCGGGCGCCGGCTGGTATCCCGACCCGCAGAATCCGGCGCAGCAGCGATGGTGGAACGGAACCACTTGGACAAACGACCTGCATGGCGCGGTCGCGCCGAGTCCGACACCGGCGGCCGCTCCGCTCTGGGCATCGCAGGCCGACCACCAATGGGTCTCAACTGGAGGACCGGTGAACGGCGGGTATCCGCCGCCCCCAAGCAGCGCTGTCGCACCGCCGTGGAATCAGACCGCGCCTCCGTTTGATCGGCGTGCGCACAAGCGCTGGAAGGCCGAGCAGTATCGCGAGACCCGGCGACGCAATATGTACGGCTATCTCGGCTGCGTGTTCGGGCTGCTGGCGTTCATCGTCGACTTTGTCGCGATCCCGAGTGTGCTCGCAGTCGTGTTCGGCTCCATCGGCATCGCCACCGCGAATGGTCTCGGCGGCGGCAAAGGCTCGGGCATGGGGTGGTCCATCTGGGGCCTCGTCCTCGGGCTCGCGAGCGCCGTCATCTTCGTGTGGCGCCTGATCGAATTCGCCCACGCCGGGATTCTGTAGCGCCGTTCGGCCGGGCGATAGCGGTGTCCGTAGAGCCCGTCGGGTCCCGTAGTCCCATGCGGGCGCGTGATCCCCGTCCAGCCCCCCAATGCCGTCCCACCCCGCGATGAATACAAGCCGCTCATCACTCGGCCGAGCTGAGTCCGGACCAACGAGAAACGGCCGCCCCGCAGAAGCGGGACGGCCGTGAAGCACTCTCGTGCGAGCGGACTCAGCGAACGACGCTGATGTTCTCCGCCTGCGGGCCCTTGCGGCCCTCGCCGACGGTGTACTCGACGCGGTCGTTCTCCTCGAGGGAGCGGTAGCCGCCGGTGGCGACGATGCTCGAGAAGTGCGCGAAGACGTCCTGGGAGCCGTCATCGGGAGCGATGAATCCGAAGCCCTTTTCGTTGTTGAACCATTTCACGATGCCAGTGGCCATGCGTGTCTATCTCTTTCACTGTATTCACCCCGACCGAATGTCGAGGAGGTTTCCGGTGGTTACACCGGGTCGCGAGCACATGCTCGCTCACACCGCGGTCGCGAATACGACGCGGGTGTTTTTCCATCTGCGCGGAGACCGCGCGGTCTGGTCCGCTACGTGGTGACGACACACGTCGAAGAGATCGCGATGCCGAAGGTTCCGGCAGAACAGCGACACACCAGGAGTGGACAACGTTCCGTCGGGATCGGTCCTTCAACCGGTGCAGCAGAGTTCACGCAAATGCGCTTAATGCCCAACCGTAGCGGAGTATCGGGCAGGGCACCAGGGGGCGGGTGCCGGAGCTCCTCACTCACCGGGCTCAAGGGTGCGGGGCTGCTCCCAGCTGGGCCGGGGCGCCGCGGACACGCGGCTCAGTTTCGCCCGCACCGCAGAAACCTCACCACAACACCGTGTTGACCGCGAAAACCTGACACCACGCGGAACGCGCGCGGCGCGTCACTCCCCCGCTCGAGCTCGGCGCCACGCTCTCAGGCCAGGGCCGCCGCGGACACGCGGCTCAGTTTCGCCCGCACCACAGGAACCTCGCGACAACACCGTGTTGACCGCGAAAACCTGACGTCACGCGGAACGCGCGCGGCGCGTCCCCTCTCCCCGCTCGAACTCGGCGCCACGCTCTCAGGCCAGGGCCGCCGCGGACACGCGGCTCAGTTTCGCCCGCACCACAGGAACCTCACCGCAGCAGCGTGTTGACCGCAGAAACCTGACACCACGCGGAACGCGCGCGGCGCGTCCTGACACAACGCGGAACGCGCGGGGCGCGTCCCCTCTCTCCCGAACCGGGACTTTCGGCCCTCTCCGCCGCCCGGAGCCCCACGACAGGGTTGAAGCGCACCGCGAGAAGGAGTCTGCATGGATCCCGTTGAGATCGCCCGATGGCAGTTCGGCATCACGACCGTTTACCACTTCTTGATGGTTCCGCTGACCCTCGGGCTCGGTCCCGTGGTGGCGTTCATGCAGTGGAGGTGGGTCCGCACCGGGAACGGCCACTGGCTGCGTTTGACGAAGTTCTGGGGAAAGCTCTACCTGGTCAACTTCATCATGGGCGTCGCGACCGGCCTGGTGCAGGAGTTCCAGTTCGGCATGGCGTGGAGCGAATACTCCCGCTTCGTCGGCGATGTCTTCGGCGCTCCGCTCGCCATGGAGGGCCTCCTCGCCTTCTTCTTTGAATCTACGTTCCTGGGGCTGTGGATATTCGGTTGGAACCGCCTCCCGAAGCGCATTCACCTGGCAACGCTCTGCATCGCCGTCGCCGGGTCGATCATCTCGGCGTTCTTCATCATCGTGGCGAACTCGTGGATGCAGCACCCGGTCGGCGTCACCCTGGTGAACGGGCGCCCACGACTGGTCGACATCTGGGCGGTGCTGACGAACAACACCGCACTCGCCGCGTACTCGCACACGATTACCGGATCGTTCGCCGTCGCGGGCGGATTCCTGCTTGGGATCGCCTGGTACCAGCTGTGGCGCCGACGCCGCGATGGCATCGACACGGTGGACGACCGCGGCCGTGTGATCGTCGGCGAGTCCGCGTCGGATGCAACCCGCGACGCCCTGGACCACCAGGTGTGGCTGAAGGCGCTCCGCGTCGGCGCGGTCATCGCGATCGTCGGATTCGCCGGCGTCGCGATCACGGGCGACACGCAGGGCAAGCTCATGTTCCAGCAGCAGCCGATGAAGATGGCGGCCGCCGAAGCAGCGTGCGAGACCGGCACCGGATTCTCGGTCCTGTCGATCGGCGACGTCGGATCGACGAACTGCACCGGCGTCAAGGCCGTCATCGAGATCCCGGGCCTGCTGTCGTTCCTCGCCCACGGCGACACGCACACCGTCGTCACGGGCGTGAAGGACCTGCTGCCGACGTACGAAGCGAAGTACGGCACCAC
Source organism: Curtobacterium ammoniigenes NBRC 101786 (assembly GCF_001571045.1). Classification (GTDB taxonomy): domain Bacteria; phylum Actinomycetota; class Actinomycetes; order Actinomycetales; family Microbacteriaceae; genus Curtobacterium; species Curtobacterium ammoniigenes. The sequence goes on from NZ_BCSV01000002.1 coordinate 83,253, forward strand.
TCTGCCGACCGGCTCGATCTACGGCGTGCACTCGGGGCAGAAGATCGACTACGTCCCCGACATGCAGGTCACCTATTGGGGCTTCCGGATCATGATCGGGTTCGGCGCGCTCGCAGCGCTCGCAGCGGCCGTCGCCCTGTGGCTGACCCGTAAGGGCACGGTCCCGGCATCGAAGTGGCTGAGCCGTCTGGCCCTGTTCGGCATCCTCGCGCCATTCGGTGCGAACGCCGCCGGATGGGTGTTCACCGAGATGGGCCGCCAGCCGTTCGTCGTCGCCCCCAACCCCACGCCGGGCGGCATCGACGGGGTGTTCATGTTCACCGCGGCGGCCGTCTCGCCGGGCGTGTCCAGCGGTGAGCTGCTCTTCTCGATCATCAGCCTCGGCAGCATCTACGCCGTGCTGCTCGTCGTCGAGGTGGTGCTCCTCGTCCGATTCATCCGCGGCGGAGTCGTGTCCGCGATGCCCGAGCTCGCGCCGGACGCAGCGGAGCCGGCCTCCGACGACGTCCTCTCGTTCGCCTACTGACCTCGTTCGCCCACTGACCTCGTTCGCCTACTGATCCCAGAAGGACCACCGACATGCTGCCCACCGTCTGGTTCATCGCCATCGCCGTGCTCTGGCTCGGCTACCTGCTGCTCGAAGGGTTCGACCTCGGCGTCGGCATGCACATGCTGTTCAGTGCTCGCGGCGAGGGTGAACGCCGCGTCATGCTGAACACCATCGGCCCGGTCTGGGACGGCAACGAAGTCTGGCTCATCACCGCCGGCGCCGCCACGTTCGCAGCCTTCCCCTTCTGGTACGCGTCGCTGTTCTCGGCGCTATACGTGCCGCTGACTCTGGTCCTCCTCGGCCTGATCGCCCGCGCAGTCGCGATCGAATACCGGGGCAAGGTGCACCACGAGCGGTGGACGCGCGCCTGGGACCTCGCGATCGGCATCGGCTCGACCATCGTCGCGTTCGGGATCGGAGCGGCGCTCGCGCTGACCACCACGGGCCTCCCGTTGGACCGCAACGGCGACAGCGTCGGCGGCGCCTTCGGCTGGCTGAACGGATGGGCGGTGCTCGGAGGCCTCGCCGTCGTCGGTTTCTGCCTGGTGCATGCGGCGGCGTTCCTCGGACTGAAGACCGACGGGCCGGTCCGCACGAAGAGCATCCGGTTCGTTGTCCGCGCGACCCCGATCGCGTTGCTTCCCATCGTGATCTGGGTGCTCGCGGTGCAACTCCGAAGCGGCAACATGGGGAGCTGGTCGCTCGTCGTCGTCGCGGTGATCGCCGTGGTGCTCGGCTGGCTCGCCGCACGGGCCGGACGAGAAGGACGCGCCTTCGCCGGGATCGCCACGTTCATCGGCGCCGGCGCGGGCTCGATCTTCGCCGCGGTCTACCCGGTGGTTCTGCCGTCGACCGTGAACAGCGCCTGGGACCTGACCGTCTCCAACGCCGCGAGTGGCTCCTACACGCTGGGCGTCATGACCGTCGTCACCCTCATCGGCCTCCCGCTGGTCCTGCTCTATCAGGCCTGGTCGTACTGGGTGTTCCGGAGGCGCATCAGCGAACGCGACATCCCGGGTCTCCCCGCGGTGCTGACGCGGGCAGCGCGCCCGTGACGCTGCAGCGGTCGCGCTCGGAACGCTCCGGGGGTATGGGGTCACCTCCCACCGCACGCTCTGGAGGCGCGGGGCCGCGTTCCACGGGGACGCAACGGAACCGGCGTGGCCCGTTGGCCGCCGCCTCCAGACAGACCGTCGTGACGCTCGGTCTGATCGCTGCGATCCGCGCAGTCGGCATCGTGCTCGTGGCGGAAGGGATCGCCCGGGGGATCGCGGCGGTCGCCACACACGGAGATCCGCGGGCCGCGGTGATCGCCGGGCTCGCCGGAGCGGTGCTGCGCGCGGCGGCGACGTGGGCCGGATCGGTCGTGGGCGCTCGGGCTGGGGCGGATCTCGTCGCGCAGCTCCGGCGCGCGCTCGCAGATCGTGCGCTCGGACCGGCGACGACCGACGACACGCTCTTGCTCGGCGCCGCACGCCTGGAGGGGCTCGACACCTACTGCACGACGGTGCTGCCGGCACTCGTCACCGCCGCGGTGCTCCCCGTGGTCATCGGCGCGCGGATCCTGCTCGCCGACTGGGTGAGCGCGGCGGTCATCGCGGTGACGGTCCCGCTGATCCCTGTGTTCATGGCGCTGGTCGGCCTCCACACGCGAGACCGCGTGGATGCCGCGGCGGCGAGCCTCCAGCGACTCAGCGCGCACCTCGTCGAACTCGCCCGAGGGCTGCCGGTGCTCGTCGGCCTCGGACGCTTCGAGGAAGAATCCGACGCGCTGCACCGCATCGCCGACGAGCACCGGAAGCGAACGATGGCGACGCTTCGGGTCGTGTTCCTGTCATCGCTCGTGCTCGAACTCGTCGCGACGATCTCCGTCGCCGTCGTCGCGGTCGCGGTGGGTCTGCGGCTTCTCGGCGGCGAGATGCCCCTCTGGGCCGGTCTCACCGCACTCCTGCTGGCACCCGAATGCTACGGAGCGCTCCGCGACGTCGGCGCCGCATTCCACGCCGGCGAGGACGGGCTCGCCGCCTACCAGCGCGCCCAAGACGTATTGCGCGCACCCATGCACACGGTACCCGTGACGACCGGGCCGGCCGCGCTCGACGGGCTCATTGTCAGCCACGCTGGCCGACCCACCGTCGTCGACGGCGTCGACCTGACGCCGGTGCCGCTCGGCGTGACCGCGCTCGTCGGACCGAGCGGCAGCGGGAAGAGCACGATCCTCCGCGCATTCGCCGGGCTGCTCGACGCCGACGCGGTGGTCACCGGCACCGTTCGCGTGCCCGCTGGCGGAACCGCGTACCTGCCGCAGCATCCCGTCGTCATGGCGGAAACGGTCGCTGCGGAGGTCGGGCTGTACAACCCGACGCTCTCGGACGAGGCGGTCGCCGCGCTCCTGCAGCGCGTCCGCCTCGAACAGCACGGTGACGATGATCCGCGCCAGCTCAGCCTCGGCGAGCTGCGGCGCCTCGCGCTCGCGCGCGTCCTCGCCCGCGTCGACGCCGGTGCCACGCTGGTACTGCTCGACGAGCCGACGGCGCACCTCGGCGCAGACGATCGGACGCTCATCGAGTCGTGCATCAGCGAGCTGCGCGGCCGTGTCACGGTGGTGCTCGCCACGCACGAGCCGTCGACGCTCGCGCTCGCCGACGCGGTCGTCTCGGTCGGGTCGGGCGGCGCGGGTGGTGCGGGCGGGCGAGCCGACTTGCTCGGTCTGGAGGCGCCTCCCACCATCTCGCTGCGGCCGGCGGTCAGTGACGCGAGCGACGACGCGGCCCCGGCACTCTCCGGCGAGCGCTTCGACGCTGCCGCGGGACCGCTCGCGGGGCCCGACCGCCCGACACTCGCCGGGTCGAACGGTCAGACAATCGCCGAGCCGGACCGTCCGAACCTCGCCGGGCGCCCCGGGCTGGCGGGGCTCACGGGACTCACCGGGCTCACCGGGCTCGCCGGGGTGCTGCGGCCGGTCGCCGCGCGGTTCGCCGGCGGAGGCCTGCTCGGTGTCGGCGCGGTCATCGCGGGCGGCGCGCTCACGGCCGTATCCGGGTGGCTGATCGTCCGCGCGAGCGAGCGGCCGGACATCATGTACCTGCTCGTTGCGATCGTCGGCGTGCGGTTCTTCGGCATTGCACGTGCGGTGCTCCGCTACGCGGAACGACTCGTGACGCACGACGCGGTGCTCCGCGCGGTCACGATCCTCCGTGACCGGCTCTGGACCGGGCTCGCCGCCCACGGCGCAGCGAGCCGACGGTTGAGCACCGGCGCGACCGCGCTGGACCTGCTCATCGTGGGCGTCGATCAGGTCCGGGATCTCATCCCCCGCGTGCTGGTCCCACCGGTCGTCGGCGCATGCGCGGCGCTCGCGGCAGTCGTCGCCGCAGCGGTCGTCGCGCCGTTCGCGCTGCCGATTCTGTTGGCGGGGATCGTCGCAGCGTTCATCGTCGCTCCCGTGCTCGCGCTGACCGTCGACCGGGCAGCCGGGGCTGGCGCAGTCGCGCTCCGCAGCCGCAGCGCACGCCTGTTCGCCGAGACGGTCGCGGCAGCCGACGACCTGCGCGGCAACGCCGCCGGGCGCACGGTGCTCGACCGGCTGCACGCGATCGACGCCGCAACACGCACCGCTGCACGGCGGAGCGCATTCGCCCGTGGAGTCGGCGGTGCCATTGCCGTCCTCGCCTGCTCGGCGACCGCGGTGCTCCTCGTCGCCGTTGGTGCGGCGGCCGGCACAGCGGTTCCGATTGTCGGAGTGATGGCACTCATTCCGCTGGCGCTCATCGAACCGGCGCTCACCGCACTCGATGGCGTGCAGCGTGCGCCGGCGCTCGCGACGGCCTGGACACGGCTGCGGCCGGTCCTTCGTCCGGCGCGGGTCGGCGGTCCTGCGCTGGCGTCCGCGCCGATCACCGGCTTCGCGCTCGATGACGTCGACGCGCGCTGGTCCCCCGAGCTCGAGCCTGCCGTGCGCGGTGTCAGCGCGGCGATCGAGACAGGTGCGTGGCTCGTCCTCGACGGCCCGTCCGGCTCCGGAAAGACCACCCTGCTCACCGTGCTCCTCGGGGCGCTGGCGCCGAGCGCGGGCACCTACCGCCTCGGGGCCGATGACGCGACCTCGCTCCGACGCGACGCGATCAGCCGCGCCGTCGCATGGCTCCCGCAGGAGGCGCACATCTTCGACTCCACGATCCGCGCGAACCTACTCCTCGCCCGCCCCGGCGCGTCCGACGCGACCATCGCTGCGGTGCTCGAACAGGTGGGACTCGGGGAGCTCATCCGACGTGCGAAAGACGGGTTGAGCCTCCGTGTCGGAGCGGGAGGCGCGTCCCTGTCCGGCGGTGAACGCGCCCGCGTCGCCATCGCCCGCACCCTGCTGAGCGACGCCCCGATCGTGCTGCTCGACGAACCCACCGCGCATCTCGATGCCGACACCGCGGCTGCCGTCATGGCAACGCTCCGCGCTGTGCTCGCTGATCGCGCGGTGGTGCTCGTGTCGCACCGGGCTGCGGACCGTCGGCCCACTGACACCGTGCTGCTGCTCGCCACGGACGACGGCCCTAGGCTGTGCTCGACGGAGGGAGCGTCGCGTGTCGGACGAGGAAGCGCCGATTCAATTTCCGAACGAGCCGCGGACCGCGCTCGAGCGCACGATTCAGGAACTGGTGGAACGCGCTGACGCCGTCCTTGCAACACAGGGGCGGCTTCGGAGCCTGCTGCACGCGAGCCGGGTCGTCGTCGAAGAGATCGATTTGCCGACCGTGCTTCGGCGCATCGTCGAGGCAGCGCTGGAACTCGTCGGCGCCCGCTACGGCGCGCTCGGCGTGCTCGCCCCAGACGGCACCCTCGAACAGTTCATCCACGTCGGGCTGACCACGGATCAGGCGGAGGCAATCGGCGACCTCCCTCGTGGCCGCGGACTGCTCGGAGCGATCGGGGCGTCGCAGCGTCCGCTCCGGCTCGAGCACATCGGCGGCGATGCCCGCTCGTCCGGGTTCCCGCCCAACCATCCGCCGATGGACGCGTTCCTCGGCGTTCCGATCCGGGTCCGCGACGAGCTGTTCGGCAATCTGTACCTCACGCGCGACGACGGCGGCACGTTCTCGGAAGAAGACGAGGAGCTCGTCGTCTCCCTCGCCGCGGCCGCGGGCGGTGCCATCGACCATGCGCGCGTGCTCGAGGAAGCGCGGCGACGCGAAGCATGGTCGAACGCGCTCACGGAGGTCACGACGGCGCTCCTTTCCACCGACGGCGTGGTGGACGGGCTCGCCGTCATCGTCGACAATGTGCTGCCGGTCGTCGGCGCCGACTTCGGGTGCATCGTCAGCCGCGACGACGCCGAGATGCTCCGTCTGACGAGCGTCCGGGGATTTGGAGCAGGTGACCTTCCGAGCGCAATCGAGGCACGCGCCTCCCGGTTCATCGACCGATCATTGGCAAGCGGCGACGTGACCAGCGGAAGCCTCCGCGACGACGGGATCTGGCCCGAGGGGCTCCGGTGGGCGGTCGCGGTGCCGTTCGCCGTGTCCGGAATCACGCTCGGCACGCTGCTCCTGGCCCGCGAGCACGACCGTCAGCGGTTCAGCGCGTTCGAGATGCAGTTGGCCGCGGACTTCGCGGCGCAGGCGAGTGTCGCCATCGAGCTCGCGCGTGGCCGGAGCGACCGTCAGGAGCTGCAACGCATTGAGGACCGCGGACGCATCGCTCGGGATCTCCACGATCACGTCATTCAGCGGCTGTTCGCGGTCGGACTCACGCTGCAGAGCATCGAACCGGCGATCCCGGAGCGGTTCCGGCGCGAACTCAACGACCAGATCGACGGCATCGACGCGGCGATCGCGGAGATCCGCACCGCGGTGTTCACGCTCACGCGCCCGCGAACCTCGCAGGCCACGTTGCGGCACCGTGTGCTCGAGGTCGTGTCCGAAGCGGGCGCGACCCTGCGGTCGACGCCGACCGTCGCATTCGCCGGCGCGGTCGACGTGCTCGTGCCGGAGGAACTCGGCGACGACGTGGTCGCCGTCGTTCGCGAGTCACTGACGAACGTCGCCCGGCACGCCGACGCATCCGCCGTGGAGGTTCGAGTCGCCATCCAGGACGGCTCGCTCCACGTCCGGGTGGACGACGACGGCCGCGGCGTTCGCGGAGCCACTCGAGCGAGCGGCACCGCGAACCTCGCCGCTCGCGCCGTCGCCAGAGGCGGCGACTACTCCCTGGAGAGCAGACCGAACGGCGGGACATCGATGGTCTGGCGGGTGCCGCTGGGTGGCGATGGGGTGGCGGAGGAGGTCTCGACGCCGGCTGGGGCTGCCGCGGCGGCGGGCGCGACGCCGGCTGGGCGGGGCGCGGCGGAAGGCGCGTCGGAGCGTCTCGGTGCGGAGGAGGTCTCGACGCCGGCTGGGCGGGCCGCGGCGGAAGGCGCGACGCCGGCTGGGCGGGCCGCGGCGGAAGGCGCGTCGGAGCGTCTCGGTGCGGAGGAGAGGTCGGTATGACGCTGCGTGTGTTTCTTGTCGAGGACCATGAGCTCGTCCGGCAGGGCGTCGCCCGGGTGATCGATGCTCAGCCCGATCTCGAGGTCGTCGGAGAGGCCGAGAGCATCGCGAGAGCCGTGCCGCGGATCGCGGCGACCCAACCCGACATCGCGGTGCTCGATGTCCGGCTCCCCGACGGGAGCGGCATCGACCTGTGCCGAACGGTCCGATCGGAGCACCCGGACATGCCGTGTCTCATGCTGACCGCATATGACGACGACGAGGCGACGCGCTCCGCGGTGCTCGCCGGTGCGAGCGGATACGTGCTGAAGGACATCCGCGGCAACACACTCGTCGAGGCGATCCGGAAGGCCGCGACCGGTGCCACCCTGTTCTCGCCGGACCTCCTGCAGCGGGTACGAGCGTCGCTCGTGGCCGAGGTGGGCGCGGGCGGTTTGGGCGGTGGGGGTGCGGGCCGGGGCGGTGTGGGCACGGGCCGCGCTGCCCCGGGTAGTCCGGGTGCTTCGAGCGGCTCGGGCACGGGCACGGGCCGGGGCGGTGCGGGCACGGGCCGCGCAGCCCCGGGTAGTTCGGGTACTTCGAGCGCTTCGGGCACGGGCGCGGGCGCGGGCGGATTGAACACCGCCGACACGGACCGGCGCTCATCGACCCGGCAGGAACACACCGGAACAGAGCCGAACGAGCACGCGTCGAGCACCTCACACCAGGCGAGGCCCGCGAACGAACCCGGTTCTGGCCGGAGCGTGTGGAACGATCCCGACCAATTGACTCCTCGGGAGCGGCAGATCCTCGACCTGATTGTCGATGGGCTCACCAATCGGCAAATCGGCGAGCGGCTGCACATCGCGGAGAAGACCGTGAAGAACAACGTCTCCGTCGTGCTCAGCAAACTGCACGTCGAGCGCCGAACTCAGGCGGCGGTGTACCGGTTGCGACAGGGCGACGGGCGCTAATTGCGCGCTCGCCGAGCCCGTTCTCGCCGCGATACGCGGCCCCAGCGAATTGCCGCCGCGACACGCGGCTCAGTTTCCGCCCGAGGTCAGAAACGTGACTTCCCGCGCGTGTTGCACGCAGAAACCTGACCACCCGCGGGACGCGAGCGGCGCGCCGACGCGCAGGCCGAGCGTGTTGCGTGCAGAAACCTGACCAGCGGCGAAACACGAGCGGCGCGTCGACCCTTCAGGCCTCAGTCGCGGTGCCCACACGCACCCTTCAGGCCTCAGTCGTGGTGCCCACACGCACCCTTCCGCCCTCAGTCGCGGTGCGCCCTCGCGAGCGCGCTCCGCACCGGCACCACCTGAGGCTGCCGACCGGCGCTCTGCGGGATCGCGTCGACCGCGAACTCCGCGATCGCGCCGGGTTGGAAGATGATGCACTCGGTCGAGCCTCCGAACTGGAAGTATCCGAGCTCGTCACCCTTCGAGACGTGCGCGCCCTCGGCGATGCCGTCTCCGATGACGCACGACGAGACGTCGATCATGCCGACCGGGACCACCGCGACCAGCCCGATGTGCTCGTCGTCCGCGTCAATGAGGATGATCGCGCGCGCCGCCACATGCGCCAGATAGCCCTGCGAGTCCGGCGGGTTCGCGGCGTCCGCGCCCTCCGAGTCTGCTTCGGAAAAGTACGTGCCGGGCTGCACCCATGCACGGCGGATCGTGCCCGATACCGGCGCATGCCAGCGGTGGTAATTCGTCGCGCTGAGGAACGCCTGGTACACGACACCGCCAACGAGCTCGTCGACCGCCGGGTCATTCGCCAGAAGGTCCTCGAGCGAATAGGGCTGCGACTTCACCCAAAACGCGTCACGCCGCTGCACGTCACGACTGATTTGGTACGGAGTCGCCTCGCATGAGCTGACGATCACCGAATCGTCGTCCGGGCTCGCCACTGGGCGAGCACCCTCGCGGAGCCGCCGCGTGAAGAAATCGTTCCACGAGGTGAATCCCCAGTGACGCGCCTCCGGATCGTGCTGGAACTGGTCGATGCCGACCACGGTGCGCGCTGCCTCCGACATCCAGCCGCCCGGTCCATCGTGCAGGGTGCCGAGGGAGTCTTCGGAGTTCAGGAACTCCTCCCACTCGGCGAGGATCCCGTGCAATGCCTCGTTCACGCGAGGGTTGCGATACGCCGCCTCTCCGGCGGGAGTGCCCATGGTCCGATCAAGCACAGCAGCGAACGGTGTCGAAACCATGCCGTGTTCCGCGAAGGCGGGGGCAGTTCGCGTGACCTCGTCGATGAGGAGGAGCAGTTCGTCAACCGAGCTGATGTGCTGGCCCGCGTAGTTCCGGGTGCGGGGCTCCTGCTCGAGCATGAGCGTGAACTGCATGCGAACCACGGGGTCCGTCGCAATGAGACCGGCGAGTGCCTGGACCGAGGGGCGAAGCGATCGATCCTCGCGCTCGTGGGCGCGGGAGCGGTGGCCGTCGAGCCACGCCTCGAGCTCATCCTGCGCGGGCAGCCAGCCGCCCCGCTGCAGATGCGGCGGCCGATGCTGGTGGCCCCCGTTCGATGACGAGTGATGCGATGGCGAGGTGTGCTTGTCGTCGGTCACGCCGCCACGGTACGCGGGAGGCGCTGGGTGCGGTCGTGCGCTGGCGCTACCGGTTGGGGCGGGACGGTCGGCAGGGTGGCGCCGCGACGCGCGGCTCCGTTGCGCCGCGACACGCGGCTCAGTTACGCCGGGAACTCAGGTTTCCGACCTCCGAAGCGTGTCGCGAGCAAGTACCTGATCCCCGGTGGAATGCAGGCGGCGTGTCGCGAGCGCAAACCTCAACCCGGCGGAACGCGCACGGCGCGTCGGCGGCAAGAACCTCACTCCGGCGGAATGCTCATGGCGCGTGTCCCCTCCGGGCTCCACTCCGGCTCCGACTCCGGGCTCCACTCCGGCTCCGGCTCCCGCCACCCGCGCTACCATCTGCGCATGGCGCGTTACACCACCGTCGACGAGTTCCTCGCCGGCATGACCGTGCCCGAGCAGCGGGCAAAGGTCGAAGGGCTCATCGACTGGGTCGCGAGCACCTGGCCTGAACTCGAGCTCGCGGTCAAGTGGAATCAGCCGATGTTCCTGCATCACGGCACGTACATCATCGGTTTCTCCGTGTTCGCGAAGAACATCGCGATCGGTCCCGAGCCGGAACTCATGGACCGGATGCGCGCGGACATCGAGGCTGCGGGATACACCACGACGCAACGGCTCTTCCGCATCGGGTGGAGCGACCCCATCGACTACGACCTGCTCACGAGGATTATCGAGACGCAGATCGCGGAGAAGGCGGACACGACTGGACTCTGGCGGAGCTGAGCCCGAGCCCAGCCAGCCAAGCCAAGCCGAGCCCAGCCCAGCCCAGCCCAGCCCAGCCCGAACAGACTCGGCGCCCGACCGCATGCCTGAGCCACCGGAGCGCCCCAGCGCCGGAATCACCCCCGCGCGACGACGTACAGCCAGGCGAACACGATCAGCGCATTCGCGGTGTACAACCCCGTCCGCACCCAATGCGTGCGCAGAATGCGCGAGAGATACACGCTCCGAGCCCCCTCGGGATCGGTCGAGAGCTTCGCCTGCCACGGCCCCCAGAACATGCCCGTGAAGATCCCGGACACGACCTGCGCGAGGAGCGAGCCCCACATCGCCCAAGCTGGCGAGTGCGCAGGGTGCACCCAGAGCATCACGATCGCAAGGACAAGCCCGATGCCCACCGGCGCGAACACCCAATAGGGGAGCCTCCGCCAGTGTGCCGCCTGCACCGCATGGAACGAGTCGCCGACGAGCCGCCACGTGCGGAAGATGTCAGCTTCGTGCGCCCAAATGGTGCCGAAGTTGTATCCCGCAACCAGCGCGTTCACAACCAGTAGAAAAAGCACCGTTCACTCCGTAATGGACCTGTCGACGATCGACACGAGCGCGGCGACACGCTCGTCGATCGCCGAGAACGCCCGTTCATACGCGGCCTCATCCCCGGTCGTCGCGGGATTCGCGGTCGACCAATGCAGGACGGACGGATCGGCTAACTCCTCATAGGCCCGATCGCACAACACAACGACAGTGTCCTGCGGTCGCCGGAGGTTCGACAACTGAACGGGCTCATGCGCGTGGATATCGAGCCCATGTCGCGCCGCCGCCGCAACCGCGAATGGTGCAGGTCCGGGAGCTGGGTGCGTTCCCGCCGACACGGCTGGCACTGGGACGGCATCGGACGCGTTCCAGATCGCGGCGGCGATTGGCGAGCGCGCAGCGTTCCCCGAGCACACAAATACGATGCGTTTCGATTCCCGCAGCGATCTCTGCCGGACCAAGCCAAGCGATCTCTGCCGGACCAAGCCCGTGGCCTCCAATGCGACCCCGGCGACCGCGAATCCGCGCGCGCCGGGAAGCAGCCGCAGGTAGGTGCGCCGATGGTCACCTTCGGAGGGCGACCGCGCGACGACGTTCGCACGCTCGAGCACGCGCAAATGATGGCCGAGCAAGTTCGATGGGATCCGGAGTCTCGTCTGCAACTCCCCCGGCGCCAGATCGCGCAGGGCGAGGAGGTCGACGATCGCCAGTCGCGTCGGGTCCCCCAGCGCAGCAAAGCGCGCCGCGCGCTCCAAAACTCCCGTTTGCTCAATAGACATTGGCTCAATGTTGACTGTCATACAGCAGACCCGTCAAGATACCCAGCGATGCATGCCGACCTTGCGAGCCTGCTCCTCGTCGCCGTCGCCATCGGATTCGCGGTGAGCATGGGCGCGCATTACACCGGCGCATGCATGGGCATGCCGCACGCACTCCGGGCGGTCTCCGCTCGGCAGGCGCTCCTCATCATGGCGCCCCTGACCTTCATCGGAGCGCTGCTCGCGAGCCACGGCGTTGCCCACACCGTCGGCCACGGACTGGTGCACGACCACCTCACCGTCGTGGGGCAAATCATCATCGTGGGTGTCGCGTTTGCGCTGACGACGGTGTTCAACGTCGCGAAAGTGCCAACGTCGACCATTCAAATCCTGGTATTCACGGTTGCCGGCGTCGCCCTCGCCGCGCACGCACGAGTGGAGTGGGCGACGATCGGCACGCTCGCGATCATCTGGGTCGTCGCGCCGCCGCTCGCTGCGCTCCTCGGATTCGCATTTACACGCCTGCTTGACCGATATGGGAGGCGCACCACCGGACCGGCACCGCGCCTCCCTGCCAGTGCGGGGCTCGGCCTCGGCATCGCACTGACCACGGTCGGCGCTGTCGCGTCGTTCGCGATGGGGGCGAACGACGTTGCCAATGCGACCGGCTCCCTCGTCGGCACGGGGACGCTGACGCCGCTCGTCGCAGGCGGCGTCGGAGGCCTCGGACTCGCGGTCGGCGTATTGACGTGGGGCAGGCCACTCCTTCGAAGAGTCGCGTTCGACATCGTGGCCGTCGATCGCTCGATGGCGACCGCCGCGCAACTCGTTCAGGCCGCGGTGGTCCTCGTTGCGGTCTCGTTCGGGTACTTCACCTCTATGAATCAGGCACTGGTGGGCGCCATGGCCGGCGCCGGTCTTGCCCGGGGGCGGAACGCCGTGCACCGCAAAAGCCTGCTCGGAATTCTGCGCGGCTGGGTGATCGGGCCGGGGGCTGGATTGGCCGCGGGCTATCTCATCGCGCTGGCCATCGGCGCAGCGGGTGCTGCTCTCTCCTGACCGCTCGTGCGCGCCCTCTCGGCCGACGCCGGAAGGCGGCCACGGCCTCCGTGCACCGAGAGCGCTGAGCACCGAGCACCGAGCACCGAGTACCGAGCACCGAGCACCGAGCACCGAGCACCGAGCACTGAGCACTGAGCACTGAGCACTGAGCGACTAATACGAGATGAGCACCGTCGAATACTTGTACTGCGCTCCTGCTGGATCAGCGATCGTGATGGTTCCCGACCCTATTTCCGGAGGCGCGGTGACGGTCACCGACCAGGTTCCGTCTGCTGCCAGCGTGACCGTCGAGGGCCCCGTGTATCCGCCGGTGTAGGTCAGGGGGTAGCTGTTCCCGGGGATGATGATCGTGGCGTTCGGTCGGTTGTTGAATCCGCTGACCGTGCCGGAAGCATCGGGCTCGATCGCGAACGTGCCCGAACCCCACGTGGGGCCCGCGAGGTCCGCCGGATTGTTCGAGGGCTGGGTGAACAGCTGCGTCGATCCGTCGTTGAGCCCGGGAGCCGACGCGACCAGTGCGCGGCCGCCGCCCGGCCCTCCGACCTCGGTCGCGGGAAAGTCGGGGATGACGAAATGCCCATCCGCCGAAACGGCGACCGACGCTGGGCCAGGAGTCACACCCGATGGGTACGTCAACGTCAACGACGCGGGAAGCGGGAATGCCGCAAACGTGGTAACCGTCCCCGCGAACCGCTGAACGGCGGATCGTTCAGATACGCGCGGTATGCGCTCTGATCGAACGAGATGTACCCGCCGACCGTCAGGACCTGGGTGCTGCCCGACGTCAAACCCACCTGCGTCGCGGTGATGGTACCGGTGATCGCGGCAGAACTCGGCGCGACGACTCCGGTCACCGTGAAGGCCCCTCCGCTTGAAACCGTCGCCCTGGCGGGCCCGCTCAGGCCGCCGGAGTAACTCAGGGCAACGGACTCGACCGCTGGGCCTCCGGTCTGTGCAACCCTTCCGGCAATGGCGAACGTTGCGCCAACGGCCGCAGGGTAGTTCGGTTGCGCGAAGGCGATTGAACCGGTGGGTACTGCAACGGCGATCTCCGCGGTCTGCGCAGCAACTCCGGTAATGGTGGCGGTCAGGACGACCGTTCCGCTGACATCCCCCGCGGTGAGGCCGGTCGCGAACGCCTCACCCGCGGCGTTCGTGACGGTGACGAACGTGGTCGTCCCGGGGCTGCCGAAGTACGCGGGTCCGGTGACGGACAGGGTGACCGTCTCGTTCGGCACGGGGTGGCCGGCGACTGATCGCACCGTCGCCACCCCATCGGCGAGACTCGAACCGGGCGCTCGGGGCGTGCTGTTTCCGAACGCGACCGAGAGTGCGGCGCCTGCCGAAGCCGCCGCAGCGGGGGTTGCGACCGAGAGTGCGATCGCTGGAGCACCCACCATCGCGGCGGCGAAGAGCGACCTGCGGCCGAAGCCGTTCGAGGTCAAGCGTGGTACGGCAGCCTCATCGGCCTCCGCGGCTTCGGCGGTGGCAGCTTCGGCCCCGGCGGTGGCAACGGCGGCGGCCTCAAGCCGACCGGACGTCGGGTCGAGATGCGAGGGGTTCACGGCGAGCTCCTTCGTGCAGGGTTCGCTTGATGAAAGCTGAACCGCTGGACGGAGAGCGAGCGGCACCGGGCATTGCACCGGAACCGTGCAGGGCGCACCGGCGAAACTCCGTCACGTGTTCACCCGAAGCGGATCGAAGGTGACGTACGTGCCCGCGCTCAGCCTCCGTACCCGAAGGCCGCGCCGCCCGGATTCGACGGACACACCGAGTCCGTGCCGAGACGGTACGCGTCTGCTCGGATGCCCGTCCCAGATCCCACTCGCACCACCGTGAACAGGAGCGAATTGACTGTGCTCGTCGCACTCTGCTCGTCCTGGTCTGCGACGGTGCCGAACCCACCCTGGTCGCTCGAGAAGGTCACCATCAGTCCGGGACTCGGGTGCGTCTTCAGCCAGGCGATGGCCGCGTCGGGGCTCATGGTCGGGAGCGACCAGTACGCCTTGGCATGGGCCATATGTGTGCAGATCGGAGGCGGCGGAGCGTCGTCGGGCGTATCGGCCTGCTCCGTTGAGCGCACGGCGTTCGGCGGAAGAACGGCACTCGTGATCCACGCGTTCGCTGCTGCTCTCGCGACCGGATCGACGCTTCCGGTCGTCGAGTCGGACAGCGCAGCCCCCGACGGCGACGGAGATGCCGTTGCAGCCGCCGCTTCGGCGTGGTCGGATCTCCCGTTGGCCCCCGCGGTCTGGGACGCGGCTGGCGCAGTGCAGCCCGACAGCGCCAGCACACCGACCATCACGAGTGCACCCGTGCCGCCCAAACGTGCGGCCGTTTCCCGCAGACGACTCGCTCGATGCCGCGTTCCGATGACGCCCATTGGTCCCCCGTTCCTCGTCGCAGCCTAAGGGAGCTCGCGCCGGAAGGCGAGCGCTTCTCGCCATGTAGCGGGAGACCCCTCCGCGGTGTCGATCCGGCTGGCGATGCTCCACGACGGCGCGATGGTCGGTGCGCACACGGAGCCGACTGTGGCATGGGCCGCGGAGGCGCGGAGCGCCGCGGAGACGATCGTCGCCGCCGACTCCCGCCCCCGCGACTGATGCGAGTCAGGCCCGTCGCCCCCGCCTATCGCGTGGCGAGCTCGCGCGCCTTCTGACGCAGCGCCTCCGCAGCGTGCCGCTCCTGGCTCAGATTCTCGTCGAGCAGGGCAGCGACGTCATCGCGGCCGAGCGCGTTCGCCGTGATGATCAGCGACTCGTACGCGGCCTGCTCGTAGTGCTCCGCGCCGAGCGCCGCCGCGAGTACGACGTCGTCGATGACCGGTGGCTCCGCCTTCCGGACAAGTGACTCACCTTCCGACTCCAACCCCTTCGTCGTCGGCGACGGATTGTCCTCAGCGTCGATGTTCATGAGATCAAATACCCGGCTGAGGTTCTCGACCTGGTGCTCGGTCTCGTGAATGTGTTGCGTCAGCAGCTCTTTCACCCCCGAGTCTCCCGCCGCAGCGCTGAGTTCGTTGAGCATCTTCAGCGACCCTTGCTCCATGTGCAGTGCCGACCCGAGCCGGTAGGTGAAGACCTGCTCCGGTGCGTCGAATCGTTCAAACATGCGTTCCTCCTTCGCGAGACGGATTCCGATGCCTGCCGTGGTACGCGGCGGTCGCTCCCACACCATTCGAGTTCGCGCGAAAGTGATAACGGACGGGGGCTTCGTCGCGCCCGACGCCCGGGCACGCGCCGGACGCCCGCGGCTGCAACACCTGGCAGTGGACGCGACGATGGGGCAGGGTTGCTGTGTGGGCAGTGCGGCCGATCCCGATGTGGTGACCATCGGCGAGACCATGGCGATGGTCGTACCGAGCGAGGGTCAGCCCATTCGCTCGGCTGCCCTGTTCGAGGTGCACGCGGGCGGCGCAGAGTCGAACGTCGCATGCCACCTTGCTCGGCTCGGCGTTCGGTCGGCGTGGGTGAGCGCCCTCGGCACCGACGCGCTCGGCGATCGCGTCCTCACGGCCATCGCCTCCCGGGGCGTCGATGTGCAATGGGTTCGGCGTGACGACCGGGCGCCGACGGGCGTGTACTTCAAAGATCCGGGCGATGGCGTCTCGTATTACCGCCGTGGATCGGCGGCCTCTCTGCTGTGCCCTGACGACCTCGCCCGCGTCCCCCTCGGAACCGCACGGGTGGTGCACCTGTCCGGGATCACGCCAGCCCTCTCCGACGATTGCGCAGCGCTCGTTGCCGCCGTCATCGACCGTGTCGCACCGAGCGCCACGGCATTGAGCTTCGACGTGAACTTCCGGCCCGGGCTCTGGCCCGCGACAACGGCCGGGCCTGTCCTCCGCGCCCTCGCGAATCGGGCGGACATCGTGTTCGTCGGCCTCGACGAAGCCGCCGCGCTTTGGGGATCCCAGTCCGCCGCGGACGTTCGCGCCGCGTTGCCCGGCCCCAGGTACGTGGTGGTGAAGGACGGCGACGTCGGCGCGACCGAGTTCGGCCCGGCCGGGCGCGTCTTCGTGCCCGCGATCCCGACGGATGTTGTCGAGGCAGTCGGCGCCGGGGATGCGTTCGCCGCGGGCTATCTCGCTGCCATGCTCCGGACCGCAGCGCTCGACGATGACCTGGCGGCGGTCCGCGGGTCGGACCCGACCCAAGCGGGGGCCGACGCGGTGCAGCTGGCCGTGGAGCGCCTCCAGGCCGGCCACGTCAGCGCAGGGCTCGTGCTCCGTTCCATCAGCGACCTCGACGTGCCGGAGCCCGTCAACGCATCCGACCTCGACGTGCCCACGCCCGTGAACGCATCCGAGCTCGACGTGCCGACGCCCGTCACGCATCCGACCTCGACCGCGCCCGACCTCAGGAGTGACTCATGATCGACAACGCCGGGTTCGACGCCCTGTTCGACGGCAGCCCGCTCATGGCGATCCTTCGCAGCCTCGGTGTGGAGCGATCCCTTGCGGTGGCGCAGACGGCGTGGGATCTCGGCATCGACCTCGTGGAGGTCACGATTCAGCGTCCAGCCGACCGGGAGGCCCTCCATGCGGTCGTCCAGGCGGGGAACGCTCGCGGTCGCGCGGTCGGGGCAGGAACGGTCGTGACCGTCGCCCAGGTGCGCCAAGCCGCCGATGCCGGTGCGGCGTTCGTCGTGAGTCCGGGCCTCGACCTCGACATCGTGCACGCAACCGCCTATGCAGGTCTTCTGCCGCTGCCGGGAGTCGCCACACCGACGGAGGTCCAGCGAGCAATGAGCGATGGACTCACCTGGATGAAGGTCTTCCCCGCCAGCGTGCTTGGGCCAGGATGGCTCACCGCGATGCGCGGACCATTCCCGGAGGCACGGTTCGTCACCACCGGCGGAATGGACGCGTCCAACGCGCCCAAGTTCCTCGCCGCGGGCGCGCGCGTGGTCGCCGTCGGTTCGGCGCTCGAAGATCCGAGTCAGCTGCCACGGCTTGCGGAGCTGGTGCGGCGCGCCTGAGTCGGCGCGCCTGACTCGGCGCCTGACTCAGCGCCTGACTAGCGGCTCACCTCCGCTCGAGCCCGTGAGGTCGTCGTCCCGCTCTCGAGGGGCCGGTCCGCCTCACCCGGCAGACGGAGCGTCGCCTCGATCCCGTCAGGAATCTCCGTCTCCACGGTGAGCTCGCCGTCGATGATCGCCCACCGGACCCGCAGCACGCCGTGACGCGTCTTCAGACTCGTTTCGACCTCCGTCAGTCCCCCGCCGGGCTGCGGCGCAATCAGCGCTTTGGCATACCCGGGGGCGAGCGGCGCGATTCCGCCGACAACGCGGTGCATCCAGTCGGCAACAGCGCCGAGCGCGTAGTGGTTGAACGACGTCATCTCGCCGGGGTTGATGCTGCCGTCCGGGAGCATGGAATCCCAGCGCTCCCAGACGGTGGTCGCGCCCATCGTGACGGGATAAAGCCAGGACGGGCATTCCTCCTGCAGCAGCAGCTTGTAGGCGTCGTCCAGGTGGCCCGTCTTTGAAAGCGCATCGGTGATGAACGGAGTGCCGGCGAACCCTGTTGAGATCCGATAGTCAGCGGCTGCCGCCAATTCGGCGAGACGATCGCCGGCGACCCGCTCATCCTCATCCGAGAGAATCCCGAACGCGATCGCGAGCGCGTACACCGTCGTGCAATCACTGAAGATCCGATCCCGGTCGACGTACCGCGTGACGAAACTGGTGCGCAATTGGTCGGCGAGTTCCGCGAACTCGGCCTGTTCGGCGGACTTGCCGAGCACCTCCGCCGCTGCAGCGACGAGCGTCGCCGACCGATACGCACACGCCGTCGCCACAACGCCGGTGTCCGCTTTCGCCTTCGCCGGGTCCTCAGGAGGCGCGTCAGGATCGAGCCAGTCACCGAACTGGAATCCGGTGTCCCACACCCCGTCCGCGGAGAGTTTCGAACGGACCCGACGGACGTGCGCGGTCATCGAGTCGAACTGCGCGGCAAGCACGGATTCGTCACCGTACGCCTGGTAGAGCGACCATGGCACCCAGACCGCCGCGTCGCTCCAGACCGCGGTGGAGTCCGTTTCCGGGAAGCCGCCGGGCTTGTGGAGGTACTTCAGCACGTCAGGAATGACGTAGCCCACGATGCCGTCGTTGTGTTCCTGCTCGAGCGACAGGTTCTGCAACCAGTCTCGGAGGAACGCGTCGACGTCGTACAAGAACGCAGCGGTCGGCGAGAACGCGGCGATGTCACCGGTCCAGCCGAGCCGCTCATCGCGCTGGGGGCAGTCCGTCGGAACGTCGACGAAATTGCCCCGCATACCCCAGTCGACGTTCTTGTGGAATTGGTTGAGCAGCTCGTTCGAGGTCCGGAAGGAGCCAATGCGCTCCAACTGGGAGCCGATCGCGACCGCGGTGATGTCTCCTGCGGAGATCTCCCCGGGCCAGCCGGTGACCTCCGCGTACCGGAATCCGTGGAACGTGAACGTCGGCTCGAAGACATCGTCGCCGCCGCTCAGGATGAATCGGTCGGTCGCCTTCGCGGAGCGAAGCGGGCGCACCCCGAGTTCACCGTCCTCAAGGACCTCGGCGTGGCGGACCTGGATGGTCGTGCCGGCCTCTCCACGAACGCGAAGACGCAACCATCCGACGAGGTTCTGGCCGAAGTCGATGAGCGTCTGGCCCGAGGGCGACGAGAAGATGCGCTCCGGCCCCAGCTCCGCCCACGGGCGAACACTCGGGCCGATGTAAGGAGCGAGGAGCGCCGTGTCGAACGATAGCGCGTGCACGCCTGTCCACCCTGAGGGCACGGTGCCCGGCTCAAGCCAGGATCGGTCGAGCCGGCGTGCATCGATCGTCTCGCCGTCATACAGATCGTTCTGGAGGACCGCGCTCGGCCCCGCCTGCCACGTCTCGTCCGTCACGATCGTCTGACGATGTCCGTCGGCGAACGTGATGACCAGCTGCGCGAATCCGCCGAGCTCGCTTCCGTAGAACGCCGACTTGCCCGACCAGCCCAGCCGCCCCCGATACCAGCCGTTCCCGAGCGCCAAGCCGAGGACGTTCTGCTCCCGGATCTGCGCGGTGACGTCGTAGCTCGCGAACCGGAGGCGCCACTCGTAGCTGCTCCATCCCGGCGTGAGCAGGTCATCGGAAACACGCTCGGTGTTGAGCCACGGCTCGACGATGCCGTACGCGGAGACCGCCAACTCGGCGCGAGCCACACCACCGTGGCCCCCGTCGAGCGCGAACTCCTTCCGCAGCAGCGGTGCGCCGTCGAAATCGTCATCTGCCGCGATCATGCGAGCGGACCAATTCATTGCTGTCTCCTTGGAGTAATTCGTCATAGTGGCGTTATCCCTTGACCGCGCCTGAAGTGATACCGCCCACGATCTGGCGGTTGAAGAAGATGTACCCGACGAGCGGGGGGATCGTGATGATGAAGATGGCCATGAACAGGAGGTTGTCGTAACTGAGGTTCTGGCCGGAGAACGTGTACAGAGCGAGCTGCGCCGTTACTTGCTGGTTTCCCGGAAGGAAATACAACGGCCCTGCGAAATCATTGAACACAAAAACCGCCTGCACCACGACGACAGTGACGATCACGGGCCGAAGCAGTGGGATCACAACCTGCCAGAACAGGCGGACCGGTCCCGCGCCGTCGATCAGCGCCGCTTCATCGAGCTCGCGAGGAATGTTTCCCACGAACGCACGGAAAAGCAGGATGCAGAACGAGAGTCCAAACGTGGTCTCGATGAGCACCATCCCCGCCATGGTGCCGAAGATGTGGAGCCCTTGCAGAACCCAAATCGTTGGAACCACTGCCGGGGGCACGATCAGGCCCGCGAGCACGAAGAAATTGACGACAGGGCCCCACTTGCTCTTCTTCCGAGCAAGCACATAACCGGCCATGGAGGCTATCAGCACCATGAGAATGACCGAACTGATCGTCAAGATCGCGCTGTTGATCAGTGCGTGCCAGATCACACCCTCATTCGACGTGAGTGCGCCCCAGAGATTCTGGAAGAACTGCCAGTGCGACGGCCACGAGAAGGCGAGGTTGGAGGCTTCTGCCGGTGATTTCGCCGCCTGCAAGAGTACGAAGCTGAACGGCACAAGGAAGACGACAACCGAGACAGCGATGGCAATGACGCCGACGATCCACGCGCGGCGTCGTTCACGCTTCACAGTTCAACCTGCTTCCGGTTCAGCGCCCATGAGAGCGGCACCATGATGATCGTGACGAGCACGAAGAGGACCACGTTGCCCGCGGTGGAGAGGCCGAAGAAGCCGGCCTGGTACTCCTTGTAGATCACGGAGGCGAGAACGTCGCTCGCGAACCCGGGACCACCGTTCGTCGTGACCCAGATGATGTCGAAGGACCGCAGTCCCCCGATGAGCGACAGGATGATCACCGTTGCGGTCGCGTTCCGCGAGAGCGGGATCGTGATCCGCCGCAGGATGTCCCAGCCACTCCCGCCGTCGAGCTTCGCAGCCTCGAAGTACTCCTGAGGAATAGCGACGATGCCGGCCATGAAGATCAGGGTGGCGATGCCGACACCCTTCCAGATATCGACGCCGGCCACTGTGAACAGCGCGAGGTTCGGGTCAGTGAACCACCCCGGCTGCGGGAGACCGAACCAACCGAGCACCGCGTTCACCATGCCGTGAAAGGGATCGAGGAGCGATTTGAAGAGAATGCCGACACCGATGGTGGAAAGCAGCACTGGAAAGAAGACGACGGCCCGAAGGTATCCGCGACCGATGATCGGCGACGTGAGCAGGAGAGCAATCAGGAAGCCGAGGACGACTTTGGCACCGGACGTGATCACCGCATACATCAGCGTGTTGATGAAGCTCGTGTACAACTGCGGGTTTTGGAAGAACGCAGTGAAGTTGCCGAACCCGATGAAGGTCGCGTCGAAGAGCGACCAGCGAGTCAGCGAAAAGTAGAACGACGAAAAGGTGGGAATTGCGAAGAATACAACGTAGAGCACGATTGCCGGCACGAAGAACCAGGTGGGATAGCTTGACCTGATCCGACGAACTCGCGGTTTGCGCTCCCGTACGGTGGTTCTGCTCGCTTGCGCGGTCGCAGCCTGTGTAGCGGTCGACATCATTGTCCTCCAAGAACTGGCGTCGAGATGGTAACAAGCGGGAGAGGGCGCGGGACGGTCGTCGTCCCGCGCCCGCCTCACGGCGAGGGGAGGGAGCCTTCGCTGTTACCAGCCCTTCAGCCCGAGCTGTTGCGCCTCAGCCTTCACGTCCTGGTCATAGAGCTGGGCACCGGTCTTTGCAGAGGAGATCCCAGAGCCGACCTGAATCAGGATCTTCTCCAGGTTCGGACCCTTGATGGGCGAGATGAACTCGAGCGCGAGGCCGGTCTTGTTCGCCTTCTGGTATGCGAGCTCGTCGTTGACGAGCGCGGGAGCGGACGACGGCACCTTGCACGTACTGATGGCGAACGGGCCGGCCGCCGTGCCTGCTTCGTTCTGCACCGCACAGCCGGCGGGCGAGTTCAAGAACGCGATCAGCTTCTTTGCCGCCGCAAGCTTGTTCCCCGTCGTGGACTTCGGGATGTAGGCCGCGTTCGCTTCCCACACGGTCGCGCGTGACGTTCCCTTCGTCGCCGGCATCGCGAAGTAGCCGATGTCGTTCACCTGCGAGGGGTTCGACTGGACCACGTTGCTGATCACCGAGGTGATCATCGGGTACTGCGCAGCCTGTCCCGTCGCGAGTTCCTTCAGCGCGTTCACGTTCGTGAGCGACGCGTAGTCCTTGTTCATGAGGTCGTCTTTGTAGATCTCCTCGGTGTGCGTGAACCCATCGAGCGCCGGCGGGTTCACGTACTTCTCCTGGTTCGCCGTGTACTTCGTGGCCCAGTCCGGAACCTGCTCGCTGACGTTCGCGAAGTCGGCGAGAACGAACAGCTGGCTCGTCCACGTGTCGCCGTACGAGACGAGCACCGGCGTGATCCCGGCCGCCTTGATCTTTTCGCTATTGCTGATGAACTGCGACCACGTCGTCGGCACGCTCAGACCCAGCTTCGCGTAGACCTTCTTGTTGTACATGATGCCGCCGTCGAAGGTGGTGCCCTGCGGAGCGCCATACATGCCCTTCGAGGTGCTCACCGACTCTTTGAACTGCGGCGTGACATCTTTCGCCCACGGCTCATTCGCGAGGTTCTGCAGCTGGCTGTCCGGGTGCAGCGCCTGCAGGAGGGATCCGGAGTTGTAGAGGAAAACGTCGTCCATCGTTCCGGTCGAGAGCCGGGTCTTGATCAGGTTGTCCCCGTCGGTGCCGGCCGGACGCGTGTCCACCTTCACCTTGATGGTTGGGTTGGCCTTCTCAAATGCGGCAACCAAGTCGTTTGCGAACTTGATCGACGCCGGGTCATTGCCTCCGGCGAGCAGCGAGATGCTGGCCGGTCCCGCGCTCGCGCCGGATCCGCCCGTGGACGAGCTTGGATTCGAACTGCATCCCACGAGGGCGAGGCTCACCAGAGCGATGCCAGACACGATCGCCGTCGCACGACTTGCTGGTCGTGAAATCATCAATACCTCCTTGTATCAACGCGCTCGCTCGGTCTGATTGAAACGCTTCAGGTGACAGTAGAGCGGTTCAGGGCACGTCGTCAAGACTCCGTTGTAACGATTCAGAACGTGTTCAGGAGCACGGTCGCCAGCGGCATCACCATTGGGCATTGCGGCTGAGCCCACACTCAGCTTCCAACCGAAGAGCGCTCCATTGGGCGCCTTCCGGCGCGTTTGGCGCGACCAGAAGGAACCTCGCCGCCGCCTAGGATCGCTCCATGCCTCAGGGGACGAATCAGCCACGTTCACGTCGTCCTCGGCTCGACGATGTTGCCCGTCGGGCCGGCGTCTCGATCGGAACAGCGTCGAACGCCCTGAACCATCCGGACCGGGTCGCGCCCCGAACGCTTGAGCGGGTGAGCGCGGCTATCGCCGAGCTGGGCTTCACGCGAAATAGCCTCGCGAGTGCGCTCGCTGCAGGTTCGACACGCACGCTGGGCCTCGTCGTCATCGACCTCATGAACTCGCTCTTCGTGGACATCGCTCGAGGGGCGCAAGAGGCCGCGCGAAACAACCGATTCGACCTGCAACTCGCCGACAGTGACAACTCCGCCGAGCAACAGCTCGCACACATCAGATTTCTCGAGCGGGCGCGGGTCGCGGGTTTCATCCTCGCGCCGGTATTCGAGACGAACGACGTCATCGCAGCGATGCGGGACCGCCACGAGCCCCTGGTGCTCGTGAACTATCGAGCCGATGACGTCGACTGCTGCACCGTGGTCGTCGACAATGAAGCCGTCGGCTACCTGGCGACTCGGCACCTCATCGAGCAAGGCAGACGTCGCGTCGCCCTTGTCGGCGGCTCGAGTTCGGCGCAACCGGTTGTCCTGCGCCGGGCCGGAGTGCTCCGCGCGATCGCCGAAACCAATGGTGCGGTGCGCCTGCAGGAAGTGCACACGACCGATCTCAATCCCCCGAGCGGGTCGCAGGCCGGAGCAGCACTCGCGGCGCTGCCGCCGGACACACGACCGGATGCGGTACTCGCGGTCACCGACCTCCTCGCCATGGCGATCATCAGCGAATTCGTCGCCCATGGGATCCGGGTTCCCGACGATGTTGCAGTCATGGGATGCGACCACAACTCCGTAGCGTGGGGTGGGGCAATGCCGCTGACCTCAGTGACGATGGAAGGGCAGCCGCAGGGGCGCGCAGCTGTCGATCTCCTGCTGCGCGAAATCCGTGACATGCGGTCATCGACACCGCATACGCACGAAACGGTGGTGTTACAGCCATCGCTCGTCGTTCGCGAAAGCACCGTCGGTCGCGCTTGACCGACCACGGGAGCGAACGGATGCCGAGCCCCTTGCGGTGCTGCGCCTCCCGACCCAATCCGAGGAAGCGGACGCATCGGCCCGGCTCCCGCGCCGCGGCACTCGCGGTCCGCGAAACCAACGACTGAACGCAGCGCGGAGGTCGGCCGTGTTTCGGTGGCTCCGGAGGGAGTTCGCAGTGAAAAGCATTCGCTATGACGGCAGCGTGATCGTGACCGGAGATGCAATCGCCGACGCGGTGGCGCAGTATGCAGCAGCGTTGGGAGCGAATGGTCGGACGGGATTGGTGCGCGTTCCAACGTTCGACGAAGCAGGCCAGATCGACGAAGTGGAGCTTCTTCTCGGCCCGGCAAGCGAAATCGTCGTGCAGTGAGCGGAAGACGATGAGCTTGAGCCCGAAGACCCAGCCTTCGTTGCACGGCTCGCAGCGGCGGCTCAGGCGTTAGGTCCAGCCCGGCCGGTCACTCTGAACCGCCGCTGCGGTCCCGAAAACGCAGGAGCAGCCGATCGCGGGTATGGGCAATCCGACGGGCCGGTAGCTTGACGAATCATGAACCCGACGAACGTTCGGGGCCAAACGGCTGAGCCAAGATCAGGGGTTCAGCAGCCGGGCCCGCTCGTGCGGTGGGCCGGAGATGACGCGGTCGCGCTCGGCGGCATGCCCACTCCACCCGCCCAAGCCGGCGTCGTCCCGGCAC
This sequence comes from Curtobacterium ammoniigenes NBRC 101786, assembly GCF_001571045.1. Lineage (GTDB taxonomy): Bacteria > Actinomycetota > Actinomycetes > Actinomycetales > Microbacteriaceae > Curtobacterium > Curtobacterium ammoniigenes. The sequence continues at coordinate 108,456 of NZ_BCSV01000002.1, forward strand.
GCGACGCCCACCTGATCATCTGGTTCTCGCGCGGCGAGCTCACGCTCACGCCCGCCATCGGTGACCCGGTGCACGTTGCGGAGAATCACCCGGTCATGCTCTCCGCGCACCTGACGTACCGGTATGAGACGACCGCTGAGCGGTTCACGTTGCTGCGGGTCCAAGACCGGTGTCTGCGCGAAGTCGCCGCCAGCGAAGGCGTCATCCTTCCGGCCCGCACGACGTTCGGCCAGCAGAACGAAGTGGTCGTCGCTCTCGCGCCGCTCCGAACGGCATTGAATGCGGTCGCCGCGGCGCTCGTCGACTCGAATACGCCGGAGGATGTGCGGGCAAGCATCAATCGGACGATCGCGCGCATCGTGCTCACGACGTTTCCGATCCAAGCGGATCAGGCCGAGGCGTCCGACCCGGTGAGCGTCGCGATTCGCGTCATTGCTCAGCGGTTCCGTGAGCAGCTCACGATTACGGACCTCGCCCTCGCGACGAACCGGAGCGCCCGAACGCTGCAAGAGGCATTCCGGAAGCAGTACGGCGTCTCGCCGATGACATTCCTCCGCAACTACCGACTCGATGCGGCGCGCACGATGCTGAGCTCTGGGCAGCCACTCGCGGTTCGGGACGTGGCGATCGCCCTCGGATTCCGACACCTCGGCCGGTTCGCCGGCGACTACGCCGCGCGCTTCCACCAGCTTCCAAGCGACACCCTGCGGCATGCGCGGAGCCGTAGCGCGACCGGCGCGAGCGGCGCGACCGGGGCCAGTCCGAGCCTCGGCATCCCCGCGTCCTGAGGACATCTCCTGGGCGGTCGGCTCGCGCGAACTTCTTGTCCGGCTTCTTCTCGGTCGGACCGCGAGGTGGCCCGTGTCTCCGCCCGCCCTCCGTCGCCTTCCTTTACGCAGGACGCGAGCCCCGACCAGGAGTCCACACGCAGCCGAGCCATACCAGCGCACGCTGCGGCGAGTTCGTCGTCGGGCGAGCTCGGCCAACCCAGGTTGTGGCGGTAACGCCTCGGCTATTGTCACTTATAACGGTTAAATGACATCATCGTCGGAGCTATCGCACGGAAGGAGTCGCGATGATGAACTGGCCAGCCCACGTCCAGCGCACCGTTCCCTGGACGAGCACGGGCCGCCGCGGCACCCGCGATGACCGGATGCTCTCCAAGGTCACGGTCTCGACTCCACCGCGGATCGCAGAGCTCGGCGTGCCCGTCATCGTCGAGCGCGACCTCGCACGGGCCCGCGATGAGGCCGCTGACCTCGAGCGCGTCGCTGACGGGGTGCTCAGCCCTCTCGCCGGCTTCCTCATCCGCATGGAGTCTGTCGCCTCGAGCCGCATCGAGCACGTCGAGGCGACCCCGGTCGCGTTCGCGCGCGCCATCGGCGGCCTGAAGGAGAACGCCTCTGCGATATCTATGGTCGCGGCCAGCACTGCGATCACGAAGCTCATCGCTGCGTCCGGCTCGACGATCACACTCGATGCGATCCTCGCAGCACATCGGGCGCTCATGGAAGCCGACCCGGACGTGTCCGAGCGGCCCTACGCCGGCCGCGTCCGCGACGTGCAGAACTGGATCGGCGGATCGCAGTACTCGCCACGCGGGGCACTCTACGTCCCGCCGCCGCCGGACGAGGTACCGGCGCTCCTCGAGGACCTCATCGCGTTCGCGAACCGCGACGACGTCGAGCCGGTCACGCAGGCCGCCATCGCGCACGCCCAGTTCGAGAGCCTCCACCCCTTCACCGACGGCAACGGCCGCATCGGCCGGGCGCTCATCGGTGCGATCCTGCGACGCCGAGGTGTCACGCCGCACACGGTGCTCCCCGTCGCCAGCGCCCTCGCCGCTGACACGGCGCACTACTTCGCTCTGCTCACGGCCTACCGGAGTGGTGACGCGGAGCCGATCGTCGCCGACCTCGCACTCTGCGTCGAGACGGCTGCGCGGGAGGCCCGCGGCACAGCACGTGTCTTCGCGCAATACGAAACGGCGTGGCGCACGCAGGCCTCCCCCCGCGCTGGCAGCGCTGCAGATCGGATTCTGCCGGTCCTGCTGTCCCTGCCGGTCTTTACCGTCGAGCAACTCGCCCGCGAGTTCGACGACATCCCCGAGCGGAGCGTCTACCGCGGCGTGCAAACGCTCGAGGAGGCCGGCGTCGTCCAAGCCGTCACCGAGCGGGTCCGCGGCCGCGCCTACGCCGCGATGGACGTGCTCGACGAGTTCGAGGACCTCGACACCCGCATTCGCGAGCGGATCACGAGGCTCCGGGCGGCGTGACGAGCATCACGTGCTTGGCTGACATCGGTTCCTCACGGTGCGCGCGGACATAGGACGGGCCGTCGCGAGCGAGATATGCACCAGAGACATTTCTGGAAAGAAGAAAACCCCCGCGTGGACGGGGGTTTTCTGTGGCGGGTCAGTTGCGAATCTCAACAGCCCCGGAATCTCGCGGGACAAGCGCGAAGCTCGATCACTGATATACCAGCCTTTCCCCCGTCTGCTCCCGAATAATCCCCCACCCCCCAGTTTTCCCTGGTCAGGCGGGGTGCGATGCCCACAAGGACGGAGCAGGACGGTGGTCGCCTGCGCTGCGCTCAGTCTCGCCGGCGAAGCAACCCGAGCGGGCCGAGCAGCAGCCTTCACGGGACGAAAAGGTGCGACGTCGACTGCCAGCAAGCAGCAGATGTGTCGCTAACCCCCGGACACCCAGGCCGGCGCTCATCGCTTGGTAGCAACGGCCTCCGGTCTCGGCCGACGGAAGCATCCTTTGAGCAGCGGTCCGCCAGTTCGAACCTGGCGACGCCCTCGCCGTACACGTCGCTTACGTCTACCGTTGCGCTCTTACCCGGTCGGCGACCGAAGCGCCGTCCGCGATGAGGGAGACGGCGCCGCGACTCTTCCGCAGCCTCGACTCACCGCGACCGAACCTGGAACCTGGAACCTGGAACCTGGAACCAGACGGCGGGCCACGCGCGCTTCGAACGACGCTGAGTAATCCCGCGCGGTGAGTCGCCGCGCCTTCTCGCCGTCGTCGTTCTCGCTCGTCAGCGGTGCTTCCCGGCGCCCGGGAGCCATTGTCCCTGCGGGTCCGCGGGCACGCTGCCGTGTTCAGCGATGAGGTCACCGCGAAGGTAGGTCTGCTCGACCCGCCCGGTTACGCTCCGGCCGTTGAACGGGGTCCAGCCAGCGCGGGAAATCACGTCTTCGTTGCGGAGGACACGCCGTGCTGCGGGGTCGACAACGATGATGTCGGCGTCGGCGCCGACACGGAGTCTGCCTTTGCGGGGGGCGAGTCCGTAAATCCGCGCTGGCGTCTCGCTATACACGCGGGTGATGTCCTCGTAGGAGAGCTCATCGCGGGCGGCTGCGTCCAGAAGGATCGACATGGTTGTGTCAAGGCCGGGGAGCCCAAAGTGTACTTCCCAGATGTCGCCGGCGGCCTTCTGTTCGAGCGTGGACGGTGCGTGGTCGGTGGAGATGTGGGTGAGGACCCCGGTGCGCAGGAGCCGCCACATTTCGGCCTCGTCCGCATCGTTCCGGGCGCGCGCGGGTGGTGTGAATTTGCGGAGTGCGCCGTGTTCGAGGGCTTCCCACTCTCGTGTGAGGAAGTACTGGGGGCAGCCTTCCGCGTTGATGCGCGCGCCGCGTTGGCGCTCAGCGTGCAGGTATGAGGCGACCTCTGGATGGCTGACATGAGCGACTGATGCGTGCGCGCCGGTTCGTCGCACGAGCATCGCAGCGACGGCCGCTGCGACGACTTCGGCGTCGCGGTTGCGCCAGTCTTGGAGGACGCCGCCGTCATCGCGTCCCTGCTCTCGGAGAATGCTCTCCGCTGCCGCGGTGAGGGATTCGTCCTCACAGTGCATCAGACTCACTGCGCCGACCTCGGCTGAGGCGGAGAGGTGTGCTTTCAATGCGGCGGCGTCGTGCCCCGGGATCCCGTGGGTGGTGCAGGTGAACACCTTGAAGAACGCCGCTCCCGCCGCCCAGAGGTCAGCGACCGCGTCGGTTGCACCGGGCCACGCGTGCGCGGCCAGGCCGAAGTCGACGTGCGAGCGGCCGCGCAGGTAATCGACCTTCTGGGTGAGGTCGGCAGCCGTCCGGAGGGGGCGGCCGTGCGCGTGTTCGATGATCGTGGTGACCCCAGCGGCTGCTGCCGCGCTGGTTCCCGTCGGGAAGTCCTCCCGCTCGGGGGAGCCAGGGTCCATGAGATGCACGTGCGTGTCCACCCCGCCCGGCATCAGGAACATCCCGTCGGCATCGACGACGCGGTGCGCGTCGGAAACCCTGCCGATGGCCGTGATACGGCCCCCGCGAACACCGATATCGGCGCGACGACGTCCTTCGGGCGTGATGATGGTGCCGCCGCGGAGGGCGAGGTCGAAGTCAGCCATGAGTTCTCTACCTTGCTCGGTTGATGCTGGTGGGGCCGTTGCGTTGTGGCCTCAGGAATAGCGGATGAGGTCCGTGGTCCCGAACCAATCCGGCGCTTTCTCGCTGGTCGCGATAAGAACGCTCTTCGCTTGGGTGTAGGCATGGAAGGCTTCGATGGCGTTCTCCGACCCGATGCCGCTGTCCTTCATGCCGCCCCATGGGGACGCGGGGTCGATTCGATGATGATCGTTGACCCAGAGGATGCCGATATCCAGCGCCTCGGTAACACGGAGTGCACGACTAATGTCACGGGTCCAGACGGAGCCAGCGAGGCCGAAGTCGGCGTCGTTCGCTTGCCGGATCGCATCTGCTTCATCAGTAAACGGAACCAGAACGGCGACGGGTCCGAAGACCTCGTCCCGCCAGATGGCGTGCTCCGGTCGGACGCCGGTCAGGATGGTCGGTTCATAGAAGTGCCCGGCTGCGTATGCCTGCCCGGAGGGTCTGCGGCCCCCTGCGGCGATCGTGGCGCCTTCCCGTTCGGCATGTTCGACGGCGTCGGCGACTTTCGCGAGTTGCGCTGCGCTGACGAGGGGTCCGATTTGGGTGGCTTCGTCAGCCGGGTCGCCGAGCTGTAACGCGGCGGTGCGTTTCGTGAACGCAGCGGCGAATGCGTCGTACATGGACTCTTGCACCAGGACCCGTGCGCCTTGCACGCAGGTTTGGCCGGTCGCGATGAAGGAGGCAAAGAGCGCTCCGGACACGGCACGGTCGAGATCGACATCGTCGAAGATGATCACGGGTGCTTTGCCGCCGAGTTCGGCTGTTACGGGGATGAGATGCCGTCCCGCGTTCGCGGCGATGACGCGCCCAGTTTCGGTCCCGCCGGTGACGTCGAGCTTGTTCAGCCCCGGATGTTCCGACAGGGCGCGGCCGGTGGTTGCGCCGAGGCCGGTGACGACGTTGACGACACCGGCGGGCACGCCTGCGTCTTCGAGCAGCGCTGCAAGGCGTAGCGGGACCATTGGGCCGAGTTCGCTGGGCTTGATGACGAGGCTGTTTCCGGCAGCAAGCGCGGCGGCGACTTTCTTCATCGTGATCAGCAGCGGATGATTCCACGGCGTGATCAGCCCAGCGACACCGAGGGGGACTCGCCGAACGACGTTGAGGTGCTCTCGTCCGATGTCCGGCACGACGCCGCGTTCGGTCTGGGCGACCGCGGCGAAGAACTCCAACCATTCCGGAAGGCGCCGCAGTTGTGCACGCATCTCCCGAATCGGCCGACCAATCTGCTCCGTCTCCAGCCGCGCGTACTCGTCGACGCGCTCGCTCAGCAGGCGCGCCGCAGCATTCAGCACCCGTGCGCGATCACGGGGCGCCTGGCCCCGCCACCGCTGGTCGTCGAACGCGCGGCGACCCGCAGCGACCGCACGGTCAACGTCAGCGGCGGTGGCGTGGGCCATGGTCCCGAGGCGGGCGCCGGTTGCGGGTGAGGTGAGATCGATGGTCGCGCCGTCGGATGCGGACTCGTCGTGTCCGTCGATGTGAAGAAGGAGTTGTACGTCAGTCATGTCATCGTTTCTGAGCGAGGTGCCCGATCGTGCCGAAGAGGCGCTGCGCGTTGCCGTGCGCAATGGCCGCGCGTTGTTCGGGGGTGGAGTGGTACGCCGACAGTTGGCTCTCGAAGGAACCGCCGCCCATGTCGAATGGGACGTCACTGCCGAACAGGACGCGGTCCCAGCCGACGCGTTCGATCAGCCAACGGGTGGCCTCGGGGTCGTGAGTGAGAGTGTCGTAGGAGAACCGCGACGCGTAGAAGCTTGGAGGATTCAAGGGCCGCGCTGCTTCCGGACGCACACGGTGTCCGTGGTCAAGGCGTCCGAGCTGATATGGGAGATGGCCGCCGCCGTGCACGAGCAGCAGGTTCAGGGTCGGCAACTCGTCGAGGGCGCCGGAGAGGATCAGGCGTGATGCCGCGAGTGCGGTCTGCCACGGGTTGCCCTGCAGGTTCGTGAGATAAAAGTCATCCAGCAGTCCGGGCTCCGCACCGACGTAATACGGGTGGATCTCCAAGGGAACGGCAAGTTCGGCGGCGGCCTGAAGGACAGGACGAAGCTCGGATCCATCCAGAGGAAGACCTTCGACGTGGGGTCCGATCTCCGCGCCGCGCAGCCCGAGCTGGGTGACCGCTCGCCGGAGTTCCGCGACGGCGGCGTCGGGATCTTGCATCGGCAACGTTGCGAGTCCGGCGAGTCGGTCGGGTGCCTGCGCGACCGTCGCGGCGATCGCGTTGTTCACTTCCGTCGCAGCACCGATCGCTTCGGCGCGATCCGCCCAATACAGAAACAGCGGTGGGGCGACCGAGATCACGGCGGATGCTGTACCTGCCGCGTCCATTGCTGCGAGACGCGCCTGGACGTCGTGGAACTGTGGCAAGAGCGGATACCGGTACCCCTGACGATGCACCACCCAGGGGGTCCCGTGCTCCGTTTCGATGCGAATGCCGTCGGGACCATCCCCGGCGCGTGCCGCGTCGACGATCAGTTGCGGAAACACATGGGTATGCACGTCAACGGCGCGATCGGTCGCGGCTGTCGTGGCCGATTCCGCGATCGGAGTCATGAAATGATCGCCCGGTGCGATCGGAGCTCTTCCAGCGTCTCCTCGGCGGTGGCTGTCCATCCGAAGGCTTGGCGGATGATTCCGAGAGCGGTGTCATGCATGCTTCGGTCCATCGTGTCGACGCAGTCCTCAAGCACGACGGCTGCGTAGTCGCGAGCGTTCGCGGCGACGGTGGTGGCTAGGACACAACTGTTGGTGTTCACACCCATGATCAGAAGCGTCTCGATGTTCCGTGTCTCGAGCAGGAACTGCAGTTCCGTTGCCTGGAACGAGTCGTACCGTTTCTTCGTGGAGATGGTGATGTCCTCGGGCGCGAGCAGTTCCGACATCAACTCCAGACCCGGACTTCCGGGCAACTGGTGACGAAGCACGTTCCCCCGCGTCGCGCTGGTGCCCGCCACGGTCGACCACCAGGGGTTCGCACTGATCTCCCCGACGTCGAAGTAGGAGGTGACCACGTGGATGACGGGAATGCCGAGGGCGCGGAATCGGTCAAGAGCGCGAGCCGCGGTGACGGTGAGTTCAGCGGCGGCGTCAGTGGGAAGCGGCATCGTAGCTACGCTCGGGTCGAGGTGGCCGCGATGCAGGTCGATCGTCACGACCGCGGTCGTCGTCGGATTCATGGATGGCAGAGCGCCGGTCATACTGATGCCTCCAGTTGCGTGTGCTTCGGGTGAGGGCGCGATTCCACCTCGCCATCGGAACGGACAAAGGAAAACGCGTCGGACGCCGGGACGTCGTGGACACGGTCGAGGAGCCAGTCCGCGGCGTACGTGAACCAGTTCGGGCCGTTCGCGACTGACGCTGTAGGAAGCGACAGCGCATGCCGGCCCTGCGCATACACAAGCAGCTCGACCGGCGCGTCAGCGCGGGCCGCCAGGTCGTAGGTGTGCTCGATGTCGGACAGCTCGTCGGCATCTCCTGCCACAACGAGCCACGGCACCTGCATGGCACTGACCGCGTCGCGGAGGTCCAGCTGCTGCACCATAGTGTCGAACGCCGTTTCGTCACGCTCCAGCCCTGACATCCACATGTATCGCGCCTTGAACGACGGCGACGCCATTTCGAAGATCCCGTATCCGCCCGGCTCGTGGCATACCAGCCCCACCGCGGCGCCCTTCATCGTCGGCTGCGAGGCCGCGATCTGCGTCATCCAGTAGGAGCCGAAAGACAACCCATACCCGACGATGTTGCCCTCATCGACATCGTCGCGGCTCCGACACCACGCCATGATCTCCTCGCCCGCGTCCACCCATGCGTTCGGGGTGAAGTGGACGCCACGGATCGGCGCTTCCGCTTGACCGGGTCCGTCGAATGCGAGGATCGCGAACCCGCGCTCGAGCAGCTTGTCGCCGTACATGCTGACGTTCAGTTCTTTCGCCTGGTCCATCCCTCCGACAGACAAGACGATGGGGAGCGGTTCGCTGCCGCAACCCGCGGGTCGGTGATACCAGGCGGGGATGAACCCGGCACCGAAGGGGATCTCCACACGTTCGACGTGATGGTCCGCGAGGCGCCCATACGCGGCGTAGCAGGCGTTCTTCGCGTCGTCGATAGCGATCAGCTCCGGAGTCGTCTCCCAGATCGACCATTCCGCGGTCGAATACAGGACAGCCGCGTGGAACCAGTGTTCGCGGGCCGTGACCGCGCGCCCGGCTGCCTCGGCAGCCTCCGCGAGCCGCTGACGGCGTTCAGCTCGGCCGAGGAATACCGGTACGAGGTCAGCGAACTTCGTGATGGCGGGGAGCGCCGCGGCGAAGTCCGCGTTCCCGTCCACGCCCATCGGGCGGATCGTGTAGGCGATGCGCGGCTGATCCCACTCGAGGCCGTCGGTCCGAAGCACTGAATCGATCATCCACCGCTGCTCATGCCACCGACGGGGTCCAGACGGCGTCGTGTTCTTAATCATGCAAGTTCCTTACCGCTAGTGACGCTCACGCGTTGGATTCGACGACGCGTGCATTGGTGAAACGAGAGGGTTGCACGAAGAGCATCACGATGATCGCGATGATCGGCAGGAGCGTCAGCTGCACCAACCCAGCGCCGCCCCACCCGACGCTTCCAACCAGGGCCGAAAACAGGTAGCCGGCGACAGCGGACGGGATGTAAAACGCCGCAACGAACACCCCGGAGGCGCGGCCCACACGCTCGGGCCGAACGGATCGCTGGATGGCCGAATACACGTTGACGAAGCAGAATCCGCTCGCGATAGCGCCCTCGAGGAACGCCAGAACGTCCTGGCCGCCGTGATTCGTCGGACCGTTGAACAGCAGATATCCCACAATGCAGCCCGCGATGAGCGCTGCGATGAGGATCCACTTCTGGTTGAACCGATCACCCAGGTACCCCGCCGGAATACCAAGCAGCGCCCCCAGACCGAACATGCTCGCCGCGAATCCCGCCTGAACCTGCGTGAAGTGCAGCTGGGTCTGCAGGAACGTCGGATACAGACCAATGAATCCGTACATCGCCAATCCGATCAGCGCAGCGGCTACCGCCAGCAGGAGGATGTTCCGATTCACCATTCGGTCGGGCACATGGGCCAAAGCTCGGCTTGAGAGCGATGCAGGCGCTTCCTGCTGTTCGGTGAAACTCTTCCGAATGAAGATCACGATCAAAATCGCGATGAAAATCCCAAGCCCCGCGTAGGTGTAAAACGGGGTTCGCCAGCCCGACGAGGCAAGGTGTGCGCCCAGTTGGGGGCCAATATAACCACCGAGCCCATACGCGAAGTTCAGCGTGCCCAGCGCCAAAGACCGATTCGCGAAAAAGTACGCGCCGACCGCGGAGAACAGCGCTGCGTTCTGCATCGCCTCACCCACACCTGACAGCGCGCGATACGCGAACATATCGCCAAATCCGTGCGACATCGCCGTCAACAGCGTGAACATGGAGTAGATCACAATGCCGATCAGCATCACGGTCTTCCGCGAGAACCGATCGAGCAGGATGCCACTCGGGATGCCGGCAACGCCGATGCCCAGGGTAAAGATCGTTGCGAGCAGACCGCCGCTCGGCAGCGAGAAGCCGAACTCCTTGACGATGCTCGGCAGCACGACGGGAAACACCTGTCGATCCATGGCATTCACGACGTAGGAAGCGGCCACGAGCACGAGGCTCGCGATCGCGATCCAGGGGGCGAGTTTCACCAAGCGCCCTTCAGCGCTGGCAGGGACGGACGGCTGTGTCACGGGTGCTCCTAGATTCGTTCGGCTGCGAGTGGATCAGGATGGCGCTTTCGTGTACTTTATAAGATGCAATCTACGAACTGTCAACACCCCTCCGCCCTGGATGATTGCGCGGACCGAGAGGACAACGTGGCCCACTCCGAGCTTCCCCACGTCGCTGTCGCATCCCTCGGCGGCACGATCACGATGACCGGCACCGGCGGAGTGCGCCCTACGCTGACTGCCGCCGACCTGGTCGCCGCAGTACCTGGTGTCGCCGACCTCGCACAGTTGGACGCCGTCACCCTCGCCACCGTCCCGGGTGCCTCCCTGCGGCTTGCAGACCTAGAACGGGCGCTCCGCTGGGCGCAAGATCGTGTCACGGCAGGCGCAACGGGAGTGGTGATCGCGCAGGGCACGGACACTATCGAGGAGACTGCCTACTGGCTGCACCTGCACTGGGACGTGGCGGCACCGCTCGTCATCACCGGAGCGATGCGGCCCCCGGCCGCCGCGTCCGCCGATGGCCCGGCGAACCTGCTGGCGGCGGTCGCGGTTGCCGCCGACGCAGGCGCGAGAAATCGTGGCGTCCTCGTCGTTCTCGACCAGCAGATCCACGCGGCCGCGCTCGTGCGCAAACAGAGCACCACCGCCTTGAACGCCTTCCAATCCCCGACCGCGCCGCTCGGCGCCGTCAACGAGAACCGGGTCGTGTTCTTTTCCCCTGCTCACCTACGGACCGTGCTCTCGCTCGGAGAGCATCCGGCGCGCGTCGCTGCGATCGGCACCGGCATCGATGACGACGGCAGCCTCATCGATGCGGCAGCCGCAGCAGGCGTCGACGGAATCGTCATCGCAGCCTTCGGGGCCGGGCATCTCCCTGAGCGGGTCGCAGACGCTGCAGCTCAGGCGGCACGAACCATTCCAGTGGTTATTGCCTCGCGCACCGGCAGCAGCAGGACCCTCCGCGCAACGTACGGCTTCCCCGGCTCAGAACAAGACCTCTCCGCCCGCGGATTGCTCCTTGCTGCGTGGCTCGACCCCGCCAAAGCTCGGATCCTCTTAGCCGCGCTCCTCCAAAACGGCCTTCAGGGCACGGAACTTCGCAAGCAGTTCAACGCTTACGCGGATCCGTTCGCCTCCACATCTGACACGTATAACGGCAGCGGCTGCGATGATAAAGCGTCGTCGGCCTAGCTGAAGGGGGACCTCCACCATGACTCTGGTCGGACTCACACCCGCATCTCGAAACCGCACGGCCCACCAGTACGCCAAGCAAGCCATCCGCGACGCCATCCTCGACGGCACTCTCGCCGCCGGCGCGCACCTGGTCCAAAGCGAGCTTGCAACCCAACTCGGCGTCAGCACCACACCCGTCCGCGAAGCGCTCCGCGACCTCGCAACCGAAGGGCTTGTCCACTTCGACGCGCACCGTGGGGCGCTCGTCCGAGAACTCGACATCCGAGAAGTCGAAGAGATCTACGAGCTCCGAATCCTCCTCGAACCCGTCATGATCCGCCGAATGAATGGACACATCACACCGGCGGCTCTCGCCGAAGCCGAACGACTGCACCACATCATGACCGCGGAACGCAGCATCCCCGCGTGGGTCGAACTGAACCGTCAGTTCCACGCAGCCCTCAGCGGCCCAGCCGACGAATCCCGGCTCAGCAGTGTCCTCACCGGCTTGCGCGATGGAGCCGCACCATGGGTGCGCCTCTCACTCGGCACCGGTGAGGGACGCATCGAACAGTCACTCGTCGAACACGCCGAACTCCTCCGCCTCTACAAGTCGGCAGACGTTGACGCTATCGTCGACGCAACCGTCGGCCACCTTCGTGAGACGCTCCGCCTGACACAGGAAGCCCACGCCGCCGAGCAGAGCGCGCACGCAACCCAAGGACCCACATGACTGGCCCCGCAATTCCTAGCTAATCCGCCGACCGCCCACTTTTCCTGGTCCTAGACGGTGTCCCGCGGGCATTCCTGTGAGCTCGCAATATCGGAAATGACAGCGCCGCGACGCGCTAGCCGAAACCCGCCGCGGTGGCGTCCCTCTGAGTGGTGGAGTTTCTCAACACCGTGCGAGGTTCAGCTGTTGTGATTATGCCGCAGCGAGTTCGGGGATCGCGACCTCCTCTTCGGTGGTGTTCAGCAGCTTCATGGAGTGCTCGCTGAAGTAGCGGCGGTCGGCGCCGTCCCACTCGTCGTGTTGCTCGATCAGGACGTGGCCGGCCAGGCGGAGCAGCGCGGCCGGGTTCGGGAACGTGCCGACCACATCGGTGCGGCGTTTGATCTCCTTGTTGACCCGTTCGAGTGGGTTCGTGGACCAGATCTGCCGCCAGTGCTGCTGCGGGAATCCGCTGAACGCGAGGATGTCGTTCTTGGCGTCTTCGAGCATCTCCGCGATCTTCGGGTGCGAGCGCGTGAGCATGCGAACGACTTCGTGAAACTGGGCGAAGACGTGCTCGGTGTCGGGTTGGGCGAAGATGGTGCGGATGATCGAGGCGACCATCGGGCCGGCGGCTTTGGGGATGGTGGCGAGCACGTTCCGCATGAAATGGACACGGCATCGTTGCCAGCTCGAGCCGACGAACACCGTCTCGATCGCGGCGATGAGCCCGGTGTGCGCGTCGCTGATGACGAGCTTCACGCCGTCCAGTCCGCGGGCTTTCAGCGAGCGGAGGAACGTTGTCCAAAACGGTTGCGACTCGGTGTCGCCAACCTCGAAGCCCAGGACTTCCCGGCGCCCGTCGGCAGCGACGCCGATCGCGACGACGACCGCTTGGGACACGACCCGCCGGCCGATCCTCGCTTTGCAATAGGTCGCATCGAGGAACACATAGGGGTAGGTCGTGTCGCCCAGGGGTCGGTCGCGGAACGCGGCGACGTCCTCGTCAAAGGCGCCGCAGATCCGCGACACCTCCGACTTCGAGATCCCGGTGTCCGCACCGAGCGCCTTGACCAGGTCGTCGACCTTCCGCGTCGAGACGCCGTGCACATACGCTTCCATCACGACCGCGAACAGGGCCTGATCGACCCGGCGGCGCCGTTCTAGCAGCGATGGGAAGAACGTCCCCTGCCGCAACTTCGGGATCCGCAACTCCAGATCCCCGGCGGTCGTGGTGAGCGTCCTCGGGCGGGTGCCGTTACGTTGCGTGGTTCGAGCCGGTGTCCGTTCGAACGGGGCAGCGCCGATGAACGCGGCCGCTTCCGCGTCGATCAGCTCTTGGTAGAGCGTCTCGGTCGCGACCCGGATCCGATCATTCACATCGGTCAGTTTCAGTTCCCCGAGCAACTCGAGGAGGGCAGACTGGTCAAGAGCCATCGTGCGTTGTGTCCTTCTGTGAGATTCCTAGACAGTTCTCACTGACCATCGCACGATGGCTCACCACGTCCACGACGCGACACTCGAGCCCGAGATCTACACCACTCCCCGGGACGTCACCGACTCAGGCCGACCCCTACCGTCGACGATGTCGTCATCGCCACGGCATGACGACAACGGACCTAGCACAGCGGGCTGGCCCGTCGTGCCGGCTCGTGGATGCTTTTCTCATGCAGCCAGTGTACAGATTATTCACAGACTAACCAGAGTTGCTGCGACGGCAGCCGACGTCGCGACACCGGGTCGTTCCCCGCGGTCGATCTGGTCCGGCCCCAGTTATTGATCGACGCGGCGCTGACGCCGAGCTGGACACCGGCCGTCCTGATGGGTTTACCGGCGCGGACGAGTGCGACAGCCCGTCGACCGAACTCCGGTGGAAACGGCCGCGGCGTGGCAAGAGCATCTCAGAACAGGCCCGATCCTCAAACAATCGCGGGTAACCGAACCATGGGCACGTCATCAAGTCAACCAAACCTGCAGCAGTCCCGTCCCCACCACCGTCGGTGTCAGCGGCGAGCCTCAAACGTTCGAGCAAGCGCGCTGGGCGCAGATTGCCACGCACGCCGACCAGAGTCCACGGTTCCACCGCCCCGAGCGGCGTCGGCGATGAGGAGTGAAAGGTATTGGTCCTCCGCCGCGTCCGCGAGACCGTAAAAGCCGCGCCCGTTCTGAGCGAAGGCCGCCATTTTGGTGAGGACCGTTGCGATCGCGACCTCGTCGTCGGAGAGTCGAGCCGGGGCGAACGGGTTGTCATACACGACTCGTTCTGCGAGAGTGATGCGGCGGAGGAAGCGGCCTTCGAGGTCGCCGTCGATACCCGTCTCCTCACGATGCAGCCGGAGCCGAACAACGTCGCCGATGCCGCGCGCGAAGGTGACATTGTCGTCGACAATCTCTCCTCGCTCCCCTGAGACGGAGAAGTGTCGCGTTCTAATGGGAGAGAAGTACTGCTCCTCGTCGAAGTCGTAAAGCGCTAGCGCGCCTCGATCCGGGAAGGCGAGCCGGGCGGATACCCGCTCGGTACTGCGAATCGTCGGGCTCGCATCCCATCCGCGCCGTCCCAGTGTCGAGAGGACGCGGTCAGTGAACCTGTCCGCCGAGATGGTCACCCGCTCGAATCCGATACCGAGCGCCGCGCGCAGGAGACTGACGCCGTGGTAGTAGTGGGCCACCGATGAGAACGCTGCGTGTGGCGGTCCGATCAGCCCGGAGTGCACGACTGCGAGGCGGGCGGCGTGCTGTGGCTGATATCGGTATTGCTCGGCGAGCTGGACTGGCGCATCAACCGGTATGTCCCGAAGCAGATCCGTCAGGGAGTCTCGGTCGGGGGCAATCGGTGTTTCCACGAGCGTGGGGATACCGCGCCACGCCAGGTCGCGCACCCATGTGGGAGTCGCATCCGCGCTCACACACACGATCACGAAATCGAACTTCCCGTGCGCCAGGAATCGCTCGGCGTCGGCCACAGCGTGAACGCGATGCCTGGTGGCGAACGTTTGCGCCGCTTCGTCCGATCGGGACAGCGCTGCTTGGATCTCGACGCGGTCCGGGATCGCCGCGGCGACATCGGCGAACATCCCCGCACGCCACCCCGTACCGATGATGCCGACGCGCGCGGGCGTCCGGGTCGCGGTCATTGGAGGACCATTTCGATTGCGGCGAGTTCCGCCGTTGAGAGCGGAGGCGCGGTGAGTATGTGCATGTTCTGCTCCAACTGCTCAACGCTGCTTGCGCCAATGATCGCGGACGTGACCGCTGGGTCCCGAAGAACCCATGTCAGCGCGAATTGGGACAGGGTTTGCGCGCGTTCCGCGGCAAGAGCGTTCAACGCGTGGGCGGTGCGGAGGTACGTCTGGGTGATGTCGGCGCGGTGCAGGAATGGGCTCGTCGTGGCCCGCGATCCGTCGGGAGTGCCGCCGCCAAGATAGCGGTCGGTGAGAAGCCCTTGGGCAAGGGGGGAGAACACGGTGGTGCCGATGCTCAGTTCGGTCAGTACGTGCTGGAGAGTGTGCTCGTACGTGCGGTCGAGCATGGAGTATCGCGTCTGATGCAGCACGGCCGGCGTCCCGTTGCGTGTCAGCGCTGACTGCGCTGCACGAGTCTGCTCGGCGTCGTAGTTCGACAGGGCCGGGTAGAGCGCCTTTCCGCTCTGAAGAGCTCTCGTCAGCGCACCCATGGTCTCCTCGATGGGCGTGTTCGGGTCAGGGCGGTGTGAGTAGAAGATGTCGACGTATTCGACGCCGAGGCGGCTGAGGCTCTGATGCAGCGACGCGAGCATCGATTTGCGCGAGCCGCCGTCGCCGTAGGGGCCTTCCCACATGCGGTAGCCCGCCTTGGTTGCGATGACGATCTCGTCACGGTACCGGTGAAGGTCCCTGCGGAGGATCCGTCCGAAGGTTTCTTCTGCTGCTCCGGGGGGTGGGCCGTAGTTGTTGGCGAGGTCGAAGTGAGTGATGCCAAGGTCGAAGGCGCGCAGCACGATCGCACGTTGGGTGTCGAGGTCGCGATCTGTGCCGAAATTGTGCCAGAGCCCGAGGGAAAGCTCGGGTAGCGTGAGGCCGCTCCCACTTGCTCGGCGGTATTGCATTTGTTCGTAGCGGCTGTCGGCGGCGTGGTGCGTCAGCGGGATGCTCCTTCGTCAAGGGCCGCAGCCGATGATGGTCGGAGGGCTTCAATGTCATCCCAGAGCCCGGGAGGGATCGGTTCGGCGGCGTAGCGCACGCTCTGCTCCCATCGGGCGCGGTCCGAAGCGCCAACGATCGTGGAGTGCACGCGAGGTTCTCGCATACTGAACTGCAGCGCTGCCGCGCCCACCGAGACACCCGCCTCGTCACACAGACGCTGGATCCCGTGGAATGCGGCAGCGGTCTCGGAGTGCAGGGGCCGGTATCCGTAGCTGTTTGCGAAGCGTCGATCGCCGGTGAGGATGCCGCCGCCGTAGGGTGCTGCGTTGAACACGCCGATCCGGCGCTCTGCCGCGACGTCCAGCAGTTGGTCAGCGGATCGGTCCAGGAGCGTGAACCGGTTGTGGGTGACGACGGCGTCGAACAGCCCTGTGCGGAGGAAGCGTTCGAGCATGCGAACGGGACCTCCTGAGATGCCGATGTGCGCGGTGATGCCGACGTCGCGCATCGCGACGAGGGCATCGACGGGACCGCCTCGGGCCATTGCCCGCTCGAAGCCGATCTGTTCGGGGTCGTGTAGGTAGAGCATCTGGAGGTGCGAGAGACGAAGCCGCGCCCGCGACTCGTCGAGGGATCGCCGCATCTGCTCCGCGCTGAAGTCGCCGTCGGAGAGCCGCCGATCCAGTTTGGTTTGCAGAAGCTGCCCGGGCTTCAGCCCGTTCGCCCGTTCGAGGGCATCACCGATCAGGTGTTCGGCCAGCGATCCTCCGTAGATGTTGGACGTGTCGAGGGCGCTGACCGGCAGAGTGCCGTTGAAGAAGGCGTCCGCGAGGTCCGCGATCCGCTGATCCCGATGGGCGGGCGATTCGTCGGCTCTGAGCGGTCCCCAGTTCGACGTGCCGAGGGTGACCGCCGACACCTTCAGGTCGGTGCCTCCGAGAGGTCGTTGTTCTGCAGGGTCGGCGGTCACGGTGTCACCGCGGGTTGTAGACGGTGAGGGCGGGCAGGGCATGGTCGCTGTAGTCGAACATGGCCTGGTTCTCCCAGCCGTCGCCAGCGCTCGGGTTCGTCGGATCCCATCCGTTGCCCTTCACGACGGTCCACGCGGGTTCCCAGTAGAACGCGCCGAGTCCGAGGCCATCGGGAACCGCTTGGACGATGCTTAATGTGTCACGGAACATCGCGGCTTGTCCGGCTGGTGTGGCCGGGTATCCGGTTTCCAGTTCGCTGCTGTCGCTGAAGCTGAGACTCGCGGTCGGGTCGCCGCTTTGCAGCGTCCATGGGTACGCCGTCTCGGCGAGGAAGATGGGTTTGCGGTAGCGCGCGGCGGTGTAATTCAGCGTCGTCTGCAACTCGTCGAGGTAGCCGTGCCAGTACGAGTAGTACGAAAGCCCGATCAGGTCGAACGGGACGTTCTGCGCCTGCACGTTGTCGTAGAACCATTGCACGCCGCCCCAGTTCGCGGCGTTGGCGATGTGCAATGCGATTTGGGCGCGTGGGGCCGCTGATTTCACGCCGGCGATACCTGCCTTGAGCAGCGAAGCGAAGTCGGCGAACGCGGTGGCTGAGCCGTAGTTCATGCCGAGCGGCCAGAGGAGGCCGCCGTTGATTTCGTTTCCGATTTGTACCATGTCTGGTGGGGTGCCCTGGCGGACAAGAGCACTGACGACGTCGGCGGAGTAGTCGTGTACGGCTTGCTGAAGTTGGGGCAGGGTGAAGTTCGCCCAGGCCGATGGCGTGGCCTGATGCCCGGGGTCGGTCCAGGTGTCGGAATAGTGAAAGTCGAGTAGCAGTTTCTGGCCGCGACGCTTGGCTTGGCGCGCACCGTCGAGGAGCTGCTGCTCGTCGTCGAAGCCGTCTTCGGGATGCACCCACACGCGGAGGCGCACATAGTTCATGCCCGCAGCCTCCAGGATGTCCCAGGCGCTGCGCTGGCGTCCTTGCATGTCGTAATAGACGCCTCCGAGCGCCTCGCCCCGCACCAGGCTGGACAGGTCCGCCCCGCGGATGGGCAGCGCGGTGTCGCCCGGCGTCAGCGCGACCAGGCCGTAGTTGGTCCAATTTCCTGCGGCGCTGTCCGAGACCAGGTGGATGGTTGCCTCGTGTCCGGTGACGTGGACGGAGGTGACGACGTTGAGCCAGCTGCCGGTCGCGATCACAGGGACCGAGGTCCGGCTTGTGCGAGGTCCGGATTCCAGTTCGATGTAGTTGGCCGTGTCACCTCCACCGGATTTGACCCAGACACTCAGCGTGTAGGTGCCGTTGGGGAGCCCGCTGATGCGCTGCCAGGTGTCAACCGTGTACGGGTTGGCGCTCCAGTGGGTGAGCTGGAATCCGTCGCCGGCGTACCCATACTGGGTTGCTTCGGTGAACGACGCGGCCGCGTCACCGGTGACGTTCCACCCAGTGGGGTGCGCTGTGCCGGTGCCATCGGCGTTGAATGCGGGATTGAGCACGGTCCCCGTTCCGGCACGGTTCGGGGTGTGCGCCTGCGCGGCGTCGGGGATGCCGATTGCCGCTGCGGCGATCACGACGCCGACGCCGAGGGCGCTGCGGCGGCTCACTCTGATGGGATCGTGGGTGTTCATCGGCGTGACTCCTTTGTCGTGATGGTGACCGAGTTACTGAATGGGATGACGGATAATGCGGGTACCGCCCGCAGCGATTTCGGTTTCCCCGCCGACGGGCTCGCCGCTCACCGCGTCGGTACCGTCGGTCTGCAGTCGGAGGGTGCGGTCCGTGTGGTTGAGGTACACCTCGTAGGCCACGTCGTCTCCGAGCCGGGTGATGTGCTCGAGTTGCGGTTCGCGGGCGGAGTCGGCCCGAATGCGGGCGTCTTCGAGGGCCGGAGCGAGCGCGCTGGCGAGCCCGTCCGGATCGAGTTCCGTGGAGACATACCACGCGCTGCCGGCACCGAGGGTGTTGCGCGTGATCGCAGCACCGCCGGCCGCCGGGCCGGTGGTGTATGTGGCGATGGTGCGCGCGGACGTCGCGGTGAGCAGGTCGGTCCAGACGGTGCCACTGAGACCATTTGACAGGTCGGCGGTTTCGCCGCTGCGCAGCGGCGCGAATTCGTCGATCGAAAGACCAAGGACGGCGCTGAGTCCGTGCGGCAGCGGGGCGGCGGGGACGTTGTCGTGCACGCCGACGATGCCGCTGAAGTAGCCGGCGATCAGGGTGCCGCCCGCGCGAACAAACGATTCAACGTTCGCGGCAGCTGCCTCGCTCATCAAATACAGGCTGGGGGCAAGGACGAGGTCGTAGGACGCCAGGTCAGCTTCGGGATGCGCGAAGTCGACGGTGAGACCAAGTTGCCAGAGCCAGGTGTAGTAGTTCTCGATTTGCCGTCGGTGGCTCAGGTCCTTCGAGGGGCGCCATTCCAAGTCTTGCGCCCAGAACGACTCCCAGTCCCACAGGATTGCGGCGCGCGCGTGCACCCGGGTGCCTAACGCGTCGCGGAGGTCGCCGAGGTGGCGGCCGAGTTCAGCGGCTTCGGTGAAGATCCGGGACTGCGCTCCCTGGTGCGGCACGATCGCGGAGTGAAACTTTTCCGCTCCGGAGCGGGATGCCCGCCATTGGAAGAAGAGGATCCCGTCGGCTCCTCGCGCCCAGTGGCTGAGGCTGTTGCGTTCGAGTTCGCCTGGGCGTTTGGCGATGTTGCGGTCTTGCCAGTTCACGGCTGAGGTGGAGTGTTCCATGAGCAGCCATGGCTTCCCGGCGGCGAGGGAGCGAGTCATATCCGCGTCCATCGCGAGCAGCACATGCGCGTCGCGGCGTTCTCCGGTCAGGTAGTGGTCGTTGGAGACGATGTCGACCTCGCGGGCCCACTTCCAGTAGTCCATCGCGGGGCAGCTGGTGGCCATGAAGTTGGTGGTCACGGGAATACCCGGCGAGAGGCGGTGAAGGATGTCGCGCTCGCGAACGAAGCACGCTAGCAGCGCATCGCTGGTGAAGCGGGCGAAGTCGAGTCGCTGAGCCGGGTTGACGGTGGTGGCGGCGCGGCGCGGCGCGTCGATCTCGTCCCACTCGCCGTAGCGTTGACCCCAGAATGCCGTTCCCCAGGCGTCGTTCAGGTGCTCCAACGTCCCGTAGCGTTTCGCCAGCCACACGCGGAACGCGTCAACGGAGTGGGTGTCGTAGGACTCGGAGACTGGTGCCCCGTACTCGTTGTGAACGTGCCAGAGCCGGAGCGCTGGATGCGTGCCGTAGCGTTCGGCCAGAGCCGTGACGATGCGTTCGCAGGCGGCGGCGTATGCGGGAGCGCTTGGACTCATCATGCCGCGCGAGCCGAATCCCAATGGGATGCCGTCTCGGGTCACGGGGCGTGCGTCGGGGTGCTGCTTCCAAAACCATGCCGGTGGTGAGGCGGTCGGGGTTCCGAGGCTGACGCCGATGCCGGCGGCGTGGAGTCTGTCGAACACGTCGTCAAGCCATGCGAAATCGAACTGCCCTTCCCGGGGTTCCAGGAGCACCCAGGAGAAGATGCCGACGCTGACCAGGTTCACCCCGATCTCGGTCATCAGTTTGATGTCGTCGTCCCAGACCTCGCGGGGCCACTGCTCGGGGTTGTAGTCCCCACCGAACGCGATCCGGTCAAGTCCGGGGACGATACCCGCACGCGTGGTTGCGGGGGCGGTCAACGTCATGTCAAAGCCTGTTCTGTGAAGGGTCGTGGTGGACGGGGTCATCCCTTGACCCCGCCGCTGGAGAGGCCGGACTGCCAGTAGCGCTGGAGATAGAGGAACGATGCGATCAGCGGCAGGATCGAGATGAACGATCCGGTGATGACGGTCGAGAACAGCACGCGGGCGCCGCCGCCGGCGTTGCTCGACGACGCCCATTGCGCGAGCCCGACGGTGATCGGATACAGGTTCGACTGGTTCAGCATGATGAGCGGCAGGAAGTAGTTGTTCCACGTCGCGACGAGCGCCAGCAGGAACACCGTCACCATGGCCGGGCCGAGGAGGCGCATGGCGATCTGCCAGAAGATGCGGAACTCGCCGGCACCGTCGATGCGCGCCG
This sequence comes from Curtobacterium ammoniigenes NBRC 101786, assembly GCF_001571045.1. Lineage (GTDB taxonomy): Bacteria > Actinomycetota > Actinomycetes > Actinomycetales > Microbacteriaceae > Curtobacterium > Curtobacterium ammoniigenes. Next base: position 129,651 of record NZ_BCSV01000002.1, read on the forward strand.
CCTCGATCAGGCTGTCATCGACCGCGTCCTGCGCATAGACCATCACCAGATACAGCGCGAACGGGTTGACGACGGACGGCAGGATCACCGCCCACGGGGTGTTCGTGAGGTTCAGGTGTGCGAACAGCAGATAGGTCGGCAGCGCCAATGCCGTGCCGGGGATCATGATCGATCCGAGCACGACGCTGAAGATGCCGGTCTTCCCCGCGAAGCGATACTTCGCGAACGCGTAACCGGCGAGCGTGGCGAGGAGCACCGCACCGACCGCGCTGACGAGAGCGTAGTAGGCGGAGTTCAGCAGCCAGATCCCGAACGAGCCATTCTCGTAGGTGAACACCGTGCCGAGGTTGGCGAAGAACTCGAACGCGTGGCCGAACCAGAGACCGAACGTGTTGAACAGGTCCGTGTCGTTCTTGGTGGAGGCGATGACGAGCCAGGCGAACGGCGCGAGGAAGTAGACGCACGCCGTCCAGAGACCGACGGTCAGGATGATGCTGCTCCGCTTCCGACGCGGCTTCCGCGTCGACGCGGCGAGGCTGGTGGTCATGCGAGACGGTTCCTTCTCTGCGTGCTCAGTTGCACGACGTAGGAGACGACCATGATCGAGAATCCGAGGATGAACGCGACGGCCGCGGCGTAGTTGGCCTGGAGGTTCGTGAAAGCCAGGTTGTACGCGTAGAAGGTCGGCGTGAACGAGTTCGTGATCACCGTCGGCGCGAGCGGCTGGAGGAGGCTCGGCTCCGTGAAGAGCTGGAACGAGCCGATCACCGAGAAGATCACGCAGATCAGGACGGCGCCGCGAACCGCGGGGAGTTTGATGCTCCAGGCGATCCGCCATTGTCCTGCGCCGTCGAGCGCCGCCGACTCGAACAGTTCGGTCGGGATCGACCGCAGGGCGGCGTAGATGATGATCATGTTGTAGCCGACGAACTGCCACGTGGAGATGTTCATCATCGAGCCGAGGATCGTGTTGGCCGCGAGCAGGTCGGGCGGCGTGAGATGCAGCGCGCGGAAGATCTGGGCGATCAGGCCGAAGTTGTTGCCGTAGAAGTAGCCCCACATCAGCGTGGACACCACTCCGGGAATGGCGTACGGCACGAAGATCGCGAGCCGCACGAACTTGCTGCCTCGGAGATGGCCGCTGTCGATCGCGAGCGCGAAGAAGATCGCGAGGCCGAGCATGATCGGCACCTGGATGACCAGGTAGAGCAGGACCCGTACGACACCGTTCCAGAACGCCGAGTCGGCGAACGCGTGTACGTAGTTCGCGAGCCCGACGAACACATCCCCACCGATGAGCTGATGCTGGAACAGGCTCAGATACAGGGCATAGAAGATGGGGACGAGCAGCATCGCCGCGAAGAAGATCAGGAACGGGGCGATGAACAGATATGGGGCGATCGTTCGCCGTCGGCGGGGGCGGCGCGACGCGTTCGCGGGCGTGGAACGTGATTCGCGGAGTGGGACTGCGGTCATGTGGGCTCCTGGGAGGGGTCGTCACGGGCCGAGGTGCTGTTCGTGCGCCCCGGCCCGTGGAACCTCACTGCTTGACGGTGAATCCTTGCTGCTTGGCGTAGTTGACCAGGACGGTCTGCCATTTCTGGATCGCCGAATAGATATCGGTGTGCGCAGTGATCGCCTTGCCGACGGTGTCGCCCCACGCGGTCTGCGCGTAGTTCCAGAACGGGAGGTACTGGAAGTTCGGGCTCACCGTCTTCGAGATCGCCGCGAACGTCTGGTTCGCCTTCTGACCGCCGAAGAACGCGACCTTCTGGTCCTGGAAGCTCGAGGAGTTCAGCACGCTCAGCGTCGTCGGGAACAGCGCCGACTTCGGGTTCAGCGTCAGCTGGGACACGGAGGCCGGGTCAGAGTTCAGGAACTTGATGAACTCGTACGCGGGGATCGGGTTCTTGGAGGTCTTCATGACGGCGTCCGCCGAGCCTCCCCAGTTGCCACCCGAGTCCTGGCCGGCGGACCACTGCGGCAGCGGTGCTGCGGTCCAGTCGCCCGAGGTGTTCGCCGCGGAGCCCATCAGATCCTCGGGCCCCCAGGCGCCGACCACCCAGCCGGCGTAGTCGCCCTTCGCGAACGCCTGGTACCAGTCGTTCGTCCACGCCGGATCGGTCGACACGCCGCCGGACTGGAAGAGTTGCGTCAGATAGTCGGCGACCTGCTTGATCTTCGAACCGGTGAGGTTGATGGTGACCGTCTTCTTGCCGTCGTAGGCGAACGGTGCGGCGCCGGCCTGCTGCATCATGCCGACGATCTGCTCCGGGTCGGTCGGTCCGAAGTCGGCGAGGGATGCGCCGGTCTTCGCCTTCACGGTCTTCGCGTCCTGCATGAACTCGGCCCAGGTCGCAGGTGCGCTCGTGATCCCGGCCTTGGCCAGGATGTCCTTCCGGAACATGAACGTCATCGGCCCCTGGTCCTGCGGAACGCCCCAGACTCCGCCGTTGCTCGCGACGTTCGCCCACGCACCTGAGGTGAACTTCGACTTGATCGACGTGGCGCCGAACGGGGTGAGGTCGAGGAGCGAATTCGTGACGCGGATCGACGGCAGCTCGGAGTACTCGAGCTGCACGACATCCGGTGCGCCTTTGCCGGCCTGGATGGCGGCCTCCAGCTTGGTGTATTCGGTTCCGCCCTGGCCGGCGTTCACGACGTCGACCTTGATCTTCGGGTACTTCTTCTCGAACGCGGCGACCTCGTTGTCGAGCCCGGGAACCCAGGTCCAGACCGAGATCGTGGTGGGGGTGTTCATCGCCTTCGTGACCTGGGATGCGGTCAGGGTGGAGCTGCCGCCGGACGATGCCGACCCTCCACCCGCACTGCAGCCGGTCAACGCGAGGGCCACGGTGACAAGACCGGCCCCGATCGCGGTCGCGGAGCGCTTCTTCATTGAACTGTTCCTCTCGAGGGGTACGAGCGTCGTTGGTCGATGCGTCTGGGAGAGCAGTGCCTGCTGACGAGACTGTTATCGCTCACAACCTGACGCCGGAGGCAACCGTAGCGCTTTTGGTGAGCGCTAACAACCCCCGGGGCACCGAGAGCGGTCCGGCGCTGCGCAGCCGATGAGCGCCGCCCCGCTCACACGGCGAGCGTCACCGGGTCCGCGCCGGAGCGGACGAGGCGCGGATCACCGGGTCCGCGCAGGAGCGGAGGAGGCGCGGATCACCGCGGCGGGGGGCGCGAGCGCACCCGCGTCCGGGACTTGCTCCCCCTCGATCCGGGCGATCAGCCGATCCGTCAGCAGTCGCCCCTGGCTCGCGAAGTCGTAGCGAACAGTCGTCAACGCAGGCTGGAAGAAGCGCGACTCCGGGATGTCGTCGAATCCGACCACACTGATGTCGTCCGGAACACGCAGGCCCCGCTCCGTCAGCGCCGCGATCGCACCGAGTGCCGTCTGGTCGTTCGCGGCGACGACAGCGGTGATCCCGGCATCGAGCGGCATCCGCGCCGCGCCGTCGTATCCGGACTGCGCCGACCAGTCCCCCGGCACCGACCCGACAGACGTCAGCCCCCGCTCGGCGAGGCTTCGGAGATAGGCGCGCGACCGCCCCTCGGCCGCAAGCCACCCGTCCGGGCCGCCGATCAGGAACATGCGGCGATGCCCGAGGCCGGCGAGATGGTCGATCATGAGGTCCACACCGTCCTCGCCGGTGTGGCTGGCATGGGCGCTGCCATCGTCCGACTCCGATTCAAGGCTGATCGGCACCGAGAAATGCGCCCGATTGAGCGCCTCCACCACCTGCTGCGTCGGAGTGAACGCCAGCACACCGGCGAGATGCGACTGCGTCACCAGCGTGATCGCATCCGCAATGCCCGCGTCGCTCCCAGGGTCGAGGCTCACGATGTCGAGCACATACCCGCGGTCCCGGGCCCGGGCGCTCGCCGCCTCGACGATCGCGCTCGGTCCGCTCGCGCGCAGCTCGTAGGCGATCGCCCCGATCCGATTGGACCGGCTCGTCGCCAACGACCGGGCGGACTGATTCGGCCGGTAGTTGAGGTACTCGATGGCTGCGGTCACGCGAGCACGCACCTCATCACTGACGTGCGGCTGCCCCTTGACGACGCGAGAGACCGTCTGGTGCGACACGCCGGCGAGGCGCGCCACATCATACAGCGTGGGCGCTTTCGTCCGGCCACTCTCCGCCACCACCACTCGCAGCTCCCTCCGCCGGGACAACGTTAGCGGTAACGGTCAGGCCCACCGGCGCGCGGGCGCTCACACCATGCGGAACTTCCGGAGCATCAGGTCACCGGACCACGCGAACTCGACATCCACGAGATCGCCCGCATTGACATTCGGCAGGCGTGTCAGTCCGAGCCCGTCCGCGCCGACCACGACCCTCGTCGCAGCCTCCTGCTGCTGCAGCACGGAGACGCGCACCTCGATGCGGCCGCCATCGGCGGCGGGACGGGCGTGAAGCTCGACCCGGCCCTCCGCTCCGCAGCGCACATCGAGGAATCGGACCGAGACGGAGGCGCCGGCCCGCGGTCGGACCACCGTCACGCCCGTCGCCGGGTCGGTGACCAGGTCGGCGCCGCGCGCATCGTCGTACGCGGCGACGGCGTGCAGCACGCCGGCCTCCAGCGGAGCGATCGAGGCCCCCTCGGCGCGCATCTCCAGCACGACCGGCACGTCCTCCGCCGAGCGACCCACGAACACGGAGTACACGCCCGGCTCGATGCACCAGCGTGCCCCCCGCGGATCCCACTGCACGAATGCGCCGAGCGGCAGGTCGAACGCGACCTCCCGCTCCTCCCCGGCGGCGAGTGACACGCGCCTCCAGTCGACGAGCCGCCTCCGAGGGAACGGACGCCGCGGACCATCGTCGTCGCGCGCGCCGACGTACAGCTGCACGAGCTCATCGACCGTGTTCGCGCCGATGTTCCGCACCCGGACGGTGGCACGCGCGATCGTGCGGTGCCGATCCGCGTCGGCGACGGGCCCTGCTGGGACCCTCGTCGCCGTGATCGCGCCGGCCGTGAGCTCGGTCGTGCCGTAGTGCAGGCCGTGCCCGAACGGAAACGCCGGAGGAACCGGCGAGTACAGATAGGTCTGCCGCGACCCGACGATGTCGTAGTCGAGCAGGTCATGCACGTCCGCATCGGAGGCCGGCCACGCTTGCGTCAGACGGCCACGCGGACCGGCGGAACCGGTCAGGACCGCGTGGACGGCCGCGCCCAGTTCCTGACCGCCGTGGCTCGTCCACACGATCGCGTCGGCCAGGGCGGCTGCCTCACCGAGCGCGTACGGGTAGGACGACACGATCACGAGCACGACACGAGCCGCGGTGGCAGCCACTGCGCGCACCAGGTCGAGGGACGCCTCCGGCAGTTCGACCGACGGTCGGTCCTCGGTCTCGCGTCCGAGGAGGTGCGGGTCGTTGCCGACGACCACCACCGCGGTCCGATCAGCCGCAGCCGCCGCAGCCTCGGCAGCACCGCTCCGGCGAACGCGAAGGTCCCACGCGAACGGCGCGTCGACCAGCGCGACCCGCCCATCGACGACCCCGAGGAATCGGTCGTCGCAGCGGTGCCGCAGCACGGCAGCGCCCTCGGCGTCCGTGTCGAGCACGAACGCCTCCTGGACGACCCAGGCGCCGATCGTCTCGGCGGTGGCGGTGACCGTTCCGCCCTCGTCGACGGTGAGGAATCGGTCGGAAGCGGCGTCCCGCAGCGTCACGACATCGGCCCCCCACCGCTCGAGCTCGAACTCGGCCGACTCGTCGCCGAGCACGAGCGCACCATCCGGCGTGGTGGCGACGACGGCACCATCTGCGCCGAGCGTGACGCGATCGACGCCCCGTGCGAGCCGCGTGTCCGGCGCATCGGTGGCGAAGGCATCGGCGATCGTGCGCTCATACGGAAGCGAGCCGCTGTACCAGTCGAGGAGGATCCGCTGGCTGAGCGGACCGACCACAGCGAGTGGCGCCTCCGGCCCGAGCGGCAGGGTGCCGTGTCGATTCGTGAGCAGCACGATCGCATCGGTCGCCGCCCGGAGTGCCAGCGGGCGATGCGCCTCACGGAGCGCAGCCGCCGACGGACCGTCGTAGTTCCGCGGCGCGAGGTCACCGGTCTTCGCGCGGAGGCGCACCAGTCGACGCACCGCTCGGTCGATCTGTTCGATCCCGATCAGACCGTCACCGAGTGCTCGCGTGAGCGCTTCGACAGTCGGCGCCCACTCCGGTCCGTCGTCGGTGAGATTGTCGACCCCCGCCGCCACGACGGCCGCGACGCCGTGCGGCGCATCGGCGGACCAGCCCTCGCGCTTCCACAGATTGCTGGGCGCGCCCGCGTCGCTCACGATCGCGAGGTCGTCCGGATCGGCGAGCTCCGCGCGCAGCTCGTCGAGCACCGGTGAGACATGCGCCGGGATGCCGTTGACGAGGTTGTACGACGCCATCACGGCGGCGACACTGCCGGCTCGGATCGGATCGAGGAAACACGGCAGCTCGTACTCGCGGAACGTGCGCGCCGAGAGCGCAGAAGAGGTGAGGTCGCGGTCGTCCTCGTTGTTGTAGCCGACGAAATGCTTCAGCGTCGGAGCGGTGAGCCACCGTTCCCCGTCGCCGCGCAACCCGGCAGTGAATGCGATCGCGCTGCGCGCCGTCAGGGTCGGGTCTTCGGAGTAGCCCTCCTCGTTGCGCCCCCAGCGCGGGTTTCGGAGCGGGTTCACTACGGGCGCCCAGACGTTCAGGCCGAGGTCTGGATCCTCCGACTGCATCGCGTGCAGTTCGAGCGCGACCGCGCGACCGACGGCGCCGAGCAGCTCCTCGTCCCAGGTGGAAGCCAGGCCGACGGCCTGTGGGAACACCGTCGCGATCCCGGCCCAGGCCACGCCGTGCAGCGCCTCGCAGCCGGTGTGGTATGGCGGCAGTCCGAGCTCGGGCAGGGCCGGCGCATGCTGGTGCAACAGGCGCAGCTTCTCTGGAACGGTGAGCCTGGCGATCAGCTCCTCGACCTCGGTCATGGACGACTCCTTCTTCTCGGCCTCCGGCCGGTATGGGCTAGCTTTCACTGCGTGCAGATCGATCCCGACAACAAAGCCATCGATGGCATCAGCACGCTTGTGCTGTTCATCGCGCTCAACGTCATCTACCTGCTCTGCTGCATTCCGATCGTCACGATCGGGGCCGCGACCGCGGCTCTGTTCGAAGTGATGTGGCGATTCGCTGACGAACAGCGCGGACACCTGCTCCGGGGATATTTCTCAGCGCTGAAGGGCAGTTGGCGTTCGGCTTCGATCGTGGCTGCGGCCACCATGCTGCCGATGCTCCTTCTGGCGTATGTGTCGGTGTTCTGGTTCGCGCTCGGAATCGGTCTCTCCGCGTTGGCGGGGGTGATCACCGCGCTCGGAGCGCTGTACTGCGGTGTCGCATTCCTGTACGGCTGCGCACTGGTCGCGCGGTTCGAGAACACCGCACGCCGGACCATCCGGAACGCATATCTGTTCCCGATGGCGCAGCCGCTGCTGACGCTCGGCGTCGTGCTCGTGCTCGTCGTGTCAGCGGCGCTGATGTGGATCTTCCACCCGGCGCTGTTCCTGTTCGCCACAGTCGGCGCAGCATTCGGCGCCTATCTGATGTCCCGGATGTTCGGACTCGCGTTCCGCCACCAGGAGGCCCGGGCGAACGGCCAGGAGTGACGGAGCGGCGGCCGAGCCCCGGGGAGCCAGGCCGCCGCACGCGACTCGGGGTCAGCCGAACTTCTTCTTGACCGCCAGACGCGCCTCGTTCTGCGCCTTCGCGTTGTCCATGTCGAAGCTCAAGACCGTCGCGTAGCCGAGCCCTTTGACCGTGGACTGCATGTCCTTCAGGAGGCTGTTGAACTCGTTCTCGCTCGTGGCGAGACTCATCTTCCACGAGGACTGCACGATGATCGCCTTCGCCTGGTTGCGGATCGTGGAGATCTGCGGCGGATCGGCTGGAGCGGCGTAGCCCGACCCCGGGGCGACGAGCAGCTGGTGCTTCTTCTGCAAGTACGCGATGTCACCGTCGACGTTGCCCATCTTCGACTTCCAGTCGTTGATGACGGGGTTGGAGTTGGCCTTCTGATAGCTCGGCCAGAACGCGTACTCGTATTGCAGACCCGTGCTCGGGTCGACGTCGATCGGCAGCACGGTCGTGGCGTTCAGCGCGGAGACGCCGTCCGAGAACTTGCCACCGCCCCAGCTCGCCGGGACCGTGGCTCCGCCGCCGAGCAGCGCCTGCTTGCCGAGCGCGGTGAGCTCCGGCTTCTTGTCCGACCCGAGCTGCCACGTCAGTCCTTCGGGACCGGGAGCGGCGCCGGTCTGCGCGCCGCTGGCGTAGATGCCCTCCGGCGAGTACAGCCAGTCGAGGTACGCGGCGATCCGCTCCGGATCGGCCGCTTTCGACCCGATGCTGAACAGCTGGGTGCCGCCGTAGATGGAGGCTCCGTAGGAGAAGATGTCGAGGTCGTTGATCGGCGTGAACTCGAACCCTTTGCCCGCAGCGAGGTTTGCGGTGGTGTTGTAGGCGGGCTTGGCGAGCCACGGCCAGCACGCGAACAGGGTCTGGCCGTTCTGGAATTTGGCGTACATGGTCGAGTAGTTCTGGGTGGGCGAGTCGGGGTCGACGAGACCCTGCTGGTTCGCGGTCGCGTAGAGCTTGAGCGACCGGACGTAGTGCGAGTCGCTGTCGATGATGCTCTCGTACTTCGAACCGTCCGCCTTGGCGAGCACGAAGCCCATCTCGTCGAATCCGTAGAAGCACGCGGGCTGCTTCGCCGCGGTCATCATGTTGCCGTCCCAGTCCTTGAACAGCGAGAAGGCATAGGTCGCCTTGCCGTTGTCGGCCTTCGGGTGCGCCTGCTGCATCTCTTTGAGGACGGGGATCATGTCCTCGAGGGTCTTCATCGTCGGATAGCCGAGCTCCTTGTAGTAGTCCCAGCGCATGTACGGACCGAACGTGGGGTCGAGCCCCTCGGAGGGTGTGGTCGGCTTCAGTGAGGTGACGGACACCGGAATCCCGTAGATGCCCTTCTTGCCGCTGTTGAGCTTCTGCACTGCGGCGTCGTACTCCTTCGCGTTCTTCATCTGCGCGTAGTACTTCGAGAAGTCGAACAGCAGGCCGCCCTGAATCAGCTGGTCGAACTTCTGGCCGCGGTCCGTGACGATCAGGTCCCCGAGGTTGCCCGCGGCGACGCGGGTGTTGTAGAGCGTGTCGCCACCGCCCGAGACGTTCGGGGCGATGACGTTCATCGACAGGTTGAATTTCTTCGAGATGAGGTGTCCGAACCACCCCTTCTGCACGCCCTGGTAGTTCGCCAGACCGTCGAAGACGGTGATCGTCTCTGCTTTCTTGTAGGGGCCGCCGAAGGCTGCACCGGGACCGGAGGCCGCCGTGGTCGTTCCGCTGCTCGTGCAGCCAGCGAGTGCTCCGACAGCGACCAGCCCGGCGAAGCCGCCGAGAAAGCCGCGTCGTGACAGTTGTACAGCGTCGTACTTCGTCATTGGGGTTCCTTCATGTGGTGAATGTGCTGATGGGGGGAGATCGAAAGAGGACGGGCTAGCCCTTGACCGCGCCGAGCATGATGCCCTTCACGAAGTAGCGCTGGAACAGCGGATAGATGAAGAGGATCGGCAGCACGACGATGACGGAGATCGTCGTCTGGATCGAGGTCGTGGTCTGCTGCGACGCCGCTCCGGCGAGCGACCCGAGACTCTGCCCGACCGTGTTCCGCGCAGCCTGCGCGAGGCTCGCGGCCTGATTGAGGTAGGTGTAGAGGAGGTATTGCAGCGAATAGAGCCGCTGGTCCGTGATGTAGATCAGGGTGTCCTGGAACGAGTTCCACTGCGCCACCGCAGAGAAGATGGCGACCGTTGCGAGGATGGGTGTGCAGTTCGGCAGGATCACCCGGAAGAAGATCGTCAGCGGGCCAGCGCCGTCGATCTCCGCGGCTTCCTGGAGTGATTTCGGCAAAGACTCGATATACGTCTTGACGAGGATGACGTTGAAGGGCTGCACGATCGCCGGAAGGATGTAGACCCAGAACGTGTTCGTGAGATGCAGGTTGCGCATCGTCAGGTACATCGGGATCAGTCCGGCATTGAAGTACATGGTGACGACGACCACGCGGTACCAGAGCGGACGCTTCCACATCTTCTCCTGCGTGAACAGGTAGCCGAGGAATGCGCTCGCGAGGACCGTGCACGCCGTACCGAGCACCGTTCGTGCGATCGACACCGCTGCAGCCGAGGTCAGGCCGCCCAGCGCCATGATCTGCGTGTAGTTGTCGAAATGGAGCCCGACCGGCCAGAACCGGACCTGACCCAGTGCACTGAGGTTGTTCGAGCTGATCGAGTTGATGATCAGGAAATAGAACGGGTATGCGCAGAGCACCGTGAACAGCCCGAAGAGGACGTAGTTCAGCGTCGAGAACGTCGCGTCGCCGAGCGAGGGAGCGGGGCGCTTGCGCCTGCTGCCGCGCGCCGAAAGAGAAACCGTCATGAGGTGTGCCCCTAGATGATCGAGGTGCCGCGCACGCGCTTGGAGAGGGAGTTGACGCCGAACAGCAGCACGATCGAGACCAGGCTCTTCAGCATGCTGAGCGCGGCGGCCATCGACAGGCTGTTGCCGACGATGCCGACGTTGTAGACGTAGAGATCGAGCACCTGGATGTGCTGCTCGTTGAAGGCGTTCTGAAAGACGTAGTACTGGTCCATCCCGTTGTTCAGGATGTTCGCGACGGAGAGCATGAGCAGAACGAAGAACGTGGGCGTGAGCGCGGGGAGTGTCACGAACCGCATGATCTGGAATCGGCCCGCACCGTCGATCTTCGCGGCCTCGTAGAGGGCCGGATCGATCGACGTGATCGACGCGAGATAGAGGATCGCGCCCCACCCGAGGCCTTTCCACACGTTCCAGGCGAGCATCATCAGCCAGGTGTGCGAGTCGGTGTTCAGGAACTGGATCGGGGTGACGATGAAGCCCCAGTCCTTCAGCGTGGAGTTCACGAGCCCGGTCGTCGAGAACATCGAGAACGCGATCATGTAGATGAGCACCCAGGAGATGAAGTTCGGGAGTGTGGTCAGGGTCTGCACGACGCCCTTGAACCAGCCGGCCTTCATCTCGTTGAGGAACAGCGCGAATCCGACCGGCAGCACCGAGCTCGCGATGCCGAGGAAGCTCATCGCGAAGGTGTTCAGGAGCACCTGCCCGATCTGCTTCAGCTGGGTCGGAGAGTTCACCAGGAATTTGAACCATTCCAGGCCGACGAACGGGCTGTGCGCGATGCCGAGCGCCGGATAGTAGTTGAAGAACGCGTAGATCCACCCGTACAGCGGGTAGTACGAGAACAGGAAGATCAGCAACAGGAACGGCGTGAAGTACAGGAAGAGCCGGAACGAGGTGCGGGAGCGCTTCCGCTCGGTCCGTCGCGCGTTCGCTTTGGCCGGTGCGACGGTCACGGCGCGTTCGTCGAGCGTGGTCACCGCGGCGGGTGTTCCGTCCAGCACGTTCACTCCTTTGTGACGTTCATCAGTCGTGTCGAGGGGCCTACGCATCGAAATGGTGCGCAAACTTTGTTTAAGCGCTTCGATAGTACATGGAGGTGGGTTCACCCACAAGCACTCTCGTCGACCGCGCCGCGGAGGCGGGTCAGGCCGCTTGGATCGAGGTGGCTCGAGGGGTGAGCGGGGCGCCGACCAGCCGCTGCTCGGGCGGCTGCGGCTCGCCGTCGATACGGCTCATCAGCATGTCGACCGCAGTGCGTCCGATCAGTTCCGTGGGAATCCCGACCGAGGTCCACGGCAGCGGTGCGGCCTCCGCGAGATTGTCGGGACAGATTGCCACGACGCTCACCTGTCGGGGGATCTCAACCCCGGCGCGACCGCACGCGGCCTGCAGGAACGGCAGCAGCGCCTCGTTGTGGACGACGATGCCGTCCACGTCCGGCATTCGGGAGAGGGTCTCGAAGACCACCTCCTCCGCCGCCGCGAGTCCGGGCTCGCAACTGAGCTCCAGATGCCGGATCCCGGCATCGGTCGCGGCGTCGACGAACCCGTTGACTGCGCGTTCCGCGTAGTTCACGTGCCGCGTCAGGGCCTGCGCGGGGGAGCCGATGAACACGACGTTCCGGCGGCGGAGTGCGACCAGATGACCCACCGCCGTGCGGGATGCCTGCGTGAAGTCGAAGTCGATGCAGGCCAGGCCGCCCACGTCACGCGGCATCCCGATGAGCACCGACGGGATGGAGAGCTGCGCGAGCACCGGGAGGCGCGGGTCGTCATACTCGACGTCCATCATCACGACCCCGTCGATCGAGCCCGATGCCGCCACGCGCTTCATCCCGGACCCGTCCTCGTGCGTCAGGAGCAGCACGTTGTAATCCACCGCGCGCGCCGCTGTGACCGCTGCGCCGACGAACTGCATGACCACCGTGAAGTCCACGTCGGGGCTGAAGGGGACCATCAGCCCGATCGTGTGCGACTTTCGCGACGCGAGCGCACGAGCACCGGCGTTCGGGCTGAAGCCGAGCGCCCGGATCGCCGACTCGACTCGCTCGCGCGTCGGGGCCGAGATCGTGCGCTTGCCACTCAGGACATAGCTCACGGTACTCAGGGACACTCCGGCGGCCTCGGCGACGTCGCCCATGCTCGGGCTAGCGTTTCTCTGCACAACAGCACCATAATCGAAACGCTTCGACTTTCAAGGCCCCGCGAACGGGCTGTCGCATCCAACTCAGCGCCGAGCCTTCGACGATCTCCAGGGCCGGCCCCCATTCTGGAAGGCTCGCATGAAATTCAGTGACGGCTACTGGCTGACGAAGACGGGCCTCCGTGTCCAGGGCGCGTCGGGCGTCCACGAAGTGGAGACGGACGCCGACGCCGTTCGTGTCTTCGCGTCCGTGCGTCCCGTGCACTCCCGCGGCGACACCCTCGACACGGCGCTCCTCGGAGTCGCGTTCGACTCCCCGGCGGAGGGCGTGATCCGGGTCACGATCGAGCGCCACGCCGGAGCGCTCGACCGCGGCCCGCACTTCGCCGTTGCCGGGACCGCCCCCGCGGTGTCCGTCGCACGCGACGACGACGCCGTGTCGCTCACCTCGGGCAGTCTCACCGCGCGCGTGTCGCTCGGCGAGGAGTGGCGGGTCGATTTTCTCGGAGCCTCCGACGCCGGCGACCAGTCGCTCCTGACGTCGTCGACCTGGCGCAGCGTCGCGCACGTCACCGCCGACACCGGTGAGACATGGGTGCGCGAGCAGCTGACGCTCGAGCCGGGAACGCTCGTCTACGGGCTCGGCGAGCGCTTCGGGGCGTTCGTCAAGAACGGGCAGAGCATCGACATCTGGAACGAGGACGGCGGGACCGCCAGCGAGCAGGCCTACAAGAACGTGCCGTTCTACCTCACGAACCGGGGGTACGGCGTGTTCGTGGACCACGCGGAGCGAGTCTCGTTCGAGGTCGGAAGCGAGATGGCGTCCCGGACCCAGTTCAGTGTGGCCGGCGAACGGATGACCTACTACCTGATCCACGGCCCGAGCCCGAAAGAGGTGCTGGCGCGATACACCGCGCTCACCGGACGCCCTGCGCGCGTGCCGGCCTGGTCGTGGGGCCTGTGGCTGTCGACCTCGTTCACCACGGACTACGACGAGGCGACCGTCACCTCGTTCATCGACGGCATGGCCGAGCGCGACCTGCCGCTGTCGGTGTTCCATTTCGACTGCTTCTGGATGCGCGGATTCCACTGGAGCGACTTCATCTGGGATCCGGCGACGTTCCCCGACCCGGAAGGCATGCTGCGGCGCCTGCACGAGCGCGATCTCAAGGTGTGCGTCTGGATCAACCCGTACATCGCCCAGCGATCGGCCCTGTTCGAAGAGGCTCGGACGCTCGGCTTCCTGGTGCGCCGCCGTGACGGCTCGGTGTGGCAGTGGGACCGCTGGCAGGCGGGGATGGCGTTGGTCGACTTCACGAACCCCGCGGCTCGAAACTGGTTCGCCGGAAAGCTGAAAGGCCTGCTCGACCAGGGTGTCGATGCCTTCAAGACCGACTTCGGAGAGCGCATCCCCACCGATGTGGTGTGGCACGACGGGTCCGACCCGCAGAAGATGCACAACTTCTACACGCAGCTGTACAACGAGACCGTCTTCGATCTGCTCGAGCGGGAGCGTGGCGACGGCGACGCGGTCGTCTTCGCCCGGTCGGCGACGGTCGGCGGCCAGAAGTTCCCGGTGCACTGGGGCGGCGACTGCGAGTCGAGCTACCTCGCGATGGCGGAGTCGCTGCGTGGCGGGCTCGGGCTCGTCTCATCCGGCTTCGGATACTGGTCGCACGACATCGGCGGGTTCGAAGGGACCCCGGACCCGGACCTGTTCAAGCGCTGGATCGCGTTCGGGCTGCTGTCCTCGCACTCGCGCCTGCACGGCTCGAAGTCGTATCGCGTGCCGTGGTCGGTGGACGAGGAGTCGAGCGAGGTGCTGCGCGTCTTCACACGGCTGAAGATGCGACTGATGCCGTACCTCGCCGCCCTGGGCGAGGCCAACCACGCCACAGGGGTTCCGGTGATGCGACCGATGATGCTCGAGTTCCCCGAGGACCCGACCGCCCACACGCTCGACCGGCAGTACATGCTCGGACCGGACCTGCTGGTCGCGCCCATCCTGCAGCCGGGCGGCGAGGTGACCTTCTACCTGCCGGCCGGCGTCTGGACCCACGCGCAGACCGGCGAGACGCTCACCGGCGGCCGGTGGCACACGAAGACCTTCGACTATCGTCACGCCGCCGTCTACGTGCGACCCGGGTCGGTGCTCCCGGTCGGCTCGATCGCGGACCGTCCGGACTACGCGTGGGCGTCGGACCTGACGCTGCATGTGTTCGAGCCGGACGCGCTCCGCACCTCCGAGGTGCTGGTTCCAGCACCACACGGCGGGCACGCGGCGCGAATCGGGGTACGCGCCTCCGGATTGGATGTGACGGCGACCGTGCTCGACGGCGCGGCCCCCGGCCTCACCGTTCTGACCGGGGCGATGATCGGATGACCGCGATCCTCTTCGGCGGCGACTACAACCCGGAGCAGTGGCCGGAGGACGTCTGGCACGAGGACGTCCGACTGATGCGCGATGCCGGTGTGAACACGGCGACCGTCGGGGTCTTCTCCTGGTCGAGCATCGAGCCGACGGAGGGGCGGTTCACGTTCGACTGGCTCGACCGGGCGATCACGCTCCTGCACGAGAACGGGATCGGGATCATCCTCGCCACGCCGACCGCGTCGCCGCCGCCATGGTTTTCGATCGCCCATCCGGAGGCGCTCCCCACCACCGCCGAAGGCGTCCGTCTCATCCACGGAAGCCGCGACACCTACAACCCGGCGGCCCCGGCCTACCGTGCGGCTGCAGCGCGCATCACGGAGGAGCTCGCGGCCCGATACGGCGCCCATCCCGCGCTCCGTGGATGGCATCTGCACAACGAGTACGGCACCGTTTCGTTCGGAGCGGAGGTCGACGCTCGCTTCCGCGACTGGCTGGAGCGCAAGTACGGCTCGCTCGGCGCACTGAATCGGGCGTGGCACACGACGTTCTGGTCGCAGGGCTACGCGTCGT
Organism: Curtobacterium ammoniigenes NBRC 101786; assembly: GCF_001571045.1. Classification (GTDB taxonomy): domain Bacteria; phylum Actinomycetota; class Actinomycetes; order Actinomycetales; family Microbacteriaceae; genus Curtobacterium; species Curtobacterium ammoniigenes. The sequence continues at coordinate 145,218 of NZ_BCSV01000002.1, forward strand.
GGGAGCAGGTCGTGGCGCCGCAGGCGACGCAGTACCTGCGCAACCCGGGGCAGCTGCTCGACTTCAAACGGTTCTCGGCCGCACTGCTCCTGGAGTGCTATCAGGATCAGATCGACATCGTGCGGCGGCTGTCGCCCGACGCGCCCGTGACGACGAACTTCATGCTGCCGAGCTGGCTGCACTACGACCCGTGGGCGTTCGCGTCGGCGTCGGACCTGGTGGCCGTCGATCACTACGTCGACGCGCGTGGTGTCGAGGGGGCGGCGCACGCGGCGTTCGGCGCCGATCTGGCGCGATCGTTCGGCGGTGGGCGACCGTGGCTGCTCATGGAGCAGGCGATGAACCTCACGATGCGGGGCGGCCGTCTGCTCGCCAAGGAGCCGGGCGCGGGAATGCGCACGAGCCTTCAGCATGTTGCGCGTGGGGCCGACGGCATCCTGTTCTTCCAGTGGCGCACCGCTCCCGCGGGCGCCGAGGCGTTCCATTCGACGATGGTCCCGCATGTCGGTCCGGACAGCCGGGTCTTCCGCGAGGTCCGCGAACTCGGTCAGCTGCTCGGCGCGCTCGACGGCGTCGCGTCGCCGCTCGGCTCCTCCACCCCTGCGCCGGTCGTCACCACCCGCGTGGCGATCGCGTGGAGCGCGGACGCGTGGTGGGCTGCGGACTCCCCCGGGCTTCCGGCACCGGACCTCGACTTCCTGCCGGCCGTGCGTCGAGTCCACCGCGCCCTGTGGATGCTCGGCCGGACCGCCGACTTCGTGCGTCTCGACGACGACCTCGACCGCTACGATCTCGTGCTCGTGCCGAGTCATTGCATCGCCTCCGACGCGGAGGCCGCTGCGCTCGACGGTTTCGTGCGCGGCGGCGGGCACGCGATCGTCTGGTACTTCAGCGGCACCTTCGACGACGAGCTGCACGTCGAGCTCGGCGGATACACGGGCCGATTCGCCGAGACCCTCGGGATCCGAGTGGAGGAGCTCCACCCGTTGGAGGACGGCGAGTCCGTCGCGCTCGACACCGGCACGAACGGCGCTCGGTGGGCGGAGACGGTGCGGTTGCGGGGCGCGGAGGCGACCGTGCGGTATGCGGACGGTCCGACCTGCGGCGAGCCCGCGATCACCGTGCATCGGCATGGGGACGGGACGGCACGGTATGTCTCCACGTGCCTCCCTGACGACGCGCTCGCTGCGCTGCTCGAGGCCTCCCTCGCCGAAGCGGGGATCGAGCCGGATGCGCCGGAGGCCGGCGACGGTCTGGAGGTCGTGCGCCGGTCGGGCGCGGACGGCACGTATGTCGTCGCGATCAATCATGGTGCGACTGCGCGCACCGTCACACTGCACGGCGTCGATGCGTTCGACGGCAGCCGGGTCGCGGGTCCGATCGAACTGGCAGCGCGCGCGTTCCGTGTGCTGCGTGCACAATGAGTCGGCTGCGATTCGAAGCGCCCGCGTCGGACTGGCTCGAGGCGCTGCCGCTCGGTGACGGGCTGCTGGGTGCGATGTGCTTCGGTGATCCGCTGCGCCCGCGGCTCGCACTGAACCACACGACCGGATGGTCCGGAGGCCCGAATCCCTCCGGTGCGTCGGCCACCGCGGAGCACGCACCTCCGGTCTCGGTCCTCCAACCGCTTCGCGACGCGGTTACGCGCGGCGATCACGCCGAGGCGGACCGGCTCGCGCGGCTGTTCCAAGAGGGGGATGTCGCGACGTTCCTGCCGCTCGCGGAGCTGACGCTCGTCGGTTCGGAGCCCGAGGTGGAGGCGGAGGCGGAGGCCCCGCTGGACGCGCGATCCGCCGCACCGATGGAGCGGGTCCTCGACCTCGCAACCGCGCTCCACACGGCACGCGGCGCGGAGCTCACGCACGAGACGTTCGTGTCGGCGGACTCGGGTGTGCTCGTGCACCGGATCGTCGGCGCCGCTCAGCGTCGACGGGCGTTCCGACCCGTGCTGACGAGTCCGCTCCGCGTGGACGATCAGGCGAGCACCGCAGACGGCGTGCGGATGCTGCTTCGGTTCCCGACCGACGCCGATGACGGTGTGCTGACGTGGGCGCCCGATGCGCCGTCCGTCAGCGCCGCGATCGCCGTGCGGCTCGTGCACGGCGCCGATGCGAGCCTCCTGGCCCTCGCCGTCGTGACCGACTTCGATGGGCCGCTGTCCGCGCCGCACGGCCGCACCGACGAGCTGATGCGCGCCGCGTCCGCCCGCGTCGACGACGCGCTCGACGCCGGATGGGAGGCGCTCCGCACCGCTCACACGACCCGTCACCGCGACCTGTGGACCCGCACCGTGCTGGACCTCCCGGTCGCCGATCCGAGTCGGACGGTGCCTGCGGCGATCGACCGCGGTGACCCCGTGGAACTCACGCAGCTGCAGTTCGACGTCGGACGCTACCTGCTCATCACAGCAGCGCGACCGGGCGGGCTGCCGCCGAGCCTCCAGGGTCTGTGGAACGCCGAGATCGCGCCCCCGTGGCGCAGCAACTACACGACGAACATCAACACGGAGATGAATCACTGGGCGGCCGCGGTGACGGGGCTGCCGGAGTGCGTCGCCCCGCTCCTCGACCACCTCGAAGCACTCGCGGTGACCGGAGCCGCCACGGCCGAGCGGGTCTTCGGCGCTCGCGGATGGCTCAGCCACCACAACTCGGACGCGTGGGCGCACACGGGCGCCTCCGGCGTCGGCGAGGACAGTCCGAGCTGGTCCTTCTGGCCGTTCGGCGGCGTCTGGCTGACGCTCACGGTCTGCGACCTCCTCGACGTCGGCCTGCTCGGCGGCGCGGATCGTACGCGCCTCGCGCGCGTCGTCGCGGGGTGCGTCGCATGGGTCCTCGACTGGCTCGTCGAGGGCGACGACGGACAGCTCACGACCCGCCCGTCCACGTCGCCGGAGAACGAGTTCCCGCTTCCCGACGGCGGCCTCGGGGCTCTCGCGTCCGGATCCACCATGGATCTCGAGCTCACGCGGCAGATCCTGGAGCGTTCTCGCGAGCTCAGTCCGCACGGCGAGGACGCCGAGCGTGTGGACGCCGCGCTCGCTCGCCTCCCCGAAGGCCTGCCCCTGACCGAGGACGGTGTGGTGCGGGAGTGGGGCGACGGCGAGCGCAGCGCCGATCCGCATCACCGCCACGTGTCCCACCTGGTCGGGGTGTATCCGGGAACACGCTCCCTGACCGAGCGGGAACGCTCTGCCGTTGCACGCACCCTCGAACAGCGCGGGGACGACTCGACCGGCTGGTCGCTGATGTGGAAGGCGTGTCTCTGGGCGCGACTCGGGCGCGGTGACAAGGTCGGCGACCTAATGGCGCTGAGTCGCCGCCCCGCGACGGCCGAGGTCGGTTTCGCGCACCGAGGCGGCCTGTACCCGAACCTGTTCGCCGCGCATCCGCCGTTCCAGATCGACGCCAATCTCGCTTTCCCCGCCGTGCTCGCCGAGTCGCTCATGCAGAGCCATCGGGGTCGCGTCGAACTTCTGCCCGCGCTGCCGCCCGATCTTCCGAACGGCCGCATTCGCGGGCTCGTCGCTCGGCCGGGGATCCTCGTCGATCTGGAATGGGCCGAGGGACGCGTGGTGTCGTGGGACGAACGGAGGCTCGGGGACCCTCCTGGTCTGCGCTGACCCGCCTATTTCGCCGCTCGGGTGGAGTCGACGAACAGCGCGAGGCGCTCGAAGACCCCGGCGTCATACGGTCCCCAGTCGGGGTGCGGCGTGTCCGGGCCGCGGTACGGTTCGTCGCGGTATCGACGCTGGTATTCGGCGAGCTTCGCCTCGAGCTCGGCCTTGATCTCGGCATAGTCCGGATCGTCCGCCACGTTGTGGACTTCGGCGGGGTGGGCACTGAGGTCGTAGAGCTCCCATTCCGGGTCGAAGCGGGCCTCGGAGGCGCCCGGCACCCCGAGTCCCGCGCCGTAGTAGTAGATGAGTTTGTAGTCGGCGGTTCGGATCCCGTAATGCGCCGGAGCGGCATGGATGGGATCGTCGTGCTCCCAGTAGCGGTAGTAGACCGCGTCTGCCCAGCCGTCGACGTGCTCACCTCGGAGGAACGGCCGGAAGCTCCGGCCCTGGTTGCTCGGCAGCGCATCGGCCGCATCGAGGCCACAGACGTCCAGGAACGTCGCGGCGAAGTCGACGTTCGTGATGATCGCCTCGTATCGACTCCCTGCCGCGATCTCGGCGGGCCAGCGCATCAGCATCGGCATCTGGAGCGACTGGTCGAACATGAGCCGCTTGTCGAACCAGCCGTGGTCGCCGAGGAAGAAGCCTTGGTCGGAGGTGTACACGACGAGCGTGTCCTCCGTCAGGCCGCGCTCGTCCAGACGGTCGAGGATACGGCCGACGTTGTCGTCGATCGACTGGATGCACTGCAGATAGTCGCGCATGTAGATCTGGTATTTCCAGCGCATCCGTGCCGCGCGGTTCTCCGGTCCGCGGAGCCCGTCCGGCATCGGGACCTTGAGGTCCTCGCCGCCCATGTCGTCGGCGATGCTCATGCGGACGCCGCGGACCGCTCTGCTCCGCGTGGCGTAGTCGTCGAAGAACGTGTCCGGCTCCGGAATGGAGCCGTCGGCGTAGAGGTGCTTGTGCTTCTCGTCAGGCACCCAGGGCCGATGCGGTGCCTTGTGGTGGACCATGAGACAGAACGGCTCATCGTCGTCGAGCGAGTCCATCCACTCCAGCGACATGTCCGTCACGATCTCGGTCGCGTAGCCTTCGCGGACCCGCCGCCCCTGCGGATCGATCATCTCGGGATCGATGTAGTCGCCCTGCCCCGGGAACACCGTCCACGCGTCGAACCCCCGTGGGGTCGCCGTCGGGCCTTCGCCGAGGTGCCACTTGCCGAACAGCGCGGTCCGATATCCGTCCTGCTGCAGCGCCTCGACGAACGTCGGGACGCGGTAGTCCATCTCGGTCCAGATCGACGACACACCGTTCACGTGACTGTAGGTCCCGGTCAGGATCGATGCACGCGAGGGGCTGCAGATCGAGTTCGTGCAGTACACCGCGTCGAGCCGCATCCCTTCGGCGGCGATCCGGTCGAGGTTCGGTGTCCGATTCACCCGACTGCCGTATGCAGAGATCGCATGTTCCAGCATGGGTGAAGACCAATCTGAGCCGCTTCCCACGTGCTCGCACCTCGCGCGGCGACGCACTGGAGATCCTCACGCCGTTCTCTGACCAGAACCGCGACGCCGATGCGCGCGCCTTTGCCGCACTTCTGCGCCACCTTCGCACGACCGACGAGCAGCACACCGTGATCATGGTGCAGGTCGAGAACGAGATCGGGATGATCCCCGAGGCCCGCGATCACTGCGATCAGGCCGAGGCGGCATTCCGCGACACTGTCCCGGAGAGCATCCTTCCGGAGGGGGCCACGCCCAGCCCGTGGACGGAGGTGTTCGGCGATTCCCCCGCCACAGAAGAACGATTTATGGCGTGGGCGTTCGCTCAATACGTCGAGCAGGTGACTGCCGCCGGCAAGGCTGAACTCCCTCTGCCCATGTACACCAACGCGGCATTGATCCGGGCCGGGTCCCAGCCCGGCCAGTATCCGAGCGCAGGGCCGCTGCCGCACTTGGCGGATATCTGGCGAGCGGGCGCACCGAGCCTTGATTTCATCGCTCCGGACATCTACTTCCCGAACTTCGCCGAGTGGACCGAAGCCTACGTCGAGACCGGGAACCCTCTGTTCATTCCTGAGGCGCTTCGGAGCATCGACGCAGCAGCCAACGCTTTGTATGCGTACGGCAAGCACAGCGCGCTCGGCTTCTCGCCCTTTGGAATCGAGCAGATCAAGGACGACGCTGAGACCTTCGTCACCGGCGCGTTCGATGTCGTCGCTCAACTCACGCCGCTTATCACCCAGCATGCCGGCGACGGCAACATGACCGGCCTGATAAAGCCAACGCGCGACATGCGCGCCCCGCACCGGGTTCGCCTCAACGATGTGATGCTCGAGGCGACGTACGAGCAGGTCGCCGCTCCTGAACTCGCCGACGGGGTCATCAACGAATCGGGAGACGTGCACGGCACCAAGCAGCTGCCGGCCGCTGCGATCGTCATTCGCACGGGTCCCGACGAACTGGTGATCGGGGGCATCGGTACGACCATCACCTTCCACACCGTCGACGCGAACGGCGAGAACATAGGGATCCTGTCCTGCGAGGAAGGCCGATTTGAGGTAGAAAGCGATGCGGAGGACGGGTGGCAGCACCGACGCTGGCTCAGCGGCGACGAGACCCACCAAGGACGACACGTGCGTCTCGTGCCGGGACAGTTCGCGATCCAGCGTGTGCGGCTCTATCGCTATCGCTAGTCGGATAGGCGCCTGTCCGGGCGGTCCGCGAGTGGGCGTCGCATCGAAACGCTAGTGATGGTATTCGTTATTGACTGCCCGTTCGGGTCTTCACGAATCGCCCGGTCCTGCGGTTCCGTCGAAGCGGCCGGGTCGCGGCGCTCGCGCGGGCCTGGCCGCACCGCTGCTGGTTCGCGCAGTGTGGGCAGTGACTCGGCGTGTCCGGGTCGAGGTGATTCGTCGGCCGCATCAGGAACCCGCCATGCGTGTCGCACACGATGCGGACCGGGGTCCGCTGGTCCACGAACACAACCTCGGTGTAGTCGTAGCGGTCCCGGTGCAATGCCCGGGCCTGGGCGATGAACAGTGCTTTGCGCGCGGTGGGGGTGCTCCAGCGTCGGCCGGCGCAGTCGGCGCAGCCCTGCCCGCGTTTGTGGTCGTTCGGGGTCTGCTCGAACCGGCCATGAACATGACAGACGATGCCGACTTTCGTGTGCGCGTTCACGAATCCCTCCGGGACGAGCTCGTACCCGTATCGGCCCTCGTGTCGTTCCACGGCCGCGGCGATGAACGCCCACATCCGTTGGTCTCTGCTCTCACTCACTGTCGCGCTCCTGAAGGTGACATGCCCCCCGTCCGGTTGACGGGGTCACCTGCTCTATGCGCGGACGCGACGACCAGCTGCACAGTGGCGACAAGATACGAGTCATTGGAGCGAAAGACCGCGTGTCTTCGGAGCGGCGTCCTCCGCGCTCAAGCGCTCCTTCGCGCCACGAAGGTGCACCGTCGAGCAGCCGGTTTCGGTCCGCCCGCACCCAAGCCCGCAGCCCCCCACTACGAAGGGGAGGGATCGTCCCGGCATGGGGTCACTGCTGGTCAGGCTGTGGACGGGACCAGTGGCACCAGCGCCCGCGCATTTCGACCTTGCGCACCCAGGCCGTCGGCGGAAAGGGTCCCGTGCTGCCGCTCGACCGATCCGCGTCAGGGTTTCCGGGAGCGCGACCGCGTTCGGACGCGCGCGCCGAATCGTGCCGGCGTGCGGCCGCGCAGCTTCCCATGCTGCCGCGCGGAACCTGAATGACGGGTCAGCGCCGTGCACACGAAAACCTCCTGGGCGCGCGTGGCGGGTTCTTCAACCGCTCCGCGTACCAGCAGGAGGTTTTCGTGTGCCCGCCCACTACCGGTGAGGCGCCGAGAGAACGCTCGTGGTCATCACGACGTGATGGCCAAGCGCGCTCCACTTCGACGGTCGCCCGGCCGCTCCGCGTGCAGGAGCCTGAGGATGGCGGCGTCGTTCCCGACCACGTCGGATGCGGTGACGCAGAGCCAGCCACCGGGGCTGCGATGCATCGCCGCAACGGTCCCGCGGCGGCTGTGAACGGTCAGCGTGCCGGAGAACTCAACCTCACCGAGCAGCACGGTGATGCCCTGCCGCTGCCACGCCTGCGGGAGGGTCCGCGCCCACCAGTACACACCGTCAGTTCCGGTGTCGGGCAGGTCAAACCCGTCCACGTAGCCCTCACCGTGCACAGCCGCGAACGCGGGCAACCCGGCCGCCGCGTCCACAGCAGCGCAAACGATGCTCTCCGGAACGCGTCGGCTCGGATGCGTCGCCGCGACCCAGCCGATATCACCGTCACGGTCGACGCGGAGCAGCAGCAGCGACGTCTCCTCGCAAACAATCACCGACCCGACCGGGAGGTCTTGGATGCGGTCGGCGAGCTTCCTCGTGGGGATGGATTCCCACCCGGTGACAGCGTCGGTGTCGGCGCCGTGGGTGCCGGCCGGCGGGATGATACGAACAGTTGAAGTGGTCATGGTGATAGGTGTCTTTCTCGAAGAGTGAGTTGGGGATGCTGCGCTGGGGCGGACCTCCGACCGGTCGGTCGCGGGCTGCGGCGCATCGTGGTCGGAACCGCGACCGCAGGGCGGACCGCGCGCTCGCACACCGACCGCTTGAGGCCTACGCCAACGAACGCTGGGCCCCGACGTCGCACTGCTGCATCGCACGGTCGCTCCTGTCTGTGCCGTGCCCCGCCCGGATGGCGGGGTCTCCCCTACCTATGCCGCGGAAGATTCGACCAGCTGCACGCATCCGCCAACAGCCAGGCCTCTACGCCCACACCGCGGCAAATCAGCGGGCCTGCGATCACGCATTGACGCGCCGTCGACTAGGTCAGCGACCTCGGTCGGCATAGAAGAGGGTTTGCCGTGCTCTGCTGCAGGACCGCCCGCAGCGCCACACCACTGGAGGCGGATCCTCCGCTCGGGCTGCAGGAGGCGCCGGGCACCTAGCGATGTTGGAACTCCGCGGCGCGACGTCCCGCCCGACAACCCCGCAGGCGGCCGAAGTCGTCAACAACGATTACAGGCACCTGGGGGTTCCTGTTGTTGGCCTCAACCAGCCCGAACCCCGTGACGCAGCCGTCGGGGCTGCATACGGTTCCACCGTGACCTCCAGCCCAAACCGACCCTCAGCACGCCAGCGTGCGCCGCTGCCTCCCGCCGAGCCGGCCGCTTGTCGTCAGATCCTGCCTGCGATGAGCGGGGACGGCGGTGTGGATGTGCTCGGGTTCACGTCGGAGCGTGTCAGCGGTGAGGGGGTGTTGCTTGCGACGGCGGCGCGGATGCTGAACCTCACGGTGCTGGATGTGCGGAACCGGATCGTGGACCGGGATCTCTGGGCGCCGCGCCTTCTGGGGGTGCGGCGGGTGCCGTGGTGGCAGTTCGTGCGCCGCCCGGTCGGGGTGCCCGGCGCCCGGTATTGGTTCCTACCCTGGCTGGAGCATGTCATCCCGGCGCTGCCGGGGCGGGCACCGGCAGCGGTGGTGAACACGTTCATGACCAGCCCGCACGTCCTGCTCCCGGTCGGCGGTCAGGGGGTGACACCGACCCGGTGGCTTGTGTGCGGTGGGGCGCCGAACCCGGTCATCAGCATCCTGCAGGACCTGGACCGGCAATGACCACCAAACCACCCCCAGCCGCGAGCGTAGTTCTGCACGCCCAAGATCTCGGTGAAGCCGTGCGCGAAATTCGCCCGCCCCTTCACCTTCCGCAGCGGGACGCGGCCGCTCGCGTTCACCCCACGTCGACCGCACCGTCGTGCATCAGTGTTCGCCGACTGCAACGTGCTGCGGTGCACGAATTTCGGGTGGGGTCCGCGCATATCGATGGTGAAGCGAAGGAGCAGCCATGACCACCAACACCCCGGCCGACGGCGACGACGACCGCCCCACTCACCCGAAGCCCGACATGACCGCGAGAAATGATGATGACCGTGCGGAGCAGTTCGCGGCCGCGCAGGCGCTCCTCATGGCGGCGTTCACGGATGCGATGGACCACGGCGCGTCGTTGCAGGACGCGGTGCGGGCCGTGCAGCGAGAAGCCACCCGCGCACTGGCTGTCGCCGACGCCGTCGCCCAAGGGTCGGGCGTGACGGCCGTGCGGGCGGACGGAGCAGATGCGCCGTCACCGGACTCCACCTCCGAAGCATCGGGGGTAGAGGCCGAGCCGAAGCGGATGTACGTCGCGCACGGCCCGAACGAGATCCCGCTGTCCGGGTTCCGGATCGACCGCCCGTTCATGCTCGTGCCCGCGTGGGATCACCGCAACGACGCATCCGGCTGGGTGCTGTCGGGTGCGGATTTGAGCATGGCGGAGGGCGCACCGTTCGGGGACCTCTGGTACCGCAACACCACCACCGACCACGTGCAGCGGGTGGGGGTGCGATGGAACAGCACCGACGCGCAACTGGAGGCAATACCGCTGCATCCGAACAACCCGGAACCGGACACCACCCTCCTCGCGGACGTCGCGGCGGCGCTATCGCGGGATGCGCGCACGCGAGCGGGGACGCTGCTGCGGCTCTTCGCCGAGATCGGCAGCAGCGCCGTCCCCCGGCAGGACACCATCACCGACATCCTCCGCGCATCCGGACTCGACTTGTCCTGGACCATCACCCATAACGGCAACCCCATCCCCGACAGCGACCCCACCTCATGAGCGACAACACCGATCCGAACGAGCCGACCGGCTGGAGCGAGCCGACCGGACCACGCGAACCGAACGGGCAGAGCGGCCGGCGCGAGAACAGTCCCGAACCTGCGCCTGCACCGCCGGAGGCGGACACGGCGGGGGTGGCGGTGCAGGTGTTGCGGGAGGACAGTCCGCCGGGGATCTACGAAGCGGTCAGCGGCAGTGGGAGCGTGTACCGGTTCCGGATCACCCCGGACCTGGTCACCATGACCCGCAACCCACCACCCTTCACCCCCGCCGCATCCAAATGGGCAGCCTCCCTGTACGGGGACGGGGACGAGTTGCTGTGCCTCATCGTCCGGCTCCAGGTCGGCCGTGACGGGGAAATCGCCTACATCAAACCCGACCGTCTCCTGTCCGACCCGGCCTACACGCATACGGGTCGGTTCCCGACCCGCATCCAATCCATCCACCGCCTCCACCCCCTCACCGACACCGACGGCGACGGCGACGGCGACAGCGACAGCGACAGCGACAGTCGCGATGCTGCTCCGAATGCGGGGTGATGGTGTTCGGTCTGGACCCGGCTGGGAGCGATGTGACGTGGCTGCTGCCGCTCCTGGAGGAACAGCTGCAGCGCCGCGTCGTCCTCCTCGGCCCGAACCTTCTCGGTGACCCGACCGGGGAGCGGTACCGCATCCACCCGGCCGACCCGGCGCGGGATCTGCATGAGCAGATCGCGGACGCCACGCTCACCGCGCCGATCGGCGAGAGCTTGCTGGTTCTGACCGATACGGGGACGCTGCTGCCGCAACTCACCCGCCCCGACCTGCCGGAGGTGCTGTTCGCGCTCGAGGACCAACGCGCCCTGCTGACCAGCTACACCCCACACCCCACACCACCCCTCCCACCGGAACGAACGCTGGTGGAGTGGCATGCGTTCGAACTCGCCCGCACCACCTTCGAGCGTCGGGACCGGACGAGCGGCTGGCTGCGGCTGCCCACCTTCGGCGCCACCGAGCCCCGTGCGGTCACCCTGGCGGCGGCACGGCTCCTGGCCGACTACGGCGTCCTCGACATCACCAGCAGTGGCCTGCGCATCACCGACCCGGCGGGCTTGCTGACGTTCGCGACGCGCGACTACCGCGCGGCGGGTGGGTTGAGTAGCTTCTGGGAGCATCCCGGCACGGCGGCGGCGCAGGTGGTGGCGCTGATGAACAGTGGGGCGGTGCTGCTCTCCGGCACCTACGCCGCCCACCGCTACGTCAGCACCGCGACCACCCACCGACCCGAGGCGGCCGACGAGGCGATCCCGGAGCCGCGGCAGCTGGTCGCGTACGCACACACCCCCGTCGATCTGCGGCCGCATGGGTTCCGTCCCGCCCCCGCGACGCGCGCAACCCTGGAACTGGTGTGGCCAGCCGACCCCACCATCCACCGCACCGCCCCGATCAGTCCCGCATGGGAGGGCCTCGTCGATCCGGTCCTCGCCCTCGCCGACACCATCCGCACCACCACCCACACCGACCCCCTCCCGGCGCGACTCCGCCTGCGGCTGCTCCGCGGCGACTACCTCCACCCCACCCTCGCACCACCATCCCCACCCGGGACCGCGGCATCACCGGACGCCTCGTCCGCAGGCGAGCCCGGCTCAGCGTCAACCGAACGGCAGACCAGCGCGTGGAACAGCAGCGCGCACAACGATAGAAGCGACGCGTCGTGATGCAGTTGCGGATCCTGCACCTCAGCCCGTACGCGACGGAGGACGGGTTCCTCGGAATGCTCTACCTCCACCCCACCCACCCATCACCAGCAAGCGCCGCGCACGCGGACCCGTCGACGGCGGTCATGGTCCGCGTCGTCGCCACCCCGCTCAGCCCGGGCTACGCACTGGAATACGGCGACGGCGCCCCCGCGACCGACCCCGCCGACCCGGTCGTCGCGGAGGCGGACCGGCTCGTGCGCACCATCCTGCAACCCGCCGCCGACGTCGCCCGCCGCGAACGCTTCATCCGCCACCTCCTCGAAACCAACAACGCTGTACTGCTGGATGAGGATGCGGAGTGGCAGCGGGACTGCTGGCGCTACGTCCGCGGCGAACTCGACCTCCCCGCATTCACCCTCGCAACTCAACACGCCCACCAGCGCCACGCCGACCGCACTCCGCACTGGCCATTCGCCCCGGAAGGGACTACGGCGCAAGCGTGGCAGGACGACGCCTATCGGCGGCACAACGACTACCTCGTTGATACGTCGCTCAACATCACCGACGCGGCCGCCCGGCTGCAGCGCACCGTCGACGACCTCGCCACGCTCGTCACCGAACAGGCACTGCTCGCGGTCGACCTCGGTGCGCGCACCCGCATCCCTACCTGGCAACTCCACACCCCCACCCGCCCGGGTCACGCCGAGCGGGACAACCCGGGCGAACGGTGGGAGCTCCTGCCGGGACTTGACGTGCTCATCGCAGCGATGCCGGCGACCTGGGCAGACACCGCTGGCAGCACCAACTTCATGACCACCCCCAACCCCGCACTCGCCGATGAACCGTCCGGACCAATGGAGCTGCGGCACCCGGTGTCGCCGGTCGAGTGGATCACCACCGGGAGACCCCTCGCCGCTGTCATCCGACTCCTCCGCGCCGAACCATGAACCGCATCGACACCCCGCACGCGCTCGTTGCCATCCGCGCTTCGCACGCTCCACAACTGGGCGGGTGACCTCGCCCCGCATACTCCGGGAGGACGACCACGATGACGTTGCTCGAACTCGCCCCACCCACCCGGCCGATGCCGGAGGAGCATCCGAGCGCCCTCCTGCTGCCCTCCCTGGAACCGGCAGCAGCGGAGGAGAGCCTGATCTACCGCGACGACGACACCGACTTCCGGTGGGTACAGATCGACAGCATCGCCGACGCGGAACACCTCCTCCGCGGCCGCACACCCCGGAACCCGTGGATCACCATCGTCCGAGAGAGCAACCCCAACGCGGACACAGGATCCCGCCGCTGGGGATTCGAATGCCTCGGCTGGGACGACCGCGTCGTCGTCAACGGCGACCACCACACCGACACCGTCGACTGGCTCTGGACCAGCTGGCCAACCACCGCGCTCACCCAGCCGCTCATCCGCACCACCGTCGGCCCCCACTGGTATCGAGCCACCGTCTGGACCGCGCAAGTCGTCACCATCACCGACGCCATCACACAGCTCGCACCCGCCCTGCACGCCATCCCCCACATTGCAGAACAAGCCCCCGGCTTCACCTGCCGCGACCGCAGCCACGACGCCTCCCCAAACAGCCACATCCGCGCATGAACCCCGTCAGCGATACACCGGCGCCCAGTGCTAGCAGCGGCCCCGCAGCCCGCGGGCGTAGGGTTATGGCGCGGGGAGAAGGTCTCGTCGCTTGACGTATCCATTGCTGCTGACGACGCAGTTGGCTGCGACGTCCTTCGCGATGACGGCACCCGCGGCGATGACCGAACCCGCGCCGATCCGCACGCCGGGCGTCACCGTGACGTTGGCGCCGATCCACACGTTCGCCTCAATCACGATAGGCGCGACAGTAATGCCGTCGAATCGCTCGGTCGGCTCCACGGGATGCCCCGCAGTACTCAGCGTCACGCCCGGTCCTATCATGCTGCGATCACCGATCGTGATCCCGCCCAGGTCATAGAACGCGCAGTTCTGATTCACAAACACCCGCTCGCCGAACTCGAGATTAAGCCCATAGTCGCAGTAGAAGGGCGGATAAATGGTGAGCGTCTCGGGTACCGGGCGGCCGAGAATCTCGCGGAGAAGGGCCATGCGACCATCGACGTCGCTATGCCGCAACAGGTTCAGGCGCGAGGTCAGATCCATGACTAGCTGCGTCCGCTCGACTGCGGCGCGTGACTCAGGCGTTCGCCTCGGGATCAGCCGTTCATTTCGCATCGCGTCTCACAATCTCACCACAATCCGGTGCCGAGGCATCGCCACCGGCGTAATCGATCGCGTTCCGCACCTCCTCCATGGGCTGGGAGTCGACGCCTCCGAGTGCCTCTTCGTGGGCGACGACCAGGCGCATGACGTCGCCGGCGCACAATCCGCCGGCATGCACGGCCTGCTGATTGATAACTATGCGGAAGGAGCACCGGTTATCGAAACTGCCGTGCTCGCGTTCGTCAGCGCAAGCCGCGACGCCCGGTAGCCGATCCCTGAGCGGGCGGCGTGAGTGCTCGGCCGGATGCGCAGAACGGGACTGTCGCTAGCTGAGTCCGAGGGTCTCTTTGCATTCGGTTATGCCGAGCAACTCGATGTCGTGCCGCTGCTGGCCGATCCAGTCGTCCCGCGTGAGCCGCCAGCGCTGCATCAGACCGGGTTCTCCGCGACGGGTCGCCCAAGCCACGCCGTTCTCGTGGTACCCAGCGGCACGGGAGACGGCGTTCGAGGCCGGATTGTCCAGAAACGCCTCCGTGGCCGCTTCCACGGCGCCCAGACCCGCGAACGCGAGATGCAGAATCGCGTGTCGCATCTCAGTCCCTATGCCTTGTCGGCGCAGATCGGTGGAGAGCCACGAGAACGAGACGACTGTTCCGAAGGTGTTGAACTGATCCCCGATCAGGTCCTGCATACCGACGGGCTGGCCTTCGACCAGGACCACGAAATGCAAGCGCCAGAAGTCGGGAGTCACCGATCCACGGCCTCGCCACACCCCTTGTAGCCACTTGCGAACGCGCACGTTCGGGTCCTCTTCGTACAAGGACATCGGGTCATCGTAAGGGGCAGGATCGGCAGTCGCTTTTCCTTCCCTGACCACGTGCTGGAGTTCCCCGAGCAGGTCGTCGGTAGCGCCCACCAACTCAATCCTTGGCGTAGAGACTCGAACGCTGAGCGGGGCGTAGTTCAGCATTCGGAAGGTGTCAGCCATGTCGCGACCGTAGCAAACTCACGGGATTGCGAGCGCGCCGTCGTCGGCTTCCGCCGTCGGGGCCCCAACGACCGGTGCGGCATCGCTGAGGGGGCGCACCGCCGGTAGTTTCGATGGGTGCCTGTATCTGAGTACGTCCGGTCACTCCGCGCACGAATCGGGAACAGCTACCTCCTCCTCCCCGGAGTGACCGCGGTCATCCGAGCGGAGAATCGTTTCCTCGTCGCACGGCAACGCGACTCCGGCCGATGGAGCCTGATCGGCGGCGGCATCGAACCCGGCGAAGACCCACGCGCAGCCCTTACGCGCGAAGTGCGCGAAGAGCTCAGCGTGCACGTCGACATCATCCGAGTCATCGGCGCCTACGGCGGCACCGCGCTCGAAACCGTCTATCCCACCGGCGACCAGGTCGGGTACGTCACCGTCGCGTACCTCTGCGCCCTCGACACCTCGCCGCTCCTCCTAGACCGCGACGAGGTGCTCGAGATCCGATGGGTGACGCTCACCGAGCTCGACACACTCGACCGCCACGAATGGATCGACCAGGTACTCGCCGACGCCGCCCAATAACCGATCGGTCAGCGTTCGGTTGAGGCCGTCGCCTGATCGGCTGAGATCATCCGGGGCTGACCACACACACTGTTGTCGATGACCATCCCGGCTCGCTCCCACGGACTCGCGCTTCGGAAGTAGATGCGCTGACCTTCGACATAACGGCGCATCGAGGCGTCATTCGGGTCAGGGTGCGAACCGTCCCGCGTGGCCATGCGCCGCGCCGTCTCCGAGAAGGGAACGTCGAGGAACAGTGACGTGTCCCAATAGCCGACGAGCTCATCGCGATGCAGAAATAGGCCCTCGACCAGCACGAGCGTCCCCTCGTCCGCAAGCTTCGCCGCTGGTCGGATCACGGTATCGGTCGCCGCGTCGAATGATGCTGCCCGGTAGCGGCCGTCCCCGACGGCGGACAGCGGGTCTAGGGCCCAGGAGCGCAGCGCCGCGTAGTTGTACGAGTCGAGCCAGAATCCCTCCGGCGAGCAACGCCCACGAGCATGCCGGACGGCCGAGGGGTTGAGGAAGTCATCAACATGCAGCACCAGCACAGGCCGCTTCGTGATCGCTGCAGCCAGCTCCGATGCGAACCTCGTCTTGCCGCTGCCGTCCGTCCCATCGACGGCCACGAGCGCCCGCTGCCAGGGTACGGAAGCGATCACGCGCTGCGCGATCTCAGTCATCTGCGAAGCCACCCACGCAGTATCCCCGACCACCCACGGATCATTCATCGGGCCATCGTTCTCGTAAGATCGGCAGGTGGTCGAGGGCATTCGCGTCGCGGAGCAGCGGGACCTCGAGGCCCTAGAAGCTGTCGAGAATAAGGCCGACCAGCTCTTCATCGAACTGTTCCAGCCCCCGCTGTGGGGAGCGGCGCAGTCCGGGGCCGAACGAGCAGCCGAACCCGGATTCGTGCTCGTCGCCGATGACAGCTCGGGAACCATCGTCGGCTTTGTCCACGTCCTCGAAGTAGACGGCATCGCCCACCTCGAACAACTGTCGGTTGTCCCCGAACACGGGCGACGTGGTTATGGACGGACGCTCGTCGAAGCCGCGAAGGCTGAGGGCCGCCGACGCGGTCACGACCGCATGACCCTCCGCACCTACGCGAACGTCGCGTGGAACGCCCCGTTCTATCGGCGTGCCGGCTTTACTGAGGAAGAGCCGGCGACACCCTTCCACAGGAGGCTCGTCGAGGTCGAGCATGAGTTGGGTCTTGACCAGTACGGGCAACGCATCCAAATGGTCGCCTCGCTGCAATAGCCGATCGGCAACCGGACGGGCCCGGCGGCCCTGACAGTGTCCTGGATGACGATCGACAACCGGGACGGGGGCAACTGTTGAGAGCTTCCTTGCTCGCGACGTTGCGGTCTGCCAGCGTTACCTCATGGGCGATGACGTGACCACGCTGCGTCGAGCGCCCGGGTTCCGCTCGTACTGGTCTGCGGCGACGGTCTCTTCGTTCGGATCAGCGGTGAGCGCGGTGGCCGTCCCGGTTCTCGTGGTGAGGGTGTTGCACGCCAGTGCGTTCGAGGTGGGGCTGGTGAACGCCGCCCAGTTCCTTCCCTACGCACTGTTCGGTCTGATCGTCGGAGCGTACGTCGACCGCTTCCGCCGGAAGCCGCTGCTGATCTGGGCGAGTGTCGGTCGCGGCGCGTGCCTCGGCACGATCCCGGTCCTCTGGCTGACCGGGCTTTTGAACCTCTGGGTGACGGCGGCGGCGCTGTTCGTGTTCGGCATCTTGTCCGTCGTGGGCTTCGCCGCTACGCAGTCCCTCCTGCCTCGGATCGTGCCGGGCCCGCTCCTCCTGGCGGCGAATGCGCGCGTGGATCAAAGTGACGCCGCAGCGCAAACCGTCGGCCCGGCTCTCGGAGGGGTCCTGGTCAGCATCATGACTGCTCCAGCCGCTATCGCACTCAACGCGGTGAGCTACTTCGTCGACGCTGCCCTCGTCGCCCGGGTCCGCGTCGTCGAGCCGCAGCCGGCACGCCAGGCAGGTGCGCGGCTGCGGAGCGACATTGCTGACGGGTTGCGGTGGACGTACGGCCATCCAACGTTGGCGCCCCTCGCGCTGTCCACGCACCTCTGGTTCCTCGCGAACGCCGCCGCGCTGACCGTGTTCGCGACCCTCGCCCTCCGCACCCTCGCACTCCCGGCTGCCGTGTACGGAGCCATCCTCGCCGTCAGCGGCGTCGCGATGCTCCTCGGCGCAACTGCCGCTCCCCGCCTCGGCACACGTTTCGGGGCCGGCCGCACGATCGTCGCCGCACGAGCTGCCTACCCGATCGCGTGGGCCGCCATCACGCTCGCGATCGTTGGCATCGGGGTTGCAGCGCCGACGGCGACTGGCGTGGTCCTGTTCGTCGCATTTGCCGTGCACGGCGCTGCCGCAGGGTGCGAGAACTCGAACGAGATGAGCCTTCGCCAGTCCGTGACACCGGACGCACTTCTCGGTCGGATGAACGGCACGATGCGCAGCGCAAACCGAACGCTCGCGGCCGTGGGAGCAGTGGGAGGAGGTGCCCTCATGACTGTCGCCGGCGATAGCGCCGCGCTGCTCGCGCTGACTCTCGTGTTCGCCGCCGCCGTCGTAGTCGCTGCGTGGTCTCCACTGCGAACGGCCACCGTTCGCTAGCGGATCCCTCACCGGGCGGCGGGATCGCTGAGTGAGCGGCACCATGACTTACGTTGTCCTGGTGCGACATCTTGACTGGGACGGCTACCTGAATGCGCGCGACCTTGGCGGTTTGCCGACGCCCCTCTCCGATACCGGCGCGACGCTGTTCGGCAGGGTGGCTCGGGGCCCGCGACGCGAGCTTCTGACCGAGAGCGGCTGGCGGGATGCTCGCGCTTGGGGCCTCGCCGCCGTGGTCGATCTCCGATGCGCCTACGAAGTCGGCGTCCGCGACGGCGACCCAACCGTCGACCCAGAAGCGTTTGCAGGCGTGCGGGTCGCGAACGCTCCCACAGAGGATCAAGACGATCCCGAGTTCCGAGAGATCTGCTTCCCGATCCTGGACTCACCCGAATACTGGCGTCATAACTGGCGGATCCTGCCGCATCTCGTGCTCGCGACACTGCACGCGATCGCGGACGCTCCCGACGGCGTGCTCGTCCACTGCAGCGCCGGGCGGGACCGGACGGGCATGATCAGTGCACTCCTGCTCAGCAATGCCGGAGTAGCGCCCTCGGCGGTCGCCGCGGACTATGCGGAATCCGTCCGAGCAATGGCAGGAGGCAAGGCTCACGCCCCGAACGATCGACAAGCCGACTGGGGAACAAACGAGGCGAACGACTGGATCGCAGCGACGGCTCCGATCGTCGAAGACGCCGCTGCCGACGTCGACGCCGCCTTCGCGACCATCGGCGCCAGCTCGGATCTGCGATCCCGACTACGCGCACGCCTCACGGAGTGAGCGACGGTGCGCGGCGATATCGCCCGCGCCGTCTAGGGGTCCCGTTGACCGATCGTTGTCCGGGCCGTACCGCCTGGTCCGCCCTGCGGCATGCCACTGTTAAGTCGTGAGCATCCAAGTTCTGCAGGGACGAAGCGGCGCCGATGTTCGCCGGCTCCTCGACGCGCTGCCTGACTGGTTCGGCGATCCCGCGGCGATTGACAACTACGTCTCGGCGGCGGACGACCTCCAGTACGAGAGTTCACTCGCCGTCGACGACGGTTTGGTTCTGGGCGTAGCGCTCACCAGACGGCACTTCCCGGAAGCCGCTGAACTGCACCTCATCGCCGTGCACCCCGACGCCCGCGGGAGAGGCATCGGCCGACGCCTGGTCGACGCCGTCGCCTTCGTTCTCGCCGCCGACGGGTGCACTCTGCTGTCCGTGCATACGGTCGGTCCGTCCTTCCACCATGAGCCCTACGCGCAGACCAGGGCCTTCTACCGCCACGTCGGATTCACGCCCTTGGAAGAGCACGTCGGGCTCGAATGGCCCGGTCCAACACTCATCCTCGTCCGGCCGCTGCGCTCCGTCCGCACCGAAGCCCCGTTGCAGTAGTCGATTCCTCACGGGCCGGGCTGGGTGGCCGCGGCGACCGCCTCGATCTCGACGAGCTGGTTTTCGTAACCGAGAACAGACACGCCGATGAGGGTGCTCGGGACCTCGTGGTCGGCGAAGGCGTCACGGACAACGGCCCAGACCGCAGCGAGGTCATCACGGCGAGACGATGCAACGAGCACACGGGTGTAGGCGATGTCGGCGAGCGAGCCGCCCGCTTCGTCAAGCGCGACCAGCATGTTCTTGACGCAAATGGCTGCCTGGCCAGCGAAATCACCGACTTGAACCACCTCGCCGTGAGAGCCGAGGGGGCACGCGCCGGCCAGGTGAATCAGACGAGTACCTGCACTGATCGAGGACGCGTAGGCGTATCCCGGCGTCGGAGCGAGGGAATCAGATCGCATCAGAGTCACATTCGGCATCCAACGAACCTATTCGCGTCCGGACGAGCATGGATGGTCGGACACTCGGTCGTCGTTTGGAAGTGGACGCAGCGAGCCTCACCTTGGGGATCGGGCCGTGCGGATGGCTTCGGCGCAGAACGTCTCGGTCGTATCGACAACGATGCGGAGAGCAGCAGGTTCCGGGGTCGCGGTGGCGAGAACGCTGTCTACTTCGCCGAGCCCCGATCGCGCGAAGAGCTGCTTCTCGTTGGTGACCCAGATCCCGCGCGCGGCGAGGACTGCATGCGCGGTGCAGGTGACAGCACGTGCGAGAAGGCCCAGGCATTGAGTCAGCCGACCCGAGGCGGCGTGGTAACGGCGCGCGTAGTCGAACTCGGCTTCCGCCTGTTCCCACCAGACGTCGGGCGCATGCTCCCGCAGCGCGAGCGGGAACTCCGTAATCTCCGGAAGCTCGCCAACCAGCACCCGTTTGGCCGCCAACTCCGCCAACAGCACTTGCACTTGACGCTGCCAGGATGACTCAATGGCCGCCGACCTCGATCCCGCTCTCGTACCCGAACTCCTCGTGACGGATTTGGCCACCAGTCTCGGATTCTGGGTGCAGCTCTGCGGCTTCACCGTTCGCTACTCCCGACCCGAAGAAGGCTTCGCCTACCTCACCCTCGGCGCTGCGCACATCATGTTCGACCAGGCGGGAATCGGCCGCGACTGGATCACAGGACCGCTCGACTATCCCCCGCGGCCGCGGAATCAACTTCCAGATCACGGTGCCCGACAGCTCGACGATCGCGGCGAAGCTCGAACAAGCCGGCGTCGCGCTGTCCATGCAGCCCGAGACGAAGTGGTACCGAATCGACGACGAGGAAGCTGGTGTCCGGCAGTTCTGCGTGACTGATCCCGACGGGTATCTCGTCCGCTTCGCATCCTCGGCCGGTCGACGACCGGCTGTCCGATAGCCGATGGATCAGCGGGCAGTGGTGAACTCTGCAACAACCCGTTCGAAGTCGGGGTGGTCTTGGACTCGGTGCTTGTTTCCTTCTAATCGGACGTGTGTGGCGCTGTGGTCGGAGAGGGCGGAGGCGATGGCTTCGTACTCGGCGTTCCACCCGCCGGTGAGAACAAGCGTGTGTAGGGGCGTGATGACCTCGGGATCGATGTCGTGTCCCCACGGCGGCGTTATGTGGGAAAACCTGCGAGCCAATGCCTGTTCGGAGTTCCACTTCTCTGGCTCGAACGGGCCGCCGAATATGAGGGGCCGAACGATTCGCCAGTACGCGGCGAGGTCACCGTCGTGGGCATGCTCCCTAGCTTTCGACATGATCGCGATGTGACGCTCGATCGCTGGATTCCCGCGCGCGATGTCATACAGGGCCGGCTCTACGAGCACGAGGTGGTCGACACTCACGTAACCGTCGCGCAACGCAATCAGCACCGGGACAGCACCGAACGAATGCGCGATGACAGAGACCGGGGCGACGACCGGGATGCGCGACAGGGCGGTCGCTTGCTCAGCGGCCTCGGTCGTCATCTCCAGGTCGGCGAACACCGCGTCCTGAAGGGCGGCGCCGGGCCAGGCGTCAGCGCCGGTACGGCCGGCCCCATGGACGTAGAGACGCATGACCCGATGGTAGCCAGCACCCCGGGTACGGCCCCGCGAAGGGCCCGGCTAGGAGCTGATCAGACCGAGTGCGACCGCGACCGGCCACGCTGGCCCCCGCGAACGCCGCCACGAGACCCCCGATGATCGCTGCGAGCCGCTGACTCGTATCCATCCCCACGCTTCGAGCATAGGAGCTATGACCAGGACAGCCGCAGTCCCGATGGCGGATCGCTCTATGAGTCGACTCCGCGGGTGGAATTCGGCTGCTGCTATATGGTCGGCGGGTGATCACCGGGTCGTCGTCTCTGCTCGAATTCTGGTCCGCCCGGCGGGCCGAGGCGCCCGAGCTGCCAGCAGCTGTGCCTGCAGCCTGGGCATTCGGGGCGACCCCGACGCAGGCAGACAAGCTGCTCGAACTGGTGCTCCGCGGCATAAAGACGGCAACGTCGTCTTCGATGTGGGATTACGACGCCGCCGGCGAAGCGCCGCCCGAGGTTGGCGAGCTGAGCGTCGTCCTCGACGGTACGGGCGAGCCCCGCGCGATCATCGAAACGACGTCCCTACAGATCGTGCCGTTTCACCAGGTCGATGCCGAGCACGCCCGCGCCGAGGGCGAGGGTGACCGGACGCTTGGCTACTGGCGCGCGGCGCACGAGCGCTACTGGCGGGAGCACTCCGAGAACCCAAGGGGCTTCGAACCGGACATGCCCGTGCTCTGCGAGCGGTTCCGTCTCCTCTGGCCCGAAGCCACCGCCGCGGACTGACCTCACTCGTTCCTCGAGCAGCGTCAACCGCGTCCAGGACGCCTGTCGCCGCAGACAGACGAGCCGTGCGACCTTCACCGGTCCAGATCTGCACCGAGACGAGACCGAAACGTCTCGGTGCAGGATCGGCCACCGAGACACCCCGTGGGTCACAGCTTGTCGACGAGTCCTTGCAACGACTCGACACAGTTCTGGAGGTACTCCTCCTTCACTCGAACCCTCCGTCCTACGACGTCAGCCCGACCCGCACGCTGCGCATAGAACGGGCAGCCTCGCGCGAAAGCAACCACGCCCGCAGTCTGGAAGTCGCGAATCTCAACCACCGCATCCGTCGTATCGGCAACGCCGAACATGTCTGGGTACTGGGTAACCAGGACCGCGATGTCTGTGTCGATCGACCGAAGAACGGCCGAGTAGGCCGAAGCAGACCCCATGTACTGCGTGAGGCGGTTTTTCGCGACGACGTGAACCTTGGGCAGGGGTCGTCCCGCGTCGCGCAGCTTCGTTGCGAACGCGTACTGAGAGTAGATCTCTGAGGGCAGCTTGAGTCCGTAGATCAGCGAGAAGGCGTTCTGGATTGCCCGACGTGAGGAGTCATCTGCCATGACGGGGAGCACGAGTCGATCGGCTGCAGAGAGCGCCACCTGCGTGTAAATGGAGAAAGAAGGGTTCGCGTCGATGAAGACCACGTCGTACTGATCCCGCACGGTGTCGAGCAGATCCTTGATCCAGTCGATGATCGCCAACCATGCGTTCGTCCCCGGGAGGGTCGTATTCGCCAGCGTGGACATCGCTGTGCTCTGCAGCTCAAGCAGCGGGTCGCCCGCGATCAGATCGATGTTGATTGGAATCTGCGTGTTGTATTCAGACGGGTGCGAGATGTAGGCGGAAGAGCTGATCGGCGGCACAGAGAACGGGGACGGGAGGCGGCGCTCGAAATAGCCCCCGATGGTGCGACGAGTAGCTTCGCCCTGCAGAGCCAACAGCGCCGCGCTTCCGCCATGAGCGAGCCCTCCGAGGAGAAGCTCGGACAGGTTGGCCTGGGGGCAGACGTCGATCGCCAGGATGCGCTCCAATGGGTGCTGATGGGCGTAGGTCGCCAGGCTCTGGAAGCAGAGGCTTGTCTTGCCGGTGCCGCCCTTGTTGTTCCAATACGCGTAGCTCTTCATGGTTGCTCCCCTCTCGGCGCTCGATTCTCGGACGCGTGGTACGCAGTGTACGTCCATTTTGGACGTTCAGGAAGGATTGAAGGGCACGTCCACGCAAAATCGCCCGTCCCGATAGGCGATGGGTCAGTGGCACCTGTGGTGTTCGCGCCGGGCGCCGTCGATGGCTTCGAGGATGGTTTCAACGCTTTCGTCGATGGTGAGGAAGCTAGTGTCCAGCAAGACGTCCCAGTCGATCTGAGTCAATTCCTTCGCCCAACGTTCGTACACGGCGTGGAGGAAGTCGTGCTCGCGTGAGACACCGCGGGTGCGGTCAGCCTGGGCGCGGGAGAACGCAACTGCAAACGGCGCCGTCGTGACCACAGTGAGCGCGGGTGTTCCCGGTGGTGCCTGCCGGAGCAGCCGCTTGATCTTGTCCCGGCTTTGCGTTCCTTCCGTGATCACGCATGTCAGTCCGGACCGGGCCCACTCTCCGGTGACGACTTCGGTAATGCGGTGCGCTGTTTCCCAGTCGGGGAGGGATGGGAGTGCCATTGCTGCGATCTGGTCGAGTTCCACGAGCGCGACCGATTCACCGCGACCCCGGAGCGCGCTACTCAGGGCGGTGGCGGTGGCGCTCTTCCCGGACGCCTGAGGCCCAGCGATGACGACCAGCACGAACGGTTGCGGGGCCAGGTCCATGACCCCACCCTGGCCTGCGAGGCGACGAACGGCCAGCGGTCGGAAGGGGATCCTCTACCGGGCAGCGGCGCGTGGGCTGTGCCGCGTTCGATCAATCCCGGGCGGCGGACACGACGGCTGCTGTGCGCCGCTGCGGCATGGCTACCGATGTGAACCCAACGAGGCATGCTGTTAGACGTGGTTGAAACCGTGCATGCGAATCCCTGGTTTTCTGTCACCCGCGCCGAGCGGGACGGGGACGAGTGGTATCGAGTGATCCGTCCGGACAGCGCGATGCTGATCGCCCGTGACGATGCGGGCCGGTTATTGATGGTGCGCGGAAGGAGAGACACGGTTCCAGGAGTGGCCTACGAGTTCCCGAGCGGAACCGTCGAGGCCGGAGAGCACGCGTCTGGGGCAGCGCTTCGGGAAACCGTGGAAGAAACCGGCTGGAGTGCGGTCAACCCCGTCCTGATCGGTTCGTTCGTGGAGTCACCGGGGATGTCTTCATCGTCGTGTGCGGTCTTCTTGGCAGAGCTTGGCACGGCTGGAGAGCAACGGCTTGAGCGTGGTGAGGACTGGGAACCAGTACTCGTTGAACCTGACCGACTCGACATCGAGGTTCTGGCGGGCAAAGTGCTTGACTCAGGCACGCTCGCGGCACTCGCGCTCTATCGATCCGTCCGATAGCGGATCCTGCTCCGCACGCCTGTCGTCGTATCGACTTATCGCAATTTGAAGTCGACGACGTCGACGCTCGCGTCGTCTGGCATCTCGGGATTGTGCTCGCGGAGGCCCCGGATGTAGCCCTCGACGGATCCGCCGACTTCAAGTCGCAGCGATTTTGGAGTGAGCTCGACGAGTCGATACCTGTTGACTGCCAGGACTTCTCCTGTGAGGGCTGGTCGGGCATCGTCCTCGAAATAGAGGATCGCGGGTCCGATACGCACGTCTTCATCCCAGCGTACGGATGAGGTCTTGGTGCCGGACGCGACGGCCTCGTAGTAACGCTTGTTGAAACGCAGAACCCGCTCGGCATCGGCGTCGGGGAAGAAATACGTGTTCGGCAAGAGCTTGCGTATCGGCCGCATCTGTGCGCCGCTCTCTCCAGGAACGGCAACCAGGAGGTCGGGGTGAAGGTCGAGCATGACTTGACGGCATCGGCCGCATGGCGGGATCACGCCACGGGAGCGATCGCCCGCGGCGGCCATCGCAACGAGGGGGCCCGCCTGCGACGCCGCAGCGACACCGAGCACAACGAGTTCTGCACACGGTCCGCCGGTGAAGTGATACACGTTCACGGAGGTGTGGATGCGGCCCTCCGTGTCCAGCGCGGCCGCCGCCACGGTGTGGTTCGGGTCGCGTCCGAGCGTCCTGGCCAGCGCCTCGGCGGCCTCGATGACCCGCCGCTCAGACTCCAGAGGTTCCACCGCTCAATCCTGACAGACGTCAGCAAGGGCCGCCCCAAAAGCCGATCGCTCCCCGGACGTGGCTGAAGGTTTGGGGGAGTGGCTTGTGCGCGCAGGTCCTTTCGGTGTCGTCGTTCTCGTCGGCTACCGCGTCGGCAGCGGTCGCAGCTTGAACATGATGATGCCGAGGTACTTGTTCATCACGGCTTGCTTGTGCGGGTAGCGCTCTGCGCTCTCAGGCGTCATCTGTGGTTCGACCGCGGTTTCGATCCAGAGGCCGGCGGCGCTGAAGGTGTTGAGGAGGTCCGACATCGTGTACGGCTTCTTGGTGAGCGTGACCCGCTCGTCCCAATTGGCGTGACGGTAGTCGAACGCCTCCGTGGCAAAGTACTCCTCACCCAACGACGTCCCATTATTCTCGGCGCGCTCGATCGCGTACCGGACCGGCTGTGTCCGAGTCAGCAGGATGAAGCCGTCTTCGGTCAACATCTCCCGCGCGGCCCGAAGAGCAAGGATGGGGTCGCGGGCGTACCCGAAGGACTGCAGGAACAACACCCGGTCGAAACGGCGACCAGCGAGTCCCGGCACGGCGCGAAGGTCGGACAGGTCACCCTGGATGAGCTCGACATGAGACTCCACGGTCATGAAATTACCGCTGATATCGACGCCGACCGCTTCTACTGCACCCTCCTCCGCGAGTTGCGCGACCTTGGCCCCGTTGCCGCAACCCGCGTCCAGGACCGCGAGGTCCGTGACGGTGCCAAGAAGGGCGCGCTCGGCCGGCCACTCCACAAGCCGGTCGAGGGAATCCTCTCGCGCCCGGGCTTCCTCGAAGCCTGACGATAGCGTCTCCCACGGCCGACTCAAATCCCCAGCGGTCATTCGGTGCTCCTTCATCCCAGGCTCTGTGCCGCGATCGCATCGGCACTATTCAAGCCCCGCACAACGCACCGGGCCGCCGCAGTCTCCGGCATACCGCAATCAATCGCTCATGACCGCCCGCAAGCCGGTCGCTGAGTGCGACGCCGCGCGTTGCCGTACCGACCGAGCGGCAGCCGGTCTCCGCTCTGATCTGGGCATTCCCGTATGCCTGTCCCGGAAAAATGCCCGGTGGAGGGGCGCCAAACGCTACACGGCTCCCGCGCCCACGGCGCCCGTCCCCTAAGCGACCGAAAGACACCGCGCACCGCCACTCTGATCGGCTTCGACCTCCTGCGTTCGCCCGCGGGTCTCCACGCACGCCCCGGGCGCCCACTCGCATCACCCCAACGAAGCGATCGGCGCGGTTGCTGGTGGACGACCGTGCCTGCCAGTACCGAGTTCGTCAACGTGTCGACGCTCAACGTGCGCACGCTGCAACCCCTTGATCGGCTCCGGCATAGGACCCAGGACAGCTTGTCTCTCCTGGAAGGACCTTCCCATGCCCACGATCCTCGACACCCGTCTCGCGCGTGCTGAACAGTTCATCACCGCCGCCACCGACGTTCACGACGGCAGGTACGACTACTCCCAGGTACCCGCGGAGTACGTGAACGTGAAAACACCGGTGACGATCATCTGCCCGGAGCATGGGCCGTTCCGGCAAGCACCCCAGGATCATCGCCGCACCGGCTCGTATGTCAACGGCTATTACCGGCAGAGCCAGTCGTGCCCGGAGTGCTCCTGCCGGAAAAACTCCAGCCCCGACACCCGTCGTGCGCAGTTCGTGGACCGAGCGGTCGCGCTGCACGGGGACCGATTCGATTACGACGCGGTGGTATTCGTCGACCAGCACACGCCAGTGACGATCCACTGCCGAGCGCACGGAGCGTTCCAGCAGCGCCCAACCAACCATCTCGCCGCGGCCACGGCTGAGCATTGCCCGTCGTGCGCGCGCCGAGCGATGTCGGTGAGCGTGACCGCAGCCGTCGCCTCGGGACGGCTCACCGTCCCGCAGCGCACCCAGCGACGCCGCCGCCGGTCCGTCCGCTGAGCGCTACCTCGATCTCCCTGTTGCACGCGGTGATGCTTGACGGCGTTCGCTGCGGACTCGTCGTGCGTTCAGCGGAGGATCCGGAACGCCACCGCGCGGAGGAGTCGTTCCCGTTCGGGAAGGAGACGGCCAGCGCCGGCGAGGGCGCGTTGGTGGGCGACCCACCGTTCGATGGCCGCTTCGGCAGGGTCAGGTGAGCGGCGGCGCGGTTCCCGCTGGTGCACGCGCCAGAACTGCTGATGCTTGTTGAACATGGCCAGCCACCGCTGGTCCTGCGGATGCCACAGGAACCCAGGAATCGTCTCCAACCGCTCCCGCTGGTATTCCGTGAGCAGATCGTGGGCGGCGTCGCGCCGCTCGTATGCGACCTGGTCGACGACCCGCTGCTCCGCGCACGGCAGCCCGGCTGACCGCAGCGGGGCTGTCCTAATCCAAGCCCTCAAAGCGGTCCCACCGGGGCTAGTCGGTTTCATCGAAGGCTTCCGAGTCCTCCCGGTGCCGGTGGACGAAGGCCGCCATGCCGGGGACGGTGAACGCGACCTGACCGTGCTCGGGCGCGTACACCAACCCTTTCTGGATCAGCGCCGCCCGGTACGGGCCGAGGCTCTTCGGCTTCAACTGCATGCGCTCGGCGACCGGGCCGGTGGCGGAGGGTCCTTCCCCGTCGGCGGCCATCGCCGCGAGCATGCGGCGTTCGGAGCGGGTGGCTCGGGACCAGCGGCTACGGAAGAACCCGCCGTCCAGCTGCTCCGTACCGTACTCGACGGCGGCGCGGGCGTCGTCCTCGCTGATCGAACGGTCGGCAGCGACGCTCCACGCCGCCTGCCCGTACTCCTGAAGGAAGTAGGGGTACCCGCCGGCGGCGTCGAGGAGGACGTCGAGCGCGGCCGGTGCGTACGTCGCGCCGAGCCGTTCCGCAGGCTCGGCGAGGGCGCGGGCGGACTCTGTCCGATCGAGCTGGCCGATGGACCGGTAGTCGAACAGCCGCTCCGCGTACGAGCGGGTCTCCGTGAGCACGCGAGGGAGGTTCGGTAGGCCGGCACCGACGATGTAGAACGGCAGATCCCGTTGGTTCGCCGCATGCTGGGCGGCGATCAACGCGCCGAGGGTCTCGCCGTCGAGGTCTTGCATCTCGTCGATGAACACCGCGAACGCTCGTCCCTGCTCCCCGAGGGCGGCCGCGACGTCTTGGACGAGCTCGACGAGGTCCACTTCCACGTCGCCGGAGTCGCCGCGGCCGTGGTTGAGTTCCACGCCGAGCTCGATGCTGGTCGCGCCGATCTTGGCGTTGAACGCCGAGATCGTCCCCAGCGCCGCCCGCATCCGCGCGCTCAACCGCGTCCGCGTGTACTTTCGTGCCGCGACGACAAGGTCCCGTGCGAGGTTCCGACGCACAGCGCGCGCCCCGGTCTCCTCGCGTCTCGCCTCGAGGCGGACGGTGAGCCAGTCGAAGTCCTCGGCCATGCGGTGCATCTCGTTCAGCAGCACCGTCTTCCCCACACCGCGTAAGCCGGTCAGCACCAGACCCCGGTCCGTGCGATGGTTGGCGACACGAGCCCGGAGCGTGTCGAACGATTCCAGCTCCCGGGAACGGCCGACGAGCTCCGGCGGCCGACGCCCTGATCCAGGGCTGTAGGGATTCAACGCAGGTTCCACTACCGAAGTCTAAGTCGGGATTAGCTTTTTACAATCCCACGCTAGCTTCGCGTAGTTCCGAATTCGAACTGAGCAGAGAGACGGACCATCACGCCGTAGGTCGGTCGTTGAGCCCATCCCACGCGAGTCGCGTCTGCCACCTACCGTTCCAGGCTCTCGTCGCCGCAGTCGCGGCCACGCTCGTCGTTCTGCTGCTCCCGCTGCTTGGGGGCGCGTACCGTCGCCTCCGGGGACAGGCGGGCGTCCGGGTCGAGCATGCTTTCCGCATCGTGTCGCGCTCTCGTTCGGCGCGGAACCTGCGGGCCGCCGACTTTGAGGAGCACCTTCGGGCGCCGGCGGTGCCATGGGGTGGCCGAATGCCTGGTCGGGTAATTCTGAAGCGGGAGACATCCCGCGGCCCACCGTCGCCGTGCGGAACGCGGGATGTTCTTCGAACCTGTCATTTGTTGCTATTGCAGCGGAGCCGGTTGGAAGCAGAGACCGAGTCCGGACTGCTGGATGGCTTGTTGGGCGGTTGGTCCGTAGCCGATGAGGGCGGAGCCGGTGCCGGGTGAGCCGGCGGGGCGGTTGGTGCGCCCGTCGATGAAGGGGATACGCCCTTTGGTGAAGCAGATGACGTCGGCGGTGGCGGCGGTTTCCTGGAACCATGCGGTGTCGGTTCGGTTGAACACGAGGGCGATGCCGTCGCCGTGCTCGGCCAGTTTCCGGAGCCAGATGCGGGTGGCATTGCCGTAGGGCGGGTTGCACCAGACGGTTCCGTACCAGGGGGAGGTCAGTCCGTCGTCGTGGATGGTGTAGTGCCGGTCGGCGGGGACGCAGCTTTTCCCGGCGCCGGGTGAGCACACGTCGAGGTCGAAGTGCAGGCCGAGCGCCTGGAACACTTCGGGTGGGGTGAACCACTCGATGGTTTGGGCGCGTGGGGATTCGTGGACGAAGCCCTTCCGGGTCGAAGCGGCCAGGGTCTGGGATGTGTTTTTTCTAGTCACCCCGGCTCTATGCACGCCCAGTTCAATCAGCTGCACTCATGAAGCGGCGCGCCCGTTCCGCACCTGTCCGGCGTAGTTCCGGGCCTGCGCCGATCTGCGATGTGCTCGTCGGCGCGCTCCACCGTGTCGCCGCCCGGAGGGAGCCGGGTCATCGGAGGACGCGGAACGCGGCGGCTCGGAGGGCTCGTTCGCGGGCGGGGAGGAGCCGTCCCGTCGCGGCGAGGGTTCGTTGGTGCGCGGCCCATCGTTCGATGCGGCGTTCAGTCGGGTCGGTTGATCGTCGGCGTGGTTCGTGTCCGTGGTCGCGCCAGAACTGCTGGTGCGCGGTGAACATGAGCAGCCACTGGTCGTCCTGTGGCCGCCAGTGGAAGCCGGGAAGCGCTTCGAGGCGTTGCCGTTGGTAGCTGGTCAGGTTGTCGCGGGTCCGTCGTTGGTGGGCGAGCTGGTCGACGAGGCGCTGCTCGAGGGTGCGGGGGCGGGGCCGGGTGGGATCTGCTGCGGGGAGGTGGCCGGTGTCGGCGATGAACGCGTCGAGGTCGTGGACCATCCGCGTCCACCGTGCAACGGTGGCATCGTTCGGATGGTCCGCGCCGATGTCGGCGCGGTAGAACGCGATGCTGCGTTCTTCATCGGCTGTCCGCTCGTCCGTGTGGCGGCGGTCGATGGTGGCCCATCGGGCGTGGAGTCGGTGAAGGGCGGTGTGCGGGTGGGGCATGGGTTCCTTCCCGAGACCGCGGATCGGTCTCGGGATGGCTATGCGCGGAACAGCGCCGTTTTCCGTGCGTGATGACACCGCGCGCGAATCGTGTCCAGGAACAGGACGACAGGGTGCGCCTCGACGGCTACCGTTTCGTCGCATCGACGATCAGCAATCAGCAGCGCTCAGCGACTCCATGGGCGCGTGATCGGCTTCGTTGCTCCGCAAAGAATCACGTCGCCGCGTGAGGGGAGCCGCGTGGGTCAAGCGCGAGGAAAGACGGCCGGAAAGACCGCGCGCAGTGGTCGGAAAGGAGAAGCGGTGAGGAGCGAGACCGACGCCCCGACGTCCGCAACGTGCACTGGCGCCGCCGGCGGCGTGGTCAGCGCGTCGGATGCGTGGGCGGCGCTGGACCTACACGCATGGCAGTCACTCGCCGACCGGCTCCCGTCGGTCTGCGCTCTCCGGTGCGTGCGTTCCGGCGGTCACGTCTCCGTCCACCTCGCCCTCCCTGGAGGCACCGCCGTCGTCCTCGTGGATGCCGCGACCGGCGAGCGGGCGGTGCAGATCATCGCGGCCCCGCTCCGTCGCCTCGGGGTGGCGCGTCTGGCGCTGCGATACGCGACCGTGGCCCCCTGGCATTCGGTTGCGGCGCTCGGCGACCGGGCGGAGTCATTCCGGCTCCTCGCGCAACTCACCCGGAGTGTGTGGCTGCCGCCAAGACCCGAGGCTAGGGCGGCGGTATGGCGGTGGCTGCGGTTCGCGGCCGACGTGATTCGAGTGACCGCTGCGTCGCCGGCGTTAGCTGAGGGGGTGGGTGGGCCAGAGCGGCGTGTTGAGGGACTGCTCGAGTCGGACGATCGTGGCAAGATCCGGCCACACCCGGCCGGCGAGGACGTTCAGCACGGTCACGTGACTTAAGCCAGCGGCAGCGGCGACGGAACGGACGCTGCGCGCGCCGAGCGCCGATCTGAGGTTCACCGCGAACCGCCGCGCAACCTCGGCAACGGGATCCTC
Organism: Curtobacterium ammoniigenes NBRC 101786; assembly: GCF_001571045.1. Classification (GTDB taxonomy): domain Bacteria; phylum Actinomycetota; class Actinomycetes; order Actinomycetales; family Microbacteriaceae; genus Curtobacterium; species Curtobacterium ammoniigenes. The sequence continues at coordinate 177,291 of NZ_BCSV01000002.1, forward strand.
GATCTGCTCGTCCGGCCACACGCCACGGGCGAGTTGCAGCGGCTGCGCCCGCACGGTCCTACTCACCACTCAAGGCTAAAGCGACCACGCCGCCACCGTCGGGAAGACTGCCGCGTGCGCTGCACCCAAGGTTGCAAAGCAGGCCCTACCGGTTTATACAATGACCGCATGGTTGCTGTTGATGATCACGCCGCCCCGGCGAGGGGCCGCGCGTATCGGCCGAAGCTTCCCGCGGACGAGTGGGCGGCGATCGCTCCGTACGTGCACGACGTGGTCGCTCGGGCGACGCCGTTGGTGGCGTACGCGGCGGCGGATCTGTATCCGGCGGCGGCGCGGCTTGTGCATTTCGCGTGGTCGCAGCGGATTCCGCTCGGCGACGCGGAGGTGTTCGACCCGTACACGATCAACCGGTTCGTGATGGCGCACCTGGACGGATACAACCGGGCCAGCCGGAACACGATGCGCGCCCGGCTGCGTCGCATGTCCGAAGCGCTCCTCGGTGAGGACGCGGCCGGCACATTCCGGACACTCGGGAAAGCGGACGCGTCCCGTCCCTACAGTGCGCGGGATCTCGCAGCCCTTGAAGCCTGGTCGACCTCGCAGCCGTCCGAGGAACGCCGCACGTCCGCCGCGGCGCTCCTCGCGCTCGGCCTCGGCGCAGGCCTGACCGGTGCGGAGATCATCGCCGTCCGCCCCGAGCATCTGCACCTCTCCGACGCCCACGCCGTTCTCACCACCGTCGGCGGTCGACGCGTTCCGGTGGTGGATGAGTGGGTGGAGGCGCTGGAGCGCCGCACACGGTTCCTCGGTGGGCAGGGGTGGATGTTCCGGAACGGGCAGCGCGGCGGGAACAGCAACCTCATCACGGACTTCGTCTCCCGCACCGGACGCGGCGTTCCCCTCCGGGCGCGACGCATGCGGGCCACGTGGATCGTGTGGCACCTGGACGCCGGAACACCGCTGAAGCGGCTCCTTGCCATCGCGGGCCTTGACTCCGCGGAAGCGCTCGACCGGTTCCTCCCCTTCGCCGCCGACTGACCCCACCCCTGCCCGCTCCATCGGGGTGGTGACGCATGTTCGCAGCCGATGCGAACCGGTCGGCATAGAACGGGCATGTCCAATCAACACCCCCGCCCCCGCCCCTTCACGACAGCTGCCGGCCGCGGCAACCGTGCCGAGCAGCCCCGCGACGACCATGCGATTCAGGAGGCGATAGTGCGCTACCAGCCAAACTTCGCCACCCCCGCCGAATGGCAGCGGGTCCGCGGCTTCGTCACCGACGCCGTCGCGGACTACCAGCCCGAGAACCGCGACATCGCCCGGCAGCTGCTCTCCAGCGTCACCGCGTTCGTCATCTGGGCCGTCCACGAGAAATACGCACCCCTGAACGTCGAGGACATCTTCGACGAGGGCCTCATCGTCCCGTTCCTTCGCAGCCACTACCCCTCCCCCGCATCCCGGGACGTGGTGCAGTCCCGCCTCATGCGCGTCGCCCGCGTCGCAACCGGCATCGACGGGCGGCGCCGGAACTTCGGCCGGAACCCCGTGCTCCGCCCTTACACGGAAGCGGACCTCGCCCGTGTCGTCGCGTGGGCGTCCTACCGGCCCACCGCCGAGCAGCGCATCGACGCCGCCGTCGGTCTCGCCCTCGCCGGCGGCGCGGGCCTTCGCGTCGGGGAACTCCTCGAGGTCCGCGGCAGCGACCTCACCCGCACCCCCGACGGCGACGTCGTCGTCACCGTGCGAGGGCGCACCCCACGGCGGCTCCCGGTGCGCCGGGACTGGGCGTGGCTCCTCGACAGCGCCGCGCACCGCATCGGCACCGAACAGCCCGTCCTCTTCCCCGCGAACACGACCCTCGCGGGACGGCAGCAGCGAGTGCACAAGGTGTTCCACAGCAGCAGCGAACAGCCCGACTTCCAACGCCTCCGCGACACCTGGGTCCTCGACCTCGCCGCACGGCTGCCACTGGGCGACCTGATGCACGTCGCCGGCATCCCCGACGTCACCCCGCTCAGCCGCTACCTCCCACACCTGCCCGCACCAGACCCGGCCGCGCTGCACACCGTTCTCGCCGACGCTCCGGCGGTGACCCGATGAACGCGTTCGCACGGGAGCAGTTCATTGACCTCTGCGACGAACCGTTCTGGGGACTGCTCGACAAAGACGAAGTCGAAACCAACACCACCAACCTCACCCGCATCGACGCCGCGCACACCCGCCGCTGGCTGCAACGCACCCACGACACCGGCATCCTCGACCTCCTCGCCCAGTGGCGGGCCGAAGACCGCGCCGGACACTACCGCGGCGGCCGGCCCCCAGCATTCGGCGACGACGTCATCCTGACCCTGTCGCTGATGCTCGTCGCCGAGAACGCATCGCTGAAAATCGCGAACTACGCCGCGATGCTGCAGTTCCGGCTCACCGACGAAGCACGCGAGGTCCTCGGCATCACCCACCTCTACGACGGTCGGAAGCGGAACTGGGCGCTCCTAGCGCTTCGCGCGCTCCGACGCCTCATCGACACGTTCGACGGCTGGCCCGACACCCCGCACCGGAAGGCCGCGGACCTCGCCGAACGAGAACGCATCCAACTCGCCCGCGAAGCGGACGCGGACCGCATCGCCGTCAAAGAAGCCCGCGGCCGACGCTTCACCACCACGTTCCTCGCCTGGACGCTGACGCTCCTCCCGAAGCACCTGCAGAAAACTTCCGTCGCGCTGACCGTGGACCAAACCGACTTCTACGCCGGGACCGTGCTCAGCTCCTGGGGCAAGGAACACGGCGTCGAGCAGCCGAAGTACTTCGAAGACACCAACGAGGAAGTCACTCGACGCGTCCTCGAACTCGAAGCCGGCCTCTACCCGAAAAAGAAGGGCGCGAAGGTGAAGGACCCAAACGAGGCAGCGGTGTTCGTCCCCAGCGAATGGCATATGGCGTTCATGGGCAACGTCATCGTCGGCGTCCACGAAGACCCCACCGAAGATAACTCCCTGGAACCGCCGCAGCTCATCTACGCGGCAAGTCTCGGCACCCCGAACGACCGCGTCGGCTTCCACACCATCGCCCTCATCGACCTCATCCTCGAACGGAACCTGCGCATCACCCGGCTCTCGTTCGACAGGGGCTACAGCAACCTCGTTCCCGAGAACTTCCACCGCCCCCTCCGGGAACGCGGCATCCCCGTCATCAAGGACTACATGCAGAAAGGCATCACCAACGGTATTGGCGGCGCGGTCATGGTTGAAGGCGACTACTACTGCCCAGCAACCTCCACGGAGCACCTCGAAGCGACGCCGCTGTGGGACGCGGGCACTATCACCGTCAAGGAGTACATCCGCGACATCGGGAACCGGCAAGCGTTCAAATTGCACGTCAAAGACGTCCGACCCGAACGGCAAAGCAGCCGCATGCGCTGCCCCGCCCTCGGCCCGTCAGCAACCGTCCGCTGCGCGCTCCGCCAACCCCATCCCAAAGCCGCTGCGAAGGACGACCTGCCGATGGTGTACAAAAGCCGAATCCCGAAACGGCCGCCGCTGGTGTGCTGCCAAGACTCCATCACCATCCCCGACACGGACAATGAAAAACTCCGCGGCCAGCTATACCCCTACGGCACCGTCAAGCACACCAGCGTCTACCGAGCCGACCGCGCAAGCAGCGAATCCATCAACGACGCCATCGCCAACAACTTCACCATCTCCACGTCACCGAACCGCCCCATGCGCGGCCTCGCCGCGAACCAGTTCGCATGGACGATGCTCGTCGTCGCCACCAACCTGAAAAAAATCGTCGACCACGCCCACGCCACGGCACCCCGGGAAGAACTCGCCGAAGTCATCGAGCTCAACCCACGGCACCCGCGCGACGCACAGGGCACGCCGCTCCGCAGGAACCCGCCAGCACCAAAAAACGTCGGCCAGCGACTCCGCGACCGCGAAGGCCGCTCCGACTACAAGCGGAACCCCGTCAAGCGAAAGAAGGTTCTCGGGCCCACCCGAACCCGAGAAGACGTCCTCCGCGGCAACTGACCTGCATCCGGCCAGGGCGGAAGCGCTCCCACGCAGCACCGCTTCCGCCCTGGTCGGACCACCACGCGCGCTGCATGCTGCAGAGCCGTCCGCGGTGTCTCACTCGGCGCCTTCGTTTCTGCGAGCGCGCTGCGTTCCCGACCCTCAGCGCAAACGCGAGGACCTGCGACGGGGGACGACGGAGTATGCAGACGGAGCGGCATCGCAAACTGGTCGACGTCGCGCGCAGACGGTCGTAGTGTCAGGCGCATGTACGGATCCGGTGGACTTTGTGTCCGATCAGCGGTGGTGTCGGATGCTGCAGGCATTGCCCGCGCTCACGTGGAGAGTTGGCGGGAGACATACGCAGGAACGCTGGATGCCCGATTCTTTTCCGAGGACGCGTATGCGCGCCGTCTGGGCTTCTGGTCGGGGTACCTTGCCCGCGAGCCGCGACCCGGTCGGATGGCGGTCGCCGAGCAGGATCGCGTGATCATCGGGTTCGCGAATGCGGGAGACGCGGTCGGTCCTGATGCCGAGCACGGCTTCACCCCCGCGCGCCGCCTGCACCTGTTCTCCATTTATCTTCGCGCGGCGGGGCACGGGACCGGCGCCGGGCAGGCGCTGCTGGACGCGGTGGTCGGTGACGAGCCGGCACAACTCTGGGTACTCCGCGGGAACGCCCGCGCGATCTCGTTCTACCGGCGAAACGGGTTCTCCTTCGACGGTGTGGAATACCGCGACCCCGCCGACGCCAACCTGATCGAATTGCGCATGGTGCGCTGATGCTACGGGAGCTCACGCGACGCGGAGTTCCGTAGGATTCGTTTGTGAGCGTGATGGGCGGGAAGCATTCGGCGTGGACTCACCCCGAAGCTCGCGGCACCTCCGACCTGTGCTTCGATCGCGCCACCGGCGTCGCCGCTGAACGCAGCACTCTCAGAGTGCTGGCTGCATGGCGACTGCCATGAGTGGAGCGAACAGCGCAGACGGACCCGACCCGATAGGCGACCTGCGCGCCCTCCAAAGCAACCGGGTACCGATCACGATCGCCCCATGGTTCTTGGGGGGGCCGACCGCAGGACATGGGCGCTCATCTCGGCTGGGACCTCGCCGCAACCGATAGCGGATTCGAAGCTCGAAACATCGAAAGCGCGGTAGGTGAAGAGCCGAAACTCCTCACGGTGGCACGCCTGGGAAATCAGCTAAACCCTTCGGACCCGGCAGCGTATCAGCGGGTCGTCCGACGGCTGAGCCCTTATGACGGCATCGGACCGGGTCCCGGATCCTGGGAGGACGCTGTTCGCCTCCAACACGCCTCCTCTGAGCGGTACCCCGAGGAGGTCATGGGGGCTCTCAGCGGGTTCCGTGCGCTTGTTATGAGCGCTGATTCCGCTTCCGCCCTGCCCGGTCTACTGGCCAGCGCGTTAGCTGGGATGACCGCCTCTCGTTTCCCGGACGCGCGTCTGTATCTCATTGAGTCGACAGAGCGGTTGTCGCGACGGTACGGCGTCGCACGGGCGATGCTGCACGTCGGCGACCAACCTCCGGAGCCAGCGACTACCGGGGAGGTGTTCTCCTCTTCTCTGTATCTAATGGCCGACGTCAACGTCGGACTCGCTGCCTACTTAGAGCCGTTGGTGACGAGCCTTTCGCCGCATGTGTGGGCGATGACAGCTCCGAGGGTTGGAGGAGTGATCGTCCTGCTGTTCGGCCAGCCCGTCAGCTCAGCAACTCTCATGAATCTGGATTTGCTGTCGCTGTCGGAGCGAACCGCGCTGCTCGCTCCGCTTCGCCGGGTTGAGAGTGTCACCGTGGAGGCGTATACAGCCGCGTTGCGCTGGTGGGTGAGCCGTCTCGACCTAGTGTTCTCACACCTCACGGAGCCGTCCAACCACGTCAAGGATGGAAGCTACCACCCGCCCACTGCTGTCGAACGAATGCTGGCGTTCGAACAGTTCTGCCGATCAGTGCAGACGATCGGATCCTCCCGTGACACGCATGCCCGCCGTCTCACGCTGTTCCACGCGCTCGACTCTTTACACGGATTGAATCCGACCCTGACCTTCGAACGCGCCACCACGCTCTCGAAAATGGAACCCGTGCTAGACGAGCTTCGCAAGCTCATCCCCGCCGAGGCTCAGCCTGTTCTCCTGCCGCGAGCTGCCACAGCAGTGGACGCCCTCCGCGACGTTCAAAATGGCTTCTTCATGGCCACCCGTCTTCGCGACGGGTATCTGTCACTGCCAAACAAAAACGGCGTCGGGCCCGACGCGCCCGTCCCGCTCGCCAACGCTGCTCGTGAATGGCTCCGGGTGCTCCGCAATAGCCAGCACGGCTTGGACAAGGCGCCGGACCCGAGGCAGCGCGCGCTGCTCGCTGCCCACACCGGCGACCTCTCCCCCCGGATCTCGGACCTGGCATATCTAGCGCTTCTCGAGATTCTCGCCCGCCCGGAGCTGCTTCGCGGGCGACACCGCAACTCACAACGTCGCCAGCCACTGAGATAACCGTCGGCAAGGAGCAGATCTGATCGTCGCCGCCCCGAGTGGACCCTGACCTTCCCCGAGCCTTTCGCTTCACTCTGGGCAACCCTCCGCTGGATGGCCCTCACCCGACCGATGAATCGGATGCCGCCCTTTACGGGTCACCTGCTGACCCTTGCGGGATCCTTCCCGGTCTCTGACCGACCAACCAAAAGAACGCGAGGGTCTCCGTCTAGCGGCGGAGACCCTCGTAGAGCGGTGAGATTCGCAACTGATTTCGTTGAGATTCGCAACCGACCCTGTGGCGGTACCGGTGGGATTTGAACCCACGGTGGAGTTGCCCCCACACATGTTTTCGAGACATGCTCCTTAGGCCGCTCGGACACGGTACCGCCGACCATGCTACTGCATGCCCGCGAGCGTGCCGTTCGCGGGAAAACTCTGAAGGTCTGCGCGACTCGCACCCGCAACGCGTCCCGCCCCAGCTCCATCGAGATCCCGGTCACGCCCCCGACCACAGGCCCAGAGACCGGCGCCGCGCTCCCCCGGCCCACCACGCGCACGAGTTCGCACCAGCCTCGGTGAGTAACGTGCGGCGCATGAAGGGCCGGAGCCTCCTGACCGTTGGGATCACCGCCGCCGCGACATCCTTGGTGGGCGCGCTCGGTGTGTGGGGTGCGCGCGCGGGGATGCGCAGCCAGCGGAATGCGTCACAGCGCGTAGTCGACATTCTGCCGGTGCATGCTGACTGGTGGCGTGAGCGCCTCCTTCACGAGGGCGCCCTGACCTACGTTGCGATTGGCGACTCGGCGGCGCAAGGGGTGGGAGCCTCCATTCCGAGTCGCGGATACGTCGGACTGCTGGCGCGGCGCATTCGGCATCGGTCGCGGTCTTCGCTGCGGGTCGTCAATTTGAGTGTGTCGGGCGCCACGACGGAAACGGCCGCAGCCGAGCAGCTGCCCAAGTTTCGGAAGTACTCGCCCGACATCTGCACGGTGTCGATCGGCGCGAACGACATCGCGGATTTCGATCCGGCGCGCTTCGAGCGCAATCTGCGGATGATCTACGGGGCCGTTCCGTCCCATTCGATCGTCGCGGAGCTGCCGTGCATGTTCTTCCGGGATCGCGAACGGAAAGTTCTCGTCGCCAACGAGATCGTGCGTCGCGTGGCCGAGGAATTCGGGCTCACCGTCGCGCCACTGCACTCGATCACGAAGCGCGTTGGACTCCGCCGCACCTTCTTCAATACCTACGGCGATCTGTTCCACCCGAACGACAACGGCTACGAAGTGTGGGCGAGCGCATTCGAACCTGCGGTCGACGCGCGAGTCGACACCGTCGCAGCGATTCACGAATACCTCTCGGCGCGGGAGGCCGAAACGCTCGGGAGCCATGCCGCAGCCGTCGCCGCCGCGCGCGCAGACGCAGATGCTGACGTGTCCGCGCACCCAGAGTTCGCAGGCCGGTCTGGAGGCTCCTCCCGCCCCCATGCGCACCACGAACGTCGCGCCCCCGCGCACCGATCCTCTCCACAGTCGGACGATCAGGCGCGCTGATCCACCGTCCACGGCGGTGCGTCGGGCGATGTCGGCGGAGGCCCATAGCCTCGTTGCATGCCCAAGCCCCAACCCGCGTTCCGCTGTTCCGAGTGCGGGTGGACGACCCTCCGCTGGGTCGGTCGGTGTGGCGAATGTCAGGCGTGGGGCACGGTCGAAGAGGCCGGCGCTCCGACCTCCGGCCGCGGCACTGCCGCGGTCGCTGTCTCCGGCGCTCGAGTCGCCCGACCGATCACTGAGGCGGTCGGCGCCCCGGTGCAGCGGTGGAACACCGGTATCGGTGAGTTCGATCGGGTGCTCGGCGGCGGCATCGTTCCCGGCGCCGCCGTGCTGCTCAGTGGTGAGCCCGGGGTCGGCAAGTCGACACTGCTCCTCGAAGTCGCGTCGAAAGCTGCGGCAGCGGGGAAACGCGTCCTCTACGTCAGCGCTGAGGAATCCGTCGATCAAGTCCGGTTACGCGCCGAACGGACCGGGGCTCTGCACGACCAACTCTTCCTTGCGAGCGAGGTCGACCTCTCCGTCATCCTCGGCCAGCTCGACCAGGTGCGGCCAGACCTGCTCATCGCCGACTCCGTGCAGACCATCGCGTCAGCCGCCGTCGACGGCATCGCCGGTGGTGTGGCACAGGTGCGCGAAGTCGCCTCCACCCTGATCCGTGTCGCCAAGGATCGCGCGCTTCCCGTTCTCATCGTCGGGCACGTCACGAAAGACGGCACGATCGCCGGTCCGCGGCTCCTTGAGCACCTCGTCGACGTCGTTTGCCAGTTCGAAGGCGATCGGCAAACCGCGCTTCGGTTCGTGCGCGCACTGAAGAACCGGTTCGGCCCGACCGACGAAGTCGGCTGCTTCGACATGGCCGGTGACGGCATCCACGAGGTCCCCGACCCGAGCGGACTCTTCATGTCCCGCAGCAACGCACCGGTCAGCGGCACCTGCGTCACCATCGCAATGGAAGGGCGCCGCGCACTCCCCGTCGAAGTGCAGGCGCTCGTTGTGCCCAGTTCGGCCCCGCAACCACGACGCGTCGTCAACGGAGTCGACTCCTCTCGTGTGGCCATGCTGCTCGCCGTATTGGAACGCCGAGCCGGCATCAAGCTCTCGGACTCCGACGTCTACGTCGCAACCGTCGGCGGCATGCGGCTCGTCGAACCCGGCGCCGACCTCGCCATTGCGCTCGCCCTCGCCAGCGCTGCCCGCGATCGCCCCTACCCACACACCCTCGCCGCGGTCGGCGAAATCAGCCTGGCCGGCGAGATCCGACCCGCCAGCGGCGCGAAACAACGCTCATCCGAAGCGCGCCGTCTCGGATTCACGACCGTCCTCGGCGCAGACGCGGAACACCTCCGCGAAGCACTCCGCGTCGCATTCTCCCTCAGCCGCACCGAACGAGAACGCGAACTCGAAGCCGCGTTCTAACGCGCACAGTCCCTGCCGCTCACCGCGCGCGAACCGCAGGCACGACCCCCACGCGCTGCCCCGCAGGCCCGAGCCGGCAACGCTCACCCAGCAGCGTCGCCGACACCTCGGCCTACGCGCGCAGCGCGTCCAACAAATCCTGCGGTTCCGCCTGCATCGTGTGCGGCCCCGCAATATCGAAGAACACGCCTTCCAACACCGGGAGATGCGCCTCCAAAAACGCGAGCAGCCGAGGCCCGTCGTACACCATCACCTGGCGGATCTTCTCGTTCGGCACCATCGCCGCATACGCCTCAGCCGACGAGAACAACAGCAGCACCCGCTTATCCGACCCCTCCACGCCGAACACCCGAACCTGCTCCTCCTGGCGCTTCCCCGCGACCAGACGCGGCACGATCACAATGTCGTTCCGCAGCGCAAACGCCACCCCCGCGACGTCCTGCTTCGCAAGCGCCTCCTCCAACTGTTCGCTCCGGAACCGCTGCTCATCCGCCATACGACTAGTTCACCAGATCAGAGCACCACGCATACCAATGCAGACCGCACGGACGAAGAGCTCCCCGTCCAACATCGCGACAATCCCAACCCGCACAAAGGCGGCCGCAGCGACCGGAGCGAGGGCCGGAGAGCGGAACGGAACCAGACCCCGGTCAGTTCAACACGAACTGCGCCGACGACGCCGACTGGATACTGCCGACCGCGACCTGCAGGTGGTAACTCGCGCCTCCTGCCGTGACCGCCGGCCGTGAGCTATTGCACGTCGACGTCGAAGACCGCGTCCGATCCCACGTGATCGACGGCGTAGTCAACGTCTGACCCGCCTGCATCGTCACGTCCTGATGCGTGCCGCCCGTCTGGCAGTCCTTGCTCGACCAGTACGTCTCCGACCCGCTCGTGATCGTCAGCACCTGCTGCGCGGAGCCCAGATCGATATGGCACGCGGCGCTGCCCGAGTTGGTGATCGACATCGCGATCTTCGGCTCCTCCGTGGGACCGAACGATGCCGCGTTCACGATCGGCTTCAGCACGATCTGGCCCGTCGCACACGCAGCAGCCGGTGCCGCTGACGCCGCCGCCGATGCGACAGCGGAGGGAGCACTGCTCGCACTCGGCGGGGCCGCGGCAGCAGATGCCGACGGATTGCTTCCAGGGGCCGCTGTCGCCGTCGTCGCAGTGGAGGCCCCGCTCGCCGCTCCACCGCCGCTCGCCTTCGCTCCCGACCCCGCGCCCTGCCGATGGGCAGCCGCCGACGCCGACGCAGCGGCCTCCGGCGACGCCGAAGCACCGCCGCGCCCGAACACGATGAGCAGCACCACAACGATCACCAGCACCGCAGCAGCCCCGAACAGTGCGCGGCGCCGCCAGTACACGGACGGCCGCTCCGGGCCGACAGGATGACGGAACGACGACATGCGCACAGGGTAAGCAGTCAAGGAACCAAAGACGGGAAGCGACGCCGCGCCTCCAGCGAATCCACGACCGACGCCCTACCGCGCCTCCAGTGAATTTACGACTGACGCCCTACCGCGCCTCCACCGAATCCACGACCGACCCGCTACAGCACCTTCAGCATGCGCGTATTGCCGAGCGTGTTCGGCTTCACGCGAGCGAGATCAAGGAACTCCGCGACACCCTCGTCCGACGAGCGGACCAACTCCGCATACACATCGGGCGACACCACCGACTCGCCGATCTCCAGGTAGCCGTGCGCGGCGAAGAAGTCGACCTCGAACGTCAGGCAGAAGATCCGAGCGACACCGAGCTCGCGCGCGTCATGCTCGAGCGCTTCGAGCATGCGGTGTCCGACGCGCTTGTGAATCCAGTCCGGATCGAGGGCGAGCGTGCGGACCTCGGCGATGTCTTCCCAGAACACGGCGAGCGCGCCGCAGCCGATCGGCGTGCCGTCCGGACCCTCCGCGATCCGGAACTGCTGAATCGACCCGTAGAGGGTGACGTTGTCTTTGCCGAGCAGGATCCGCCGCTGCACGAACGGATGGATGAGGCGCTGAATGTGCGGAACGTCGGATGCGAGCGCCTTGCGCACACGGATCCCGTGCGCATCGCGTTCCTCGAACGCAGGCGTCGCGTCGGCAGCCGATCCGGTGTCGCTCATCCGCGCCAGCCTACTGAGTCCATCCCTCGTGCACCCGGCCGCCGCTATCCGCGAAGCGCGAGCAGGACGCGAATCGCCCAGCCGCCCGCGCCTAGCGTCAAGTGCGCCAGATCACTCGATCGCCGCCGACGAGCGGCAAGGAGGAACAATGCCCCAGATCACTGAGAGCGTGGACGTGGACGTTCCGGTCCGCGCCGCCTACGACCAGTGGACCCGATTCGAGGAGTTCCCCACGTTCCTCGACGAGGTCGTCACCATCACCCAGGTCGACGACACCACCACCGACTGGACCGTGAACGTCGGCGGCCAGGAGCGGTCCTTCCGCGCGGTCATCACCGAGCAGCACCCCGACGAGCGCGTCGCATGGACCGTTGTCGACGGTGAGACCGAGCACGGCGGCGTCGTCACCTTCCACAAGCTGGCCGAGGACAAGACTCGCGTCACCGCGCAAATCGACTGGGAGCCGAGCGGGTTCCTCGAGCACCTCGGTTCGGCGGTCGGCGCCGGAAGCCACGCGGTGAAGAAGGACCTCGAGAACTACAAGAAGCGCGTCGAGAGCGCCCCGACCGATCCCGGTTGGCGCGGCGACGTCAACGCCTGAGCGATTCAGGACGCCTGAGCGAACCAGGCTGAGCGACACCGACGGCGACGCTCACAACGAGAAAGCGCCCCTCCCGATTGGATTCGGGAGGGGCGCTTTCTAGCGTGCAAGCAACTTAGCGCGCCGAACTCAGCTCTCGAGTTCCCCCGCGATCGCCGGACCGGCCTCCGCACCGGCGAGGACTTCCTCGCGGCCCGGCTGACGCCCCGTCTCGAAGTGGAACTCCCCGTCTCGGAAGTCGACCTTCACGTGGTCGCCCGCGGTGAGCTCACCCTGCAGGATGTGCTCGGACAGCTGGTCCTCGACCTCGTGCTGCATCGCGCGGCGGAGCGGGCGCGCACCGAGTGCGGGGTCGAACCCGACGCGGATGAGCTGCTCCTTGGCGGCGAGCGTCAGCTCGACGGTCATGTCGCGGTCGAGCATGCGGTTCGACAGCCGCTTGACGAACAGGTCGACGATCTGCAGCAGCTCTTCCTGCGTGAGCTGCGGGAACACGATCGTGTCGTCGACGCGGTTCAGGAACTCCGGCTTGAAGTGCTTCTTCAGCTCCTCGTTCACCTTTGCGCGCATCCGGTCGTAGCTGAGGCCGGAGTTGCCTTCGACCTGGAACCCGACCGGGCCTCCAGCGATGCCCGCCGAACCGAGGTTCGTGGTCATGATGATCACGGTGTTCTTGAAGTCGACGACACGGCCCTGACCGTCGGTCAGACGACCCTCTTCAAGCACCTGCAGCAGCGAGTTGAAGATGTCCGGGTGCGCCTTCTCGATCTCGTCGAACAGGACGACGGAGAACGGCTTGCGACGCACCTTCTCGGTGAGCTGGCCGCCCTCTTCGAAGCCGACGAACCCGGGAGGGGCACCGAACAGCCGCGAGACCGTGTGCTTCTCGCCGAACTCCGACATGTCGAGGGAGATCAGCGCGCCCTCGTCGTCGAACAGGAACTCGGCGAGCGCCTTGGCGAGCTCGGTCTTTCCGACACCGGTCGGGCCGGCGAAGATGAACGATCCGGAGGGCCGGTTCGGGTCCTTCAGACCAGCGCGCGTCCGGCGGATGGTCTTCGAGAGCGCCGCGATGGCTTCTTCCTGGCCGATGACGCGTTCGTGCAGCGCCTTCTCCATGAAGACGAGACGGGAGGTCTCCTCCTCGGTGAGCTTGAACACCGGGATGCCGGTGGCCTGCGCGAGGACCTCGGCGATGATGCCTTCGTCGACGGTGCCGGATGCGGCAACGTCGCCGGAGCGCCACTGCTTCTCGAGGCGGAGCCGCTCGCCGAGCAGCTTCTTCTCCTCGTCGCGGAGCGATGCGGCCTTCTCGAAGTCCTGCTCCTCGATCGCGGCTTCCTTCTGGCCACGGACCGTGGAGATCTTCTCGTCGAACTCGCGGAGCTCCGGCGGGGCCGACAGGATCGAGAGACGGAGGCGCGCTCCGGCTTCGTCGATCAGGTCGATCGCCTTGTCGGGCAGGAACCGGTCTTGCACGTACCGGTCGGCGAGGTTCGCGGCGGCGACGATCGCGCCGTCGGTGATCGACACCTTGTGGAACGCCTCGTACTTGTCGCGGAGCCCCTTGAGGATGTTGATCGCGTGCGGCAGCGACGGCTCGTTGACCTGCACCGGCTGGAAGCGACGCTCGAGCGCGGCGTCCTTCTCGAAGTGCTTGCGGTACTCGTCGAGCGTGGTGGCGCCGATGGTCTGGAGCTCACCGCGGGCGAGGAGCGGCTTCAGGATGGACGCCGCGTCGATGGCGCCTTCCGCCGCGCCGGCGCCGACGAGCGTGTGGATCTCGTCGATGAAGACGATGATGTCGCCGCGGGTGCGGATCTCCTTCGTGACCTTCTTGAGGCGCTCTTCGAAGTCACCGCGGTAGCGGGATCCGGCGATGAGCGACCCGAGGTCGAGCGAGTAGAGCTGCTTGTCCTTCAGTGTCTCAGGCACCTCGCCCTTGACGATCGCCTGCGCGAGCCCTTCGACGACGGCGGTCTTGCCGACGCCGGGCTCGCCGATGAGGACCGGGTTGTTCTTCGAGCGGCGGGAGAGGATCTGCATGACCCGCTCCATCTCTTTCTCACGCCCGATCACCGGGTCGAGCTTCGCGTCGCGTGCCGCCTGCGTGAGGTTGCGCCCGAACTGGTCGAGCACCTGCGAGCCCTGCTGGGCGCTCTGCTGGTTCTCGCCGCCGACGGCGACCGCCTCTTTGCCCTGGTAGCCGGACAGCAGCTGGATGACCTGCTGGCGGACCCGGTTGAGGTCGGCGCCGAGCTTGACGAGCACCTGGGCGGCGACGCCCTCGCCCTCGCGGATCAGCCCGAGCAGAATGTGCTCGGTCCCGATGTAGTTGTGGCCGAGCTGCAGCGCTTCGCGCAGTGACAGCTCGAGGACCTTCTTGGCACGCGGCGTGAACGGGATGTGCCCCGTCGGCTGCTGCTGGCCCTGCCCGATGATGTCCTGCACCTGGTCGCGGACCGCGTCCAGGGAGATCCCGAGCGACTCGAGGGCCTTGGCGGCGACGCCTTCGCCCTCATGGATCAGACCGAGCAGGATGTGCTCCGTGCCGATGTAGTTGTGGTTGAGCATCTTCGCTTCTTCTTGAGCGAGGACGACAACCCGTCGGGCCCGGTCGGTGAATCTCTCGAACATGTGCTCTCCCTTGGCCCCAATGAACCCTGGGGCCGACAGCGGTACCGGTCTCGGCTGGGATCGGTGCGTATGTCGAGACTAACCAGGCGACCCCCGGTGTTCTGCCCCTGTTCGCCGTGGGCTGAGCCTTGTCGGTGTCGGTCGGATAACGGCCGACGGCCCGCTGTCCGAGAGGGTGCTCGGGCGGCGGGCCGTCGGGTGGAATCGGTGATGGGCCGTCGTGCGGGAGGCGCGGTGCAGCCTCCAGACAGACGGTGTCAGTCCGTCAGGTACAGCTGCATGTCCTGGCTGACAGCCTTGGCGAACAGGCGCAGCTTGGCGCGCGATTCGACACGGCTCACGGCCTGACGGGTCGTGTGCACGACCTTCGAGATCTCGTCGAGGGTCATCGGCTTGTCGTCGTCGAGGCCGTAGCGCATGCGGATCACGTTCGCCTCGTCGCTCGGAAGCTCGGCGACGATGGACCGGATGTCGCGGTGCAGGAGGGCGTTCTCAGTCATCTCGTTCGGGCTTGCCGCGTCCTCGTCCTCGATGAAGTCACCGAGCTCGCTGTCGTCGGAGTCGCCGACGACCGTGTGGATGGAGACCGGCTCGTGCGAACGGCCCTTGAGGTCAAGGAGCTCTTCGACGTCGAGGCTGAGCTCTGCTGCGACTTCCTCGGCGCTCGGCGCGCGGCCGAGGTCGACGGTGAGGTCGCGCTCGGTGCGGGAGATCTTGTTGATGAGCTCCACCGTGTGCACCGGAATGCGGATCGTGCGGGCCTTGTCGGCAAGACCGCGAGAGATGGCTTGGCGGATCCACCAGGTCGCGTAGGTGGAGAACTTGTAGCCCTGTGTGAAGTCGAACTTCTCGACTGCGCGCACCAGACCGAGGTTGCCCTCCTGGATGACGTCCATGAACGGGAGGCCGCGCTGCGAGTATCGCTTCGCGATGCTCACCACGAGGCGCAGGTTCGAGGTGATCATCCGCTCCTTGGCGCGCTGGCCGTCGCGGACAAGCCACTTCAGTTCTCGGACGAGCTGCTTGTCGTCGATCGACTCGGTGGCGAGCTTCTCCTCAGCGAAGAGCCCGACCTCGATGCGGCGGGCGATGTCCGCCTCTTCGGCCGCGGTCAGCAGCGGGAGACGCCCGATGTGGCGGAGGTAGTCGCCGACCTGGTCGACCGATGCACCACGGACACCTGCCAGCTGCTCACTGACTTCGATCTCCGTGACGGACGGCTCGAACTCGACGGTGGCTGTGGTGCGTGAAGCATCGGTGGTCGTGGACCGGCGGGTGGCGCTGCTCGGAACTGGTGCTGCGATCGTCATGATCTCGACTCCTTGTCGGTCACGGGGGTCGGTCGGAAGTGCGTCCGAAAGCGATTCGGTGCAGGTCGGCCGGTAGTTCGTTCGACGTTGGTCTTGCGTGCCACCCACTTCGGTGGCGTGAGACGAGTAAAGCGCTCGTGCGGTGTACCCCACAAACCCATCCGCGCGATTCCCAGGTTTCTCCGTGCTAGCGCTTGACGAATCGATGGGACGGGGTACGCGATGTCGGTCATTTGGCCCGCACCCCGAGTGCAGAACGGCCCCGATCGGCGCTACGGCGCGGATCTGCGGAGTGCTCAGTTCCTTCGCGGATGAAGTCCGACGGCGATAACGGTGTTGCTGTCCGACGTCAGGGGTACACGGTTCGCGGACAGTGCCGATATCGTCCCGTACCCCAAATCGTGCCCCATACGACGCGGATTCCGGATGCCGAATTGCGCACCGCACGTCAGACGGTCGCAGGAGCGACTGACGAGCGCGTGAACCGCAGGCGTCAGCATGAGGAACGCCTCACGCATGGGAGGTGCGACGAGCGCAATGAGGATTAGCGGACCGTGTCGTCCGAGCCAGCGGTGGTGGCGCGCTCTGCCTCAAAGCGGGCGCGCTCTTCCGCTTCGATCCGGGCGTACGTCGTCCGCTCAGTGCGATCGGACCGCACGATCGCGCGCATGACGAACCAGAAGATCAGCCCGACAACCACGGTGGGTGTCAGGGAGAACACGATCCCGGCTATGACTCCATGCGGCACCCGAGCATCATACGTCCGCCAGCGGAGTCCACCGCTGAGACCCCCACGGCCGCACGGTCACCGCGTCCGACCGGTGTTCTTGGTTCCCCCGGGGGTCGCCCTCACAGATCGCCGCTCTGCTCCGCCAGGCGCGCTTCGTCGACGAGGTCCGCAAGGTCCGGGCTCGACATCCACTTGAGCACCTCGAGGATGCCTTCGCCATTGTGCGTCCAGCGAGTCTCCTCAGCCACAGGGACGACGCGGGCGACCTCACGGCCATTGCGGGCCAGGACATACTCGTCACCAGCCTCTACGTCGTCGATCATCTCGGCTGAGTTCCGGCGCAGATCACCGACCTTGTTCATCTTCGTCACGAGGCTGTTCTCCTGCGTCGGCAGGCATTTGTCTCCAGACCTTCGAGGCGCAGCCGACCCCCATGCTCGCGCTCAGGCGGAGGCGCCGCCCTTGACGAGCGGGAACAGGATCGTCTCGCGGATCCCGAGCCCGGTGATGGCCATGAGCAGCCGATCGATGCCCATGCCCAGACCACCCGACGGCGGCATGCCGTGCTCGAGCGCGCGGAGGAACTCCTCGTCGACGCGCATCGCCTCCGGGTCACCACCAGCGGCGAGCCGGGCCTGCTCGACGAACCGTTCGCGCTGGATCACCGGGTCGACGAGCTCGGAGTATGCGGTCGCGAGCTCGAACCCGCGAATGTAGAGGTCCCACTTCTCGACGACGCCCGCACGGCTGCGGTGCTGACGAACGAGCGGAGACGTGTCGATCGGGAAGTTCATCACGAACGTGGGCCGGACGAGTGAGCCCTTGACGAAGTGCTCCCACAGCTCCTCGACGTATTTGCCGTGCGTCGGATGCGCGACCTCGAGCCCCTCCGCTGCGGCGAGCGCGACGAGCGTCTCAATCGGTGTCGACGGCGAGATCTCGCGACCCGCTGCCTCCGATAGTGAGCCGTACATGTCGATGCGGTCCCACGTGCCACCGAGGTCGTATTCGGTGCCGTCCGCCCACGTCACCGTGAGCGAGTCGCCGGTCACGGCGCGAGCCGCGTTCTGCACCAGCTCCTGCGTGAGGTCCGCCATCTGCTCGTAATTGCCGTACGCCTGGTACGCCTCGAGCATCGCGAACTCGGGCGAGTGGGTCGAGTCGGCGCCCTCGTTGCGGAAGTTGCGGTTGATCTCGAACACGCGCTCGATCCCGCCGACGACGGCACGCTTCAAGAACAGCTCCGGAGCGATACGGAGGTACAGGTCGGTGTCGAAGGCATTGGACCGGGTGACGAACGGCCGGGCCGCGGCGCCGCCGTGCTGCGTCTGCAGCATGGGGGTCTCGACCTCGAGGTAGTCGTGGCCCGCGAACGTCTCGCGGAGCGACCGCATCACTGTGGCACGGGCTCGGACGGTCGTTCGGGCCTGCTCACGCACGATCAGGTCGAGGTAGCGCTGACGCACCCGGGTCTCTTCACTGAGCTCGGCGTACATGTTCGGCAGCGGCAGCACCGCCTTCGCGGCGATCGACCAGTCGTCGACGAGCACGCTGAGCTCACCACGGCGCGACGAGATGACCCGACCGTGCACGAACACGTGGTCACCGAGGTCGACGAACTCTTTCCAGCGGTCGAGCGACTCCTGACCGACCTCCGCGAGCGACACCATCGCCTGGATGCGCGAGCCATCCCCCGCCTGGAGGGACGCGAAGCACAGCTTGCCGGTGTTGCGCGAGAACACCACACGGCCGGCGATGCCGACAACATCCTGCGTCTCCTCGCCGAGCGGCAGGTCGGCGTAGCGGCGTCGCAGTTCGGGAATGGTCGCCGTGATGTCGAGGACGACCGGATACGGCTGGAGGCCCGCATCCAGGAGGCGCGCCCGCTTGTCGAGCCGGACCTGCCGCTGTTCGCTGGTCTCTTGCTCGGTCGGCTGCTCGCTCGCCTGCTCGTCGGTCATGCGCTCGGTTCTCTCCACGGATGGAATCGGGGACGTTCGATGCTATCGGGCGGCTGCGGGCCTCCCGCGCGTACTACAAGCGCTGCTGGCCGTCCGCATCGGCGAGCGCGTTGTCCACGGCCGAGCGGACGAGCGTGCCGAGGACCTGACCGGGGTGCTCGACGCCGATGTCGGCGAGCGTCCCTGCGGCCTGGTCGACGATCGCCGTCGAGAAGCTCACCGCGGCTCGCACCGCGTCGGCGTAGGCCGGGCGGTCCGTCTCGTCGATGATGATCGGCTCCGCACCCATCTCGACCACGAGCGCCTGCGCGATCGGGAGCACGGGCGCCGGAGCCGTCACTGCGCAGTACGCGTCGCGCAGTCGAACCAGGTCGACGCTCGTGCCGGTGAACGCCATCGCCGGATGGATCGCCAGCGGAATGGCGCCGGCGGTCCGCGCGGGGAGCAGCACGTCCACGCCGTGGTCGGGGCTCGTGTGCACGACGAGCTGGCCGGCCTGCCAGATGCCGGCCTCAGCGAGACCGCGGACGAGCTCGGGCAGCTGATCGTCGGGAACCGCGAGGATCACGAGCTCGCTGCGCTCGACAAGTTCGGGCGTGGGCAGGATCGGCACGCCCGGCAGGAGCGCTTCGACGCGGTCACGCCCGTCTTGCGACACCGCTGTGACCCCCACGAGCGCATGCTCGGCGTTCGCCAGTGCTGCGCCGAGCACCGGACCCACGCGCCCAGCACCGATCACGCCGACACCGAGGCGACCGGCGCGCGGGCTCATGACGCGCCTCCGGACCGGTCGGGCTGTGGTGGGACGAGCGCGGTTGTCAATGGCCCTGCGGTGGCCCGCGGTGGCGCGCCCGGGGCACGCGGTTCCGGCACGTTCGACCAATCGTCGGCCACCGGACGACGCTCGGGTGCTGCGGGCCACCTGTCGGCCACCGCTCGCTGCTCGGGATCGGCCTCGTGCTCGCGCCACCGCTGCGTCCGATCGGCAGCGGCCGCTTCGATGGCGAGGGCCTCTGTATCGGTCCAGAGCCGCATCGCGTCGGCTGCATCGAGGGCGCCGATGCGCGCGTCGACCGGCCCGTGCACCGTGTGCACGTGGACCTCGGCAAGGCGGAGTAGCCGATGCACCGGGCCCTGCGCAACGTGGAGGCTTTGCACCCGCGGCAGCGGCACGAGGACCAGCGAACGCCAGATCGCGCCGAGCCGGAGCACGACCGCGCCGGGAACCTGCCGGTAGCCGTTGCGCCGCCACGAGAGCGGGCGCAGCCAGGCGCCCCGGCCCGGGGACCGTGTGAAGCCGCCGACATCACCCGTCGTCGCAAGGCTCGCATCGATCACGGACACCGCCTCCGCCGATCCGGCGCGCATCGCATCGAAGCTCGCGCCCGGGCCGGCGACGGTGGCGCCGACGAGCTCGGGCAGGATGATCTCGAGCACCGCGCGCACGTCCGCCGCACTGCCGACCGGCAGCACGAGCGACGACACCTGCTGATTCTGCCGACCCTCGCGCGTGTGCGCGGCGCGGTTGATGCGGACATCCCACCAGCCGAACGGCCGCCACAGGATCGGCTGGGTGACGCTCACCGCATGGATCCGGCCCGGCGGCAGCGTCTCGTTCATCGTCGAGATGAGCCCGTAGCCGATTCGGATCCCGTCCGGCGTCTCCGCGATCGTGTACTGCAGGAACTTCGTGAACTTCCGCACCGAGTACCCGCCGAAGCCGATCACGGTCGGCAGCAGCGTGGCGACGAGGAAATAGCGTCCGGTCGCGACGACGCTGAACACGATCAGGGCCACGAGCACCAGCAGGACGATCGTCGTGGTCGACAGGACGAGTGACCCGATCAGCCGACCCTGGTGCACGCGCACGACCCGGGTCGCGCGCACGGCAGCGGGATCGAGCTCCGGCAGCGTGAAGTCGTTGACACGGTCCTGCACGAACCCTGCGGAGGCGCGTCCACCGCCCGGCATGTCCGCTCGCGCGCCGCTCGCAAGGGCCAGCAAGCGCGCGCGCAAATCGTCCGCTGCGGCGGATCCGAGGTATTCGAGCCGCACCGTCGCCCCATTGCCGGCCTGGCTGATCTCCAACCGGGCTGTCCGGAACAGCCGCGGGAAGATCGGCCGGACGATGTTGATCCCCTGGATCCGGTCGAGGCGCGCCTTGCGGTGGTTCCGGAACAGCACGCCGGACCGAACCTCGACGACCTCCCCCGTGACACGGAATTCATGCGCTCGCCACGACAACCAGAACAGGCCGACGAGGACCATCACCAGCAGCAGGATGCCGAGCAGGATCCAGCCGACCGCGTGATGTTCGACGACGTAGCTGACCGGGTCGCCGGGGTCATGCGCGTGCGGTCCCGGCAGGAACGCGTTGATGAGCCAGTCGCGCCCGTTGTTGATCACGATGCCGACGAGGACGACGAACGCCAGGCCCCCGCGCAGCAGCGGCGTCGCGGGATGGAGGCGATGCCACTGTCCGTCGGTGAGCGGCGCGGCGGCGCCTGGCTGCTGCGGATACGGCGGCGGGAACGCCATGCGCGGCGGCGGAGTGCGGAACGACACGGTGGCCTACAGTCCGACGCGGCGGGATTCCGCGAGCTCGACGAGGCGATCCCGGAGGTCGTCGGCAACCGCGGCGGGCAGCCCCGGCAGCCGCACGTTCGACGCGGCCGCGGCGGTGACGAATCGGAGCTCGCTCAGCCCGAGCACGCGGTTCAGCGGCGTCCGGGCGACGTCGACGAGCTGCAGGCGGCCGTACGGCACGGCGACGAACCGCTGGAACAGCAGGCCGCGGCGCACGACGAGGTCGTCGTCGCGAAGGGCGAACCCGATCGCGCGGATGCGCCGCGGGGTGAACACGGCGACGAGGAGCGTGATCACCCCGACGATCGCGCCGATCACGGTCCAGACCGCACCGCTCGTCGTGCCCGCGAGCGCGACGAGGCCGAGGAGCAGACATGCGGCGGTGAGCAGACCGCCGAACACGATCTCCGTGACGAGCTCCACCCAGGTGAGCTTCGGCGACACACGGCGCCACGGGATCCCGGGAACATCGAGGCGGTCCATCGCGAGCTCCTGTGTTCCGGCGGTCAGCGGACGGCGGTGCCGGAGCCGCCGCGGTCGTCGTCGTTGTCGTCGTCGCGGGGCGGGACGATGCACATCCGCTCCGCGACGAGCGCGCAGACGGTGAGCACGATCCCTCCGCCGACCGCGACGGCGTTGGGCAGGGATGAGCCTAACCCCGGGAGCACCGAGCGGGTCAGGAGATAGGCGAGCCCGCCGAGCGCGAACGCGCCGAGCAGCGCACCCGTAATGCTCGACGCCTTTGTCAGGTAGAGCACGCGCGCCGCGTAGAGCGGGTCGACGCGCCGTGCCGCCGTGCCTTTGACATGGCGCCGGACCGGCATCGCCATGAAGACGAGTGCGATGCCGATGAACGTGAGCGTCAGTCCGAGCGCCGTCGACAGCACGAGCACCGGCATCTGCCGGGAGGCCAGGGTCGCGTCGAGCGCGAAGCCCGCGACGGCGGCGACGATCGCGACGCTGATGATGGTGGAGGCTCGGGTCGGCCTCATGCGCGTCCCTCCGCGCTCGGGGTCGTCGCCGGCACGACGCCGGCCTCGGGTTCGACGAGCCGCAGTCCCGGAACCCGTACGGTCTGATCGCCGACCGCGGCGAGGACCTCGGCGACCGGCCCGACGCCCGGAAGGAACGCCTCCGGGTCGGCATCGAGCCAGGGTGCGAGCACGAAGTCACGTTCCGCGGCGCGCGGATGCGGCAGGGTCACGACCGGGTCCGAGTCGATCCGGTCATCCACGGCGACGATGTCGAGGTCGAGCGTGCGGTCTCCCCACCGTTCCACGCGGACCCGGCCGTGCGCGTTCTCGATCCGGTGCAGCAGCTCCAGAAGCGGCCGGGGCTCGAGCGCGGTTTCGACGATCACGATCCCATTGCGGTAGCGCGGCTTGTGCTCGTCGCGCCCGTCGAGGGTGAGTGCGACGGACTCGACCTCATGACTCGCGGCGACCACCCGCACCCCGGGAAGCGCGGCGATCTCCGCCGCGGCGTCGCGCAGCGTCTGACCGGTCGCGCCGAGGTTCGCCCCGAGCGCGATCACCGCGCGGCTCACGCGTCGTGCTCCGGGGTGGCCTGCTGACGGGTGCGGCGGATCGTGATCGAGACGTCGTCGAACGGCACGGTGATGGGCGCCTGCGGCTTGTGCACCGTGACCTCGGTCGCGGACGCCGCGCGATGCGACAGGACGATCGCGGCGATCCGTTCGGCAAGCGTCTCGATGAGGTCCACCGGATCGCGGTGGATCGCGTCGACGACCTGCTCGGCGAGCACCCCGTAGTGCACGGTGTTGTCGAGGTCGTCGGTGCCGGAGGCGGTGGTGGCGTCGATCTCGACCGTCACGTCGACGACGAACTCCTGCCCGTCACGACGCTCATGGTCGAAGACGCCGTGGTTGCCCCGCGCGCGGAGCCCGGTGAGTCGGATCTGATCGGTCATCGGCGAGCGGCCCTCCAGGCGTCCCACACGTCGAGGACGACGCGGGTCGGAGCGGGATCGTGCACGCGCACACCCCACGCTCCGCGTTCGGCGGCCAGGAGGCTGATGGCTGCGCTGGCAGCGTCGCGCTCCGTGGCCGGGGCATCCGCGGGGCTTCCGACGCCCGCGAGGAATCGTTTGCGGGAGGCGGCGACGAGGACCGGGAGCCCGAGTGACGCGAACCGTTCGTACCCGGCGAGGATCTCCCAGTTCTGTGCTGCGTCCTTCGCGAAGCCGAGCCCGGGATCGATGATCACGCGGTCCTCTCGGACGCCGAGGACGATGAGCTCGGCGACCCGGCGCTCGACCTCACGCCGGACTTCCTCCACGGGGTTCGTGTAGACGGCGTTGCGGTTCATGCGGTCGGAGTGGCCGCGCCAGTGCATGACGACGAACATCGCGCCGGTGCTCATCACGACGCGCGCCATGTCGGCGTCGGCAAGACCGCCCGAGACGTCGTTCACGAGAACAGCGCCCGCTTCGACAGCGCGCTCCGCAGTGGCCGCGTTCATCGTGTCGACACTCACCGCGATGCGGTCGGCAACGAGGTCGCGGATCACCGGCAGCACCCGTCGCTGCTCTTCCGCAAGCGGCACGCGATGCGCGCCAGGACGCGTGGACTCGCCGCCCACGTCCACCATGTCGGCACCGGCCGCGATGAGTGACCGCGCGTGCTCGACCGCTCGATCACGGTCCAGATGCTCGCCACCATCGGAGAACGAGTCCGGCGTCACGTTGAGAATGCCGATGACGTGCGGACGGCCCGCCGTCGCGGTCATCGGTGCGACTGCTGCGCCGACCGGCCGGGAGACACGCTCCCCGCCGTCACGGAATGCCCGGATATCGATCGCGACGGTTGCAGGCACAGACGCGGCCGCGCGCGCACGGCTCTGCTCAGCGAGTCGGCGCGCGCGTCGCGTGACGGGCGAGTCGGTCATGCCGACGGCCTACGCGGGTGCGATGCCAGGGTTGCCGCGGGGCGCGCGTTGGCGCCGGGGCTTCGCCGGCGGCTCTGAGTCGATACCGCCGTCCACTGCACCCTCGTTGACGGGCGCTTTCGTCGGGAACGCGATGGCCGGAATGTTCGACACCGGGCGCTTGTCGCTGGAGAGCCACTGCGGGCGCTCCGGCAGCTTCCGAACGTTCTTGAAGATCTCCACGAGCTCCGGCGCGTCGAGCGTCTCCTTCTCGAGGAGGGCGCCGGCGAGGTGGTCGAGGATGTCCCGGTTGTCGTTGAGCACCTGGTAGGCCTCGTCGTGCGCCTGTTCGAGCAGCACGCGGACTTCCGCGTCGACGGTCTCGGCGATGTTCTCCGAGTAGTCGCGCTGTGCGCCCATGTCGCGGCCGTAGAACGGCTCACCCGATCCCTGTCCGAGCTTGACGGAGCCGACCGCACGGCTCATGCCGTACTCGGTGACCATCTTGCGGGCGGTCCCGGTGGCCTTCTCGATGTCGTTCGAGGCGCCGGTCGTCGGATCGTGGAAGACGATCTCTTCGGCGACGCGACCGCCCATGGCGTAGGTGAGCTGGTCGAGCAGCTCGTTGCGCGTGACCGAGTACTTGTCCTCCAGCGGCAGCACCATGGTGTAACCGAGGGCGCGACCGCGCGGGAGGATCGTGATCTTGGTGACCGGATCGGTGTGACGCATCGCCGCTGCGGCCAGTGCGTGACCGCCCTCGTGGTACGCGGTGATCAGCTTTTCCTGGTCCGACATGATCCGCGTCCGGCGCTGCGGACCGGCCATCACGCGGTCCACGGCCTCGTCGAGCGCGCGGTTGTCGATGAGCTGTGCGTTCGACCGTGCGGTGAGCAGCGCGGCCTCATTGAGGACGTTCGCCAGGTCAGCGCCGGTGAACCCGGGGGTCTTCCGGGCGAGGAGGTCGAGGTCGACGCTCGCGGCGAGCGGCTTGCCCTTCGCATGGACCGCGAGGATCTGCCTGCGGCCATCGAGCGACGGCGCGTCGACGCCGATCTGCCGGTCGAATCGGCCCGGGCGCAGCAGCGCGGGATCGAGGACGTCCGGGCGGTTCGTCGCGGCGATGAGGATGACGTTCGTCTTGACGTCGAAGCCGTCCATCTCGACGAGCAGCTGGTTCAGGGTCTGCTCACGCTCGTCGTTACCGCCGCCGATACCGGCGCCACGGTGCCGACCCACGGCGTCGATCTCGTCGACGAAGATGATCGCTGGGGCGTTCTGCTTGGCCTGATCGAACAGGTCGCGCACGCGGCTTGCGCCGACGCCCACGAACATCTCGACGAAATCCGAGCCGGAGATGGAGAAGAAGGGGACCCCGGCCTCCCCCGCGACGGCACGCGCCAGCAGGGTCTTTCCGGTTCCGGGAGGACCGTACAGGAGCACGCCCTTCGGGATACGAGCGCCGACGGCCTGGAACTTCGCGGGCTCCTTGAGGAACTCCTTGATCTCCTGCAGCTCCTCGATGGCCTCGTCCGCACCGGCGACGTCGGCGAAGGTGACCTGCGGGTTCTCCTTGTTGTTCATCTTCGCGCGGGACTTGCCGAACTGCATGACCCGCGAGCCGCCGCCCTGGGCGCTCGACAGGATGAACCAGAAGATGATGCCGATCACGAGGAACGGAAGCAGGGTGACGAGCAGCGACACGAACCAGTTGGTCGTCGTGACGGTGTCGTTGTAGCCCTTGGGGAGGTTCGCCTTGTCAATCGCCGACACGACGTCCGGGCCGCGCGGGGTCGCGTAGTAGAACTGCTCGGTCTGGCCGCCGTTCTTCAGCACGAGGTCGACGCGCTGCTCGGTGGAGTTCACCGTGGCCGATGCGACCTTGCCCGTCGAAAGCTGCTCAAGACCCTTCTGGGTGGTGACCTGCGTGGTCCCCGAGGCGCTGATGACGCTCCAGCCGATCCAGATGCCGATGATCGCGATGATGACGTACAAATACGGCCCGCGGAGGATGCGCTTGAAATCCATGTGATCCGGGCGAGGAGCCCGACACCTTTCTCTGCCGACGATGCGTGTCGATCAGCATACGGCCGCGACTCTGTGGCTCGGGTGGATGTCCTCTGCGGGCGAACTCCATGAATTCCTCCTGCTCGGGCGAAGCGCCGCGACGCAGCGGCTCGGGCGAAGCGCCGCGGGGGGGGGGTGGAGCGGTCGCCGGCGGTCGGCGGGGCCGCTCAGGAGTACACGTGCGGTGCGAGCACGCCGACGCCGCGCAGATTGCGGTACCGCTCGGCGTAGTCCAGCCCGTACCCCACGACGAAGGCGTTCGGGATATCGAACCCGACGTACCGGACGTCGACGTGGACCTTCGCCGCCTCCGGCTTGCGGAGCAGCGCGACGATCTCGACACTCGCCGCGCCGCGCGACAGCAGGTTCTCCCGCAGCCAGGACAGCGTGAGCCCGGAGTCGATGATGTCCTCGACGATCAACACATCGCGTCCGTGGAGATCGGTGTCCAGGTCCTTCAGTATCCGGACCACACCCGACGACTTGGTGCCGGAGCCGTAGGACGACACCGCCATCCAGTCCATCGCGGCCGACATCTTCAGTTCGCGGGCGAAGTCCGCCATGACCATGACCGCGCCCTTCAGTACGCCGACGAGCAGCGGATCGCGGTCGGCATAGTCGGCCTCGACCGCGCGGGCAAGCTCGGCGATCTTCGCGTCGATCTGGTCGGCGGTGAGCAAGACCTCGGTCAGGTCATCCTGGACATCGGCGAGTTCCACGTTCCGTCCTTCACGCCTCAGGGGTGGCTGCGGTTCCGTCCACAGTACTGGCGAACAGGAGGCGCTCCCCCCGTCTCGAAACCATCACACCCGGGAGGTGGATCGGCCCCTGCCCCGACCAGTCGGTGACGAGCCGGCAGACCTCGAGTGTCTGCACGCGCGAGAGCACGATCCCGAACTCGCTCTCGACGGCGAGCCGGACCAGCCGCTGCCGGAGCGCGGCCGGATTCGCGGCCAGCCCCGACACCGACAGCGCGATACCGGCGTCCGCATGCTCGGCGAGATCCTCCGCCTGTTCCTCCGCGAATCGGTCGAGCGCCGACGCGTCCTCACGCAGTTGCTCAGCCGTTCGTGCCAGCGCGTCCGCCACGCCCGGCCCGAGCTCCCGCTCGAGCACCGGGAGCACCCGGTTCCGCACTCGAACACGGGTGAAGGCGGCGTCGTCGTTCTGCGGGTCCTCCCACGGTGCGAGCCCGGACGCCACGCACGCCGCCCGAGTCGCGGCGCGCCGGACGGCCAGCAGCGGACGGAGGTAGGTCGTGCCTCCCGCCCGGTGCACCGACGCCATACCCGAGAGGCTGTCCGGCCCGCTGCCCCGCGCGAGCCCGAGCAGAACCGTCTCCGCCTGATCGTCGAGCGTGTGACCGAGGAGGATCGCCGCGGACCCCGTCGCCGTCGCGGCATCGGCCAGCGCCCGGTACCGGGCATCACGTGCTGCGGCTTCAGGCCCGCCTTCCTGACCGACCTGCACGCGCCGCACCAGCACCGGGGCCAGCCCGAGCTCGGCCGCCTGTCTGGAGGCGCGACTCGCCACCGCCGCGGAGCCCACCTGGATCCCGTGGTCCACGATCACTGCGCCCGCGTGAAGCCCTTGCTTCGGCGCTTCGAAGGCAGCCGCGGCCGCGAGCGCGAGGGAGTCGGGGCCACCGCTCAGCGCAACGAGGACGGCGTCGCCATGCTGCAGGAGGCCGTCAGCGAGCGCATCGGCCAGCGCGGAACGGACCGCGAGCCGCACGGCGGCGACGGCGGGGTCGAGTCGTGGCCTCGGAGTCTCCACGCCAGTAACGTTATCGAGGCGTTCAATCATCGACACATCAGGAGTGCATATGGCCGCGTACGACGTCGTCATCGAGATCCCCAAGGGCAGCCGCAACAAGTACGAGGTCGACCACGAGACCGGTCGCGTGTTCCTCGACCGCGTGCTGTTCACGTCGTTCGTGTACCCGACCGACTACGGCTTCTTCGAGAACACCCTCGCCGATGACGGTGACCCGGTGGACGCGCTCGTCCTGCTCGAATACCCGCTGTTCCCGGGCGTGGGCGTCAAGGTGCGTCCGGTCGGCGTGTTCAAGATGAGCGACGAGGCCGGCAACGACGCGAAGATCATCTGCGTGCCCGCGAAGGACCCGCGCTGGCAGCACATCCAGGACATCGCCGACGTGCCCCAGGCGCAGCAGGACGAGATCGCGCACTTCTTCGAGCGGTACAAGGACCTCGAGCCGGGCAAGTTCGTCAAGGCCGAAGGGTGGGGCGACGCTGCCGAGGCCGAAGAGATCATCCAGGCAGGCCAGGCGGCCTACACGCCGTCGCACTGACCGACTGCAGGCGGCCCGGCTGCGCTGACACTGGGCCGCTGACCGGGTGCACCGGCTGCCCTTGCTTGCTCTGGCTGCCCTTGCTTGCCCTGGCAGTACCGGCCGTACCGGCTGCACCGGCTGGCTGCACCGGCTGCACCGGCTGGCTGCACCGGCTGCACTGCAGGCACGAGAAACGGCGCCCGCTTCCGTATGTGGAGGCGGGCGCCGTTTTCTCGGACGGACCGAAGCGACACCCGAAGTCGCGTTCGGTCCGGAGCTCAGAGCGACCCGGAGGGCCGCGCCACGTATGGCATGAGTTCGTTCGGCCACCAGATCGCGACCTCGCGCACCGGGGCGCTCGGGTTCGGCGCCTCGACCATTCGGCCGCTGCCGGTGTAGATCGCGTCGTGGTACTCGTTCGAGACAGTCCCGTCGGTGGAGTAGAACAGGATGTCCCCGGGGCGCGCGTCGGCGAGCGGCACGAGTCGACCGATCGCCGCGAAGTGGTCGTACTGCCACACCACGTTGTGGCCGCCGACCGCGATTCCCTGACTGCCGTACGCAGCCATGACGAGTCCGGAGCAGTCGAACGCGTTCGGGCCGGCAGCGCCGAAGACATACGGGTCGCCGATCTTGCTGCGGGCGTACGCGATCGCACCCGCCGCAGCGGAGCTCGACGAACCGGAGCCGACCGGGGCGGACTGCACGGGCGGCGGTGTCTGCACCGGTGCTGGCTGCGTCGGCTGCGTCTGCACGGGCGCGGTGGAGCGCGTCGGGGCGGGCTGCGCGGGGGGCGCGGGCTGCGCTGCGGCTGCGCCCGTCGTCTGCGTGCTGCCGCTCGAGGTGTTCGCGCTCGACGACCCGGCATTGCTCGCGATCGAGCTGCTCGTCCCCGACCCGGTGGAAGCCGAGCCGCCGCCGGCGCTACCTGCCGTCGAGCCGGTGGTGCCCGCGGTCGAGCCGCCACCGCTGCCGCCGCCGGCGAGCGTCGTGGTCTGCTGCGCCGAGCCCGTGCCCGACGACCCGCCGGACGCTGCGCCGCCGGACGTCTTCGACTTGACGGCGGCTGCGGCGAGCGCGGCTTGCGCTGCCTTGGCCTGCTGGTCGGCGAAGTATGCGGCCTCAGCCTGCGCAGTGCTGTTCTGCAGGTAGGCGAGTTGCGCGAACAGCGTGCCCTGCTGGGTCTGTGCTGCCGTGACCTGGGCCGATGCGGCGGACGCTGCCTGATTCGCGGCGGCGAGCGTCACCTTCGATTGCTCGCGGGCGTCTGCCAACGCGTGGTCGGCGAGCGTCGCCTGCTGCTGCAGGGCGTCGACCTGACGCTGATCGGCCTCCGCGGTGGCGAGGATGGTCGCCGACCGCTGCGACAGGTGCGCCATCGTTCCGACGCGGTACAGCAGGTCCGCGGACCCTTTCGCATCGGTGAGCATCGACACAGTGAGATCGCCGCCACCGGTCCGCGAGAGCTCGACGACGAGCGCCGCGACCTGACCGGCGGACTCCTTCGCCTTCTGCTTGGCAGCGTTCGACTGCTTCGTGAGGTCATCGACCTGCTGCTGCGCCTGCTGCTCCTTCGATGCCGCCAGGGAGTACGACTGGCCCGCCTGCTGCTCCGCGAGCGATGCCGTATTCGCGGCGTCCTGGAGGCTGACCAGGTCCTTCGTCAGCGCATCCACCTGCGATTGGGTCGCGGCCTGCGATGCCTTCGCTGCCTGCACATCGGCCCAGGACGGCGCCGTCGTCGCGGCGGCGCCCGGGATCGTGGTCGCGCCACTGCCGGGCGCGGCCACCGCGGGGGTGACGACGATCCCGCCGAGCCCGACGGACACGGCGACGACGGCGGTGACCCCGACGATGACGGGACGACGGTGTGGGCGGAGGCCGAGCCTCCCGACCGGTTTCCGGGTCATACCGACACTCCTCGCGCAGCCATGAATGGGACGGGATCGACGGCGGCGCCGTTCACCCGGGTCTCGAAGTGGAGGTGGCACCCGGTCGACCAACCGGTCGATCCGACGAGCGCGATCTGCTGTCCGGCGACGACATGCTGCCCCGCGGAGACAAGGAATCCGCCGTTGACGATGTGCCCGTACGCGGTCGAGATGCCGGCACCGTGATCGATGATGACCTCGTTGCCGTAGCCGCCGCCGTTCGCCGCGAACGTGACCGTTCCGCTCGCCGCGGCGACGATCGGCGCTCCGCAGCCCGGGGCGAGGTCAACGCCGGCGTGCAGCGCGTACTGGTGCGTGTACGGGTCGATGCGGTACCCGTATGGGCTCGACTGCACGCCGCCGGCGGGTCGCACCCATCCGGACGACTGGCTCACGACCGGGGGCGCAGGGGTGCTGCCGCTGCTTTGCGGCTTCGATGATGCGGTGTGACTCTGGGCCGCTGCGGCAGCGGCTGCGGCCCGGGCGGCTGCGGCTGCCTGCTGCGCGGCGGCCTGCTGCTGCGCGGCGCGTGCTGCGGCGGCGGCTCGGGCCTCCGCGGCGGCCTTCGCGATCGCGGCGGCACGGGCGGCGGCTTCGGCGCGGGCGACCTCGACGCCCTTCTCGTAGTTCGCCTGCACGTCGGTGGCGTTCGTCGTGAGCAACGTGAGCTGTGCCTGGAGGCGCTGCTCGTTGTCGTTCTGTGCGGACAGTGCCGTCTGCGCTGACGAGGCGGCACTCGTGGCAGCCTGCATCTTCTGCTGTGCAGCGTCCTTCAGGGTGCCGAGCTGGCGTTCCGCGACGGCGGCCTGATCGGAGAGCGACTGCGCGGCGTTCCGCTGTTCGACGGCCTGCTCGTACACGCCGTTCGACTGCTCCGTGAGCTTCGAGATCGCGCCGAGCTGATAGAGCATGTCGTTCGAGCTCGACGGGTGCGCCAGCAGCTGCGCAGTGACATTGGTTCCGGAGGCGCGGCTCAACTCCGCCGCCAACTGCCCGGCTCGCTCCTCTGCCCGCTTCGCCGAGGCTGCAGCGTCGTCGGCCTGCGCCTGCAAGGTGCGCTCGCGGAGCGCCTGCTCGTCGTACTGCGTCTGCGCGTTCTGGTACGCCTGGCCCGCCGCCTGCTCCGCCGCCTGGGTTGACTGCACATTGCTCTGGAGGCTTGAGATCAGTCCCTGGATCTCGCTCACCTTCGCCGCTTGTGCAGCCTGCGATGCCTTCGCCGCTTGCACGTCCGCCCAGCTCGGGTACGTCGTTGCGTTCGCCGGCGCCGCGGGACCGGCGATGGCTGCGGCTGTTCCTGCTCCAGTGCCGGCGAGGAGCGCGATCGCGAGCGCGAGAGCCAGGCGCGGGCGCGCGCGGCGGGCAGCAGGCTGCGGGAGGGCAGACTGCTGCGGAGCGCGAGCGGGTGCGTTCATTGGTCTCGGATTCGTGCGCAGTGCGGCTACAGGCCGGGGAATAACACTGGTAACAGACGCAACAGTAACAACAGGGCGAGCCGTCGGCTACCCCCGAACGGGGACCTCCGTGCGGAGGCGCGCCGGGGTTGCAGCGAGAATTCGGCTGGGTCGGTGCTCCCCCGACACGCCGACCCGCGCCTCCTGGACGGCTCGGTTTGTGGAACGCGGCGAGTCTCCCGTATGCTCTTCCCTCGGTAGCTGTGGAGCTCAGCTTGACGGCCCCATCGTTTAGTGGCCTAGGACACCGCCCTTTCACGGCGGCAGCACGGGTTCGAATCCCGTTGGGGTCACTGTCTCGCTGGGAGCCATGTGCTTCACAACAACTACCGGATCGGCCCAGGCTCGATCCGGACAACAGAACATGGCCCTGTAGCGCAGTTGGTTAGCGTGCCGCCCTGTCACGGCGGAGGTCGCGGGTTCAAGTCCCGTCAGGGTCGCTCCGGCGACAAGCCCTTCCGCTCGGAAGGGCTTTCGTCCAGGAAGGGCGCTTCGGCACCCGTCAGGCTCTGTAGCTCAGTTGGTAGAGCGTTCGACTGAAAATCGAAAGGTCACCGGATCGACGCCGGTCGGAGCCACCCGAAAAGGTCGCATTCCATCCAGGTCTCCCTCGGTAGTGGGAAGGACCGATCTAGTAGCCAGATCGGAATCTGAGTTCGGACGCAACTGCTCCCGACTCTGTGATCCTTCTCGACCACAGAAGCAGCCACGGACTTCTGATCTTCTCCGGCAAGTTAGGAACTCAGCGGGCGCCTGGCCAACGACGAGCGTCGGTTGCTTCAGGCTCGTCGGCTTCGTGACAGAGCTTGGCAACTGAGTCACTGCCTTCGGCCGCCGGCGCTTCTACGCATGACGTGATCGAAGACCGGTCCAGCGGGGACGGGCAGGAGTCGCCGAGAGACTCCATCAACAACCCATCAACAATCGCGGGTTCCGGAAACCCTTGAGAACATGCGGCTTCGACACGCTTGACTCGTTCGTAGCGGTTCCGCGATCAACGAACCGTCAACAATCATCGGTCTGGCTCCGCGAGGCCTGCGGCCCAGAACGGGATGTAGCGACGATTGCGTGGACCGGCGTTCTTGTCGTAGGCCACTACGAGGCCGCGGTCCAGCACCTCTTTGATCAGCCGAGATGCGACGGACTTGTTCTTCTCCTCGATGCCGAACCGCTGGCGGATCGAGCTGTTCGTCGTGGGTGGATCGAGTGTGCAAGCCATGCCCCGAGCGCTTCGTTGCCCTTCTTCGCACGCTCCGGGACGAACTTGGTTCCGACGATCTTGTGCGTACCATCCTCGACACCCCAAATTAGGTAGCCGAAGTCCTGCCCGTTGATCTTTGCCGAGTTCGACAGTGCGGAGATGCGCTCAGCGATCATCGCTGGGTCGGTGTTATTCAGCTTGAACTCGACCCATTCAACCTCTGCCGGCAACGATGTGAGCTGCGGGATGAGGTGAAGGAGCTGGTCACGCGAATGGATCATGTAACGCCTCCCGTCGCCTCCGAATCGAGCAACTAGCGTAGCGATCGGGGCTTACGGAACGACGGACGCCCCGCCGTGCGCATCGGCAAAAGTCATCGGCTTGGCCGAGGTGGGCGGAGCTCACCGGATCGGCGCAGGTCGAAGCGACTGCTGAAACTCCCGGGACACTGGGTTTTCAGTTGCCTCGCGAGTCGCTTGCGGGTGCCGCCGCAGCAGAGGAAGATTCCGCACCGTGAGCGATGGACTAACGGTCCGCGAGAGCACCCGCGATGTGCGGGGCACTGTGGACGCGCTCCGGGACGCGCTGGTGCGGCGCAAGGTCGAGATCTTTGCGGTCATCGACCACGCCGCTGGAGCCGCCTCGGTCGGGCTCGAGCTCGACCCCGAGGTGGTCGTCATCTTCGGGAATCCGGCTGTCGGAACCCGCTTGATGCAGGCGGACCCCCACGCCGGCATCGACCTGCCGCTCCGAATGCTCATCTGGCGACAGCAGGGCGTCACCTGGATCGCCTACGAAGACCCACACGCGCTCGCGGATCGGTTCGCGCTGCATGACAGCAGTGCGACGCTCGATGCGATGGGGCACCTGCTCGAGAGCCTCGCAGTCGAGGCAGCCTCGGCGTAGTGGCGAGAGGGTCGCGGCGCGAGGGTCGCGCCGCCGTACGACATGCCAACCGCGCATCGCGACAGGGCAAAAACCTGATTTCCCGCGCGTGTTCTATGCAGGAACCGGCCTCCCCGCCAATCGTCTGCGGCGTGTCGTCAGCCACAATGCCTGCGGCGCAAAACACGCACGGCGCGTCGCTCGAGCTCCGCCCTCCGCCCTCCGCCCTCCGCCCGGACTTCCGGGCGACGCGACCGGCGGCATGCCCCACCCGCACCCCCGGCACCATGTGCTTCGATGACCGAGTGAAGCTCAACGTCGACGTCACCGGGCACGGGCACCGGACGGCTGTGCTGCTGCACGGGATGATGGGCTCGGCGGAGAGCTGGTGGCGCGTCGCGCCGCTCCTTGTGGACAACGGCTACCGCGTGCTCGCGGTTGACCTTCCCGGACACGGTCTGTCCCCGCGAGACGGGACGATGACGCACCTGCGCGCCGCCGAATGGATTGCGGAAACCATCGCCGAGGAGTGCGGCACAACCCCAGATATCGCAGTCGGCCACTCGTACGGCGGCCTGATCCTCGCGGCGGCCGTGCACGCGAAGGTGCTCAGTCCGCGTCTCGCGATCTACGTCGATGCACCGTTCACGAGTCGAGGCGGCTGGGATCGCGACGAGCTCCTCGCGGCGTACGAAAGCGACCGGCGTGCGAGGACCTACGAGGGCCTGCGCGCATCCCGACCGCACTACAGCGATCAGGACTGCGTGGTGGAGGCGCGTGCCGCGAAACGCTTCGACCCTGCCACTGCGACCGCTCCCGCCACCGGGCCCGGAGCGACGTATCCGCCGGAACCAGGATCGATCGTTGTTCGCGCGGATCCAAGCAGCTATGTCGACGACGCGACCGCCGCCGAACTCCGGGCACGCGGGGTGATTGTCCGCAGCATTCCAGGAGCCGCGCACTCCATTTGGTACAGCAACTTTGACGAGTTCGTAGAGGCGCTTCCCGAGGTGTTCGCGCCGCAAAACCCTGAGTCAGTCATCGACTGAGCCGCCCCCTTTCACTCGCACTCGTCGATACCGCGCCACTTCGGCGGCACTGTCCGAGGAGCGCGTCTGCGTCGCATTTCCCCTTGTGCGCTCTTCGAATGTTCTTAGGCTGCTCATAAGCAACGGTTTCGTTTTCTTAATCGAAAGTTTCGAAGCCGGGGAGATGACTACACAAAGGAGTTCTTCATGTCCCTCCGTCGTACACTCGTCCTCGGCGCCGTCGGCGTCGTGGGCGCATGTTCGCTCCTGATGGGCCCGACCAGCGCATTCGCGGATCCAGGGGGGTCCTCCAGCGGTGCGCCCGTCGGCACCCACACCGACTCGCTGCGTGACCTCGGCGCGAACGTCGGACTCCGCGTTGGCACCGCGGTGAACCCGACAGAGCTCTCGAGCAGCACCTACAGCAGTCTCATCGCAAACCAGTTCTCGGTCGTGACGCCCGAGAACGAGATGAAGTGGCAAGTCGTCGAGCCAACCCAAGGCCAGTACAACTGGGGCCCGGCGGACAAGCTCGTTGCGTTCGCGCAGGCACACCATGAGCTCGTTCGCGGTCACACACTGCTGTGGCAGAACCAGCTCCCGACCTGGCTTACGGACGGCGTCGACAACGGCACGATCTCGAACGACCAGCTTCGTGCCCTGTTGAAGAAGCACATTCAAGACGAGGTGTCCCATTTCAGGGGCAAGATCTGGCAGTGGGATGTCGTCAACGAGGCATTCACGAACCCGTGGGACCCCGAGTGGAACGGCGCGCCCGCACCGGGCCACTTCTGGGTCGATCACCTCGGCGCGGGGATCCTCGCCGATGCATTCCGTTGGGCCCACGAGGCCGACCCGCAGGCGCTGCTGTTCTACAACGACTACGCGATCGAAGACGTCAACGCGAAGAGCACTGCCGTCCTTAACTGGGCCGAGCAGTTGCGTGCCGAGGGCGTGCCGATCGACGGCGTGGGCTTCCAAACGCACCTCGACACGCAATACGGCGTGCCGACCGACTTCACGCAGGACATGCAGCGCTTCGCAGCAGCGGGTCTGAAGGTCGCGATCACCGAGGCTGATGTGCGCACATTCACCGAGCCGAGCAGCGTGAACACGCCAACGGATCCGAACGCGGTCGCGGTGCAGAACGCGGCCTGGAAGCAGAGCATCGACACGTGCTTGGCCGTCCGCTCATGCATCTCATTCACGGCGTGGGGCGTCTCAGACGACCAGTCCTGGGTTCCCTCGACATTCTCCAGCCCGCAGGAGGGGGCAGCGCTCCTGTACGACTCCAACCTCAACCCGAAGCCCGAGTACTTCGTCGTTCAGCACGAACTTGCCACGACGAACGCCGCGCATCGGACGGGGGTCGGCGCCGGACGCTCATGACCGACTGATGTGAGTCATGCCTGTGAATTCCGACGTACACGGGCCGCTCGCAATCAAACACTGCGGGGAGGATCGCACTGCGGTCCTCCCCGCATCCGTTGTCGTCTCCGAGCGACTCCCCGCTACAGACCCGCTCAGTTCGCGTCGGGAAAGGCGAGCTCGCCCGTGACGTACTGCGCCCGTTCGAACCCGAAGGACCAGTCCTCGGGCTTGTTCTCGATATAGCTGACAAAGGTGCCTTCGGGACGCACGTCCACAGCCTCCAGACCGGCGTTGATCGCTGCGAAGAGCTCCTGCTTCGCCGCTTGGCTGCGGCCCTGCTGGGTGAAGATCTGGATCATCACGACGCCGTCCGAACGCTCGAACCCCAACCCTGCGTCCTCGGCGACGATGTTCGACGCTGCATGCTCGGTGATGATCTGGAAATGATCGCGCTCTGGGATTCCGTAGGTGGAGACGAGCGCCGCGTGGATCGCGTCACCGATACCCCGAACCTGGTCGGGCTCTCGGCCGGCAATCAGATCGATACGGACAAGTGGCATGACGGAATCCCTTCGGGGCCGGGGCAGATGAGGAGGACGGTACGCGGGGCCGTTGGCACCCAAGTGGCAGGCCCGTCCCCCGCTCAGACCGGCGTCACGGCGGCGTGCAAACCGACCAAACCTGCCGCCGCGGCCCGACCGGGCGAGCAGCGGCAAGCCGAAGGAACCGCCCGAGCCCGAACGAAAGAGCGCTCTAGCGAAAGAGCGCTCTAGCGCATGCGGGGCGCGCCAGTCGACGCTCGGACGATCAAACTGGTCGCCAAGTCGACGCGCGCTACCGCCTGCGTCGACGGGCTGCTGGGGTTCGCTGGCGTCAACAGCATCTGGGTGGCGACGGCGCCCATTTCAGTAATCGGCTGGCGAATCGTCGTCATCGCAGGGACGGCCCAGCGAGCCTCGGGAACGTCGTCGAACCCGACCACGCTGACGTCGCCCGGGATCTCGAGCCCCAGGCGGGCCGCCGCGTCATATACGCCGACCGCCATCACGTCGGAACAGGCGAATACCGCGGTCGGTGGCGACGATGCTTCGAGCGCCCGAAACGCCGCCGAAGCGGCGAGCTCCCGATCCCAATCTGCATGAACGACCTCGCACCGACCCAGACCGGCAGACGTGAGGGCTGACCGGAACCCGTCGACTCGAGCGCGGCTATACAAGTGACCGCGTTCCCCCGCGATCACCGTGAAGCGCCGATGCCCGAGCCCGAGAAGGTGTTCGGCGGCGGCTCTGCCGCCATCCCAGTTGGTGACGCCGACACGGGAAACGTCGGACTGCGGCTCGCTCATCGGCGTCACAAGGACGACTCGCCGCCGCGCGCCCTCGAGCGTCGCGAGTTGACTCGATGTTGGGTCGACGAGCACGACGATCGCCCCGCGAGAGGGTCGGCGGAGCAACCGCGTGACCCAGTCGCGCCCCTCGCGCACTATCGTGATCACGACGTCGAGATTTGCTTCGGTTGCTACGTGCTCGACACCGGTCAGCACACCGTTCGCCCATGTTCCATGCACGTGGTTCATCACGAGGTCGATGAGCGGAGCCGGGTCCTCCTCCGCCCCCGCATGAGCGCTCCGTGAGTACCCGACATGCCGGACCGCATCCATAACCCGGGTCCGCATCATCGGCGACACGTCGGTGCCGCCGCGCAAGACCTTGGACACCGTGGGCACCGATGTACCTGCAGTGCGCGCGACATCGGCCAGCGTCGCACGCGCTTTGGGAGGCTCCCCTCCGTTCATGCAAGCAGCCTAGTCGATCAGCACATTGCGCAAGTGCTCATCAACCATTCTTCCGCTGTGCTCTATTCGGTGCCATTATTGCGGTCACACGGGCAGCCGTCGCCTTCGACTTGCGCAATCTTTGCCGGAGGAGCCGATAGGACCCGTCGTATTCAACGAAGAATGCGCCGGCAGCGCCGGCTCGAAGGTGGGGACCAAGAGATGTCGAACGAACACCTGTCGGGAACAGTCACCCGTCGAGGACTCCTGGCGGGCGCCAGCGGCCTTGCGCTCGCAGCGGCACTTGCTGGATGCTCCGGTCAGCGATCGGCATCCGGTGCGCTGAAGTTCTGGAACATGCCATGGGGAGGGACGACGTTCGCGCCCCTCGATAAAAAGATCACCCTCGCATACAAGCCCGCGAGCGGCATGCCCGCCGCCACCTATCAGTCGATCCAGTGGTCAAACTTCACCGCGACATTCGCGTCGGCGGTGGCATCGAAGACCGGCCCTGCGGTGAGCAGCGGGAGCGGGACGCAGGCGTTCCAATTCGCGCGTCAAGGCAACATCGCGTATGCGGACGGGCTCCTGGACTCGTGGAAATCAAACGGCCTGTACGACGACTTCCTGCCTGGCGTGCTCGAGAGCATGAAGACGAGCAAGGGGTACGTCGCCGTGCCGTACAACCTCGACATGCGGGTGCTGTGGTATCGCAAATCGCTGCTCGAGAAGGCGGGCGTCACGCCGCCGACCGACTGGCAGAGCTACCTCGACGCCTGTCAGGCACTGAAGAGCATCGGCGTCTACGGATTCGGAGCCGCATCCGGCGCTCAAGGCAACGCTTTTCAGTCCATCGTCGGATTGATGATCAACAACGGCGGCGGGATCTTCGACGCGGCGCAGAAGCCGAACTGCGTCACATCGACGAACATCGAAGCCCTCGACTTCGTGGTCGAGCTTGTGAAGAAGGGCTACATGGATCCGGGCACGCTGGGGTACTCGACAACGAACGAGTATTCGCAGTGGAAGGTCGGCAAGTTCGGCATGGGCTGGGAGGGTCCGGGCCTTGCGCAGAACGTCGGGGGTGACGCCGCGTCGGACATGATCGTGGCGGATCCGATCGTGGGCGCTCAGGGAAAGAAGGGCGGGATCTATTTCCCGAACAACATCATGATGTACACGAACACCCCGAGTCAGAAGGACTCGGAGGCGTTCATGACCTACTACTTCAAGAACATGGCACCGTTGTGGACCCAGAACACGGGGATCGGCCTCCCGGTGCTCAAATCGATCGCCTCGACCTCGGCAGTCACGTCCGATCCGAACAACGTGACGATGATTGAAAAGTGGCAGCCCATCTGCAAGACCTGGGCCGCCCCCGGCGGCAATGCGCTCTTCGCGAATGTCTCCCTCGTCGACAGCACGCCCGCAATGACGACCTTTGCGCAAAGCCTCCTCTCACTGAAAGCGACGCCGAAGGAAGCGCTGACCACACTGCAGACGACGCTGCAGAGCGAGTGGAAGTAGCGACGCGCTGAACTCGCGCGGTGGCCGCGCGCCGCGATGCCCGCTCAGACCGGCGTCGCCGCGGCGTGCAACCGCGCGAGATCGCGATAGCGCCGCGCGTTGTCACGACACGCGGCGATCTCCTCGGGCGTGAGCGCACGGCGGACCTTCGCGGGGACGCCGGCGACGAGCGATCCTGGAGGAACGCGCATCCCCTCCGGGACCAGCGCGTTCGCCGCAACGAGCGACCCCTCGCCGACCACTGCGCCGTTCAGCACCGTCGCATTCATTCCCACGAGCACGCCATCCTCGATCGTGCACCCGTGCAGCACGGCGCCGTGCCCCACGCTGACATCCGCGCCGAGCGCAGCAGCAAACCCAGGGTCAGCGTGCACGACGGCGGTGTCTTGCACGTTCGTCCCCGCACCAACGGAAATGGTCTCCGTGTCCGCGCGGAGGACCGCGCCGTAAAAGATGCTCGCTCCGGCGCCCAGGGTCACGGAGCCGATGACCGACGCGGACGGCGCGACCCACGCCTCCGGATCGATGGCGGGAACGCGGTCAGCAAGGCGGTAGCAGGTCATGCCCGCGATTGTCCTCGCTGACTACCACCTGAGGGCAGTGCGACACCTCGTGCCGCCTCGGAGATGCTCGCGTAAACATTCCCTTGACAGGTGAGGGCCTGTAAACGCACTCTTGACGCATGACGCGATCGAGCTCCGAGCGCGCGGCGCTTCACGCGGACCTCATCGAGCACGTACACGCGCTCGATCCGAACCGCTCGCCACTCACTCCCCCCGCCTATCTCGACCAGGTGCGCACCGCGCACCGCGTGCAGGACCTCGCCGCCCGCGTACTCGACGCGTGCGTGCAGGACGCACGCGACGCCGGACACACCTGGCAAGAGATCGGCGACGTGCTCGGCGTCACCCGCCAGGCCGCATTCCAGCGGTTCGGCAAACCCATCGATCCGAGAACGGGACAACCCATGGACAAGACAGTCACGATGCAGAACGCCGGAGAGCGGGCCACACAGATCGTCCGAGATGTCCTCGACGGCAACATGGCGGAGGCGCGAAAATCCTTCAACCCCCAAGTGCTCGCGGCATTCACCGACGAGGTTCGCGGCGATGGACTCGCCACCGTCGCCGGCCTCGTCGGCGCCTTTGACGGCTTCGCCGACACCGAACCGTTCGTGCGACGCATCGGGGACCAAACGGTCGTGGACGTCCCCCTGCGCTACGAAGCGAGCGATATGAAAGCCCGCGTCACCTTTGACGCGAACGAACAGGTCGCGGGGCTCTTCATCCTCGCTCCGGAGGCGCCGTAGCTCGGAGCGAACGCACGCGCCCGCAGCAAGAACCAAAAGGACGAACGTCCTTGCGTCAGATAGTTCTAGCTGATCTAGAATAAGTCCATGTTCGTGCTCATCGATCCCGGCGCCCCAGTGCCGGTGTTCGCGCAGATCGCCGAGACGATCGCGACGCAGATCGCGACGGGCGCGCTCGCAACGGGGACGCGCCTCCCGGCCGCCCGCGAGCTGGCGAACACGATCGGCGTGAATGTGCACACGGTGCTCCGCGCCTACCAGCAGCTCCGCGACGACGGCCAGGTCGAACTCCGACGCGGGCGCGGCGCGATCGTGACCGGTGCGCGAACCGCGGACCGCGTCCGAGACCTCGTCGCGGCCGCCGCGGCGGAAGCGAAGGCGAACGGCATCCCCATCGGCACGCTGCTCGCACTGGTTCGGAAGGAGTACGACGCATGAGATCACGTTCTGTCGTGGATCACGACCACGCATACCGGGCCGCCATCGTGGCGACCATCTGGATCCCGACCGCAATCGTCGTGGCGTCGGAGATCATCGTTCTCCTCGTCGGCTCCGCAGCCCCCGGTGGACGGCTGATCACCCACTGGGGTCCGGGCGCGGTCAGAACCGGCCCCTGGTGGACGTACGCCGTCATCGTCGCCGCGATCGGCTTCCCCGTCATCGCGCTCATGGGCTTCTTCACCCTGCGCGCGACCCGCATGGCGGGGCGAAACGCGTGGATGCCCGCGATCGCCATCGCCGTGACGGTGTTCCACTGCCTCGGTCTCGGCGTCGGGCCGGTCCTCGTGAACGCCCCACCGCTCGCGCCGGCCCTCCCGCTGATCGGCGGCATCGTGCTCGGGATCGCGAGCGGCGTGCTGACCTGGTGGCTCCTGCCGACCGAGCCGTCCACGGCCAGCCTCGGCGTGGCGGGCCAGGCGATTCCGGTCAAGAACGGCGAGATCGCAGCCTGGACCGGCAGCGTCGAGCTTCCGGCGGCGTTCATCGCCGTCGTCGCTGGTGTCGCGGCAGCGATCGTCGCGACGGGGCTCTCCCTGCTCGTGATCACCGGTCGTCCGCACGTCTGGCCGATCTTCATCGCGCCCATCCTCATCGTCACCGTGCTCGTCCTCACCGGGCGGTTCCGCGTGAGCGCTGGACCAGCCGGCTTCTCGGCGCGATCGGTGCTCGGCTGGCCGCGCATGGTCGTCCCCGCGTCCGATCTGGCGGAGGCGAGGGTTGTGCAGGTCGACCCGATCGCCGACTTCGGCGGCTGGGGCGTCCGGTTCGCGATCGGCCCGCAGGGCAGGAGCCGCCGCGGCATCGTGATGCGACGGGGGCTCGCGATCGAGGTGTTCCGCCGCGATGGCCGCTCCATCGTCGTCACCGTCGATGACGCCGCAACCGCCGCCGCGGTCCTCGAGACCTACGCCCGCAGCCGCACTTGACAGACGGTGGTGGGCAGCGAGTGCCCTGGCGTCCGCGCCGCACGTCCGCAAGGATGATCGAATGACGGATGCTCACGGGGACGCCCCCGACTCGGGGACGGCGCACGCCTCGGCGTCCACCAGCACGGCTGACGATCCGGCACAGCAATCCGCGCCTCCCGCCTCGATCTGGCGCAACGCACCGTTCATGCGGCTCTGGTCGGGCGAGACCGCGAGCGCGATCGGCGATCAGCTCGCCGGTCTGGCGATCCCGACACTCGCTGTCACCGTCCTCGCAGCGAGCACCTTCCAGGTCGGCTTGCTCAACGCGATGGAGACGCTCGCGTTCCTCGTGATCGGCCTGCCGGCGGGCGCCTGGGTCGACCGGATGCGGAAGCGACGCGTCATGCTCACCGCCGACCTCGTCCGCGCAGTCCTCCTCGCCACGATCCCCGCGGCGTGGTTGCTCGGGGTGCTCACGATCTGGCAGCTCATCGTCGTGGCCGCGCTGGTCGGCGGAGCGACCGTGTTCTTCGACGTCGCGTACCAGAGCTATCCGCCGATGATCCTGCCCGGCGCCCTGATCGGGCGCGCAAACGGCGCGCTCGAGTCGTCCCAGCAGGTGGCCCGCGTGGGAGGCCCGGCCGCGTCCGGCGCGCTCCTCGCCATCCTGCGCCCCGCGTTCGTCATCGGGATCGATGCGCTGAGCTTCTTCGCGTCATTTCTCGCGATCTCGTCGATCCGCGACGACGAGCAGGTGCGCGCTGTCGAGGACCGACGCCCCCTCGTCGTCGAGATTCGCGAAGGGCTCGCGTTCGTGTTCCGTCAGCCGCTGCTCGTGCGCATCGTCATCTGCACCGCGGGCTCGAATCTGTTCAGCGCCTTCGTGTTCACGATGCTGCCGATTCTCGTCCTTCGGCATCTCGCGCTCGGGACGACCGTCTGGGGCGTGGCGACCAGTGTCGGCGCGGTCGGCGGTCTCATCGGGGCGACCACGGCCTCCCGGTTCGCCGGCTGGATCGGCGAGGGGCGGGCGATCCCAGTGTCGGCGATCGTGTTCGGCGTCGGAACGCTCGGCTTCGCGCTCCCCGCGCTCGCGCCGGTCGCCGCGGTTCCGCTGCTGATCGCCGCGGAGTTCGTGATGAGTTGGAGCGTCCTCGTCTACAACATCACGCAGCTCACGTACCGGCAGCGCATCTGTCCGACGCCGCTGCTCGGGCGGATGAACGCGTCGATCCGGTTCATCATCTGGGGTGTGATGCCGATCGGCGGCTTCGTCTCAGGCATCCTCGGCGGCTCGATCGGCGTCGAGGCGACGATCTGGGTCGGCGGGATCGGCGGACTGCTGTTCGCCGCGCCGGTGGTGTTCTCGCCGCTGCTCACGATGCGGGAGCTGCCGACGGAGGCGACGCGCGCCTCCTGACCGGGAGGAGGCGGGATCGGCCGGATCGGTCGACCCGGCCGTCCCGGAGGCGGATAAAGCAGGCTCAGCCGAGCGATCGGATTGCGTCCGCGAGTGCGTCGGCCGCCAGCTGGATCTCGTCGTCGGTCACGACGAGGGGTGGAGCGAACCGGATCGTCGAGCCGTGCGTGTCTTTCACGAGCACACCGCGCTCCATCATCGCGAGCGACACATCACGACCACTACCGAGCGACGGGTCGATGTCGATCCCAGCCCAGAGGCCCGCGATGCGATGCCCGACGACCCCGTTTCCGACGAGCGGTTCGAGGGCGGACCGGAGCACGGCCTCCCCGGCGGCGGCACGCGCTTGGAACGTGCCCTCCTCGAGGATCGCCACCACCTCGGTTCCCACCGCGGCGGCGAGCGGGTTGCCGCCGAACGTCGAACCGTGCTCGCCC
The DNA here is from genome assembly GCF_001571045.1 of Curtobacterium ammoniigenes NBRC 101786. Taxonomy (GTDB): domain Bacteria; phylum Actinomycetota; class Actinomycetes; order Actinomycetales; family Microbacteriaceae; genus Curtobacterium; species Curtobacterium ammoniigenes. Next base: position 221,688 of record NZ_BCSV01000002.1, read on the forward strand.
GGACGGAGCACGCCGAGCACGGACGCGGAGCCGACCACTGCGGAGACGGGGACGATCCCGCCACCGAGCGCTTTGCCGAGCGTCATCAGGTCGGGCCGGACGCCGACGCGCGTCGTCTCGAACGTCGCGCCGGTTCGACCGAGTCCCGACTGGATCTCGTCTGCGATGAACAGCGCGCCGAACCGGTCGCAGACCGCGCGAACGGCAGCCAGGTAGTCGGCCGGAGGGATGACGACGCCGGCCTCTCCCTGGATCGGTTCGAGCAGCACCGCGACGACGGTGTCGTCCATCGCTGCTTCGAGCGCCTCGGCGTCGCCATACGGGACACTCCGGAACCCTGGCGTGAACGGCCCGAAGTCGTCGCGGGCGACGGGATCGTCGGAGAACGAGACGATGGTCGTGGTCCGGCCGTGGAAGTTGCCGTTCGCGACGACGATCGTGGCACGGTCGGCGGGCACGCCCTTGACCCGGTATCCCCACGCACGGCTCACCTTGATCGCGGACTCGACCGCTTCGGCGCCGGTGTTCATCGGCAGCATCATGTCCATGCCCGCGAGCGCCGTGAGCCGCTCCGCGAACGGACCGAGCCGGTCGTTGACGAACGCGCGACTGGTCAGGGTCACCCGGTCGAGCTGGTCGCGGGCAGCGGCCAGGAGGCGCGGGTTGCCGTGACCGAAATTCACCGCCGAGTAGGCGGCCAGCCCGTCCAAGTACCGGCGACCGTCGATGTCGGTGAGCCATGCCCCGTCAGCGGACGCGACGACGACCGGGAGCGGCTTGTAGTTGTGCGCGAGTGCGTGGTCCTCTGCGGCGAGCGCAGCGACGGTCGCTGCGGACCCCGCGATCGATCCTCCGGAAGCGCCAGCGCCAGCGCCAGCGGTTCGCGAAGCGGCGTGTACGGCGGTCATCGCTGCTCCTGCCGGCGCGAGGTTCCCGTTCCGATCGGGTGCAGGTCGAGCGTGCAGCACTTGACGCCACCGCCGCCGAGCAGCAGCTCGGACAGGTCGACGCCGATCGGGTTGTAGCCGCGCTCGCGGAGCTGCTCGGCGAACGTCGTCGCCCGGGCGGCGATGACGACGTTGTATCCGTCGCTGTAGGAGTTGAGACCGAGGATCGCCGCGTCCTCCTCCGTCGCGAGGATCGCGTCCGGGAACCGCTCGCGGAGGATCGCGAGCGACGGCTCGTCGAACGCGGACTCGAGATACGCGATGTTCGCGACACCGTCGACGGGCTCCGGATCGAGGACCGCGACCGCGGTGTCGAGGTGGTAGAAGCTCGGGTTGATGAGCTTCAGCGTGACGACCTCCCGGCCGTAGATGCGGGCGATCTCCTCATGCGAGGTGCTGTCGGACCGGAATCCGGTGCCGGCGAGGATCACATCGCCGACGAGCAGGAAGTCACCCTCGCCCTCGTTCGTCTCCGCGGGTTCGGCGACCTCGAGGCCGGCGCCACGGAACCAGTCCATGTAGGCGGGACCCTCGGGCTGGCGCTCCGGGTACTGGAACTTGGCGCCGTATGCGATCCCGTCGAGCACGAAACCGCCGTTCGCGGCGTACACCATGTCGGGCAGCCCCTCGATCGGGTCGATGAGCTCGATGTCGTAGCCGAGTTCCCGGTACACGTCGTACAGGCGCTGCCATTGCTGCACCGCTTTCGACGTGTCCGTCGGCGCTTCCGGATGCATCCATGGGTTGATGCGGTAGCTCACCGTGTAGAAGGTCGGCTTGCACATGAGGATCGTGCGCTTGGTGGCCGTGCGATCGGCGACGGCGTCGGGGGCTGCGATGGGAGTGGACACTCTGAGACGTCTCCTGAACCGGGGCCCGAGCCTGCCAGGGAACCGCCGCTGGAGATGCGAGGTGAGGTGCAGGCTCACTCACCCGTGTTCGAGGCGGACCAGGTCGACGCCTGAACGAAGTGTCGCACGCCGGACGGCTCGGCGACACCCCCGCACACTGGGTGTACGCGGAACGCGCGAATCTTGCACAACGGCACCCGATGACGCAAAAGGCGAGCGTACGATGAGCCCCGATGGACTCCCTCGACCACCGAATCCTCGACCGTCTGCGGCTCAACGCGCGGGCCGGGTACGGCGACATCGGCAACGTCGTCGGGCTGTCGGCATCGGCCGTGAAACGCCGCGTCGACCGGCTCGTCGCGGACGGCGTCATCCAGGGCTTCACGATCAAGGTGGACCCGACGATCGAGGATCGCGGCACGGAGGCATGGGTCGAGGTGTACTGCCGGGGCACCGTGTCGCCGGACGAGCTTCGCACCCTGCTCGAGAACGTGCCGGAGGTCGTGGATGCGGGCACCGTGACCGGGAGCGCGGATGCGATCGTGCATCTCCGGTCGAAAGACATCGCGTCGCTGGAGGAGGCGCTCGACCGCGTCCGCCTCGCCCCGCACGTGGACCACACGCGGAGCGCGATCGTGATGTCGCGGCTCGTGTCCAGAGAGCAGCGGTAGCGCGGTAGCGTCGAGATCGTGCTCCAGGACGTCTCCCCCTCCGCGCCCCCACTGTCGGGTCGCCCCTGGATCGAGCAGGGCTGGCGCGACGTGGTGTTCGTGCACTGGCGGGTCGATGCGTCCGCGGTTGCTCCACTGCTGCCGCACGGCGTTCGCCCGGACACGATGGCCGTCGATGGTTCCGACGACGGCGCGACGACCTGGGTCGGTCTCATCGGATTCCGATTCGTCGACACCGCCTTTCCCCGCTTCGGGGTGCTCGGGGCGGCCTCGACCCTGCATGCGTTCGGCTCGGTCGGCGATTTCGTCGAGGTGAACGTCCGCGTCTACACGGTGGATCGTTCCGGTCGACGCGGTGTGGCATTCCTGTCGCTCGACGCTTCGCGCCTCCCACCGACGCTTGCCGCCAGAGCAGCGACGGGCCTTCCCTACTACTGGGCGCAGGCGGAGCAGCGCCGCGGGGTGGACCGGGTGGCGTATGCGCTCCGACGACACGGCACGCGCCTCCGATCACGGTTCGACGTACGGATCGGGGAGGCGGTTCCGTCGCCGTCCGCGCTCGAGACGTTCCTGACGGCTCGGTGGGGCATGCATGTCCGACGTGCGGGAGTCACCCGTTTCTGGCCGAACGAGCACGAGCCCTGGCGCCTGTACCGTGCCGAGCTGACGATCCTGCATGACGATCTGGTGCGGGCTGCCGGCCTCCCGCCGGCGCTCACCGAGCTCGCACCGGACAGCGTTCTGTACTCCCCGGGCGTGACCACCCGATTCGGCGCCGGCACCCCCTGACGCCGGGTCCTACCGCCGCGAGCGCAGCACCCCGGCCGGGACGGCACCGAGTCCGTCGACGCCCCCGAAATCGAGCGGGCGCGTGAACCACTCCGGTGTCACCGTGCGGTGGTCGGGATCGAGATGCAGCATCAGTCGATGCGGCGTGTCGATGAACGCCACGTCGATTCGGAGGCTCCGATCACCCTCCGCGGTCGTCCCGCCGCCGCCCTGCACCGCGACGGCGACCTCGGGTGAACCGGAGGCAGCGCCCTCGGTGACCGCCCACTCGTCGGCGCCGACGCGCCAGAGCCGGGACGCGCCTCCCGGAGCGGCGGAGTGCTCGGTCAGGGTCAGCGACCAGCCGTCGCCGGCGTGCGTCAGACCGACGCGGTCGAGCGTCGGGTAGGCCACCTGCGCAGCGTCGGATTCGACCACGGTGTAGGCGCCCGCGATGTCGTCCGACCACTCGGACGGACTGTCGAGCCCTGCCGGGAACGACAGGGTGCGCGCGAGTCCGTGCAGCGCCTCGCCCCCGCCGTCCTGGGGCGCCAGCGGCGCGTCGCCGAACGCTGGGAGCAGGTGCTCCCACACCAGGTTCAGCTCCGCCTGCATGTCCATCGTCTGTGCAGTGATCGCGACCACGGCCTCCTGCTCGGGGAGGACGAGGCAGAACTGACCGAACGCGCCGTCGCCGCGGAACCCGTGCCGCGACCGCCAGAACTGGAACCCGTAGCCCTGTGCCCAGTCGTCGTGCTCGGCGTTCGGGTCGCCCGGCGTGGCGTTGTCGATGTGCACGCTCGACGCCTGGCCCACCCACCACTCGGGCAGGAGGCGCTCCCCCCGCCACACGCCATTGTTCAGATACAGCAGGCCGAGTTTCGCGATCGCCTCGGGCGGCGCGAACAGCCCGGAGAAGCCGAGATCCACGCCGGCTGGCTGCTGCTGCCACCCGAGCGGGGGGATCCCGAGCGGGTCGAAGAGCCTCGGGCGCAGGTAGTCGCTGAGCCGCTGCTCCGAGCGGCGCTGAATGATCGTGGCGAGCGTGTATGTCGCGAGCTGGTTGTACGTGAAGACCGAGCCGGGGTGCCGCTCTGGTGCGGCGGCGAGGAACGCACGAACCGGGTGCTCGACGTCGTCGAACGCGACGACCATGTCCGCAAGGTGCCCGGTCGCCATCGACAGCAGGTGGCGGACGAGCATCGGCCGGCTCTGCGGGGCGATCGAGTCCGCGTACTCCGGAAAGCAGTCGACGACCGGGGTGTCGAGATCGAGCAAGCCCTCGTCGATGGCGAACGCCGCGGCGGTGCTCGTGAAGCTCTTGCTCACCGAGTAGACAAGCTGCGGCCGGTCGAGCGCGTACGGCGCCCACGCCGCCGATGCGACGACAGCCCCGTGTCGAACCACGATCAACGCATGCGGCTCGATGTCCGGGTGCTCGTCGAGCGCGTCGATGAGTTCGCGGACACCGCGCGGATCGACACCCTCGGCTTCAGCGGTGCTGAGCCGCCAGTCGGTCGCGGTGCGCGTTGCCCGCTCGTCCTGCTCCTGGTTCACGCGGATCCCTTTCGTCGACACTGACAACGAGTTCGAGCATGGCACGCTCGGGAGGATCGCGGCGAGTCACAGGGGCAGGTCGCGAAGGTCACGGTCGACCGAGCCGAAGCGGTGCGTGCGCATCGCGATCACCTGCTCTCGAACGAACGGGAGCATCTCGAGCAGTCCGGCGTCAACCACTGGAGCGTCGTAGACGGTCACATCGACGGACGCGCCGAGCGCCTCCTCCAGCATGATCGGGTCACCGCCGAGCAGACGGATCCGCGCCCCCGGGCCGCCGAACGCGGTCCGAGGAATGGTCTCGAGCGACGGGGTCAGCGCGGCGACGATGTCGTTCTCATCCGGCTCGAGGTCGCCCGACCAGCGGTCCAGGAAGATGGCGCCAGCGGCTGCGCGCTGGAGCCAGTCCTCGTCGGACTCGACGAGGTGGTCGACGACGTCGAGGGGGCTGCGACCGCTCGACAGCAGCTGCACGAGGGGCGCCGGCAGGGGCCGCGCGGTACTCAGCAGGATGTGGGCGCGCGCGGCGCTCGCGGCCGCGAGCACCCGGACGAGATCACCGGTGCTCGCGTTCTCGCTCTGCCGCACGATGACCGACATCGGCCGATATCGGAGGACGTTCCGCTCCGCCTTGAGGGCGGCCGGGTCGTGTGCCACCCCGAACTCCTCGGACCAGGCAACGGCATCGCTGAGCGCACCGGCGCGGACCTGGTCGAATTCCTCAAACGTAAGGCCCGGCCGTGCGGCGTCGATCAGGGTGGCGACCGCGTCCGGCACGCCCCGGAGGCGAATGCTCTTGTGCGGCGGCCGTGCCTTCGGCACCCAGCGCCCGAGTGTCGCGAGGTGCAGCGGGCCTCCAGGGCGCGTCGTCGGTCCGATCGACGATCGTTTCCAGCCGCCGAGTGGCGCCCGACCCACGCTGGTGTCGGTGGTGCGTCGGTTCACGAACAGCGTTCCCGCCTGCACGCTGTCGACCCACTCGGCGACCTCGGCCGCATCGAGCGAGTGCAGCCCGGCAGCGAGTCCCGAGTCGGAGCTGTTCTGCAGCGCGATCGCCGCCTGGAGGGAATCGACGCTAGCCAGTTCGACGACGGGGGCCACGGCGTCGAGGAGTCCGGCCTCCGGTGCCGCGGCGGCTCCCTCGCGGATGCCGGGCGACCACAGGCGCTCGGAGTCGTCGAGCGCTCGTGGTTCGAGCAGCCACGACGCACCGGCTTCAAGGACGGTGAGCGCATCCCGCGTCGTACCGTGCGGGCGCGCGATCAACGGACCGAGCTGTGCCGCCGGGCCCGAGGGCCACGCGACGTGGAGTCCGCGCCCGGCGTCCACGAGCGTGCGATGGAACCGCTCACTGGTCGCGACCGACCCGACCAGGATCACCAGCGACACCGCCGCGCGCTGCTGTCCGGCACGGCCGAAAGCGGAGGCGACGATGTCCTCGACCGCCAGGTCGAAGTCGGCCGATGGGGTCACCACGATCGTGTTGCGGCCCCCCGAGGTGGCGCTGAGCGGCAGTCCGGCTCGCCACCATCGGAACGAGCGTGCGGTGTCCGCGGACCCGGTGAACAGGACACGGTCGACGACGGCGTGCGCGACGAGGGTGCGCCCGAGCGCCTCCTCGTCGATGTCGACGACCGCGAGCAGCGAGTGCGGCACGCCTGCCTGCCACAGGATGTCCGTCAGGAGGGCGACGGACCGACCTGCCTGCGACGCGGGCTTCACGACGACACCGCTGCCCGCGGCGAGCGCGGCGACCACGCCGAGCGCCGTCACGGCGACGGGTTCTTGCGCGGGGGCGACGACGACGGTAAGGCGCGGTGGGACGAGGACGGCACCGTCGATGTCGAGGCGGTGGCGCGCCTGGACGGCGAGGAGGCTCGCGGCGTCGATCGCCCGACTCACCTCGGCGTCGGCCTCCGTGAGGGTCACGCCGACCTCGGTGCAGAGCACTTCGATGAGGTCGCCGCGCCGGACTTCGAGTTCGTGCGCGATGAAGTCGAGGAGCTCGGCCCGATCGGCGGGGTCCTGCCGCCCCCAGTTCGCACCCGCGCCTGCGGTCGTCGTCAGGATGCGTTCGAGTCGGACCCGGTCGACCACGCGCGCCGCTCGGAGGGTGTCGGCGCCGAGAGGGGACCGGGGAACGCGTCGGAGGATGTCGCGCGCCCATGCACGGTTTCCCGCGATCGCCGGGTCTGTGTCCGGCGTGAGGTCGAATCGATCGCGGAACTCCGGCTCGCCGAGTGGTGCTCGCCGATCCTGCACACGGTTGGTCACAGGGAGCGGATCGCCCAACCCGTCGATGGCGGCCAGGAAGCGATCACGGTCCCGGTCGAAGTGGTCCGGTTCGCTGGCCACCGCGACTGCGGACCCCATGGCGGCGTCGGTGTCCGCCAACGCTTGGAGGCGCGTGGCCAGGTACGGAATCGCGGCGTCGGCTTCGGTGGGGTGCACGACGGGCGTCACGAGCCGGAGTCCTCCGACGTCCGAGCGGACCGCGTCAGCAGCACCGGTCGCCGAGCCGAGCAGCATCTCGACGTCGACCGCCGCGGTGAGGTTCCGGCGCGTTGCGAGCGTCCATGCGGTCGCGACGTGAAACAGGTTGTGACTGGCGACGGCGATGCGGACCGCGTCGACGCGCTCCGCGGTGAGCGCAGCGTCGAGCAGCGCGAGGTAGGCGGTGTCGGTTTCCGTTGTCGTCGCAAGGGTGGCGAGCGGCCAGTTGCGGAGGCTCGCTTCCACGCGCTCGGTGGGGAGGGAGTCACCTGTGACGAGCCGGATCGTGATCGGCGCGCCGCCCCGCGCACGTCGGTCGCGCGCCCAGTCGGTGAGCCATTCGAGCGCGTCCTGGGCGTCCGGGAGGTACGCCTGCAGTGCAATGCCGGCGTCGACTCGCAGGAACTCGGGGCGTTCGAGCAGCGCGGTGAACACGGCAATGGTGAGATCGAGGTCGCGGTACTCAGCCACGTCGAGGGTGATCCGCTTCGGCGTCGGCGCGGAGGCGGCCACGCGGAACAGGGGCAGCAGTCGTTCGGTGACCCGGGCCACCGTTTCATCGAACGCCCAGAGGCTCATCGGCGACACGACGTCGCTGACGCGAATCGTGAGGGCATGCACGTCCTCGCGCTCGAGCATCTCCCGGGCGTCGTTCAGGCGGCGATCCGCAGCGTCGGGACCGAAGACGCGTTCACCGAGCGGCCTGATGTCGAGCAGGGTGTCGGTGCCCGCGAGTTTGGCGAGCGTCGCTCCAAGCTTCGTCCGAGGAGCGTCGACGACCAGATGACCGGTCATGCGGCGCAGGATTCGTCGGGCGGTCGGGACGACGGCCCATGGCGCCATCGCGGCGACTCCGCCACCGAGGGCGACGGCGCCCCGGAGGTACCAGGCGAGGAAATCGGGGACGTCCTGGCTCAGGCGTTCCAGGTTGGCGGCCGCGACGCGGGGGTCGTCGGGCCGCACCACCCGGTCGACGAAGCCCAGCGCGAAGTCGAATCCGCGCTCGTCGTGCAGGACGCCTGCGAGACGCGCAGCACCGGGGTCGGCCTTGACGCCTGCGGATGCCGTGAGCCACCGCCGGACCAGCTCGATCGCATCGTCGGTGCAGTCCTGGAGGCGGGCTTCGGGCATCCCTCGATGCTATTCGGAGCGGATGACAGGACCGTCAGTGCCAGCGGTGATCCTGAATGGTCATCCGGGGACCGAAACGGGGCTTCCGGAAGCCGCTCCCGGCGATGAGTCGCACGATGCGCTCGCGGTGACCGCGCCACGGCTCGAGGAGTTCGAGCATGCCGGCGTCGTCGACGGGCGCGCCCGCAAGCGCCCACCCCACCGTCGCGGGAATGTGAAAATCACCGACGCTCGGCGAGTCCGGATCCCCGTGCGCGCGCTGCGCGGTCTCCGCCGCCGTCCACGGTCCGATCCCGGGAATCGAGGTCAGCCGATCGAGAACGGCCGGTCCTCCTCGACCGAGCGTCAGCGTGCGTTCGAGGGCATCGGCCACGCGCGTCGCGCGCATGACCGTCGCGGACCGCCCCGGTTCGATGCCCGCGCGATGCCACTCCCAGCTCGGGATGCGCGACCACGTGGCGGCGTCGGGAGGAACGATGAGGCCCTCGGGCGCGGGGCCCGGCGCGGGTGTGCCATATCGGCGCAGCAGGTAGCGCCACGCTCCCCATGCCTGGCGGCTCGTGACCTTCTGCTCCATGATCGCCGGGACGAGCATGGCGACGACGGCATTCATGCGACAGAGACGTAACCCGCATTGCCGGTGTCGAGCCTCCCGCAGGAATTCGTGCGCCGAGACGTCGAGCTCCGACCAATCGTCCCCGCGGCCAAGCATGTCCGGCGCGTCGGCGATCGCGCGCTCCGCACCCGGACCCCACGCGCTCACGGCGACCGAATCGCGTTGGGCACGAACGGCGACCGTCGCCGCGCCATCTCGGGTGCGCAGGCCGAGCCAGATCACGCCGTCCACGACACGGAAGGCCGGATCGCCGGAGCCACGCTGCAGGGGACGGAGGGTCGCGGCGGGGTCGAGCGGGCCTCCGGGCCGGTAGACGGTGTCGACGCGACGTGCGTCGACCGGTTCGGGCCGACGCGGGGCAGGCGGCGCGAACGTCATGTGGGGATGGTACGTGGCGAGGAAGGCCGGTCGTGTCACATCCGGCGGGATCGACAAAGATAGGGCTATGCGCATCGGGATTCTCACCAGTGGCGGCGACTGCCCCGGCCTGAACGCGGTGATCCGAGCCGCGGTGCTCAAGGGCATCGCGATCTACGGTCACGAGTTCGTCGGGTTCCGCGACGGCTGGCGCGGCGTCGTCGATGCCGACATCGTGCCGATCGGCCGCAAGGACATCCAGGGCATCGCCAAGCAGGGCGGCACGATCCTCGGCACGAGCCGCACGAATCCCTTCGAGGGCCCGAACGGCGGCGTCGACCGCATCGTCGAGAACCTCGACCGGCATGGCATCGACGCGATGATCGCGATCGGCGGCGAGGGAACACTCGCGGCCGCGAAACGGCTGACGGATGCGGGCCTGAAGATCGTCGGCGTGCCGAAGACCGTCGACAACGACCTCGGCGCGACGGACTACACGTTCGGGTTCGACACCGCGGTGCAGATCGCGACCGACGCGATGGACCGCCTCCGCACGACCGGTGAGTCCCACTCGCGCTGCATGGTCGCGGAGGTCATGGGTCGCCACGTCGGCTGGATCGCGCTTCATTCCGGCATGGCGGCCGGCGCGCATGCGATCCTCATTCCCGAGCAGAAGACGAGCATGGCGCAGATCGCTGCGTGGGTCCGCTCCGCCTATGAGCGCGGTCGCGCGCCGCTCGTCGTGGTGGCCGAGGGGTTCATCCCAGACCATGAGGACGACGCCCATTCCGAACGCGGACTCGATGCGTTCGGTCGCCCGCGTCTCGGCGGGATCGGTGAGCGGCTCGCTCCCCTGATCGAGGAGATGACGGGCATCGAGACGCGGGCGACGACGCTCGGGCACATCCAGCGCGGCGGAACGCCGACCTCCTACGACCGCGTGCTCTCGACGCGGCTGGGACTTGCGGCGATCGACTCCGTGGTCGAGGAGCGCTGGGGACGCATGGTCGCGCTGCACGGCACCGACATCGTGCACGTGTCGTTCGAGGACGCGCTCGGCGAGCTGAAGACCGTGCCGCAGGACCGGTACGACGAAGCGGCGATTCTCTTCGGCTGACCAGGTTCGGCTGACGCCGACGGAGCGGGCGCACGAGGGCACCCGTATGCATCGCGACTGCTAGTGCCACGGTAGGATACGAGATACCAGCAGCACGTTCCCCTCGAAAGCGCAACGATGCCCATCCCGAAGACCACCGTCGAGAATTCGCCCCGCAAACTGCTGCGCGACGTCGTCTACGACAAGATCCTCGCGGCGCTCCGCGACGGGACGCTGCAGCACGGCGAGCGGCTGAACGACGACGAGCTCGTGCAGTGGCTCGGCGTCTCCCGCACTCCAGTCCGCGAGGCGATCGCGAAGCTCGTCGACATCGGTCTCATCGAGATGGAGGCGAACCGCTACACGCGTGTCGCCCGCCCGACGTTCCGCGACTGGACGAACGCCGTCCGCGCGTTCTCGGGCTTCTGGGAGAGCTGCGCCCGCTGGAGCGTCCCCGCGCTCACCGACGCGCAAGCCACTGACCTGCGCAAGCTCGTCGACCGCGCCGACGCAGCCCGCGAGAAGCACGCCGGCGACTACGACGCCCGTCTGGACGCGGTGCGCGAGTGGATCATCGAGCACACACCGAACCAACTCCTGACGCGCGCGGCGAGCGGGGCGCTCGAACAGGTTCGATTCGCGCTGCAGCCGGCACCGCGGTTCGAGCAGTGGGATATCGCCGATGTCTTCGACGGGTTGCGCGAAGCGGTCGCCAACCGCGACGGCGAGCGCGCCCGGTCCGCAGCCCACGCGCTGTCGGTCGCGATGGAGGCACACATCGCCGCCGTTGCGACCGCGCGGGGCGAGCACGTCGACACCTGGTGACCGACCTCATCTGCGTCGCCGGCCTCCGCGTCACGCGATCCGGTCGCGACCTCCTGCATGACGTCGATCTCACGGTTCGCGCCGGCGAGCACTGGGCGCTCCTCGGACCGAACGGCGCCGGAAAGTCGACACTGCTGGCGGTGCTCGGCGCGACGAGTCATCCGACCGCCGGCTCGGTCGACCTGCTCGGTCGGCGCCTTGGGCGCGTCGATGTCCGTGCGCTTCGAGAACGCATCGGGCACGTCGATCCGCGTCACAGGATGCTCGCGCCGCTGACGGTGTTCGAGACCGTGCTCACCGGCGTCACCGGCACGACCGACCTGATGATGCGGTGGGAGCCGACCAGCGCGCAGCAGGATCAGGCGCGGCAGCACATTCGTGACGTCGGATTGGAGGCACGTCTCGACGCCCGCTGGCCGGTCCTGTCCCAGGGTGAACGAGGGCGGACGCTCATCGCGCGGGCGCTGATGGCGGAGCCCGAGCTCCTCCTCCTCGACGAGCCCGCCACCGGCCTCGATGTCGCCGCGCGTGAGCATCTGCTCGAGATCATCGACGCCCTCCGAGCACGCCACCCGACGCTCGGCTCCGTGATGGTGACGCACCATCTCGAGGACCTGCCCGCGTCCACCTCGCACGCACTGCTCCTCCGAGACGGACGTGTGGTTGCGCGAGGGCCGGCGGAGACGGTTATTACGTCAGCGGCGGTGTCCGACGCGTTCGCGTTCCCGCTCGCGATTTCGCGGGCGGGCGGACGGTGGCACGCTCGTCGAGCCGGCTGAGCTGGTCAGAGCGCGTGCTGTGCGATCAGGTACGCGATCACGGCGTCGCGCACAAGCTCGCTCGGTCTCCGGTGTTCTTCATTGGCACGCGCGACGAGCGCCGCGTCGAGATCGCGGGGAAGTCGCACGGTGCGACTCGGCGACGGGCCGCCAGATGCGCCAGCGAGCGATGGACGGCCTCGGCCGATCCGTTCGACCTCTTCAGGCCCGACCGCCGCAGCAAGAAGCGCAGCGCCAGCTCGATCGCTGGCGGAGCGCTCCACGCGGACGCCAGGCGGAAGGTCACTCATGGCCTCAGCCCGGGCGCTCAGTGCCTCCGCCCACGTTTCCTCGTCCGGATTGATCGGCTCTCGACCTGCCATCACCAGCCTCCTTCCCGTTGCGCGCGCTCCAAGTGTTTGCGGCGCGCGATCATCGCATGGAACACAAGAATGTCGCGCGGCGGCGTCACCACCGCCATCACCTCGATGAGGTTGGACCGGTCCCGGAGCGGTCCGATGGAGAGATCTGGGGACCGCCCACCAGGCCAACGAGCCTCCTCGAACGCAGACACATGAAACGTCCAATTGAGGATCGCGAACGAGATGTCATCCGTGCTGATTCCATGTTTCAGTGCACTGTTCGCGATGCGCAACGCCATCGTAATACTGTAGGGCAATAATAGCAATAGCGACTTGCATTATTGGCGACGGGCCGAGCACCTACGGCCGTGCGGCCGCCGCAGCGCGGGCGGCGGCGGGGAGCGCCTCCAGGATGCGATTGATCGCACTGTCGTCATGTGCGGCCGTCAGGAACCAGGCCTCGAACACGCTCGGCGGGAGCGTGACGCCAGCATCGAGCATCGCGTGGAAGAACGGCGGGTAGCGCCAGGCTTCCTGCGCACGGACGTCGTCGTATGTCCGCGGGGGCGTCTCGGTGAATGCGAAGGAGAACAGGTTACCGGCCCGCTGCACGGTGTGCGCGACCCCGGCCATGGTCAGGGCGCCGCTCACCTCGTCGGAGAGCAGGTCCGCGAGGCGATCGAGCGTTGCGTACACGTCGGACGTCGCGTGCCGCAGCGTCGCGAGCCCTGCCGCCACAGCGAGCGGATTCCCGGAGAGTGTGCCGGCCTGGTAGACCGGGCCGAGCGGGGCGAGGTAGTCCATGACGTCGGCACGGCCGCCGAGTGCCGCCAGGGGCATCCCACCGCCGATGACCTTGCCGAACGCGATCAGGTCGGGCTTCCAGCCTGTGCCGTCGGGAACAACACCCGATGCTTCGAGCCCCCACCAGCCCGCCGCGCCGACGCGGAATCCGGTGAGCACCTCGTCGAGGATCAGCAGCGCGCCATGTGCGTGCACAATCTCGGCGAGTGCCCGGTTGAAGCCGGCGTCCGGCGCGATCACGCCCATGTTCGCCGCCGCCGCTTCGACGATCACCGCCGCGATCCGCTCGGAGTGCTGGTCGAACGCCGCCCGAACCGCATCGAGGTCGTTATAGGGCAGGACGAGCGTCTGCGCCGCGGTCGCGTCCGTGATCCCGGCCGAGCCAGGGAGGGACAGGGTCGCCACGCCGGAGCCGGCCTCCGCGAGCAGGGAGTCGGAGTGTCCGTGGTAGTGCCCGGCGAATTTCACGAGCAGATCGCGGCCGGTGTAGCCGCGGGCGAGCCGGATCGCGGTCATCGTCGCCTCGGTACCGGTCGACACCATGCGGAGCTTTTCGACCGGGCCATCGCCGTCGACGGCGACGCGACGTTCGACGAGTTCGGCGAGCTCGGTCTCTCCCGGCGTCGACGCGCCGAAGGAGAGGCCGCGCGCAGCAGCGTCCTGCACCGCGCGCACCGCCGGTTCGGCCGCGTGCCCGAGAATTGCCGGACCCCACGACGCGACGAGGTCGACGTACTCGCGTCCCTCCGCATCGCGGACATACGGGCCGGATGCCGAGACGAGGAATCGGGGCGTTCCGCCGACCGAGCCGTACGCGCGGACGGGTGAGTTCACGCCACCGGGGATCGCATGCTTCGCCCGGGTGAAGAGCTCATCGTTCGTCGTCATCGGTCGGCCTTTCCCGTGATCGAGAGGTCCGCGACGGCCGCGGTGGAACCCGTCGAGCGCAGCCCCTCGCTCGTCAGTCGCTGCGCGATCTCGACAGCGAAGTAGGTGAGGATCGCGTCCGCGCCGGCGCGCTTGATGCCGATCAGGGCCTCCATCGCCGCAGCATCGCGGTCGATCCATCCGTTCTGCGCGGCGGCCGTGATCATCGCGTACTCGCCGGAGATCTGATACGCCCACACCGGCACCGGCGACACCGATGCGGCCTCGGCGAGCACGTCGAGGTAGCTCATGGCCGGCTTCACCATGACGATGTCCGCACCCTCATCGATGTCGAGCAAGACCTCGCGGATCCCGGCGCGGCCGTTCCCGGAGTCGATCTGATACGTCCGGCGGTCCCCCTGCAGCGAGGACGAGACCGCCTCACGGAACGGCCCGTAGAACGCGGATGCATACTTCGCCGCGTACGCGAGGAGGGCCGTTCCACCGTGACCAGCGCGATCGAGGGCCTCCCGGGCGGCAGCGATCTGGCCGTCCATCATCCCGCTCATGCACACGAGCTCCGCACCGGCTTCCGCCTGCGCGACCGCCATGTCCTGGTATCGAACGAGGGTCGCATCGTTGTCGACCGAGCCGTCTGCCGCGAGGACCCCGCAGTGCCCGTGGTCGGTGAATTCGTCGAGGCACAGGTCGGACTGGACGACGAGCGCGTCGCCGACCTCCGCTCGTGCGACGCGGATCGCGACGTTGAGGATGCCGTCGGGATCCGTCGCGCCGCTGCCCGCTGCATCCTTGTGCTCGGGGACGCCGAAGAGGTTGACCCCGCCGACCCCGGCCTCCGCGGCCTCCACGAGTGCTCGGCGGAAGGAGTCGAGACTGTGCTGCCGCACGCCCGGCATACTCGCGATGTCGATCGCCTCCGTCGCCCCTTCACGGATGAACATCGGGAGGATCAACTCCGCAGGGTGCAAGTGCGTCTCGGCGACCAGGCGGCGCATTGCCGGCGTCGCGCGGAGGCGACGCGGACGAACGGCGGGAAATCGGCCGACTGATGGGGTGGTCACGGGGCTTCTCCTGGTGGTGCGGGTGCTGCTGCGGGTTCGGTGAGTGGGACGTGTTCGAGGTCAGCGACGATCGCATCGAGGAGCGCCTCCGCGGAGCGCGAGTGTGCGACGACGTGCACCGGCAGTCCGATCGCCCGCGTCTCTGCGGCGGTGCGCGGGCCGATGCAGGCGATGCGCGTCGACGGGTCGAGCGGTCGTAGGCGCGCGGCGACCTGCTGCGCCACGCTGCCGCTCGTCACCATGATCGCGTCGGGAGGCGCGTCGAACCGGAGCGCGTCGGTTCCGGTTCCGACGGTCCGGTATGCGACGACGTCGTGCACGTCGGCTCCGCGCGCCCGAAGCGCCTGCGCGAGGGTGGGCCCGGCGAGGTCGGATCGAGGAACGAGGACGCGCCCCGTCGTCTGCGGCATGATCGCTGCCAGGTCGGCGGCTGACGCATCCTCCGGGACGACGTCGACGGTCCAGCCCGCTTGGCGACACGCGTCCGCGGTCGCATCGCCCACCGCGGCAACGCGGACTCCGCCGCACCCTGTCCGGAGGCCCGGCACCCGCCCGGCGACGACGGACACCGCCGCGGCGCTCGTCACCACGACCCACTCGTACGAGCCATTGACGAGGCCGGTCGCCGCCTCGTGCAGCGGCGAGAGATCCGACGGCGGGCCAGCGGCGATCAGCGGGACCACGACGGGTGCAAGCCCCCTGGCACGCGCCGCCGCCGCGACACGCTCGCCCCACGGGCCGCCGCGCGGCACCAGGACAGTCGGAGTTCGTGCGGTGTCCGTCGGTGCTCCTAGCGGGAGGATGCGGCGATGTCAGCGAGATCCGCTGCGCCGTTCGCGAGCAGTTCGTCGGCGACGCGACCGGCGACGGAGCGTGCCTCCGCAAGGCGCTCGTCCATCGGCGCGGGATCGAGGTGGGCGCCGTGCGACGCGGTTCGCGCATCAGCGCCGTCGGGGCTGTAGACGGTCGCGGTCACGAGCAGCAGTTCGGCGTCGACGACGGCCGAGGCGCCGATCGGGGCGGAGCAGCCGGCCTCGAGGCGAGCGAGCACGTCACGTTCGGCGGTGACCGTGAGGCGGGTGGTGGGATGATCTATCCCCCGCACGCCGCGCCGCAACGCGCCGAAGGGCTCTCCCGAGGCCGTTGTCACGCCCGCACGGGTCTCGACGGCGAGCGCGCCCTGCCCGGGTGCGGCGGGCCAGAACCCGGTCGGAAGCATCTCCGTCGCTGCCGCGAGGCGACCGATGCGTTCGAGTCCGGCTGCGGCGAGCACGACGGCGTCGAGGTCGTCCTCGACCCGCGCCAACCGGGTGTCGATGTTGCCGCGGATGTCGACCACCGTGAGGTCCGGTCGACGACGCAGCAACTGCGCGATACGCCGGGGCGAGCCGGTGCCGACCTTCGCACCGTCCGGAAGCGTTTCAAGCGTCAAGCCGTTCCGTGCGCACAGCGCATCGCGGACGTCGGCGCGCTTCGGCACCGCGGCGATCTCGAGTCCGGGCGCCGGAGCGGTGGGGAGGTCCTTCAGTGAGTGCACGAGCACATCGACCTCGCCGGCCGCGAGTGCCTCACGCAGCGCCGACGCGAACACCCCGGTTCCGCCGAGCGACGACAGGGAGGCGCGGTTCACGTCCCCCTCGCTCGTCACGGTCACGAGTTCGACCGGCATGCCCGCCGCTGCCGAGAGCCGGTCGGCAACCATCTGCGATTGTGCGACGGCTAGACGGCTACCCCGGGTGCCGAGCCGAATGACGTCCGGCTGGTCGGTCACGGCGCGACACCGGCCGCGGCCGGCTTGAAGCCGGCGCGGACGTTCTCGCAGCATCCGGGTCGACAGACGTCGTACCAGGGGCCGAGATCGGTGACGTGGGGTCGGTCGGCGGTCGGCGTGCCGTTCACGCGTTCGAGCACCAGGTCGATGAGGCCGCCGACATAGGTCGGGTCGACGCCGGGCGTGGGGGTCCGGGTGGACCAGAACCCGAGCTCGCCCGCTGTCTCAGTCGCCTCTTCGTCGAGGTCCCACATGACCTCCATGTGGTCGCTGACGAATCCGAGCGGAACGATGACGACGGCCCGCGTCGGCCCTCCCGCGAGCGACTGCAGGTGGTCGTTGATGTCGGGCTCGAGCCATGGCTGGCTCGGCGGTCCGGAGCGCGACTGGTAGACGAGTTTCCAGCCAGGGACGGTCGCACCCTGCAGTCCGCTTCCGAGCGGCGTCTCGAGGAACTCCGCCCACGCCGCCGCGATCACGACCTCCGCCACGGCGGTGTGCTGGGCCGCGTACGCCCCATCCGGGCCGAAGCCCCGGAAGTCCGGACCGGATTTCGCGGCGTCGCTCGACGGGATGGAGTGGGTCGAGAACAGCACCTGGAGTTCGGTGCTCGGGTCGAGCCCCTCATTCGCCGCGATCGCCTCGGCGAACGCGTTGCGGAGCCCGTCGATGAACGGCCGAACGAACGCGGGGTGGTCGAAGAACTGCCGGACCTTATCGATGCGGATCACGTCGGCGAGGCCGGTCTCAGTGAGCACCCGTGCGAAGTCCTCGCGATACTGCCGGCAGCTCGAGTACGACGAGTACGCGCTCGTCGCGATCGCGATGAGATTGTGGAACCCCTGATCCGCGGCTTCTCGGACGGCGTCTTCGAGATAGGGGTCCCAGTTGCGGTTGCCCCACAGGACCGGGAGATCGATGCCACGCGCAGCGAGTTCCGCCTCGAGCGCCGCCTTGAGCGCACGGTTCTGAGCGTTGATCGGGCTGACCCCACCGAAGTGACGGTAGTGGTGCGCGACCTCTTCGAGGCGCTCATCGGGGATCCCGCGCCCGCGCGTGACGTTGCGGAGGAACGGGATGACGTCGTCCTGGCCCTCGGGCCCCCCGAAGCCGGCGAGGAGGATCGCGTCATACCGAACGGGGGTCTCGACGTGCTCGGGGCCTGACGCGGCCGCCTCGGTCGCGAATCGGACGAGCTCGCCGTTGGTGATGTTCGCCGTGTCGGTCACGACAGCACCTCCGGCAGCTCGGCGGTGGTGACGCGACGGCCCGTGTAGAAGGGGATCTCCTCGCGGACGTGACGACGGGCCTCCGTGTAGCGCAGATCGCGCATCAGATCGACCAGGTCGATCGGGTCCGGCGACTCGAGCGGCAGGATCCACTCGTAATCGCCTAGCGCGAAGCTCGCGACGGTATTCGCCAGCACGCGCTTGAACTTCGCACCCTGCCGACCGTGGTCGGCGAGCATCTGTCGGCGCTCCGCCTCGGGCAGGAGGTACCACTCGTACGATCGGACGAACGGGTAGACCGTCAGCCACTCGCGCGGCGGCACGCCGCGAAGGAACGCGGGCGTGTGCGACTTGTTGAACTCTGCATCACGATGGGTGCCCATGGCGTGCCAGACGGGCTCGAGGTCCGCGAACAGCGCGGTCCGACGGATCGCGCGAAGCGCGGCCTGGATCTCCGCGGCGTCCGGCCCATGCAGCCAGATCATGACGTCGGCGTCGGCTTTCAGGCCCGAGACGTCGTAGAACCCGCGGATGGTGACGTCGCGCGTCGCGACGTCGGCGACGAGGTGGTCGAGTTCGGCGACGGCGGCATCGTCTGCTCGCTCGACGCGGCCGCTCGGCCGACGGAACACAGCCCACAGCGTGTACGCCGTGAGCAGGCTGAGATCGACACCGGCGTTCTCGGCGTCGGTCGATGGAACGGGCGCGGGCGCGCTGGAACTCATGAGAACCATTGTCCTATCGGTCGGCTGGGCCGAAATCAGCCCGGGGGATCGCTGCGGCCCCCTTGCCGCGCGGGTGCCTGACGCGGCTCAGCGCCGGCGAAGCACCGAAACGACGATACCCCCGACCACTGCCACTCCGGCTGCGAGCGCTGCCAGGTACGGCCCGGGGT
This sequence comes from Curtobacterium ammoniigenes NBRC 101786, assembly GCF_001571045.1. Lineage (GTDB taxonomy): Bacteria > Actinomycetota > Actinomycetes > Actinomycetales > Microbacteriaceae > Curtobacterium > Curtobacterium ammoniigenes. The sequence goes on from NZ_BCSV01000002.1 coordinate 240,768, forward strand.
TCTCATTGAGGCCACGCTTGACGTTCGACGCCGCGATGCCGATCTGTTTGGGCAGATTGAGCTTGTCCTCGATCGCATCGAGGGTGTCGAACAGTTGCGCGCGCGTTGCGGCCGCTGCGTCACTCAGACGATCGAACTCAGAAGTGGTGCTGTCGCTCATCGATGTTCCTGCTGGTCGCCGGTCAGAAGCGGTGGACGTCGGGTTTGCGGACGGCGCGCTGCACCGGCGGCTCTGGCTTCTTGCCCATGCCCTTGATCGCGCTGATGTCGTTCTTCACGCTCTGCATCGTGCGCTTCGGCAGCGGCGGCAGCCCGGCCTTCAGGCGCTTCCAACCCAGGAATCCGAGGAGTCCGGCGACGAGGAACATGGCAACCGCGATGATGATCGCGGAGAGCCAGGCGGGCATCACCGTCGCGAGGCCCATGACGGCCGCCGTCAGGAGCACGCCGATCGCGTAGAGCACGATTACGAGGGCGGCGATCAGGAAGGCTGCCGCGAACGCGAAGATCTTCGCCTTCGCGATCATCTCCGCCTTGAGCAGCGCCAGCTCACCGCGGACGAGCTCCTTGACGAGCCGCGGCACGTCGGCGACGAGGCCGAACAACGACTTGCTGCGGCGTTCCCGGGTGTCGGTCATGATCCGGGGGTCCCCGCCGAGCCGTTCGTGCTCGGCTGTGCGGCGTTGGTGTCGGTGCGCTTGCGGGACGTCGCCTTGCGGACGGCCTTCTTCGTCGCCTCGCCGATCAGCTCCGCGACATCAGGCGTGCGGTCGGCGATGAAGTCCTCGAGCCCGTGCACCTGCTTCTGCACGCCGCTGCTGTTCCAGAATCGGCCGCTCACCGACTTGATCTGTTCGTACCGCGCACGGCCTGCTCGCGCCCCGAGGACGTATCCGAGCGCGGCCCCTGCAACGAATATCAGTCTGCCTCGCATTTGCGGACCCTTCGTGTCGTGATGAGCTTGCGGTCATACGCCGACCGGCATGTGTCGACCCAGTGTCTGCAACCCTAGACCTCGCCCGATTCGGGCGTCCGCTCAGTCGTCCAGGATCCGCTCAGCGGACGTGCGGCTCGCCGCAACGACGCCGGCGAGACCGCGTCCGACGGATACTTCGCCGATCCCGACGACCCCCGCTGCCAAGTCGGCTCCCCGGCGATCAGGCGCGCGCCACCGCACTCGGTCCGCGGCTACCAGGTGTTCCTCGGCTCGCAACGGCACGCCGAGGAGGGCCGCGGCGTCCTCGACAGCGGACGCCGCCAGTTCGGACGACGGGTCCACCGCGAGCGCCGAGCCGGCACCATGCGCATCTGAGCCATCCCGGGGAGCGAGCGCGTAGCTGAGCCGGAGCACGTGCCTCCCGCCCGCCGCGTCGGCGAGCCACGCCCACTTCACGGTGGCGTGCGTGAGCGCCTTGGCGCCGATCCCCGACGCGTCCGGATGCACGAGCATCCCCGTGCCACGGGGCGCGGCGTCGAGCTCCGGCTGGTCGACGACCAGGGTGACGAGCTCGATGCCGTCCACCCGCTCGTCCGCCTGGCGGCCTGGATCGGCCACGGTCGACAGCACCGCGTCGGCGTGGAGGCGCTCCACCGGCCCCGGGCGCCCCGTTGCCGGGTCCGTCGGCGCCGCGTCGACCTCGTGTGCGTCGATCCGGACGGCGCGCATCCCGAGCCGAACGTCGACGTGGTACGTCTCCATGTCGGCCGCGAGCTCATCGACGAGTCGGCTGATCCCGCCGCGGATGCCGCCGACCGCGGACCCTGCTGGCGCCTTGGCCCGCTGCGCGACGACCGCGCGGGCGAGGGATCCCTCGCGAAGGAGTGCAGCCCGGAGGCCCGGCACCACCCGGTCGAGGTCGAGCTGGTCCGGGTGCGTCGAGTGCACGCCTCCGGCGACCGGGACGACGAGGTCGTCGAGCACCTGCTGGCCCATCCGCCGCCGGACGAGCTCGCCGAGTGTCGCCGCTTTGGCGCCGACCGTCGCCGGGAGGAGCGAGTCCATCTGTGCGCGCACCGCTCCGGATGTGCCGACGACGGCGATGACGTCAGCGGCCATCGGCGTGCTCGGAATTCCCAGGAGGCCCGCAGCCGGCAAGGGGGCGACGCGGCGGTCCTTGGTCATCACCCAGGCGCCGCGCTTGTCGGGCTCGACCAGCTCGTTGCCGAGGCCGAGCTCGATCGCGAGCCGCCGCACGTGGTCGCCGCGCGTCGCGAAGGACTCGGCAGCGAGATCGAGGTCGATGCCGGCGAGCGTGTGCTTCTGCACCATGCCGCCGAGCGCAGCGTCTGCCTCGAGCAGCGTCACGTGGACACCGCCCTTCGCCAGGTCGCGAGCGGCGACGAGGCCGGCGACTCCGCCGCCGACCACGATGACATCGGTCACGCGCCCGCCCCGGTCGCCCCGGCCGCCCCGGCCGCCCCGATCGGCCCAGCCGCCCCGGTCACTCCGGAACCGAGCCCGTGCACCAGTTCGACGATGCGGGTCAACACGTCCGGGTCGGTCTCCGGCGGGACGCCGTGCCCGAGGTTCACGACGTGGGCCCGAGCGAGCGCGCCCGACTGGATCACCCGGCGGACGTGACGCTCGAGCACCGGCCAGGGTGCAGCGAGCAGCGCGGGATCGATGTTCCCCTGCACCGTGATGCCGGGCCCCATCCGATGCACCGCTTCGGCGAGCGGAACCCGCCAGTCCACGCCGACGGCCTCCACGCCGACCGAGGCCATATCGCCGAGCACCTCACCGCTGCCCACGCCGAAGTGGATGCGCGGAACGCCGAGGTCTTCGACGTGCGACAGCGCGCGGGCGGAGTGCTGCTTCACCCGATCGACGTAGTCGTTCCGTGACAGCGACCCGACCCACGAGTCGAACAGCTGGACCGCCGACGCGCCTGCGAGCGCCTGTGAGCGCAGGAACGCCCCGGACACATCCGCTGTCCAGTCGAGGAGCCGCGACCACGTCTCCGGGTCGGCGTGCATGAGCGCCCGCGCGGCCGTGTGGTCTTTGCTCGGACCGCCCTCGACCATGTAGGCGGCAAGCGTGAATGGCGCGCCGGCGAATCCGATGAGCGGCGTGGAACCGAGCTCGGCGACCGTGCGCTGCACGGCCTCGGTGATCGGCGCGAGCGCGGACGGGTCGAGCGCCGGAAGCGCGGCCACAGCCTCCGGCGTGCGAATCGGCGCGCCGAGCACCGGACCCTTGCCAGGCACGATCTCCACGTCGACCCCGGCGAGACGCAGCGGCACCACGATGTCGGAGAAGAAGATGCCGGCATCGACGTGATGGCGGCGAACCGGCTGAAGCGTGATCTCGGACGCCATCGCCGGGTCGAGGCAGGCGTCGAGCATGGCGGTCCCGACGCGGAGCTCGCGGTACTCGGGGAGCGACCGGCCTGCCTGCCGCATGAACCAGACCGGGAGGCGCTCCGGACGGTCGCCGCGGAGCGCTCGGATCAGCGGGGCATGAGCTGTGCGACCGTCGATCAGTGGATGGTCGTTCGGGAGGGGGGAATGGCCCTGGTCGAGGAGGGCTGAAGGGTCGCTCACGCGCACCAGTGTCCCACCCGGGATCCTGGCATCCTCCCCGGAGTTAGCATGGAGGGCGTGCTCATCTGTCTCACGGCGTCGTACCGCAACGCCAGCTTCGATCTCCTGGAGCGACTGAGCATCGGTGCACCCGCCGCCGCGGAAGCCCTCGTCAGCAATTCCGAACTCCTCGACGGCGCGATCGTGCTCGCCACCTGCAACCGGTTCGAGGCGTATCTCGATGTCGCCGACGGCGCCGCGGACCGAGCGGTCTCCGCCACGATCGACGCCGTCTCGACCGCGAGCGAGCTGACTCCGTCGGCGGTTCGTGCGTCCCTGTCGGTGCTCGACGGCAACACCGTCGTCGAACACCTCTTCGCCGTGTCGAGCGGACTGGAATCGGTCGTGGTCGGCGAGACCGAGATCTCCGGCCAGGTGCGTCGCGCCCTGGAATCAGCGCGAACGAACGGGACCACGACCTCCGAGCTCGAACGACTCTTCCAGGAGGCGGCGCACACGTCGCGCGGTGTCAAGACCCGGACCCGAATCGGTGCCGCCGGTCGCTCGCTGGTACGGCTCGCGCTTGAGCTGGCGTCCTCTCGCGTCACGGACTGGGCGGCGACGCAGGTCCTCCTCGTCGGCACAGGCCGGTACGCGGCGACGACGGTCGCATCGCTCCGTGACCGCGGCGTCCAGGACATCGCGGTCTACTCCCCCTCAGGCCGCGCTTCGTGGTTCGCGGCGAAGCACGACCTCACGGCCGTGCACGACCTTCGCGCCGGTATTCGTTCATGCCAGGTGATCGTCACCTGCACGACGAGCGAGACGCCGATCGTGACCGTCCCGATGCTCGCCGACGACGTCCGCCGTCTCGTGATCGACCTCGGCATGCCCCGGAACGTCGATCATCGCGTGGCTGACCGTCCGAACGTCGAGCTCCTCGACCTGGAGACGATCAGCCTGCATGCGCCGGTCGCCGAGTTGAACGCCGAGTCGGAGGCGCGGGCCATCGTCGACGACGCCGTCACCCGTTTCCGCACAGCGCGCCGCGAGCAGGCTGCCGCGCCGGCGCTCGTCGCGCTCCGGAAGCATGTGTTCGACCTGCTCGACCAGGAGATCGAGCGAGCCCGGGGACGCGGCGACTCCGAGCAGACGGAGCGCGCGCTTCGACACCTCGTCGGCGTGCTGCTGCACCGACCATCCGTACGGGCCCGTGAGCTCGGCGCCGCCGGCCAGGCGGACGAGTTCGCGCGCGGGCTGCAGTCGGTCTTCGGCATCGAACCGGAGCCGGATACCGCGGCCCTTCCGACCGTGGTGCCGCTCGCCGAGCGCGCGATGCACGACCGCGACGACGCTGCGGACGCTTCCTGAGCCTCCCGCTCGTGCTCGACGTGAGCGCACTCGTGGTCGTTCGGGAGCGTCGCGTCCTCATGGTGCAGAGCCGCGGCCGCGACGTGCTCTATCTGCCCGGGGGCAAGGTCGAGCCGGGCGAATCCGGCGCCGCCGCCGCCAGCCGGGAGGCGCGTGAAGAGACCGGCCTCCGGGTCGCGCCAGAAGCGCTCACCTGGTTCGCCACCGTCACCACCGACGCACACGACCAGGGACCCGGCGCACGCGTCATGATGCGTCTGTTTCTCGCCGGCGATGGGGCAGACGACCAGGAGCCCATGGCGGCCGGTGAGGTCGACGCGATCGAATGGGTGACGAGCGTCGACGAGGATCGATGCCCGCCTGCCGGTGTGGCGACGCTGAACCTGCTCATCGCAGCGGGCCTCATCGACTGACGAGAAGCGCGGCGGTCGCCGACGCGCCGAGTCAGTCAGTCAGTCGCGGACGCGCCGCGTCAGTCGCGTGCGCCCGGCTCCGCGTCCGCCTCGTCGCGGTCTCCCGGGATCTCGGAGTCGACATAGTGGCCGACCCCCTCGTCGACGGGAGTCTGCTCGCCCGGAATCTCAGACTGGTCATACGCGCCGACGCCCGCGCGGTCCGGCTCGACCTCGCCCGGGATCTCGCTCTCGACATACTCGCCGGCGCGCCCGTCGTGGCTCACCGGAGCGTCGCCGGGGATCTCCGAGTCGACGTATTCGCCGCCCTCGCTCACCACACCGTCGGTGCGGGCCGCGTCCCGCGGGCCCTCGTGTCGTCCAGCCATCTCGGACCACCTTTCGATTCGAAGCGTCGCCATCGACGCCGTCAGCACCGATTGTGCCCCAGCACAGGCAGAGCCGTTCGGACGATATTCAGTCACGATCGCGCCTCATTCCACGCATTCGCGTGCTCCGCATGGAAGCCTGGCCTTATGACCGACAGGAACCGCATCTCGTTCGCCCTCGCGCTCGGCGTTGTCGCCGCAGCGACGCTCGCCGGATGCGCGTCGAGTGCGACCGCGCCCACCGCCGGCGGGAGCAGCGCGGCAGCGAGTTCGAGCATGTCGCCGTCGTCGTCGGCGAGCGCCTCGGACTCCTCGACCCCGTCGGCGTCCGCAACCGACGGTCAGGGCGGCGACACAGGCGGCAGCGTCAGCGGCACGCTCTGCAGCACCACCGAGCTCACCGGCGGCACCGAACCGGGTAGCGGCGGGGCGGCCGGCAGCACGATCATCCACCTCACGTTCAAGAACACGGGAAGCACCACGTGCGTGCTTCAAGGGTGGCCGGGCGTGTCCTTCGTCGGCGACGGGAACGGCACGCAGCTCGGTGCACCGGCCACGCTCGATCGGGCCGCACCGCACCCGACCGTGACGCTGGCACCGGGAGCGACCGCGGTCGCGCCACTGAAGATCGCACAGGCCGGCAATTATCCGAGCGCCTCGTGCACCCCGACCCCGGCGGACGGGTTCCGCGTGTACCCGCCCGGTTCGACGACCGCGTTGTACATCAAGGCGTCGGGATACACGGCCTGTGCGTCGACCGCGGCACCGCTCCTCGACGTGCAGGCTGTCGTCGCGCAGGGACAGGCGACGGACTGACGACGGACGGCGACATCGGGAGGGTCAGCCGTGTACGGCGTCGAGCAGTTCGGCGCCGAGCGCACGGAGCGCTTCTCCGACGGCGAGTCGGCGCTGCAGGCCGTCGTCGTCGTACGCGACGGTGACCGAGTAGGACACTGAGCGCGAGGGCCCTCGAAGCACTCCCGCCTCGGCACGCACTCCCGCCGCCGAGCCGGTGGCGGCGACCGCCTGCAGCCCGTGTGCCATGTCCCGGTGGGCGAACGGGTCGAGCCCGAACGATCCGGCGACGCCGGCGAAATCGGACGCCAGCGACAGCCATCCCAGAACCCGGTTGCTCGTCGATTCGTCGACGACCTCGCCGAGCGCCAGCCCGCGCATCAGCCAGCTCAGCTCGGCTGTCGAACCCACCGCCGTGTCCGGCGCATCGTCCGGACCGCGGCGGTCCCGGTTGCGGTCGAGCACTGCTGTCCGGTCCATGCCGAGCGCCTCGGCTCGCGTGCGGACGGCATCGAGCCCGACCATCGCCAGGAGCGCATTGGAGGCCCACGCGTCGGCAGTCGCGCCGACGAGCGTCGCGAGGTCGGCGACCTGCATCGTCGGCTCCTGCATGAACTGCCACAGGCCGGGCCCGGCTGCAGCATCGCGGGCCATGCGCTGCAGCCGCTCGCCGTGGAACCCGCCGTCTTCCAGGCGCGCGGCGACCTCGACGAGGAGGAGGAGCCTCCCGAGCGTTGCGATCGGCAGCGCGACCCGCTCGTCCACCGCAAGCAACGCGCGGCCGCTTGCGGTGTCGATGACGGATGCGCTCACCCGGGCATCGTCACGGGCCAGCGCGCCGAGCGCCGCGATGGTCGCGGGAAAGCGTTCGTCGCCGCTTCCGCGATGGCGTCCGCCACGGCGCGGACGGTCTCGGTCGCGGTCATCGGCTCCGCCGCCCGAAGCCCGGCCGCGGCGCGACGGAGCGTCGGGTTCGACCATCACATCGTCACCAGATTCGCACCCGCTGCGACGCGGGAAGGTACATCGGGTCGTCGTCGTGCACGTCGAACGCGGCGTAGTACTCGTCGATGTTCCGGACGATCTGATTGCAGCGGAACTCGTTCGGCGAGTGCGGGTCGATCGAGAGCAGGCGCTGCGCCTCCTCCGGGCGGATGTTCATCCGCCACGCCTGCGCCCAGCTGAGGAAGAACCGCTGGGCGCCGGTGAGACCATCGATGACCGGAGGCTCGGAGCCGTCGAGCGAGATGAGGTACGCCTTCCACGCAATGGCGAGGCCACCGAGGTCCCCGATGTTCTCGCCGATGGTGAGGGCCCCGTTCACGTGCGCGTCTGGCACCTCCCGTGGCGTGAGCTCGTTGTACTGGGCGATGAGCGCCTTCGTGCGCTCCTCGAACGCCGAGCGGTCCGCTTGCGTCCACCAGTTGTGGAGGCGTCCGTCGCCGTCGTACTGCGACCCCTGGTCGTCGAATCCGTGCCCGATCTCGTGGCCGATCACGGCGCCGATCGCACCGTAGTTCGCGGCTGCATCGCGGGACTCGTCGAAGAACGGGTACTGCAGGATCGCGGCGGGGAACACGATCTCGTTGAAGCCCGGGTTGTAGTAGGCGTTGATGGTCTGCGGGGTCATGAACCACTCGTCACGGTCGATCGGCTTGCCGATCTTGCCGAGTTCCCGGTCGACCTCGAAGGATGCCGCAGCCTGCACGTTGCCGATGAGGTCGTCCGCGGAGATCTGGAGTGCCGAATAGTCGCGCCACTTGGCCGGGTAGCCGATCTTCGGGGTGAACTTCTCGAGCTTGGCCAGGGCGCTGCGCCGGGTCTCCTCAGTCATCCAGTCGAGCCCGGCGATGCTGTCGCGGTAGGCCGTGATGAGGTTCGCGACGAGGTCATCCATGGCCGCCTTCGCCGTGTGGTCGAAGTGCTCCTCGACGTAGATCCGCCCGACGGCTTCGCCCATCACGCCTTCGACGAGGGACACACCGCGCTTCCAGCGGTCGCGCTGCTTCGTGACGCCGGTCAGCGCCGTGCCATAGAAGGAGAAGTTGGTCGACGCGAATCCGGTGTTGAGGTAGGGGGCGTACGAGCGCAGCACCTGCCAGCGCAGCCAGTCCCGCCACACCGAGATCGGACGGGTAGTGAGCTCGTGGGCGAGGCCCGTCAGGAACGACGGCTCGCGCACGACGACCGTGTCGAACACCCCAGGAGGCGCGGCGATGCCGTTCACCCACTCGGACAGATGCACGCCCTCTGCCAGACCGGCCGCGTCGAGCCAGGACATGCGGTTGTACGTCTTCTGGCTGTCGCGGGTGGTCACGTTGTCCCAGTGCGACTTGGCGAGCGCCGTCTCGAGGTCGATGATGTCTTGCACGCGGTCCGCGGCCTGCGCGAACCCGCCGAGATCGAACATCGCGCCGAGGAACTCACGGTACTTGTCGCGGATGCTCGCGAACCGTTCCTCGCGGTAGTAGGACTCATCGGGCATGCCGAGGCCCGCCTGCTCGAAGAACACGACATACCGCTCCGGGTCGCCGGGATCGTTGTCGACGAAGAGCTTGATGAAGCTGGACACCCCGAGGCGCTCGAACCGGCCGGCCATTCGCAGGACGCCGTGGATGTCCTCAATCCCGGCGATCTCGATGAAGAGGGGATCGATGGGCTGCGAGCCGAGCGTCTCGAGAAACCCCTCGGACAGGAAGCTCGCGTACAGATCGCCGACCTTCCGGGCCTCGGTGCCGGGCTCGGCCTCCTGGGCGCGTTCGATGATCGTGCGGACCGCGACCTCGGCCTCCTCGGCGAGGATCGTGAACGAGCCGTACCGCGCCTTGTCGTCCGGGATCGGCGTCGATGCGATCCACTTGCCGTTCACGTGGCGATACAGGTCGTCCTTCGGCCCGAGCGTTGCGTCGAGGTCGTCGGTCTGAATTCCTGTGGTCAGCGCAGCGTCGGTCATGTCGACCACGATATCCGCCCGTCGGCGGCGTGCACCCAGCCCTCAGACCGCCGGTGCGACCGCGGTCCGCGGCGCGGCGGTCGTGTCGCCGATCCGGAGTTGCGAGCGGAAGGCCGCGGGGGTGGCCGGCTCGCCGTCGATCATGGCGAGGGCGGCCCGCGCAGCCGCCTGGCCCTTCTGCACGAACGGTTGCACGAGCGTCGTCAGCGCTCGAATCGGCGAACTGTGGAACAGGCTGTCATCGACACGGATGCCGTCGAACCCGACCACGCTGACATCCTCCGGGACGCGGAGGCCGTGCTCGAGCGCCGCCGAGATCACGCCGACGGCGAGCAGGTCGCTCTGCGCGACGATCGCGGTCGGACGCGCATCCGCGGGGACCTGCGGCCCGAAGAGCGCAGCGCCGGCGAGGCGCCCCTCGTGCACCGTGCTGCCCGCAGTGGCGAGTGCGCGCGCCGCCGGGAACACCCCGCGGACGCCCCGGAGGCGTTCGAGCGCTGGGAACGAAGTCGCACGCTGCAGGTCCTCCTCGCTGATCCAGCCGCGGCGACCGCTGTCCTCGAGCGGGAGCGCGACGACCGTGACGTCCCGGTGTCCGAGGTCGCGGAGGAACGCGGCCGCGCGTCGCGAGCCTTCACGGTTGTCGAGCTGGATCGGAACCGCTCCGTCGATCTCGTCCGCCTCGACCGCGACGACCGGGATCCGCCGACGCCGCAACACCGCGATCGCCGGATCGATGCGGAGTCCGCAGCCGATCAGGATCACGGCGTCCACCGGTGCATCGACGAGGGGCCCGTAGCGCTGGTGGTCCCGAGGGCTGCGGATGAGCATGAGCGACACGTCGCGCTCGCCGGCAACCTCGGCGATGCCGTCGAGCGTGAGCACATTGACCGGATCACGGAATGCGTCGCTGAGGCGCTCGTCGAGCACCACTCCGATCACTCCGGACCGGCCGCGACGCAGGGATCGGGCCCGCGGGTCGGGCCCGTCGTAGCCGAGGTCCGCGGCAGCGGCAAGCACGCGCTCACGCGTGGCCTCAGCGACGCGTCCAGCGCCACTGAAGACCAGCGAGGCGGTCGACGCGGCGACGCCGGCGGCACGAGCGACGGCGGCGAGCGTGGGGCGCCGCCCGCCGCCCGATTGCGCGTCGACGGTTGCATTGGGGTCCATGGGGTTGTTAGCGTAGCCCGGGTTCGATGTCGAATCGATTCGATTCGCATCGGTGCCTGCTGTCCTCACGTCATCCAGCGATTCGAGAGCTGACCGATATGACCGCCACCGTCGCCGCAACCGATCGGGGAATCACGGTCGTCGCGTGGCGGAACAGCGTGTTCGTCGTGTTCACGCTGTCCGGGCTCGCCATCGCGACCTGGCTCGGACGAGTTCCGACGGTGCGCGACAGCCTCCACGCCTCGACCGTCGAGATGGCGCTGCTCGTCGTCGGCATGTCGGTCGGGTCGATCCTCGGGCTGACGGTCGCCGGCCACGTGGTGAGTCGCTTCGGCGCCCGACACGGCGTGCAGGTGGCGACGGCGTGCCTCGGTGTCGGCCTGCTCGCCGCCGGACTGGTGGTGAGCCTCCGGTGGGGTATCGCCGGACTCATGCCCTGCCTCTTCGTGTTCGGCTTCGGGAACGGGCTCTGCGACGTCTCCATGAACGTCTCCGGCGCAGCCGCGGAACGCGCCGGAACGCGCACGATCATGCCGCTGTTCCACGCGGCGTTCTCGCTCGGCACGCTGGGCGGCGCCGCACTCGGCGCGCTGGCGGAGGCCGCGAAGGTCCCGCTCGTTTGGCACTTCGGTGGGACCGCGGTGATCCTCGCCGCCGCCTTCCTGACCGCCGTGCGGTGGTTTCACGACGAGCACCGCATCGGAGACGAATCGGAGGCGCACCACGCGCCCGCAGCCGCCGACCCGGCCCTCGACCCGCTCTCGTCCGGCATCCCGACCGGCGGCATGCCCGCAGTACCCGGCCGATGGGCCGTCTGGGCGATGCCCGGGACGCTCCTCATCGGCATCATCGTGCTTGGCATGGCGCTGGCCGAGGGGTCGGCGAACGACTGGCTCGCGCTCGCCATGGTCGACGGTCATGGGCTCACCGACGCGGGTGGGAGTGCCGTGCTCTCCGTGTTCGTCGCATCGATGACCGTCGGCCGGATCCTCGGCGTCGTCGTGATCGACCGATTCGGACGGGTTCCGGTCCTCCGGGGCTCCGCGATCCTCGCGATCATCGGTCTCTCGCTGCTCATCGTCGTGCCGAACACCGCGATCGCGATCGTCGGCGTGATCTGCTGGGGACTCGGCGCGTCGCTCGGCTTCCCCGTCGGCATGTCGGCCGCGGCGGGCGATCCGCGGGTCGCCGCGGCGCGCGTCAGTGCGGTCGCAACCATCGGGTACCTCGCATTCCTGGCCGGGCCGCTGCTCATCGGATTCATCGGCCAGCAGACCGGGCTGCTGCACGCGCTGCTCGTGGTGCTCGTCTTCGTCATCGCGGCCGGGGTGGTGTCCGGTGCGGCGCGCGAGCCCCAGGCGCTCCGGCCGAGGACAGGGCGCGACGTTCGCGCCGGTTAGAGTCGTCGGGTGCGTCTCGTCATCGCCCGCTGCTCCGTCGACTACGCCGGCCGTCTCGCCGCACACCTGCCGCTCGCCACGCGCCTGCTCATGATCAAGGCGGACGGGTCGCTGCTCGTGCACTCCGATGGCGGAAGCTACAAGCCGCTGAACTGGATGAGCCCGCCCTGCACGCTCGCCGTCGCCGAGCCGGACGCCGACCAGGCGTCGGCGGGGATCAACGAGGTGTGGACGGTCACCCAACGCAAGACCCAGGACCGACTGATCGTGTCGATCCACGAGATCCTCTCGGACAGCTCGCACGATCTCGGCGTCGATCCCGGACTCGTGAAGGACGGGGTCGAAGCGCATCTGCAGCAACTCCTCGCCGAGCAGATCGAGCTCCTCGGCGACGGCCATACCCTTGTCCGCCGCGAATACATGACCGCGATCGGACCGGTCGACATCCTCGCGCGCGACGATGCTGGAGCGAGTGTCGCCGTCGAGATGAAGCGGAACGCCGGCATCGACGCGGTCGAGCAGCTCACGCGCTACCTCGAGCTCATGAATCGCGACCCGCTCCTCCGCCCCGTGCAGGGTGTGCTCGCCGCGCAGACCTTCGCGCCGCAGGCTCGCACCCTGGCCGAAGACCGCGGAATCCGCTGCGTGGTGCTCGACTATGACGCCATGCGCGGCATCGAGAGCGGACACGCGCGCCTGTTCTGACGCACCCGCCGATAGGCTGGCGACAACATGTCGACTCGCCCGTTCACCGCAGTCCTGTTCGACCTCGACGGCACGATCAGCGACTCCGCCCCCGGGATCGTCGACTCGCTGCGATACATGCTCGACCAGCTCGAGCTCCCCGTGCCCCCGCTCGAGACACTGCTGACATTCGTCGGTCCGCCGATCCTCGAGACCTTCCGTTCGGCACTGCACATGGATCCCCCCACGGAAGCGCGTGCCCTGTCGATCTACCGCGCGCACTACCTTGCGCACGGCGTGCTGGACTCGCGCATGTTCCCCGGAATCGACACGGTCATCGAGACGCTGCACCGTTCGGGCGTGCCGATGTCGACGGCCACCAGCAAGCCGGAGACGCCGGCGACCGCGATGCTGGAACGCTATGGGCTGACGCGGGATATCGACGTCATCACCGGTGCGAGTGATGACGAAACCCGCAGTGACAAGGCGGACGTCGTCGCCGAAGCGCTTCGACGGCTTGGGGGACGCGGATTCGACATCAGCCGGCCGGTGCTCATCGGCGACCGCAGCCACGACGTGACCGGTGCGGCCGCGAACGGCGTGCCCACGATCTTCGCCGCGTGGGGCTACGGGCAGCCCGCCGAGGCGCGCGGCGCCATCGCGGTCGCGGCCCAACCGCTCGACCTGCTGCCGATGCTGCTCCCGGATCACGCGTGAGCAGCACGAGCGCGCTTCGCGCAGCGCCGTGGACGCTCGCCGCGGTCATCGTGGTGATCGCCCTGAACTTGCGCGGCCCCATCGTGGCGCCCGCGCCGGTGATCGGCGCGATCCGATCCGATCTCGGTATCTCTGCCGCCACCGCCGGACTCGTCACCACGATTCCCGTGCTGTGCTTCGCCCTGGCGACTCCGCTCGCGAGCTGGCTCATCGGTCGTTTCAGCCCGGAGCGCGCTGTCACCGCGTCGCTCGTTGTCGTGCTCCTCGGCACCGTGATCCGATCAGGAGGCTCAGCCGCGGCCCTCCTCATCGGCACCGCGGTGATCGGCGTCGGGATCACGATCGGCAACGTGGTCATCCCGGTGGTCATCCGCAGGGACTCCAGTCCGGCGCGCGTCGGACTCGTCACCGGCGTGTACACGTCAGCGCTCAACGTCGGATCGATGATCACGTCGCTCGGGACTGCCCCGCTCGCCACCGTCGTCGGATGGCCCGTCGCGATCGCCCTGTGGGGCGTCATCGTGCTCATCGCGCTGGGCGCGTGGAGCGTCTTCGCCGGACGCATGGCGTGGCGGTCTGGAGCGACGGTGACGGAAGCAGGTCGCGCCTCCGTTCCGAAGACCGGCCCGATCGATCAGGTGCTGGACGCCGACGCGATCCGGAGGCCCACAAACGACCCGAACGCAGCGCCTGTTCCGCGCGCGGTCATCGTGGGTCTTCTGCTCGCGTTCGGTGGGCAGGCATTCGCGTACTACGCGCTCACCGCCTGGATCCCGACGCTGCTTCACGACCGGATCGGGTTCAACCCGGCGAGCGCCGGAGCCTCATCGTCGGTCTTCCAGATCCTGGCGGTGGTCGGTGCGCTCGGCGTGCCGGCGCTGGCGACGCGGTGGCGCCCTCGAGCGATCATCGCGCTCATCGCCGTGCTGTGGGTGGCGATGCCGCTCGGGCTGCTGCTCGCACCGCACCTCTGGCTGGTGTGGGAGATTCTCGGTGGCGCTGCGCAGGGCGGTGGCATCACGGTGATCTTCATCGTGATCGTCCGGCTCGTGAGCAACGACGACCAGGCGCGTCGGACCTCGGCAGTGGTGCAGGGCGGCGGCTACCTCATCGGCGCGGCAGGACCGCTCGTCATGGGTGGTCTGCACGAGGCGAGCAATGCGTGGACCGTGCCCCTGCTCGTCGTGTTCGCGGCGACCATCCTGCTCGGGGTGGCCGGAACCGCCGCATCGCGGTCGGTGCGCTGATCGGGTCCGAGCGCCACGACCAGGGGCCCTACCGCGCCGGTGCGTCCGGTGCGATACTGCAGCGCATGACGGGTCCGATCGTCGATGCCACCGCTGCGTTCAGCGGGTTTTCCGTGTCCGACATCGGGCCGGCGCGCGACTTCTACGAGCGCGTCCTCGGACTCGCGGTGGACGAGCAGAACGGGATGCTTCGGATCGCGCTCGGCGGCGGCCACTCGGTGCTCGTGTACCCGAAGGGCGCCGCGCACCGGCCGGCGTCGTTCACGGTCTTGAACTTCCCAGTGCCGGACGTCGACGCGGCGGTCACGGCACTCGCTGCGCGAGGCGTGGTGTTCGAGCAGTATCCGGGTCTGACCGATGAGCGAGGGATCGCTCGTGGAGGCGGTCCGATCATCGCCTGGTTCACCGATCCGTCGGGGAACATCTTCAGCGTCCTCGCGGACTGAGCGACCGACGCCGCGAGACTCCCGTCAGCGCCTGCCGCGAGCGGTGCTGATCAGGCACGGGACCTCGGTCTGAGCGCTCGCGCCACCACCACGTTCCAGAGACCCGCGACGAGCAGGGCGCCGCCGATTCCGGCGAGCACTGAGCCGACGACGTCGGTCGGGAAGTGCGCGGCCACGTACAGGCGCGCCCACGCGGCCACGACCACGAAGGCGGTCCCAGCGATGCCGAGGAGCACGCGGAGCATGGTTCCTCGGACGAGGAAGAGCACCGCGACGCTGAACGCGACGGCGAACACGACGTGGCCGCTTGGGTAGCTCAACGTGCTTCGGCCGGCGTGCAGCACGTGGCTGACGCTGTCCACGGGCGGTCGAATCTCGTGGACGACCTCCTTCGGGATGAGGCACAGCAACCAGCCGGCCCCGGCGGCGATCGCGGCGCCGAATGCCCGCAGCCAGCCGTAGAGCAGGCCGCCGACGACGAGGAGGACGACGATGTAGAGGGCGACGACCGGCACCTTGTCGAGCCCGTCGAACAGCAGCGCGACGCGATCGAGCAGTGGCGTGTGCATGTCGTTGAGCGCGCGGTCGACGCCGAGCTGGGCGGCTCGGAGGCTCGGAGCCACCTTTGCGACGAACCCCACGATGAAGACGGCGACCCAGAGCGCGGCGACGGCAACGATCCAGTGGCTCGGGATCGAGAGCAGCGGCGATCGGCGCGGTGCGGGCCGCTGGCGAGAACCTTCAGTCACGGATACGAAGTCTGACGTATCGCCACCCAGAATTGGCGGACTTCCTGCCAGTCTTCTCATCCGCGTGGCGCGGGCGGTTCGCCGACCGAGTCGTCATGCTGAACGCGTGGATCTCGCTTCGAACACCCGGCGCTCGCATCGCTACCATCACCGCCTCGCATGGATGGCCGCTGCCGGGGTACTCGGAGCGGTGATCGCGGTGCTCGTCGGCCCTGTGCGATGGGCACCATCGATCGGATGGGCGTGCGCGTGTCTCGTCTACGTCGTCGGCGCGTTCCCGCTGCTCCGTGCGGACGCTGCGCGCACGCGGGAGCTCGCCGCTCGGGAGGATCCGCGTCGGACCGTCAGCGATCTGCTGCTCGTGTTCGCGGCCATCGCGAGTGTCGTGGCCGTGATCGTGGTGCTCGCGACGGCGGGCAAGCTCCAGGGCGTCGAGAAGGACCTCGGGGCGGCGCTCGGGGTCGTCAGCGTCGGGTTGTCATGGTTCCTGGTGCAGACCCTGTTCACGCTTCGGTACGCCGAGCTGTACTACAGCGCAGCCCCCGGCGGAATCGACTTCAACAATGACGACGAGCTGCCCACGTTCGTCGACTTCGCGTACTTCGCCGTGACCGTGGGCATGACGTTCCAGGTGTCCGACACGTCCATCCGGTCGTCGCGGATCCGAGCGGCGACGCTCCGGCACGCGCTCATCTCGTATTTCTTCGGCACCTTCGTGATCGCGAGCGTGGTGAACCTCGTCGCCGGTCTCGCGTAGATCGATCGAGGCGCGGCCGCGTGCATCTGCGGGAGGCATCCCGCGAGGCGCAGGGGCAGTCCGCGACCGCTCAGCGGTCGAGCGGGCGATACGCCGTCGCCCACCCGCTGCGCATTCGCGTGACCGCGCGATCCCACGACGGCAGGATCTCGACGCCGGGGAGCATGATCGCCTGCATCTGCAGGCCTTCGTAGAGCGCGATGAGCTGCTCAGCGCCATGCTTCGGCGTCATCGTCCGCGGTTCGCGCTTCGCAAGGACATCCCGGGTCAGCATGAGCACGATGTCCTCCAGGAATCGGTCATACTCACTGCGGAACCACCCGGCCGCCGCGTGGGTCGGGTCTGATCCAGCACTGAGCAGCGCGATGCGCATGCGGATCATCGCACGATCCCCATCAGCGGCCGTCAGCAACGCCCGAAGATAGGCTGCCGCGCCGTCCGACTCCCCGATGTGCATGCATGTCCGCCGCAGGCTGCCGGACCACTGGTCCGCAACCGAGACGACGAGCAGCTCCCAGCTCGGAAAGACCGAGCGGATGACGTCAGCGTGGAGCCCCGCCGTCCGCGCGACGTCGTCGACGCCGACGCTCGGGAAATCAGCGTCCCGGTAGGTCTCGATCGCAGCCGCGGTGATCCGCTGACGGAGGTCCGAATGCGGCACCGCCAGCTCTGCAGACATGCCGTCCATTGAATCGGTCGAGCGCCGCGGCGTCACGGCCCCATCCGGGGGGCGGAGGCGTTGACGCGTCACGTCGGTCGGTGATGCCGCCAAGGAACGACAACGAATCCGGAATACGCGGAGGCGCGTCCTCTGTTGCGCCTGACCGTGAACCTTTTCGACTCAGCCGACTTCGGCGCATTGCATCTGAAGAATCGCATCGTCATGGCCCCGCTGACGCGACTCCGCGCGGGTGAGCGCGGTGTCCCGAACGACCTGCTCGTCGAGCACTACCGGCAGCGGGCCGGCCTCGGGTTGATCGTCACCGAGGGCACCTGGCCCGTGCAAGAAGGTCGTTCCTACCCCGGTCAGCCCGGTATCGAGACCGACGAGCAGATCGCCGGGTGGGCACGCGTCGCGGACGCCGTCCACGCGGCGGGTGGCACCATCGTGATGCAGCTCATGCACGGCGGGCGCGTCTCGCATCCCGAGATCGCGCAGACGCCTCGCATTGTCGGACCGAGTGCGATCGCCGCCCCGGGGCAGACACACACGGCGACGGGCAAGGTCGACATGCCGGTGCCGCACGCGCTCGAGCTCGACGAGATGCCGGAGGTCATCGAGGGCTTCGTCCGGGCTGCGCGCAACGCGGTCGCCGCTGGTCTCGACGGCGTGGAAGTCCATGGTGCGAACGGATATCTCGTGCACGAGTTCCTGTCGCCGGTCTCGAACACGCGGACGGACATCTACGGAGGGTCGCCCGAGAATCGTGCGCGGCTCGCGATCGAGGTGACCACAGCCGTCGCGGCGACGATCGGAGGAGATCGGACGGGAATCCGGCTCTCACCCCAGCACAACATCCAGGGCGTCCTCGAAGAAGACTCCGACGACGTCCTCGCCACGTACAGCGCGGTGGCAACCGGTCTCGCGCCGCTGCACCTTGCGTTCGTGGATGTGCTCCACCCGGAACCCTCGGGCCACCTGGTCCGGACGATCCGTTCACTCGCGGGTGCCCCACTCATCGCCAACACCGGGTTCCAGTCGCCGACCGGTCGGGCCGACGCCATCGCGCTCGTCGCCGACGACGTCGCGGATGCCGTGGGCGTCGGCCGTGCCGCCATCGCGAACCCGGACCTCGCGGCGCGCTGGGAGCACGATCTCGAACTCAACGAGCCGCGCCCGCACCTCTTCTATGGTGACGGCGCCGAGGGATACACCGACTACCCGGCACTCGCCGAGCTCCCGGCGGTCTGAACCGAACGGCCGCCGGCGCGAGCGAGAACACCCGCGCCGCGGCGGTCAGCGGCTTGCCGCAGCGCACGGGCCCTGTACGAGCGCACATTCCCGCGCATGCACCAATTCCGCAATTGTTGAGGTGCAATTGTTAGCGTGCGGAACATGCGATTCGCACTCAGGGTCCGTGCGCTGTTCACGTTCGTCGCAATCTCGATCTGCGCGGGCCTCCTCGTAGCAGTGGCTGCTGCGCCGGTGGCCGCCGCCACTGGTGTGTCGGCATCGAGCGTCGTGCAATTCTTCCGAGGTCTGCCGAGCTATCTCCAGATCGGGACGCCCCAGCAGGCATCGACGATTTACGCGAACCAGAACGGCAAGCAGGTTCCCATCGCGTCGTTCTTCTCGGAGAACCGCGACGTCGTTCCCGGGTCCAAGATCAGTCCGCTCCTGAAGAAGGCGGCGGTGGACACGGAAGACCCTCGCTTCTACCAGGAGGGCGGGATCGACATTCCCGGAACGCTCCGGGCAGCGATCGCGGACTCGACGGGTGGGGGGCGCCTCCAGGGCGGATCGTCGATCACCCAGCAGTACGTGAAGAACGTGCTGGTGCAGCAGTGCGAACAGCTCGATACCACTGCACAGGTCAACGCCTGTTATCAGAAGGTCTCGGGGACGACCATTGCCCGAAAGCTGCAGGAGCTGCGCTACTCGATCGCAGTGAACAAGCAGTATTCGAAGTCGACGATCCTCAACGGATACCTGAACATCGTCGGCATGGGCGGCAACGTCTACGGCGTCCAGGCGGCATCGCAGTATTACTTCGGCGTGAATGCCTCAGACGTCTCCTTGCCGCAGGCCGCCACGCTCGTCGCGATCCTGAACAATCCGTCGAACCTCCGCATCGATGAGCCGGGCAACAAGTACAACGGATCCGCGAACGGCTACAAGTTGACGCTCGATCGTCGCAACTACGTGATTCAGCGGATGTACGTGCACCACTCGATCACAAAGGCGCAGGAGACGCAGGCGATCGCGACGCCGATCGCACCCAAGATCACGCCCGCGAGCTCCGGGTGCTCCGCCGCCGCGACCAACTACGACGCCGGATACTTCTGCGAGTACGTTCGCGCCGAAGTCCTGCACGATTCGGCGTTCGGAGCGACGACGAGCGCCCGCGCGCAGGCGCTCGACACCCAGGGACTCAAGATCTACACCACGCTTGACCTGGCGCTCCAGGCGCAGGCGCAGGCCGACCTCAGCCGCTACGTGCCCGCGACGATGTCCGGAGTCGATATCGGCGGCAGCGACGTGACCGTGCAGCCCGGTACCGGCCACATCCTGGCCATGGTGCAGAACACCGCGTATTCCCAATCCGATCAGGCACCGGCGGGGTCGACCGCGGTGAACTACAGCGCCGATGAAGGGTATGGAGGCTCGATCGGGTTCCAGACTGGATCGACATTCAAAGCGTTCACGCTCGCGGAGTGGCTCGCAACGGGGCACACGCTCTCGGAATATGTCACGTCGAACCAGCACTCGTACCCGTTCTCGCAGTTCCAGAACTCGTGCGAGAACATCGGCAACAGCGTGTGGAACGTCGCGAATGACGTGGGCTTCAGCGGCAATTACACGGTGCTCCGGGCAACGGCGGAGTCCATCAACACCGTCTTCGCGCAGATGGGGAAGCAACTCGACCTCTGCAAGATCGCCGACCTCGCCAAGGCGATGGGTATTCATCGGGCCGACGGGAAACCGCTCACGGAGTTCCCATCGATGATCCTCGGTGTGAACGAGCTCTCGCCGCTCAATTTGGCGAGCGCCTACGCCGGCTTCGCGAACGGTGGCGTCATGTGCACACCGGTCGGTATCACCAGCGTGACCACCGCCTCCGGCAAGTCCATTGCACCGACGCCGTCCAAATGCTCGCGCGGCGTGCCGGCGAACGTCGCGGCAACCGTCGACTACGCACTGCAGTCCGTGTTGAGCGGCTACGGGACTGCCGCAACGGCGAACCCGCAAGACAGCACGCCGAAGTTCGCCAAGACCGGCACGACCGACTCGGACGTGCAGAACTGGCTCGTCACGTCGACAACGAAGTACACCAACGCCACATGGGTCGGAAACGCGAGTGGCACGGTCCCCCTCGGAAACCGCTCGCTCCTGGGCGGGACGACCGGCTACAACGCGAAGTTCTCCGTCGACCGCGCGCTTCTGAGCTGGCTGGACACCCACTATGGCGGCGGCGCCCTCCCCACACCCGATCAAGCGATGATCGGCACACCGGTGGTCACGACGCCCACCCCGACGGCTACGCCGTCCACGGGGACGACCCCGACGGCCCCGGCCACAACGAACAGCACATCGGGAACCGCATCCACCGGCGGCCAGTCGACCGGCGGCACGACGACGAGCGGGACTGCCGGCGGCACCTCGGGAGGCGCATCCGCAGGCGGCACCCCGAGCGCGCCCGCGACGCAGGGTCCGGCAGCGCCGGCGTCAGGAGGCTGAGCGAGTCACGAGCGCGACGCGACGCGCCCGCTCGTGACGGACCGACACCCACGCCACAATGGCGACGATGCACGCGCCGAGGATCGCGCTGACGGCGCCCGTTCCGACCCCAAGACCGCCCCGAGACGGTTCGACGGCGAACCAGTCTGCGAATGACGCGCCGACCGGCCGGGTGAGGATGTAGGCGATCCAGAAGGCGGGCACCGCGGCCATGAGCCTGGCGGCTCGCGCGAGGACGACCACGACGATCGCCGAGGTGAACATCAGGCCTGCGACAAGGAACCCGAGCCCGAACACGTAGGCGGCGAGATCGCCCGCAGCGGTGCCGAGTGCAAAGGTCGCCACAACGGCCGACCAATAGAGCAGTTCGCGGCGCAGCGTGTCGATCGCGTGCACGTCGACCGTGTGCTCGGTGCGCTGCCACACGACGAACACCGCGATGAGCACCACGAGGAACACCGGTGCGGACACGAAGTACGGGATACCGGCGGCGACGTGCGCTGCGTCGGCGACCATCGTCCCGAAGACGCCGACCATGACCACAGCAGCCCAGTACAACCACGGGATGTAGCGCTTCGCCGCGATCTGCACGACGAGGACCACCGCGAACACCACAGCGGTGATACCGACGGTCAGGTACGGATCGAAGTGCCGCACCATGAAGTCCGACAGCGCCTCCCCCATGCCCGTCGTCAGCACCTTCGCCACCCAGAATGACAGCGTCGGATCCGGGACCTTGCTACGGTTCATAGTCTGAGCATTGCCGAAGCGTTCAAAGATTCGTCGGATCGACCCGCCTCGGCCGACTCGAGTCCGCACAGGTCGGTACACCCGGCACCGGCGGCCCCTCGAGCCGCCACCGGAAGGAGCCGAATGAATTCCCGTCGACTCGTACGATCTGTCCGTCGCCTGCCACGGCGAACGCTGAACGGCCTGCGCGCCGAGTGGTATGCGATGGGCCGGCGGCGCCCCGTCGACCAGAACCTGGTGCTCTTCGAGTCGTTCGCCGGCAACGGCGCCACCTGCAACCCGGAAGCGCTCTTCCGCGCGATGCTCGCCGCGCCCGATCTGAAGGACCGCACGGCCGTGTGGGCCCTCGACCGCGCCTCCGCGCGATCCATGCAAGCGGAGTTCCGCGGCAACACGCGCGTTCGAGTCGTCGAGCGCGGCACCTTCGCGTACTGGACCGTGCTGGCCACTGCGGGCGTCCTCATCAACAACGCGACGTTCCCGCCCGAGTTCGACCGACGGCCAGAACAGCGCTACCTCAACACGTGGCACGGCACGCCCCTGAAACGCATGGGGTTCGACGAGCCCGACGGCGGGTTCGCGTCGGCGAACACGATCCGGAACTTCCTCCAGGCCACACATCTGCTCTCGCAGAACCGCTACATGACCGACCGCATGTATCGGCAGGCGTACAAGCTCGACGGGTTCGGCCCCGCGCGCCTCATCGAGACCGGCTATCCCCGCAACGATCACCTGTTCGACACACCTGGTGCGGAGGCGACCAGGTCCCGGCTCGGTGTGCGGAGCCTCCAGGATGGCGGAGGCGTCGTCCTCTATGCCCCGACGTGGCGCGGTGAACGGTTCACTGCACCGACGGACCACACGGGTGAGATCGCGCGTGTCGCGGCGTTCATCCAGGCGACGCTCGAGCAGGCGGGATCGGCGGCGCGCGTGCTCGTCAAACCGCACCAGGCCGTCCTCGAACTCGCACGACAACAGCCGGCGCTCCACGACGTGCTCGTGCCCGAAGACATTCCAACGAACCGGCTGCTCGCCGCGACCGACGTCCTCGTGTCCGACTACTCGTCGATCGCTGTCGATTTCCTCGCCACCGGTCGCCCCGTCGTCTTCGCTGGCCTCGATGGCGACGACTACGCGGCGACGCGCGGCCTCTACGTCGACCCCGCGTCCTTCCCTGGGCCACGGTGCACCGACCTCCCGTCGCTCGCCGCCGCCGTCACGCGCGGTGTGCAGCACGGCATCGATCCCGAATTCGCCGACCGGTACAGCGCGATGGCTGAGGCGATGGTGCACCTCGACGACGGTCGCGCGTCCGCGCGGGTGCTCGACGTCGTCTTCCGCGGCGTCGGCGAGGACACGTGGCCGCGGCTCGACGAACAGCCGCACCGGCCATCGATGCTCATCCACCTCGGTGGGATGCGAGCGAACGGCATCACGAGCGCCGCAGTGAACCTGCTGCCCGCCCTCGTCGACGCCGGCGTCGATGTGAGCGTGACCTTCCCGCGATCCGACACCAGTGTCGCGCGCGCGAGCCGCGCCCGAGTCGACCCGCGCGTCCGGCAGCTGCCGCGGATGGGCGGCATGAACGGCTCGAAAGTGGTGCAACTGCAGCGCCGACTCGCGGACCGCCGGTCCGATCCGCTGCGCCATCACGAGCACCCGGAGCTGTCCGCCGCGTACGACGCCGAATGGCATCGCTGCTTCGGCGACGCCCGCTTCGATGCCGTCGTCGACTTCAGCGGATACTCGCCGTTCTGGGCGGCGCTCATGCTCCACGCGCCGAAGCCGGTCGTCCGGTCCATCTGGATGCACAACGACATGGCTGCGGAAGTCGAGCGCCTCGTCAACGGCAAGCCGAGCATGCGCCGATCGCT
This sequence comes from Curtobacterium ammoniigenes NBRC 101786, assembly GCF_001571045.1. Taxonomy (GTDB): domain Bacteria; phylum Actinomycetota; class Actinomycetes; order Actinomycetales; family Microbacteriaceae; genus Curtobacterium; species Curtobacterium ammoniigenes. Next base: position 264,383 of record NZ_BCSV01000002.1, read on the forward strand.
GCGCGCGGTGATCGGCATGTACGACCAGTACGAGCGGATCGTCGCCGTCTCGGAGTCACTCCGCGACCACAACGCCACCGCACTGGCGGACGTTGCGCACGGACCGTTCCTCGCCGCGCGCAACCTGGTGGATGACCGCCCGATCCTCGCGGGCGCAGCGGTACCGCCCGAGCGGGTGCTTCGCGAGCGGCACGAGGCACGCCGGCTCGACCCGCCGGAGCCCTTCGAACGACCCGTCTGGCTCGATGACCTCGCCGACCCGCGCCTGACCTGGTTCGCGTGCGTCGGTCGCCTCTCCCCCGAGAAGAACCACGCGCGCCTCCTGGATGCGTTCGCGACGGTGCATCGCGATCGACCGGACACGCGCCTCCTCATCGTCGGCGACGGCTATCTCCGGCCGACGCTCGAGCAACAGGCCGCGCGACTGAGCATCGCCGATGCGGTCGCGTTCACCGGAGCGGTGGGCAACCCCTACGCGTTCATGGCGGCCGCAGACTGCGTCGTCCTGTCGAGCGATCACGAGGGGCAGCCGATGGTCATCCTGGAGGCGGCGGTCCTGCACCGCGCGATCGTCTCGACCCGCTTCGCCTCAGCCGCGCACGCCCTCCCGGGTGACATGGTGCACCTGGTCGAGCGAAGCGCGGATGGCGTGGCGGATGGGATGCGAGCGTTCCTTCGCGGGGAGGTCGCAGCGGCGAGCCTCGACGTTCCCGCCTACGACGCCGAGGCGCTGGACGAGTTCCTGCGCGCCACGCTGCCCGAGGGCACACCGCACTCCGGGGATTCTTGGCCACAACCCGAGAGACTGGGCGCGTGAATATCCTCCACCTGCTCGACGCATCGACCGTCCTGCACGCGTTCGGCCCATGGGTGCTGCTCGGCGTCGGGATCCTCGTGTTCATCGAATCGGGCGTGCTGTTCCCGTTCCTGCCGGGCGATTCCCTGCTCGTCACCGCCGCGATCCTCAGCGTTCCGCTCGGTATCGCGCCCTGGCAGACCGCGCTCGTCGCGATCGTCGCGGCCGTTCTCGGCGACCAGGTCGGCTACTGGTTGGGACGGCGTTTCGGACGGCGACTGTTCCGCGAGGATGCGCGGGTGCTCCGGACGGAGCGCCTCGCCGAGGCGGAGGCGTTCTTCGCGCGGTATGGCGGCCTCGCACTCGTGCTCGGCCGCTTCGTGCCGATCGTCCGCACCTACGTTCCGCTCGCAGCGGGCGCAGCGGCGATGCCGTGGGCACGGTTCGCCCGGTGGAACCTCGTCGGAGCGGTCATCTGGCCGGTCCTGCTCACGCTCGTCGGCGTCCTGCTCGGCGGTATCCCCTTCGTCGCGAAGAACATCGATGCGCTCGCGGTCCTGATCGTCATCGTGTCAGTCGTGCCGATCGGGATCGGGGCGCTCCGCAAGCGCAGCGCCGCCCGCGGAGCGCGGAGCTGATCCGGCGATGCCTGCGACGGGACGCCTGCTGCTGGTCGAGGACGACGCGCGCCTGGGGCCGCTGACGGCCGAACTGCTTGGCGATGAGTGGGATGTCACGCTCGTCGCGGATGGCGAGACCGCCCTCGACGTCAGCGCTGACCGTCTGTTCGACGTCATGGTCGTGGATCGTCGCCTCCCCGGCATGGACGGGGTCGAGTTCATCCGCGCGCTGCGGACTCGACGCGATGCGACACCCGTCCTGATGCTCACGGCGCTCGGGTCGCTCAGCGACAAGATCTCCGGACTCGACGGCGGGGCGAACGACTACCTCGTCAAGCCGTTCGAGTTCGAGGAATTGAGCGCGCGCCTCCGCGCGCTGACCCGGGACTACGCATCGGAGGGCGATCCGATCCCGATCGGGGAGTGGACCTTCTATCCCGACACCGCGAGCGTGTACTCGCCGTATAGCGGCCGGATTCAACTCACGGAAAAGGAGAACGCGCTTCTCGCACTGCTGGCGAAGGCGCCGACGACTGCGTTCTCGCGCGCGCACATTCTGTCCGCGGTATTCGACAAGGGCGAGCAGCTCGGCACGGTCGACACCTATGTCCACTACATCCGGAGGAAGACCGACCGGGAGATCATCACGACCATTCGCGGGACGGGATACCGGATCGGTACGCCCTGACACCGCGGAGTCGTCGCGAGAACCGCAGGACATCGAGGGAGAAGCTTCGCCAGGCCGTGCGGAGCGAGCGCCCGTGTCGCCACTCGCGCCACGTGATGGCGATGATGGCCGCGTCAAGGATCGACATGAGGACCAGCCCGATCGACGGCGTGAACGCGAGCTGGATGAGCTGCACGACGAGGAACGCTCCGAGCGCGGCGATCGCCCACGGGTAGACCCGACGCTTGTTCGTTGCGAGCGCGACGACGATGGCGAGCTTGAGCACCCCGTGGAACAGCAGATACGCAGCACCGATGAGCAGGCCGGACGACGTCAGGCTCGAGGCAGTGCGCAAGATCCACGAGGCCAGCCAATTGTGCGGATGTGCGTCGAGTGTGCCGTCGGTCAGCGATAGCACGATCGCATGCACTTGCGCCGGGGCGAGCAGGAGCAGCGGAATCCCCGCCGCGGTCTCGACGAATCCGTCGATCCCTTTCGTGACGACACCGTAGAGAAAGACGGCGTCGATGATCCGGTTCCGTCGTCGCCGGTCGATCCACATGGGTCAAGGGTGCACGGATCGGAGCCAGAATCAACCAAGGGGACAAGGCGGAGAGACGAGCGTGAGCGCTGTCCCCCGATCCGGTGACAACTCGCTGCGGAACGTCGCGCTTTCTGAACGGATGACCAGCTTTCGGGTTCAACCTTCCGGGCCACGTCTAGACCGTGACCAATACGTTACCTTTACGTGCCGGGCATCGGACGGCACACCACGGCGTCGCCGCCGGGTGATCGGGACTACTCCGCCGAGAGGAACTCATGGCTGGACGACACGCGCTGCCGGAGGCCGCACCCACCCGCCGCTCCCAGCACACGTCGTCGGGACCGGCGTTGCGCAGGTCCACCTTTACGCCCGTCGAACCGCCGCGACCGCGTCGTGCTCGCCGCGCTGTCGAGTCCCCATCCTTGCCCGGTCGTGCGCTTCCGGAGCCCGCACTCCCGCAGCCCGCGGTCCTATCGCGCAAAGCGATCCGTGTCGAGTGCGCGCGCCGCGTGAAGCACGCGAAGCGCGTCGCCCACGTGCTCGCGCCGCTGATGGCGCTCACCTCGGGTCTCGGTTTCGCGCTGCCGGCGAGCGCAAGCCCACTGCATCCGGCTTCGGCAGGTGCCGCGCACACGGTGCCGAATCTCGCGAGCCAGCATTTCCAGGTGTCGAGCGGTGTGACCGTCCCGGTGATCGAGAACGGGCAGGCGACGGTGATCTCGACCCCCACACTCGTGGTGGGCTGGGGAACGTCCGTCCCGCAGGCGAAGACCGTGGTCACGAACGCGTTGAGCATGGGCGGCGACCGGGCGAAGATCATCGATGCGGCGCTGGCGTACCTCGGTGACCCGTATGTCGAGGGCGGAGCCTCGCACAGCGGGATCGACTGCTCGGGCCTCGTGATGGTCGCCTACGCGTCGGTCGGGATCCAGCTCGCGCACTACGTCCCCTCGCAGGACGCCGTTGCGACGACGATTCCGGAGAGCGAGGCGCTCCCGGGCGATCTCGTCGTGTACGACAGCGAGGCGCACATCGGTATCTACCTCGGCGATGGCCTCGTGCTGCAGGCGCCGCATCCCGGCGAGCCGGTCGACATCATCGGGATGTTCCCGGCCGCCCACCATTTCGCGCGCATCCTGCCCGCCGGACAGTAACTCGCGCCGTCGACCGGCGCGCTGGTCCGGACCTACGGTCCTGCCGGTCGCGGAGGCTCGGTGAGCGTCACGACAACGAGGGCCGCGTTTCCGGCCACCTTCTCCGTGCGCGATCCGTGACTGCCCGCGCACTTGAGCGGCACGGTTGCCCGCTGGTAGACCTCCACATCGAGGACGCCGTGCGCACTCCGACCATCTGCTGCTGATTGCACAGAGCGGTATGCGGCGACGACGGTGCGGTTCGGCAGCCGGACCGGCTCGAGGCTGAAACCATCGGAGGCCGCGGCCGCCAGGAGGTCGCGTTCGGCGCGCGGCCTGTTCGGCGCCAGATAGTAGGCGGTGTAGCGAGGACTGGCACCGACTGTCCGATAGCCGGCGTCGCCGATGTCGCACACGCGGTTCGCGCCAGACCCGAAGAGTGCGTCGCCGAGCGGGGCGAACGCGTCCTGTGCGACATTCCGCTGCAGTCCGCCGGAGAGCCACATGAACCCGGCCGCGATGATCCCGATGCAGAGCAGCGCAATCCCACCGATAAGGCCGGCGGCCCGATACGCCCGCATAGGCTCAACTTATCGTTCTTCGCGACGGGAGCGGACCCAGAATGCGCCAGAGGCTGCGGCTCTCAGGGGCACCGCAGGCGCTCGGCGCTGCGGCAAATCGATCCAGAATCCAACCCGGCTCCCCAGAATCCACCCATCCTGGGACGGAGCCGCGGGTTCAGATCACGATCAGACAGGTCAGTGCCCGTCCACAGTGTTCTCAAAGGCAGACGGCCCTCAATCGTTCCAGGGCAACCCGCCGACGACGCGCACCGCGGTGCCGCCGCTGACCACGCCACAGGAGACGAGACCGACCATGAGCAACACCGTGACCCGAGCACGGGCGACGCCCCCGGGGCGCGCGCCGCGGACGGGCGCGACGACCGCCTATGACCGCTACTACAGCGCCAGGCAACGACGTCGCCGCGGTCTCGCGGACCTCCTTGGCATCCTCGCGTGGGCCTCAGCTGCAATGGCGGTCACGCTCTGGCTGAGCTCCGGCCGGGCCCTGTTCGGCAGCATCGGCCAGATCGTGACCGACGCGGGAATCGTCGCCGGCCTGATCGGCACGGACCTGGTCCTCGTCATGCTGGTGCTCGCGGCGCGCCTCCCGCTCATCGATCGCCTCGTCGGCCACGACAGCGCGATGAAAGAGCACGGCAAGCTCGGCAAGCCGGCGCTCTACCTGCTGCTCAGCCACGCAGCGCTCCTGATCCTCGGCTACGCGCTCGACTCGCACGTGAACCCGATCCGGGAGGCGCTGGTCCTGTTCTCGACCGGAGACATCTTCCTGTCCCTCGTTGGCCTCCTCGCGATGATCGCCGTGGTCTGGACGACCGTGACCGCCGTTCGGCGAGCGCTGCCGTACGAAGGGTGGCACCTCATCCACCTGCTCTCGTACGTCTCGGTGATCATCGCGATCCCGCACCAGCTCTCGGTCGGGCTCGTGCTCGCCGCCGGCACATGGGAGCGCGTCTACTGGCTCGCGCTCTATGTGTTCGCGCTCGGGTCGATCGGCGTCTTCCGATTCGCGGTGCCGATCGTCCGGAGCATCCGGCACGACGTGGTGGTGGAGCGCGTCGAACGCGTCGCTGACGATGTCATCTCGATCCACATGCGCGGCCGCAACCTCAGTGCGCTGGAGGCGCGGGGCGGTCAGTTCTTCATGTGGCGCTTCTGGTCCGCAGGCACGTGGTGGCACGCGCACCCGATCTCCCTTTCCGCTGCTCCCACCGACAAGCGCCTCCGCATCACGGTGCGTGCGCTCGGTCGCGGAAGCAGTGAACTCGCACGCCTCCGTCCGGGCACCCCGGTGTCCTTCGAAGGCCCGTACGGGATCTTCACGGACGTCACCCGGACGTCGACGCGGATCGCGGTCGCCGCTTCCGGTATCGGGATCACGCCGATCCGCGCGTTCCTCGAGACGCTGGACGCGCCTCCCGGGGCCGTGACGATCCTCCTGCGTGGCCGCAGCGATCGGGAGGCGTACCTGTGGGATGAGGTCGCCACGTGGGCTCGGCGGCGCGGACACAAGGTGTTCGTGAGCGTTGGGCGTCGGGGCACGGGTCGTGCCGGCTGGCTCGCAGCGGACGACACGGCTCGCGGCGCGAATGCCGGCAGCATCTTCCCGGCGCTCCGGCACTCCGACCTGTACATCTGTGGCCCGCAGCAGTGGGGCGACCTTGTGGAGCAGGATGCGCTCCGCCACGGCCTTCCTGCGGACCACCTGCACCGAGAGCGGTTCGACTGGTGAGAACACGCGTTGTGGTCGGCGGTGTGCTCGTGTCCGTCGGGATCCTGACGGCGGGCATCGAGTCTGCGGTCGCGCACGGCTCCGGGCCGACGAGCGCGCTTGGTACGAGCGGCACGACGGGTTCATCGTCGGGGTCGTCCGGGTCGTCTGGGTCGTCCGGGTCGTCTGCGGGCTCGTCGCCGAGCGCTGCGTCGTCGGCTGCGGGAGGGGCCTCCGGATCGTCATCAGGCTCCGGGTCGACCACGTCCAGCGGCCTGAAGGACGGCACCTACACGGGTTCGACCCAGAACACCCCGTTCGGAAACGTGCAAGTGCGCATCACGGTGTCCGGCGGAAAGCTCACGGACATCACCCCGATGCAGCTGACGCAGCTCGGCGGGCGATCCATTCAGATCGACGACTACGCCGTGCCGATCCTGAAGCAGGAGGCGATGAGCGCGCAGTCCGCGAACATCAACGCCGTCTCCGGCGCCACGTACACGTCGCAGGGGTACGCGCAGTCGCTGCAGTCGGCCCTCGACCAGGCGAAGTAGGGCTGTGCAGCACGTTTTCGAGACCATGGGCACGGTCGTGTCGGTCGCGATTCCGCTCGACGCTCGACCGGGAGGCGCCCAGCCGTCCGCCGCGCTCGCTGCGGTCGAGCGCGTGTTCGCCGCATACGACGCCGAGTACTCCCGCTACCGTCCGGAGTCTCCGGCGGCGCAGATCGCCGATGGACGCCTTGCGCTGACGCGAGCGAGCGAAGCGCACCGCGATATGTACGCGCAGGCGGTCGCGTGGCGCAATCGCACCGGTGGGGCATTCGATCCGCACCGGGCCGATGGAACGGTCGATCTCGCCGGCATCGTCAAGGCCGCCGCGATCGAGCGGGCGGGCGACGCGCTCGACGAGGCCGGTGTCGCGTCGTGGTGCGTGAACGCCGGTGGAGACGTTCTCGTCCGCGGCGTTGTGGACGACGCGCCGTGGGGTGTCGGGATCGCGCACCCGGATGACCGGCGCGTGCTTTTGACGTCCATCGCACTCGACGGAGCGTGGCGCGCGATAGCGACGTCGGGGACGGGTGAGCGTGGCGAGCACATCTGGCGATCGGATCCGGCGGCCGAGCTCCGGCAGGCCACCGTCGTGGCGGAGGACATCGTCACCGCCGACGTGCTGTCGACCGCCATCATCGCCGGTGGCACGGCGACGCTGTACGAGGCGGTGCACACATGGCGCGTGCGGGTGGTCGCGGTGACGCGCACCGGGGACCTCATTGAGGCGGAGCCGACGACGCCGTAGCCCGGCTGCGCACGCTGTGCGGTCCGCCCGACCGGTTACGCCGCCCCGGTGGTGCCGAGCAGCGCACCCAGCAGGTACGTGACGGCGAGCGCGATCGCGCCGCCGACCACGACGCGGACCGTCGGGCGGAGGATCGCCGCGCGGCCCAGTCGCGCACCGAGCGCGCCGGTGATTGCGAGCGCGATCAGCACGACGATCACGGCGACGATCACCCGCGCGGGCTCCGGGGTGAGGAGGATCGCGAGGAACGGGAGGATCCCGCCGGAAAGGAACGCCACCGCCGAGGCGAGTGCAGCGTGCCACGGGTTGCTCACGTCGTTCTCGTCGATGCCGAGCTCCTCGGACAGGTGCGCGCGGAGCGCGTCCCGGGAGGTCAGTTCCTTGGCGACCTGACGTGCCGTGGGCTCTTCGAGTCCGCGCGCCTGCCAGAGGCCGACGAGCTCTTCGAACTCACCGTCGGGGTCGGTCCGAAGTTCTTCGCGTTCCTTCGCGATCAGCGCCTGTTCGCTGTCGCGTTGGCTGCTCACCGACACGTATTCGCCGAGCGCCATCGAGATGGCGCCACCGGCGAGCGCTGCGACGCCGGCGGTCAGCAGCGGACCGGTGTTGGTCGTGGCACCGGCGACACCGACGAGCACCGCCGCAACGGAGACGATGCCGTCGTTCGCGCCGAGGACTCCGGCGCGAAGCCAGTTGAGGCGTCCGCCCAGGGCGTCCGCGTGAGGCTCGTCGCGCTCGTGCGCGGTGCTCTGGTCAGTCATCGGCCCATCAAATCACCGGGAGCCGCGCACTTCTCCACATGGTGACAGGTGCGACTGGTAGGGCCGCGGCCGTCGGTCTTATGACTGTGCTGAGCGTCCAATGTGGAACCGCTGCGGTCAGCCCATTCTTGGTGCGGAGCGCTGAGTCTGGATTGCAGGTTGCCACCGTCGCCGACCGAGAGTGAGACGACGAATCGGGCAAGGAGAGTGGAATGAACGGCAACAGTGCGTGGAGCCGACGGATGATCGGCACGCTGACGGGTGTCGGGACGATCGTCGGCGCGTCCTTCCTCGGCACCGGCGTCTATATCGTCAACGCGCTCGTGCAGCCGGGCACGCCCCACACATCGACCACGACCACGACCACGACGACGCCCTCCTCGACCGGGAGCGCATCGCCGTCGACCTCGACCAGCACGCCGAGCACGACGCCGTCCTCGTCCGCGACCCCGTCGACCGGCACCGGGACCAGCGGGTCCGGCAGCGCGTCCTCGAGCGGATCCGGCTCGAGCTCGTCCGGCAGTTCGGGTTCATCGAGCGGCTCGAGCACGTCCGGCAGTTCGGGTTCATCGAGCGGCTCGAGCTCGTCCGGCAGTTCGGGCATCTTCTCGGGCTTCGGCTCGACGCAGGGTCAGACGTCCGGCTCCTGATGGCACGTGTGGCCTGGGATCTCTGGACCACCACGGCGGAGGTCGTGGTGGACAGCAGCGACGAGCGCGCGGTCGACGCAGCCGTCGCCGCGGTCCGCGAGGTCACCGATGCCGTCGAGGCGGCCTGCAGCCGGTTCCGCCCCGACTCAGAGCTGATGGCGCGGCGTGCCGAGCTCGAGTCCGGTGCCGGTGCCGAGGTCTCGCCGATGCTCGCCGAACTCGTCCAAGTGGCGCTCGACGCCGCGCGATCGACCGACGGTGACGTGGACCCGACGCTCGGGTCCCGGATGCAGGAACTCGGCTACGACGCATCCCGGGGCGGCGCTGAACCCGACGGGACGGAGGCGCGACGAGCCTCCTGGAAGGACGTCACGCTGGAGGGTCGGTTCCTTCGTGTTCCGGCGGGAGTCATCCTCGATCTCGGTGCCACCGCGAAGGCGTTCGCGGCCGACCGCGGAGCGGCGGCGGCGGCCGAGCGGGCTGGCGTCGGCGTGATGGTCTCGCTCGGAGGCGATATCGCAACGGCGGGCCCGACCGCCGACGGGGTGTGGCAGATCCTCGTGCGTGATCTCGACGACGACCCGGAGGAACAGATCGGACTGGCGTCCGGCTGGTCGATCGCGACGTCGAGCACGAGTCGGCGTCGGTGGGAGCGGGACGGTCGACCGATGCACCACATCCTCGACCCGCGATGGGGCGTGCCAGCCGCGCCGGTGTGGCGGTCGGTCACCGCCGTCACACCAACGTGCGTCGCGGCGAACACGATCACGACGGCCTGCATCGTGCGCGGCGCTGAAGCCGTGCAGTTCTTGGCCGACCGCTATGCGAACGTCCCCGCGCGGCTTGTGAGCGCGCGCGGGGACGTGATCCGTGTCGGGGGTTGGCCAGCCGAGCGCGCTTAGCGCATCTCGCCGGCGGCTGGCATGCTCTGCTCGACGGACAACTGCTGGCCGGCGTTCCGAACCGAGCTGACCGCGATCTTGCGGGGCTTTGCGGACTCGTGCACCGGAATCGTGATGCTGAGCACGCCACTGTCGTACGCGGCCGAGATGTGCTCGACGTCCAGTCCGTCGCCGAGCGTCAACTGGCGCAGGAACGTCCCGCCGTGGCGCTCGCGCGTGAGCCACTGCGAGCCCTCCGGGACCCCGAGCGTTCGTTCGGCCCTGATCGTCAAGACGGACCCGTCCACGTCGATGTCAACGGAGCCCGGATCGACACCGGGCAGGTCGACGTTGAGGACATAGTGATCGCCGGCGCGATACAGATCCATGGGCGCCATGCGTGGCCCGGGGTTGCCGAGCAGCGATCCAGCGAGCCGATCGAGCTCCTGGAAGGGATCGAAGTTCATAGCCATGACGACATCAACTCCTTTGTCTGATCCTGAGGTTGAGCCCCCTCGGCTCAACACTGCATGTTTTAGCACTCAAGCATGAAGAGTGCCAAAAATTGCATCAAAGAATGCTTGAGCGTGCGCGCCCCGTGCCCCTAGGCGCGGCCGCGGTTCTCCCGCCGCACGGAACGGGGTGCCCGCCCGCCGGTGAACGACCGCGCCGGATCGACGAGGAACCCCTGCCGGAGCGCCTCACGCCCGACCAACATCCGGAACCCCATCTGATCGCGATTCGTGAGGGTCGTCTCGGCGAGGATCGACCTGCCCGCGAGCACCAACTCGGTGCGCACCACGATTCGATCCTCCGTATGGCCGGTGGAACTCCGGACCACCCGCCGATCGTGGATGGTGCACTCGACGGTCGTCGCCTCCGCCGCGGAGTCCTGCCACGGGTGGACCGAGAATCGGACGCGATCGCCCGGCAGTTCCTCGAGATCGAACGCATGGAGCGCCGAGCTCCGCGCCCCGGTGTCGAGCTTGACCTTGATCCACGGGATCCCGAGCGCCGGCAAATGCGCCCATTCGCGCCACCCAGCGACGACGGGTTCCGTCGCGTGGTCCGGGTCGTCGCGCATGCGCCCATCTTGTCAGCAGGAGGCGAGCACGTCGGGGAGGTGGGACGGCGCGCGGTATCGCACGGGCCTCCAAGAGTGTTTGGATGGAGCGTCGCTGTCGAACCTCGTCGTCCCCGCGGAGCCCTCGTTGAAACTCGCCATCCTCTCGCGCGCCCCGCAGGCGTACTCGACCCAGCGCCTCCGCACCGCGGCGATGGACCGCGGACATGTCGTGAAGGTGCTGAACACGCTGCGCTTCTCGATCGATCTGTCCGGCGATGAGCCCGACCTGCAGTACCGGGGTCGGCTCCTGTCCGACTACGACGCGATCATCCCGCGGATCGGGAACTCGATCACGTACTTCGGCACCGCCGTGGTTCGCCAGTTCGAGCAGATGGACGTGTACACGCCGAACACCGCGAACGGCATCACGAACTCCCGCGACAAGCTGCGGGCGAACCAGATTCTCTCGCGACACAACATCGGCATGCCCGCCACTGCGTTCGTCACCAACCGCGCCGACGTGCGGCGCGCTATCGACCGTGTCGGTGGCGCGCCGGTCGTGATCAAACTGCTCGAAGGCACCCAGGGCATCGGCGTGATCCTCGCCCCCGAGGCAAAGATCGCCGAGTCGATCGTCGAGACCCTCCACTCGACCAAGCAGAACGTCCTCATTCAGAGCTTCATCAGCGAGAGCCGCGGCCGCGACATCCGCGCCCTCGTCGTCGGGGACCGCGTCGTGGCGGCGATGCGCCGCGTCGCGAGCGGTGACGAGTTCCGATCGAACGTGCACCGGGGCGGGACGGTCGAGAAGGTCGCGCTCACGCCCGAGTACGAGGAGGCCGCGGTGCGGTCCGCGCAGATCATGGGCCTGCGCGTCGCGGGCGTCGACATGCTCGAGGGCAATGACGGTCCCCTCGTGATGGAGGTCAACTCGTCGCCCGGACTGGAGGGCATCGAGCGGGCGACCGGACTCGATGTCGCGGGCGCGATCATCGACTTCATCGCGAACCAGGTCGCGTTCCCGGAGATCGACGTGCGGCAGCGGCTCAGTCTGTCGACCGGGTACGGCGTCGCCGAACTCCTCGTGCACACCAATGCGGAGCTCGTCGGCAAGACGATCAAGGAGTCGGGCCTGTGGGACCGCGACATCACCGTGCTGACGCTGCACCGCGGCGCCACGGTCATCCCGAACCCGCGGAGCGGTGTCGAGCTGCAGCCCGGCGACCGCCTGCTGTGCTTCGGGAAACTCGAGGAGATGCGCTCGATGATTCCGGACCGGCGCAAGCGACGGACCAAGGTGCACCGGCTGCCGAAAGAGCCGCTGATCCGTGACGCGGCTGTGGCTGCACCTCCCGCTGCGGCCACGACGGCACCCGCCGTTTCGTCGGCCGCCGCACCCGGCACTGCGGAGTAATGCACCGCCAGACGCCCTAGCGATCAGCATGCTGACTATGCGTGTACGCTGACGGCCATGCGCCGCTTCCTCCGCATCGTCCTGCCCGCCATCGTGATCCTCGCCTGGCTCGCCTTTGCGGGTGTCGGCGGCCAAGCGTTCGGCAAGATCGCGAACGTCTCGACGAACGACCAGGTCTCGTTCCTCCCCGCGTCCGCGGACGCGACGAAGGTCCAACAGGAACAGTCGAAGTTCAGCAAGCCCGCCGGGGCTCCCGCCGTCATCGTCGTTGCCCGATCGAGCGGGCTCACGGCGTCGGACACGCACTGGGTGTCAAGCATCCGAGACGCGGTCAGCGCCCAGTCGGGTGTGCAGGGGGTCAGCCCGGCGATCCCGAGCAAGGATGGCCAGGCGGTCGAGCTGATCGCAAGCTTGACGCCCAGTGCGGACACCTCCACCGTCGTTGCCGCGATGCGCACCGATCTGGCCAAGCAGACGCCGTCCGGCCTCACCGCAGCCGTCACCGGTCCGGCTGGGTTCACCGCCGATCTGACCGACGCGTTCGCCGGGATCGACGGCATTCTGCTCGGGGTGGCGCTCCTTGCGGTGCTGGTGATCCTCGTGATCGTGTACCGCTCCCCGCTGCTGCCGTTCCTCGTCCTCGGAACGGCGATGTTCGCACTCACCGGCGCGATTCTCGTCGTGTACGAACTGGCGAAGGCCGGCGTCGTGACGGTCAACGGCCAGGTACAGGGCATCCTGTCGATCCTCGTCATCGGCGCCGCGACCGACTACGCGCTGCTCTACACGGCTCGATACCGGGAGGCGCTCCGCGACGCCAGGACCGGCTGGGAGGCAACGAAGATCGCGCTGCGCGGGTCCTTCGAGCCGATTCTCGCGTCGGGTGGAACCGTCATAGCCGGTGTCCTCTGCCTGCTGCTGTCGGACCTCAACTCGAACAAAGCGCTCGGTCCGGTGGCGGCCGTGGGCATCGTGTTCAGCCTGCTCGCCGCGCTCACGCTGCTCCCCGCGCTCCTCCTCGCGTTCCGGCGCGCCGCGTTCTGGCCGTTGCGTCCCACCTTCGGGTCGAAGCATCCCGCCGTGACGGGTCCGGAGGCGCGTGGCCTGTGGGCGGCGGTCGGCCGGTTGGTCTCGCGGCACTTCCGCATCGTCTGGGTGGTGTGCACGATCGCGCTCCTTGCGGGCGCCAGCGGGCTGTTCGGCCTTCGCGCGAACGGTGTGCAGCAGAGTGACCTCGTCATCGGCCACTCCCAGGCCCGCGACGGACAGGCCGTGCTGGCAAAGCACTTCCCGGGTGGCTCGGGAAGCCCGGCGCTCATTCTGGGGAACGCCAACAAGCTCGACGCCCTGGTGGCCGCGGCGAAGCAGACGAAGGGCATCGACTCCGTCGTGGGCGTCTCGAAGGACTCGCCGACCGGCACCGTTCCGGTGGGTGCAAGTGCAAGCGGCTCCAGCGGCTCGGGGAGCGCGGGCGGTGCCGGGAGCGCGGGCGGCTCGGGGAGCGCGAGCGGTTCGGGGAGCGCGGGCGGCTCGGGGAGCGCGGCCGGTGCCGGCGGTTCTGGCGGAGCGTCTGGCGCTGGCGGTTCCGGCATGTCTGGCTCCCCGACTGTCGTGAACGGTCAGGTGCTCCTGCAGGCGACCTTGTCGAAGCCGGCGGACTCGCCCGCCGCCGAGCAGACTGTGCGCGACCTCCGCACCGCGGTCGCGAGGGCGGATCCCGGCGCGAAGGTCGGCGGGGTGACCGCGATCGCGATCGACACGAACGACACGGGTATTCGCGACCGCTCGGTCATCATTCCGGTCGTGCTTGCCGTGATCCTCGTGATCCTCATGCTCCTGCTCCGCAGCATCGTCGCCCCGCTCGTCCTGATCGGCAGCGTCATCCTGTCGTTCGGTGCGGCGCTGGGCGTGGGCGCACTCGTGTTCGACGGTGTGTTCCACTTCCCGGGCGCAGATCCGTCGGTCCCGCTCTATGGCTTCGTGTTCCTCGTCGCGCTCGGCGTCGATTACAACATCTTCCTCATGACCAGGGTGCGCGAGGAGACGCTGCTCCATGGGCCGCGAGAGGGGGTGATCCGCGGGCTGGGTCTCACCGGCGGTGTGATCACTTCCGCGGGTGTGGTCCTCGCGGCGACCTTCGCAGCGCTGGCGGTGATCCCGATCCTGTTCCTCGTGCAGATCGCGTTCATCGTCGCATTCGGCGTGCTGCTCGACACGATCGTCGTGCGGTCTCTGCTCGTTCCCGCCGTGATCTACGACCTGAACCGGCGCGCGTGGTGGCCGTCTCGCATCAGCCGCGGCCACCCCGCGCACGAGGGCTGACCGGTCAGGCTCCTGCGAACAGGCCGAGGTCGACCAAGCTTGTCGCCGTGTCGACGATCGTGTCCGCAGCCGGCCGCGGTTGGAAGCCGAGTTCGGTCTTGGCGCGCTCGTTATGGATCGTGAGCGGTGCGGGTTCGTCGCCCGGCGCCTCCCGAACGTCGATGCGCGCACCGAGCGGGCCGAGTCGGTCCTTCAGGATTTGGGCTACTTCCAGGTAGGTCAGGGTCGGACCGTCCGCGAGCAGCAGATACCGCTTGCCCGCTGCGTCGGGCGTCTGCATTGCTGCAATGTGCGCTGACGCCACGTCGCGAACGTCGGCGACGCCGAAGCGTTGACGAGGCACGACGCTCATCGAGCCGTCGAGGAGGCCGACGAAGAGCGCGAGCGACGACCGCGCCGCAACCGTGAGTGTCGGCCCCGCGACCCATGTCGGGTTCAGGGCGACGAGTTCGAGGTCTCCTCCCTCCCGGTCGATGAAGTCCCACGCGGCGCGTTCAGCGACCGCCTTCGACATCGGATATGCCGGGAGGCCGGGCGTCTCCGGATCCGTCCAGTCGCGTTCGTCGTACTCCCGAACGGCCTTCGGGGTGTAGCCGATCGCGGCGAACGACGACGTGAGCACCACGCGCCGGGCTCCTGCGTCCCGCGCCGCGCGCAGGACGCGTAGCGTTCCATCCCGTGCCGGTGGGACGACCTCCTCGGGGGTTCCGGTGTGCACCAGGGGGGAGGCGACGTGGTGGACCTCGGCGATTCCGTCGGTGGCTTCGGCCCAGCCGGCGTCGTCGGTGAGCGAGGCCTCCGTGAACGTGAGGGCTGACGCGTCGACACCGGCCCGGCTGACGGCGGTCCTCACGTCGTCCGCGTGGTCGAGTGAGCGGACCGTGGTCCGGACGGTCGTGCCCTGGGCGAGCAGGTCGGCGATCAGGCGGGTGGCGATGTAGCCGGTTCCGCCGGTGACGAGAGCTGTCATCGGATGGTCTCCTCAAGGTGGGGAAGGATCGCAGCGACCGCTGTTTGTGCGGCTTCTTCTGCGACGGGATCGTGGTTGGCGCGGGCGTCCCACAGGGCCGCTTTTGCGCGGAGGTAGTCGAGGTGCACCTGGAGCGTGACGATCTGCTGCTCGACGCGGTCTGCGTGTCGGAGCAGGATGTCCCGTTGCTCGTCGGCAGCAGCGTTTCCGATCACACGGTTCGCCTGGTAGGTGCGCATGTCTTCGATGCCGACGCCCATGGCGCGGAGGCATGCGAGGACCTGCAGGTCGTCGAGGTCGGACTCGGCGTAGCGCCGATGCCCGCTCCGCTCGTCGCGGGGAATTGCGCGGATGAGTCCGACGTCTTCGTAATACCGGAGGGTGGGCTCGCTGAGCCCGCTACGTCGCGACACGTCCTGGATGGTCAACGTGGTCATGTCGCTATCAGAACAGACCTCAAGCGCTTGAAGTCAAGAAGGCTTCGGAGGCCAGCGCAGGTAGCCGGCGGTCAGCGAAAATATCCGGAGGTCAGCGCAGATATCCGAGGTCAGCGCAGATATCGGCGCGCTGCGTTGTCCCAGAGCACGGCAGACAGCATCGCTGCGGGAACCGCACGTCGGATGATGTCGATGTCGGCGTCCTCGAAGGGGCGTCGGGCTCGCGTGGAGGGCAGATCGGTGCCGACCATGAGCACTTGTGGGTTGATGTCGACGATCCGCTGCATTGCCTCGACAGGGTCGAGCTCGACTCGCCCGAATCCGGTCGCTTTCACCATCACGCCCTGTTCGACGAGCTCGAGGAGGCGCGGCAGACCGTCGGCGTGGAGGCCGAGGTGGTCGATGCTCACGGCAGGCAGCGCGGCGATCCGCTTGGTCAAGGGTGCGTCGAGTTGGCGTGCGTCGATGTAGAGCTCGGTGTGCCAGCCGACGAGGTCGAACACCCGTCGGGCGAACCCGTCGAGTTCGTCGAGCCCGGCGGATCCTCCGCGGCGAATGTTGAACCGGATGGCGCGGATCCCGGCAGCGTGGAGTTCCCGGAGTGTCCGGTCGTCTGTATCGGCGGGGAGCTGGGTGACGCCGACCCAGTTCGGGCCGAGGGCGGCGAGCGCGGCTCGCAGATAGCCCTGTTCGACGCCTTGGAATGATCCGGAGACGACTGCGCCACCAGCGATGGCGAGGCCGCTCGTGCGGCGGCGGTAGTCGTCGACGGTGAAGGGCTCGGGAAGGAATCCGTCGTTCGGGACGAGCGGGAAGCGCGGGTCGATGATGTGGACGTGCGCGTCAAAGATGCGCTCGGTCTCACTCATCGCTCGGGGCTTCGTTCCTGCTCGGGGCTTCGTTCCTGCTGGATGGTTCGCTGCGGGAGGAGCTCCACGACGATGACGAGCGCGATCGTGATGAACAGGCCGACTGCGAATCCGGTGATGCGGAGTGCGGTGAGGTTGCCGTTGAACGTGATGACGCCGGCAAGGGTGAGCACGAAGCCCAGCACGAGGATCACGAGGATCAGCGCGACTGAGGTGACGAGCGGCCAGAGCCGGAACGGCTGGTTCCGTCGATTGAGGAGCGCGGTGTCGTGGCGGATCCGGTCGGTGAGCGCGGTGACGGTGTCCTCGTAGCCGGTGCGTGGGAGCGCTGCGAGCGCGGTTGCCGCGGTCTGGATATCGGCGAGCGTCGATGCGCGGCGGTACCGGTAGGTCAGGGTCCAGCCGACGATCGCGAGCAGGACGGGGACAACGACACTGCCGCTGAAGTTGATCCAGTCCGCGCCGCTCGTCATCGCCCGAGCCTACGGCGCGGAGCCGGTGCAGCGCCGCTCACCGTGCAGTCCAGCCTCCGTCGATGGTCAGGGTGGTGCCAGTGATGAGCGATGCACCAGGCCCAGCGAGGAACGTGACTGCCGCGGCGACTTCGTCGGGTGACCCGATCCGGTGCAGTGCTGCGATGCGTTCGACGGTGTCAGCGCGGAAGTCAGGGTCGGATAGCGCGGGGGCGGTGCCGTCGGTCTCGATGAACGTGGGGGCGACGGCATTCACCCGAATGCCGTACTGGCCCCACTCGATGGCGAGGCACTTGGTCATGTGCAGCACGGCCGCCTTGCTCGTGCAGTAGGCGGATTCGCCCGGGAGCGCGACGAGACCGGCCTGTGAGGCGATGTTGACGATGGCGCCGCCGCCGTTGTCACGCATGTGGCGCCCGGCATGCTGGGAGATGAAGAACGTGGACCGCGTCGTCAGGGACCAGACCGACTCGAAGTGGTCCTCGGTGACATCGAACGCTGGTTCGACGATGCTGCCGCCGGCGTTGTTCACGAGAATGTCGATCGTGCCGAGTTCGGCGATGACGGCATCGATGGCCCTGCGGGATTCGGCGAGGTCGGTGACATCCATCGGGACGGCGATCGCGCGGCGACCGAGCGCTTCGATCTCCGCGATCAGCTCGTGCGCGCCGATCACGTCGCGGACGCCAAGCGCGATGTCGGCGCCGTTGCGCGCCAGGTCGAGCGCGCTCGCTCGTCCGATTCCGCGGGAGGCCGCGGTGACGAGAGCAACGGTGTCGGTCAGGGCGAGTTCGGTCACAATGCTCCTTGCATGGGGGGTTACGGCGTCCATCCTGGCCGGACGAGTCCTGACTCATAGGCGAAGACGACGAGCTGGGCTCGGTCGCGAGCTCCGAGTTTGATCATTGCGCGGCTGACGTGGGTCTTCGTGGTGGCGGGGCTGATGAAGAGGTCTGTGGCGATCTCTTGGTTCGTGCGTCCGGCGGCAACGAGGGCGACGACCTGTCGTTCACGTTCCGTCAGGGCGTCGAGGGCAGGCGACATCGCCGATGGTTTGGAGTGTGCGGCGAACGCTTCGACCAGCGACCGCGTCGCGCCCGGCGAGAGCAGCGATTCGCCGGCGACGACCGTGCGGATCGCGCGAAGGAGCTCGGCAGGCTCGGTGTCTTTGACGAGGAAGCCCGCCGCGCCCCCGCGGATCGCTTCGAACACGTAGTCGTCTTCTTCGAACGTCGTGAGGATGATGACGTGGACGGTCTGGAGGCGCGGGTCGGCTCCGATTCGTCGTGTCGCCTCGAGCCCGTCCACCCCTGGCATGCGAATGTCCATGAGGATGACGTCGGGGTGCGCTTCGGACGCGATCCGGACGGCGGCGTCGCCGTTGCCGGCCTCGGCGACGACCTCCATTCCCGGTTCCGCGGAGATGAGCGCTCGGAGTCCGGCGCGGATCAGCGACTGGTCATCGGCAAGCAGCACGCGGATGGCGCCCGAGTCCGTTGCCGCAGCAGGTGCGGCGAACTCGAGACCTCCCGTGGGTGACTGATGGGTCATCGCTGCTCCTCTGGTTCTTGGCTGTCGGAGTTGCTGGTCACGATCGGCAATCGGGCCTGAACGGTCCAGCCGCCGCTGGGTGTGGGACCAGCGGTGAGTGTTCCGCCGACGGCCGCTGCGCGCTCACGCATGCCGATGATGCCGTTGCCACTCGAGCCGATGCTCGCAGCTGTACGGCCTTCGGCGGAGGCGCCAGGTTCGTCGCTGACCGTCAGGTCGACGATGTCCGTACCGACGCTGACGGTGACGATTGCGTGATGGCGGGGGGCGTGCTTCATGACGTTGGTGACAGCCTCCTGCGCGATGCGGTATGTGGACGCGTCGGTAATGCCGCCGACACGCTCGGGCGCGCCGCTGATCGTCAGCGAGACGTCGAGTCCGGCGGCCCGCGCGCGGTCAACGAGGTCGGGGAGCTGCCGCAGGCTCGGGCCAGGAGCCCTCGCGGCGGGATTGGTTCCATCGGCGGAGCGGAGCACGCCGAGGATCGCGCGCAGCTCCGTGAGCGCCGATGCGCTTGCGTCGTGGATCGCGGTGAGGGCGGCGCGCGTCTGCTCGGGCAACTCACGGCCGAGATGCAACGCGACCCCTGACTGCAGATTGATGAGCGACATGTTGTGGGCCACCGAATCGTGCAGTTCCCGCGCAATACGCACCCGCTCGTCGTCCGCTCGGCGCCGGGCCTCCGCGGCGCGCGCCGCTCTGGCGTCAGCCGACCGGGCAATGCGGACGCGCGCGAGCTCCGCGATCGCCAATGTCGCGATGAGCCAGGCGGACGTCAGTGTCATCGCCGACCAGGGAAGCGCCGGCGTTCGCCCAGTCAAATAATCCGCCCACGGCAACACGAGGAACGAGACAGCCGCGACCAGAAGCGCCGGTACTCGATGGCCCAGCAGAACCGCGTTCGTGAGCGCCATGGTGAGCGCCGCGACGTACGGTCCGCGCGCCGGAGCGACGAATGCGAATGCGACGGTGCATGCCGCGACCGTGCCGAGAACAGCCACAGGCCATCGCCACCGCCACGGAAGGACCGCGATGCTCCCGAGCAGGAGGACGATCGCAAGCCCACTCAGTGCCCCCGGGTGCACTACCGCGAACGTGCTTGGTGCGTGGAACGGCGGACCCCCGTGGCCCGCTCGAGCTCCGAAGGTTCCCGACGCCGCAACCGTGCCGAACAGCTGCACGACGGCGATGGGAATGATCCGCCCGTACCGCGCGAAGCGTCGCCGACGACGTCGAGCGTCGGTAGCGAATTCGGCGGACATGAAACGAGCGTAGGCGGGACGGCCGCAATCGTCGCCGGTCACGCGGATGAGGTGTGGAGTACATCGGCTGGCGTATCCACCGTGCAGGGGAAGCCGGACATACGCCCGGAGGGGGAGGCGGAAGTGCGGTCGCCTGGCGGACGCGGGGAGGGCCTCCAGATCGGACGCTTGGGAGGTCGCAATCGCGGCACCTCGAATGACTCAGGAGGTCATCATGTCCGCTCTTCTCGCCGCCGCAGCCAGCGCGCCTGCCGTCTCCGGATGGGCCGGGTGGCACGCCGGACCGCCGGTCGGATTCATCGTGTTCCCGATCTTCTTCATCCTGTTCTGGGCCGCGGTCGTCGTCCTGTTCGTGACGCTTCGCCGCGGAGGATGGCGGGCGCGGAGCGACGCCCGCGCCGTCCTCGCGGACCGATTCGCGCGAGGCGATATCGACACCGAGGAGTATCGGGCGCGCCTGGCGGAGCTCAGCCGAAAGTAGATCGGCGTGAACCGGAGGAAACGCGTGAGGCCGCAGTTCGCCCGAACTGCGGCCTCGGCACTTGTTATCGCGTGACGGCAGCAACACCCATGGCGCTGACGGCGCGCTCCGCGTCGTCGGAGGTGGCGAGGAAGACCTGTCCGTTCATACGGGTGATCTGGACGGCTCGCTGGCCGCTGGCTGCGAGGAGCAGACCCTTCCGACGACTGCCGCCCTTGATCCCCCATCCGCCGAAGTCCTCCAGCGGCCGGACGTCGACGCTGGTGACGGATGCAATCTCCACCTTCTTGACGCGAACCGCCCAGAATGGCACCGCGATGAGCCACACCGTGGTGCGGGTCGCGATGATTGCGACCGCCGGCGCGACGAGCATCAGCACGATGAGCGCGGCGCCGATGCCGAGCATCCACCAGCCGCTCGCGTTCGGGAACCCGGCGATAGAGAACATGCACACCAGCACGGGGCCGCCGCAGAGGATGAGGCGGAGACCGATGTTGAACCGTTGCCAGGAGAGAACGCTCATTGATCTGTCCGATCGCTTCGTGACGCGCGAAGGGAGATCGCAACGAACGGTGCCCCAGTAACCGGAACAGAATTGTCCAGTCAACCGGAGCACCTGCTGGGTGCGCGAGGGGGGACTTGAACCCCCACGCCCTCACGGGCACACGGACCTGAACCGTGCGCGTCTACCAATTCCGCCACTCGCGCCAGCGCCGGAAACACTACCATGTCAGGGCAGCGTCGCTTGCCGCGTGCAGCCGGAGCGGATGGTCAACCACTACCATGCAGGGGTTACGACCGAGAACGCGGGAGACTCATGGGCCTACTTGACAGCTTCGAGCGCAAGCTCGAGCGCGCTGTCAATGGCGCGTTCGCAAAGACGTTCCGCTCGGGCGTGCAGCCGATCGAGATCTCGAGCGCCTTACGGCGCGAACTCGACACGCATGCGGCAATTGTGTCGCGCGAGCGCATCCTCGTGCCGAACGAGTTCGTCGTCCGGCTGTCGCCGCCGGACTTCACGCGGATGGACGAGCTCGGGCAGCCGCTCATCGATGAGCTCACCCAACTGGTGCAGCAGCACGCAGTCGCGCAGAACTACTCGTTCTCCGGTCCGCTGACAATCCGTCTCCTGCAGGACGGCACGCTGTCGACCGGCATCCTCCAGGTCGACGTCTCCACGGTGCAGCGAGATGTCCCGTGGGTCGCCGTGCTCGATATCGGCTCTCAGCGGCACCACCTTAAGGTCGGCCGCACCGTCATCGGCCGTGGGTCCGAGGCGGACATCACTGTCGCGGACACGGGTGCCAGCCGCAAGCATCTCGAAGTGCTGTGGGACGGCAAGCATGCCCAGGCCACCGATCTCGGCTCGACGAACGGTTCGAAACTGAACGGCGACCGCTTCCAGCAGGCGATCGTTGAGCCGGATTCCACCCTGGAAGTCGGGCGCACCCGTATGGTGTTCCGCGTGATCCCGGAGAACGAAGGAGGCGCTCGGTGACCAGCACCCTGACGCTCCTTGTCCTTCGGTTCGTGTTCCTCGCGGTGCTGTGGCTCTTCGTGTTCGCCATCGTCTTCGCGTTGCGGAGCGACTTCTTCGGCCAGCGCACCCGAACGATCCCTGCAGACAAGCAGAACGTGCCACAGACGCCGACCACACCGCCGGTCCCTGCCGGTGCGGCAAGTGCGCGGGCGGCCGGCGCATCTCCAAGCGCCTTCACCGAAGCGATCCTCTCCGGCGGACCCGCCGGATCCGGCGGCGCCGCAACGCCGTCCGCATCGATCCCGACGCGGCTCGTCATCACGGAAGGCGCACGCGAAGGCATGGAGATGCCGCTGGGCAGCGGTCCGATCACGATCGGGCGGTCCAGCGAAAGCAACGTCGTCATTCGCGACGACTACACCTCAACGCACCACGCTCGCCTCGAGCTCCGCCCTGACGGATGGATCATCACCGACCTCGACTCCACGAACGGTACGTTCCTGAACGGTCAGCGCGTCACCGCACCCCTGCCGGTGCCGGAGCGCGCCCCGATCACCATCGGAACGACCACGTTCGAGCTGCGGCGGTAGGACCGGATGGTCGCCCGTACCCTGAGCGCCGCGGTCTCCCATGTGGGGCGTATCCGCGCGAACAACCAGGACTCCGGATACGCCGGAGCCCACCTGTTCGCGGTCGCGGACGGCATGGGCGGGCACGCCGGCGGCGACGTCGCCTCAGCCATCGCCATCCGCCGCATCCGCGAGGTCGACCGTGACTTCCCGTCAGCCCACGACGCCGAGTTCGCGCTCCAGACCGCGCTGATCGCGGCGAACCAGCTCATCACCGAGACTGTGTTCGAGCATCATGAGCTCACCGGCATGGGGACAACGGTGAGCGCCATGATCCGCGTCGGGGACGAGATCGCGATCGCGCACATCGGCGACTCCCGGATCTACCGATACCGTGACGGCGAGCTGACCCAGATCACGAACGATCACACATTCGTGCAGCGACTCGTCGACAGCGGCCGCATCACGCCGGAAGAAGCTGCCGTCCATCCGCGACGCTCCGTGCTCATGCGGGTGCTCGGGGATGTCGATGCCGCGCCCGAGGTCGATACCACGGTCATGGATCTCCAACCCGGCGACCGGTGGCTGCTCTGCTCCGACGGACTCTCCTCATATCTGGCCGAGGAGCGGATCCGGCATGCCCTCGCGTCCGACATGGACGCGAACCAGGTCACGCAGCGGCTCGTCAAAGAGACCCTCGACCATGGCGCACCGGACAACGTGACGGTGGTCGTGATGGACGTCCCCGTGCATGAGCCGGAGGAGGTCGACGACGCCGCGACAACCGTCGGGTCCGCTGCCGCGCCGCTGACATTCGAGGCATCCACCGGACGCAAGCCGATCCGCCTCCCGACAATCCTGCTGCACCCGCTCAAGGTCACCACCGCTCCGGAAGACTCCCACTTCGAACCGGAGTCCGACCAGTACTTCGCCGAGCTCATCGCCGAGGACCGGCGGCGACGCCTCCGACGCCGCGTCACCTGGACCATCGCGGTCGTCGCCGCGATCATCGCGATCGCAGCCGCTGTGCTCTTCGGCTATCGCTGGACGCAGACGCTGTACTACGTCGGCGACGACCGCGGTCAGGTCGCCATTTATAAGGGAGTGCAGGAAGGGATCGGTCCCCTGACGCTCTCGCACGTCTACGAGGACACCGACGTCGAGGTCGCCAAGCTCCCCGCCTACACGAAGCAGAGCGTGAAGCAGACGATCAACGCGGCGACGCTCGAAGACGCTCGTGAAATCGTGGCGCGCCTCCGGAAAGCGGAGCAGACGGGCCGTGATCAGCCTCCCGTGACGCCGCGGCCCACTGCGTCGCCGAGCCCGTCCGCCGTGCCGTCCATCACGCCGACCGCGACCGTCAGCGCCGCCGCCGCGCCCGCACCCGGGCAGGAGGCGACCCCACGTGACTGATTCGTCTCGCCAATCCTTCACCCAGGCCATCACCATTCGGCTCCGGCAGCCGGCGCGCGCTCGCAACCTCGAGCTCGTGCTCCTCGTCCTCGCATCGGGGATCGCTGCGGGCGCCATGGTGCTCGTCGAACTCGGAACCCGCGGAACACTGTTCGACACATCGGTGCTCTGGGTCGGATCGCTGATCCTCGTCCTCGCCCTCGTCATGCACGTGGTGCTCCGCATCGTGGCCCGGAACGCGGACCCGTTCCTCCTGCCGATCGCGGTCGCACTGAACGGGCTCGGGATCGCAGAGATCTACCGGATCGACATCCACAACAACGTCACCGGCTGGAACGCCGTGGGCGTGAAGCAGATCGTCTGGACGCTGCTCGCGATGGTGCTTGCGATCATCGTGCTGTTCCTGGTGCGCAACCATCGGTTCCTGCAGCGGTACCGCTACATCTTCATGTTGATCAGCATGCTGCTCCTCCTGCTTCCTATGCTGCCCGGCATCGGCGAGGACATTTCCGGCGCACGCGTCTGGATCCACGTCGGATCCTTCTCGTTCCAGCCCGGGGAACTCGCGAAGATCACGCTCGCCCTGTTCTTCGCGGGATATCTCGTGACGGCGCGGGACAGCCTGTCGATCGTCGGCCCGAAGATCCTCGGCATTCGGTTCCCACGCGCTCGCGACCTCGGTCCGATCCTCATCGTGTGGGGCGCTGCCATGAGCGTGCTCGTGTTCCAGCATGACCTCGGCACCTCACTGCTGTACTTCGGTCTGTTCCTGGTGATGATCTACGTGGCGACCGCTCGCCTCGGTTGGGTGCTCATCGGACTTGTGCTCTTCATCGGTGGCGCGATCGCGGCCTCCTCCGCACTGTCGTACGTGCACGGCCGCTTCCAGCAATGGCTGGAACCGTTCAACAACGCCGTTTACAACAAGCCGTACGACAGCAGCTATCAGCTCGTCACCGGTCTCTTCGGATTCGCGAACGGAGGCCTGACGGGAACCGGACTCGGACAGGGCCGCCCGTATCTCACGCCGGTCGCCCAGAGCGACTACATCATCTCCGCACTCGGCGAGGAGCTCGGCCTCGTCGGTCTGTTCGCGATCCTGGCGCTCTTCCTGCTGTTCGTTTCGCGCGGCTTCCGGGTCGGGTATGCCATCCAAGACGACTTCGGCAAGCTGCTCGGCGTCGGACTCGGATTCGTTGTCGCCTTGCAGGTCTTCGTGGTTGTCGGCGGCATCACACGCGTCATCCCCGAGACCGGATTGACCACGCCCTTTATGGCGGCCGGTGGTTCGTCGCTCGTCGCGAACTGGATCATCGCGGCGATGCTCATGCGGCTGACGGATGCCATTCCCGCCGAACAGCGGGTGCAGCAAGCCGCGGAGCCCGAGCTTCGACCCGCACAGCCCGAGATCAGGATAGGACGGTGACCGCCGCATGAAACGACAAATCCGCTCCATCTCCGCAGTGGTCCTGCTGATGTTCGTGGCGCTCTTCGTATCGACGACGAGCATCCAGTTCTTCGCTGCGCCCTCGTTGCGCGCGGACCCCCGCAATTCGAGGTCCATCCTGGCGAGCTACTCCACGAAGCGCGGCGCGATCCTTGTGGACGGCAATCCCATCGCCGAGTCCGTGCCGTCCAACGATCAGTACAAGTACCAGCGCACCTACTCGAACGGGCCGCTCTACGCGCCGGTGACCGGCTACTTCACGCTCGGCCAGGGCAGCACGGGCATCGAGCACGCCGAGAACCAGGAACTGTCCGGCACAAGCGACGACAGCTTCTTCCAGAACATCAACTCGATCCTGACGGGCCAAGACGTCCAGGGCGGGAACATCAACACGACCATCAATGCGAAGGTCCAGCAGGCCGCGTGGAATGCGCTCGGGAACCAGACCGGCGCCGTCGTCGCGATCGAGCCGAGCACCGGGAAGATCCTCGCGATGGTGTCGAAGCCCTCGTTCGACCCGAACCAGCTCGCGTCGCACAACATCCAGAGCGTGCTCGCGGCCTACAAGCAGCTCAATACGGACCCGTCCGCGCCGTTGCAGAACCGGGCTATCGGCGGCGACCTGTATGTGCCGGGTTCCGTGTTCAAACTCATCGTCGCCTCCGCTGCGTTCGAGAGCGGGGACTGGAACCTCGACTCCACGCTCCCGAACCCATCGACCCTGCAGCTCCCTGGCACGTCCACGTTCATCAACAATGCCGAGGGCGGCGCGTGCGGGGGCGGATCGACCGTGACCATCGCGCTCGCACTGCAGAACTCGTGCAACATCCCGTTCGCCGAACTCGGCGAGAAGGTCGGATACGCGAAGATCAAAGCGATGGCCGACAAGTACGGCTATGGCAGCTCGATCGACATTCCGCAGTCTTCGACGGCAAGCCAGTACCCGCAGCCGGACAGCACAGCGCAGCTCATGCTCAGCGCGTTCGGGCAGGCGAACGACCGTGTCTCGCCGCTGCAGATCGCGATGACCACGGCGGGCATCGCCAATGGCGGGAAAGTCATGCAACCGACCCTGATCGACACGATCACGACGAGTGACCTCAAGGTCATTCGCCCGTTCACGCCGAAGGTGTACAGCGACCCGATCTCCTCGGCGAACGCGGCTGCGCTGACGAAAGCAATGGAGACGGTCGTCACCAGCGGGACCGGGACCAATGCGAGAATCAACGGGGTCGATGTCGCCGGCAAGACCGGGACCGCTCAGAACGGCCCGGGTCAGCCGTACACGCTCTGGTTCACCGGCTTCGCACCCGCGAACAACCCGAAGGTCGCGGTGGCGGTCGTCGTCGGCAACGGGGGCGGGCTCGGCGAGTCCGGGTATGGGAACACAGTCGCGGCCCCGATCGCGAAGCAAGTCATGGAGGCGGTGCTGAATCAATGAGACCCACCAGCGGACTCACCTTCGGTGGGCGGTACCAGCTCTCCTCTCGCGTCGCCATCGGCGGCATGGGCGAGGTGTGGCAGGCGACCGACCTCGTCATCGGCCGAACCGTCGCCCTCAAGATCCTCAAGGACGAGTACCTCGGCGACCCGGGTTTCCTCGAGCGGTTCCGCGCTGAGGCGCGCCACGCCGCACTCGTCAACCACGAGGGAATTGCCAACGTCTTCGACTACGGCGAGGAAGACGGCAGCGCCTACCTCGTCATGGAGCTCGTTCCAGGCGAGGCGCTCTCCACGCTGCTCGAACGGGAGCACACCCTCCCGGTCGACAAGGTGCTCGACATCGTCGCCCAAACGGCGAACGCGCTGCAGGCCGCCCACGCGGTCGGGCTCGTGCACCGCGATATCAAGCCCGGCAATCTCCTCATCACCCCCGACGGCCGTGTGAAGATCACCGACTTCGGAATCGCGCGCATCGCCGATCAGGTTCCCCTCACCGCGACCGGCCAGGTCATGGGGACCGTGCAATACCTGTCGCCTGAGCAGGCGTCCGGACACCCGGCGTCGCCATCGACCGACATCTACTCCCTCGGCATCGTCGCCTACGAATGCCTGGCCGGGAGGCGCCCCTTCACTGGCGAGTCGCAGGTCGCCATTGCGATGGCCCACATCAACGAGCAGGCGCCGGCGTTGCCGAACTCCATCCCGGAGCCGGTCCGGGATCTCGTCATGGCGTGCATCGCGAAGAAGCCGGCGGAGCGTCCGGCGACCGCTGCCAATCTCGCGCGCGCCGCCCAGGCGTTGCGTCGGGGCGATGTCGCTGCAGCAACCGTCGCCGTGCCCGCCCTCGCGGCCGCTGCTGGGACGGTGCTGTTCAACCCACCGGCGGCGGCTGCAGCCGATGACGCGGCGACGAGCATCATCGGGGCTCCGACCGTAATGCAGCCGAACCCGGTGCCCCCGGCGATCATCGACGACCGGCCGCTCGATGACGAGGACCGCAGACGCTCGCGCTGGTGGATCTGGGCGCTTCTCGCCGCACTGGTGATCGCCGCAATCATCGTCGGGCTCCTCGCGTTCGCCAACCGACCCGGCACTCCGGCGCCGACCACGTCCGCCTCCGCTCCGTCGTCGCCGTCGTCGACGCCCTCGCAGACCCCGAGTCAGACTCCGTCGCAGACCGCGACGACACCGTCACGGGTCCAGGTGAACAGCAGCGACTACGTCGGGAAGCCGCTCAATCAGGCGCAGGCGCAGCTGCAGAACCTCGGATTCACGGTCAAGACGGCTGCTGGCGATACGACGTCGGATCAGACGAAGGTGAACACGGTCGAGTCGATCACGCCGACCGGCAACCTGCCGTACGGCTCCACGGTGACGCTCCAGTACTACACGGCGCAGCCCACGCCCCCGACGCCGACTACGCCGACCGCATCGGCGGTCGACCAGGCAACCGGCACGTTCACCGTCTCGTGGCCCGCATACACGCAGTGCCCCGCCGGCTACTCGTTCACGGGCACCTACACCTGGTCCATCTCGAACGGCACCGACACGAACGCCCAGTCGACGGGCAGCACATCGAACACGAGCATGACCGTGAAAGCGACGCAGCCGGGCCAGCCCACCTCCTTCGTGTACAAGGTGACCTGTGGGTCCGTTCAGTCGGCGAACTCGAACCCTGCGAACGCCACGTGGACGCAGCCGTCACCATCGAGCAGCACGTCGAGTTCGGGAGCGCCGACCGCGGGGCTCGGCGTGCCGAGCGGGCTCCCGTCGGCCAACGGCTGACCCGTCGGCCCCGTTCCGGGCGCGCGATCCGCGGTTCACAACCGCTGCATATCGGTTCGTCAACGGTCTGTTCGGAGCGGTCGCCGCCAGGGTCCGGCCAGGAAAGCCTGCCGTACACTGACACCCGAGGGACGACGGAGGAGTACGTTGGCAGAAGGCGTCACCGCGGGGATCACCCTTCTCGCGAACCGCTATGAGATCGGTGCAGTGATCGGTCGGGGCGGTATGGCGACGGTGCACGAGGGCTTCGACACCAAGCTCGGGCGTCGCGTCGCGATCAAGTTGCTGAAGCCGAGTCTCGCCGATGACCCGGCGTTCCGTACCCGCTTCCGTCAGGAGGCGCAGGCTGCCGCCCGCATGGCGCACCCCACGATCGTCCGCGTGTACGACGCCGGTGAGGAAGACGTCGTCGAACCGTCCGGCGCAACTGTGCAGGTTCCGTTCATCGTCATGGAGTTCGTCGAGGGACGCCCGCTCAGCGACATCCTGACCGACGGTCCGGTCAGCCCGCCGGAGGCCATCCGAATCGCCGAGGGCATCCTCACCGCGCTCGAGTACTCGCATCGCGCCGGCGTGATCCACCGCGACATCAAGCCGGCGAACGTCATGATGACACCGGCGGGCCAGGTCAAGGTCATGGACTTCGGCATCGCGCGCGCGATCACCGACACATCTGCAACCGTCGCGCAGACCACGTCGATCCTCGGGACTGCCGCCTACTTCTCGCCCGAGCAGGCGCGCGGGGAAACGGTCGACGCCCGCACCGACCTGTACTCGACCGGCGTCGTCCTGTTCGAGCTCCTCACCGGCCGCCCCCCGTTCATCGGCGATTCGCCGGTCGCGGTTGCGTACCAGCACGTGAGTGAGCAGCCGCTTGCGCCCTCGATGATCAACCCGGCCGTCTCGCCGGCGCTCGATGCGGTCACGCTGCACGCGCTCGCGAAGGACCGAAACGTCCGCTTCCAGAACGCGAGCGAGTTCCGGCGAGATCTTCAGGAGGCCGCCGCAGGCCACATCCCAGCCACTCGTCGCCTTCCTACCGACGGCGGCGCATCGAACGTCCTGTTCGGCGTGAATCCACGCACCACGAGCAATCCGGATGTCGCCTTCCGGGAGCTGGAGAGCACGCAGGGTGACCGGCCGCAGCGGACGCAGTCGCGGCCTCCTGTTGCGTGGATCTGGGTTGGGATCTTGCTGACACTCGCGGTGATCGTCGGCGTGATCATCTGGGTCGTCAATCTGCAGCCGGCGCCGCCGACGAGCAGTGCGATCAGTGTTCCGAACGTCGCGGGCGAGACCTACTCCACCGGAGCGAAGTCGCTCGAGCGCGCCCATCTCGTTCCCGTCGAGGTCGGCGAGAATTCGCAGACGGTTCCCAAGGGGCGCATCATCGGAACGGACCCGGGGAAGGGCACCGGGGTCGCGGCGCAGCAGCAGATCCGCGTCCTCGTATCCCAGGGGCCGGCGCAGGTCACGATCCCCGACGTCTCGAATCAGACACAGGCAGCGGCGCAATCCACGCTGACCGCGCTCGGGCTGCAGATCGGCGCGGTCAACACGACCTACTCCACGAACGTTCCGGCCGGCACGGTGATCAGCACCGATCCGGCGTCCGGGAGCACGGTCAACAAGGGCAGCATCGTGAACCTCTCGGTGTCGAATGGGCTGGTGCAATTGCCGTCCGTTCTGCAGCAGCCGTTCTCGACCGCGAACTCGACGGTCGCGAACCTCGGGCTGACGGTGGTTCCGTCACCCACCTACACGTGCACGGGCAACATCGTCGTCCAGCAGAGTGTCCCGCCGGGCGATGTCCAGCAGGGCACGTCGGTCACGCTGACGTACTGTGCAGCGTCGAACCAGCCAGCACCATCGCCGAGCGCCTCTGCGACGAGCGGGCCGACATCGAGCCCATCGGCGACGCCATCCCACTGACGGCTGGTCAGCCGGGTTCAGTTCGTCGTCGTGATGAGCGGATTGAGGCGCGATGCGTGCTCCGCCGCACCGTGCACGCCGACGACCTCGAGCCAGTTGCCGATCATCTGATAGCCCCCCTCGGTCAGCACGGACTCCGGGTGGAACTGCACGCCGAAGACCGGCGCCGACACGTGCTCGACGCCCATGATGACGCCGCCCTCTGTTCGCGCAGAGACGGTGAGGTCGTCGGGAACCGTGCCGTCGACGATGGCGAGCGAGTGATAGCGGGTCGCCGTGAACGGATCCGGAACACCCGCGAAGAGCGTGCTGCCGTTGTGAATGACGAGTGACGTCTTTCCGTGCATGAGCTCTTCGGCGTGCGTGACGGTCGCTCCGAGCGCTTCAGCGATCGCCTGATGGCCGAGACAGACGCCGAGGAGCGGCTTGTACTGCGCAATCGCAGCATGCACGATTGGGACCGACACCCCCGCAGCAGCAGGCGTTCCCGGACCGGGGGAGAGGAGCACCGCGTCGTACGCCGCGATGCGATCGGCGGCATCGGAGGCGTCGAACGCGTCGTTGCGCACCACCTCTGTCTGCGCGCCGAGCTGCTGCAGATACCCGTCGAGCGTGTAGACGAAGCTGTCGTAGTTGTCGATGACGAGAATGGTCGCCACAGCGGTCACCCGCTCTCTGTTGATGGTGCATGGCTTTCCGATGGTGCGTCGGAGGACAATGGTGCGTTCGCCGGCGCGCGATCAGTAGCCGCTAGAATACCGGCCATGGCGAAGGACAAGAACCGCACCCGCCCCGTTCGCAACGCCCGCGCCGAAGCAGTCGACTCGGCAGCAGATCGAGGCAACGCGCCCTGGTTCAAGCCGGTGATGTTCGGGTTCATGCTCGTCGGACTCGCGTGGGTGATCGTCTTCTACGTCTCGCAGGGTTCACTCCCGGTGCCGGCGCTCGCATCGTGGAACATCCTCGTGGGCTTCGGGATCATGTTCGTCGGGTTCCTGATGACGACCCGCTGGCACTGAACCAGCGTTCCCCCGCGGCTGCGAGTCTGTTGCAGCGGATCGCCTCACGACGATGGTCGGCCCCGACGGTTCTCACACTGGCTCGTTCGCTGTGCCGTGAGCGCTCCCCCACGCTGCCGCTTCCGGCGAGTTACAACGGTGTGATTATCCCCACTGTGGAAACCGGTGTGGATAACCGTCAGTAGTAGAGCGAATAGCCCACGTAGGACACCACGACGGCGGCGATCGCTTCCGCGATCAGCAGCGCGATCTGCAGGTTGCGACGCCGGAGGGCTCGCGTCCTGGCGAAGATGAAGCCGGTGAGGAATCCGCCGACGATGCCGCCGACGTGTGCCTGCCATGCGATCCCCGGCACGATGAACCCGATGACGAGGTTGAGGGCGATCACGACGAGGATTTGGACGGCATTGCCGCCGAGGCTGTGCTGCAAAACGAAGAAGCACGCGAAGAGACCGAAGATCGCACCCGAGGCACCGATGACACTTGTCTGCGGTGCGATCAGCGTGACTGCCATCGAGCCGACGATGCCGCTGATCACGTAGAGCGCGACGAACCGCCACGATCCAAGCATCCGCTCGAGGATCTGTCCGAAGATCCACACAGCCCACATGTTGAACCCGATGTGGAGGATGCCTCCGTGCACGAGCATCGTCGTGACGAGACGCCACGGCTCGGCTGCGACGAGCGATGGGTTGAAGAGCAGTGCGGCGGTGACCGGCCCGTTCACGCCGCCTGTCGCGAGCTGCGCGAACCACACGAGGACAGTGATCGCGACGATGACGAACGTGGCGGGCGTCCCGAGCATGGAGAAGCGTCGGCGGGCGATCGTGAATCCACTCGGACCGACTGCGCGTCGATTCTGCTGGAACTGCGCCCGCTGTTCGCGCACGCATTCGGGGCAGTGCACGCCGACGGCCGCGGGTGTCTGGCACTCGGGGCAGATGGTCCGCCCGCACCGCTGGCAGAGAACGAAACTCTGCCGGTTGGGGTGCCGGTAGCAGTAGTTCGCGGGATTCCGCGCCGGATCGCTCAAGGAGACGGTCGCCGGCTATTCGACGTCGATGCTCGTGATGACCACGTCATCGAGCGGCTTGTCGCGACCGTCGGTTGCGACGCCCTCGATCGCGTCGACCACCTTGCGTGACTCGTCGTCGGCAACCTCGCCGAAGATGGTGTGCTTGCCCTGCAGCCACGGGGTCGCGACGGTCGTGATGAAGAACTGGGAGCCGTTCGTTCCCTTGCCACCCTGGATGCCCGCGTTCGCCATGGCGAGCAGGTACGGCTTCTGGAAGGTCAGTTCGGGGTGGATCTCGTCATCGAACCGGTACCCGGGGCCGCCGATGCCCTGCCCGAGCGGGTCCCCGCCCTGAATCATGAAGTCTTTGATGATGCGGTGGAAGACGACCCCGTCGTACAGGGGATCGGTGGTGACCTTGCCGGTTCCGGGGTGGGTCCACTCCTGCGTGCCCGTTGCGAGTCCGACGAAGTTGGCGACGGTCTTCGGCGCGTGGTTCCCGAACAGGTTCACTCGGATGTCGCCGTGGTTGGTGTGGATAGTCGCAACAGCAGTGTGCAAAGCCATGCGTGCATTCTCGCATGGCCGTCTGACCCTCTCATCCGCCTTCCAGTGCTCCCTCCGTGACCTGTCAGGGAGCGTGGTGGCAGTATGGGTGCACTTCGCCCGTTCATGGAGGATCCAGATGTCGACGATCGAACTGTCCCGCAAGCGCCGGAAGCAGCTCAAGAAGCTCAAGGGCCAGACCGCTTCGCTCATCGGTGAGCAGCGTCAGGTGCTTGAGCATGCCAATGCGATCCTTGCGGAGGCGCGTGCGAACGCTGCTGACGTCGCCCGCCGTGACATCGCCCCGCGGGTGCAGAACGCGATCGACAACGGCGTTCGACCGGCGGTCGCTACGGGCATGTCTGCGGCGTCCTCTGCTGCGTCCGCGACGAAGGATCGCATTGTTTCTGACGTCATCCCGAGCCTGGTTTCGACCGCCGGTACGGTGCTCGGCGCGATGGATTCCGTGAAGGATCCCCGTGTGCAGAAGATCGTGAAGCAGGCACAGAAGAAGGCCAAGTCGGCGCAGAAGAAGCTCCCGAAGCAGCGCTCCGGCATCGGCTTCGGCGGTGTTGCACTCATCATCGTTGGCGTGGTCGCTATCGCGGGTGCGGCCTACGCGGCCTATCAGACGCTTCGCGCCGACGACGATCTGTGGGTCGCGGACGACGCAGACACCGCGGAGAAGCCCGCGTCCTAACCACGGTCTGCAGCGGGGGTCGGCATCGCCGGCCCCCGTTTCGCGTGCCCCAAGCACTGACAGCGAAGGAGCCGGCCGCGTCGCGGCCCCGCGCGCCCGGCGACGTCAGAACTGACGAGCCAGCGCCCGCGAAGCGACAAAGTCGCGAGCACAGCTCGCCAGGAGATCCGTCGCGCCGCAGAGGCGGCGGCGCGCCACAAACAAGACGAGCGCCCCAGGCGAAGCGACAAAGTCGCGAGCACAGCTCGCCGAGAGAATCGTCGCGCCGCAGAGGCGGCGGCGCGCCAGAGGAATGACGAGCGCCCGAGGCGAAGCGACGGAGTCGCGAGCAGAGCTCGCCTCAAGCGAGTGGAGCCTAGGGGAATCGAACCCCTAACCCCCGCCTTGCAAAGGCGGTGCTCTGCCAATTGAGCTAAGGCCCCGGAGTGGATCGGCTCGGAACTCCGAGCATCCGGTTGTCCGCGCGATCGCGGATTGGAATTGCAGTCGTGGAATTGTGAGTGGGGCTACTAGGACTTGAACCTAGGACCTCTTCGTTATCAGCGAAGCGCTCTAACCGCCTGAGCTATAGCCCCAAGACCGGCTACGAGCCTACATGACCGGGCTGGTTTGCACGAATCGAGGCGTGCCTCCGGGCCGGTCGCGCAGGGCGCGCCGAGGTCGGTTTCAGTTGTTGGTGAACCCGACGAGGAGTCCGCCCATGATGCGAACGGACAGGTTGTAGAGAACGCTCACGATCGCGCCGAGCACGGTTCCGACCACGAGGTTGAGGATTCCCACGACGAGTGTGAAGCCGAAGACCTGTCCGAGCGAGAACTGGTCCATCACGGTGTAGTTGTTCTTGCCGGTGACGTCTTGGAGCAGCTTGTCGATCTGCCCGAACACCCCTGTCTGGTTGAGGATCACCCAGATCAACGCCGTTGCGACGATGAGGACGATGCTTCCCGCGAGCGCGATGAGGAATGACAGTTTCACCATCGACCAGAAGTCGACGTAAACGAGTCGGAGGCGGACCTGGCGGTTGCCCACCGGACGCGCCGTCTTGCGCTGCAGCTTCTCGGCGACGCTACTCATTGGTTGACTGGTCCTCTCCGGCCACCGGGTCGGCGGGCTCGTCTGCTGCTTCGGCGGGATTGACAGTCTCCACCGGGCCGGCAGGTTCGATTGCTTCGTCGGCCTGGTCGTCCAGGTTACGCTCACTGTTCCGAGCGATGGCGATGATTCGATCATCATCGGCGAAGCGCGCAAAGACGACACCCATAGTGTCTCGGCCCTTTGCGGGGACTTCGGCGACAGATGACCTGACCACTTTGCCGGATTGCAGGACCACGAGGACCTCGTCGTCCTCCGAAACGATGAGACCTCCCACAAGGTCGCCGCGGTCGGCTGCCAGCTTGGCGACCTTGATGCCGAGCCCTCCGCGCCCCTGGACGCGGTATTGGCTGACGGCGGTTCGCTTGGCGTATCCGCCCTCGGTCATCACGAAGACGAACCCTTCGTCGGACACCACCGACGCTGCGAGGAGCGAGTCACCGTCGCGGAAGGCCATGCCCTTGACGCCAGAGGTGCTGCGCCCCATCGGTCGGAGCGCCCCGTTCGTCGCCGTGAAGCGCAGGGACATGCCATGCCGCGAGACGAGGAGCAGATCATCGGACTCGTCGACGAGGAGCGCGGAGACGAGCACGTCGTCGTCGCGCAGGTTGATCGCGATGATCCCCCCGCTGCGGTTGGTGTCGTATTCGCTGAGCGCGGTCTTCTTCACGAGCCCGTCACGCGTCGCGAGAACGAGGTACTGCGCGACTTCGTAGTCTCGGATGTCCAGAACCTGCGAGATCTGCTCGTCCGGCTGCATGGCCAAGAGGTTCGCGACGTGCTGCCCCTTCGCATCGCGCCCTGCCTCCTGCAGCTCATAGGCCTTCGCGCGGTACACGCGGCCCTTGTCCGTGAGGAACAGCAGCCAATGGTGCGTCGTCGTGACGAAGAAGTGCTCGACCACGTCGTCGGCGCGGAGCTGCGCACCCCGGACCCCGCGGCCGCCCCGGTGTTGCGAGCGGTACTGGTCGGATCGGGTGCGCTTCACGTAGCCGCCGCGCGTGATCGTGACGACGACCTCTTCTTCGGGAATGAGGTCTTCGACGCTCATGTCCCCGTCGTAGCCGAGCAGGATCTCGGTGCGGCGGTCGTCGCCGAAGCGCGACACGATCTCGTCGAGCTCGTCGATGATGATCCGCCGCTGCCGCTCCGGCGTCGCGAGGATGTCCTCGTAGTCGGCGATGCGGCGCTCGAGCTCTTCTGCTTCATCGTGGATCTTCTGACGCTCGAGCGCGGCGAGTCGCCGGAGCTGCAGTTCGAGGATCGCGCGGGCCTGGATCTCGTCGACGTCGAGGAGCTCCATCAGACCGTTTCGGGCCTCCTCGACGTCAGGCGAGCGCCGGATAAGCGCGATGACCTCGTCGAGCGCGTCCAGCGCCGCGAGGTAGCCGCGCAGGATGTGCGCGCGCTTCTCCGCCTCGCGGAGCCGATACTGCGTGCGGCGCACGATGACATCGACCTGGTGGTTCACCCACGCGGAGATGAATCCGTCGAGCGCGAGCGTCCGCGGGACCCCGTCGACGATCGCGAGCATGTTCGCGCCGAAGTTCTCCTGCAGCTGCGTGTGCTTGTACAGGTTGTTCAGCACGACCTTGGCGACGGCGTCGCGCTTCAGAACGATGACGAGTCGCTGCCCGGTCCGGCCGGAAGTCTCGTCGCGGATATCGGCGATGCCAGCGAGCCGGCCGTCCTTGACGAGCTCGGCGATCTTGATCGCGAGGTTGTCGGGGTTGACCTGGTACGGGAGCTCCGTGACCACCAGGCACGTGCGCCCCTGAATCTCTTCGACGTTGACGACCGCGCGCATGGTGATCGAGCCGCGGCCCGTTCGGTACGCGTCGTGGATGCCCTTGACCCCGAGGATCTGCGCAGCGGTCGGGAAATCCGGTCCCTTGATGCGCTGCATGAGCGCATCGAGCAGCTCCTCGCGCGACGCATCGGGGTGCTCGAGGGCCCACTTGGCACCCTCGGCGACCTCGCGCAAGTTGTGCGGCGGGATGTTCGTGGCCATACCGACCGCGATGCCGACCGAGCCGTTCACGAGCAGGTTCGGGAAACGGGACGGCAGGATCGACGGCTCCTGCGTCCGACCGTCGTAGTTGTCCTGGAAGTCGACGGTCTCCTCTTCGATGTCGCGCACCATCTCGAGCGCGAGCGGAGCCATCTTGGTCTCGGTGTATCGCGGAGCGGCCGCGCCGTCGTTGCCGGGCGAGCCGAAATTGCCCTGCCCGAGCGCGAGCGGATACCGCAGCGACCACGGCTGCACCAGACGAACGAGCGTGTCGTAGATCGCCGAGTCGCCGTGCGGATGGAACTGGCCCATCACATCACCGACGACGCGGGAGCACTTCGAGAACGCGCGATCGGGGCGGTAGCCGCCGTCGTACATCGCGTAGATCACACGGCGATGCACGGGCTTCAGACCGTCGCGGACCTCTGGCAGTGCGCGGCCGACGATGACCGACATCGCGTAGTCCAGGTAGGACCGCTGCATCTCGAGCTGGAGGTCGACCTGCGAAATCCGGTCCCCCGACACGACGATGTCCCCGCTGTCGCCGTGCACGACCTCTGGCTCATCGCCTGCGGTGTCGTTCTCGTCAGCCATGTGATCTGTTCCTCATTGCCCGGAGGCGGTGGTTGCGGTTGTCGCGGCGGTCGCGACCAGACGGAGTACGGAAGGGATCCGCGCGCCGGATGACGCGCCTCCCGGGCGGTCAGATATCCAGGAAGCGGACATCCTTCGCGTTCTGCTGGATGAACTGGCGGCGGGCGTCGACGTCTTCGCCCATCAGGGTCGCGAACACACTGTCGACCGCGGCGGCGTCTTCGAGGGTCACCTGGAGGAGGGTCCGCGTGTCCGGGTTCATCGTGGTGTCCCAGAGCTCCTTGTAGTCCATCTCACCCAGACCCTTGTAGCGCTGGATGCCGTTGTCCTTCGGGATCCGCTTGCCGGAGGCGATGCCGGCCTGCAGCAGGGCGTCGCGCTCGCGGTCGCTGAACACGTATTCGTGTGCCGCGTTGGACCACTTCAGGCGGTAGAGCGGCGGCTGCGCCAGGTACACGTAGCCGCGTTCGATGAGCGGCCGCATGTAGCGGAACAGGAGCGTCAGCAGGAGGGTCGTGATGTGCTGGCCGTCGACGTCGGCATCGGCCATGAGGACGATCTTGTGGTACCGCGCCTTGTCCGGGTCGAAGTCCTCGCCGATGCCGGCACCGAACGCGGTGATCATCGACTGGATTTCCTGATTGGCGAGCGCCCGATCGAGTCGCGCCTTCTCGACGTTGAGGATCTTGCCACGCAGCGGGAGGATCGCCTGCGTCATCGGGTTCCGGCCCTGCACCGCCGAACCGCCCGCGGAGTCACCCTCCACCATGAAGATCTCCGACATGGTCGGGTCTTTCGACTGGCAGTCCTTGAGCTTGCCGGGCATGCCGCCCGACTCGAGCAGGCCCTTGCGTCGCGTGGTCTCGCGCGCCTTCCGCGCCGCGAGCCTCGCCTGGGAGGCTTGAATCGCCTTCCTGATGACGTCTCGCGCCTGCGTCGGGTTCCGTTCGAACCAGTCGCCGAGCTCGGTACCGACAACGCGTTGCACGAAGGATTTGGCCTCGGTGTTCCCGAGCTTCGTCTTCGTCTGGCCTTCGAACTGCGGCTCGCCGAGTTTGACGGAGATCACGGCAGTCAAGCCTTCGCGGATGTCGTCTCCGGTGAGGTTCTCGTCGCGGTCCTTGAGGATCTTCGCGTCACGCGCGTACTTGTTGACGAGCGACGTCAGCGCTGCGCGGAAGCCTTCCTCATGCGTTCCGCCCTCGTGCGTATTGATGGTGTTCGCGAACGTGTGCACGCTCTCCTGGTAGGAGGTGTTCCACTGCATCGCGAGCTCGAGCGCGATCTTCCGCTCGGTGTCCTCGGCCTCGATCGAGATCACGTCGGCGTGGACGACGTCGGCCTTCTTCTGCGAATTCAGGTACTCGACGTAGTCGATGAGCCCGCGCTCGTAGTGGAAGACGTCGCGGCGCGCCACCTCGCCGTCCTCGGGGGCCCGCTCGTCGTTGAGCGTGATCTTCAAACCCTTGTTCAGGAACGCGGTTTGCTGGAACCGGGTGCGCAGTGTCTCGTAGTCGAACTCGACGGTCTCGAAGATCTCGTCGTTCGGCCAGAACGTGATCGTCGTGCCGGTCTCGTCGGTCGGCTCATCCTGCGTCAGCGGAGCGACCGGCACCCCGTTCGTGTAGCTCTGCCGGAAGACGTGGCCTTTCTGGCGCACCTCGACGTCGAGTTCGGAGCTCAGCGCGTTGACGACCGACGAGCCGACGCCATGGAGACCGCCCGACACCGCGTACGCGCCGCCGCCGAACTTGCCGCCCGCATGCAGCACGGTCAACACGAGCTGGACCGTCGAGATGCCTTCGGCCGGGTGGATGTCCGTCGGGATTCCGCGCCCGTTGTCGCTGACCCGGAGTCCGCCGTCGGCACGGATCACGACATCGATCGTGTCGCAGTAGCCGGCGAGCGCCTCGTCGACCGAGTTGTCGACGATCTCGTACACGAGGTGATGGAGACCGCGAGGGCCGGTCGAACCGATGTACATGCCGGGGCGCTTACGGACCGCTTCGAGTCCTTCGAGCACCTGGATCTGTTCGGCGCCGTAAGAGTCGCTGGACTGCGGGTTCGTTCGGGCGTCGTCAGATTCTGATGTCATAGGTGTGGTTCGCTCCTGCCGGACAGCGGGCTCCTGGCGAGCGCCAGGGGTGCACGTCTGCTCCGCTCGAGTCTACCGCAGGGACCCCCTCGACCACGGCGAAAACGGCCCGTAGAGGCGCGATTTCGCAGCCAGAGGACGAATTTGCCCGCTTACCCGTAGGTATCGCGAGGGCCGCGCCCCTGGACCGATCTGAACCCCTTTTTCCAGGATGGGGCACCTGGACCGGAAACACGGACGGACTCGACACCGGCCTCGGGGAACCGCTCGGCGATCGTGGTCGTGATCGTCGACCGCATGATGCGGAGCTGTGTCGCCCAGGCGGTCGAATCGCACCGGATCAGCAGCGCATGGTCCTCGACGCCGACAAGCGTCGTGTGCGCAGCCATCTCGGCCCCGACGACGTCGGGCCACGCGCGGACGAGATCGGATTGCGCCAGCGGTTCCGACCAGCCGAGGTCGGCGGTGAGGATCTCCACCACGTCGGCCAGACCCTTCGGCTCACGCCCGCGGCCGTATGGCACGGAGTCGGCGTTCGCTTCGTTCGCGCGCCGACGTCGTGCGTCGACGCCCCGCATCGATGGATCGCCGAACACCTGCTTGAGATGTTGATACACGCGCGACGGCTCGGACGGCCTCCCCTGCGCGCTCACGGCAGTCGCTCCGGGGCGCCGACGATCCGCCCCGCTTCGATCGCCACGGTGTGCGCCACCAGCGGGTCGGGGACGTCACCGAGCACCGCGGCCGTGATGAGGACCTGCTCGTATCCGGCGACGGCCCCGGCGAGTCGTTCGCGACGGAGCTCGTCCAGCTCTGCGAAAACGTCGTCGAGCACGAGGATCGGGTCACCGAGTTGCGACTCCGCGCGAAGCACGGCCGCGGCTGCGAGCTTGATCGCCAGCGCGAATGACCACGACTCGCCATGACTGGCATATCCGCGGGCCGGTAACCCGTTGAGCTGGAAGAGCACGTCGTCGCGATGGGGTCCGACGAGCGTCAGTCCGCGGTCGAGCTCGTCCCGGCGCCGCCGTTCCAGGGAGGCCCGAAACGCCTCCGCCGCCCAACTCACCGTCACCGGCACTCCCCCATCCTGCGCGGGAGCATCGGTCGGCGCAGCGTCTTCCGGGTCCGGACCAGCTACCGACAGGACGCCGCCTATGGAAGCAGAGTGCGCCTCCCCTGCGACGGTCGTGTAGGCGTCGGTCACATACGGAGCCATGCGACGCGTCAGATGGTCGCGGGCGGCGATGATCTCGGAACCGAGCGCGATCAACCGGTCATCCCAGACGTCCAGGGTCGCGAGCTGCCCGCCGCGCGCGCCCGTCGCCCGCGCGGTCTTCAGGAGCGTATTGCGCTGCCGGAGCGTCCGGTCGTAGTCGGCGAGCACTGCCTGCATGCGCGGGGCGATGAGTACGAGCAGTTCGTCGAGCATGCGGCGACGACCGGCAGGCTCGCCGCGAACGAGCGCGAGATCCTCCGGAGCGAAGAGCACGCTCGTGCAGTACCTCGGCAGCTCGCGCGGACGGATCGCGGCGCGGTTCACCTGGGCTCGGTTCGCACCGGTCCGGTTGATCTGAACCTCCGCGAGAATGCTGCGGTCCTCATGGGCAAGCCGGGCACGGATGACCGCCGAGTCGCACCCCTGTCGGACGAGAGCCGCGTCGGTCGGAACGCGGTGGGATCCGAGTGACGAAAGGTAGCCGACCGCCTCCACCAGGTTCGTCTTGCCCTGTCCGTTCCGGCCGACGAACAGGTTCGGCCCGCGCGCAAGGTCGACCGACGCCTCCCGGTAGTTCCGGAAGTCCTGAAGTTGGAGCGTCTCGACGTGCACGCGGGCCGTGACCCCGAAGGCCTGACTAGGCCTTCTTGATCGCGTGGCCGCCGAACTGGTTGCGCAGTGCGGCGACGGCCTTCATGGCCGGGGAATCCTCGCCCTGGCGGGAGACGAACCGGGCGAAGATCGAGGCGCTCAGCGCAGGCATCGGCACGGCGTTCTCGATCGCCTCCTCGAGCGTCCACCGCCCCTCGCCGGAGTCCTCGACATAGCCCTCGAGCTCATCGAGCTTCGGGTCTTCGTGCAGCGCGCGGACGAGGAGCTCGAGCAGCCAGGACCGGACGACCGTTCCACGCTGCCAGGCGGTGAAGACGCCGGGCACATCCTCGACGAGTGACTTCGCCTCGAGCAGCTCGAATCCCTCGGCATAGGCCTGCATGATTGCGTACTCGATGCCGTTGTGCACCATCTTCGCGTAGTGCCCCGCACCGGTCGGGCCTGCGTGGACAAAGCCCTCCTCGCGCGGGCCGGCCGGCCGGAGCGCGTCGAAGACCGGCAGCGCCCGTTCGACGTCCTCGTCGGAGCCGCCGACCATGAGCCCGTAGCCGTTCTCCAGGCCCCAGACACCGCCGGAGACGCCGGCATCCATGTAGTGGATCCCGCGCTCGCTCAGCTGCTTGCCGTGGATCTCGTCGTCGAGCCACTTTGAATTGCCGCCATCGATCACGAGGTCGCCGGCGTCGAGCACACCCGCGAGGTCGGTGATGACGTCATCCGTGATCTTGCCGTGCGGCACCATGACCCAGATGATGCGCGGGCCGGGCACGGCAGCAGCCAATCCAGCGAGGTCAGGGACATCGGACACGGCGGGATTGGCGTCGTAGCCGGTGACCTCGATCCCAGCGTTGCGGAGCCGAGCGCGCATGTTGTTGCCCATACGCCCGAGGCCGACAAGACCGATGTGCATGATTTCCCTCTTCTCGTGAACGGGTGGCTGAATCAGGCCCGACGGTAGCGGGCGAGCCCTCAGCGCAGCAGGAGATTGGGCTGCAACAGGTACCGGTAGCCGTCCGCGCTCGCGTCGTCTCGCGAGGACTGACCGGTGATGAGCACCGGACCCGGCTTGTTCGGGTTCTCCGTCTTCGTGAATGCGATGCGAACGAACTCGGCGTGCACCGCGTTCAGCCCATCCAGGAGGAACTGCGGCTTCAGTGAAACCACCGTCTCCTCGCCGGTCAGCAACGCGTCGATCGACTCTGATGCCTGCGCTTGTTCGGAACCGATCGCCTCGAGCGTGAGCCCGTCGACCGAGAAGGAGAACCGGAGCGCAGCTTCGCGCTCCAGGACGAGGGACACGCGCCGGACCGCTTCGACGAGTTCGCCCGTGTTGATCACGGCGTAGTCGGCGACCGACTCGGGGAACAGCCGCCGGACCGGCGGGTAGTTGCCCTTGATGAGGAGCGAGGTCACCGTGCGGTCATCGGCGTGGAACGCGATGAGCTCACGGTCCTGGGTCCCGCTGATCGAGACCGACACGGTGGCAGCCGAGCCGAACGTGCGCCCGACCTCCTGCAGGGTGCGGGCAGGAACGAGCGCGTGCTTGGGCTCGGAGGTGCCGGCAGCCTGGCCCGAGTCGAACGCGACGGTTCGGATCGCGACGCGGTACCGGTCCGTCGCCACGAGGGACAGCTCTGTATCGCCGACTTCGAGCTGGACACCCGTGATCACCGGGGTGACATCGTCCCGGCTCGCTGCGACGGCGACCTGGGCGACGGCCTCGGAGAACGCATCGCCGGGAATCACACCCGTCTGCGCACCGACCTCGGGCAGCGTCGGGTACTCCTCGACCGGCATGCTCAGGAGCGTGAAGTGCGCCGAGCCGCACGTCACGGTGATCCGTGACTCCTCGGTGCTGAATTGCACGGGCGCGTTGGGGAGTCGACTCGCGATGTCGGCAAGCAGGCGCCCCGAGACGAGCACTGTCCCGGGATCGTCGATGCTGGCTGCGATCGACGTCTGCGCGCTCACTTCGTAGTCGAAGCTCGACAGGCTCAGCCGATCCGCATCGGCGTGGATGAGCACGCCGGACAAGATC
Source organism: Curtobacterium ammoniigenes NBRC 101786 (assembly GCF_001571045.1). Taxonomy (GTDB): domain Bacteria; phylum Actinomycetota; class Actinomycetes; order Actinomycetales; family Microbacteriaceae; genus Curtobacterium; species Curtobacterium ammoniigenes. The sequence goes on from NZ_BCSV01000002.1 coordinate 307,881, forward strand.
GGCAGCGTCGTGCGCTGCGGCAGGAGCTTGACGGCGAAGGAGACAGCCTCAGAGAACACGTCCCGGTTGACCTGAAACCTCACTACTGGGACCCCTGTTCGCGTTGGTGTTGTCCGGCCGCCCCATTGTGGCACAGCGGCGATGCGGCGCGATTCCTGTCATTCCGCCGTCCACAGGGTTGGCCCCTTGAGAGTGAGAGAGAAATGGTCAGTAACGGTAATAACGCCTGTGCACAGTGTGGATAACTCTGGGGATCGGCGCACCCGCGCGGAACTACAAGGCTGTGACTTGTGAGTCGCTTGTGGGCTCGTTCGGGATGAGCGAATGTCAGTCCGGCTCCGGAGGCCCGTCCTTCCACAGCGAATTCGACCGCTGTGCAGAGATGGCCGCGTGTCGCACGAGTTATCCACAGGCTTTCCACATGGTGACAACTCCGGGGCGCGCAACCCCCTCAAGGGGTGACACCACCGGAGGGCGTTGGGCCGCCGGCCTACTTGTAGCGGTGCTCCTGTTTGATCCGGCTTGTCAACTCGGTGACCTGGTTGTAGATCGAGCGCCGCTCTTTCATGAGCTCGGTGATCTTCTTGTTCGCGTACATGACCGTGGTGTGGTCCCGGTTGCCGAAGAGCTGTCCGATCTTCGGCAGTGAGAGCGACGTCATCTCTCGGCACAGGTACATCGCGATCTGACGAGCCGTCGCAATCGCCTGCGATCGCGAGGAGCCATAGAGGTCGTCGACGGAGAGCTTGAAGTACTGGGCGGTGTGATTGATGATGTCGGTCGGCGCGATGACGTTGTCGTCGTCGAGCGTGATCAGGTCCTTGAGGACCGTCTGCACGAGGCCCAGGTCGACGGCGCTCCGGTTCAGACTTGCGAATGCGGTGACGCGGATGAGGGTGCCTTCGAGCTCACGGATGTTGCTCGACACCTTCGACGCCATGAACTCGAGGATCTCGTCGGGCACCTGGAGGTGCTCGGACTGCGCCTTCTTCCGGAGGATCGCGATGCGGGTCTCAAGGTCTGGTGCCTGGACGTCGGTGATCAGACCCCATTCGAACCGGCTGCGCATCCGATCCTCGAACCCGGTGAGGTGCTTCGGGGGTACGTCAGACGTGATCACGACCTGCTTGTTGTGGTCGTGGAGCGTGTTGAACGTGTGGAAGAACGCCTCCTGGGTCGAGTCCTTGCCCTGCAAGAACTGGATGTCGTCGATCAGGAGGATGTCGATGTCCCGGTAGCGCTGCTGAAACTGGTTCGACCGGTTGTTCGCGATCGAGTTGATGAAGTCGTTCGTGAACTCTTCGCTGGACACGTAGCGGACGCGGATGCCCGGATACAGGCTCTCGGCATAGTGGCCGATCGCGTGGAGGAGGTGCGTCTTGCCGAGACCGGAGTCGCCGTAGATGAACAGCGGGTTGTAGGCCTTAGCGGGCGCCTCCGCGACGGCGACGGCAGCAGCGTGCGCGAACCGATTGGACGCGCCGATCACGAAGTTGTCGAAGTTGTACTTGGGGTTGAGGCGGGACTCGGGGCGGCCCGGGGCGCCTGGCACCTCTTGCGCCGGCACGAACGGTGCCTCGATGTACTGCCGAGGCGCGGCGCCCTGCTCCTGGACATCGGGGAGTGCTGCGACGTACGCGGGGACACTCGGCTGCGCCGCTTCGAGATGCAGCTCCGGGCTCATGTCCGGGTTCACGGTGATGGCGAAGTTCGCGATCCGATCGTCCCCGACGCGCGCAACGGCCTCCGTGATCGGGATGCGGATGCGTTGTTCGAGCATCCCCCGGGTCAGATCGTTCGGCACCTCGAGGTAGAGCGTGCCGGCGAGGATGCCGCGCGGCACCACGAGGTTGAGGAAGCCGTGCAGCTGCGGCGTGATGCGCGCATCCTCCTCGAGGAGGCCGAGGATCGAGGACCACAGTTCCACGTGCTCGACGGGTTCTGCGGGGATCGTCATCGTGCTCGTCTCCTCGCTGATCAGGGTGGAATGCGTACGACGCTCCGCGTCTGGGCCGGGCTTGTCCACAGTGTTATCCACGTGTGGGGAACGCGCATCGGTGATTGCACGCTGCTCGTCGAGCCCCCGTGATCTCCGGACGGAGCGCCGGAGATGCGACAACTGTAGAGGACTCGTGCGTGTCGTACCGAACCAGTTTTCCCCACAGTGTGGACAATGATCTGTCCACCCCTGTTGATGGCCGTCCGTTTGACCGCCGGGGCTCTGTCACGTACCGTTATCCAGTTGACTGCGGCCGATCGGTCGTGCCCATTCGCGTCAACCTGCATTTACGTGACTCCGCGTCTTGCGCGTGGAGGGTGGAGAACATCAATGAGCAAGCGCACTTTCCAGCCGAACAACCGTCGTCGTGCCAAGAAGCACGGCTTCCGCGCCCGGATGCGCACTCGCGCCGGCCGCGCCATCCTGAGCGCACGCCGCTCGAAGGGGCGCACCGAGCTCTCCGCGTGACCGCTCGGAGTCGGGCGGGTTGCGCGAACCTCGCTTGATCGTCTGATCATGCTGGCTCGAGCGAACCGGATCGTTCGCGGTGCTGACTACCGCAACATCGTGCGTCGTGGTCGCAAGTGCGCCACGGCGCACGTTGTCGTGTCAGTCCTCACACAGGACGCGACGGATCAGCCGAGCCGGTTCGGCTTCATCGTCTCGAAGGCAGTCGGAAACGCGGTCACGCGCAATCGCGTTCGCCGTCGCCTCAAGGCGATCGCGCACGATGGTTTGATGCCGACGGGCCCCACCGGGTACGACGTGGTGGTTCGCGCACTGCCAGCCGCCGCGCAGGCCGCGTGGCCTACTCTTTTTGCAGACGTTTCGCACGGATTCGAGCGCGGCGTCCGTGCGGCACACGGTTCACGCCGGTCCGCGCATCGATCGCTGGAGAACCGATGAACACGCTGTTGCAGGTCGTGGCACTGCTGCCGCGCAATGCGTGCGTCGTGATTCTGCGGGCCTATCGTGCGGCGATCTCCCCGCTGTATGGGAACGTCTGCCGGTATCACCCGTCGTGCTCGCGGTACACGCTCGAAGCGATCCAGCAGTACGGGGTGCTTGCCGGGATCGGACTCGGATCCTGGCGCATCGTCCGGTGCAACCCGTGGAGCGCCGGTGGCATCGATGACGTGCCCTCCCGCCGTCGTCCGTATCCCCTCAGCCCGTTCGGGTTCGTGCTCCCTCGTCCATCATCGCCGTCGGTCGACATCAGGCCGGCACTGCTTCCTCAGCGCACTCGAAAGGCGTGACCGCTTCCCATGAACTTCATCGGAACGATTCTCTGGCCGCTCAAATGGGTGGTCGCAGCGATCCTCGTCGGATTCCACTGGCTACTCCAGACGCTCGGTATGGATCCGGCGTCCGGCCTCACCTGGGTGCTCTCGATCATCGGCCTCACGCTCGTCGTCCGCGCCGCGCTGATCCCGATCTTCGTCCGTCAGATCAAGAGCCAGCGCAAGATGCTCGAGGTCGCGCCGCAGCTCAAGAAGATCCAGGACAAGTACAAGGGGAAGAACGATCAGTTCTCGCGTGAGGCGATGTCGCGCGAAACGATGGCGCTCTACAAGGAGACCGGAACGAACCCGCTGAGTTCGTGCCTCCCGCTCCTGATCCAGATGCCGATCTTCTTCAGCCTCTACGACACGCTGCACACCGCTCAGATCAACAAGACCGGGATCGGTCTGCTGTCGAACAGCCTCGCGCATTCGTTCGGCGTTGCGAGCCTGTGGGGCGCCCCGCTGCATGAGACGTTCACGAACGCGACGAACTGGCAGGTGCGCGTATTCGCCGGCGCCATGATCGTCGTGATGACCGCGTCGCAGTTCATCACGCAGTTGCAGATCACCGCGCGGAACATGTCGCCGGAGACCAAAGCGAGCCCGATGTACCGCCAGCAGCGGATCATGCTCTACATCCTGCCGCTGGTCTTCATCTTCTCGGGCCTCAGCTTCCCCCTCGGCGTCATGTTCTACTGGCTCGCGTCGAACGTCTGGACCATGGGACAGCAGTACGTCGTCATCAGAAACATGCCCACCCCAGGGTCCGAGGCGGCGCTCGCCAGGGAGGCGCGGCTTGCCAAGAAGGCCCAGCGGCGTGGGATCGACGGGGGGAGCTCGATCGGTCCGCTCGCGACCGCGGGGGCAACGGGCACGGTCGTCAATACGGTCGAAGTCGAACGTCCGCGGGTGAACACGCAGCGGGAACAGCCCGTCAGCAAGAACCGTGCGAAGAAGGGCGGCAAGAACAAGTGACCGAATCAACGCAGGCTGCTGAGTCCGAGTTGTCGGCCGCACCCGTGGAACCGGCCGCGGGCGGCAACGGTGTCTCGGCAGACCAGGACAGCCGGGACGAAGCCGATATCGCCGCCGACTACATCGAGGAACTTCTCGACATCTGCGACCTCGATGGGGATATCGAGATCGATGAGCGTGGCGGACGGGTGTACCTCTCCGTCACCGATGATGAGGGTGACGGGCTTCGCATCCTCGCGAAGCCGGATACGGTCAACGCGCTGCAGGAGCTCACACGGATCGCCGTGCAGACGGAAAGCGGTGAGTTCTCGCGCCTGATCCTCGACATCGGTGGATCCCGCGACACGCGGGTTACTGAGTTGCAGCGCCTCGTGGAGACCGCGATCGACCGCATCCAAGGCGGCTCCCCGTCCGCGTCGCTGCCGCCGATGTCCTCGTACGAGCGCAAGCTCGTGCACGACATGGTCTCGGAGCGTGGATTCCGGTCGGAGTCGCACGGCGAAGGACGCGACCGTCACACTGTTATTACCCGATGACGCAATCGCCAACGGCGGAAGTTGACGACGGTAACGGAGGTCGTCCAGGCGCGAGCGGTGCAACGGCCGTTGAGCCGGAACCCCCGATCGCAGCAACGCTGTTCGGTGACCACATCCGTCGCGCGAGGTCCTTCACGAATGAGCTGGGGGCCCGGGGCGAGGAGCTCGGACTCATCGGACCAGATGAGCCACCGCGACTGTGGAGTCGACACATCCTCAATTCTGTGTTGCTCGCGCCACTGCTCCGGGCTGGTGCGGATGTTGCGGACATCGGCTCGGGGGCCGGGCTGCCCGGTCTCGTACTCGCCATCGCGCGCCCGGACGTGTCGTTCACGCTCATCGAGCCCATGGAGCGCCGTGTGGCGTGGTTGCGAGGCGAGGCGGAACGGCTCGAGCTCCCGAACGTGACCGTGGTGCGAGGACGGGCTGAAGACGTCCGCGATCAGGTCGCGGTCGACCAGGCGACCGCCCGGGCGGTGTCGTCGTTGACCAAGCTCATTCCGATGGCTGTTCCGCTCGTGCGGTCGGGCGGGGAGATCATCCTCATGAAGGGTGCGCGCGTGGCTGATGAAGTCGCGGCAGCGCGGAAGGCGATCGCGCGCGCGCATCTCTCTGACGTCGATATTCTCGAGCTCGGCATCGGCCAGGTAGCGGAGACCACGCGGGTTTTCCGGGCTACAGTTGACTGACGCCAGCGCTCCCTTCGGACCGGCGTTTCACGTGGAACATCGACCCTGGGAAGTGATCCGTGAACTCATCGGCCGACTTCGACTCATCGACGCCGCTTGCTCGTGAGATCGCGGATCTGAATCGGCGCCGTCGAGCGATCGCAGGCCAGCAGTTTCCATTGCCGGCAGCGACGCGGGTGATGACCGTATCGAACCAGAAGGGCGGCGTCGGGAAGACGACCACCACCGTCAACCTCGCGGCGGCCCTCGCTCGCGGTGGTGCCCGTGTACTCGTCATCGATCTCGACCCGCAGGGCAACGCCTCCACGGCGCTTGGCGTCGAACGTCACCCCAATACGGCGAGTATCTACGACGTCATCGTGGACGAGACCCCACTGGCGGACGCGGTCCAGCACTCCCCCGAATCAGAGCGGCTGTGGTGCGTCCCGGCGACGATCCACCTCGCTGGCGCTGAGATCGAGCTGGTGTCGCTTGTCGCTCGAGAGCAGCGACTCCGCACGGCTCTCGATCAGTATCTGACGGCGCAGGAGGAGCCGCCGCACTACGTTCTCATCGACTGCCCTCCGTCACTCGGACTCCTCACAATCAATGCGTTCGTCGCGGCGAAGGAAGTGCTCATTCCAATTCAGTGCGAGTACTACGCGCTTGAGGGGTTAAGCCAGCTTCTGCGCAACATCGAACTCATCGAACGGCATCTGAACCCGGACCTTCGCGTGTCGACGATTCTCTTGACGATGTACGACGGGCGTACCAACCTCGCAAATCAGGTCGCGGCCGAGGTCCGGGAGCACTTCGGCAACGAGGTGTTGCAGACGATGATCCCGCGGTCTGTGCGAGTGAGTGAGGCGCCGAGCTACGGACAGAGCGTCGTCTCGTACGATGTGAATTCAAGTGGGTCGTTGTCGTATCTGGAGGCAGCGGCAGAGATTGCAGCGCGAGGAGCGGATCGCTGATGGCACCGAAGCGAACTGGACTCGGGCGCGGTATTGGCGCGCTCATTCCAACGGGAAGCGACGAGTCCCGGCCCGTCGATGTCTTTTTCCCGGCACGTGATCAGTCCCCACTCGACGCGTCGGCGACAGCGGAGGACCTTATCGCGGTGCCCGGGGCTCGGCTTGCGAATCTGAATCCATTGGACATCGTGCCGAACGCCCAACAGCCCCGGCAAGAGTTCCGCGAAGAGGACCTCCAAGAGCTCGTTCACTCGATCCGCGAGGTCGGGGTACTTCAGCCGATTGTCGTACGGCCGATCGCGGGGACCAGTGGGGTGGGAGCCCGGTACGAGCTCATCATGGGCGAGCGACGCCTCCGGGCTACGAAGGAATTGGGGCTCTCGACGATCCCAGCGATCGTGAAGGACACCCCGGACGATGCGATGCTCCGGGATGCGCTGCTTGAGAATCTCCACCGTGCTCAGCTGAATCCGCTCGAAGAGGCGTCTGCGTATCAGCAGCTCCTCGCTGACTTCGGTATCACGCAGGAAGAGTTGGCTACGCGAATCGGTCGGTCACGCCCCCAGATCACGAACACGATCCGTCTTCTGCGGCTCCCCTCCCCCGTGCAGCGCCGCGTTGCCGCGGGTGTTCTCTCCGCCGGTCACGCACGCGCGATTCTCTCCGCGCCCGACGCCGAGGCGATGGAGTATCTCGCCGAGAAGATCGTCAACGAGGATCTGTCGGTGCGCGCAGCGGAGGCGGCTGCAGCTGCGCTCGCCGCTCGGCCGGTCAAGACCAAGCCAGTCCAGGGCAAGCGACAGGCTCACCTCAACGATGTTGCTGAGCGGCTGGGCGATCGACTGAACACGCGCGTCCGTATCTCCCTTGGGGCTCGCAAGGGGACTGTGAGTATTGACTTTGGGTCGCTCGCGGATCTGAACCGTATTCTTGGCGACATAGGCGCTGCTGAAGTCATCGAGTGAAGCGATGTTTCACGTGAAACGGCGCTCGGACTCGTTGCGCACCGTTTCACGTGAAACATCGGGAGCGGCCCGCACGGGTAGCCGCGGGGTGCGCGCGCTCTCGCTGTCTCAGTAGCGGCGGAAGCTGCGCTCCGGGCCGGTTGAGGTGCGACTCCGCGGAGCGCGTTTCTGCCCCTGGTGGCGAAGATCGGCCGGGCTGCGCTCTAGGGTCGCGCCAATATCGCCGAACAAAGTTCCCTGCGGATTGGCAGCTGGATCACGCGTCTTCGCCTTCGGCGGGGTCGCCGTGATTTCTGGAGGCTGGTCCCCGAGCTCGTACTGGACGCTGCGGTGACGTCGGGCCGGCGCATGCAAGTGCTCCGCGAAAGTCCGGAGCACCAGGATCGAGCGGATCCCGAGTGACGCACCGTCGGTTCTCCGCCGCGGTCGCGCCCAGGGTTGGGCGTTGCGATGCAGCGCACAACGTCCATGAGGGATTTCGCCGTGTGTACGTGACTTGCCTGCCTCGTCTTCTGGTTCCGACCGGCCGAAGATTGCGCGAGGAAAACGGGCGGAGTGGAGCACGGGCGGAGTGCAGTACAGGCGAAGTCTCCGGCTCGGACGCCCGTCGCCACATCGCGTTCCGCATATCCCCCGACGGTCGTGGTTCCAAGAGTGATCTTGGCGCTGTTCCTTCGGGACGGTAAGTCTCGCGTCGGGAGGGATACCGAGCGCTCCGAGTCGGACTGGAGAGCGGCGAATCCCAGTGGAGGTTACTCGAGCAACATCGAGGATTGGATCCGCAGGGAGACTGATGAGGCCGGGGACGGCAGACGTGACGCCAACCGGAGCGGCGCGAACGCTCGCGCAAATTCGTCCGCGCCGCCAACTGTTCCACGTGAAACATCCGAACCTCTGGGAAGGACTGCCGTGCCACGAGCCGTAGGCTGCGTCCCGACCAGGAAGGGTCGTCCGGTGTTAGTGCGACACCCGTGGGTCTCCTCGTGCCCGTGAACTCGCTCGGTCAGGTAGGGCAGCCGAAGGGGGCTGAGCAACCCCGGGCGTTCTGCCCGACAGCCCACCGAGCGACTCGGGTAGGGCAGCGCGCGCGAGGAATCGGGGGTCTGTGCGGCGAGTCGCTACGAGCGGCGTGATCAGGCGTTGTCGCGGATGGCCTGCTCGGCCAATTCTGCGTAGACCCAGCCGAGATCGTATCCGGCCGCAATGAGTGCCTGCGGAACGAGTGACGTTTCCGTTAGGCCAGGGAGCACGTTCGCCTCGAGGAACCAGGGAGTGCCGGCCCCGTCGACAATGAAGTCGATGCGACTGATGTGTCGGAGGGCGAGGGCACTGTGGGCAGTGATGGCAGCCTCGGCCGCGCGGGAAGCACGCTCCTCATCGAGGCGTGCCGGCGTGAAGAAGGTTGTCTCCCCCGCGTTATACCGTGCCTCAAACCCGTACACGCCGGCCTTCGGGACGATCTCCACCGCGGGGAGCGCGACAGGTCCGTCCCCGGTATCGATAATCCCCACGGCGATCTCGGTTCCGGTCACCATCTGCTCGATAATCGCGTCGTCGCAGTAGGTGTAGGCCGTGACCATTGCCCGTGGCAGGTCATCGATATCGAGCACACGAGTGACGCCCTGGGCGCTTCCACCGCGTGCCGGCTTCACGACGAGTGGTGCAGTGTGCTCAACACCGACGGCATCGAGGACGCTGACGGCCCCGAGCTCACGAAAGACATCGTGCGACAGTGTCACCGACTTCGGAGTGAATAGGCCTGCCCGACGGGCGACCTCCGAAGCGGTCGGCTTGTCCCAGGCCAACCGTGCTGCTGTTGCTTGCGATCCGACGAAGGGCACGCCGAGCGCCTCGAGCACCCCTCGGAGCGCACCATCCTCGCCGGACGCTCCGTGCAACGCTGGCCACACGACTTCGGGGCGCGATGCCCCGAGCGCCGGAAGCAACTGTGCGTCCGCATCGCGGAGCGTCACGTTCCAGCCGAAGCCAGTGAGTGAGTCGGCGACGCGCCGTCCAGAACGCAGCGAGACATCGCGCTCGTGAGAAATGCCTCCGGCAACGACGACCACGTCGCGTCGCGTCGAATCAGCCATGAAATGAGCCCCTCATCAGGGATTAGGCAACGTCGGTGGGCGGAGCCCCAACGGATGCGGGTCGAACGACGGGAGTCGGGCGTGTGGCGGAGCCGAACGTGTCCAGCAACTCCAGTTCATCGTTGACGACCGTCGCGAGGCGCTTCACACCGACGCGGATCTGCTCCGGGGTCGGATAGCAGAACGACAATCGGATGTGCTGGCCGCCGCGGCCGTCGGCGTAGAAGGCGGTGCCGGGCGTGTACGCGACGAGTTCCTTCACAGCACGCGGGAGCATCGCTTTCGCGTTCAGCGATTCCGGCAGGGTTAACCAGACGAAGAAGCCTCCGTCCGGCTCCGTCCAGGACAGATCGGGGAGGAACTCACGCAGCCCGGCGAGCATCGCGTCTCGTCGCTCCGCGTACAGGCCCCGGAACGTGTCCACCTGGCCTTTCCAGTCCGCAGCATCGAGATACGCATTGATGACGTATTGGCCAAATGAGTTCGGTGCAAGCACCGCCGATTCGTTTGCCAACACCAGCTTTTCGCGGATTGCGTGCGGAGCAAGCGCCCAACCGACGCGGAAGCCCGGAGCGAGCGTCTTCGAGAACGAGCCGAGGTAGACGACCCCCTCGTCGTCGATCGATCGGATCGCCTGAGGAGCCGGGTGGTCGAACCAGAGGAGCCCGTACGGGTTGTCCTCGAGCACAAGGATCCCGTTGGAGCGACAGATATCGAGGATCTCGATGCGCCGCTCGCGGCTCAGGGTCACGCCCGCAGGGTTATGGAAGTTGGGAATCGTGTACAGGAACTTGATTCGCTTGCCGCGCGTTCGGAGGCTCGCGATCGTCTCCCGGAGCGACTCCGGGATGAGTCCCTCCGCGTCCATCGCCACGTGCACGGTCTCTGCCTGATAGGACCGGAAAATCCCGATGGCACCAACGTATGACGGCGACTCTGCGAGGATCACATCACCCGGGTCGATGAAGAGACGGGTGAGGAGATCGAGTGCGTGCTGCGAGCCGGTGGTGACGACAACGTCCTCAGCGCTTGCACGGACTCCCTCGAGCGCCATGATGTCGACGATGTGCTCGCGGAGCGAGCGCAGACCCTGGCCTCCGCCGTATTGGAGGGCCATCGCGAGGTCGTCCCCCATGACGCGATCAAGCGATGCGTGGATCAGTTCGCGGGGCAACGCAGAGACGTATGGCATGCCGCCGGCAAGCGAGACGACCTCTGGGCGCGATGCGACTGCGAACAGTGCCCGAACCTCTGATGCGCTCAGCCCTGCGGTGCGCTGGGCGTACGAGTCATACCAAGGGTCGAGGCTTGTTCCTCTGTTCGTCATCGTGCAGTCTCCAGATTGCGTCGTTCCGGTCGGCCGGAAAATCGAGCGTTCCGCTCACAGTACAACGACAAACGGCCCGTCCCCTGCCGGTGCGAGGGAACGGGCCGTTCTTCGACGACGCTGCGTGCTGCCTACGCGAGGAACTCCGCGAGGTCGGCCTCAAGCGCCGGCTTCGGCTTGGCCCCGATGACGGTCTTGACGACCTCGCCACCGCGGAAGACCTTCATTGCAGGGATCGACGTGATCTGGTAGTTCATCGCCGCCTGCGGGTTCTCGTCGACGTTCAGTTTGACGATCTCGATCTTGTCGGCGTGTTCCGCGGCGATCTGGTCGAGGATCGGCGAGACCGCGCGACACGGTCCGCACCATTCCGCCCAGAAGTCGACGAGGATCGTCTTGTCGGACTGCAGGACGTCCTCGGAGAACGAGGCGTCGGTCACTGCTTTGGCGTTGGACATGTCATGCTCCCTTGTCAACAAGCGTTCGGATCCGGAAACGCGTGGTCCCGGTCGAGTATTCCCTTAGGCCGATGCGGTGACCGGAGACACCGGTGCGTCACCGTCAGCGGATGCGGTGAGCGTGGGGTCGAGCTCCGCCAGGTACTTCTCGGCGTCGAGCGCCGCCACGGTTCCGGAACCCGCAGCGGTGATCGCTTGGCGGTAGGTGGGGTCGATGACGTCTCCGGCGGCGAACACACCCTCGAGGTTCGTCCTCGACGAGCGCCCCTGCACCGCGATCGTGCCCTCCGGAGCGAGATCGAGTTGGCCGTGCACGAGATGCACGCGCGGATCGTTCCCGATGGCGATGAACAGTCCGTCGAGCGCGAGCTCCGAGGTCTCACCCGTCACCGTGTCGGTCAGGGTCACGCCCGTCACGGCGCTTTCACCGTGGATCGCGGACACGGTCTTGTTCCACGCGAACTCGATCTTCGGATCGGCGAACGCGCGTTCCTGCATGATCTTGGAGGCACGCAGCGTGTCCTTCCGGTGGATCACGGTGACCTTGTCGGCGAAGCGCGTCAAGAATGTCGCCTCCTCCATCGCGGAGTCGCCGCCGCCGACGACCGCGATGTTCTTCTGCCGGAAAAAGAACCCGTCGCACGTCGCGCACCAGGACACGCCATGCCCGGAAAGTCGCTGTTCGTCCGGGAGGCCCAGATGGCGGTACGCGGAGCCGGTCGCGTAGATCACTGCAAGGGCTTCGTAGGTCGTTCCCGCGCCGACAGTGACGCGCTTGATGGGGCCCTCGAGCTCGACGGACACAGCGTCGTCGTAGACGATCTCCGCGCCGAACTTCTCTGCCTGCTCCTGCATCTTGATCATCAGGTCAGGCCCTTGGATCCCCTCGGGGAAACCCGGGAAGTTCTCGACCTCGGTGGTCTTGGTGAGCTCACCGCCCGTTTCGACGCTCGATGCGATGACCAGCGGCTTCAGTTCCGCGCGGGCGGCGTAGATCGCCGCGGTGAATCCCGCCGGTCCAGAGCCGATGATGATGAGCTGGCGCATGTGCGGTCCGCCCTTTCTTGATGCTGATCGCGTCAACACATGCTACCGATCACCTATTCCGAGACACGGTCGGGGCGACCAGGCTGTGCAACTGCCGGGCTGGGCCAGCGGCCAGCGCGGATCAGCGGCGAACCCGCCCGCGGACGAGCTCGACCGCGCTCCGGACTTCCGCGTTTCGGAACAGCATGAGGCCAGCGAAGTAGACGACTCCCATGACTGCGCTCGTCAGGAGCAGCGTGATACCCGCGCTCGTGACGTCGGTCATCGCGAAGCCCGACGATCGATACGCGCCGAAGAACGTGGCCACCGCGAAGCCCGCAGCCCCCGCGATCGCGGCGGCGACAAGGAACTGCACATGGGAGCGCGTCACGAGCGCTCCCTCGACACCGCGAAGCCTCCGTCGGACGATCACGAGCGCGATGATTGTCTGCGTCGAACCAGCGATGGTGGTTACTCCGGCCACACCGATGCCGATCCACGATCCCGGCAGTGCCGCGACGCTGAGCGCGCCGATCACGAACAGACCGGACTGCACGAGCTGCATGAGGAAGGGCGTTCGATGGTCGTGCATCGCCCAGAATGCGCGCTGGATGATGAACAGCATGCTGAAGAGAACGAGTCCCGGCATGTACGCGAGGAGCACCCCCGCCATGGCCCGGACGTCGCCGAACGCGTGCTCGTAGAGTCGGGCGAACGGGAACGCCACCACCATCAGTGCGACCGCTGCGAACACCGTGAAGAGCCCGACGATGCGCAGCGACAGCGACAGGTTCCTCCGGACTGCGTCGAGGTCGCCCCGCTCGGCATCGTGGCTCATCCGTGTGAAATACGCGGTCGCGATGGACACGGTGATGATCGAATGCGGGAGCATGAACAGCAGCCATGCGTTCTGCAGCGTCGCGTTCGCCGCTCCCGCGCCAAGTGAGCTCACCCGCGACTGCACGATGCCCGCGAGCTGCGTGGTGAGGATCATGAGGAACAGCCACCCCGCGGCCGTTCCGGTGCCGCGAAGACCGACGCCTCGCCACCGGAAGTCGGGCCGATAGGTCAGCCCCGCGCGCCTCCAGAACAGGACGAGGAACGCGGCCTGCACCGCCACGCCGAGGGTCGCCGTGCCGGCGAGCACCGCGATTTTCGTCGGCGTCCAGTCGAGTGGATTCGAATTCTCTTGCCTGGTGCCGAAGAGCGCGATGAAGACGATCAGGCCGGCGATCGCGATGACGTTGTTGAGCAACGGTGCCCACGTGAACGGACCGAACACCTGACGGGCGTTCAGGACTTCGCCGAGGAGCGAGTAGAGCGCATAGAACAGGATCTGCGGAAGGCACCAGAACGCGAACGCGACCGCGAGCGCCGTGGTCGACTCCGTGAAGCCCTTGCCGCCATGCGACGCTGACTGGCTGTACACGCGGACGAGCACCGGCGCTGCGATCGTCGCGATCACAGTGACCGTGAGGAAGATCACGACGCCGATCGTGACGATCTTGTCGATGTAGCGCTGACCGCCGTCGGGGTGTCGGGTCGCCCGGACGATCTGCGGGATGAGTGCGGCGCTGAGCAGACCGCCCGCGATCAGCGTGTACACGCTGTTCGGCAGCTGGTTCGACACCGCGAACGCGTTCGCCGCCGCGCTTCCGGACTGTCCGATCGCGGCGGCGAGGACGAAGGTCTTCACGAATCCGAGCACCCGCGAGAACATCGTCCCGGCCGCGAGCATTGCGCTTGCCCGGCCGAGGCCGCGCTCCGCGGCGCTGGACGCGTCGACCTGCGGTTGCTGGGTCGTCCCAGTGAGCGGGAGTTCCTTGGGCCAGTAGCCGGCGTCCGGCGACAAGGCGGCCGCCATCTGGAGGCGTGCGCTCGCTTGACGGTGCTGCATTGCGTCCTCAGAGCGGTCGCCGCGCGGAGCGGAACGATCAGTGGTTGTGGTGGAGCCCAGCACGGAACCGACGAGAACGCGCCCCGTCACCGGATCGTCCGGGTGCAGACGTGCCGGCGAGGCATGGTCGTCGCCAGAACCGCCATGGTCGTCGCCATAACCGCTGTGGTCGCCGCGATCGACGTCGTCCTCATCGTCGATCGGGCGGTTCGGGTCCGGCTCGTCCTCGTCCGGAAGCCCGAGCCGTCGACGGCGGAGTCGACGGCGCACGTTCCGAACGATGCCGATGCCGAAGATGAGCACGACGGCCGCTGCCGCCAACCCGGTGATGATCGACTCCCACTGCGCCTGCACGTTGATCTCGACCGAGTTGGACGGTGCGATCCGCACGCCGGTCGGACTGGTCAGGGACAGGATCAGCTGAACCTTGCCATTCGCGACGGACTGCACCGGGATTGTCACCCGATAGGTGGAATCCGGCTGCACCGTAACCTGCGTGGCCGGTCGGGTCACCCGAAGGAATGAGTTGGACGGCTGCACGGACAGCATGACCGTGACGGGCCACTCCGACTTGTTGCGGACCGACACCGGCAACGACGACCTATCGCCGAGCAGCGTGATCGAGCTCGAGTCGACGACATTGACGGAGGATACGATCGCCGACCCCTGCGCACCGACGTCGTCGACCGCATGCTGCAGTCCGGTCGATTCTCCGCGCCATGCGTTCGACGACGCGACGAGGACCGCGTTCCGCACCCCAGCGGTGACCAGCGCAGGTGTCGATACCGCGGAGGCGAAGTTCGCGACGCGGGTCTCGACATGCACGAGGCGGGTGAGCTGATCGAGACGCGTGTCGGAGTCGTGCCGGTCGGTCAAGGTCACTGCGCCGGGCGCGGCGCTTGATGCCGCGGACAGGTCCGTCGGCGCAAGCCAGTCGATCGTGTCGAGTGCATCGAGCGTCTGCGAGAGACGCGTTGGGTCGGTCGGCCACTCGCGGTCGAGCGTCAGGAGGATCGTGCCAGGCGCGCCCTCCCGGGTCACCGTGGCGAGCGTCGCCGTCAACGCGGCCATGTCCTCGCGCCAAGTCGTGTCCGAGTTCGCTGTCGCTGCTCCGCGGAGGAGGCTCGACAGCGTCTGGTCCGCGATCAGCGCGTGATGCGCACTCACGGTCTCGGAGGCTGCGACGGTGGCGTTCGATCCCACCGAGGTGTTCGCGCTGCTCAGGATCGTGGTCGTCTCCCCTGCGAGAGCGAGCGCGTCAAGATCAGCGGTCGAGACGGTGTTCTCGGCCGGCCAGCTGATGCCGCTCAAGGCATATGGGGAGTCCGTCAGGGTCTGCGTGGTCGGCAGCGTCGGCTGGTTCCCGGGCTGGAGCGGCTGGGTCGGTGGGGTGGTGGCGGACGTCGGTGCGCCTCCCGGCTGGGCGGTTGCGCTCGCGGTCGCCGTGGGCGTGGCTGACGGGGCCGTCGACGGGGTGCTCCCCACGCTCGGTGTGCCCGTTGGAGTGGGCGTCGGGGTCGCTGCGCCGGGAAAGTTCTTGGGGTCGATGTTCTGGTCGAGCGCGATCGGCGCCAGAATGCTCGTCGCACCCGCTTGGCGGAGCCCGGTGACGTCGGCGTCAGCGAACGGGAGCGCGAACTTCTCGTTATGCGTGCGCTCGAGGTGGTCCAGCCAGGTCAGGGCGGACGGGGGGGCGTTCACGCCCAGACGTCGGATCGAGACGACGATGCGCGGGTCGATCGCGAGCGCGACATTCTTCCCGGCGGTCGCGTCGAGCTGCGCGGTCAGGGTGCCGCCGGGCCCGGTCTCTGCGGCGAGCGTCGCTGCCGAGAGGAACTGCCCGGTGACGGGTGGGACCGTGATCGGCATGGCGACCGAGAACGATGTGGGCGTCGTGACGGTGGTCGGCTCCCAGGTGAATGCGGCGCGACCGACGAGGTTCGACGCGCTGTTCTGGTACGCGACGGCGATCTTCCGTGCGCCGAACGTCGTCCCCGTGAGCTTCAGGAGCGAGGACGGCACCGTCGCTCCGGTGACCGTGACGGATTGATGCGCAGGAACAACGGGAATTTGGATCGGCTGCACTGGCGAACCGAGGTAACCCTCGATGCTGGTGTCATGCAACCAGTCGGCAAGATCCGTCCGTGAACCGACCGGCGTGCGCAGCAGGTACAGCTCTGCAGCGGTCGCTGGCAGATCGCTCCCCGTGCGGTTCCGCACGGTGATCGTGAGCGTGAGGTTGGCCCCCGGCTTCACAACGCCATCGTTCTCGGGCGCCACCGTGATCGCCGGTTCCGTCGCGGCGGCCGACGCGCTCGGGCTGGGGCTCGTGCTCGTGCTCGTGCTGGCGCTCGGCGTCGCGGCGGCAGCCGACATCGCGGGCGCGCCGAGGAGGCCGATGGCGGCGAGAGCGGCCACGATGGCGGCGGCGGATGAGCGGAATGAGTGCATGCAGACGACGGCCGAGTGAGAGCGGGCCTGGCGGCAAGTGTAGAAGGACGAGACAGGAACGCCGCCGAGCACCGCCCGGGTCTGGGATGATCGATAGGTCATGCCTTCTGTCGCCCAGGCCCTCGAGCGTCTCCGCTCCCTCGCCGCATCCGGCGCAGTTTCGACGCTCGCCGCAGCATTCGACGCCGCCGGGTTCGAACTCGCCCTGGTCGGCGGTCCGGTTCGCGATGCATTCCTTGGTCGCCATGTCAGCGACCTCGACTTCACCACGAACGCCACGCCCGAGGAAATCCTCACGGTCGTCACGCCGATCGCGAGCGCGACGTGGGATGTCGGGCGCCAGTTCGGTACGATCGCCGCTCGCGTGCGCGGCGAGCAGGTCGAGATCACCACGTATCGCAGCGACGTCTACGACGGCGCAACCCGCAAGCCGGAGGTGACCTTCGGCGCCTCCATCCACGAGGACCTCGTTCGGCGGGATTTCACGGTCAACGCGATGGCGCTGCGCCTGCCGCAGCAGGAGCTCGTCGACGACGGAGGCGGCCTCGACGACCTGCTGGCAACGCGCCTCCGAACGCCCCAGTCCCCCACGGTGTCGTTCCGCGACGATCCGCTCCGGATGATGCGTGCTGCGCGATTCGCATCGCAGCTCGGATTCACCGTTGCCGACGACGTGCGGGAGGCGATGGCCGCGCTCGCAGACACCGTCGCGATCGTCTCGGCGGAGCGGATCCGCGACGAGCTCGTGAAGATCCTCTCGACGGACGATCCGATCCCGGGCCTTCGGCTGCTCGTGGACACGGGGATCGCGGAGCGGATTCTCCCCGAGCTTCCCGCGATGCGACTCGAGATCGACGAGCATCACCACCACAAGGACGTCTACGAGCACTCCCTGACCGTGCTGTCACAGGCGATCGGGTACGAACACGATCGGCACCCCGGCGAGGCGCCGGACCTGGTGCTGCGACTGGCGGCGCTCCTCCACGACATCGGCAAGCCGGCGACGCGACGGCTCGAGCCGGGGGGCGCGGTGAGCTTCCATCACCACGACCTCGTCGGCGCGAAGCTCGCACGCAAGCGGCTCCGGGCGCTGCGATTCGACAACGACACGATCGACGCGGTGACGAAGCTCATCGAGCTGCATCTCCGCTTCTTCGGATACACCGACGGGGCGTGGACCGACTCGGCGGTGCGCCGGTACGTCCGCGATGCGGGCGACCAGCTGGAGCGGCTGCACGAGCTGACCCGATCCGACGTGACGACGCGCAACCGCCGCAAGGCCGACCGACTCGGATTCGCGTACGACGACCTGGAGGAGCGGATCGCGGCGCTCCGCGACCAGGAAGAACTGGATGCCATTCGTCCGGACCTGTCCGGCGACGACATCATGCGCGTGCTCGGTATCCCGCCCGGTCGGGAGGTCGGGGAGGCCTACCGTTTCCTGCTCGAGACCCGGATGGAATCGGGGCCCCTCGGAGCCGAGGAGGCGGAGGCTCGCCTTCGCGCGTGGTGGGCCGACCGAGCGTAGGTGGCGCGCCTCCAGACCGTCCGGTAAGCTACCCGGGTTGTCTGCGCGCATTCGTGCTGCGCCGACACCGTGCACAACCCTCCTGCTCCGGGACAGACCCGGAGCCGTTCTAGACCAAAGGAGGTGGGTTCCGCATGCACCAGTACGAACTGATGGCGATCCTCGACCCCGAGATCGACGAGCGCACCGTCGCTCCGAGCCTCGACCGATTCCTCAGCGTGATCCGCAACGACGGTGGAACCGTCGACAAGGTGGACGTCTGGGGCCGTCGTCGGCTGGCCTACCAGATCAACAAGAAGTCCGAGGGCATCTACGCCGTCGTCGACTTCACGTCCTCCCCCGCTGCGGCGAAGGAGCTCGACCGCCAGCTCGGCCTGTCTGAGGCAGTGCTGCGCACCAAGGTCCTCCGCGCCGAGGAAGCGATCGCCCAGGTCGCCGCGCAGAAGCAGCGCGACGCGGCTCGCGCCGCCCGCAAGGCCTCGACCGCGAGCGCCGAGTAAGCCATGGCCGGCGAAACCGTCATCACGGTGGTGGGCAACCTCACCAGCGACCCGGAGCTGCGCTACACGCAGAACGGCCTCGCGGTGGCGAACTTCACCATCGCGTCCACCCCTCGCACGTTCGACCGTCAGGCGAACGAGTGGAAGGACGGCGAAGCGCTGTTCCTCCGTGCGAGTGTCTGGCGCGAATTCGCCGAACACGTGGCCGGGTCGCTGACCAAGGGCTCGCGTGTGATCGCTCAGGGTCGTCTCCGGCAGCGCTCGTACCAGGACCGCGACGGCAACAACCGCACCGCGATCGAGCTCGAGGTCGATGAGATCGGCCCCTCGCTCCGGTACGCGACCGCGCAGGTCACCCGTGCTTCGGGTGGCGGCGGTGGCGGCGGAGGCCGCGGCCAGGTCGGCGGCGGCTCCGGCGGTTCCGGCGGTGGCTGGAACGGCGGCGGGCAGGCCGATGAGCCGTGGTCGCCGCAGGGTCAGGGAGCGTCGGGCGGTGACGTCTGGAGCACTCCGGGCGGCACGTACGACGACGAGACCCCGTTCTGATCCGAGCGCTCCGCGCTTCGCACATCACACTCTTCTTCTCTTCGTAAGGAACAACAATGGCTGGAAAGAGCAGCGGCGACCGCCGCAAGCCTCGCGGGGGCAAGGGCGGCAAGAACGCCGCTCCCGCGAAGTCGATCAAGGTCGGCGTCATCGACTACAAGGACGTCGCCACCCTTCGCAAGTTCATCTCCGAGCGCGGAAAGATCCGCGCCCGCCGTATCACCGGCGTCTCCGTTCAGGAGCAGCGCCTCATCGCCCGTGCCGTGAAGAACGCCCGTGAGATGGCGCTCCTCCCCTACGCCGGCTCCGGCCGCTGATCGGAGGAATCCCCCTCATGTCAAAGCTCATCCTCACGCACGAGGTCTCCGGCCTCGGCTCTGCCGGTGACGTCGTCGACGTCAAGAACGGCTACGCACGCAACTACCTGATCCCCCAGGGCTTCGCTGTGGCGTGGTCCAAGGGCGGCGAGAAGCAGGTCGAGTCGATCCGTGCGGCTCGTGCCGCTCGCGAGCTCGCCACCATCGAAGAGGCCCAGGACCTCAAGATGAAGCTCGAAGCCACCACGGTCACGCTCTCGGTGAAGGCCGGCAAGGACGGCCGTCTGTTCGGTTCCGTCCGTCCAGCCGACGTCGCCACGGCAGTGGAGGCGCAGGGCATCGGCTCGCTCGACAAGCGCAAGGTCGAGGTGCCTGGCACCATCAAGTCCGTCGGTGACCACGAGGCGACCGTTCGCCTCCGTGAAGACATCGTCGCGACCATCGCTCTGAAGGTCGTCGCGGCCAAGTAACGCGGCACTGCAGAGCACGCTGCCCCGGCAGCCTCCGAACGGCGGGTTCCCCTTGTGGGGCCCGCCGTTCGTCGTTGTTGGAAGCGCGCTCGAAACCTGTGAGCGCACCTGGGAGCCCGCCGAACAGTCCCGGTCCGGGGGTGCTTTGTCAAGGCTTTTCTACACAGGGCCCGTGTCAAGTCGAGAACCTTCGAGCACGGCTTGAAGCAAGGTTGTCCACATGGCCGGCGATATGGAAAACACCTGGTCAGGTGGACTTTCACCGGGATCGTGCACACGGAATCCACAGGCCTGTCCACACTTGTTCACACCGGTTTCCGGCGTGTTCTCCGTGTCTTCCACAGAGTTATCCACAGGGCCTGTTGCTGGGGATAACTTTTGTCCCCTACCGTGTGTCAGCGACTCAATCGGGGTGTGGGAAGCCTCCGGATCGGGTTGTTTGCTTCCGTGCTCGTCGTGGTGCGGGAGCTTGCGGATCAGGGGGTCTGCCGACCTGGGGTGTCGGTCGCTGACGGTATTCATGGGGACGGGTTCGGGGCCCGGCGGGACGAGGAGGCGTACATGTCGATTGCGCAGTTGAATGTGCCGGCGGACATCGTCGACCGCGGTATGGAGCGCACTCCCCCATACGACTTGTTGGCAGAGCAGTCGACGATCGGCGGGATGCTGCTGTCGAAGGATGCGGTCGCAGATGTGATCGAGACGGCGCGGGCGGTCGACTTCTACATTCCGAAGCACGAGGTGATCTTCGACGCGATCCTGTCGTTGTATTCGCATGGTGAGCCCACTGACGTCATCGCCGTGACTGACGAGTTGACGAAGACCGGTCTGTTGTCGCGGGCCGGTGGCGCCGAGTATCTGCACAGCCTGACGTCGCTCGTGCCGACGGCGGCGAACGCGGGCTACTACGCGTCGATCGTCGCCGAGAAGGCGGTGCTTCGCCGCCTGGTGGAGGCCGGTACACGGATCGTGCAGATGGGCTATGCGTCGGAGGGCGAGGTCACGGACCTCGTCAACAGTGCGCAGGCCGAGGTGTACAACGTCGCCGGTGGGGTGCAGGCCGAGGATTACGTGCCGCTGACGGAGGCGATCGGGACTGCGATCGACGAGATCGAGGCCGCGAAGGGCCGCGATGGTCAGATGACCGGTGTGCCAACCGGGTTCGCGCAGCTCGACGCGCTGACGAACGGGTTCCACGCGGGTCAGCTGATCATCGTGGCGGCACGGCCCGCGCTGGGAAAGTCGACGCTGGCGCTCGACCTTGCGCGCGCTGCCGCGATCAAGCACAACATGTGTGCCGCGTTCTTCTCGTTGGAGATGGGCCGTTCTGAGATCGCGATGCGTTTGTTGTCCGCCGAGTCGAGCGTGCCCCTGCAGAACATGCGGAAGGGCACGGTCGACAGCCGCGACTGGACGACGATCGCGCAGACGCGCGGACGTATCAACGATGCGCCGTTCTTCATCGACGACTCCCCGAACATGACGCTCGTCGAGATCCGCGCGAAGTGCCGACGTTTGAAGCAGCAGCACAACCTCAAGCTCGTCGTGATCGACTACCTACAGCTCATGACATCTGGTAAACGCGTCGAGTCGCGGCAGCAGGAGGTCTCCGAGTTCTCCCGAGCCCTGAAGCTCATGGCGAAAGAGCTGCAGGTGCCGGTGATCGCACTCTCGCAGCTGAACCGTGGCCCCGAGCAGCGCGCCGACAAGAAGCCGCAAATCTCCGACCTCCGCGAATCCGGGTCGATCGAGCAGGACGCCGACATGGTCATCCTGCTGCACCGTGAGAGCGCCTACGAGAAAGACAATCCTCGCCAGGGCGAAGCGGACTTCATCGTGGCGAAGCACCGGAACGGACCGACCGACACGATTACCGTCGCGTTCCACGGGATGTTTTCCCGGTTCGCGGATATGCCGCAGTAGGGGGTCCTTGTCGACCGTCACCGCCAACTGTCTAGGCGCCAGAATTACTGTCGAATGGGGTGTCCGGGACAGTTTGGGTGGCGCTGTCGGACCTACACAAGATCACGTCATAGGTCGGGCTGATCCTTCCGGGCTCACGCCTTCGTTGAGCAGCCAAGTTCGACCGAGGCAGTCAAAGTTGAGTCGAGACGTCGCGTGTGACTCCTCACCAGGTCTCCACCTCTCGAAGACCCACCGCGGCGCCCTTATTGCACTGCTCCGAGCTGCGATCGTCGGCCCGCCTACATCAAAATCGGCCGCTGTATCGTCCGATACGGCGGCTGGGACTTGGCGAATGGCTCGCTACATTTTGTTCAGCGTCTCCGCCAGAACGATTACGGCTTCATAGGCGTCGGATGACGCTGATCGCCAGGTGTTTCCCGACAGCTGGAAGACACGAATTATTTCGTTGACTACGAATACCAGCGAGCCGGTCGCCTCTAATGCGGCCGTAATCGTTATCGCCCGCGAAGGTCGCAGTGACGTGGCTGACATGTGAAGAGCAAGCATTGGTCCGGCCGAGTGCGTTGCTGTAGAAAGCTGACTGTAGTGTTCAGCGCCCCGGCCGCCGAACGTCTTGTCCATCACAGCGGTGGCAAGTGCTGATATCTCGATGCGCAGCGGAGCGCGGAAGCCCTTTGTCGTCATAACTTCCCTAATTTCGGACTTGCGATTGCTCGCGAGTATGACGCCCCCGGCCCCATCTTCCATCTGGACACCGTGCTTAGCGGGGAAACGCAATTCTGAGTACCGCAAACTTAGGTAGCGCGTCAGCAGAGCCTCCGCGTCTTTAGATCCCAGCAAGTACCCAGCGATTCCGAGCGCCTCGACTGCGGCGCGAGCAAGTGCGATTGGGGCGAGGCTGAGGCCCGCTTGCACGAGCAGTGCGTAGCCGCGGACATGATCAAGAGCCGCAAGCGTGGTCCACCCGATCGCCTCCTGAGCGCTGGAGACAGCCCAGCTGTCCCCATCAGAAAAGTTGACAGCGTCCGCCCGCTGCAATCCCGCAACGCTTTGATCCGGAGGCGGGTCGAACATCGCCCCGATCTCGAGTCCGCCCACCTCCGCTAACTCCAACATGCTCTCCGAAAGCACTCGCGCGTCTTCTGCGGCAATCTCGTCCTTCATGGCAACAGATTGTCAGCATGGTGTCCGGTATCGGGGAATGGCTGGCCCGTGTTTGAGGGATAAGGACGCCTGGAAGGTTCGAGATGTCGGCCGTTGTGCTGACTTCGCGTTCACGCGACCAAGTCGAACAAGGCTGACCGCTCCGTTCAGGCACTGCGCCGAGCCGCGAGCCGCGAGCCGATCCGAGGGATCGTTCCTTGACTCCACGTGCCCAGTCCCGCTCGGAGAGGAGCCTTTTCAGGCATGCTATCTCCATGGTTGCAGCGACGGTTCCCGGAACTAACAAAGCAGCAGACGGTCTGGGTCCTCTTGCGCGACCGCTGGAGCCCGAAGAATCGCAACTCCTCGCGACGATCTGGCTCTCCGTTGCCCGCGCCGGAGAACTGTTTAGCGGCTCATCGCATTTGAGGGTGTAGTTGTGGTCTGAAGCCGCCGGTTTCGAGCAGGCTGCGGGCGATGTAGTTGGTGAGGTTCCGGAAGCCGAGGGCGGAGCCGCGGAGGTGGTCGAGGCGGCCGTTGATGGCTTCGGTGGGGCCGTTGGAGGTGCCGGGCCGGTCGAAGAACGCCAGCACGTCGGTGGCGCGTTGCTGCAGGGTGCGTCCGAGGCGGCGCAGCTCGACCAGGGCCGGTGGGACGCCGGTGCGGAGGACGTCGATCACGGCCTGCAGTTCCTGCTTCCCGATCTGCTTGTCGGGGTGCCGGTAGGCGGTGACCATGCGTTGGTAGTTGCCCCAGGTCGCTTCGACCTCCACATGCTCATCGGCGCGGAACAGTGCGCTCAGGCGGGCGTGCTGGCGGTCGGTGAGGAGGTCCGCGTCGGTGTGCAGGGTGCGGCGGGCCCGGTAGAGCGGATCGGATGCTCGTCCGCGGTGGCCGTGGAGGGTCTGCTGGACACGTCTGCGGCAGCGGTCCAACGCGTCGCCTGCGAGCTTGACGACGTGGAAGGGGTCCATCACCGGGACCGCGTCGGGCAGCTCTTCCGCGGCGGCGGTCTTGAAGCCGGTGAATCCATCCATCGCGACGACCTCGATCCCGTCACGCCAGGACTGGGGTCGGGCAGCGAGCCAGTCTTTGAACACCTGCTTGGACCTGCCGGGCACCATGTCCAGCAGCCGTGCAGGTCGCGTGCGGGTGCGGTTCGGGGTGAGGTCGATGATGACGGTGACGTACTTATCGCCGCGACGGGTGTGCCGCCAAACATGCTCGTCGACACCGATCGTGGTGACCCCATCGAGCCGGCCCGGCTGATCGATCAGCGTCCGCCGACCCTCGGTAAGGACGGCGCTGTTCGCGGTGTGCCAGGACACACCCAAACCGGCAGCGACGCGCGAGATGGTGCGGTGGTCGTTGACAAGTCCGGTCAGCGCCCACCGCAGCCCCGTCCGGGAGATCTTCGCCCTTGGTTCCGCTGCCGCGGACACGTCCTGCCGCCAGACCCGGCCGCAGCCCGAGCAGTGGTAGCGGCGAACCCGGACCAGCAACGTCGTGGGACGGTGCCCGAACGGCTCATGCGCGAGCCGCCGGGTCACGGTGTCCCGCGGCACGCCCTCCGATCCGCAGGCCACGCACCACGGATCCGCGTCGGTCACCCGGCACTCGATGACAGCCCGGCCTGGTTCGAGATACTGCCCGACCGCCTCCAGACCGAGCTCGTCGAGACCGCAGAACGTGGTGAGGTCGGCAGGCGTGAAGGTAGCGTGGGACACGTCGAGGTCTTCCGGATGAGCGGCGTAGGAACCTTCATCATCGGGGGACCTCGACCCCTACCCGCACACCGCCACGCACGCCCCGGCTACACCCTCGTTTGCGATGAGCCGATAACTGTCGTCGATCACACTTTTGCCTCGCGACCTCCGCGCAGGAACGGTCTGGGCAAACCGTGACCGGGCCGTGGTGCGGAGAGTGTTTCTAGCGAGCGCTTTCGCTGTCGGCTGGGGCGGCGACCATTGGGGTGGTCGCGTGTTCAGGGGACGGCAGGCTGATCTTCACCACCGCTCCGGGGCGTTGGTCGGCACGGTCGTCGATGCTGATCACGCCCCCATGATCTTGGGCGATTTGTCGGGCGATGGCGAGCCCGAGCCCTGTTCCGGGGCTGTTGCCGGGGCGCGTGCGTGCGGTGTCGAGCCGGGCGAACCGCTGAAAGACGTGCTCACGTTCGCTGGGCGGGATTCCGGGCCCGTCATCGGTGATGGTGATGACAGCCTGGCCGCCCCCGGATCTGAGGTCGATCATCACGGCTGTTCGCGCGAAATGCATCGCGTTGTCGCCCACGTTGGCCAGCATCCGCGCGAGGGAGCGGCCCGACCCGTGAATGCGGGTCGCATCGAGATGGTGGGTGATGATGTCGACTCGCCCGAATCGGCGCAATCGTGTGGCCTCGGCGAGAACGATTTCGTCCAAATCGACCCACGAAGCGACACCGTTTAGTTGTTCGCGCTCGCGGGCGAGGAACAGCAGGTCCTCGATCAGCTCCGCCATCCGCTGCACCTGTTCGTCCGCGATGGTCAGCACCTCGCGGCGCGCCGCATCGCTCTCCTCGTCGAGGGCGACCTCGAGGTGTGTTCGGAGCGCAGCGAGGGGGCTTTTCAACTCATGGGAGGCGTTCCCGACGAACTCGGCCTGTTGACGGCTGGAGCGCTCAAGGCGATCCAGCATTTGATTCATCGTCAGCGCGAGCCGGCTGATCTCGTCGTCGGTGTCGGGAACGGGCACGCGCGCAGTTATGGTTTCGGCTTGGATCAGCGCGGTGTGTTCACGGATGCGATCAACCGGGCGGAGCGCTCGGGTCGCCGACCGCCACACCACCCAGCTGAGCAGCGCGACCGTGATCGGAAGGCCAGCGCCGAACAGAATGGCGGTGTTCGTCGTCGCGGCGTTGACTTGCGTCAACGACGTGGCGATGTAGATGTGCCCCGTCTGGCCGTGCAGCCGTACAGGAGCGATCAGCACACGAAACGCTCCCGGGCCCAGCGGCAGGTTCGAGCGCGTCACGAAACGCTGCCCGCCCACCGGGACTGTGGGCAGGATCGGCGGTTCGCCTTGAATATTCGACGTCGCTGCCTGCACGGTGTTCGACGCGTCCACGACCTGGACCAACGTGGTCGCGGACCGTCCGCTTGGCACTGTCGCTCCAAGCTGTCCCGCAGCGATCGCGGACGTGACCGCAGTCACCTGGTCATGAGCAGCCTGGTCGATCGCGCGGATCAGTGACCAGCGCACCAGTGCGACAAGCGCGACGCCAGCCACCAGCAGGGTCAGCGCCACGACAACCGCAGCAGTGGCCGTCACTCGCGGTCGGATACCGCGTCCGGTGAGCCTGATCATGCGTCGACGCCGCCCGGTTCCGACTGTTCAAGCAACCGGTATCCCATCCCCCGGATGGTCCTGATCCGCGATTCCGCACCCGGTTGGTCAAGCTTGCGTCGCAGATAGCCGATGTAGACCTCGATGACGTTGGAGTCAATATCAAGGTCGGCATCCCACACATGCGCGGCGATCGCGTTTCGGGACACCGTCTGCCCTTTCCGGTGCAGAAGAAACTCGATCAGCGCGAACTCCCGAGACGTGAGCGAGACCTCGTCCGCACCCACCCAACAGCGACCGCCCGCAGGATCCAGCGCGAGGTCTCCGCTGCGCAGCACCGGACCCGGGCTGCCGTTACTCCTGCGCAGCAGCGCACGAATGCGCGCGAGCAACACGACGAACGAGAACGGCTTGGCGAGAAAGTCGTCTGCGCCGCCGTCCAGGCCCCGCGCCTCGTCGAGCTCGTCACTGCGGGCCGTGAGCACGAGCACCGGGATGGACGAACCATCCCGTCGCAACTCTCGGCACACCTCATCACCGGACAAACCCGGCAGCATGACGTCGAGGATGACCAAGTCGAAATCGCCCTCCCTCGCCAGCCAAAGCCCATCCACCCCGTTATCGGCAACCTCAACGACAAACCCGTGCGCTGCGAGCCCTCGCTCCAACGCGGCGCGCATCACCGGCTCGTCCTCAACGATCAGCAGTCGCATGCGTGGCCTCCTGCTTCCCGACTTTGCCATTGCCGCCACGCACCACCCAACCCGCAGCGTCCACAGACAGGGATCTCGGAGGTCGGCTTATCGCCGCCTTACCGACCCCTGGCACGGTCATACACACCCCACTCAGGGGCACTCCCGGAATCCCGGAAACAACAGGAGGTCAACCATGAAAAAGATCACGATCATCGGTGCCGGCGCGGCACTCGCGATCGCGCTCAGCGGCGTCGGAACAGTGGCGGCGATGGCCAGCACGCCCACGCCGGGAACCGCCACGAGCACCGTGACGGCGACGACTCCCCCGGCATCCACACCACCGGCGTCGGACCCGAGCGAAGGCGGCACCGAGCCCGCGAGCCACGAAACCGACGGACCCGGCGGCCACCAGGACCCGACCGGCGCGAACGTGGACCACCAGGGCGGCGCTTCCGAGCAGTAGCCCAACAACGACCGGGATGCGCGGCACCCTCACCTGCCGCGCATCCCGCGCATCCACCCATCCACCCATCCACCGAAGCTGTCCCGCAGCACGAGAACACGACCAGGAAGGACTACCCGAAATGATCCGCCGAATCGGCCTCGCCGCCGCGCTGACCACGCTCCTGCTCGGTGCAACCCTCGCCACCAGCGCCGCAGTCGGAGCGCCACTGTCGCGGCTTTTCCCCGGAGCCACCACGATCACCGCCCTCACCTGCGGGCCGGCATCCCCCACCCTCGTGCGCGGCATCCGCGTCCCAGCGCACCCCATCGCCGGTTTCTGCCACGAACAGCTCACCAACGCCGCAGAGATCATCGCTGCCGCCGAAACGCAAGGGATCGGACCCCACACACAGGCGGTGGGCGTTATGACCGCCATCGGGGAATCCAACCTGGTCAACCTTACCCACGGCGACGCTGCCGGCCCGGACAGCCGCGGACTGTTCCAACAACGCGCCAACGGAGCATGGGGATCACTCGCCGACCGCACCGACCCATACACAGCGGCCACGATGTTCTTCACCGCGCTGGTCGCCCAGCCGGGCTGGCAACACATGTCACCCACTACGGCCGCGCACACCGTGCAGCAGAACGCCGACCCCGGCTACTACCAGCAGTTCTGGCCCCAGGCCAAAACCATCGTCCAGCAACTCACTGGCCACTACGTCCCCGACATCGTCGCGTCCTCCTAGCCGCTCACGCATTGGGCACATCAGCTGACGTCCAGCACCCGGAACCGCGTCCCTGCCCCCCGGCCAGCGCGCACTGTCGCGACCCGCACCGCGGCGAACGCACCGCGTGTCCGCGACGAGCTCGGTCGGTGCACCGCGACGCTCATCCGCGCCAAGCCCGTGCGCGGCACCCGTTGGGACACCACTGCCGCCCCACGAAACGCCTCACACCACCGCGCCGGTAAGGTTAGGCTGCCCTACTCCCCCGGGGGCCAGCTACTCACACGGACACACGATTGGAGCTGCCATGGGAACGGACGCGGCAGCCCCGCTCATCCCGCAGGGCGCAGAGTCGGGGCTTCTCGCTGCCGCGGCCGGCGCCGCGTTGGGGTTTTTGCAGCAATCAATGAGCGACGGATTGCATCAGCTGCGGCTGCCGCAGCTGCGCGCCGTCACCGCGCTGGTCACGTTCGGACCCGCAACACCCACCGAACTCGCGGCCCGCATCGACCGATCGGTCGAGACCACCCAGAAGATCGTCACGCAGCTGGTGCGCACCGGCCACGCCGTCCGCACACCCCACCCAGAGGACCACCGCCGCAGCATCCTCTCCGCAACCCCCGCAAGCGCATCGCTCGTCGTCGAGATTGCGGAGACCCGCCGCCGAGCGCTCGTGCAGGTCACCGCGACGCTTGCTCCGGAAGATCGAACGGCACTGCAGCGACTGTTCACACTGCTGGCACAGCGTCCCGACAACGCCGCCGAGTTCTCCGATGCTGAACTGACCTGGTTCGGTCCTGCGCCACGCCCCTCATCCCCGAGCACCGCACGCACTGATGCTCGGCGCGAAAGTTAAGCCTCCCGATCCATGAAGGGGACCAGCCGATCCGTTGGCTCCTCCGTCGCACTGTGAAGCGCCCCAGGTTTGATGCCGCATCCTTTTGAGTTGGAAGGATGGCAGTCATGCCGAAGAAGATCGATCCCGCGCTCCGGGAGCGAGCCGTCGGGCTCGTGCGTGAGCACCGGTCGGAGTACCCGTCACTGACGGCCGCGTCAGCGGCCGTGGCCCGGCAGGTTGGGGTCGGTAACGAGACCGTGCGGCGGTGGGTGCTGCAAGCCGGTATCGACGACGGCACCCCGTGACGGGGTGACCTCGGTCGAGCATGCGAAGACATTGTCGCGCAGATAGCGATCGAACATGTCGGCGTGCACGCGCTGTCGCCGGACATCGCGCAACGTCTCGAAGAGCCGTTGCACTGGGTTCAGTCTGGCGTGCCCGCGGTTGAATTCGACGACGCCGTCCTCACACCGTGGCAGATCGTTCTCGTGGGGTGGGTTGGCGCCATCACCCTGCGTGGCGATCAGCCGGCGTCGCTGCCAGAGGCGACTGCGGATCTGCGCTTTAACGCGTTGTTGGTCAAGATGCTCGAGTACTCGAGCGTGGCAACGGCTTGGAGAGACCATGAGCGCGCTGCTTCGTGAAGACATCCTTGCGGCCATCGATGAAGACGACCATGACCGGAAACTGATCGTCACGCAGCTGCTGGATAGAAAGAAGCAAGTTGGACCCGGGAGCATCGATTTGCGCCTGGGAACCGAATTCATCCTGAATCCCATCGGAGACCTATGAACCGAGCGAAGGCAGGCGTCGGCACGTCCGCTGCCGCGACGATGATCGAGATCGGACCCATCCGCCAGCGCAGCCTTGATGCGAGCGGCCGAGTGATCATCGCGCATCCCGAAGCGATCACAGGGTCATGGAACGACGCCCCGGACGCCGCGGCGATCGGGCTCTGTGCCTTCTTCGCGTTGATTCTCGACGTCGCGCAGAAGCGCACCGACCCCACGTACGGTGAGACCTACCGATTCCTCCGAACCGATCGGATCGACGGAGGAGCACCCGGTCTTCCGCAGCGTTCCGGCTGGGGACTCATTGCGCCGATACCGTTCGACTGGGCGTGGATTGACGAGCACGCCGCGTTCACACCGGACGCCGCTGCGCTGGCGCTCCGCATGCCTCATGGGTCCGCGTCGCCGTCCGCGATCGGTCCGGGTGTCTCGTGGCGCAGCCAGGCGCCGACCCACCCGGAACCGTTCGACGCGATCGTCACGCATCAGGACGCGGCAGATCCCGAGTGGGCAGCAGTCGGATTCCGCCCCGGCGAGCCGTGGGACGGGACGCTGCCGCCGCGTGTGGCCGCCGGTATGAGCGAGATCCGACGCATTGAAGAGCGGCAGCTACGCCGCGCGCACCGAAGCGGCACGTTCTCGGGGCCGTGGGCATGAAATCGGCCGGACTTCCCGGCGTCCGCACCTAGCCAAACAGGTCGTGCTCGTAGCTCGTGACTTCTTTCCCGTCGAATTGAACGATGTGACCGTTGTGGTTTTTCCCATCGAACAGGAAGCCAACGATGTTTTCGGCTGCATCTTCGGTGGACTTCACCATGCCGCCGTGATCGCCCACGCTCGTGCCATTGAGGTCAGTGGCGACTGCCCCCGGCATGACCCCAAAAATCTGCCGACGACTTCCTGATTTTTCAAATTCACGACCGAATGCGATCGTCATCACGTTTTGTGCCGCCTTCGAGGTCACGTAGGCCAGTGGCTGCCAGAATGTGGCCGTCACGGGCACGGTCACATTGAGGATTCGGGCGTCCTCGCTCAGGGCCGGCAGGAAACTCTTAATCACCTCGTGGGTGCCCAGAAAGTTCGTCTCGATGGTCTCGCGCAGGTCCGCCGTCGTGTACGCCAGGGGAGATTTTCCCATATCGAGCCGGCTGGTATCGGTCGCGATATTGCCCGCGATACCTGCGTTGTTGATCAACAGATCGAGATCGGTAACTGCTTCCGCGGCAGCGTGGATGGTATCGAAGTCCGCCAGATCCAGTTTGATGAAGCTGGCCGCATATCCCTGGCCCGTCAGACGACTCACGGCGTCCTGGCCTCGCTGTTCGTCACGGGCTCCGATGTACAGCTCATAGCCGCGCCGCCCGAGCGCTTGCGCGATTCCGTAGCCAATCCCCTTATTGGCGCCTGTAATGAATGCCTTCACTGGATGTGCCCCTTACTCGTATCGGCACCATCGAGCTCGAACTGCTCGATGGCGTCGTCCATGGACCCGTTGCATCTGCCAATCGACGACTCAGCGCGGCAGGCCCAGCGCTCGTCGCGTCTGTCCAACCAAGGGCGCCCCGACGAACTCTAGGCTCCGAGCGTTGGGGGCGACCATGGTTCGCCATCGAACGCTACTCGTGCGAGTACCGGCGACGACCAGTCGCCGATGACGGCGGCCGTCGAGCTATCGCACCCCGATCGCTCTCCCATCCGTCAATACACCGGAAGTGAAGGGTGCTCTTGCTTGATTGCTAGTCGCGAACGGGCGCGTTTTTCACCCGCTCGCGGTGCTGCCGGAGGAACCAAGACACCGGGCCGAGGAATGGTACGGCCAGCACGACAAGTGCCCAAGCGATCAACCGCCACCAAGGGAGGTTCGGAGCCGAGATAGCGAGCGAGGTCACGGCGACGAGCGATCAGCGGGCCGGGCCGCTTCCTCGTGCGCGTGCCCATGCCGCGGGGGACTCGCCGACCACCTCACGAAAGAACGACCCGAAGTTCGAGGGGTCCGCGAACCCGAGCTGTGCCGCGCACGCCGCTGCGGACACACCGTCGTGCGCGAGGAGCCGCTTCGCTTCGAGCGCTATTCGCTCGTTGATGTAGGTCTTCGCCGACCGGCCCGTGCTCCGCAGCGCGGCGCGCGTGACCGTTCTCGATGAGTAGCCGAGCAGCCTTGCATAGAAGCCGACGTCGTGATGCAGCGCGAAGTGCTGTTCGACCGATCGCCGGAACGCCGCCGCAAGCCCGTCAGTGGGTGGCCGCTCGGCAGCAACCGGGCCCCTCGTATCGGCGTCGCCGTCAGTTTGTACCCGTCGTGACGCGGCGAGCTGGAGCCGCCCGAGGAGCGCCGCCAGGAGCAGTGGCAGCTGGTCGGGCGGTCGATTCTCTGGCGGCTCTGCGAATTCCAGGGCCAGATGTGCCACGGCGGTGGCGACGACGGGGGAGCAGGTGTCGAGCCTCCACACTGGCTCGCGGTCGAGATCGTCTGTGAGCGCCTGCACTGCCGCCGGCATCGGCACCGACGGCTCAAACAGAACGAGCGTCCCCTCCACCGTTGCGATGTCGTTCCAGCGATGCACCGCGCCCGGCGGGATCCACACCGCCGTGTCGGCCACCAGGGCATGGGGCGCACCGAAGTCGATCGTGACGCGACCCGAGCCTCCCGTGACGATCGCAATGACGTGAAAGTCGGCTCGCTGGGTCTGACCGTCGTTGAGTGCTCGGAGCGTTTCGAACGGCATTACTTCGACATCGGAGAGACCGCCGGGGGACTCGTACGTCAAGTGGCGAACGGGAGGCACATGGCCATTTTTCACCATGCGCGGACCGGTTTGCCGCATGACAGTGCGTTCTCCAACGCCTGAAATAGGGAGCGATTGCAAGACACAACACGGAAGAAGAGAAGGACATGGCAACAGATCTGCCCGTTTATGACCACCAACCGGGTACAGGACCGACGGTGGTGTTCTTGCACTACTGGG
Source organism: Curtobacterium ammoniigenes NBRC 101786 (assembly GCF_001571045.1). Classification (GTDB taxonomy): domain Bacteria; phylum Actinomycetota; class Actinomycetes; order Actinomycetales; family Microbacteriaceae; genus Curtobacterium; species Curtobacterium ammoniigenes. Next base: position 340,749 of record NZ_BCSV01000002.1, read on the forward strand.
GAGGTTCGGCGCGCACGTGGGCGCCGGTTCGGGAGCTCCTGCCCAGAGCCGCAACGCTGTCGATCGACTTCCGCGGGTGGGCGCGATCACACATGCTCGAAGGCCCGTACACGCTCGACCAGTACGCACGGGACGTGCTCGCGATCCTCGCGGCCGAGGAGGTGCACGACTTCGTCCTTGTCGGGCATTCGATGGGCGGCAAGGTCGCCCAACTCATCGCGGCGGCGAAGCCGGAGGGGCTTCGCGGAGTCGTGCTGGTCGGATCGGGGCCGGCGGTCCCTGCCGCGGAGATTACGCCCGAGTATCGCAACGGACTCGCGCATGCGTATGACTCGGACGAATCGGTTGCGTTCGCGCGCGACACGATCTTGACCGCGTCGCCGCTGCGTGCGGCGCTTCGCGAGCAGATCCTCGAGGACTCGCGATCAGCCGCCGAGGGGGCACGGACGGAATGGCCGCTCCGCGGCATTGCTGCGGATATCAGCGCCTCGACACGCGAGATCGACGTACCGGCACTTGTTATCGCCGGCGAGAACGACGGTGTCGAACCCGTCGACGTGTTGCGCACCAACCTCTTGCCGTATCTTGCGTCGGCAGAATTCGTCGTGATCCCGTCAACGGGACACCTGATCCCGCTGGAAGCGTCGGCGGAGCTCGCCGCACTGATCGGACGATTCGTCGCACAGGAGTCGCCAAATCGGTGAATCATGTCGGTGGTGCTGCCACTGCAGGGAAGAACCGCGCTGATCACCGGAGTCTCACGACGCCGGGGGATCGGGTTCGCCGTCGCGACGAAACTCGCGGGCCTTGGCGCGAACATCGCGATCCATCACTTCCAACCGCACGACGTTGACCTGCCGTGGGGTGCCGACGACCTGGACCTCGTCCGCGGTGAACTGCGTGCCGCGCTGACCGGCGGCGCGCAGTTCACCGATATCTCCGCCGATCTCGCCGATCCGTCCACGATTCCAGAGGTGCTGCGTGCCGCGCGCACGCTCACCGGGACCGTCGACATTCTCGTGTGCAATCAGGCCAAGAGCGGGGACGACGGCAGCATCCTCGACATGACCGCAGACAATCTGACGGCGTTCTGGGCAACGAATACCCGCGCCTCGATCCTCCTCACCGCGGAATTCGCCCAGCAGTTCGCGCCACAGCAAGCCTCGGAACGGAGGCCCGGCGAACGCCTCGCAGGAAACGGCCCGTATGCGGAGCCACGAGGCCACGTCTTCTGGATGACCTCCGGACAAGTGCACGGAGCGATGCGCGGCGAAGTCGCGTATGCGGCCAGCAAGGCGGCGCTCGCCGGTGTGACGAGAACGGTCGCCGCGGAGCTCCTCGAACTCGGTATCGTCCTGAACACCGTGAACCCCGGTCCCGTGAACACCGGGTACATGGATCCGGAAACGACCGACCGACCGCTCGAGGAACTCAACGAATACGTCGCGAGCACACCCTTCGGCCGCGTCGGTCGGCCGCAGGATCCTGCGGAACTCATCGGCTGGCTCGCAAGCCCCGCCGGCAGCTGGGTCGTCGGTCAAGTCCTGACGAGCGATGGGGGATTCTCGCTCTGAGCGCCCTCGACGCCCCGCCTCCCGTTCGTTAGCTGAAGAGTTGCCGAACATACGACGCGACGCGTGACGAACGTATGTGGTGAGCCGTCCTACCCGTGAACAGCAACCGCTGGGGTCGTCCCGGCGGACACGAGAAGGAGGAACCACGTCATGGCCGACACCACGACCACGCAGCTCGCCACCCCGAACTCCGCACGCTCCCACACTGCGAGCAGCGCGGGTTCTCCGTCGGGGGCCGGCAAGAACATCATCGACGACGGCGTTGTCGCGAAGGTTGCGGGTCTCGCCGCGCGCGAAGTCGCTGGAGTCCACGCGCTCGGGAGCGGTACCGCTCGCGCGCTCGGCTCGATCCGCGATGCGATTGGTCAGCGCGACTACGCGCAGGGCGTCAAAGTCGAGGTCGGCGAGACGCAGGTCGCAGCGGACATCGTGATCGTCGCGGAATACCCGGTTGCGCTGCAGCAGGTGGCCGAGGATGTTCGTCACGCGGTGGCGCGCGCGATCGAGCAGATCGCAGGCATGGAGGTCGCGGAGATCAACGTGACCGTGCAGGACGTGTATATCCCGGGTGACGACGACGAAAAGAAGGAGTCGCGCGTCGAGTAATCGCCCTCGACGCGTTCACAGCACCCCGCGCCTGGCGAGCCCGAACGGCAGGCGCGGGGCCTCCGGGTTCCTGCATCAGCGCAGCTGGCGTCGGATTTGGGAGCGGACACGGTGACCGGCCGTGGCGCTGAGATGTCCGCGCCGGAGGAGAATCACCGAGTCAGCGGACGGAATCAGTCGCGCCGTTTCGTCGATCAGGTCGGGCGGGTAGAAGCCGTCGCGGCTGCCCCCGACCAAGAGCGTCCGCGCCCGAATCCGGTCCAACTCGGTCCGGAGGTCGTATCCGTCCTCCGCTTCCATCAGATCGGCAGCGTCGCGTGCGCTCTCGGTCGTGACCGCGACGCCGACGAACCAGGCGGCGAGCCGCGTCAACGGCGCGTGCGCCGGCCAGCGAATGCCCGTGACCAGCATGCGGACTGCAGCCGCGGTGAAGCGACCGTTCCGCAGTGCGCGGACCGCGAGCTTCTGCGCCTCCTGTCCGGCGTCCGACATCCGCGCCGCTGAGGACACGACGACGAGTCGCCGGACAATATCCGGATGGCGAGCGGCGAGCAGCAGCGCGATACTCCCGCCGGTCGACTCGCCGACGACGTCGATCGCGCTGCCGAACTGCTGGCTGATTGCGACCGCCGCCTCGTCCGCGATGGTCTCGAGCGAAACCGGGCGCTCTCGTGTGAATCCGGATCGCAGGAGCAGATCCCGTCGGAGGAGCCATACCGGAACGCTCCACGAGAGGGGAACCAGGGCAGCCCGCTGGAGCAGCCTTCCGAGCCGCGTCCGACCTTCGCCGTTGAGTCGGATGCCCGGAATGAACAGCACGGGCGTTCCGCCCGGTCGATTCCAGGAGGCTCGCCACAGCATCTCCTGCATGGTCCGCTCCTGGAATTCATCGACACGTCGAGCCCAATCCGCGATCGGCGGCCGCTCGTCTGGCAGAAAGCGACGGTATCGCGCGGCCCTTTGATGCGCCCGTGCGATGACACGCGCAAGTGCGCCATCATCTGGCAAAAGCAACAGAATCCTCAGGTGCACGGAGGTCGCTTTGATCGTCGCCGCGCAGCGTCGATGGAAGGAGGACGCGTGCGGCGCCTCCCTATCGATCGAGGAGGACGCTCATGTGGGCAGGTACGGGCTTCACGATTCCCGGGATTCTGATGTTCTTCAGCGCCGTGGCGCTGGTGTTCGGGGGCCTCATCGCCAATCGGCGCCATTGAGGCCCGGGAGTCAGTCGCGGGGAGTTGACTCCTGCCATGACCGATTTCGTGCGCGAGCAGCCGGACAACGACCCTGATGAGATCGACGCACATGGCGTGGACCTCGTCGACGGTGACGCCCCATCGGTTCGGCTGTTGATCCGAGGGGATCTGCCTCGCACGTTGGAGCACGAGGGCCGGACCTGGGTCGCCACCGGGGAGACCCACGACGCAGGCGACAGTCCAGACATCGCCGTGTTCCGACCGGCCTGACCTATGGCTCGGCCGGACGTTGCTTGAGAGCGCTCCCAGTGAGACTGCCAGGGGACCGCATATTGGGACATCCTGAGCCGAACGGAGTCAGCGTCGTGAGGTGATGTCGAATGCCGCCTGAGTCCTCAGTTCGTCGGATCGCGGCGATCGGCGCCGGACGCCTCGTGGCAGCCGCCGCGCGTCTCCGCGGCGGCGGCACCGCGCTCCCCGGCGCGGTCATGCAACGAATCGATCCCGCCGTAGTCAAGGAGGCGCTCGGAAGCCTCCCGTTCGGCGTTGTCGTGGTGAGCGGCACGAACGGCAAGACAACGACCACGAAGATCGTCGTCGAGCTCCTCCGCCGTCGCGGGTTCCGGGTGTTCACCAACCCCAGCGGCAGCAATCTCACGCAGGGCATCGCCTCCGAGCTGCTCGGGGCGCTCGAATGGCGCGGAGGACTCCATGCCGATATCGCCGTGCTGGAACTCGACGAAGGGTACGCCGCCACGTTCGCGCGGGCGGTCCCTCCACGAGCGGCGCTGATCCTCAATGTGTTCCGCGATCAGCTCGACCGCTTCGGAGAACTCGATTCGGTCACCGGCAAGCTGCGCGAGCTCGTGGCGTCGACGAACGGTCCGGTCGTGCTCAATCGAGACGACGGACGTGTGGCCCGACTCGAAGACGTGGCGGCGGACGCCCGTTTCTTCGGGATCGACCCCACCCTCGACGCAACGTTCCCGTCGGACGACGAGATGTACGGCAAAGCCCGCACCCGCGCCGGCAGTGCGGAAACGCAACTCGATGTGACGCTCGTCGATCTGCCGCAGCCCGGCCGCGCGGTCATTGCGATCGGCGCGGTCCGACATGAGGTCGACCTGCAGCTTCCCGGGGCGCACAACGCGTTGAATGCGGTTGCCGCCCTTGCGCTCGTCCGCGCCGTTTCCGGAACGGCACACGGCACCGAGGGCGATCTCCGCGCGCTGAGCCGCATCGAGCCTGCCTCGGGGCGCGGTGAGCAGTTCCACGGTCCCCATGGATCGGTGGAGCTCCTCCTGGTCAAGAATCCCGCCGGATTCCGAATGCTGCTGCAGGAGGCCGCTCCATCGGACACAACGATGGTCGTCATCAACAATCACCCGGCTGACGGCAAGGATGCATCCTGGCTCTGGGACGTCGTCGTCGATGGGCTGAGCGGCGTTGCCGTGGCCTCCGGGACACGGGCGCATCAGCTCGCGCTCCGTCTGCAGTACGCGGGAATTCCTCCGCAGCGGGTCATTCCAGACCCGGACCGCGCGCTTCGCGAGTTCCTGGGGGCTCCGGCCACCGGTCGCAGACGCATCTACTGCAGTTACACCGCCATGCGGGCCGTGCGGCCCCAACTCGTCGCCTGGGAGCAGCGCTATGCACGACTCCGACCCTGAACCCCTTCGGATTCTCCATCTGTATCCGAGGGAACTCAATCTCTACGGCGATCACGGAAACGTGGTCACACTCGTGCGTCGACTCGCATGGCACGGCTTCCGGTCCGACGTTGTGGAGCATCACCCCGGCGGCGAGATTCCCACCGATGTCGACCTGATCATCGGCGGGGGCGGCCAAGACAGCGGACAGATCGCCGTCCATGACGACATGCGTGCAAATCGGGAACGGCTGCACGCGCTCGCTGCGGACGGAGTTCCCGTCCTCGCGGTCTGCGGGCTCTATCAATTGCTTGGCCATGCGTTCATCACCGTCGACGGTGTCACGCTCGACGGCATCGGCCTCCTCGACATCGACACTCGTGCCTCCGGGAGTCGCCTCACCGGAACGGTCGTGGCCGATTCACCATTCGGCACGCTCGTCGGATTCGAGAATCACAGCGGTCGCACATTCCTCGGTGGTCGCGCGCAGGCACTCGGAACGGTGACTCGGGGGAGTGGCAACAATGGCGGTGACGGCACGGAAGGCGCCCGGCAGGGCTCGGTGATCGGAACCTATCTGCATGGTCCGGTACTGCCGAACAATCCGATGCTCGCGGACCATCTGATCTCGGCGGCTGTGCAGCGCCGGTTCGGCCGGTTCGTTCCGCGCCTGATCGATGACAGTGCGGCACAGCGTGCCCGGGCAGAGCTCACCGGAGAGGCGGGTTCGACGACCGCATCGAATGCGGCCAAACAGCCGCACCCGGTGCTCAGTATTCGGCGGTGACGATCTGTGCGGCGCCGTCCAGATGGATGATGCCGCCGTACGGCACGATCCATTGCGGCCGCGTATGGCCGAACGGCGCTACCGCGCTACCGTTCCCTCATGCCGAAATCGGGGGGACGGCCACGGTTGTGGTCGGTGCGGGACTATCGCCTGCTCTGGACGTCGAATGGATTTGGCGATATCGGCGCATCGTTCGCCTCGCTCGCGATGAGCGTGACGGCTGTCCTGACGTTGCACGCCTCCGCGCTCGAGGTGGCGGTGATCGAAGCGCTCGGTAATGGTGCCTATCTCGTGCTCGGCGTGCCGGTCGGCGCGTGGGCCGACCACGTGCCTCCCAAGCGATTGCTTGTCGCTGCAGATGCGGCGCGCTTTCTCGCGGTCTTGTCGGTGCCGATCGCCTTCGCCATGCACGCGCTCACCATCGCCCAGCTCATCGGTGTAGCAGCGGTGACGAGCGCGGCAGGTGTCGTGTTCGACATCGCGCACACAACCGTGCTGCCGAGCATCGTGGGTCGCGACCGCGTCGCCGCCGCCTCGGCCCAACTCTCCACGGTCGACTCGACCGTCACCGTTGTCGCGCCCGGGCTTGCGGGTGCCGTGATCGCCCGAACCGCCGGACCGGTCGCATACGTTGTCACCGCAGCAGTGCACTTCGGGTCGTCGATCGCCGCCGCAGCGATGCGCACGGTTCCGGACCGCCGCGCAACGCTGCCCGCGTCGGCTTCCGCGGAGGCCCCGCGGTTCATGCGGTCCGTCACCGAGGGGCTCCGGTACGTGCTCGCGACCCCGCTCCAGCGGACGTACATGTTCGCCGCCGCGAGCGTCAACCTCGGCGCCGGAATGCTCGGGGCGATGCAGGCGCTCTTCGTCTTGCGCTCGCTGGGCATGTCCTCGGCGCAGTTCGGCATCGCGCTCTCCGTCGGCGGCATCGGCGGGATCGTCGGCGCCGCACTCGGCATGCGTATTCGAGGTGCGCTCGGAGAGATTCGCACCCAGGTGCTCTGCTATGCGCTCCTCCCGATCGCAGTCGCGCCGATGCCCCTCGCGCCGTTCCTCCCCATTCCTGTCACGGCGTCGATCGCGGCCGAGGAGTTCCTCGTCAGCTTCCTGATCGTAGTGGCGTCGATCAGCACCTCGGGTATCTATGCCCGCATCACTCCCGAGCGACTCTTCGGCCGAGTGACCGCGGCCCGGCGCACGATCGGCGTCGGCGTGATTCCGCTCGGCTCGCTGTTCGCCGGTGTGCTCGCTCCGCTCGTCGGATACGACGCGACGATCTGGATCGGCGCCGCCCTCATGTTCGGCAGTGTGCCGATCTTCTTCTCGTCGCCGGTCGGTCGGCAGCGCGACCTTCCGCCCGAGTGGGAGGCGCCCCCCAGCTTGTCAACGCCTCCCACCACGGGCGCCCCCTCCTCATCGGCCGCCCCCCTCACGGCGTCCGATGACGCTAGCCCTGCAAGCGCAGGATGAGTGCGACGGCGGTTGCGACGACAACGACCATGGCAATGCAGTACGCAATGGTCACCGGGTCGTCGCGCAGCGTGTCGTCGTCGCGCGAGCCTTGCACGGTGCGGTCGGCGTGCGTGCTCCGGCGCACGTCGTCTCGAGAACTCATGAGAACGGCGTGAGCAGTCCGGGCACAAGCCGGTTCGGGAACGCCTGCACCAGCTGGTATGTCTTGCCCTCGCCGAACGTCAGCACGATGGTGTGCTGCTGCCACAGGTACGGGGCGAAGGTCAGTCGGGGCCGGTTGGCGGTGAACTCGTACACAACCGTGCGGGTCCAGCTGCCGTTCGTCTGCTCGTACAGCCCGACTTCGTCCGGACTCGTCGCCGTCGCGCCCTGGCAGCTCGTGTCCACCAGGTATTCGGTTCCCCCGTCACCGCGAATGTCGCCTTTCGCTGAGTAAAAGGATCCGTACTGGCCCTGGCAGATCTGCAGACCGGGATGCGGGAGCCCGTTGATCGCTGCGGTCAGACCTGGGACCGTGTCGGTCGAGGTCAGCTGCACCGCAGCGCTCGGCTTCGGTGGCTGTCCGGGCGGGAAGACGGAGCTGCCGCTGCTCGTGCTGCTGCTCCCGCTCCCGCTGCCGCTGCTGCTCTCGCTGCCGCTCCCGCTGGGTGCGGTGGTCGCGCTGTCGGGCGCACTCGGCGATGCCGTCGAGGTGCTGCCGGCGGCTGCAGCGGTCGACGGCGCGCTCGCCGAAGCACCGGCCTTCGGCCCGATCGAACCGGCGCACCCCGTTAGCGCGGCTGTCGCGGCCGCCGCGATGGCGATCGGTGTGACCCATCGATGTCGCATTGGATTCCCCTCACGTTGGTCGAGCGCCGCTCTCGCAGGGCGCTTCGGACAGGGATCACGGTACGGAGGCCGTGTGTCGGAATCATGGCGAGCCTCCAGTCCGCGACCCGGGTGCCGGCTGCTCATCCCCATGGGCGAGCCGATCCCGGCTGTCACACAACTGACACGGAACGGACGTTTCCGTTCCGAGGTCGGGCGCGACGATGATGGAACACGAGGAAGGGGGCGATCTCGCCATGCGGAGATCCACTGTCCGGCGCAGACCCGCGCTCATCGTCGGCGCGATCGGGAGCGCGCTGCTGGTGTGCGCCGTCGCGATCGTCGCCATGCTGCGGCTGCCCGGCGCCGATGCCGCCCCCCAGGCCGCAGAGCCGTTCACCACTGCCTACTACGCGGGCTGCCGGAATGACGCGGTCGCGGCGCCGTTCAGCGTGCCGATCTGGTGTTCGTCGACTGATCAAGTCCTCGACGATCTGGTGTGGACGAAGTGGGGCGGCCGAGCATCGACCGCGACGGGCGTGTTTCTCGACAATCCGTGCGACTGCAATGGGGGCACGCTCAACCGATACCCGATCGTCGTCACGTTCACGCATCCGGTGTCGGTTGCCGGCGTCGACCGGTACGAACAGCTGCAGATCACGTTCTCCGCAGCGCGCCCGGCATGGGCGTACCAGCAGTCGATGACGTTCTTCTGGAGCCCGGAGGGGTTCGTGTCGGACCAGATGCCGTCGTGACCGATCTCATCGGCCGACGCCTGGTGCTCGCGGAAGATGACGAGGACATCCGCGAGACGACCGCGCTCCTGCTCACACGGCACGGGTTCACGGTCACGGCCGTGCAGGACGGTGTGGAGGCTCTCACCGCGATCGAACAGGAGCACCCCGACGCGGTCATCCTCGACATCGCGATGCCTCGGCTCGATGGGCTCGCGCTCGTTCGTCGGCTCGGCGATTCGGCGCCGCCGGTCATCTTCTTGACGGCACGAGACCTGCCGTCGGATGTGGTGCACGGACTGTCGCTCGGCGCGGACGACTACATTGCCAAGCCCTTCGATGCAGACGTGCTCGTCGCGCGCATCGAGGCGGTCATTCGCCGCGCGAACCGAGGAGCGGCTCCCGAGGAGCCCATCGACGGCGTGACGCTCGACCGCCACGGCAAAGCGGTGTACCGCGACGGGAACGCGGTCGCAGTCAGTGCAACCGAGTACCGCGTGCTCGAGGCGCTTCTCGACAACCGAGGCAATGTGCTCTCCCGTTCGCAGATCGTGGACCTCGCGTGGGATTCGTCCTGGCAGGACGATCGGGTCGTCGACACGAATGTGCAGCGATTGCGGAAGAAGCTCGGACCGGACGTCATCGAGACCGTGCGCGGCTTCGGCTATCGAATCCCGCGGGTGCCGCTGTGACGCGCTGGGTCTCCGAGCCGGCGACAGGGCGCCGCCCCACAGTCGGCGCCCGTGTTCCTTTGCGTCGATCGCTGCGCCTCCGAACCGCGGCAGCAATGGCGCTGCTCGCGGTGACGCTCGTGCTCGCCACCGGCGCGGTCTTCGCGCGCGCGAGTATCGTCGGCGCGCGCGACCAGCTCCGCGCACAGGCGACGGCGCAGCTTCGCGTCGCAATCGCTACGGAGGCATTCGGCGGCTCCCTGCCATCCGGCGCGACGACCGATCCCTCCGTCGTGCCGCGGCCGCTCCTCGACGCGATCGGGAGCAATCAGGTCGAGACGTACGACGACGGCGCCGACATGTGGGCGGCGAGGGCCCAGCACAGCGGCGTGATCGCCACACGACTGCCGGACACGCCCATCGTCGACCAATGGCGTCGCCTCGAAGCCACGTTCGCGATCGGCGGCCTTCTCGCCGCCGTGGTGGCCGCGAGCGTGTCATGGATCGTCGCCGGACGCCTGACCGCGCGGCTCCGCGCGACAAGCCGGACGGTCAACGACGTGATCACGGGTCGCGCGGAACCCGCGCTGAGCGGGAACGACGAAGTCGCCGTCCTCACGCGGGGCCTCGCCGAGACGGCGGCCGCGCTGGCGTCCCGGCTCGACCGGGAGCGCGCCGTCACCGCGGACGTCGCCCACGACCTCAAGACACCGCTGACTGCGCTCGTCAGCGCCGCCACTCTCCTCCCGCCGTCTGCAGAGGCAGCGCGCGTGCAGCGACTCGTCGCACGGCTGCGCGCGCTCGTCGAGGACCTGCTGCGGCTCGCGCGCACGCAGCATGAGGACGTGGGCCCGGGGGTCGAGCGGCCACTCGCGGACGCGATCGCAGCCGCCGTTCGGTCCGCGGAGTGCGCCGACGCAGTGGTCTGGAGCGATGGTGGAACCCGCGACTCGCCTCCGGACCGTACGTTCGTCACGGATGCGCCACAGGGGCACATCGACCGGATCGTCGCGAACCTCGTGCAGAACGCGTGTCGGCACGGGCGCGGGGACGTGCGCGTCACCGTCGCGGGCAGCGCGGTGATGGTCGCTGACGCGGGCGATGGGTTCCCGGAATCGTTGCTGGCCGGCGGCCCACGACGATTCGGCGCGCTCGGAGCGCAGGCGGGATCGGGACTGGGCCTGGCGATCGTCGCGCACCACGTCGACGCGATCGGCGCGGTGCTGGAGTTGGAGAACACGCAGCACGGAGCGCTCGCAACCGTGCGGTTCCCGCACGGCCAGCGCGGCCGATCTCTGCGCTGAGCGATACGCATGCGCGTGTGCCAGGATCGCACGCATGAGCCCGGACGAGCAGCGCGAGCTCGACGCGCTTCGTGCACGCGCGTTCGGGCCGCGCGCCGACATCGCACAGGATCCGGCTGCCCTCGAGCGACTCGCTGAGCTCGAGCGCGCCGCGGTCGCCGTGCGCGTCCGCCAGTCTGATCCGCTCCTCATCCCGGCGCGCTCGGGCTCCGGGGATCGCGCGCCAGCGGCCGTGCTGAGTCCCCCCTCCGCGTCGGAGAACGCTGACGAGCTTCCCCGGGCCGGCTCGGCGACCACGGGGGAGGCCACTGAGCATCGACCGGTGACCGGTGCGGTCGCCCCTCTACGATCGCGGCGCGCAGTGCGGTTCGCGCTCATGGGGTTCATTGCCGCGCTCGTGCTTGTTGTCGGCGGTGTCGCGATCGGCCGCACAACGGCGGCGCAGCAGGGAGCCGACGGCTCGACGGTGATCGCCCGGCTGCCCGTCGACCCGACCTACAAGCCGCCTGCCGCACTGCAGGGCTCGGCGGTTGCAATTGTGACCGGGTTTCGCGACTTTCACGGGCTGCGTCCGATCCTCGGCCGAGGCGCCTGGTTCGGCACAAACAGTTCCGAATACTGCCTCTTCGTCTACCCGCAGGCCTTCGTCGTCGACTCGTCCGCGCCCAGCTACACGGGCCCGCAATGGACTGGATGCGGGGCCGGAGCGTTTCCGCCCGAGACCCAGCTCGATGTCACCGGAGATCTTCCTGCCTCGGTTCGTGCCCCGTTCTCCGGTCCGACCGCCTTACGATTCGTCTACGACGCAACGAAACGAGAGGTGATTGTCTATGTCGCGAATTAACGTCTTCCACGTGCCCACCCGCTGAGGCGACGCATCCATGCTCGGGAGTACCCCACCCGTCAGTTCGGCAGGAGTTCGGCGAGCAGCGCTTCGACGCGGAGCTTGATCTCGTCGCGGATGGGCCGCACCTCCTCGATACCCTTGCCGGCCGGGTCGGTCAGCGCCCAGTCTTCGTACCGCTTCCCGGGGAAGATCGGGCAGGCATCCCCGCACCCCATCGTGATGACCGCGTCGGAGGCGCGCACGTCCTCCGTTGCGAGGAGCCGCGGCGTGTTCTCGGTGATATCGATCCCGAGCTCCGCCATCGCGGCGACAGCGACCGGATTGATCTGATCACCCGGTTCGCTGCCTCCGGACAGCACGCGGACGCGGTCGCCGCCGAGCTCTTTCGCGAAACCGGCGGCCATCTGCGAGCGGCCGGCGTTGTGGACGCACACGAACAGGATCGTCGCGGGTTCGGGCATGCGTGCCTCCTCGTACGGGAACTCCGTCGATGCGGGTCGGTCGGCTTCGACTCCAGTATGGTGTGCGCGAACGATCACATCAGGAGCGGCCATGATTCTTCGGACGGCGTGGGCACTGCTGCCGTTCGCGGTGTGGCTGGACGTCTGGCTCCATCAGGCGGTGACCGCCCCGGCCGTGACACTGCTTGCGATCACGCTCTGCGCAGCGGCCGCGCTCTGCATCCTCGCTCGGCGGCCGGTCCCCGTCTCGTCGGGCATGCGCTTGCCGATCATCGTCCGACTCCGCGAGCGCATTGGAGTCGACTCCAGTCAGCCGACACCGCCAGATCGGCAGCGCCCGCAACGCCCGCGCGCGCCGACGACGGCTGCCCACTGCCGCCGTTTCGCTGGCGCACGCTCCTGACACACCTGGTCCGGTCTTCCTGATCGGTGTTGCGGCGACGTGACGGCCGATGCGGCGATACGCGCATCGTTCCGACTCGCCGCGAAGGACTTATCTAGTGTTTGTCTGCTCTTGGAGGCGCGGGCGTGCCTCCGCCGTTCCCCATCAGCGCCCAGGATGGCGCCGCTTACGGCTGACTCGAGCGCTGGTCGCGCGACGAGTGCGGAGGCTGCACCGGGCCTCCGCACTCGTCACCGGCTGGGTGTGGGTTGCGGCGATCTCGATGGTCGGCGTCGAGATGTTCGACGTCATCTTCGGGACTTTTCTGCTCGCTCCCGAATTGCTCCCCGTCGTGCTCCTGGCGCTCGCCGCAGCGTGGTACTTCCGTGGAGCACTGACGGCCGGTGTTCGCGTGGTGCGCGAGCGTCTGCACTCAGGCTGCGCTTGCGTTGTCGCGTGCGCCCGGAGCGCGAAACGCCGAGAGCGCCACGGTGACCATATAGCCCGCCGCGATCCAGCCGATCGCGAGAGGGCTGCCGCCATACGCCCGGAAGTGGACCATCAGGACCGCCGTGAAGGGCAGCGTCGCCATGATGATCACGGCACCTAGCGCACGCCGGTGCGCGAGGAAGCATCCGAGGGCGACGATCATGGCAAGGAGCACGCCAACCGTCGACGCGCCGTCTCCGACGACGACGAAGAAGAAATCGCCAGCGCCGGTGCGCCCGGACGCGAATGACGACGCGCCTGTCCCCGATACAAAGGCCGCCACGAGGAATGCGACGAACCACGCCGCCGTCGTGATGAACAGGCGATTAGGTGCCGGACGCCTCCCGACGAGACCGATGGCGCTCAAGACGGCGACAAACAGTGACGGCTCGCCGCGCAGCCAGATCCAGTGACCCAGGCCGAAATGACCCATGGCGGCGGTGATGAGACCGACGACGACCGCGGCGGCAAGAGCCAAGCGATACAACTGCTCCGCCGAAACGAGCGCAGCGACGAAGGCGGCGAGAACCATCGCGGCAGCGACAACGAACGGACTCAAGAACGGCCCAAAAGTGAGATGCTCCGACCTCGATGGGTCGGGGAACGCTGTGGTGAGCCAGACCTGCCGGGAGGCGCGGGCCCAGGGAGCCCATTCGTCGACCACGCCAGTGAAGAGGCTGAATGCGGCGAGCAGAGCAACCAGGGCGGTCGATGCCCCGTCCCGCACAGCCGCAGGAATCACCGCGTCAAGCCGAGCAACCAGGCCGCCGCGCACGAGCGAACGCTTATCCACCCCCGTCAGCCGGTCCCGCCCTTCTGCGTCGGCGAGGTCGAGGAAGGTGCCGAGCATCGCCGCGCCGTTTGCCGCCCTCCATGCTTGTGGATACCAGCGGGACCAGGCGCGGTACTCAACCGCGATGCGATGCGTGCTCACGCGGCACCCCCTTGCAGCGATCCCCGCCGAATCGAGAGGCCGCGGCGCGCAGCGTTCGCCTGTTTCTCGAGCTGGTCGGCCTCATGTTCAAGTGCGTCAGCGCCCGCCTCGGTGAGCGCGAAGTAGCGACGGAGGCGACCGTCGACCGACTCGTCGCCATCCCGGACGACAAGCCCTTCCACCGTGAGGCGATCGAGAGCGGCGTAGAGCGAGCTCACCTTGAGGCGTACTCGTCCTTCAGAGATGCGTTCGGCTTCTTGAATGATTGCGTACCCGTGCCGGCGTCCGGCAGCGAGGACAGTCAGAATTGACAGCCCTGGGTCACGGATTCCCCTTGATTCCATGACCGTCACAATACTCCACTCCGTGGAGTATTCCAAGTGGTGCGTCGATGTGCGCCGTCACGTCAAGCGGCGGCGCAGAGATCGCCCGGAGGTCAGCCAGATCAGCGGGCCGACGAATGGCACGAGCACGATCACGATGACCCACAGCGGTGAGATGTCCGGCGGTGCGAACGCGCCGGCCTGAGTGATCGACACGAGCGCCCAGGCGAGAACGCCGATCGCTGCGACGAGCAGTATCGCCGCTGCGACCAGGACGGCCGTCCACGTTGCGTCGTAGACCGGCGGAATTGTCGGATTCTGCATGAACGCTCCCCCTTGCGTTGCGACTCGACCACGCTAATGCATGGCCACGCGGAGTAGGGCAGTATGGCGCGAGTGACGGAGCCACGTGAATCCGGCGTGGCACTCGCGCAGCAGTTCTTCGTGCGAGTTGTTCGACCGCTTTTGGCGGAAAGGGCGCCGGACATTCCGGTGATTGCCGCGCGGCTTGGAACAGGGTCCGACGTTCTCGGGTTCGACGACGATATGTCCCGAGATCACGACTGGGGCTTGCGACTCAATGTGTTCGTCCCGCCAGGCGATGTTGGCGTTGTCCGTCGAATCCTCGACGAACAATTGCCGGCAGAGTTCCTCGGACACCCCACGCGGTTCGCGTTTTCGGGCGACTCGGAGGAGCGCCACCACGTTGATGTCGAAACGCTCGAACGATTCACAGCGGAGCGCCTCGGCTTCGATCCGCGATCCCGCGCGACAGTGGCCGACTGGCTTTCGGTGACCGGGCAGTCCATCCTCGAACTCACCGCCGGCCGCGTATTCGCCGATCCCTTCGGAGAGCTGACTGCGCTCCGGCAGGCGCTGGACTGGTATCCGGACGATCTTTGGCGGTACCTCATCGCCTGCGACTTCGGGCGCATCGATCAGGAGCTCCCACTTCTCGGCCGTGCCGCAGACCGCGGGGATGCGCTCGGGGCGGATTTGATCGGCGCGCGAATTGCGCACGCAATGATGCACCTGTCGTTCCTCGCGAACAGGACCTGGTGGCCGTACGCGAAGTGGTTTGGCACAGCGTGGGCTCAGCTCCCTGACGCAGATGACCTGCTCCGACCCTTGCGCGGGGTTATCGCTGGTGACACCGCCGTGGCGCGAAACACTGCGGCGGAGGAAGCCCTGACGCTCATTCTTTGGCGCCTCCGAGCGCGGGGGCTTTCGACGGTGGACGAGCCGGCCCTCCCATTCTGGGACCGGCCATATATTCGGCCGAATCCCGAGATCGTGGATCAGCTCAGGGCCGGAATCCGTGAGCCGAGCGTCCGGGACCTGCCGCTCGGCGTCGGCTCTGTCGAGCAGCGCACCGACAACGTCGACATCCTTGTCTCCGTCGCGCGCCGTCGTGATCTCGTCGGTGCGGAACGACTCGGATGAGGGGGAGGGCGCTCGGTTCCGCGCCGGATTCGGTGCAGCGCCCGGTCGGAACCGTGCGACACGCTCAACGGTGGTTCGCCAGCCCGCAAGAAGCTGATCTGCGGCGCGTGTTGTCCTGAGCTTTCTGACGCGCCGCGACAAGTGAGCGGCGTGTCCCGGTCGGCGCGCAAACCGCGGAGGACACCGCCGCCGCTCCGAGCATCGAAGTGCACACTCGACCCATGAGCGAACTCAACAAGGGCGACCGGGTGTCGTGGTCGACCTCCCAGGGGCGGACGCACGGGACGATCGTCGAACGACGGGTGAAGGACTTCGAGTTCGACGGCCAGCAGTTCCGCGCTTCCAGCGAGGAGCCGGCGTTCATCGTGGAGTCGGAGAAGACCGGCGCCAAGGCAGCGCACAAGGGCTCGGCCTTGCGCAAGCTGCAGAGCTAGAGCGCCTCAGCCGCGCGCGCAAGCTGCAGCCAGAGCCAGAGCCAGAGCCAGAGCCAGAGCCAGAGCCAGAGCCAGAGCCAGCGCCAGCGCCAGAGCCAGAGCCAGCGCCAGAGCCAGCGCCAGAGCCAGAGCCAGAGCGCCTCAGCCGCACGCAGGCTGCAGCCAGAGCTAGACCTAAAGCGCCTCAAGCATGGCGCTGAACTCGTCGGCCATCTCGAGTTGCCGAGCGAGACGTATTCGACGTTCCCGCGCCTCCTGGACGAGCGTCGCCAGAGCTGTGCGGGCCTCGGTGTCCTCGGGACTGCCGCGCAACATGTCGACGACGGCGAGCAGGTGCTTCATCTCGTCGATGCTGTATCCGAGCGGCTTCATGCGTCGTACCAACAGCAGGCGGTCGATGTCGCCCTCGGTGTAGAGGCGAAAACCGCCGCCCGTGCGACCGCTGGGGGTGACGAGGCCGACCTCCTCGTAATGCCGCAGCGTGCGGTGCGACAGGCCGGTTCGTTCGGCCGCCGCACCGATGTGCATCATCGGCTCCGCGTCATCCATCTCGCTCCAATTCGTTCAACTCTCCCGTTACGGTAGAGTAGGGACCTCCCGACATCTGGCGTCTACGCCGTAAAGGAGCTCCTTCGTGCCCGCTGGTCTCAAACAGCTCGTGCTGGCCGCAACCGTCGGCGTGCCGACGAACGACGGCAACGTCCGCGTGCGCGACGCGCTTCGCCGTCCATCCTTGCTGACGCGCGAACTGCTCGCAGGCCTGGTCGTGGGGCTCGCCCTCATTCCGGAAGCGATCTCGTTCTCGATCGTCGCCGGGGTCAACCCCAGTGTGGGGCTCTATTCCTCGGTGATCATGGCGATCGTCATCTCGATCACCGGCGGTCGCCGCGCGATGATCAGCGCCGCAACCGGATCCATCGCGCTCGTCGTCGCCCCGGTCGCCCGAGCACACGGCCTCGACTACCTCGTCGCCACCGTCATGCTCGCGGGAATCCTGCAGATCGTGCTCGGAGCCGTCGGCTTCGCCAAGCTCATGCGGTTCATCCCGCGCAGCGTCATGGTCGGCTTCGTCAACGCGCTCGCCATCCTGATCTTCATCGCCCAGCTGCCCCACCTGACGAACGTGCCGTGGATGGTCTACCCGCTCGTTGCACTCGGCATTCTCATCATCGTGCTCTTCCCGCGCCTCACCAAAGCCGTCCCGGCACCGCTGATCGCCGTCATCGCGATCACCGCGATCACGATGCTCGGCAGCGTGCACGTGCCGACGGTGGGCGACGACGGCAAGGTGCCCGCGGGCCTTCCCGGGTTGTTCTTCCCGCACGTTCCGCTCACGATGCAGACCCTCACGATCATCGGGCCGTTCGCCCTCGCAGCGGCCCTCGTCGGCCTCGTCGAGTCCTTGATGACGGCGCGGCTCGTCGACGACATCACTGAGAGCGGATCCGACAAGACGCGCGAATCGATCGGACAAGGGATCGCGCAGATCGCATCGGGGCTCTTCGGTGGAATGGGCGGCTGCGGCATGATCGGCCAGACCATGATCAACGTCCGGGAGTCCGGCGCTCGGACGCGCCTCTCGACGTTCTCGGCCGGTGTGTTCCTCCTGCTGCTCTGGCGGTGTTCCATGATCTCGTCAATGCCATTCCGATGGCCGCGCTCGCCGCTGTGATGGTGATGGTCTGCGTGGGCACGTTCGACTGGCATTCCATTCGCCCCTCGACCCTTCGGCGCATGCCGCTCGGCGAGACCATCGTCATGGTCATCACGGTCGCGGTCGTTGTCGCGACCAACGACCTCTCCATCGGCGTGATCGTCGGCGTGGTCACCGCGATGATCATCTTCGCCCGGCGGGTCGCCCGTGTCGCGGACGTCGAGCGGATCGTGTCGAAGACCGGGGGAGTCTTGTACCGGGTTCACGGCGAGCTCTTCTTCGCCACGAGCAGCGATCTCACGCGTCGGTTCAACTATGCCAACGACCCCACCGAGGTCACCATCGATCTTTCCGGTTCACATGTGTGGGATGCGTCCACCGTCGCGGCGCTCGACGCGATCGAGACGAAATACGCACGCCACGGCAAGACCGTCGTGATCGCCGGGATGAACGCGGACAGCACCCGGTTCCACGAGCGACTTACGGGTCAACTCACCGCTGAGGCGTAGCGGGCCGTCCCCCGACCTGCCAGCACTGCGCAGCGCGCCGGGGAATACGCTCCGCCTCATGACCGACGAACGACGCCGCGAAGTCGGCGAATCCGACGCTCCCGTCGAGGACGAGCTCCACGAGTCGTTCGACTCGCTCGTCGACGAAGGTGCGCAGCGCCTCCAGCGCCGATTCGGCTCCGCATTCATCACGGGACTCTTCGGCGGCCTCGAAGTCGGCCTCGGCGTGATGGCGTACGTCGGTGTCCTCCACGAAACGCACGATCATCTGCTCGCCGGTCTGGCGTTCGGCATCGGTTTCATCGCGCTCTACCTGGCCCATAGCGAGCTCTTCACCGAGAACTTCCTCATGCCGGTCGCTGCGGTCGCCGGCCGTCAGGGAACGGTGCGTCAGCTTGTCCAGCTCTGGGTCGCGACCCTCGTCGCAAACCTGGTCGGCGGGTGGATCTTCATGTGGTTCCTCGTGCACGCGTTCCCGTCATGGTCGAGCACGCTGCAGCAGATCGCCCATCATTACGTCGACATGCCGTTCGGGCTGCAGAGCATCCTCCTCGCCGTGCTCGGCGGCAGCACGATCACGCTGATGACGCGCATGCAGCACGGCACCGATTCGGACGGTGCGCGCCTGGTCGCAGCCGTCGCCGCAGGCTTCCTTCTCGCGGGGCTCCAGCTCTTCCACTCGATCTTGGACTCGCTGCTCATCTTCGGCGCGATCCTCGCAGGAGGCCAGATCACCTACCTGCAGTGGCTCGGCTGGTTCGGCCCAACGCTCCTCTTCAACATGGTCGGCGGACTCGGTCTCGTCACGGCGCTTCGGCTCGTGCGGACGCGAGAGTTGGTACAGGAGCGTCGGCAGGAGGCCTCCGACGACCCGAGCCGCGCCTCCCATGAGCAGGGCGAGCGCTGACCTGCCCCGGACGGCGAGCGATTTGGCCGGATCAGGCGCCGCGGAGGTGCCGAACGGTGGCGATGTCGGCGAGCAGGTCGTCGAGGTCGCTGGTTGACCCGCCGCGCTCCACAAGCTCGGCCAGGAGGCGCCATGCGGCCCGGTCGCTCGTCTCCCATTCCGTCGGCAGCCCGGTTGCACCCTCCGGCCCCGACACGGTCACCAGGCCTGGGCGCGCGGTGTCGGCGGTGGGAAGTTCGAGACGAATCGCCCGCTGCCGGGTGGTGAGTCGCAGGTCGGCTCCAGCGTTCACCGCGTCGGTCACAACGGCGCTGATCGATACCTCGATGCTGTCGTCGACTGCGCCACGCAGGTCGAACCCGTGCGTGTCCCAGCGAACGGTCGACAGGGCCGCAATGCCGCCGATCGCCGCCCGGAGGAGCGCCAACGCGTCGAGCAGCACCCGCTGCGTGTCGGATCCGGTCGGCACGGTGACGCGGAGGGACGCGTGCACGCGGTCCTGCAGGAGCGGCTGCATGCGAACGCGCGCGGTGTCGACGGCAGGGTTGTGCGCCCACTCCGTCGCGACGACGACCGGCGTGCGGGCGGCGCGCAACCGCTCGACTGCGTCGTCGTAGCCATCGACGCCGAGCGCGGGGGGTGCCGGGCGAACCACGAGAACGCCGCGGGCACCCTCCTCCACGGCACGCGCCGCGGCTGCCGCCCAATCGGTGCCGCTCACGGCCGACAGGTCCGCATGGTCATCGACGATGCGCAGGAGCTCGGGAAGAGAGGCGGCAGCCCACCCGATGGTTGCCGCCTCTCCCGGTGGGATGCGGTCGCTGAGGGCGACCGAGTGTCGCGCGCTCATGCGGCCGCCCCGCTCTGTTGCCCGGCCACGAGGGCTCGGGCCGCCTGCGACGCCTGCTTGGCGATCGTCAGAGCGAAGGTCACGTCCTCGATGAGATCCGCTGTATGCAGCGGCTCCGCACGGCCTTCGACGAGCGCCGCGAGATATCGCCACTCCGCCTCGTAGCCGTTCTGCGCGAAGGGGCCGAACACGGTTCGCTCGCCATCGAGCGTTACGACGGCCGTTCCGGAGCCCGCGTGCACGTACGACGGCGTGAAGTCGATCCGGAGTGCGCTGTCGTCGCCGATCACCTCGAAGCACCACTCCGGCTGCCACCCGTCGGTGTGTATCGCCTCGACTCGGACGGCCCGATTGCCCACCTGGAGGTCGAGTACGTATCCGCCGAGCTGCGGAATGCGGCAGTCGAGCAGCTGCGGCTTCCGGAAGTCCGGGCAGAACGCTCGCACCAGCGGAAGGTCGTGGATGGCGAGCCCCATCACCTGTCCGAACATGTCGGCGGCAGCCACCTCGGGATCGCTTCGATCCGGCGGGGTCATCGCGACGGGACGCCCGACCACCTGAGTCGCGAAGTCTTCGAAGCGGGGGTTCGGGGGCAGCACGATCGAGTAGCGGATCGTGTGCGCGGTGGCGAGCAGTGCCTCCGCATGCGAACGGGCCGCGACCCACGCGGGGTCGAACGTGTGCATGGCGCCGACGATGATGGGAACACCGGTCTCCGCGGAGACGCGCATGATTGCCTTCGCCTCTTCGCGGCTCATCGCGAAGGGCTTCTCGCAGAACACCGCGCGCTTTCCGGCCCGGCAGGCCGCGATGACCTGCTCAGCGTGGAACCGGTGTGGGCTGCAGACCGCCACGACGTCGACCGCGTCGTTCGCGAGAATCTCGGTGGCATCGGTGGTCCACGAGGCGTGTACGCGGTCGGCGACGGACTCCGCGACGGCGGCGTCGACGTCCATGACCGCGACGACGCGGAACGGTGCGCCGATGCGGGCGAGGGTGGGCACGTGAATCGCCTGGGTGACGGGTCCGGCGCCGATGAAGCCGACGCCGATCGTTTCCGAGGACATGCGCTAAAAGTAACTCGTTGTGTACTTTTCGACAAGGGGCGTGCCGAACCGGAGTTAGGCTCCGATCGTGGAACAGGAGCGAATGCGGCGCGGCCCGTACCGGCGGGGCATCGAACGCCGCCGTGAGATCGTCGCCGTGGCCACCGAGGTCTTTGGCGAGCACGGCTTCAAGGGCGGCACGCTGCAGCGGGTGGCCGATCGTGTCGGCGTGACGACTGGAGCCATCCTGAAGCTCTTCGGTTCGAAGGAGCAGCTCCTCATCGCCGTCCTCGAGCACTGGGATGCCGTGACGAAGACCGTGATCGTCGCAGAGTCGACCGGGGTCGCCCGCCTCGAGGGCTTCCGGCAGCTGATGCGGTATCACGTCGAGCACCGAGGGCTGCTCGACCTCTACATCACGATGGCTGCCGAGGCCACCGCTCCCGAGCATCCCGCGCACGCGTTCATGCGCGAGCGGTACTGCATCACCCTCCTCGACATGCAGCAGCTGTTCCGCGATGCCGTCGCCGCGGGGGATTTTGCCCCGATGACTGACGCCGAAGTCGAGACCGAGGCGGCCTTCCTCCTGGCTGCAATGGACGGCCTCGAGATGCAGCACCTCCTCGCCACACCGACCGACCTCGTCGCCGCGTTCGACACCTATGCTGCCGCGATCATCGCTCGTCGCGGTGCGCAGACGCGCCAGTAGGCTGAGGCAGCCGCTCCGAAGGAAAGGCCGCGACGTTCATGCGACCACCAGCTCCAGCCGACACCTCGCCGACGCGAGCACCAGTGCACGTCCGGGAGGCTGCGCTCACCTCGCCGCCGTCGGCGATCGCCATCGACGTGGACCACACGCTGATCCACGACGACCACACGCTTCGGCCCGCAACGGTTGCGGCAGTCAAGCGCGCTCGAGCGGATGGCATCCACGTCGTGCTCGCGTCGTCCCGGTGTCCGAGAGCGATGCTCCCGTACATTGCGCAGCTCGGTCTCGACGACGGCTCACTCTTCGTCGCACTCCAGGGCGCACTTGTCTGCAGATACGTGGCGGACGGGTCGCTCCAGATCGAGCGTGCTGAACCGATGGCGCTCGCCGATGCCGCCGCGGTCGGGGCCCTTGCTGCAGAGCACGGCGCAACGGCCACCTGGTACCGGGGCGCCGATTGGATCGCGGAGCGGATCGACGAGCGGGTGCAGCGCGAAGCGGACGTCGTCGGCTTCGGTCCTGAGATCAGGCCACTCGCCGACGAGAGGGCCGCTCCCGAGAAGATCCTGCTCGTCGGGGATCGAGGCCAGTCGGAACAGCTCCGGGATGCCGTGCGAGCGCTGTCCGGGCGACTCGCTGCCGAGCGGTCGAACGATCGATATGTCGAGATCACCAAGGCCGGGGTCGACAAGGCCACGGGCGTGGGCGCCGTGCTCGAGATCCTCGAACTCGGAGCGGACCGCCTCGCCGCCATCGGCGACGGGGAGAACGACCTCGGGATGTTCGCGCTCGCCGCGGTGGCCGTTGCGCCGGCGAATGCGAGCGCGCTCGTGCAGGCGCACGCCACGTTCGTCACCGACTCGAACAACGACGACGGTGCGGCGATCGCGATCCGATCCCTGCTGTCCTGACGGCGGCCACGCCAAGGAGTGCTGGCGCCGACCCCGCCACCGGGTGGCTGAGCGCACAGCGGTCCACCGAACCGGGAATCTCTGCGACGGGAGCGGCGGTTCCGAGCACAATGGGCGGCATGGCGCGCACAAAGCAGAAGTTCTCCGATCTGGACGGATCGGCGCAGGCTGGCATCACCCTCCTCGGCATCGGACAGGTTGCGCTCGCCGTCGCCGCGTTCATCGGCCTGGCTCGGACGCCCAAGCGCCGGGTCCGCGGCCCGAAGGCGGTCTGGATCCCGGTGATTCTCGTCAACTGGATCGGCCCGATCGCCTTCTTCCTGGTTGGACGGAAGCGATGACGGCAGCGCGCGCACCGTTCCGGCGGCGCACGGCGCTCATCACCGGCGCGAGTGGCGGCATCGGCGAAGCCCTTGCGCTGCAGCTCGCCGAGCAGGGCGCTGACGTCGTCCTCGTCGCTCGGTCCGCTGATCGGCTCGACGCCGTGGCGGACCGTATCCGGACTACGTTCGGGGTGCACGCGGAGTCGATCGCTACCGACCTGTCAACCGACGACGGTGTGGACCGGGTGATCACGCTCCTCCAGAATCGGCGCATCGACATCCTGATCCCCAATGCGGGAGTGGGCGCCCATGGGCCCTTCGTCGATGCGTCCGAGCATCGGAGTCGGGTCCAGGTCGATCTGAACTGTGGCGCGGTCGTCCGCCTGGTCCACGCGTTCCTGCCGGGCATGATCGAGCGTCGGGTCGGAGGCGTCATGACCGTCGCGTCGACCGCTGCGTTTCAGCCCACACCGGGCATGGCCGTCTACGGCGCCACGAAAGCATTCGTCCTGTCGTTCACCGAGGCGCTCTGGGACGAGACCCGGGGGAGCGGAGTGCGGATCCTCGCACTCTGCCCCGGTCCCACTGACACCGGCTTCTTCGACGCGGCGGGCGGAGGAGACTACCTGGACAGAGGCCGACAGACCGCCGAAGCGGTGGCGCGGGTCGGCTTGGCAGCGTTCGCGCGGCGGGGCGGACCGACGGTGATCTCCGGCTTGGCGAACACCGTGACGGCAAGCGCGCATCGGTTCGTGCCGCGGGCCCTCATGGCGCGGCTCGCCGGACAGTTCACCGCCGCTCGCTGAGGAGCCCGCGCGGTTGTCGACCGGTTTCGGCGCGATGTCGGCCTGCTGTCGCCGCGGTGGCGGCCTGCTGTCGCCCAGGTGTCGTGGCGCTGGCGGGCTGACGGACTCTACGGTCATCCCATGAACGAGACACGGATCGGCGAGCTTCGACGAGCACGCGGTTGGACGCAGGAGCGATTGGCGGCGGAAAGTGGCATCGCAGTGCGCACCATCCAGCGCCTCGAAGCGGGAAGCGACGCCAGCCTAGACACGCTGTCGCGGATCGCCGCGGCGCTCGAGGTTGAGGTGAGCTCGCTCTTCGCGCACGTCGAGGACCCTGAGTTCGCAACTGCCGTCGACGGACTCGGGGAACGGATCGCAGCACAGCAAGCCCGGCGCGACGCGATCACGGACGCAACGCGGAAGGCCTTTTACGGCCTCGGTGTCGTGATCAGTCTCGCGCTGGCCGCGTTGGTGGGTGCGCGGCTGCTGCCGGGTATCGCGTTCTTCCTCGTCGCGATCTACTGGGTCGGCGGACGTGTGGCGTACGACCTCCTGCTTCGGACCGTCATCGATCCACGACTGGACGCCCAGTACCCACTGTCTGGGCCGACCCGCGGACGCCACCGCTGATGGCACATGTCGGCACCGCTGCGTAGCGTGAGGGAATGCCGCTGGAAGCTGTGGAGCACACGCTCGATCTGGACACCGCGTCGCTGTCGTACGACGTCATCGACGGCGACGGGCCGGCGATCGTCGGCCTGCACGGGCTGACGTCCTCCCGCGCATCGGAGGACGACGGCGGCTACTTCGATTGGCGGCCGATCGCGCAGTCGGGCCGTCGGCTCGTTCGCTATGACGCTCGCGGCCACGGCCGATCGACGGGGCGGCCACTTGCCGAGGACTATCGGTGGCCGCAGCTCGCCGACGACCTGTTCCGGCTGCTGGACGCGGTCGCCCCGGCGCATGCGGTGGACGCCTTCGGGGTCTCTATGGGCGTCGGCACGCTGCTCCACGCGGCGGTCCGCGAACCGGAGCGATTCCGCCGGCTGGCGTTCGTCATCCCGCCGACCGCCTGGGAGTCGCGCGCTGCGCAGGCGGCGCTGTACCAGCAGATGGCAGACCTTGCGGAATCCGGCGGCATGGATGCGCTCATCGCTGCAGGCGCGAATGCGCCGGTGCTGCCGATCCTGCAGGACGGCGGTTGGAGGCTCGACCTCCGCCCGGCAATCTCCGCGGCGCTGTTCCCTGCCGTCGCACGTGGAGCGGCGGCGACCGATTTTCCTGATCCGACGGAACTCGCGCGTATCACGCACCCGGTCCTCGTCCGCCCGTGGACAGACGACCCCGGGCATCCGATCCAGACGGCAGAGCGGCTTCATGAGCTCCTTCCCGCTGCCGTGCTCTCCGTCATGCGCACGCCTGACGACCTCCGCGGTCTTGGGGCAAGCCTGCTGACATTCTTCTCGTAGGTCCTCTCGGATACCCCGGGGGGTATGGTACGATCGCTCTCGAAGGAGGAACCATGTGCTTTCGAGTGACATGCGACCAGTGCGGTAAGGAGTCCTGGGACGGCTGCGGTGGTCACATCGAAGAGGCGTTGTTCGGCGTTCCTGAGCAGGACCGCTGCAGTGGGCATGAGGAGGTAACCGCATGAGCACAGTCGCCGCTGATACGAGCGTTCTGGAGTCGGCTGTTTCGACCGATGGAATCGTCCTCGTGGACTTTTGGGCCGAGTGGTGCGGGCCGTGCAAGATGTTCGCCCCGATTTTCGAGCGGGCTTCCGAACAGCATCCGGACATCCGATTTTTGAAGGTCGACACGGAAGTGCAGCAAGATCTCGCTGCCGCAGCCGCGATCACGGCCATCCCGACGCTCATGGCGTTCCGCGACGGTGTCGCCGTTTTTCGGCAAGCCGGCGCGTTGCCCGCTCCCGCGCTCGAGGACCTCATCGCGAAGGTCCGTGAACTCGATATGGATGCCGTTCGGGCTTCTCTGCCGACCTCGGGGTCCGAAGCGACCGCATAGACGATCGCTCTGCAGATACACCCAGGGGTATTGTTCACCCTGTTGAAAGGACGACGATGAGTTCTACTGTCGACGCGACCCAGAAGCCGGTGTTGAACCGCCTTCGGCGTGCACAGGGCCAGCTGAACGCTGTGATTGCGGCCATCGAGAGCGGTGCGAAATGCCGTGACGTGGTCATCCAGCTCTCCGCTGTGTCGAGTGCGCTTGATCGTGCCGGGTTCCAGATCATCTCGACGGCGATGCAGAAATGCCTCATCGATGAGCAGGATGAGTCCGACCCGATGACCGTTCAGGATCTCGAGAAGCTGTTCATGACGCTCGCCTGACCGAATACCACTCGCGCCTCCGCCCGCGCCAGCCCGCCGTCAGGGGGTGGACAGGGAGCGGGAGTCGCGTCATTCCCATATACCCCCCGGGGTATTTACGAAAGGAGACGGCCATGTGCCGTGCAGTCACATGCCGCAAGTGCGGGAAAGCAAGCTGGGCCGGATGCGGCCAGCACGTCGACCAGGTGCTCCGTGGAGTCCCGAAGTCGCAGCGGTGCCAGGGGCACCCGAAGGAGCCGTCGAGCGGCTTCTTTGCACGACTCTTTGGGCGCGCCTGACGTGAGTGTGTCCGAAGTCACCGTCGGCGAACTCGACGGCCGACGCGATGTGACGATCATTGACGTCCGCGAACCAGCAGAATTCAGCGATGGGCACGTACCGGGCGCTCGCAACATTCCGCTCGGCACGATCGCGGATCACGCTGCCGAGCTGCGTGACCTCGGGACGACCGTTTACGTGATCTGCCAAAGTGGTCGCCGGAGCGCCCAGGCGGCTGCTGTTCTCGATGCGGCCGACGTGCGGGTCGTCAACGTAGTCGGTGGAACCGGCGCGTGGATCGCGACGGGCCGCGAGGTCGAGTCATGACGGCCGACCGAACGCTCCTCATCCACGCGTTCGCCGAGACGCCTGAGGTCCTCACCGCCGCGCTTCGCGTCGCCCGGCACTCCGTGGAACGGCTCGGGCCGACCGCCGAGGTGCAGGTGGTGGTGCAGGGTGGCGCTGTCCGCGGGCTCACGGTCGACAGCGCATTCGCCGACGAGGTATCCGCGACCGTGACCGAACACCACGTGCGGATCCTCGCATGCGAAAACAGCATGCAGCGCGTCGGCGTGCTCGCGGAGGCGCTGCTCGATCAGGTCGGGACGGTTCCGGCCGCGGCCACCTACATGGCCGAGCAGCAGTGGGCCGGCGCAGCATACGTGCGCATCTAATGCTCATCCTCACCGTCGCCTTCGGGCTGTTAGTCGGGGCGGTGCTCGGCCCTTGTCACTGTGCTCGCAGTGCCGGTGAGCGAGGCGATGTCGACCTCCCTCGTCATGGCCGCGTCGTCCTCGGTGGCGGCAGTCCTGCCCCGGCTCCGTCACGGTATCGACTGGAGGATCGCCCTCGCCGTCGGTGCGGCCGGAATCCCCGCGGCGTTCGTGGGCACGGCCGTCAACAGCATGCTGCCGCAACGGATCATCCTGCTCGCCTTCGGCCTCCTGATGATCGCCGCTGCCATCCAGATGCTCCGCCCGCGCCCTGACACGCGTGGGCATGCCGAGCGGCACCGCCTCTGGATCGTGCGCGCCGTCGGCGTCGGTCTCGGGGTCGGGTTTCTCACCGGGCTCCTCGGCGTCGGGGGCGGCTTCGTGATCGTGCCGGCGCTGGTGCTCTTGCTGGCGATGCCGATCACCGCCGCAATTGGAACGTCGCTCATCATCACGGCGGCCAATTCGATCTCCGGCGTGATCGCACATGCGGGGGCAGGCGTTGTGCATTGGGGGCTGACGTTGGCGTTCGCCGTTCCCGCTGTCCTCGCATCGCTGGTCGCGGCCCGCTTCGCGACGCGCATCAGCGGCAAGACCTTGCAGATCGCGTTCGCGGTCGTCGTCCTCGTGGTTGCGGTGATCACCATCGTGCGCACGCTGCTCGCTTGGTGACGCGCTCCGCTCATTGCACGAAACAGCGGGGTCGGCTCCCTTTTTCAGGCAGCCGACCCCGCTGTTTCGTCTCCGCTCAGACCGCCTGGCGCTCTGTGTCCTGCGACTGCAACCAGCCGAGATAGCTGCCACTGAGCTCCGTGACCGGGAGGCCCGCGCGACGCAGAGCCTGCGTCGCAACGATGTTCCGTGCACCCGATTGGCAGTACGCGACGATCGGGCGGTCCGATGGCAGCTCTGCGATGTCCCGAAGCACGCGGCCCGCGCTGATGTTGACGGCACCGGGGACGTGTCCGTCGACATACTCATTGCGGTTCCGGACATCGAGCACGAACACGTCATCGAGCTCGGTCAGATCGTCGGGTGAGACCTGTGCCGAGGGCACGAGCGTGAAGCCGTCGAGCGTGGTGATGAAGCCCGCGTAGCGATCGATACCGACCCGGACCAGGTGGTCGCGGACAGTGTCGGCTTCCTCCTGGTTGGTTGCCAGGATCAGCAGGGGTCGGTGCTCCTGCTCGGGGTCGATCGCCCAAGCGCCCCACGTCGCGGTCTTGCCGGAAGCCGGGATGGCAAGCGAACCCGACGGGGAGCCCGCGCGAACTGCGGCAGGCGTCCGGGTGTCGATCAAAACGGCTGCATCCGCTTCGACCGCCGCGACTGCCTCAATCGATGACAGTTCGGTCAACGGCCCGAGGTCACCGAGGAGTGCGGGGCCGTCGCGGTTCTCACGCTTCATCCGCGCGAAGTACGCGTGTGCGTCGGGCTGGCCGTCCAGCAGCTGCTGAACGAAGCCGTCGCGATCGTCGGCGGCCAGGTACGGGCCCCACCAGGCGTAGCGACGCTCGTAGCCGACGGTCGTTGACGGAATCGCCCCAAGACTCTTGCCGCACGCGCTGCCGGCGCCGTGCGCCGGGTACACCTGAATGTGGTCGGGAAGCTCGAGGAACACGCGACGGAGTGAGTCGAACATGTCGAGCGCGCCCTGGAACCGGGTGTCGACGCCGCCAGCTGCCTCGTCGAGGAGGTCAGGCCTTCCGACGTCGCCGGCAAAGACGAAATCGCCGGACAGCAGATAGCCCGGGTCGTCCGCGAACGCACCGTCTGTGATGAGGAACACGAGGTGCTCCGGCGTGTGTCCGGGCGTATGACGGGCCTGGATCCGGATATTCCCGATGGCGATGACGTCGCCGTCGTGCAGACGCTCCGCGTCGAACCCGTACTGCCAGTCCTGCCCGCCATCACCCGAGACGTAGAGCGTCGCGCCGAACGCGCGGGCGATCTCCCGGGAGCCGGACAGGTAGTCGGCGTGGATGTGGGTCTCAGTGACCGCGACGATCCGCATGCCATTCCGCGCCGCGGCGGATCGATAGGCCTCGATGTCGCGGCGGCCGTCGATGACGATCGCCTCCCCCGTGGCCTGGCAGCCGATCAGATAGCTCGCTTGAGCGAGGTCGTCGTCATAAAAACGTTCGAGCAGCATATGTCTCCTTTCTGCTCCCTACAGGGTATACCCCCGGGGGTATAACGCAAGAGGGGACCTCCGGCCCTGGCTCCGCTCCACGGATGCTCCCGATTGTTGCAGTCGTGACTATGGAGACGAGTGGAGGCCCGAAGAACGGCAGGCGTCGGCACCGTGGCGGTTCGCTTCCACTGCCGTTCATCCTGAGCGCCGTGACGATCGTCATCGGTGCGATCGGGATCGCGTTCGAAGCGATCGGTGGGTCGACCGCGGGACGCGTGATCATCAGTGCGTATGCGCTCGCCGTTGCAGCCGGATACGGCGTGCGGATGATTCGGGAGATGATCCATCGCCGGTTCGGTGTCGACCTTCTCGCGGTCACCGCGATCGTCGCGACCGTGCTGGTCGGCGAATACCTCGCGGCGATCGTCGTCGTGCTGATGCTGACTGGAGGCCAAGCACTCGACAGTGCTGCGTCGCGGAGGGCGCGCCGCGAACTCGACGCCTTGCTGAGTCGCGCTCCTCGGGTTGCGCATCGAGCCACAGCGTCGGGTGTCGAGGACATCCCGGCTGAAGAGGCCATGATCGGCGACGAATTGCTCATCCGCCCCGCAGAGATCGTCCCGGTCGATGGAACCCTGCTCGTTCAGCACGCTGCGCTCGACGAGTCATCGCTGACCGGTGAGAGCATGCCGCGGTCGCTCGCACCGGGTGACGTCGTTCCGAGTGGCGCGATCAACGGCATCGCGGCGATTCGCATCCGTGCGACGGCCCGGGCGGCCGATAGCCAGTATCAACGCATCGTCGCGCTGGTTGAACGTGCGGCCGCCAGCAAGGCTCCGGTCGTGCGGCTCGCTGACCGCTACGCCCCGTGGTTCACCGTCTTCTCGCTCGCGCTGGGCGCACTCGCGTGGTGGGTGAGCGGCCAGGCGGTCAGATTCGCCGAGGTCGTGGTCCTCGCGACTCCATGCCCGCTCCTTATCGCGGCGCCGGTCGCGTTCCTCAGTGGCATGAGCCGAGCCGCGCGGGCGGGCATCGTCGTGAAGGACTCGACCGTCCTGCAGGTCCTCGCAGAGGCCCGCACCGTCGTGTTCGACAAGACCGGCACGCTCACGCGGGGCGTGCCCGCGCTCGCGCGTATCGCGTCGATCGCACCGTTCACCGAGGATCAGGTGCTCGCCGCGGCAGCGAGCGCAGAGCAGTCGTCCTCGCACGTGCTGGCGGGAGCGATCATCGCAGCTGCGCGAGACCGCGGACTCCCGCTCCGACCGCCGTCGAGTGCGGTCGAACGTGCTGCGAATGGCGTCGAGGCCGTGGTCGATGCGACGCGGGTCAGCGTCGGCACCGCTGCGTTCGTCGCCGAGCACGTTCAGTGGCCCGGCCGGGTCGACCTCAGCGGCGGCGAGATCGCCGTCTACGTCGTGCTCGACGGACGACCCGCGGGAGTGCTGTTCCTGGCGGATCCTGTCCGGGAGGACGCAGCGTCGACCGTGGCGCAGCTCGCAGCGCTCGGCATCCGCGACAGCATCATGCTGACCGGAGACGCTCGCGAGACGGCGGACGCGATCGCTCGAACCGTCGGCGTCGCTCGCGTCGAGGCGGAGTGTCTCCCCGGCGACAAAGTCGATGCAGTTCGCCGGCTGACGGCGCGGCCGGTGCTGATGGTCGGCGACGGCGTGAACGACGCTCCGGTGCTCGCCGCGGCGGACGTCGGTGTCGCGCTCGGTGCTGGGGGTGCGACCGCGGCGAGCGAAGCAGCCGATGCGGTGGTCCTCGTCGACGACCTCAGCCGTCTCGTATCGGCCGTGACAATCGGGCGCGACACGGTGCGCATCGCCGAGCAGAGCATCTGGCTCGGGATCATCGCATCCGTCGGACTCATGGTGATCGCATCGTTCGGTCCGATCCCGGCGATCGCCGGCGCGGTCCTGCAGGAGGTCGTCGACCTCGCAACGATCCTCGCCGCGCTCCGGGGACGCGGAGTGCTCAAGCGATCGACGCCACGGTCATCCCCGGCGACGAGATCGGGCCGCCCATCGCGACGAGCGCCCCGGGCAGTTCGTCGAACCCGATGACTGCCCCGACCGTGGCATCGGGCCGGAGGCGCCCCGCAACGATCTCCGCGAGCATCGCGGCGTACTCGTGCACCGCGATGCCGTGACTGCCAAGGATCTCGAGCTCGTCGCCGATCACGCGGCCCATCGGGATCGCCGGCTCGGCTTCCGAGCCGAGCAGCAGCCCGACCTGCACGTGACGACCCTTCGGACGAAGCGATGCCACGGATGCCGCGGATGTGGCACGGCTCCCGTACGCGTCGAGCGCGACGTGAGCACCGCCTCCGGTCAGTCGGCGAACCTCGTCGATGGCGCTCGGGGACTGCGGAACGACGTGCGCTCCGAGTTCGCGCGCACGGTCGAGCGCGGCCGGCACGACATCGACGGCGACGACACGGGCGCCGGCAGCGATCGCGACGAGGATCGCGGACAAGCCGACACCACCGCATCCGAAGACGGCGACCCACTCGCCGTCGCGAATTCTGCCCTGCGTGTGGAGTGCGTGGAACGCCGTGCCGAACCGGCACCCGAGGCCCGCCGCATCGACGAATGCGAGCGCGTCGGGAAGCCGAACGAGGTTCAGCGCGGCGTGCGGCACGGCGACCTGCTCGGCGAAGGAGCCCGGGAGCGTGAAACCCGGTTGCTGCTGGCGGGAGCAGACCTGCGTCGCGCCGCTCCGGCACTCCGGGCATTCGCCGCACGCGAAGATGAATGGGGCCGTCACCCGATCGCCGACTGCGAATCCGGTCGCATCCGGTCCGAGCGCCACGATCGTGCCGGCGAACTCGTGACCCGGGATCTGCGGAAGCCTGACCGAGTCGTCATGCCCGCGCCATGCATGCCAGTCGCTGCGGCACACACCGGTCGCGGCGACCGCAACCACGGCACCGTCCACGGGACACTCCGGAGGCGCCACCTCGACGATCTGCGGCGTCGCGTCGAACGCGTCGTATTGCACTGCTCGCACGGTTCAGGCCTCCACGGTCGTCAGCGGCGCAGTTGATTCGCGAACGATCAGCGAGGTCGCGAGATCGACGCGCGGAGCGACGGTGGGCACGATGCCGGCGTCGGCGATGAGCCGCACCGCCGTGGCCGCCATCTCGGCGATCGGCTGCCGGATCGTCGTCAGCGGGGGGTTCGCCCAGGAGGCGGGCCGGAGGTCGTCGAAGCCGACAACCGAAAGGTCTTTGGGTACGGCGATGCCGAGGGTGCGCGCCGCCTCGTAGACGCCGAAGCCCTGCAGGTCGCTGCCGGCGAAGATCGCGGTCGGCCGGTCGGGCAGCGTCAGCAGCTCTCGCGCTGCTCGACGGGCGCCGTCGACGTGGAAGTCCGCGTACCGGACGAGGCTCGGATCGAAGCCGATCCGAGCGCGTTCGAGCGCGGAGCGGTACCCGTCGATGCGCGCGACCGAGCAGAGCATGTCTTCCGGGCCGCCGATCACGGCAATGCGACGGTGGCCGAGCGAGATCAGGTGCTGTGCTGCGGCGTAGCCGCCGCTCCAGTTCGTGGCGCCGATCGACACGACGTCGGGATCGGGCTCTCCGGCGGGGTCGACGACGACGAAGTTGACGCCGCGCGATCGCAGCTTCTCCTTATCGGCTCCGCGGATGTCGCTGAACACGAGAACGACTCCCAGCGGCCGGCGACGCAGGACGCCTTCGATCCATTGCGGGTCCGGCGTGTGCCGGTCGCCGCTCCTGGTGAGGATGAGACTCAGCCCACGAGCGGCAGCGGCCTCCTGGGCCCCCCGGATGATCTCGATGGTCCACTCGCTGTCGAGTTCGTGGAACACGAGCTCGATCATCTGCGACTCGACGACCCGGGGACGGGACGCATATCCGCTGGCCTGGAGGAGCGCCTCCACCCGGCCGCGCGTTCGCGCCGCCACGTCGGTGCGACCGTTCAGAACTTTCGACACGGTCGCGAGCGAGACGCCCGCTCGGTCGGCGATGTCCTGCAGCCGTGGTTTCGGGTCGAACCCGCCGGTCATCCGTTCTCCTTCGTGGTTGACACCAGGAAACACCATCGATAGCGTCCGAGGGTCCCACGCGAATTGTCGCATTCCTACGCGAAACTTTCGAGAGCTCAACGATGACGATCACCAGAACCGACCGCCCCTGGACAGACCCGAGCCGGCCGGTGGCCGATCGCGTCGACGACCTCATCGCAGCGATGACGCTGGAGGAGAAGCTCGGCCAGCTGGTGGGTGTCTGGGTGGGCATCTCACCCGTCGACGGCGATGTCGCCCCGTTCCAGCATGAGATGAGCGATGGTGTCGAACTGGACGCGATCCTCCCGAACGGTCTGGGCCAATTGACGCGGCCGTTCGGCTCGGCCCCCGTCGACCCGGCCGTCGGCGCGGTATCCCTTGCGCGCACGCAGCGGCGGGTCGCTGCCGCGAACCGCTTCGGCATCCCGGCGATCGCGCACGAGGAGTGCCTGGCCGGGTTCACGGCGTGGGGCGCGACCGCCTACCCGGTGCCGCTGTCCTGGGGCGCGACCTTCGATCCCGATCTCGTCCGCGCCATGGCGGAGCGCATCGGCCGGTCCATGCGGTCGGTCGGCGTGCACCAGGGACTCGCCCCCGTTCTCGACGTGGTCCGCGACCCGCGCTGGGGTCGCGTCGAGGAGACCATCGGCGAGGATCCGTATCTCGTCGGAACCATCGCGACCTCGTACATTCGAGGGCTCGAGTCAACCGGCATCGTCGCCACGCTCAAGCACTTCATCGGGTACTCCGCATCGACCGCCGGACGCAACCTCGCACCCGTCTCGATGGGCTCGAGGGAGTTCGCGGACGTCATGACGCCGCCGTTCGAGATGGCCGTCCGGGACTCCGGAGTCCGCAGCGTGATGCATGCCTACACGGCGATCGACGGCGTGCCGTCCGCCGCGGACCCGACGCTCCTGACCGGGCTGCTGCGCGACGAGTGGGGGTTCACGGGCACGGTCGTCGCCGACTACTTCGGGGTCGCGTTCCTCAAGCAGCTTCACGGCGTGGCGGAGAGCTGGGGCGACGCAGCCGCGCAGGCGCTCCGCGCCGGCGTCGACGTCGAGCTGCCGACGGTCAAGACGTTCAGCGAGCCGCTCGTCGAGGAGATTCGAGCCGGGAGGCTCGACGAGGCGTTCGTCGACCGCGCGCTTCGTCGCGTGCTCACCCAGAAGGCCGAGCTCGGCCTGCTCGACGCGGACTGGAATCCGATCCCCGATGGTTTCGACGAGGCAGACCTCGCCGAGCACGAGGCAGTGGAAGGGCGCATCAGCCTGGATACGCCCGAGGATCGCGCCCTCGCTCGGCGGATCGCGGAGGAGGCCGTCGTTCTCGTCGCGAACGACGGCTCCGTTCCCCTTGGTGCTCAGCGCGACCGGCGGATCCTGGTCACCGGTCCGACGGCGGCCGATCCCATGACGCTCCTCGGCTGCTATTCGTTCCCGGGGCACGTCGGCGCGCTGCACCCCGATGTCCCGCTCGGCATCGAGATCCCGAGTCTCGCGGATGCGCTGCGGGCGGAGTTCCCTGCAGCCGCGGTGAATCTCGTCGAGAGTGTTCCGGTGACCGGCGGCAGCGATGACGCGATCGCCTCGGCCGTGCAGGAGGCGCGCGAAGCGGATCTGGTCGTCGTTGCGCTCGGTGACCGCGCCGGCCTGTTCGGTCGCGGGACCTCCGGCGAGGGATGTGACGCACCGTCGATGCAATTGCCGGGTCGTCAGCTCGAACTCCTGGAGGCGCTCCTCGACACCGGCACGCCGGTCATCGTCGTCCTCATCGAGGGTCGGCCGTATGCGCTCGGCACCGCGCCGGAGCGCGCGGCGGCGATCGTCGCCGGATTCTTCCCCGGCGAGGAGGGTGCCGGCGCGATCGCCGGCGTGCTCAGCGGCCGGGTGGCCCCGTCGGGCCGGCTCCCGGTCTCAATCCCGAAGGGACCGGACAGTCAGCCGACGACGTATCTCACGTCGACATTGGGCCGTGACCGAGGCACCTCGAACATCGATCAGCATCCTGCATTCGCATTCGGGCACGGCCTCAGCACGACCGCGATGGAGTGGTCCGACCTCGCCGTCGACGGCTCGACGGTCGCCGACGCGCCCGACGAGCATGTCGTGACTGTCGCGACTGACGGCACCCTCGAGGTGAGCGTGACCGTCCGGAACGCGGGGGAGCGCGCTGGCGTCGAGGTCGTGCAGCTGTACGTGCACGACCCGGTCGCGTCGGTGGTGCAGCCGACGCAGCGCCTGGTCGGCTATGCGCGGGTCGCGCTCGAGCCGTCGGCATCGGCGACCTGCGTGTTCCGCGTCGCAGCTGATGTCGCCGGTTTCACTGGGCGTGATCGGACTCGGATCGTCGAGCCGGGGCGCATCGAACTCCGCGTCGCGGCATCGAGCGACGACATCCGATTCGTGGTCCCGGTCGACCTCGTCGGTGAGCAACGCACGCTCGGTCGCGATCGCGCCTTCGGCGCCGAGGTGCGGGTGCACTGAGCCGCTGATGGCCGCCCGGCCCTTGGGGCGCTGGCGGTCGCCCCGCACCGAGGGACCGGGCGCCGTCGCTACGGGCGCAACGGTCCGTTGTCGTCGATGAGCGCCTGCGCGACCTCGTTGAGCCGCTTCGCGAGCAGCTCGTTGTCCGCGTCGGGGAGGGAGTCGATCACGGCAACGAGGACCGTGTGGAATCGGGCGTACGCGCGATCCACCTGGTCGCGCGCGCCGTCGATCGGCTTGAGAACCATCGCGCGTCGGTCAGTCGGATGCGGCACGCGCTCGAGTTGCCCCTTGGCGACGAGGTTGTCCACCACTTTCGTCACCGATGCGTTCGAGACGTTCAACATGACCGCGAGGTCTTTCGGCCCCATTTCGCGACCGTCTCGCTCGGCCTGGAGGAGATAGCGGATCGCGTGGAACTCGTTCTTGGTCAGGCCCGATTCGACCTGCGCCTGCTCGACTTCCTGCTCCTCCGCATGGTGGAGGCGCAACAGCGCCTCCACGGCGGACCGAGCCGCGGGAGTGGTGGGCTGGTCGGCGTAGAGGTGTGCTGCTTCGTGCCGGACAACGGTCAAGGGCATGTGGTGATGACGCTCCTGAGCTGATGAGTACCGGGAATTTTACGCGAGGAACGACGCCGGTGTCGCCGCGTGGAAGGTACGAGATGCTTCCGTGTTCAGGCCGCGAAGAAGTCGGCGTACCGGGGGCCCTCGGGGTCCGAGAGCAGCGTCACATCGTTCACGCGACGGTTGACGTATGCCTCGATCGTCGCAGGATCGGACAGGCCGAACCGGCGGGACAGTCCGGGGCCGGACGTGACCGTGTGGGGCTGTTGGTAGGTGCTGCGCATGTCCCTGCTCGCTCTCATCGTCGGTGCCGGACCCTCCGGGAAGTACTCCCAGAGGTTGGGCGAGGGGCTGGTGCCCTTCGTGATAGAAACGATGCCAGGCGTCTAACTAAACGCGCAAGAAACTATTCGCTGTGTGTACGGTTTGCGAAGCGAACGAAGGAAGCGGCGTTCGCGAGCCGCGTCAGAGGGTGTCGAAGTCATCCCGGCGACGCGTCCGCGTGACCTGCTCGCCCGAGGCGGGATCGATCATCGTGCGGGAGGTCGCGGTCGTGGATCGGCCGCGTGCTGCCACGGCGATGCTGATGATCAGCAGGACGAGGCCCGCGGCCATCAGGATCCAGCCGATCAGCGCGATGTTGATGCCCGCGAGGGTGTAGTTCACCGCGAACGCGAGGATGGCCCCGATAACGAGGAGTGCGATTCCGCTGCCGATTCGCATGATGATCCTTCCGGTTGGGCCGCGGGTCGGCTATCGACCGCTGCGGGTGCCACGGACAGTACGCGCCCGCGGCTGTTTTCGGCCAAGCCTGATCGTTCGTCCACGAGGGCCCGGCCTACCGTGCGGACCGGTCCGCCGGGAGCTATGCCCCCGGCCGTGGTGCACCGACCGTGGTGCGGAACGCGCGTCTCGCCGGGCCACAGCACTGAGAAGGGATGACGCTATGAACAACGGTTCGAACCATCGGCTCGTGCGTCGGGTGGGCGTGCTCGCCTCCGTCGCCATGGTGGTCTGCCTGACCGCCGGGTGCGGTGGCGCCGGCAGTCAGGTGCCGAACGCAAAGGTGCCGGCCGCGTCGGGGCACGCGGCCGACGTCAGCAAATGTGCCACCGCCTCCAGACAGGCGATGAAGATCCTCGACGGGCGGATCCACAACGGCGAGAAGCCGACGATTGCCGACGTCGCCCCGGGTGACGGCGGGTGGTACCTCGCTGCCTCAGCAACCGGGACGGAGCCCATCGATCACAACCATGTCGGCGTGGGACTCTGGGCCGCATCGTCCGACCCCACGAAGGACGGATTCTCGGGCCAGCTGCAGCCACTGAACTCCTGGGCGAATCGCGCCGAGCAGACCCCGCAGCCGAGCGCCACCGTCACTCCAGGGTCGCTGTCTGCGGCTTCCATGTCGCCGACGTCGGCCGCTGCGAAGAAGGCGACGGCCTGCATGATCACCGACTCGCGAACGAGCGACTGAACGCGGCGCGTGCGTCAGCGACTGAACGCGGCGCGTGCGCCAGCGACTGAACGCGGCGCGTGCGCCAGCGGGCGTTGCGGGCTCGCCACATCTCACCGCGTGGCGGACGGCCTCCCCGCAAGGGGTGCGGCAGCGCGATCGCGCACGTCCGACGCCATGGCGTCGACCAGTTCGCTGAGCGCATCGGTAGCCGAGTGCTTCGGTTCCCAGGCGAGCTCGTGCCGGGCGCGAGCGGTTCGCATAAGGGGGACGCCAGCGGCGATGTCGACCCATCCGGCGTCGATGGGCTGGAGCCGAAGTCGCCAGGTCGCGGTCACCACTGCGCGGAGCGCCCGGAGCGGAATTCTGATCGCGCCGTGCATCGCAAGCGCCCGGGCGATTCGCGGCGGTGTCAGGACGGGGTTCGCCGCGATGTTGAATGCGCCGCGAGCACGGAGGTCGATCACGCGCCAGAACGCGTCTGCGAGGTCGTCGGCATGCACGGCCTGGAACACGAATCGCGTTGGGAGGCCCAGCGGCAGATAGCGGGCCAGTCGAACCGCGCGCATCGGAATGAGCTGTCCGAGGAACAGACCGTGGATCTCCGCGGCGGCGGCGCCCTGGAACACCAGTCCGGGCCGGAGGCGCGTGACGACGATGTCGGGATGCTCCCGTTCAAATGCGTCGAGCACCCGCTCGTTCGTCGCTTTGTGTCGACTGTAGGTTGCGGTTGCGATGCCGTCGGTCGGCCAGCTCTCATCCACGGGGACCCGCTTGTCCGACGGACTATAGGCACCGACCGACGAAGCCACCACAACGTGAGGCACATGCGCGAGTGCGCACGCCTCGAGCACATGCGCGGTTCCGTCGACGTCGGTGCGCTCCTGCGCAGGGATGTCGTGCGTCGGCTGGAGCGCCCAGGCGAGATGCACCACGGCGTCCGCGCCCTGCAGGATCGGTACGAGCGTCCGGACCGCGAGCGGGTCGCCGACGTCGACGCTGTGCCACTCCGCGGACGCGTAGGGGGCAGCGGCGGTGTCGGGGATGCGACGTGCGATCCCCGTGATCGCAACCCCGGCCTCCCGTCCGAGCCGACGAAGGAGCGCCGACCCGACGTTGCCGGTTGCTCCGATGACGACGATGCGACGAATGTGCATGAGGGTCCTTCAGGGATTGTGTGGCACGCACCGTGCGTGCTTCGGTGACGGGGGGCCGAGCGACCGGGCTGTGCCGGCAATGCCGGGCCGTGCGGCCGGGCCGTGCGACCAGGCAATGCCGGGCCGTGCGGCCGGGCCGTGCGACCAGGCCATGCCGGGCCGACGGTATGGCGTTCCGCCTGAGCGCGCGCGCGGCTCGCGCGGAACGGACTGCGCTCGCACTGTCCCCCGAACGCGGCGGGAATCCACCGGGACGGCCGCCTACCGTCGGCCTCTATGAGCCATGTGCGTCCTGAATCCGACTCCGCGCGCCATGTTCGGCCACCGCACCACCATGGAGCGCACGTCTCTGGCGGCCAGGAGGCCGACCGCAGCGATGCGCACGACGGGAGCGGAGAGGCGGAAATCGGTCAGCCCACTTCGACCGAACCGCAGCGTCAGCGCGTTGACGCGCAGTCGGATACACCAACGCGCACCGGCCCGGCGGGGCGCCCTGATGAGGGAGCGGATCCGAACCGCTGGAAAGCCCTCGTCGTCGTGTTGCTCGGCGGTGGGATCGTGCTCCTCGACGTGTCGATCGTCAACGTGGCGTTGAAGTCCATCTCGGCGGGGCTCCCGGGGGCGTCACCTGAGGCGATCCAGTGGATCCTCTCGGGGTACGCGCTCTCGTTCGGTCTGCTGCTGGTGCCCGGTGGACGCCTCGGCGATGTGATCAGCCGCCGTCGCATGTTCATCATCGGCGTCCTGCTCTTCACCGTCGCCAGCGCACTCTGCGGCATCGCACCCACGGGCTTGTTCCTCGTCATCGCGCGACTGATTCAAGGGCTCGCAGGCGGACTGCTCACTCCCCAGGTGACGGGGATCATCCAGCAGCTGTTCCGGGGGCAGGAGCGCGGCACCGCCTTCGGGCTCTTCGGTGCGACAACCGGGATCGCGACCGCGATCGGCCCGCTCGTCGGTGGTCTCTTGATCACGGGATTCGGGGAGACGACCGGCTGGCGGTTCGTGTTCTACGTGAACCTGCCGATCGGTCTCGCAGCGATCCTCCTTGCGCTCCGCTACCTCCCGAACGGCAACGGAGGCGCCCCCAAACGACGGCACGACTTCGACCCCGTCGGGATCGCGCTGCTCGGCGCAGCCGTGGTCGCGCTGCTGCTGCCGTTCGTGCAGTCGCAGCAGTGGCCGGGAGGCGCGAAATGGCTCCTGCTCATCGTCGCCGCGGTCCTCGGGCTCATGTTCGTGCTGTGGGAGCGGCGCTACGGCCGGAACCGGGAGTCGGTCGTCGATCTCCATCTGTTCTCGCGGCGGTCGTTCTCGCTCGGTGTCGCGCTCGCGACGGTCTACTTCGCGGGCTTCACCCCGCTGTTCTTCATCCTCACCATCACCCTCCAGTCGGGCCTGCACTACTCGGCACTGCTCGCCGGCGTGACGTCGGTCCCATTCGCGGTCGGCTCGGGTGTGGCGTCCACGATCGGCGGCCGGATCGTCCATCGTTTCGGGCGGCAGCTCATCGTGGTCGGCAGCATCCTCGTCCTGCTCGGCCTTGCGGGCGTCGTCCTCGTCGTGAACGGTCACGACACGGCCAACCTCGGGTCGTGGCTCATCGTGCCGCTGTTCGTCGGCGGTGTCGGCAGCGGCCTCACGATCTCGCCGAACCAGGCGCTCACGCTGTCGGAGGTTCCCGTGGAGCAGGGCGGTACCGCCGGCGGCCTCGTCCAAGTTGGCGCGCGGGTCGGCTCGGCTGTGGGTATTGCGGCAGCTGGAAGCGTCTTCTACGGATCGCTCGCGTCGAGCCATGGAGACTTTGCCCGAGCACTCCCGCTCGGCCTCGGCGTCTCGCTCGCCTTCGTCGGGGCGGCCCTCCTCGCGGGCATCCTCGACGTGATCATCGGGCGGGTTCAGGGGAACAGCACGACCGTCTAATGATGCCCTCGCAGCATCCGCCGATCCGGGTCTAGGTTCTGCCGATCCGGCGCCTCTAGGCTCGAGTCGAGGGGCCGGTGGACGGTTCCCGCCACGGTTGGAGGCACAGCGTGTCGGACTTGGATCTCGGCGAACCACTCACCCCGCCCGGTGACGGACTCGAACTCCGGGCGCCGGAACCTGTCCCCCCGGTACCGGAGGAGCGCGCGGTCGGGATGGTCCCCGTGCCTCCGGAGAAGCAGCAGGAACTCCGAGACAAGGCGCAGCAGTTCGCCGACGCGCTCGCC
This sequence comes from Curtobacterium ammoniigenes NBRC 101786, assembly GCF_001571045.1. GTDB lineage: Bacteria > Actinomycetota > Actinomycetes > Actinomycetales > Microbacteriaceae > Curtobacterium > Curtobacterium ammoniigenes. The sequence continues at coordinate 381,935 of NZ_BCSV01000002.1, forward strand.
GCAGAACAGCCCGGGAGCCCGTCGTTCAGTCAGAAAGTGGACGACATCGTCCGCATGGGCCAACGTGACATCGAGCGGTCGTCGCAGACGTCGAGCCGGTTGCTCGACCGGCCTTCGACCTCGCTTGCGGCGACGCGCGGGTCGGGCTCCGCTGGCGCGCCGCAGGCCGTCGTCGCAAAGACGCTGCAGGACCTCCGGGAGACGGTCACCGATCTGGATCCCGGCAAAGCCGACGTCACCGGCGCGCGCAAGGTGCTCGGGATGATTCCCGGCGCTTCGCGAATCGCGCGGTACTTCCACCGGTTCGAGACCTCGCAACAGCAGCTCGACGCCATCATCGAAGCGCTTGTCTCAGGCCAGGATTCGCTGCGGAAGGACAACGCGGCGATCGAACAGGAGCGCACCGAGCTCTGGGCGACGATGGGGCGACTCGCCGAGTACGAGACGCTGGCGCGAGCGCTCGATGCGGCCGTCGAGGCGAAGGCAGCGGCGCTGCGGCAGGCCGACCCGAAGGCGGCCGACGCGCTGACCGCCGACGCGCTGTTCCCGATCCGACAGCGCCGGCAAGACCTCATGACGCAGATCGCCGTGTCCGTGCAGGGGTATCTCGCGCTCGACCTCGTCCGGAAGAACAATCTCGAGCTCATCACCGGTGTCGATCGCGCGCGGACGACGACCGTTGCCGCCCTCCGCACCGCCGTCGTGGTCGCCGAGGCGCTCGGGCAACAGCGGCTTGTCCTGGAGCAGATCAGCGCGCTGAACGAGACCACCGATGCGATGATCGGCCGCACCAGCGAGTTGCTGCGTCAGCAGACCGCCGGCGTCCACGAGCAGGCCGCTTCATCGGGTGTCAGCGTCGCGACCCTGCAGAAGGCGTTCGATGACGTGCTCGCGACAATTGATGCGGTCGACAGCTATCGAGCGCAGGCCGTCGGCGCGATGGCCGAGACGGTGAACGCGCTCGAGACGCAGATCGGCCGCGCACAGCAAGCGCTCGAACGGTCGCACCGCGAATCCGAGCAGCGCAGCATCGGCAGCTGATCCCGCCGTGCGACCAGTCCCTTGGATGCTCGTCGAGCGCGGGTGCTAGTCGAGGTCGAGACTGGAGGCGCGGAATCGGTCCTCGAGGAAGCGACCGTTCACGAGCAGCGACCCGGCATCCTGCTCGACCGCGGCGTCGTGCATTCTGGTGGCCGCGGCCTCCAGCTCGGCGAGCTGACGGGTGAGCGCCTCGGCGGCAGTCGACCCGTCCGCCAGCCGGTGGGTCTGCGCCCAGTCTGACGGGAGGGCTGCGAACGAGCGGAGGGTGTCCGGGAGGTACGCGGTGGCCGTCCGACGCACGACGATCTCGGGTTCGCCCCCGACGACCCGCGGAACCGTGTCGGTGAGCAGCGCGACGATTCGCCGTACCTGATCCGCCGCTGATGCGGGGAGGCGGGTCGCGGCTGCCGCTTCAAGCGCGGCGAGGCCGCCTGACAGATCCGTGTCGCGGACGGTGAAGGGGTCCGCGGTACGGATGCCGAGCCTCCCGAGCGATGTCGCGACGGCGGCGCTGTCACCGGCGGTCTCGGCTGCGATCGCTGCGACCTCGCCGGCGAACGCGGCGAGCCATGCCCCGAGCGGCGGCTGCCGACGAGCGATGATCACCCCTCCGGACACCCGAGCTGCTTCGGCCACCAGCCGACCGTTGTCGTCGCGAAGGATCAGGGTCTCTTCGACGCCGGCGAGCCGAATCGATCGCACGACACCCTCGCGGCCCGCCATCCGATCGCCGAGCGAGCGCTTGCGCTCGACCGACAGCACCGTTTCGACCACGGAGGCTGGGAGCGCGCGGCGGGCAGCGGCGGCGAGGCCGTCGAGCAGCGACTGCGGGTCCGCATTCGCATCGAGCGGTGCCGGGACGGCCTCGCTCATCGATCCGTCAGCGGCAGGACGAGTCCTGGAGTGGCGATGACGTGGTCGTCGCGCAGCGAGCGGACGGCGGTGCCGATCGCGAAGAACTCCGTCGTGTGGCCGCCCCAGCGGTGCGGGAGGCTCAGCAGCTGCACGCCGACGATGCCTTCGGCCGCCAGGTACTCGGCCTCCGTCTGCATGCGCCCCATGGCGAGCTCGCGCGCGTCGTAGAGGGCCTCGGTGTACTGCGGGATTTCGGTGTTCGCGCCGATCGTCGACAGCGACGACATCATGCCGCGATGGGCGATGTGATAGACGCAGGTGCCCATGACGAGGCCGAGCGGTGCGTAGCCGGCCTGGATCAGCGTCCAGAAGTCCTGGCCTGACAGGTCTGAGGTGAAGGGCAGGCTCTTCGCGTTCCGCCACGTGCCCGAGGGCGGTGCCGCGTCGGCGACGACGGCGGTGCCGACTGCGATGAACTCGGCGAGGTCGTTGCCGTATTCCTTGAACTCGATCTCGAGGCGGACGCCGACCACGCCGTCAGCGCCGAGTCGGTCCGCCTCTGCTTCCATCCGCGTCATTGCGAGCTCGCGTGCGTGGTACATCGCCTGACTGAGCTTGTCGAGCTCCATGTTCCGGCTCCAGCGACCGGCCTGGATCCCGACGTGGTAGACGCTCGAACCGAGGACCAGGCCGACCGGGCGGAAGCCGGCCTGCCGGACCAGGAGGAACTCGTTCACCGAGAGATCGGAGGTGAACAGGCGTCTGCGGCTGTCGTCGAGGCGCGCCTGCGCATCGACCGGAAGGGGGACTGCCGTCAGGTCCGGACCGGATGACTGGTCCATGGGGTTCCTCTCGTGAATGGGTCAGCGGTACCGCTGCGCCGAGCGCACGCCCGGGTCGGTCAGGGGCAGGATGCCGAGCACATCGCGCTGTGCCCGGGCGGTCGACGAATGGTTGCGGAACGCGTGCATCGGTCCGGGCGCGATGGCCGTGCCGACGAACAGTGCTTCGGCGTGCAAATCGACCTCGTCGCCGCACGGCGTCTCGAACTCGCCGACGGAGGAGTCCGTCACGACGAGATCGGTTGCGCCGAGCGGCGCGGCACGGGCGGTCAGCTGGGCGCGGGCGTCATCGCGCGCTGCCTCGAGCAGCTCGGTCAGCCCGTTCACCTCGGTGTTGTCGGTCCAGACGGACCGCTGTTGCTTGAGCAGGCCGTCTTCGTGCTTGGTCGACACCGAGAGGCCGAGTGCCATGCCGCGGGGCACGTAGCCGGACTGGACAAGGGCGGTGACATGCTCGGCACTGAAGCCGGCCGTCCAGACGCCACCTCTACCGCTTGGTGTGATCGAGGTGTCCAGACTTCGCACCGCCGTGCCGACGGCAGTGAACTCCCACGTCGCGTTCTCGAGAAGCGTTCGGCGGATGCTGACCCCGACGACGCCGTCCGCCCCGAGTGCTGCTGCTTCGGCGGCCATGCGGTCATGGGCACCGTGCCATGCGTGGGCGAAGGCGTGGACGTACGATCCGAAGCCGGCGTTCCGGCCCCCTCTGCCACCGGTCGTCAGCACGGGGGTGGTCCAGTACCCACCAGCGTTGCCGGGCCAGCCCCCGACTGCGGGTCCGCGGCCGAACGGGTTCGCGCCGAATGCGCCACCCTGACCGATCGGCCCACCGCCGCCGAAGATTCCGCCGAGCGACCCGGCGGCGGCTGTGCCGTCCCCGAACGGGAATGACGCGACGCCGCCAGGCCGAAAGTTCGCGTTCCAGATGCCGCACCCGCCACCGGACCAGCTCAACTGCATCACGAGGCTGCCGAAGACCTCGCCGACCGGCTGGAGTGCAACGGACCTGATCGCGGCCGCGCCGGGAGCCGAGAGCAACGAGCCGGCGACACCACTTGCGCGCTGTCGCGCGATACGGGCGTGCGCTGCGGGCGGAAGCCCGCCTTCCCATGACGCCATGCACACCCCCGAACCGGTGCTGCCGCCCGGGTCTCGGTCGGCTGGTCCAGCATTGCACACGGAGGTCGCGTGCAGCAGGGCGATTTCCCGGGGTTGTGGGGCCTATCTGCGAGTGCGTCCAGTCGTGTGGATAGCGTCGGTTCGTGGTCACTTCGATGCTGCTGATCGCGGACACCCACGTGCCGAAACGTGCCCGCGACCTTCCGGCGGCGCTCTGGCGGGATATCGAGCGCGCCGACATCGTCGTGCACGCGGGGGACTGGGTCGACCTCGACCTCGTCGACGCGGTGCGCGTACGGGCGCGGCGACTCGTGGGCGTCCGGGGGAACAATGACGGCCCCTCATTCGACGGCGTGCTGCCCACCGAGGCGCGGTTCGAGGTCGAGGGTGTTCGGGTTGCAGTCGTCCATGAGACCGGCGCCGCGGCAGGCAGAGATCGCCGCATGATCGCCGCGTTCCCCGATGTCGACGTGCTCGTCTTCGGGCACTCGCATATTCCGTGGGACTCGGTCGCGGTGGATGTAGACGGTCGTCGGTTGCGCCTCCTGAATCCCGGATCACCGACCGACCGCCGTCGCCAGCCGACCTGCACGTGGATGCGCGTCCAGGTCGATCCCCGGCTTGGGGGTGCTGACGGCCTGCGCGTCGAGCTCGTCCGGAGGGACGAAGCGCGCCGAGAAGTGCACAGTCGGCATCAGCTGCGCAACGGAGTCTGAGCCCTCGCGGGATGATTGTTCCGGACCGGCCGTCGGCCGCCGTCCATCCCGATCGTTCTGAGGAGCGTCTTGCGCACCGTCAACGCGTACGCGGCACCGTCCGCGACCGAACCACTTGTCCCCGTCACCATCCAGCGCCGCGATGTCGGCCCGAAGGACGTCCAGATCGAGATCGCCTATGCGGGGATCTGCCACTCGGACATCCACACCGTCCGCGGCGAATGGGGCCCGATCACCTATCCGCAGGTCGTCGGGCATGAGATCGTCGGCACCGTGAGTGCCGTCGGCGACGACGTCACCAAGCACAAGGTCGGCGACCTTGTCGGTGTCGGCTGCATGGTGAACTCGTGCCGTGAGTGCGAGAACTGCCGCGCCGGGTACGAGCAGTACTGCCTGAAGGGCAACGTGCAGACCTACACGGGAATCGACCCCGCGGACGGGACCATCACCCAAGGCGGGTATTCGCAGGCGATCGTCGTCGACGAGGACTTCGTGCTCCGCGTTCCGGAATCGCTCGACGTCGCCAAGGTCGCACCGCTGCTGTGCGCCGGCATCACCACCTACTCGCCCCTCCGGCACTGGGGTGCGGGCCCGGGCAAGCGCGTCGCCGTCGTGGGGATGGGCGGCCTCGGTCATATGGCGGTGAAGATCGCGCACGCCATGGGCGCAGACGTGACCGTGCTCTCGCAGACCCTTTCCAAGAAGGAGGACGGGCTTCGCCTTGGCGCGGACCACTACTTCGCAACCAACGATCCGGAAACGTTCGAGGACCTGGGCAACTACTTCGATCTCATCGTCAACACGGTGTCGGCCCCGCTCGACATGCAGGCGTACCTTCGGCTGCTGCGACGTGATGGCACCCTGGTGAACGTTGGCGCTCCGCCAGAGGCGCTGCCGATCCAGGTGTTCACCCTCTTCAACAACCGTCGCTCGTTCGCGGGGTCATCGATCGGCGGCATCGGCGAGACGCAGGAGATGCTCGACTTCTGTGCAGAGCACGGGATCGTCCCGGAGACCGAGCTCATCACCGCCGACGAGATCAACAGCGCGTACGAGCGCGTGCTGCGCTCCGATGTCCGCTACCGGTTCGTGATCGACGCGTCGACCTTCGCATAGCGGCACTCCCCGAGCGGCCTCGGCGCGCGATTCACGCGTGGCGCTGAGGTCGTTCGGGGTACAGCGCGTGTCCGCATTCCGCCTGACCCCCTTATCTGGGGACAGACCGTTCCTTGTCCTCTTTTCTGCCGACAAGTAACGTGAATGTCGGCCAAAGGGGGGACCGCGACGGTGCCTCCCGACATCGCCTTGCAGCACTCCGCCTGCGCGAGCTCGGAAGGACCGATCATGACGCTCTTGAACGACCGTCACCGTGCACCGGCACTGGACTCGATCGACACGGCAGTTCTCCAGGCGATGCTCGCCGCCGACACAAGCGAATCGCAGCGCATCGCCGCCGCGGCGCGTGCGCTCGTTCCCGATCCCATCGAGGTTGCTGGCTACACCGTGGCCGGCGCCTCCGTTGCGCTCGGCGACGCCGGCGGCGACGTCTTCGACTGGTCCACGGACGGCCGAACGATCACGGTCTCGGTGGCAGACGTCATGGGCAAGGGCCTGCCGGCTGCGGTGCTCGCGGCGAACCTTCGTGGAGCGCTTCGTGCCCGGTCCGGCGCCGAACCGGCCGCTGCCGTCATGGCACTCGAGCAGCAGATCGAACGCGACCTCGTGGGCGCGGAGTCCTTCGCGACCCTCTTCCACGGTCTCCTCGACGCGGAGGCCGGAGTCCTCGACTACGTCGACGCCGGCCACGGCATCGCGATGCACATCGCGCAGTCCGGCGCGATCACCATTCTTCGTTCCCGCGAACTCCCGGTCGGCCTGTTCCCCGGCGCGGTGCGTTCCTCGCGCCGGATCGCGATCGAGCCGGGAGACGCGCTGGTCGTGGCCTCAGACGGCCTTCTGGAACTCCACGACGGTTCTCTCGCAACATTGGAGCTTGTCGCCGCCCGGTACCGCGATGCACCCGACATCGCGGCATTCGTCGAAACCGTCGTGCAGGCGGCGCGCAGCTCCGACCCGGGCGACGACGTCACCGTCCTCGTCCTCGCTCGCCGCTGAGCTCGGCGCGCTTCCGCACGGGAGGCGCGGTGCCCGTCGTGCCCGCACCGCGCCACCCCGGGATCGCCGACCGGACCCGAAACGGCCGGCGGTCCCGCAGCGCCCTGAGGACATCGCGCCGTAAAGTGCGTGCGAATGCCGACGCGTCACCTGCGCGCAGGCCACAATCGAACGCAGGGACACGAACGAGAGGCCGGACGGGCATGCCAGAGAGCGACGCTGGACCGGTCGACTTCCAGACGACGACGATCGTGCTGGCGGCCAACGAGCCGGATCTTCTGGAAACACTCCGCATGGGTGCCCTCCGCGCGGGCGTCGCCGAGGATCGACTCATCGTGCAGCCTGCGATCGCGCCACTCGACCCTCCGGACGGCGCTGCGCCGGGCCTCGCGGTGGTCGCCGTGCGCCGAGGCGAGCACGACTCGCCATTTCAACGTGGTGTGCGCATTGCGGAGCGGCTCGCTCCCGGGCTGGACCCGCACGCCCTACAGGTGGTGTTCTCGATCCCGGTGTACGCCCGGCTGGCGCCGAAGCTCGAGCGACTCCTCACCGTCGAGATGCTGCACCAGCTCGACATCGTCGGTGCCGTCGGCGGCGTGATCACGCCCTGGCGATCGATCCGCCTTCGCGTTGGGTACGCCGGACTGCGCGCCGCCGGTGTCCGCGTGTTCCGCCTCAAGCTGCGCCCGTAACCATCGCCCGTAACGATCGGGTGAGTGCGCGCGTCGTGGGTTCGTGCTCCTATCGCTGGGCGTCAGCCGAGCAAGGTATCTTGATGTCGAGATATTGCGAAGCGCGAGTAGCGTGAGCACCACCGACGCTCGACCAAGGGAGTAGCCGCCAGCATGGCCAAGATCATCTACACGCTCACCGACGAGGCGCCGCTTCTCGCGACCTATTCGTTCCTTCCGATCATCGAGGCCTTCGCGCGCACGGCCGGCGTCGAGGTCGAAACCCGTGACATCTCCCTCGCCGGGCGCATCATCGCGCAGTTCCCGGAGCGGCTCAGCGCAGAGCAGCACCTCGACGACGCGCTCGCCGAGCTCGGCGAACTCGCCACCACGCCCGAAGCGAACATCATTAAGCTTCCGAACATCTCGGCCTCCATCCCGCAGTTGAAGGCGGCCATCAAAGAGCTGCAGACCCAGGGCTACGACCTCCCGGACTATCCCGACGAGCCCGCCGACGACGCTGAGCGCGACATCCGTGAGCGCTACGACCGGGTGAAGGGCAGCGCGGTCAACCCGGTGCTGCGCGAAGGCAACTCCGACCGTCGCGCACCGCTGTCCGTGAAGAACTACGCGCGCAAGCACCCGCACCGCATGGGCGCCTGGTCGTCGGATTCGAAGACGAACGTCGTCACCATGGGCGTCGACGACTTCCGCTCGAACGAGAAGAGCGTGGTCATGCAGCACGCCGATTCACTCACCATCGAGTTCGTGCCAGACGACGGCGAGCCGCAGATTCTGCGCGCCGACCTCCCCGTGCTCGAGGGGGAGGTGATCGACGCGACAGTGCTCCGGGTCGCTCCGCTCCGCGAGTTCCTCGCCGTGCAGCTGCAGCGCGCCAAGGACGAAGGCATCCTGTTCTCCGTTCACCTCAAGGCGACGATGATGAAGGTCTCCGACCCGATCATCTTCGGCCAGGTCATCCGCGTCTTCTTCCGTGATGTCTTCGAGCAGTACGGCGCAGACCTCGCTGCCGCCGGTCTCACCCCGAACGACGGACTCGGATCGATCCTCGCCGGCCTCGACGCCCTGCCCAACGGTGCGGCGATCAAGTCGGCGATCGATCAGGCGATCGCCGACGGTCCCGAGCTCGCGATGGTCGACTCCGACCGGGGGATCACGAACCTGCACGTGCCGAGCGACGTCATCGTCGACGCCTCCATGCCCGCCATGATCCGAACGTCCGGACACATGTGGGGCCCGGACGGCGCGGAGCACGACACTCTCGCGGTCATTCCGGACTCCAGCTACGCGGGGATCTACCAGGCCGTGATCGACGACTGCCGTGCCAATGGCGCGTTCGATCCGGCGACGATGGGCTCCGTCCCGAACGTTGGGCTCATGGCGCAGAAGGCCGAAGAGTACGGCTCGCACGACAAGACCTTCCAGATTCCGGCGACCGGCCGAGTCCGCGTCGTGAACGGCGCTGGCGAGACCGTGCTCGAGCACGCAGTGAGCGCCGGTGACATCTGGCGCGCGTGCCAGACCAAGGACGTTGCGATCCGCGACTGGGTGAAGCTCGCCGTCACCCGTGCCCGCGCGACCGGTGCGCCGGCCGTGTTCTGGCTCGACCCGACCCGCTCGCACGACGCCGCGCTCATCGACATCGTCACGGATGCCCTCGCCGAGCTCGACACCGACGGCCTGCAGATCGAGATCCTCTCCCCGGTCGAGGCGATGCAGTTCTCGCTCGAGCGCATCCGCCGCGGCGAGGACACCATCTCAGTCACCGGCAACGTGCTGCGCGACTACCTCACCGACCTCTTCCCGATCATGGAGCTCGGCACGTCGGCCAAGATGCTGTCCGTCGTGCCCCTCCTTGGCGGCGGCGGACTCTTCGAAACGGGCGCCGGGGGCTCTGCGCCGAAGCACGTCCAGCAGCTCGTTCAGGAGAACTACCTGCGCTGGGACAGCCTCGGCGAGTTCCTGGCACTCGCGGTGAGCTTCGAGCATCTCGCCGCAGTCACCGGAAACGCCCGCGCGCAGGTTCTCGCTGACACGCTCGACCGCGCCACCGGAACCTTCCTTGACGAGAACAAGTCCCCGGGCCGGAAGCTCGGCACGATCGACAACCGCGGCAGCCACTTCTACCTCGCCAAGTACTGGGCACACGAACTCGCCACGCAGCAGGACGATCCCGAGCTCGCGGCCGCGTTCGGTGCGTTCGCAGAGCGTCTCGACGAGAACGAGGAGACGATCGTCGAACAGCTGCTCGCGGTGCAAGGCGAGCCGGCCGACATCGGCGGGTACTACCGCCCCGACGAGACCAAGACCGAAACGGTCATGCGGCCCTCGTCGGCGCTCAACGAAGCGCTCGCGACGCTCTGATCCGATCGGGTGCGGTCGGCCAATCCGGCCGGCCGCGCCCGACGGGTCCGGCTGTCGGCGCCGTCCTCGGCCGTCGCTGCCCTCGGTCGTCGCCCTTGGCCATGGCCGACGGACGCCGTGCGAACCGCTCGTCAGGTGCTGAGCTCGCACCGCGCAAAGCGGCTCAGCGTGATCCGCTGCCCGTCGTCGTTCGGCCGGGTGCGATCACCGCGAGCACGAGGAGCGTTCCGAGCATGGCGACGCCGGTGAGGGCTGCGCCGAGCCCCACCAGTTCCCAGTAGGCGGCCGCAACCGCTTGCGGCAGGGTGATCGCCGCCGGCCACCAACTGGCCAGACCGGGGATCGTCGCCGGGATCGGGTTCATTGCCAGCCAGACGATCCCGCCGGCGAGGAGCGCCATCCCCGCTCCCACCGCTGCGCCGCGTCTGCCGCGTGTGGCGCGGACCGCGCCCGCTGTCGCGATCGCGAGCAGCCCGAGCAGGCCCAGAACGAACGCGCCGACAACCACCGGCTCGGGCACGAACGCGAACCAGTCAATGACCGCCGTCGGGAGCAGCAGCCACAGCGCGCGCGACGACCAACGCGGAGCGAAGCGGTCCGGGTGCAGCATGCGGGGAACGCTAGCCGAGCGGGCGCGGCGAACCCTGAGTGCGGATCACGGTCACTCAGGACGACGGGGTCTTACGCGGAACTGCGATCGGGATTAGTGTGCACACACCATCCGTGCATCACGATCCGGGAGGGACCGCAATGACCCTCGAGTTCTCCGCGCAGCACGACGTCCGGCCGGACGCCTCCCCCACCCCTGACCAGACCACGCGCCGCGGCGTCCGTGGCTGGCTCGATCGATACGCAGCTCGTCGACGAGCAGCACGGATCCGACGCCTCGAGTCGCAACTTGCCGATCTCCGAGCCGTCGAAGCGCTGCTCGACGAGGCGCGGAACGTCATCGACCGCGGATGGATCCAGCACGCCTGGTTCGCCTATGTCGACGAGCGAGGTCGGACCCGAAAGGCCTCGAGCGCCGGCGCGATGGACGTGGTCGGTCGACCGCTCGTCGGCGCGTGCCTCGTTGGCGCCGTGGTCGCCGCCGCTGGCGGGCCCTCGAGCGTCCACACCCAACCCGTGCAGCGCGCGCTCGACCTGGTCTGGCACGCGCTCGCAGTCGAAGAGGGGCTGCCCGTGGTCTGGTGCCCAGCACCGGATGTCCGCATGGGCCGAGTCCGCGACCTGACGAGCTGGAACGACGCCGCGAATCGGACAGCGGCGGACGTGAGCAGTCTGCTGCTCACCGCCGAGCGCGTGGCCGTCCGTGAAGGAGAGCGCCTGAGCAGTCGCGCCGCAGCGAAACTCGGCGCCTAGCTCGACGTACCAGCTCGACGGGCGGTCGACACGACCGGGCCGGCTGTCGTGGCGGCGACGAGGCGCTCCGCGGTGCTCTGCACGAGCGCGACGACCTCGCGCTCGAGCACTGCGGGGGCCACCGACGGGCGCTTCGTCTCCGGGCCGGCGAGCGTGCGCAACGCCGTCATGCACATGCCGAGGAGCATCGACGCGGCGGCAGGAGTCGCTCCGTCCGGCCCCCAGGCGGGGTCTCGTTCGAGGATGGTTCGCACCGCTGCGGTGAGGGTCTCGGCGACCGCACCCATGTGGCTCATCTGCCGACGCATGAGCTGCGGAAAGCGATGCAGGATCTCTTTGCGGGCGGCGCGCAGTTCTGCATCCGCGAAGGTCTCGCCGAACACGCCGAAGATCAGACCGACAACGGCTTCGACGGTCGGTCGGTCGCCTACGGCGCGAAGCTGTTCGTCGATCCGTTCCTGCGTCAGGTCGGTCTCGCCGATTCCGAGGACGGCGTCCTCTTTGGTCGCGAAGTAGTTGAAGAACGTGCGCGGCGAGATGTCGGCCTGTTGCGCGATCTGCTCGACGGTGGTGTGCTCGATCCCGGCCTCGAGCGCGAGCGTCCGCGCCGCGTCGGCAATGCGGCTTCGCGTCTGCGCGCGCTTGCGATCGCGAAGGCCGAGTTCGGACATGGCCGTAGCGTACCCGCGCTTTTCCACATGTTCAGCAAACGCAAACTTGCAGTCGTGCAAATTCCGCTACGGTTGGCCGCATGACGACACCGGTTCTGGAGGCTCGAAGCCTCACCAAGACCTATGGGCGCGGGGATGCCCGGTTCGACGCCCTCAAAGGGGTGTCGATCGCCGTGCAGGCGGGCGAGAGCCTGGCGATCGTCGGCAAGAGCGGCTCCGGGAAATCCACGCTCATGCACTTGCTCGCGCTCCTGGACCGGCCGACCAGCGGAACCATTCTCCTGGAGGGTGAGGACGCCTCCCGGCTGTCGGCGAAGCAGGTGAACCGGACACGAAACCGCACGTTCGGGTTCGTGTTCCAGCAGTTCTTCCTGACGCCGAATACGAGCGTGCTCGACAACGTGATCCTTCCGCTCGAGATCGCCGGCGTCGGCAGCGCCGCCCGGCGTCGCCGGGGCATGGAGGCGCTGGACGCGCTCGGGCTGGCCGACAAAGCCAAGAACGACGCGAATGCGCTCTCCGGTGGCCAGAAGCAGCGGGTCGTCATTGCGCGAGCGCTCGTCAACGACCCATCGGTGATCTTCGCGGATGAGCCGACCGGCAACCTCGATTCCTCGACGGGCGAACTCGTCGAGGACATGCTGTTCCGTCTGCAGCAGGAGCGGGGGATCACGCTTGTGGTCGTCACGCACGACGCTGACCTCGCAGGGCGCTGCGATCGCAACATCAATGTTCGTGACGGCCTCGTCGTCCCGAGCGGGAGGCACGAAGCAGCATGAGATTCCTGGACCTGCTCCGCACATCGGTCAAGAACACGTTCCGCTCGAAGTTGCGGACCACTCTGACGGTGATCGCGATCTTCATCGGCGCGTTCACGATCACACTGACCTCAGCGATCGGAACGGGGGTGGGCAACTACATCAACACCCAGGTTGCGTCGATCGGCACGTCGAACACGCTGACGGTGACGAAGACTGTGCAATCGACCACGACTGGCTCGGGCCCGGCGAAGTTCGACCCGAGCTCGTCGGGGCAATCCGTGGATCGCGGACCCGCCTCGTTCCAGTACCTGAGCACCAGCGACATCGCGACCATCCGCCGGCTGGCGCATGTCACCGCGGTGCAGCCTGCAGTCGCGCTGTCGCCGAAGTGGCTCGAGTACGGCTCGCATGGCAAATACGTCGTGTCCATCAGCGCGAATGCCGGTGAGCTCAAGGCAGACCTTGCGGCCGGCAGCCAGCTCGACAACAGCGCGAGCGAACACCAGATCATCCTGCCGACGAACTATCTCAGCAACCTCGGCCTCGGTACTCCGGCCAATGCCATCGGCAAGACCGTCACGATCGCGGTGAACGACTATCTCGGCACCGAGCACGACATCACGGCGACCGTCGTCGGCGTCCAGAATCAGTCGCTCTTCGGGGGCGGTGGCCGCGCGAACACCGCCCTCACGGACGCGATGCGCCAGGCGCAAGAGTCCGGCAAGCCCGCTGCCGTCACCACCGGATACGCGTCGGCCACCGCGACCGTGGCGAGCAGCGCCGACCTCGGTGCCGTCAAGTCCGCGCTGAGCAAGGCCGGATTCACCGGCCAGACGATCAAGGATCAGCTCGGCACGTTCCAGACCGTCATCAACGGCATCGTCGGGGTCCTCAACGCATTCGCGGTCATCGCGCTGATCGCCGCCGGCTTCGGCATCATCAACACCCTGCTGATGAGCGTCCAGGAGCGGACCCGCGAGATCGGTCTGATGAAGGCCATGGGGATGGGCGGTGGCAAGGTCTACGCGCTCTTCAGTCTCGAAGCGGTGTTCATCGGGTTCCTCGGGAGCGCGATCGGCGCTGGCGTGGCGATCCTGCTCGGAACGGGGATCTCGAACGTGCTCGGCCGAACCGTTCTGAAGGACCTTCCCGGCTTGCACATCCTGCAGTTCGCGCCCTCATCGGTGATCACGATCATTCTGGTCGTGATGCTCATCGCCTTCCTCGCCGGAACCCTCCCGGCGCGACGCGCCGCGCGACAGAACCCGATCGACGCGCTCCGCTACGAGTGATCGGATGTATCCGGCCCCGCGCTCGGAGTGATCGAACGGATCGCGCTCGAGCGCGCTCCGCTGGCTAGCGTGGGGCTGTGGCAACGACGTTCGGACACGATCTCGGCGACGGCTGGTCGATCACCCTTCGTGATCTGACCACGGTCGAACCGATCTTCGCGCTGATCGAGGCCAACCTCGACCGGCTCCGTGCGGCGGAGCCCTGGGCCTGGACTGAGCACGAGGTCACCGACGTCGTCCTCCACACCGAGCATCTGCTCGCGAAATACGGGGCAAACCAGGCGCTCCCCTGCGTGATCCGCAAGACAGGCGAGGTTGTCGGTGTCGCGACACTCTCGATCGACCCGTATCTCGGATCCTGCTCGCTCGGGTACTGGATCGATGCTGCGCAGGAGGGCCGTGGTGGCGTCCGGCGCGCGTGCACCGCGCTCCTCGGCGTGGCTCGGGCACGCGGGCTCGCACGCGCCGAGATCCGTGCGGCAGCACGCAACCAGCGCTCTCGCGCACTCGCGGAGCGGCTGGGATTCACGCTCGAGGGGCTGCTGCGCTCCGCGATGCCGCTCGGGCCGAACCGCGTCGACGTCGCCGTCTACGGCCTCCTCCTCGGCGACTGACAAGCCCCGTCTCGCGGGTCCGGCGACCGCTATCGTCGGAGCATGGCGGTGTTCGGCAAGCGCGGGCGGACGGGGCAGGCTCCCGGCCACTCGGACCGCGCCGTCGACCCGGACGAACTGCAGCGATCAATCGACGAGGGCTTCCTCATCGCTCGAGCCGCGCTCGTCGTCGCGGTCGCGAATGTGGTGATTCGAAACGCGCTCGAGCGCGGCGTCGCATTCGAATCGGACGAGGTCGCCGACGCTGTCCGGATCGAGCTGGAACGCCTCGCCGACGAACAGCGGGCCGAGTCCGACCGCATCGGTGAGCTGATCCCCACGGCCGAGCGGCAGCGGGGACGATCACGACACCAACATGACTATCGCCGCGGCGATTCGGTGGCGCTCCGCACCCGCCAGGCAAGCTATCGCGCGCTTGCTGACCGACTGCATGCCTGCACCACCGACAGCGCGTTCATCGACGCGGTCATCGTCGACGCGCGCGACCGCGCCTGGGGCGACATCGGCGCAGCGGTGGTCGACCGGCTCGGATGGGCGCAGGCGCCAGCGCCCGACTATGCGGTTGGCCGTGATGACCGGCTCCGGCAGCTCATCGACGAGGATCTCGCGGCGCTCGCGCGCTGGCGCGACGCGACCGACTGAGCGCGCGACGCATGGCGCGCGGACCGGTCAGAGTGCTCGGTGCGGGCGTCCGTGTCCACCCTGCGCATCGCCAGGCCCGAGCCGCATTGTCTGACGGGTCACCCGTCCAGACGGGCTAGTGTGCTCTTCGTGCCGGTCAGCGTCTTCGATCTGTTCACCGTTGGTATTGGTCCTTCGAGTTCCCATACCGTCGGTCCGATGCGCGCGGCGCTTGCGTTCGTCGAACAGCTGGTCAGTCGTCGTCCGACCACCATCAGCGTCGACCTGTACGGATCGCTCGCCAGTACCGGTAGCGGGCATGGAACGCTCGGCGCGGTTGCCGCCGGCCTGATGGGCGCGCGACCAGAGACGGTCGATCCCGATGCGATGGCTGCGGATCTCGCGACGCTCGAGCGGACCGGCGAGCTCCACCTGGCGCGCGGCTGGTGTATCCCGTTCCGCGTCGGCGACATCGTCCAGCACCCGCTGACGATGCTTCCGCGGCATCCGAACGGCATGCGCCTTCGGGCATATGACGGGGCGGCGTTGATCGCTGACGAGACGTATTACTCGATCGGCGGTGGTTTCATCGCGCGCGACGGCGAACAGGCGATCCCGGTCCAGGACGCCGCGACCGTGCCGTACCCGTTCTCGTCTGGGGCGGAACTCGTCAGCGCGGCGCACAACGCCGGCGGAAGCATCAGCGCCGTCGCACTTGCCAACGAATGCGCGTTCCGCTCCGAGCGGGAAGTCCGCGACGGACTGCTCTCGATCGCCGCCGTGATGCGCGCGTGCGTCGAGCGCGGCATCCGGCAGGGCGGTGAGCTCCCGGGCGGACTGCGCGTCCGACGGCGCGCCGCCGCCTGGTTCGAGCAGCTCGCACACGACGACCCCGATCGCGATCCGAAGCTGGCGATGGAGTGGGTGAACCTCACCGCCATGGCGGTCAACGAGGAGAACGCGGCGGGCGGCAGAGTGGTGACTGCTCCGACCAATGGCGCCGCGGGCATCATCCCCGCCGTGCTCGCCTATGCGATGCAGTACGTCTCGCGGGTCCTCGACCGCGATGACGCCACAGTGCGATTCCTGCTCACCGCGGGCGCTATCGGGTCGATCTACAAGGAGCGGGCCTCCATCTCCGGCGCCGAGGTGGGGTGTCAGGGCGAGGTCGGGTCCGCGAGTTCCATGGCTGCGGGCGGCCTCGCCGAGGTCCTCGGCGGCACGCCGGAGCAGGTGGAGAACGCGGCAGAGATCGCGATGGAGCACAATCTCGGACTCACCTGCGACCCGGTGGGCGGCCTCGTTCAGATCCCATGCATCGAACGGAACGCGATCGCCGCGAACACCGCGATCAACGCCGCGCGGATGGCGTTGCGCGGCGACGGAACGCATCACGTGTCCCTTGACCAGGTCGTCGAGACCATGCGCCAGACCGGCGCCGACATGTCGAGCAAGTACAAAGAGACCGCGATGGGCGGTCTCGCCGTCAACGTCCCGCTGTGCTGACACCGCGCACGTCGGTGGCGTGCGAGATGATCGCGGCGTGTACGTCGTTCTGAGCCGATCGGGCCGCGACGTGCGTGCGCAGTCCGTCGATGACGGTGGGCGCGTCATCGGGGAGCCGCAGGTCATTCCGGCCACGCGCCTCCCCGAGTGGGTCGACGCGCAGGAGGCGCAGCGCTCGTCGACGCTCCGGTGGACCTGGTCGGACACGCGGGACTGGTACCCGAGCCTCCTCGGGGCGGGCCTCCGAGTGCGCCGCGCGCACGACCTTCGGCTCTCGCATCGAATTCTCGTCGGCGCGCAGTCGCGCCCCTCCCGCGGCGCGAGCGCGGCACCTGCACAGGAAGGCCCCCCGCTCCGCAGCGACGCGTCCTGGACTGCGCCGGAGCCGGTGGGCGGTCCGCCGCCGCCGGCCGATGCGGCGACGCTCTTCGACGACGCCGCATTGCTCGCCGTGACGACCGAGCCCGACGTGGGCGTGCCATGGCCCGCGACGGCTGACGGCTCGGTCCCGTTCGACCCGGTCGAAGCGCTCCAGGCGCAGCTCCGCGTCATCGACGCACTCCCGGGCGCGGCCGGCCTCCGACTGCTCGTCGCGGCCGAGTCCGCGGGCGCGCTCGCGGCAGCAGAGATGCGTGCAGCAGGCCTGCCGTGGCGCGCGGACATTCACGCCGCGCTCCTCGAGGCGGTGCTCGGCCCTCGCCCGAGTATGGGCGCTCGTCCCGTGGAGCTCGAGCGCCTTGCGGGCGTGCTGCGACACCATCTCGATGACCGGGCCCTCAACCCCGATTCGCCGACGGAGGTTCTCCGGGCGCTCCGCCGTGCCGGGCTGAGCGTCTCCTCGACGAGCAAGTGGGAACTGCAACGCGTCGAGCATCCCGTGATCGAACCGCTCCTCGAGTACAAGCGACGCGCACGGCTGTACGCCGCGAACGGCTGGGTGTGGCTCGACACCTGGGTGCGCGACGGGCGATTCCGTCCCGAATACGTGGTCGGCGGCGTCGTCTCCGGCCGGTGGGCAGGGTCCGGGGGCGGGGCGCTCCAGCTGCCGAAGCAGATCCGGAGCGCCGTCGTCGCGGATCCGGGTTGGAGGCTCGTGGTCGCCGATGCCGCGCAGCTCGAGCCGCGTGTGCTCGCCGCACTCTCCCGCGACCACCGGATGGCCGACGCGGGCAGAGGGCGAGACCTGTATGACGGGATCGTCGCGACCGGTGCGGTCGAGGACCGATCGCAGGCGAAGAGCGCCATGCTCGGCGCCATGTACGGCGCGACGCAGGGCCGGGGCGGGCAGCTCGTGCCCAGACTCGCCCGCGCGTTCCCCCTCGCGATCGCGTACGTCGAGCGCGCCGCCCGTGCCGGTGAGCGGGGCGAGTCCGTGACCTCGTTGCTCGGCAGAGCCTCGCCGCAGCCCTCCGCCGCGGAGATCGAGGCGGAGCGAGCCGCGTTCGCGGCGGATGCCGTTCCTGGAGCGGAGCGCGCCGCCCGCGCCCGGGCGCGCAGCCGAGGCCGGTTCACGCGGAACTTCGTCGTGCAGGCGACCGCCGCGGAGTGGGCGCTGGCGTGGATGGCAGGCGTGCGGACCCGGCTCCGCGAACGGTTCCCGGGGCCGCTCGAGCACAGCCCGCACCTCGCCTACTTCTTGCACGACGAACTCGTCGTGCACGCTCCTGCCGCATCAGCCGATGCGGTCGCAGATATCGTTCGCGAGTCCGCGGCGGAGGCGGGCCGCATCCTGTTCGGCACCTTCCCGATCACGTTCCCGCTGTCGGTCGCCGTCGTGGACGACTACTCCGCCGCGAAGGACGCTCCACCGTCGGCGGGGCGCGGAATCACGGACACCACGGCCGCGTCCGGCCCGAGCACGTCGATCGCGCGTCGCTGAGCGTCGTCCGCATCAGACCCGCCCACCATGCACGTCCGCGTGGCGGTCGACGGGTCCGCGTCGCGGTCGGCGAACTCGACGATCCAGAGCGGCGTCGTGCGGTGTTCCATGCCGAGCATTCGGCGCGACCGCCATCGCGGATTGGCCGCCCCAGCCCGACCACGCCAGCATCCCCAGCCCGACCACGCCAGCATCGCCAGGGCAGCCACCCGTCAGTGGCGTGCCTCCATTACGGGACCAGGTGCCCCGCCGCGGTGAACAGGCGGTACCACTCCGGCCGGGTGAGCGTGACATCGGAGCCGGCGGCAGCCTCCCGAACGCGCTGCGGGTTCGTGGTGCCGAGCACGACCTGCATGTGCGCTGGATGACGCGTGATCCACGCGACGGCGATACCGATCGGCGTGACGCCGTACTGCGCCGCGAGCTCGTCGAGCACGTCGTTGAGCTCCGCGTACTCCGTGCGGTCACCGAGGAACACTCCGTCGAAGAAGCCCTTCTGGAACGGTGACCACGCCTGCAGCGTCATGGCGTGCATGCGCGAGTAGTTGAGGATGTCGTTGTCGCGATCGATCGACTGATCGAGTCCGCCCATGTTCGCCGAGACACCCTGCGCGACGAGATTCGCGTGCGTGATGCTCAACTGCACCTGGTTGACCGCGAGCGGCTGCGTCACATGCTGCTTCAGGAGCTCGACCTGACCGGGCGTGTGGTTCGAGACGCCGAAGGTGCGGACCTTGCCCGCGGCGGAGAGCTCGTCGAACGCGCGTGCGACCTCCTCCGGTTCGACGAGCGCGTCCGGGCGGTGCAGCAGCAGGACGTCGATGTAGTCGGTGCGGAGCGCCGCGAGCGAGTCGTTGACCGATTCGATGATGTGCTCGTACGAGAAGTCGAAGTAGCCCTGCCGGATCCCGACCTTCGTCTGCAGAATGATCTCGGCCCGCTCCGCGTCGGACAGCGTCACTGCGGCGCCGAACCGCTCCTCGCAGCCGTGCCAGCCGCCATACACCGCGGCGTGGTCGAACATGGTTACTCCGGCCTCCCGGCTGGCGTCGTAGAGCGCGCGAATGTCCGTGTCGGACATGTCGTTGATGCGCATCAGGCCGACGATGACGTCGGATGCGGTCAGGTTCGTCTGTGGCAACTCCAGTGTCTTCACGGTTCGATCCTGCCGTATGGGAGGCGCACGGGTGCTCCCGAAGAGCGTTAGGGAACCGTGAGGATCGCGATCGGGATCACCGCACGGAGCCACCATCGGTTCGACGCCCGGATCGGGCGGGGCAGCGCACCAGCGCCGCCAGGTGCAACCACAGGAGTTGGTCCTCGTGCTCGACGTACTCGTCGTCGCCGGCATTCTCGCGCTCTTCGGCGTGATCGCCCTGATCGCCAAGGGGGTCGAGCGGCTATGACCGCGATCACCGTCATCGCGGGCGTGCTCGCGATCGCCGCGATCGGCTACCTCGTGTGGGCACTCATCCGGCCGGAGCGCTTCTGATGAGCGCCGCCAACGGAACCGACGCGGCGGCGACCTGGGCCGCCGTCGCGCAGATCGCAACGCTCGCGCTGCTCCTCACGCTCGCCCACCGGCCGCTCGGCGACTGGATGGCCCGCATGTACACGAGCGCCCACCACGGGCGCGTCGAGCGCGGCGTGTACCGGCTCATCGGGGTGGACGCGGACGCCGAGCAGTCATGGCCGGCGTACCTCCGCGGTGTGCTGCTCTTCAGCGTCGTCGGTGTGCTCGCCGTCTACGCGATCCAGCGCCTGCAGGCGGTCCTGCCCGCGAGTCTCGGTCTGCCGGGCGTTCCGCCGGCGCTCGCGATGAACACGGCGATCTCCTTCGTCACCAACACGAACTGGCAGTCGTACTCGCCGGAGGCGACGCTCGGCTACACGGTGCAGATGGCGGCGCTCGCCGTGCAGAACTTCCTCTCCGCAGCGGTCGGCATCGCGGTCGCGGTGGCGCTGGTCCGCGGATTCGCGCGCCGCCGCGCGACGACGATCGGCAACGTCTGGGTCGACATCGTGCGCACGGTCGGTCGTCTGCTGCTGCCCGCGTCGTTCGTCCTGGCGATCGTGCTCGTCGCGGGCGGGTCGATCGACAACCTCCTCGCGCCGACCACCGTGCACACCCTCGCCGGGGGTGTGCAGCACATCGCCGGCGGTCCGGTCGCGTCGCAGGAGGCGATCAAGGAACTCGGGACGAATGGCGGCGGCTTCTTCAACGCGAACTCCGCCCACCCGTTCGAGAACCCCCAGCCGTGGACGAATCTCCTCGAGATCTTCATGCTGCTCGTGATCCCGTTCAGCCTGCCGCGCACGTTCGGTGTCATGGTCGGCGACCGTCGGCAGGGGATGGCGATCCTCGCGGCCATGGGAACCCTCTTCGTCATCTCGCTCGCGCTGATGTCGTGGATCGAGCTCGGCGGGTCCGGCGCCGCGGCGCACGCGGCCGGCGCCGCCATGGAGGGCAAGGAGGTGCGGTTCGGCATCCTCGGGTCCACCCTGTTCGACACGTCGTCCACGCTGACCTCGACCGGCGCGGTGAACAGCGCGATCGACAGCATGACGCCGCTCGCCGGCATGATGGCGATGCTGAACATGATGCTCGGCGAGATCGCGCCGGGCGGGGTCGGATCCGGCCTCTACGGCATGCTCATGGTCGCCGTGATCACGGTCTTCATCGCCGGCCTGCTCGTCGGACGCACCCCCGAATTCGTGGGCAAGAAGATCCGCGGCCGGGAGATGACGTTCGCGTCGCTGTACGTGCTCGTCACGCCCGCGATCGTGCTCCTCGGCACCGGGCTGTCGCTTGCGATCCCGGCTGCCCGACACAGCATCACCACCACGAGCATCCTCAATCCCGGCACGCATGGACTCTCCGAAGTGCTGTACGCGTTCACGAGCGCCGCGAACAACAACGGCTCCGCGTTCGGCGGTCTCACCGCCGACACCGGCTGGCTGAACTGGGCGCTGGCGGCGTCGATGGCGCTTGGCCGCTTCGTCCCGATCGTGTTCGTGCTCGCGCTCGCCGGCTCGCTCGCCGCGCAGGAGCACGTGCCCGAGACCGCCGGAACACTCCCGACGCACCGCCCCCTGTTCGTCGGACTGCTCGGTGGCGTCGCGGTCATCGTCACCGCGCTCACCTATTTCCCGGTGCTCGCACTGGGACCCCTCGCGGAAGGACTCCAGCGATGACCACCGTCCACCCTGAGGTGCACTCCGACGCGCACGACGCCGCTGCGGCGCCGACCGGCACTCGTCGCACAAGCGGCGCGTTCGGTCCGCGGCAGCTGGTCGCGAGCCTCCCTGGCGCGCTCCGGAAGTTCGATCCGCGTGCGATGTGGAAGAACCCTGTCATGTTCCTCGTCGAGGTGGGCGCGGCGCTCACCACGGCGACCGCGATCGTCGAGCCATTCGCCGGAGGCTCGGCCGCCACGGCGTCCGCGCGCGTCCCCATCGCGTTCACCTGGGCGATCGCCGTCTGGCTCTGGCTGACCGTGCTCTTCGCGAATCTCGCCGAGTCGGTCGCGGAGGGCCGCGGGAAGGCGCAGGCCGACGCGCTGCGCAAGACCCGCAGCACGTCGGTCGCCGCCCGGGTGGTTCGGTACGACGAGCGAGCGGACGCGGCGGCGCTGCGGGTCGAGTTGGAGGCTGTTGCGAGCGTCGATCTTGCAAAGGGCGACGTCGTCGTGGTCACCGCCGGCGAGGTGATCCCCGGTGACGGCGACGTTGTCGAGGGCATCGCCTCGGTCGACGAGTCCGCGGTCACGGGCGAGTCGGCACCCGTCATCCGCGAGTCCGGTGGGGATCGCTCGGCGGTCACCGGCGGAACGCGAGTGCTGTCCGACCGGATCGTCGTGCGGATCACCTCGACGCCGGGCGAGACGTTCATCGACCGGATGATCCGCCTGGTCGAGGGCGCCGCGCGGCAGAAGACGCCGAACGAGATCGCGCTGAGCATCCTGCTCGCGTCGCTGTCGATCGTGTTCGTGATCGTGTGCCTCACGATGCAGCCGATCGCAGGCCTCGTCGGCGCGTCCGTCAGTGTTCCCGTGCTCATCGCGCTGCTCGTCTGCCTCATTCCGACGACCATCGGCGCGCTGCTGTCGGCGATCGGCATCGCCGGGATGGACCGCCTCGTGCAGCGCAATGTGCTCGCGATGTCGGGTCGCGCCGTGGAGGCGGCCGGGGATATCACCACGCTCCTCCTCGACAAGACCGGCACGATCACGTACGGAAACCGGCAGGCGTCGCGCGTGGTGCCGGTCGGCGCGGTCACCGAGGCCGAGCTCCTCGCCGCGTCCGCGCTGTCCTCGGCGGCCGACACCACGCCGGAGGGGCGCTCGATCGTCGCGCTCGCCGAGGCCGCGGGGCAGTCCCCGATCGCGCCCGGGGATGCTGCCGAGGTTCCGTTCACCGCGCAGACCCGCATGTCGGGGCTCGACCTGCCGGACGGCACCGAGATCCGGAAGGGTGCGGCGTCGGCCGTGCTTGCGTGGGCGGGGGCCGGACAGGAGGCGCTGGTCGCCGACGTCGAACGGATCGTCGCCGAGATCTCGGATCAGGGCGGCACGCCACTCGTCGTCGCGCGGCGTACGGCGGACGGAACCACGAGCCTCCTGGGCGTCGTCCACCTGAAGGATGTCGTCAAGACCGGCATCAAGGAACGGTTCGCGGAGATGCGGGCGATGGGTATCCGGACGGTGATGATCACCGGCGACAACCCTCGCACGGCTGCCGCGATCGCCGCGGAGGCCGGCGTGGACGACTTCCTCGCGGAAGCGACTCCGGAGGACAAACTCGCGCTCATCCGCAAGGAGCAGGAGGGCGGGAACCTCGTCGCGATGACCGGCGACGGCACGAACGACGCTCCCGCGCTCGCCCAGGCCGACGTCGGTGTGGCGATGAACACCGGGACGACCGCCGCGAAGGAGGCCGGCAACATGGTTGACCTCGACTCCGACCCGACGAAGCTCATCGACATCGTCCGCATCGGCAAGCAGCTGCTCATCACGCGCGGCGCGCTCACGACCTTCTCGATCGCGAACGACGTCGCGAAGTACTTCGCGATCATCCCGGCGATGTTCCAGGTCGCGTTCCCCGGCCTCGCGGTGCTGAACGTCATGCAGCTGCACTCGCCCGCGTCCGCGATCCTCAGCGCCGTGATCTTCAACGCACTCGTGATCATCGGGCTGATCCCGCTGTCGCTGCGCGGGGTCGCCTACCGCGCAGCATCCGCGTCGAGCGTGCTCGGCCGCAACCTGCTCGTCTACGGGCTCGGCGGCATCATCGTGCCGTTCGTCGGCATCAAGATCATCGACCTCATCGTCGGGCTCATCCCCGGCTTCTGACGCAGCATCCGCTGCACTGTCCAGGAGGGACGCCATGCCTCGTTCACGCACCGCACTCCGGTCCGGCGGGGTCGCCATCCGGCTCACCCTGCTCAGCACCGTCGTGCTCGGCATCGCCTATCCGTTGGCCGTCTGGGGTGTCGCGCAGGTCGCGCTGCCCGGGCCGGCGAACGGCTCACTGCTCCGCGACGCCAACGGCGTCGTCGTCGGCTCCGCGCACATCGGCCAGTCGTTCGCCGCATCGAAGACGGTGTCGGCCGCGTCGGCAGCGCGGTGGTTCCAGTCCCGCCCCTCCGCAGCGGGGACCGGCTACGACGCGAACGCGTCCTCACCGTCCAACCTCGGTCCGAACAATCCGACGCTGACGCACGCCATCGACCAGGCGAAAGCCGCGATCGCGAAGGCCGATCACGTCGACCCGGCGACGATTCCGGCGGACGCGGTCACCGCCTCCGGATCGGGGCTGGATCCGGACATCAGCCCCGCGTATGCCGACGAGCAGGTCGCCCGGGTCGCCGCGGCGCGCGGACTGTCGGTGACGGCGGTGCGGAACCTCGTCGCCGCGCACACGCATGGGCGGCAGCTCGGATTCCTCGGCGAGCCGACCGTCAACGTGCTCGAGCTGAATCTCGCGCTGACCGCGCTGCACGACTGAGCCCCGCCACCGATCACGCACGCGAGATGATGGGCACATGAAACGCGGCCGCCTTCGGGTGCTGCTCGGCGCCGCTCCCGGCGTCGGCAAGACGTACACGATGCTCGAAGAGGGGCGACGGCTGCGCGACGAAGGCCGCGACGTGGTCGTCGCCGTCGTCGAGACGCACGGTCGGGCCGCGACGGCGGCGGTGCTCGGCGACCTCGAGGTCGTACCCCGACGGGTCATCGCCCACCGCGGGGTCGAGCTCGACGATCTCGATCTCGACGCGGTCATCGCCCGTCGACCGGATGTCGCCCTCGTCGACGAGCTGGCGCACACGAACGCGCCCGGCACCGGTCACGACAAACGCTGGGAGGACGTGCAGTCGCTCCTCGACGCGGGCATCGATGTCATCTCGACGGTGAACATCCAGCATCTGCAGTCGCTGAGCGACGTGGTGCGCGACATCACCGGGACGGTGCAGCGGGAGACCGTGCCGGACGCCATCGTGCGCGCCGCCGATCAGATCGAGGTCGTCGATCTCGCACCCGAGGCGCTGCGAGAACGACTCGCGGACGGCCTCGTGTACCCGGCGACGCGGATCGATGCGGCGCTGTCGAACTACTTTCGCCTCGGCAACCTGACGGCCTTGCGGGAACTCGCCCTGCTGTGGCTGGCGGACGACGTCGACGACGCGCTGAAGTCATACCGCGCCGAGCACGGCATCGACCACAAATGGGAGGCGCGGGACCGGGTGCTCGTCGCGCTCACCGGCGGCCCGGAGGGCGAGACACTCCTCCGGCGTGGTGCACGCATCGCCGCGCGGTCCGCGGGCGGCGAGCTCGCCGCGGTCCACGTCACGACGAACGACGGCCTCCGCGAACGGCACCCCGGGGCGCTGTCCCAGCAGCGGGCGCTCGTCGAACAGCTCGGCGGCACCTACCACCAGGTCGTCGGCGACGACGTGCCCACGACGCTGGTGCGATTCGCTCGGTCGATCGACGCGACGCAGCTCGTCATCGGCGTGAGCCGTCGGAGCCGACTCCTCGCCGCGATCACCGGGCCGGGCATCGGGGCGACGGTGATCCGGGAGTCCGGCGACATCGACGTGCACATCGTCACGCATGAGCGCGCCGGTCGTGGGTTCTCACTGCCACGGCTCGGCGGCAGTCTCACGCCGGCGCGAATCATCTCCGCGTTCGTCCTCGCGATCGTCGTGGGGCCGCTGCTCACGCTCGTCATGTCGGTGTTCCGCAGCCCCGACGCAATCACGGTCGAGGTGCTCGCCTATCAGATGCTCGTGCTCCTCGTGGCGCTCGTCGGCGGGTTCTGGCCCGCGGTGTTCGCCGCGGTGCTCTCCGGGCTCTCGCTCGACTTCTTCTTCGTGCAGCCGCTCTACCGGATCACCGTGCAGCGACCGTGGCACCTCGCTGCCCTCGTGCTCTACGTGGCGAGCGCGGTCACGGTGAGCCTCGTCGTCGACCGGTCGGCGCGGCGGTCGCGGACCGCGAAACGCGCCGCGGCCGAGTCCGCGCTGCTCGTCGGGATCGCGGGGAGCGTGCTCCGCGGCGACGACGCGCTCCAGGCGCTCGTCGACCGGGCGCGCGAGGCGTTCGGGTTCCGCGGTGTCCGGGTCCGGCAGGCCGGCGAGACCATCGCCGAATCCGGAACGGTCGCCGACGTGCCGGACGCGACGTCGAGCCTCCGGTCCGGAGGCACGCTCGAGTTCGCCGGACCGGTCCCCGAACCGGGGCAGCGACGCCTGCTCCGGGTGGTCGAGCAGCAGATCGATGCAGCGCTCGAACACCGGACCCTCAGCCGTGCGGCGGACAACGCGGAGCGGATCGCCGCAGCGGACCGGGTTCGCAGCGCGATCCTCGCCGCGGTCAGTCACGATGTGCGACGGCCGCTCGCGGCGGCGACCACGGCGATCCAGGGCCTCCGCGATCACGACATCGCACTGACCGACGCCGAGCACGAGGTCCTGCTCGCGACCGCCGACGAGAGCCTCCGTGCGCTCGCGAGTCTTCTCGCGGACCTGCTCGACGTCTCCCGCGTGCAGGCGGGGGTCCTCGCGATCAACGCCGTGCCGACCACGCTCGACACCGTCGTCGCACCGGCCCTCGACGAGCTCGAGCTCGGCCCGGATTCGATCGATCTCGACCTGCCGCCCGACCTGCCGCGCGTTCTCGCCGATCCGGTGCTCCTGCAGCGCGTCGTCGTGAATCTGCTGTCGAACGCACTGCGGTTCGCGCCGGAGGGCACGCAGGTCCGGGTGGCGGCGAGCGCGTTCGACGGCAACGTCGAGCTTCGGATCGCCGATCGTGGACCTGGGATCCCGGACGAGCGCCGTGACGACGTCTTCAGTCCGTTCCAACGGCTCGGCGATACCGACAACACGACCGGGCTGGGGCTGGGGCTCGCCCTGGCACGCGGGTTCACCGAGGGCATGGGCGGCAGTATCGAGGTGGACGACACACCGGGAGGCGGGCTCACCATGGTCGTTCGGCTTCCGATCGCCGGTTTCATCGGCGTGAGCGCTGTGACGGCGGGTGTCGCATGAAGGTACTCGTCGCCGACGACGACGCGCAGCTCGCGCGGGCGCTCGCGATCACGCTCGGTGCGCGGGGATACGAGTTGGTGGTCGCGCGCGATGGGCGCGCCGCCCTCGACGCGGTCATCACGGAGCGTCCGGACATCGTCATGCTCGATCTCGGCATGCCGCGACTCGATGGGATCGGGGTGCTGCAGGCGATCCGCGCGTGGTCGACCGTGCCGGTGCTGGTGCTGTCCGGTCGAACCGACGCCGCCGACAAGATCGAGGCGCTCGACGCAGGCGCGGACGACTACGTGACGAAGCCGTTCCAGATGGACGAGCTGCTCGCGCGGCTTCGGGCACTCGGGAGGCGCGTGACACCGGTCGCGGAGGCGTCGCCGACGGTTCGCATCGGCGACCTGACCGTGGATCTGGTCGCGAAGCAGGTCACGACCCCGTCCGGGCCGCCGGTGCGCCTGACGCCGACGGAGTGGCGATTGTTGGAGGTGTTCCTCGCGAACCCCGGCACCCTGCTGACCCGGGAGATGCTGCTGACGCAGGTCTGGGGGCCCGCGCACGGTTCCGATTCGGGCTACCTCCGCCTGTTCATGGCGCAACTGCGTCGGAAACTCGAGCCCGATCCGAGTAATCCGCGGTTCTTCACCACGGAGGCCGGCATGGGGTACCGATTCACCGGCGCCTGACATCCGTACGGACGCATGCGTTCGCACCTACACTTGCGAGGTACTGGCTGCCCGGTGACCACCAGGAGGGATCGCAGATGACGTTGCCCACCCGGGGCACGGCCCGCCCGCTCGCGGCGCAGCGCGCGCTGCTCTTCGACCTCGACGGCGTTCTCACGCCGACGGCGGCCGTGCACATGCGCGCGTGGGCGCGCCTGTTCGGTCCGTACCTCGAGCAGCACGGCGCAGCGCCGTACACCGACGACGACTATTTCCGATACGTCGACGGCAAGCCCCGGTACGACGGCGTTCGGTCGCTGCTCCAAGCGCGCGGGATCGACCTGCCCGAAGGCGCCCCGTCCGACTCACCCGATGCAGACACGGTCTGCGGTCTCGGCAATCGGAAGAACGCGGCGTTCACCGCCGAGCTGACCGAGCACGGCGTCGATGCCTACCCCGGGTCGATGGCCTTCCTCGATGCGGCGATGGCCGCCGGGTATCGCGTCGCGGTGGTCTCGAGTTCAGCGAACGCGCGGTCCGTGCTCGACGCAGCAGGTATCCTCGATCGATTCCCTGTCATCGTCGATGGGACTGTCGCGTCGGCGGACGGACTCGCCGGGAAACCGGCGCCCGATACATTCCTCGATGCTGCGACACGCCTCGGCTGCTCTGCGGATGAGTCGGTGGTGATCGAAGACGCCACCTCGGGTGTCGAAGCGGGCCGGAATGGTCGCTTCGGGCTCGTGGTCGGTGTGGATCGTGGTGTCGGCGCGGCAGCGCTGACCGAACATGGCGCCGACGTCGTCGTCACGGATCTCGACCAGCTGATTTCGGGCCTCCGCGGAGGCTCGGATGCGGCCGGTCCTGCACCGACCCGCTGAACCCGACCGTCCACACCCGATACCGGACCGCCATGAACCCCATCACCACTGATCCGCTGGATCGGATCCGTTACCCCATCGACGAGTGGGCGCTGGTCGAGACCGAGTACGTGCCCGAGGAGCAAGGCGTCGCGGAGTCGATTTTCGCCGTCGGGAACGGCTACATCGGTATGCGCGGCAACTACACGGAGGGTCGTGGCGGCGTTTCATACGGAACGTACGTCAACGGGTTCCACGAGACCTGGCCGATCCGGCATGCGGAGGACGCGTTCGGCTTCGCGAAGGTCGGACAGACCATCGTCAACGCTCCCGACGCGAAGGTGATCCGCCTCTACGTCGACGACGAGCCGCTCATCATGGAAGAGGCGGACATCCTCCGCCACACGCGGCGACTTGAGTTCCGCGATGGGTTTCTGCTGCGCGAGACCGAGTGGAGCACCCCGTCCGGCAAGCGCGTCCTGATCCGGATGCGTCGACTGGTGTCGTTCACCGATCGGCATCTCGCGGTCGTTGACTACGAGGTCACGGTGCTCGACGCGGACGCGTCGGTGCTGCTGTCGAGTCAGGTGTTGAATCGGCAGGACGGCGCGGACGAATACCATTCACGATCCGTGATCCCGGCGACGCAGTTCGACCCGCGCCGCGCGGAGACCTTCACGGAGCGGGTGCTCCTGCCGCGGCTGAAACGCACGCACGGCAGCCGCTCGCTGCTCGGCTACCAGGCGTCGAGCTCGGGAATGACGATCTGCGTCGGCGTGGAGCACCGCCTCGAGACTGAGAACGCGTGGGACGAGCAGTCCCAGATCGACGACGACCTCGCGAAGCACGTGTTCCGCGTGCAGGCGAAGCGGGGCAAGCCCGTCCGGCTCATCAAGACGATCACGTACCACACGTCACGGGGCGTTCCGGCGCGAGAGCTCGCCGACCGATGCGACCGAACGCTGGACCGCGCGAAGTATGTCCCCGTGGAGGACATCGTTGCGCAGCAGCGTGCGTGGCTCGACGACTTCTGGGCGCGCAGCGACGTCGAGATCGCCGGACACCCGGACATTCAGCAGGCCGTGCGGTGGAATCTGTTCCAGCTTGCGCAGGCGACCGCGCGCACGGACGGACACGGCATCGCCGCGAAGGGCGTGACGGGCTCCGGCTACGGCGGCCACTACTTCTGGGACATGGAGATCTATGTCCTGCCGTTCCTCAGCTACACGGCGCCGATCGTGGCGCGGAACGCGCTCCGATTCCGGTACAACATGCTGCCCGCGGCGCGCGACCGCGCTCGTGAGCTCAACCAACGGGGTGCGCTGTTCCCATGGCGGACCATCAACGGCCAGGAGTCGAGCGCGTATTACGCCGCCGGCACTGCGCAGTACCACATCGACGCGGACATCGCGCACGCGCTCATGCAGTACGTGCATGCGTCCGGTGACACCGAGTTCCTGAAGCGCGGCGCGATCGACGTCCTCATCGAGACCGCCCGGCTCTGGGAGGACCTCGGCTTCTGGCGATCGAACGGCGACCAGAAGTTCCACATCGACGGCGTCACCGGCCCGGACGAATACACGACGGTGGTCGACGACAACCTGTACACGAACGTTATGGCGCGGGCGAACCTCTGGTCCGCGGTGAACGCCTGCCGTCAGCTGCAGGCCGACGATCCGGTCGAGTTCGAACGGATGATTCGCCGCACCGGTCTCGATGTCAACGAGATCGGCGACTGGGAACGCGCCGCCGAGGCGATGGAGATCCCATTCGACCCGCATCGCGGCATCCATCCGCAGGATGCGCAGTTCCTCGACAAAGAGCTGTGGGATCTGGAGGCGACCCCCGAGTCCAAGCGTCCGCTGCTGCTCCACTACCACCCGCTGGTCATTTACCGGTTCCAGGTGCTGAAGCAGGCCGACGTGGTCCTCGCGCTCTTCCTGCAGGGGCACGAGTTCACCCCCGCCGAGAAGCGCCGTGACTTCGAGTACTACGACGCGTTGACCACGGGTGACTCCACGCTGTCGGCGGTCGTCCAGTCGATCATCGCCGCAGAGGTCGGGTACCACGAGCTCGCGGAGAAGTACTTCCTCACAGCGCTCTATGTCGACCTCGCCAATCTGCACGGGAACACCACGGATGGCGTGCATGTCGCGTCGACCGGCGGCATCTGGTCGGCGCTCGTCAGCGGGTTCGGCGGCATGCGCGACCACGGCGGCCGCATGACGTTCAACCCACGCCTCCCGCAGTCGTGGGAGCGGCTGACCTACCGGATCACGGTCAGAGGAAGCCGACTCCGCGTCGACCTCGAGCAGGACTGCATGCGCTTCACGGTCGAGACCGGCGACGGCGCTCGCGTGTGGGTGCACAACGAAGAGTTCATCGTCACCCCGGCCGAGCCCACCGTCGTCTCGCTGGTGCATCAGGGGCCGCGCATGTCGGGCCACACGCCGACCACGAGCGACATCCAGGGCACGCTCCGCGCGGACGGGTCGGTGATCACCGCCTCCATTCCGACGATCTCGCTGCAGCGGAACGTGGAACAGGACGCGAGCGGGAGCTGATGGGGCGTCGTTAATGCGACGCAGTCGAGAATGCGGGAGCGGGCGCAGAGTCGTCAGTCGCCTCGAAATTCGAGCCACAGCACAACGGATATCGGCCTTTTAATTCGTCAAGGACAGATATTGTTATGGCCGTGCGAAGATGGTCGCGAGTTTGGACCGGCGTCGGTATCGGCGCTGGCCTCGCGGGCTGTGCAGGATTCACCTTTGCCGTCCCGGGTACCGCTTCGCACTGGTCGAGCAATGCGCTCTACAACCAATACTCGGTGGGGATGCTCGCGTTCGTTTGCATCGCATTTGCACTGGTCGGCGGCGCCGCTGGCGCAATTCTTGCTGCCGTCAATATTGCAGCCATACCGCTTTTCGCTCGCTTCGCCGTCGCGCGCTGGCTCTCCATTCTCGTTGCGGGCGTTGTACCGATCGTCTTGCTTGTTATGAATGGAAGCATCTTCGTCGGCTCCGGTATCGAGCTCTATGTTGTGAGTTTTTCCGCCGGGGTTGTTGGAAGTGCGTCCGACGCGTGGCTCGTGCGTCGGACGCTTTCACAAGGCAAGCCGATCGAGGGCACCGAGTGAATCGAATCCTCCCCACGCAGCCTATTTTGAGCGAACGACGAGGTCCGGCGTGAGCTGGTCGACATCAGCGGTGCCGACGAGCTGCATCGCTTCGACAAGTTCCGTCCGCATCTGATCGAGGAGCGCGCGAATCGCGTCACTGCCTCCGGCCATGAGGGCACGCAGGATCGGGCGCCCGAGCATGACCGCGTCCGCGCCGAGCGCCAGCGCAGCCATCGCATCGACGCCGCTCCGGATGCCGCCGTCCACGATGACGGGAGCAGCGCCGTCCACCGCGGCCACGACCTCCGGGAGCGCGTCCGCTGACGCGATTGCCCGGTCGAGTTGCCGGCCGCCGTGGTTCGACACGATCACTCCCGCGGCACCGGCCTCGAGCGCGAGGCGCGCATCGTCACCGCGCAGCACACCCTTCACCAGGACCGGAACGCGGTAGCGGTCCGCGAGTGCCCGGATCAGATCGAGCGTGGCGGACGGGTCTTGCGTCACGTCCGCAGCGGTGATCGACGGGTCGACAGTGCGACGCAGGTTCTCGACGTGCATGGCGTTCGCGACGATGCCCGGCGTGGCACGGCGCTTCCGGCCGACGATTGGGGTGTCGCCCGTGAGGACGATCGCGCTCGCTCCGGCGTCGACCGCCTGCTGTGTCAGTGTCAGCGCGACCGACGGGCGTCCGGTCGCGTACACCTGGTACCACCAGGGCGACCCGTTCATCTCCCGGCCGACCTCCGCCGCAGGAACGGACGAGCGCATCGACAGCACCATGAGCGCACCGGCCGCCGCCGCGCCTCGCGCCGTCGCGCGTTCACCGTCGGGGTGGCCGAGCCCGTGGAGCGCCGACGGGGCGACGAGCAGCGGATGGGGGAGCGACGCGCCGAGGAGGTCGATCGCCGTACCGACTCGCGAGACGTCACGCAGGATGCGGGGCCGGAACCGGAGGGACTGCCAGGCCTCCTCGTTCGCATGGAGTGTGACCTCGGCTCCGGAGCCGGTCTCGTAATAGTCGCGCACCGCGTTGCGCTGCACAGTCTCAGGGTCGTTCACGGCGCCTCCTTGCATCCGATTCGTCAGGCCGACCGCGGGCCAGCAGGTGTTCTCGGACCATCCCCGTCGTGTAGTGATGGTGAACGGTCCCACAGGAGGCACGCCCGGTTCCGCCCGCAATGAAACCGTTATGCCCGTCCGCTGTTGTGCAATGCCACTGATCGTGTACAGTCACGCTCAACACATCGACCGTTCGATACCAGCGCAATGGAGCGTCAATGTCAGTGACGAGCGAAACACGCGAGCCGCGACTCCTTACGAGTGCAACCGTATCCGTCTCGAAGGGTCTCGTGACGATCGGCGCCGCAACGATCCTGCTGTTCATCGTGTCGGCCCTGTTCGCCCCATCGAGCGTCGCCCCGGGATCGCTGCAGGGCATGCTCCCGATCGCGGCGGTGCTCGCCGTCGCCGGCCTCGGCCAGATGCTCGTCGTCCAGCAGGGCGGCATCGACCTCTCGGTCGCCGGTGCGATGTCGCTCGCCGTCGTCACCGTCACGCACATCCCCGATCAGAACAACAGCCTCCTCGTCCCGGCGGTGCTGCTCGCGCTCGTCTTTGCGATCGTCGGCGGCATCGTCAACGGGCTCCTCGTCGGTGGTGTTGGGCTCAACCCGATCATCGCCACGCTCGGCAGCAACGCGTTGTTCTACGGCGTCAACCTCCTGATCTCCGGCGGCCGCCCGCGTATCACCACGTCCGATCTGCAGAACCTCATGACCGGATCGGTGCTCGGCATCCCGTTCTCCGTGTTCTTCGCCGTCGGCGCGCTGATCCTCGTCATCGTGCTGGTCCGGCACACCCCGGCGGGCCGCCGATTCGAGTTCGTCGGCGCGAACCCCCGCGCCGCGCGCGCGGTTGGGTTGCGCGTTCGTGTGCACCAGATGTCCGCGTACGTGTGGGCGCAGCTGCTCTACTGCGTCGCCGGAATCATGATCGCGGGCATCACTGCCCAGCCGAGCGCGTACAGCGGCGACAGCTTCCTGCTCATCTCGGTCGCGGTCGTGGTCCTCGGCGGCACCTCCCTGCTCGGCGGCCGGGGATTCCCCGTCGCCACGGTCATCGCGGCGATCTTCCTCGAACAGCTCGTCCAGTTCGTGCTCGCCCTCGGCGTTTCCACTGCCGTGCAGACCGTCGTTCAGGCCGCGGCGCTCGCCGTCGGGGTCTCGCTCTACACCGTCGACTGGCGCGGGATCTGGTACCGGATCCGAGGCGGACGCACGAGACCCACGCGCCCAGCCCCGGCCTCCTGAACGAACCCCCGCGGGCCGTCATGTTCGTCGGCCCCACTCCACGCTCCACCCCACCCCCGGCGTTCCCGCCGCACCAGCAGTACCACCAGCGACATCGATGTCGCGCATCACCTGGAGGAACTATGAATCGTCGCAAGACCCTGGGCATCGTCGGCGCCATCGCCGCCGCGGCCCTCGCGCTCACCGGATGCACGAGCACCGGTGGCGCGTCCAACAGCACCGGAAAGGTCACGCACGTCGCGGGCGCACCGTCCTGGTGCGGCACGAAGAAGATCACCTTCGCCCTGCTCGATGGCTTCGGTGGCAACAGCTGGCGGCTCGTCACCACGGCATCCGGCAAAGCGGAGGCGCAGAAGTGCCCGAGCGTCACCAAGTTCCTGTACGCGGACGGCCAGGGGAACACCTCCAAGGCGATCTCCGACATCAAGGGCATGGCCTCGCGCGGCGTGAACGCGATGGTCGTCTTCCCGGACGCTGGCAAGGCAGTGCTTCCCGCACTCACGGATGCCTACAAAGCTGGCGTCGTCACCGTGCCCTACCGGGTAGACCCGGGTGGCAAGGCGGGCGTCAACTACGACAAGTGGATCGGCGACGACTTCGCCAATGACGGCAACAACTGGGCCGCATGGATCAAGAAGGTCGTGCCGAACGGCGGCAACATCCTGTTCATGGGTGGCCCTGCGGGCAACAGCCAGAGCGTCACCGAATACGATGCGCTCCGCAAGAACCTGCCGTCGAGCTACAAGTTCATCGACCAGACGCCATTCGTGCCGACGAACTGGGACCCGACGCTGACACAGACACTGCTGTCGGCGGCGATCGCGAAGTACCCCAAGATCGACGTGATCGTCTCGGACTTCGGGCCCACGCTCGTCAGCTCGCTGCCGCTCTTCACCAAGAGCGGACGTCCGATCCCCGCACTCGCGACCTCCGACGGTAACTCGCTGAGCTGCTTCTGGAAGAGCCAGCAGTCCACGAGCCCGTTCAAGCTCATGACGGTCGCGACCGGAAACGACAACGTGCGTCTCGCCGTCGACTACGCCGTGGCCAAGGCGACGGGCGGCAAGATCCCGACGGCGGACTCGTTCAAGAGCCCGATCTTCGAGGACTCCACGGATCCGTCCAAGCCGGTCGACTGCCAGGCGAACCTGCCCGGTGACGTCTACCTCTCCGCGCAGATGCCCGGAAGCCAGCAGGCGGCGCTCGGCAAGTAATCCGAACCGGAAACGGACCCGGTCGGATCATCGCGATCCGACCGGGTCACCCGGTGCTCATACGGAAGGCAAGCATGAACGAGGCAGTGATGGAGCCGATGCAGGAAACGGTCCCGCAGGTTGCGACGCTCGAGATGCGCGGCATCACGAAGACGTACTCCGGGGTCGCCGCCCTGAGTGATGTGTCAGTCGACATCCGGCCGGGCGAGGTCCACGCGATCCTCGGCGAGAACGGCGCGGGCAAGTCGACGCTGATGAACATCGCGACCGGCGGCACGCACCCGGACTCGGGCACGATCCTCGTGCGCGGGTCCGTCGTCCCGCCACTGAACCCGCGGCTTGCCGCCTCGTACGGCATCGCGATCGTGCATCAGCACCCCGCGGTGCTCCCGGACCTGACGGTCATGGAGAACCTGCAGGTGGCGCTCCCGGGATCAGTGCTCCGTGGCGAGGGCGGCAGCCGAGCGACCGCCGAGCGAATGCTGTCGCGCGTCGGCCTCGACGTCGATCTTGACGACCGCGTCGAGACGCTGACCGTTGCCCAGCGCCATCTGCTCGAGATCGCGAAGGCGTTCGCCGTCTCCCCGTCGTTGCTGATCCTCGATGAGCCGACCGCGCCACTCGGGAACGATGCCGTCGAGCGGTTCTTCGCGCTCGTCCGCGAGGCCGTGGCGGACGGCGTATCGGTTGTCTACATCACGCACCGGATGGCCGAAGTGCGGGAACTCGCAGACCGTGTCACGGTCCTTCGCGACGGTCAGGTGCGCGGCACCAGCGCGGTCAGCGACATCACCGACGCAGAACTCCTCGCCCTGATTGTGGGTCGGACCCTGGCCTCGGCGTTCCCACCGAAGCGTTCGGCACAGGACGCGGACGGCACCGGCGACGATCTCGTGATCGCGGGGCTGTCAGGGCCCGGCTTCGTCGACGTCAATGCGTCCGTCCCGCGCGGCGCGATCATCGGTATCGCGGGCGTTGTGGGAAACGGGCAGAGCGACCTGCTCCGCGCGCTCGCGGGTCTCGAGTCCTTCGAGGGCACCGTGACGATCGGCGGCCGTGCCTACACGTCCAGCGAGCTGCTGCGCCACGCGGCCTACATGCCGGCCGACCGACACGGCGAGGGCCTTGCGATGAGCCTGGGCGTGCGGGAGAACGCAGCGATCTCGGCGCTGCGGTCGTTCGCTCGCGGCCCGCTGCTCAGCCGCAAGAGCGAGGTCTCGCGCGTGCGCGACTCGCTCGGCTCGCTCTCCGTCAAAGCCGCATCGATGGACGCCCCGGTCGGGTCGCTCTCCGGCGGCAACCAGCAGAAGGTTGTCATCGGCCGGGCGCTCCTGTCCGACCCGGTCCTCCTCATCGCTGACGAGCCGACGCAGGGTGTGGACGTCGGTGCCCGCGCGGATATCTACGGGATCCTCCGCGACGCCTCGAATCGGGGCATTCCCGTCATCATCGCCTCGTCCGACTCCAAAGAACTCGAAGGGCTCTGCGACCAAGTCCTGGTGATGTCCCGCGGTCAGGTCGTCGCGACCCTGACCGGTGACGACATCACCGAGGAGCGCATGGTCAGCGCCGCCGTCGGTGCGACGACGAGCGCGATCGCCGTACCCGACGCGCTTCGCCAGGAGCACACCACGGGCTTCCGTCGATTCGTGCAGGGCGACTACGCTCCGAGTGCGCTCGTGGCGGCCGTCATCGTGGTCCTCGGCGGCTATATCGTCGCCCAGAACGCCGCGTTCCTGTCGACGTTCAACCTCACGACGATTCTGACCGCCGCGACCGCGATCGGGTTCCTCGCCATGGGACAGAACATCGCGATGCTCACCGGAGGCATCGACCTGTCCGTCGGTCCGCTCGCCGGCTTCCTTGTCGTCGTCGCATCCTTCTTCGTGAACGACGGCAAACCTGCCGGGACCGTGATCCTCGGTCTCGTCCTCATGGTCCTGGTCGCGATCGCCACGGGATTCGTGAACGGCGGTCTCATTCGCTACGGCAAATTCACGCCTATCGCGGCGACGCTGGCACTCTATATCGCCCTCGGTGGACTCGAGCTCCTGCTCCGACCCCAGCAGGGCGGATACATCAGCCAGGCGTTCCAGTCGTTCGTGAACCTGAGCTTCGGCCCGGTTCCGCTGTTCTTCATCATCTTCGTTGTGCTGTCGGTCGCGATGGAGTTCGCGCTGCGGCGCACCCGTTGGGGATGGCGCCTTCGCGCCACCGGCTCCGATGAAGAGGCCGCGCGAACTGTGGGCCTCCGGATCGACCGGACGGTCATCTTCGGATACGTCGCGACGGCGCTGTTCGTCTTCCTCGGCGCCCTCATGTTCATGGGCCAGTACGGCATCGGCGACCCGACGCAGGGCGCGTCGTTCACATTGACGAGCATCACCGCCGTCGTGCTCGGTGGTACGAGCCTGCTGGGCGGGCGGGGCACGTTCATCGGCCCGATGCTCGGTGCGCTGCTCCTGCAGCAGGCGCTGTCCGCCACCGTGTTCCTCGGGCTCGGCACGGTCTACCAGTACTTCTTCCAAGGCGCGCTCATCCTCGCGGCCGCGATCCTCTACACCGCCGGCCGGATCCGTCGTCGGCGTCGGATCGCCGCGATCGACTGAGCAGCCTCCCAACCGACCGGCGCCCTGGCGCCCGATCAGAAAGGCAGACCACTGTGGTCAGCACAGCGACATTCGGCACGAACGCCGTCGACTGGGAGGAACGGGTCCGCTTCGACCGCCTCCGCGACGAGCGGTTGGCGCGGCTCAAAGCGGAGCTCGACGCCTCCGACCTCGGCGCGGTCCTCGCTTTCGACTTCTCCAACATCCGCTACATGACGGCCACGCATATCGGTACGTGGGCGATGGACAAGCTCATCCGATTCGCACTGCTGACGCGTCATTCGGATCCGGTCGTGTGGGACTTCGGATCCGCCGCGAAGCACCACCAGCTCTACAACCCGTGGCTGGCGGAGACGACAGCGGAACTCGACGCGGACCCGCACGCGCCGCATCACGGGGCCAAGCGTCCCCGCATCGAGAGCGGAGCCCGCGCCGGGATCTCGACACTCCGCGGCGCCTTCAACCCGGACACGGGCGTGGCCGACGAGGTCGCCGCGAAGATCAAGCGTGAGCTCGAGAAGTTCGGGCTCCTCGGCGAGCCGCTCGGCGTCGATGTCGTCGAGATGCCGATCCTCATGGCGCTGCAGAACGCGGGGATCTCCGTCGTCGACGGCCAGCAGGTGTTCATGCGCGCGCGCACCATCAAGACGCAGGACGAGATCACGCTGCTGACGCAGGCCGCGTCGATGGTGGACTCCGCGTACGACCGGCTGTACGAGTTCCTGCGGCCAGGAGTGCGCGAGAACGAGACCGTCGGACTCGTCGCGAAGGTGCTCTACGACCACGGGTCGGAATATGTAGAGGGCGTGAACGCGATCTCGGGGGAGCGGTGCTCTCCGCACCCGCACGTGTACTCGGATCGGATCATCCGACCCGGCGACCCCGCGTTCTTCGACATCCTGCACAGCTTCAACGGCTACCGCACCTGCTACTACCGGACGTTCGCCGTCGGCTCGGCGAGCCCCGCACAGAACGACGCCTACAAACGCGCGCGTGAGTACATGGACCGCGCCATCGCACTCGTCCGACCCGGTGCGACCACCGCTGACATCGTCAGCGTCTGGCCGAAAGCGCAAGAGTTCGGGTTCCCCGACGAGGAGGCCGCGTTCGCCCTGCAGTACGGCCACGGCGTCGGCCTGTCGATCTGGGAGAAGCCGATTTTCTCGCGGCTCGTGTCGCTCGATCACCCCGAGGTGCTGCGCGAAGGCATGTTCTTCGCGTTGGAGACATACTGGCCGAGCGCGGACGGCATCGGCGCTGCCCGCATCGAAGAGGAGGTCGTGGTGACCGCCGACGGTTGCGAGGTCGTGACGAAGTTCCCCGCCGAAGATCTGCTTGTCGCCGGACAGCGGTACTTCGCCGTGAACGGTCCGCTGCCGGTGATCCGCAGCTCGCAGTCGCACCTCAACACGGAGTGGGGCCGCGGTGAGGCGTGAGTCGAAGATCGGTGGAAACGAGGAGCACCGATGAGGGCCGCCGTCTACTACGGGGCACACGACGTTCGGATCGAAGACGTGCCGGAACCGCAACGCGACGACGGCCAGGTGGTGCTGAGGGTTCTCCGCTCCGGGATGTGCGGCACCGATGCGACCGAGTGGAAGGCGGGCCCGCTGACGTTCCCCGTGAACCGCGTGCACACGGTCACCGGCCAGACCGGTCCGATGGTGTTCGGCCACGAGTTCATCGGCGAGATCGTCGAGCCGCTTCCTGGAGGCGCCTATCCTGCCGGTGCACTCGTCGCCTCCGGTGCCGGCGTGTGGTGCGGAGCGTGCGACCGGTGCCTCGAGGGCCGCACAAACCTCTGCCGTAGCTACTTCACCCACGGCCTGAACGCGCCAGGGGGTCTCGCGGAATTCGTCGCCGTGGCGGAGAAGACACTGGTTCCCATCCCCGAGGGTCTCTCGCTCGACGCGGCCGGGCTCGCGCAGCCGCTCGCGGTGGGCCTCCACGCCGCACGGCGGTCGGGCATCGCGGACGGCGACCGCGTCGTCCTCATCGGTGCCGGTGCGATCGGTACGTTCGTGCTGACCGGCGTGCGCCACCTCGCGCCCGCTGCGGACATCACCGTGGTCGACTTTCCCGGACACCGACTCGAACGCGCTGCTCGGCTCGGTGCGGGGCAGGTCGAACCAGTGGGCGATGACATCGCCGACCGGATCCTCGACCGCATCCCGGGAGGCGCGGACGTCGTCATCGAAGCCAGCGGCGCTCCCGGCCAGCTCGCCACCGCGATCCGGCTCGTGCGGGACGGCGGCACAATCCTGCAGGTGGGCTTGCCCTCGAAGTCGCCCGAGGTCGACGTGCATGCGCTCGTCATGCGCGAGATCACCGTGCGAACCACGCTTGCGCATGTGTGCGGGACCGACCTCGGTCCGGCGCTCGAGATCCTGCAGACCACCGCGCTGGCCCACGAGCTGCTCGACTCGGTTCACCCGCTCGACGACATCGCCGAGCAGCTCGAGCGACTCGCCACCGGCGGTCTCGAGGGCAAAGTCCTGTTCGACCCCACCCTGACCAAGGAGCATGCATGAGAGCCGCGGTCTTTCACGCCGCCCACGACGTTCGCGTCGAAGACGTTGCCGCCCCGGGTTCACCCGGCCCCGGCGAGGTACTCGTCAAGCCGTTCTGGTGCGGAATCTGCGGAACGGACCTGCACGAATACGCGATGGGCCCCATCGTCACCCCCGCCGAACCACATCGGCTCAACGGCTCGACGATCCCGCAGATCCTCGGCCACGAGTTCTCCGCCGAGATCGTCGAGGTCGGTGCCGGGGTCACGACGGTCTCGGTTGGACAGCGCGTGTCGGTGATGCCGCTCCTGTTCGACAACACCTGTTACTACTGCGTCCGCGGCCTCAACCACCTCTGCCGCAACATGGCGTGCATCGGCCTCAGTTACGCCTGGGGCGGTATCGCCGAGCTTGCGATCGTTCCCGTCGAGAAGCTGACCGTCCTTCCGGATGCCGTGACGGACCTCCAGGGCGCGCTCGTCGAACCGGCTGCTGTGGCCGCATACGGAGTGGACACGGCGAAGGTGCGCCCCGGCGACCTCGTGCTCGTCACGGGTGCCGGACCCATCGGAGCGCTCGCATCGCTCTATGCCGCGTCGCTCGGGGCGCAGGTGATCGTTTCCGAGGTCAACCCGACTCGAGCGGCACTGGTCCGCAGTTTCGGCGTCGGCGAGGTCCTCAACCCGGCCGAGATCGACGTTGCCGCGTACATCAAGGACCTCCGTGATGGAGTCGGCGCGGACGCGGTCATCGAATGCTCCGGCAATGAACGCGCGTTGCAGACCGCGCTCGCCGCCGTGCGATCGGCCGGACACGTGTCGCAGACCGGCCTCCACACGCGCCCGGCGTCGATCGACCCGATGGTGCTGTCCGAACACGACATCACGCTGACCGGCACCTGGTGCTATCCGGTGTTCGACTTCCCGCGCATCGTCGATCTCATTGCGCGGGGTCGCTACCCCGTCGAGAAGGTCGTCACGGCGCGGGTGCCCATGGCTGACATCGTGGCGAAGGGCTTCGAAACGCTCTTGTCGCCCACCGGTGACCAGGTGAAGGTGCTCGTCGAAACCCGATGAGCGGAGCGTGTCAGAGCGTGTCGGGCGCGCAAGACCGCGCCGGATGCGGCCATGACCACGATGGAGAGGAACGATCCCCGTGAAAGCACTGGTGTATACCGCCGAGGATGCGCCCGCGGTCGAGGAGCGACCGATCCCGGCGATCGCTGCCGACGAGGTGCTCGTCGCTGCCCGCTCGGTCGGCGTCTGCCACTCGGACATCGAGCTGCTGGAGGGTCGGTACATCATCCCGTTCAGCTATCCGATCATTCCCGGGCATGAGTGGTCGGGTGAGGTGGTGCGCGTCGGTGCCGACGTGACGGACTTCGCCGTCGGGGATCGGGTCGTCGGCGAGTGCGTCATCGGGTCAGACCATTTCGGCTTCTCCATCAGCGGCGCGGCCGCCGACTTCTTCGTTGCCAAGGCGTCGTGGCTGCACAGACTCCCCGACGAGCTCTCGTTCACGATGGGTGCGCTCGTCGAGCCGTTCAGCGTCGCCTACTACGCCGTGCAGCACGCCGGAGGCGTGGATGCGAGCGACACGGTCGTGGTGCTCGGTGCCGGACCGATCGGCCTCGCCGTCGCGGCGGCGACCGGCGCGATGGGCGCAACGACCATCGTCGTCGAGCCGACCGCTGAGCGGCAGGACGCGGCGCTCGCCCTCGGCGCGAAGCACGCGGTGCACCCGGACGACGTGGACGCGTTGCTCTCCCGGCTCACCGGTGGTCGTGGTGCGGATCTCGTCGTGGAGGCCAGTGGCCGCCCGGCTGTGATGGCGCGCGCGCTCGAACTGGTCGCGTTCCAGGGCCGGGTCGCGTACATCGGCATCAACGTCGGCGGCTCGGCTCCAGCGCAGCTCGGGCTGATCCAGTCGAAGGAGCTCCGCATCACCGGCTCGATCGGGTCGCCGGGCGTGTGGCCGCAGACGCTCCGGTTCCTCGCCGGCAGCGGTCTCGACCTATCGCCGCTGGTGACCCAGCATTTCTC
Source organism: Curtobacterium ammoniigenes NBRC 101786 (assembly GCF_001571045.1). Taxonomy (GTDB): domain Bacteria; phylum Actinomycetota; class Actinomycetes; order Actinomycetales; family Microbacteriaceae; genus Curtobacterium; species Curtobacterium ammoniigenes. The sequence continues at coordinate 424,254 of NZ_BCSV01000002.1, forward strand.
CGCCGACGAGGCGCTCTCGGCGATCGAGGCTGCGCGCCATCCGTCCCCGACGACGATCAAGGCGCATATCGAATTCGACGCGCGGCTGTAGGCCCTCGAGCTCGGGGCGTCCCGCATTCGCACGCTCGAGTTCGAGCACGAGCGGGCGATATGTCCGGCGAGCCGCGCGGCCACGCCGGGTATATCGCCCGCTCACAGCCGCGGCGACTCCTCCGGCCGATGCGTGCCTGCGCCGCCCTGGCTGCTCCTTACGGCAGGACGCGCGCCGCCCGGTACTGCTCGATGTAGCGGAAGAACGAGTCGCGGGTGTCACGAGTCGCCGTGAACCCGGCCTTCCGGCTCTTGTTCATGTCGGTGAGGACCTCCATGTCGCGGCCGAGGTCGGCGTCTGAGTGCCACCAGGAGGCGACACGCGCCAAATCCGGCTCGACGAGTCCCTCGCGATGCGCGATCGCGCGCCACGTGTCCTCCGTGCCTGCCATTGCCGCTTCGAGCGTGCGTGGCTCGCCCTCGAACCCCTCCCATGGCAGCCCGAAGAAGGCGGCGATCTGCGGCCAGAGCCACCGCCAGCGGAAGACGTCGCCGTTCGCGGTGTTGAACGCCTCGTTGCGTCCGTGCTCGGACGCCCAGAGCATCTGTTCCGAGAGCAGCTCAGCGTCGGTCACGTCGGTCACGGAGTTCCACTGCGTCGACGACCCGGGGAACACGAACGGCAGTCCAAGCTCCTTGCAGAGCGTCGCGTAGGCGCCGATCGTGAGGACCATGTTCATCGCATTTCCCGTCGCGAACCCGAATACGGTGTGCGATCGGTGCACGCTCCACGTGAACCCGGCACGTTCAGCAGCGGCGAACAGCTCGTCTTCTTGGGCGTAGTAGAAGTTCGGGGTGGAGGTCCGCGGCTCCTCCTCATGGAAGGGCGTGTCCGCGACGACCCCCTGCGCATACGCCTCGAACGGGCCGAGGTAGTGCTTCAGTCCGGTCATCAGGGCGACGTGCTGGAGGCTGCCGGCCGGCTCGAGTGCCGTCAGCACGTTGCGGACCGCACCGCCGTTCACGCGGATGTTGTCGGCCTCCGTCGCCATCCGGGTCCATGCGGTGATCGCCGCGAACTCGGGGCGAACCTCGCGAAGCGCTTCGGCAAGGGCCGCCGGGTCCCCGAGGTCGGCGCGGACGGGAACGACGCGAGGGTCGGGCGTTCCGCCGCTGCGGGAGAGCCCGTAGACCTCCCACCCGGCATCTGCCAGATAGGCGGCGAGGTTCTGGCCGACGATGCCGGTCACGCCGACGACGAGGGCGCGGCGAGGCGCAGTGCTGGTCATGCGGTTGCTCCCGTTTCTGTGGAGGCGGACGGAGATCGGTGTGCAGCGGAAGCGCCCGCGGTCCGTGCGGTGAGATAGGCCTCGATCCCTGCCTGCCGTTCCTCCGGGCGGGTGTAGGCCACTTCCACAAGTTCGAGCGGGATCCCATCAGGGTCGTGGAAGTACACCCATCGCCAGCCCGCGAGCACGCCATCGTCAACGACGTGTGGGCCGGAAAGGAACTCGACGCCGGCAGCCTCGAGGCTGGCGACGGTCTTAGTGACATCGTCAACGCGGAACGCGACGTGCATCGCACCGAGATGGTTCTGGTGGACCGGGCCGTCGCTCGGCTCGCGATTCGCGTACTCGAGGAGCTCCAGGGTGTCCGGCCCGACCTGCAGGCAGCACTGCCGGAGTTTCGCGTTCGGAACGCCGACGCCCTGCGCGAGCTCGTCGCCGTCGAACCAGGGGCTCGGCTCGCTTGAGAACGGGAATCCGAGAAGGTCGTGGTAAAACGCGATGGACCGGTCGAGATCGGACACGATGATGCCGGTGTGGTGGACCCCGTGAATGGTCATTTGCATACTTCCTTGTATGGCAGCACTGTTCGTTGTCACTGAACATTAGCAGAACACCGGGCTCCGTTCCGTGTATATTTATCCCACTGCCGGCGGCGGACGGGGTTCAGGACGATACCGCCCGACCGGTCGACCACGAACGACGGGCGGACAAGATGGTTGACGTTCCGAGCTTCGCAGTCGGCGAACTGGGGATCCGATTGAAGGAGATCCGGCAGCAAGCGGGCATGTCCCTCCGAGAACTCGCACGGCAGGCAGGCGTCTCACCGTCGCTCGTCTCGCAGATCGAGAATGGCAAGTCGCAGCCATCCGTCTCGACGCTCTACGGATTCGCTCGGCTGCTCAACGTCACCGTCGACGAGCTGTTCGAGGCTGAGGAGCGGGCCGCTGAGCATGACGATCCCGACGACGAATGGCACGGATCCGGTCGGATGAACCCGATGAACGCGTGGCGGCCGTCCGAGTACGCCAATCGCGTTTCCGTCGTGCATCCATCGCACCGACCGCAGCTCACGATGGCCGAGGGCGTCGTCTGGGAACGACTCGCGGCCACGCCCGAGCATGCGGTCAACTTCATGAAGGTCTCGTACGCGCCCGGGGCGACATCGACGGCTGGCGGCGATCTCGTCACGCACGAGGGGTACGAGTACGCGTACGTCTTGACTGGACAGCTCGTCGTCACGGTCGGCGAGGAAGTGTTCCACCTCAACCCGGGCGAGTCGTTCGGGTTCGACTGCTCGATTCCGCACATGCACCGCAACCCCGGCCCCGAGCCGTTTGAGGGCGTCTGGTTCGTGCACGGTGGCGTGCACCGCCCGGGGCCCGGCGCATAGCCGGGCCGCGAGCGGCGATCGCCCGATCCGTCGGCGTCAGTCGCTCAGACAGAGACCGCGAGGTACTGCGTCTCGAGGAACTCAAGGATTCCCTCCGTGGAACCCTCGCGCCCGAGTCCGGACTGCTTCGTGCCGCCGAACGGGGCCGCTGGATCTGAGACGACGCCGCGGTTGATCGCCACCATGCCGACGTCGAGCCGCTGGCCGACCTGCATGGCCAACCGCTCCTCCCCGAAGACGTACGCCATGAGGCCGTACTCGCTGTCGTTCGCGAGACGGACTGCTTCGTCCACGTCGGTGAAGCGGACGATCGCGGTGACGGGTCCGAAGATCTCGGTCGCGTTGATCGTGCTGCCGTGCTGCACATCGGTGAGCAAGGTCGGCGCGTAGAACGCCCCCGTGTCGCTCTTGGTGCCGCCAGTCACGACGTGCGCGCCCTCTTCGACGGCAGTGTCGACCAGATCAGCGACCTTGTCGCGCTCCTTGACGGACACGAGCGCGCCGAGTTCGTTGTGTCGGTCGAGGCCGGATCCGACCGGCATCGTCGACAGCCGTTCGGTCATCCGCTCGACGAACGCGTCGTGCACCGAGTCGTGCACGTAGAACCGATTCGCCGACGTGCAGGCCGACCCGCCGTTCCGCATCTTGGCGAGGAACGCGCCGTCAACCGCGACGTCGAGGTCGGCGCCCGGCAAGACGATGAGGGGTGCATTCCCGCCGAGCTCCATCGACGTGCTGATCACCCGGTCCGACGCGGTCTTCAGCAATTCGCGTCCGACCTCGGTCGATCCGGTGAACGACAGCTTCCGCACCGCCGTGTGGTTCAGCATGCGCGCGACCGCCGGGCCGGTGGGCACGGGCGTGACCAGGTTCACGACGCCGCGCGGAACGCCCGCTCGTTCGAGCACGCTCACCACGTAGGCGGACGTGAGCGGTGTTTCGCGGGCGGGTTTGAGGACCATCGTGCATCCCGCTGCGAGTGCGGGAGCGAGCTTTCGCGTGGCCATCGCTGCAGGGAAGTTCCACGGTGTGACGAGCAGCGAGACGCCGATCGGGTGGTGGGTCACGACGATGTGCTTGTCGCCGGCAGGCGAGAGTCGGTACTCGCCCGGCACGCGAACGGCCTCCTCGGCGAACCACCGGAAGAACTCCGTCGCGTAGGTCGCTTCGGCCTTGGCGTCCGGCCATGACTTGCCGTTCTCGCGCACCATGAGCTCAGTGAGGGTGTCGGCCTCGGCTGTGAGGATCTCCCACGCGCGACGGAGGATTTCGCTCCGCTCGCGGGGGGCTCGCGCGCTCCAGGCGGGGAATGCGGCGGCCGCCGCATCGACGGCAGCGTCGCAGTCAGCCTCAGTCGCGATCGCGAAGTCCGTGATCGTCGATCCGTCGGAGGGATCCACGACGGCGAAGCGCTCGCCGTCGGACCCCGCTCGCCACGCGCCGTCGATGTAGAGGTCGCTGAAAATCGCGCGGTCGATGGCGGTCGTGGGGGTGTCGGTCTGGGTCATCGTCGGCCTTCATTGCTCAAGAGTGGTTGTCGGTAGTCCAGGTGGTCTCGCGGAACGCGTCACTCGGCGGGGTGCTTCGGGTGCCAGAGCAGGACCGGCGCATCTCGCTCGTACTCCTTGCCGTCCGGGAACGACACGAGTTCGAACTGCATGCCCCAGGGGCTGAGGAAGTACACCCACCGTTGTCCGCGGCTTGCGGCCGAACTCGCGGTCGGATCTCCCATCACTCGAACGCCCTGCGCGCGAAGGTACGCCACTGCGGCATCGAGATCGTCAACGTAGAACGCGATGTGGTGGCCGCCGATGTCACTGTTCCGAGGCTGGGGCTGCTGTCCGTCGGCCGGCTCGTAGGAGAAGACCTCGAAATTCGTTCCCGTTCCCACGCGGTAGAAGTTCAAGCGCCGCATGACGGTCCGTGGATGGACGCCGAGGTGCTCGGCCATCCAGTCGTCATCGGGGTGCGCGAACGGCCCGAGCGAGTACACGCGCGTGCAGCCGATCACGTCGACGAAGAAGCGGTCTGCTTGATCCAGGTCTGGCACCGTGAACCCGATGTGGTCAGTGCCGACCATGCCTGGTATCGCCATGAACCTCGCGTCCTTTCGCGTCTTGCCGTTCACCAGACTGTACAACTACACTGAACACCGCGCGAGCGCTGGGCGCCGCGTCCCGCACTCACCCGTCAATGGAGAAGAGGGTCGATGCCGAAACGTTCCCGTCTGAGCGCCGAGGTCCCCTGGATCAGGCTCGAGACGATACCCGCCGACTGGAAGCGTGCCGATCCGGGGCTCCTCACCTCGATGCTCGCGGAGTTGCATCTGATTCGCGCGTTCGAGGAGACCGTGCTCGAGCTCGCCGGTGAAGGCCTCGTTCACGGGCCCGCCCACTCGAGCATCGGGCAGGAGGGCGGCGCCGTCGGCTCGATCATCGGCCTGCGCTCGGCCGACGGAGTCAACGGCTCGCACCGAGGCCATCACCAGTTCCTCGCCAAGGCGCTGACGCACGTGACGGGAGGGAGCCTCCCGATCGACGGGATCGTCTCCGATCCGGTCGACACCGTCTTGCAGCGCACGCTGGCGGAGATTCTCGGGCTTGCGCAGGGCTTCTGTCGCGGACGCGGCGGATCGATGCACTTGCAGTGGTTCGAAGCGGGTGCGCTCGGCACGAATGCGATCGTCGGCGGCGGCGTCCCGATGGGCGCGGGCAATGCGTGGGCGCAGCGCCATGCGGGCACGAGCGACGTGACGGTGAGCTACTTCGGCGACGGTGCCGTGAACATCGGGTCGGTGCTCGAGACGATGAACCTCGCTGCCGCGTGGGAGCTGCCGTTCGCGTTCTTCATCGAGAACAACCGGTACGCCGTGTCGACCGAGGTGCACGAGGTGACGCGGGAGGCCCGCCTCTCCGGCCGCGGACCAGGCTTTGGGATCCCGGCATGGCAGGTCGATGGCATGGATCCGCTCGCCGTGCACCTCGCGATGAGTGACGCGCTCGATCGGATGCGCGCCGGCGATGGGCCGGCCGTCATCGAGGCCGAGGTGTACCGCTACTTCCACCAGAACGGCCCATACCCGGGCAGCGCGTTCGGGTACCGGACGAAGGCGGAGGAGGCCGAATGGCGCGATCGTGATCCGATCCTCCGAACGGAGCGCGAACTCGCCTCGCTCGGACTCGTCTCGCCGGAGCAGGCTGCCGACCTCCGCAGGCAGGCGCAGGAGGCGATGCGTGGCGTCGCCGGGCGACTCACGGAGCCGGATCCGGACTCTGCCGGGAAGCGACGGATCCGACCGGAGCTCTGGCCGGATCCCGAGTTCGTCGATGTGGGCATCCGCGGCGACGCGAGCGAGATCGACCCGACGAGCGTGCGCGACCCATTCACGGCCGGCAACGGATCAGGCGCCGACACCGCCGCAGCCTCCCCGAACGGCAAGTTCGTCGATGCCGTCGCCGGCGTCATGCACCACCGGATGGAGCACGACGACCGGATCATCGTCCTGGGCGAGGACGTGCACCGACTCAACGGCGGCACGAACGGTGCGACGAAGGGGCTCGCCAAGGCGTTCCCAGGTCGGGTGCTCGGCACACCGATCAGCGAGAACGCGTTCGTCGGACTCGGTGGCGGCATCGCGCTCGACGGGCGGTTCCGGCCTGTCGTCGAGTTCATGTACCCGGACTTCCTCTGGGTCGCCGCAGACCAGGTGTTCAATCAGATCGGCAAGGCGCGCCACATGTTCGGCGGCGACAACCCGGTGCCGATCGTGCTCCGCACCAAGGTCGCGATGGGGTCCGGGTACGGATCGCAGCACCTCATGGACCCCGCTGGGATCTTCGCAACGAGCCCCGGGTGGCGCATCGTCGCACCCTCGACCGCGGCGGACTACGTCGGGCTCATGAACGCGGCCCTCGACCTGCAGGACCCGGTGCTCGTGATCGAGCACATCGACCTCTACCCGCTGGCGGAGGAGATCCCGACCGATCTGGAGTACCGGATCGCTCCCGGAACCGCAGCCCTGCGCCGCACCGGCAATGACGTGACTGTGATCAGCTACCTGTCGATGGTCCGGCACGCACTGGAGGCTGTGGAACAGACCGGCGTCGATGCGGACGTGATCGACCTGCGCTGGTTGGACCGCGCCTCCATCGACTGGGAGACCATCGGCGCGAGCGTGCGCAAGACGAACGCGGTGCTCATCGTCGAGCAGGGCGCCCGGGGAACGTCCTACGGGGCGTGGCTTGCCGACGAGATCCAACGGCGGTACTTCGACTGGCTCGACCAGCCGATCGAGCGGGTGACCGGCGGCGAGGCCAGTCCGAGCATCTCGAAGGTTCTTGAGCGGGCCGCGATCGCGCGAACCGACGAGGTCGTCGCCGGCCTGAATCGAGTCGTCGCAGCGATGGGCGGACGCTGATGGCATCGATCGTGCGCATGCCGGAGGTGCTCGCCGGCGCGAGCGAGGCTGCGATCGCCACCTGGCTTGTCGCGAAGGGGCAGCAGGTGTCGATCGGTGTGCCGCTCGCCGAGGTCGAGACCGAGAAGGCGATCGTCGAATACAACGCCGAGGTCGAGGGCACCGTGCTCGACCTCCTCGTCACCGAGGGCGACACGGTCGCCGTGGGCGATCCGATCCTGGTCGTCGGGGCGCCGGGAGAGACCCCGCCCGGGGCGGGGGCGCGCAACGCCGTGGGTGAGCCCGCTGCCCCGCCCGAGCCGGAGACCGCGTCGGAGGCAGCTGCCGCGCGCGAGCCGGAGATTGCGCCCGAGCCAGCTGCCGCGCCTGAGCCGGAGACCGCGCCTGAACCGACCCCCGCACCGACAGCAGGCACCCCGGACCCGAACCGGTCCGAAGGGTCGACAAGCGGCACCCCTGCTGCCGCTCCCGCTGGCACCGCGCGCCGGTTCGCGAGCCCGATCGTGCGTCGGCTCGCGAAAGAGCGTGGCATCGAGCTCGGCTCGCTGACCGGGACCGGGCCAGCGGGACGAATCACGCGCCGCGACCTCGATGCACTCGCTGCGGGTGGATCCGTTGCGGTGAGTGGCGGAAGCGAGCCGACCGGAGTCGACAGCGCGACAGCATCACCGCGCGCAGCCAGCCGCGCCACCGCGACGCCGGTCACGGAGACCGCCGCCGAGTACGAGGACGTTCCGCTCAGCGGGATGCGGCGTGCCATCGCGCGACGACTCACCGAGAGCAAGTCGACCGTGCCGCACTTCTACCTCGTCGCCGATATCCGGATGGATGCGCTGTTGGCGCTGCGGTCGGAGATCAACGGGCACGGTACTGCGCGAGTGTCGGTCACGGACCTGCTCCTGAAAGCGGCTGCGGGAGCGTTCGGAGTCGTCCCCGACGCGAACGCCGTGTGGGCCGAGTCGGCCATCCGCCGGTTCGCATCCGTGGACATCGCGTTGGCGGTTGCGATCGATGGGGGCCTCGTCACTCCGGTGCTTCGCGGCGTCGACCGCATGTCGGTGGGCGCGCTCGCGGCAGCAACCGCGGACGTCATCGATCGGTCGCGCGCCGGCAGGCTGAAGCAGCATGAGCTCGAGGGCGGATCGTTCGCGATCTCGAACCTCGGGATGTATGGCGTGAGCGAGTTCTCCGCGATCATCAATCCACCGCAGTCCGGCATTCTGGCGGTGGGTGCCGCGCAAGAACGCGCGGTCGTGGAGGACGGCTCGATCGTCGTCCGGCGCGTGATGACGGTCACACTGTCCGCGGACCATCGCGTGCTGGACGGTGCGCTCGCCGCGCAGTGGTTGGCTGCGTTTGTGGACCTGGTCGAGCATCCGCTGCGCATCCTGCTGTAGCCGACGGCGCTCGGGCCGCACTCATTCCATCCGAAAGGGAACCGCAATGAGCACACCATCCGTCGCCTGGTTGGGCGCCGGCCGCATGGGAACCACGATGGTGGAGCGGCTGCTCGACCAGGGGTTCGAGGTCGGCGTGTGGAACCGAACGCCAGACAAGGTCCGCGCCCTCGTCGAGCGAGGCGCCACGCAACTGGCCGAACCGGCCGACGCCCGGAACTTCGACGTCGCGTGGTCGATGATCCTCGACGACAGAGCGCTCGAAGCCCTGCACGGCCCGGCGGACGGACTGCTCTCGCAGGGGCCCGGCTCCCTGCTCGTCTGGGTCGACGGCTCCACCGTGTCGACGGAGGCTGCCTCGCGCGCCGCGGCCGCGGCCTCCGACGCGGGCATCTCGTACGTGTCGGCCCCCGTCAGCGGCAACCCTGGGGTTGTCGCCGCAGGCCGTGCGATCTTCGCGGTGTCGGGGCCCGATGCGGGCGTCGAGGCTGCCCGACCCGTCCTGGAGGCCCTTGGTCGCGCGACATACGTCGTCGGCGAGCAGGTGCAGGCGAACGTTGTGAAGCTCGCGACGAATGCGCTGCTGGCGATCGTGATGCAGGCGCTCGCCGAGGTCGCCGTGCTCGGCGAGAAGGCCGGCGTCTCCCGCGCTGACCTGCTCGCCTTCATCAATGACAGCGCTGTCGGCTCACCGTTCTCGTCCTACAAGACGAAGAGCCTTGTCGAGCTCGACTTCACGCCGACCTTCACGACCGAGGGGCAGCGCAAGGACGCGCGGCTCGCGCTCGACCTTGCGGCGGCACTCGAGTCACCGATGCCGCTGCTCTCCACCGCCGAGGTCGCCTTCTCGCGCACGATCGCGAGTGGGCTCGGTGCCGGGAAGGATCTCGCGGCAGTCCTGCTGACTGTCGCGCGCGACGCCGGAATCACCCTCGAACCCGAAATGTGACGGGTGAGCGCTCGCGTCGGGGCGAGCGCTCATCCGGCACTCAGACGAGGATCATCCCGCCCTCGATCGGGATGATCTGGCCGGTGATGTAGTCCGAGTCACTCGCAGCGAGGAACACTGCGGTCGGCACGATGTCCTCCGGCTGGGCGGCGCGTCCGAGGAGGATGTCCGACGTCATGGAGTCGAATCCGGCGTCTGCAGCGCCCATCGCGGCGAGGTCTGCATCGAGCTGCGTCCAGAGCGGGGTCGCAACGACGCCCGGCGCGAACCCGTTCACGGTGATCCCGTGTGGTGCGAGGTCCCGCGCTGCGGCTTGGGTCAGCGAGATGACCGCGGCCTTCGACGCGCTGTAGGGAGCGAAGCTCGGAAACCCGGTGCGTCCGGCAATGGAGGCGGTGTTGATGACTTTGCCCCCGCCTCGCTGTGCGATGAACTGACGAGCCGCCTCCTGGATGCCGACGAGCACGCCAACCGCGTTCACCCGCATGATTCGTTCGAAGTTCTCCTCCGTGATGTCGAGGAACGGCATCGGCGCATTCATGCCGGCGTTGTTGAACCAGACGTCGACGCGGCCGAAGCGGTCGACGGTTCTTGCCACAGCCTCCCGGACGGTTCGGCGGTCGGTGACATCGACGCGCACTGCGAGGGAGGCTCCTCCTGCTTCCGCGATCGAGGCGGCCACCGCATCTGCCGCTGCGTCATTCAGGTCCGCGAGAACGACGTTCGCCCCCTCCGCGGCGAGCCCTCGAGCGATCGCCGCCCCGATACCCGACCCGGCTCCGGTGACGACGATGGTCTTGCCTGCGACGCGTCCGCTCATGTTCGCTCCCTCGCGAGATCAATGGGTTCAGTATCACAGAACGCCCGTGTAGTCTCAACGAACGACAAGGAGGTCAGGGTGAGCAAGCGAATCGCGATTCTCGGCAGTGGCGCACAGGGATCCGGCGTCGGAGCGGACATGATCCGGGCGGGCCTGGATGTGACATTCGTGGAGCAGTGGCCGGAGCACGTCGAGGCGATGCGGCGCAACGGCATCGAGGTGCGTCTGCCCCACGAGACCGTGGTCACTCCTGTGCGCGCCATCAACCTCTGCGACGTCGCCGCGCTCAAGGAGCGCTTCGATCTGGTGTTCCTCGTCACCAAGGCCTATGACACGCGATGGTCGTGCGAGCTCATTGCGTCCGTTCTGGCCGACGACGGACTGGTGGTGGGCCTCCAGAACGGCATGACGATGGACGACATCGCGTCCGTGGTCGGTCCGGAGCGCACGATCGGCGCGGTCATCGAGATGGCATCGAACATGTTCGAGCCAGGCATCGTCAACCGGGAGAACTCGCCCGAAACGGCGTGGTTCGCCGTCGGCGGCTACGACGAGCGCACCCGTGATCGGGCGCACGAGGTCTGGGAGGCGCTCCACCACGCCGGAACGGTGGAGATCTCGGATGACATCCGTTCGTCGAAGTGGATGAAACTCGTCGCGAATGCCGGAGAGCTTGTCCCGTCGGCGATCCTCGACCTCCCACTCGCCGACGCCGCCGCGGTTCCGGGCGTCCGGGACTTCATGGACCGGTGCTGCCGGGAGGCTGCTGCCGCGACCGTCGCGTCCGGCAGCCGGCTGCGCCCCGTGTTCGGCCTCACCGACGCCGACGTCACCGACGCGGAGACGTACGCGCCCGCCCTCCTCGACATCGTGCTCGCGCGGTTCTCGTCGCCGACCACGCGCACCACGGTGCTGCAGGACTGGATGAAGGGGCGGCGTGCCGAGGTGCAGGAGATCAACGGGTTCGTCGTGCGAACGCTCGCTGCAGCTGGTCAGGACGCGCCCGCGAACGCCCGCACGGTCGAGATCGCACTTCGGATCGAAGCGGGCGAGCTCCAAGCGCGCCCCGAGAACGCGTCGCTGCTGCTTGACGCTCTCGTGTAGCTGAGGCAGCGCGCCCGGGCCGTCGGTGCCGTCGGTGCCGTCGGTGCCGTCGCGGCAGCCGATGTCGGCCGCCGCTCGGCCAGGTGAACGGCCGCCGGTCGTCGTCGCCGGTTCCGGTCAGACGAACTTGCGGACCGTGTTCAGATTCCTGGTCGTGGTCGTCGCCCGGAACCGAACGCTCGCCGCGCGCTTCGCGAACGGCGTGTCGGTGCTGCGCCCCTTCGGGCAGCGCCAGTAGAGACATCCGTCGCCGTGCGCGATCTGCTCGCCCTGATTGTCAGCGATGCTTCCTGCAGTGCGAGTCGCCGCGGAGCCGCTCCTCGGCCCGCTGTCCCCGGTCGCGTCGGCAGCGAGCGCCGCGAGTGCTTCGCGATCACTGCCGAAGACCACGTAGGCGTGATGGTCGTCGTCCTCGGGGAACGGGTACCCCGCGATGATTCGCGAGATGTGCTCTGCCGACACGAGCACGATGTGCGCGTCGTACCCGAAGCGCTCCGCGAGACCGGACTCGATCCGTTCGGCAAGGGATTGCGCGCTCGGAACGGGCCCGGTGCCACTGCCGCGTTCGTCAGCACTGCCGCCAGCGTCGCCGTCGCCGTTCCCGGTCCCCCCGGCGTTCCCGGTCACCTCGGCGTCGAACAGCACATTCCCGGAGGCGAGCACTGTCTTCGCGTCAGGGAACCCCATGCTCGCGAACGCAGCGCGCAGGTCCACGCTCTTCACCGTGACGCCGTTCACGTTCACTCCACGCAGCAGCGCAACCCAGCCCGTCATGGCGCAACGGTAGCGGCCGGCCCGGACTCGCGGCTCCTGCTCGTGTAGACGGGAGCCATGACGACCACGAACGGGGCCGACGGCGGCCCAGACGCAGCGCACCGCATTCCCGACGGCGTCGACCCGGCGACGATCGAGGCGCTCGGCAAACTGTCCGAGGGGCTCGAGGTCATCGAGCATGCCCGCGGCTACCTCTACGGATTCCATCGGTTCTCCGGCATGGCCGACCTCGCCATCGGGGAGGCTGTGGATCTGTTCCGCAAGGCCGGTCACGACGACATCGCGGAGCGTATCCAGCGCGACATCGTCGGGCGGAACGTGATCAACGGCCGCTGGACATTCCAGATCGTCGAGGACTACGACGACAACTACTGGTCGGCGGTCCGGGACGCAGAGCGCGCGGCGCGAGAGGAACTCGTCGGCGGACGCCGCCACCTCTTCGAGGCGCAGATGAAGGAGGACCGGCGCACGCACGGCCTCGCGCACCATGAAGCGACACCTGCGGACGTGGGCGAGACGACACCGGACGAGCACTGAGGTGTCCCCCGCATTCCTCTGCTCCTGAACAAATACCGCCTATATGTCGGTTGCGGCGTGCAGGATGGTCAGGTGACCTCCGAGATGGACCGTGACCGGATCGAACGGGCGGTGCGCGAACTCCTCATCGGGATCGGCGACGACCCGTCGCGCGCAGGGCTCGTCGACACGCCTCGTCGTGTTGCCGACGCCTACGCCGAGTTCTTCTCCGGCATCGGCGTCGATGCCTCCGTCCTCGTCCATGACGGCGCCGTGCCGGCCGAATCGGGTGAGATCGGCGACCTCGTGATCGTGCGCGACATCGCCTTCCGCTCCGTGTGCGAGCACCACCTGCTGCCGTTCCTCGGCACCGCGCAGATCGCGTACGCGCCCGGGGAGCGGATCATCGGGCTGGGCACGCTCGCCCGCGTCGTCGATGCAATCGCTTCGCGCCCGCAGCTGCAGGAGCGGCTCGGTGAGAGCATTGCGGATGCTGTGCAGCAGGGGCTCGCCGCACGCGGGGTTCTCGTCGTCCTGGATGCCGTGCACGGCTGCGTCACCACGCGCGGCGCCCGCCAGACCGGCAGCAGCACGGTCACGCTCGCAGCACGCGGCTCCCTGGCCGAACCACGCGCCCGAGCGGAGGCTGTGGCCCTGATCGGGGCTCGTCCGAGCGGCGCGCCAGGGACCACCGCCGCCGGGGATGCCGCATGAGCGCCGAGCCGGCCGCACCGTCCAGGCTGGCCGAGGGCTGGGTCATTCCACACCTCATCGCGCCGGAGCGGCGAATCGGCCGCAGGACCATCGATTTCGACCGTCGGATCGCCGTCATGTCGATCGTGAACCGGACCCCCGACTCGTTCTACGACAAGGGCGCCACGTTTGCGCTCGACCGAGCGGTCGAGGCTGCGGTGCACGCGGCCTCGGAGGGGGCCGACATCGTCGACATCGGCGGCGTGAAATTCGCGCCAGGGCCCGAGCTGCCGGCCGATGACGAGATCGAGCGGGTCGTCCCGGTGGTGTCAGCGCTTGCCGCGGAATCCGACGTCATGATCTCCGTCGACACGTTTCGTCCCGAGGTCGCCGCCGCCGCGATCGCGGCCGGAGCCGGCATCATCAACGACACCACGGGCCTCCGCGACCCGCGCATGGCGGCCGTTGTCGCTGACAGCGACGCCCAGATCGTCATCACGCACAGCCTCGCCGAACCGCGGACCGAGTATCCGCGCCCCCAGTACCAGGACGTCACCGCCGAGGTCGTCGCGTTCCTTCGCGAGCGGATCGACCGCGCGCACGCCGCGGGGATCCCGGACGACCGGATCATCACCGACCCCGGTCACGACCTCAACAAGACAACGGTGCACACGCTCGAACTGACGCGCCACCTGGCCGCGGTCTGTTCGCTCGGATACCCCACGCTCGCCGCGGTCTCCAACAAGGACTTCATCGGGGAGTCCCTCGGCCGACCCCGCCCGGAGCGGTTGGCCGGCACACTTGCCGCCGCCACGGTCAGTGCCATGCTCGGCGCGCGCATCGTGCGCATGCATGAGACCCGCGAGTCCGTCGACGCGATGCGCATGGTCGAAGCGATCGCCGGATGGCGGCAGCCCGTCGAAGCGATCCACAACACATGATCGAGCAGATTGCGCCTCGCTCCGCGCCGGAGCTCACCGACGACGACATCCTCGAGCTCTACGCCGGCGCGCCGATTCCGCCAAGCGGTCCGCCGCCCGTCCCGTCCAACGGCCGAATCCGCGTCAACTTCGTGACGTCGCTCGACGGCTCGGCAACGGTCGACGGGCGTTCCGGATCGCTCGGCGGACCGGCGGACCTCCGCGTGTTCGACCTCTTGCGTCGTCTTGCCGACGTAGTGCTCGTGGGGGCTGGCACGGTCCGTACCGAGGGCTACGGGCCGATGCGTCTCCACGACGCGGACGTTGTCTGGAGGCGCAACCACGGCCTCCCGGATCATCCGGTGTTCGCCATCGTGTCCGGCGCGCTCGCGCTCGATCCGACGTCACCGATCTTCACGGAGGCGCCGGTCCGGCCACTCATCCTGACCGTGGCGAATGCGCCCGACGGCCCCCGCGCGGCGCTCGATGCCGTCGCCGATGTCATCGACTGCGGCGACACCACCATCGACCCGGCACAGGTCCGCGCCGCCGTCGTACAGCGCGGTCTGCCGCGGATCCACTGCGAGGGCGGCCCGAGCCTCCTCGGAGCCCTCATCGCCGCAGACGCCGTCGACGAACTGTGCCTGAGCCTCAGCCCGACACTCGAGGGCGGCGCCGGACCCCGCATCGCCGCCGGCCGTTCCGCCCCGCGAACCCTCCGACTCGCGCATGTGCTGCGCGCCGACGACCTCCTCCTGACGCGACACGTGCGCTGACCGGAGGAGCGCGCGGCTGAACCGCGTGCGCTCCTCAGCGCGGCTGAACTGCGTGCGCTCCCAGGCGCGGGTGAACTGCACGCGCTCCCAGGCGCAGCGGCCAACACTGGGATCCCGAAGCGGCGGCCCTGTGAAGCCGCGCACATCGAGCGGTGCGACTGAAGGCACCGCGACGTCACACGAGGGAGCAACCATGGCTGGACAGATCGACGGAGCGAACATCCTCGTCATCGTGACGAACTACGGCGTCGAACAAGACGAGTTGGTCGTGCCGGTGGACGAACTGCGCAAGCGCGGCGCAACCGTGACCATCGCCGCGAAGGCCAGCGAGCCCGTGCAAACGCTCGTCGGGGACAAAGACCCGGGCAAGCAGGTCGACCCGGACATCGCGCTCGACGAGGCCGCGGCGGATGATTTCGACGCGCTCGTGATCCCCGGCGGGACGATCAACGCGGACACGATTCGGCGTGACCCGGCCGCCCTCGCCCTGGTGACCGCGTTCGCCGATGCGGGCAAGCCGGTCGCCGCGATCTGCCACGGGCCGTGGACCCTCGTCGAAGCGCAGCTGCTCCCCGGGCGGACGATCACGTCGTTCCCGTCGCTGCAGACCGATATTCGTAACGCCGGCGCGGAATGGGTCGACCAGGAGGTCCAGGTCGATTCGAGCGGATCGTTCACCCTGATCACCTCCCGCAACCCCGATGACCTTCCTGCGTTCGTCGACGCGATCGAGCAGGTCGTCGTACCCGCGGCCTGAACGCAGCCGCGTTCGCTCACGAGAGCGTGTCGTCCCATACGCTCATTCCTAGGGCGCTCTCGTGGGCTCCCGCCCGGCTGCCTCGTGGCGCTGGGCACTCGGGCGAGGAAGAGAGCGAATGATGGGCGTGCCTCCCGTGGTCGACGCAGAGTGGTACCGCGAGCATGCAGCCGAGGTGATCCTCGCCGACGTCCGCTGGTACAGCGACGGCCGCGATGGGCATCAGGCGTATGCAGCAGCGCACATCCCCGGAGCTGTGTGGATCAGCATCGACGACGACCTCGCAGCCCCCGCCACCGAGGCCGATGGACGCCATCCGCTTCCGACGCCGGAGCACTTCGCCGAGGCACTCGGACGTCGCGGCCTCGCCGACGACGTGACGGTGGTCGCCTATGACGACGCGTCCGGATCGATCGCCGCACGGCTCGTGTGGCTGCTCCGCGTGCTCGGTCAGCCTGCGGCGGTCTTGAACGGGGGTCTCGGCACGTGGTCAGGGGAGCTCGAGAGCGGTGTCGTCGAGCGTGCGCCCGTGGTCCGACGCGTTCGTCCCTGGCCGCAGGATCGGTTCATCACCGCCGACGCCGTCGATGGAGGTGCCGAGACGGATGTGCTGATCGACGCTCGCGCACACGACCGGTACACGGGCGAGGTCGAGTCCCCGCTCGATCCCCGGGCTGGGCACATCCCCGGAGCCGCCAATGTCCCGTGGGCGGCGAACCTGGACGACGATGGGTTCTTCGCGCCGTCCGCCGAACTCGCCGAACTGTATGGGTCGCGCGGGGTCGACCGGTCGTCGCGGGTAGTGGCGTACTGCGGCAGCGGCGTGACCGCGTGCACCGACCTGATCGCACTGGAGCGAGCCGGGTTCACGAACACGCGGCTCTACCCGGGGTCGTGGTCCCAGTGGGCGGCAGACGCGCGTCGACCGATCGAGACCGGCGCGACGTCCGACGGCTGACAGTTCGGACGGCGACCGCCTGGTGCTGATCCTCTGGCCGCTGAGCTGCCGCTGCCATGTCCGATTTCCGCTCGTGATCGGATCTCCGGTCCAGCACACTTGATCGCGTGACCCCCATCGATCAAGCGCAGCACGACGAGCGGTACCGCATCGTCGCGTCGCGGGATCGTCGCTGGGACGGACAGTTCGTCACTGCCGTGCACTCCACCCGCATCTACTGCCGTCCGAGCTGCCCGGCGCGCACGCCGCGCCCCTCCGGCGTCACGTTTTATGCGACTGCCGCCGCGGCGCACCTCGCGGGATATCGGGCGTGCAAGCGATGCCTCCCGGAGGCGACGCCGGGAAGCCCTGACTGGAACCACCGGGACGACATCGCGGCGCGGGCGATGCGCCTCATCCTCGACGGCGCGGTCGAGCGGGACGGCGTCGACGGCCTCGCTCGGGCGCTCGGGTACTCGCCGCGCCAGCTGAACCGGGTGCTCACCGAGACCCTCGGCGCCGGTCCGAAGGCGCTCAGCCGCGCCCATCGGGCACAGACGGCGAGAAGCCTGCTCGTGTCGTCCTCCTTGTCGGTCACGGACGTGGCCTTCGCGTCCGGGTTCGGCAGCGTCCGCCAGTTCACCGACACGATGCGCGACGTGTTCGCGGCGACGCCGACTGCGATCCGCGCCAGAGCGGAAGTTCGTCGCGGCCCGGGCGGCGGGCTGCGCGTGCACCTGCCCGCCCGCGCACCGTTCGACGCCGGGGGAGTGTTCGCCTGGCTTGCGGCGCGGGCGATCCGGGGAGTGGAGCGCGCCTCCGGCGAACGGTATGAGCGCGTCCTGACGTTGCCGGGCGGTCCCGGCTGGTTCGCCGCGACCGCTGCCGCGCCGCCCGCGGTAGGCATCGATCTGGAGGCGCGTCTCACCACCCTCGCGGACCTCCCGTCACTGGTCGCCCGCGTTCGGGCGCTGTTCGACCTCGACGCGGACCCGATCGCGGTGGACGCCGGCCTCGGTGGGATCCCCGAACTCGCCGAACGCGTGCGCGCGACGCCGGGCATCCGGCTTCCGGGCACGGTCGACCCGCATGAGATCGTCCTGCGCGCGCTGGTCGGTCAGCAGGTATCGGTCGCCGCGGCCCGCACCGCGCTCGGTCGACTCGTCGACGAACTCGGCCGACCCGCTCCCGACGACATCGCGGAGGGGTTCCGACTGGTTCCGGATGCTGCGACGATCGCTGCGGGGGGCGCCGATAATCTCCGAGGTCCGCGCGCCCGGGCGGCGACGATCGTGCGCGTCGCCGACGCGTTCGCGACGGGCTCCCTGCGGGTGGACCCTGCGACGCCGTTGTCCTCAGCACGTGCGGCGCTGCTCGCCATCCCGGGAATCGGACCGTGGACCGCCGACTACATCCTCATGCGCGTTCGGCAGCATCCCGACGTGTTCCTCCCCACAGACCTCGGCGTGCAGCGCGGTGCACAGGCGCTCGGGATCCCGCATGCGCCTCGCGCGCTCTCCGTATGGTCGGAGCGCGCCGCCCCATGGCGCAGCTATCTGACGATGCACCTCTGGCGCGCAGCGCCGAGCCGACCACCGAGAGCGAGACCAACCGAATGACGCACAGCAGCATGGCGATCCTCGACACGCCGGACGGTCCGTTCGCGATCCTCGAAGACGCGGACGGTCGCGTCCTCGCATCGGGCTGGACGGATCAACCGGACCGGATCCTCGCCCGGCTCGCCGAGCGCGATCGCCCATCGTCGATCCGTACTGGGCCCTCCGCCGCCGCGGAGGCGGTCGGCGCCTACTACGCCGGCGACCCGCTGCCGGCGCTCTCCGTGCCCGTCCACCAGGTCGGCACGGAGCTGTTCCTCGCCGGCTGGCGGGCGCTTCGTGCGATCCCGGCGGGTGTCGTGCTGACGTATACGGAGCTCGCGGCGGCGATGGGCCGTCCGGCCGCGATCCGCGCCGCTGCCAGCGTCTGCGCGCGGAACGCTCCCGCCCTCTTCGTGCCCTGTCACCGCGTCGTTCGCACCGACGGCACGCTCGGGGGGTTCGCCTGGGGGCTCGACGTCAAGCGCGCGCTCCTCGAACACGAGGCGCTCGAGGTCGCGCCCGTCGCCGCGCGCGACCTTCCGTCAGAACAGCTTCGCTGAGGCTCGGCGCGCACCTTCGCCGAGTGATTCGAGCTTCGCCACGGCAATGTGCGGGTGAATCCTGCCGCCGAGGCCGCAGTCCGTGCCCGCGATCACGCGCTCCCGCCCGACGACCGACGCGAACCGTTCGATCCGCTGTGCGACCAGGTCGGGGTGCTCGACGACGTTCGTGGCGTGCCCGACGACACCGGGGATGATCACCTTGCCGTCGGGCAGGGTGACGTCCTCCCACACCGTCCACTCGTGCTCGTGTCGAGCGTTCGCTGCCTCGAACGAGTACGCGGACGCGTCGATGTCGAGCATGAGGTCGACGATGTGTCGGAGTTCGATGTCCGTGGTGTGCGGCCCGTGCCACGAGCCCCAGCACAGGTGGAATCGAACACGGCTGGTGTCGAGGCCCTGGAGCGCGTGGTTCAGCGCTTCGACCCGAATCCGCGTGAAGGCTCGGTAGTCCTCGACGCTCGGCTCGGGATTGATCTGATCCCAGTTCTCAGCGATCGACGGGTCATCGATCTGCAGGTACAGCCCGGCATCGAGGATGATCTTGTACTCCTCGCGGAGCGCGTCCGCCCACGCCCAGATGTGCTCTTCCTCCGTCGCGTAGAACTCGTTCGCGACCCGCGCCGCTGACCCGGGGGAGAGCGCCGTGATGAATCCGTTGGCAGTGCCCGCGGCGTCGATCGCGTGCCGGAGGTTCGCCGCATCGGTCCGAGCAGCCTCGTGTCCCGTGTAGCGGATCGGCCCGGTCGTCGTGGGGAACGCCGTCGCGTTCTTGCCGGTCCCGATGCCGCTCGTCGGGTCCTGGTACGCATCCTGGAAGATCGTCCAGTCGCGGCGATCGGGGAACGACGTCAGCTGAATGTGCCCGGGCGTCGAACGGACCGGCTGCTGGGTGAAGATGTTCTCGTCGGTCAGCGACAACCCGCTCACCCGCTGGAAGGAATAGCCCCACCAGGCCCCGTAGTCCACCGCGTTCGACATGGCCTTGCCGAACTCGCCGTCACCCGGCTGTGTGATCCCAAGCTTGTGCTGCCGAGCGACGATGTCGTCGACGGCGGCGCTCGTCAACGAGCGGACTTCGTCGTTGGTCTGCAGGGTGAAGCCGTCGTCTGCGACCGGGCGAGCGGCGTTGGCTGCGATCAGCTCGGGTGTCCGCGGAAGGGACCCTGCGGTGGTCGCCTGGATGTGGTCAGTGTTCTCGAACGTCATGGCTGCATCAGCATGGCATTCCCGCAGCGTGGGTGCGAGCCGCTTCGTCGAACAGCGCAACACAGAGTCTTGGATCGACGGCCAATCCGCTCGGGCCGGGGCTCCGAATCCCTGACAATCGCGTGAGGCGGTGCAGAAGTCCCTTCGGGTGGGACCGCTGACATCACCCGCAGCGACAATGCAGTCCAGACGGTCCGGCGGCGACGCTTCGGGTGCGGCGCCCCGGACCGACTGCTCCACCCCTTGTACGGGGTGATGACGCCGAGCCGCCGTCGTGGCACACTCAGGTCACTCCCGATTCCGAGATCGAATCGCGGGCTGTTCCTCCGAGGACCCCATGACCAGCGCGCCACCCGACCGCACCGTCGTTTCCGCCGACGGCACGCGCATTGTCATGAGCGTCGTTGGGTCCGGGCCGCCGCTCGTACTGGTTCCCGGTGCGTTCCAGCATCGCCGTTTCGGCGGGCTCGCCGAGATCGCCACTGCGCTCGCCGACTCCTTCACTGTCGGGTACTTCGACCGACGCGGTCGCGGAGAGAGCGGCGACACGCCCCCGTACGCGCCCGAATCCGAACTCGACGACCTCAGAGCGGTCATCACTGAACTCGGCGGATCCGCCGTGGCCGTAGGGCTGTGCGCCGGTGGCGCGCTCGTGCTCACGGCGCTGGCGGCGGGCCTGCCGATCACCCGCTCGGTGATCTGGGAGCCGCCGTACCGCGTCGCGGGCGAGCCGGAGGCCACTGAGCCGTACGAGGAGCGGTTGCGAGCACTCCTCGACCGCGGGCGCCGCGCGACCGCGACCAGGTACTACCTCACCCGGGTTCTGGGGATGACCTGGCGTCGCG
Source organism: Curtobacterium ammoniigenes NBRC 101786 (assembly GCF_001571045.1). GTDB lineage: Bacteria > Actinomycetota > Actinomycetes > Actinomycetales > Microbacteriaceae > Curtobacterium > Curtobacterium ammoniigenes. Next base: position 445,235 of record NZ_BCSV01000002.1, read on the forward strand.
CGCTGTCGCTTCGGTCGCGAGCCCCCGTGTGGCGCGGCTTGCTCGACAGCGCGACCGCGCTGGATCGGGAGGCGGCGACGCTGAACGACCTGCGCCTCCCGGCCGCAACGCTCGCGCAGATCCGCACACCGACACTCGTGATCGTCGGAAGCGATAGCCCCGACTGGATGAAGCACGCGGTACAGGCCGTCGTCGAACATGTTCCCGGCGCAGCGCACACGGTGCTCCAGAACCAGACGCACGACGTCGAGCCGGACGTCATCGCGCCCGTCGCCGCAGCATTCCTCAGCGAGTGACGATCGCGCGCCCCAACGAGGCAGCACTGCGATGATGGTCTGATGACCGTTCACGCTGCCGCTCCAAAGCTCGGCCTCCTGCTCGACGTCGACGGGCCGATCGCGAGTCCGGTGTCGCGGACGATCGCGAATCCGTCGATCGTCGCGGATCTGCTGGAACTGGCCGCGCAGGGCGTGCCGATCGTGTTCAACACCGGTCGCAGCGACGCGTTCATCCGGGAACAGGTCGCTGCGCCGCTCATCGCCGGCGGTCTCGGCGTGAACGCCCGGGTTCACGCCGTCTGCGAGAAGGGAGCCGTGTGGTGCTCGATCGGCCCGCAGTTCGCCGACGGCGTCGGCCCGGTCGAGGTCGACGCTGCGCTGGCACTCCCGCGCGAATTCGGCGACGCCATGCAGGGCCTGGTCGCAGACCGGTTCTCGGACCTGATGTTCTTCGACACCTCGAAGCGAGCCATGGTCTCGCTCGAGCAGCGCGTCGACGTCGACAACGCCGACTATCTGGCGCGACAGCCCGAGTTCGACGCGCTCGCCGTCGAGGCGCTGTCGGCTCGTGACCTCGGCGTCCGCTATCGCGACCATGATCGCCCCAACAGTGCCGGGATCGTCGCGTGGCGTGTCGATCCGACGATCATCTCGACGGATATCGAGTCGATCCGTTCCGGCAAGGATCTCGGTGCTGACCGTGCGCTGGCGCTCCTGGCCGAGGAGGGGCCGCTCCCGCGCGCATGGCGCACCATGGGTGACTCGCGGAGCGACTACGCCATGGCCGACTGGCTGCACGAGCGCGGATTCGAGGTCGCGCACGTGGATGTCCGCCCGAGCGACGGTATCCCGAAGAAGCCGTACGCGGTCCTCACCAGCCCCGATGGAGTCATCCACGACGACGCCGGCGCCGAGTGGCTCGGCACCTTCGTCGCTGCCTGAACCTGCACGGCGCGACATCGAACCCTCCGCGGCTGCCGCTGCTCGCGAGGTCCCAGCGGCTCCCGCGGTCCTCACGCCGGCCCGTGCAGGCCGCCGCTGTCGCGACCGCGTCGCCGGAGGTGCGCGTCAGCGCCGGTGCAGGGGCCGAACGCTGAGCATCTCGACGGTGCCGTGCGGCGGCAGATCGACCACGGTGCGCACGGTCGCAGCGACGTCGTCGGGCGTGAGCGTGTAGCGCGTGTCGTAGGGCACGCCGAGCTTCGCGACGAGAGCGCGCTGCATGTCGGTGTCGACCTGGCCGGGGTGCACGCTCGACACCCGGACCTCGTTGTCGCGTTCTTCGGCGCGGAGCGCGTCGGTGAACGCTGTGAGCGCGAACTTCGACGCCGCGTAGACCGCGCCGCCCGCTGAGGCGGTCAGCCCGGCGCCGCTGTTGATCGTGACGACGAGCCCGCGTGCTGCGCGGAGCGCTGGGAGAGCGAGCCGTGTCAGCTCCGCGACGGCGAAGACGTTCGTCGCGAACACGCGCTCCCACACCGCGCGCTCGGTGGCGGCGACGGGTCCGCCGTCTTCGATGCCGGCCGCATGCACGAGGACGTCGAGGCGGTCCGGGAGGCGCGGCACCGGCCCGGCGGTCAGGTCGCCGACCCACGCTTCCGCGCTCTCGATCCCGGCGACGACGGCATCGACGGCTGCACGGTCGCGTCCGCCGACGAGCACGTGATGCGTCCGGCCGAGATCGAGCGCGATCGCTCGTCCGATGCCGCGGGACGCGCCCGTGACGAGCGCAATCGGCCGAGGTGCTCCGCTGGCGGGAGTGCGGTGCGGTTCCGTGTGCGGGGTGGCGGAATCAGTCTGCGCGGCGGCGGGGCCAGTCTGCGGGGCGGCAGGGCCGGTCTGCGCCTCGGCGGACTCGGGGGCGGCGGGGGTCGTGGAGCTCACCGATCCACCCTACGGATTGCGTGGATCAGTGCTGGCAGCGTGGGCACCAGTAGGTGTCGCGGAGCGTCAGCGCCGAGTCGCCGAGCTCGCCGTATTGGATTCGGGTGCCGCAGCGGAGGCACGGCCGGCCGGCGCGCCCGTAGACCCAGAGGCGCTGTCCGGGCCGGTCGATTCCGGTGGTGACGCGGCTGGAGCGGTTGCGGTTGGCGACGATGAGACGTCGGCCGAGCTCGATCATGCGTGCCGGATCGCCGATGGTGCCGGCGGGCCGTGTGGGCAGCACGCCGCGCAGGAAGCAGAGCTCGTTGCGGTAGACGTTGCCGATGCCGGCGAGGTTCCGCTGGTCGAGGAGCGCGAGTCCGATCGGACGGTCGGCGTCTGCGGTGATGTTGGCGAGCGCTTGGTCGGGGTCCCAGTCTGGGCCGAGGAGATCCGGTCCGAGGTATCCGACCACGTCCGCTTCCATGTCGCGGGGGATCACTTCGAGGATTCCGAGGGCGAAGCCGACGGTGGAGACCGCTGCGGTGTCGAGGATGGCGCGCGCTTCGTGCGCGGGTCGCTTCCACCGGCCTCCCGGCGGGTAGATGTCCCAGCGACCCTCCATCTTCAGGTGCGAGTGCACGGTGACGTCGCCGATGTGGTGGAGGAGGTGCTTGCCCCGGGCGACCACGTCGTCGACGCGTCGGCCGGTGAGATCGACCGTCGCGAACTGCGGAACCCGGAAGTCGGTGCGAGTGAGCACTGCGCCGGCGAGTGCGTCATGCAACCGCGCCGCGGCACGGTGCACGGTGTCGCCCTCAGGCACGGAGCCGGAGTCCGGCCGGCGTCGCGGTGAATCCCTCGTCGCGGAGCATCGCCGCGAGCGGGTGTTCGAGCACGAATCGCCCGTCGACGCGTTCGACGGTGAGTCGGTTGAGTCGATCGCGGACCGTCCTCGCGATCGATGCCGCTGCCGCCGCAAGCACCGCGGGATCGTCGGAGAAGGTGAGCAGCGTTTTGCCGCCACGTTCGACGTAGACCGCGAGCTCGCCCTCGACGATGGTGACGAGCGCACCAGCTTTCCGTCCGGGCCGATGGCCGCGGGTCGCTGGCGCGCCGTCGTCGATCTGATCTCCGGCATCGGGCCACGGCAGAACGGCACCGTATGCGTTCGCGGGATCGGTGGCCGCGAGCGTCAGCGCGGAGCGTTCGTGATCGATGTCTGCAGGAGGGTCATCGTCGCGATGGGAGGCGCGGAGCCGATCCACGGTCGGTCCGGTTGCGAACTGGGCCGCGCCGAGTCCTTCGATGAAGTAGCCGCGTCGAGCGCGTCCGGTCTCTTCGAACTTCGAGAGGACTCGGTAGACACCGGAGAAGCCGCCGCGGATGTTCTCGGCTTGGACGGCACCGCGGGTGACGACCCCGTACCGCTCGAGGAGCTGCTCGGCCGTTGCGGCGGCGCGCAGCGTCTGGTCGGGCTCCGCGAGCGGGAGGAGCGACCAGCGGCCGCCGACCGTCGGCGGCCCGGACTGCGTCGGCATCGTCGGCCGTCTGCGGCCGCGGTACGCGCGGGGCCGCGGCGTGCTCTGGCGCGCCTTGCCGCCGATCATCACGCGGAGGGGCGCGAAGGTGTCGTTGGTGATCTGTCCCGCCCACACGAGATCCCACAGCGCCGTGGTGAGCGCGGCGTCGTCGGTCGATCCGACCACTTGGGCGAGTTGGCGGAAGAAGTAGGCGCCACCTCCGGCGAGGGCGCCGAGGACGTCGCGTTGCAGCGCGGTGGTCTCGTCGCCGGACGGCTCTGCGAGTGTCGTCGTCGCCGTATCGGCGAGGTGGAGTCGGATCCAGCCGTCGTTGCCGGGGAGCGTGCCACCGCCGGACCAGAGGACTTCCCCGGTCGCCGTCAGCTCGTCGAGCATCGCCGGTGTGTAGTCGCGAACGCGCGCCGGAAGCACGAGCGATTCCCATGCGCTCGCGGGCAGCGCCACGCCGGCGAGCTGATCGATGACCTGGAGCACGCCGTCGACGCCGCGCAGTCCGCTCCTGCTTCCAGGAGAGAACACGTGCTGCCAGTCGGGAAGGAATCGGGCAAGCGTCCGTGCTGGGACCGGTTCGACCTCCTGTCGGAGTGCGGCCAGCGACTTCGTTCGGATCCGCCGGAGCACTTCGGCATCGCACCACTCTGCGCCCTGGCGGTCGGGACGGAACTCGCCCTCCACGATGCGCCGATCGGCGACGAGCCTCCGGAGGGTGTCGTGAACGACGGCGACGCCGAGTCCGAGTCTCGACGCGGTGTCCGCGGCGCTGAACGGCCCGTGGCTTCGTGCGTACCGCCCGACGAGGTCTCCGAGTGGGTCGGCGACCGGCTCGATGAACGCTGTCGGGACGCCGATCGGGAGCGCCACGCCGAGCGCGTCACGGAGGCGCGCGGCGTCTTCGATGACGGCCCACCGCCTGCTCGGATCACCGCCGTAGCCCAGGAGGCGGTGGTCGTGTTCCAGCGCCTCGAGCGTCGTGCGCATGGTCGCGACCGCTCCCTCACGGTCCACGGACTCGGCGAGCCAGCTGCGGTCGACGGCCTCCTCGGCGGTGAGCGGTCCGACGAGCCGGAGGACGTCGACGATTCCTTCGGCATCGCGCGCCCGACGTTCGGGGGTGAGTCGCTGCAGTTCGCGTTCCACCTGGTCGAGCACGCTCGGGTCGAGGAGTTCCCGGAGGTCCGCGCGGCCGAGCAGTTCCCCGAGGAGCGTCTGGTCGAGCGACAGTGCTGCGGCGCGGCGCTCTGCGAGCGGTGAGTCGCCTTCGTACATGAACGCGCCGACATACCCGAAGAGCAGCGACCGCGCGAATGGCGACGGCTGCTCGGTCGTGCTTTCAACGAGCCGGATGCGCCGTCGTGCGATCTCGTCGGCGATTCCGAGGAGCGCGGGAACGTCGTAGACGTCCTGAAGCACCTCGCGCACCGTCTCGAGGATGATCGGGAAGCTCGGATACTTCCGGGCGACATCGAGCAGCTGCGAGGCGCGTTGTCGCTGCTGCCACAGCGGCGAGCGTCGGCCCGGATCCCGTCGCGGAAGCAGGAGGGCGCGCGCAGCGCACTCCCGGAATCGCGATGCGAACAGCGCTGAGCCGCCGACTTCGTCCGTGATCAGGGTGTCGAGTTCGTCTCGTTCGAACACGAAGAGCTCCGCACCCGGCGGCTCGGCGTCCGTCTCCGGAATCCGGACGACGATGCCGTCGTCGCTTGCCATCGCGCCGCCGTCGATGCCGAGCCGTTCGCGAAGGCGGGCACCCACCGCGAGTGCCCACGGCTGATGGACCTGCATGCCATACGGGGAGTGGAGGACGAGCCTCCAGTCGCCGAGCTCGTCGCGGAACCGTTCGACGACGAGGGTCGTGTCGGTTGGCACATGGCCGGTCGCTGCGCGTTGTTCGACGAGGAACGCGAGCAGGTTTGTGACGGCCCGGGCGTCGAGCCCGGCAGCGGCGACACGGCGCTCAGCGTCGGCGGGCGCTGCCGTGTCGATCTCCCGGAGGTATGCGCCGAGCGCTCGCCCGAGTTCTGCGGGTCGGCCGATGCCGTCACCCTTCCAGAACGGGACCCGGCCCGGTTGTCCGAAGGCGGGGCTGACGAGCACGCGGTCGTGGGTGATGTCCTCGATCCGCCAGCTGGTCGCACCAAGCGCGAAGACATCGCCGACGCGCGATTCGTAGACCATCTCCTCGTCGAGTTCACCGACGCGCGACGCCTTCTCGCCGACCATGAACACACCGAACAGGCCGCGATCGGGGATGGTTCCGCCGCTCGTCACGGCGAGCCGCTGCGCACCGGGTCGACCGGTGAGCGTGCCGTGCACGCGGTCCCACACGAGCCGCGGCCGCAGTTCAGCGAACTCGTCGCTCGGATAGAGACCCGTGACGAGATCGAGCGTGGCGTCGAACGCGGATCGCGGGAGCGCCGCGAACGGCGCGCTACGCCGGACGACGTCGTACCAGTGATCGACGTCGACGGTGTCGACCGCGCCCGCGGCGACCGTGTGCTGCGCCAGCACGTCGAGCGGATTCGACGGAACGGCGATCGCTTCGATCTGTCCGGACACCATGCGCTCGACCGTCACCGCGCAGTGCACGAGGTCGGCGCGGTGCTTGGGGAACACGACGCCCTCGGAGATCTCGCCGACCTGATGGCCGGCGCGGCCCACGCGCTGGAGGCCGCTCGCAACCGACGGCGGAGCCTCGACCTGGATCACGAGGTCGACCGCGCCCATGTCGATGCCGAGTTCGAGCGAGCTCGTGGCGACCACGCAGCGGAGACGGCCGGACTTCAGGTCGTCTTCGATGATCGCGCGCTGGTCTTTGGACACCGAGCCGTGGTGCGCACGGGCGAGCACGGGGATCCCCGAGCCGTCGGCCTCCGGTTCGCTCCGGCTGCCCGCCGTCTGTCCGGAGGCGCCGATCACCTGTGCCGCGACGCCGACGAGCGCCGGCGCCTCCTGCAGAAGCGTTCGTTCCTCGTGGATCTCGTTGAGTCGCGCGGTCAGGCGTTCGGCGAGGCGGCGCGAGTTCGCGAAGACGATGGTGGAGCGGTGCGTCTCGATGAGGTCGACGACCTGCTCTTCGACGTGCGGCCAGATCGACCCGTTCGTCGGCGTCGCCGAGGCATCGTCGCCGACGGCAGGCGCTCCGAGCTCGGCCATGTCGTCGACGGGGACGACGACGCGCAGGTCGAAGGTTTTCGTGCTCGGCGGCGCGACGATCTCGACCGGAGCGCGGCCGCCGAGGAATCGGGCGATCTCTTCATGCGGCCGCACGGTCGCCGAGAGCCCGATGCGCTGCACCGGCCGGTCGAGGAGGTCGTCGAGGCGTTCGAGCGACAGCGCTAAATGGGCACCGCGCTTCGTGGCGGCGACCGCGTGGATCTCGTCGATGATGACCGTGTCGACGTTGCGGAGGGTCTCTCGCGCCGACGACGTCAGCATCAGGTACAAGGATTCAGGCGTCGTGATGAGGATGTCCGGCGGTGTGCGGACGAGTCGCTGACGATCGGTGGAGGGGGTGTCTCCGCTGCGAACGCCGACCGTGACATCCGGCGGCTCGATGCCAAGCCGTCGCGCCATCTGCGTGACCCCGACGAGCGGGCTGCGGAGGTTCCGCTCGACGTCCACGCCGAGCGCTTTGAGCGGCGACACGTAGAGCACGCGAGTCCGCGACGGAGCGGGGGGTTGGCTCGGTGTGGCGATCAGCCGGTCGATTGCGGACAGGAATGCCGCGAGGGTCTTCCCGGAGCCGGTGGGCGCGATCACCAGCGCGTGCTGCCCCGAGCCGATCGCCCCCCACGCGCCCACCTGCGCGGCGGTCGGCGCGGAGAACGCCCCGCGGAACCAGTCGGCGGTGGCACGCGAGAATCGGCTGAGGGCGTCGGTCATTGCCGACCATCCTGCTCCGCCCCGCTGACATCCGGGCGGGACCGCTGCCGCCTCCGATCAGGACCCGGCGACCTGCATCGGGATGGTCGAGGTGTTCGCCTTCGCCGCGGTGACCAGCAGCGCGACGACGTCGCCGGCCTGCACAGAGGTGCTCGGCTCGATGGCGCGGACGTGCCCGTTGCGCGTGATCGACACGGCGACGGAGCCTTCAGGCCATGCCGTCGCCTCGGCCGGACGGCCGACGGCCGGCGAATCCGCCGGAATCGCGAGCTCGACCAGTCGGAACCCCGGCAGGGGTGCCGAGCTCAGCTCGGGCGCGACCGCGGGTCGTGTCTCCGCCCGCAGCGAGGCGCGCACGGCGCGGAGGACGCTCGACGCCGTCACCCAGCCCGTGATCCGGGTGCCTTCCGACGAGAGGACCGGCATGCCCTCGCGCCCGTACGCGTCGAGCTGACGGAGCGCCTCGGTGACCGGCTCGCCTTCGAAGACCACCTGCGGATCGCGATCGCCGATCACCGAGCCGAGCTGATCGAAGCGTTCGAGGCCCAGGTCGTCGTCCGCGGCCATGCCGGGGATCCGCCGCGGGATCGCCAGCGGCTCCTTCAACGCGTTCATCGTCGTCCCAGCGGTGAGCTGCGTGAACGCGCGCCAGGGAGCGATCCGGTCGAGGTCCTGTCCGCGGCGCAGAAGCTTGGTGGTGTAGACGGTTCCGTAGCTGATCCCGCGGGAGACCGCGGTGCTGATGCCGACGGTGAGCATCACCGGCAGCGTCAGCGTGAAGTCCCCGGTCATCTCGACGACGCTCGCGAGCGCGGTGAGTGGTGCTCGCGTCGCAGAGCTGAAGACGCCGGCCATCCCCATCGCCGCGTACAGGGCTGGGTTCCCCGCGCCCGGGCCGAAGATGTGGTCTGCGGCGACGCCGAACGCGGTGCCGGACATGAGTCCGACGAACAGGGACGGCGCGAATACGCCACCCGAGCCTCCCACCCCGAGCGTGACGCTCGTCGCCAGCACCTTGCCGACTGCGAGGACGAGGAGGAACCACAGGGAGTAGTTCCCGGCCAGTGCCCGGAACATCACCGGGTAGCCGACGCCGTACATCTGGGGGAGCGCGAGGATGATGAGGCCGACCAGGACCCCGCCGACCGCCGGCCGAGCCCACTCCGGCCGACCCTGCCACAGTCGATCGAACAGGTCCTCGATCAGGTACAGGAACTTCGAGAAGCCCTGCCCGATGAGCGCCGCGATGACGGCGAGCAGTGCGACGAGCACGTAATTGCCGGGGTGCTGCAAGGCAGTGTGCAGGGGGAACTGGCTGAGGAACGCCTGCGAGCCGAGGAAGGGGATCGCGACCGCGTCCGCCACCATCGCGGACACCATCACTGCGAAGAGCGCCTCCACGGACAGCTCGCGGAGGATGATCTCCGCGGCGAAGAACACCCCGGTGATCGGCGCATTGAACGTCGCGGCGATGCCACCGCCCGCACCGCAGGCAACCAGGATCCGGAGGCGGTTCTCCGGCACGCGAATCGCCTGTCCGAAACTCGACGCGAGCGCAGACCCGATCTGGACGATGGGACCCTCACGACCCACAGACCCGCCGGAGCCGATGGTGAGCGCGGAAGCGAGCGCCTTGACTGCCGCGACCTGTGGACGGATTCGCCCACCGTTTTCCGCGACAGCGATCATGACCTCGGGGACGCCGTGGCCGCGCGCCTCGCGGGCGAAGCGGTAGACGAGCGGCCCGTAGAGGATGCCGCCGACGATGGGGGCGAGGACGAGGAACGCCAGTCCGAGCCACGGCACATGACTGCTGCCCACCCAGCCGTCCTGCCCGAACTCAGCCTTGCCGGTGAACAGCCAGGTGATCCCGGAAACGAGATATCGGAAGACGACGGCCCCGAGTCCTCCGCCGACGCCGACGACGACGGCGAGTGCGAGCAAGCCGATCCGGGACTGCCGCGCAAATCGCCCCACCGAATCGGAGGCGCGCGCGAAGGCGGCGGAAGTGGGCGTGCTCGACATTGATCTCCTCTCGCATCGCGCAGGAGGGCGCGATCGGGTAAACATGTATGGAGACAATTATTGCCTATCAGCAACAAAAACGCGAGGGAGGGTCGCTCGTGGCAGAAGTCCGATCGTCCGTGACGGGGGATGCGGCGGTTGATATCGCCGCTGTAAGTGCAGTATTCGCGGCGTCGCGCGCGCTCCTCGGGGTGGTGGCCCAGTCGATGGGCGACGCGCTCGAGCTCGTGACCTTGCCGCAGTTCCGGGCGATCACGATCCTCAGCGTGAGCGAGCCGATGCCTGCTCGCGATCTCGCCGAGCGGCTTGGAGTGGCCGCCTCGACGATGTCGCGCTCCGTCGAGCGCATGGTTGTCCAGGGATGGGTCGAGCGCGCCTCCAATCCGAACGACCGGCGTGAGACCGTGTTGACGGCGACGCTGAAGGGGCGGCGGCTCATCGCCGACGTCGCCGGGCGTCGGCGGGCATTGCTCGAGGCGATCGTCGCGCGAGTCCCTGAAACGGAGCGGCCCGCGCTTCTCGCGTCATTCCAGACCTTCGTGGAGGCTGCGGGCGAGCCGTCCGCGACGGATCTGCAGCTGCTCGGACTGTAACGTCTGCCACCCGTCGACTCGGGCGGCCGTTCGGCATGCAGAATTGCACATTTCAGAGTTTTGGTGCAGGGTGGAGCTTGCTTCACTCGGGGTCCGCCGGATCTGCCACACGCCGGAGGACGCGCGACCATGTTCCGTTTTCTCGTCGGGGGCGCCGTTGCCGTTGTCCTCGTGCTGTCCTTCCTTGTCACGCGGGTTCTGGACGAGCTCGCACCGGTGGGGTCGACCGACATCGTCACGGTCTGGGACCAGAGCGCCCCGCCTTCGGGCTCCTTCCAAGCATTGGTGGAACGGACTGCCGTCGCGAACGGGATGACGATCCTGAAGGAAGTGCGAACCGAATCGGGGCCTGCGGTCGTTCGTCACGAGTACGTGGCGAACCTCCGAGAGGCACGCGCCTTTCAGGTCAGCGACCACGACGTGACGGGCTTCGATCCCACGCTCATCACCCGCTTTCGTCCGATCTCGGAATTGTCGTCCAACCGGATCAACGGGACGTACCTCACCGATGCTGGCACCGCGGCCGCGAATGGATTTGCGGCGTCGCTTCGTGAGCAAGGCGTCACGGTCACGGTTCACCCACTCAGCCCGGTCTCCGTCGCCTTCTGGGTGGCGAGCGAGGTTCCGGCGGTGCCGCTCGGCGCGGCGCTGCTCCTCGTCGTCCTGGCCGGTGTTGTCGCTTGGCAAGCATCGCGGCGGAACAGCGCTGCGATCAGTGCTTCCTTCGGCCGGAATCTGCGGAGATCGAGTTACCGGGACGCTGCCGGTCTTGCCGCGGTGCTGACGGCCGGAGGGTTGGTGGGAATGGCCGCGAGCGCGGCGGCGCTCCTCGCATTCAACGGCGCTGCCCGCTCCGCATTGTTCCTCACGGTCAGCGCAGCCGGGCTCGCGCTCGTGATCTGCTTCGCACTGGTCGTATTCCTCATAGCGGCTGCCTGCACGCGTGCGTCGCTCACCCGCGTCATCAACGGAGCCCGGCCGTGGCGGAGCGTGTTGACGGTCGCGCTTCTCGGCAACGTCATCGCGCTGGCATTTGCAGGGTCCGCCGCGACGACGGCGTGGCAATCGATCACGCTTGCCGCATCCGATTCGTCGGAGCGCGGCATGTGGCGATCCTCACTCGACCACGTACGTCTCAACTTCTTCTCCTCCAACGCCGAGCTCGATGCCGCCGAACCGGAGCTCGCGGCGCTCTTCACACGCCTCGATGCAGCCGGCGCCGTCGTGCTCGCCGATCACGTCGTCAACCCGGACCTGACAAGCCACGAACCGAACACCGGAAACGTGCTGCTCGTGAACAGCCAGTACCTCAACGAGCAGGTGATCCAGGAGCCATCCGGCACACGGATCACACCCGCGGCCCTCGATCCAAACGCGCTGACGTTGCTCGTCCCCGAAGGAGTCCGGGTCAGCGAACGTGACAAGCATGCCTGGGAAGCATTCCTGCGCTTCCAGCGGGGCAACGCCACGAACCCAGAAGTCATCCCCGCCACCATCAGAGTGACAACGCTTCTGACGACAACACCCCGTGTCTTCACGTACGCCACGGACGATCTCTGGTCGACGAGCTCCGCGGCGGACACTGTCGTCGCGGTGCTCCCGTCAGCGACGCCGTCCATGTCAGCAAACATGATCACGTCGAATATGACGACCGGCGAAGTGGTCTTCACCGACCCCGAGCTGCTCCGAGCCGACCTCGCCGCACATCACCTGACCCTCGCGGAGATTGAGCCGCTCCGGAACTCGGTCTCGTATCGATCCGTCGTCATCGAGCGCGCACTCTGGCAGTCGCTCGCGGCCGTGGGAGTCCTCGTTCTCGTTCTTGGAGTCTCCGCCGCCGTGACAGCACACACGCTGACGATGATCTGGAGTCGACGCACGATGATCGTCAGGACCCACGGACGTTCGATGGTCCGCGCTGTGGGATCGTCGCTCGCACTGCCACTCGCGGTCCTCGCCAGTGCCGGGTCGGTTCTGGTCGCGACCACGGCCGAATCGTCCATTCCAATAGTGATCGGTTCGGTGGTGGTCGATGCGCTCGTGGTGATCGTCGCCACCGCGATCCACGGCATTCGGTTGGCCCGACCCCGCCTTCGTCGCCCCTGACTCGATGGAAGAAGTAATGCACCTGCACCCACCTGTCCTTCATGCGAGCGGAATCGCAAAAGCGTACGGGTCGCGTCGCCTCTGGCACGGCATCGACGTCACCGTCCCGCGAGGGGGATCGCTCGCCATCACCGGACCGAGCGGCAGCGGGAAATCGACACTGGTCCGATGCCTCGGGCTCCTCGAGCACGTCGACATGGGCCGCATCGAGATCCTCGGCGAGACAGTCACGCATGTCACGTCTCGGCGTCGGATGCAGCTGTACCGGTCGACGATCGGACACCTCTTCCAAAACGGCGCCCTCGAGGACACCTGGACCGTGCGGCAAAACCTCGACGTCGCGTTCATCGGATCGACCCTGCGCGGGCGCGCCCGAGTCCCTGTTCGGCAGGACGCGCTTGCCCAGGTCGGGATCACGGCGCCCGACTCCGCGACGGCGCACACGTTGAGCGGGGGCGAACGGCAGCGCCTCGCGATCGCGCGACTCCTCATCCGGCGGCCACCGGTGGTGCTCGCCGACGAGCCCACCGCAGCACTCGACGCCGCCACCGGGTCGGACATCCTGCAGCGGCTGTCCGACCTTCGCGACGGTGGCAGCGCGATCGTCGTGGCGACGCATGACCCCGCCGTCGTGGACTGGGCCGACGAATGTCTCGACCTCGGCTCACCCGTGAGCAGGTGACCAGGTGAGCAGGTGCGCAGGTGAGGAGATGAGCAGATCAGCGTGACGGCCGTCGGTCCTCACGAACCGGGCCGCGCGTCAGCGGCCTTCTCGCGCGGCGTCCGCCGACCGCTCTCAGCCGCTCTGATCGGTGTGGGTGCTGCAGCGGTGACGGTTCTCGGCTCCTGGATTCCCTCGTACTGGAACGACGAGGCAGCCACGCTTCGGCTGACACGACTCCCACTCGGTGACTTCTTCGGCTTCGTGCTCGAGAAGGATGCCGTTCACGCGCTCTACGCACTGTTCATGCGTCTGTGGATCGGTCGGTTCGGCGAATCCGAGCTGGCCGTTCGCGCTCCATCGGCGCTCGCGATCGGGGCGGCCGCATGCGGCCTGTTCGTCCTCGTGGGCGGGTTCCGAGGGCCTCGGACGGCAACCATTGCCGCCGTCGTGTTCACGGTCCTCCCGCGTGTCTCCTTCATCGGCACCGAGGGCCGTTCCTTCGCGATCGCTGTCGCTCTCGTCACCTGGGCAGCGGTGTCGGGCGTCTGTGCAGCTCGTCGCGGCGACCAGTTGTGGCGATGGGGACTCTTCACGGCCGTGACGGGCGTGGCGATCGCAACGTTCCTGTACTCGGCACTGGTGATTCCCGCGTTCATCGCACTCGTCATGCACGTCGCACCGGCGGATCGGCGCATCCTGCGGGTCGCGGGCGCGTCGCTTCTCGGAGCGGTCACCATCGCATCGCCCGTTCTCCTCATCGCGGCACGGCAGCGCAATCAAATCAGCTGGCTCGGTACGCAGCCGGTCACGCCCTGGACGGTGCTCGTGGAACCGTTCTTCGACCAGGCATGGTGGCTCGCCGCTCTCCTCATCAGCATCGCGCTCGCCGCGTGCTTCCGCGGCCGTCGAGCGTTCGGTGCGCACCGAGGACTCGTCGTGGCGCTGGTGCTCTGGCTGGCCGTTCCCGCTGCCGCGCTCCTCATCGGCACCGTGCTGCTCAGCCCGATGTTCACGCCGCGGTACCTCAGCATTGCCAGCCCAGCCGTTGCATTCGTCGCGGCGCTCGCACTCACGCGTTGGCGGTCCAGAGTGACGACCGCTCTCACCATCGCGATCACCGTCGCGGCTGCGCCGAGCGCCATCATGATGCGCACCCCGGTCAGCAAGCCCGCGCACGTCGATCTGCGCAGCATCGCTCGGACGATCGAGCGTGAGGCGCACCAGGGCGATGCGTTCCTGTTGTCGGACACCGGGACGGTCTCGCTGCGTCCCCGTGTGGCCGTCGGCGCATACCCGGCCGCATTCGAACGGGTGCGCGACATCGCCCTGCACCGCAGCTACGCACGCACCGGCACGTACTCTGACGTTCCGGTCGACTCGCGGGTCTTGGATGCACGGCTGCGGCGCGTGACACGTGTCTGGGTCGCCGTTGGTGATGCCGGCGATCGGCCACTTGCCGAGCGCCTTGCGCGCGCCGATCTCGCTCCGGGCCGCACCGTTCGTGTTCGCGGCGCCTCCCTCACGCTCTGGCGGCGCTGACACCGGCTCTCGTGCGAGACGCTGGCGAATTGCCGGGAGACGCTGGCGAATCGCCGGTCGCGCCGCGCCGGATGAGCAGGCTCGCCGCTGTCGGCGCGTAGCGTCCGCTCCGACCGGACGGCACGGGAAGGGATCAGCGCCATGTGGCAGCGGCTCGGAGTGGATGGAACAGGAGCGGGGGCGGTTGTGATCGCCGCAGTCGGGATTGCGGTGGCGATCCTCGTGCTGGTGCGGGTGTTCGGGCAGCGCCCGCTCGCCCGGATGTCGATGCCCGACCTGATCGTGGTGCTGACACTCGGGTCCATCGCCGGCCGTGCGGTGCTCGGGTCTTCCGTGACGCTCGTCGCAGGGGTGATCGCGCTGGTCACGATCTTCACGCTGCATTGGGCGGTCGAGCTGATCGGCCGCGGTCGGCGGTTCCGCGGTGTGCTGAATGCGCGCCCCGTGCTGCTGGTCGCCGATGGCGAACTCCAGGTCGATCTGCTGCGGCGGGCGCGCGTATCCGAGGCGGAATTGCGGGAGGCGCTGCGAGCCTCCGGTGTGGTCAGTCGGTCCGAGGTCGCCTGCGCGATCTTCGAGGCGACGGGCTCGGTCAGCGTGTTCCGCGCGGGTCGGCCGATCGAGCCGTGGATGGTCGAGGGCGTCCTCGGGTGGGAGCGGCTCGCGACGCACCTCCTCGGGCCGGCGGAATCCGATCACGCCGTCTGACGGCCCGCGACTCCGCACGGGAGAGCCCGAGGACCGACTCACGCGCTCGACGACGCCGTCTTGACATGCGACTATCAACGACATATCGTTACATATCGCGATAGAACAATTCGTCGCGACTCATCATGAAACGGAGGTCATCATGCACCCCATGTATGACGGCAATCACAGCGGCCGAGACGGCCGCAACACCCCGTGGGGCGGTGGCCGCTTCGGCGCGCACGCCCCGCGGATGCACGGCCACCACGGTCGGGCGATTCCCGGACGCGGCCCCGGCGGCCACAGCGGGTTTCCCGGCCAGGGCGGTCACGAATCCCACGGCCACGAGCACGGCGGTCGTGGTCGCGGCTTCGGGCAGTTCCCCGGGTTCGGCCCGGGCTTCGGTCCGGGATTCGGCTTCGGACGAGAAGGGCGTCGCGCGCGCCGCGGCGACGTGCGCCTCGCGATCCTCAGCCTCCTCGCGGACGGGCCGGCGAACGGCTACGCGCTGATCAAGGCGATCGCGGAGCGGACAAACGGCGCCTGGCGCCCGAGCCCCGGTTCGGTGTATCCGACGCTGCAGCAGCTCGTCGACGAGGGGCTCATCGCCGCAGCCGGCGAGGACGGCAGGAGTGTGTACTCGCTGACCGATGCTGGCCGCGCTGAAGTGGAGGCGCAGGCGGACGAGATCGGCCGGGCGTGGGACACCGGCTCGGACGTGTCCGACGGCCACCGCGCACTCGTGGAAGCGCTGCGCCGGTGCGCCGGGCTCGTCCCGATGTACCGGACGTCTGCGACCGACGCGCAGGCCCGTGCCGCTGCGGAGAAGATCGATCAGCTCCGAAAGGACCTGCTGCAGATCCTCGCCGACTGACGCCGCTTGCGAGCGCGGCTTGGTCCGCGAACGAGTCGGGGCCTGGTAAGAACGGTGCATGGCGTCGCTTCGCACCCCAGACCCCGACTCCGGCTGGCTCTCCGACGAGGAGCTCGCACAGATCCGGCGTCGCCTGCCGATCTGCTACGTGGAGGCGATCCCGGTCCGAACCGACGGGCTCGGTGTCGTGACCGAGGTCGGCGTGCTGCTTCGCGTCGCACCGAGCGGCGGAATCGCCCGAACGCTGGTCTCCGGACGCGTCATGTACGGCGAATCCGTTCGGAGCGCGCTGTTCCGTCACCTCGAGAAGGACCTCGGTCCGATGGCGTTCCCGCAGCTGCCGACGAGCCCGACGCCGTTCACCGTGGCCGAGTACTTCCCGCTGCCGGGGGCCTCAGTGTTCACCGACGAACGGCAACATGCGATCTCGCTCGCGTACGTCGTCCCGGTCACCGGAACGTGCGAGCCGCGCCAGGACGCGCTCGAACTCACCTGGATGAGCCCGCTCGAAGCCGCAAGCGAAGCCGTCTCGAATGAGATGGAGGGAGGCCGGGGGAGCCTCCTGCGCGCCGGACTCGCGTCAGTCGGAGCGCTCGCGTAAGCAGCGACACGACGAACCCCCGGCCGCGACAGGCGGGACCGGGGGCTCGCAGCACCAGCGTGCGCTGGGCTTTCCTCGTGAATTCAGTCCTTGAAGCTGTCGGCGACGCCCTTCGCGGCGTCCTTCACGTCAGCGGCGCCCTGCTTCACCGAGGCTGAGGCCTGATCGGTCTTCCCTTCGGCCTTCAGTCGGTCGTTGCCGGTCGCGTCTCCGACGGCTTCCTTGCCTTTGCCAACGAGCTTCTCGCTCGTGTTCTTCATGTCGTCCGAGGCACTCATAGGCGACTCCCTTCGTCGGCTGCGCCGAGGGAATGACGCCCTCGACTCGTGCAACCTACGCTGCGTGCCGGCTCGTGTCCTCAGGATTATTTCGAGGCGGGCTCGATTTGACGCGGGATGCCCATAGGATCAGTTCGTCGGGGGGAACGACCCGCCGCTGATCTGGGGGAACCATGCGTCGTCCTGTGCTCGGAATGCTGCGAACGACGGGGGTTGCAGCGCTCGCGACGATGCTGCTCATCACCGCCGCTCCAGCCGCGAATGCGGTCACCGACCCGTCCACCGGAGGCTCCAGCGCCGCCCAGCAGAACGCGACGGCGAACCACTCGATGGGCGCGACCCTGCGAACGACCCCATCCGTCGCGCCCTCCGGGCGAAGCGCAGCTGGGTCCGTGGTGCCCGCGGCGGTGACCGCTCCGAGCGGTCTGCCCGGAATCGACGTGAGTTCGAGCCAGCAGAACTTCGACTTCGCGGGCGCCGCTGCATCCGGCGACAAGTTCGCGTTCATCAAGGCGACCGAGGGCACGCCCGGCACCTCGCCCGCGTCCGGCAACGTGGAGGGCAGCGTCAACTCGCTCTCCGCCTCGCAGTTCGCCGCGGCGACCGCCGCCGGCCTCGCCGTCGCCACCTATCACTACGCGCTGCCCTACTACTCGTCCGGTCCGACCCAGGCGCGGTTCTTCCTCGATCACACCCCGCAGTTCGGTTCCGCCGCGCCGTCGCTGCCTCCGGTCCTCGACATGGAGGTTGCGACGGTTCCGTCAAAGGAGGGTGGCGACTGCTGGGGGCTCACCAACGCCGACATGGTGAGCTGGATACAGGGGTGGGTCGCCACGGTCGTCGCGAAGACCGGAGTGCAACCGCTCATCTACACGAACCAGAACTTCTGGCACGAGTGCACGGGCGACAGCACCGCGTTCCCCCACGACCGCCTGTACGTGGCGTACTACCCGACGACGACGACGAACTCGCCACTGATGCCATCCGGGTTCTCGACCTGGACGTTCTGGCAGTGGGCGCCGGGCACCAATTCGGGACCCGATCAGGACGTCTTCAACGGGACCGAGAGTGAGCTGCAGGCGCTCGAGACGCCGAGCGGGATCTCGGTCGGCCGCTTCTCCGGCGCGGATGCCTATGCGACGGCAGCGAATCTCGCGGCCGGCGGCTTCACACCGTCGGCGGCCATCGACTCCAACGGCGATGCGCCCCAGCGCGGGACGGTCCCGGTCGTCTACGTTGCGACCCGCGGGAACTACCCGGACGCGCTCGCCGGAGCGGCGGCGGCGGGCCACACCGGGGCGCCGATCCTCCTCACCGATCCGAACACGCTTCCGGACGCAACGAGAGCGGAGCTGACCCAGCTGCAGCCGCGCTCGATCGTCGTGCTCGGTGGTCCGAACGCGGTCAGTGACACCGTCGTCAGTCAGCTCGGCTTCTACGCCACCGTGTCCCGCATCGCGGGGAGCGATCGGTCGCAGACATCGGCGCTCATCGCGACGTCGGGTGCGTTCGGGACCGGAGGCACGGTGTACGTCGCGACCGGCTACAACTATCCCGACGCGCTCGCCGGAGCAGCCGTCGCCGGCGGCACCTACCGCCCGGGGCCGATCCTGCTCGTGCAGCCCACCGACCTGACCGATTCCGTGCGGAGCGCGTTGACGACGCTGAAACCGAGCCACATCGTGATCCTCGGCGGAGTGAACGCGGTCAACGGAACGCTTGCCAGCGATCTCGCCGCGTACCTGCCGGCGGGCGAGACCGTCAACAACGTGGAGCGATGGTCGGGCAGCGACCGGATCGGAACCTCCGTCGCGATCGCGCAGAACGGTTTCCCGAGCGGGGCGACGGCGGCATTCGTGGCCACCGCGTACAACTTCCCGGATGCACTGTCCGGCGGCCCCGTCGCTGCCGCGTTCTCAGCGCCGGTGCTGCTCACCGATCCGTCCAGCCTGTCGGCTGCCACGATCAGCGAGCTCAGCGCCCTCCACGTTCAGGGCGTCGACTTCCTCGGCGGACCGAACGCGGTCAGCGCCGCCGAGGAAGCCGGCCTGTAGCGCGGGATCAGTCGCGCGCGCTGCCCGCGGGCCGGGAGGCGCGGCGCGGCCCGTTCCGTCGAGCGCGCGTCGGCGTGCGGTCGCCCTTCACCTCGCTGAAGTCGGACGAGTAGGCGAGGGTCGAGCCGCCGCCGGACGCGCGGGCTGGACGCCCGCCAGTGCTCCCCGTCGACGCCTGTCCGCGTCCACGGCCTCGGCGGCGCCCCGACCCGCGGCGCTCGTCGCCACTGGTCTGCGTCTCGGTGCCGCCGGATCGGCGACCGCCCTGGCCGGAACGGCTCTGCGGCTCAGCGCGCCGCGCCTCGGTGCTGCCGGAGCGAGTGCGCTGCCGTCCGGCGCTCCGTGGGGCGCCCTGCTGCTGGGGTGCCGGCTCTGCCAGGTACCGTGGCGCAGCGACCTCGCCGACCAAGGCGACCACCGCATCCGCGGTGGCGGTCACCTGCTGCGGGGATGCGGCGATGGCGGCGCGTTTCATCATCTGAACGACCTCGCGACGCTGCTCGGGCGTCACCACGGTGACCACATCGCCGGACGATCCGGCACGCGCGGTACGCCCGGAGCGGTGCAGATACGCCTTGTGCTCCGTGGGCGGATCGACGTGGACGACGAGCTCGACGCCGTCGACGTGCACGCCGCGGGCCGCGACGTCCGTGGCCACCAGGACCACTGCCTCCCCGGAGGAGAACCGTGCGAGGTTCCGCTCACGCTGCGGCTGGGACAGATTGCCCTGCAGGTCGACGGCCGGGATACCGGAGGCGCTCAGCTGCTTCGCGAGCCGCTTCGCGTGGTGCTTGGTCCGCATGAAGAGGATGCGGCGGCCCGTGCCGGAGGCGAGCGCGCGGACGATGTCCTTCTTCGCGTCGGCGTCGGGAACCTCGAACAGGTGGTGCGTCATCGCCTCCACGGGAGACGTCTCGTCGTCGACGGAGTGCAGCACCGGGTTGTGCAGGAATCGGGCGACCAGCTTGTCCACGCCGTTGTCGAGCGTTGCGCTGAACAGCAGCCGCTGGCCCTGCTCCGGGGTCGCCTGCATGATCTTCGTGACACCGGGCAGGAAGCCCATGTCCGCCATGTGGTCGGCCTCGTCGAGCACGGTCGCCTCGATACCGTCGAGGTGCACGTGGCCCTGCTGCATGAGGTCGGCGAGACGACCGGGGCAGGCGACGACGATGTCGACGCCGCGGCTCAGCGCCTCGACCTGGCGCCCCTGGGACACCCCGCCGAACACGGTCGTGGTGCGGAGACCCATCGATTCGGCGAGCGGCGCGAGGGTTGCGTCGATCTGGGTGGCGAGCTCGCGGGTCGGCGCAAGGACAAGCGCACGCGGGCGGCCGGCGCGGCGCTTCCGTGGCGCAGCCGCGAGCCGCGCGACGAGCGGGATCGCGAACGCGATCGTCTTGCCGGAGCCGGTCCGTCCGCGGCCGAGGACGTCGCGACCCGAGAGGGAGTCCGGCAGGGTGTCGGCCTGGATCGGGAACGCGTCGGACTTCCCCTCAGCGGCGAGCAGGGCGACGATCGGCTCGGGAACGCCGAGGGCGGCGAACGACGGTGCGCCGCCGGTTGCGGCGTCGGTGGTCGGGGATTCGGGCAGCATGGTGCTGGAGGTCACGAGGGCCTTTCATTGGCGCGCCGAGGACGCGCAAGCGGGACGTGCGACCAGGACCGGTGCACGATGTCGCCGCAGAGAGCCGCGCGCATCCGCTGGGAGAGGGAATGCGCGCTCGAACCGTATCGGCCGGGCCTCTGCAGGCTGATGCGCTTGCTCGGGCTGGAGGCCGGGAAGATCGGGGGCGTCCGTACGACGCACGAGGCGACGGGCGCCTCGAGTGCAGTCAGTCTAGCGCCTCAGGATTCCGGCGTCGGCCAGGCGTCTCGGAGCGCGGCAATCGTTTGGTCCGCGGACATGCCGGCGGTGACCGCAGCGGTGACGAGCGCGCGGATCGCGGCTGCAGCCTCCGGAGAGGTGTCGGCGGGGCGGACGACGCGCGTGCCGCCGCCCCGTGCGGTGGTGACGAGGCCGGCCTCTTCGAGGAGCGCATACGCTTTTGCGACCGTTCCCGGAGCGAGCCGGAGATCGGCCGCGAGCCCGCGCACGCTCGGGAGGCGCGTGCCGTCCACTAGATAGCCGGCGGTGATCTGCGCGGCGATCTGCGATCGCACCTGCTCGTACGGGGGGATACGACCGTCGGCGTCGATCGCAACGAGCTGCGCTGGCATGGTTCCCTCCGTCAGGCTTCGCGCTCCGTGGCGTGCGGGTATCGCTCGCCGACCGGGATCGGTACAGCAACCGTATTCCCTGGTGGCGCCAACGGACAGGCCCATGCCGGGTCGTATGCGCACGACGGGTTGTACGCAAAATTGCAGTCGATGACGATCGAACCGTCACTGGAACCGAGGTCGGCACCCTTGATCGTGTCGAGCAGGTACCGACCACCGCCGTAGGTGCCCCCTGCGGTGCCCGCGGATGCGTCCTTCACCGGGACGAACAGGCCGCCTCCGTACCCGGCGTGCCACCACACGTCGAGTGTCCCGACGTCCGGGATCCGCACCATGCCGACCCGGTCGAATGCGACGATCCCGTCGGTGCCGGTGGGAACGTCGAGGTGTGCGGGAGGAGCCTCCAGGACGGGGAGCACGAACCGCCAGGCCGGGTCGTAGTCGGCGACCGGCAGAGCGCTGAAGCGTTCGCGGTCCTCGTCGAGCAACGGACTCGCCGGGTGCTCGCGGAACATGGTGTCGCGAGAGGTTTGCCACAGCGCATGCGCCGCCGCGGGATCCGCCGCAGCGCGCACGGACCGGTAGCAGTCGAATGTGCGGCGCCGCCAGTCAGCGACGTCGATCGCGGTGCGTGCCGCGGCCGGGAGGCCCATCCCGCTCACCGCTCGTCGGTCCGGTCGCGCGCGCCCCACGTCGGCGCAAGCGCGCGCATCCGCGCGGCTCGCCACTGCCATGTCACCCACAGGCCCGGCCACATGGCGTATGCGAGCAGCCGAGGCGACATCGAGTAGTCGAGGCGGTCACGCAGCAGCGTGCGGCCTCCAGGGAGCGGACTTGCCGCCATGCGGTGCTGCATGTCCATTCGGCCGAACACACCGCTCGTGCCGCCACCGTTGTCACGCTGCACGGGCACTCCATGCAGCGTGAACCGGTTGATATTTACGTGCGAGTCGCCGGCGGGGAGCACACCGAACACCCGTGCAGTGATCGGATGCGGCTCGCCGTCCGTCCAACGGCGCGGGAATCCAGTCGCTGCGCGCGACCGGTACATGAGGAGCGGCGTGGTGACCGCGACCATCACCCGAGGATCGGCAAGCGCATCGCGAACGGTCTCGACGGGCGCGTCGAGCTCGATCCGGAGTCCGACATGAGGCATGCAGCCGACGGTACGCGGTCAGGCGTGACGACCGCTGTGGCGCGCTCCGGCGCGCCGATCGTGGAGCCGCAACTGCTCGCGCAGCGCGAGGCGAACCGTGGGCCACTCGCTGTCCAGGATCGAGTAGACGACGGTGTCCCGCCGCGAACCGTCCGGTCCGAGCCGGTGGTTCCGCAGGACGCCGTCCTGCTTCGCGCCGAGCCGCTCGATCGCGGCCCGCGACTGCCGGTTGTGCCAGTGGGTTCGGAACTCGACCGCGATGCAATCCCAGGTGTCGAACGCGTGCGCGAGCATGAGGAGTTTCATCTCGGTGTTCACCCCGGACCGCTGCGCCGATTGCGCGAGGTACGTGCCGCCGATCTCGACCCGGCGATTCAGCCGATCGATGTTGAGGAAGGAGGTCGCGCCGACGACCCTGCCCGTCGGACGGTCCCGCACCGCGAACGGGATCACCGTTCCGGCCTGCGCCGCCGCCCGGAGGCGCTCGATCTCCGCGTCCACGCCATCGGGCGCCGGAACGTTCGTGTACCAGATTCGCCAGAGCTGACCGTCGTCGACGGCCAGGCGGAGGTCGTCCGCATGCCCGGCCTCGAGTGCTTCGAGTGCGATCCGATCACCGACGAGTGACGAGAGCGGCCCGATCCCCATGCTCCGATCGTAGTGGCGCGTCCGCGCCTGCTTCGACGATCGATCGGACCCTGTGCGGATCCGCCGCGACTGGCGAATCGGGTCGATGGAACCCGCTACCGTCGCATCGTGCAGATGGATTCGACCGGCCGACCTGGTGCCGCGCAAGCCCGATATCAGGTGCGATTCGCGTGGGGTGCCGCGGGTGCGACACGCGTCGCGACCGACGCGCACCTGCTCGTCTGGGTCGACGTGCTGCCTGATCCATCCGGCGCCGTGGCGCCCGAGCCGGACCCGTCCAGCATCGGATCGGCCGAACCCACCGAGGTGCTCGCGGTCGGACTGACGGACGGAACCGTGGTCGTGGATCGGGTGATGCGCCTCCAGGCCGAGCGAGGGGACCGATGCGTCGTCGCGGTGGTCGCCGCCGGCCACCATGGCGGCTACGCGGTCGAGGACCAGCTCGCTGCAGGCGCGGTCATCGACGCGCTCGTCCGCGCGGGCATCGATCACACCGCTCCGGAGGCTGCAGCGGCCGCCGCGGTCTGGTCCGGGCTGCGCGGCGCGGCCAAGCACCTCGTCAGCGCCTCTGAGTCAGCGGCCGCACTCGACGCTGCGGGACGCCGAGACCTCGTCGATGCAGCCATCGGTCGAGGGCGGCCAGCCGGACGCGGGAACACCGCTCAGGACTGACGCGTTCACTGATGACGGGCCCGCGACCTGCGCGCCCGTCGGATCACCAGAGGAGTGCACCATGAAGGCCGTGGTCAACGGAACCGTCATCGCCGAAGCGCCCAAGGAAGACCTCATCAGCATCGAGGGCAACTGGTACTTC
This sequence comes from Curtobacterium ammoniigenes NBRC 101786, assembly GCF_001571045.1. Lineage (GTDB taxonomy): Bacteria > Actinomycetota > Actinomycetes > Actinomycetales > Microbacteriaceae > Curtobacterium > Curtobacterium ammoniigenes. The sequence continues at coordinate 469,058 of NZ_BCSV01000002.1, forward strand.
CCACCGTCGAGCGTCAAGACCGAGCTGCTCGAGAAGAGCCCCACCCCGTACCGCTGCCCGTGGAAGGGCGACACGCAGTACTTCACGATCACCGTCGACGGCAAGCAGTTCCCGGACCGCGCATGGTCCTACCCGGAGCCCCTGCCGACCTCCTTCGACCGTGTCGGAAAGGACTACAGCAACTACGTCGCCTTCTGGAAGGAAGTCCAGGTCACGGACTGACCGCAAGGACCAGCAGGGCCACGTTCAACGCGATGATGACGGCGGCGATCACCCAGGCGATCGTCGCCGTCACGCGTGTGTTGCGCGCATCGCCCATCAGCCGGGCACGCGAGGTGTAGACGACCAGCGGGACGAGTGCGAACCCGATCCCGAAGCTCAGGACGACCTGACTGTTCACCAACAGCGCCGTCGGATCGGTGCCGATGGCGAGCAGCACGATCGCCGGCGCGAGCGTCACCGCGCGGCGCACGATCATGGGCACCCGCTTCCGGAGCAGGCCGTGCATGATCTCGGCACCGGCCATCGACCCGACGGATGTCGAGGCCAGCCCCGACGCCAGGAGCCCGATGGCGAACAGCACTGCCACGCCCGCACCGAGATGCACGCGCAGGGCGTGCTCGGCCCCCGTGATGGTGCCCGTGCCGTGTGCGCCGCCGAGGCTCGCAGCCGCGATCACGAGCATCGCCACGTTGACGGTCCCGGCCACGAGCAGCGCCAGGCCGACGTCCCAGCGCGTGGCGCGAAGCACCCCGTCCTGCGCGGGCCCGGGCTCGACCCGACCGTGGTGGTCTCGGCTGAGCGCCGAGTGCAGATAGATCGCGTGCGGCATCACGGTCGCGCCGAGGATCGATGCGGACAGGAGGACCGCGCCGGAGTCCTGGAATCGCGGCACGATTCCGCCCAGCACGCTGAGCGGGTTCGGCCCGGCGACGAACAGACCCGCGCAGAACCCGACCGTGAGCACAGCGAGCAGCCCGGTGATGACCCCCTCGATCGCGCGACCGCCTCGACGGTTCTGTGCCGTGAGGACGATCATCGACACGACGCCCGTGATGAGTCCGCCGATAACCGGCGGAACCCCGAACAGCAGTTGCAACGCGAGCGCCCCGCCGATCACCTCGGCGACATCGGTCGCCGCAGCCACGATCTCCGCCTGGAGCCAGAACAGCACGCGGGGTACCGGCCCGAGGCTGATGCCGATGAGCTCCGGCAACGACTTGCCCGTGACGATGCCGAGCTTTGCCGACAGGTACTGCACGAGGACGGCGCACCCGTTCGCCGCGACGACTGCCCAGACGAGCGAGTAGCCGTACTTCGCCCCGGCGGTGAGGTTCGCCGCGACATTGCCGGGATCCACGTAGGCGATGGCGGCGACGAACGCCGGACCGAGCGCGGTCAGCCCGGCGATCCGAGAGCGCCGAGCGGCCGTGGTCGTCATCGATCCAGCATGCCAGGCGCAGGTTTCGAGCCCGTGACGATGTGCGCTGAGCGGTTCAGCGGGGTCCTGGCCGGCCCGTCAGCGGTCGGCGCGCTCGCGGTGCGCGCGGACCTTCGCGCGGTTGCCGCATCGCTGCATCGCGCACCACCGGCGGGTACCGCCGCGGGATGCGTCGTAGAACACGAGACCGCAGTCATCCGCGCTGCATCGGCCGAGACGCGCCCTGGTTGCGCGGAGGCCGCCCGAGCCGTCAGCGGTGGCGCCGAGGCCGATCTCGTCGAAGAGCGCGACCGCGTCGCGCGCGACGGTGGACAGCGCCTGGGCGAGCCGAACGCGTCCAGTTCCGGCGCGTCGCCGACCTCCCGACAGGACCGGTGGCACGTCGGGAAGTGCCGCGAACAGGTTCACGGTGTCGACGTCGTCCGGCGAGACTCGATGGAGGGCTTCCGCCGCGGCCGGTTGGTTGTCAGCTCTGCCGCCGGAAGCGTGCGGCGCGGGCGGCGGCGCCGCGACGACGGCCAGCCGCGCGATCGCAGCCCGAAGGGCGCGCGCGTCCGTCAGCTCCCGATCCGTCGCGCCGACGTCGACCGGTCGCGTATGGGCGCTGAGCCACTCGTCGAGATCGGCGGGCGACGCGAGCAGCTCGCCGAGATGCGCCCGGGGACGAACGCCGAGTGGATCGTCGTCGAACCCTCCGGTGTGCGCGAAGTCGAGGCACACGCGACCTGCATCGAAGAACCATGCGCCACCGGCATCGGTCCTGATGTCCTGCCCGGTGCGCATTCGATCAGGCTAGTGCGTCAGCGAACTGCCGAGGGGGTCCGGTCCGGCGTCCGGCGCTCCCACTGGATCGCGTTCGCTGGATCGTATCGGCGTGCGCATCGCGCGCACGAGGTGGGTCGCGTCGGGCGACGGTAGCGCACGTGCTCGTGACCGGAGGGACAGCGACCGACCCACGGTGCGAGGTCGTCGGCGATGGGCCCGTCGTGGAGGCGGTCGCCGCGATATCCAAGCTGACGGGCCGTCGATCGCCAGGACGGGCCGTGCCCCGCGGCCGCTCCAACGAGGGCGTGCGCGATCTCGTGGAGCACGACCTGCTCGAGCGCATTCGCGTCCGCTCGGGCGGCGAGGTGGCGGCTGACCGTGATGCGGTGCCGGCCGAAGTCACACTGCCCGGCACGCGTACGCGCATTGTCGAAGCCGAACGTCCAGGTGTCCGCGGGAAGGTGCACGGCGATCAGCGCCTCGGCCTGGGCGCGAACCGCCGCGAGTTCGCTCATCGCGGGCGGTCGACGCGTGTTGCCGCGGCACGCACCGGATCTGCACGCTCGTCCGGCGCGGCGTGCGGCTGCGTCATGGAGGCGCGCATCGACGCGTCGATCGCCTCACGGAGCGCCTGTGTCCGTTCCTGCGGCGCGCCGGCGGCTCGGAAAGCGTCGTAGGCGCGGCTCAGTGCCGCGCGTGCTTCGGCGAACCGAGCGAGCTCGTACAACGACCACCCCTCGATCTCCGCGGCTGCGCCCTCCAGCTCCGACCATTCCTCGATCGTCGCCGTATCCCGCGCGAGTGCGGCTTCGGCCGCGGCGCGTTCGTAGCGACCGAGATCGTGGAGCACGTGCGCCCGACGCACCCGGGCCGCGACGAGGTCCGCGCGATCGCCTGTGAACATCACCAATCGGTAGGTCTCTTCCGCGACAGTCAGCGCCTCGTCGAGACGTCCGAGCAGACGGAGCAGTTCGGTCCGCTCCGCCATCGCGGTAGTGCTGCGCGTCTGCCCGAGCGCGCGGAGCTGCTCCTGCACCTCGGCGACGTCGATGGCCGGGCGGAGGCTGATGGGCGCGAAGCCGGGATCGTGCGCCTGCTCGGACCCGGTTCGGTCGGAACGAGTGTCCGGGCGTGGGTCAGTGGGGTCGATCGGAGCAGCGCACATCGGTACTGAGGGTAACCGCGCGCGCCCCGAACGGGGGCTGAGCGCGCCGTTCGCGGACAGCCCCGCCATCCGGCGATCAGCCGCCCGGACGCGGACCGCCGCACGAGCCGGACGCGGATCGCGCGCAGGAGCCGGCGCGAGGCCGGGCTCAGGAGCCGGCTGCCGCCCCTGCGATCATCACGGACACCAGGATGACCAGGATGATCGGGGCGATCACACCGATCACGATCCCGAAAATGCCCAGTCCGCGGCCACGACCCGTCGCCGCTGCAACGATGCCCTGGATGATCGCCCACAGGCCTGTCACGGTGCCGAGCAGTGAGAGCAGTGAGGCCCAGAGGAGCGGAGTCAGCAGGGTGGGATCGCTGCGGAGCTCCCGTGAGAGCTCCTGGTTCAACTGCTGCTGTTGGGTCGGGGTCAGGCCCCCGTGCTGGCCGGCGATCACGATCTGACGGAACGCAGGGAGATGCCCGAACGTCTGCCCGTAGAGATACCCGGCGACGACCGCCGCGACGAGTGCGACGAGTGCGACGATGAACGCGATCGCACCGACGGTGCCCCGCTTGCGGCGGCGCTCGACCCGCTCACCCCACGCTGGACCCGGAGCGGCAGCGGGCGCCGCGGCGTACCCCGGAGCACCCGTCGCGCCGGGGGTCGACCACGGCTGGTGCGGCTGGGTGGGTTGCTGCGTGTACGGCTGCTGCGCGGAGGGCTGCTGCCCGTACGTCGGTCGCTGCCCGTAGGTGGGTTGCTCGCCGTACGGCTGCTGGCCCTGGCCGTTGTACGGCGCCTGCTGATCGCCGTACGGCCGCTGGCCGTATTGGCTAGGTGGACCGGGCGGGCTCCACCGTGCGGTCTCCGGTGACGCTTCGCGATCCGACCCCCAGCCGGCAGCGCTGGCGCTTGGGAACGCCGTGGTTGGTTGGTCATCCGCCGGGGCATCCGAGGCGGGCCCGTCGGGCGTGATGCGCTCGCCGTACCGGGGCTCGGGCGCTGCCGGAGGGGTCGTGCGGTCGATCCGTTGCGTGGCCGGATCGACGTGATCGATGCGTTGCGTCGCCGGGTCCAGCTGGTCGAACCGTTGCGTGGCGAGGTCCTCATCGGCCGAGGCTGCGTGCGCAGTCGAATCCTCGGCGGCCGATGCGCCGTCGGCGTCGTGCGGTTCCGGAGCTCGCTCCCCCCAGCGTGGTTCGTCGTTGCTCATCAGATCCCCGATCTCAGCGGTCATCGTCGGCCTTGTGGTGCCACCATCCTGGCAGGCCGTGCGCCGGATCAGCCGAAGATCGACCGATTCGGCTCGGGCGATCCGATCGCGGTCGCATCGGTCACGATGGGCGCTCCGGCCGCGAACGCGATCAGCTCGTCGCCGTGCACCACCTTGCTGGGCAGGGGGTCGGACGCGAACAGTCGCGGCATGGCGTCGAGCGGAAGTTCGGAGCCCGACGCCAGCACGACGATGTTGCCGAAGCGGCGACCCCTGAGCATCCCGGTGTCGGCGACTGCCGCGACAGACGGCCACACCGCGCCGACGGTGGACACCTGGCTCCGTGCAAAGGCGAGCCCCGCCCCATCGGCGACATTGATGGCGAGCACCCCGCCCGGAGCGAGGAACCCGGCGACTGCCCGATAGAACTCCACGCTGGTGACGTGCGCGGGTGTGCGTGCGCCGCTGAAGACGTCGACCACGATGAGATCCGCGCTGGCATGCAACCCCGCCGGGAGCTGCTCGAGTGCGGCTCGTGCATCGCCGTACCGGACTCGGATCGAGGCAGCGCGGGGGAGCGGCAGCTGCTCGCGGACCAGGTCGACGAGCCCCCGTTCGAGCTCGATCACCTGCTGACGGGATCCCGGACGCGTTGCTGCAACGTATCGGGGAAGTGTCAGCGCGCCGGCCCCGAGGTGGAGCGCGGTGATCGGACCAGGCGGCAGCAGATCGATCACGTGGCCGATGCGACGGATGTACTCGAATGTCAGGTTGGTCGGATCGTCGAGATCCACGTGCGACTGCGGCGTGCCGTCGACCACCAGCGTGAACGACCCGGGCCGATGACGATCCGGCTCGATCGCAGCGAACCCGGCCCCGACGCGAATTGCATCCTCCATACGGCCATCCTTCTCCACCCGATCACCACCCCGTTCCCCACCCAGGGGTGGTGTTGACCGATCCGCGGCTCCGCGATTGTGGAGGACATCGGCTGAGACCTCGGCCCAGTGATCGAAAGGTGCATCATGAACCTGCAGTCGGCCGCGGATATCGCGCTCGGACTCATCATCGTCGGCGTGCTCGCGTTCCGGCAGCTGACCTGGCGGTACGTCGACCCCGCCCGGATCTGGCGACTCCCGGTCATCCTCGGAATCATCGGACTTGTCGAGCTCGCCGGCACGCATATGGCTGTCGGCCCCGCCGACATCGGATTCTTCGCACTCGAAGCCATCGTCGGCATCGCGGTCGGGCTCGGCATGGGGTTCCTCACCACCTACCGGATCGCGCCGCAGCCCGACCAACGGGGTCGGTCCGTCCAGGCGCGCACGGGCGGCTGGGGCGCTGCCCTCTGGATCGTGCTCATCGCCACCCGCGTCGGGATCGACGTGCTGGCCGGCATGAACGGCGCACATCTTGCGGCCTCGGGGGGATCGATTCTTCTGGTCCTGGCCATCAACCGGGCTGCACGCGCCTTCGTCATGGACCAGCGCCTCCCGCGCGAACGACGCATCAGGGCATGATTGCACCGTGACCTTGCGGGACCACGATCCACGACGCGCCGTCGCTCCCGGCGGCGCGTCGTGGTTCTCGCGAGCGCTGAACCTCGTCGGGATCCTCGTCGTCGCGTACTGGGCGATCACGCTCGGCGTTCGCCATGGGCATGCGCCGATCGTCTGGGCGCTGTCGGCTCTCGCGCTGGCTGGATGGATCGTCCGCGCCGTTCCCGGAACCCGAGCACTGCTCCGCGCGGCGGCGGCGACGATGGTGATCGCTGGGGCCATCGTCACGCCGCTGACGGACAGCATTCTGATCGTCCCGGTGATCCTCGGCATCATCGTGCTCGTCACCGATCCCGGCCTTCCGATCTGGGCCGGCGTACTCGCGGGCCTCGGGGCGAGTGCGATCTTCGGCACGATCGGAGCCGTTGTCGGCATCAGCGGCTCGAACGTGCTCGGCGACGTTGGCGGTGTCCTGCTCGGCATCCTGATCGGCATCAGCCGCCGGCAGTTCCGCGACGGGCAGGCCCGCGAACGCGAGGCCGAGCGGCAGGCTGAGCGGACCGCGCTCCTCGCCGAGCGCTCGCGGGCAGCGCGGGACATCCACGATGTCCTCGCGCACAGCCTCGGTGGCCTCGTGCTGCAGCTCGACGCGGTCGAGGCGCTGCTCGATGACGGGCAGATCGACCAGGCTCGCGACCGTGCGGCCCAGGCGCGGACGCTCGCCGCGGACGGTCTCGCGGAGGCGCGGCGTGCGGTTCGAACCCTGCGCGACGACGCCTTCCCCACCGATCAGGACGGGCCAGCAGGCGCACCGGCACTGGCACGCAGCGCCGAGGCAGCGCAGTCGGACCAGCTCGCGCGGGCATCGGTCGAGGTCGCCGTCGTGCCGGAGTCGCTGCGGAGCCTCATCGACGCGCACCGCGGTTTCGGCGGAGCCATCGCCGTGGACGGAGATCCGAGCCTCCCCGGTGTCGATGACGCCCATGCGGCCGCTGTCGTCGCCGTCGCCAGGGAGGCCCTCACCAACGCCCGCAAACACGCGCCGGGAACGCCCGTGTCGCTCTCCGTCATCGTGGACGGGGATGCGGTGGACGTGGTGATCGCGAACCCGCTTCGTGCGGACGGCAACGGCATCGTCGGCATGCGTGAGCGCTTCGCCGAGCTCGGCACGGCGGCCACGATCGAGGCGGAGGAATCGGAGGGCGAGTTCGTCGTCGCCATGCACGTGCCCGCGGGCGAGCCGGGGGCGTCGTCCTCCGACCCGGCGGTGCCCTCCGGTCTAGCGGTGCCCTCTGATCTGGCGTCGTCCTCCGACCCGGCGCCCTCCGACCGTGGGTCGCAAGCGCTGGAAGGCCGCGCCGGATGACGGCGATTCGCGTGCTGGTCGTCGACGACCAGGCAATCGTCCGCGACGGCCTGGTGACCGTGCTGGGTCTCGTGCCCGACCTGCTCGTCGTGGGTGAAGCCTCCGACGGCGAGCAGGCGATCGCGCTGGTCGACCGTGTTCACCCGCACGTCGTGCTCATGGACCTCAACATGCCCGGGGTCGACGGCACCACGGCGACGGAACGCATCCTGGACGAGCACCCCGACATCGCGGTGCTCGTCCTCACGACCTTCGCCGACGACCGGTCGATCATCGGCGCGCTCCGTGCCGGCGCACGCGGGTACTTGACGAAGGATGCCGGGCGCGGCGAGATCGCCACCGCGATCCGCGCCGTCGCGCAGGGGCAGACCACGGTGGACGCGAGTGTCGGCGCTCGGCTCGTCGCCAATCTCGGGGGCGTATCGGACGCGCAGGGGGGAGCCGAGCCTCCCGCTCCGACGGCGCAGCCGTCCGTGCAGGAGCGTTTCCCGCAGCTCACCCCGCGGGAAGCGGAGGTGCTCGCGCTCATCGCGGACGGCCGGACGAACGGCCAGATCGCGACGGAGCTGTTCCTCACCGTCCCGACCGTGAAGAGCTACGTGAACCAGGTGTTCGGCAAGCTCGGGGTCGGCAGCCGCGCCGAGGCGGTGGCCCGCGTTCTCCGCGGGCCCGGTATGCCCTGAAGCCCGGTATGTCGTGAAGCCGGCACGCACTGAACCCGGTATGCCCTGAAGCCCGGCATGTCCTCAAGCAGCGGGCGTACCGTCCGAGCCATGCGACATGTGAAGCTCGGAACACTCGACGTCTCCCGTATCGGCCTCGGCTGCATGGGGATGAGTGCCTTCTACTCCGGGATCAACGAGGACGACGATGCGTCGACCGCGACGATCCACCGCGCCGTCGAACTCGGCGTGACCTTCTTCGACACAGCAGAGATGTACGGCCCATACACGAACGAGCGGCTTGTCGGCGCGGCGCTCCGTGACCACCGCGACGACGTGGTCATCGCGACGAAGGGCGGCACCTACCGCCACATCGGCCCGAACGCGGGCGAGCGCGGCATCGACGGCAGCGCCGCGAACATCCGCGCGGCGGTCGAAGGCTCGCTGGAGCGACTCGGCACGGACCGGATCGACCTCTACTACCAGCACCGCCCGGACCCGAACACCCCGATCGAAGAGACGGCGGGCGTGTTCAAGAAGCTCATCGAGGAGGGCAAGATCCTCCACTACGGCCTGTCGGAGGCGGCCCCCGACCGGATTCGCGCCGCGCACGCCGTGCACCCGGTCACCGCTGTCCAGACCGAGTACTCCCTGTGGACCCGTGACCCCGAGGAGGCTGTGCTCCCCGCCGTCCGCGAGCTCGGCATCGGCTTCGTGCCGTACTCGCCGCTCGGCCGCGGATTCCTCACCGGGAAGTACCGCGACCCGGCTCAATTCGACTCCGAGGACTTCCGCCGAGCGAACCCCCGATTCAGCGACGAGAACTTCCGCGCGAACCTGGCGATCGTCGATGAGGTCGAACGCATCGCGAAGGAGGCCGACGCGACGCCGGCGCAGGTCGCGATCGCGTGGGTGCTGTCGAAGGGCGATGACCTGGCGCCGATTCCCGGAACGAAGCGGATCGAGCGCCTTGAGGAGAACCTCGCCGCGGACTCGCTCGTGCTGACCGCCGATCAGCTCGCCGCACTCGACGCGCTGCAGCCGGCAGCGGGGGACCGCTACCCCGACATGTCCTCGGTCAACATCTGACCGCCGCACACGCGGCAGCTGCACACGCGGGTGATCGCTGAGCAAATCGAAGATGAACAATCAGGAAACTTCGATAACGAAACAGTAACGTGGCGCGGTCATGACGACCACGACCATCGCGCTCGATACCGCGCGCCCCACAGTTCAGGCTGGGGCGCGCGGTGTCGCGTTCGACGAGCGCGAGACCGTCCCTGCCTGGATGCGCGCAATCGGCGCCTTGCTGATCCTGGCCGGGGCGCTTCTGACCGCCGCGATCGTCGCGTGGCCGCGGAGCGCACCGGAGGTCTCCCTCCTGTTGCCGGCGCTGGCTGCGGTTGTCTGCGGCGTCGTGCTCGTGACCGCGCGCACCGGCCTGACCGTGCACGCCGATGCGGTCGTGGTGCACATCCGACCGTTCCCGTCTCGACGCATCGCGCTCGACCGGATCGTGACCGCCCGGGTCGCGGACTCGGCGGGCCTCGGCGCGCCGCATCTCGGGCCGTGGGGCCCCGGATCCCATCGGGTGCTGATGCTCTCCGACGGCGCGGGCCTGCACCTGTTCGACGACCGTGGGAGGAGCGTCTTCGTGCGGGTTGCGCACCCGGAGGACGCCATCCGTGCGCTTATACACGCATCCGGAGAATAAGGTCAAGCGGAGACTGGACAGCAGCCGAACCGCGACCTATGATGAATGTTCGCGCTCCCTGGCATTCGTGTCGTCATATTGCGGTCGACGCAGCGCTCTTGCCCAACGTGATCGTCGCGAACGCGTTCCACCGGAACCTGTTCGTCGCGAGCGGCGTCGAGCAGTGCGTGCCCTGGTGAGCCTCCCGCATATCGCGGCGGGGGCTTCGCTCACCTGACCATCCCACAGCGCTCCGCTGACAGCACGTAACCCACAGGCAGGTTTCGCACCGTCCCCCGCCGGACAGCCATGTGCCCGTGCTCGTCGAAGGAGCGCCGCAGGAGAGTCAATCCGGGTTCGGTGAGCGATCAATCATCCACCTACATACTGTCCGTCAGTATCGGCCCCGCGGGGCCTACCGGAGGTCAAACCCTTGGCTGCTGCGCCCAACGCATCCACCAACACCCCCAAGAACGGACGCGCACACCAGCGTCTCTCGTTCGCCAAGATCAAGGACACCCTCACGGTTCCGGATCTGCTCGCCCTCCAGACGGAGAGCTTCGACTGGCTCGTCGGCAACGACGCCTGGAAGGCTCGGCTCGCCGAGGCCCAGGAGCAGGGCCGGACGGACATCGCCCTCCACTCGGGCCTCGACGAGATCTTCGAAGAGATCTCTCCGATCGAGGACCTCGGCGAGACGATGCAGCTCTCGTTCACCGCACCGGAGCTCGAAGACCCCAAGTACTCGATCGACGAGTGCAAGGAGCGCGGCAAGACCTACGCGGCGCCGCTCTACGTGAACGCCGAGTTCATGAACCACATGACGGGTGAGATCAAGACCCAGACCGTGTTCATGGGCGACTTCCCGCTCATGACCGAGCGCGGCACGTTCATCATCAACGGCACCGAGCGCGTCGTCGTCTCGCAGCTCGTCCGTTCGCCGGGCGTGTACTTCGAGCGCGCCCAGGAGAAGACCTCCGATAAGGACATCTACTCCGCACGCGTCATCCCGTCGCGTGGTGCCTGGCTCGAGTTCGAGATCGACAAGCGCGACCAGGTGGGCGTGCGCATCGACCGCAAGCGCAAGCAGTCCGTCACCGTCTTCCTCAAGGCGCTCGGCCTGACGAGCGAGGAGATCCTCGACGAGTTCCAGGGCTTCGCCTCCATCGAGTCCACTCTTGAAAAGGACGCCATCCTCACCAAGGAAGAGGCGCTCAAGGACATCTACCGCAAGCTCCGTCCGGGCGAGCAGGTCGCCGCCGAGGCCGCGCGTGCACTCCTCGACAACTTCTACTTCAACCCGAAGCGCTACGACCTCGCGAAGGTCGGTCGCTACAAGATCAACCGCAAGCTCGGCATCGACGCGCCCCTGTCCGACTCCGTGCTCACGGTCCAGGACATCGTCGCCACGATCAAGTACCTGGTCTCGCTGCACGCCGAGCGCACCACCATCAACGGTGTCCGCGACGGCAAGCCGGTCGAGCTCCGCCTCGACGTCGATGACATCGACCACTTCGGCAACCGTCGTATTCGCGCGGTCGGCGAGCTCATCCAGAACCAGGTGCGCACCGGTCTGTCCCGCATGGAGCGCGTCGTCCGCGAGCGCATGACCACGCAGGACATCGAGGCGATCACCCCGCAGACCCTGATCAACGTGCGTCCCGTCGTGGCCGCGATCAAGGAGTTCTTCGGAACATCGCAGCTGTCCCAGTTCATGGACCAGAACAACCCGCTCGCCGGTCTGACGCACAAGCGTCGTCTTTCGGCGCTCGGCCCTGGTGGTCTGTCCCGTGAGCGTGCCGGTGTCGAGGTCCGCGACGTCCACCCGTCGCACTACGGCCGCATGTGCCCGATCGAGACCCCGGAAGGCCCGAACATCGGTCTGATCGGCTCGCTCGCCTCGTTCGCGCGGATCAACTCGTTCGGGTTCATCGAGACGCCGTACCGTCGCGTGGTCGACGGCCAGGTGACGACGCAGATCGACTACCTCACCGCCTCCGAAGAGGACGACTACGTCGTTGCGCAGGCGAACGCCCCGCTCACCGACGACTTCCGCTTCGCCGACGATAAGGTGCTCGTCCGGATCAAGGGCGGCGAGGTCGAGCTCGTCGACAAGGCCGAGGTCGACTACATGGACGTCTCGCCGCGCCAGATGGTCTCCGTCGCGACGTCGCTCATCCCGTTCCTCGAGCACGATGACGCGAACCGCGCACTCATGGGTGCGAACATGCAGCGCCAGGCCGTGCCGCTCCTCCGTTCCGAGTCGCCGCTCGTCGGCACCGGCATGGAGGGGTACACCGCGATCGACGCCGGTGACGTGGTCACCGCCGACGCCGCGGGTGTGGTGGCAGAGGTCTCCGCCGACGCGGTCACCGTGCAGCTCGACGAGGGCGGCACGCAGACCTACTACCTGCGCAAGTTCGACCGCTCGAACCAGGGCACCAGCTACAACCACCGCGTGATCGTCAACGCCGGCGACCGGATCGAGGTCGGCGAGGTCATCGCCGACGGTCCCGCCACCGAGAACGGCGAGCTCGCGCTCGGCAAGAACCTGCTCGTCGCGTTCATGCCGTGGGAGGGGTACAACTACGAGGACGCGATGATCCTGTCGCAGAACCTCGTGAAGGACGACACGCTCTCCTCGATCCACATCGAGGAGTACGAGGTCGACGCCCGCGACACGAAGCTGGGCAAGGAAGAGATCACCCGCGACCTGCCGAACGTCAGCCCGGACCTCCTGGCCGACCTCGACGAGCGCGGCATCATCCGCATCGGCGCCGAGGTTCGCCCCGGCGACATCCTCGTCGGCAAGGTCACACCGAAGGGTGAGACCGAGCTCTCCGCCGAGGAGCGCCTGCTCCGCGCCATCTTCAACGAGAAGTCGCGCGAAGTCCGCGACACCTCGCTCAAGGTGCCGCACGGTGAAGAGGGCACGATCATCGGCGTCAAGGTGTTCGACGCGCAGGACGGCGACGACGAGCTCGGTTCCGGTGTGAACCAGCGCGTGGTCGTGTACATCGCCCAGAAGCGGAAGATCACCGCCGGTGACAAGCTCGCCGGTCGTCACGGCAACAAGGGCGTCATCTCGACGATCCTGCCGGTCGAGGACATGCCGTTCCTCGCGGATGGCACCCCGGTCGACATCGTCCTGAACCCGCTGGGCGTCCCCGGTCGCATGAACTTCGGCCAGGTCCTCGAGATCCACCTCGGATGGCTTGCGAAGCAGGGCTGGAACGTCGAGGGCATCCAGGACTGGGCCGCGAACCTCCCGGAGGCGGCGCACAGCGCGGCTCCCGGCACGAAGGTCGCGACCCCGGTGTTCGACGGCGCGGCGGAGCGCGAGATCGAGGGTCTCCTCGACTCGACCCTCCCGAACCGCGACGGCGAGCGGCTCATCGGATCCTCCGGCAAGGCGCAGCTCTTCGACGGCCGCTCCGGCGAACCGTTCCCCGAGCCCGTGTCGGTCGGCTACATGTACATCCTGAAGCTGCACCACCTGGTCGACGACAAGATCCACGCCCGCTCGACCGGTCCGTACTCGATGATCACCCAGCAGCCGCTCGGTGGGAAGGCGCAGTTCGGTGGACAGCGCTTCGGTGAGATGGAGGTGTGGGCCCTCGAGGCCTACGGCGCCGCGTACGCCCTCCAGGAGCTCCTGACGATCAAGTCCGACGACATCCTCGGCCGCGTGAAGGTCTACGAGGCGATCGTCAAGGGCGAGAACATCCAGGAGCCCGGCATCCCGGAGAGCTTCAAGGTCCTCATGAAGGAGATGCAGTCGCTCTGCCTGAACGTCGAGGTCCTCTCGGCCGACGGTCAGACGGTCAGCCTCCGCGACACGGACGACGAGGTCTTCCGTGCCGCCGAAGAGCTCGGCATCAACATCTCCTCGCGGTTCGAGTCGTCCACGATCGACGACATCTGATCCCGCCCGTACATCGACGTCATTTCAGCAAGAGAGAAGAACATTGCTCGAAGCAACTTCCTTTGATGCACTGCGGATCGGCCTCGCCACGGCCGATGACATCCGCCAGTGGTCGTACGGCGAGGTCAAGAAGCCGGAGACGATCAACTACCGCACCCTGAAGCCCGAGAAGGACGGTCTGTTCGGTGAGCAGATCTTCGGGCCGTCCCGCGACTGGGAGTGCGCCTGCGGCAAGTACAAGCGCGTCCGGTTCAAGGGCATCGTCTGTGAGCGCTGCGGTGTCGAGGTCACGAAGTCGTCCGTGCGCCGTGAGCGCATGGGCCACATCGAGCTCGCCGCTCCGGTCACGCACATCTGGTACTTCAAGGGCGTCCCGTCGCGCCTCGGGTACCTGCTCGACATGGCCCCGAAGGACCTCGAGAAGGTCATCTACTTCGCGGCGTACATGATCATCGACATCGACGAGGAGGGCCGTCACGCCGACATGCCCGGCCTCGAGAACGAGCTGCGCCTCGAGATCAAGAATCTCGAGAACCAGCGCGACTCGATCGTCGCCGACCGCCTCAAGAAGCTCGAGGACGACCTCGCCGCGCTTGAGGAGGAGGGCGCCAAGTCCGACCAGAAGCGCCGCACGAAGGACACCGCCGAGAAGGAGATGTCCCAGGTCCGCAAGTCGTTCGACGAGGACATCAACCGCCTCGAGCGCGTGTGGGAGGACTTCCGCAACCTCAAGGTGGGCGACCTCAAGCCGGAGGACGCCGTCTTCCACGAGCTCCAGGACCGCTACGGCATCTACTTCGACGCCTACATGGGCGCCGAGGCCATCAAGCTCCGCCTCGAGGCGTTCGACCTCGCGGCTGAGTCCGACGCGCTGCACCTGCAGATCGCGGAGGGCAAGGGCCAGAAGAAGATCCGCGCGATCAAGCGACTCCGTGTCGTGAACTCGTTCCTGCAGACCGGCAACTCGCCGGCTGCGATGGTTCTCGACGTGGTCCCGGTGATCCCGCCGGAGCTCCGCCCGATGGTGCAGCTCGACGGTGGCCGGTTCGCGACGAGCGACCTGAACGACCTGTACCGCCGCGTGATCAACCGGAACAACCGCCTCCGTCGTCTGCTCGACCTCGGCGCACCGGAGATCATCGTCAACAACGAGAAGCGGATGCTCCAGGAGGCCGTGGACGCGTTGTTCGACAACGGTCGCCGTGGTCGTCCGGTCACCGGCACCGGCAACCGTGCCCTGAAGTCCCTGAGCGACATGCTCAAGGGAAAGCAGGGTCGGTTCCGTCAGAACCTGCTCGGTAAGCGCGTCGACTACTCGGGCCGTTCGGTCATCATCGTCGGCCCGCAGCTGAAGCTGCACCAGTGCGGTCTGCCGAAGCAGATGGCGCTCGAGCTCTTCAAGCCGTTCGTGATCAAGCGCCTCATCGACCTGTCGCACGCGCAGAACATCAAGTCCGCCAAGCGCATGGTCGAGCGTTCGCGCCCGCAGGTGTGGGACGTGCTCGAGGAGATCATCCGCGAGCGCCCCGTGCTGCTGAACCGCGCACCGACGTTGCACCGTCTGGGCATCCAGGCGTTCGAGCCGCAGCTCGTCGAGGGCAAGGCGATCCAGCTGCACCCGCTCGTGTGCGCCGCGTTCAACGCGGACTTCGACGGTGACCAGATGGCCGTGCACCTGCCGCTGTCGGTGGAGGCCCAGGCCGAGGCTCGCATCCTGATGCTCGCCTCGAACAACATCCTGAAGCCGTCCGACGGCCGCCCGGTGACCCTGCCCGCACAGGACATGATCATCGGTCTGCACCACCTCACGACGGTCCGCGAGGGCGCCGAGGGCGAAGGCCGTGCGTTCTCGTCGGTCGCCGAGGCGATCCTCGCGAAGGACCAGGGCACGCTGCACCTCAACGCGCTGGTGAAGATCCGCATGACGGACCTCCACTTCGCCGAGGGCGAGGAGCCCGAGGGCTTCGTGGCCGGGCAGCCGTTCATCGTCGAGACGACCCTTGGTCGTGCGCTCTTCAACGAGACCCTGCCGGCGGACTACCCGTACGTGCAGAAGGTCGCCGACAAGGGCACGCTGTCCTCGATCGTCAACGACCTGGCGGAGCGGTACTCCAAGACCGAGACCGCTGCGGCGCTCGACCGGATCAAGGACGCCGGCTTCTACTGGGGCACCCGCTCGGGCGTCACGGTGGCGCTGTCCGACGTCGTGACCCCGCCGCGCAAGGCGGAGATCATCGCCGGCTACGAGGCGCAGGCCGCGAAGGTGCAGAGCGAGTACGACAAGGGTCTGATCACGGACCACGAGCGTCGTGCCGACCTGATCAAGATCTGGACCGAGGCCACGAACGAGATCGCGCAGGAGATGCGCGACAACTTCCCGAAGGACAACACCATCAACCGCATGGTGTCGTCGGGTGCTCGTGGTAACTGGCTCCAGGTCCGCAACATCGCCGGTATGCGTGGCCTCGTGAACAACCCGAAGGGTGAGATCATCGCCCGACCGATCATCAACTCCTACCGGGAGGGCCTGACGGTCGCGGAGTACTTCATCGCGACGCACGGTGCTCGAAAGGGTCTCGCGGACACCGCACTCCGGACCGCGGACTCGGGCTACCTGACCCGTCGTCTCGTGGACGTCTCGCAGGACGTCATCATCCGTGAGGACGACTGCGGCACCTCGCGTGGCCTCGAGCTGCCGATCGCGTTCGTCGACGCGGACGGCAAGCTGACCCGCGACGCATCGGTCGAGAACACGGTGTACTCCCGCACGCTGGCGACGCCTGTCGTCGACGCGCAGGGCACCGTCCTCGCCGAGGCCGGTGAGGACGTCGGTGACGTGCTGATCGACCGCCTGGTCGCCGCCGGCATCGAGTCCATCAAGGTCCGTTCGGTGCTCACCTGTGAGTCGAGCGTCGGTGTCTGCGCGAAGTGCTACGGGCGCTCGCTCGCCACGGGCAACCTCGTCGACATCGGAGAGGCAGTCGGCATCATCGCCGCCCAGTCCATCGGTGAGCCCGGAACCCAGCTGACGATGCGTACCTTCCACACCGGCGGTTCGGCGTCGGCTGACGACATCACGCAGGGTCTGCCCCGTGTGACCGAGCTGTTCGAGGCCCGCACCCCGAAGGGTGCATCCCCGATCGCGGAGGCCGCAGGCCGCGTCGTGATCGAGGACACCGACAAGCAGCGTCGGATCATCCTCACCCCGGATAACGGCGACGAGCCGTTCATCTACCCGGTCCTGAAGCGTGCGACCCTCCTCATCGAGGACGGCCAGCATGTGGAGCTCGGTGAGCAGTTCATCGCCGGCACCGTCGACCCGAAGGAAGTCCTTCGCGTCAAGGGTGTCCGCGAGGTGCAGAAGCACCTCGTGGGTGGTGTGCAGGATGTCTACCGCTCGCAGGGTGTGCCGATCCACGACAAGCACATCGAGGTCATCGTTCGTCAGATGCTCCGCAAGGTGACCGTGGTCGACCACGGTGACACGGACCTCCTGCCCGGTGAGCTCGTGGACCGCTCGCGGTACAACGAGATCAACCGCGCGGCGCTGCAGGAGGGTCGCAAGACCGCCTCGGCTCGCCAGGAGGTCATGGGTATCACGAAGGCGTCGCTTGCGACCGAATCGTGGCTGTCCGCCGCATCCTTCCAGGAGACCACCCGCGTGCTCACGCAGGCGGCCATGGAGGGCAAGCAGGACCAGCTCGTCGGCCTCAAGGAGAACGTCATCATCGGAAAGCTCATCCCCGCGGGGACGGGCCTCAGCCGGTACCGCAACGTGGACGTGAACGCGACGGAGGAGGCGAAGGCGGAGCGCTACCCGAACCGCATCTTCGCGGACGACTCGTCGTTCTCGGACGCCGACCTGAGCTTCGTCGACTTCGACAGCTTCTCGTCGGACGACTTCACGCCCGGCACCTACAGCTGAGCCGACTGACTCCTGTCAGACGACCAACGGAAACGGCCCTCGCACCACGCGGTGCGGGGGCCGTTTCCCGTTGTTGCAGGCGTCGCGCCGGACCAGGGGGAGCCTCCCGATCGGCACGCGGGCCGTCGCCGGGATTGGAGGCGCCGTCCGGGTCAGCTGGTGCCCGCGCGACCGGCGCCGGAATCGCGGCCGGTGCTCGGACCGCCCTCGTCGACGAGCGAATAGAGGCCGAGGACGTTCCCGTCGGGGTCGCGCACGTCGAACTCGTCGACCTCGCCCGGAACGTGTTCGATCGGCCCCACGTCGATCCCGAGCGCGGCGATCCGTGCGCGCTGCGCGGCGACGTCGTCGACGCCGAAACGGACGGTGACCGGGTTGTCGTCGGCGTGCGGATCCTCGTACAGCTGGATCCAGATCCCGGCGACCTCGTACTCTGCGACGCCGTTGGACGGTTCGAGGTCCGGCTCGGCGCGTTCGAACACCGCGCCGTACCAGAGGCAGCTCGCTTCGAGGTCGGTGACGGGAAGTGCGATCGTCACGCTCGTGATGTCCATGGCTTATCTTCCGTCACCGGCGACGGTCACGTCGAGAGGCCCGCGCCCGATCGGTGCAGCACGGACACCAGGTGCGCGATTCGTCCCTCATTCTGGGACTGCTTCCCTGATTGCCCCTCGGCTTAGCGTTGACCCGCATCCGTCAGCCGCGTCGCGCCCCGACGCGGGACGCAGAGACCGTGGAGGTGAGGGCGCGTGGCAACCCTGTCGGAGATCCTCATTCTCAATGGCGCGCTGCCGATCGAGCATCTCGACACGCTCACCGGCGACGAAGACGTCGACGAGCGCGCCATCCGGGCCCTCGTCGAGCAGGGCGTCGTCAGCGAGTCGCAGTTCGTGACTGCCCGGGCGGCGTCGAACAACTCGAAAGTCGTGCCGCTCACCGACTACCCCGTGGACGGGACAGCCGTCTCGATGCTGCCGGCAGCGCTGTGCCGCCGTCATGGCGTGCTCGGTGTCGGTTTCGAGGGCGAGGCGCTCGTGCTCGCCATGGTGAACCCGGCGAACGTGCTCGCACTCGACGACGCGCGCACCGCCTCCGGACGGATCATCAAGCCGCTGCAGGTGGAGGAGCGCGACCTCGCCGCGGCGCTCGACCGATACCTGCGTGCGGACGACGAGCTGAACGACCTGACCACCTCCCTTGAGGAAGAGGGCGCGGGGGCCGCTGAAGAGACCGTCGATATCGGCTCGAGCTCGATCGATGACGTGCCGATCGTCCGGTTCGTGAACCTGCTCGTCTCGCAGGCGATTCAGGACCACGCCTCCGACATCCACATCGAGCCGGCTGAGCACGAGGTGCGGGTGCGGTACCGCATCGACGGTGTGCTCCACGAGATGACGCCGGCGCCGAAGAACATCCAGAACGGCGTGATCTCGCGGCTCAAGATCATGAGCGACATCGACATCGCGGAGCGGCGCAAGCCGCAGGACGGTCGGATGTCGGTGCGGCACGGCGGCCGCCAGATCGACCTCCGCGTCGCAACCCTGCCGACGGTGTGGGGCGAGAAGGTCGTCATGCGAATCCTCGACAACACGAACACGTCGATGACGCTGAAGGACCTGAACCTCCTCGACCGGAACTTCGACGCGTACCAGCGGGCCTACTCGAAGCCGTACGGCATGATCCTCGTCACCGGACCGACCGGGTCCGGCAAGTCGACGACGCTCTACACGACGCTGAACGCGGTCTCGAAGCCGGAGATCAACGTGATCACCGTCGAGGACCCGGTCGAGTACCGGATGGCGGGCGTCAACCAGGTGCAGGTCAATCCGAAGGCGGGCTTGACGTTCGCCTCGGCGCTGCGGAGCATCCTCCGCTCCGACCCGGACGTGGTCCTGCTCGGTGAGATCCGCGACCACGAGACCGCACAGATCGCGATCGAAGCGTCGCTCACCGGCCACCTTGTCCTCTCGACGCTGCACACGAACGACGCGCCGTCCGCGATCACGCGGCTCACGGAGATGGACATCGAGCCGTTCCTCGTCGGGTCCGCGCTCGACTGCGTGGTCGCGCAACGTCTCGCGCGCAAGCTGTGCGACCGGTGCAAGTCGCCGTCGACGCAGAACGAGGACCAGCTGCGGTCGCTCGGATTCGTGACCGACCGCGACCCGTTCGTGCCCGAGGTGTTCGCGCCCGTCGGCTGCTCGGTGTGCTCCAACACCGGCTACCGGGGCCGCATCGCATTGCACGAGGTGATGACGGTGTCCGAGGAGATCGAACGCCTCGCCGTGGCACGCGCATCGAGCGCTGAGATCGGCCGTGTGGCGCAGGAGCAGGGCATGCTCACGCTGCGTCAGGACGGGTGGGAAAAGGTCAAGCTCGGCATGACGAGCGTCGACGAGATCCTCCGCGTGGTCGCGTGAGCGCGGGCCGGAACCCGGGGAACGACAGGAAGACGAACTGATGAGCGACGTGTACGACCTCTCGAACATCGGCGACGAGCCGGTCGCGGGCTGGCATCCCGGTGCGCCGGGCACCGAGATCGGGTCGCGTCGGGCGGCGCGCGCAGCGGCGCAGTCCGCATACGCCGCCCCCGCCGCTGCGCCCGTCTACGATCTGGAGGCCCCGCTCACCGCACCGACCTACGCGGAGCCCGTCGCGCCTCCCGCTGCGTACCCCGCCCCGGCGCCAGCACCGGCCGCGCCGGTGTCGCCCGCGGTGCCAGGCACGGCGCTCGGCTCCGACATCGCGTACACGCGTCACGCCCGCGAGGTCGCCGACCCCGACCTGATCCTCGCGCTCTCGCAGGTGATCTACCAGGGCGCATCCGACCTCCACGTGACGGCTGACGCGCCGCCGACGGTCCGTGTGGATGGTGCGCTTCGCCCTGCGGTGCCGGGAGGCCCGTGGTCGCGCAACAAGGTGATCGCCGCGTTGAAGACGCTGCTCACCGTCGAGCAGGCCGGCCAATTCGACCACGAGCAGGAGCTCGACTTCGCGTACTCGCTGTCGGAGGATGCCCGGTTCCGCGTGAACTACTACCAGCAGCGCGGCAACTGGGGAGCCGCGTTCCGCATCATCCCGACCAAGATCAAGACGCTCCAGCAGCTCGGTATCCCCGACCACGTGGGTGACTTCGCGAAGCTGCCGCGTGGACTCGTGCTCGTGACCGGCCCGACGGGGTCCGGGAAGTCGACGACACTCGCTGCGCTCATCGACCTCGTCAACGAGACGCGCGCCGACCACATCGTCACGGTCGAGGACCCGATCGAGTTCATGCACGATCACAAGCGCGCGATCATCAATCAGCGCGAGGTCGGCGCCGACACGCACTCGTTCGCGAACGCACTGAAGCATGTGCTCCGGCAGGACCCGGACGTCATCCTCATCGGTGAGCTCCGTGACCTCGAGACGATCTCGGTCGCGCTGACTGCCGCGGAGACCGGCCACCTGGTGTTCGCGACCCTGCACACGCAGAGCGCGCCGGGGACGATCGACCGTGTGATCGACGTGTTCCCGCCGCACCAGCAGGGCCAGATCCGCACGCAGCTCGCATCGACGCTGCAGGGTGTCGTCTGTCAGACGCTGGTGCCGAAGGCGAGCGGCATCGGCCGGACCGTCGCGACCGAGATCATGGTGACGACGCCCGCGATCGGGAACCTGATCCGCGAGGGCAAGACCTATCAGATCACGTCCGCGATGCAGGCCGGTCGCGATCTCGGAATGCACACCATGGACCAGGATCTCGCCGACCTGGTGAACACGGGCACAATCACCCGACGTGCCGCGATGGAGAAGGTGCACGACGCCGAAGGGTTCGACCGCCTGGTCCAACGCGTCGAGTCACCGTCCGACCACTCGGCCGCGGCCATCGCCGCCTCGGGCATCGATTTCGGCGACAAGTTCTCCGGAGGGTACTGATGTCACTCGCATTCGACTACCGCGGCCGCGACACGGCCGGCAAGGTCGTCAAAGGGAGGCTCGACGCAGCCAGCGAGGGCGCTGCCGTTGCGCGCCTCCGCACGATGGGCGTCTCGCCGATCTCGCTGTCTGAGGCGAAGGCGGGAACCGGGCTCCAGACTGAGATCCACATCCCCGGGTTCGAGAAACGCGCGAGCCTGAAGGACCTGGCGATCATGGCGCGGCAGGCGTCGACGATGCTGTCGTCGGGGCTGTCCCTGCTGCGGGCGCTGTCGATCCTGGCCGACCAGACCGAGTCGAAGAAGCTGAAGGAGATCCTCGGGAAGGTCCGCGACGACGTCGAACGGGGCGTCTCCTTCTCGGAGGCTGTGGCCCAGTTCCCCGTGGACTTCCCGCCGATCATGATCAACATGATTCGCGCCGGCGAGGCGGGTGGGTTCCTCGATAAGGCGATGGACTCGATTGCGACGAACTTCGAGAAGGAGCACAAGCTCCGCTCGACCGTGAAGTCGGCCATGACCTATCCGGTGGTGGTGCTCATCATGTCGCTGGTGAGCGTCGTGGTGATGCTCATCTTCATCGTGCCGATCTTCGCGAAGATGTTTGCCTCCCTCGGCAGCAAACTCCCGCTGCCGACGCAGCTCCTCGTCGATCTGTCGCACGCGATGGTGTATATCGGGCCGGTGCTTGCCGTCGGGATCTTCGTCGGCTGGCTCTGGTATCGATCAAATAAGAACACCGACCGGGTCCGAGGATTTCTCGACCCGTTGAAATTGAAAGTGCCGATCTTCGGGCAGCTCAATCGGAAGATCGTGATCGCCCGATTCGCACGAAACTTCTCGAACATGATCGGCGCCGGCGTGCCGATTCTGCAGGCGCTGCAGATCGTGGGTGAAGTCTCGAATAACTTTGTGGTGCAGAAGGCACTGGATCGGGTTGCTGAGTCCGTGCGAAAAGGCGAGTCGATCGCGGGCCCGCTGCAGCGCGAATCGGTGTTTCCGCAGATGGTGAGTCAAATGGT
The DNA here is from genome assembly GCF_001571045.1 of Curtobacterium ammoniigenes NBRC 101786. Classification (GTDB taxonomy): domain Bacteria; phylum Actinomycetota; class Actinomycetes; order Actinomycetales; family Microbacteriaceae; genus Curtobacterium; species Curtobacterium ammoniigenes. The sequence goes on from NZ_BCSV01000002.1 coordinate 491,642, forward strand.
CGCCGTCGGTGAGGACGCCGGGTCGATGGAGATCATGCTTGAAAAGATCGCGGTCTTCTACGACGACGAGGTCGAGGCGACGACGGAGGCGCTCACCTCGCTGATCGAGCCGCTGCTCATCAGCTTCCTGGGCGTCGTGGTCGGCGGCATGATCGTTGCTTTGTACCTGCCGATCTTCGATATCACCTCGGCGATCCAACAGCACTAGCTGTCGCGAAAATGCCCCCTGAGCGGGGGTAGTTTGCCCCCAAAACCCCCCGGTTCTGGGGGCATTTCGCTATCCGGATTACCCCCGTTCTCGGGATTCTGCCGAGAAAAGGGTGCCAATACGCTTGGTCTCGGCGGCGAGCAAGCCCCCACACCCCAAACCACATTTCCCGAAGGAATGAAAATGTACTTCCGTCTTATGGGCAAGCTCAACGCTCGCCGTCAGAACCTGACCGAGGATGCCGAAAAGGGATTCACCCTGATCGAGCTCCTCGTCGTCGTGATCATCATCGGCATCCTCGCCGCGATCGCAATCCCCGTGTACCTCGGTGTTCAGAACAACGCGAAGAACTCGAACACGCAGTCCGACGTTGCGAACCTCAAGACCGCCGTCGTGAGCTTGCAGACCCAGAACGGCGGTCTGCCGAGCGGGATCGACTGGACGGCAGCGTCGGGTGCTTCGGGGATGCCCTCTGCGGGCTCAAGCCCGGCTGACTGGGCTGGCGCGGGTGCGACCTTTAGCCAGAACACCAAGGAACTCAAGTACGCGACGAGCGCGACGTCCGGGTTCTGCATCACTGGGACCAGCGTGGGCGGCGGCACCTACTACGCGACGGCCTCGAGCGGCGTGACGACCACACCCTGCAGCTAAGCCTTCCCATACGCACCTGAGGGGCGGGGCGTTCTCACCATCGTGAGCGCCCCGCCCCTTCGGGTCGAACGTTCGAACATCGCTCGAGCCACCCGAGGAGGTGAGCATGATCCGTCGACTTGGCACCGTCCTTCGGCCCCGCGACCACCGCGAGGGCGAGGCCGGCTTCACGGTCATCGAGGTCATGGTCGCCATGATGGTGTTCGCGATCATGTCGATCGGCATCGCGTACGGCATTACCAATGCGTTGCAGCTGACGCAGTCGAGCCGGGGTCGCGAGACCGCTGTCGCCCTGGCATCGCAGGACATCGACCAGATGCGGCAGCTCGCAGCGCTGTCCGCGACCGGCGTCCAGAACGTGGTCTCGACCTCCTACACGAAGCTCGTCGGAGGCGTGACATACACGGTCAATCGGTCGGCGAACTGGGTCTCGAGCGACGGCACCCTCAGCGCGTGCGGATCGAGCTCCTCGGAGCTGGCCTACAAGAACGTCGCTGAGACGGTGTCGTGGTCAGGTGGCCACGGCGCCTCCTTGTCGACGACGATGACGTCGTCGATCGCGCCGCCATCCGCCGTGTCGATTCCCGGTGACGGCACCATCACGATCTCCGTGCTGAATGCAGCGGGGACCGGGAACGCCGGCGTCACGATTGCGATCACGCCCGTGAGTGGCGGTGGCGGCGCGGCGCTCGCGACACAGCCTCCGGTCACGAACAGCTCCGGGTGCTCGATCGCGACGAACGTTCACCCCGGTACCTACACGGTCACCGCAACTGCACCAGGCGGCATCGATACAAAGCAGTCCGCGGTCTCGCCGCCGGCACCGATCCCGTCGAAGACCGTCGTCGCGGGTGGAAGCACATTCGTGTCCTTCACCTACGACCAGGCGGCGACGATCACGACCACGTACGCATCGGGCGGTGCGATCCTCCCGATCAGCATGCCGACGACGCTCTACTCCACCGGACAGTATTCGACAATGACGCCGTGGGGGAACACCGTTGTCACCTCGGCGACGAGCGAGTCGATGACCGTCTTCCCGTTCCCGAGCTACACCATGTACGCGGGCACGTACAACGGGAACCCCGGCTCAACGAATTGTCTCAGCCCGAACCCGGCGCAATGGACCGTCCCGAATGCGTCCGGGCAGGTTGGCACGCCCGTGACACCGATCGGCACATCCCCCGGGCAGACGACGGTGACAACCAGCCCGATCATGATGGGCGTTTTCAGTGTCTCGGGACTCAGCGTTGGTTCGTGGCTCGTTGCGACGACCACAACCCCCGCGTCGAACTCTGGAGATCCCGGGTGTTCGGCGGGTATGACGCTGCGGTTCCCGCGCATCACGGCGGCCAACGAGACCTTTGCATTGCCATTCGGCACGTGGTCACTGCAGTACTCCACGAGCCTGACGGGCACGGTGCTCAGCGTGCTGGGCGGAACCAATGTGAACACCGTCAGCCCGGGCACCGTCAGCGGTTCCTCGCTCACGGGTTGGACGGTCATGCTCGACCCCCGGGGGCAGACCTCATGACCGGGCCCCTCCTGCGGCGGTTTCACCGAGACGAGCGGGGTCTGACCCTCATCGAGCTCATGGTGGCCATGAGCATGTCGATCATCATCATCATCGCGGTCGGCGGCTTTTTCATTGCATCCACCAAAGCGGCGAAGACCGACTCGACAAGCGAGACGAGCATCCGGCAGGCCTCGAACATGATGGACGCGATGACGCAGTACGTGCACGCGGCCACCGTCCTTCCCGTGAGCGGTGGGTCCCCGGTCGCCGCGGTGGAAGTCGCGAAGCCCACCGACCTCGTCTTCTACGCGTACGTCAATCTGACGAACGGCACGGTCACGCAACCCGTCCAGGTCGAATACACGCTCGACGGTTCCAACAATCTCGTCGAGAAGATCTGGAACATCGCGAGCTCGACCGGCGGGTACTTCACGTTCAACAGTTACACGACGGCACCAGACCGGACGGTGGTCCTCGGCGGACCGATCGCTTCACCCACCAGCGACGGCACATCGCTCTTCACCTACCTCGACGCGAACGGAAATGCGCTCGCGTCGCCTGGCACCGGTCTCGGTCTCATTCGTGCGGTGCAGGTCAACCTCGAGGTGGGATCCACCACAGCGGGGACTGCCGGCGATACCCACATCCAGAGCACGCTGTACCTCTTCAACGTCGGCTACTCCGCAACGACAGCGAGTCCTTCCCCATGACACGACGATTCTGGAGCCGTTTCCACCGCGCGGCGGACGACGAGCGCGGCATGGTCCTCGCGAACGTGATCATCTTCGGCACGGTCCTGATGACCGTCGTTGCGGGCCTGCTCGCGCTGTCTACCTCCGGGGCGGTCAAGTCAGCAAGCGACCGCAACTACCAGAACGCCATGGCCGCCGCCTATGCCGGCCTTGCGGACTACCAATCGAAGATCTCGAACAACAACAGCTACGAGCAATTCGGGAGCACCGGTTCAACGGCGAACTTCAGTAGCACCAGCGGGTCGACCTTCTCCGGAGACAACGGAAACACGGCGTTCACCGGCTGGGTGGCCGTACCCGCCACCACTGACGAATGGTTCCACTACGAGGTCGACAACTCGAAGTTCTCGTCCCAGGGGATTCTGAAGGTGCGCGTGACCGGCAAGAGTGGCTCGACAACCCGAAGCCTCGTTGCCAATCTCAAGGGCGACGGCTTCATCAACTACCTCTACTTCACAAACTACGAGTCGTCGGATCCCAACATCATTCCCAGCGGGAACTGCACGGTGGACTACCAGTGGAGCTCCACGTCGAACAAATGCACGCCGGTGCAGTTTGCGACCCGAGACGTGCTGAACGGCCCGATTCGGACGAACGACGACTTCACCTCGTGCGGAGCGACCTTCAACGGCCAGGTTGAAGACCACGACGGCAACGTCCTGACTCCAGGCGGCTGCACGTCGTCCCGGTTCAACGGAGGCAATCCCGTCAGCGCGCCCTCGCTGGACATGCCCGCCCTCAACAGCAACATGGCCCAGGAGGCGCGAACGGACGAACCGAGCATCGTCCCGCGCCCCGGGTGCCTCTACACCGGCCCGACGAAAGTCCGATTCAATGGCGATGGCACGATGACGGTGTGGTCGCCCTGGACGCGCGCCACGCAGATCACCGTCAACTCGACTTCCGGCGCGGTGAGCGCCTCGAGCGCGAACAGCGTGAGCGCACAGGGGGAGTGCGGTGCGATCAGCGACCTGCAGAGCGCGGCGGGCGCGACCATCCCGACCATCCCGACGAATCTCATGTACGTACAAGACGTCCCGCAGACCAACAACCCGTCGAACGTCAACTACTGGGGGTCGTCTCTCCCCACCGGCTACGCAAACACGTACTGCAACACGCAGGTCAGCTTCACCAACCGTGGGGCTGTCCGCACCAGCAACACGAGCAACTACAGCAACGGCGTCGGCTTTCCCGCCTCGAACGAGTGGCTGAACAACGGGGGCTACTACCAAGCACCCGCGTCGTCCGTCTACAACTGCACGACCGGAGACGTGTTCGTGAGCGGCGGCTTCGGGGGCGCGATGACCATCGCGTCGTCCGGCACGGTCTGGGTGACCGGCGACATCACCTATGACGACCCGACGAAGGACATCCTTGGCCTGGTCGGCCAGAACGCGGTCGAGGTCTACAACCCGACGTACTGCGTATACCCCTCCGGCAGCAGTGGCTGCAATGGCGTCGCGCCCATACAGAGCCCGGGAAGCAACCGGACCATCGACGCGGCAGTCGCGAGCAATGCTGGCACGTTCTGGGTGCAGAACTACGACGTCCAGGGGTATGGCGCGCTCGGAACGCTCACCGTCGTCGGATCGATCGCGCAGAACTGGCGTGGCCCGGTCGCGACCGGCGGCAGCTCCATCTATTCCGGGTACTCGAAGAACTACGCGTACGACAATCGCCTGCAGGTCACTGCACCGCCGAAGTTCCTCCAGCCGGTCTCCACAAGCTACGGAATCACGACCGAGGTCGAGGTGCAGCCCGCATACGATGCCTCCCTCAACTGCTTGACGACCGCGGGAGTGTGCCGATGATCGCGACAGCCGGAATCGAAACGGTGATCGCCACGCTGGGAGGCGTGTTCGGCCTCCTGATCGGCTCGTTCCTCAACGTCGTCGTCTACCGCGTGCCAGCGGGCATCTCGATCGTCGCGCCGCCGAGCGCATGCCCGAAGTGCGGGCAGCACATCCGCGGCTACGACAACATCCCGGTGCTGTCGTGGCTCGTCCTCCGGGGCAAGTGTCGTGACTGCAACGCACCCATCTCGTCGCGGTACCCGCTCGTGGAACTGGCGACGGGCCTCCTGTTCGTCGTGGTCGCGGTACGGTTCTGGCCGACCGGCAGCGGTACGAGCCTCGTCGCGGCGCTCGTCACGCTCGTGGCATTCCTATACCTGATGGCGATCAGCGTCGCACTGGCGCTGATCGACGTCGACACGCATCGATTGCCGAACGCCATCACCTACCCGTCCTACGTCGTCATCGGCGTCCTGCTCGCTGTCGCGTCCGCACTCACCGACGACTGGGGTGCCTTCGTCCGCGGGGTCATCGGGGCCGCGATCCTCGGCGCGGTCTACCTGGTCCTCGCCATCGCTGTCCCGGGCGGAATGGGTCTCGGCGACGTCAAACTCGCCGGTGTCCTCGGCCTGGCGCTGGCGTACCTCGGATGGGGACCCCTCGCAGTGGGTGCTTTCGGCGCATTTCTCGTCGGCGGTATCTTCGCGCTCGTCCTCATGCTTCTCCGCCGCGCGAGCTGGCGCGGTGGCATCCCGTTCGGCCCATCCATGCTCATCGGCGCATGGATCGGCGTCCTCGTCGGCTCAGCCGTCTGGACCACCTACCTCGCAACCCTCGGCCTGGCCTGACCAGCGCTCATCACGGAAAGCAGTCCCATGGGCAAGAGCATCGTCGGCGTGGACCTGGCGGGCACCTCGATCCGAGCGGTCGAAGTCGCTGACGCCGACCGCGGCAAGCCGACCGTCGTCCGCTTCGCGGAGGTCCCGACGCCCCCCGGCTCGGTCAGCCGTGGCGAGGTCCTCGAACCGAACACCGTCGCCGGAGCACTGAAAGAGCTCTGGTCGATCGGGCGGTTCCGATCCCGTGACGTCGTCCTCGGCATGGGAAACCAGCGCGTCCTCTCCCGCGACCTCACTGTGCCGCGCGCGCCGCTCGCTCAGATCCGCGAATCGCTGCCCTTCCAGGTGCAGGACATGCTGCCCGTCCCCGTGATCGACGCGATCCTCGACTTCTACCCCACCGGCGAGAGCATGGCTGAGAACGGCCCCGTCGTCCACGGCCTGCTCATCGCAGCCATCAAAGACGCCGTCCTCGCGAACGTGAAGGCCGTCCAGTCGGCCGGGCTCAACCCCGCCGGCGTCGACCTCATCCCGTTCGCGCTCAGCCGAGTCCTCGTTACACGACAGCAGATCCCCGGAACGGTCGCACTCATCGAGCTCGGCGCCGACACGACGAACGTCGTCATCGCCCGCAACGGGCTTCCCCAGTTCGTGCGCATCATCCCGACCGGCGGCAGCGACATCACCAAGGCGCTGAGTGCGCGCCTTGACATCGCTCCGCAGGAGGCCGAGGCCGTCAAGCGCTACCTCGGCATCGGCACCGGCGCGAAAACCGCTGACGATGCGCGGGCTGTCGCGATCAGCCGCGAGCTCGTCAACGAGCTGCTGGCGAGCCTCCGCAACACCATCAACTACTTCGTCAACACCCACAACGGCGAGCCGGTCTCCCAGATCGTCATCTCTGGAGGCGGTGCTCGCCTCACCGGGTTCGCCGACGCGCTTGCCGAATACACGCGAATCCCCGTGATGCACGGCCAGGCGTTCAGCGGCGCAGCCCTGGCGCGGTCGGTTCAGCGCGACGAGCTCGCCGCCCGAGGCGACTCCATCGCCGTGGCCTACGGGCTCGCTATCGGAAGCAGGGCGGCATGAGCAAGGTAGAGACCAAGGTCATCAAGGACCAGCGGCGCCGCACCGCGGCAGCCCCGCGCGTGAAAAAGGCGCGCGGCTCGAAGGACGCGATCCCGCCGCAGCCGCCGGTGCCGCCCGGAGCCGGCCGTGGGTCGGCGGGCAAGAATCCCAAGCAGCCACGTCAAGCCCGGGCGCAGCAATTCCAGCTGGTCGGCCGGGAACCCCGCGTCGATCTGCTCCCCACCGAGGTGCATGTCGAGCGGCGTGCCCGGGCAATCGCCCGACGCGCCTGGCTCGGCGTGATCGTCGTCGTCGTCATCGCCGGCCTCGGTGTTGGCGCCGCCACCATCGGCGCTGTGCAATCCGCCGTGAAGCTCGGCCTCGACGAGAACCAGGGCACCTCCATCCTGCAGCAGCAGGTGCAGTACGCGAACGTCCGTGTGCTCCATCGAGAGGTCGCGCTGCTCCAGGCCGCACAGGGCGTGGGCGGAGGCGAAGAGATCGACTGGTCGACGTATCTCACCAGGATCGCAGCCGCACTGCCGGCCGGCGTCTCCATCACGAACATCAGCATCACGTCGTCGTCGCCCATCGCGGCCTTCGGCCAGTCGGCGGCTCCGCTCGACAAAGCGCGGGTTGCGACAATCGACCTGACGGTGAGCAGCTCCTCGATCCCGGCGGTGCCGGACTGGACCGCCGCACTCGGGCAGATCACCGGCGCCTCGAACCTGAGCATCACGTCCATCACCGGCGGCTCATCCTCGAGCGGACCGACCGCCTATCAGGCGCACATCGCGTTCGACATCAACGCCGACGCCTTCGACAACAAATACAAGACGAAGGGCTGACCCGATGAACAAGCACACGCTCTCCCTCGTCATCGCGATCGTCGCAGCCGTCGTCGTCCTCGCCGGGGCCTGGTTCGTCGGAGTGCAGCCGGCGCTCTCGGCAACTGCCGCGAATGACTTGCAGCGCGCCTCCATCCAGTCCACGAATGCGCAGAACCAGGCAGCCCTCGTCCAGTTGGAGCAGGACTACAAGCAGCTTCCGCAGTCGCAGGCCGCGCTCGCGGCGCTCGAGCAGTCAATTCCTACGACCGCGAGCACCGACCTCTTCACCCGCGAGATCAACACGGTGAACGCCGCAGCCGGCACCACCATCTCTTCCATCACGTACGGCACCGTCCAGGCCTACGCGCCCCCCGCCGGCGCCTCCGGAGGCTCGTCCTCGTCAGCCGCGTCCGGCACCTCCGCGACGCCCGCACCCACAGCGTCGGCGTCCGCTTCTGCCTCCGCAGCACCCGCCGCACCCGCGACACCGGCCGCAGCGGCTCCGTACACGAATCCGTCCATCACGGCCGCCAACTTCAATCTGATTTCTGTCACCATCGCGTTCGACGCGCCGTCCTATGACAAGGGCGTGGCATTCGTGAAGGCGATCCAGTCCGGACAGCGCCTGTTCCTCATCGACACCCTGTCGCAGACCACCGGATCCGGATCGTCGAGCAGTGCGGGCGCCCAGTCCTGGTCGCTGAGCGGGTACATCTACGTGATCGACACCACCTCGGTGACCGGGGCCAGCACGACGGCCGCGACCGGCGGCTCGTCGGTGCCGGCGGCGACCGCGACCGCTGCAGCGCACGGCTGACGCCAGCGGCGCGGCGGCGGAGCGGCGCTGCGGAGCAGCGGCGCGGACTACAGTGGCCCGCATGTCCCGGTGGCTGCTCGCAGTGATGGCGGTGTCGCTCTTCATCGCGCTCGTTGTCGCCGTCACCGGGTTCGAGGCGCTGTTCAGTGGGGTTGACCCCATCCGGGAGCCTGACGCGACTCCATACCTCGGGCCGTCGATGGTCACGTCCGTCGCGGCGGTCGTCTTCTTCACGACCGCGGGAGGCGCCCGTCGCGGCAACCCGATCGTCTCGGGGCTCGTCGCCGCGGCCCTGGGGTACCTGGTCATGCTGCTCGTCGGATCATTCGGCTACACGATGATCACCGGCAACGTCGCCGATCTCGTCGTGTTCCCGGCCGGCTACGCACTGGGGCCGTTCGTCATCGGCACAGTGATCATCGGTTTCGCTGTTGTCGTCGGCGCCGTCGCCGTCAGTCGGCACGCCGATCGCTCGCACCGAAACGGGGCGCCCCCGCAGGGTGCACGCGGGTCGGACCCGCATGGCCTCGGTTGATTTCGCGCACTCCCCCGAGTACGATTTTCCGAGTGTGCGCCATACGGCGTGCCCAAATGTCCGTCCGCATCACACCGGAACGGACGACTTCCGTCCCAGATGCGTCCGCCTTCGCGGACCTGCCGCGCGAGCGGGCATTGGCTGCAGGTCGGCCCTGACAGGCGCGATCGGCAAGCAGTCGAACGGCGACACGATTCCGTGTCCTGCTCGTTCGTCATGGGACGAGGAAGCCGGCGGAGAGCGCCGGCCGGAGATACGAGACAAGAACCAGGAGCAGTAGTTGCCTACTATTCAGCAGCTGGTTCGCAAGGGCCGGACGCCCAAGGTCGTCAAGACCAAGGCGCCGGCACTCAAGGCGAACCCCCAGCAGCGTGGCGTGTGCACGCGCGTGTACACCACCACCCCGAAGAAGCCGAACTCGGCACTGCGCAAGGTCGCTCGTGTCAAGCTCTCGAACGGCACCGAGGTCACCGCTTACATCCCCGGCGAGGGCCACAACCTTCAGGAGCACTCGATGGTGCTCGTCCGTGGCGGTCGTGTGAAGGACCTCCCCGGTGTCCGCTACAAGATCGTCCGCGGTGCGCTCGACACCCAGGCCGTCAAGAACCGTAAGCAGGCGCGCAGCCGCTACGGCGCGAAGAAGGGCTGAGATCAATGCCTCGTAAAGGACCAGCCCCCAAGCGCCCCGTCGTCGCCGACCCGGTGTACGGCGCCCCGGTTGTCAGCCAGCTCGTCAACAAGATCCTGCTGGACGGCAAGAAGGGTCTCGCTGAGCGCATCGTCTACGGCGCCCTCGAGGGCGTCTCGGCGAAGAACGGCCAGGACGCCGTCGCAACCCTGAAGAAGGCGCTCGACAACGTGCGCCCCACCCTCGAGGTTCGCAGCCGCCGCGTCGGCGGTTCGACCTACCAGGTCCCCGTCGAGGTCAAGCCGCACCGCGCGAACACGCTCGCGCTCCGCTGGCTCACCTCGTACGCCAAGGCCCGCCGTGAGAAGACGATGACCGAGCGTCTCATGAACGAGATCCTCGACGCCTCGAACGGTCTGGGTGCTGCGGTCAAGCGCCGCGAGGACACCCACAAGATGGCCGAGTCGAACAAGGCCTTCGCCCACTACCGCTGGTAGTACCGGCAGCGTCCGGGCGTCGGCGGTCAAGAACCCCGACGCCCGGACGGACGCCAACCTCTCCTACAACTTTTTCGGAGGAACCCTGTGGCACAGGACGTGCTCACCGACCTGAACAAGGTCCGCAACATCGGCATCATGGCGCACATCGATGCCGGCAAGACCACGACCACCGAGCGCATCCTGTTCTACACGGGCATCACGCACAAGATCGGTGAGGTCCACGACGGCGCCGCGACGATGGACTGGATGGCGCAGGAGCAGGAGCGCGGCATCACGATCACGTCGGCCGCGACGACCTGCTTCTGGAACAAGAACCAGATCAACATCATCGACACGCCCGGCCACGTCGACTTCACGGTCGAGGTCGAGCGCTCGCTCCGCGTGCTCGACGGTGCCGTTGCCGTCTTCGACGGCAAGGAAGGTGTCGAGCCGCAGTCCGAGACCGTCTGGCGACAGGCCGACAAGTACGACGTTCCCCGCATCTGCTTCGTGAACAAGATGGACAAGCTCGGCGCGGACTTCTACTTCACCGTCGACACGATCATCAACCGCCTCGGTGCCGAGCCGCTGGTCATCCAGCTCCCCATCGGCGCCGAGAACGACTTCGTCGGCGTGATCGACCTCGTCGAGATGAACGCGAAGGTCTGGCCCGGCGACGCCAAGGGTGACGTGACCATGGGCGCCTCCTACGAGACGCAGGAGATCCCCGCGGACCTCCGCGACAAGGCGGACGAGTACCGCGCGAAGCTCGTCGAGCGAGTCGCCGAGTCCGACGACGCGCTGCTCGAGAAGTTCTTCAACGGCGAGGAGCTCTCCGTCGCCGAGATCAAGGGCGCCATCCGGAAGCTCACGATCAACTCCGAGCTCTACCCGGTGCTCTGCGGCTCCGCGTTCAAGAACCGCGGTGTGCAGCCGATGCTCGACGCCGTGATCGACTACCTGCCGTCGCCGGTCGACGTGCCCGACGTGTCTGGCCACGACGTCAAGGACGAGGAGATCATCCTCCACCGCAAGGCGGACGCGTCGGAGCCGTTCTCGGCGCTCGCGTTCAAGGTCGCCGTGCACCCGTTCTTCGGCCGCCTCACCTACGTGCGGGTGTACTCGGGAACGATCGAGTCCGGCTCGCAGGTCATCAACTCGACCAAGGGCCGGAAGGAGCGCATCGGCAAGATCTTCCAGATGCACTCCAACAAGGAGAACCCGGTGGACAACGTCACCGCCGGCCACATCTACGCGGTGATCGGCCTGAAGGACACCACGACCGGCGACACCCTGTGCGACCCGGACCACCAGATCGTCCTCGAGTCGATGACGTTCCCGGAGCCCGTGATCGAGGTCGCGATCGAGCCGAACACCAAGGCCGACCAGGAGAAGCTCTCCACCGCGATCCAAAAGCTCGCCGAAGAGGACCCGACGTTCCGCGTCGAGCTCAACGCCGAGACCGGCCAGACCACGATCAAGGGCATGGGCGAGCTCCACCTCGACATCCTGGTCGACCGGATGAAGCGCGAGTTCAAGGTCGAGGCGAACGTCGGCAAGCCGCAGGTCGCCTACCGCGAGACCCTCACGAAGCCGGTCGACCGCTACGACTACACCCACAAGAAGCAGACCGGCGGTTCCGGTCAGTTCGCGAAGGTGCAGATCGCGCTCGAGCCGATCCCCGTCACGGCGGAGAAGGTCTACGAGTTCGAGAACAAGGTCACCGGTGGACGCGTCCCTCGCGAGTACATCCCTTCGGTGGACGCCGGCATCCAGGACGCCATGCAGGTCGGTGTTCTCGCAGGGTTCCCGACCGTCGGTGTGAAGGCGAGCCTCCTGGACGGTCAGTCGCACGACGTCGACTCGTCCGAGATGGCGTTCAAGATCGCCGGTTCGATGGCGTACAAGGAGGCCGCCCGGAAGGCCGGTCCCGTGCTCCTCGAGCCGATCATGGCGGTAGAGGTGCGCACGCCCGAGGAGTACATGGGCGACGTCATCGGCGACCTGAACTCCCGTCGTGGGCAGATCTCGTCGATGGAGGACGCATCCGGCGTCAAGGTGGTTCGCGCGAGCGTGCCGCTGTCGGAGATGTTCGGCTACGTCGGCGACCTCCGCTCCAAGACCTCCGGTCGGGCGGTCTACTCGATGACGTTCGAGACCTACAACGAGGTCCCGCGGAACGTCGCCGACGAGATCATCCAGAAGAGCAAGGGGGAGTGAGGTCCTCCACCGCTCGATGAGCGGTGGGCCCCACTCCACAGGCGGGGGCGGTCGGCGACGGCCCCTCCGCCACCAACTACAGTAGACACACACACCCGCACTCCCCGGGGCACCAATCCGGGGAACTGCATCCGAGTCCTGAGGAGGACCCACAGTGGCCAAGGCCAAGTTCGAGCGGACCAAGCCGCACGTCAACATCGGAACGATCGGTCACGTCGACCACGGCAAGACCACGCTCACGGCGGCGATCACCAAGGTTCTGCACGACAAGTTCCCGGACCTGAACGAGGCCCGCGACTTCGCGCAGATCGACAACGCTCCTGAGGAGCGTCAGCGCGGTATCACGATCAACATCTCGCACGTCGAGTACCAGACCGACAAGCGCCACTACGCGCACGTCGACGCTCCTGGTCACGCCGACTACGTGAAGAACATGATCACCGGTGCGGCCCAGATGGACGGTGCGATCCTCGTCGTCGCCGCCACCGACGGCCCGATGCCGCAGACGCGTGAGCACGTGCTCCTCGCCCGCCAGGTTGGCGTCCCCTACATCGTCGTCGCGCTCAACAAGGCCGACATGGTCGACGATGAGGAGATCCTGGAGCTCGTCGAGCTCGAGGTCCGCGAGCTCCTGAGCTCGCAGGAGTTCCCCGGCGACGACGCCCCCGTGGTCAAGGTCTCGGCGCTCAAGGCGCTCGAGGGCGACGCCAAGTGGGTCGACTCGGTTGCCGAGCTCATGCAGGCCGTCGATGACAACGTGCCGGACCCGGTGCGCGCCACCGACCAGCCCTTCCTCATGCCGATCGAGGACGTCTTCACGATCACCGGTCGTGGAACAGTCGTCACCGGCCGTGTCGAGCGTGGCACGCTCAAGGTGAACGAAGAGGTCGAGATCGTCGGCATCCGCCCGACGCAGAAGACCACCGTCACCGGCATCGAGATGTTCCGCAAGCTGCTCGATTCGGCGGTCGCCGGTGACAACACCGGTCTCCTCCTCCGCGGTACCAAGCGCGAAGAGGTCGAGCGCGGCCAGGTCGTCGTGAAGCCGGGTTCGGTCACCCCGCACACCCAGTTCACCGCGAACGCGTACATCCTGACCAAGGAAGAGGGCGGTCGTCACAACCCGTTCTTCGCGAACTACCGTCCGCAGTTCTACTTCCGCACCACGGACGTCACCGGCGTCATCTCCCTGCCCGAGGGCACCGAGATGGTCATGCCCGGTGACACCACGTCCATGACCGTCGAGCTCATCCAGCCGATCGCCATGGAAGAGGGCCTCCGCTTCGCCATCCGCGAGGGTGGCCGCACGGTCGGCGCCGGTACGGTCGAGACCATCATCAAGTAACTCCGGTTACCGCTCAAGCGGGGTCGGCCCTTCGGGGTCGGCCCCGCTTTTCGCATGCTCGTCGCGTCGCGCACGACTGCCGCATTGTCCGCGAACCGCGCGCATTGTCCGCGGACCGCGCATGGCGCCCCGTGCAGCGCGCTTCCGATTAGATCGAATCGTGCCGCGCCTCCGTCGATCCGATTCCTCCGGGAAGGGCTACCACCGTGAGCGTGCCGGAACCGGGTTCACCTACCGCGACCCGGACGGCAACACCGTCACCGATCAAGCGCTCCGTGCCTGGTTCGAAGAGCTCGTCATCCCGCCCGCCTGGACCGACGTGTGGATCTCCCCGTACACGAACGGTCACATCCTTGCCACCGGCCTCGACGGGGCAGGCAGACGGCAGTACATGTACCACCCGTCCTGGCGCGAGCGCATGGACCGCATCAAGTACGACCGAGCGCTCGCGCTCGCGGAGTCCCTGCCCGCCGCACGCCGGCAGGTGACCATGGACCTTCGTCGACCCGAACCCGACGAACTGCGCGGTCTTGCTGCGGCGTTCAGAATGCTCGACCAGGGATCGCTCCGCGTCGGATCGGAGCGGTACGCGACCGAGCACGGAAGCCGCGGCCTCTCGACGCTGCTGTGCGCGCACGTGCACGTCTCGGGCGACCTGATCGACCTGAACTTCCCGGCGAAAAGCGGGCAGGAGTGGTCCTCGACCATTCGCGATCACGACCTCGCCCACGTGGTTCGGGGCATGCAGCGGCGCGGAGCCAACGCGCGGCTGCTGGCGTACCGGCCTCGTCGCGGCGCGGAGTGGCTCCCACTGTCCGCCGAGGACATCAACGAATACATCAAGGAGCGCGCGGGCGACATCTTCACCGCGAAAGACTTCCGGACGCTGCACGGCACCGTCGCAGCGGCGATCGATCTCGCAACGACCGGCCCCAAGTCGTCGAAGACTGCCGCGGACAAAGCGATCTCCCACGCGATCCGCGCGGCGAGCGAGGTGCTCGGGAACACACCATCGGTGGCACGGGCGAGCTACGTCGACCCGCGCCTCCTCGAGGCGTACCGCCACGGCGAAACGATCGACCCCACCAGGCTGCGCTCGGCAGAGGCCGAGGTTCGCGCCCTCCTCTATCGCTGAGGTCTGGTCGCGAGCGGTGTCAGCGATGACGTACGGTTGATCCACGTGACGGACGAGTGCATCCACGGCTTCCCGACCGAACTCTGCGACATCTGCTCGCCCCGTCGTCCCGCCGAGCCAGCAGCGACTCCTGCGCCGACACCGCGTCGCCCGCGCGCCACGTCGTCGCTGCGGTCGCCCAGCGGTCCAGCCGCGGGCACCGCCTCGTCGGCCGCGAGCCGCGGTGGGTCGCGGAAGCCGGAGAGCCCCGCCGCCGCTGCGCGCGCCTTCGCGTCGCTGCGAGCGCACCACTTCACGCACATCGACAATCTGCCGGCCATCGTCGCCGCAGGCGCGCTGCTTCCGCGGAGCGCTGCCGCGCCATCCATCGACGTCGCGTCCGTCGAGCTCGTCGGCGCGCGCCGGAACGTCACCGTGCCCGAAGGAACGGCTGTCATCGACTACGTCCCCTTCGCGCTCACACCGGACGCCCTCGCCTGGGAAGCCGTCCGCAGCGGCGCGGACAGCCCCCTCTGGTCCGACGCAGCGCGTGCGAGCCGCGCTACCGACTTCGTGATCCTCGTCGTCCCGACCACCGCATTCGACGACGCCGTCGCACTCGCAGACGGCAACGCCATCGACCCCGGTGTCCGCTTCGCAACCGGTCGGGAGGCTGTTGGCAGCCTCCTGCGCCGCGCCCGTCTCACAGACCCCGAGCTGCAGAGCGTCGAACTCCTCAGCGCAACGCCTGTCCCACTGTCCAGTGTGGCTGTCGTCGGCGTGGCGAACGAGCGCAGCCGCGAAGTCGCACGCCGCACGCTCGCGGCTGCGGGTGCAACGCCCCCACGCGTTGCCGTGTTCCCGCCGTGGTTCGTCCCTGCCACAGCAGTGTGACAACACTCCGCCCGACCGCGACACGCCCGGGTTGCACGGATACCAGCGCTATGCGAGGATAGTCCGGTTCCAAATTCCGAGGGCGTTCGCGCCCTCCGGATCACTGCCCTGGCAGTGCACAGGCCCCGCGCGCAACTCCGGTTGTCGTTGACGGCAGCGCCTGGGCCGCGGGCAGCAGAACACAATCGACTCCACCTCGGGCGGTGTCGGATCGACATGTGGTCACCTCGGTGTCCACAGCCGTGACGGCCAGCCACCTGTGAGACGGCCACGTGCCGATCAGGGTGTGGCACGCCTCCGGAGCCGATATGTCCGCCTGCGGGCGGGTTCATAGGAGAACAGCGGTCATCTCGCAAGATGCGGCCGGTGATTCAGGCAAACAGTCCTGCACGTGCGAACGGAGCAGGACGGCGTCAGGCGGCCAGAGGGTGCGCGGCGCAGAGAGGAACAAGAGACACATGGCGGGACAGAAGATCCGCATCCGGCTGAAGTCGTACGACCACGAGGTCATCGACACGTCGGCGCGCAAGATCGTTGACACGGTGACCCGTGCCGGCGCGACCGTGGTCGGCCCGGTGCCGCTCCCCACCGAGAAGAACGTGGTCGTCGTGATCCGTTCGCCCCACAAGTACAAGGACTCCCGCGAGCACTTCGAGAAGCGCACGCACAAGCGCGTCATCGACATCGTGGACCCGACGCCGAAGGCCGTCGACTCGCTCATGCGTCTCGACCTGCCGGCCGACGTCAACATCGAGATCAAGCTGTAAGGGGGCGACACTGATGGCAATCGCAACCAAGACCGTCAAGGGCCTGCTCGGCAAGAAGCTCGGCATGACCCAGGTATGGGACGAGAACAACAAGCTCATCCCCGTCACCGTGATCGAGGTCATCCCGAACGTCGTGACGCAGATCCGCACCGTTGAGAAGGACGGCTACGAAGCCGTCCAGATCGCTGCCGGTGCGATCGACCCGCGCAAGGTGAACAAGCCCGCCTCCGGCCACTTCGAGGCTGCCGGCGTCACGCCGCGCCGCACGCTGACCGAGGTCCGCACCGCAGACGCCGCCGACTACACGCTGGGCCAGGAGCTCGCGGTCGACACGTTCGAAGCAGGGCAGAAGATCGACGTCGTCGGCACCAGCAAGGGCAAGGGCTTCGCCGGTGTCATGAAGCGCCACAACTTCCAGGGTGTTTCCGCATCGCACGGTGCGCACCGCAACCACCGCAAGCCCGGCTCGATCGGCGCTTCGTCGACCCCGTCGCGTGTCTTCAAGGGCATGCGCATGGCCGGTCGCATGGGCGGCGAGCGCGTGACCGTCCTCAACCTCACGGTTCACGCCGTCGACGCCGACAAGAACCTGCTGCTCGTCAAGGGTGCGGTTCCCGGGGCTCGCGGTCGTACCGTCTTCGTCCGCACCGCCGTGAAGGGTAAGTGAGCATGGCCACCACGACTGCAACCACGATCGACGTGCTCGACGCGTCGGGCGCCAAGTCCGGCACGGTCGAGCTCCCCGCCTCGATCTTCGACGTCGAGACCAACGTCGCACTGATCCACCAGGTCGTCACCGCGCAGCGCGCGGCGGCACGCCAGGGCACCCACAAGACCAAGAACCGCGGCGAGGTCCGCGGCGCCGGTCGCAAGCCCTTCAAGCAGAAGGGCACCGGCCGTTCCCGTCAGGGTTCCGTCCGCGCGCCGGAGCACACCGGCGGTGGCGTCGTCCACGGACCGACCCCGCGCGACTACGCGCAGCGCACCCCGAAGAAGATGATCGCGAAGGCACTGCTCGGCTCCCTGTCCGACCGTGCTCGCGGCGGCCGCATCCACGCGGTCGAGGCGTTCGTCGCTGCGGAGGCGCCTTCGACGAAGACCGCTCGCACGCTCATCGAGAAGATCACGCCGAACAAGAAGGTCCTGGTCGTCCTCGAGGCCGCCGACGAGCTCTCGCTGAAGAGTGTCCGCAACCTGCCGCACGTGCACGCGCTCACGTTCGGCCAGCTGAACGCCTACGACGTCCTCGTCTCCGACGACATCGTGTTCAGCAAGAGCGCTCTCGACGCGTTCGTCGCGTCGAAGACGGAGAAGGAGATCACCGCATGAGCGGCTTCAACAAGGATCCGCGCGACATCATCATCGCGCCGGTCGTGTCGGAGAAGAGCTACGGCCTCATCGACCAGGGCAAGTACACCTTCGTGGTGGACACCCGGGCGAACAAGACCGAGATCAAGCTCGCGATCGAGAAGATCTTCGACGTCAAGGTCGCTGGCGTGAACACGCTCAACCGCGCTGGCAAGACCCGTCGCACGCGTTTCGGCACCGGCAAGCGCAAGGACACCAAGCGCGCCATCGTGACGCTCAAGTCCGGTTCGATCGACATCTTCACGGCTGTCGGCTGAGGACCAAGGGAAGAACAACATGGCTATTCGTAATTACAAGCCGACGACCCCGGGTCGTCGTGGTTCGTCCGTCGCCGATTTCGCCGAGATCACGCGGTCCACGCCCGAGAAGTCGCTGCTGCGTCCGCTGCCGAAGACCGGTGGCCGCAACAGCTCCGGCCGGATCACCACGCGTCACATCGGCGGTGGCCACAAGCGTCAGTACCGCGTCATCGACTTCCGTCGCAACGACAAGGACGGCATCGACGCCAAGGTCGCACACATCGAGTACGACCCGAACCGCACCGCGCGCATCGCGCTCCTCCACTTCGTGGACGGCACGAAGCGCTACATCCTCGCGCCGAACCGCCTGAAGCAGGGCGACGTCGTCGAGTCGGGTGCCGGCGCCGACATCAAACCGGGCAACAACCTGCCCCTCCGCAACATCCCGGTGGGTACGGTCGTGCACGCGATCGAGCTTCGCCCGGGAGGCGGCGCCAAGCTCGCCCGCTCTGCGGGCGCCTCGGTGCGTCTCGTCGCGAAGGACGGCCCCTACGCGCAGCTGCGTCTGCCGTCCGGCGAGGTCCGCAACGTCGACGCTCGCTGCCGCGCGACCATCGGCGAGGTCGGCAACGCCGAGCAGTCGAACATCAACTGGGGCAAGGCCGGCCGTATGCGCTGGAAGGGCGTTCGCCCGACCGTCCGTGGTGTCGCGATGAACCCGATCGACCACCCGCACGGTGGTGGTGAGGGCAAGACCTCCGGTGGCCGTCACCCCGTGAGCCCGTGGGGCCAGGCCGAAGGCCGGACGCGCAAGCCGAACAAGCCGAGCGACAAGCTCATCGTCCGCCGCCGCAACGCCGGTAAGAAGCGCAAGTAGGAGTTGTAGAAGATGCCACGCAGTCTGAAGAAGGGCCCCTTCGTCGACGAGCACCTGCTTCGCAAGGTCGTCGCGCAGAACGAAGCGAACACCAAGAACGTGATCCGCACCTGGTCGCGCCGATCGATGATCGTGCCGAACATGCTCGGACACACGATCGCGGTGCATGACGGTCGCAAGCACATCCCGGTGTTCGTCACCGAGTCGATGGTCGGCCACAAGCTCGGCGAATTCGCGCCGACCCGCACCTTCCGTGGTCACGTGAAGGACGACAAGAAGGGCCGTCGCCGCTAACGCGGGGACGCAGAGGAGGAACGAAATGGTGGAGTCGATCGCACGCGTGCGACACATCCGCGTCACGCCTCAGAAGGCCCGTCGCGTCATCGAACTGATCCGGGGCAAGCAGGCGCACGAAGCGCTGGCCATCCTGAAGTTCGCGCCGCAGGCGGCTTCGGAGCCCGTGTACAAGCTGGTCGCTTCGGCAATCGCGAACGCGCGAGTCAAGGCCGACGCGTCGAACAGCTTCCTGGACGAGCGTGACCTCTACGTGAGCCGCGTGTTCGTCGACGAGGGCACGACCCTGAAGCGGTTCCAGCCGCGAGCGCAGGGACGCGCCTTCCGAATCAACAAGCGCACCAGCCACATCACGGTGGTCCTCGCGACCCCGGACGAGGCCGAGGTGGCCGCGACGAGCAAGAAGGCGAGCAAGTAATGGGCCAGAAAGTCAACCCGTACGGCTTCCGACTCGGGATCACCACGGACCACGTCTCGCACTGGTTCACCGACAGCACGAAGAAGGGTCAGCGCTACGCCGACTACGTGGCTGAGGACGTCAAGATCCGTCGGATGCTGTCGAAGTCCCTCGACCGCGCGGGTGTCGCCAAGATCGAACTCGAGCGCACGCGTGACCGCGTTCGCGTCGACATTCACACCGCCCGCCCGGGCATCGTGATCGGCCGCCGCGGCGCCGAGGCGGAGCGCATCCGTGCCGAGCTCGAGAAGCTCACCGGCAAGCAGATCCAGCTCAACATCCTCGAGGTCAAGAACCCCGAGACCGAGGCGCAGCTGGTCGCCCAGGGAATCGCCGAGCAGCTTTCTGCCCGTGTCGCGTTCCGTCGCGCCATGCGCAAGGGTCTGCAGGGCGCACAGCGCGCCGGCGCCAAGGGCGTTCGGATTCAGGTGTCCGGTCGCCTCGGCGGCGCCGAGATGTCGCGCTCGGAGTTCTACCGTGAGGGTCGTGTGCCGCTGCACACGCTCCGCGCGAACATCGACTACGGCTTCTACGAGGCCCGTACGACGTTCGGTCGCATCGGTGTGAAGGTCTGGATCTACAAGGGCGACATCACCAACAAGGAGCTCGCACGCGAGCAGGCGAACCAGCGTTCGTCCCGTCCCGAGCGCCGCGGCGACCGTCGTGGCCCGGGTCGCGGGGAGCGTGGCGACCGCCGCGAGCAGGCCCCCCAGGAGGCGCCGGCCGGCGCAGGAGTTGAGGCGTAAGCATGCTTATCCCCCGTCGAGTCAAGCACCGCAAGCAGCACCACCCGACCCGCTCGGGCCAGGCGACCGGTGGCACGAAGGTCTCCTTCGGTGAATTCGGTATCCAGGCCCTCACGCCGGCCTACGTGACGAACCGCCAGATCGAGTCCGCTCGTATCGCGATGACCCGTCACATCAAGCGTGGTGGCAAGGTCTGGATCAACATCTACCCGGACCGTCCCCTCACGAAGAAGCCCGCCGAGACCCGCATGGGTTCCGGAAAGGGCTCGCCGGAGTGGTGGGTCGCGAACGTCAAGCCGGGTCGTGTGCTCTTCGAGCTGTCCGGTGTGAACGAGGACATCGCTCGTGAGGCGCTGACCCGTGCAATCCACAAGCTGCCCCTCAAGGCACGCATCATCAAGCGCGAGGAGGGCGACGCATAATGGCGATCGGTTCCAAGGAGCTCCGTCCGACCGAGCTCGACACGTTCGAGGACGAGCGCCTCGTCGACGAGCTGAAGAAGGCCAAGGAGGAGCTGTTCAACCTCCGCTTCCAGTCGGCCACCGGCCAGCTGGAGAGCCACGGCCGTCTCCGTGCCGTCAAGCGCGACATCGCGCGTATCTACACGGTCCTGCGCGAGCGTGAGCTCGGCATCCGTGCCACCCCCGCCCCCGTCGAAGCGCCTGCGAAGGCCAAGCGCTCCAGCAAGAAGGCCGCCCCCGCGGCGGACGCTGCTGAGGCCACGACGACCGACGCTGCCGAGGAGAAGTAATGGCAACCGAGAAGAAGACCGAGGTCGACTCCGCGGCTGTCGTCCGCGGCTACCGCAAGACCCGCCGTGGGTACGTCACGAGCGACAAGATGGACAAGACCATCGTCGTCGAGGTCGAAGACCGCGTGAAGCACCCGCTGTACGGCAAGGTCATCCGTCGCACCTCCAAGGTGAAGGCCCACGATGAGCTCGGCACCGCCGGTGTCGGCGACCTCGTGGTGATCAGCGAGACCCGTCCCCTCAGCGCCACCAAGCGCTGGCGCCTGGTCGAGATCCTCGAGAAGGCCAAGTAGGCCGCGGCCCGCTTGAGAAATAGGAGACAGCAGTGATTCAGCAGGAATCCCGGCTCAAGGTCGCCGACAACACCGGCGCCAAGGAGATCCTCGCGATCCGCGTGCTCGGAGGCTCTGGTCGCCGATACGCCGGCCTCGGCGACGTCATCGTCGCGACCGTGAAGGACGCGATCCCCGGTGGCAACGTGAAGAAGGGTGACGTCGTCAAGGCGGTCATCGTTCGCACCAAGAAGGAGACCCGTCGTCAGGACGGCTCCTACATCAAGTTCGATGAGAACGCGGCAGTGATCCTCAAGGCCGACGGCGACCCGCGCGGAACGCGCATCTTCGGACCGGTCGGCCGCGAGCTTCGCGACAAGAAGTTCATGAAGATCATCTCGCTCGCACCGGAGGTGATCTGACTCATGGCCAAGATCAAGAAGGGCGATCTCGTCCAGGTGATCTCGGGAAGCCGCGCGAACCGCGGCAAGCAGGGCAAGGTCATCGAGGTGCTGCCGGGCGAGCAGCGCGTGGTCGTGGAGGGCATCAACTTCGCGACGAAGCACGTGCGTGTGGGCCAGACGCAGCGCGGATCGAAGACCGGCGGGATCGAGCAGCACGAGGCACCGATCCACGTGTCGAACGTCGCCCTCGTCGACCCGAAGACCAAGAAGCCGACGCGTGTCGGCCACCGTCTCGACACGGTCGAGAAGAACGGCGAGACCAAGACCGTCCGGGTCCGGTTCGCCAAGAAGTCGGGTGAGGACCTGTAATGAGCGACACGACTGCCGCGACGACTGGCACCATCCAGCCGCGCCTCAAGCAGAAGTACAAGAACGAGATCGCCAAGGCGCTGACCGAGCAGTTCGGCTACACGAACGTGCACCAGGTTCCCGGCCTTGTGAAGGTCGTCGTCAACAGCGGTGTCGGTGAGGCAGCGCGTGACTCGAAGATCATCGAGGGCGCGATCAAGGACCTCACCGCGATCACCGGTCAGAAGCCCCAGGTCACGAAGGCCCGCAAGTCCATCGCGCAGTTCAAGCTGCGCGAGGGCCAGGCGATCGGTGCGCACGTCACCCTTCGCGGCGACCGTGCGTGGGAGTTCCTCGACCGGCTGCTCAGCCTCGCACTGCCGCGCATCCGCGACTTCCGCGGTCTGAGCGACCAGCAGTTCGACGGCAACGGCAACTACACCTTCGGTCTCACGGAGCAGAGCATGTTCCACGAGATCGACCAGGACCGCATCGATCGCGTCCGCGGGTTCGACATCACCGTCGTCACCACGGCCAAGACCGATGAGGAGGGTCGCGCGCTGCTCCGCCAGCTCGGCTTCCCGTTCCGCTCCAACGAGCAGACGGTCTAAGCTACTTCGGGCGGTCCGGGCCGGAGGGAACACCCCTCCGGCCCGCCGCGCGAGAACACCTGTCCGGGCAGCCGCCCGCACAGCCCCTGATCGCCGGATCCGGCGGTCACGATCATCCAGGTCGGCACTCGTGGAACGGGTGTGGAAACCAGATGAGAACGGATACGCATCATGACGATGACCGATCCGGTCGCAGACATGCTGACCAGATTGCGGAACGCGAACTCGGCGCACCACGACGCCGTGTCGCTTCCGAGCTCCAAGCTCAAGACGCACATCGCTGAGATCCTCAAGCGCGAGGGCTACATCAGCAACTGGAAGGTCGAGGACGCACGCGTCGGTCAGACGCTGACCATCGACCTCAAGTACGGTCCCGACCGCGAGCGGTCGATCGCCGGCATCAAGCGCGTTTCGAAGCCGGGCCTCCGGGTCTACGCGAAGTCGACGGAGATCCCGCAGGTCCTCGGTGGCCTCGGCGTGGCGATCCTCTCGACGTCGTCGGGCCTCCTGACGGACCGCGAAGCCGAGAAGAAGGGCGTGGGTGGGGAAGTCCTCGCCTACGTGTGGTGATCGACAATGTCTCGAATCGGACGTCTCCCCATTGACATCCCCGCCGGCGTCACCGTGACGGTCGACGGGCAGAACGTCGCCGTCAAGGGCCCGAAGGGTGAGCTCGCGCTCACCGTGAAGTCGCCCATCCAGGCTGCGGTCGAAGACAACCAGGTCCTCGTGACCCGTCCGGACGACGAGCGTGAATCACGCTCCCTCCACGGGCTCACCCGGACGCTCATCGCGAACCAGATCCTCGGCGTCACCCAGGGCTTCTCGAAGTCCCTCGAGGTCGTCGGCACCGGGTACCGCGTGCAGGCCAAGGGCTCGAGCGTCGAATTCGCGCTCGGCTACTCCCACCCCATCACGGTCGAGCCGCCCGCGGGCATCAGCTTCGCCGTCGAGGGCAACAACCGTCTCACCGTCAGCGGCATCGACAAGCAGGCCGTTGGCGAGGTGGCTGCCAACATCCGCAAGCTGCGCAAGCCCGAGCCCTACAAGGGCAAGGGTGTCCGCTACGCCGGTGAGGTCGTCCGCCGCAAGGCCGGAAAGGCTGGTAAGTAAGCCATGGCACTCACCGTTATCCGCGGCAAGAGCAAGGCGGCCGCGAAGGCTCGCCGCCACACGCGTCTCCGCAAGAAGATCACCGGCACCGAGGCGCGCCCGCGTCTCGTCGTGACCCGGTCGTCGCGCCACGTCTTCGTGCAGGTCATCGACGACACGAAGGGCCACACGCTGGCGAGCGCATCGACGATGGAGGCCGACCTCCGTTCGTTCGACGGCGACAAGACCGCCAAGGCGCGCAAGGTCGGCGAGCTCGTCGCCGAGCGTGCCAAGTCCGCCGGTGTCGAAGCAGTCGTCTTCGACCGCGGTGGCAGCAAGTACGCCGGTCGCGTCGCCGCGATCGCAGATGGTGCCCGTGAAGGAGGGCTGAACCTGTGAGCGACATCGCGAACACCCCCACCAACCAGGAAGCTCCGGTCGAGCGACCGGTCGAGACCGCGGCCGGCTCGGCTTCGGCCAACCGTGACTCGAACGACAACCGCGGCCGTCGTGGCGGTGGCCGCGACCGTCAGCAGGGTCGTGACCGCAACAACCGCGGCAACGACAGCCAGTTCCTCGAGCGCGTCGTGACGATCAACCGTGTCTCGAAGGTCGTCAAGGGCGGTCGGCGGTTCAGCTTCACCGCGCTGGTCGTCGTCGGTGACGGCAACGGTCTCGTCGGCGTCGGCTACGGCAAAGCACGTGAGGTCCCGACGGCCATCTCGAAGGGCGTCGAGGAAGCGAAGAAGAACTTCTTCCGCGTTCCCCGCGTCGGCAACACCATCCCGCACCCGGTGCAGGGTGAGGCCGCTGCCGGTGTCGTGCTCCTTCGTCCGGCCGCCGCAGGTACCGGTGTTATCGCCGGTGGCCCCGTGCGCGCCGTGCTCGAGTGCGCCGGCATCCACGACGTGCTGAGCAAGTCGCTCGGCTCGTCGAACACGATCAACATCGTCCACGCGACCGTCGAGGCGCTCCAGCGTCTCGAGGAGCCGCGCGCGGTTGCAAGCCGCCGCGGTCTCGACGTCGACGCTGTCGTGCCTGCACGGCTGCTCCGCGCCGAGGAGGCCGCTCGCGTGGCCGCGACCGAGAAGGCGGGTGCGTGATGGCCGGCAAGCTGAAGGTCACCCAGATCAAGTCCGTAATCAGCGAGAAGCAGTACCAGCGCGAGACGCTCCGCAGCCTGGGTCTCAAGCGCATCGGCCAGACGGTCGAGCGTGAGGACAACGCCCAGAACCGCGGATATGTCGCAACGGTCGCGCACCTCGTGAAGGTCGAGGAGGTCGACGCATGAGCGACGACAAGAACGAGACGCCGGAGCGCGTGCAGATCCTCAAGGTCCACCACCTCCGTCCCGCCGCCGGTTCGAAGAAGGACCGGACTCGCGTTGGACGCGGTGAGGGTTCGAAGGGGAAGACCGCGGGCCGTGGTACCAAGGGTACGAAGGCGCGCTACCAGGTCAAGGTCGGCTTCGAGGGTGGGCAGATGCCGCTGCACATGCGCACCCCGAAGCTCCGCGGGTTCAAGAACCCGTTCCGTGTCGCCTACCAGGCGATCAACCTGGAGAAGCTCGCCGAGCTGTACCCGGACGGTGGCACCGTCACCGTCAGCGACCTCGTCGCCAAGGGTGTCGTCCACAAGAACGAGAAGGTCAAGGTTCTCGGCCAGGGCGACATCAGCGTGAAGCTCGATGTCACGGTCGACGCGGTCTCCGGCTCCGCCGAGCAGAAGATCGTCGCGGCAGGCGGCACCGTCACCAAGTAATACCCGTCGGCGGCCCGTGCGATTTGTGCACGGGCCGCCGTTACGGTTTCCTTGACACGATCGGCGTTGTCGGTTCTGCTGGAATCTCGTCTGGCAGAAGACCGAGCCGGTCCAGAAGTTCGGAGACATCGTGTTCAGAGCGGTCGCGCGGATCCTGCGCACCCCGGATCTTCGGAAGAAGATCGGCTTCACTCTCGCGATCATCGCGCTGTTCCGCCTCGGGTCGTACATCCCGGCGCCGTTCGTGGACTACTCGAGCGTGCAGTCCTGCCTCGCCGCGGCGAGCTCATCCTCGGGGCTCTACCAGCTCATCAACCTGTTCTCCGGCGGCGCGCTGCTGAAGCTCTCGGTCTTCGCGCTGGGCATCATGCCCTACATCACGTCGTCGATCATCGTGCAGCTCCTGCGCGTCGTGATCCCGCACTTCGACGCCCTCTACAAAGAAGGGCAGTCCGGCCAAGCCCGGCTGACGCAGTACACGCGCTATCTCACGATCGCGCTCGGCGTGCTGCAGTCCACCACGCTGATCACGGTGGCTCGATCAGGTGCGCTGTTCGGGACGTCCGCGTCGAGCTCCTGCTCCACGATCATCTCGAACTCGAGCTGGTACGCGATCCTCCTCATGGTGGTCACGCTGACCGCCGGGACCGGCCTCATCATGTGGATGGGCGAGCTCGTCACAGAGCGCGGCATCGGCAACGGCATGTCGCTGCTCATCTTCACCTCGATCGCGGCACAGTTCCCGTCGGCGCTGTGGAGCATCGAGCAGTCGCAGTCGTTCGAGCTCTTCCTGCTCATCATCCTGATGGGCATCGTGATCATGGCGCTCGTCGTGTTCGTCGAGCAGTCGCAGCGGCGCATCCCCGTCCAGTACGCGAAGCGCATGGTCGGGCGCCGGACGTATGGTGGCAACAACACGTACATCCCGATCAAGGTGAACATGGCCGGTGTTGTTCCGGTCATCTTCGCGTCCTCGCTGCTGTACCTGCCGGCGCTGATCGCGCAGTTCAACCAGCCGCCGGCGGGCAAGCAGCCCGCGCCGTGGGTCACCTGGATTCAGAACAACCTGACCACCGGCGACAGTTCCTTCTACATGGTGCTGTACTTCCTGCTCATTGTCGGCTTCACCTACTTCTACGTCGCGATCACGTTCAACCCTGAAGAGGTCGCCGACAACATGAAGACGTATGGCGGCTTCATCCCGGGCATCCGCGCGGGTCGGCCAACTGCCGAGTACCTCGACTACGTGCTGACGCGGATCACGCTTCCGGGTTCGATCTACCTCGGCCTGATCGCATTGATCCCGCTGGCGGCGCTCGCCCTGTTCGGCGCCAACCAGAACTTCCCCTTCGGAGGCGCGAGTCTGCTGATCATCGTCGGCGTCGGTCTCGAGACGGTCAAGCAGATCGACTCGCAGCTGCAACAGCGTCACTACGAGGGGTTGCTGCGATGAGCGCTCGGCTGATCATCGTCGGGCCTCCCGGCGCGGGCAAGGGCACGCAGGCCGGCCGAATCGCTGCCGCGTACGGCGTGCCAGCCATCTCGACCGGCGATATCTTCCGGAAGAACGTTGCCGACGGCACGCCGCTCGGAAAGCAGGCGAAGGCGATCATGGACGCGGGCGACTACGTTCCGGACTCGCTGACGAACGAGCTCGTGAAGTCGCGCCTTGCTGAGCCCGATGCGGCGGAGGGCTTCCTGCTCGACGGGTACCCCAGGACCCTCGGCCAGGTCGATTTTCTCGACGCCCTGCTCGCCGACCAGGGCGCTGCGATCGACGCGGTGATCCAGCTCGTGGCAGATCAGGACGAACTTGTTCGGCGCCTCCTGAAGCGAGCACAGGAGCAGGGTCGGACCGACGACAACGAGCAGACGATCCGTCGGCGCCAAGAGGTCTACATCGAGCAGACCGCACCGCTTGTCTCCGCCTACGACGCCCGAGGCATCGTGCTCGCGGTCGATGGACTCGGTGACCCCGACACCGTCGGTGACCGGATCGCCGCTGCCCTCGCGGGGCGGGGACTGACGGCCGGCGTCTGAGGTGGCGCGCGTTCGGAAATCCGCTCTCTACAAAACGCCCGACGAGCTGCGCGCGCTCGTGCGACCCGGCCTGGTGACGGAATCAGCCCTTCGCGCCGTGCGGGACGCGATCGTCCCTGGAGTCCGTACCGCTGAACTTGACGCGATCGCCGAGCGAACGATTCGCGATGCCGGGGGCGTCCCGAACTTCCAGTTGGTTCCGGGCTATCGCCACACGATCTGTGTGTCGGTCAATGACGAGATCGTGCACGGCATTCCCGGCGATCGAGTCCTCCGTGCGGGCGACATCGTGTCGATCGACGCCGGAGCGGAGGTGGATGGGTGGAACGGCGACAGTGCGTTCACGCTTGTGGTGCCGGGCGGCGATGCGTCGACGGCGGCCGCTCGGAACGCGCTGAGTGCCACCACTGAGAACGCGCTGTGGCACGGGATCGCTGCGCTCGCGTTCGCGAAACACCTCAACGAGATCGGGAGCGTGATCGAGCAAGCGATCGACGAGACCGGCGAGTGGGGGATCGTGGAGGACTACACCGGGCATGGCATCGGCCGCTCCATGCACGAGGATCCGCCGGTCTTCAATTACTCGGTTCGGGGCAACGGGCCAGCGGTGCGACCAGGCCTCGTCGTCGCGATCGAGCCGATGGTGACCGCCGGCACGATCGATAGCGCCACCGACCCCGACGGCTGGACCGTGCGCACGCTGGATGGGTCCGATGCTGCCCACTGGGAGCACTCCGTCGCCGTGCACGCGCAGGGCATCTGGGTGCTCACCGCATCGGACGGCGGCGCGGCGGGTCTCGAACCGCTCGGCGTCACGCCGGTGCCGATCCCGTAGGACCGAGCCGCGCCTCCAGTCCGGGATCGCGATCGCGTCGAAGGGCTCGCCCTCCGCGAACGGGAGGCTGCACCGGCTTGGCAAAACCGCTCGCTACCACATAAGATCGATCTTTGGTGTGTCATGCCCTTTTTGGCGTGGCGTCCGACCCGCAGACCGGCTCGGGAATCACCGCACACGACAGTCAACCAAGCGACAGTGAGGCTATGGCCAAAAAAGACGGTGTCATCGAGATCGAGGGCTCGGTGCTGGAGGCGTTGCCCAACGCGATGTTCCGCGTTGAGCTCACCAATGGACACAAGGTTCTCGCGCACATCTCCGGGAAGATGCGCCAGCACTACATCCGTATCCTCCCCGAGGACCGCGTGATCGTGGAGCTGAGCCCATACGACCTGACCCGCGGCCGGATCGTCTACCGCTACAAGTGATCGTCGTTCGTGCGTCATCAGACGCGCGTGCGGTCCCTGAGCTGGAAAGGAACGGCTCGACGAACCCGTCGAGCACGAAGCCAGCGAGATCAAGGAAACGAATATGAAGGTCAACCCCAGCGTCAAGCCCATCTGCGAGCACTGCAAGGTGATCCGCCGTAAGGGCCGCGTCATGGTGATCTGCAAGAGCAACCCGCGCCACAAGCAGCGCCAGGGCTGATCGGGCGCCGTCGCTCGTCGACGGCGGTCCGGTGCCACAACTCAATACCGATCTGCAGCGTCAGAACCCGTCCGAACCTCTGTTGAGGGTTCGGCCGGGGGACACCCCGGGGCGGAGGCCCGAGCACCGATGCTGCACCAAACCTCCATCACCAACAGGAGCAGCCAGACATGGCACGTCTAGCAGGCGTCGACATCCCGCGCGAAAAGCGCGTGGAGATCGCACTCACGTATATCTACGGCGTCGGCCGTACCCGTTCCCTCCAGACGCTGAAGGAAACCGGGATCTCCGGCGACATCCGCGTCAAGGACCTGACCGACGACCAGCTCGTCGCGTTGCGCGACTACATCGAGGGCAACTTCAAGGTTGAGGGTGACCTCCGCCGTGAGGTCGCCGCCGACATCCGCCGCAAGGTCGAGATCGGTAGCTACGAGGGTCTCCGCCACCGTCGCGGTCTTCCGGTGCGCGGTCAGCGCACGAAGACCAACGCGCGCACCCGCAAGGGACCGAAGCGCACCGTGGCAGGCAAGAAGAAGGCCCGATAGGAGATCACCATGGCTACCCCGAAGACTGCCGCTCGCAAGCCGCGGCGCAAAGAGAAGAAGAACGTCGCCGTGGGCCAGGCTCACATCAAGAGCACGTTCAACAACACCATCGTCAGCATCACCGACCCGTCGGGTGCCGTCCTCAGCTGGGCGTCCTCCGGCGCCGTCGGGTTCAAGGGCTCCCGCAAGTCGACGCCGTTCGCCGCGCAGCTCGCCGCCGAATCGGCCGCGCGCCAGGCGCAGGAGCACGGTGTCAAGAAGGTCGACGTCTTCGTCAAGGGTCCGGGCTCGGGCCGCGAGACCGCGATCCGTTCGCTCCAGGCCGCTGGCCTCGAGGTCGGGTCTATCAACGACGTCACCCCGCAGGCGCACAACGGCTGCCGGCCGCCGAAGCGCCGCCGCGTCTGAGCCGATGAGCAGTCGGCCGCGCCCTACGGCCCTCCACGGAGCGTCGTAGGGCAGCGGCCATTCCTGGTCGTTCGATCGCGCACAGCACGTGCGCGTGATCACAACTCAACAGACCCGTCGGAGCCCAGAAGCGCCGACGTACCGCCAAGTGTCATATAGCGGACACTTCGCCGAAAGGAATTCCACAGTGCTCATTGCACAGCGCCCCACCCTGACCGAAGAGCCGATCTCCGACTACCGCTCGCGGTTCGTCATCGAGCCGCTCGAGCCGGGCTTCGGGTACACGCTCGGCAACTCGCTGCGTCGCACCCTGCTGTCCTCGATCCCCGGCGCCGCCGTCACCAGCATTCGCATCGACGGCGTGCTGCACGAGTTCAGCACGGTCCCCGGTGTCAAGGAAGACGTCACCGAGATCATCCTGAACATCAAGAGCCTCGTTGTCTCCAGCGAGCACGACGAGCCGATCACCGCGTACCTGCGCAAGCAGGGTGCCGGTCAGGTCACGGCTGCGGACATCTCCGCGCCGGCCGGCGTCGAGATCCACAACCCGGAACTCGTCATCGCCACCTTGAACGACACCGCAAAGTTCGAGCTCGAGCTCACCATCGAGCGTGGCCGTGGCTACGTCTCGGCCACGCAGAACCGCTCTGAGTTCAGCGAGGCGGGCCAGATCCCGATCGACTCGATCTACTCGCCGGTCCTCAAGGTCACCTACCGGGTCGAGGCGACCCGCGCAGGCGAGCGCACCGACTTCGACCGCCTCGTGGTCGATGTCGAGACGAAGCCGGCGATCTCCCCGCGCGACGCGATCGCGTCGGCCGGTCGCACCCTCGTGGAGCTGTTCGGTCTCGCCCGTGAGCTCAACACGGCGGCCGAGGGTATCGAGATCGGCCCGGCGCCGGTCGACGCGGTCCTCTCGAACGAGCTGCAGACCCCTATCGAGGACCTCGACCTCTCCGTCCGGAGCTACAACTGCCTCAAGCGCGAGGGCATCAACACGGTGTCCGAGCTCGTCGCCCTGTCGGAGACGCAGCTCATGAACATCCGTAACTTCGGTCAGAAGTCCGTCGACGAGGTCAAGGACAAGCTCACCGAGCTCGGTCTCTCGCTCAAGGACACGGTTCCCGGTTTCGACGGCGCCCACTTCTACAGCGGGTACGACGAGGACGAGTCGAACTGACCTCAGCAACGCTTGTGCGCTGCTGACGCGGTGCGCACTACTTTCACCACTGGAGAACTGACATGCCCAAGCCCACCAAGGGACCCCGCCTCGGTGGCGGACCCGCCCACGAGCGCATCCTTCTGTCGAACCTCGCGAACGCGCTGTTCACGCACGGTCGGATCACGACCACCGAGACGAAGGCCAAGCGCCTCCGTCCGGTGGCCGAGCGCCTCATCACCTTCGCGAAGCGCGGCGATCTGCACGCGCGCCGCAAGGTGATCAGCGTTCTGCGTGACAAGAGCGTCGTCCACACGCTCTTCACCGAGATCGCCCCGCAGGTCGCCGACCGTCAGGGTGGCTACACGCGCATCACGAAGCTCGGATTCCGAAAGGGCGACAACGCGCCGCTCGCGTCGATCGAGCTCGTCCTCGAGCCGGTTTCGGGCACGCCCGCACCGGTGAACAGCCGTCGCCGGTCGGCCGGTGCCAACGGCTCTGCAGCCGCTGAGGTCGCTGAGACCGCCGCGGCCGAAGAGACGGCCGCCGAGAGCGCCGAGGCAGAGGACACGGCCGCCGAGGAGGGGTCCTCGACGAACGAGGCAACGGAGGCCGCTGAGGTCGAGACGACCGACGCCGTGGAAGAGTCCGAGCCGGTCGCCGCCGAGGATGAGACGCCGGCTGCCGCCGAGGTCGAGGCTGACGCCGCCGAGAAGGCCGACGACGCCAAGTAGTCCCGAACGAAACAGCTGTGCCCTCGCCGACTGGCGGGGGCACAGCTGTTTCATCCCGCCCGTGGTCCGTGCCCGCGAGCAGGAGAGTATCGCGAACCAGCCGAAGGCCCTGCCAACGCCTGCTCGTCCTCGGGGTGAGCCTCCTGTCGTGACGGTCCGCGACGACTTCGAGCGCCGCTCGGGCTAGCTGCCCTTGCGTCGCTCGTGGCAGTGATTCGAGTCTGACGGGGCACGGTCCGAGCGCTGGTGTGCAGTCGGAGAGGGTGCAGTCGGGACGGGTCCAGGCGTCGCCGACGAATCGGATGCAGTTGCTCGAAGCACACGGCCGCGCGACAGTGCGATGACGTATCTCCGGAAGCCCCGCGCGTTGGCAAGTGCCGCGTGATTTCGCCACAGGTAGGTCTCGTAGAGCGGCGTCAGGATCGCGACTGCTCCCGCGTAGCACAGTGCGAGCGTGGCCATCCCATTCGCACACGACAGGACGGCGACCGCAACAGAGATCCCGGCGAGCGCGGTCAATTCAGCGCGACGGAGCACCGGAACGCGACAGCGCGAGGCAATGACTGCGACCGACAGTCCGAGACCGAGCCCGCA
This sequence comes from Curtobacterium ammoniigenes NBRC 101786, assembly GCF_001571045.1. Lineage (GTDB taxonomy): Bacteria > Actinomycetota > Actinomycetes > Actinomycetales > Microbacteriaceae > Curtobacterium > Curtobacterium ammoniigenes. Next base: position 524,281 of record NZ_BCSV01000002.1, read on the forward strand.
TGCGATTTCAGCTGCAGGCATCACCGGCAGTCCCTATCCGCGGGGCGCGAGACGGTTGACTCGCGTGCAATCGACACAAACCTTGCTCCTCTCCGTGCGCCAGCGCCGCGCCGAAACGGCGCTCGAATGCAACACGAAACATATCAGCGGAGTCGCCTTGTCTCCTTGTGAGCGGGCAAGGCCCCGAAATCGCTGTCGAGCGACCGGTCTGCATCCCGAGATTGTGAAGTGAGATCAATCCGGCTCGCCCGCCGACCGAGCCCCCAGTACCGTGGTGCGTGTGAACGACGTGACTGGGGCGGTGCGTCTCCGCCTCGATATCGCGTATGACGGCAGCGGCTTTTCCGGGTGGGCACGGCAAACGGACCTCCGGACCGTGCAGGGGGTCCTCGAGGCGGCGCTCGCGACGATCGTTGCGCGTCATGGGGCGGCGCCGACGATCACGGTCGCCGGTCGCACCGATGCGGGGGTGCACGCGATCGGACAGGTGGCGCACGTCGATCTTGACGCGGACCAGTGGGCTTCGCTACGTCGACCGCATCGTTCCAAGGGAGCGGCGGCGGCGCATATCGCTCCCGAGTCCGCGCTCCGGAAGCGACTGAACGGGATCGCCGGACTCGACAGCGACGTCGTCGTCACGCGAATCTCGATTGCACCGGCCGGATTCGATGCCCGGTTCTCGCCGATCTGGCGGCGGTACGAATATCGAGTGGCGGACACCAGCGCGGTTCGCGATCCACGGCGCCGCGGGCACACGCTCTGGTACCCGGCAGCGCTCGATGAGCGTGCGATGGAGGCCGCGGCCCTGACGCTCCTCGGTCTCCACGACTTTGCGACGTTCTGCAAGCCGCGCGACGGCGCGACGACCATTCGTACCCTGCAGGAGTTCCGCTGGACACGTGACGCGGACGGCGTGCTCGTCGCCGCGCTGCAAGCAGACGCGTTCTGCCACAGCATGGTCCGCGCGATGGTGGGCGGTGCGCTCGCCGTCGGCGAGGGCACGTTGGAGCCGTCCGCGCTCGACGTGCTCCGACGCGCGGAGACGCGCACAAGCGCGTTCAAGGTCGCACCGGCGAAAGGGCTCACCCTCGTCGAGGTCGGGTACCCGCCAGACGACGAGCTTGCCGCGCGGGCGCAGCAGACGCGGGCGCGACGGGCATCGCCCGGAACCGGTGTACCGGCGGTCCCGACGCCGACCGGGTAGCTGCACGAGACGAGCCCGACCAGTGCTGGCCCGCCGAACCCCTAGCCTGGTCAGATGACCATTCGTGCTGCCGAGCCCCGCGATGTCCCGCAGATCCTCGAGCTGATTCGCGATCTCGCCGAGTTCGAGCGCGAGCCGGAAGCCGTCGTCAACACCGAGTCGCTCATGCACGCGATGCTGTTCGGACCGAACCCCAAGGTGTTCGCGTTCGTGATCGATGCGCCGGATCAGCCGTCGCAATCGGCTGGGAGGCTCGCCGCCATCGCCGTCTGGTACCTCACCTACTCCACGTGGACGGGTGTGCACGGAATCCATCTTGAGGATCTCTACGTTCGCCCCGAACATCGCCGAGCCGGGTACGGCAGGGCAATGCTCGCGCGACTCGCCGAGGAGTGCACGTCGGAGGGGTACGCCCGGCTGGAGTGGGATGTCCTCGACTGGAACGAGAATGCGATCGGCTTCTATGCGGCGATCGGTGCCCAGTTCAAGGATGATTGGCGGACGTGTCGCCTGGATGGGCACGCCCTGGAGGCAGTCGCAACCACCGCCTCCGTTTGACCGACTCGCAGTGATCCGGTAGCCTCGACCATTGGTCTGCGCGCCACGTGCGCCGGACTGTCAGATGGGCCCTCCATCGGGGTGTTCCTGCTGTGTCTGCAGCGCGAACCTCCACCGGAGCGGGATTCACGGACACCTCACCTCGACACGAAAGCAGCACACCTGTGACTCGCACGTTCTCACCGAAGCCGGCTGACGTCCAGCACGACTGGGTCGTCATCGACGCGACCGATGTCGTGCTCGGCCGCCTCGCCTCGCACGCCGCCGCGATCCTCCGTGGCAAGCACAAGGCCACGTTCGCCCCGCACATGGACATGGGCGACTATGTCATCGTCATCAACGCCGAGAAGGTCGCGCTGACCGGCTCGAAGCTCGCCCAGAAGAAGGCCTACCGCCACTCCGGGTACCCGGGCGGCCTGACGGCGACCAGCTACACCGAGCTCCTCGAGAAGCACCCGACGCGCGCCGTCGAGAAGGCGATCCGCGGCATGCTGCCGAAGAACTCGCTCGGTCGTCAGCAGCTGAAGAAGCTCAAGGTCTACGCGGGTGCCGAGCACCCGCACGGCGCCCAGCAGCCCAAGCAGTACACCTTCGACCAGGTCGCGCAGTAACGACGGCCACGACGACTTCGACTTCCAAGGACAACGAACTCATGGCTCAGATCGCCGACTCCATCGACCAGACCCCGGAGAGCTACACGACCGAGAGCGCGCCTGCCGCGTCCGAGTCCGCTCCCCGCCAGATCCTCAACGTCTCCGGCGCAGCCGTCGGCCGCCGCAAGGAGGCCATCGCCCGCGTTCGCCTCGTGCCGGGCTCCGGCACGTTCGCGGTCAACGGCCGCTCGCTCGAGGACTACTTCCCGAACAAGCTGCACCAGCAGCTCATCAACGACCCGTTCAAGGTGCTCGAGCTCCTCGGCTCCTACGACGTGACGGCGCGCATCACGGGCGGCGGCCCCTCGGGTCAGGCCGGTGCGCTGCGCCTCGCGATCGCGCGTGCGCTCAACGAGATCGACCGCGAGAACAACCGCCCGGCCCTGAAGAAGGCCGGCTTCCTGACTCGCGACGCTCGCGTCATCGAGCGCAAGAAGGCCGGTCTCAAGAAGGCCCGCAAGGCGTCGCAGTTCTCGAAGCGCTGATCGCGCTCCTCCGGGACACCTCATGCCGCGTCTGTTCGGAACCGACGGCGTCCGTGGTCTCGCGAATGGCGAGTTGACGGCCGCGCTCGCACTGGGTCTTGCCCAGGCGAGCGCGGCCGTTCTCACCCGCGGACACTACGCCGAGACCCGCCGTGCCGCGGGTCGTTCACGGCCCCTCGCCGTCCTCGCCCGCGACCCTCGCGTGTCCGGCGAGTTCCTCGGGTCGGCGGTCGCCGCAGGCCTTGCCAGTGCTGGAGTGGACGTGCTGGACGCGGGAGTGATCCCGACGCCGGCGGCGGCGTTCCTCGTCGCGGACATCGACGCCGATTTCGGCGTCATGGTGTCGGCATCGCACAATCCGGCGCCGGACAACGGGATCAAGTTCTTCGCAGCCGGGGGCCGCAAGCTGCCCGACGAGGTCGAGGACCGCATCGAAGCGGCCATGCACGACTCGACGATTCCCATGCCGGTCGGCGCTGACGTCGGCCGGATCAGCCGCTTCGCGGACGCCGAGGATCGCTACATCGTCCACCTGCTCGGTACCCTCCCGCACCGACTCGATGGACTGCACGTGGTGCTCGACTGCGCCAACGGCGCGGCCGCTGCCGTCTCGCCTGAGGTGTTCGTCAACGCGGGCGCCAAGGTGACGCTGATCGGCGCGGACCCCGACGGCATCAACATCAACGACGGCGTCGGGTCGACGCACATCGACAACCTCGCGCGAGCCGTGCTCGAGTACGGGGCCGATGTCGGCATCGCGCACGATGGCGACGCGGATCGGTGCCTCGCCGTCGATGCCGCTGGCACCCCGGTCGACGGCGACCAGATCATGGCGATCCTCGCGCTCTCGCTGCACGAGCGCGGGCGGCTCGCCGCGAACACGCTCGTCGCGACCGTCATGTCGAATCTCGGTCTCCGCCGAGCCATGTCCGACGCGGGAATCACGCTGCTCGAGACGGCGGTCGGCGACCGCTACGTGCTCGAGAAAATGCTCGAGGGCGGGTTCACCCTCGGCGGCGAGCAGTCCGGACACATCATTTTCAACGAGTTCGCGACCACCGGCGACGGGATCCTCACCGGTCTGCACCTCGTCGCGGAGATGGCCCGGACCGGCAAGACGCTCGCCGAATTGTCGTCGTGCATGACGGTCTTCCCGCAGGTGCTCACGAACGTTCGCGGTGTCGACCGGCACGGCCTCGCAGACGAGGGTGTGCAGGCCGCCGTGGCGGAGGCGACCGCAGAACTGGGTGACTCGGGGCGGGTGCTGCTGCGACCCTCCGGAACCGAGCCTGTCGTGCGCGTCATGGTCGAAGCCGCCAGCCAGGCTGATGCGGAGCGCATCGCCGAGCGGCTCGCCGCGGTCGTCCAGGACCGACTCGCGCTCGACGCCGCCTAGATCTTCCGAAGCAGGATCGACGCGACCTTGTGGTCGGCGGCCTTCCGCAGCACGAGCGTGGCACGGGACCGCGTCGGCAGGACGTTCTCCACGAGGTTCGGTTCGTTGATCGCGCGCCAGACTTCCGTCGCCGTGCGGACGGCGTCCTCGCGGGAGAGCGTCGCGAACCGGTGGAAGAAGGAGTCCGGATCGCTGAACGCGGCCTCCTGCAACGCGAGGAAGCGATCGACGTACCAGCTCTCGATGTCGCGGGTCTTCGCGTCCACGTAGATCGTGAAGTCGAACAGATCGGACAGCGCCAGGCCGCTGTTGATCGGCGGCGCGAGGACGGTCAAGCCCTCCACGATGAGAATGTCCGGCTGCCGGACCACGATCTCCGCACCAGGGACGATGTCGTACCGCAAGTGGGAGTAGAAGGGCGCGCGCACCTGCGCCGCGCCGCTCTTCACCTGGCTCACGAATCGGAGGAGTGACCGCCGGTCGTACGATTCGGGGAACCCCTTCCGGTCCATCAGGCCGCGACGCTCGAGCTCCGCGTTCGGGTACAGAAACCCGTCCGTCGTGACGAGCTCGACGCGCGGCGTCTCCGGCCAGCGCTTCGTCAGCTCGCGCAGCAGCCGCGCGACGGTCGACTTCCCGACCGCCACCGACCCGGCGACGCCGATCACGAACGGCGTCGTCGCTCCGGCCCCGTCACCGAGGAAACTGCTCGTCGCAGCGTGCAACTTGCGCGCCCCGAGCGCGTACAGGTTCAGGAGGCGCGACAGCGGCAGATAGACGGCCTGCACCTCCGCCATGTCGAGGCGATCGCCGAGACCCCGCAACTGCACGATCTCGGCTTCGGTCAGACTGAGCTGCTCCTTCGGCGCCAGCGCCGCCCACTGATCGCGGCTGATTTCGACGAACGGCGTCGGATGCGCGACAGTCTCCGTGGCGTTGGGCATGCCATCGAGCGTAGACGGCGGGGAATCAGGGCGGTGACCGGAGCCTGGGGAGGCGTGGCGCGCCTCCCGCCCGATGCTGGTCAGCGGGGGAGCGCGGCTTCGATCGCCTCGATGACCTGCGGGTCGTCGGGCTTCGTCGTCGGGCGGAATCGGCGCACTGTGCCGTCTGGTGCGATGAGGAACTTCTCGAAGTTCCACATGATCCGCCCGGCCTTGCCGGAGTCGTCCGGCGCCTTCGTGAGCTCCTGATAGAGCGGGTGGGCGTGCTTGCCGTTGACCCGCACTTTCTCGGACATGGGAAACGTCACCCCCCACGTGGTTGAGCAGTATTCGGAGATCGCCTCAGCGGAGCCGAGCTCCTGCAGGAACTGGTTGCTCGGAAATCCGAGGACGGTGAACCCTCGATCCGCGTACTGCCGCTGCAGCGCCTCGAGTTGCTCGTACTGGGGTGCCAGACCGCAGCGGGAGGCGACGTTCACGACGAGGACCGCCTTGTCGGCGAACTGCCCGAACGTCGTGTGCTCACCCTGTAGCGTCGTGATCGCAATGTCCTCATAGGCCATGATCTGACGCTAGCGCCGCAAGCTCGGAGGGCGCCGCACCGCACTTGTCCCCATCGAATGCCGGAGGCTCGTCAACTCCCCGTAGGATCGTCGCCATGTGTGGCATCGTCGGCTATGTCGGAAGCGCTCGCAGCACGGAGGTGCTGCTCGGCGGTCTCCGTCGTCTTGAGTACCGGGGATACGACTCCGCGGGCATCGCGGTCATCGACGCGGACGGTGCGCTGTCGAGCGCGAAGAAGGCAGGCAAGCTCCAGGTGCTCGCAGACGAGCTCGCGGAGCATCCGATCGCGGATGGGCCGACCGGGATCGGGCACACGCGCTGGGCGACCCACGGCGGCCCGACCGACGGCAATGCGCACCCGCATCTCGCGGACGGCGGCCGACTCGCGCTCATCCACAACGGCATCATCGAGAACTTCGCCCCGCTGAAGGCCGAGCTGCTCGCCGAGGGTGTCGAGTTCACGAGCGAGACCGATTCGGAGGTCGCCGCGCATCTCGTCGCGCGCGAGTTCCGCCAGACCCATGACCTCACGGAGGCGATGCGTCGCACGGTCGCGCTGCTCGAGGGTGCGTTCACGCTGCTCGCGGTGCACGCCGACCAGCCCGGTGTTGTCGTCGGAGCGCGCCGCAACTCGCCGCTGGTCGTCGGACTCGGCGACGGCGAGAACTTCCTCGGCTCGGACGTCGCCGCGTTCGTCTCGTACACGCAGCGCGCGCTCGCGATCGGTCAGGATCAGATCGTCACGATCCGTCCCGACTCGGTGTCCGTCATCGACTTCGACGGCAACCCGGCCGACGCCTCCGAGTTCGAGGTGAACTGGGACGCATCCGCCGCCGAGAAGGGCGGCTGGTCATCCTTCATGGCGAAGGAGATCAGCGAAGAGCCCGAGGCGGTCCAGAAGACGCTCCTCGGCCGCGTCCACGACGGCGCGATCACCCTGCACGACCTCGAGCCGATCGCCGACCGCCTGCAGCAGGTGGACCGCGTGATCGTGATCGCCTGCGGGACCGCCGCCTACGCGGGTCTCCTCGGGAAGTACGCGATCGAGCAGTGGGCTCGCGTTCCGGTCGAGGTGGAGCTCGCACACGAGTTCCGCTACCGCGATCCGGTGCTCGACGGCCGGACGCTCGTCGTGTCGATCAGCCAGTCCGGCGAGACGATGGACACGCTGATGGCGGTGAAGTACGCACGGGAGCACGGCGCTCAGGTGCTGTCGATCTGCAACACGCAGGGCGCCACGATTCCGCGCGAGTCCGACGCCGTGATCTACACGCACGCCGGACCAGAGGTCGCCGTCGCGTCGACGAAAGCGTTCCTCGCGCAGGGAGTCGCGCTGTACCTGCTCGGCCTGCACCTCGCCACGCTCCGCGGGACCCTGTCGAGCGAGGAGATCGCCGCGCAGGTCGCGGAGCTCGAGGCGCTCCCGCCGAAACTGCAGCAGACCATCGACGACGCGGCGGACGTGACGACACTCGCCCGCTGGATGGCCGACACCCGCAGCGTGCTATTCCTCGGCAGGCACGTCGGATACCCGATCGCGCTGGAAGGCGCGCTCAAGCTCAAAGAGCTCGCCTACATCCACGCCGAGGGCTTCGCGGCCGGTGAGTTGAAGCACGGGCCGATCGCGCTCATCGAACCGGGGCAGATCGTGTTCGTGATCGTGCCGAGCCCGCGCGACCCGCGATCGCTGCACCCCAAGGTGGTCTCGAACATCCAAGAGATCCGCGCCCGGGGCGCCAGGGTCATCGCGATCGCCGAGGAAGGCGACGCCGCGGTGCTGCCGTTCGCCGACGAAGTCCTCCGCATTCCGCTCGCGAGCCCGCTCATCGAGCCGCTGCTCGCCGTCGCACCGCTGCACATGTTCGCGATGGAACTCGCCACCGCCAAGGGGCTCGACGTCGACCAGCCCCGCAACCTGGCGAAGTCGGTCACGGTCGAGTAGTCCCGGTGATCATCGGCATCGGCGTGGACGTCGTCGATCTCGCGCGGTTCGCCGGGGTGCTCGACCGCACACCGGCGCTGCGGTCGCGCCTGTTCACGCCCGCGGAGCTGCTCCGCGACGGCGAGCCGCGCCCGGCGGCCTCCCTCGCCGCGCGGTTCGCTGCGAAGGAGGCCCTCATCAAAGCCTTCGGGTCGAGCGCGGGACTGAGCTGGCAGGAGCTCGAGGTCGTCGCCGACGACCAGCGCAACCCGTCCCTCACGCTGCATGCAGGCGCTCAGCGCGTCGCCGCCGACCGCGGCGTGACCGCCGTCCACCTCTCGCTCTCGCACGACGGCCCCGTCGCCACCGCATTCGTCATCATCGAAGGGGTCGCCGCATGAGCGCCTTCACGGGCATCACCGTCGACCGGGAGGCGCTCATCGCCAACTATGCGACGGTCGCCTCCGTCGTCGCTCCCGCCGGCGTTATCGCCGTCGTCAAGGCCGACGCGTACGGCCACGGAGCGCTCGAGTGCGCGCAGGCGTTCGTCGACGCCGGCGCCGAGTGGCTCGGAGTCGCCGACATCGACGAGGCGCTTGCCCTCCGCGCTGGTGGCATCGGCGACGACGTGCGGATCCTCGCCTGGCTGCATGCGCCGGACGAGGACTTCCGCCGCGCTGCGGCAGCGGACATCACCCCGGCAGTCTCGTCCGTCGAACAACTCGCCACCGCGGTCGACGCGGAGGTTCCGCGCGTGCACCTGGTCGTGGACACCGGGTTGAGCCGCAACGGCGCGGTCGAGTCCGAATGGCCGGAACTGTTCGCCCTCGCCGGATCCCTCGCCGCCTCCGGCGCCCGCACGCGCATCGAAGGCGTGATGTCGCATCTGTCGAACGCGTCCGAGCCCGACGACGCCGCGCAGGGGGCCGCGCTGGAACGGGCGCTCGCGGGCCTCGCCACGGTCGGTGTGGTCCCGGACGTGGTCCATCTCGCGGCAAGCGCGGCCGCGCTGAGCCTCCCGAGCCTGCGGCATGACCTCGTGCGGACGGGTATCGCGCTCTACGGCCTCAGCCCAGTGCCGGGGCGCACGTCCGCGGAGCTCGGATTGCGCCCGGCCATGACGGTGACGGCGAGCGTGCTCCGGCTCATCCCGGTGCGCGCGGGGGAGGGCGTCTCCTACGGGTACACGCATCGCGCCGAGCGGGACACGACGCTCGCGATCGTCGGCCTCGGCTACGCGGACGGCTTCGACCGGGCGTTCGGGAACCGGGTGGACGTCGCCATCGGTGGGCGGCGGTTCCCCGTCGTCGGGCGTGTCGCCATGAACGCGATGCACATCGACGTCGGAGATGCCCCGGTGGCCGTCGGCGATGAGGTCGTGCTGTGGGGTGACCCCGCGACCGGCGTGCCCGCCGTCGAGGAATGGGCCGCCGCGATCGGAACGATCAACTACGAGATCGTCGCCCGGCTCGGTCGTGGCGTGCCGAGGAGGATGTCGTGAACGCACCGCTCCGGCAGGCAGTGATCGACCTCGACGCGTATCGCGCGAACATCGACCTCGTCCGCGAATGGATGGATCCGGTCGAGGTGATGGCGGTCGTCAAGGCCGACTCATACGGTCACGGACTCGAGCCGGTCGCGCTCGCCGCCGTCGATGCCGGTATCGGGTGGCTCGGCGTGCTGACCGTGGGCAACGCGTTGCGGCTCCGGTCGATCGGGGTCGGCGACGAGGTCCGGCTCTTCGCCTGGCAGCACGACCCGGATCTCGACTTCCGCGACGCCGTCGATTCGGGCGTCGACCTCGGGGTCTCCGGACTCGACGAGCTCGAACGGATCGCCGCTGCGGTGGACCAGCGGATCGCCCGCGTGCATCTGGGCGTGGACACGGGCCTCCACCGCGACGGCGTCGCGCTCGACGCGTGGCCGGCGCTCGCGCGGCGGGCGCGCGAACTGGTCGACGCAGGACTGGTCGAGGTCGTCGCCGCCTACACGCACCTTGCCGAGACATCTGACGATGAGGATGCGGCGGCGGTTGATCGCTATCGGGGAGCGCTGCAGGTCGCTGACGAACTCGGACTGCCCATCCCAATTCGGCACGCGGCGGCCAGCCTGCCCGCCCTGACGCGGCCCGAGTTCCGATTCGACATGGTCCGCATGGGCTCCAATCTGCTCGGCATGCCGGGCGCGCCTGGTGTGTCGGCGTCCGACCTCGGGCTGACCCCGGTCATGACGCTCCGCGGCTCTGTCGCGAAGGTGAAGCGGGTCGCGGCCGGCACCGGCGTCTCGTACGACTACACGTTCCGCGCCGATCGGGAAACCACCCTCGCGCTGATCCCGATCGGCTACGCGGATGCGGTACCGCGCTCAGCGCAAGGGCGGATCGCGATCGCAATCGACGGCCAGCGGTACCCCATCGTCGGTCGCGTCGCGATGGATCAGTTCCTCGTCGACGTCGGCGACGACGATGTCCGCGTCGGCGACACAGCAACGCTCTTCGGCACGGGCGAGGACGGCGAACTCACGGTGCTGGAGTGGGGGCAGGCGCTCGACGTCATTCCGGAGGAGATCACCTGCCGGATCGGTGGACGGGTGCCGCGTGTGTACGAGGGCCACGCCGTCGACGGGCGCGTTTCTGCATACCTCCGCGGGGAACCGCAGTGAACGAACAAGAACCCGTCGCCCCGGTCGTTCTCTTTGACGGCCGCGTGGACACCGTCGATGCGATGGGTGCGCTGGGTGCTCGCATCGCTAATGCGGTGGATGCGGGTGACCTGATCGTGCTCACCGGCCCGCTCGGCGCCGGGAAGACGACGCTCACCCGCGGACTCGGTGCCGCCCTCGGCGCTCGGGGCCAGATCGCGAGCCCGACGTTCGTGCTCGCGCGGACCCATCCGACCGCGTCGGGCGTGGACCTCGTGCATGTCGACGCATACCGCCTCAGCGACCCGGTGGAGCTCGACGATCTCGACCTCGACTGGGACGCGTCCGTCGTCGTGGTCGAGTGGGGTCGCGGCATGGTGGATGCGATCGCAGACTCGTACCTTGACGTGGAGATCGAGCGTTCGATCGGAAGCGGCGACGTGGGTATCGTGCCGAGTCCAGTGCCAGGTGCCGAGCTCAGCGACGCGACCGGCCCGAACGACCCCGACGACGTTCCTGACGAACCCCGGCGTGTGGTGATCGTCGGACACGGCCCGCGCTGGGCAGCGCGCACGCTCTGACGCATACCGCACCGCGCACGCTCTGACGCGCACCGCACCGCGCCTACGATGGTCTGGTGCTGCTCGCGATCGACACGTCCGCCGGAACCTCCGTCGCGGTCGTCGATCCGGTCGGACCCACGGTCCGCGCGCTGCGTGCCACGTCCGACACGCGTCGGCACGCGGAGGCGATCGGGCCATTCATCGCGGAGGCGTTGGTTGCGGCAGCGGTGTCATCGACGGACATCACAGCGGTCGTCGCCGGGATGGGCCCCGGCCCGTTCACCGGCCTGCGGGTCGGCATCGTCGCCGCGAGGACGTTCGCATCCGCTCGGGGGATCCCGCTGCTCCCGGTGGTGAGCCACGACGCTGCCGCAGCCCAGATCGTCGCCGCGAAGGCACCGGACGCGGTTGGGGCGAGCTCGTCTGCGGACGAGTTCGTCGTCCTCACCGACGCCCGACGTCGGGAGCAGTACTGGTCCGCGTATCGGGGCGGAGCCTCCGGTGTGTTCGAGCGGGTCGCCGGTCCCGGACTCGCGAAGCCAACGGACCTCGACACGGCGCTCGGACCGTTCGCGGCGGCGCCGCGGACCCTGATCGACGCGATCGACGCCGGATGGCTGGGCGTGCTCGCCGCAGAGCGGCTCTCGTCCGGCGCCGCGTTCGCACCCGACAGCCCGCTGTACCTGCGCGACCCAGACGTCACGATGCCGGGTGCGCCGAAGCGAGTCGCGTCGTGACCTGGCGGCTGCGAAACGCGGTGCCCGCGGATCTGGACGACATCATGTGGCTGGAGCGCGCCTCCTTTCCGACGGATGCGTGGTCGTCCGCGCAGATGGCAGCGGAACTGCATTCGCCGTACGGGTTCTACGTGATCGCCGAGCAGGTCGACGACGAGACCGTACCCACCGTCATCGGGTACGCGGGGATTGCGTCGCTCCCTGCAGACACCGTTGCCGACGTGCAGACCATCGCGGTCGACGCCGCGCGGCGGGGCTCCGGCATCGGTCGTGCGCTCTTCCAAGCGCTCCTCGACGAGGCACGCCGACGTGCGGTGCGCGAGGTGTTCCTCGAGGTGCGTGCCGACAATCCCGTCGCCCAGCACATGTACGAGCGATTCGGGTTCGAGGCGATCGCGACGCGCCCCCGCTACTACCAGCCGGACGGCGTCGACGCGATCGTCATGCGGCGGACCACGCCGACTGCCGAGGAGGAATCGTCCGATGGCCACCGCTGAACCGCTCGTTCTCGGGATCGAGACGAGCTGCGACGAGACCGGTGTCGGCATCGTTCGCGGACGATCCCTGCTCGCGAACGTGATCGCGTCGAGCATGGAGGAGCATGCGCGGTTCGGCGGCGTCGTCCCGGAGGTCGCCGCGCGTGCCCATCTGGAGGCGCTCACCCCGACCCTGCAGGAAGCGCTGCGGATCGCAGACGTCCGGTTGGAGGATCTCGACGCGATCGCCGTGACCGCGGGGCCTGGCCTCGCCGGTGCGCTGATGGTGGGTGTCGGGGCCGCGAAGGCATTGTCCGTCGCGACGGGAGCCCCGCTCTACGGCGTGAACCACTTGGTCGGCCACGTCGGTGCCGACGTCCTCCGTGCCGACGGGTCCGACATCGCGTTGCCGACGGTCGCGCTGCTCGTGTCGGGCGGTCACACGTCGTTGCTTCTGGTGCGCGACCTCGTCGACGACGTCGAGCTTCTCGGTGAGACGATCGACGATGCGGCGGGGGAGGCATTCGACAAGGTCGCGCGCCTCATCGGTCTCCCGTATCCAGGCGGGCCGCAGATCGACCGAGCCGCCGCGTCCGGTGATTCGGCAGCGATTCGCTTTCCGCGCGGGCTGACGCTTCCGAAGGACATGGCGGCGCACCGCTACGACTTCTCGTTCTCGGGTCTGAAGACCGCCGTCGCCCGGTGGGTCGAGCGCGCCGCCGACGAGGGGCAGCCGATCCCCACGGCGGACGTTGCAGCGAGCTTCCGCGAAGCGGTCGTCGACGTTCTGATCCGCAAGGCGCTCGCCGCCTGCGCCGACACCGGTGTACCGCGGCTCCTGCTCGGCGGCGGCGTCGTCGCGAACGCGCGGTTGCGCGCTGTTGCGGAGGAGCGATGCGCCGAGGCAGGCGTCGCCCTCCGGATACCCCCGCTCGACCTGTGCACCGATAACGGGGCGATGATCGCAGCGATCGGGGCTCGGCTGGTCGCGGCAGGCCGCGCACCGAGCGACCTGGCGTTCGCGGCGGACTCGACCCTGCCCGTGACGACCGTCCAGGTCTGACGCGCCTCGGCCCCCGGTGGTGCTTGTTGCCGGTCGGCCCGGAGCGCGGGCTGGAAGCGTTCCAAGACCTCACGCCGACATGGCATGATTCGACCGGGAGGCCCGTCCCACCTTCCCGACACCGCGCAAGGAGGCCCCGTGACCGAGCAGCAGGAATCAGCAGCTGAGGACGATCCGACGACGCCGAGCGAGGGCGGCGCCGAGCAGGCGAATCCATCGGCTTCGGCTTCGGCGCCGGCGCCGGGAGAGTCGGCGGATGCGGAATCGCGAGCGCCGTCGCCCTACGGTGATGCATGGAGCGGGACCGTTCCTGGCCGGGCATCGGCAGACGCCCGGCCTACCCGGCAGCCAACGGATGGTGCGCGAGCCGCATACGGATCGCCGCCGCCCGGACAGCCGGGCGTCTCCCAGCAGCCCACCGGCCCCGGCCAGGCCACCGGCCCTGACCAGCGAGCCGGGTACGGTCAGCAGGCCGGATTCGGTCAGGCCGCCGGGTATGGCCAGGCCAGCGCGTACGGCCAGCAGGGCAGGGTCGGCTACCCCTCCGCCGCCGGCCAGCCGGGAGTTTCCGGCCAATACGGCGCACCGTCGGGGTATGCCGCGCCGCAATACGGTTCGCCGTCCGGGTACCCGGGTGGCCAGTACCCCGCACCGTCCGGCTACGCCGGGCAGTATGGCTCGCCCGCTGGCTATGGCGCGAGTCCCTACGGCACGTCATCTCCCTACGCGGGTTCTGGTCCCTATCGGGCAGCGCCGTGGAATCTCATGTCGATCCTGTCGATCGTCTTCGCGTTCGTGTTCGCGCCGGTCGGGGTCGTGCTCGGCCACATCGCGCTCACGCAGATCCGCCGCACCGGTGAACAGGGTCGTGTGCTCGCGATCATCGGTCTCGTGGTCGGGTATCTGGCGGTGCTCTGGACGATCTTCATCATTGCGATGTTCATCGTCCTCGCCGCGTCGCACTCGACCTTCTCAACCGGCGGGAGCCCGAACGCGCTGTTCGGTCTCCCACACTGAGCGCGCACGACAGCCCGGTCAGGCCCTAGGCACTGATCGGGCCGCTCGATGCCGATCGGACCGCTGATTGCCGATTTAACCGCTGCAGGCCGATCTGACTGCTGCATGCCGCTCAGACCGCTGCACTCTAATCACGTCGCGGAGACTCGTCGCGCAGGCGCTCACACAGGATGGCGACGTGGCGGCCGTCGATCCGTGTCGCGATGAGCGTCGCGGAACGGACACCACCGTTCAGCCGCAGGCGTTTGCGGAATACCGCCGGATCGATGTCGACGCCGCGCTTCTTGATCTCGAGGCGTCCGATGCCGTCGGCGCTCAGCCTGCGGCTCAGTTGTTTCACGTCGAGCGGGAGGACGTCGAGGACGCGGAACGGGGTGGCGAACGGCGTGGACACCAGACGATCGCTTGTGAAGTACGCGATGTCCGCCGACAGCATCCGGCCGTCGAGCTCACGGACGACATCGCCGATAAGCCGCGCCCGGATGACTGCGCCGTCGGGTTCGTAGAGGTAGGCGCTGAGCGGCCCGGTGTCGGCGTCTGGAGCATCGGCCGGACCGGTCCGTTCTGCAACCCCATGCGTGCCGATGACGAGTGCGCTGCGGCGAATCGCAGGGCGCGCGAGCGGGCCGAACCAGAGCGCAAGCTCGACGACCTCGCGGTCGACGCTGACCCACTGCGCCTCCGCCGTGTCGGGGATGAGATCGCGATCGATCCCGGGCCCCAGCTTCACGCCCGTTGGGCGCACTGTCGCCGCTGCGAACACCGTATCGAGCGACGGCGACCAGTCCTCGGGATCCCATTGACGGCGCGTGTTCGCATGGCCGGAAGTGCGTCGCGCCGGATCGAGCCAAACGGCATCGACCGACTCGAGATCGAACGACACGGCATCACCCAACCGCACCGTCGCGCGGGGCCACGGGGCCAGATTGTGCGTTGCCACCGCTGCCGTCACCTCGTCCCGGTCGACGGCAATCACGTCTCGGTCGAGCGCAGCGAAGGCCATGGCGTCACCGCCGATGCCGCACCCGAGGTCCGCGATCCGCGTCAGACCCGCGTGCTCGAAACGGCCAGCGTGGTGCGCTGCGACCTGGAGGCGCGTCGCCTGCTCAAGGCCGGCCTCCGTGAAGAGCATGCGGGTGGCGAAGGCGCCGAACTTGTCGCGCCCGCGTTGGCGGAGGCGGGCTTGCGTGAGCACCGCCGCCACCAGCTGCGGGTCGTGGCCTTCGCGCCGCAGTCGACTGACGACGCGCACGATCTCGCCCGGGTCGCCGATCGCCGGAGTCCGGTCGAGCAGCGCCATGCCGCCTGGGGTGAGCAGCGCTGCGAGTTCGCCTGCGTTCATGCAGCGATCCTCCCAGGTCATTCTGGACCGGCGGACCGTCTCCCCGGCCGGTGGTGAGAGGGCTGCATCCACAGGTTGGCACTCGGATTGACCGAGTGCCAACAACCCCCTACAGTTGGACCTGGCACTCTCCCTCGCGAAGTGCCAACCGGTCAGCAACCGACAAAAGAGAGGTCACCGTGGCTGTCAGCATTAAGCCGCTCGAAGATCGCATCGTCATCCGTCAGGTCGAGGCGGAGCAGACCACTGCCTCCGGTCTGGTCATCCCGGACACCGCCAAGGAGAAGCCCCAGGAGGGCGAGGTCGTGGCCGTCGGGCCGGGTCGCATCGACGACAACGGCAACCGCGTGCCGCTCGACGTGGCCGTCGGCGACAAGGTCATTTACTCCAAGTACGGCGGAACCGAGGTCAAGATCGAAGGCGACGACCTGCTCGTCCTCTCCGCGCGCGACGTCCTGGCGGTCGTCGTCCGCTAAGCACCCTTTCGCACAACGACCCCGGATGGCGCCCGCAGCCGTCCGGGGTCGTTGTCGTATGCCGGTGCTGGCACCACGCGCTCGTGCCGCCCTCTGTCTGACGGCTGCGCATTCCCAACCGCCCGCAAACGCATGGGCCACCGCTGGCACCTCCACGCTTCCGTAGGATCAGGGCATGTCGAGCTTCCGCAATACGTCCGCGCTCGGCTCAAGGAGCCGACCGGAGCGCTCCGAGACGTCGGTTGGCATCGGTCAGGCCATCGGCGCCTACGGGCTCTGGGGAGCGCTTCCGCTGCTCTTCGCTGCGATGGCGCCCGCGGGACCCTTTGAGATCGTGGCGTGGCGGATCGTATTCGCGCTTGGCTTCTGCATTGTTGTCATCGGCGCGGGACGAACCTGGCCGCGCATTCGCGCCATCCTCGTTCGCCCAGACGTCCTCCGCACGCTGGGACTCGCGGCGTTCCTGATCGTCATCAACTGGACCGTCTACGTGTCCGCAACGACGTCGGGACGCACTGTGGAGGCGGCACTCGGCTATTTCATCAACCCGCTCGTGACCATCGCGCTCGGCGTGATCGTCCTCCGCGAGCGGCTCCGGCCGGCGCAGTGGGTCGCGGTCGCGCTCAGCGCTGTGGCGGTCATCGTCATCGCGGTCGGGTACGGGCAGCCGCCGATCATCGCGCTGACCCTCGCGTTCTCGTTCGGCCTCTATGGACTCGTCAAGAAGCGGGTCGGTGCCGCAGTCGACGCGCTGAGCGGGCTGACGATCGAGACCGCATGGCTCGTGCCGTTCGCGGTCGCCGCACTCGTCGTGTTCGGCGTCACCGGGTTCGACGGCGGAGTGACGTTCGGAGCGCTCGGTGTCTGGCACGCGCTGCTGCTCGTGCTCGGCGGACCGGTCACCGCGGTTCCGCTGCTCCTGTTCGCGTCGTCGGCACGCCGACTGCCGCTCTCGCTGATCGGGCTCTGCCAGTACCTCACCCCGGTGCTGCAGTTCATCGTCGGCGTTTGGCTCCAGCACGAGGCGATGTCGCCGGCCCGCTGGTTCGGATTCGCGATCGTCTGGTTGGCGCTCGTGGTCCTGACCGTCGACGCATTTCGGGCAAGCAGGACGAGCGCTGGCGCTTCCCGCTCAGCTGCGGCGCCAGCACCGGTCGACTGACGTACGAGACCGCCGCTCACGGGCGCCGATGCGGCCGCGAAGCGGTGGGCAGCCTCTTCGGTGGTCCTAACCGCGGTAGTTCGGCGCCTCGACGACCATCTGAATGTCGTGCGGATGCGACTCCTTCAGACCCGCCGGCGTGATCCGAACGAATTTTCCGCGCGCCTTGAGCTCCGGCACCGTGCGTCCACCGACGTAGAACATTGACTGTCGAAGGCCGCCGACCAGCTGGTACACGACGCCGCTCAGCGCTCCGCGGTAGGGCACCTGGCCTTCGATGCCCTCGGGAATGAGCTTGTCGTCCGACGGCACGTCAGCCTGGAAGTAGCGGTCCTTCGAGTACGAGGTCTTCTTGCCACGCGTCTGGAGCGCACCCAGGGAACCCATCCCGCGGTACGCCTTGAACTGCTTGCCGTTGACGAACACGAGATCCCCGGGAGACTCGTCGCACCCGGCGAGCAGCGAGCCGAGCATGACCGTGTCCGCGCCAGCCACGAGTGCCTTCGCGATGTCACCGGAGTACTGCAGGCCCCCGTCCGCGATGACCGGAACGCCGGCTTCGCGTGCGGCAAGGGAAGCCTCGTACACGGCGGTGACCTGTGGCACGCCAACGCCGGCGACGACGCGCGTCGTGCAGATCGATCCCGGTCCGACGCCGACCTTCACGGCGTCGACCCCGGCGTCGACGAGGGCCTGCGCGCCCTGCCTCGTCGCTACGTTCCCGCCGATCACGTCCACGCCCGCGAACGCCGGGTCGGCCTTGATGCGGCGGACCATGTCGAGCACGCCCTCGCTCTCGCCGTTCGCGGTATCGACGACGAGCACGTCCACGCCCGCGTCGAGCAGTGCGCCCGCACGCTGCCAGGCATCCCCGAAGAAGCCGATGGCAGCGCCGACGCGGAGTCGTCCGGCAGCATCCTTGGTCGCGTCGGGGTACTTCTCGCTCTTGTCGAAGTCCTTGACGGTGATGAGCCCCTTGAGCTTGCCGTCGCCGTCGACGAGCGGCAGCTTCTCGATCTTGTGCTGCGCGAAGATGGCGACCGCATCCTCCGGGTCGATGCCGACCGGAGCCGTGATGAGCGGCGCCTTCGTCATGACGTCACGGACGAGCGTGGTGTGGTGCTCGAACGGAGCGACGAAGCGCATGTCGCGGTTGGTGATGATGCCGACGAGCGTGCCGTCGCCCTCGACGACCGGCAGGCCGGACACACGGAACTGCCCGCAGAGCGCGTCGACCTCGGCGACGGTGGCATCGGCGGTCGTCGTCACCGGATTCGAGATCATGCCGGATTCGGACCGCTTGACCTTGTCGACCATGCTCGCCTGATCCGCGATCGAGAGATTGCGATGCAGGATCCCGAGGCCGCCCTGCCGAGCCATCGCGATCGCCATGCGCTCCTCGGTCACCGTGTCCATGGCAGCAGAGAGCAGCGGGACGTTGACGTCGATGCGCTTGGTCAGCCGGGTCGTCGTGGACGCCTCACTCGGGATGACGTCGGTGTGCCCAGGCAGCAGCATGACGTCGTCGTAGGTGAGTCCGATGAATCCGAACGGATCCGGCTGGTCCATGGGTCTCCTTCATGTCCGGGAGCAGGAGGGTGCGACACCGGGCACACGACGTCGGGTTCCGGATAGGAAATGGTAACGCGCAGGTGGGAGCGCGCTATTCCACGCGCGATTCCACAGGGCGCCGTCGCTCGTGTCGTCCAGACGGGGCCGCCGGTAGGCTGCACTGGTGAGCGAAGTCGAGATCGGGGCAGGCAAGCGCGGCCGCAGGGCGTACGCGTTCGACGACATCGCGGTCGTGCCGTCGCGGAGAACGCGCGATCCGCGCGACGTGTCGGTGCAGTGGACGATCGACGCGTTCACATTCGAGGCGCCGATCCTCGCGGCTCCGATGGACTCGGTGGTCTCACCGCAGACCGCCATCCAGTTGGGTCGACTCGGCATGCTCGGGGTCCTCGACCTCGAAGGTCTTTGGACGCGATACGAGGATCCGGAGCCCTATCTCACCGAGATTCGTGCGCTCACCGACGGCTCGGTCACCGCACGCATGCAAGAGATCTATGCCGAACCGATCAAGCCGGAGCTCATCTCGGCTCGGCTCGCGGAGATCCGCGCCGCAGGCGTCCCGGTGGCAGGTGCGCTCAGCCCGCAGCGGACACAGGAGTTCTCCCAGGTCGTCGTCGACGCCGGTGTCGACCTGTTCGTGATCCGCGGCACGACCGTCTCCGCAGAGCACGTCTCGCAGAACCAGGAGCCGCTGAACCTCAAAAAGTTCATTTACGAGCTCGACGTTCCCGTGATCGTCGGTGGCGCATCGACCTACACGGCCGCACTGCACCTGATGCGTACCGGCGCAGCCGGCGTGCTGGTCGGGTTCGGTGGCGGAGCGGCGTCGACCACACGTGCGGCACTCGGCATTCACGCGCCCATGGCGACCGCCGTCGCCGACGTTGCGGGCGCCCGGCGCGACTACATGGACGAGTCCGGCGGCCGATACGTGCACGTGATCGCCGACGGCGGCCTCGACACGTCAGGCGACATCGTGAAAGCGATCGCGACCGGCGCAGACGCCGTCATGCTCGGGACCGCGCTCGCGCGAGCCACCGAGGCGCCCGGTGGCGGCTACCACTGGGGCTCGGAGGCGCATCACCCGGAGCTCCCGCGCGGCCGCCGCGTCGATGTGGGCACGATCGCGCCGTTTGCGAACATCCTCGGCGGCCCGACGCCGACATCAGACGGCAGGGCGAACCTCGTGGGTGCGCTCCGACGTTCCATGGCGACCACTGGGTATTCCGACGTCAAGGAGTTCCAGCGAGTAGAAGTTGTCGTAGCGCCGTACCACCCGCACTGAGCGGCGACGCGTCCGGCGCCCCAAGCGACGGAGGCGATGATGGCGAAGACGACGAGTTCGACGACACTCGACACGACGACCGGCCTGAATCCGGCGCAGCGAGCCGCTGCGATCGCGACCATGCGCGACACGGAACTCGACATCCTGGTGATCGGCGGCGGCATCGTCGGTGCTGGTTCCGCGCTCGACGCGGTCACACGCGGGCTCACTGTCGGTGTCCTGGAGGCCCGTGACTGGGCCTCCGGAACCTCGAGCCGGTCCTCGAAACTGGTGCACGGCGGTATCCGCTACCTCGAGCAGCTGAACTTCGGCCTCGTGCGCGAGGCGCTCATCGAGCGGGGCCTGCTCTTGCAGCGCATCGCGCCGCATCTCGTGAAGCCGGTTCGATTCCTCTATCCGCTGAATCACCCGGTGTGGGAGCGCTTCTACATCGGGATCGGCATGGCGATGTACGACGCGTTCAGCTGGACGGGCGGCCGGCCTCCCGGCGTGCCGCATCACCGGCACCTGACCCGAACCCAGGTGCTCCGCGCCATGCCGAGCCTCGCCAAGGACGCGTTCGTCGGGGGGATGACGTACTACGACGCGCAGGTCGACGACGCGCGGTACGTCGCCTCGCTGGTGCGCACCGCCGTGAGCTACGGCGCGCTCGCAGCAAGTCGCGTCCGGGTCGAAGGCTTCGTCAAGGTCGGTGAGCGCGTCGTGGGCGTGCAGGCGCACGACATCCAGACGGACGAGCGCTTCGAGATCCGCGCGAAGCAGGTCGTCAATGCGACCGGGGTGTGGACCGACGACACGCAGGCGATGGTCGGCGAGCGCGGTCAGTTCCAGGTGCGGGCGTCGAAGGGCGTGCACCTGGTGATCCCGAAGGACCGCTTCCAGTCGACCATGGGGATGATCCTGCGCACCGAGAAAAGCGTGCTGTTCGTGATCCCGTGGGGTCGGCACTGGCTCGTCGGCACCACCGACACTGACTGGCACCTGGACAAGGCGCACCCAGCGGCCACTGCGGCAGACATCGACTACATCCTGGAGCACGTCAATCGGGTGCTGCGGGTGCCGCTGACGCGCGAAGACGTCGAGGGCGTGTATGCGGGACTCCGTCCGCTGCTCGCCGGTGAATCGGACCAGACCTCGAAGCTGAGCCGTGAGCACATCGTGGCGCACACGGTTCCCGGACTCGTGGTGGTCGCTGGCGGCAAATGGACGACCTATCGCGTGATGGCGAAGGACGCGATCGACGCCGCAGCGGACGCACTCGATGATCGCGTGGCACCGTCCGCGACCGACGAGATACCGCTTCTCGGTGCGGAGGGCTATCGCGCGGCCTGGAACAAGCGCGTCCGCACGGCGAAGCGGTACGGCATGCACCCGACCCGGATCGAGCATCTCCTGAACCGGTACGGCACCCTCGCCGACGAGGTCCTCGCGCTCGTCGAGCACAACCCCGCGCTGGCCGACGCGCTGCCGGGCGCGGACGACTACATCGGCGCCGAGGTCGTCTACGCAGCGTCGCACGAGGGAGCGCTTCACCTCGAGGACGTGCTCGCGCGGCGCACGCGGATCTCGATCGAAGCGTGGGATCGCGGCGAGAGCGCGGCTCCCGTCGCGGGCGCGCTCATGGCCGGTGTGCTCGGCTGGGATCGCGAGCAGACCGAGCATGAGGTGGGCAACTATCTCAAGCGTGTGGCGGCGGAGCGGGCCTCGCAGCTCGAACCGGACGACGCCTCCGCGGACCGCGTGCGACTCGAAGCGCCGGACATCGCGTTCGGATTCGAGGAAGACGACGTGAAGGCGCCGCCGAGCGATCATCGGACCGCGGCGGGCAGCCAGACCATCGGTGCGAAGACGACCGAACCCGAGTGAGGTTCGGAATGCCTGGCCGGCCCAGATCGTTACACTGTGCAGACTGAAAAGGGAGTCCATTCATGGTCGACGTTCATCGCGTCAAACTCCCCGGCGTCGGCGTACTGCACAGCTTCTACACCGACGACGGTGGGAAGTGCGGCGTCATCACTCACCGCTCCGGGCATTCGGATCTCATCTCGTTCGCAGACGTCTCCGACGGATCCGACCGTGCTGAGAAGGTCTCGCTCCGACTAAACGAGGACGAAGCACACACGCTCGCCGAACTCCTCGGAGGCACCCGCATCACGGAGGGTCTCTCCAAACTCGACGAGGTTCCCGGCCTCGCAATTGACTGGTTCAGCGTCGACTACGACGACGCCATCGCGGGGAAGCCGCTCGGCGATCTCACGCGATCCGGCGTCGTCGGAGTCACGGTGGTCGCCGTCGTTCGCGGCGATGCTGCGAACCCCGCTCCGTCGCCCGAGTTCACCGTGTTCCCCGGTGACACGCTGATCGTCGCGGGCTCGCCCGAGAAGGTCGCACGCGCGTTCTCGTTCTACCGCAGCGGTGCGCTCGCGTCGTCGGGCGTGGACGCTCCGCCCGGGGGCTGATCATGTCCCTGGGTGGTGAGTTGCTGACCATTGGCGGCCTGTTCCTCATCGCCTACGTGCTCGGGCGGCTGGGCAAACGGATCGGCCTCCCGGCAATTCCGATCTACATGCTCGTCGGGCTCATCGCGAGCCCCCACTCGACATGGATCGGGCTCAACATCGAGTCGCACACGATCGAACTGATCGCCACCTTCGGGCTGATTCTCTTGCTGTTCAACCTGGGGCTCGAGTTCGATCAGGAGGAGTTCTACGGCAACGCCGGCAAGCTGCTCATCTCGGGCGGTACCTATGTCGCGATCAACATGGGTGTCGGGTTCGTCTTCGGGTTCTCGCTCGGCTGGGGGACCCGGGAGGCGCTGATCGTCGCCGGCATGACGGCCACGTCGTCGAGCGCGATCGTCACGAAGCTTCTCATCGAGCTTCGCCGTCTGGCGAACGACGAGACCCCGATGATCCTCGGCGTCACCGTCATCGAGGACGTGTTCATCGCGATCTACCTCGCGATCGTGTCCGTTGTGCTGTCGGGCGACACGAACATCTGGGCCGTCGTCGGGAAATTGGCGCTCGCCTTCGGCTTCCTCGTCGTGATGTTCGCGCTGGCCCGGTGGGGCGGACGTCAGGTGTCCCGGATCTTCGCGACGCGCGACGACGAGCTCTTCACGATCTTGTTCTTCGGTCTCGCAGTGATGTTCGGCGGAATCGGTGAGCTGCTCGGCGTCACCGATGCGATCGGGGCGTTCGTCATCGGTCTGCTCTGCGGTGCGACGCGCTACCGCGACCGCATCGAACAGCTCGCGCTCCCGATGCGCGACGTCTTCGCCGCGTTCTTCTTCGTGAACTTCGGTCTGACACTGAACGTCGCGACGTTCGGGTCCGTGGTCTGGCCCGTCCTCGGCGCGATCCTCATGACGGTCGTGCTGAACGCAGTCGCCGGGCAGATCGTCGCCCGCATGAACGGGTTCAGCGTGCAGGCGGGCATCAACACCTCGGTGATCCTTGTGAACCGTGGCGAGTTCGCCTTGATCCTCGCGACCCTGTCGGCGGCAGCCGGTCTGGAGGCGCGGATCACCGCGTTCGCCGGCCTGTACGTGCTCGTCATGGCGGTGCTCGGACCGGTCCTCGCTGCAAATGCGGACAGGATCGGTGGGCTGGTTCGGCGCCCGCTCGACCGCCGCGCCGCTGCACGCGATGCCGCTGCCGCGGCGGCGCGTGCCGCGCGACGAGCCGAGCGCGACCGCGAGTTCGCGGAGGAGATCGCACTCGTGGAGGCGGCGGGCAGCGAAGCGCGCGAGAATAGACGATCTGAGGAGCCGGTGGCAGCCCGACGACGCGCAACCCAGCCACCGACCTCCCCGATGGTTATCGACTCGCCGGACACGGGCCTCCCGGACGGCCAGCGGGTCGAACGCGAGCGAGATCCGGAGTACTGACCGACATGTGGGCTGTGGCGCGGCGACCGAAATGGATCGCGTTATTGCTGCTTGCGCTCGCGCTCGCCGGCACCTTCGCGTTCCTGGGCCGGTGGCAGCTGCAACGCAGCATCGAGAACGGCAAGCCCGGTCCGGCAACCACGGAGACGCAGCATCGTCTGCAGGACATCACCCACCCACAGCAGCCGATGCCGTCGAAGCTCGATGGCCAGCGCGTCAGCGCGCGCGGGCATTTCGTCCCGGGCGACACTGTCGTGCTCACGGGCCGAAGCGGCGGAGGCACCTATCAGACCGTCGGCCGCTTCGTGCTCGACGCGAATGGCGCATCGCTCCCCGTCGTCATCGGCTATGCGGACTCGCGGGAGAAGGCGCTCGCCGGGGGCGAACGTGCGGCGAAAGGCACGACGATCACTGTCGTGGGGCGGTACTACCCGAGCGAGTCGCCCGATCAGGACGCGTTCGAGAAGGGGCAGTTCTCGGCCGTGTCCTCCGCGTTCCTCCCGAACGAATGGAAGGGCTTCAGCGGCGAGATCTACGGCGGGTACGTGGTCGCGACCGCACCGACCGCTGAACTCGCGGGGCTCGGGACGATCGCGGACCACAAGCCGGTTCGGACGGTACAACTCGACTGGCTGAACTTGTTCTACGCGGTCGAGTGGGTCGTGTTCGCCGGATTCGCGGTGTTCCTCTGGTGGCGGTTCGTCCGCGACGCCTATGAGCGCGAACAGGACGAGCTCGCGGAGGGAGCTGGGAGCGGCCGTGACGGTGGTGGTGCCGCGGATGGCGATGGCGGCGGCGGTGCCGCGGGTGGCGGTGCTGCCGATGGCGGGGCCGCCGCCGAGGAGCCGACGCTGCACGTTTCCGAAGGCGGAGCCCCCGCGGGGCGCCGGTAGACTGGATGATATGGCTCTGAGCGTCCGCACCCGTGATATCCCGAAGATTCCGGGCGCAGTCAATCTCTACCGGGTGTCCGCGTACATCACGGGTGTGATGCTGCTGCTGCTCGTCGCCGAGATGATTCTGAAGTACACGCCGATGCACGTGGAAATGGAGGTCGGCGGCTCTCGCGGCCTCTTCGTGCCCGAAGGCACGGCGGGCATTCACCCCGGCACCTTCAACCTGTCGATCGGCATCCTGATCGCCCACGGCTGGCTCTACGTGCTCTACCTGTTCGCGGACTTCCGCCTCTGGAGCATCATGCGCTGGAAGCCGCTCCGCTTCCTCCTGATCGCACTGGGGGGTGTGATCCCGTTCCTCTCGTTCTTCGTGGAGCACCACATGGCGAAGATCGCGCTGGCCACGTACCGCGAGCTGCAGGCCGAGCAGCGGGATGCTCCCGCCGTGCAGACGGGCGCGGCGCGGTGAGCGAGACCGCGCATCGTCCTGTCCTCGTCGTCGACTTCGGCGCGCAGTATGCGCAGCTGATCGCGCGCCGCGTCCGCGAGGCGAACGTGTATAGCGAGATCGTTCCGCACTCGATCACCGCGGCAGAGGTGCAGGCGAAGAACCCAGCAGCCATCGTCCTCTCTGGAGGCCCGTCCAGCGTCTACGAACCCGGCTCCCCTGCCCTCGACACCGGCATCCTCGAGCTGGGTATCCCCGTCCTCGGGATCTGCTACGGCTTCCAGGTCATGGCGCAGTCGCTCGGCGGAGAGGTTGCGAACACGGGGCTTCGCGAATACGGCGCGACCGATGTCGTCGTCGCCGGCGGCGGTGGAACGCTGCTCGCCGGTCAGCCCGAGGCCCAGACCACGTGGATGAGCCACGGGGATTCGGTGGCGACGGCCCCAGACGGCTTCGAGGTTCTCGCGTCGAGCGCGTCGACCCCCGTCGCGGCGTTCGCGTCGGATGAGCGCAAGCTCTACGGGGTGCAGTGGCATCCCGAAGTCAAGCACTCCACCTACGGCCAGGCGGTGCTCGAGAACTTCCTGCATCGCGCCGCCGGGCTGCCCGGCGATTGGAACCCGGGCAATGTGATCGCCGAGCAGGTGGAGCGGATCCGCGCGCAGGTCGGCGATGCCCGCGTCATCGCCGGGCTCTCCGGTGGCGTCGACTCCGCGGTCGCGGCCGCGCTCGTCCACCGGGCGGTCGGCGACCAGCTCACCTGCGTGTTCGTCGACCACGGCCTTCTTCGCGCCGATGAGCGGCGTCAGGTCGAGGAAGACTACGTCGCGTCCACCGGCGTCCGGCTTGTCACGGTCGATGCGGAGCAGCAGTTCCTCGATGCGCTCGCCGGCGTCAGCGACCCGGAGCAGAAGCGCAAGATCATCGGACGCGAGTTCATCCGCACCTTCGAGCAGGCCGCGGAGGCGCTTGTCCTCGAGGCCCGCGCCGAACAGGCGGCGCACGACGGTGCCGGCGAGGTCAAGTTCCTGGTTCAGGGCACGCTGTACCCGGACGTGGTGGAGTCCGGAGGGGGATCCGGCACGGCGAACATCAAGTCGCACCACAACGTCGGTGGTCTGCCGGAAGACATGACGTTCGAGCTCGTCGAACCGCTCCGAACGCTGTTCAAGGACGAGGTTCGTGCGATCGGTCGCGAGCTCGGCCTGCCTGAGGAGATCGTCGGGCGCCAGCCCTTCCCCGGCCCCGGACTGGGGATCCGGATCGTCGGCGAGGTGACGAAGGATCGACTGGATCTGCTCCGTCAGGCCGACAAGATCGTGCGCACGGAACTGACCGCGGCGGGTCTGGATGCTGAGATCTGGCAGTGCCCGGTGGTGCTGCTCGCGGACGTCCGATCGGTCGGCGTGCAGGGCGATGGGCGCACCTACGGCCACCCGATCGTGCTGCGACCCGTGTCCTCCGAGGACGCCATGACCGCCGATTGGACGCGTCTGCCGTTCGATGTGCTCGCGAAGATCTCAAACCGCATCACCAACGAGGTTCGTGAGGTGAACCGCGTCGTGCTCGATGTGACGTCGAAGCCGCCGGGCACGATCGAGTGGGAGTAGTCCTATGCAGAACGCCCCGGCTCGATTGCTCGAGCTGGGGCGTTCTGCATTGACTCGCTCGTCGGCCGGCGCCTTCTGGCGGACCGGTCGACGAGCGGCGGTCGTTAGTTGCGCTGGCTGCTGGCAAGAATCGCGAGGATGCGCAGAATCTCGAGGTAGAGCCAGACGAGTGTGACGACGAGCCCGAAGGCGGCGGTCCAGCCGTAGATGCGCGGGGCACCGCGCTCGACGCCGGTCTTGATCTGCTCGAAGTCGACGATGAGCGAGTACGCCGCCATCAGGACGACGAGGATGCCGATGGCCACGCCGAGCGGAATCCCGAAGATCGTCGTCGACAGGAGACCGAACGCTGAGTGCGTGACGCCGGTCCACATGAGGATCAGGTTGACGAGCGAGAACGCCATGTACCCGAACATGGCCACAAGGAAGAAGCGTGTGACGCGCGGGGTCGCCCGGACCTTCCCGAAGGAGAAGAGTGCGAGCGTGACGGCGAACACGCCGAGCGTGCCGAACACGGCCTGCGGCACGATCCCGCCGAACTGGGTGTTGTAGAGGGCGGAGATTCCGCCAACGAACAGACCTTCCATGCCCGCGTAGATGAGCACGAGCGTCGCGGAGGGCTTGCGCTTGAACGAATTGACGAGCGCCAGCACGAAGCCCGCGATCATGCCGACCCAGAGCAGGATCGGTGCATTCCAGCCGACGACTGCGCCGACGATGAGCACCCCGAACGTGATGACGGTCTTCACGATCGTGTCGTCGTACGACATGCGATCGGTCTGCATCGGCCCGGCGGCCGGCTGGTTGTAGAGGTACTGCAGCTGCTCAGCGCTCATGCCGGGCTGTGCATACCCGTTGGCGTAGCCGCTCTGAGATCTGCCGGGCGTGCCCCAGGCATTCCGGCCGGCCTCGTTGAAAGCGGGGGACTGGTCGAATCCAGGCTTGAAAGCCATCGTGTCCTCGTTGTCTCGTGTTCGTCGGTCTCAGGGACCTGTGGGTGCGTACAGCTTAGGCGATGGCCACCGACACTGTCGGGGGATTCGCCGTGAGCCGAACCGCGGGGAGTCGACCGTTGAACGGCGGGTCCCGGTGGTCGATCCTCGCGCTGACCTCTGGGAAAACGCCCGTAGGCTCGGGAACATGCCCGATGAGCCCGCTGCACGTCCGCTGGTCATCGCCCATCGAGGTGCGTCCGGTCTCTTTCCTGAGCATTCCCGGTCGGCGTACGCAGCGGCGATCGACATGGGCGCGGACGCGATCGAGCCCGACATCGTCGCCACGCGCGATGGCGTGCTCGTCCTTCGGCACGAGAATGAGATCTCGGGAACCACCGATGTCGCGAGTCGGCCGGAATTCCGCGAGCGTCGCACGGTGAAGGTGGTCGACGGCGTTCGGGCACGGGGTTGGTTCACCGAGGACTTCACCTGGGCGGAACTCCGCACGCTCCGCACGCGCGAACGCCTGCCCGGGCTCCGCCCACAGTCGGCGGCGCATGACGGCGCTGACCCGATCCTCCGGCTCGATGATCTGATTGCGATGCTCGACGCCGCTCCGCGCGAGGTGGGCCTCGTCGCAGAGATCAAGCACGCCACATACTTCGACGCCATCGGCCTGCCGCTGGGCGAGCTCGTCGACGACGCGCTCGGGAGGCTCGGCTGGCGAGATGATCGTCGGCTCACCATCGAGAGCTTCGAGAAGACGGTGCTCGATGATCTCCGCCGACGCGGCACCGGCGGTCGTCGTGTCTATCTGATGGAGCAACGCGGTGTCGCTGCGGACGAGCGCGCTCGGTACGGCGCGAATGCGACGACCTACGCAGCCGAGCGCCGTGCGCTCAGCTCGCTCGCCGAGCGGGTCGACGGGATCAGCATCAGCGTCGGCACGCTGATGGCCGGCGTCGACACGGTCGACCCTGCCACCCCGGGCGTCCTCCGGAGCGGCATCGTCGAACGTGCGCATCGAGCCGGGCTGCAGGTCTTCGCGTGGACGCTGCGGCCGGAGAATCGATTCCTGCCCGCACCCCTGCGACGCACCGGAGAGATCGCTGCTCGGGGCGACTGGATGCGGTGGTACACGTCCGTCATGCGCACCGGTGTCGACGCGGTGTTCGCCGACCACCCGGATCTTGCGCTCGCGGCCCGTTCCGCGGTCGGGCCGAGGTCCTAGTTCCGTCGTCGCCCGGTCGTGCCGTTGTCGGTGCCGCGGCTTAGACTGACGCGGTCATGACGATTGTGCTGGACCCCTTCGACTCACCATCCGGTCCCGGCGCAGCCTCGGGAACCCAGACCGCGCGCGGATACGCCGATCCGTTCACGGCGGGATTGAACCCGCAGCAGAAAGAGGCGGTCGAGTACCGCGGCGAGTCGCTGCTCATCGTGGCGGGCGCGGGGTCGGGTAAGACGAGCGTGCTGACGCGACGTATCGCGCTCCTCCTGGCCAACCGAGAAGCGTGGCCATCGCAGATCCTCGCGATCACGTTCACGAACAAGGCCGCCGCGGAGATGCGCGAGCGGGTGGAAGCGCTTGTCGGCCAGGCGGCGGAGGGCATGTGGATCTCGACCTTCCACTCCGCATGCGTCCGGATCCTGCGCCGGGAGAGCGAACGGTTCGGATTCACCGCATCGTTCACGATCTATGACGCTGCCGATTCGAGAGCGCTCCTGAAACGGCTCATCAAGGAGCTCGAGGCCGACTCGCTCGGACTCACCGTGGGCGCGGCGGCGTCGAAGATCTCAAAGCTTAAGAACGAGCTCCAAGACGTTGACACGTATGCGCGGAACATCAACTCGAATGATCCGCAGGAGGTCATGTTCCTCGAGGTCTTCCGCCGATACACGGCCGAGCTCCGGCGCGCGAACGCGTTCGACTTCGACGATCTCATCGGGCAGACCGTCTTCCTGTTCCGTGCCTTCCCGGAGGTCGCGGCGCTGTACCAGCGTCGGTTCCGCTATGTGCTCGTCGACGAATACCAGGACACGAACCACGCGCAGTACGCGCTCATCCGGGAGCTGACCCGCCCCGTGCCTCCTGAGCAGGTCGACGCCCTCGAAGCGCTCGGCCAGCACGTCGAGCGGATGCGCGAAGCAGACGGCTCGATCGCGCCGGCCTCCTTGACGGTCGTCGGCGACTCGGACCAGTCGATCTACGCGTTCCGCGGCGCCGACATCCGCAACATCGTCGAATTCGAACGCGACTTCCCGAACAGCAAAGTCATTCTGCTCGAACAGAACTACCGCTCGACGCAGAACATTCTCGATGCGGCGAACGCAGTGATCGCCAACAACTTCGATCGCCAGGCCAAGAACCTGTTCACCGATGTGGGTGCGGGCGAGAAGATCATCGGCTTCACCGGGTACACCGGCCACGACGAGGCGCAGTTCGTCGCAGACGAGATCCAGCGACTCCATGACGACGGGATGGACTACCGCGACATGGCGGTGTTCTACCGGACAAACTCGCAGACACGTGCGCTCGAGGAGATCTTCATTCGCTCGGCGATCCCGTACCGGGTGCTCGGGGGCACGAAGTTCTACGAGCGCGCTGAGATCAAGGACGCGATGGCGTACCTCATCACGGTCGCGAACCCAGCCGACCCGATCGCGCTGCGGCGCATCCTCAACGTGCCGAAGCGGGGCATCGGCGCGGTGACCGAGACGGCGCTGCAGCGCTACGCGGATGATCATGACACCACCCTTCGGGAGGCGCTGCGTCACGCGGATGAACTCGGATTCGGCCCGAAGGTGCGCACCGCGATCACTGCCTTCGCAGCGCTCCTCGACGACGTCGCTGCTCGCGCGGGCACGCAGCCGGTCGTCGACACGCTCACCCAGCTCCTCGACGGCTCGGGTCTGCTCGAGACCCTGCGCAAGTCGCCCGACGCGCAAGACGCAGCGCGCGCCGACAACGTCGACGAACTCGTCGCGGTGACGCGCGAGTTCCAGCGGAACAACCCGGACGGCACCCTGACCGACTTCCTTACCGAAGTGTCCCTGGTCGCGGCGGCGGACGAGCTCGACGACTCCTCCGGAACCGTCTCGCTCATGACCCTTCACACGGCGAAAGGCCTTGAGTACGACGCCGTGTTCCTCACGGGGATCGAGGAAGACCTCCTGCCGCACCGCATGTCGGCTGCGGAGCCGGGCGGTCCGGCAGAAGAGCGGCGACTCTTCTACGTCGGCATCACGCGGGCGAAGAAGCACCTGTTCCTGTCGCTCGCGATGACGCGCGCGCAGTTCGGCGACGTCAACGTCGCGATGCCGTCACGGTTCCTGCAGGAGATTCCCGCGGAGCTCATCGAATGGAAGCAGTCGCCCGGCATGGCGAACAGCCGGGGCGGAACCGAGCCCCGGGCGCTCAACGCTCGGCGGGGGGGCGGCACGGGCGGCTTCGGCGGCGCAGGCGGTTCTGGTGGCGGCTGGCGAGGGAGCGGCGCCGGGAACTGGGGCGGTGGTTCGTATGATCGCGCCGCGGCTGCGGCGAAAACTCGACCCAAGACGGAGTGGACGAATCGAGTGTCGGGTCAGGTCCGCGACAACGGCGATCTCGAACTCGCCGTCGGCGACCGGATCGCACATGTCGACTTCGGCGAGGGGCGTGTCACCGCGGTGACGGGTCAGGGGGCCAAACGCATCGCCGAGATCCAGTTCGATTCGGCTGGCCGGAAGAAGCTCCTCATCAAGATCGCGCCGATCGAGAAGCTGTAGCGGGGCGTCGCCGGGCGCCTCAGCGGAACGACGGGATGCTCGGGTTGTTCCGCCAGCCGTCGATTGCGGCGCGGGGGATGAGCGGCGCCGTCTCGTCGAAGACGATGGCATTGAACGCGCCGCCGACGGGTGCATGCACACCGGCGCCGACGCGAACGACTCGATCGCCGTCGCGCTCCACCTCGATCGGGTCCGGCGGGTATGCGAGCGAACGTCGCGGATAGCGATGATCCGTCGTCGCCTTCCACCGCGAATCGCATGCGATGCACCGATAGAACAGCATCCCCTCGGTCGGACCGAATCCGTACTGATCGAAGACGGTGGCGCGGCGGAGCCACGTCGCGTCGCAGGTCGGGCATCCGGGTGGGGGCTGAATCTCGTTCATGGGAGGCGCAGCGATGGCCACGAACCGGCCGAAGCGTCGGGCGGCATCCACGCGGCTGGGGCGGCCGAGCGATCGCACACACGCAGCGACGGGTGGGGGCGCCCGTGGAGCGTCGCCGCGATCGATGCTCCGACCTTTGCCGGGTCCGCGGCCAGGACCACCGTTTCGGAGCGGCGCGACCGGACGTCGACGAGCTCGACGCACCGGTCCCCAGGCGCGGCAGCCGTGAGTGCCTGCTGCATGCGGACGCGCCAGAGCACCTGCGGCAGCTGGCGCGAGTCAATAACTGTCACGTTTGCTCCAGCTCCGAGGCGATGATGCCGCCGCTCCGGTTCGAGCTGCAAGGACAGGCCCGGCCCCCCCGGCACCGCCTGATCGACCCACACGATATCGAGGCCTGTCTCCAGGCGACGGAGATCCTGACGCGCACGTTCTTCGGTCGGGCCGGGGGCGTCGTCCGGGAGGCTGTACGCGGCATATTCGCGCTGGCCCCGATCGCCCATGGTCGCCGCCGGGGAGCCGTCCGGGGCGAGGAGCAGGTGCAGGCGCTCGGGCAGCGGGACCGCGGGAATGACAAGGTCGTTTGGGCTCATGATGCGTAGAACGCCTCAGCATGCTGCTGCATCCACACAGTGAAGTCGTCTCGATCTGAGGTGAACACCAGGTCGACGGTGCTTGCCGGATGCTCGCGGGCTACGCATGCCCTGACAGCACTTCGCACCCGCTGTCGCGTGTCGGGGAGGTCAGGATCCACATCGACGCCGATCACGAGCCCGGGAGGCTCATCGTTCACCGCGGCCCAGCACCTCCGCGCCGATCGCACTGCCGGCAGTGCCGCGAACGCAGTCGCCAGCGCCGCCAACAGCGAAGCGGGCTCCTCTGCTGGGTCCCCAATGAGGATCCGGCTTCCGGTCGAGATGGTCACCTCATCACTGACGAGCTGCTGTAGCGTCTCGGCGAAGATCGGGAGTCCGAGGTCCCCCCCGGGATTGACGGCGAATCCAAGGTGGCGGGGCAACGTTCGGATCAGCGCCTGCGCCGGAACGCGTTCGATCGTGTCCGGTTCGCCGCCGCTCTGCGCTTGCTCCTCGCTGGTGTAAACGCGGACGTAGGCACGATTGTCGATTGTCATCGTGGGCAGCATCATGCCGCCGTCATCACGCTGGCTCGTGGCGACGAAGACCGTGCTGTTGGCGAGGCTCTCCAGGAATGCGTGCATACCGGTTGCCCCCGCAGCCGCGGATTGCAGCACCGCTTCAAGGGTGTTCGAGGGGAATGTCAAACGCAGTCCTGTTCAGAGGGGGCCTAGGGCACGACCGGTGATCGTGACGGCAACACGAACGCTCCCGCGTCGTCCGTCCATCCAACCCGTTCTGGGTGCTTCGCCCAGGGGAGCCAGGTCTCCTTGGGTACGAAGACCTGCTCGTAGCCGCCGGGAAGCACATTCAGCGGGTTTCCGTACAGAGTCGAGTCAACGGCGGGATCCCAACTGCGCACGGATTGTTCGCCGGCTGGCCCCTCGAACGTTCGAACGCCCGCGGGGAACTGTGCCTGGCGGTGCGGCGCCGGCGAGCGGCAGGTTGCGGACGTCGACGTGGAAATCGTCGCCGAGTGCCGCGACGCGGTCCGTCAGCGCTGTGATCGGGTCCATCGTTCCGGTCGGAGCCGGGAGCGCCGTGACCGCGAGCGCCCCGGACACGATGCCGTCGTCGGACGGCTCCGCGAATGCTCCGCAGTAGCGCGCTCCCGAGTCCCACGCCGAGCGGGCGAACCGCCGGAGGATCCGCACGATCTCTGCTCGGTGCGGGCGCAGTGCAGGGGAGGTCGGCAGCCGAGATGTGACGAGGGCTGCGATCGCATCGTCACGGTGAGCCGGGACGAGCGGTACTTCGAACCATGAGCGCGGGACGGTCACTGCGAACGCATCGGCCACCACGCCCAACACCGTACCGGGACCGGCACCGCGCGGCTAGCGAAGTGCCCCCGCCAGCTGCTCGTCGGTGGCCTGCAGCACATCGGCCGCGTCGTCGAGGAACCGGGCGAGACCGTCGACGGCGATGCCTACATGTCGAGCAGCGCGGTCGAACTCGGCGTATGCCTCATCGAATGCCACCGAGGCACGGTCGGTGACGAAGCCGTTCGACGTCAGCGCCTGAACCTCTGATCGGTGCCGGGCGAGCCGTTCGTCGATCTCCTGTCCGCCGGCACGGAGGCGCGCGGCTTGCGCGTGGAGCGAATCGAAGTTGACGGTGACGTTGGCCATAGGAGTCCTTCCTCGTCGACGGCGTGTTGCTGCGCCGGATGAGGGGACGCTACGCAGCCGAGCGAACGCCTGCCGGTGGCTCGCGTCGACGTGTGGAGGCGCTGTGCGCGGCGTGCTCAGTGGAGGGGACGGCGGAGGCGACGGAGCAGGAACCGTGAAGGCAGCCTCCGGACCGGCCCGGGAACGGCCTGGACGACGATCGAGACGCAGCGAACCAACCGGTTGAAACGGCGCGCCTCACGGGCGCCCCACGCAAACCCATACGCCGTTCGCACGGAGTCGGGGAGCAGGCCGACCGTGATCACGCGGACCATGGGCATCACCGCGCGGATCCACGCGGGCGCGAATCGAGGGAAGAGGAGATCCCGAGCCACGCGGCGCGCTTCCTCCGTCACCGTGAGACGCGCGAGGGCGTGCTCCCAATAGGCCTCGAACTCGGCGGGGCTGGACGGCCAGCGAGACGCTGGAAGGTGCAGCGCGGTACCGAGCGGAGCGTACCGGCCGAGCGCGACGGCCGCTGTCTCGCGGTCGATGGAACCGAAGATCGCCCCCTGCACGCGAAGCGCGGCGAAATACAGTGTTGCGGCAACCCAGAGCTGCCGGTCTTCATCGTTCGCGCCGACGACCGGTTGATGCGCGCGCTCGACGAACGCAGCCGCTCGTGCGGAGTCGACAGCGTCACCGAGCACAACCGCGTACACGTACATCAGTGTGTGCACGAGCCGCTGCTGCGGTCGGTGCGCAAAGTCGCTGTGTCGGTCGACTCCGGCCGCGACCACCGGGTCGGCGATCTGCAGGAGGATGGCCGCGCCGCCGCCGAGGACGAGGGCGCCGTCGGCCATAAGATTTCGCAGATGGACGCGTCGCCGCCTTACCGCGCGCCGGTCAGAGCGGCTTGTTGACATCCTCGCCGAGATCGACGCCTTCAGATTCGTCGTCGTGCTCGTCTTCAACCGGCGTGGACTCCTTCGGGGCGCCGCCGGTCGGGCCGTTGTCGGTTCCATCTCCGAGCTCCGGATACACGGTCTCACCGGCGACCGCGTCGTTCGCAATGGTGTTCAGCCGCTCGTCGACCGGATCGTCGCCGACCTGGCCCATATGGATCGGGTCGGTGCCGTTCGAGTCACTCATCCGCTGCTGTCCTTTCCGCTCGCGCCAGCCGGTCCGCGGTTCCGGGCCGGTAGTCCTTCCTACGCCGTGCCGCTGTGAGACGACGACCCCTTCGCGCCGTGGTGGGCCCGATCGACCGCATTCCGCGCCGTTCACCTGGCGGTAACCCGCCCGACATGCGGATCGACTTCACTGCTGTCGCTCGGGGGAGTGGAGCGCGGTCGCCGACGGGTGGTCGAGCGGCCGCGCCTTCCCTCGACCGGACTGCACCGCGGCAAATCGGCCGTTCGCCCTGATCCGTCAGGCCGGCACCCGCCGAAGCAGTTCGTGCTCGCGGATGTCGGCGAGGGCGAGCACCCGGTATCCGGCGGCCGGGAAGAACACCGTGATCCGGTCCTCCTCGGTGCTCATCACCGTTCCGCTGCCCCATTCCGCGTGCTCGACTGCCGACTCCGGCGGCCACTCTGCGTCGTGGGCTCCGTCCGCGGCGGTCGTCGCATCGTCGTACGCCGTCCCGGCCGAGCAGGTGTCGCAGTTGCCGCAGGGGTGGTCGAGCTCGTCGCCGAAGTAGCCGAGCAGGAACTGCCGACGGCACCCCCGCGTCTCCGCGAACTGCTGCATCATGGCGATCCGGGACTGCTCGACCTGTTCGCGCTCGGCGGCCTGCTCTGCGGCGGCAGCGGCGGCGGCATCTGCCGAAGCGCCCGCGGGACCGTCCGCGCGTCGCAGTCCTTCCTCGTCGTCCACCAGTGCATCCGCCTCCACCAGGGCGTTCGCGGCGCGCGTGGCCGTCCTCGCGGTCAACCCGGAGGCCTCGGCGAGTTGTGAACGACGCAGCGTCGAACCGGCGGGGACGCCCTCGAACACCGCCCGGAGGGTCGCCGGCTTGGGGGAACCCGCGGCGAAGAATCGACGCAGACCCAGATCCGCCTGCCGATAGTGGAGTGTCGCCACCGCGGGCTCGCCGTCCCGGCCCGCGCGCCCGATCTCCTGGTAGTAGGCGTCGACCGACTCGGGCACGTCCGCATGCGCCACGAACCGGACGTCCGGCTTGTCGATCCCCATCCCGAAGGCGGTGGTGGCGACCACGACGTCGACGGATCCGTCGATGAACGAGGTGTGAACGGCCTCCCGATCGGCTGCCCGCATGCCGGCGTGGTAGGCCGCTGCCGCTCGACCGCGATCCTGCAACGCGGTCGCGTACTCCTCGGTCTCTGCACGCGTGGCCACGTAGAGGATGCCGGCGCCGGCGATCTCCGCGACCTGTGCCACCACGGCCTCGCGCTTCTGCGCGTCGTCCTCATGCCGGACGACCTCGAGACGCAGGTTCGGGCGGTCGAATCCGTGGGCCATCACCGTCGGGTCGGTCATGTGGAGGCGTTCAAGGATCTCCGCCCGCACTGGGGCCGACCCTGTCGCCGTGAGCGCGAGGACCGGAGGGTGCCCGAGCTGGTCGACCACCTCGCCGAGCACGAGGTAGTCCGGGCGGAAGTCGTGCCCCCATGACGACACGCAGTGGGCCTCGTCCACCGTGATCAGCGAGACCGTGGCGGCGCGGAGCCGGTCGAGGACGTCCTCGTTCGCGAGCTGCTCGGGCGCCAAGAACACGTAGCGAGCCGAGCCGTCCTCGACGGCCTCCCACGCGGCGCAGACCGCCGAACTCGACCGGGAGGCATTGATCACCACGGCCTGTCCGTCACCGTCGTCCGCATCCTCCTCTCCGAGTCGTCGTTCGATTGAGGCGACCTGATCCTCCTGCAGCGCGACGAGCGGGCTGATCACGACAGTGAGACCGGGGAGGAGTTGCGTCGCGATCTGGTAGATCGCCGATTTGCCTGACCCGGTCGGCATCACGACGAGCGTGTCGTGTCCGGCGAGTACCGATGCCACCGCTTCGGCCTGACCCGGCTGCAGATCGGACCATCCGAACACGTCGCGCGCGACGCGGCGGATGTCGGACGTGCACGTGGACGTGGATGTGGACGGGGCATCGGGAGCAGCGGACTGGGCAGCGGGCGCGGCGGTATCGGGTGGAGCCATGTCCTCCACAGTGGTGAGCAACCCCTGACCGTCGGCACGATCTTGTCCGGCCACCGACGCTCCAGCGAACGGCGGTAGGCTTTCGGGCGGCCGATGTCTTGATGTCGAGCGATCTCGACGTCACTGAGCACGACCGTCCGAACGGTGCGACGCACGACAACGTGCGGTGAGGAAGAACAGCGTGGATCTTTTCGAGTATCAGGCCAGGGACCTCTTCGAGTCCTACGGCGTCCCCGTCCTGCAGGGCATCATCGCCGATACGCCGGAAGAGGCGAAGGCGGCGGCCGAGAAGATCGGCGGCGTCGTCGTCGTGAAGGCGCAGGTCAAGGTCGGCGGCCGCGGCAAGGCCGGCGGCGTCAAGGTCGCGAAGACCCCGGACGAGGCCTACGAGCACGCCAAGGCGATCCTCGGGCTCGACATCAAGGGTCACGTCGTGAAGCGAGTCATGGTTGCGCAGGGCGCCGCCATCGCCGAAGAGTTCTACTTCTCGGTCCTGCTCGACCGCGCAAACCGCTCCTACCTGTCGCTCGTCAGCGTCGAAGGCGGCATGGAGATCGAGCAGCTCGCCGTCGAGAAGCCCGAAGCGCTCGCCCGGGTCGAGGTCAACCCGCTGACCGGCATCAACGAAGAGGCGGCCGTCGCGATCGCGAAGCAGGCCGGATTCCCCGAGCACCTCATCGACGCGGTCGCGCCCGTGTTCGTCAAGCTCTACGACGTCTTCGCCGGCGAGGACGCCACTCTGGTCGAGGTCAACCCGCTCGTCCGCACCGAAGACGGCGCGATCCTCGCGCTCGACGGCAAGGTGTCGCTCGACGACAACGCCGATTTCCGCCACGAGAACCACAAGGCGCTCGAAGACACCGCGAGCGAGGATCCGCTCGAGCTCAAGGCCAAGCAGCACGGCCTCAACTACGTCAAGCTCGACGGAGAGGTCGGCGTCATCGGAAACGGCGCCGGTCTCGTCATGTCGACGCTCGACGTTGTCGCGTACGCGGGCGAGCGTCACGGCGGGGTCAAGCCCGCGAACTTCCTCGACATCGGCGGTGGCGCCTCGGCGCAGGTCATGGCGAACGGTCTCGATGTCATCCTCGGCGACCCGCAGGTCAAGAGCGTGTTCGTGAACGTGTTCGGCGGGATCACCGCGTGCGACGCCGTCGCGAACGGCATCGTCGCGGCGCTCGGCATCCTCGGCGACGCGGCGACCAAGCCGCTCGTGGTCCGTCTCGACGGCAACAACGTCGACGAGGGCCGACGAATCCTCGCCGAAGCCAACCACCCGCTCGTCACCGTCGTGGCGACCATGGACGATGCGGCCGAGAAGGCCGCCGAGCTCGCCGCCGCAGCGGCCTGAAAGGACTGACGGACCATGTCGATCTTCCTCAACAAGGACTCCAAGGTCATCGTCCAGGGCATCACCGGCGGCGAAGGCACCAAGCACACGGCCCTGATGCTCAAGGCGGGCACCAACGTCGTCGGCGGCGTCAACGCCCGCAAGGCGGGGACGACCGTGCAGCATGGTGACACCACGCTGCCGGTCTTCGGCTCCGTCCGGGAGGCCATGGACACCACCGGCGCGGACGTCTCGATCGTCTTCGTCCCGCCGGCATTCGCCGGTGCGGCAGTGATGGAGGCCATCGACGCCGAGATTCCGCTCGTCGTCGTCATCACCGAGGGCATC
Source organism: Curtobacterium ammoniigenes NBRC 101786 (assembly GCF_001571045.1). Taxonomy (GTDB): domain Bacteria; phylum Actinomycetota; class Actinomycetes; order Actinomycetales; family Microbacteriaceae; genus Curtobacterium; species Curtobacterium ammoniigenes. The sequence continues at coordinate 563,361 of NZ_BCSV01000002.1, forward strand.
CCCGTCCAGGACTCGGCGCGCTTCTGGGCGCACGCGAAGGCGCTCGGCGGCAAGACCCGCATCATCGGCCCGAACTGCCCCGGCATCATCACGCCCGGCGAGTCCCTCGTCGGCATCACCCCCGCGACGATCACGGGCAAGGGCCCGATCGGTCTCGTGTCGAAGTCCGGCACGCTGACCTACCAGATGATGTACGAGCTGCGCGACCTCGGCTTCTCCACGGCCATCGGTATCGGCGGCGACCCCGTCATCGGCACGACGCACATCGACGCGCTCGCCGCCTTCGAAGCCGACCCGGAGACCAAGGCGATCGTGATGATCGGTGAGATCGGCGGCGACGCCGAGGAGCGCGCCGCGGATTACATCAAGGCGCACGTCACCAAGCCGGTCGTCGGATACGTTGCGGGCTTCACCGCGCCCGAGGGCAAGACCATGGGCCACGCTGGTGCCATCGTGTCTGGCTCGGCCGGGACCGCGGAAGCGAAGAAGCAGGCGCTCGAGGCGGCGGGCGTCCGCGTGGGGAAGACCCCGTCCGAGACCGCTGCGCTGCTGCGCGAGGTCTACGCAGCGCTGTAGCACCCGCTCGATATCAGCGGCGCGATGCCGGCAGCCTTCGAACTGCCGCATCGCGCCGCTGGTGCATTCGGCGCCACGACTGCTCCATGTGACGACTCGAACCTGCGCCTTCGTCGGGCCCGGGCGTGCCGCCCCCGGGGGGCGGGGCGGGGCCACGTATCCTCGCTCCGATGAACCGCCTGAGTACCGCTTTTCTCGCCCTCGTCGAGGCGGTGATCACGGTTGCCGTCGGCGTGGGGCTCGCGCTTGTTCCGTTCGTGCTCCTCTGGGGAGTCGAGTACGGCCTCCAAGTCCCGTTCGTCGTGTTCTGGCGCGGTGCTGCAGATGTCTGGCTCATCGGACACGGTGTCGACGTCAGGTTCATGCTTGATGCGGCGACCGCGAAGGCGAGTGGACTCTCCGGCGCGTCCGCGCCGATCACCGTGACGATTGCCGCGCTCGGATTCGCAATCCTCACCGCATGGCTCGGTGGTCGCGCAGGCCGTCGCTTTGCGGAGACGGAGCACCGGGCCGTCGGCGTGCTCGTGTCGATTCTGACCGTCGGGGTTCTCGGACTGGTCGTCGCCGTCGCGTCAGTGAGCAGCGCCTCCAGGCCGTCCATCGTGCAGGCCGTTGTGCTGCCGATGTGCTGGTACGGAATCCCCGCCGTCGTCATGGCGGAGGTCGCCCGGCGGCGCCGAGGAGTGGCTGCCGATCCGGTCACCGCGGGGGTCGTCGAGCTCATCCTGCGGATTCCGGGGCAGGCCCGTGCCGTGATCGCAGTCGGGCTCCGCGGAGGCGCGATCGCCGCGTCCGCCGTGGTGACCGTTGCGGCGATTCTCGTGACGCTGTCGCTGCTCGGTTCGTACGCGAGCGTCATCACTCTCTACGAGCGGTCGCACGCAGGCGTGGTCGGTGGACTGGCAATGACGATGGGACAGATCGCGTTCGTTCCCGACTTCGTCGGCTGGGCGACCGCGTGGATCGTCGGACCCGGCTTCGCATTCGGGACCGGATCGAGCGTGAGTCCGATCGGCACCGCGCTCGGACCGATCCCGGCGATTCCCGTCCTCGGCGCCTTGCCGCACGCCGGGCACACCTTCGGTCTTCTCTGGGTGCTCGTGCCGGTCATAGCCGGTTTCGTCATCGGTACCGTCCTGCGCAGCAGGCTCGCCGAGGCGACGAACCGGCCCGGCCCGCTCGTCCGCACCGCCGCTGGAGCCGCGATCGGGATCACCGGCGGTCTGGTCCTCGGTGCGATCGCGATCGTGACTGCAGGCTCGGCCGGGCCCGGACGTCTTGCGACGGTCGGCGCTGCAGCTGGGCCGGTGGGCGCGCTCGCGGCACTCGAGATCGGCGTCCCGGCGATCGTCGCCATGCTCGCGTCACGGTTCGAGGTCGAGCACGTCGACGTGCACGCGATGCGCGAGGGCGTGACTGCGGGACTCCGTCGCACCGCCGCGACGGCACGTGCGCGCGTGGATGCGGCTCGCCGCCCCGCTGCTGCCGAGACAGAGGCGTCGCCGGTCATGCCCGCGTCGCGCCCAGTGCCCGGTGCGGAGACGCCGAGCGCGGAGGCACCGATCTCCGGCGTGCGGAGGGCGGAAGTGCCGATCTCCGGCGTGCCGACCTCGGGCGTGTCGAGTTCGGGCGACGACCCGTCCGTGCCCGGCGGATTTCCATGGCGCACCGCGGAGTATCTGGCCCCGGCAGCGGGCTCGCGCGTGTCAGGACCACCGCCGATCCAGGACGAGACCCAGCCGTTCGACGAGGGAGCGCCCCAAGACGAGCCGCAGCCGCATACCGGGACACAGCCACCGGCCGAGGCCCTCCCGCACGATCATCGGTACTCCCAGGAGGAGACCCAGCCGTTCGATGATGAGGCGGTCGGTGCGGTGCGTGTTCCCGACGACGACGCACCGTGGTGGCGGCGTCTGGGATCCGACCGCTGACCCCTGGACGCAGCGACGGCTGCAGCGCCCCGGCCCGATAGGCTTGACGGGTGCTCGAACTGGTCGCCCTCATCTCCGGCGCCGGATCGAACCTGCGCGCGCTGCTCGAAGCGGCGGAGGACGCCGAGTATCCCGCTCGGGTCGTAGCGATCGGGGCCGATCGCGACGCCGACGGACTCGAACTGGGCGAGACCTTCGGCATCCCGACCTTCAGCGTGCCCTATTCGCGATTCGCCGATCGGGAATCCTGGGGCGCCGCGCTGTCCGAGCAGATCCGGCCCTGGTCGCCCGACCTTCTGGTGCTGTCCGGCCTCATGCGGATCCTCCCGCCGAGCATGGTGCGCGAGTTCGGACCGAACATCATCAACACGCACCCGGCGTATCTGCCCGAGTTCCCCGGCGCGCACGCCGTCCGCGATGCCCTCGCCGCCGGCGCAGCCGAGACGGGTGCGAGCGTGATCCTCGTCGATGACGGTGTCGACAGCGGCCCGATCCTGGCGCAAGAGCGCGTACCCGTGCTTCCTGGCGACACTGAGGCGCGCCTCCATGACCGCATCAAGCCGGTCGAACGCCGGCTCCTCATCGGCACCATCCTCGACATTGCAAACGGCACCATCGACCTTCAGGAGTTGTCCCGCGCATGACCGTTCACGCCGCCGATCCGAGCGCTTACCGTCATCGTGACGTCATCCCCGTCCGGCGGGCGCTCATCTCCGTGAGTGACAAGCGCGGCCTGCTCGACCTCGCTGGCGCGCTGGCGGACGCCGGTGTCGAGATCGTGTCGACCGGGTCGACCGCTGCGACCATTCGCGATGCGGGCATCGAGGTGGTCGATGTCGCGACCGTCACCGGGTTCCCGGAGTCGCTCGGCGGACGCGTGAAGACGCTTCACCCGTCGGTGCACGCCGGGCTGCTCGCCGACCTGCGGTTGGAGTCGCACGAGCAGCAGCTCGCGGAGCTCGGGATCGCACCGTTCGAACTCGTCGTCGTGAATCTGTACCCGTTCGTCGAAACGGTCGCGTCGGGAGCGGAGCCGGCAACCGTCGTCGAGAACATCGACATCGGCGGCCCGGCGATGGTGCGCGCCGCTGCGAAGAACCACCCGAACGTGGCGATCGTGGTCGAGCCATCTGCCTATGCCGACGTCATCGACGCCGTCCGCACGGGAGGCACGTCGCTTTCCCTGCGTCAGCGGCTCGCCGCGGACGCATTCGCGCACACGGCCGCCTACGATTCGGCGGTCGCCGCCTACTTCGCGTCGACGGTCGTCGCCGATGCTGCTGCCGCGCCGACGATCGCCGACGACATCCAGCCCGCTGCGACGTTCTCCCCGGAACTGACCGTGACGGCCTCCCTGGCCGCGACCTTGCGATACGGCGAGAACGCCCATCAGGCGGCCGCACTGTATGCGCTGTCCGACGGGCACGGGATCGCGCAGGCAACGCAGGTGCACGGCAAGGAGATGTCGTACAACAACTACGTCGACGCTGACGCGGCCGTTCGTGCCGCATACGACTTCGATGAACCTGCGGTGGCCGTCATCAAGCACGCGAACCCCTGCGGCATTGCAGTGGGTGCGCCGGACGCATCCGACCCGATCGCGTCGGCGCACATCCGCGCGCACGCCTGCGATCCGGTGTCCGCGTTCGGTGGCGTGATCGCCGCCAATCGCCCGGTCACCCTCGGTATGGCCGAGTCGATCCGGGACATCTTCACGGAGGTCGTGGTCGCCCCCGCCTTCGATCAGGAAGCACTCGAGATCCTCAGTGCGAAGAAGAACATCCGGCTCCTGACGCTTCCTGCGGACTTCGCGCCCGCATCGCGTGAGCTCAAGCAGATCTCTGGCGGCTATCTCGTCCAGGACGCCGATCGCTTCGACGGATTCGATCCCGCGACCTGGTCGCTCGTTGCGGGGGAGCCCGCGACGGACACGGTGCTCGCGGATCTCGCCTTCGCGTGGAAGGCCTGCCGTGCCGTCAAATCGAACGCGATCCTCCTCGCGGCGCAGGGCGCGAGCGTCGGCGTTGGCATGGGCCAGGTGAACCGCGTCGACTCGTGCCACCTTGCGGTGCAGCGTGCCGGCGACCGTGCTGCCGGATCCGTTGCCGCCTCCGACGCCTACTTCCCGTTCGCGGATGGCCTGCAGGTGCTGTTGGATGCCGGAATCCGCACGATCGTGCAGCCCGGCGGGAGCATCCGAGACGCGGAGGTTATCGCAGCGGCGAATGCGGCCGGCGCGACCATGTACTTCACGGGCGAGCGGCACTTCTTCCACTGACCCTGGGCTTCCCGTTCGCGGGGCGTCAACGCTGCTCCTGTCCGGGGCAGACTCGGGAATCGCTCATCAAAATTGGCGCCAGGTATTGCGTCTCCCCCGAACCTGCCAATATCCTGTAAGGCTCCGCCACCTGGATCGACATCAGTTCGCAGCAGTTCTCGCGAACCGGTCGACCTCGGCGGCGACGGTGACGAAGACGACGACGAACTGGAGTGACGATGATCTCGACGACCGGAATTGTGGCGACAGCCTTTCGCACTGGTCTCGTAGCGCTCCGGCCCGCGATCGGCGCTGTCGCCGGCGGAAAGCCGTCCGCGCTGCGGCCGTATCGCGCACGATAGCGCCCCGGTGAGGCCGCACGTCGGCCTCACCCACGCACCATCCGACGCGGCGGAAGAGCGGTATCGCTTCTCCCGTTCGCTGCCCCGCGCGCTCCCACGAGGAGCGTGAGCCCACCGCTGCCCCCTGACCCGGCGCCCCGACCTGCGCATTCGCGCGTGTCGTCGGTTCGACGGGTGTCGCAGCGGACGGCGGGCCGACGCTTCACCACTTTCACGCACCCCGAGCCTCCGGCCCGGCACGACGCGCAAGGACGCAACCCATGTCCACTCCGCCCGCAACGGCGAAACCCACAACCACTCCGACGCCCTCGAGCTTCCGCTCGATCCTGCGTCTCTACGAATACGTCCGGCCGTACCGCTGGCGCATCCTCGGCGGCATGGGAGCCGCGATGGGCGCCTCCCTGGTGGCCCTCGTGATCCCGTATGTCCTCGAATGGCTCGTCGACGGGCCGCTGTCATCCGGTGATCGCGCGCAGGTGCTCCCCGCCGGCCTCGCGATCCTGGTCCTCGGTGTGTTCGAGGCGGTCTTCATCGCCTCGCGTCGCCGGTTGGTGCTCAAGCCCTCGACGCAGATCGAGGCGAGCATGCGGAACGCCCTCTACAACAAGCTCCAGGACCTCCCGGTGGCGTTCCACGACCGGTGGCAGTCGGGGCAGCTGCTGTCCCGATCGGTGTCCGACCTGTCGCTGATCCGGCGCTGGCTTGCGTTCGGCATCGTGCTGCTCATCGTGAACATCGTCACGATCATCGTCGGGTTCGTGATCCTGTTCACCTGGGGCTGGCTGCTCGGTGCGATCTTCCTGCTGGCGTCCGTGCCGATCTGGATCAATGGGCTGCTCTTCGAGCGTCGCTACTCGGTCGTCGCCCGGCGCAGCCAGGACCAGGTCGGCGACCTCGCGACGAGCGTGGAGCAGTCGGTGCACGGCATCCGCGTGCTCAAGGCCTTCGGTCGCGGGCACACGAAGCTCGACGAGTTCGCCGAGCAGGCGGAGGCGCTCCGGGGCACCGAGATCCAGAAGGCGAAGGCGATCGCCGGGATCTGGATGTGGCTGCTGCTCGCGCCCGATGTGGCGTTTGCGCTCTGCCTGCTCGCGGGCATCTGGATGGCGTCCCAGCATCAGATCACCGTCGGTGCGCTGTTCGCGTTCTTCTCCACGGCGACCGTTCTGCGGTTCCCGATCGAGTCGATCGGGTTCCTCCTGTCGATGACGTTCGACACGCGGACCGCCGTCGACCGGTACTTCGAGGTCATGGACTCGAAGAACACGATCCAGGATCCGGCAAACCCGAAGACCATCGTGGAGCCGCACGGAGCGCTCGCGTTCAATGCCGTGCACTTCCGGTACCAGGACGCGGGTGCGGAGTATCCGGACCTCATCGACGGACTCGACCTGCGCCTCCGGCCCGGCGAGACGATGGCGCTGGTCGGCCTCACCGGCTGCGGGAAGACGACATTGCTCTCGCTCGTCCCGCGCCTCTACGACGTGACCGGAGGCTCGGTGACGATCGACGGGGTCGACATCCGAGATCTCACCCGCGCGGAGCTCCGACGGCACGTCGGGGTGGCGTTCGAGGACGCCACGCTGTTCTCGACGAGTGTGCGCGAGAACGTGCTGCTCGGGCGACCGGATGTCTCGGGAGCGGAGGCGGAGACGCTCCTGCGGGAGGCGCTCGACATCGCGCAGGCGTCGTTCGTCGACGACCTGCCCGACGGTGTGGACACGCGCGTCGGCGAGGAGGGGCTCTCGCTGTCCGGTGGCCAGCGGCAGCGCCTGGCCCTAGCCCGCGCGATCGCCGCGCGGCCGAACGTGCTTGTGCTCGACGACCCGCTGTCGGCGCTCGACGTCGACACGGAGGCGCGGGTCGAGGAGGGGCTGCGTCGCGTGCTCGCGGAGACGACGAGCCTCATCGTCGCGCACCGCCCGTCGACCGTGAACCTCGCCGACCGCGTGGCGCTCATGGAGAACGGCCGCATCACGGCTGTCGGCACCCACTCGGAGCTGATGGCCACCAACGATCACTACCGATACGTCATCTCCTCGCTCGACGAGGATCAGGACGACGTCGACCAGCGCGAGGAGGCGATGGCATGACGCAGCAATCGAACAATCCGTCCGGAGGCGCGTCCACTGCGACAGCGCAGCACCCTGTCCCCGAGACCCCCCGCGACGCGCACCCCGTGACGGCGTCGGTGACTGTGCACGGTGTGCGCGGCGAGGAGCGGGAGAACTTCACCTCGGCGGAGAGCCGACGGCTTCGTCGGCGCTCGATCGCGCTGCTGCGGTCGCTGATGAGCCCGCTGCGCGGAAAGCTGCTGCTCATCGCGGCGGTCGTGGTGGTGTCCACCGGAGCGCAGGTCGCGGGCCCGACACTCGTTGCGTACGGCATCGACTCGGCGCTCCCCGCGGTCCTGCACCATGGTTCGTGGACGCTCGCGCTCGGGGTGTCCGGTGCCTACGTCATCGTCGCGATCGCGGGCGCGCTCCTCACGGCGTGGTACACGGTCATGGCCGCGCAGATCAGTCAGGCGATCCTGCTCGATCTCCGGAAGCGCGTGTTCCTCCACACCCAGCGTCTGAGTCTCGAGTTCCACGAGACGTACACCTCAGGTCGGATCATCTCGCGCCAGACCTCAGACTTGGACTCCATCCGCGAGCTCCTCGACTCGGGCCTGAACCAGCTGATTCAGGGCGTGTTGTACATGGTGTTCACGGCCATCGCGCTCGTGTCGCTCGACCCGACTTCGGGTCTGGTGCTCGCTGCCGCGCTTGTGCCGCTGTACTTCCTGACCCGGTGGTTCCAGCGGCGATCGCAGCAGCTGTTCCGCGCGACGCGCGTCACGAGCGCACGGGTGATCGTGCACTTCGTCGAGACGATGACCGGCATCCGTGCCGTGCAGGCGTTCCGGAAAGAGGGGCGCAACCGCGACGAGTACGCGGGCTTCGTCGAGGATTACCGGTTCGCGAACTCGCGCGTGTTCAACCTGTTCGGCACGTTCGACCCGGGCCTTGTCATGATCGGGAACATCACGCTCGCGGTCGTGGTCATCGTCGGTGGCTTCCGCGTGATCGGCGGCGGTATGGAGATCGGCGCGCTCCTCGCGGTCGCGCTGTACACCAAGCGCTTCTTCGACCCGGCAGAAGAACTCGCCATGTTCTACAACGGGTACCAGTCCGCGTCGGCGGCGATGGAGAAGATCTCCGGTGTGCTCGAGGAACAGCCGAGCGTGCCCGATCCAGCGCGTCCGGTCCACCTGGCGCATGCGTCCGGGCGCGTCGACTTCACGGGTGTGCAGTTCGCGTACAACGCGTCCACGGTCGTCCTGCCCGAGTTCGATCTCCACATTCCTGCGGGTCAAACCATCGCGCTGGTCGGCTCGACGGGTGCCGGGAAGTCAACGCTCGCCAAACTCATGGCGCGCTTCTACGACCCGACTCGGGGATCGGTCACACTCGACGGCGTCGACCTGCGCGAGCTCGATCCGAGGGACATGCGTCGCGCAATCGTCATGGTCACCCAGGAGGCGTACTTGTTCTCCGGCTCGGTGGCGGACAACATCGCGCTCGGCAAGCCAGGTGCGTCCCGCGACGAGATCGAGCGTGCAGCGCGGGCGGTCGGGGCGCACGGGTTCATCATGGCGCTCCCGGACGGATACGACACAGACGTGAACAAGCGCGGCGGCCGCGTCTCAGCGGGTCAGCGGCAGTTGCTCTCGTTCGCGCGCGCGTTCCTCGCCGATCCGCAGGTGCTCATCCTCGACGAAGCCACGGCGTCGCTCGACATCCCATCGGAGCGGCTCGTGCAGCAGGGGCTCGAGACGCTGCTCGCCGACCGAACGGCGGTCATCATCGCGCACCGGCTCTCCACGGTGGCGATCGCGCACCGCGTGCTCGTCATGGAGCACGGACGCATCGTCGAAGACGGCTCACCCGCGGATCTCATCGGTGGCACCGGTCGGTTCGCGCAGCTTCACGCCGCGTGGCGTGAGTCGCTCGTGTAGCCCCGGTTCGGTCCCCGTCGTCCGGCGCGCCGCAGGCAGATGCTGTGGCGGTCAGTCGGTCGACGGGGACCAGCGGGCACGACGCATGTCGAGCCTCCACGCCGAACCGGTGTACCGAAGCGGCGTCCCCTCGGAGCGGTACTCGGCGAGCGCGGCTGCCTCGTGGCCCTGTGGGGGCAGCCCCGCGGACCGCACAACACGCCACCACGGGAGATCCGCGCCCTCGAACGCCATCACGTTCCCGACCTGCCGCGCAGCGCGCGAGCCGAGCGCTGCCGCGACATCCCCGTAGCTCATCACCCGGCCGGGCGGGATCGACCGCACGACGTGGGCGACCGCTGCGCCGAAGTCCTCCGGGTGCTCCGGCAACTCGCCGCACGCGTCCGCGTTCACCGCCGACGCCTGCAGGGGTTGTGCATCCCGGGGTGCTCTCGCATCGCGTGGGCGGCCGGTCGATACGTCGGGCATGTCCGTCCGGCGTGGATCAGGTCAGCGACAGCGCGGCGAGCTGCTCGCCGTACTTCGTCTGCCCGATGACCTGGAATCCGAGCGCCGCGAAGAACGCCTCGGGGCCGCCTTCGCCCGCGTCGTACATCACCGTGAGGCGGTCGAACCCACGCTCCCGTGCCGCCTCGGCCAGGCCCTCGACCGCGAACCGGCCAACGCCCCGCCCCTGCTGGTCAGCGGCGACGTGGATGCGCCACACACAGCTTCGGAGCTCCTCCATAGCGTTGTCCGGGTCGAAATTGCCCTGGATGAACCCGACGACCTGGTCGCCGTCGAGCACGACGCGCGACCAGGCGGTGGCGGGATTGATCGCGTCCTCAGCGATCGCATGCGACCCGGGCTGCGCGTATTGCTCCTGGCCCGGCTTCAGGGTCAGTGTGTTGGCAGCGACAGCGGTCGCGGCGGACAGTTCTTCGAGGCGGAGGTCCGTCATGCTGGCCAGGGTATCGGCGCACGCCATCGGGAACCAGTGCGAGTCATCGCAGGGTTGGCTTGGCCGGTGACCGTCCCGCTGCTCGTGCGCGTAACAAGGGACATATGCATCACGACGAACCCCTCGTCCACGACCGGATCGCCCGCCTTGTTCGCGACCGGATCGACCCGAACGTGTACCGGAGGCGCGCCTCCGTATCGATCACGGCGTGGCAGGTGCCCGACGAGCCGGTCCCGTTCGAGGAGGCGGTTCGCCAGCAGTTCGCGCCGATCGCGGTCGGAGACGCTTGGGGTGGTCGGCCCTGGGGGACGACGTGGTTCCACGTGACCGGGACGGTCCCGGAGGATTTCGGGACGGCACCGGGAACTCGCGCCGAGTTGCTCGTCGACCTCGGGTTCAGCGCGCGGCAGCCGGGGTTCCAGGCGGAGGGCCTCGTATGGCGGCCGGATGGCTCGATCGTCAAGGGGTTGGAGCCGCTCAACACGGCGGTTCCGCTGGATGGGGGTGCGGGCTCGCAGATCGACCTCTATGTCGAGGCCGCCGCGAATCCTGATATCGGCGGCCATTTCGCCTATGACCCGACGCCGAACGGGTCGAAGCGGACCGCCGTAACGCACCCCATCTACGCGCTCCGCGCCATCGAGGTCGCCGAGTTCGACGAGGAGGTCTTCGCGCTCCAGCAGGACCTGTGGGTGCTTCGGCGGCTCATGGACGAACTGCCGACCGACGGGACACGCGGCGCGGACATCCTCCGTGCGCTCGAACGCGCCGCCGACGCGATCGATCCGGACGATGTGCACGGTAGCGCGGCCGAGGCCCGCGCCGAGCTGGCGGGCGTGCTCAGCGTTCCGGCATCGCAATCCGCGCATCGCGCGATCGCGGTCGGCCATGCGCATATCGACTCGGCGTGGTTGTGGCCGGTGCGGGAGACGATCCGGAAGTGCGCCCGTACCTTCTCGAACGTGCTGCGCCTCATGGAGGAGGACCCTGAGTTCACCTTCGCATGCTCGAGCGCGCAGCAGTACGCGTGGATGCGCGACCACTATCCGCAGATCTTCGCCCGAATCAAGGAACGTGTGCGCGAGGGCCGATGGATTCCGGTCGGCGGCATGTGGGTCGAATCCGACACGAATCTCCCGGGCGGCGAGGCGCTCGTGCGCCAGTTCGTCGCCGGCAAGCGGTTCTTCATCGAGGAGCTCGGCTATGAGCCGCCCGAGGTGTGGCTGCCGGACTCGTTCGGCTACACCGCCGCGATGCCGCAGATCGTCCGCGCGGCGGGGTCGAAGTGGTTCGTCACGCAGAAGCCCTCGTGGAACGAGACGAACGTGATCCCGCACACCACCTTCGATTGGGAGGGCATCGACGGCTCCCGCATCCTGACCCACCTGCCGCCCGCCGACACCTACAACTCCGTCGTGTCACCGGCCGAACTGCGCCGCGGCGAGCAGCGCAACAAGGAGCGGGGCGTGCTCGACACGTCGATGCTGCTGTACGGCTTCGGCGACGGCGGCGGCGGTCCGACGCGTGAAATGCTCGCCGCGGCGCATCGCCAGCACGACCTCGACGGGTCTCCTCGGGTGATCCTCGGAACGCCACCCGACGCATTCCGGGCATTCGAGGAGGCGCTGCCACAGCCTCCCGTCTGGTCGGGCGAAATGTACCTCGAGTTCCATCGCGGCACGTACACGTCGCAGATCCGGACGAAGCAGGGGAATCGGCGGAGCGAGCATCTGCTGCGCGAAGCCGAGCTGTGGGCGAGCGCCGCCGCCGTGCGACACGGCGACGCGTACGCCTATCCGTACGAGGCGCTCGAGCGCGCCTGGCACACGGTGCTCCTGCAGCAGTTCCACGACATCCTGCCCGGCTCCTCGATCGCCTGGGTGTACGAGGTCGCCGAGGCCAACTACCGCGAGGTCGCCGTCGAGTTGGAGCGGATCATCGCGGAGTCCACCGCGGTGCTCGCCGCTGGGGGGCGGCCCGGTGAGGGCGGCGCCGACGGCGGGTCGGGAGGCGCGTCCGCGTCCGCAACGTCGCCGACGGTCCGATTCAACGCGGCCCCCGTTCCACACGCCGGGGTTGCGGCGCTGGCGGGTGAGCCGGCGGCGGCGACGCGCGCCGTGCCTCCCGTGCGCGACGGAGACGGGTGGGTGTTCGACACTGGAGCGTTCCGCGCCCGGATCGACGCCGACGGGTTCCTCGTCTCGCTGGTTGCGACGGCCGGTGCGCAAGCCGGTCGTGAGGCGATCGCGCCCGGTGCGCGTGCGGCGCTCTACACGGTGTTTCGGGACACGCCGAACAAGTGGGACGCCTGGGACATCGACCAGGCCTATCGGCGCCACGCGACCGAGCTCGTTACCGCCGACTCGGTGGGAATTGCTGAGGATGGCGACTCGCTCGTCGTCGTGCGGCGGTTCCACGACTCCGTCGTCACCACCCGGTACCGGGCGAGCGTGGGAGCGGCCGAGTTGGAGATCGAGACGGACGTGGACTGGCACGAGCAGCAGAAGCTGCTGAAACTCGCGTTCCCGCTGGATGTGAAGGCCGACCAAGCATCGAGCGAGATCCAATTCGGCCACATCGATCGGCCGACGCATCAGAACACCTCGTGGGATTGGGCACGGTTCGAGACGTCGGCGCATCGCTGGGTGCACGTTGGCGAACCCGGATACGGCGTCGCGATCGCGAACGATTCGACCTACGGGCACGACGTCACCCGAACCCATCGGGAGGACGGCGGGACGACAACGCTCGTGCGCGAATCACTCGTGCGCGGTCCGAAGTTCCCCGACCCGAACGCCGACCAGGGCCGCCACGTGTTCCGCACGGCGGTGCGACCGGGCGCGACGGTGCTCGACGCCGCCGACAGCGGGTACCGAATCAACCTGCCGGTGCGTGCCGTCCCGGGATCCGCGGCCGTCGCGCCACTCGTGACCGTGTCGTCGCCGCACGTGTTCGTCGAGGCGGTCAAGCTCGCCGAAGATCGGTCCGGCGACGTCGTCGTCCGCTGCTACGAAGCGCTCGGAGGCCGCGCGACCGACGTTCGCGTTGCCTTCGGATTCGACGTGTCGTCCGTCGTTCGAACCGATCTGCTGGAGCGGCCGCTCGAGGACGGTGTGCCGGGGGCGTCGTCGTGGCGGAGCGGTGAGGAAGTGCGGCTGACGCTGCGGCCGTTCGAGATCGTGACGCTGCGGGTGGTGCGGGCGTGATGCACGGTCATCCGGCCGTCGATCGCAGGCGGAGCCCCCAGGGTTGCGGGCGGAACACCTTCCATTCATGATCAGGCGATGACGCGGAGCCGGGTCATGCTCCGTTCGACGCAGGCCCGAGCCTGCAGAATCACCGTCGTCAGTGCGTGGCCGGCGCGGCGATGCCGAACAGCTCCGGCACGGCAGCGACCGACTCGAGGACCTGATCGTGCGGCTCCGCCTCGAGCGTTGCTCGATCGAGCGCACCACTGCAGACACCGACCGCGATGACGCCGGCGTTCTTCGCGGCACGCACATCCACGATCGTGTCGCCGGCGGCGAGGACGCGACGGACGTCTCGTACGCCGGTCAACTCCATCGCACGGTGGATCATGTAGGGCGCCGGACGACCTGATGACACCGCGGACGTGGTGACGAGCGCGTCAACCGTGTCCGCAGCCTCCTGACCGACGGTCCAGCCGAGGGCATCGAGGACGATCCGAGCGACGGTGTCGTCGAAGCCGGTGGTGAGGGCGACGCGGATGCCGTTCGCGCGGAGCACGGCGAGCGCGTCGGGAACACCGGGCATCGGCGTCGGCGGCTGGTGTCGGTAGAGCTCGACCAGGTGCTCGCGGAAGGCGTCGAACCGCTCGACGACGAGCTCCCGCGTCGGTGTGACGCCGCCGAGCCGGAGCAGCGCGTCGATCGCTTCTTCCTTGTCGGTGCCCATCCACCGCTGCAGATCGTCGGCCGCCACGGAGGCACCAGCGGCTTCGACCGTCCACCGAAGCGCGTCGTACACGGCCCCCCGATCGTCGACGGTGGTGCCAGCCATATCGAACACTGCGAGATCGATCACGCCGCCACGGTACGGCAGCGACATCCGGCGGTGCGGGCCGATGGGTGAATGGGCGGCGAACGGATGGCGACCGCCATGAAACGCGCGTGAACGGACGGCGCCAACGGCCTGCTTGGTGGCCGGATGCGGCCAGGATCGTCGCCATGGATGCACCCGCCGCGCAGCGCCCGGACGACGTCGGAACGGAGCAGTACGACGTGGTCGTCGTCGGGGCTGGCGTGGTCGGGCTCGCGCACGCCGCCGAGGCGCTCGACCGCGGGCTGCGGGTTCTCATCGTCGAGCGGGACCATCGGGCGGTCGGCGCCTCGGTCCGCAACTTCGGGCACGCGTGCGTCACGGCGCAGACCGATCGCCTCCTCGACTTCGCGATGGTGAGTCGGGAGCGCTGGTTGCGATACGCCGACGCGGGTGGTTTCTTCGCGGTCGACTCCGGGGCGGTCGCCGTCGCACGCAGCGCGGAGGAACGGGCGGTGCTCGAGGAGCTCTCCGCTGGGCGCGAGCCGGGCCAAGTCGCGATGCTCGGCGTCGAGGCGGTCCGCACGCACCTCGGCGGCAAGGCTGACAGCAGCGTCGTCGGCGGCGCGTTCCTGCGCGACGACGTGCGCGTGGACCCCCGGGAGGCTGTGGCCGGCCTGGCAGCGCTCCTCACTGAGCGCGGTGCCCGCGTGCTCTGGGGAACCGCGTTCCTCGGCCACGAACCGGCGTCGGGAACCGGCGCTGGGGACGGTGTCGTGCACACGACTCGCGGACGCTTCCGCGCCGCGCGAACGATCGTCTGCGTCGGCCACGACGTCGACCGCCTCTACCCGTCGATCGCGGAGCGCCACGGCATCCGCCGATGCGGCCTGCAGATGGCACGCGTGGGGGCGCCCGCGGGTCGACGGATCACGCCGGCCGTGCTGTCCGGAACGAGCATGCTCCGGTACCCGGCCTTCGTGGCAACGGATTCGAATCCGGCCCTCCGCGCGCGCCTCGCCGCCGATGCGCCGGAGCTCCTCGACATCGATGCCAACATCATGCTGACGCAGCGGCCGGACGGCACCCTCATCGTCGGCGACTCCCACCGCTATGACCGGACGATGGATCCGTTCCTCAGCGAGCAGACGAGCGACACGCTGCTCGACGCGATCGCGCGCCTCCTCGGTGCCCACGGCCTCCAGGTCGTCGAGCGGTGGCTCGGCGTGTACGCGTCCGCGCCGGAACCGTACCTGGTCGCCCATCCGGAGGCCGGCCTCACCCTGGTCAGCGTCACGAGCGGTGTCGGGATGACCATCTCGCACGGGCTGGCGCATGCGGTGTGGCGGGAGCTCGACGGCGCCGCCTGATCCGGCACGCGCTGTTCGCCCGCCATTCACTCCGGCTGCACGGACCGGACACCGCTCCCGCTCACGATGCTCCAAGACCCGATCGGCGATGCGTCGATCCCATGTGAAAGGGAACAACCCGTGATCCTTCGTCAGCGCACACTCGCTGTGGCCGCTCTGGCCGCCGCCGCTGCCATCACGCTTGCCGGCTGCTCGGCCGGTGCAACCGCGAGCTCCGGCTCGTCCTCCTCCACGAACTGGAGCACCGAAACATCCGCTGCTGCCGGCGGCGGCATGAGCGCGCTTGTCGCGGCCGCCGACAAGGAGGGCCAGCTCAACGTCATCACGCTGCCGCCGTCGTGGGCGAACTACGGCAAGATCATCGCCGGCTTCGAGAAGAAGTACCCGAAGATCAAGATCGTCTCCGAGAACCCGAACGGGTCGAGCGCCGACGAGGTCTCCGCGGCGAAGTCGCAGAAGGGCCAGTCGACCGCGCCGGACGTGTTCGACATCGGCACGGCGGTCCTCGACCAGAACCTCGACCTGATGGCCAAGTACAAGGTCGCCAACTGGGACCAGGTTCCCGCGAACTTCAAGTCGACCGACGGCAAGTGGATCTACGACTACACCGGCCTCATGTCGATCGGGTACGACTCGAGCGTCATCAAGACCGCGCCGAAGGACCTGAAGTCGCTGCTCGGCAGCGAGTACAAGGGCAAGGTCGCCATCAAGGGCAACCCGACGCAGGCGAACGAGGCCGCGAGCGCCGTCTACCTCGCAGCACTCGAGAACGGCGGATCGGCGAGCAACATCCAGCCCGGTATCGACTACTTCGGCAAGCTGAAGGCTGCCGGCAACTGGCAGAACGTGCTGCCCACGCAGGCGACGGTCAACTCGGGTGAGACCCCGGTTGTGATCCAGTGGTCGTACAACAACCTCGCCTGGGGCCCGGCGGGCGGTTCGTCCGGTAACCAGAACTGGAAGACGGTTGTGCCGTCCGGCCAGGCGCTCGGTTCCTACTACAACCAGGCGATCAACGTCGATGCGCCGCACCCGGCCGCCGCGCGTCTCTGGGAGGAGTACATCTACAGCCCCGAGGTGCAGAACCTGTACCTCGCTGCTGGCGCCTACCCGGCCATGCTTGCCGCGATGGAGCAGAACGGCACCGTTGACAAGTCGGTGCTGCAGAAGGTCGGTGCTGCCCCGAAGGACATCGTGCAGCTGACCAGCTCGCAGGCGACGGATGCCGCGACCCTGCTCTCGGGCAAGTGGGCCGCGACCATGGGCCAGTAGGAAACGAGCCGTCTGATCATGACGACCGCATCCGCACCGGCCGCGCCTCGCGCGGTCGAGGGGAGCGCTTCGGCCACGCGCCGCGGCACCGGACCACGTGTCCGGCGCCGCGGCGTCGCCTGGCTCGGACTCACCCCGTTCGCGCTCTATGTGCTGCTGTTCCTCGCGATCCCAGCGGTCCTCGCGGTCGCGAGTGGCTTTTTCACGAACAGCGGGACGCCGACGCTCGGCAACCTCGCCGCGTTCGGGGATCCGGTCATCCTCAACGCCTTCGGTGCGTCGCTCGGTCTCTCTGCCGTCTCCGCGGTCATCGGCGCGGTCGTCGGGGCCATCGTCTGCTACGCACTCCAGGCGCTGCGCCCGGACGGTCTCATCCGCTCCGCGATCGACTCGGCAGCGAGCGTTCTCGCCCAGTTCGGCGGTGTGATGTTGGCGTTCGCGTTCATTGCGACGATCGGTGCGGAGGGGCTCGTCACCGTGTGGCTCCGGACCGCCCTCGGCTGGAACATCAACGCGAACGGCACGTTCCTCTACACGGTGTCGGGACTTGTCATCCCCTATCTCTACTTCCAGATTCCACTCATGGTGCTCACCTTCATGCCCGCGCTCGAGGGCCTCCGCACCCAGTGGGGCGAGGCTGCGGCAACGCTCGGCGCATCCCGTGGGGTCTACTGGCGGCGTATCGCGATGCCGATTCTCGCGCCCGCGTTCTGGGGATCACTGCTGCTCCTGTTCGCGAACGCGTTCTCCTCGTTCGCGACCGCCGCAGCGCTCATCGCCCAGGGCGGCATCATCCCGCTCACGATTCGGCAGCAGCTCACGAGCGAGACCGTGGTGGGTGTGCAGAACGTCGCCGGCGTCCTTGCGCTCGGCATGGTGATCATCATGGTCGTCGTCATGTCGGCATACTCCGCGCTCCAGCGTCGCGCAGCGAGGTGGCAGCGGTGACCGGGTACGGGGCGGCGCCGGGCCGCGCGACGAGCGCGACGATCCTCGTGATCGTCGGTGTGCTGTTCGCGATCCCCCTCGCCGCCCTCCTGGAGTTCACCTTCCGCAACGGAACGTCGGGCGGTTTGACGCTGACGCACTACGCGGCGCTCGCCGACCCGACGAACGAGGCCACATACCAGCCGCTGTTCCAGGGCCTCGTCGCCTCGTTGGTCATCGCGCTGCTCGTCGTGGCGATCGTGCTGCTCATTCTCCTGCCGGCGCAGATCATCACATCGCTCCGGTATCCGCGCCTCCGTCGCGTCCTCGAGTTCGTGTGCATCCTGCCGATCACGATCCCGACGGTCGTCCTGGTCGTCGGGTTCGTCCCCGTCTATGCGATCGTCGCGCAGCTGTTCGGATCGGACGCGTGGACGCTCTGCTTCGCGATCGGCGTCATCGCGCTTCCGTACGCGTTCCGACCCATCGCCACGAACATCGCTGCCGTGGAGATGGTGCTGCTGTCCGAGGCGGCGCGCTCCCTCGGCGCCTCATGGGGCGCCGTCGTCTGGCGGGTGCTCCTCCCCAACCTGCGTCGCGGCATCCTGTCCGCGTGCTTCCTCACCGTCACCGTGGTGCTCGGTGAATACACGATCGCGTCGTTCCTGTCGCGGACCACCTTCCAGACCGCGCTCGTGCTCGTCCAGCAGACCGACCCCTACGTCGCAGCGATCTTCTCGATCGCCGCGCTCGTGTTCGGCTTCGTCCTGCTCATCGCGATCGGACGCATCGGCTCGGTGACTCGGGCGTCCCGGTCTCGCGCCATCGCGGCCGCGACGACCCGAGCCTCCGTGCTCGATAGCCGAGCGATCGCCGCTCCTGCCGACGCCTCGGCCGCCGACGCTGCGCAGCTTCCACCCGCACCCATCGAGGAGTACCTGTGACTGTCACCGCCCCTGTCGCCCCGGCAACGCTCAGCACTGGCGGCGCCGCCGTCGAACTGGAGGCCGTGGTCAAGTCGTACGGTCAGCACACCGCCCTGCGTTCACTGTCGCTCCGCATCGAGCCGGGCGAGTTCGTCTCGCTCCTCGGTCCGTCCGGCTGCGGCAAGACGACAGCCCTCCGGGCCGTGGCGGGGCTCGAGCAGATCGATGGCGGCGCGATCCGTATCGACGGCACGGACGTGGCTTCCGTGCCAGTGAACAAGCGGGACATCGGGATGGTGTTCCAGCAGTACTCGCTCTTCCCGCACATGACCGTCCGGCAGAACGTGGCCTTCGGGCTCGAGATGCGGCGTGTCGACGCGGAGGCACGCCGCACGCGGATCGCCGAGGCGCTCGAGATGGTGCACCTCGCCGAATTCGACGGCCGCTACCCGCACCAGCTCTCCGGCGGCCAGCAGCAGCGTGTCGCCCTCGCGCGTGCGCTCGTCACGCGGCCGCGCGTCCTCCTGCTCGACGAGCCGCTGTCCGCGCTCGACGCCAAGGTGCGGGTCGCGCTCCGCGACGAGATCCGTCGGATCCAGACCGAGCTCGGCATCACGACGCTGTTCGTCACGCACGATCAGGAGGAGGCGCTCGCCGTCTCCGATCGGGTTGCGGTGATGCACGACGGCGGTATCGAGCAGGTCGGTACGCCGGAGCAGCTGTACATGACGCCGGCGACGCCGTTCACCGCGGATTTCGTCGGGCAGTCGAACCGGCTGCGCGGCGATCTGCGCGGCGGTGACGTCTTCACGTACGGATTCCGGTTGACGTCGCTCGATCGAGCGCGCGCCGACGGTCCTGTGATCGCCTATGTCCGCCCGGAGGACATCGCGTTCACGAGCGAGGGCGGCATCGAGGGAACGGTGCTGTCGTCGAGCTTCCTCGGCTCGGTGCGACGCACATCCGTTCGGCTCGATGAGGACACGGTGTTGACCGTCCAGCACGACGTCGGGCTCGCCCCGGCGCCGGGCGCCACGGTGCGCGTGCAGTTGCTCGGAGTGCCGGTCGCGGTCGCGCCGCTGGACTGAGGTCACTCGGCGGCACGATCGGGCTCGGCGTCGGCCTCGGCGCGTCGACCCGCGCGGTCGGCTTGTGAGCGACATGGCTCAGTGGGTGCGCGCGCTGACCTCGAAGCGGGCGGCGATCTCGTCGGCGAGCGCTGCCTCGACCCGGGCGCGCATGTTCGGGCTCATGTCGGGAAGCGCGTCGAGCCGACTCCAGAACGCCTCGGTGTTCTCGCCATCGGCGGGGAACGGCTCGCCGCTTTCCCACCGGCACGCGAACACGATGTCCAGGTACTGCGCCCGGTCGCCGTTCGCGTAGGTCATCGGCGGGATCGTCTGCAGCCAGGCGACCCGTTCCGCGACGGCCACGACCCCGGCCTCTTCGAGCACTTCCCGTTCGGCGGCGTCCGCCGGCTGCTCGCCCGGGTCGACGATCCCGGTGACCGGGGTGTACGCGCCGGTGTCGGCCCGACGGACGACCAGCAACTCACGGTCGTCGCCGGTGCCGCGCGTGACGACTGCCGTCACGCCGGTCAGCCAGAGCAGGTCGTGGCCGATCTTGCTTCGAAGGTCGAGAACGAAGTCGGGGATCGGCATGCGCCCAGGCTATCTACCCCTCGACGGCGACCGCCCGGAAGAGCATGGCGCGCTCGGGGCGGAGCACCGGCAGCGGCAGCCCGACCTCGGCGAGGAACCGGCCGCTCGCCGTTGTCGGCGTCTCCACCCAGGGCGGGGTCGTGACTTCGAGCACCGCGTCGTCCCAGGCGTCGGTCGCTGGGGCAGGCAAGAGCACCTCGACCCGGTACTGCCGGTCGGGCGCGAGGCCCGGAATGCCGACGAAGCCGGGCCGTTCGGCGGTGAGCGTGGCGAGCGCGACGGCCGCGAACAGTCCGCGCGAGCCGTCCTGGGCGACGACGCCGTGCAGGGTCAGATTCGGGTCCGCGACGTCGGCGTGCACGCTGACGCCGGAGTGCAGCAGCTCCCGGTGCTCCTTATAGAGGGCAATGGCTCGCGCGAGGACATCGCGCTCCGCAGCGCTTGCCTGCCGGACGTCCCATTCGATGCCGAAGTGTCCGAACATCGCGGTGATTGCGCGGAAGGCGATGTCGTGATCGCGGCCGGTGGTGTGCGCGTGGCGCGGGCCGACGTGCGCGCCGATGAGCTCCGGCGGGACGACCGCTTCGGTCCAGCGCTGAATCGTCTGCCGTTCGAGCGCGTCGTTGCAGTCGGACGCCCACACGCGGTCGGTGCGCTGCAGGATGCCGAGATCGACGCGCGCACCGCCTGACGAGCACGACTCGATCTCGACGTGCGGGTGCGCCGCACGCAGCGCGTCGAACAGGCGGTAGGCGGCGAGGGTCTGCGAGTGCACCGCGGGCCGTCCGTCGTGACCGAGCTCGGTGCTGTCGCGATTCTGATCCCATTTCAGGTACGCGATCCGGTTCGTCGAGAGCAGGTCGTCCAGACGGTCGAACACGTATTGCCAGGCATCGGGGTTGCTGAGGTCCAGTGCCTGCTGGGCACGCCATTCGCGCGGGAGGCGCCGCTCGCCACCCTGCACCGGCGCGACCGGTCCGGCGATCCAGTCCGGATGCGCGCGTGCCACGTCGGAGTCCGGGTTGATCATCTCCGGCTCGACCCAGAGCCCGAACTCCATGCCGAGGCTGTTGACCGCGTCGATGAGGGGTGTGAGGCCGTCCGGCCAGACGTCGGCATCGACCGTCCAGTCGCCGAGGCCGGCGCGGTCGTTTCGGCGGCCGTGGAACCAGCCGTCGTCGAGGACGAACCGCTCGACACCGAGTTCCGCGCCGGACTGCGCAAGCTCGATGAGCGGCTCGATGCGGTGGTCGAAGTACACGGCCTCCCACGTGTTCAGCACGACCGGCCGCGGCTTGGCCGCCGATCGCTCGCTGGCGCTCGTCGGGTGCCCGGGGCGCGCACGGAACCAGTCGTAGTAGCGGGCCGTGATCCCGTCGATGCCCGCGTCCGAGAACGCGGCGAACAGGGCCGGCGTCTCGTAGCGCTCGCCGGGCTCGAGCACGAGCTCCCCGGATCCGAGCAGCTCCGCAGCGCCGATCGTCGCGCGTCCGTCGGTCACCACGTCGACGAACTGCTCGTGGTCGCCGGACCAGGCGAAGTGCGTCGCCCACACCCGCCCGTGCCGGTTCCCGAACCCGGGCGTTCCGGCGGCGACGAAGAGCGACGAGTCGTGGCCGGTGCGCCCGTGCCTCCCGGAACGCACCCAGGTGCCCTGCCGCAGCATCTGCCGCTGCGGGTGGTTCTCGCGGCACCAGCGGCCGCTCAGGTCGAGGAGCTCCACGGCTTGTGCGGAGAGCGGCAGCATGACCGCGAGCTCGTCGAGCATGTACGGCGTCGATGCGGTGTTCTCGACGGCGTTCGTGAGCTCGAGGAGACCGCCGGGGTGCAACCGGATCGCGGTGACTGTCTGGAGGCCCGCGGTCGCGTCCGCCTGTGTGATCCGCGCCGCCGCGCCGTCGTCCGAGACCGCAGCGTCGACGATGCGAAGCGCGGGGGAGAACGCACCGCTGACGCGGCCGTCGGCGTCGCGGCGCGAACCTCGGAGGCCGCGCCGCCCGAGCCAGCCCGACGATGCCTGCGGAATGACGCCGGAGCTGACCGGTGTGTCGAAGGAGGACAGCGGCACGGGTTGCGTCAGCGCACCGAGGTCGGGGATGGTGTCGCCGAGGTCGGCGCCCCAGTGCACGATCTCGGCCTCACCAGACTGGAACGACAGCAGCACGCTCGTACCGGCGGCGCGAAGCAGGATGGGGTCCACGGGGGCCTTTCGACGGAGTCAGGGTTGGATTGCTGTGCAGGAGGTCGGCGTGCGGTGCGGGGGTGGTTGCCGCGCACGAGATCAGCCGGCGGCGAGCTCGCGGCGAAACGTGACGATGCCGGAGACTGCGGCCAGCACGAAGAACACCAGGCCGATCCAGGGATGCCCGATCGAGAGCCAGGCACCGGATGCCGCGACCACGAGCGCGATCTCGACGATCGCCTTGCCGACGGGGTCCGTGCCGAGGGGCGATCGTGACGAGCGGAACAGGAACCAGACGAGCGCCGCGAACCCGGGCGCCGCGATCATGAACAGGATCCCGGGCATCGGGAACGGCCAGGAGATGTAGCCCCAGTAGGCGAGCGAGACGAGCCCGAAGATCTGCACGATCACCCGGATGACCGACCAGAAGGAGACGGGCTGTCGCGGGCGACGGGGTGCGGGCGGCGGATTGTCGCCCCAGTCCACGGGCGATTGCGGCGGAAATGTGCTCATCGGCTCACCGGAAGATGATCGTCCGGGCGCCGTCGAGCAGCACGCGGTCTTCCGCGATCCAGCGGACCGCCTGAGTCAGGGTGCGCGACTCTTCGTCTTGGCCGACGGAGATGAGCTGCGCCGGGCTCTGCGCGTGGTCGACACGAACGACGTTCTGCTCGATGATCGGACCTTCGTCGAGATCTTCGGTCACGAAGTGCGCGGTCGCACCGATGAGTTTCACGCCCCGGGCATGCGCTTGGCGGTAGGGGTTGGCGCCCTTGAATCCGGGCAGGAACGAGTGGTGGATGTTCACGGCGCGCCCCGCGAGCGCGTGGCAGAGCGACGGGGACAGGATCTGCATGTACCTGGCGAGGACGACGAGCTCGATGTCGAACTCATCCACCGCCTCCAGGATGCGCTGCTCCATGGCGGCGCGGTCGTCGGACGACCCGATCGCCCGGTGCTCGAAGGGGATCGAGTAGAACGCGGCGAGCTCGGCCAGATCGGGATGGTTCGACAGGACCAGCGGGATCTCGATCGGGAGCTGTCCGCCGCGCTGCCGGAACAGCAGGTCGTTCAGACAGTGCGCAGCCGTCGACACGAGCACGAGCGTGCGAAGCGGCCGGCCGACGACATCGAGCCGGACGCGCATGCCGTACTGGTCGGCGACCGGCGCGAGCGCCGCTTCGAACGCCTCGCGGGTGACCGGCGCGAGCACCTGCAACCGCATGAAGAACGTGTTCGTGTCGGCGCTCGAGAACTGCTGCGACTCGGTGATGTTGCCGTGCGCCGCGACGACCGCACCGGAGACCGCGTGGACGATGCCCGGGCGGTCCTGGCACACGAGCGTGAGGGTCCAGTGGGTGGGCTCGTCGGTCACCGGAACAGGCTACCGGGACCGGATGTCATCGCCGCGCTCACCAGCCGGCAACGGCGACCACGAGCGACTCCTGCGCGGCGCCGAGCCAGTCGTACACCTGGAGCGCGGGAAGGAGGCTCGGATCCGCCTCCGACGCGACCCCCCACGGCTCGTCCCCGGTGATCTCGAGCCGTTCCGCGAGCGTGAGCCGGAGGTCCGTGAGGCATCGGAGCCATGCCTGTTCATCCTCGGGCTGCAGTGGCGGGATGACCTCCTGATCGAGCTGCCCGTGCAGGCGTCGAGCGTTCGCGATCTTCTGCGCGCGGAGATCGTCGAAGGTGAACCGGCGGTACTCCGCCTGCGCCTCCGGTTCGTCGGTGTAGGCGACGGGGAACAGTCGTTCGGCGAGAGGATCGCGTTCGATCTCTCCCTCGAGCATCGCGATCAACTGGCCGGTCAGATCGACGAGCAACGCCCGCTCCGCGGCAGAGGCGGTGACGTGCATACCGTCCGGTTCGCGGTGGAAGGCGATCACGGCGTCGACTGCGCAACGGTCGCCTGCAGCCCGTACCCGTGCAGCGCGTCGACGTGCCGCTCCATCGCCTCACGTGGGCCGGTTGCGACCACGGCGCGGCCCTCGTCGTTCACCTGTCGCATCAGGCGCTCGGCGCGGGGCCGTGAGTACCCGAAGTAGGACTGGAACACGTAGGTCACGTAGCTCATCAGATTCACCGGGTCGTCCCACACGATCGTCATCCACGGCGCGGCCAGCCGCTCGTCGAGGCGGGCGTCCCGGCGCTCGTCGACATCGGGCATGGTGAGGCTCACCGCTCCAGCCTGACACGATTCCCGGGAGGCGTCTCACCTCGTTTCGATCAGCCGGGAGGCACGCCTCGTCTTCCGGCAGCCCGGCTCGCGTTGCTACGATCGACGAGTCGCGACTGGCGTTGGATGGGTCACCATCGGGAAGCGGCGGAGACACGGTGCGAGGCCGTACGCCTGGGCCTCGCCGACCGCATCGATCACTCACCGTATTGAGGAGTCCCGTGTCCATCACCGATCTGCAGCAGCCTGCCCCCGCCACCGACTCGGCGCTTCCGTCGACGTTCAACGCCCCGCTTGCGGAGGTCGACCCCGAGATCGCCGAGGTGCTCCGCAAGGAGCTCGGCCGCCAGCGCGACTACCTCGAGATGATCGCGTCCGAGAACTTCGTGCCGCGCGCCGTGCTCGAGTCGCAGGGCTCCGTGCTCACGAACAAGTACGCCGAGGGCTATCCCGGCAAGCGGTACTACGGCGGATGCGAGTTCGTCGACATCGCGGAGTCGCTCGCGATCGAGCGTGCGAAGAAGCTGTTCGGCGCGGCCTACGCCAACGTCCAGCCGCACTCCGGCGCCACCGCGAACGCCGCGGTGCTGCACGCGATCGCGACCGCGGGCGACACGATCCTCGGGCTCGAGCTCGCCCACGGCGGCCACCTGACCCACGGCATGAAGCTCAACTTCTCGGGGCGGCTGTACAACGCGGTCTCCTACGGCGTCAGCCCGGAGACGTTCGAGGTCGACTACGACGACATCCGCGCCAAGGCGATCGAGCACAAGCCCACCGTGATCATCGCGGGCTGGTCCGCCTACCCTCGACAGCTCGACTTCGCGAAGTTCCGTGAGATCGCGGACGAGGTCGGCGCGAAGCTCTGGGTCGACATGGCGCACTTCGCCGGTCTCGTCGCTGCGGGCCTCCACCCGTCGCCCGTGCCGCACGCGCACGTCGTCTCGACCACCGTGCACAAGACGCTCGCCGGGCCGCGTTCCGGTCTGATCCTGTCGAACGACGAGTCGCTGTTCAAGAAGCTCAACTCGGCGGTGTTCCCCGGGCAGCAGGGCGGACCGCTCATGCACGTCATCGCGGCGAAGGCGACGGCGTTCCTGCTCGCGGGCACGCCGGAGTTCAAGGACCGTCAGGAGCGCACGATCCGTGGGGCGCGCCTCCTCTCCGAGCGGCTCACCGCGCCCGACGCGAAGGCCGCCGGGATCGACGTGCTCACGGGCGGGACCGACGTGCATCTCGTGCTCGTCGACCTGCGCGAGTCCGAGGTCGACGGCAAGCAGGCGGAAGACCTGCTGCACGAGGTCGGCATCACGGTGAACCGCAACGCGGTCCCGTTCGACCCGCGCCCGCCGATGGTCACCTCGGGTGTCCGTATCGGCACGCCCGCGCTCGCGACCCGAGGGTTCGGCGACACCGAGTTCGCCGAGGTCGCGGACATCATCGCGAACACGCTCATGCCGAACCCGGACATCGCCGGCCTGTCGGCGCGGGTGAAGGCGCTCACCGACGCGTTCCCGCTGTACGCGTGACCGCGGTCACGGTCGACGGGGCGGCGCTCGCCGCTCGCGTCCGCGCCGGCCTGCGCGAACGCGTCGAACGGCTGCACGATCACGGGATCCGACCGGGGCTCGGAACGATCCTCGTCGGCGCGAATCCGGGCTCGCTGTCCTACGTCGCGGGAAAGCATCGCGATTCGGCGGAACTCGGGATCGAGTCGATCCGGATCGACCTGCCGGAGACCGCGTCCGCCGCGGACATCCGCGCAGCCATCCTGCAGATGAACGACGATCCGGCCGTGACCGCGTTCATCGTGCAGCTGCCCCTCCCGGACGGCATCGACCCGGTGCCGATGCTCGAGCTGATGGACCCGGCGAAGGATGCCGACGGTCTGCACCCGCGGAACCTCGGTGAACTCGTGCTCGCAGTTCCCGGCGGAGCGGGCACCATCGATGCGCCGCTGCCGTGCACGCCTCGCGGCATCGTCGAGATGCTCTCCGCCTACGAGGTACCGATCCGCGGCGCCCACGTCACCATCATCGGACAGGGGCTGACGGTCGGTCGTCCGCTCGGGCTCCTCCTGACCCGGCTCGAAGCCACTGCGACGCTCACGCACTCGCTCACCGCGGACGTCGCCGCGGAGTGTCGCCGCGCGGACATCATCGTCGCAGCCGCCGGCGTCGCAGGCCTGGTGAAACCGGACTGGGTCGCGCCGGGCGCAGCGGTCATCGACGTGGGGATCACGCGTGTGGTCGACGAGACGACAGGAAAGGCTCGTCTCCTCGGCGATGTCGATCCGGCCGTCGCCGAGGTCGCCGGGTTCCTGTCGCCGGTGCCCGGCGGCGTCGGCCCGATGACCAGGGCCATGCTCATGAAGAACGTGGTCGAGGCCGCCGAGCGACGCTTGCGCTGAGAGCGCCGAGCGGGGAGCGCCGAGTGCCGAGTGCCCGCAGTGGCCTCGGCGCTCGCCGCCAGCGGGGCTCAGAGTTCGGCGCGCGCGCCCTGTGCTGCGTGCACCGTGAACAGCACCGGCTCGGCATAGCCGGCTGCGGCGAAGGCGGCGGTGACGGCGTTGGCAATCGTGGTGCGAGCCTCCCGGTCGACCAGTGCGATCGCGGAACCGCCGAAGCCGCCTCCGGTCATGCGTGCGCCGACCGCGCCGTGCTCGAGTGCGGTGTCGACAGCGAGGTCCAGTTCCGGCGTCGAGATCTCGAAGTCGTCCCGCATGGATCGGTGCGACGCGACGAGCAGATCGCCGATCGCCCGCGGGCCCTGCTCGCGCAGCACGTCGACCGTGTCGAGGACGCGCTGGTTCTCGGTGACGATGTGGCGGACGCGTCGGAACGTCTCCGCGTCGAGGAGCTTCTCGGCGCGCGGCAGGTCGTTGACGCCGACGTCACGCAGTGCTGGCACGCCGAGTGCCTCCGCACCCCGTTCGCAGGAGGCGCGGCGAGCCGCATAGCCGCCCGTTGCGTGAGCGTGCTCCACACGGGTGTCCATGACGAGGATCTCGAGGTTGTTCGTGCTGAGCGCGAGATCCACGACGGCGGTGTCGAGGGTGCGGCAGTCGAGGAACACCGCCGCGTCCTCCTCGCCGAGGAGGGACGCCGACTGGTCCATGATGCCCGTCGGCGCGCCGACCGCATTGTTCTCGGAGAACTGGCCGACGCGTGCGAGCTCCTTCCGGTCGAGGCCGAGCTCCCAAAGATCGTTGAACGCGAGTGCGATTCCGCACTCGATCGCCGCACTCGACGACAAGCCCGCGCCGACGGGCACGGTCGAGTCGATGAAGATGTCGAAGCCGGACTTGTCCGAGAGGTCTGCGCCGCGTTCGCGGAGCGCCCACGCAATGCCGAAGACGTACGCCGACCACCCGTTCATGGCAGCGGGCGCGAGATCGTCGAGGGACAGCTCGACCACATCGCCGGGCGTGGCAGCCGTCGAGGTCACGCGCAGCAGCCGATCCGATCGTGCCGCGATCCACGACGTGGTCCGCCGGTCGATCGCGAACGGCAGCACGTACCCGTCGTTGTAGTCGGTGTGCTCGCCGATCAGGTTGGCGCGGCCCGGCGCCGAGTATCGATGCTCGGGCTCGCGACCGAATGTCTGCGCGAAGCTCGTGGTGTCGGTCATACTCGTGCGATTCCTTCCCGGATGAATGCGGCCTGCTGCTCCGGGACGAGATCGCCGATCCAGGCGCCCATCGCCGCCTCGCTACCCGCGAGGAACTTGAGCTTCGATTCGGAGCGGCGCGGGGACGTGATCTGCAGCATCAGCCGAACCGTGTCGCGGCCGACGTGCACCGGCGCCTGATGCCAGGCCGCGATGTACGGCGTCGGGTCGTCGTAGAGCTTGTCGAGCGCACGGGTGAGCGTGAGGTGCAGGTGCGCAAGCTCGTCCTTCTCGGCGTCAGTCAAGGCCGCGAAGTCGGGGACGTGCCGATGCGGGAGCATGTGGATCTCGATCGGCCAACGCCCGGCGAACGGCACGAACGCGGTGAAGTGCTCGCCCGCGAGGACGACGCGGTCCGAGGACTGCTCCGATTCGAGGATCCGAGCGAAGAGGTCCGGGCCGAATCGCTCAATCGATGCGAGGAGCCGCTGCGTGCGGGGCGTGACGTACGGGTACGCGTAGATCTGGCCGTGCGGATGGTGCAGGGTGACGCCGATCGCTTCTCCCCGGTTCTCGAACGGAAAGACGTGTTGGATGTTCGGCAGCGCGGACAGGGCGGCGGTGCGGTCCGCCCATGCCTCGACGACGGTGCGCGCGCGCGACTCGCTGATCGACGCGAACGACCCTTCCGTCGCCGGGCTGAAGCACACCACCTCGCATCGGCCGACCGATCGGAACGTGCGGCCCAGCCCGATCTCATTCAGCGATTCGAGCGATGGCGGCGCGTCCGGTGCCTGCAGCTCCGGCCCGAACGACGGCGACCGGTTCTCGAACACCGCGACGTCGTACTGGTCGGGGATCTCCGACGGGTTCGCCGCCGTCTGCGGTGCGAGGGGATCCTGATCCGCCGGCGGCAGGAACACCCGGTTCTGGCGGGCCGCTGCGATCGAGACCCATTCACCGGTCAGCGGGTCCTGCCGCATGTGCGCGGTCGGCGGTCGTGGGTCGAGTCGGCGCTCGTCGATGCGCCGCTCTTCGGGCAGCGTCGAGTCGGCGTCGTCGAAGTAGAAGAGGTCGCGGCCATCCGCCAGCGACGTCGAGCGCTTCGTGATCACTCCGAGAGCATACCGAGCACTCGAAGCATTGCGAAAGGGATCGGAAGTGAACGAAACTTGGCCTATGGGACGTGTGGAGGGCCTCCAGAGCGACGCGGAGGGGTTGCCGGCGCCGCTTCGGCAGGACCGCATCGTGGCGCTCGTCCACGCCGCACCGGGGCTCGTACGCACGGCGACCCTCGCTGCGCACCTGGGCACCAGTGAGGTCACGATCCGGCAGGACCTCGCCGCGCTCGATGGCGCTGGTCGGATCCGTCGCGTCCACGGGGGAGCGCTCAGCGCCACTGCGGACGGACTCGCAAACGCCGAGCGGCCGTACGAGGAGACCGCCGTCGAGCATGCGGCCGCGAAGGCCGCGATCGGATCGGCTGCGGCGGCGATGGTCGAGTCCGGCATGTGCGTTCTCCTCGATGTCGGGACGACGACGGCGGCCGTCGCCGAAGCGTTGATCGCGCGACGCGACTTGGCCGATCTCACCGTCGTGACCAACTCGCTGACGAACGCGCTCGCGCTCGAGCGCGCCGTCCCACGGTTCACCGTCATCGTGACGGGAGGCACCCTGCGCCCCCTGCAACATTCGCTCGTCGCGCCGTTTGCGGGCACGATCCTGCCGATGGTCCATGCCGACCTGGCGATCATCGGGTGCACCGGCGTGTCCGCACGTGGCGGGGTGACGAACGTGAACCTGCCCGAGACCGAACTCAAGCGACAACTTGTCGAGTCCGCCCGGCGTACCGTCGTCGTCGCGGACGGTCACAAGATCGGCCGCACGGATGTCGGCGTCATCTGCGCGCTCGATGCAGTCGATCGCGTGATCACCGCCGACGTGGATCAGGACAGTCTGGAGGCGCTCCGAACCGCCGGCGTGACGGTCACCGTTGCGCAGATGGCGGGGCGCCGCGGATTGGACGAGTCGAGCGAATCGACCGTCTTCGTGTGAGGAGCGAGATGCAGACGACACCCACCGGTGGGCAGTACCACCTCCGACTCGACGGCCCGGACGGTGGTGTCGAGGCCACGATCACGCAGGTTGCTGCCGGGATCCGGTCGCTGCGGGTCGGCGGCGTCGATCTGACGGAGCCGTTCCCGGCGCACCAGGCACCGGCGGGAGCGTGCGGCATCGTGCTCATGCCGTGGCCGAACCGAGTGGCGAACGCGAAGTGGGAGCTCGACGGCGCTGACCAGCAGCTCGACGTGACGGAGCCGAAGAGCGGCAATGCGATCCACGGGCTGCTCCGCTTCTCGCCGTATCAGGCGGTCACGCAGACGGCGGACTCGCTGCTGCAGGAGGCGACGGTCTTTCCGCAGCACGGCTGGCCGTTCGTGCTCGAGACCCGCGTGCATCATGAGCTGCAGCCGGATGGCCTTCGGGTGACGCACGAGGTCGTGAACCGCTCTGCTCGCCGCGCGCCGTTCGCGGTGGGAAATCATCCGTACCTGCGGGTCGGTGCGGTGCCGATCGAGGACTGCGTGATCACGCTGCCCGCGGCGACAGCGTTCACCACGGATGCGCAGTCGATTCCGACGGGAACGCAGCCCGTCGACGGAACACCGCTCGACCTGCGCGGCGGCGTCCGGGTCGGGGACGCGGATCTCGATACCGGGTACACGGATATCGCCGCGGACGCGGAAGGTATTCGACGCGCGCATCTGCAGAGCCCGGATGGCGACGCGACGGAGCTCTGGATGGATGACTCGTTCCGGTTCGCGCAGGTGTTCACCTCGCGGATCTTCCCGCGCTACGACGAGTCCGGCGTCCCGGTCGGGAAGCGGCTTGCGCTCGCTGTGGAGCCGATGACGGCGCCGGCAAACGCGCTCAACTCGGGGACGGGCCTCCGATGGCTGGAGCCGGATGAGCGGTGGACGGGTTCGTGGGGAATCCGTCGGATCGCGCAGTAGGCGCCCGAACTCAGCCGCGACGCATGCGGAGCGCTTCGATCGCGAGGGACTCGCTCGCGTAGCTTCCGATCGGTGTGGCCCACGCGGGGTCGTCACCGCGGAGTGCGGTGAAGCCGTGCCGTTCGTGGCGCACGTAGCCGAGAACGTGGTGAGGGGTGTGCACTTCGACGAAGTCGTCGCGAATGCGGCGCACGCTGACCGTGGCACGCCGTCGGAGCGCGTCGAGGAGGAGTGCGTCGCCGGGCGTGGCGAGGATGGAATCGAGGTCCGATCCGGCGCGCGCGTCGGCGATGGAGCTGGCCTGCGACTCGTCGATGGGAGCGGACACTGATGTACCCCTTTTGTGACTCGAATTGGTGCTCGAACCAGCCAGCCGGTGGCCGATCCGGGAAGGACACTATCGAGCCGAGGTGTTGGAATGGCTGAAGCTTTCCTGCATCCCGGACAAGGATCCCAATGATCTGGCTGTGGAGGACGTGTACCCCGATAGTGCGCGGCCGCGCGTGTCGGCGCGGAATGCGGATGAGCGGCATAGTCGCGAGAAGCCGGTAGCCTTGACGCTGAGGGCCTCTAGCTCAGTCGGTAGAGCACCGGACTTTTAATCCGAGGGTCGTGGGTTCGAGCCCCACGGGGCCCACCACCTAGGGGGCTTCGGCGGTCGCAGGCGGTTCTACCCCTGAACTGGCCTCCCGCATCGCGTCGAAATCACTCGCCGTTCTCGCACTACGGTGGTTGGACCCATGTGGCCGTCCTGGGGCGCCGTCCGGTCGCGCTTTTGGTGACAAGACCGTTCAACGCAGGCTGCCCGTCACCTTCGTTGGTGCTGGCCTGCCTCAGATTGGCGAACTCGCCGGCGATGCCAAGTCATACGCAGAGCGCCTGTTCCAGTTCCCCGAGATCGACTCGCTCAGCGAAGAGGATGCTCGACAGGCTCTAACGGAGCCCGCGGCGAGTGAAGGCGTGACTTTCGACGAGGAAGCAGTCCAGCTTGCTATCGGCATCACCCAGGGCTACCCGTACTTCATTCAGGAGCTCGGGTACCAGGTATGGGACATAGCCGACGGTCCAACGATCACCGCCAAAGACGTTTCGGACGCCCGCGAAGGATACGAGGCCAAGTTGGACAGCTCGTTCTTTCGAGTCAGACTCGACCGGGCCACACCGCTGCAGACCGCCTACATGCGCGCCATGGCTCAGCTCGGCCCGGATGCGCAAAAGGCAGCCGACGTCGCCGCCGTACTGAACCGTGAGTCGACGCAGCTCGGGCCGACGCGTGCCGAGCTGATCGACATGGGGCTGCTTTACACGCCAGAACACGGCTACGCCGCGTTCACCGTCCCGAACTTCGACCAATTCATGCTGCGCGCGGTACCAAACCTGGTCGTCCCCGAGGTGCAGAGGCGGCAACGGAATCGGAGCTAACCTCCACCAAGCCGCCCGCGGCAACACTTCCGAGGCGGCGGTCAGGCGTGTCCGCGACGGAGCCAAGCCTCTGCATGGAGTCACTTTTGACTGAATCAGGGCCGCTAATGAAGCGGCGGAAGCGCGATCGAGCGATGCGACGGCCCGGGTGGGTTGCGGAGCTCACCGCACGAGCGTGGGCCCACTTTCGATCGGACGTCAGCTCCGGCGCCCGGTCAGCATCCGCAGGACCCAGGCGATCACTGCGAGGATCGCGACGATGAGGCCCACCCAGAGCAGGAGCTTCACGCTCGCGATGAAGCCACCGAAGATCAGCACGATCACGGCGACGATGAACAGGATGACGAGGAACGCGTTCACGAGAACTCCTTGTTCGTCGCGGGGCCGGCGACGCTGCCGGTGTTCCGCGCAGTGGAGCCGGGGTCCAGCCCGACCGGTTGGTTGCTGATCTGCGACGCTACACGCGACGCCTACACTGTGCCGGGTGCCTCGCGAACATCATCGGCCGGTCCCGTTCACTGATGCGGAGTTCGCCGCGATCCAGGGCGGCGAAGACCCCGCCGTCGTGAACCGTGTTGCGCATGAGACGGCGCATGCGCTGCTCCACCGAGTTCGCACGGATCCGGATCCGGAAGTCGTCGAGCGTCTTGTCACCTACACCGATACGAACGGCATCGACGCGCTCGCCGAACTGTGGGCGCGGGTCTCGCCGCACACCCTGCCCGGTGCGCTGTGGCGTATCTACCTTGTGCGAGCGCTGATCCTGCAGGATCCGACCGAGATCAGTTACCTCTTCGAGCGCGGAACCGCGGCGATTGCGACCATCGACGAGGCTGTCGCCGGTGCCGAGCGACCGACCGGCCCGAGCGAGATCGTGACGCTCGCCGACCAGATCCTCCGCGGCGTGTTCACGGGCGACTTCGCTGTCGCCCTTGATCGTGGCGCGGCCTTCTGCAGGTTGGTCGCCGCAGGCGCCGCGGAGGTTGCCGACGCAGCCGAATCATCGTCCGAGGAGCGCGCAACGGTGTTGACGACCCGAGCGCTCCGGCTGACGGACTTGGCACGCGAGCTCGCGGCCGCGGCTGCGTTGTGGCGGCGCGACAGTCTCGACTGACTACGCAGGCAGTCCGACGTATCCGCGGCGCTCGATGACAATCTGGCCGTGCGGCTTCGCAGCGTCGGAGGTGCCGGACCGCAGAAACGCCTCTCGGCGCGAGGCCGCTCGAAGCGGCGAATATTGGAGCCCGGGGTTTGCTGCGGCCCGACCCGTCAATGGTACCGAAGTGCCGCCGCTGGCTCGCTGATGTTCACTCGCGACGAAACGTCGGGGGACCCGGGCGTGGCGAACGCGCGGCGAGAAGGCGGCGGGAACGTGGCGGGAACGGGCAGCAGTCGAGCGTCGGGGATCCGAGAAGCACCAGGGCAATCCGGAGCGGCGCCGGCGACGAACGATGAATGTGACGACGGGCAGCCCATGGAATCTCCGGGAAGCATCGCTTCCGTGTGATTCGGGCGTCAGCCAATTCCCTGCGAATCGCACCGATTGGACTGCCTGTCGTCGCTCCAGCCACCGCGCAATGCTGTGGACAACCCGAGGCGGCGCACAGTCTGCCGAGCGTATCGGACGGACGGAGGAAAACCTGCAATGCTGACACTCGTGTCACATGAGATCGACGGGAGCGCCACCGCGCCGGAACAGACATCCGCCGAAGATCTCCTGGTCCGCGTCGCCTCCGGAGATCCATCCGCGTTCTCCGAGTTGTACGACCTCCTCGCCGGTCGCGTTCTCGGGCTCGTCACGCGCCTCCTGAAGGACCGTGCGCAGTCAGAGGAAGTGACCCAAGAGATCTTCCTCGAGATCTGGCAGAACGCCACCCGCTTTGATCCGGAACGTGGCTCCGCGGCCAGCTGGGTCCTGACCATGGCGCACCGCCGCGCAGTCGACCGCGTTCGTGCTGCGCAAGCGGCGCGTGACCGGGACACCCGCGTCGGGATCCGTGACTTCGAAACCGACTTCGACTCGGTGACGGAATCCGTCGAGATCCGAATTGAGCACGAGCGGGTGACACGCGCACTGTCGCGGCTCACCGAATTCCAGCGCCAGGCCGTGACCATGGCCTACTACGGCGGCTATTCGCATAGCGAGATGGCCAGCATCCTCGGTATCCCCATCGGTACCGTCAAAACCCGCCTCCGCGACGGCATGATCCGTTTGCGCGACGAACTGGGGGTGACCTCATGAACCCGCACGATGACCCGTCCGCGCTCACCGGCGCCTTCGCGCTCGATGCAGTCGACGAGCACGAGCGCGCGGCGATGGAGGCTGCGCTCCGCGAGTCGCACATCTTGCGCGACGAGATCTCCTCAATGGAAGAGACCGCTGTGCTCCTCGCTTACTCGACCGATCCGATCGAGCCCCCGGCCGAGCTCAAAGCCACGTTGATGGCCAAGATCGCCACGACTCCGCAACATCCGGCGGCAGACAACACCCACGCAGCCCGCCCTGCACCCGACGTCGTGGCGGACGCGCCGGCCGACACGCCGGCGCCGGTCATTCCGCTCACCGGTAACGACGCCGCGCCCGAGCTTGCCAGCGCGGTCGACGCTCCGACGTCCACCAGCGTCGGCGCTGCCGAGCGCGCGCGGCTCCGGTGGTTCCAGCGGCCGGCCCAGCTGCTGACGGCGGCCGCCGCCGCGGTCGCGATCTTCGTCGGCGGTGGTCTCACGGCCAATGCCGTGTTCGATCACTCGACAACGAGCCCGGCGTCGTCCACCGCGTCAGGCATGTCTCGTATCTACGCAGCCGCCGACTTCCAGCGGGCGACCGCCCCGGTCCAGGGGGGAGGCTCGGCGACCGTCGTCTGGTCCGACCAGCTCCGCCAATCTGCCGTGATTCTCAAGCACGTTCCACCGGCACCCTCCGGGAAGACCTACGAGCTCTGGTACATCGGCACCACGATCCGTCCGGCAGGAACAGTGAGCAACATCGCGAACGGCACCACCTCCGCGATGCTGATAGGTTCGATGTCTCCTGCGGACACGATCGGGATCACGATTGAGCCCGCGGGCGGAACCAAGCAGCCCACGACGAAGCCGATCGTGGCAATCCCGACGACCGGCCAGGCGACGGGCGCGTAACACAGCAGGTCACCCAGCAACGGGGCGGCGAACCGAGATCTCGGTTCGCCGCCCCGTGGTCGTAGGGCTCAGATCACCCAAAGCGTCCGGAGACGTAGTCCTCGGTCGCCTGCACGCTGGGGTTCGAAAAGATGGTCGCCGTGTCACCGTACTCGATGAGGTGACCGGGCTGACCGGTGCCAGCGATGTTGAAGAAGGCAGTCTTGTCGCTCACGCGCGACGCCTGCTGCATGTTGTGGGTCACGATCACGATCGTGTAGTCCTTCTTCAGCTCCTCGATCAGATCCTCGATCGCCAGTGTCGAGATCGGGTCGAGTGCCGAGCACGGCTCGTCCATCAGCAGCACATCGGGCTGCACGGCGATCGCGCGGGCGATGCAGAGCCGCTGCTGCTGACCGCCGGAGAGGCCCATGCCCGGCTTGTCGAGGCGGTCTTTGACCTCGTTCCACAGGTTCGCGCCCTGCAGGGAACGCTCGACGACGTCATCCGCTTCAGGCCGGCTGATGCGCTTGTTGTTCAGCTTGACGCCAGCGAGCACGTTGTCGCGGATCGACATCGTCGGGAACGGATTGGCGCGTTGGAACACCATCCCGACCTGGCGGCGTACGAGCACCGGGTCCACGCCGGGCGCGTAGAGGTCATCGCCGTCGACCTTCACCTCGCCCTCGACCCACGCACCGGGAATCACCTCGTGCATGCGGTTCAAGGTGCGGAGGAACGTGGACTTTCCGCAGCCGGACGGACCGATGAAGGCGGTCACCGTGCGGGGCTCGATCGACATCGAGACGCCCTCGACGGCCTTGAACTTGTTGTAGTAGACGTTGAGGCCGTTGACCTCGATGCGCTTGGACACGCTTGGTTCCTTTGCTGGGTGGTCGACGCTATGCCGGTGAGGGCTAGCGCGGAAGCTTGGGGGCGAAGATTCGCGCAATGAGGCGCGCGATGAGGTTCAGCAGCATCACGATGAGGATCAGCACGAGCGCGGCGGTCCACGCCCGATCGATGAAGGGTACGGGATTCGGACCCTGCTGCGCGTACTGCGTGTAAGCGAACACCGGGAGCGTCATCATCGGGTTCTTGAACAGGTTGTAGTTCATGCTTGTCGTCACACCGACGGTGACGAGCAGCGGCGCGGTCTCGCCGATCACGCGGGCGATGGCGAGCATCACGCCGGTCGTGATGCCGGCGAGGCTCGTGGGAATGACCACCTTGACGATGGTGAGCCACTTCGGCACGCCGAGGGCATAGGCGGCCTCGCGCAGATCGTTCGGCACGATCTTGAAGATCTCCTCTGTCGATCGAACGACAATCGGGATCATGAGGACACTCAAGGCGACGGATCCGACGGCGCCGAACCGTGCCTCCGGGCCGAGCAGCAGCGTGAACAGTGCGAAGGCGAAGAGGCCGGCGACGATCGACGGGATGCCGGTCATGACGTCGACGAAGAACGTGATGCCTCTCGCCAGCCATCCGCGCCCGTACTCGACGAGGTAGATCGAGGTCATCAGTCCGATCGGGACCGAGATCAGCGTCGCGAACAGGGTGATCTCGAGCGTGCCCATGATCGCGTGCAGCGCGCCTCCACCGGTGGTGATGACGCCACGCATCGAATAGGTGAAGAACTGCGCGTCGAAGCGAGCGAGACCCGCGGAGACCACCTTCCAGAGCAGCGACACCAGCGGGAGGAGGGCGATGATGAACGCCGTTGTCACGAGTGAGGTGATCAGGCGGTCCACTGCTTTACGGCCGCCCTCGACGATCATCGAGATGACGACGATGAGGACGTCGAACAGGATGGTGCCGAGAAACAGTGCACCGACGACGTTGAAGTTCTTCACCGTGCCGCCCGCGTTGAGAAGAGCG
Organism: Curtobacterium ammoniigenes NBRC 101786; assembly: GCF_001571045.1. Lineage (GTDB taxonomy): Bacteria > Actinomycetota > Actinomycetes > Actinomycetales > Microbacteriaceae > Curtobacterium > Curtobacterium ammoniigenes. The sequence continues at coordinate 600,989 of NZ_BCSV01000002.1, forward strand.
AACACCGCGGCGAGAACGACCCAGCTCCCGACGAGCAGGATCCACGGGACGGACTTGTGCAGCTTTCCGGCGGCGAAGACGTTCCCGGAGGACTGACGGAGTGCGAGGGACATCGGGGGCTCCTTCCGGCTCACGCCACGCGCTTGCGCACGATGAACCGCGCAAGCATGTTGATGACAAGCGTGATGACGAAGAGCACGAGGCCGGACGCGATCAGCGCATTGAGGGAAATGCCGGACGAGTCGGCGAACTGCAGTGCGATGTTCGCGGCGATCGTCGAGGGGTTCAACGAGGTGAGGACGCGGAAGCTGACAACTTGGGAGACCGACAGCACCATGGCCACGGCGAGCGTCTCACCGAGCGCGCGGCCGAGCCCGAGCATGATCGCCGACACGATCCCGGACCGCCCGAAGGGGATAACGGCCATCCGGATCATCTCCCAGCGCGTCGCACCGAGTGCGAGCGCTGCTTCCTCGTTGATGCGAGGGGCCTGCAGGAAGATCTCCCGCATGATGGCGGTCATGATCGGGAGCGTCATCACGGCGAGCACGATCCCCGCGGTGAGGATCGTGCGTCCGGTGCCACTCACCTGCCCGCTGAACAGCGGGAACCAGCCGAGATACTGGTTGAGGAAGACGTAGAAGGGGCGAATGAGGGGGGCGAAGGTCAGCACGCCCCAGAGCCCGAATACGACGCTCGGCACAGCGGCAAGCAGATCGATGATGTAGCCGAGGATCGCAGCGACACGACGTGGCGCGTAGTGCGAGATGAACAGCGCGATCCCGAGGGACACCGGCGTCGCCATGATCAGGGCGAGGACCGCTGCCCAGACGGTGCCAAAGACGAGGGGCCAGACGTAGGCCCAGAAGTTCGTCGCATTGTTCGGGAGGGTGCCGGCCTTCGCGGACAGTGCCGGGAGGCTCTGCCAGATCAGGAAGGCGGCCACCAGCGCGAGGACCAGCAGAATGATGGCGCCTGCGATGACGGCTGCGGCGGAGAAGACACGGTCTCCGATTCGGACCGTTGGTCGGGGTCGTCGAGCGGAAACGGAAGGCTCGGATCGAGCCGATGCTGTCGTCATGTCCTTCGCGGACTCCAGATTCGGGTGATGCCGGGGGAGGCGGGGTTGGGCCAGTCACGATGGCTGGCGGGGGAGGCGCTCAGAGTGGTGCCCTGAACGTCGCGTGGCTCAGGCGCCCGGCCAGAAGTGGGTGGAGCCGGGCACCTGAGCGCTGAGACGGTCTTACTTGATCGAAGCGATCGCTTTGGCGTCCTTCGCAGCGAGCTCGGAGGAGAGCGGCGCGGAGCCGGCCTGAGCGGCCGACGCCTTCTGTCCGGCGTCGCTGATGATGTAGTTGAAGTAGGCCTTGATGAGCTTGGCTTTTGCAGGGTCAGCGTACTGCTGGCATGCGACCAGGTTCGAGGCGAGAACGATCGGCCAGTCGTTGGCGCCGGTCGTCGTGCGGGGGATCGTCAGGGCGAGGTCGTTCGCGGAGCGACCCGAGTCCTGCTGCGCCTGACCGACGACCGCCGCGGCACCGGCCGCCGTGATCGCGCGGACCTTGCCGCCGATGGAGAGCTTCGCCTTCGACAGGCCGGTCGCGCCGGAGTTGTCGATGTACGTGATGCTGTCGCTGGCGGACTTCAGTGCGGCGGCGACCCCGGAGGTGCCCTGCGCTGCGTCGCCGATCTGCACCGGGAATGCCTCGCTCGGTGCCGAGGTCCAGTCGGACGGTGCGGCCGCGGCGAGGTACTCGGTGAAGTTCGCCGTGGTGCCGGACTTGTCGGAGCGGTGCACGACGTTGATCTTCGCGGCCGGGAGGCTCGCGCCCGAGTTCAGCTTCGCGATCGCCGGGTCGTTCCACATGGTGATCTTGCCGGAGAAGATCTTGGCGATGGTGCTCGCGTCGAGCGTGAGGTTGCTGAGCCCCTGCACGTTGTAGGCGATCGCGATCGGGGAGATGTAGTCCGGAATGTCGATCGCCGAGGATCCCGCGGCGCAGCTCTTGAACGTCGCCTTGAGCTGGTCGGTCGTCAGCGGGATGTCGGAACCGGCGAAGTCGTCGGAGCCGGCGGTGAAGCCGGTCACGCCCGCGCCGGACCCGGCCGGGTTGTAGTTGATCGTGACGCCGGAGGCCTGGCCCTGGAAGCCGGAGGTCCAGGTGGTCTGAGCCGTGGCCTGTGCGCTGGAGCCGATGCCGTTCAGCGTGCCGGAGAGGCTCGACAGGTCCGCCGTGCCGGAGGACGAGGAGGCCGATGCGGAGCTGCTGCTGCCAGAGGTGGTGGAGCTGGACTCGTTGGCTGCGCAAGACGAGAGGGCGAGAGCGCCGACCGCCGCGATCGCGGCGACGGAGCCGATTCGCTTGATGTTCACGGGTGTCCCTTCGGGAATGTGCTGTGAGCAGGGGGGCCGTGCGGCCCGCGAGTCACGGTAGGGACGTGAGGTGACCGGGATGACGATCCCCGGTGAACGGAAGGTAAACGGAACCTGCGCAGTGGCGGGGCATGCGGACACATCGGGCTCCGCGCGCGTGGCGAATCAGTGCCACGCGACGAGTTGGAGCAGCCCGGTCAGCCGCGGATGCCGGCGGCGTGTGTTTCGACGGCGACGAGCGCATCGCCGGCGATGTGCAGCACCGCGAAGCTGCCGACGGACAGCGCTGCGGCGGTCCGGAGGTCGAAGCGATCGGGTGTCTCCGTGGTGCGGGATGCGATGCGCGCGATGATCTCGGGGAGCACCGGTCCATGGGAGCAGAGGACGGCGGTCCGCGCCTTCTCAAGACGCTTCTTGATGACCTTGCTGAGGTCGGCTTTGCCGCGTTCGTAGGCGTCTTGACTGATGTCCTGCGTGGTGGTGACGCCGATCTTCGTGCGCTTCGACAGGGGTTCGACGGTCGCTTGGCAGCGTGCTGCCGTGCTGCTGACGATCTTCTGTGGCGCGAATGCTGCGATGGCGGGTGCGGCTTGTCTCGCCTGCGCGCGCCCGACGGGGAGCAGCGGACGGGTCGCGTCCGGTCCGCCCCATTCGGATCCGGGAACGGTTTTCGCGTGGCGGAGCGCGATGACGGCGAACGTATCGTGACGCCCGTCGGCGGCGCGTTCTGCGAAGCGGTCGAGCACCGCGACGTCGCGCTCGTAGGTGAGCATGCCGCGGGCGGTGTCAACGTCGACCCAGTCGATCGCGGCGACCTCGCTGTTCGGCCGGAATTGTCCGGCCCGGTCGAGCTCCTGCTTCGTCACGTGCGCCGACCAATAGTGCACGACCTTGTCGCGGCCGTTCGGGAGCACGTACTCGGCAGTTCCGAGCGGTGCGCCGAGACCGATCCGGTACCCCGTCTCCTCGTCGACCTCTCGGACGGCGGCCGCCGGAACGGCTTCGCCCGGATCGACCTTTCCCTTGGGCAGTGAGACGTCGCTGTGGTGCGCTCGATGGATGACGAGCACCTGCAGACGATCCTTCTCGGTGCGCCAGCACACCGCTCCGGCGGCGAGGACGGGCTCGTCGTTGGACGACGTCAACGGCTCGACCGTTTCCTGGCGGAGATGGTGCGCATGAGCACATTCTGCAGGTCGTCCAGCGGTTCGCCATCTGCGCTGACCGAATGACGCGTCCATGCTCCGTCGGATTCCAGGTGCCATGAACTGGTCTCTTCGGACATCGCGAGGTCGAACAGCGCGGTGAGCTCGTCGATGTGGCTCGGCGCCGAGAGGCGGACGAGGGCCTCGACGCGACGATCCAGGTTGCGGTGCATCATGTCGGCACTGCCGATGAGGACGTCAGGGTCGCCGTCGTTGTGGAACATGAAGACGCGGGAGTGCTCGAGGTAGCGTCCGACGATGCTCCGTACCCGGATCGTCTCGCTGTACCCCTCCATAGCAGGTTTCAGTGAGCAGATACCGCGCACCCAAATGTCGATGGGCACGCCAGCTTGGCTTGCGAGGTACAGCGAGTCGATGATCTGCTCGTCCACCATCGAGTTGACCTTGATCCGGATGCCGGACGGCTTCCCCGCGCGGGCGTTCGCGGCCTCTTGTGCGATCCGCTTCACGAGACCCTTGCGGAGATGCAGCGGGGCGACGAGGAGACGTTTGAATTTCTTCTCGATGGCGTAGCCGGACAGCTCGTTGAACAGGCGTGTGAGGTCCTTGCCGACCGTGTCGTCTGCGGTGAACAGCCCCATGTCTTCGTAGATGCGGCTGGTCTTCGGGTTGTAGTTCCCGGTGCCGATATGGCTGTAGTGCCGCAGCACGTTGCCCTCCTGGCGGATGACCAGCGCGAGCTTGCAGTGGGTCTTCAGCCCGACGAGGCCGTAGACGACGTGCACGCCGGCCTTCTCGAGCTTGCGCGCCCAGGTGATGTTGTTCGCCTCATCGAAGCGGGCTTTGATCTCGACCAGCGCGAGCACCTGCTTGCCGGCCTCAGCCGCGTCGATGAGCGCTTCGACGATGGGGCTGTCGCCCGAAGTTCGGTACAGGGTCTGCTTGATGGCGAGCACGTTCGGATCGGTGGCAGCCTGCTCGAGGAACGCTTGCACACTCGTTGCGAACGACTCGTACGGGTGGTGCACGAGGACGTCCTGGGCGGCGATCGCGCCGAACAGATCGGGCTTGGTGTTGGGCTCGCCGGGTTGGAGCTGCACCGCCGTGGTCGGGACGTGCTTGACGTAGTGCAGGTCAGGCCGGGAGATGCGCGAAAGCTCGAACAGCGCCGTCAGGTCGAGCGGTGAGCTGAGGCGGAACACCTCTTGCTCTGTGATGTCGAGCTCGCGGACGAGGAGGTCCAGTGTCACCGGGTCCATGTCCTCGCCGATCTCGAGGCGAATCGGCGGCCCGAAGCGGCGCCGCAGCAGCTCGCGCTCGAGCGCTTGGATGAGGTTCTCTGCTTCGTCCTCTTCGACTTCGACGTCTTCGTTCCTGGTAACGCGGAACACATGGTGTTCGACGATCTCCATGCCGGGGAAGAGATCGTCGAGGTGGTTGGCGATGAGGTCTTCGAGCGGAATGAAGCGCTGCAGGCCGCTGCCGTCGTCGGGGAGCGCGACCAGCCGCGCGAAGTTCTGCGGGACCTTGAGCCGCGCGAACTCCTGTCGAGCGGTCTTCGGATTCCGCACCCGGACGGCGAGGTTGAGCGACAGCCCGGAGATGTACGGGAACGGGTGTGCCGGATCGACGGCCAGCGGCATGAGCACCGGGAAGATCTGTTCCGTGAAGTACTCGCGCATCCGGATCCGGTCGGGTTCGGCGAGGTCGGACCAGTGCTCGACATGAATGCCGGCGGCGTCGAGGTCGGGCTTCAGGGAGTCCTTCCAGGCGCGGGCGTGACGACTCTGCAACTCGTGTGCGAGCCGCGAGATGTCGGCGAGGACCTCATGCGGTGACCGGCCCACGTTCGTCGGGACCGCGATGCCGGTATCGATACGGCGCTTCAGGCCGGCGACACGCACCATGAAGAACTCATCGAGGTTGGACGCGAAGATCGCGAGGAAGTTGGCACGCTCGAGGAGCGGCACAGTCGGGTCTTCGCCGAGTTCGAGGACCCGTTGGTTAAACCGGAGCCAGCTGAGTTCTCGGTCGAAGTATCGATCGGTCGGCAGTGACTCATGCTCGACGGCGACGATCGCGTCGAAGTCGTCGAGGTCGGGCGCGACGGAATCTCCGGAGAGCTGCGGTTCGACGTCCATGCCCACATCCTGCCATCGGGAGGTGACGGCCGGGTGGCCGGCACCGTGCGGCCTGTGGACGGATCAGTGGTGTCCCGGCGCGCGGTACTGCACGTCTCGTGCGTACTCAGTGAACCCCGACCGCCGGTACAGGGCCAGCGCCGGCGCGTTGTCCGCTTCGACGTAGAGCGACGCCGTCCGGATTCCGAGCGAACGGAGCCGATCGAAGCCGGCGCGCATGAGTCGCCGTCCGATCCCGCGCCCCTGGAGGTCCGGACGAACCGCGACCGCGTAGAACTCGCCGATGCCGTTCTCGACCTTCAGCCAGCAGGAGCCGGCGAGTCGCGCCTCCGGATCGAGCGTTGCGTCGCTGTCGTCGAGCAGCAGGAGGTCGTCTGCGCGGAACCACGGTTCCGACTGGCGCGCATCGAGATCCGCGAGCGTCATCGCGCCCTGCTCGGGGTGGTGGGCGAAGGCCGCCGCGTTCAGTCCGAGCCAGGCGGCGTCGTCAGCGCCGGGACGGAACGGTCGGACGCGCATGGCATCGCTGCTGTCAGCGCTGGCGCCAGCGAGATCGTCGCTAGGAGGATCGCCGACGGGCGCGCGCAACTGCAGCAGGACCCGGGTCGGTGCCCAGTCGAAGCGCTCGGCAAGCGCGCGTGCGGCCGGATGATCGCCGTGCGCCCACGCAAGAACCGGCTTGCCGGTGGCGAGCGCCTGACGGACCAGCGCGGCCCCGGCGCCGCGGCCACGTGCCTCCGGAAGGACGGCCAGTTCGAGTTCGTCTCCGCGCAGGATCGCGGCGGCCACGTCTGATGTCAGGAGGACGGCGCGCCCCGAGCGCGCGTCGACGAGCGCCTGGTCGGAGAACGGCGGAGACTCCTGGGCGCCAGCCATCGCGCCGATGAGCCTGTCGATCACCGCCAGCGCCTCGGGATCCGCCCGCTGCGCGGCGCCGTCAGACACGATCGACGGCGAGTCGGTCGGCTTCGTCTTCGTACACGTTGAAGCGGTAGCCGACGTTGCGAACGGTGCCGATCAACGACTCCAGGTCGCCGAGCTTCGCCCGGAGCCGACGCACGTGGACGTCGACCGTGCGGGTGCCACCGAAGTAGTCGTAGCCCCAGACCTCGCTGAGGAGCTGCTCGCGCGTGAACACCCGCGACGGATGCGTGGCGAAGAAGCGCAGCAGCTCGAACTCCTTGAACGTGAGATCGAGCGGCCGACCTCGGACCTTCGCCGAGTAGCTCGCCTCATCGATGACGACGCCGGACGCTTGGATCTTCGATCCGGTCGACGAATGGGAGGCGCGCCCCACCACGAGCCTGATCCGCGCGTCGACCTCGGCTGGCCCCGCCGACTCGAGCACGACGTCATCGACGTTCCACTCGCTGTTCACGGCGGTGAGACCGCCCTCGGTTACGACGAGGATGACCGGGGTCGATGAATCCGTGGTGGAGATGACCTTGCACAGCCCCTTCGCGCTGGCGAGGTCTGTTCGGGCATCGACGAAGAGGAGGTCGCTCGTCGGGGCGGTGACCAGATGCGAGGCTTCTGCGGGGATGTGGCGGACCCGGTGACTGAGGAGGCCGAGCGCTGGGAGCACGTCACCGGGCGCAGCCGAGGTCAGGACCAGAAGCTGTGCCACGGAACCTCCATGCGGTCGGACGGTGCGTCCATCCTAATGACGCGCCGCATTCCCCCAGGGGCGGTGATGCAATGATGACGGAGTGAGCGACTCTGTGACGCAACGTCGCCTCCGACTGACGTCGGTCCTCCCGGTCTGGGCCGTCGCGCTGCTCGGAGCGATCCTCGTGCTGCTCTTCGCGCACGCGCGCCCGTTCGCGTGGATGCTGCTCGTTATGGTCGCGTCGGTGCTGCTGAGCTTTGCACTGCAGCTCGCCACGCAGACGAAAGACGGACTCGTCGTCCGGATCAGTGCGTCAGCGGCGGGCGCCTTCGTGATCATCCTCGTCGGCACGGCGATCCTGCTGTTCCGTCAGTGACCCCGCGTAGACTCGCCCCATGAATTCGCTGCTGCCGCTCGAGCTGTTCTACCTCGGTCTGCTCGGTCTCGCCTCGCTCGCCATCGCCTTCACGAGCGTCAGCGTGATCGTCAAGCTCTTCAAGGGCCAGCGCTGATTCATGATCTCGATTCCGGAGAACCTGCCGGCCGAGCTCGTCCCACTGTCGTGGCTGATCGGGGTGTGGGAAGGCACCGGCGTGGTGCACTACCCGGTGGGCGACGACGTCCGCGAGCACGAGTTCGGGCAGCGCATCAGCTTCAGCCATGACGGTCTGCCGTATCTGAACTACTCGTCGACGACGTGGCTGCTCGACGAGCGGCAGACACCGCTGACCGCTGAGATGGGCTACTGGCGGCTCGACCGTCCGTCCGAGCCTGGCGATCGCGGGCCAGCGATGCTGATGGGGGAGGGCCCGATTCCGTTCACGACGGCGCAGAGCGTCGAGGCTCTCCGCAACACGACCGACGGGTTCGACATCGAGGCCGCGATCATTCACCCGACAGGCGTCAACGAGCTGTACCTCGGGCGCGTGAAGGGTGGCCGCATCGACCTGTCGACCGACGCTGTCCTGCGCTCGCCGAACGCGAAGGAGTACTCCGCGGCGACGCGCATGTACGGCTTGGTCGACGGCAAGCTCTTCTGGGCCTGGGACATCGCCGCGCTCGGTCGCGAACTGACCTCGCACGCGTCCGGCCAACTCGCCAAGGTCGACTGATGCCCGAGCGCCAGGCGGTGTTCGCCGCCCGCGACGGGTTCGTGGCCGACGATTCCGGTGCGGCGGCGCACTTCGGCAACCCGCTCGGCGAGCAGCGTCTCCTGGAGCGGGGGCGCGCCGTCGTGGAGCTGCCGTGGGGCATCGTCACGGTCACCGGACCGGACCGTCTGTCCTGGCTGAACTCGATGACCTCGCAGCTGCTCCTCGGCCTTCCTGCCGGCGCGAGCACCGAGACGCTCGTGCTCGATGCATCCGGCCGGATCGAGCACGCCGCTCGCGTCGTCGACGACGGTGAGACCACATGGCTGCTGACCGACGCGGCGGACGCCGCACCGCTCGCGGCGTGGCTGACATCGATGCGCTTCATGCTGCGGGTCGAGGTGACCGATCGCTCCGACAGCGTCCACGTCCTCGGCTGGTTCGGCGACGAGCCGCCGTTCGCCGCGGCGCCGCTTCCGGAGCCGCCGCTTGTCGAGTGGGTCGATCCCTGGCGCCAGATCGCTGTCGGGGGGTGGGGATACGCCGCGCCGGAGGCCCACCCTGGGGCCGCCTGGAACCTCCGAGCCGCCATGGTCACCCCGGAGTCCGCTGCCGCGGTGGCACGCAGCGACGTCCCCGCTGCCGGCAGCCTCGCGGTGGAGGCGCTCCGGGTCGCAGCGTGGCGACCGTCGCTCACCGATGTCGACGAGCGGTCGATTCCGCACGAGCTCGACTGGCTGCGCAGCGCCGTGCACCTCGAGAAGGGCTGCTATCGCGGCCAGGAGACCGTTGCGAAGGTGCACAACCTCGGGCACCCGCCGCGGCGGCTCGTCATGCTGCACCTCGACGGTTCCGACGCGCTGCTGCCCGCCCGTGGGGCCGTCATCGAGGCTCCCGACGGCGCTGAGGCCGGCCGTGTGACGAGCCCTGCCCTGCACCACGAGCTTGGCCCGATCGCGCTCGCCGTCGTGAAGCGTGCGCTCGACCCGGGGGCGGTGCTCACGATCACCGTGGACGGTACGTCCGTGAGTGCGGCGCAGCAGGTCGTCGTGCCGCCGGAAGCGGGCGCGACCGCGAACGTTCCCCGAATGCCTCGCCTCGGCGCGACCGTCAGGCGTTCGGAGCGACCGACTCCCACGGAACACTGAGTTCGCCGAGCCGCCACCGCCGCTGACCGTGCAGCACGGGCCATCCGCCCGCTCGGAGCGCACGGACGGTGGCGATCCATCGCTGTCGCGGGCCGTACGCGCCGATCGGCGCGGACACTGCCCATGCCCGGTCAAGGTCGACGAGGAACCGATGAATGGGCTCCCCAGGCACGTTGCGGTGGATCAGCGCCTTCGGGAGCCGTTCCGCGACGACGCTCGGGGCGACCACGTCGGCAAGTCGAAGGGCGATCGTGAAGGTGCGGGGCGCCTCCCGGTCGAGCGTGATCCACGACGCAACGCGGCCGACTTCGTTGCAGGTGCCCTCGACGAGCGCGCCGGCGGGCTGCAGACGGTTCTGCATGATGCGCCAGGCGTCGCCGACCTCGGACTCGCGGTACTGCCGGAGCACGTTGAACGCACGGATCACGGCTGGCGCACGGTCACCGGGAGTCGGGGTCTCGAATCCACCGAGCCGGAAGGTCACGCCATCTCGCGTGGCTGCATTCGCCCGTGCCACACGGCCGGGCTCGATCTCGATGCCGGTCACCTCGACGTCGGGGCGGACGCGCGCGAGCCGGTCGCGGAGTTCCAACGTCGTCGTAGGGCTCGCGCCGTACCCGACGTCTGCGACGAGCGGGTCGTCGGTCAGCCGCAGCACCGGCAGCGTGGCGATCCACCGGTCGACGCGGCGGAGGCGGTTGTGACCGGTTGTCCCGCGCGTCACCGTTCCGATGGGGCTGGGCATGCGACCAGCGTAGGCACCGACGACCGCCGGGGGCGCCTCGGTAGACTCGGTCCATGACCTCGACGCTCGTCCTCCTCCGCCATGGCAACAGCGACTGGAATCAGAAGAACCTCTTCACCGGGTGGGTTGACGTCCGGCTCAGCGACCTCGGCGAGCAGGAGGCGAAGCGCGCCGGCGAGCTGATTCGCGAGTCCGGGATCGTTCCCGATGTCCTCTACACCTCGGTGCTGACGCGGGCGATTCAGACGGCGAACATCGCGCTGCTCGAGGCGGACCTCGCCTGGCTGCCGGTGAAGCGCAGCTGGCGGCTCAACGAGCGCCACTACGGCGACCTGCAGGGCAAGGACAAGGCCGAGACGCTCGCGCAATACGGCGAGGAGCAGTTCATGGAGTGGCGCCGGTCGTTCGACGTGCCGCCGCCCCCCATCGCTGACGACGCGAAATGGTCGCAGTTCGGCGATCGCCGGTACGCCGACCTCGGCGCGGACCTGCCGCGCACCGAGTCGCTGAAGCTCGTGATCGACCGCCTCCTGCCGTATTGGGAGTCGGACATCACGCAGGACCTCGCCGCGGGCAAGACAGTGCTCGTCACCGCGCACGGCAACTCGCTGCGCGCGCTCGTGAAGCACCTCGACGGCATCTCGGACACCGACATCGCGGGACTGAACATCCCGACGGGCATTCCTCTGGTCTACGAGCTCGACGACAGCTTCGCGCCGGTCAAGCCCGCGTACTACCTCGATCCGGAGGCAGCGGAGGCAGGCGCTGCGGCGGTCGCTGCGCAGGGCAAGAAGTAGGCATCGCACCGCTCACGGGTGCTGGAGCGGCCTTCCCGTCGCTGAGCTGGCTCTCGCGCTGGCGCTCAGCCGGCTTTCGCGCCGTCGCTGAGCCGTCTCACGCGCCGTCGCTGAGCCGTCTCACGCGGGGGTGCTCAGCCGGTCGATCGGCTCGACGAAGTGGGCGGCGATCTCCTGCACGAGTTCGGCGATGTCCACGCGCTCCGCGGTGGAGACGCGAATCACGGGGGTGACGCCGACCGGTGCGGCGTTCGCGCCGTGCTCGTCCCAGAAACGGAGGCCGCGCTCATCCGACGGGGAGCGCTCGCTCAGCCGGCGCCGCGCCTCCGTCTCGTCGATGTCGCACCAGATCTCGACAGCGCGAGCGGTGCCTGCGGTGGCGAGTCCCGCCTCCAGGAATCCACGATCGCGCTCGGCGAGCCAGACCGCGTCAACCACAACGCCGGCGTCGATCGCTGCTGCCATCCGCCACATGGTGTCCATGGCGATGGCGCCCAATGCGGGCGCGGGAATCATCGGACCGACCATGTCGGTGAGGGACCGCACAAGCGTGTCCTTCGAGAGCAGCGGACACCCGAGGAGCGCCGCGAGTTCCGCGCCGAGCGCTGATTTCCCGGCGCCAGGGAGGCCGTTGACGAGAATCGCGACGGAAGCCATGTCACGATCCTGGCAGAGCCAGGCGCGCCGCTCCGGCGGCTGCGCGTCGGCCGAGCCCGGCGGCTGCGCGTCAGCCGATTGCGGCGGCTCCGACCCAGTCGCCCGTCGCAAGGTACTGCACCTTCTTGGCGATGGAGACCGCGTGGTCGGCGAAGCGCTCGTGATACCGGCTGGCGAGCGTCGCATCGACGGTGTCGATCGGCTTGCCCTTCCAGGTCTCACCGAGCACGAAATCGAACACGCTGGCGTGCAACTCGTCGACCTTGTCGTCGTCGTCGCGGATCTCCGTCGCGAGGTCGAGGTCTTCGCTCTTCAGCAGCAGCACGAGCTTCTTGGCCATCGCGACGTCGAGGACGCCCATCTCCTGGAACGTCGGCCGGAGGCCCTTCGGAACGACCTTCTCCGGGAAGCGGTACCGCGCGAGCTGCGAGATGTGCTCCGCCATGTCGCCCATGCGCTCGAGCGAGGCGCTGATGCGCAGCGCGCTCACGACGACGCGGAGGTCCCGGGCGACCGGAGCCTGGCGAGCCAGGATGTCGATCGCGAGCTCGTCGAGGTCCTGTGCGCGAGCGTCGATCTTCGCGTCGTCCGCGATGACCTGCTCGGCCAACGTGACGTCGGACTCGGTGAACGCCTCGGTCGCACGCTGAATGGCGACCGCGACGAGATCGGCGATCTCGACGAGCCGCTCCTGCACCTCTTCGAGCTCTTGCTGGAACACTTCGCGCATCTGGGGCCTTCCCGTCGCATTGGTCTGTCGGCAGATGTGCTGCCATCCTCGGTCGCGGAGGTGAACGGGCGGTGACGCCGCGCTGAACGATCCCGGACATCGCCTATCAAAGCCCACTCTCGCACGGTTGCCGCGTCGCCGATCCCTACACTTGCGGCATGGACAACGCGTGGCTCGTGCCACTGTCGATGCTCCTCGGCGGAGTGTTCGGTGCAGGCGTCGTGCTCCTCGTGGTGACGGCAGAGCGAACGGCGCATGCAGCCGCCGTCGCGGAGCGCTCGCTGCCCGACGGCGTCGCGGCCGTCATCGCGACCATGCACAACCCTGCGGTGGTGCTCGATCCGTCGAACACGGTCGTCGCCGCGTCCGGCCAGGCACTCGCGATCGGGCTCGTCGTCCGTCGCCGTCTCGTGCACCGCGAGCTGACCGACCTGGTCGACCACGTCCGGTCGAGCGGCGAAGTCGCGGCCGAGGACCTCGAGCTGCCGCGTGGGCGGCGCGGTGAACTCATCGGCTACCTGTCGTTCCGAGCGGCGACCCTCGGGAACCGCTATGTCCTGCTCACGGCGGACGACCTGACCGAGTCCCGGCGGATCGATGAGGTGCGGCGAGACTTCGTCGCGAACATCTCCCACGAGTTGAAGACGCCGATCGGTGCGATCGGCCTTCTCGCCGAGACGCTCGTCGCCGCGGCGGACGACCCGGAGCACGTCCGAAAGTTCGCCACGCAGCTCATCACCGAAAGCGAACGGCTCGCCGCACTGACGAAGGACATCATCGAGCTCTCCCGCCTGCAGTCGGTGGATGCCCTCGAATCGAGCGAAGAAGTCTCCATCGACGACATCGTGCACGGCGCGATCGACTCGAACTCGGTCGTGGCGCAGTCGCGGGACATCGAGCTGGTGCGCGCGAAGAAGTCGCGGCTCCGTGTGGTGGGTGATCCGGGCCTCCTGCAGGTCGCGGTGTCGAACCTCATCGCGAACGCGATCAAGTACTCGCCGGACCACACCCGCGTCGGAGTCGGCGTGCGGAACGCGAAGGGGTTCGTCGAGATCGCCGTGACCGACCAGGGTGTCGGCATCGCCGAGGCTGATCTCGACCGCGTGTTCGAACGGTTCTACCGTGTCGACCCTGCTCGGTCGCGCGCCACGGGAGGCACGGGGCTGGGTCTCGCAATCGTCAAGCACGTCGTCGGCAACCACGGCGGCGACGTTCGCGTGTGGTCCCAGCCCGGCAAGGGATCGACGTTCACGATCCGCCTCCCCGAAGCCGACAGCAGCCTCACCGCCCCGCTCGACGAGCAGTTCGAAGAGCAGCGAGCATGACCGCCCTCATCCGTTCGTTCACCCCGCACGGGCCCGCGAAGCGCCCGGCCGTCACCCCATCGGAGCTCCAGTGACCCACATCCTGATCGTCGACGACGAGCCTGCGCTCAGCGAGCCCCTCGAGTTCCTCCTGCAGCGGGAGGGCTACGACACGTCGGTTGCTGCGGACGGCGTGAGCGCCCTTGCCAAGTTCGAGGCGGAGGGCCCGGACCTGGTGCTGCTCGACCTCATGCTTCCCGGGCTATCCGGCACCGAGGTGTGCCGGCAGATCCGCGCGAAGTCGAACACGCCGATCATCATGCTGACGGCGAAGGACTCGGAAGTGGACATCGTCGTCGGGCTGGAGCTCGGCGCGGACGACTATGTGACGAAGCCCTATTCGACGCGGGAGCTGCTCGCGCGCATTCGTGCTGTGCTGCGCCGACGGACCGAGGAGGATCCCGGCGAGACGGGCGTGCTGCAGGTCGGCGGCATCCGCATGGACGTCGAACGCCACACCGTGAGTGTCGACGGTTCGGACGTGCCCATGCCGCTCAAGGAATTTGAGCTCCTCGAGCTCCTGCTCAGGAACGCCGGACGCGTGCTGACGCGCGGCCAACTCATCGACCGGGTCTGGGGATCGGACTACTTCGGCGACACGAAGACGCTCGACGTGCACATCAAGCGCATCCGGTCGAAGATCGAGCGGGTGCCGAGCGCGCCGGAGGTCCTCGTCACCGTGCGCGGACTCGGGTACCGAATCGAGGCCTGACCGCCGGAGGTCGGATTCACGGCGGCCCTGCGCTGATTGCGTCGGCTGAGCGGTGCGCTCAGCCGTTCGAGCTTGCGCTCGGTGACGGGCTGGGCTCGATCGGGCTGGCGGTCGTACCCGGAGCGGTTGCCGCGCCACTCGGGTACGGGGTTCCGGTGGTGGGGGTGGTCGGCGACGCAGCGGGAGTCGGGACCAGCGTGGCGTACTCCGCCATGGCACCCGTGAGCACCGGGATGCCCGCGCTCGCCCCGGATGCACCGGGGTACGTGAAGAACACCTTCGTGAGATCGCCGGGCTTCACATCGACCTTGTGGAACACGACCTGGTCCGCCTTCGCAGACTTCGCGAGGTCGACCGTCGCGTTCGCCGGGATGGACACGGTCTGCTGGTCGGCGCTGTTGTCCTTCGCCTGGATCGAGAGCTCCTCGGACTGGTTACTCATGTTCACAACCGTGGCGATGAACCGTGCATTGCTTCCGCTGGGGTTCGAGATGAGCAGCGCGTTACGCACCGAGAGGGATCCGACCTGCAGGTTGATGCCGTCGGTGATCTGTCGGATCTGCTGGGTATCGGGGGTCGTCATGAACTCGCACCCGGACGCCCCGACGACGATTGCTGCTGCCACGGCAACGGATCCGAGAAGGCGAGTGCGCACGAAAATCCTCCGAGTAGTGATGCGGCTGGGCCGACCGGCCGGGCTCCATCCTAGCGACGGCCGCATCGGAGGCCCTGCCAGCGCTCCATTACCCGAAAATGCCTTGTGGTAAACTGGGTGTCTCGGAACGGAGCCTGATACATGCAATTCGAGGTCGGCGAGACCGTCGTCTACCCCCACCACGGGGCAGCAACCATCTCTGAAGTCAAGACACGCGTCATCAAAGGCGAAGAAAAGGTCTACCTGAAATTGCGGGTGACTCAGGGTGATCTGACGATCGAGGTCCCGGCCGACAACGTCGACCTGGTCGGCGTGCGTGACGTCATCGGCAAAGAAGGCCTCGACAAGGTCTTCGAGGTGCTGCGCGCACCCTTCACCGAGGAACCGACGAACTGGTCGCGTCGCTACAAGGCGAACCTCGAGAAGCTCGCCTCCGGCGACGTCATCAAGGTGTCCGAGGTCGTTCGTGACCTGTGGCGTCGCGACCAAGACCGCGGCCTTTCCGCTGGCGAGAAGCGCATGCTCGCGAAGGCTCGCCAGATCCTGATCTCTGAACTCGCCCTCGCCGAAAAGACCGACGAGGACCAGGCGTCGACCGTCCTGGACGAAGTTCTCGCCTCCTGACACCGCCGGTGTCGGAGTCGCTTCGCACGACCGCACCGCTCGCCCATCCGGTGAGCCGTGCGGTCGTTGTCGTTGCCGCGGGGTCCGGGACTCGTCTCGGCATGGGCACGGCAAAAGCGCTTGTGCCAGTCGCCGGCGTGGTGATGCTTGAACGGGCGCTCGAGGCGATCTTCGCGCTGGCTGCGCCGACGTTCGTGGCGGTGGTGGCGCCTCCGGACCGGCTCGCGGAGACGCAGTCGCTCGTGACGCGCGTCGCGGGGCCCGCGGCCCCGTACACGGCGGTCGTCCCGGGAGGCGCGGATCGCCATGCGTCCGTTGAGGCCGGGTTGCGTGCGCTCCCGCAGTCGGTCGCGACGGTCCTCGTGCACGACGCCGCCCGCTGCCTGACGCCGACGGCGCAGTTCGAGACCGTGTTCGCCGCGGTCGAGCGTGATGGGTGCGGGGTCATCCCGGCGCTCCCCGTCACCGACACCGTGAAGCGGATCGCGGATGATCTCGTGCTCGAGACTGTCGACCGGAGCGCGCTCGTTGGCGTGCAGACGCCGCAAGGTTTCCCGGTTGCGGCGCTTCGGCAGGCGTATGCCGTGGCGACGCGATCGGAGACCGACGACGCGGGCGTGTTCCAGGCGGCCGGCGGCGAGGTTCGATTCGTTCCCGGCGATGCCGACGCGCTGAAGATCACGACCGCCTGGGATCTGCGCCGTGCCGAAGCGATTGTGCGCGATCGCGCGGCGGTCGCTGCCGCCGTCGACGATCAGGTTCCGCTGTTCGGGATAGGGATCGACGTCCACGCCTTCGATGCGGCGCAGCCCTGCCGACTCGGACTCCTCGCATTCGACGGCGAGCCCGGTCTTGCGGGGCACAGCGACGGTGACGCCGTCTCCCACGCGATTGTCGACGCCATGCTGTCCGCAGCGGGTCTCGGCGACATCGGCGGCGTGTTCGGCACGGACGATCCGCGGTTCGCGGGCGCATCGGGTGCCGTCTTTCTCGCGGGTGCCGCGGAACGCCTCGCCGAGCATGGCCTCCGCGTTGGCCGTGTCACCGTGCAGATCATCGGAAAGCGGCCGCGTATCGGGGCCCGCCGCCCGGCGATGCAGGACGCGCTCGCTGCTGCGCTCGACTGCCCCGTCGCCGTCAGCGCGACGACCACGGACGGGCTCGGCTTCACGGGCCGCGGGGAAGGGCTCGCGGCGATCGCAACAGCGGTCCTCCGGCGCTGACATCTCCTGCACAGCCCCCGTTACCGAGGCGGCGATCACCAAGCGGCACCTTCGCCCTGATCGACGTTCTGCGCGTCGCCTAGGCTGGAACCGTGACCATCCGCCTCTACGACTCCCGCATCGCCGGGATCGTCGACTTCGTACCGCTCGTGCCCGGACACGTCAGCATGTACGTCTGCGGACCCACCGTGCAGTCGTCACCGCATATCGGTCACCTCCGCTCCGCGCTCGTCTATGACGTGTGGCGCCGATGGCTCGCGCATCGCGGGTTGCACGTGACGCTCGTGCGCAACGTCACCGACATCGACGACAAGGTGCTCGACCTCGCCGGGCAGACCGACGAACCGTGGTGGGCGCGCGCCTACCGGGTGGAGCAGGAGTTCTCGGCCGCGTACCGCGCGCTCGGGATCCTCCCGCCGACCTACGAGCCGCGGGCGACCGGCAGCATCCCTCAGATGCAGGAGCTCATCGCGCGCCTCATCGAGCGCGGGCACGCCTACGCCGCGTCCGACGACTCCGGTGACGTGTACTTCGACACGGCCAGCTGGCCGACCTACGGTGCGTTGACGCGGCAGCGCCGAGACGACATGGTCGACGCCGCCGATGCCGACCCACGCGGCAAGCGCGACCCGCGTGACTTCGCCCTGTGGAAGGGCGCGAAGCCGGACGAACCAGAGACCGCCGCGTGGAACTCGCCATGGGGCCCGGGACGCCCCGGCTGGCACATCGAGTGCTCCGCGATGTCGCGTCGGTACCTGGGGCCGGCGTTCGACATCCACGGCGGCGGGCTCGACCTGCGCTTCCCGCACCACGAGAACGAGCTCGCGCAGTCCGCGGCAGCCGGCGACCCGTTCGCCACGCACTGGCTACACAACGGCCTTGTCACGGTCGATGGCCAGAAGATGTCCAAGTCGCTCGGCAACTCCATCTTCGCGGCCGATGTTCTCGGCCGCACCCGACCGATCGTGGTCCGGTACTTCCTCGTCTCGGCGCACTACCGGTCGACGATCGATCACCACCACGGCTCACTGGCGGAGGCCGAGGCGGCGTTCGATCGGATCGCTGGATTCCTCGATCGCGCGGCCGAGCGGCTCGCTGGCGTGCCGATCGTCGAGGCGCCGGCGGTCCCGGCCGCGTTCGCGGCGGCGATGGACGACGATCTCGGCACACCGCAGGCGCTCGCCGTGCTGCACGACACCGTCCGCGCGGGCAACGCTGCGCTCGATGCCGACGACACGACGACGCTCGGCAGCGCGTACCAGCACGCCACCGCAATGGCCGAGGTGCTCGGGATCGATCCCCGCGCTGAGCACTGGGCGACCGGCGCGGACGACACCGCGTCGGGTCCGCTCGCCCAGCTCGTCGAGCGGCTCCTCGACGAGCGGGCGGCCGCGCGCACCGCTCGCGACTACGCACGTGCCGACCGCGTGCGCGACGACCTCGCGGCAGCGGGGATCGCCATCGAAGACACCGCCACCGGAACCCGTTGGAGCATCGCATGAAAAACGTCTCGGGCAATCGAAAGGGCCGCCCGGGCGCGGTTCGCAGCGGCCGGAAGGGCAACAAACAGGTCGGCTCCGGTGGGCAGGGACGCCAGGCACTGGAAGGCCACGGGCCGACGCCGAAGGCCGAGGACCGCCCGTACCACCCGGCCGGCAAGCGGAAGGCCGCGCAGGAGCGCTACCAGGCGGCGCGGAACCGGCACGGTGCAGCGAGCGGCCCGCAGCAGCGCTCCTCCCGTCCCGCGCAGCGGCGCGGCGATGACTCGGAACTCGTGACCGGCCGCAACTCCGTGCTCGAAGCGCTCCGGACCCGTGTTCCATCGACCGCACTGTACGTCGCGGCACGGATTGAAGTCGACGATCGCGTGAAGGAGATCCTCGCGCTCGCCAACCACCGGGGCGTGCCGATCATGGAGATCATGCGGCCGGAGCTCGACCGGCTGACCGGACCCGATTCGGTGCACCAGGGCGTCGCGCTCAAGGTTCCGCCGTACGAGTACGCGCATCCCGACGACCTGGTCGACCGGGCCGAGCGCGCCGGTGAGGTGCCGCTCATCGTCGCGCTCGACGGCATCACCGATCCGCGGAACCTCGGCGCGATCATCCGCTCGACCGCCGCGTTCGGCGGTCACGGGGTGATCGTCCCGCAGCGCCGGTCCGTCGGCGTCACCTCGGCAGCCTGGAAGACCTCCGCCGGAGCGGCCGCGCGGCTGCCTGTCGCCATGGCACCGAACCTCACGCAGACGCTCACGGCACTGCAGGCTCGAGGCTTGTTCGTCCTCGGACTCGACGGGGGCGGAGATGTGATGCTCGACGATCTGCAACTCGCCGACCGTCCGGTGGTCATCGTCGTCGGAAGCGAGGGCAAGGGCCTCAGCCGACTGGTCACCGACACCTGCGACGCCATCGTGTCGATCCCCATCACCTCAGCGACCGAGTCGCTGAACGCCGGCATCGCCGCGAGCGTCACCCTCTGGGAGATCGCGCGGCGTCGGCGGGGCTAACTGCCAGAGCCGTCGGGCTGCTCGGCCGCAGCGCCGACCCGACCGTCGGTACGACGCAACTCGTCCCGCAAGGACCGTACCTCGGCCGTGAGCTCCTCGATCTCCTTGCGCGTCGCGGCCTGACTACTGGCGTCACGGCGGCCAACCTGCTCGATGATCCAACTCGCGATCGTCGCAGTCACCACGCCGAGCAACGCGATGCCGCCGATCATCACACCTACCGCAATGAACCGCCCTGCGGTCGTCACCGGCGTCATATCGCCGTACCCGACGGTCGTGATCGTCACCACCGCCCACCAGAGGGCGTCGCCGAACGATGTGATCGTCGCATGCGGCGCGTGGCGCTCAACATCGAGCATTGCCAGCGCCGCCACATACACCAGGAGGCCCGTCGTCACCACCACATAGACGGTCACCCGTCCCCGCACGGCGGCCCCGGTCGTGCGCTGAAGAATCCGAAGCAGCTGCACCAGCCGCAGCAGGCGCAACGGTCGGAGCACCGGCAGCGCGATCGCGGCGAGGTCCGGAATGTGCATCATGAACCAGCGACCGCGTCGCCGGGCGGTCGCGAGCTGGACGACGTAATCCACGACGAACATGCCCCAGGTCACGTTGATCGCAATCTCAGCGACGCTGTTGGCCGCGCCACGCAGGTCCGCGAGCACCTCGAGCGAATAGGCCGCCAGGAAAATCGCCGCTGCGGCGGCGAGCGGCCATTGCGTGAGTCGCTGCCAGCGGGCTCGCGTCAGTGGCCTCGATGCATCGTGCTCCTGGGCGCTACCGTCTGTCATGAGGGAACCGTAACGGTCAGACGTTTGCGCGCCAGTCCTCGGCGTCCTCCGGAGAGACCGGCACGCCGTCCGTTTCGATCGGTAACGCGAGACTGCTCGTGGGCGGATTGATGAGCGTGCGCTCGTCACGGCGGTGACGGAGCACGTCATTGATGTACGCCGTCGTGGCTTCCGGCAGTGAAACAGATCGCTGCTCCTGCTGCGACATGAACCATCGATGCTCGAGCAGTTCGTGGAACACCTCCGCCGGCTCCAAGCGCCCCCGGAGGTCGCGTGGAATTGCCCGGACGACGGGTTCGAAGACACGCGAGACCCACTCGTGCGCGACCATCTCCTCGTCGAGTTCATCTCGACCGTTCCGCGCGCGATACGCGTCCAGGTCGTTGAGGAGACGCCGCGCCTGATTCTCGCCCGCATCGATTCCGGTCAGCCGCAGCAGCCGACGCTGATGGTGGCCCGCGTCGACGACCTTCGGCGTGATCCGCACCTGCGTGCCACCCTCCGCGGTCTTGATCGACAGCTCCTCGATGTCGAACCCGAGGTCGTTGAGACGTTCGACGCGGTCGTTGATGCGCCACCGCTCAGCCGCCGCGAACTGCTCGGTTCCCGTCAACTCACCCCAGAGGGTGCGGTATTGCGCGACGATCCCATTCGACACGTCGACGGGGTCGGCGTTCTCGTCAAGGCGACCACCCGCCTCCAGATCGAGCAATTCGCCGGCGATGTTGACCCGAGCGATCTCGAGGTCATTCTCACGCTGACCGTTCGAGAGGCCGCCCGGGTAGAGCTTGCCGGTCTCCGCATCCACCAGATAGGCGGCGAATGCACCCGCGTCGCGGCGGAACAACGTGTTCGACAGCGAGACGTCGCCCCAAAAGAACCCGATGATGTGGAGTCGCACCAGCAGCACCGCAAGCGCATCCACCAGCCGTGTGGCCGTGTCCGGCCGCAGGGTCTGCGAGTACAGCGCGCGATACGGGAGGGAGAAGCGGAGGTGACGGGTGACGAGGACAGGTTGGAGCGCCTCCCCATCGCGGCCGACGCGATTCGTGATCACCGCGAGCGGGTCGACGCACGGCACATCGAGACGCTGCAGCGTCCGGAGCATGTCGTACTCGCTGCGAGCGAGCTCCTCGCTGGTCTCCTTCACGGCGACCACATAGCCGCTGAGATGCACGAAGCGCACAAGGTGCCGCGAGATGCCCTTCGGGAGCGCGGCGATCGTGTCATCGGGCCACTCGTCGAGCGGCAGATCCCAGGGCAGGTCGAGGAGGCCCGGGTCGACGGTCGCAGCCGTGATGGACATGGAGTCAGGCACGACAAGTCCTTTCCAGCGGAGAACGAGGGGAGCCCGCCCCCCGCTCCTGAGGAGACGGAAGGCGGGCTCTCGAAGTGGGTCGAGTCGCCGCTTACGCGCTGACGACCGAGTTGTTCGACAGGCGCTCGCCGGACTCAGTGTCGAACACGTGCACGTGACCGGTCTTCGGGGTCACGTAGACGGTGTCGCCGATCGAGGGGTGGCGGCGGCCGTCGACGCGGGCCACGATGTCGACACGCTGGTTGTCGATGTCCGTGTGGCCGTACAGGTATCCGTCGGCGCCGAGTTCCTCGACGACGTCGACGACGACCTCGAGCCCCTCGCCGGTGGTCGAGACGATCGCGTCCTCGGGACGGAGGCCGACGGTGACCCGGTTCGCGCGAGCATTCGCGATGGTGTCGCGCTCGATCGCGTGGCTCATGTTGCCCAGGCGGATGCCGCCCTCGACGACGTCGGCCGGGAACAGGTTCATGGCCGGCGAACCGATGAAGCCGGCGACGAAGACGTTGTTCGGCTTCTCGTACAGGTCGCGCGGGGTGCCGACCTGCTGGAGGACGCCGTCCTTGAGGACCGCGATGCGGTCGCCCATGGTCAGTGCCTCGGTCTGGTCGTGCGTGACGTAGACGGTGGTGACGCCGAGACGACGCTGCAGCGACGCGATCTGGGTGCGAGTCTGAACGCGAAGCTTCGCGTCGAGGTTCGACAGCGGCTCGTCCATGAGGAACACCTGCGGCTGACGGACGATCGCTCGGCCCATCGCGACACGCTGACGCTGACCACCCGAGAGCGCCTTCGGCTTGCGGCCCAGGTACTCCTCGAGGTCGAGGAGCTTGGCGGCCTCGAGCACGCGCTGCGCGCGCTCTTCCTTGCCGACGCCGGCGATCTTCAGGGCGAAGCCCATGTTCTCCGCGACGGTCATGTGCGGGTAGAGCGCGTAGTTCTGGAACACCATCGCGATGTCGCGGTCCTTCGGCGGGATGTCCGTGACATCGCGGTCGCCGATGAGGATGTTGCCCGTGTTGACCTCTTCGAGGCCGGCGAGCATGCGCAGCGAGGTGGACTTTCCACAACCCGACGGGCCGACGAGCACCAGGAACTCGCCGTCGGCGACCTGGAGGTCGAGTGCGTCGACCGCGGGGCGGGTGCCTCCGGGGTAGAGGCGGGTTGCCTTGTCATAGGTGACGGACGCCATGAGCGTTCATCCTTTCTTCACCGGCAGGTACGTGCCGGACGATCCGTAGTGAAGACGGGCGACCCGATCCCGGGCCCCGTGCGGTCGCCATCGACCGCCAAGGACATGTAACACCCATTCGGGGGAGAAGGCTAGTTGGCCGAGCTCGGCAGATCGGCACCGATGCCGACATCGACGAGCTCGACGTGGCCGGAGAGTGACGCCGCGGGCTCGCGGAGCAGGCCCGCTTTCATGCCGCCGAACGTCACCGTGACATCCGCCTGCAGGACGGAGTCGTCCGCGGCGCCGGTATCGGCGTCGATCCCGCTCGGCACGTCGACCGCGACGACGACCGGCCCTCCTCGACGTCGCTGAGCCGCCGAGAGCCGTCCGGCTTCGTCGCCCCCTCCAGCTTCCCGGTGCCGCTGTGCCTCCCGCACCCCCTCAACCGCGGCGCGAGCGGCACCGCGGAGGGCGGTCGACCCGGTGATGCCGATACCGAGCATGCCGTCGAGCACGAGATCGGCGGAGGCGGCCACGTGCGTGACGGCAGCGCGCACCGCGTCCGGGTCGGCTGCTGTGGCGGACACCGGGTGGAGGCGCGCGCCGGCGGCGAGGGCAGCCTCCAGACCGGCCGTGTGGATGCGGGAGCCGGTGCGGATGATCGTGACGAGCCTCCCGGCGCGGGCCAGGCGTTCACCGGCGTAGAGCGTGTCGCCGCCATTGTTGCCGCTGCCGACGAGCAGAAGGACGCGACCAGGAGGAGGCGCGCCGCCCGCGGCAAGGAGCCGCTCGGCAATGCGGGCGAGACCATCGGCGGCGCGCTGCATCAGCGGCTCGCCCGCGGCGAGGTGCGGCGCCTCGGCGGCACGGATCTGATCGGCCGTGTAACCATCCACGGGGGCCACTCAACCACCGCTACGCTCAGGGGCCATGGCCCTTCTGCCCCTCGCGCCGGCGCCGCGAGTCGTGATGGCGCCCGACGGACTCCGCATTGCCACATACGAGTTCGGTGACCCCGATGCGCCCACGGTGGTGGCCGTGCACGGCTTCGCCTCAGGCGCGCTGCTGAACTGGCATGCCTCCGGCTGGACGCGGGATCTGACGCGAGCGGGATACCGCGTGATCGCGCTCGACCAGCGCGGGCACGGGCACTCCGACAAGCCCTACACGCCCGACGCGTACACGATGGACGCGCTCGTCGCCGATGTCACCGCCGTGATCGACGCGTACCTGCTCGACGATGTCGCGTACCTCGGCTACTCGCTCGGAGCCCGGGTTGGATGGCACACCGCGGAGCGGCTCCCGGACCGGATTACGCGCGCCGTGTTCGGCGGCATCCCCGACGCGGACCCAATGCGGCGCATCCGCGTGGACGAGGCGAAGGCGTACGTCGCCGATGGCACTCCCGTGGAGGACCGCGTCACGAACGGCTACCTCCAGATGGCTGCAGGCGTCGAGGGCAACGATCTGCGCGCCCTCATCACCATGGTCGAGGGGATGCGGAACAGCATCGAGCCCACCCCCGCCAATGCGCCGGCGCAGCCGCTGCTCATGGCTGCCGGAAGTGAGGACGGGATCCTCGCCGCGTCTCAGCGTCTCGCGGCTGCCGCGCCGCATGCGCGTTTCTTCGAGATCCCGGGGCGCAACCACTTCAACGCGCCGACCTCACGGCCGTTCCGGGAGGCGGCGATCGCCTTCTTCGACGCGACCCGCTGAAGCGTTCGGTTGCGTGGGCTCGGGCAGCCCTGCGGGTAATCCGGACGCACCTGCGCCGAGTCCAGCGCAGTCGGTATACCGTCCGACTCATGGAATACAGACTTCTTGGCAATAGCGGCGCCGTCGTCTCTTCGCTGACGCTCGGCACAATGACGTTCGGCAGCGAAGCCGATGAGGCCACGTCGCACGAGATCATCGACGCGTTCCTCGCCGCGGGCGGAACGTTCCTCGACACGGCGGACGTGTACTCGAACGGACAGTCCGAGGTGATCATCGGCAACTGGCTCCGCGATCACCCGACGGAGGCGGAGCAGGTCGTCATCGCGACGAAGGGCCGGTTCCCGCGCGGTGAAGGCCCGAATGATCTGGGCCTGTCGCGCCGACACCTGCGGACTGCCCTTGACGCATCCCTGAAGCGACTCGGCGTCGACTACATCGACCTCTACCAGATGCACGCGTGGGACGCGTTGACTCCGCTCGACGAGACGCTTCGCTTCCTCGACGACGCAGTCAGTGCGGGCAAGATCGGCGCATACGGGTTCTCGAACTATCTCGGCTACCAGATCACGAAGGCCGTGTACGAGGCGCGCGCGAACCACTGGGCGCCCCCGGTCACGTTGCAGCCGCAGTACAACCTGCTCGTTCGTGACATCGAGCACGAGATCGTGCCCGCTTGCCTCGACGCGAACATCGGGCTGCTGCCCTGGTCACCACTCGCGGGCGGCTGGCTGTCCGGCAAGTACCAGCGCGACCAAGCGCCCACGGGCGCGACCCGGCTCGGTGAGAACCCGAAGCGGGGCATGGAAGCGTGGGAGGCTCGGAACTCCGACGAGCGCACCTGGGCCGTTCTCGAAGTGGTCACCGACGTCGCGGAGGCGCATGGCGTCTCCGCCGCGCAGGTCTCCCTTGCGTGGCTGCTCGCCCAGCCCGCGGTGACGAGTGTGATCCTCGGGGCTCGTATGGTCGAGCAGCTGCAGGACAACCTCGGCGCTGCGGACCTGCGGCTCGAGGACAGCGAGCTCAAGCGACTCGGCGAGGCGAGCGCGCCGCGCATCGACGAATACCCGTACGGCACCGCCGGCCGGGCACAGCGGAACCGGTTGATCACGGGCGGCCGCTGAGCGATGCGCTCGGGCGGTTCGTGCTGAGCCGTTGCTGGTGCCGGAAACGCGACGAAGGCCCTGGGACTTCCCAGGGCCTTCGTTCGTGTGCGAGCCGGCGACGGGACTTGAACCCGTAACCGCCCGATTACAAGTCGGGTGCGCTACCAATTGCGCCACGCCGGCACCGTCGTCATCCTACCGGGGCGCCTTGACGGGTCACGCCGGTGCTCAGCCTTTGCTGCGGCAGGGCGCGGGGCCGGCGGCGTCGCCTTGGCTACTCGGCGGATCCCTCGGGCGCGAAGTTCAGCGAGATCGAGTTCATGCAGTAGCGGTCGCCGGTCGGCGTGCCGAATCCGTCCGGGAACACGTGGCCCAGGTGCGAGCCGCAGTTCGCGCAGCGCACCTCGGTGCGAACCATGCCGAGCGAGCGATCCTCGATCAGCTGGACGGCCTCCGGGCGAACCGACTCGTAGAACGAGGGCCATCCGCATCCGGAGTCGAACTTGGTGCCGCTCTTGAAGAGTTCAGCCCCGCAGGCTGCACACGTGTAGATCCCAGCGCGCTCCTCGTCGAGGAGCTCGCCGGTCCACGGACGCTCGGTCGCGGCCTGCCGGAGCACCGCGTACTGCTCGGCACCGAGCTGCTCGCGCCACTCCGCGTCCGACTTCTCCACCTTGTACGCCATGTCATCCTCCTGGTCGACCGTTGGTCCGGCGCGCTGGGTTGCGGCCGGAGCGGGGTTGTTCCCGGGCGCGTGGCCGGGGAGCCCTGACCATTAAACTCACGAAGGTGCCGGACCATTCCACCCAGCGCGCCGACGCGCGTATCCGGTGCGCTCGCTGGGTTGAACTCACGACCGACGAGCTGTACGAGATCGTGCGTCTTCGCAACCGCGTCTTCGCGCTCGAGCAGCGTGTCGAGGCGGAGGACTTCGACGGTCGCGATCGTGCGGACGAGACGGAGCACTGGTGGATGCCCGATGAGGATGGCGGCGTCCGTGCATACCTGCGACTGCTTCGGCCGGCGCCGGACGAAGTGCACCCGCCGGACGCTCTGCCGCCCCGCTGGGTGATCGGCCGAGTCGCGACAGATCCGGCGTTTCGCGGCCGCGGACTTGCACATGGGCTCGTCACCGCGGTGCTCGGTCGGCACGGGAGCGAACCGATGGTGCTGCACGCGCAGGAATACGTCGCCGGACTGTATGCGGCCTCCGGGTTCGTGCCGTTCGGCGAGTCGTACGACGAGGCCGGGATCCGCCATCGCGGCATGTATCGGGCCGGGCAGACCGCTGCGCAGGACCCCCGCTCCAACAAGGTTGAGGAGGGCGCCCGCTGAGCGCCCCGGACAGCCGCCCCCGGCCACGCGAGGACGACACCGGCGATCGGTATCGGACCTACGCCGCGCGGATCGCGGGTGTATCGCCGACCTATGCGGCCTGGGCTGCGCGCGTCGACCCCGAGATCGAGACGGTCCTCGACACCGTGCCGCCGACGAAGCGGCAGCCCGAACTCGCGTTCGCGGTCGCGCGATCGCTCGGGGCGGACCCGTTCGACCCTGATGGATTCCGCAGCCTCGTCGTCGATCACGGTGCCGCCTTCGCGCGTCGGCTTGCAGCGTCGACGATGCAGACGAATGACCCGCGTCGGATGGCACCGATCGTTCCAGTGATCGGTGCCATCGCGGCGCGATCGGCCGCGCCAATCGGCCTCGTCGAGATCGGCGCGAGCGCCGGGCTGACGCTGATCCCCGACCGGGTCGTCCTCGACTTCGTGCCAGAGGGCGACAGTTGCGGTCGTCCGGTACGGATTGCGTCGCCGCTTCCGGCGGACCGAGTCGGAACCCGTGGGCTTACTGAAGCCTGTGGCACCGCCGGCTTTGCGTCCGCCGCGGCGGCGACGCTCCCGCTCACTGCGGTCACGACGGGCGTGACTCCGGAGGCTGTTCCTCCGTTCCGTCTCGTAGCGCGCGTCGGCCTCGACCCGTCTCCGATCGACCTGCGGGACCCCGCTGCGTTCAGCGCGCTGGCATGGAGCGTGCCGCCGGAGGCAGTGGAGCGCGTCGCACTCATGCGGTCAGCCGCGAGCGTGCTCCTTGCAGATCCGCCGACGCTGATCACCGGCACCGTGCAACACGACCTCGATCGCGCGCTCGCGCAGCTGCCCGAGAACTGCACGCCGGTCGTCGTCACCGCGGGAACGCTCGTATACGTGCCGGGACGCGAGAGGCAAGCGTTCGTCGACGCGATCGCAGACCGCGGCGTGCACTGGATCTCGCTGGAGCGCACTGGGGCGCTCGTCGACATCGCGTCCCGGCTGCCGACGAACCACGCGGCAGCCGTGCCTGCAGACCGAGCGTTCGCGACGCTTGCCGTTGATGGGAATCCGATTGGAAGCACGGATCCCTATGGCACTCGCATCCACTGGTTCGCTCAACCGTGAGGCCCACCGCTGTGGAGAGGAGGGCTGTCCACAGCAGGAATTCCGACCTGCCAGGAGCATGCCAGGGAGCGGCGCGCGGCCGCCCTTACTATGTGCACCACCGCGACTCCCAGTCGCGGACATCGAGTCGCCCCAGGCGTCTTGTGCAAGCTCGGACTTCTGCAACCTCAGGAACGAACGGACCGCAGTGCAACGCAATCGAACCGAAGGGGAACTGTCGGACCTCGACCGGCACATCCTCGCGTTCGAGCACGACCGGGCCCGTCACGACCGCAATAAAGAGGTCGCAATCCGACTCGAATTCGGGATGTCCCCGGCGCGGTACTACCAGGTTCTCGGGAGAGTCATCGACTCGCCTGCTGCACTGGCGCACGATCCGCAACTCGTCAAGCGACTCCAGCGCATCCGCCGATCACGGGTCGATGCGATCGCACGACGCGATGTCCCCGGGCACCCCGAACGACCAGAGAAAGCGTCATGACGAGATTTCCCCGAGACCGATTCGATGACGTCACGGACGGCCCGCGCGTCGGCGCGCACCGAAGCAGCGCGCGCAAAGGTCGCGGCTGGGCGGCATTCGGTTGGGCCGCCCTCGCAACAGCGGTCGTTGCGGCGTTGGCGATCGTGATCATGGGCGGTCTCAGCGGGTTGAACAGCGGGATCACATCGGCCGGCGCCTCAGGCGGCCCCGGAGCGTCAGCGAGCGCATCGGCGAGCGGCACAGCGAGCGCGTCCGCATCTGCCCAGGCGAGCAGCCCAAGCGCCACTCCGAGCGCACCGGCCACCGCGACGCCGTCGCAGCAAACGGCAGCCAACACCATCGAAGTGCTCAACGGGACGCGCATCACCGGGCTCGCGGCCAAGGGTGGCGCGGCACTCATCGCTGCAGGGTGGAAAGTCGCGGGCGAAGGGAACGCCGGGTCAACCGGCACCACGACCTCGGTCGTCTACTACAAAGACGCCAGCGACCTTGCGGTCGCGAACGGCGTTGCGAAGACCCTCGGCATCGCCTCCGTGCAGGCGTCGAGCGCGTTCCCGAATTCCGCAATCACCGTGGTCCTGGGCAGCGACTACTAAGCCTCCTCGGCTTCTGTTTGCCCTCGGCTTCGGCTTCGGTATCGGCGTCGGTATCGGTATCGGTATCGGTATCGGTATCGGTATCGGCATCGGCATCGGCAGGGCAGCGTGCACGATAGCGCAGCGTCCGCCGTTCCGGCATCGAGCACGGCAGCGACGGCGCCCGCGGTCGCGGTGTGACGACCGTTGCTCGTGGCGGGCTACCTCATGCTCGCGTGGTGTCGACCCCGTGCTCGCGGGGCGAGTGACGCTGTGTTCCCGGAACGCATGACCCCATGCTCAAGTCGGGAATCGGCGCGCTATGTTGCGGCCATGTTTCGAGCACATTGAGATACCGCTATTGGCGTATGAATTCGGTTGCTCGGTCTTGCTCTTGGCGGGCTTCTCATTACGATCGCAATAGGTCAGCCCAGCGATCGAAACCGACGGAACTCTGTACGCGTGACGACTCCCGGGAAATGGAACGACCCGGCGGGAGCGACACCTGGGCCTGCCGCCAGTATGAAGCAGCACCGCAGGGAGCAAGAGCAATGGCCAACGGCACGGTCAAGTGGTTCAACGCCGAAAAGGGATACGGATTCATCACCGTCGAAGGCGGAGGGCAAGACGTGTTCGTCCATTACTCCGCCATCGATATGACGGGATACAAGGTCCTCGAAGAGGGACAGGCAGTGACGTTCGACGTCGGAACCGGTTCGAAGGGACCACAGGCGGAGGCGGTCCGACCCGCGTAGGGCGAGAAGCGCCTCCAGGCAGATCTGACACGAGACGCGCGATCTTCGGATCGCGCGTCTCGGCGTTTCATCCCTCCACAGCCAACGAGTGCCGGTGGTCGTCAACACGTCATCGGGGCGAGGTTGCACTCTCCCGGTGCGAGTGCCAGAATCGCACTTGGCACTCGCTCGCGCTGAGTGCTAGACGGTTCGGGCCTCAGGTTCCGGACCTGACCACCGCGACCATGACGACGTCCGGGAGGGACGAGAAACTCACATGGCTAAGATCATTGCTTTCGACGAGGAGGCCCGCCGTGGCCTCGAGCGCGGCCTGAACACGCTGGCCGACGCCGTGAAGGTGACGCTCGGCCCGCGCGGCCGTAACGTCGTTCTCGAGAAGAAGTGGGGCGCCCCCACCATCACGAACGACGGTGTCTCCATCGCCAAGGAGATCGAGCTCGACGACCCGTACGAGAAGATCGGTGCCGAGCTCGTCAAGGAGGTCGCTAAGAAGACCGACGACGTCGCCGGTGACGGTACGACCACCGCGACGGTGCTCGCCCAGGCGCTCGTTCGTGAGGGCCTCCGCAACGTCGCCGCCGGCGCTGACCCGATCTCGCTGAAGCGCGGTATCGAGAAGGCTGTTGCCGCGGTTTCGCAGGCGCTGCTCGACAACGCCAAGGAGATCGAGACGAAGGACCAGATTGCCGCGACTGCGTCGATCTCGGCCGCCGACACCACCATTGGTGAGCTCATCGCCGAGGCGATCGACAAGGTCGGCAAGGAAGGCGTCGTCACCGTCGAGGAGTCGAACACGTTCGGCACCGAGCTCGAGCTGACCGAGGGTATGCGCTTCGACAAGGGCTACCTCTCGCAGTACTTCGTCACGGACCCGGAGCGCCAGGAGGCTGTCTTCGAGGACCCGTACATCCTGATCGTCAACTCGAAGATCTCGAACATCAAGGACCTGCTCCCGATCGTCGACAAGGTGATCCAGGCCGGCAAGCAGCTCCTCATCATCGCCGAGGACGTCGACGGGGAGGCGCTGGCCACCCTGGTCGTCAACAAGATCCGCGGCATCTTCAAGTCCGTCGCCGTCAAGGCCCCGGGCTTCGGTGACCGCCGCAAGGCCATGCTCCAGGACATCGCCATCCTCACGGGTGGTCAGGTCATCTCCGAGGAGGTCGGCCTCAAGCTCGAGAACGCGACGCTCGACCTGCTCGGTCGTGCCCGCAAGGTCGTCATCAACAAGGACGAGACCACGATCGTCGAGGGTGCCGGCGACAGCGAGCAGATCGCCGGCCGCGTGCGCCAGATCCGCGCCGAGATCGAGGCGACCGACTCCGACTACGACCGCGAGAAGCTCCAGGAGCGCCTCGCCAAGCTCGCCGGCGGCGTTGCCGTCATCAAGGCCGGTGCCGCGACCGAGGTCGAGCTCAAGGAGCGCAAGCACCGCATCGAGGACGCCGTCCGCAACGCGAAGGCAGCCGTCGAAGAGGGCATCGTCGCCGGTGGTGGCGTCGCCCTGATCCAGGCGGGCAAGACCGCGCTCGACGGGCTGCAGCTCGAGGGTGACGAGGCGACCGGTGCGAACATCGTTCGCGTCGCGATCGACGCGCCGCTCAAGCAGATCGCCCTCAACGCGGGCATGGAGCCCGGCGTTGTCGCCGCGAAGGTGCGCGAGCTCGAGGCCGGCCACGGCCTCAACGCCGCGACCGGCGAGTACGTCGACCTGATCGCCGCCGGCATCATCGACCCCGCCAAGGTGACGCGCTCCGCGCTGCAGAACGCCGCCTCCATCGCGGGCCTGTTCCTCACGACCGAAGCGGTCGTCGCGGACAAGCCCGAGAAGGCCGCGGCCGCTCCGGCCGGCGACCCGACCGGTGGCATGGACTTCTAAGTCCTGACTGCTGCTTCCCCTTCGGAAGTTCGAGGGCCCTCGTACGCTTCGGCGTGCGGGGGCCCTTCCGCGTTGCGCGGTCGGCGCCGGGTTGCTCGGGTTCGTTCAGGTTCAGCTGGTCAGGTTGTGGCGCCGCGCCGCTCAGGTTCGTCCGGTGGTGAGGTTCCTGCGCTCTGGCGCGTGTTGCGGGCAGAACGTCGCTGTCCGGTGCCACGCATCCGGCGTGTCGTGAGGGCACGCTGCCGTCGGCAGCTTCCGCTTTCGAACGCGCCGCGCCGCTCAGGTTCGGCCGGTGGTGGGGTTCCTGCGCTTGGGCGCGTGTTGCGGGCAGAACGTCGTGGTCCGGTGCCGCGCATCCGGCGTGTCGGAAGGGGCGCTGCCCTCGGCAGCGTCCGCCTTTGCACGCGCCGCGCCGCTCAGGTTCGGCCGGTGGTGGGGTTCCTGCGCTTGGGCGCGTGTTGCGGGCAGAACGTCGTGGTCCGGTGCCACGCATCCTGCGTGTCGGGGGCGCTCGTGGTCCAGCCATCGGGAACGTGCGTCCTCCACAGCATGGCCACGAGGGTCGTATCGAACCGAACTCGCTCGTCGCCCGTCACTCGGAGTCGAGATCCGCGAGTGTCGGTGTATGGGACGCGGCCTTTCGAACCTCCCCGCCGAATTTCGATACCGGCCGTTCCTCGTGCGCGACGCACTCGCCGCAGGTGTTCCCGAGGCGCGATTATCGGCGACAGACCTTTACGCGCCGGTCGCCGGGGTCAGGGTCGCGCGGAGCTTTGCACATTCAGGCAAGACGCGCGTGCTCTCCGTCGGGCTCGTTCTCGGTCGGCATCAGCGAGTCAGCGGCACTTCCGCGCTGCTCCTCCTCGGCGCTCCTCTCCCGGAAGAGCTGCAGCGCGCGGAGGCTCTCGTCAATGTGGTGAGTTGGGGCGGCGTTGCACCGCTGCGGCGTCGAGGCGTCATCGGGCGAGTCACCTCGGATGTGGGATCAATGACGGTCGATGGGGTGCAATGCAGCACGCCTTCGCTCGC
The DNA here is from genome assembly GCF_001571045.1 of Curtobacterium ammoniigenes NBRC 101786. Lineage (GTDB taxonomy): Bacteria > Actinomycetota > Actinomycetes > Actinomycetales > Microbacteriaceae > Curtobacterium > Curtobacterium ammoniigenes. The sequence continues at coordinate 633,790 of NZ_BCSV01000002.1, forward strand.
CTGGTTCGAAGCTCGCCGAACGCTCACGCATGACGACCTCGTTATTGCGGGCGACTATCTCGTGCGGGAGGGCGGACCTGCTACCTGCGACGACCTGCGAGCGGCAATTCGGCCGGGCGCTGTTCAGTCTGCGCTGGCGCGTCGCGCCTTGGCCTCTGTGCGGGCGGGCGCCGAGTCGCCGATGGAGACGAAATTGCGTCTCCTGCTTGTCCGGGCGGGCATACCCGAGCCGGAACTCAACATCGACGTGCTCGATCGGCGCGGGGCGTTCCTCGGGAGGGTTGACATGCTCTGGCCCGCCTCTCGCGTCGGTCTTGAGTACGACGGGAGTTACCACTACCTCTCGCGGGCGGCTTGGGAGCGCGACCGAAAGCGGTCGAACGAGTTCGTCGCGGAGGGGTGGCGCGTCCTGCACGTCTCCGCGCAAGACGCGCGGTCCCCGGCCGACGTGATTCAGCGACTCCGGGAGCTGCTGGCTTCGGCGCCGTGAGGAGCGATGCGGGCAATGGGGGGACGCGTGCGCTACGTCGCCCTCGATTCGGGGCGCGCCACGGGGAGGCGGGCGACACGGGGACGCGGGGCGCGACACACGGGGAGGCGGGCGAGACGCGGACGCGTGGGACGCGCGGGATGGCAGCGATACGAGGATGCGGGCGACACGTCGGCCGCGATCCGCGCTGAGTCAGGTTCCGCAGGTTTGGCGCGTGTTGGAGGCGGCTTCTTGCGGTTCGGCGACAAGTGAGCGGCGTGTCGAGAGCGGCGCCGCGACTTCGCGCCCCGCTCGGGCGCGCCGCCCGTCGGGCGCGACGGCCTCCGGCCCCTTCCCGCCTACGGCGCGGTGGGCTCTGGGGCCTCCCAGCCCCTCGGCACGAGTGGCAACCACACGCGGAACGTCGCTCCGCCGCCCGGCGTGTCAATCACCTCGACGCGCCCACGGTGGGCGGCGACGATGCCGGAGACGATCGCGAGGCCGAGCCCCGAGCCTCCCGTATCGCGTGCGCGGGACGTGTCGGCCCGCCAGAACCGCTGGAAGATCTTGTCGCGGAGCTGCGGCGGAATGCCCTCGCCGTGGTCGATGACGTCGAGGTGCGCCATGTCGTTCTCCTCGTCGACGCCGATGCCGATCTCGATCGGAGCGTCGTGCTCGGTGAACCGCATCGCATTGCCCATGAGGTTCGTCACGACCTGACGGACCTTGTTCTCTTCCGCGAGGACGACCGGGGGCCGTGCCGGCAGCATCACCGCAGGCATCGGCGTGGTGGGCGGATTCGCGTCGGTGACGCCCTCGACGCTCATTGCGCGGTTGCGGCGTGCGCGAAGGCGCGCAAGCGTCTGCCCGGCGAACGCGATCGGACCCGTCGTATTCGCTGACAGTGGGGAGGCGGGGCGCGGCTCCGGCTCGGACGCGGACACGCGCTGCGGCACACCGACACCGGTGATCGCGTCTTCGAGGAGGACCTGAATCTCGCGGTCCGGGTTCGACGCCATCGTGTCCAGGGCGGAGTCGCGGGCGATCGCGACGAGGTCCACCGGCCCGAGATCCAGCGGCTTCGACTCGTCGATGCGTGCCAACTGCAGCAGATCCTGCACGAGGAGGCCCATCCGCTGCGCCTCTTTCTCGATGCGGCCCATCGCCTGGGCGACGTCCTCCTCCTTGCGGAGCGCACCCATGCGATACAGCTCCGCATAGCCGCGCAGTGACACGAGGGGCGTTCGAAGCTCGTGCGACGCGTCGCCGACGAAGCGCCGCATCTGCTCGATCGTGCGCTGACGGTCGTCGAACGCCGAGTCGATCCGCTCCAGCATCTGGTTCAACGACCGGTTCAGCCGCCCGACCTCCGTGTTCGGTGTGTCGTCGGTAAGGCGCTGCGAGTAATCGCCCGCCGCGAAACGCGCCGCCGTGTCTTCCACATCGCGCAGGGGATCGAACGTCGCCGTGACCAGCAGGCGCGTCAGCATCGCGCCGAGCAGAATCACGGAGATGCCGAACCCGAGGAAGATGACGGTGAAGCGCGCGATCGTGGCGTCGGCTCCGGACGTCGAGAACGCGACAAGCATGGTGTAGGAGGCCGGGGCTGTGGTGCCCGTCGGGTCGCTCTGCGTCACCGTCACCGCGTAGGCGCGCCACTCGCGGTCGTGGGTGGAATCCCAGACCGCAAACGCTTGGCCGCTCTGCACCCGCTCGCTGAGATCGAGCCCCTTCAGATCGGGTCGGTGCTGCCCGGGGGTCTGGCAGACGATCTTGCCGCCTTCGGCAACGACGGCGACGTACGTCGTGCTCTCGACCGCGACCGTCGGCTTGCATGAGCCGTTCGACAGCGGCTGCACACCGAGCGAGGTTGCGGTGCTCTTCACGCTCGTGTCCAACTGCCCGACCAGGTACGTGTCGAGCACCGTCATCGTGCCGAGGCCCGCCACGAGCAGCCCGAGGGTCACCAGGAGGACGGTGATCCCGGTGATCTTGGTGCGCAGGGAGATCCCGTTCCACCAGCGGCTGAGTCGTGTGTGCATGCGTTGTCAACGATAGACGGAGGCCCCGCGGGAGCGAGTGCTGCCGTGGGGCCTCCGGGAAAAGCGCGGGTTATCCCCAGCGGGGACGCGGGGACGCGGGGACGCGGGGGCTGGGGAAGCGGGACGCGGGAACCTGCGCTGTGCCTCCGGTCAGGACGCCTTCGACGCCTTCAGCATGTAACCGAAGCCGCGCTTCGTCTGGATGACCGGCTCCGCCGAGTACTGGTCGAGCTTGCGACGCAGGTAGGAGATGTAGGACTCGACGATGCCGGCATCGCCGTTGAAGTCGTACTCCCACACATGGTCGAGGATCTGCGCCTTCGACAGCACGCGGTTCGGGTTCAGCATGAGGTAACGGAGCAGCTTGAACTCGGTCGGGCTGAGTTCGATCTGCGCGTCGCCGATCGTGACCTCATGCGTGTCCTGATCCATCATGAGCTCGCCGGCGCGGATGACGGCGTCTTCTTCGTCGTTCATCGTGCGGCGGAGAATCGCCTTGATCCGGGCGACGATCTCGTCGAGCGAGAACGGTTTGGTCACGTAGTCATCGCCGCCGACAGTGAGGCCGGTGATCTTGTCCTCGGTGTCGTCTTTCGCGGTGAGGAACAGGATGGGCGACGTGTAGCCCGAGGAGCGGAGGCGTTTGGTCACGCCGAAGCCGTTCATGTCGGGGAGCATGACGTCCAGGATGATGAGATCCGGCTCTTCCTCGAGCACCGCGGAGATCGCCTGCGCCCCATTGCCGACGGCGCGCACCGCGAAGCCAGCAAAGCGAAGCGAAGTGGTGAGAAGGTCGCGGATGTTCGGCTCGTCATCGACGATGAGAATCTTGGGTCCGTCGGTCATGACCTCAGTATCTGATGGTTGTCTACGGGTTGCCTGGGAACAATCGGGATACGGACTGGAGGGGCGGCTCGGCCCCGCCGTGTACCTCCAGTTGGTTGGCGGTGCACCTGCTCAGCGAGGACGGTGCGCGGGCTTGGAAGAGGGTGCCTGCGGGTGTTCTCATGCGGCGCGAGCGCGTTGTGGTGCGGAGTGAGGCTGTCGGTGTCGCTCAGGCGGCAGCGAGCGCGTCCGCGTCGAGAATCGTGTACGCGTACCCCTGCTCGGCGAGGAACCGCTGCCGGTTCTGCGCGAAGTCCTGGTCGACGGTGTCTCTCGTGACGAGCGTGTAGAACGACGCGGGAACGCCGTCTTTATTCGGGCGGAGCAGGCGGCCGAGCCGCTGCGCCTCCTCCTGACGGGAACCGAACGATCCGGAGACTTGGATCGCGACGGTGGCATCGGGGAGGTCGACCGAGAAGTTCGCGACCTTCGACACGACGAGGACGTCGATCTCGCCGGTTCGAAACGCTTGGTATAGCCGTTCGCGCTCGTCCACCGGGGTAGCACCGGTGATCTCCGGCGCATCCAGCTGCGCCGCGAGGTCGTCGAGCTGGTCGATGTACTGGCCGATCACGAGCACCTGCTCGCCCGGGTGCTTCGCGATCAGGTCGCGAACGACCGGCGTCTTCGCCGGCGACGTTGCCGCCAGGCGGTATCGGTCGTCGTCGCTCGACGCGGCGTACTCGAGGCGATCGCTGTGCGGGAGGTCGATCCGAACCTCGTAGCAGGCGGCGGGGGAGATGTAGCCCTGGGCTTCGATCTCTTTCCATGGGGCGTCGAAGCGCTTCGGGCCGATGAGGGAGAAGACGTCGCCTTCTCGGCCGTCCTCGCGCACGAGTGTGGCGGTGAGGCCGAGTCGACGGCGCGCCTGCAGATCCGCGGTCAGCTTGAACACGGGGGCAGGCAGCAGGTGCACCTCGTCGTAGACGATGAGCCCCCAGTCGAGCGCGTCGAGCAGGGACAGGTGCGTGTACACGCCCTTCCGCTTGGCGGTGAGGATCTGGTACGTCGCGATGGTGACCGGTCGGATCTCTTTCACCGTGCCGGAGTACTCGCCGATCTCGTCCGGCGTCAGTGACGTGCGGCGCAGGAGTTCGTCGCGCCACTGCCGGGCGGACACCGTGTTCGTCACGAGGATGAGCGTCGTCGCCTTCGCGGTGGCCATGGCCCCGGCGCCGACGAGCGTCTTGCCCGCGCCGCAGGGCAGCACCACGACACCGGACCCTTGCGCGAAGAACGAATCAACGGCGGCGCGCTGGTAATCGCGCAGATGCCACTCCGACTCGTCGAGCGCGATGTCGTGCGGTTGCCCCGGGGTGTACCCGGCGAGGTCTTCTGCGGGCCAACCGATCTTGACGAGCTCCTGCTTGATCTGGCCACGGGCCCACGGCAGTAGCTCGATCGCGGTCTCTGATCGGCGTGCACCGAGGAGCGGCGCGATCCGCTTTGAGCGCGTGACTTCGGCCAGCAGGGCGGGGTCGGATGCGGTCAGCACGAGCGTCGGGAGTTGCTCGAGCGCTTCTTGCGGCGAGTTCGCGATCGCGGGGGCGTCCGCGCGATCTTCGCGTTCGATCGTCAGGCGGCCGTAGCGGGCAACCGTGTCGCGGATGTCAACGGACACGCTCTGCGGCACCGGAAACTTGGCGTACCGCTCGAGCGTGTCGATCATGGCCTCGGCGGCATGCCCGGCAGCACGCGCGTTCCAGAGACCAAGTCGCGTGATGCGGTAGGTGTGGACGTGTTCGGGTGCGCGTTCGAGCTCTGCGAACACGGCAAGCTCATGGCGAGCGTCGGCAGCCTGCGGATGCGCGACCTCGAGCAGGACCGTGCGGTCGCTCTGCACGATGAGGGGGCCATTCATTTCGTTTGAGCCTAACTGGGGCCACCGACCGTGGGTTCCGGTGTCTCCACACGAAGCACGAGCGAGAGCGGCAGTGTCCGTTCAACGTCTGCCCGGATATCCCGACCACGCACTCTGCCGCCGGCGACCGCGGTCGGCACGATCGTGAACGGCCGTTCCGTGCCATCCGGCATCGCGACCGTGAGTGTGATCGTCGATCGATCACGCACTGCGAGGTCGATCTGGCGGCCGAGCCATTCTTGTTCCGGGGGCCGGTCCGCGTGCTGAGCCGCAGCCTCCAGACGGTCGACGAGGGCGCGTGCCTGCGCGCGCGGATCGACGGGCCGCACGGCGGTGGAGGATCGCGCCGGCCGCCGCGAGTCGGTTCCAGACCCACCGATGTGCGCACGAGCCGTGCGAGCAACGACCGCTGGATAGCGCTGCGCCTCAAGCCGGGCGGCGACCGCCTCGATTGGGCTCGGGGTCGCGAGGGTCTCAAGGTCGACGCGCTGCCACCCCAGGTGCCGGAGCTCCGCGTCGACGCCGACAAGGTCGAGCTGGTCCGCGGCACCGCGGAGGAGCGCGCCGCGCCCGTCCGGGTTGTGGTCGATGACGATCGACCCGTCGCGCGCGGCGACCGCATCGACGAGGTAGCGCACCGGCTGTGGGACGTCGGTCGCGCTCAAGCGCTCCAGCGTGCTGACGATGGCGTCGTGGTCGAGCCCGGACCGCAGCGCAGCGCGCACGCTGTCGTCCGTCAGTCGATACCGGTTCGCGAGCCCAGCGGACTCGATCGTGGCGACGCGTCGAAGGGCGTCGTCATCAGCGGGATTGAGGGGGCCAGGAGCGATCACGGTCAAATCGTGCTGCAGATAGACGGACGGGACGGTGGGGGGCAGGACGGCTGTGGCGGAGGCGAGTGCAGCCTCCCGTGTGGAGGACGAGCCGCCGCGACCCGCCGCCGCCCCGACGATCACGCGCCCCGCCTCGGTCAGGAGGCCCGTGGCAAGCAGTGCGAGGTGTCTCGCGTCCGTCGCGGCCCGTTCGACGAGCTCCTGAAGCCGCGCTCCTCCCGCGGGATAGCGGTGTGCGCCGATTGTTGCGACGTGCCTCCAGTCGGCCCCGCAAGCGAGGAGCGTGTCCTGCACCGGTTCGGCGAGTGCGCGCCACCACCGCGTCACAAGCTCCACCCAGCGCTCAGGCCACGGGGCGACGAGCCACGCGCGACCGGCATCCGTGAGCGACCACGGAACGGCCGCCGCGTCCACGAGTTCGGCGGCAGCAGCGACGTCGAGCAGGGCGCTCACATCGTCGGGATCTGCGCCGAGTTCTTCGCCGAGCTGACGAGCGAGCGGCAGCCCGATCCCTCCGCGCGCGAGCTCCCGAACGCGGCCGGCCTCGGTGTTCCGGAGCAGTTCCGCGACCGTTGTGAGCATCGCGAACGCACGCTCGCCGTCGTCCTGCGGGATATCAGTGCGCAGGCGGTCGCCGCGCGCCTGAGAGTGGTTTTCCACAGCCAGATCTGACTCCACAGCGAGTTCCGGCCGGCTGCGCACGCGGGCGAGCACCGCATCGTCGACGCCATCCTCGCCGACGAGCGCCAGCGCAACGGCCGGCGCCAAGTCCGGTGAGGCGAGATCAGCGCGATGCAGCGCGGCAATCGTGGCGCGCGGCAGCCATTCGAGCGCGCGGTCGATCGACGCCTCAGACCGCAGCAGTTCCGCGAGGTCGAACAGGTCGGCGACGGAGGTCGGGCCGGCCGCGAACGCGCTCTGCGGCAGGCGCCTGCGCACGACGAGGTCGACGAGGTCGTCCGGCGGCATGCTGCGCAGTCGAGCCGCCAGGGAGGCTGCGGTCGTCATCGGCCCGCACGGTTCCGCGCGGCGATCAGCGTGACAGCCGTCCGGTGCGCGCGGACTTGCCCGCGGTTGCTCGGTTCGCTCGATTCTCGCGGCTCTTGCGAATGCCGACCACGATGAACAGCACGATCATGAGGACCATGCCGATCGGCAGTCCGATCAGCGGCAGCGTCAGCGCGAGTGGCCAGATGCCGGTGGCGGGCAGTTGGTGCATGGTGAGCCAGCCCACGATCGTGATCGCGAAGCTCAGCAGGGAGAGCCCGATGATTGCGCCGACCATGTACACCAGGATCCGTTCGGTACGATTGGATGTCGCCTGGGGGGCGGAGGGCTGAGACTGCTTGGCCACCGAGTCAGGATAGTCGACACGCCGGTCCGCCTCCAGAACGGGCCACCATAGACCAGACACGAGATCAGGCACGGACGGATCGATCGTCGCCGTCCACGAATGAGGAGTACAGCGCATGCCCACCGGCAAGGTGAAGTTCTACGACGAGCAGAAGGGGTTCGGGTTCATCGCAGGCGATGACGGCGAACAGGTCTTCCTGCACGCGTCCGCGCTGCCCGCCGGGCTCACGACCGTCAAGCCCGGAACGCGCCTGGAGTACAGCATCGTCGCAGGCAAGCGCGGCACGCAGGCGCTCTCGGTGACTGTGCTCGAGCGCGGCCCGAGCCTGTCGAAGATGAACCGTCGTTCCGCGGACGACATGGTCCCGATCGTCGAGGACCTCATCAAGCGCCTCGACGCCGTCAGCGGTGACCTGCGCCACGGCCACTACCCGAAGAACGGCGACCGTCTCGCGACGATCCTCCGCTTCGTCGCCGATCAGCTGGACGCGTGATCGTGGCCACGGACATCGTCGAGCTCGCGCGGACCGCGCTGCTTGAGATCACGCCCGAGTCGACCGTCGGTCAGATGCTCGAGACGATCGACGAGGGCGACGGTGTCCACACGATCCTGTTCGCCAACCGCATGGCCGGCTATCCGGGGTGGCGGTGGACCGTCAGCGTCGCCCAGGTGAACGGCGATGAGCCGACCGTTCTGGAGGCTGAACTCATGCCCGGCGACGGCTCGCTGCTCGCCCCGGAATGGGTTCCGTGGTCGGAACGGCTCGCTGAGTACCGAGCCGCCCAACACGAGTCCGGCGAATCCGACGCTGAGTCTGACGCGGACGAGGATGCGGAGGACGACGACGATCTCGACGACGACGACGACCTCGATGAGGACGACGAGGACTCCGACGACGAAGAAGACGAGGACGACATCGACGACGAGTCGGAGGACGACTCCGACGACGAAGGCTTCGATGACGACGACGAGTCGGACGATGACGACGACGAGTCGGACGACTCGGACGATGACGAGTCCGACGACGACGACGATCTCGACGACGACTTCGAGGACGACGACGACGACGACGACGACGAGTCGGAGTAGCTGAGGCGGAGCGCCCCGACGGCGTCAGCCCCGCCCCTACTGCGCGAACACCCCCTACTGCGCCAGCGCCGCGACCGTGTAGTCGATCGCGCCGACGAGGGCGCGCACGTCATCGGGATCGATCGCGGTGAACGTCGCGACGCGGAGCTGGTTGCGGCCGAGCTTGCGGTACGGCTCCGTGTCGACGATGCCGTTCGCGCGGAGCGTTGCAGCGACCGCCTTCGCGTCCACGGATTCGTCGAAGTCGACCGTGACGACGACCTGGGACCGGTGGTCCGGGTTGGCGACGAACGGGGTGGCGTAGTCCGACGCCTCCGCCCAGTCGTAGAGGACCGAGGACGACTCGCGGGTGCGGCCATCCGCCCAGGCGAGGCCGCCGGACTGGTTGATCCAGCGGATCTGGTCGTCGAGCAGCAGCAGCGTCGCGAGCGCCGGCGTGTTCAACGTCTGGTTGAGCCGCGAGTTGTCGACGGCCTGCTTGAGCGACAGGAACTCGGGGATGTATCGGTCGGAGGCGGCGATCCGCTCGACACGCTCCAGCGCAGCGGGGGAGAAGAGCGCCAGCCACAGGCCGCCATCGGAGGCGAAGTTCTTCTGCGGCGCGAAGTAGTAGACGTCGGCCTGGCTCGCGTCGATCAGGGCGCCGCCTGCGGCACTCGTCGCATCGACGACGGTCAGCGCGCCCGCATCGCCCTGCGCGCGAACCACGGGCGCCATCACGCCGGTGGAGGTTTCGTTGTGCGGGTACGCATATACATCGACGCCGTCGATGGGCTCGAGCTCGGCACGCGAGCCGGCGGGCGCGGAGATGACGTGGGGGGCCTCCAGCCAGGGGGCAGCGGTCGCCTTGGCGAACTTGGCGCCGAACTCGCCGAACGACAGGTTTTCAGCGCGACGCTCGACGAGGCCGAACGAAGCGGCATCCCAGAAGGCGGTGGAGCCGCCGTTGCCGAGGATGACCTCGTACCCGTCAGGGAGGCTGAACAGTGACGCCAACCCCTCACGCACGCTGCCGACGAGGTTCTTGACCGGCGCCTGGCGGTGCGAGGTACCGAGGATCGTGGCTCCGGCGGTGACCAGCGACTCGAGCTGTGCCCCGCGGATCTTCGATGGACCGCAGCCGAATCGGCCGTCGGTGGGCAGGAACTCGGCAGGGATCACGATGTCGGCCATGCGCTCGATCCTATCGATTGGGATACCAGGGAATGGAGGCTGGTCCCACCTGGTTGTGGAAGCCCGGCGCCGCTATCCACAGCCGCGCTGCGCGCGCGGAAAGCGTGTCCCCACCAAGTAGTCTTGTGCCGTTGTAGCCGGGCAAGGGAGGCGGAGCCGGTGACCGATCTTGTCGACACCACCGAGATGTATCTGCGCACCATCCTCGATCTCGAAGAAGAGTCGATCGTCCCGCTGCGCGCGCGCATCTCGGAGCGCCTCGGCCACTCCGGCCCGACGGTCTCGCAGACCATCGCCCGCATGGAACGCGACGGTCTCGTCGTCGTCTCCGGCGACCGCCATCTCGAACTCACCGACGCCGGGCGCCGCCGTGCTACCCACGTCATGCGGAAGCATCGGCTCGCGGAGCGGCTCCTCGCGGACGTGATCGGGCTCGACTGGGCGTTCGTCCACGACGAAGCCTGCCGCTGGGAGCACGTGATGAGCGAGCAGGTCGAGGTCCGCCTTGTCGAGATGCTCGACCACCCCACTGAGTCGCCCTACGGCAACCCGATCCCCGGCCTCGACGAACTCGGCGACGCGCCGGCGCCCCGCTTCATGGACGGCGTGCAGAGCATCGTGCAGGCCACCGACGGCACCGACCAGATCATCGGCGGCACGATCCGGAGGCTCGGCGAACCCGTCCAGTTCGAACCGGAACTGCTCCACCAGTTGCGCGCCTCGGGCGTGGTGCCCGGCCGCATGGCACGGGTGCAGCGCGCCGGCTCTGCTGTGTCCGTTCGCGTCGACGGTGAAGACGCCGGGATCGAACTGCCGCAGTCCGTCGCGCAGCACATCTATATCGAGGCGTAGCGCGTCGGGCTCGGCGTGAGCCGCTCGCCTCGTCCTGAACCGGCCGAATGGCCCAACGGGACGCATCCGGGGGACGCGGGTCGGGCCTCCCGGGGTACAGAAGGGCCCACATTGTGGGGTCCCCAGCGTGGTTGACCCCAACATCTGCGAAACGCCGCGCTGACCAGGCTTTCTTTACCATTCTGTTACAAATCGGCGCTGCAGGCTCGACTTGACCAATTCGTCCGCATACACTCGACGAGTCCGTTGGCCTGGAAGCGAGCCGATAGGACCCGTGGCAGGGCGTCTCGAACCCGTCCCCTGCCTGATCGGCAACGATGACAGCACGGATGGGATCACCGCGGTCGGTGGGGGCTGGCACGGTGAGCTGAGGCGCCGGAGATCACACCCTTGACCCAGACCGGTACCCCCACGGACGAGCAGCCCGTGACCACGCCACCCACCCTGAGCAGCACCGACGGCGTCCCCACGACCCGCCGCGCACGCCGCGAAGCCGAAGCCCTCGCCGCCAAGAACGCCCGCCGTGGCATGTTCCACCGCGGGACGGGAGATCAGGCTCGTCCCGCGGTGCCGACCTCCGCCAACACGGTCGCCCCGCAGTCGCCGAACGTCGTCGCCAGCGCGCCCGCCGGAACCGCGGCCGAGTCCGCACCGGTCGCCCCCGCTTCCGCTGCTGCCACCCCGGCTCCTGCTGCCGCCGCACCCGCCCTCGCAACTCCTGCCGCCGCCACCCCCGCGGCGCCCGCCCCGGCGGCACACGCCCCGGTCGCTCGCGCCGCCGCGTCCGCTCCGACGCGCCCGACTCCGGCGCCATCCTCGCTGTCGCGCAACAACCCGACGACGGGCCCGATCACGCGTGCCGGGTTCGCTGCGCTTGGTTCGGCTGCTGTCGCCGCACCGGCGAAGCCCGCCCGTCGGACGGGTGGAATGCGCCGCAAGGTCCTCCCGGCCGTGGTCGTCACGCTGACCGCCGGCATCTTCGGGTCGATGACGCTTCCCGCGTTCGCTGCTCCGTCTGACGCGACGAAGCTTTCGGCTGCGGCGCAGAACCTGACCACGCCCGCGAGTCAGTCCCTGACCGTGTCGGATGTCGCCGCGATCTCGGACACGAACCGCGACGGATACACGACCACGCTGCCCGCACCCAAGGTGGTCGCGAAGCCGGCAGCCGCTTCCGTGGCCTCCGCCGCGAGCATCGAGCAGGCTCGCGCTGCAACCGCCGCCACGTACGCGGCGTACAGCGGCCCGACCGCCGCGCAGCTCGCTGCGGCGCCGAAGTACCCGAGCTTCTCGCTGGCGCAGGTCGTCGCTGTCGCGAAGCAGTACATCGGCACCCCGTATGTGTTCGGCGGCGCGACCCCCGCTGGCTTCGACTGCTCCGGCTACGTCATGTACGTGTACGCGCAGTTCGGCATCAAGCTGCAGCACTCGGTGCCGCTCCAGGATGCGGTCGGCACCACGATTCCCGTGTCGCAGGCGCAGCCCGGTGACGTCGTGATCTTCGACAACGAGGGCCACGAAGGCTTCTACATGGGCAACGGCGAGATCATGGACGCGCCGAGCCCCGGAGGCCGCGTCTCGATCCGCCCGATCTGGAACCAGCCGTACCACATCGTTCGCTTCGGCATCTGACGCGTCGGCTGCTGCTCAAGGTACGTCTGCACCCACATCCGGAGCCGCAGCCGCAGCCGCCCCTGTCCAATCGGTGAACCTTTCCGGAACCGGCCCCGCACATGTTCGTGCGGGGCCGGTTTGTGGGTTAGCCTGTCCGCATCGGTCCGCCCGGCCCGAACAGGAGACCTTATGTCAGCGTTCCGCACGACCCGCACCATGGGTCGGCGCGCGTTCGTCGACATATGGTCGACGACGATCTGCGTGCCCAGCACGCGCCTCCGATAACGAGCACTGCCCTGCGGGGTGGTGCTTTTTTCGTATCAGGACCGTCGTCGGCCTGCTCGAGCAGAGCGTTCCGAGTGCAACGTCGCCGCCTGGAAGCCGTCCAGGCACGTCGGAAGGAACCCCATGCGCACGCTCGTCCTCAACGCCGGCTACGAACCCCTCGCGGTGATCTCGTTCCGAAGGGCACTGATCCTCGTCCTGAATCACAAGGCGACAGTGATCGCCTCCGATCCGGAGCACCCGGTCGTCGGCGTGCGGGAGGACGTGGCATTCGACCGCCCCTCGGTCATCGTGCTGAGTCGATACGTGCGGATCCCGCAGTCGCGGCTCGTGCCCGTGTCGCGGCGCGGGGTGCTGCGGAGGGACGCGAACCGCTGCGCCTACTGCGACCGCCACGCGACCACGATCGATCACGTGATGCCGAAGTCGCGTGGAGGCCAGGACTCGTGGGAGAACCTCGTCGCCTGCTGCCTCGCATGCAACAACATCAAGGGCGACCGCACCCCGCACGAGATGGGCTGGACGCTCCGGTTCCGCCCGAAAGCCCCGCACGGCACAGCGTGGATCGTCCGCGGAGTGGAGCGGCCGCAGCCCGACTGGGACGAGTACCTGGTGGCCGCGTAGCGGGTCGGCCGGGAGGCGCCGTGCGGCTCCGGCGCCCATCTGCATGCCGCCTGCTCTTCGAAGCGCAGAGACCGGCGCGGGCCGGGAATCAGAGGAAGGCGTTGCCTTCGGCGATGAACTCACGCTTCCGCCCCGCGACTTCCGTCACCCGTTCGCCTTCACGGACATACCGTTCGGCGTCGTGGCTGAAGTAGCCGACGATGGTTGCGACCATGTCGACAATGCGATCAAGGCGCACCTTGAAGATGGGCTCGTGGTGTGCGACTCGGTTGCGGATGTCCTTGAGCTCCTTCAGCTGACTGTGAAGGTGCTTGCGGCTGCCGTTGTAGAGCGGAAACGCCTTCTGCAAGCGTGGCCGCCAGAGATTTCCCTCATAGTTGTGGAGCGGATGCCTTGCTCGCCCCTCTGAGAGCAGGCCCGTCCAAAGGCCCATGCTCGTTGCTGCGACGACGTCGTCGGCGGTGGGGGCGGCGCGACCGCGGAGAGCGAGGCTTGACTTGGCCTCGTCGATACCGCGACGTTCGCTCGGAAGCAAGACATCCCACAGACACTGGTCGTTCCACCAGTCGGGCCTGCTCGTTCGTTCGGCGAGTTGCTCGTGGAGAGCGTTGCGCACAGTGACCTCCAGGATCCCCAGAGGTCCCCATAACGCCGACGATAGCGCCGAGTTCCAGGCGTAGAGACGGAGCGCAAGATCAGCGCGATTTGGGTAGTTCGAGAGGTATGGGCGGAAACGGGCCGGGCTGAGCACCCTTTGTACGTCGGGAACCTGCGCCGGGTCGATCAGAGTCACCCGGAAAAGACTAGGGCCCCGGGGGGCCGGTCTTTCGACCGGATAGTCCCGGGGCGTTACGACGTCCATGGTAGTCCAGATCGCGAGTCACCGGGGCACGGTTGTTGCGCCGTTAGTACCCCCGCCGCGGTCGGACCCCGAGCCATGGCCGCATAGCGGGCCGGCCGGGAGGCTCCCCTTACGACACGACGACCCGCACGAACCGCACGATGGTCGCCCCCGCGTTCGCGTAGGAGTACTGCTGTGCGCTTGAGTAGGTGACGTGGTCGCCGGCGGCGAGCACGCTCGTCCCGTCGTCGCGCGCGACGGTGAGTTCGCCCTCGGTGACGAGGATCATCTCGTGCCACCCGTCCGGATCCGGCTCGGCGTCGTATCGCTCGCCCGGCGCGAGCGACCACGACCACAGCTGCGCCTCGGTCCGCGCGGGTGCCGCGCCGAGCAGCAACGCAAGGCTCGCGGGGTCTGCTCCGCGCCACGCGACCTCGTTGATCGCCGCCGGCTCCGCGGTCGGGGCGGCGACGAGCGCCACGAACGAGGTGTCGAGTGCATCAGCGAGCCGATCGAGACCGGAGAGGCTGATGTTGGCCTCCCCAGCTTCCAGGCTGATGACGGTGCGGCGGCTGATGCCGGCACGTTCGGCCAGGTCCTTCTGGCTGAGTCCGAGCGTGATGCGGTGCCGCCGGACGTTGTCCGCGACGTGCGCCAGGACGCGGGGGGCCTCAGGTTGCGAGTGCATTATCCTGCACCTTATCCTGTGCAGGATGTTGCACTCGTCTCCCTCTCGCCGCACCGCCATCCGGGTCACGCGCCCGGAGTGGGCGCTGATCGCGATCACGGCCCTGTGGGGTGCGACGTTCCTGATCGTGCACGATGCGATGCGGTACTCGGGTCCGCAGTTCTTCGTCGGTGTGCGGTTCGTGACGGCGGGGATCTTCGCGGCGGTGCTGTTCCGGAAGTCGCTGCGCGGCATGCGCCCGATCGAGCTCGGCGCGGGCGCTGTCATCGGCGTGATGATCTTCTTCGGCTACGGCCTGCAGACGTTCGGGTTGCAGACGATCAGTTCGAGCGAGTCGGCGTTCATCACCGCGTTCTACGTGCCGCTGGTGCCGTTGCTGCAGCTGGTGTTCCTCCGGAAGCGCCCGCATCGCATGGCGGTCCTCGGCATCGTGCTCGCGTTCGTGGGGCTGCTCCTGCTCGCTGGTCCGTCGGCGTGGAGGATCGGGCTCGGCCCCGGCGAGACCGCCACCTTGCTGAGCACCCTCGCGATCGCGGGGGAGATCATCCTCATCAGCCGATTCGCTGGCCGGGTCGACCTGGCGCGGGTGACCGTCGTGCAACTCCTCGTCGGGGGCTTGCTCGCGTTCGCCACCATGCCACTCACCGGGGAGGCTGTTCCCCCCTTCTCCTGGGCCTGGCTCGTCCCAGCCGCCGGACTCGGCATCGCGAGCGCGATCATCCAGCTCACGATGAACTGGGCACAGCAGTCGGTGTCGCCCACGAGGGCGACCGTCATCTATGCGGCGGAACCTGTGTGGGCGGGAATCGTCGGCGCCGTCGCCGGTGACCGCCTCGCCGGAGCTGCGATCGCCGGTGCAGTGCTCATCGTCGCCGGCGTGATCGTCAGCGAACTCCGCCTCCCCGGATCCGACCCGGAGGCCGTGGAGCGCCCGGTAGACTCGCAGCGCCTGCCTCTGTAGCTCAATGGAAGAGCAGTTCCGTCCTAAGGAAAGGGTTGGGGGTTCGAGTCCCTCCAGGGGCACCAAGAGGTTGCTACCAAAACAAATCCCTGAAAAAACGCGGGGATGAGGGCCGGTAGAACCAGACGAACTGATTGCCAGAGCGGCACGACCTTTCGAGGATGTGCCGCTCTTTGATTTCCCGGCCGTCCGAGTCTGTGCGACGTGATGTTCGGTGGCGAGCCGGACCTCGGGGCTGGTGATGGTGGCGAAGGGTTCGAGCATCTCGGCCTTCGTGCTGCCGTCGTTGAAGACCAGGATGTGCTCGAAGAACACCTGGTTCATGAGCTTGCGGATGTGGTCGGGCGCAAGCCGGTAGGCCTTCGGGCAGTTCTCGAGCAGGTCGAGAGCCAGCTTCATTGAGCCGTCGACCCTGTCGAGGTCGGCGGTGTATCGCTCGACCTGACGGGTGTTCTCGCGGAGCGCAGAGGCGATCCGGTCCTGCTCCTTCTTGAGCAGGTCGAGCGGGATTGCGTCCGCGTAGTGCGCCTGGAGGACCCGCTCTTGCTCTCGCTCGAGCTTCTCGCGTTCGGAGTTCAGGTGCTTCAACGCTCGGTCGACCTCGGCACGGCTGTCGCGGAACTCGAGCTCGATCATTGCCTCGACCTTTGCACGGAACTCGGGCGTGATGAGTCGGGTGAGTTCGGCGTAATGATTCTCGGCGCGGACCTCAGTCTCGTCGATGAGGACGGCCTTCAGCTCGCACCCGTTCTTCTTGCCGAAGCGCCCGTTGCAGATGAAATAGGGGTAGAGCGTGCCCTTGCTGTTGCGGGTCATTTGCACGATCAGGCGGGAGCCGCAGATCCCGCAACGGAGCGTTGACTTCAGGTAATGATCGTGGGTGCGGCGACGCTCGCCAACTCGCCGTGATGCGAGCACCTGCTGCACGAGCTGGAAGGTCTCGTCGTCGATGATCGCCGGGTGGCGTCCGGGGTAGGTGACGCCTTGGAAGGTGACGACGCCGGTGTAGTAGGGCTTGGTCAACAACTTCTGGAGTCCGTTCTCGTCGAGCACCTTGCTCGGCACGTTCGGTGTCTTGAGCGTGCGAAGTCCGCGAGCGGCCAATTCGTCGGCGATCGACTTCAGCCCACGCTCGCCTTTTGCGTATTCGTTGAAGGCCCACTGGATCAGGGGAGCGCGCTCTGGGTCGAGGATGACCGTGCGAGCCTCCCGACCGTCTTCGCCCATCTGCGAGGTGTTCCGGTAGCCGAGCGGAGCCCGGCCGATCGTGCCGCCACGTTGAGCCTTCTGACTCATGCCCTTGACGACTTCGTTAGCGAGGTTGCGAGAGTAGAACTCGGCGATCGAGGCCATGATGCCGTGCAGCAGCATTCCGGACGGCGACTGGTCGATCGACTCGGTCGTCGACACCAGGGCCACGCCCGCGTCGGTCAAGGCGCGGTTTATCTCGACGTCATCCTCGCGGTTGCGCGCCAGGCGGTCGACCTTGTGGACGATGACGTAGTCCACGTCGTTGTTGCGGATGTAGTGGAGCATCCGTTGCAACTCGGGCCGGTTCGCTGAGCGGGCCGACTCACCGCGGTCGACGAATTCCTTGACGATGAATGCGCCAAGCGATTGCGCCTTCTTTCGGTTGGCGTCACGCTGCGCTGGGATCGAGAAGCCCTCGGCCTCGTCGCCGCGCTCCGCTTGCCGCTTGGTGCTCACGCGGAGGTAGCTCACCGCCGCCTTTGGTGTCAGGGCGTCGGCGATCGCGCCGAGCGGATTGATGTTATTGGTGGCGACAGCTGGGTCCATATGGGGGGTTTCTCCGATTACGTCCTCCTGATTGACGCTCTTCTCGCCAGAAGAATCCAGTCCGAAGTCGCCCGGCATCTCGGGCATCGGGGGTCGAGGTGTGGAAAACTCCAGCGGGTCGTGATCGTCAGGCCGGGGCATCGAAGCCGCCATTTCGGTTACTGAACTCGGCCGCGCCCAGGGCGATCAACTCGCCCAAGGAGGTCGTCGTAACGACCGTGAAGAGCCGGCCGTCGATCCGGCGCTCCTCGCGTAGCCGTGCGCGTAACTGGTCGCGTCGACGAAGGTTTGGCACGACCCAGACCACGGCGGGGAAGATTCCGGTCTGCGCTTGCTCGCGGCCGGTGTGCCGGTAGTCCTGGTACTGCAGGCACTTCCGGACGATCCGGCCGGGTGGCTCGGTTGACCGGTCCACCTCGAGGAACCAGGCATCCTCATACCCGCCTGACGTTGTGACGAGCGCGAGGTCCGGCTTCAGCCGCACGGTTGCGCCCGATCGGTCGAGATACGGCCGCCACGCCGCCGGTTCCAGTTCGACGCGCGACACGGCCACGTCGTGCGCGGCAGCGGCATCGTTCAGATCGAGGACGACCTCGGCCACTGCCAGGGTGTGCTCGAGGAACGTCACTCCCGGCTCGATGGCTCGCAGCCGCGAAGCCCGAGTCTCACTATCGCGCCAGGCGAGGAGTCGATTCGCGGTCTCAGTGAGCTGCCAGACCTTGCCGCTCGACCCGGCCCTCACTCCACCGATACGTCGGTCGAGCTCCCGCACCAGTCCGAGCTGTCGGAGGCGGCCGAGGGCTAGGTTCGCCGTTCGAGGAATCGTCTTCACGTTCGCGGCAAGGCCGAAGTGGAGCCGAGCGATCTGCCGCGTCAGCAGGTAGCGGTACTCGTCGACCGACCGAAGAATCAACCAATCCCGATCAGATAGGCGGCTACTTAGAGTCTCGTAGAGCGCGCTCATCGCAGTTCTCCAGAGGCAAGGCCGATGATGCCGAGTGGGCAGTAAGCGGCAGGAACGATCGGGAATCGGATCGGAGTCTTATCCCTGATCCCGCACAGTTCGCCGCTATTGCTGGACAAATGGCGCGAGCAAGTCGTCGCGATCTGAAGCCCGATCTGAAGGCCGCTCATCGCTGACCTCCCGTGGCCTTACGGCGGCCGATCGGCTCGTCGCCATCCGGTTTCGGTGTCGCCTCCCGGTCCAGGCCGATAGCTGCCAGGACTTCGCGCTCAACATCCTTCGCGTTCTGTCCGTAGGAGTCGGCGGAGCGCATTCGCAGTTCCACCGGATCTCGCACTGGCGGCTCGGACGGTAGTGTCCGGGCGGAGAACCAGCCGGTGGCGTGCCCGTCCTGGATGAGGCTCGCGTAGACGCCGAAGCGCGGCAGCAGTGTGAAGTCCTCCCGGTCCAGTCCGGTGGCTTGCTTTGCGAGGTCGGCCGCGTCATCGCCGTTCAGTCCGAAGATGACCTTGTTCCGTGCATTGGCATCGATGCCCGCGAGCGTCGGTGCGGGAATCTGCCTGCGGTACTGGTGGGCGAGGGCAAAACCGACGCCGAGACCGCGCGCCTGGCTGAGGGCGTCATCGAGGTTGTCATAGGCGGAGACGTAGTCCTGCACCTCGTCGATGAAGACGTTGACGATGTGGCGCTGCTCCGGCGACAGCGAGGTGCGCGCCAGGATGAGCGGCCAGACCTGTCCAACGATGAGCGAGCCGAGCAACTTAGCCGATTCCGCGCCCAACGTGCCCTTGTTGAGCGACACCAGGACGATGCGCCGATGGGTGAACAAATCCGAGAAGTCGAACGTTGGGTTCGCTTGGCCGAGCACGGCGCGGAGTTGCGGGCGCATCAGGAACTGACGAAGTCGGGTCATCGCGGGCGCGATCACCTGAGCACGCTGCGGATCGCTCATCGCCTCGTAGCTATTCCAGAACGACTCGAGGCCGAGCGGGTCGTGGACGTGCTTCATCGCCTTGTGGCGGAAGCGGTCGTCCGTCAGGAGCGACGGCAGCATCACCAACGTTGCGCCGTCGTAATGGGAGAGCGTCGTCAGCGCCGAGGCGAGTACCTCGTTGGTGCGCGGCCCCCAGGCTTCGCCGGACAGCTCGCGGAAGATCGCGAGCATCGAGTCGGCGGTCACGCCCGGGTTCCGGAGGCCCTTCTTCAGGGGATTGAACCCCACTGGGCGATCCGACGTCGGATCGATCACCACCACGTCGTTAGTGCGCGAGTCAGGGATACGAGCCAACACGTCGTTGACCAGGTCGCCCTTCGGGTCGATCACCAGGACGCTGCGCCCGGCATGCACGGCCGAGAGAATCTGGGCGAGCATCGCCGTCGACTTTCCCGACGAGGTCGGACCGAGGTAGAGGGTGTGCTGCAAGCTGTCGCGCGGCTCGATGCCGACCTGGACGATCTCACCGGGTGCGGTCGTCTCGGCGAACGGACGCCTCGATGCCTGAAGCAGCGGCGGTGGCGGTAGGACTCGAGGATGAGCGCTCGGGTGTCCGGGCAGGCTGGCGTCTACATCCTTGTCGATCGGCCACGCCAATAGCCCGACAAGTTCGCGCGCCGAGAGGTGGAGCAGCCAGCTCCACGGGCGGGCTGCGTGCTCGAGTTTGCTCGGGTTCTCGACCGTGAAGTGGATTTGCACGCCAGCGGCCTCAGCGACACGGACGCCGGCGAGCACGGCCGTGATGAGTTCGCGTTCCCGGGCGATCGTCTTGCCGGTCACGCCGATGCGTATCGTCGCCTTGAAGCCGTGCGAGCTCACCCGGTTCTTCAGGCTCGCGCGGGTATCGTGTGTCGCCGCTTGCCTGCCTCGGGTCAGGAGATCGAACCACGATTCGGTCGGGTTCGCCGCACGGTCCGGCACGAACTGTGGTGAGAGTCGGCCGCCCAGCACTACTTGGAGGACCAGCTCGTCGGCGTCGTCCTTCGCCATCGCGAGCCCGGCGAGGATCGCTCGGGAGATAGCGGTCACCCGTTCGACGTTCAGGGCCAGCGAGTGGTGACTGACCGTGACGTGCCCGGCGACGGTCATACGCTGGCGCTCCGAGACCCTCGCTTCGTGGAGCCGCACGCCGGGCACGAGCGAGCCGAGGAGCAGTGTCATGTTCCTGGTGTGACCGGGGCGGGTGCCGACGAGGTACCGGACCTCACCCTGCGAGGCGCGGGCCTCGAAGACCAGTTCGCCCAGCTGCCGGTCGGCCGCGATTCGGTTCAGGAGCTCCAGAGCCGTGTCGGGGTCGAACGGGCGCGGCCACCAGACCTGCCGCCATACCCACGCCTGCTTAGGCCGCGTCATCGGAGTTCTCCTTGTCGGCCGACTTGAGTTGCACCCCTGCCAAGGCGAGTAGGGCGCGGGCCAGTTTGCGGATGTCGGGCTGTTCGTTCGGGACGGCCACTGTGCGGAAGTCCTGCGACCCTGCGGGTCGCCCCCGACTTCGCTTGTTCGTGTTGATGTCGTTGTTCATCGTCGGTGCCCTCCCTCCCGCGTGTACTTGCCCTTATTGAGAACGATTCGCCGATTTGCGTCAACGGTCACCACTGACGGCGACGCCACCACCAGCGCAGGACGATGACCGCGCTCGTGATCACGACGGCCACGGCTGCGACGACCACAAGCACGACCCAGACCTGCTGGATCAGCGAGGCTGCGATCCAGACGCACACGGCGGTCCCGAGGAGGACGAGCGCTCCACGCCATACGCTCGAAAGGAGCGAGGTCGGCCCATCGGGAGACATCAGCCCTCACGACCGTTCTCCTGTTTAGGATCGTCCGCGAAGTCGGACGGGACCGGGTAGCCGAACTTCAGGAACGACACGTCGGAATCGATCTCGTTGCCCCACACGTCCCAGCCGGGCTGCTTATGGCGGGCGAAGAGCTCGAGCCGCTTGATGTCCATCCCGGCGAGTGCATCGACGTAGGCGTACTGGAAGTGCGGCTTTTCCGAATGCTTGGCGACCCATGCGGCGAACCAGTCGGGCACGACGTGGGAGGCCGGGGTGACCTTGCCGCGGATGCCGACGAGCAGGTACTCGGTCGCGCGTCTCACGCCCGATTTGATACCGCCCATGCCGTAGCGGTTGAGCTTGCCCCAGGTAATCCAGTCGATCGGTTCGAAGCCCCAGTCGCGCATGATGTTCTGCGCCTCGTGAAACAGACCCTTCGTCGTCCAGAAGAAGAGCCACGCGTTCTCGGCGGACACCGACTTAACGGCGCTTCCGAGCCCGGAGATCTCGCTCAGCGACATCGTGTCGTAGTGCTTCTCGCCGGTCTGACCCGGCCACGGCACGTCGGCGAGTACCGCCTCATAGGGTCCGTGCTGCTCGAGAGGATTGAGTGCCGGAGTCTCCGGCGGATTGATATTGGCCATGGTGTGACCTCCTTCCTGCATCCGCTCGGCTCGTGGCGGCGGACGCTTTCGCGCTTACTTATGTGCTCGTGAAGCCGCACTGGGAAGACCTCGGACCCGCGCTCCGCGATTCGATCTGTAGGTCGGGAACGGCACCAGATATAGAGGTTTAAGGGACCGGCGAACCACCAGCGGTGGCGGTCCTAGCCGTTGTTGTGGAAGACACAATGATGAGGACCGGAGAGGCGACCCGACTCGTGATCGAGTCGCCCCTCGAGGCCGGGCTAGGAGTTGGAGTCGTGCTCCTTCTCCTTATCGGCGATGAGCCGGAGGATGTCGAGCCGCGCGTTGTGGCCCCGCTCGCGCTCGGCACTAACGACTTGGTAGGCGGCGTCCACGGTGCGCTTGGCTTGGTCGACGACGGATGCCGAGACGCTCCGGAGCCGGTTGTGCGTTTCCATGAGCGACTCGTACTCCTCTTCGATCTCGACGCGGCGGGTGTGCTCGGTGTCCCACGCCTCGCAGAGGAGCGCGATTACCGCGAGAAGGATCAGGCTGATAACGACTGCGACGACGATCGTCACCATGAGCGGAGTCATCGGTCAGTACCTCAGCAACGTCATCGCTGAGCCCGTGGCCTGAGCGTCCACGATCTTCCACACCAGGGGCGCGACGATCGGATACGCCTTGGACACCGAGTCCGCGAGCGCGCCCGTAGCGGTCACTTCGTGGATCGCCGTGTTCGCGACCAGTCCGCGCCCGTGCTCGTGGAGCTCGGCGAGCTCTGCCTTGGACTCCTCCACGTACACGGCGAGTTCCTTCGAGTGCTGGGCTCGCATCAGCGCCATCCCCGCGTCCGCCTGTTCCTGCGCCGCCGCGAGGACGACGTCGGCCGAGAGGCGGTCGAGCCCGCGTGAGACCTGTTTCTGTGTCGAGCGTGACAACGTGCCGATGTGCTGGCCGAGCGAGCCCGAGGAGGGGACCAGGGCTGAACCCTGGAACTGTGAGGCGGAGGTGTTCGGCACCTTCGACTCCTTCCTATGACTGAGTAATGCCACCGAAGAGCGGTGGTCGCCCGTTCCCTTCGACTGGAACGTCCCCGAGCCTCGGCGAGGAGGGTGGGCATGCGAACGGTCATTTCATGGGCGCTTTCTGGCTATGCTGAAGCGACAGATTCGGAGGCGCGAATGCAGACGCAAGTCACTCCGCCGCCGGTCGAGGAGATCGCGAAGTCTCTTCGGAAGATCGTCGCCACCGGTCTTCCGATCCCCTCTTCGCTGACCGACGAGATTCTTCTAGGGCTGCGCGGTGTTGTCGCGCGGAGCATCAACCCCGACGACCGCTTGGGGCGAGTGAAGGCACTTGACGAACTGCTCGCGAGACTCCTGGTGCACTATCCCGACGACACCCTGGGGGAACCCGCCCGCATCTTGTTCGCCGTCGCGCCTGGCTTTCGTGGTTCCAACCTCACCGCTCGACGCGAAGCCGCGGCGCGTGCCGCCGAGCGTGACGTCGACCATTTCCGCAAGCGCATCGAGCCCGACATCATCGCCGGCGTCGCATGGCAGCTTCACCGTGACTCGCAGAACTACATCCCGCGCGGTCGGGCAGTCCCGCCCCCGCTGGAGTCCAGTGGCGACAGCCCGACCATCCGGGCCGGTGATGTCGCTAACAAGGAAGCTGCCGAGCATGAAGAACTGTTGTCGCGGCTATGGGCGCACGTCTACGCGCTGCGTGCCGAGATTCTCCGTGTTGAGCGGTTGAAGACCTGGCCGCACGACTTGACTGAGCCGACCACGAGCGAGCGTGTACTCGCCGAAGCGCTCGTCGCTCGCGACTACGAGGTGGACGCGGTGAAGGTGCTCATCGCGACCTACACACAGCGATATGGGCAGCGCATCACGCACGGTGACGCAGAGTTCAACGCCGAGGCGCTGCTGCGGCTCGCTGGATGGGAGTCGGGTGTCTAGCGTCGACAGCAAGCGTTTACGAAAAGACCTGATCAGAGTAAAATGCTGAGTAGATGTCGCACTTGCGTGGACCCGGGTTTATGGAGTGCGACTCACGGTGATATTCGGTTGTCCCTTCGGCTTCCCCTGCAGCGTCGCGGGCCGTCGATAGCTTTAGGACACGACACACCGGAACTAAGTGCGCGCACGCGCGGGAGAACAGACACTCATGCCACCGACCACTCGTGAAGCGCAGCGCGCCGAACTCCACAAAACCATCTGGCGGATTGCCAACGACCTGCGCGGATCCGTTGATGGATGGGACTTCAAGTCCTACGTGCTCGGCATGCTCTTCTATCGATTCATCTCGGAGAACCTGGCCGCCTATCTCGACGATCTCGAGCGCAAGGCGGGGGACGCCGCGTTCGATTACGCCAAGCTCACGGACAAGGACGCTGAGTTCGGCCGCAAGGACACGGTCGAGGAGAAGGGCTTCTACATCCTCCCGTCGCAACTCTTCGGCAACGTCCGTCGTCGGGCAGCCACCGACGAGAACCTCAACGAGACCCTTGACGCGGTGTTCAAGGCCATCGAGGGATCCGCGGTGGGTGCTGATTCTGAAGATGACATCAAAGGTCTGTTCGCCGACCTCGACGTCAATAGCCAGAAGCTCGGGTCGACCGTTCCGATCCGCAACCAGAAGCTCGTTAAGCGTCCTCGACGCAATCGGCGATCTGAATCTCGGCGATTTCACGACGCATGAGATTGACGCGTTCGGTGACGCGTACGAGTACCTGATGCAGATGTACGCGGCGGACGCCGGCAAGTCCGGCGGCGAGTACTACACCCCGCAGGAGGTAAGCGAGCTGCTTGCTCGTATCACCGTTGTTGGCAAGACCGAAGTCAACAAGGTCTACGACCCGGCGGTTGGCTCTGGTTCTCTGCTTCTGAAGTTCCAGAAGGTTCTCGGACCGGGCAAGGTCAGGCAGGGCTTCTTCGGCCAGGAGATCAACCTCACGACCTATAACCTCGCTCGGATCAACATGTTCTTGCACGATGTGCCGTACGAGCAGTTCGATCTTGCCCACGGCGACACGCTCATGCATCCCGCGCACTGGGACGACGAGCCGTTCGAGGCGATCGTTTCCAACCCGCCTTACTCGATCAAGTGGGAGGGCGATGGCAACCCGCTCCTGATCAATGACCCGCGCTTCGCGCCGGCCGGTGTGCTTGCGCCGAAGTCGAAGGCCGACCTCGCCTTCACGATGCACATCCTGAGCTGGCTCGCCGTGAACGGCACCGCGGCGATCGTCGAATTCCCGGGCGTGATGTACCGCGGCGGGGCAGAAGCGAAGATCCGCAAGTACCTGATCGACAACAACTTCGTCGATGCCGTCATTCAGCTTCCGCCGGATCTCTTCTTCGGCACCACGATCGCCACCTGCATCCTCGTGCTCAAGAAGTCGAAGCCGACAAACGATGTCCTCTTTATCGATGCCTCTGCCGAGTTCGTCCGAGGTGGCAATAAGAACAAGCTCACACCCGAGCACCAGCAGCGCATCATCGACGGCTTCATAGGCCGCGAGGACATCGACCACTTCGCCAAAGTCGTCAGCAACGGCGAGATCGCCGAGCGCGGCTATCTCATCTCTGTCTCCTCCTACGTCGAGGCCGAGGACACGCGTGTTGCCATCGACATCACCGCGCTGAACGCCAAGATCTCCGAGATTGTCGCTCGCCAATCAGAGCTGCGTACCGCTATCGACGAGATCGTTGCGGACCTGGAGGCAGGTTCGTGAGTCGCGTCGATGATCTGATCAATCGACTGGCACCGACGGGTGTGCAGTTCGAGAAACTCGGCGACATCGCGGAGCTCGTCCGGGGCAATGGTCTGCCGAAGACCGAACTTACAACGACCGGCGTTGGTGCGATTCACTACGGGCAGATCTACACGCGTTATGGCGTCTGGACGGCAGCAACTATCTCGTTCGTAAGGCCGGAGACCGCGGTGAAGCTTGCGAAGGTCCAGCCTGGCGACATCATCATCACGAACACCAGCGAGAACGTCGAGGACGTTGGCAAGGCTGTCGCCTGGCTCGGCGAGAAAGAGATTGTCACCGGGGGTCACGCCACCGTAATCAAACACCGTCAGGACCCGAAGTACCTTGCGTACTGGTTCCAGTCGGAATCCTTTTTCACGCAGAAGAAGGCGCTCGCTACGGGCACGAAGGTCATCGACGTATCTGCGAAGCAGCTCGCGAAAATCCGAATCCCCGTTCCCCCTCTCGAGGTGCAGCGCGAGATCGTGAGAATCTTGGATAACTTCACGGAGCTGGAAGCGGAGCTGGAAGCGGAGCTGGAAGCTCGAACTCTTCAGTATGCCTTTTTCCGGGATCGCCTTCTCACCTTCCGCGAGTCGGATGAAGTTCGATGGAGCACGCTCGGTGCAATTTCTTCGAGGGTGTCGTCTGGAGCGACACCACTTGCTGGCTTGCCTGACTACTACGAAGGCGGAACAATCCCATGGCTCCGAACTCAGGAAGTGCGTTTTACAGACATATATGACACCGAAGTGCGGATTACCGACCGGGCCTTGAAGGAAACCGCGGCGAAATGGATCCCTGCCAACTGCGTGATTGTCGCCATCTCGGGTGCCACGGCTGGGCGATCTGCGGTCAATAGAATTCCTTTGACCACCAACCAGCACTGTTGCAACTTTGAAATCGATCCCGCGCAGGCGAACTTCCGGTACGTCTTCTACTGGGTTCGCACGCATTACGAGGACATTAAGGCGATGGGGCAGGGTGCGCGCTCGGACTTGAACGCTGGTCTGATCAAGAGCGTGCCGATTGCGATTCCATCGCTTGCTGAACAGGACCGCGTTGTCGCGGTTCTTGACAAGTTCGATGCCCTTGTCAACGATCTCTCCGTCGGTCTGCCGGCTGAGCTCAAGGCTCGCCGCCAGCAGTACGAGTACTACCGCGAAAAGCTCCTGACGTTCGAGGAGCTGGTCGCATGAGCGAAGCTTCCGCCATCAAGTACGAGCCGATCGCCGTCTCTTCGGAGTCGACAGTGGTCGCCGAGTTTGTCCCGGATGTCGCCGGGTCTGCGGGATACCAGTCGGAGGCGGAGCTCGAGCGGGAGTTCGTTAAGCTCCTGCAGGGCCAGGCCTACGAGTATCTGACGATCCACAGCGAAGCCGAGCTGCTTACAAACCTTCGCAATCAGCTCGAGGCGCTTAACGGCGTGACGTTCTCAGACGGCGAGTGGGAGCGGCTGCTGGCGGAGTACATCGTCGGCGCGAACGATGGCGCGGTCGAGAAGACGGTTCGCATCCAGGAGAACCACATCTACGCCTTCAAGCGCGACGACGGTTCGACGAAGAACATCGCCATCATCGACAAGCGGCAGATCCACAACAACCGGCTGCAAGTCATCAATCAGTACGAGGTCGAGGGTGCGCGATCTAATCGCTACGACGTGACCGTCCTGATCAACGGGCTGCCGCTGGTTCATATCGAGCTGAAGCGCCGCGGGGTCGACATCCGCGAGGCGTTCAACCAGATCGACCGCTACCAGCGCGACTCGTTCTGGGCTGGGTCCGGGCTCTTCGACTACGTCCAGCTCTTCGTGATCAGCAACGGCACGCTGACGAAGTATTACTCGAACACGACCCGCCGCCAGCATGTCGAAGACGCCGCCGGCCGCAAGCGCGTGCGCAAGACGAGCAACTCGTTCGAGTTCACGTCGTGGTGGGCGGATGCGACGAACAAGCCGATCCAGGACCTCTCCGGATTCACGAAGACGTTCTTCGCAAAGCACACGATCCTCGCGATCCTCACCCGATACTGCGTGCTGACCGCCGACCGGCTGCTGCTGGTGATGCGGCCGTACCAGATCGTGGCGACGGAGCGGATCCTGTCGAAGATCGAGATCTCGACCAACTACAAGCAGCTCGGCACGGTCGCTGCGGGCGGCTATGTGTGGCACACCACCGGGTCGGGTAAGACCCTGACTTCGTTCAAGACCGCCCAGCTCGCTTCCCGGCTGCCGGGTGTTGACAAGGTGTTGTTCGTCGTCGACCGTAAAGACCTCGACTGGCAGACCCAGCGCGAGTACGACCGCTTCGAAAAGGGTGCGGCCAATGCCTCAACCTCGACGGGACAGCTCGCCAAGCATCTGGCAGACCCGGAGCGGCGCATCGTCATCACGACGATCCAGAAGCTGGCTCGGCTCGTGCAGTCAGATAAAGGCCACAGCATCTACGCCGGGCATGTCGTATTGATCTTCGACGAGTGCCACCGTTCGCAGTTCGGCGACATGCACACCGCGATCACGAAGGCGTTCAAGCGGTACAACGTGTTCGGCTTCACCGGGACGCCGATCTTCGCCGAGAACGCGGGTTCGGGCGGCAACCCGCAGCTGAAGACCACCGAGCAGGCGTTCGGCGACAAGCTGCACACTTACACGATCGTTGATGCGATCAATGATAAGAACGTCCTGCCGTTCCGCATCGACTACGTCAACACGGTCAAGCTCCCTGATGGCTTGACCGACAAACAGGTCAACGCGATCGACACCGAGAAGGCGCTGCTCGATCCCGAGCGCATCCGCCAAGTCGTGTCCTACATCCTCGAGCACTTTGACCAGAAGACTCGTCGCAGCGAGCACTACGCGCTGGGGGAGCGGCGGGTGAACGGCTTCAACGCGCTCTTCGCGACCGCCTCGATCGACGCGGCCAAGCGCTACTACAACGCCTTCGCGATCGCCCAGCAGAACTTGCCCGAGGCCCAGCGGCTGAAGGTTGGCCTGATCTACTCGTTCGCCGCGAATGAGGCAGTCGACGACGGCTATCTCGATGAGGAGGGCTTCGATGCATCCGCCCTCGACGCCTCCTCACGCGAGTTCCTTGAGGACGCCATCCAGGACTTCAACGAAACCTTCGGCACGCGATGGGACACCTCATCGGACGGGTTCGCCGGTTACTACACCGACCTTTCGAAGCGGCTGAAGCAGCGCGAGATCGACCTGGTGATCGTCGTCAACATGTTCCTCACCGGGTTCGACGCGACCACTCTCAACACGCTCTGGGTCGACAAGAACCTGCGGTCGCACGGTCTTATCCAGGCGTACTCGCGGACCAACCGCATTCTCAACTCGGTTAAGACCTACGGCAACATCGTGAGTTTCCGTGACCTCGAGCAGCAGACCAACGACGCGATCGCGCTCTTCGGCAACAAGAACGCTCGTGGCATTGTGCTGCTTAAGCCTTACGGCGACTACTACGACGAGTACTCCGCGAAGGTCGCGGACCTGCTGGCGCTGTATCCACTCGGCGAACCGATCATCGGCGAAACCGCCCAGAAGGAGTTCATCAAGCTCTTCGGCGCGATCCTGCGACTCGAGAATATCCTGACCTCGTTCGACGAGTTCGACGGCGAAGCGCTGCTCACCGAGCGTCAAGCTCAGGACTACCGATCGATCTACCTCGACCTATACGCCGACTTCCGCAAAGACAAAGACGCCGAGAAGGAGCGCATCAACGAGGACATCGTCTTCGAGATCGAGCTCATCAAGCAGGTCGAAATCAACGTCGACTACATCCTCATGCTTGTCGATAAGTACCGGAAGGAACGCGGCGACGGTGAGGACAAAGAGATACGTGCGGAGATCACGCGCGCTATCGACGCGTCGCCTTCGCTCCGCAACAAGAAGGACCTGATCGAAGCGTTCGTTGACCGCGTCTCTGCCAGCGGCGAGATCGACGAGGAATGGGCCACCTACGTGGCCGCTCGCCGCGCTGCCGAGCTCGACCGCATCATCGCCGAGGAGAACCTCAAGCCTGACGAAACTCGCGATTTCGTTGACCGGGCGTTCCGCGACGGCGGGATCCAGACCACCGGCACAGCCATCACTCGCGTCCTACCTCCCGCCTCGCGCTTCACCGGAGCCGGCGGTCACGGCGAGAAGAAGGAGCGTGTGATCTCGAAGCTCGGTGATTTCTTCGAGAGGTTCTTCGGGCTGAGTACGGGATCGGGGGAATAGCTATGTCGCCAACGTTCGGACCGTATTCGGTGGCTCCAGAACGGATCGCTGCCCTGACGAGCGCCAACTTCGGCCAATTCGTGTCGCGGCTACTTGAGACTGAGGTCGCGGCTCACGCCATGTCGGGCACGGCGCTTACGACAACTCACAATGAGAACGTCCCGGACGGCGGCGTCGACGCCGGTTTGCATGATGCAAGCGGCACTGCTTGGATTCCCGCGGGCGACAGTGCGTGGCAGTTTAAGGCGGGAAATTTAGGCCCGGAAGCATGCAGGACAGAAATTCGCAACGCAGCCTGGGCGCGAGAAACGCTCAATAGTGGCGGCAAGTACCGAATCGTCTTTGGTGTTGCGCTAACCGATCAACAAATTGCTGCGAGACGTCGAGCCGTCATTCAGGAGCTTACGACGCTTGGCATTGCGACAAGCGGAGATGACGTGGAAGTGCTCTCTGCTGGCAGCCTCGCGCGATGGGTGGAAGAGTTTCCAGCTTTGGCGGTGAGTCCATTGATCGGCGGAACCGGTCAATTTGGTTTGACTTTTGATCAATGGAGTTTGTCTTCAGGACACACAACATCCTGGGTCTCATCAGCCGCTAGAGACGCTCAGCTTGACGAAATCAGGCAGATCGTCGACGGCACCATCCCGCAGGATGTCCACCTCGACGGTGAAAGCGGACTTGGCAAGACTCGTCTAGTGATGGAAGCCGCTCGCGGCCAGGAATGGGAGCCGGTTGTGCTCTACGTTCCTGCGGCTGACGATTTCCCCGTGAGCAGTTTGGCCCACATTCAAGGCCAGGGGCGATCGGGGGTAGTCATCGTCGACGAATGTTCGGCTCGAAAACACAAGAATTATGCCGACGCTCTAACAACCAATTCGCTAATTCGTCTGGTTACGATCGGAGAGCCCGACACGGGTTCGGTCCGCACCGGCGTCGTCAGGCTTGACGGCCTTGAGGTCGAAGCCATGACCAAGCTGCTTGAAGCGAACCAGCCGCAGCTCTGGCCCGAGGCAACTCGTGTTGTTGTCAGCCTGGCGAACGGAAACGTCGACTACGCGCTCAAGGCTGCGAGGGTCGTGATCGAACGGGGCGCAAGTTCCGCCGCCGGGCTGATCACCGAGGAGGATGTTCGCCGCTTCATCACTGACGAGCTCCCTGGCGGAACACTTTTTTTAGCCGCGGCAGCGCTCGCG
The DNA here is from genome assembly GCF_001571045.1 of Curtobacterium ammoniigenes NBRC 101786. Lineage (GTDB taxonomy): Bacteria > Actinomycetota > Actinomycetes > Actinomycetales > Microbacteriaceae > Curtobacterium > Curtobacterium ammoniigenes. The sequence goes on from NZ_BCSV01000002.1 coordinate 664,707, forward strand.
CTGTTTACGCGGGTCGGATTTGACGGCGACGTCGCGTCTGACCTTTCGGCGATAGCGTCCGGTTTGGGTATCTCTGAGACCGACCTTCGTGGCGCGGCGATAGATCTTGCACGGCACGGCCTGCTCTCCAAGCAGGGTCGTTACCGCTCGGTTGGTCCGAATCCACTTGCCCTCTACCTTGCCGCGCAAGCTTGGAACAGCTTCGGGCAGCAGATCATCACCTCGCTTCTCCCTGTCCTGGACGACGACCTCACCGAGCGGCTGTTTCATCGCGCGGCTGACCTCGGTGACCAGACCGCGTCGACCGGGGTGGCAGATGTAATCCTCGCTTCCGATGGGCCGCTCGCATCTCTCAGTTCCATCGCGCTAGGTCGTACATCCCGATTGCTTACTCATTTTGCGGTCATCGCCCCTGAGCGGGTCGCCGAGCGGATGTCGGGACTGTTGGTCGCCGCCACCGATGGCGAGATTCTCACTCTCGGCACGGCGCGCCGTGATCTTGTGTGGGCGCTGCAGAAGCTCGCCTGGCACTCACGCACGTTCGAAGTTGCCGCTGATGCACTTCTCCGACTAGCGCAGGTGGAGACCGAGACGTACTCGAATAACTCGAACGGGATCTGGGTAGAACTATTCGGCGCGTTCCTCCCCGGGACCGCGGCAAGTCCAGGAGATCGGATGGCTTACCTGAAGCGCACCGCGACGTCTTCGATCGCCCACTCTCGGAGTCTGTCCGTTCAGGCGGCTCGACGCGCGCTTGAGCCGCACGAGTCGATCGTCTCGTCCGGTGAGCTCCAGGGTGGTCTAGTTGTCGAACGACGCGGGCGACCAGCTACCTGGGGTGACGTGTTTCGTTATCGGAACGACGCGATCGACATGCTCTGCGGACTCGCCGTCGACGAAGACCCCGAGGTCGCGAACGAGGCGTTGAAGGCGCTTCTGTCGTCGATCCATCCATCGCTCGAGACATTCCCGGTACGCGATCACCTTGCCGCGGCCCTCGCGTCGCTAGGGGCTGAAGCGATCGCCGCGACTCGTCTGGAACTCTCGGGGCTCAAGCGGCTGTTCGATCGGGTTGAACTAGACGAGGGCGATGTCCGGGCTGAGAGCCTGAAGGCGTTCGAAGCCTTTTTGCCACCAGAGAGTCCCGCTGACGCATTACGCGATCTGCTTGAAACAAGCCCTTGGGACTATTCGGAAACCACTGACGCATTCGTCTCCAAGTTGGTGGATGGCGCTCGCGCTGTCGATGCGGCTGACCCCACGGCGGTTCTTCTCGACGAGCTCGATGCGGTGAAGCTTCCGGCCTCATTCGCTGCTGGTTCTGCGGTCGCGGAGCTGAGTTCGGAGGACCCGGGAGTGGCTCAGCGAGTGACGCGGCTTCTTCACGGTCCAAACCTCGACGCGGCGATTGGCTTCTTCCTCTCCCTTACTGAAAATGCGCGTAGCGACGCTTACGACGAGTTCGTAGATTCCTCCGCCGTTGAGAATTCGATGAAGCTCCATCTCACCGCAAGGGGTCCGAGGACAGACCGCGCCGATGCACGCGCACGCGAATTAGGACGCTCTGTCACCGTCCAGCAAGCTGCCCGATACATGTTTGGCTGGCTTCGGGACGCAGATGAATCACGAATTGCGGATGAACTCGCCAGTTGGCTTGACCGCATCGTCGACCAAGCCGACTACAACGCTGCCGTCGACATGGTGGCCCTTTACCTCTTCCAGAAGAAGGATGCGGTACCGACGCTCGAGCCCCTGATCCAGAGGCTCGTCGCATTGCGGGCTACTCATCCTCAGGTCGCCAATGAGGAGTGGGACTGGGCGCAACTCGCCGCACGACAGCTCGAGAGCGATCCGGTAGGCCTTACGACCATGCTCGCCAACCTGATTCACAACGACGCCATGTCGGGCTTCATGCATGGTCAGGGGGGTGAGCTTCTCCGGAGTGCTGTTGCGGCGGGCGGAGAGGACGCTTGGCTTGTACTCATGACCCAGATCGAAGCAGGCGAATGGCGTTTCAGCATTGCCCTTAACGAGTGGATCGGAAACGCGGTCTCGGTCGAGATCGCGTCCCATTGGGTTGGCTCGAGCCTTGAGCGCGCCCGACTACTCGCCTCGGTGGTGGATGTCGGCGCTGGCGCCCTCAGCGAGCATGCGAGATACCTGATCGACAACTTTGGAACGGACACAAAAGTTGCGTCTGCGTTGGCCAGCAGCTTCGGCACTGGAATGTGGAGCGGTCCTATGTCGGACCACCTCGCTACTCAAATCGCTCAGGTGCAGTCATGGATCGACGACCCCTCGGCGTCCGCGTCGGTGCGCGACTGGGGTCGGAAGCTCGTTGGGAGCCTCGAGCGGCAGCGAGCCGCCGCGGTTGAGCGCGAAGCTGAAGAGACCTGGTGACGGCGTGTCATTGCTCCGTGAGGCGCTTCTTCATCGTCTTTGGGTCGATGCCGAATTTCGCGCCGAGCTTGTTCAGCGACCAGCCGTCGGCCTCAAGTTGTAAAGCCTGCTTGAGCATCGCCGGCGAGAGTGTCCCGCGCTCGCGGATCGGCACACAGGCGCGAGTTAAGGCGAGGCGGGCAGTTTCGCGATTGATGCCCCAGCGCTTGGCGATCTGTGGCAGCGTCCAGCCAGCTTGATACTCAGCAGCGACCTGTGCGATCTCAGCCTGCGTCAGCCGGTGCTGGGTCTGGACGATGACTTTCCGCCGGCCGTCGCTGGTCTCTGGGCGAGTGATGTGCCCGTCGACCACTGCGTGAACCGCGTGCAGCACTCGGAGCTGTTTGTTTTGGTCAGCCTCAGAAAGGCGCACCGTTGTCTGGAGTCGCGGCATAGGTGACGCCCGGGTCGCGTGTTAGGGCGCTTATGAAGAAGCCCTCGGCTCGCCCGGCGGCTTTCTCGTTATTGCGCCAGGGGCTGCGGGTGGGGTCGATGTGGTGGACTGAGAGGATCTTGCCATTGGGGAGGAGGATGGCCCTGACGGTGTGAATTGCCCTGGCGTTGGTAGCGTGGTGGGTCGGGATCAGACCCGTCGGATCATGCGCCAGCTCGGGTTGGCCGGGGCTCGCCGATCGAAACGAGTGTTCACGACCCGCTCTGACCCGGCCGGAGCGAGACCGACGGATCTGGTGCAACGCCAGTTCACCCCGACCGGCCCACGCGAGCTCGGGGTCGCCGATATCACCTATGTAAATTGGCTCTGTCTAGGGAGTGTTTCGGGCTTATAAAGAAGCAAGTTAGGTCCTCGTCTATGCGGCCGACCAAGTGCTGGAATCCTCGAGGAAGACTTATTCCGTGTTGCGGATCTCTCGCCAGATGCGGAATATTTTTGGAATAGCGTTCGCTTGATGCCTTCCTTGCCTGGCGCGTCACCGACTGCGGAGTCGAGATCGTAATCGTGGAGCACGTCCAGTCGGACCGCGAGTTCGAGGCGGCCGCGTCGTCACCGGCAGGGAACGGATCGCGTGTTTTCGCCGTCGTTGAGCTCAAGCCGCGCGCGGCGAGTGCGTCCACGGTCCCCGGCGACTTCGATTGTGACGTGACCAGTGGCCCCCGAAGGCACGGTCGTCGGTTGAGTCCCGTTACTGATGTGTCCGCCGTTGCGGTCCGGATCGGCTGGACGGGTCTCGTGACTGAGGTACCCGCTCAGCTCCTCGTTGAGCGCCGTCTCCAGGATCTACCTCGTGATCTGGTTCAGTAGCCCGCCCGGTCCGGTCAGGGATAGCCCGGGTTGCCCAGCCATGCGGACCAGGTCAACTGCTGCAGCCTCCGCGGGAGTCGGTCAGCCTTCTTGTTCCGTGCCGCGTCCGGCCTTCAGTCTCGTCCTCACGGAACCGTGACCGCCGAACTCCCCGCTCGACGTGTCAGGCCGGAAACACCGTGAGATCCACAGTCTCCGACTAGACTGATCATGCCGAAGGAAGGTTGCGAGTGAAATTTGATGTGATTCTCACAAATCCCCCATTCCAAGACACAATCAACCGCAAGAGGACGCCTCATAAGCTTTGGATTGATTTCACACTTGCAGTGTTTGATCGCCTACTGAAAGACGGTGGAAGCTTGATTCAAGTTTCGCCGTCAAGTTTCAGTAGTCCTAGCAACGTAGTGCTTTCACTGATGGAGGAGAATCAGACGAAGATCCTCAGATTTGGTACTGAGCACCACTTCCCCGAGGTGGCGTCCACGTTCTCCGACTACTGGATCGTGAAGCAGCCAAGCCTGGGAGAACCGACGTTGGTTAGGAAAGGCGTCGAGCACTTCTTCGTCACGCTCGACAGCGCACTCACCTATCTTCCGAACGATCTCGGCGAGCTCGCGATTTCCATTCATCGCAAGGTCATGTTCTCTGGGCGCTCATCCCTGCCGGTCGAGTGGGATTACGTCACGTGCCATAATATTCGAAGGCGCGATAAGAGCCCCTCTCTCGTCGAGGCCCCTGCAGAGTCACACCCTTACCCTGTATTCCATACCAATAACCTGATTTGGTGGTCCTCCATCCGTCAGGATTGGGCGTCTCAACCAAAGGTGATGTGGACGCGGTCGGGCTACACCAAGCCGTTCTTCGATGACGGAGTCCTTGGTGGTACTGACATGGCCTATTACGTCAAGGTCACGGATTCCGCGGAAGGGCAGAATCTGGCAGCGAACATGAACACGCAACTGCTGCAATATATCTACCGCACTGCGAAGTGGTCCGGGTTCGGCAATGAAAGAGTCTTCTCCGGCCTGCCGGACCTCCCGCGCGACCGCGTCCTAGATGATCGCGAAATGTTCGAATTATTTGGTCTGACCGATGAGGAGGTTGCGTATGTCGGAGGAGTTTTGGCCCCTCGTCGCAGAAAAGCTAGCTGAACACGGATACATGTCAGGCGTCGAGCGAACTATTGATCGCATACGCGCTACGGGTGAGGTTTTCACTCCGTCTGGCCTGATTCTCGAGATGCTCGCGAACGTCGATGTGTCCATTTTTTCGCCCGGGAATACCGTCCTCGATCCCGCTTGCGGAGATGGACAGTTCCTGGTGGCGGCCAAGTGGATCAAAGTGTATGCCTTCGGGATGAGCGAGGTTGCCGCACTCTGTGATCTCTACGGAATAGATATCATGCGCGACAATGTCGATGTGTGTAAACGAAGACTGGGTGGAGGAACGGTGCTCATGGGTGACGCGTTACGGCCTAATGCTGCTCTGGATGGTCAGACCGAACTCGAGCGTCAAATGATGGCTTCGCTTTTCATGGAGCCGGGTGCTAAGAACCGGAAGAAACCGCGCGTGGCCGGAACGAAACCGCGGAAGCGAAGGGCCGCGGTCGGGAACTCGGCGCTATTTTAATAGCGGATTGATCTCTTCTCACCTCTCCCCTCAGGAAACCCGCCAGGCAATAGGTAGCAACACTTTCTATTCGTGTCGAGTACGGTCAGTAATTTCTCCCGTCGGCCGCCAGGCTGGACGGAACGCAGGTACGCTGTAGCGGTTTGGAAGCGCTGCGCGTTCTGAAGTCGGGGCAAGACGATTCCGATGATGCTCACGCCGCGTGCAAGACCCGGTACGGCAGATCCATTCAGGGAGGGAGTCGCGCTGTGCCCGTAATTAGCTGTATGACGCCATGACGTTGGTGACGCCGGTGCGGAGTCGTGCGGCGGGTGACTGATCGCCGGCGGAGGTGTGGAATCGATGGTAGTCGTAGTGCACGTTCCAGTCCTCGAGCGCGTCGGCGCGCTGCTGCTCTGACCTGAAGGTGCGGGCGTTGAGGAGCTCCTCGGCGAGGATCCGGTTGTAGCGCTCGGCCTTGCCGCTGGGGCGGGACGTGTAGGGGAGGGTGCGCTGGTGCCGGGCGCAGTGCTGCAGCACGACGCGGTGGAACGCGTCGGCGCGGTAGTTCGACCCGTTGTCGGGGTCACGACCCGGGTCAGCCGGGTGACGCCGTGCGCGGCGAAGAACGCCCGTGCGCGGCGGAAGAACCCGATTGTCGTCGACGCCTGCTCGTTGGGGACCGGCTTGACGATCCGTCGGGATCGATGTGACGGCGACGGTTCAATCCGAGGCGGCCCAACACGCGCGTGACTGTCCGCACCGAGATCATTATCTCGTCCGCGGCGAGTTCGCTCACGGTGCTGCGCGCGGAGTGCTTGCCGTCACGGCGCAGCTGCTCGATTCGGCCCACGACCACTGGCGCTGTCGCGTCCGGCGAGGACCCCGGTGCGCGGCCACGATCCTCCAGGCCGAGGCCGCCGTGGGCTCGCCACCGGTTCACCCACTTGGACGCGCACGCCCGGCTAATGTCCATTTCGGCGGCGACGTGCGCGTCGGGCGCGAGCGGCAGCGGTCGATCAGGCGACGGCGGCCCTCAACGGACAGTGGGGCGCTACGGTGGGTCACGCAGCGGGTCCTTGAGGGTCGGAACGGTTGTCAGCACTCCCAATCCAACCTGCAACGGGCCCGCTTCTCCACGTCCGCCCGGCGTCCACAATGTAATGCCCCACAACAACTAGCTGAATATTCCTGTCTTACTCAAATCGACGTAGGTGTTAGTTGAGGTGGCGATCTCTCTGCTCTTATACGGTCGCCGTTGTCCCCACATCAAATCGACGTCGTGACCCTTGTCGTTGTACCTCCTCGTCCCGCTGTATTTTTCCCTCGGCCGGTACCAGGCGCCGTTTGTGTTCACCGTAAATGGGACGTCGGTCCTCAGCAGCGTTTCGTCACCGTCCGTGAACGTGAAGCGGACATTTTGCCGATGAACAATAACGTCGAATGACGTTGTCGGGGCATTGAGCCTTGCTCGCAACTGATGGTACTTTGGAGAAGTAATGCTATCGAGCAGTCTTTGAGAGTCGAAGAAAAGAGCCTCCTCTTTGCCATCCATTCCAATCTTGGCTAAGAATTTGGTGCGGACCGTTGATTTCGTTCCGGAGTCAATCAATGTGAATATCTCAAGCGTCGCACGCATAGCTGGTTCAGCGATTCTCGCTACGGTCTCCCGCACGCGATCCTGGTTATAGTGCTCGCACTCGGGGCTGAGAAGTTGTTCCCGCATCCACTTTTGACAGTTCTCGAGAACGTCAAGGGGTTCGATTAAATCCTTGCGGCCTTGATGCCTGAGTACTTCGTCGCGGTCCTGCTTGTCGCTACCGCGAAACACGATCTTACCCGGCCTTGGATCGCTGTAGATGCCAACGCCCACGCGGTCGAAGACGAACTGACAAGCGAAGGAAAGAAACGTTCCGCTTGACACTTGTGGTCTAAGTATCCCTGAAGAGCCGATGTAGTTTTTCACGCTGACTCGATAGGGGTCCTCCCGCCCTTCAACATGGATGAGCATGTCGGCTTTGTTGCCGAGGATACGTTCTTCCTTTTCTCGTAGTTCGAATTCGAGCTTAACGCCATTATGCAGGTTCACGAGGCGTCTAACAAAGTTTGGGATTTGTGCGTCCACGTTGTTTTTATAGGCCCGGAATCGCCCGGTAGACCAGTCATCTATTGAGAGTCCTGTTCCGCTTAGGTAGGTCTGGAACTCGCGAAAGCGCTCTCGGCTATGATCAGCGGACGCAGCGCCAATTTCTTCAGCGGTTGCTTGAGCAACGTAAACTGCGTACGCCTCATTGCTGTCCTGGATTCCGTGTTGGTCGTGATCCATTTCCGTCTCTTTCGCGCAATGTTCGAAGTGCTGTGGGCGAGTGTGTGCTCTCCCCGTTTCTCAGACCATAGTCGAGAAGCTGTCAAGTGGGTAAGTGCCAGTTCGAGGGACAGCGCAACTTCTGACATAGTTCTTCGCGATGGGTGGCCGGAGGAACTATGGAGAGTGCCGACTTGCATGGCGAGTAGATGGCAACCTCAGCGGAAAGACGGTCAACTTTTCGACGTGCTTGGACAACCCGACATCCACTAGACCCGGGGCGATCCACAGAGCGTTGCCGGCCTAGATTTCGGGCTCATCGCATTTGAGGGTGTAGTTGTGGTCTGAAGCCGCCGGATTCGAGCAGGCTGCGGGCGATGTAGTTGGTGAGGTTCCGGAAGCCGAGGGCGGAGCCGCGGAGGTGGTCGAGACGTCCGTTGATGGCTTCGGTGGGGCCGTTGGAGGTGCCGGGCCGGTCGAAGAACGCCAGCACGTCGGTGGCGCGTTGCTGCAGGGTGCGTCCGAGGCGGCGCAGCTCGACCAGAGCCGGTGGGACGCCAGTGCGGAGGACGTCGATCACGGCCCGCAGTTCCTGCTGCCCGATCTGCTTGTCGGAGTGCCGGTAGGCGGTGACCATGCGTTGGTAGATGCCCCACGTCGCTTCGACCTCGACGTGCTCATCGACCCGGAACAGTGCGCTCAGGCGGGCGTGCTGGCGGTCGGTGAGGAGGTCCGCGCCGGTGTGCAGGGTGCGGCGGGCCCGATAGAGCGGATCCCCGGCTCTGCCCCGGTGGCCGTGCAGGGTCTGCTGGACACGTCTGCGGCAGCGGTCCAACGCGTCGCCTGCGAGCTTGACGACGTGGAAGGGATCCATCACCGGGACCGCGTCCGGGAGTTCTTCCGCGGCGGCGGTCTTGAAGCCGGTGAATCCACCCATCGCGACGACCTCGATCCCGTCACGCCAGGACTGGGGTCGGGCAGCGAGCCAGGTCTTGAACACCTGCTTGGACCTGCCGGGCACCATGTCCAGCAGCCGTGCAGGTCCCGTGCGGGTGCGGCTCGGGGTGAGGTCGATGATCACGGTGACGTACTTATCGCCGCGACGGGTGTGCCGCCAAACATGCTCGTCGACACCGATCGTGGTGACCCCATCGAGCCGGCCCGGCTGATCGATCAGCGTCCGCCGACCCTCGGTAAGGACCGCGCTGTTCGCGGTGTACCAGGACACACCCAACCCGGCAGCGACGCGCGAGATGGTGCGGTGGTCGATGACAAGTCCGGTCAGCGCCCACCGCAGCCCCGTCCGGGAGATCTTCGCCCTTGGTTCCGCTGCCGCGGACACGTCCTGCCGCCAGACCCGGCCGCAGCCCGAGCAGTGGTAGCGGCGAACCCGGACCAGCAACGTCGTGGGACGGTGCCCGAACGGCTCATGCGCGAGCCGCCGGGTCATGGTGTCCCGCGGCACGCCCTCCGATCCGCAGGCCACGCACCACGGATCCGCGTCGGTCACCCGGCACTCGATGACAGCCCGGCCTGGTTCGAGATACTGCCCGACCGCCTCCAGACCGAGCTCGTCGAGACCGCAGAACGTGGTGAGGTCGGCAGGCGTGAAGGTAGCGTGGGACACGTCGAGGTCTTCCGGATGAGCGGCGTAGGAACCTTCATCATCGGGGGACCTCGACCCCTACCCGCACACCGCCACGCACGCCCCGGCTACACCCTCGTTTGCGACGAGCCAGATTTCGAAGAGCGCTGACACGGTTCTGAAAGCGGGCCGGAGCGAGATTGCCTGGCGGCAGTACAGTAATCTCGACCTATCTAAGGCAAACGAGATGCCCCGTTATGCATGCGGACTGGCCTGAAAGCTGACAGCGCGTGGTCGATGCGCCCGAAGGACGTATGTTGGCTACGAGAAAGCCTGGGAACGAGGCCTCAAACCTGCGAGGGGCGTGGGCTCCTCATTCTTGGTGTCCCGCGGCCGAGCGATCAACTTCGCGGGCTGCTTGGGCCGGGACCGTCGGGCGCTTCGCCGGCGCAGTTGCACGCGACACGCAAGGCCCCGAAGGAGTGATTCCCGGACGCCCGGCCCGCGCTTTGGCGCTCGATCCGCCGGACGCTCGCCCCGTAGCGCTCACATGGGGCGACAAGCACTGCAATTCGGTCGCTTCGTCGCTGACGGCGGGAGACTCGTCGCCAGGGTCAGGGTGAGTCGCCGCACTGAGCGGACGTCCTAAATGTCTCGGCATCTCGAGATGCCATGCCATCTCCGTGCCCTGATCCCACGTGATTGAACCGTCCCCGGTTCTGTGCCGCTTCTATGCGGGTGCCATCTCCGGTGGGGATGGCGTGTTGAGGTCAGCGTAGTAGCTGGCCTCGAACTCGTCGGGCGGGACGTCGCCGAGGGTGCTGTGCAGGCGTCTGCTGTTGTACCAGTCGACCCATTCGGCGGTGACCCATTCCACGTCGGTGACGGTGCGCAGGGGGCCGTTGCGGAACGGACTGTCCTCACGGATGGCTTCGTTCTTGAACAGCCCGATCGTGGACTCGGCCAGTGCATTGTCATACGCATCGCCGATCGACCCGATCGAAGCGGCGATGCCTTCCAACGCGAGCGTTTCAGCGAAGCTGACCGAGGTGAATTGGGCGGATTCAACCGGTCGTCGAAACACCGGCTTGCTGAATTGAGCGTAGGTGCTCGTCGAGAGCTTCGGCAGGGGTCTTCCAGCCGAGCGTTTTCCGGGGTCGGCTGTTGAGTGCGGCCGCGACGGCTTCGAGATCCGTGGCGTCCCAGCGAGCGAGGTCGGTGCCCTTCGGGAAGTGCTGCCGGAGGAGCCCGTTCGTGTTCTCGTTGGTGCCGCGCTGCCAGGGGCTGTGCGGGTCGGCGAAGAACACCGGGAGGCCGGTCTCGATCGTGAACTGCGCGTGCTCGGACAGTTCCTTCCCGCGGTCCCAGGTCAGCGATCGGCGCAGCTGATCGGGCAGCGTCGTGATTGTGGACGCGAGGGCGTTCTTCATCGTGACGGCGCCGTAGCCGGCCAGCGCGGGCCCGTTCTTCGTCCGCGGGATCACGCCCCAGCCCTCCTCTCGGGGCAGGTGGATCAGCATCGTGAATCGCGTTGTCCGCTCGACCAGGGTGCCGATCGCGGAGCGCTGCAGTCCGATGATCAGGTCGCCCTCCCAGTGCCCGGGAACAGCCCGGTCCTCGGCCTTGGCGGGTCGTTCGCTGATCAGCGTCTGTTCGGTCACGTGCGCCCAGGCCTGCTGCCGGGTCCGTGCGCGCGGGACGCGGAGCGCCCGCCCGGAGCGCAGGCATTGGACGAGCTCGCGGGAGAGAGCGCCGCGACCCTGGACGAACAGGGCCTGGTAGATCGCCTCATGGCTGATCCGCATCGACTCATCATCCGGGAACTCGATCGGGAGACGAGCGGCGATCTGCTCCGGGCTCCAGCCGAGCACCCAGCCGCGGTCACCGCGATGCGGCTTGTTCCGCCCTTTCCAAGCCGGACCGGACGGGCCGACCACGACCCCGTCGGGACGCGCGATCCGGCCGGAGAGCCGGTCTTGGACCCACTGCTGGAGCTGCGGGTTCTCGACCAGCTTCGCGACCTTCGGCCGACGGGCTCGGCGTTCGGCATGCCACTGCGCAAGCGATGCCTTGTACTCGAGCCGATACGTCCTGGTCGAGGCGTTCCTGCGCAGCTCAGCGGAGATCGTCGAGGGCGCCCGCTTCAGCCTGCGGGCGATCTCGCGGACGCCGACGTCTTGGGCTCGCCAGAGCGCGATGTCCTCCCGTTCAGCGAAGGACAGGTAGCGGCCCGACACGGTCGCGGGCAGGCGAGGATTCACGCCGCCAGCGTGACGAAACCACCGGAACCCGACCGGTGATGACACACCTGCCGCGACGACCGCGTCCTCGGTCTTCGCGCCGGACGCGATCGCGGCCCAGAACCTGACCCGATCCTCCCGCCACGCGACCGTCGGGCGTCCCGGCGACGGGATCTGACCCCGATACGCCCGCGCCGCTGCCTGCTTCTTCCCAATCCCCATCACGCACCTCCGAATCGAGATGTTCGGACGACCGGTTGAATCCGCCCAGTTCCGGGCGAAGAAGGTGCTCCGCCTGCTCAAGCATCACGGCCTGGTCGGATCGATGGGGCGCGCCTACGGGGCGGGCGACAACGCGTCGATGGAGAGCTTCTTCGCGCTGCTGCAGAAGAACGTGCTGAACACCCGCCGGTGGAACAGCCGCGAGGAACTCCGACTCGCGATCGTCACCTGGATCGAGACGAAGTACAACCGACGCCGTCGACAACGCGCTCTCGGGAAACTGACCCCGGTCGAGTTTGAGATGATCTACACGACCGCCAACGCGGCGTAATCGTTACAACCCCCGACCGTCAACCAAATTCGGGGCAGACCCCTCCTTGAGCGCCATTGGTGCGCTCGGAGTGGCCCCGCTTATCTTCATTCCTATTGACACGAAGACGCCGGATGCTCGCGGCCAAGGACTGAAGACGACGACGAAATCACCGATTGTCGGTGCTCGTCGAATAGGTGGCCGGTTTCGCTCGTCGAAAAGGGGACCACGGTTCGTTTGTTCTAGTGTGCCTGCTCGGCGCGGACGCTGGGGAGGGTTTCCTCGGCGAGGTGCTTGAGCCGATAGCTGGCGCCTTTGAGCGTGAGGACATCGGCGTGGTGGACGATGCGGTCGATCATCGCCGCGGCGACGGTCTGGTCGCCGAACACGTCGCCCCAGCGGCCGAACGGGAGGTTGCTGGTCAGGATCAGCGACGCGTGCTCGTATCGGGATGAGACGAGCTGGAAGAACAGGTTCGCGGCGTCCTGCTCGAAGGGCAGGTAGCCGACCTCGTCGATCACGATCAGCCCGTATCGGCGGAGCCTTGCCAGTTCCGTGGGGAGCCGTCCCCGGTCGTGGGCGTCCTGGAGTCGGGCGACCCAGTCGACCGCGGTCGCGAACAGGACCCGGTGCCCTTGGTGGCAGGCCGCGATGCCGAGCGCGGTCGCGAGGTGCGTTTTCCCCGTTCCGGGCGGACCGAGGAGCACCACGTTGCGCGCTTCGGTCAAGTAGCCGCCGGCTGCCAAGGGGAGCACTTGGTCGCGGCGGATCCCGGGCTGGTGGTCGAACACGAACTCCTCCAGCGTCTTCCTGGCCGGGAACCCTCCGGCGCGGATCCGCAGCTCCGCGCCGGATGCGTTCCGGGCGGCGACTTCCCGATCCAGCACCGCGGCGAGGTAGTCCTCATGCGACCAGCCCGCTTCCCTGGCCTGGTCCGCGAGCCTGGCATAGGACTGCCCGATCCGGGGTGCTTTCAGCGCGGCGGCGAGATACCCGATCTGCTTCCCGGGGTCCTCGCCGGTCACGACACGGCCCCATCGATGGTGATCCCGAACGCTCTGTCGTAGTCGGCCAGGTCCCGGGCGAGGGGTCCTGCTCCGGGCTGCGGTGCTGGAACGCGTTCCGGAGCCTCGCTGCGGAGCGGACGTGGTCGGCGTCGATCACGGTCGCGGCCGACGTCCACGACCGCCGGTGGTCCCCGACGCGGCGGCCGTCGCCGCTGATCCGAACATGCTCGAGGTCCGCGACGACGTCGACCATCCTGCCGATCATCACCGGGTCCACGGAATAGTCGCTGCCGGCGATCCGGACGAAGTAGTCCCGGCCGAGGCGGATCCGGACCCGGTGCCGAGGAGCGGCGCCACCGGCGGGACAGGCAGCATCCGCTCCCGGTCCATGTCGAGCAGGTCGACCGGGCGGGCATGCAAGCTCCGGACGGTTCTCCGGTTCGCGACCGGCAGCCAGTCCCACAGCTGCGCGTTGAAGTCGCCCGGAGAGAC
>NZ_BCSV01000003.1 GCF_001571045.1 Curtobacterium ammoniigenes NBRC 101786
TGCGACGAGGCGTTCAGCAGCTGGAGGCCGTCAGCTCGCGTAGAGGCGGCTTGTCTCGTCGTGCCACTCAATTGCGGTCGCCGCGAGCTTGTCCTTGAACTCGGCGCCGTGGTGCGCGCAGAAGAGGAGCTCGCCCGTGGCCATCGTCGCCCGGATGTACGCTTGCGCTCCACAGAGGTCGCAGCGGTCCGCGGCCGTGAGCTCGTTGCGTCCGGATTCGTCGATGGAGAGGTCCTGCACGGTTTGGGTCATGGCTGTGCTCCTCATCTGTTCGGGTAGTGCCGTGATGTTGACCCATTGCAACACACGCCCCTGGGTATGGGCGCATCCGCGCGGCCTGTTTCGCCGTGGGCGGATTCCCACCGCCCTCGGCGGGGTGGCGATCAGAGGGAGTCGGTGGCCCCGGGTAGCCTCGTCGGGTGAGTTCCGACTATTCTGCCCGCCACCTTTCCGTGCTGGAGGGGCTCGAGGCCGTGCGCAAGCGGCCCGGCATGTACATCGGTTCGACCGACTCCCGCGGACTCATGCACTGCCTGTGGGAGATCATCGACAACTCGGTGGATGAGGCGCTTGCCGGATACGGCGACACGATCGGAGTGCACCTGTACGCCGACGGCAGTGTGCAGGTTGCCGACGTTGCGCGAGGAATCCCGGTCGACATCGAACCGAAGACCGGGCTCACCGGGGTTGAGGTCGTGTTCACGAAGCTCCACGCCGGCGGCAAGTTCGGCACTGGCTCATACGCGGCATCCGGAGGGCTCCACGGCGTCGGCGCCTCCGTCGTCAACGCGCTCTCCGAACGGCTCGACGTCGAGGTCGACCGCGACGGGAAGACCTGGGCCATGTCGTTCCGTCGAGGCGAGCCCGGCGTGTTCGACGACCGGAACGGGATCGGCCCGGATGCGCCGTTCACCCCGTTTATCGCCGACAGCGAGTTGCGGGTGATCGGCAAGGTCAAGCGGGGCGTGACTGGGTCACGGATCCGCTATTGGGCGGACCGTCAGATCTTCACCAAGGACGCCGCGTTCCGCCACGACGAGCTCGTCGCGCGCGCACGCCAGACCGCTTTCCTCGTCCCCGGGCTCGCGATCACCATCGCCGACGAGCGACCGGGAACACTCGCTGCGGCCGCAGAGCATGCGGCTGCCAGCGGCACGGCCGCACCTGTCGGAGCCGTGGTCGAGCGATTCAAGTTCGACGGCGGCATCGCCGAGTTCGTCGATCATCTGGCTCCCGACTCGGCGCTCACCGACACCTGGCGCATCACCGGATCGGGAACGTTCACCGAGACCGTCCCGATGCTCGACGCGCAGGGCCACATGGTGTCGACGGAGGTCGAACGAACCTGCGACGTCGATGTCGCGGTCCGCTGGGGGAGCGGCTATGAGACCGTCCTGCGCAGTTTCGTGAACATCATCGCGACCCCGAAGGGCGGGACGCACCAGGCCGGGTTCGAGAACGGACTCATGAAGGCGGTGCGGGCGCAGGTCGACGCGAACGCTCGCAAACTGAAGGTGGGTCAGGACAAGCTCGAGAAGGACGATGTTCTCGCCGGGCTCACCGCCGTGTTGACTGTGCGCTTGCCCGAGCCGCAGTTCGAAGGACAGACGAAAGAGGTGCTGGGCACGCCCGCGGTCCGGCAGATCGTGGCGAATGTCGTCGCGAAGCGCTTGACGGAGATTCTCTCCTCGACGCAGCGGACCGAGAAGGCGCAGGCTGCGGTGCTGCTCGAAAAGGTCGTCGCGGAGATGAAGTCCCGGATCTCCGCGCGCGCACACAAGGAGACGCAGCGCCGGAAGAACGCGCTCGAGAACTCCTCGCTGCCGACCAAACTCGCCGATTGCCGGTCGAATGATGTCGCCGCGAGCGAGTTGTTCATCGTCGAGGGGGATTCCGCGCTCGGCACCGCGAAGCTCGCTCGCAACAGCGAGTACCAGGCGCTGCTGCCGATCCGGGGGAAGATCCTCAACGTTCAGAAGGCGTCCGTGAGCGACATGCTCTCGAACGCGGAGTGCGCGTCCATCATCCAAGTAGTTGGAGCGGGGTCCGGCCGGACGTTCGAGCTCGATCAGGCTCGCTACGGGAAGATCATCATCATGTCCGACGCTGACGTCGACGGCGCGCATATTCGAACACTCCTGCTCACGCTGTTCTTCCGATACATGCGGCCGATGGTCGAGGCGGGCCGTGTCTTCGCAGCGGTTCCACCGTTGCATCGCGTCGTGGTCATCAACCGCGGGAAGCCGAACGACACGCTCTACACCTATTCAGAGCAGGAACTGCAGGGCGTGCTCAAGCGGCTCGAGAAGGCCGGCAAGCGATACCAGGAGCCGATACAGCGCTACAAGGGGCTCGGTGAGATGGACGCCGACCAGCTCGCGGAAACCACGATGGACCGCGCGCATCGGACGCTTCGTCGCGTCAACGTCGTCGACGCCGAACAGGCCGCGCGAGTGTTCGAATTGCTGATGGGGAACGACGTCGCTCCGCGCAAGGAGTTCATCCTCGCCGGTGAGGGACTCGACCGAGACCGCATCGACGCCTGAGCCCTGGCGTATGCCGTCGGCACCGTCGCCGACGGCGGCACTCGCGCCGGCGCCCGGCTCGTCGCGCCGACGCTCGTCTCGTCACGCCGACGGCGTCGACTCGACGCCCGGGTCAGGCGTCGAGTCGCGGAGCGGACCCGATCGACGCGACCACAGCCTCCAGCGGGCTGCCGGAGCCGTCCCGCTTCGAGAGCCAGTCTGGCAGTGTGCGCGGTGACCCTTCGGAGCCGACAGCGTGCGCCGGTGCGCCACCGACCCATGCCAGCGCGATGGTGTCTTCGCCCTTGAGGAACGCGTGGGCCCGAACGCCCTGGGTGGCGCGACCTTTCCGAGGGAACTCGGCCAAGGCGGACAGTTTGGCGCGACCAGGGTCGGTTCCGGCGAGCGTTGACGACGAACTGGAGACCGTCACAACGATCGGTTCATCGGCATCAGGGGCGACCGCTCCGAACCAGATCACGGAAGCGCCACCGGCGAGCGACATGCCGCTCATGCCCCCGGCCGGGAGCCCCTGCGGTCGGACGGCCGACGCGGGGAACCGCAGGAGCTGCGCGTTGGAGGCGACGAAGATCAGGTCCGTGTCGTCCCGGGCGGGAGCGGCGCCGACGACGTGATCTCCGGCTTTGAGGCTGACGACCGGAAAGTCCGGCTTGTCCGGCCACGGGCCTGGAACAACGCGTTTGACCACCCCCTGGGCCGTGCCGATCGCGAGCGGCGTCTCCGTCGTGAACTCGACCAGGGCGACGACGGTTTCCGCGGACGTCAGCCCGAGATACTCGACCGCACGAACCCCGGCATCGAGCCGGACAGCGGCCGGCGGCACCGCGGGGACGTCCACCGGTGAAAAGCGCACGACACGGCCAGCGGAGGTCAGCGCGCCCACCGACGCTCGCGTCGACGCCAGCACCGACGATCGAACCGCGTCGTGCTTGGTGCGCCGCGGCGCGCGTACGGCACGGCTCTGTTCGACGGAGTCGTCCTGCGGCGGAAGATCGACGCGAACGAGACGACCGGTCGTTGACAACAGAAGGCGGCACGGGGCATCGGCGATCTGCAGGTCCGCCGGGTCGGCAGCGGCCTTCCGGCCGCCGCGGACTGGAGCGTCGGCCTCGGTGAGCAGGGTCCGGCGTGGCGTGCCGAAGCGCTCGGCAACGTCGGACAGTTCGACGGCGACCTGGTGCCGCAGCGACGCATCCGAGGCGAGGAGCGCCTCCAGTGCTGCGATCTCCGCCTGCAGTGCATCGCGCTCGGACTCCAGTTCGATCCGTGAGAACTTCGTCAAACGGCGGAGCCGGAGCTCGAGGATGTATTCGGCCTGCACCTCGGACAGGTCGAAGACCTGCTGCAGGCGACCGCGGGCTGCGTCTGCGTCATCTGAGGAGCGGATGACGTCGATCACCTCGTCGATGTCGAGGATGGCGATGAGGAGCCCCTCAACCAGATGGAGTCGTTCGCGACGTCGAGCAAGGCGATAGCGCGAGCGACGGGTGACGACGTCGAGACGGTGCCGCACGTACACGTCGAGCAGATCGCGCAGGCCGAGTGTTCGCGGGCTTCCGTCGACGAGCGCGACGTTGTTGATGCCGAAGCCCTCTTCCAGCGGCGTGTGGCGGTAGAGCTGCTCGAGCACCGCGCTCGGATTGAAGCCCGACTTGATGCCGATGACGAGTCGGAGGCCGTGGTTCCGGTCCGTGAGGTCGGTCACGTCCGCGATCCCCGCGAGCTTCTTCGCTTGGACACCGTCCTTGATCTTCTCGATCACCCGCTCGGGCCCGACAAGATAGGGCAGCTCCGTGACGATGATGCCCGTTTTCCGAGGAGTCAGGCTCTCGATGCTCGTCTTCGCCCTGGTGCGGAAGCTGCCGCGTCCGGACGCGTATGCGTCGCGAACACCGGAGAGGCCGACGATCGTGCCCCCTGACGGAAGGTCAGGACCGGGGATGAACTCCATGAGCTCCTCGAGCGTGGCGTCCGGGTGCTGCAGGAGGTGCTTCGCCGCTTCGACGACCTCACCCAGGTTGTGCGGCGGCATGTTCGTTGCCATGCCGACGGCGATTCCCGACGCGCCGTTGACCAGCAGATTCGGAATCGCGGCGGGCAGGACGCCCGGCTGCATGAGCTGGTTGTCGTAGTTCGGAACGAAGTCGACGACGTCCTCACCGAGGCCTTCGGTCATCGCCATCGACGGCTCTGCGAGGCGCGCCTCGGTATACCGTGCCGCCGCCGGGCCATCGTCGAGGGACCCGAAGTTGCCGTGCCCGTCGATGAGCGGAACGCGCATCGTGAAGTCCTGCGCCATGCGGACCAGGGCGTCGTAGATCGCTCCGTCGCCATGGGGGTGCAGCTTGCCCATCACCTCGCCAGTCACGCGGGCGCTCTTCACATGCCCGCGATCGGGGCGCAGCCCCATCTCGGCCATCTGGTACAGAATCCGACGTTGGACCGGTTTCAGACCGTCGCGCGCATCCGGCAAGGCCCGCGAGTAGATCACCGAATAGGCGTATTCCAGGAACGAGCCCTGCATCTCCTCGGAGAGGTCGACGTCCTCGATCCGCTCCCCATCGGGAACGCCGACGGTGTCCGTGCGCGCCATGTGCCCTTTCCGGTCGGCCGCCCTGTGCAGTCGGGAGATGCGCATCTGGAAGACTGGCCGAGATGGCTCCAAGCGTACCGACGCTGCAGCAGGACGCAGCGAACCTCGCCGACGTGCTCCCGAGCGCGCTCCGTGCCCTCGGCGCTGTGGACGACGAGTGGCTCGAACGCGTCGCGCTCCGCGGGCGCATCGCGCTCCCCGACGTCCGCTCGTGCGTCGTGGTCGTCGTCGACGGTCTGGGCGCGAACGCGCTCGCGGCCCGGCGCGGGCACGCGCGATTCCTGACGGAGAGCGGGAGGCGCCTCCGGACCGGGTTTCCCACGACGACGGCGGCCGCGCTGACCAGTCTCAGCACCGGTCGCTCGCCCGGCGAGCACGGCGTGGTCGGCTACAGCGGCTGGGTGGACGAGCGCCACGACGTCGTGAACATGCTGTCCGGCTGGAACGATCGAGTGCCGGAGGGCTGGCTCGCTACCGAGACGCTCTTCGAGACGGCGACTGCCCTCGGCGTCGACGCGGTCGCCGTCGGCCCATCGCGGTACCGGTCCTCGGGGTTCACCCGGTCGGTGCTCGCCGGAGCGCGATACGTCGAGGCGGAGCGCATCGAGGACCGCGTCGCAGCCGCTGCCCGTGTTGTGGCGGAGGCGGGTCGCCACCTCGTATACCTCTATATTCCCGAGCTCGATGCGATCGCGCACCGGCACGGCTGGCAGTCGGACCGTTGGACAGCGGCGCTCGAGACCGTCGACGCAGCGCTTGCGGTGCTCGCGAGCAGCGTCGTTCCGGACGCCGGTGTTCTCGTGACCGCCGACCACGGCATCCTCGACGTGCCCGAGTCGGCGAACATCGCACTCGACGCCGACACGCTCGACGCAGTCCGCGGCGTGGCCGGCGACCCGAGAGCGCGCCAACTGACCCTGCACGAGCGTGCTGACGCCCCGCGCGTTGCGGAGGCATTCCAGGCATCACTCGGCAAGGCCGCGTTCGTCGCGACGTTCGAGCAGGCGGCCGAAGCCGGCTGGTTCGGCATCGTGCGGCCCGAGCTCCGCGACCGCTTCGGCGACGTCGTCATCGTCGCGCGCGGCACGTGGGCGTTCAACGACGATCGGGCACTGCCTCCGGGCGCGGTCGTTCCGCGGATGGTCGGTCAGCACGGAGGGTTGACCGACGACGAACTGTTTGTGCCGCTCCGGTTGGCCGCCGGGTTCTCGCGCGGCTAGGCCAGGTCGTCGTCCGACCGCGTGCCGAAGACGATCTCGTCCCAGCTCGGCATCGATCTGCGGCCGCGCTTCGGCCGCGACGCGCGCTGCTGGTCAGCGTCCGTCTCGCCGCGCCGATCGGTCGCCGGAAGGTCGGCCGGCACGGGCCGCTGGGGTGCGGTGTCACCGTGCACGGTCTGTGTGTCGTCGTCGAAGGGGTCGAGCGTCATCTCGACCACCGACATCGGACGAGCGCGCTGCGGCTCCTGCGGCGTCTGCTCGTCGGACGCGGTCTCCGTTCCGAACGCGGCGCTCTCACGCTCGCCTCGGCGGCGGCGGAGTGCCTCGAGCAGGTCGGCCGTCTCGTTGCCGGGCGCGCGGTCCACCACCGGCGGCATTCCGATTCTCGGCAACGCTGGTCGGAGTGCCGGGCGCTCGTGGAGGTCGGGGTCTGTCACACGGTCGTCCACCGGCTCGACGCGGAACGCACCAGAATCGAAGTGCGTCGTGTCGTGATCATCCGCCTCCGCGTGTTCGAACTCGACGGCGCGCAGCCGCGGCGTGATCCCTTCATCGGGTGCGTCCGAGAGACGGTTCGCATCGTCGTTCAGCGCCGTCAGCGCGGCAGTCTTCGGTTCAAACGTCCACTGGGCGTCGTGGTCGACCTCGGCTGCACGGTAGTGGACCTGCACCCGCCAGCCCGTCTCCGGGTCCTTCCACGCCTCCCAGCGGATGTCCGCGGCGCCGCCGTCTTCCAAGCGTGCCGTGATGTCGGCGCCGAAGGTGTCTGACCGCTCGCCATCGGGATGCACGCGGACGCGCTGCGCCGCGTCGAGGATGAAGGCGCGTTCGGCGAGGACCGGGCCCTCGTACCGTCGGACGTACTCGGTGTCGATCTCCATGGCTGCGGCGACCTGCTCAGCGCTCGCGCCGGCGCGGATCCGCGCCTGCACATCCTTCGGGGAGATGCGTCTGTGCGGCTGACCGTCGGTGCCGGCCTTCCGGATGTGCCCCGTCAGCGTCGAGGTGACCGGCAGGCGGAACTCGCTCCCCGTGTCGTTCGCGAGCAACAGCGCTCCCGATTCGACGCCGATGACTCTCACGTCCTGCATCTGTCCGCCCTCCGTTGCGTGCGTACGGTCGTGCGTGCGTACTGCAGGGAGTATGCGCCGCCGATCGCCCGAGGAGCGGGAGGCGCACGGGCGTGCCGTGAGTTTCGCCATCGGGCGCGGCCATGGACGATTGTTCGACCGATGCAGGAATACTCGTCACCGCACGTGGGTTGCACCGCTGTCACTCGCCGTCGAGTGCCCGCTCGAGGTGGCCGATCTGGCCTCGTGAAGTTATCAGGATGAGCGGTTTGCGATTCGTAGGCGGGTGATGCAGACTGTCGCCGCCGATTCCGGCGACGACCCCGCATTACTAGAGATGGATGGGCATGGCCACCGATTACGACGCCCCCCGGAAGACCGACGATTCGGACTCCGAATCGATCGAGGCCCTCAAGGAGCGCGTGCCCGACAAGATGTCGGGAGTCGTCGACGACGATACGGACAACCCCGGCAGCTTCGAGCTCGCCGGACAGGATCTCTCCGACGTCGACCTCGACGTCGTCGTTCTTCCTCCGCAGGTCGACGAGTTCACGTGCGTCGAATGCTTCCTGGTGAAGCACCGCTCGCAGCTCGACCACGAGTCGAAGCTCGGTCCGGTCTGTGCGGAGTGCGCTGCACTCTGAGACGCAACGCGCGGGCAGGGAAACGGCCGGTCTCCTTCGGGAGGCCGGCCGTTCGTCATCCGGTTCGGCTGCGGTTGGCGCCGGTACCGCGCCTCAGCCTGCGCTTCGCGGCTGCAGCGCCTCCACGACGCGCTCGGGGTGTCGAACGGACACGAGCCAATAGGGAGTCGGGTCCTCAGGATCGGTGAGTTCGACCTTGACGACGCCTTGGACGTAGCCACGGAACAAGGTCCATGCGCGGGCGTCGAGCTTCGGGCCGCGCTGCGTCGTCGCCTCAGCGCCGGTATACGCCGTGACGCTTCCGACGTACTCGCGGGGAAGATGCGCACGGCCGGCGCGGAACTCGTCCGGCGTGACCTCGATCGTGGGTGCGAGCACCCACAGCAGCACGAGGACCGCCGCTTCCATGCAGGCGGCGACGATTTCGCCGACGGTCGAGTTGATTGGCAGGAAGACGAGCAGGCTCGCCGGAATCACCATCGCGGTCGCGACGTAGAGGAGCGGCGGAGCCCAGAGGCGTTCACGGTACGAGGACACGGCGCTCATTGCATCACGTCCTCCTGTGGAGGCGGAGGGGGGGGGCGGTTTTCGATGCGCACATCACTATTCGATCACGACTCGTGCACTACCCTCGAACGGTGACCCACCCCGTTGACGTGCTCTGGACCGGAGCCAGCGAGCCCGCCTATGCGCATCCGGGGGATGCCGGCGCCGACCTGGTGTCGACGGAAGCGTTTGAGCTGGCACCGGGCGAGCGACGGCTCGTAGGGACCGGACTCCGCATCGCGTTGCCCGAGGGGTTCGCGGCGTTCGTCGTGCCACGGAGCGGCCTTGCGGCAAAGCACGGCATCACCATCGTCAACGCACCGGGCACCGTGGACGCTGGCTACCGCGGTGAGATCAAAGTCGCCCTACTCAACACGGACCGAACCGAGCCGTACGCCGTTTCAGCGGGCGATCGCATCGCGCAGCTGATCGTCATGCCAGTGCCGGTCGTGCGGTTCGTGCAGGTGGACGCGCTTCCCGAGAGCGTTCGCGGCATCGGGGGGTTTGGCTCGTCGGGATACCGCACCGAGCACGTGGTGCCGGCGTCCGGATCGGCGGAGTCGATCTCGGTGCCGGGTTCTCATGCTGCCGAATCTGAGGAAGGAACACAGCGCTGATGTTCGGACGACGCAAGCGCGGTGCAGACGCGCCCGACCAGAGCGAGACCACGAATGAGATCGAGGCGGTCGAACCGGCGCCGGAGATCGATCTCGCGCTCGAGGCCGATCAGGAGCTCGTCGAAGAGATCGATCGTGTCTCGACGGCGAAGTCGGCGCCGGACGATCGCGCCGATCGTGGTCCACTCGACGAGACCGAAGCATCCGCCGCGCGTCCGTATGTCGATCTCGGTGGCGTGAAGATCCTCCCGCGCGAGGGGCTTCATCTCCGCCTCGAGGTCGAGGAAGGCTCGCAGCGTGTTGTCGCCGTCGGCCTGGACTTCGAGGGGTCGACCCTGCAGGTCCAACCGTTCGCCGCGCCGCGCTCGACCGGCCTCTGGCACGAGATCCGCGAGCAGATCGCCGAGCAGATCCGTATGCAGGGAGGCGCGGTTTCCGATGTCGACGGCCCGCTCGGTCCGGAATTGCGTGCCCGCGTGCCCGTCATCGGGGAAGACGGAATCACGAACGAAACCCGGGCTGCGCGCTTCATCGGCGTCGATGGTCCGCGATGGTTCCTGCGGGGCGTGATCGCGGGCCCGGCTGCCGATGACCCGGAGCAGGCGGGTGCGATCGAGGAGCTGTTCCGGTCAGTGGTGGTGGCTCGTGGAACGGCGCCGATGCCACCGCGTGACCTCATCCCGCTGCACATGCCGCCGACGGCGCCGACGACCGCCATCTGACGGATGCATCGATGAGACCAGCCCCCGACCCGGACTTCGACGAGACCTCGACCGCCGAGACGAAGGCCATCCCTGAATTGCCGTCCACATCGGCGCAGTCTGGGCCGGCGCGCGGCGTCGATCAATTCCGGGCCGCTGCGCTGCGCTCCGGAATCGCCCAGGTCGCACCGGGCGAGCGTCCGTCCGGCTCCGCGCTCATGTCGGCGCTCGGCGGCGTGCGCGGCCTCGTCGAGTCGATCCTGCCGGGGTTCGGATTCCTGGTGGTGTTCACGGTCACTCGTGCGCTGGTGCCGAGCGTGCTCGCGCCGGTGGTCCTCGCGGTGATCTTCGTCGTTGTCCGGATCATTCAGCGACAATCGCCCACGTCGGGGATCGCGGGGCTCGTCGGAGTCGCGCTCTCCGCGGGCCTCGCACTGATCACGGGGAAGCCGGAGTCGAACTTTCTCCCAGGCATCGTGGTGAACGCCGTGTGCCTGGCGGTGCTCCTTGTCTCCGTCGCTGTTCGTCGGCCCCTCATCGACGTCATCGTGGGTCTCATCAGAGCCGCGATCGCGCAGGAGACCGGCGGAGCCTCCACACCGTCGGGTTCAGCGTCAGTTCGCCAGGCTCCGCTCGTCGCGACCTGGCTGTGGGTCGGACTCTTCGCGGTCCGGCTCGCAATCGAGGTGCCGCTCTACGTGAGCGCGCAGGTCGAGACGCTCGCCGCGATCAAACTCATCACCGGCGTGCCCCTCTACGCAGGAGTGCTCTGGGTGACTTGGCTGCTCTGCCGCAGTGCTGTTCGCCCGTCGCGCTGACGCCCGCCAAAGCTGCACCACGACACACGCGCGCTGCCGCCCTGGGTCTGAGCACGTGTAGCATCTATCTTGACATCAAGATAATTTGCGCGGCAGCAGTGCATCGCGGGAATTAGGCTGGCGGTGCTGGCAGGGTGGCCACAACGGCCGCTCGACGGGCAGCGCGATGCGCCCGACCGCCAGGGTCAGGCACGGACGAAACGACGATGAGCAGCGCTGACGCTGCATGCAGGAGGAGGCCGCGGTGAACAAGCCGAACCCGGACAGCTTTGGCTCGAAGGACACGCTCTCAGTCGGGGGTGCCGACTATGCGATCCATCGCATCGGTGCCGTCCCCGGCGCTGAGAAGCTTCCGTACAGCCTGAAGGTGCTGCTGGAGAATCTGCTGCGGACGGAAGACGGCGCGAACGTCACGGAGGCGCAGATCCGTGCGCTCGGCTCGTGGCAGCCTGAGGCCGAGCCCGACACCGAGATCCAGTTCACGCCCGCCCGCGTCGTGATGCAGGACTTCACCGGTGTGCCGTGCATCGTCGACCTCGCCACCATGCGAGAGGCGATGGCCGACCTCGGGGGCGACCCGACGAAGATCAATCCGCTCTCGCCTGCTGAGCTCGTGATCGACCATTCCGTCATCGCCGACCTGTTCGGGCGCGAGGATGCGCTTCGCATCAACACGGACATCGAGTACGAGCGCAACGGCGAGCGCTACCAGTTCCTGCGGTGGGGCCAGACGGCGTTCGAAGACTTCAAGGTGGTGCCCCCGGGTACCGGGATCGTGCACCAGGTCAACATCGAGTACCTGGCTCGCGTGGTCTACACGCGTGACGTCGACGGTGAGCGGTTCGCCTACCCGGACACGCTCGTCGGAACCGACTCGCACACCACGATGGTGAACGGGCTGGGGGTGCTCGGATGGGGTGTCGGCGGTATCGAGGCCGAGGCTGCGATGCTCGGCCAGCCGGTCTCCATGCTGATTCCGAAGGTCGTCGGTTTCAAGCTCTCCGGATCGATCCCGGCCGGCGTCACGGCGACGGATGTCGTGCTCACCATCACGCAGATGCTGCGCAAGCACGGCGTTGTCGGCAAGTTCGTCGAGTTCTACGGCGAGGGTGTGGCGGAGGTTCCCCTCGCCAACCGCGCGACGATCGGCAACATGAGCCCCGAGTTCGGCTCGACGGCGGCAATCTTCCCGATCGACGATGTGACGCTGGACTACCTGCGGTTCACCGGACGTGAGGCATCCCAGGTCGAGCTCGTGGAGGCGTACGCCAAGGCGCAGGGCCTGTGGCACGACCCGAGCGCGAACCCGAACTACTCGGAGTACCTCGAACTGGATCTGTCGACGGTCGTTCCGTCGATCTCCGGGCCGAAGCGCCCGCAGGACCGGATCGAGCTCACCCACGCGAAGAACCAGTTCGAAGCCGACCTGGCGAACTACGCGAAGCCGGGCCCGCACACAGACGTCGACGAGGCGGTCGAGGACACCTTCCCGGCGTCCGACCCGATCGCGGTCGGTTCCACCAACGGCGCTCCGCATCAGGAACGCGAGTTCGTGGCGAGCGCACCCGCGAAGCTCTCGCAGCCCACGAAGGTCGCGATGGACGGCGCCGACCCGTTCACGATCGACCATGGCGCCGTTGCGATCGCAGCGATCACCTCCTGCACGAACACGTCGAACCCGTCGGTGATGATGGCGGCCGGCATCCTCGCTCGGAACGCTGCCCAGAAGGGTCTCAAGGCCAAGCCGTGGGTCAAGACCACGCTTGCTCCGGGCTCGAAGGTCGTGACCGACTACTACGAGAAGGCCGGTCTGACGAAGTACCTGGAGGACCTCGGGTTCTACACGGTCGGCTATGGCTGCACCACCTGCATCGGCAACTCGGGGCCGCTCCCGGACGAGATCTCCAAGGCGGTACAGGACAACGACCTGGCGGTCACCGCGGTCCTGTCCGGGAACCGGAACTTCGAGGGGCGCATCAACCCCGACGTCAAGATGAACTACCTCGCGAGCCCCCCGCTCGTCATCGCGTATGCGCTGGCCGGATCGATGCACTTCGACTTCGACACGGACGCCCTCGGCACCGACACCGACGGCAATGCGGTGTTCCTCAAGGACATCTGGCCCGACGCGGATGAGGTCCAGAAGGTGATCGATTCCTCGATCGAGACCGAGATGTTCACGCACGAGTACGCATCCGTCTTCGCGGGTGACGAGCGCTGGCAGAACCTGCCCACGCCGACCGGCGACACGTTCGAATGGAACGCAGAGTCCACCTACGTGCGGAAGCCGCCGTACTTCGAGGGCATGGCGATCGAACCGGACGCCGTGTCCGACATCGCGGGTGCACGCGTCCTCGCCAAGCTCGGCGACTCGGTGACGACGGATCACATCTCGCCGGCCGGATCGATCAAAGCGGACAGCCCCGCCGGCTACTACCTCGCCGAGCACGGCGTGGACCGGAAGGACTTCAACTCCTACGGCTCCCGCCGCGGCAACCACGAGGTCATGATCCGTGGGACGTTCGCGAACATCCGGCTGAAGAACCTGCTCCTCGATGGCGTTGAAGGCGGCTACACCCGCGACTTCACGACCGGCGGCGGCGACGAGTCGTTCATCTACGACGCGTCGATGCACTACCAGGAGCAGGGCATTCCCCTCGTCATCTTCGGCGGCAAGGAATACGGGTCCGGCTCGTCACGCGACTGGGCGGCGAAGGGGACGAGCCTCCTCGGCGTGAAGGCGGTCATCGCGGAGAGCTTCGAGCGCATCCACCGGTCGAACCTCATCGGCATGGGTGTCGTGCCGCTGCAGTTCCCGGCAGGAGAATCCGCAGATTCGCTCGGGCTCGACGGCACCGAACGGGTGTCGATCAGCGGCCTCACCGCGCTGAACGAGGGCGCGACCCCGAAGACCGTGCACGTCGTCGCCGAACCGACCGAACACTCGGCCGAGGGCAAGCAGCCGATCGAATTCGACGCGGTCGTTCGGATCGACACCCCCGGTGAAGCCGACTACTACCGCAACGGCGGAATCCTGCAGTACGTGCTCCGATCGCTCGTCTGATCAGCGGATCGCACTCGGTCCCACTGCGTTCCGGATCCAGGAGGCGCGGCGTCAGCGTACGTCGCGCCTCCTGTCCGTCGTGGTGGCGCCGAATTCGGGCCTCGACGTACCCCTCCACCCGCGCGCTGCCTCCGAACTCCAGTCGGAACCGACGCATACACTGAACCTTCGCGAGTCGAAAGGAGTGCCCGTGAGCCTGCTCGCCAGCGTTCGATCGCCGGAGGATCTGAAACGCCTCTCGGACTCGCAGATGGATCAGCTTGCTGCTGAGATTCGTCGGTTCCTGGTGTCGGAAGTCGCGAAGACCGGGGGCCACCTCGGCCCGAATCTCGGCGTTGTCGAACTCACCCTTGCGATGCACCGAGTCTTCGATTCGCCGAACGATCCGTTCATCTTCGACACGGGCCATCAGTCGTACGTCCACAAGCTCGTCACCGGTCGCCAGGACTTCAGTGCCCTGCGAACCCGCGGTGGCATCGCCGGGTACCCGCAGCGCTCCGAGTCGAAGCACGACATCGTCGAGTCCTCGCATGCGTCGTCGTCGCTGTCGTGGGCAGACGGGATCTCGCGCGCGTTTCACGCGACGGGGCAGTCGGACCGGACCGTGGTCGCGGTCGTCGGGGACGGTGCGCTCACCGGTGGCATGACGTGGGAGGCGCTCAACAACATCTCGGACGGCAACGACCGTCGGCTCGTCATCATCGTCAACGACAACGGGCGGTCGTATGCCCCGACGATTGGCGGGATGGCCCGGTTCCTCAACTCGGTGCGCACGCGGCGCGAATACCGGGAGCTCTACGAGAAGACCCGCGACTTCGCCGATCACTTCGGAGCGCCGGGCCGGGCCGTCTATCGCGGCATGCGCGGTGGGCTGCATGGGTTCCTGAGCCGGTTCGCGAACAACGAGGCGCTGTATTCGAACCTCGACATCAAGTACATCGGCCCGGTGGACGGGCACGACGAGCGCGCAATGGAGGCTGCGCTCCGGCAGGCGCGCGACTACGGCGCTCCGGTGATCGTGCACGCCATCACGGAGAAGGGCCACGGTTTCGAGCCCGCGCTCCGAGACACCGCCGACCAGTTCCACGCGGTCGGCCACATCGACCCGGAGACGGGCGAGTCGTTGGAAGCCTCGAACGCTGCGACGTGGACCGATGTCTTCGCCGAGGCGCTCGCGCAGGCTGGCGACCGCGACCCCCGGATCGTGGCGATCACTGCGGCGATGCTCCGGCCGACCGGTCTTCATCGGTTCCAGGATCGCCACCCCGACCGCGTCTACGACGTCGGCATCGCCGAGCAGCACGCCGTAACCACTGCGGCCGGCCTTGCCTATGGCGGCATGCACCCCGTCGTCGCGCTGTACGCAACGTTCATCAACCGCGCCTTTGACCAGGTCCTGATGGATGTGGCGCTGCATAAGGCGGGCGTGACGTTCGTGCTCGATCGGGCCGGGATCACCGGTCCCGACGGCCCGAGTCATCACGGGATGTGGGATCTGGCGATCCTCCAGGTCGTGCCGGGGATCCGAATCGCAGCGCCGCGCGACGCGACGACGTTGCGCGAGGAGTTCGCTGAAGCGCTCGCGGTTACCGATGCCCCGACCGTCGTCCGCTATCCAAAGGGCGCCGTCGGTCCGGACATCCCGGCCGTACGGCGACTCGAGGACGGGGTCGAGATCCTGCACGAGCCCTCCGGTGCCCGATCAGGCGGCTCCGCAGCGTCGGAGGAGACTCCTGATGATCTCGCTCCTGACGTCCTGATCGTCGCTGTCGGCCCAATGACGACGATCGCGTTGGAAGCAGCCGGGCTCCTGGAGGCGCAGGGCATCGGCGTGACCGTCGCCGACCCGCGATGGGTCGTTCCCGTGCCGACCTCCTTGACCGAGCTCGCCCGCGAGCACCGTCTCGTGATCACGATCGAGGACGGCGTCCGTGTCGGCGGGATCGGCACGCGCCTGCGGCAAGACCTCCGTGCGGCCGGCGTTGACACCGGCGTGAACGAGCTCGGCCTGCCGGACGCGTTCATCGACCATGCCTCGCGGAGTCAGATCCTCGATCAGGTCGGACTCTCCGCGCAGGCGATCGCGCGCGACGTCATCGACCAGGTCGTGGGCACGAAGCTGCCACAGGCGAAACCCGCGTCGACGCGCGAGCGACCGGCCTCGGCCCGAGCCTGACCGGCGGCGGGACGAGGGAGTGCCGCCTCCAAGCCTGACCGGCGGCAGGTCGAGGGAGTGCGCCTACCTCGGGCGCAGGCGTCGGAGTGCCGAGCCGAACCGCGGGAACAGCGTTGGGCGCTCGTCGGGCCCCCGGAGGCGAGCGCCCGGCGCCCGAACCGCGGGAATAGGTTGGGCGCTCGTCCCGACCTGCGAGACGAGCGCCCAGCCTGCAGCCTTACCGGGAGGCTGGCCCCACGATCTTCGGGTCGTGGAACGTGCCGCCGAACACGCGCTCGGAGGCGCCGGTTCGGTCGAGGTAGGGGCTGATGCCCCCGGCCTGGAATGGGTACCCCGCGCCGAGGATCAGCCCAAGATCGATCTCCTCGACGTGTTCGACGACTCGGTCCTCGAGCATGCGGTGAAGTTCGTCGGCAAGCGCGTCCTCGAAACGCCGACGCATGGCGTCAGCATCCACCGGTCGCGCGTCCTTCTTCGCCGGTGCGACGAGCTTCACGGCTGCCGGGTCGTATCCCGTGACAGCGCCCTTCTTGTCGCGCTGCAGGATGTGCCCGAACTCGGCGAGCCGCGCGAGACCGGTGCCGGGATAGAACCGCTCCGGCCACGCGGCGTGGTGCGAGTCGAGCACGTGCGCGCCGACCGGGAGGCCGACGAGTTCGAGCAGCTCGAACGGTGACATCGGCAGGCCGAGCGGGGCCGCGCCCTCGGCGACGGTCTCAAACGGCGTGCCCTGTTCCACGCCCTCCATCGCAATGCCGAGCACGCGTGCGAGCACGCGGTTCACGACGAACCCTGGCTGGTCGGCGGTCACGATCGCGGTCTTCTTCAGCTGCTTCGCGACCGCCAGCCCTGTCGCGATCGCCTCGTCGGACGATGCGGAGGCCCGAACGACCTCCACCAGAGGCATGACCGCGACCGGGTTGAAGAAGTGGAACCCGATGAGACGCTCCGGGTTCGCGAGGACTGACGCCATCGCGTCGACGGAGAGCGAGGAGGTGTTCGTCGCGAGGATGGCGTCCGGTGCGATCACCCGCTCGATGTTGCGGAACACCACCTGTTTGACCGAGAGCTCCTCGAACACCGCCTCGATGACCCAGTCCGCGTCCGCGAAGGCGTCGTACGACACCGACCCGGACACGAGCGCGCGAATCCGGTTGGCGTCGTCGGGGGAGACCCGGCGCTTGGCGAGCAGGTCGTCGATCGACTGATGAATGCGAGCGACCCCCGCGTCGACGCGGGCTTGGTCGATGTCGGTGATCACGACCGGCACGCCGAGGCGGCGTGCGAACAGCAGCGCGAACTGCGATGCCATGAGCCCGGCGCCGAGCACCCCGACCTTCGTGATCGGTTTGGGCGCGGCCTCCGGCGCTCCCACCGGCTTGCGCGCCCGCTTCTGGACGAGGTCGAACGCGTACATCGACGCCGCGAACTGGTCTCCGGCGATCAGATCGGCGAGTGCGTCGTCCTCGTCCGCGAATCGCTCGTCGAGCGACCCGCTCTTCGCGGCAGCGACCAGGTCGAGCGCGCGGAACGGTGACTTCGAGACGGTACCGATCTTCGCCGCGACTTGGGACCGAGCCACTTTCACGACGGTGCCCCACGCGGCCTTCTGAAGGGCGCCAGGGGTGTGCGGCCGGTCGACCTTCTCCGCGCCGGTGACGACACGGTCGGCCCACTTGATCGCATCCGGCAGGAACATGACCGAGTCGATGAGTCTGTCACCGACGCCGAGCTCGACAGCTGCCGGACCGTCGAGGAGTCGGTTGTTCTTCAGTGGGTTCTCGATGATGACGCGGAGCGCGCGCTCGGGCCCGATCAGACGGGGGAGCAGCGTCGCGCCACCCCAGCCCGGCACGAGGCCGATGAACACCTCGGGCAGGCCGATGCCTTGCGCCGCCGACGAGAACGCGCGGTAGGTGCAGTGCAGGGCGACCTCGAGGCCTCCTCCGAGCGCGATGCCGTTCACGAACGCGAACGACGGCACACCGAGATCACCGAGCTTCCGAAGCGTCGCGTGTCCGAGCTGCGCGAGCGCGAGCGCGGTCTCCCGGTCGGGGACAGTGCTCGCCTGGGACAGGTCGGCGCCTGCCGCGAGGCAGTACTCCTTGCCGGTGATCGCTGCGGCCTGCACGCGTCCTGCGGCGGCGTCGGCGCGGATCGCGTCGAGCGCTGCGGAGAGCTCCAGCAGGGTTCGCGGGCCGAGGGAGTTCGGCCGCTTGTAGTCCTTGCCGTTGTCGAGGGTGATGAGTGCGAGCGTCCCGCCGCTCGGCATCGGCACGTGCTTGACGTAGGAGTGGGTGACGACTTCGTCCGCGCTCAGCGCCTCGAGCCGAGCCGATGCGTGCTGATCGATCGTGGTCATGCTCACGCCGCCTTTCGTGCTGCCCGCGCTGCGGACGCGGAGTAGTTCGGGTTCTCCCAGATCACCGTGCCGCCCTGGCCGAGACCGATGCACATGGTGGTGATGCCGTAGCGGACCTCGGGGTGGTCGGCGAACTGCGCGGCGAGCTGCGTCATGAGGCGGACGCCGCTCGAGGCCAGCGGATGTCCGACCGCGATCGCGCCGCCCCACGGGTTGACTTTCGTCGAGTCCTGCGGGATGCCGTAATGGTCGAGGAACGCGAGAACCTGCACGGCGAATGCCTCGTTGATCTCGAAGAGCCCGATGTCATCGATGGACAGCCCTGCCTTGGCGAGGGCCTTCTCGGTCGCAGGCACCGGTCCGATCCCCATCACCTCGGGGTCGACGCCGGCGAAGGCGAACGAGACGAGCCGCATCTTCGTCGGGAGGCCGTGCTGCTTCGCGGCGTCCGTCGAGGCGAGGAGGCTCATGGTCGCTCCGTCGTTCAGGCCCGCGGCGTTGCCGGCGGTGACCCGTCCGTGGGGCCGGAAGGGCGTCTTCAACGCGGCCAGCGCCTCCAGGGTGGTCTCGGGGCGCGGTGGCTCGTCCTTGGTGACGAGATCCCAGCCGGTCGCGGTCTTCACCTCGACGGGGATGAGGTCGGGCTGCAGTTTCCCGGCCGCCCACGCGGCGGCGTACCGCTGCTGCGACTGGACGGCGTACGCGTCCGCGCGGTCCTTCGTGATGTCGGGGAACCGGTCGTGCAGCCGCTCGGCGGTCTTGCCCATCACGAGTGCGTCGGCGTTCACCATGCGCTCCGCGACGAAGCGCGGGTTCGGGTCGGCGCCGAAACCCATCGGGTGGCGTCCCATGTGCTCGACGCCGCCGGCGATCGCGATGTCGGCGGCTCCGAAGGCGATCGCCCCGGCAAGCGTGGTCACGCTGGTCATCGCGCCCGCGCACATGCGGTCGATCGCGTATCCCGGGACGCTCTTCGGGAGGCCCGCGAGCATGCCCACGGTGCGGCCGAGCGTCAGCCCCTGGTCACCCTGTTGCGTGGTGGCCGCGACGGCGACGTCGTCGACGGCTGCGCGATCGAACGCATTGCGATCGAGCAGCCCGCGCATCGCGTGCACCGCGAGGTCGTCCGCGCGGGTGGTCCAGTACACCCCCTTCTCACCGGCACGGCCGAACGGGGTGCGGACTCCGTCTACGAAGACGACGTCTGATGCTTTGGGCACTGTGGAGCCTCCAGATCCTCATCGATCAGCGGTCGGATTCCCGACGCGCTCGACGCTAGGCCAGCCTCCTGTGCGGCGTCGAACCGCTTGGGTGGTTCCTACGACTCCGAAGCGGGGTTCACGGGAGGCGCCTGTTCGGCTGCAACAAATGCGGAAGTGATGCGTTCCGCGGTCTCGGCGATCTGCCACGGGCGCGCGCCCGCATCGGCGAGCGCCGCTGCGATGGCTGTGACGGAGAGCGGCTGTGGCGGCTCCCACGCCACCTGTCGAAGCGTGTCCGGCGTGAGCAGGTTCTCGACCGGCAGGTCGAGGTCGCTTGCGTGTTCCACGACCGCTGCGCGGGCAGCTTTGTATCGGCGGTCCGCCGCCGGATTGCGGTCGGCCCACGAGCGTGCGGGCGGGAGGCCCGGCTCGCCTCCGCCCCGAAGCTTCGGCAGGTCTGTGGTCGTGCGCCCGGCCTCGACCGCGGCCCACCAGCGTTCGATCTGGCTCCGGCTCGCACGGCCAGAGAATGCCTTCATCGATGCGAGCTCACGCTGCGACGCTGGGCTCGCTGCTGCGGCGGCGAGGATCGACGCGTCCGGGATGGTGCGACCGGGGGCGACATCGATCTCTTGCGCGTAGGCATCGCGCGCGAGCCACAGTTCTCGCGCGATCGCAAGGGCGCGCTGACCCCGGAGCGTGTGCAGGCCGGAGAGTCGCCGCCACGGCTCCGCGCGCGGGGGCTTCGGGGCGCGCGTCAGCACGGCATCGAACTCCTGCCGCGCAAGGTCGAGCTTGCCGGATGCGGCAAGCCGCTCGGCGAGGGCATCACGCACGTCGACGAGCAGCTCGACATCGAGCGCCGCGTACACGAGCCATGACTGCGGCAGCGGCCTCGTGGACCAGTCGGCGGCGCTGTGCTCTTTGGCGAGCCGGACGCCGAGGAGCGCTTCGACGACCGCGCCGAGCCCCACGCGCGGGAGGCCGGCGAGCCGCGCGCCGAGCTCGGTGTCGAAGATGCTCGATGGGATGAGACCGACCTCCGCCAGGCACGGCAGGTCTTGGCTGGCGGCGTGAAACACCCACTCCGCGTCCGCTATCGCGGCCTGCAGCGGCGCGAACGAGGAGATCGCGATCGGGTCGAAGAGGAACGATCCCGCTCCGCGGCGGTACACCTGCACCAGGTAGGCGCGCTGCGAGTATCGGTATCCGCTTGCTCGCTCCGCGTCGACCGCGACCGGGCCGGTCCCGCTCGACAGGCGCTCGACAGCGCGGAGGAACGCCTCGTCGTCGGCGATCACGTGCACCGTGTCGTGCGACGCCTCGACAGCATGGACGGCGTCGAGCACGGGATCGGTCACGACGTCCATCTTGGCGGATCGACTCGACGCGTCCGCGCTGGATTCGTCAGTCACGGGCAAGCCTTCTCGGGGCGAGCAGCGCGACACCGTCGGACGCAGGCGGGAGACCGGCGAGCATCGCGACAATGTCTTCCCACGCCTGCACGTGCGGGATCAGGTCATCGTCGAGGGGAGACCAGGATGCCCGGAGCTCGAGCTGCGCGCCGTCCCCCTGCGCTGCGAGTTCGCCGTATCCGCGGGAGATGATCTTCGTGGCGGTTCCCGACGCGCTCCCGTACGCGGCGTGATGCGCGTCCAACGCGTCGACGAGCCAGCTCCAGGTGACGTCGGCCACGAACTCGTCGACGCCGATTTCCGGTTCGAGCGGGGCCTGCGCGAAGCTCACCACGCGGAACGGACCGCCCCACCCCTCGGGTTCCT
This sequence comes from Curtobacterium ammoniigenes NBRC 101786, assembly GCF_001571045.1. GTDB lineage: Bacteria > Actinomycetota > Actinomycetes > Actinomycetales > Microbacteriaceae > Curtobacterium > Curtobacterium ammoniigenes. The sequence goes on from NZ_BCSV01000003.1 coordinate 21,341, forward strand.
CCGGGTCGAAGAGCGCGACGAAGCGGCCGGTTCCGATATCGCTGTCGACGCCGTGGGCTGTTCCGGAGACATCCGCGGCGAGCGCGATCGAATGCGGTGCCACGCGTGACGGTGAGGGGATCTCCGTCACCGTGGTCTCAACGCGGCGCGTCCCGGTCGTGAGGTATTCGCGAAGCCGCAGGAAGGCAGACGGTTCGCGCACCGTTTCTCGGGATTCCGACACGAATGCAGATTAGGCTCTGCGGAGCGACGGCGTCGTTCCGGCGCGCCGATCGAGCAGGAGGACCGCGATGTCGTTGCGCTCCGCCGCACGCGCCGCCGGGATCGCCATCGGAGCGGGGGCAGTGGCAGGCGGTGCTGCGGCGGGCGTGCTGGTCGCGGCGATGTCGCGCATTGTCGTGACGCCGGATCGGCGGCGGGTCGAGCGCGTCCCCCTTGTCGCGGTCGATCTTGCCCGGGGGACACTGACGCTCGCGCGAACGGCCGACACCGAACTGCCGGGCAGGTACAGCGTGTGGTTCCGTGCCGGCTCCGGCCACGCCCGCGTGGGTGACGTCATCTCGGCGACACCCGACACCGTGACGCGGGAGATCCTCGCCCTGCAGGGCGCATCGCTCAGCGGTGTTCGCTTCGTCCGCTGGGGCGGATGGTTCTACCTGCATCCGGGCGAACTCGACGTGCCGGTCGAGGACGTTGCGATTCCGACACCGAATGGCGCCGCGCCCGCCTGGGTCGTGCGTGCCGATGACCCCGCGGCGCCGTGGGCGGTCCTCGTGCACGGCAGGGGCGTCACTCGTGCCGAGACGATTCGTGCGGTTCCGGTCTTCCGTGCCGCCGGGTACTCGGTGCTGCTCGCGTCCTGGCGAAACGACGGCGTCGCGCCGGCGTCGCGGGACGGCCGCTATCGGCTCGGCGACACGGAGTGGGAGGACATCGACGCGTGTCTCACCTGGATCACCGAGGCGGGCGGTCGCAGCGTCGTGCTCATGGGGTGGTCGATGGGCGGGGCCGTCGTCCTGCAGACGCTCCTGCGGTCCTCCGCCCGGCGGATGATCCAGGGCGTGGTGCTCGAGTCGCCGGTCGTCGACTGGGCGACCGTCTTGCGGTCGCAGGCCGCGCAGCTCCGGCTGCCACCGTTCGTGCTGCCCGGAGTGCAGTGGTTGCTGCGCACGCGACTCATGCACCGGGTGGCTGGCGCAGCGGAGCCGGTCGACATTCGGTCGCTCGACATGGTGGCGCGGTCCGCGGAGCTCGATGTCCCCATCCTGATCCTGCACAGCGACGACGACGGTTTCGTTCCGTCGACTGCATCGCACGCGTTGGCCGGGGCGCGGCCCGATCTGGTGCGTCTCGAGATCGCTCACACGGCGCGGCACACAAAGCTGTGGAACCATGACGCCGACTGGTTCGACGCGCGGATCCTCGCCTGGCTGACCGAGGTGCTGCGCGTCGTACCGGCGACCGAGTCGCGCTGAGGTCAGCTCACCAGGGCGCGCACCTGTCGCTGCACCCGACCGAGCATTCCCACCATGCCCCGGATGCGAAGCGGGGACACGGCCTCCTGGAGGCCCAGCGTGAGGGGGTAGTCGGATGGCACTGCGAGCACCTCGGCGGAATGCAGCCCGGTCAGGCCCTGCACGAGGATCGATGCGAACCCGCGCGTGGTGGGCGCTTCCGCCGGGGCGGTTGCGACCATGCGCACGATATCGGGTCCGTCCGCGGGCTCGCCGACGGTCACGTCGATGAACACGGGCGACTGGCACTCCTCGACGCGTTCGAGCTCTTCCTCGTGCCCCTGGTACCGCTCGGAAAGCGGTGGGAGCTCGTTGGAGAACTCCAGGAGCAGTTGCAAGCGATCGCGCTTCGACAGGGCGAGGAAATCATCGCGGGTTGCCGCGAGGGCCTCCGGCAATGGCGCGCTCATCGCGCGGGTACGGCGCCGGGCTCCGCGCCCTGCACGATCGGCACGCGCACCGCGCTGCCCCACTCCGTCCACGACCCGTCGTAGTTGCGGACGTGCGGGTAGCCGAGAAGATGCTGGAGCACGAACCAGGTGTGGCTCGACCGCTCGCCGATCCGGCAGTACGCGATCACCTCGTCCGCATCGCCGACACCAGCGCCGTCGCGGTAGATCGCCTCGAGCTCGGCGCGGTCCTTGAACGTTCCGTCGGTGTTCGCCGCCGTTGCCCAGGGGATGTTCACCGCGGAGGGGATGTGACCGCCGCGGAGCGCCCCCTCCTCCGGGTAGTCCGGCGCGCTGGTGCGCTCGCCGGTGTACTCGGGGGCGCTCCGCACGTCGATGAGCGGCTTTCCGAGGTGCGCCAGCACGTCGTCGCGGAACGCGCGGATCGCCTCGTCCGACCGGTCGACCGTCGGATAGTCGACCGGCTGGGCGCTCGTCTCGTCAGTCGTCATCGGGCGGTCCTCGGCGACCCACTTGGCGCGCCCGCCGTCGAGGAGTCGGACGTCGGCGTGACCGAAGAGCGAGAAGACCCAGAGCGCGTACGCGGCCCACCAGTTGTTCTTGTCGCCGTAGATGACGACCGTGGTGTCACGGCCGATGCCCTTGCCGCCGACCAGTCGGGCGAACGCCGCGCCGTCGATGTAGTCGCGCTCGACCGGATCATTGAGGTCGGTGTGCCAGTCGATCTTGACGCTGCCGGGGATGTGCCCGGTCTCGTAGAGCAGAACGTCCTCGTCGGACTCGACGACGACGAGGTCGGGGGAGGCTGCACCGTTGTCGAGCTGCGCCTGCAGCCATTCCGTCGACACGAGCCGCTCCGGATGCGCATAGGCCTGGAACTTGTCGGACGGGTCGAGCGGGTAGGTCATCGGTGCTCTCCTCTCGGCCCTGGTGGGGCCGGGCTGAACTCTCGCGCGGACTAGGATCAGTGTCCTGCGCCGTGAATACGGTACGCCGGTCAGGCGGGTGAGGTCATCCCGATGACGATTCGCGACTGCCCGTCCGGCCTGCACGGCGCGTTCCCGTCTCGCTTCCTCCTCGGAAGGCACGCATGCCCGCGCACCTCGTCGACCGCAACCCGACGCTGACTCCAGCGCAGATGGCGGAAGCGCTCGTGCCGCCGCCGCAGTTCGAGGGCGCGACGTTCGAGACGTATCGACCGGATCCTGAGTTCCCCTCGCAGGCATCGGTGCGGGATGCGGTCGAGCGATTCGTGCGGACCGAGCCAGAGCCTCCGACGCGGCGGAGCCTGTTCACCCGCCGCAAGCGGGTCGAGCCGGAGGCTGTGGTCACGTCGGGCGTGTACCTCGACGGCGGATTCGGGGTCGGGAAGACGCACCTCCTCGCGGCTGCGTACCACGCGGCCCGCGGCCGGAAGACGTTCGGCACCTTCATCGAGTACACCGCGCTCGTTGGCGCGCTCGGGTTCCAGGGCACGGTCGAGCTGCTGCGTGGAACGGCGCTGGTGTGCATCGATGAGTTCGAACTCGACGACCCCGGCGACACCATGGTCATGACGCGACTGATCAAGGAGCTGTCCGATACCGGGACGCGGTTCGCGGCGACGTCGAACACCCCGCCGGGTGCCCTCGGCGAGGGCCGGTTTGCCGCGCAGGACTTCCTCCGCGAGATTCAGGCGATGTCGGATCGATTCGACACGCTCCGGATCGACGGCCTCGACTACCGGCGCCGATCGGTGACCGAGCACGCGGTGACCGTCGATGACGTCGCCTCCGTACTCGCGACCCTTCCCACCGGAGGCTCGGATCGCGTCACGCTCGACGACTTCCGTTCCGTCGTCGCCCACCTCGGGTCAGTGCACCCGTCGAAGTACGTTGCGCTGGTCGACGGTCTCGATGCCGTGGGGCTCCGGGACGCGACGCCGTTCGCGGATCAGACCGACGCGCTCCGCTGGGTTGCCCTTGTGGATCGGCTGTACGACGCACAGATTCGGATCGTCGCGTCCGGGACGCCGCTAGACGAGCTCTACCCGGAGTCGATGCTCACGGGCGGGTACCGGAAAAAGTATCTGCGAGCCGCAAGCCGCGTCGTAGCGCTGACGCGCGACTGATCGCGAAAGTTTCGTCGTCTTCGCCAGCGAGAGTTTCCTTCTCACGAAACGCAGTGGAGCGGGTCGATAACGGTTTGGAAACGCCGGATCGGCTGATTGACACGGTTCTACCGGTGAGGTAGGAAGGGCTTCAGCCATTCGAGGCACCCGACCCGAGTCGGGAAAGTTTTGTTCAAGGAAGAGCAAGGTCCCGCACTGAAGCGGGGCGGAAGGAACGACTGATGGCAGAACACAACGGGTCCGCGTTCACGAGGCGGGCTCTGTTCGGAGCGGCCGGGGCAGTCTCGCTCGCGGGCATCCTGGCTGCTTGCTCCCGGACCGGGAGCAGCACGGGCGGCGGCGGTGCGTCCGGTGCCGCTGCGGCGTCCGGAACGATCAAGTTCTGGAACATGCCCTGGGGTGGAACGGCGTTCAACCCGCTCGACAAGAAGATCACGACCGCGTTCAAGAAGGGTGGCTTCACCGCCACCTACCAGGAAGTCCAATGGGCGAACTTCACCACGGTCTTCTCGTCGGCGGTCGCGTCGAACACCGGCCCCGCCGTGAGCTCCGGCGGTGGCACGCAGGCGTTCCAGTACGCCCACGAGGGCAAGATCCACTACGCGGACAAGCTCCTCGACTCCTGGAAGTCGAACGGCCTGTACGACGACTTCCTCCCGGGTCTGCTCGACACGATGAAGACCGACCAGGGCTACGCGGCGGTGCCGTACAACCTGGACGTTCGGTGCTCCTGGTACAACAAGTCGCTCATGCAGCAGGCCGGCGTTCAGCCGCCCAAGACCTGGGACGACTACACCAACGTCTGCGCCGCGCTGAAGAAGATCGGCGTGTACGGATTCGGCCTCGGTTCGGGTGCCGGTAACTTCACCGGTTCGCACATCCTCACCGCGTTCATGATCAACAACGGTGGCGGCCTCTTCAACTCGAAGAAGGAGCCGGACTGCGTGACCGATCTCAACGTCGAGGCGATGGAATACGTCCTCATGCTCGTGAAGAACGGCTACTCCGACCCGGCTGCCGCGACCTACACGAGCGCCAACGTGCAGTCGCAGTGGAAGGCGAAGAAGTTCGGCTTCGGCTGGGACGGCGCCGGCCTCGCGGTGAGCGTCGGCGGCGACGTGCAGAACGACATGGTCGTCGGCGACCCGCTGACCGGTCCTCACGGCACCAAGGGCGGCCTGTACTTCCCGAACAACATCATGATGTACACCAACACCCCGAGCACCACGGGCTCCGAGGACTTCATGACGTACTACTACAAGAACATGTCCGCGCTGTGGACGCAGAACACCGGCATCGGCCTGCCCCCGCTGAAGTCCATCGCCTCGACGAGTGCCTTCAAGCAGGACCCGAACAACGTCAAGATCCTCAACGAGTGGAACCCGATCTACAAGACCTGGGCCGCTCCGGGCGGAACCGGCCTGTTCTACAACATCGCGAACACCGTTGACGGAACCGCGCCGATGAACACCTTCGCCCAGTCGATCCTCGGTGGAAAGACGGACGCGAAGACGGCTCTGCAGACCCTGCAGAACTCCATCGAAGGTCTGATGAAGTGACCACGGACACCGTCGCCCGCCGGCTGCAGCAAGCCCGGAATGGCGTCGGTGTCGGTGGAAGCGGACGACCGCCGGGTGGGCGCACGCGCCGCCCGGCGGTCTCCCGCACCGGGACCTTCCTGCTGTTCGCGGTGCCGTCGGTGCTGCTGCTCGTCCTCCTCAACGCCTATCCGGTCATCTACGCCGGGTGGGAATCGCTCCACAACGGCGACCTCATCAGCGCAGGCTCCTTCGTCGCGTTCGCGAACTACCTCGCGGTCGTCCAGGAGCCGGCGTTCTGGCACGCCGCGATCTTCACCGTCGTGTTCACCATCACCGGTGTCTTCGGAAGCTGGGTGATCGGACTCGCCCTCGCGCTCCTCCTCCGCACGAAGATTCCTGCGAACGGCTTCTTCAAGGTGCTGCTGCTCCTGCCGTGGGTCGTTCCGACCGTGGTCTCAGCAGCGTCGTGGAACTGGCTCGTGGCCACGCCGCAGTCGCCGTTGCCGCTGCTGGCGCACGCGCTGGGCATGGGGAACGTACTCTTCCTCGCGAACCCGCTGCTCGCGCAGATTACGGTCTGCACGTTCAAGGTGTGGATCAGCTTCCCCTTCATGATGATGCTGACGAGCTCGGCCCTCGCGGCCGTCGACACGAACGTCTATGAGGCCTCGAAGGTCGACGGTGCCGGCCCGTGGCAGACGCTCACGCGCATCACCCTCCCCATGATTCAGCGGTCGACCTTCGTCAGCTGGATCCTTATGACCATTTTCTGCGTCAACGACTTCCCGACCATCTGGCTGTTGACGCAGGGCGGTCCGGTGAACTCCACGCAGACCCTCGTCGTCATGGCGTACGAGACGGTGTTCCAGAACAACCAGGTCGGTCCCGGTGTCGCGATCGCGTTCCTGATGACCCTGGTACTCGTGGTCGTCTCCGTGGTCCTGTACCGCCAGATTCGGAAGGTGAACATCGAATGACCGCCGAGACGAACGAACTCGCGATCGGCCGTCGATCGCAGGCGATCGCGACCCCGAAAGGTCAGCCGCGTCGTCGGACGCTCGGCGAGAGCGGCGAGCGCGGGAAATGGTGGCGGTTCGTCGCGATCCTGGTGATCACGGCAATCGTGATCGTGCCGATCGTGTCCGTGCTGTACCTGTCGGTGACGCCGTCGCTCGGTTCGAAGGCCGTCGGACTGACGTTCGAGAACTACTCGACCGTGTTCACGTCGACGTCACTCTCGTACTGGCTCGAGAACAGCCTCATGATCGCCGGCGTGACCGTCCTCGTCTCGGTGATCGTGGCTGCCCCCGCCGGCTACGTGCTGTCGCGTGGTCGCAGCAAGTGGGTATCGAGCTATGCGCTGATCCTCTTCGTGGTGCAGTCGCTCCCGGTTGTGACGGCAGTGATCCCGCTGTTCTTCCTGTTCGCGAAGCTGAACCTGGTCGACAACCTCGCCGGCGTGGCGATCATCTACATCGGCTCGACGATGTCGGTCGCGATCTGGATGATGGCGGCGTACTTCGACTCGATCCCGATCGCCCTTGAGGAAGCGGCGTGGATCGACGGTGCGAGCGTCCTCGGCAGCTTCAGCCGCGTCGTTTTGCGGAACTCGCTGCCGGGCATCCTGTCGACGGCCATCTTCTCGTTCCTCCTCGCGTGGAACGACTACCTGGTCGCTGTCGTGTTCCTGCGGAGCGACGTGAACTACACCCTCCCCGTTGGTCTGAACACGTTCTTCCAGCAGAACCAGACCGACTGGGGCGATGTGATGTCCGTCGCGGTCGTCATGATGATGCCGCCGATCATCGTCTTCGCGGTGCTGAACAAGTTCTTCAGCGTCGGCGGCATCGGCGGTTCGCTCGCGGGCCGCTGATCCGCGAACCACCTGACCGTGCTGCGCGTCGATGTCGTCGGCGCGCAGCACGGTTCCGGCCTGCGTGCGCAGCGCGGCCGATCCGACGCGCGCTTCGATGCGGCGCGTCGCCACCAGCTTTGAGAAGGAGTTCTCCGTCGTGACTGGATCACAGCCGCTCCGGGTCGCCATGATCGGCACCGGATTCATGGGAAACGCGCACAGCCAGGCCTGGAGGGTCGCCCCGCGGTTCTTCGACCTTCCGTTGTCGCCGGTCATGCAAGTCATCGTCGGCCGCAACGGCGCGCGGACGCAGGAGGCTGCCGATCGGCTCGGATGGGCCGAGAGTGCCACGGACTGGCAGGCGGTCATCGAGCGCGACGACATCGATCTCATCGACATCTGCTCGCCCGGCGACAGCCACGCCGAGATCGCGATCGCCGCGCTCGAGGCGGGGAAACACGTCCTCTGCGAGAAGCCGCTCGCCAACACCCCTGCTGAAGCCGAGGAGATGGTCACGGCGGCGCGCCGCGCGAGCGAGCGCGGAATCCGGTCGATGGTGGGATTCACCTATCGCCGCGTACCGGCGATCACCTTCGCTCGACAGCTCGTGCACGCGGGCCGGATCGGTACGCTGCGGCAGGCGCGTGCTGCGTACCTCCAGGACTGGCTCGTCGACGAAAATGGGCCGATGACGTGGCGACTCGACAAGAGCCGAGCCGGGTCTGGCGCCCTCGGCGACATCGGCGCCCATGCGGTGGATGCGGTGCAGTTCATCACCGGCCAGCGCGTCGACGATGTGTCCGGCCATCTTCGGACGTTCGTGACCGAGCGTCCCCTGCTCGCCGAGACCGTCGGATTGTCCGGCACCGCATCGAGCGAGCGCGGAACGGTGACGGTCGACGATGCCGCGTGGTTCACCGGCCGTCTCTCGGGCGGAGCGGTCGCGAGCTTCGAGGCCAGCCGCTACGCGCTCGGCCGGAAGAACGGGCTGACGATCGAGCTGTACGGGTCGCGTGGGGCGATCATGTTCGACCTCGAGCGGCTCAACGAGCTGCAGTTCTACGACGCCGCCGACAGCGCGACGGAACAGGGTTTCCGGCGGATCCTCGTCACGGAGCCGGAGCATCCCTATGCGGGCGCGTGGTGGCCGACCGGGCATCCGCTCGGCTACGAGCACGGGTTCTCGCACCAGGTCGTCGATCTGGTGAAGGACATCGCCGAGGGACGCGACCCGTCGCCGTCCTTCGACGATGGTCTGCAGGTGCAGCGCGTTCTCGATGCCGTGGAGCGGTCATCGGGCTCCGATGGCGCCTGGGCCGCGGTCGGCTGACCGACTGCTCGGGTACGCGCGGGCGTGACGTCCGCGGTACCACGGACATGTGCGGCGCGCGACAGGACGCACCGCAGAACGAGAGAAGGGAACGAGCACGACATGACACGACCGATCACGCTCTTCACCGGCCAGTGGGCCGACCTGCCCTTCGAGGAGGTGGCCCGTCTCGCTGGAGAGTGGGGGTACGACGGGCTCGAGATCGCCTGCTGGGGAGACCACCTCGACCCCAATCGGGCTGCGACCGACGATGCGTATGTCGCCGACCGTCTTGCGATCCTCCGAAAGCACAATCTCGAGGTCTTCGCCATCTCCAACCACCTCAAGGGTCAGGCGGTCTGTGACGACCCGATCGACCAGCGGCATCGCGACATGCTGCCCGACAGCGTGTGGGGCGACGGCGAGCCCGAGGGCGTGCGGCAGCGCGCGGCCGAGGAAGTGAAGAACACCGCCCGCGCGGCAGCCCGGCTCGGGGCGAAGACGGTGACCGGATTCACCGGTTCGTCGATCTGGAAGTACGTGGCGATGTTCCCCCCGGCGTCGCAGGAACTCGTCGACGCCGGGTACCGCGATTTCGCCGAGCGATGGAACCCGATCATCGACGTGTTCGACGAGGTCGGCGTCCGGTTCGCGCTCGAGCCGCATCCGAGCGAGATCGCCTACGACTACTGGACGACCAAGGCGACGCTCGATGCGATCGAGCACCGCGAGGGCTTCGGGCTCAACTGGGACCCGAGTCACATGGTGTGGCAGGACCTCGACGCGGTCGGCTTCCTCTGGGATTTCCAGGACCGCATCTACCACGTGCACTGCAAGGACACGAAGCGCCGCCTCAACGGTCGGAACGGGAGGCTGTCCTCCCACCTCGCATGGGCCGACCCGCGACGTGGCTGGGACTTCATCAACACCGGCCACGGCGACGTGCCGTGGGAGGACGCGTTCCGCATGCTCAACGCCATCGGCTACGAGGGCCCGCTCTCGGTCGAGTGGGAGGACGCCGGGATGGACCGGCTCCTCGGAGCACCCGAAGCGCTCGCGTTCGTTCGCGAGCACGCCATCACACCATCCACCGCTGCGTTCGACGCAGCCTTCAGCACGAAAGCACAACCGAATGCCTGAGCGCCACGCGCTGATCGTCCGCGGCGGCTGGGACGGCCACGAGCCGGTCCAGACCACCGAATTCTTCATCCCGTTCCTCCGCGAACACGGATTCACCGTGCGCGTCGAGGAGAGCCCCGCGATCTACGCCGACGAGGCGTACATGGACACCGTCGACCTCGTCGTGCAGGTCAACACCATGAACACGATCGAGCCGGAGCAGCTCGCCGGGCTCGTGCGTGCCGTCCGGAACGGAACGGGTATGGCGGGGTGGCACGGCGGCATCGCCGACTCGTATCGCAACAGCGCCGACTACCTGCACATGATCGGCGGGCAGTTCGCCCACCACGCCGGCATCGAACCGTCCCTCCGCAAGGGGGAGCAGTCGGACAACTACATCCCGTACACGGTGCACATCACCGAGCTCGGCAAGCAGCACCCGATCACGCAGGGCATCGAGGACTTCGACCTCGTCACCGAGCAGTACTGGGTTCTCTCGGATGAATACAACGATGTACTGGCGACGACAACGCAGGACGTGCGCCCCTGGGACCCCTGGAACCGACCGGTGACCGCGCCAGCGATCTGGACGCGCCAGTGGGGAGCTGGTCGGATCTTCGTCTCGGCGCCCGGGCACAAGCTCGAGATCGTGCAGGATCCGAACGTCCGAACCATCATCGAACGCGGCATCCTCTGGGCCGCACGGGGAGAGTCATGAGCAGCGCACCACTCCGGGTCGGCATGGTCGGCGTCGGAACGATCAGTGCCCAGTACTTCGCGTCGTTCGAGAAGCTCCCGAACCTGCAGCTCGTCGCCGTCGCGGACATCAACGAGGAGCGCGCGCGTGAGGTCGCGGCCGAGCACGGTGTCGACGCACGGTCGGTCGACGACCTGTTCGCATCCGACGACATCGACGCCGTGCTCAACCTGACGATCCCTGCCACACACGTCGACGTCGGGCTGCGCGCCATCGAGCACGGCAAGCACGTGTTCGCGGAGAAGCCGCTCGGGCTCAGCGTCACCGAGGCGAGACCGCTCGTCGAGGCCGCAGACGCGGCCGGCGTCCTGCTCGGAAGCGCACCCGACACGGTGCTCGGCACGGGCATTCAGACGGCGCGCGCCGTGATCGACGACGGCGTCATCGGAGACGTGCTCGGGGCCTCCGTGCACTGGTCCGCCCCTGGGCATGAACGGTGGCATCCGAACCCGGCCTTCTATTACCAGCCGGGCGGTGGGCCGCTGCTCGACATGGGCCCCTACTACATCACGAGCCTCGTCACGCTGTTCGGACCGATCATTCGCGTCTCCGGGCTCGCGACCCGGTCCGACCGCCCACGCACCGTGGCGACCGGCCCGCAGGCCGGCACACCGATCCCCGTCGCGATCGACACGCACGTCACGGCGCTCCTCGAACACGAGTCGGGGGTCTCCTCGCAGATCACGGTGAGCTTCGAGGTCTGGGCAACGCGGTCGCCGCTGTTCGAGGTCTACGGCACCAAGGGCACGCTCGCGGTTCCGGACCCGAATCGGTTCAACGACCCGGTCGAGGTGTACACGGCCGACACCGCTGAGTGGCGCGCGGTGCCGGAGACCGCCGGCTACCGTGATTCCGGCCGTGGGTATGGGCTGGCGGAACTGGCGGAGGCGCTGCACAACAATCGCCAGCCACGCGCCTCCGGAGCCCTTGCGCTGCACGTGCTCGACGTCATGGAGTCGATCGCGCGAGCCGCGGACGAGCGCTCGGTCGTGACGCTTCACACGACCGTCGAGCGTCCGGAGACGGTCCCGCTCTCCGACCGCCCGGAAGCGTCCGAGAACTCCTAGGATTCCCACCATGACGATCCAGACGAGCGCGAGCGAGCGGACCACGCTCGCGCTCGTCGCGTCCGAGGCGCAGGTCTCGCTCTCCACCGTCTCGAAGGTGCTCAACGGCCGCACCGGCGTCTCCGCGCCGACGCGCGCCCGCATCGAGACGCTGCTGCACGAGCACGGCTACAACCGGCGCGGAAGTACGCGATCGAGCAGCCTCGTCGAGGTCGTGTTCGCCGAGCTCGGAACCTCGGACGATGTGGAGTTGAACTCCCAATGGTCGACAGAGATCATTCGCGGCGTCGAACGCGTCGCGCGGGAGGCCGGTCTGTCGGTCGTCGTCACGGAAAGCGGGGATCGCCGTTCCCCCGTCAGCGGCTGGCTGGACCGCGTGCTCGAGCACGACCCCGTCGGCGTGATCTTCGTCGTGCGGAGCCCGTCGGCCGAACTGCGGAAGCGGCTCCGGATCCGGAAGGTGCCGTTCGTCGTCATCGACCCGGCCGGCGAGCCCGACCCGGAGGTGCCATCGATCGGCGCGGCGAACTGGGCCGGGGGGGTGCAGGCCGCGCGGCACCTCCTCGACCTCGGCCACCGGCGCGTCGGCGTCATCACCGGGCCGCAGGACATGATCATGTCGCGCGCGCGGCTCTCGGGCTTCCGGTCGGCGATCGATAACTCCGGGATCGGCCTGCCCCCGAACTACATCCGCTACGGCTCCTTCGACGTGGCGAGCGGAATCGCACAAGGCCTCGATCTGCTCAACATGCCCGAGCCTCCGACGGCGATCTTCGCGGAGAGCGATCTGCAGGCCCTCGGCGTGTATGAAGCGGCGCGTACGCTCGGCCTGCGGATCCCGGCGGATCTCTCGGTCGTCGGCTTCGACGGCCTCCCACTCGGTCGATGGGTCGCCCCGCCGCTGACGACGATCCGCCAACCGATCGTCGACATGGCGGCGCAGGCCGCTCGTCTCGTCATCGCACTTCGGGAAAGCCCAGATCAGGACCACATGCGCGTCGACCTCGAGACGCGACTGGTCGTTCGGGGAAGCACGATGCCGCTGCATCGGACGGACGCGGCGCCTCGCACGGACACCGCGCTTCCGCTGTCCACGTCCGTCTGAGCAGCCGAACCAGACACGCTCGCGCACGATTGTTGCGCGGCCGCCCGCTCTGAAACACGACGTTTACACGGGCCGGGACCGTGTTACACGAGCGAAACACATGAGGCTTCGCTGTGAAACGTCTGCTCGCCACACTTGCAGCACCCGACGCGGACGCCCACGAAGCAACTCTGGGCACCCGTCCGCTGGATTTTCGAGAGGTGGACAGATGCTGAACCAGGGCAACACGGCATTCGTGTTGATCATGGCCGCACTGGTGTTGTTCATGACACCCGGCCTGGCGTTCTTCTACGGCGGACTCGTGAAAGCGAAGTCCGTCATCAGCATGATGATGATGTCGTTCGGCGCGATCGGACTCGTCAGCGTCCTGTGGGTGCTGTACGGCTACGCGATCTCATTCGCCGTTCCCGGACCGGGTTCGCACATCGTCGGCATTCAGGGCGTGTTCGAGATCGACACGAATCTGCTCGGCCTCGGCCAAGCGTTCGAGCAGTCGCAGGCCTCGACGATTCATGCCGCATACCCGACGCTCGCGTTCGTCGGTTTCCAGGCGACCTTCGCGATCATCACCGTCGCGCTGATCTCCGGAGCGATCGCCGACCGCGCGCGCTTCGGGACGTGGATGGTGTTCTCCGGCATCTGGGCCACTGTCTGCTACTTCCCGGTCGCCGACTGGGTGTTCAACCTCGGCCACGGCTGGATCAACAACCTCGGCGTGATCGACTTCGCCGGTGGAACCGCAGTCCACATCGACGCTGGTGCGGCGGGCCTCGCGCTCGCGCTCGTCCTCGGCAAGCGCGTCGGATTCGCCAAGGGCGCGCACAAGCCGCACAACCCGCCCTTCGTGCTCCTCGGCGCGGGCATCCTGTGGTTCGGATGGTTCGGCTTCAACGCCGGGTCGGAGGGCGCCGCTGACGGAATCGCCTCGCTCGCCTGGATCAACACGCTCGCCGCTCCCGCAGCAGCCGTGCTCGGCTGGCTCCTCGTCGAGAAGCTGAAGGACGGCAAGGCGACCTCGATCGGTGCGGCGTCCGGTGCCGTCACCGGGCTCGTCGCGATCACCCCCGCGTGTGCCGCGCTGACGCCCGGCTGGGGCGTCGTGCTGGGCTTCGTGTCCGCCGTGATCTGCTGCTTCGCCATCGACTGGAAGTACCGCCTCGGCTTCGACGACTCGCTCGACGTGGTGGGTGTCCACCTCGTCGGCGGGATCGTCGGGACGCTCTGGCTCGGCTTCTTCGCCAACAAGACGGGTCTCATCTACAGCGGCTCGTTCGCGCAGCTCGGCAAGCAGGCCCTCGCAGCAGCGGTCGTGCTCGTGTACTCCTTCGTCCTCGCATTCATCATCGGCTGGATTCTGCAGAAGACGATGGGCTTCCGCATCACGTCCGAGGAAGAGGTCGCCGGCATCGACGCTGTCGTGCACGGCGAGGAGGGCTACGTGCTCTACGACCAGGAGGACCGCACGCCGATCGGCGTCTGACCTCACGGGCTCAACGGACCCCCGGTCACACCTCGTGTGGCCGGGGGTTCTGCCGTTCCCGGCGCCGTCCCGAGCGGTTGGGAGGGGTATTGCGGCTGGGAGGGCCCATTCAGCCTCCCGGCGTAGGTATGGCGTTCTGCTGACAACGATGGTGAGGAGGCGCCATGCCCGCACGAGACGAACTCCCGAGCACCCTGCAGCGGTCCGAGAAGCATGCACAAGACCTCTGGGCCGCGACCCTTGACGCTGCGAACGCAGAGTACGGGAGCGGCGAGCGCGCGCGACGCACGGCGTTCGCGGCCCTCAAGCATGAATACGAGAAGGTCGGCGACCACTGGGAGCGCAAAGCGGAGAACGGGCCCTCAGATTCCGGCGCTGCCGGGTCGCGGGGGAGCGGAGCGACCCAGGAGGGTGTGGACGCGAACGCGTCGAAAGCGCACCTCCTCGACGTGGCCAAGCGACTCGATATCGCTGGCCGGACGACGATGAACAAAGGCGAGCTGGTCGACGCGATCAAGAAGGCGAACCGCCGCGCCACCGCGAAGGCGCGCTGACGGCCGAGCCGGTCCGCGTCGCGCACGTGCCGGGAACGGTGCTGACCGCCGAACCGTCGCTCGGACCGCGGGTGTGCCGGTAACGTGCTGTCGGTGAACGGTACGGGATCAGCTGGCAGTCGCATCGTCGGGTTCGGGCACTACCAGCCCGACCGGGTCATGACGAACGAGGACCTGTCCCAGATCGTCGACACATCGGACGAGTGGATCGTCACCCGGACGGGCATCCGCGAGCGGCACATCGGCGGCGACGATGACACGGTGACGAACATGGCTGTCGCCGCCGGGCGTGCTGCCCTCGACGACGCCGGTATCGACCCTGGTGCCGTTGATCAGGTGATCGTCGCGTCGACGAGCCTGTCCGACCGGGCACCCTACACAGCCGGACGTGTCGCGGTCGCACTGGGCATGTCCACGCCAGCGCCCCTCGACATCAACACCGCCTGCAGTGGCTTCGAATCCGCGATGGCGATTGCCGACATGTCGATCCGGACCGGCGCCGCGACCACGTCGCTCGTCATCGCATCCGAGCGGATCTCCGGTCTCGTCGACTGGACGGATCGGAGCACGTGCGTCCTCATCGGCGATGGCGCCGGTGCCGCCGTCGTCACGGCATCCAAACGTCCCGAGATCAGCCCGGTGTCGTGGGGGAGCGTGCCCCATCTCGTCAACGCAGTCCTCGTGGACGGGGAACCGCAGCGATTCTCGCAAGAGGGTCGCTCGATCTATCGGTGGGCGATCACGGAAGCGGAAGCGCATGCTCGCGCGGTCGTCGAGCGGGCCGGACTCACCATGGACGACATTGAGGTTCTTGCGTTCCACCAGGCGAACCTGCGGATCATCGAGCCGCTTGCGAAGGCGCTCGGGGGCGCGGACAAGGTCGTCCTCCGCGACGTGGAGTGGTCCGGCAACACCTCAGCGGCCAGCGTGCCCCTCGCTCTGTCGAAGGCGTGGGCCGCCGGTGAACTGCCCGAAGGGGCGCCCGCGCTCCTGTTCGGATTCGGCGGCGGCTTCACGCACGCCGGCCAGGTGGTGCACATCCCCGTCCGACGCTGATCGCGCTGGCTTACGCCGAGACGTCCTCGTCGCGTGTCCAGAGGTCGTCGTCTGCGGCTCGCCGTCGGCGCAGCTTCCCAACGGGAAGGGCGCGGCGTCGTTCCTTCTCGATCGCGGGAGTGCGCGACGCCGCGTCGACGTCCACGAGCACGGGGAATGCCACCGGGGGCGGCCCGAACGCGCCGCGAGAACTCTCGATCACGCGCTTCCCGAGCGTATGGTTCCCGATGCCGCCGACCGCCGCGCCGATGCCGAACGGCAGAGCGCGGCCGACCACGCTCGCGCCTTGGCGCGCCATGAACCGCCGCATGAACTGATCGCGCAACTGGCCGCCGATCCCGCTGACGACCTGTTTCGGCAGCGACGTCGTGACGAGCTCGCCCCAGAACGCGGTCCTGGCCTGACCGCCGGCGGCCTGTCCGGCGAGCTGGCGGAGCAGGACGGTGCCCGGCGTGCCGAGGATCATCGCGGTGACGAGCGTCCGAGCGCGCTCAGGGTCGTCGATTCCGACTCCGTGCACTTCCGCGACCGACTGGGCGAAGAGCGCACTCGTCTCGAGAAACCCGAGCGTCTCGACACCGCTCAGGCCAAGGCTCGTTCCGAAGCCGATCGCGGGGATCACTGCTGTGGCACCGACCGCAGCCCCACCCGTCGACACCGCTGCGAGGTATCGCCGCTCGAGGATCCGAAGGATATCCGACGGGCTCGCATCCGGATGCCGCTTGCGGATCGATGCGATGTGCGCCAGGACCGCCGGACGCTGCACGGCGAGCACGCGATCGAGCATGGAGACCCATCGTGGTTGCCTTCCACGATCGGTGATCCCGTCGGTCGGCTGGTGGTCGATCGATGGGCCGCTGAGCGGCGGGGTCGCAGACCAGGCCGCCGGTGCGGACCAAGACGAGGGGACGGGGAGGTGCTTGTCGCGGCGTCCGGGCATGCGGTCACGGTACGCGAGGCGCATGCATGCCATCCCAGGCTCCCGATGGTTGCAGGAGAAGAATGCGTGCATTTTCGGTACCGTGTCCAAATGGACGGTGTTCGCAACGACGCGACAGTGCTTGGCAGCCGAATTCGCCATTTCCGAACGGGCGCGGGGCTGACGCTCGAAGCGCTCGGCGCCCGGCTCTCGATGAGCCCGAGCAAGCTCTCCCTCATCGAGAACGGTCATCGCGAGCTCCGCGTGTCCGACCTCGGGCGATTCGCAAGCGCGCTCGGCATCGGCGTCGACGACCTGCTTCGCGATGAGGCTCCGAACCCGCGAGCCGCGCTGGAGCTCGAACTCGGTCGCGCGCAGTCGTCGACGCTCTATCGGACGCTCGGACTGCCCGCGGTGAAGCCGACCCGCGGAACGCCGACGGCCACGCTGGAAGCGTTGGTGGGCCTCCATCGCGAACTCGCCCGCCGCGCCAGCGAGGCGGTGGCGACTCCGGAGGAGGCCCGCCGCGGCAACACCGAGCAGCGGCACCGCATGCGCGCTCGGAACAATCACCTGCCGGACATCGAGCGGATCGCCGAGGAATGCGTCGCCGCGGTCGGCCACACCACCGGCGCGCTGACGCATCGAGAAGTCAGCCGTATGGCGGAGCGCATGGGATTCACGCTGATGTACGTGGACGACTTGCCCCGCTCGGCGCGGAGCATCACGGATCTCGCGAACGGACGCATCTACTTGCCACCGGCCTCGATTCCGGGCGGTCACGGGCTCCGCTCGATGGCGTTGCAGGCGATCGCCCACCGCACGTTGGGTCACCAGCCGCCGGGTTCGTACGCCGATTTCCTGCAGCAGCGGCTCGAGATCAACTACTTCGCCGCGGCGTGCCTCATGCCTGAGGCGCAGGCGGTGTCGTTCCTGCGGCAGGCGAAGGACGCGAAGGACCTTGCAGTGGAGGACTTCCGCGACGCCTTCGGGGTCACGCATGAGGCGGCTGCCCTCCGGATGACGAACCTTGCCACGGAGCATCTCGGGATGCGCGTCCATTTCCTCCGCGTCGGAGACGACGGCGCCGTCTACAAGGCCTATGAGAACGACGATCTGCCGTTACCGGTCGACGTCACCGGCGCCGTGGAGGGGCAGGTCGTGTGTCGTTCGTGGGGCGCGCGACGGGCTGTTCAGCAGCACAACCGCACCACCGAGCACTACCAGTACACGGACACCCCGGCGGGCACCTTCTGGTGCACGACGCAGACCGGCTCCGGGCCGGAGGGCAACTTCTCGATCACCTTCGGCGTCGGGTTCGACGACGCCAAGTGGTTCCGGGGCCGGGACACCCCGAACCGCGAGGTGTCCCGGTGCCCGGACGCGGGCTGCTGTCGGCGGCCGGACGATGCGCTGCAGGAGCGCTGGTCGGGTCAGGCGTGGCCGAGCGCGCGACTGCACGCGCACATCCTCGCGCCGCTGCCGACCGGTCGCTTTCCCGGAGTGGACGAGGCCGAGGTGTACGCATTCCTCGACGCGCACGCGAGCGTCTGACCGATTTCGCTCGCCGCCGTCCTGCCCTGAGTCGGGACGACGACGCGTCGGCGGTCAGCGACCCGGGCGCTGCCCCTTCGGCTTCTTCTCGGGCTCGGGGAGTCGACCGGCGGCACGCTCGGCGGCGAACCACGAGGCCGCCTCCTCCTGGCGAACGCCCTCCGCCCCGGAGGCGATGGCCGCGCGGACATGGCCGGGCTCGTACCCGAAGGTGGCCACGAGTTGCGGAACGAGCGGTCGGAGGCGCGTGACCAGTCGGTCGATGTAGGCCGACACCGCCTGCGCCCGGCTCGACGACAGCCGATTGTGCATGAGGTACCAGGCGAGATGGTCCTCCACACGGCCGAGCGCCCACAGATCGCGAAGCCAGGTCAACACCTGCCGCGTCCCGCCCTCGGGCGCGTCGTCGAGCGCGGTCGTGAAGGCGTCCCACTGCAGGAGCTCGGCGTACGCGCGGGCCGCTTCGATGAGAGCGTGTTGGTGCCGGTTGAACGCCGTCGCCTGAGCCTGAGGGTCCCGTCCCGCTGCACGGAGCGCCAGAGCGATCTCGGCGACCATCGTGTCGACGCGCTCCGCGAGCAGCGACCGCTGCGTCGCGGGGTCCTGCAGATCCCGGACAGCGTGGGCTGTGGAACCGCGGTCGAGCACGTTCTGCTGCAGCGCGCGCACGCCGGACGCGTCGGCGAGCTTGGTGCCGACCTGCGCCGCGACGAATTTCGCGGTGGCTGCTGCGTCCTTCGGGGCTTTCGCGGCGAAGTCGGTCAGCAGTC
Organism: Curtobacterium ammoniigenes NBRC 101786; assembly: GCF_001571045.1. Classification (GTDB taxonomy): domain Bacteria; phylum Actinomycetota; class Actinomycetes; order Actinomycetales; family Microbacteriaceae; genus Curtobacterium; species Curtobacterium ammoniigenes. The sequence continues at coordinate 40,461 of NZ_BCSV01000003.1, forward strand.
GCTTTCCGACGAGCTGCAATAGGACCGTGTTGTCGCCCTCGAACGTGACGTAGACGTCGAGGTCGGATCGGAGGCCCACCAGACGATTCTCGGCAAGGAATCCGGCGCCTCCGCACGCTTCACGGGCCTCCTGCAGCGTGTCGAGCGCTGCCCACGTCGACAGCGACTTGAATGCGGCCGCCTCCGTCTCGAGCTGCTCGCGCCGCTCGGGAGTGTCGGCGCGTCCGCTGAACACGTCGTCGAACGTGCGCAGCAGTTGCTCGTGCGCGAACGACTGCGCGAACACGGTCGCCAGCCGTGGGATCAGCCGGCGCTGGTGCTGCCCGTAGTCGAGCAGCACGGTGTCCGCGCCGTCCGGCCCCGGGAACTGCCGACGCTCGGTGGCGTACGACAGCGCGATCTGCAGTGCGAGCTTCTGCGCGACGACCGCCGCGCCGTCGAGGGACACGCGACCCTGGACGAGCGTCCCGAGCATCGTGAAGAACCGACGACCCGGCGAGGCGATCGGCGAGCTGTACGTCCCGTCCTCGGCGACATCGCCGTATCGGTTCAGCAGGTTCGTGCGGGGCACCCGAACGTGATCGAAGTGCAGTCGGCCGTTGTCGATGCCGTTCAGGCCGCCCTTCACACCGTCGTCCTCGCCGCCCACACCGGGCAAGAACGATCCGCCGTCATCGCGGAGGGGGACGTAGAACGCGTGCACCCCGTGATTCCGCTGCCGGGTGATCAGCTGCGCGAACACGACCGCCGCGCGGCCGTCTCGAGCGGCGTTTCCGATGTAGTCCTTCCATGCCGCGCGGAAGGGGGTGTGGATCACGAACTGCTCGGTATCCGGGTCGTAGGTCGCCGTCGTGGCGATGCTCTGCACATCCGAGCCGTGCCCCGTCTCCGTCATGGCGAAGCATCCCGGGATGGTGAAGTCGATGATGCCGGGCAGGAACTCGCGGTGATTGCGCTCGGTGCCAAGGTGCAGGACGGCGGATCCGAACAGCCCCCACTGCACGCCGGCCTTGATCTGCAGCGACGGGTCAGCGGTTGTCAGCTCCTCGAACGACGCGATGTTGCCTCCATGGTTCTCCGCGCCGCCGAACGCGGTCGGGAACGGGCGTTGGATCGCTCCGTGCTCGACCAGAAACCGGCACTGCTCGAAAACGCGGTCACGGTGCGCGCTGACGGTCAGTCCGTCGATGCGGTGGAGTGCCGGATCGAGCGCGAGACGTCGTGAGGTGCGGCGATCATCCGCCCATCGGCCGAGCAGCATCGTCGCGACCGCGTCGACGTCGAATGACGGAGGCCCGTCCAGCGCCGGTGCTGCGGCGGAAGCACGCGTGCCACTCTTGCGTGCGGGGGTCGTCGTGATTCGGGCGGCTGCGGTGTCAACCATCGCTGGTGCTCCTTGACGTCGATGTCGATGCGTTCGCGAGGCTCACGCTAGGAGCGTGGACCGGTGGGCGCACATCGGCGGTGGAGGCCCGACAAGCCTTCCCGAGGTCGTCGACCGGCCGCTCGTCGGAATCCTCCAAGGCGGAGTCGGCACCGACGGGCCAGGACCCGAGGCGTGTGGCCCCTGCGCACACCGGCGATGTCGGCCGACTGACGTACGCTATCCAGTATGCAGAGTACTGATGCGCAGAGCAGGAGACGATTCGACGGGGGATTCTTCGGGCAACCGGCCGCGCTCGCGGCGCCGTTCAGCGTCGAGCTCTGGGAGCGATTCTCGTTCTATGGGATGCAGGGCATCCTGCTGATCTACCTGTACTACTCGGTCGAGAGCGGGGGCTTGGGCGTGCCGCAGGCTGTCGCAGCAGGCATCGTCGGGGCCTACGGCGGTTCGGTGTACCTCTTCACGATCGGCGGTGCCTGGCTCGCGGATCGCCTGCTCGGGGCGGACCGCACGCTCCTCGTGAGTGCTTCGGTAGTGATGGCGGGGCATATCGCACTCGCCGTCGTGCCCGGTCTCCCGGGCGTCGGCGCCGGCCTCGTGTTGATCGCACTGGGCGCCGGGGGAGTGAAGGCAACCTCGACGACGATCGTGGGCGCGCTCTACGAACCGCAGGATCCCCGCCGGGACGGCGGGTTCGCGCTCTATTACCTCGGCATCAACCTCGGGGCGTTCGGCGGCCCGATCCTGACCGGCGTGCTGCAGTCATCGGTCGGGTTCCATGTCGGCTTCGCGCTCGCAGCGGTCGGCATGGCAGCCGGACTGGTGCAGTATGCGCTGCGGCGTCGGCATCTGCCGGATCGCGTCCGCGTCGCCCCGAACCCGATGCCGGCGAAGCAGCTTCGCCGCGCGGCTGGTTGGGCTGGTGTCGCCGTCGCTGCCATCGTCGCAAGCGCGGGAGCGGGTCTCCTCACCGCCGACCGACTCCCGGTCGTCGTAGTGTCGCTGACCGCCGTCGCTGCGGCGGGTCTGTTCGTCATGGTGCTCGCCGCGCCGATCGGCGCCAGGGCACGAACCCGTGTCGTCGGCTTCGTGCCGCTCTTCATCGCCAGTGCCGTGTTCTGGGCGCTGTACCAGCAGCAGTTCACGGTACTGACTGTCTACGGCGATGAGCGGCTCGACCGGATGATCTTCGGGTTCGAGATGCCGGTCGCGTGGGTGCAGTCGATCAATCCGATCATGATCATCGTGCTCTCCGGTGCGTTCGCCGGGCTGTGGACCGCGCTCGGACGACGCCAGCCGTCGACTCCGACGAAGTTCGCGCTCGGCACGATCACGATGGGCCTCGCGTTCTGGCTGTTCTTGCCGTTCGTCGGCAGCGGCCCGAACGGCACACCGTTGCTCGCCCTCGTCGCGATCCTGTTCCTGTTCACGGTCGCGGAACTCCTCCTGTCGCCTGTCGGACTCGCCGTGGCCACCAAACTGGCCCCGGCCCGATTTCAGTCGCAGCTCGTTGCGCTGTTCTTTCTGTCGGTCGCACTCGGCACCGCGGGCTCCGGGGTCCTCGCGCGCGCCTACGAGGCGCTCCCCGAAGCGCACTACTTCGCGTCCATCGGAGGGGCAGCGGTCGTCGTGGGCGGTCTGCTGCTCGCGACCACGCGCCCGGTGGTCCGACTCATGCGCGGCGTCCGGTGACTGGACGGCTCTTCAGCTCCCGGAGCGCGTCGGCGGTGGTTGCACCTCTGGTGCCGTCGGGAGCACCAGGCGGTGCCGATAGGGTGGTCACACCCACCGTCTTCGTGAAAGGAACGAGATGATCGACGTCATCGGCGGAATCATCATCGGCATCGGTGTCGTCGGCGGAGTCGGCGTCTGCATGGCCTTCGGCGCGATGCTGAGCGGATCAAAGGCCGATCGCGCCAAGCACTGACGGAATGCCAAGCACTGACGGAATGCCAAGCACCGACGGAACGCTGCCGCACCACTGATACGGCCTCGGGCTACCCGCTATCCGGGTCGGCCGATCGCGGTCCGAACGCTCAGCTGTCGGCGGCGCCGAGCGGAACCAACTGCCGCGCGGCGACGGTCGCGCGCTCGAACGGGCCTCGGCCATCGACGGTGTACGCCGGACGCTCGAACGCGACCGTCCATGACATGCCGCCACCGACTCCGGGATACCCCACGATCTGATTGCCGCCAGGCGCGACGATGAGGCCGATCGGTTCGTCCTCCCAGTGGTCGCCGCGACCATCGTTGACGACCCGTACGAGCGCGCCGATCCCGAGCGCCGGGCCGTCCACCGACCGGGGAGGGCGGGGGCGCTTCCAGAACATGCGTCCAGGCTAAGCGGTCGACGACGAGCGTCGCACGATCTCCGTCACCGACGAATAGCCCGACTCGGGATGCTTCCGCATCGAGAGGAGCCGCTCCATCGTCGGCTCGAGCGCCGTCACCTTGTCGAGTGGTGCGCTCACCACCAGCTGGAACCCGAGCCGGAGCCACGCCGCGACGGCGCGGCCGGCGAACTCGGAGTCAGCCTTGATGAACGCCTCATCGAGAAACACGGGCGCGAATCTCGGCTTGGGCCGTGTCTCGTCGCCGAGCTGATACCGCAGCGCTGCCCCGACGATGAACGCGACGAGCTCCTGCGTCTCCCCGCCCGACTTGTCGCCGAGCGAGGCGTACACGCCGAGGTCGTTGCCGTCCGCGTCGTACCGCACCGCGGTGATCTCCACGTGTCGTCGAACGTCGAGGACAGCGTCCCGCTCGGTCGTCCGCCCGCGGGGCGCGTCCGGATCGGGGCGGATCGTCGCCATGAAGCGTCGAAGCCGGCGGAACCGCGACTCGAGCGCAGCATCGTCGAGGCGCTCAGCGCCGCCTGCTGAGAGGTCGCGGAGCTCGCGACGGAACCGGGTGACGTCCTCGCGGGCGAGCCGGCGGATCGCGATCCGGAGGCGGTCGCGATTCGCGCCGAACGGCAGCTCCTGGAGGATCTCGTTGACCGGTTCGAGGCGCTCCTCGATCTCGATCACGGCCCGGTCGAATGCGCCGGCGAGCGGAACGAGGTCTTCACCGCTCCACTGCGAGAGCCTCCGGCGCCACTCGCTTCGGCGCATGTGCAAGCCGGTCGCCTCGATCTGCTCGAGGATGCGCAGATAGTCCGGATAGGAGGCTTCCCCCGTTCCGAGATTCGGGTTCGGCCATGCGTCCTGGTAGCGGGCGAACGTCGTTTCGAGCGCAGTCGTCGCGGCCGTCGCGCTGGCGAGCACGGTCGCCAGCCGCTCCTGCAGATGACGGCGCATCCGGACGGCCGCGGCGTCGAAGTCGGCCGCAACTGCTGGCACTCCGACGGCTCCGAGCGCCTCATCGAGGGTTGCGTGCTGCTCGGGCGTGAGTTCGACGTCCCCGGCGCGCTCCAGCGTCTGCGCAGTCGCGTCCTGCGCATCGACGAGAGCGCCGTGCAGCTCTTCCAACTCGCGGAGTGCAATACGCGCGGTCGCTCGCCGGTCGGACGCCGCGTCGACCCGCTGGCGAAGGACCGCGACCGACTCGCGGAGCGACCGAAGTCCATTGTCTGCGCGCAGCATGCCCGCGCGCTCCGCGTCGAGGCGGGCGATGTCGGCCTCGACCGCGGTGATGTCGATCGTGGACCACGACGTGTCGAGACGGTGCTGATGCGCGGAGCGGAGGGCTTGGAGCTGGGTCAGTTCGGTGGCGACGGCGGTGCGGCGGGCCTCCAGATCGGCGAGATCGGCAGCGAGGCTCGTGAGCGCGCGATCGACCTCGGCGATGCGATCGTCGTTCGTGAAACCGATCACATTCGGTTGCCGCCGGTCCCCGTGTTGACCACGCCGTCCGTCTCGGAGCTGCCCGGATCGGGTGACGCGGCGTCCGCCGTCGCCGAGCATGCCTGCGTCGTCGACGCAGCGTGCGTCGATCCGGTCGGACGTGATCCGATTCCACAGCCACGCGCTGAAGGGCGACTCGCGGAGCGCGAGTTTGCCGGAGACCCAGGCCGGATCTCCGTCGACCGCTTCGTGGGGCGCGGTGGGCACGCCCTCGAAGGTGATCCGGACCGGCAGGTGCAGGTCGTCGATCGCGCGACTGAACCGATCGAGTTCCTGTTCATCGACGAGGAGTGTTCGAGCGACGGAGCTGAGGACGGACTCGATCGCGTGCCGCCACGGCTCCTCGCCGGGGAGCACGTCGAGGAGCTCCGCCGCGAACGGGACGTCTTCGGGATCGAGTCCTGCGGCGCGCGCCATTGCCACACGGGCCTCATGCATCGGGAGCGGCATGGCACCCTGCCGCTGCTCCAACGATGCGCGTTCACGTCGGAGTGCTCGCTGCTGCTCGAGGAGGGGGTACTCCTCGCGGCTCACAGCGTCCCGCCGTGCGTCGAGGTCGGCGCGTCGCACGTCGTGCTCGACGAGGAACGCCGCGCTCGCAACGCCAGCGGCAGCGAAGGACTCCGCTGAGTCGATCGGCTCGTCGAGGATGAGGGTGCGCTCGTCGAACAATCGCCGGGCGCGCTGGACGGCGAGCCGCTCTTCCTCTGCGCGAGCGAGCCGGTCCTCGAGCTGCGCGAGGGCGCTGCCCCCGGAGTCCCGAAGCCGCGCTTCCGCCTCGCGGAGCTCGAGTTCGGCCGCCGTGTGTTCGGCGCTCGCAGCCTCGACCTCGGCGCGCGCCGCGGTGCGGCCGCGAGCATTCGCCGCGACCTCGTCATCGAGCATGGCGCGTTTCCGCGTCGCGGCCCACACGTCGACGACGCTGGGTGCGCGGTCCGCTGCGCCGGACCGCGCATCGACGTCGAGGCCGAGCCCGTCGAGGGTTCGGGCATCCTGCCTGCCCGCATCGATCTGTGCGTGGAGATCGCGGATCGGCGCGAGGATGCGAACCTTCCGCTCCTCGGTGTCCATCGCCTCGTACGCGTCGTCGAGCGCGGCGAAGTGGCCGAGCGCGCGGTCTGCCGCGTCGAAGGTCGGTGGCGTCTCGAGCACCATCGCCTTGTACAGACTGTCGACGGTCGGCATGTGCTGTCCCGCCTGGATTCGGGCAAGGAGGCGCATGGCGCGGTTGCCGCCGCCGGCGTCGCCGATCCCGAGCCGCGCCTGCAGCGTGTAGGCGAGCTCCTGGTAGGTGTCGCGCACCACGAGACCCGGGACGCGGCCGGTGAGCTCCAGGTGGTGGAAGCGCGACGGGACCATGGCCTCCAGACGGCGGAGGTCGAACGCGTCGTCGACGGTGGCCATCGTCATCTGAATGTCCGCAACGCCCCGGGCGCGTTTCGGGACGATGTATGCGCGGAGGACGGTGAACCGCCGCTCGTCGTCGTTGCGGAACGTGACGGCGACCGCGCCCCACGTCGTCTGGTCATCGCCCCGGAGATTCACATCGCGGAGGACGCCCGTCTCCGGATCGCGTCGTGTGTCGACCTTGCCGCGCAGGTAGGTGAGCAGATTGCGCTGTTCGGCGCTCCGTGCGCGCCCGGTGGTGGCGTCGTTCGACGCGCCGTTGAACGGCACATCCGACGGCATCATCGCGGCGAGGTACGCGTCCATCAGCGTCGACTTGCCGGTCCCGGATGCGCCTGAGATCAGGGTGGAGGCCGCGGACAGGTCGATCTGCCGGTGACCGTTGAACCCGCCCCAGTTCACGACCTGGAGGCTCTCCGCGCGCCACTGCGCGACCGGTTCGAACAGTGCGGGCGTGGCGTCCGCGGACGGGAGGAGCGTGTCGGTCATGCGTCAGCCTCCTGCGCGTCGGCCAGCCAGCGGTCGAGTTCGGCGAGACGCTCCAGCGGGAGCAGCACTTCGAGCACCGACGCGACGCGGAACCGGTCGGGATCGGATGTCCGAAGCAGAATCCGCGCCGCGATCAGCCGGTCGAGGGCTTTCGTCACGCGGGCGTCGTCCCGCGTGCGGTCGTTGGAACCCGCGGGACGGAACCCCGCAGCGTAATCGACGATCTCACTGCGGTCGACGACGAGCTGGTCGGCTCCGGGCCGGACGTCGCTCCGAAGGCGCATGCGGAGGTACACGAGGACGATCGTCTCCTCCCGCGTGTAGGCGGTGTCGTAGAGGAGCGTCGGGAACGGTCGGCGAGTGCTCTCGGAATGCGCCTGCCGTTTGAAGGCGACCTCGCGGTCGTGGTCGACGTGGAGTTCCAGGAACAGGTCGTTGCAGCGGGATCGGAGGAGCGCCTCCGCATCGACGAGTGCGCGCCACTCGGCCGGGTGCGAGCGGGCGCTGACGTAGCGGTTCTTCAGGATCGCGACGAACGCGCGACGCTCCGGCTCCGCGAGCTGTCCGCTGTCGCCCTCGAACAGGGCGAAGGACGAGTCACCGAAATCGAGGTTCGGGTCGGGCAGCGCTTCCGCGGCGCCGAATTCCGGGTCGTCGGTGCGCAGCGGATCCGGCCGCGCGCCGTCGAGTGTCTCGAAGCTCATCGGGTTCCCTTCTGCAGATTGGCGGAGGGCATGTCGAACGTGACCACGGTGCCGTCGGGGCGGACGGTCAGGTGGGGGGCGAGCTCATCGCCGCGCTCGAAGTCGTCGAGGCCGGTGAGCAGGTGCGCGAGGCCGAAGAGTTCCACGGGCCTCCGTTCCGGATCGGGAAGGTCATTGAACGCGGTGGCGCTGGACGGGGCCGAGCCCTCGAGGGCCGCGCGCAGGACGTCGAGCAGCGGGCCGCCGAACTGGCGGAGGCTGTCGACGTCGACCGGTTCGAGATACATGTCGTCGTCGTCGAGGTCGTCGATCGGCGGCGGAACGGCGTCGGCGTCCGTGTCGTAGAGGCGCTCGCGGAGGTGCGGGGTGGCGGTCGCCGCCGGGAGGAGCGTCAGTGGTATCCGACGTCGGCTGCTGCCAGCCGCGTTCCAGTCCGCAAGTCGCCGGTTGATGCTCCGGAGGACCGCGTCGAGTTCGCGGTCGGCGATGACGTCGTGCGCGACGATCTGGTCACGGAGGGTGGCTGTGAGGCGTCGACGTTGCACGAGCACGTCCTCGACGCCCTGCCGAAGGATCGCGACGGTATTCCGGAACGCCCGGCGCTCGGCCGCGGACAACGCTGCAGCGAACGGGTGCTCGAGGATCGTGGTGATGTCGTCGCGGAGCTGCGCCAGGAGTGCGTCGTCGCGGAGGAGTTCGAACGCGCCCTCGAATGCGCGGCCCTCGGGCGTCGATTCCATCAGTCGGTCAGTGCGGAGGAGGTAGTCGTCCAGGACCTCGGCAATCGGCCGCGCGTCCGTTCGGAACGCTTCGACGATGGTCCGGTGCATCGCCTCGAGTGCCTCCTCGACGCGTTTGAAGTCGCCGGGGAGCTGCCGGATGAGGTCGACGAGATTCGCATACCCGTCACGCATGCGCTGGTCGTCGGCGGCTACGAGCTCAGCACCGGCAGCAACACGCTGTCGCTCCGCCGTCAGCTCGGCGATCTGCGCATCGAGGTGGCGGAGGCGCGCCTCCCGATCCGGGGTCGCCTGCTGCGCCCAGCGGTGCACCGCGTCGACGATCATCGTCAGCCGGGACTCGCTGATGAGCGCTCGGTCTGCGGCGAGGGCGTCGATGAGGGACATCGCCTCGAGCGCATGCGAGGTGAGCGAGTACTGCTCGTCGCCGTCTGGCGAGTTCGAGCGGACGAGCCACTGGGCGGCGACCCACTCGCGGCAGAGGGCACGGCCGATCGGTCCCTCGTTCTCGCCGACCTCTGCCGCAGCCGGAACCCGGGCGCCGGCGCGCGCGAGCCGTGCGATGTGCTCGTCGACCTGCAGATGCATGCGCTCCGCGGGAACGTACTGGACGTCGCGCTCGAAGACGGCGCGGAACACGGCGATCACGGCGGCTGCCGTCGGGCGCGTCATGAGCCGAAGGGTCGGCCGCTCGAGGACAGCCCGGACGCGGCCGAACTGCAGGTCGACGTCGGTCATCGACCTGCGATCCGAGACATCGGGCCGCTCGCTGCGCTGTGCGCGGCACCTGTGGGGCACCAGACCGTGCCGGTGCGGATACCGTCGGCGGAACTGGCGGCGGGGGAGAACATGGGTGGGCGATACCAGACTCGAACTGATGACCTCTTCGGTGTGAACGAAGCGCGCTACCAACTGCGCCAATCGCCCCAGCGCGGCGAACCGCGCCCGTTGATACTAGCGGAGGTTCGGCGCCGTTCCTATTCGCGGGCGGCGGCCGGGTGCGCCGCGTCCCACTGATCCGGACACGCCCGGTCCGGTCGTCTTGTTTTGGCATTCCGTGGGCGGGTCGGATACAGTAACGGAGTCGTCGCGAGAGCGGCGCACATGCGGATGTAGCGCAGTTGGTAGCGCATCACCTTGCCAAGGTGAGGGTCGCGAGTTCGAGTCTCGTCATCCGCTCGAGTGAAAGCTCACCAAAGAGGTTACCCACCGGTAGGTGTCACGGCGACGTGGGCCTCACCACGGTGGGGTGGCCGAGAGGCGAGGCAGCGGCCTGCAAAGCCGTATACGCGGGTTCGAATCCCGTCCCCACCTCAAGCTCGCGGTTTCGCGAGTGCTTTGGGCGATTGGCGCAGCGGTAGCGCGCTTCCCTGACACGGAAGAGGTCACTGGTTCGATCCCAGTATCGCCCACCACACTAGCCCCGGATTTCCGGGGCTAGACTGCGTTCGAAGCGCTGTTTCTGCTTGTAGCCGCTCGGGCCGCGCCGCTACGGCGTCATCGACGAGTGAGCGCGGAGCGATGGTGGCGACCGCGGATCAGCCAGCCCCCGAGCGCCGCCCATGCGCCGACCTCGAGCGTGATGCCGGCGCCGATCACCCACGGCATGAGCGGCGGCAGAAACGAATCGACGAACCACGGCACGAATCCACTGAGGTCGACGGCGTCGAAGAGCATGCTCTTTTCTAAGCCGCGGAGGTTCGAGAACGCTGCATTCTTGACCCACGAACGGGGGACAAAGCGGCTCATTCGCGGGGGAGATTCCGCATCGTCCGAATCGGCGAGAAGAACAGCACCGCGAACGTCCCGACCGCCGCGACGACGAGGCCGCCCCACATCGTCGGCAGCAGCCCGATGCTCCCACCGAGCAGACCGGCGATCGTCGAGGCGATCGGACTGACGCCGTATATGACGAACCGGATCGATGCGTTCATGCGCCCGAGTAGCTCGGGCGGGCAAAGCCGCTGTCGAAAGCTCAACTGCGCGATGTTGTAGTTGACGGCGCCGAAGGACCAGCCGAAGTACCCGACGACAAGCAGCGGTACGGCAAGCTTCGGTATTGCGGCCGCGAGGAGGAATATGACCGCACTGCACGACACGAGCACCTCGCCCCACACGATGATCGGCCCTTCACCGAACCAGCGGGTCAGCCACGGTGCCGCGAGCGCGCCGAGGATGCCTCCACCGGCCCCGATTCCCTGCACGAGACCGTAGACCGCGGGGGAGAAGCCGAGATGCCGCAGGATGAACAGCGACACGAGCGTCGTCACCGTCCCGAGCCCCAGGTTGACGACGCCGGAATTGATCGTGATCCGTCGAAGCAGGTCATCGCCGAACACGAACCGCAGTCCCTCGCCCACCTCTGCGATGAGCGAACGTCGCTCCGCACGCACAACGGGCGGACGCTCGCCGCGGATCGTCGCGACGGCGATGAGCGACGCCAGGTAGCCGAGCGCTGTCGCCACGAGGAGGAACGGCGCGCGAACGACGGTGAGGAGCAGGCCGGACAGGGCCGGGCCTCCCACCCGCGCCACCTGCGCGCTCGCCTGCAGGTGGCCGTTCGCCGGAGCGACATGCTGCGGTTCGACCAGTTCCGGCACGATGCTCTGATACGACACGTCGAAGAACACGGACCCGCACCCCACGACGAGCGCGACGACGTACAGCTGCCAGATGTGCAGCGCTCCGACCGTCCACGCCAGCGGAATCGTCAGCAGCGCGGCGGCGCGGACCGCGTCAGCCGCCATCATCACGTGACGCTTCCGCAACCGGTCCACCCACACGCCGACCGGCAGGCCGATCACCAGGAAGGCGAGCAACTGCGCCGCCGTGAGGAGACCCACCTGCTGTGCGCTCGCGTGGAGCAGCACCACCGCGATCACCGGAATCGCCAGCGTCCCGAGATTCTGCCCGGCCACGCTGAGGCTCTCGCCGATCCAGAGGCGTCGGAAATCGGCGACACGCCAGACGGAGGTTCGCACCGCCTCCGACCCGTCCGTCACCGGAGCCGCAGGATTCGTCCCCCCAGCAGACATCGCGCGAACCTACGGAACCCGACAGAGCAGCTCGCCGTGCAACACCGAGAACCACCCGTCCGGGTGGCTCGCCCAACTGCGCCACGCCTCCGACATGGACTGCAGTTCCTCGGGAGTCGACAGTCCGGTCTCCACGAGCTGCCGCGCGATCGCCGAGTCCACGATCCGATCCGCCCAGAGTCCGCCCCACCACGCACGCTCCTCCGGCGACGCGTACGACCACGTACTGGAGGCGGCGCGCACGTCCGTCAGGCCCGCCGCGTGCGCCCACGCGAGCAACCGCCGGCCCGCATCAGGCTCCCCGCCATTCGCTCGCGCCGCCCCCCGATACCGGTCGAGCCAACGATCCAGCATCGGGCTCGCGGGCCACCACGTGAAGCCGCTGTAGTCGGCGTCCCGCACCGCGACAATGCCACCCGGCTTCGTCACGCGCGCCAACTCGCGAAGCGCCTGGACCGGATCCGACACATGCTGCAGCACCTGGTGCGCGTGCGCCACGTCGAATGTGTCATCGTCGAACGGCAGCGCATGCGCATCAGCGACGGTGAAGGAGATGTTCGAGATGCCGCGCTCCGCCGCGGTCGCTCGCGCCAGGTCGAGTTCCTGCTCGCCGATCTCAGTCGCAGAGACAGCAGCGACCCGCGTCGCCAAATCAACGGTGATCGTGCCGGGACCGGCCCCGAGGTCGAGCAGCCGATCCGTCGACCGAAGGTGCGGGAGCAGATATCCGGCCGAGTTCTCGGCAGTTCGCACCCGATGCGACCGCAGGACCGACTCATGATGACCGTGGGTGTACGCAGGCATGCGTCCATCCTGGCGGGTCGTCGAGCCGTTGAGGGGCTGCGTCCGCACACAACCCGAACATTCGCATGACGATCGGCGAACACCACCGGGTCACGATGACCCCATGAACATTGCATCGCTCACCGCCACGATCTCCGCAGCGCTCGCCGCTGTCGGCACGATCGCCGCCTCGGCCACCGGCGCGACGGCAGCCACCCTCGACTCAGCAACCACGAGCCCCAGCGCCAGCCCGTCGACGAGCGCCTCAGCACCCGCCCACCTGGGCAAGACCGCGAGCCTCGCCGACATCCAAGCAGCCGGAGCGGCCGCGACGGCGAAGCGCATCACCTCGCTCAACACCGCGATCGGCAAGGTCAACGGTGACAAGACGCTCACCGCTGGCGACCGCACCACCATCCTCACCACCCTGAACGCGGACGTCGCCGGCATGCAGAAGCTCGCCGCCACGATCGCCGCCGACACCACCGCACAACAGGCCCGCACCGACTACAAGAGCATCTTCAGCGAGTACCGCGTCTACGTCGTCGGGCTCGCGCAGACCCGCATCGTCCGGATCGACGACCGCGTTCTCGGCGCCACCCTGCAGCACCTCCAGACCGCTGAGCAGAAGCTCTCCGCCCGCCTGACCGCCCACCCGACAAAGGACACCGACGGCGCGAAGAGCGCGCTCAGCGACATGCAGACGCAGATCGCGACCGTGCAGTCCGACGCGCAAGGACTCGGCGCAGCGGCGCTCGCCGTGTCGCCGTCGCAGTGGACCTCCAACCACTCCGCACTCTCCGGCACGGAGGCGAAGGCGAAGAGCATGGTCGCCGCAGCGAAAGCGGCCGCGAAGGACGCATCCACGATCCGCGCAGCGCTCAAGGGCTGACGTCTGGTCGTCGGCAGCGCGGGCGGGCGGTGTTGAGCCGCCAGCCCGCCCTGCCGACGTGCGCAGCAGTTCTGCGCTGCTCGCCCTGGTCGGGCCGCCCTGCCGACGTGCGCAGCAGCTCCTCGCTGCTCGCCCTGGTCCGGATCGGTCGCTGTCAGCCGTGCCGACGATGATCGTTCCCATGGGACGATCGATCCGCTCCGCAGCAGACGCCGAATCACTCGCGGAGGCGCAGCGTGAGCGGACGTGCGCATCCTGCGGGCGTCGGATGCCCGACTCGGCGTCCGCGGAGAGCCGATGGTGTTCCGCGGCGTGCCGGCGTCATCGCGTGACCGAAGCGGACCGCGCACTGGAGCGCGCGATAGCGGCGATGCTCGATGCTCGCGCGTCGAGTGCGACGATCTGCCCGTCAGATGTTGCGCGAGCGCACGCCCCCGAGGAGTGGCGACCGCTCATGGAACCCGTTCGACGAGCTGCGCGTCGCATGGTGGCGCGCGGTGAGCTCGAGATCACGCAGCACGGCAGTGTTGTCGATCCGTCAACGGCAAAGGGGCCGATCCGTCTCCGACGGCCTCGCGGAGGCGGGTGATCCAGATCCGAAGCAACAGACCCAGGCGCCTCGTCCCGGTCTGAAGAAACAGGCGGCTATCCGGTTCGAGCGTGCGAGAATTCCGGCACCGACCGGGACTCCAGTCGCGGCGCTCTCGCCGGGGTCGAGAGCTGGCGTCAATAGGTGTTGGCATGAACAAGCGTTGGCGTGAACAAAGGGGGCCGTGATGACCAAGTACCTGATCTCGTTTCCGAGTGGTGCCATGCGGTTCGAGCCCGAGGAACTTCCGTCGGTCGCTGAAGACGCACATCGTGTGCTTCGTGACGCGAAAGCTGCTGGCGTATGGGTGTTCGGCGGTGGCATCGACGAGGACGTCCCTCCGGTCACGGTCGCAGCAGACGGCACGGTCCGCGACGGAACCTATCCGCAGACGGCGAACATCGAAGGGGGATACGCGGTGCTCGAGTTGCCGACCAGGGAATCCGCGATCGAATGGGCTGCGAAGTTCGCCGCCGCCTGCCGCTGCGACCAGGAGCTCCGCGCGTTCCAGTTCGACCCGGAGAGCTGAGTTCGGCGCCGCTCAGCCGATCGCGTACGCGACGACGCCGGTGTCGGTGCCGAGGAACAGCCTCCCGTTCGACGCGGTCGGGGTGGCGAAGTGTGGCAGCGCCGGCGTCCGCACGGTCAGCAGACGGTGCTCGCTCGATGCGGAGTACGCGACGAGGCCGCCGTCCGGATACTTCGTCGACCAGACGGTTCGCCCGACAATGATCGGCGCGCCGTCCGAACCGGTGAGACGAGGGCCGAGCCGGCGATGCGCGACATCGATCACCTGGAGGCTGCCAGCACGACATGGCACGAACAGCCGTTGGGTCGCCGCATCGTATCCGGCCCCGCCGTCCGGATCGCTCCCGCACACTCCGTGGATCGACGCGACTTCGGAGAGATCCGACGCGCGGAGCAGATATCCCGTGTCGGTCTTGCCGACGGCGAACACCAGCCCGCCCGGCAGAAGGACCGGGTTTCCGGTGGCCAGATCCTCGTCGCCCGCCGCCCGCCGGTCTTTGAAGCTGGCGAGCACGCGGAGGCCGGGGGAGAGCTTGACGACGCTCTCGGTGTACTGCTGCGCGTCGATTCGCGCCGGAAACGGATTCGCGTTCCCTGTCGTCACGATCACGGTGCCGTCCGCGGCGATCGCCGGAGCGCCTCCGGACAGCCAGATCGCGCCCCCCTGACCCTCTCGGGCCACTTCGAAACTCGTGTGCGGACCGCTGCCCGACGCGGGGACGCCGACAATCCATCCGTGATAGCTGCCGCAATCACCCGCGTTGCCGCCGTAGGCGATGTAGACGGTGTCCGATCCGACCGCGAGCCCGGCGCGCTGGAGAAGGTGGACCGCCCGCTCGCCGGCCGGAAGTGGCGGATCAGCGTCTTCGCGCAGTTCCACACGGCCTGACGTCGCGTCCACGCCGATGAGCTCGTGCTCGACGTGACGCTTCGCGTCGAGCACCTCGCCGACCGCGAACACCTCGTTCCGGGCCGTGTCGAGCACGGGCGCGGATGTGATTCCGAGCGGGTCGATGTCTCCGCACCCGGCGACCTGCGCGACGTTGCGCAGCGGTGTGCCGACACGCACGGTCCACAGACGATGTCCGGTCGAGCGGTCGACGGCGACAAGGTCGTCCGCCTCCGTCCCGACGATCACCGCGTGGGCGGTCGCCAGTGGACGACCGAACACGGCCGCACCCATCGAGGCCGACCACACCTGACGGGCGTTCGTCGCGGGAGCGGTCGCCGACGTCGCCGCCGAGGAGGTGATCGGGGTGGCAGTTCGCGCCGAAGGAGCTGGCGACGCGCACCCGGTCAGCGCGAGCAGCGCTCCAGCGAACACGGCGACGAGCCACCGCCGGTATGGCTTCCGCGAGTCGAGACGCACATGTGCAGTCTGTCCCGCAGCGGCGACATCGCGATCAGGGTGCGCCGACGACCGCG
This sequence comes from Curtobacterium ammoniigenes NBRC 101786, assembly GCF_001571045.1. Lineage (GTDB taxonomy): Bacteria > Actinomycetota > Actinomycetes > Actinomycetales > Microbacteriaceae > Curtobacterium > Curtobacterium ammoniigenes. Next base: position 56,282 of record NZ_BCSV01000003.1, read on the forward strand.
ACCGCGAAGGGCGCTGCGTGCGACGATGTCGGGGTCGTGCCGGGACGCCCGAAGCGCACCGTAGGCTCAGCCCCGGCAGACCCGTGTGGCCCGACGGACCTGGAGGGACGGCGTGAGCGACGACAGCGTGAACGATCCGAGTGCACCGACGATCCTGCAGTGCGACGTGGTGCTCTTCGACTGCGACGGCGTGCTCGTCGACTCGGACGCCAGTGTGCTCGCGGCCTGGACAACGTGGGCGCGAGAACTCGGACTCGACCCGGAGGCCGTGGTGCGAACCGTGCACGGGCGGCGGTCCGCCGACACGGTGGCCGCCTGGGTGGATCCCGACCGGCGCACGGCGGCGAAGGCGCGCATCGACGCGCTCGAGCTCGCGTCAGCAGGTAGCACGACCGCTCTTCCCGGCGCGCTCGCGCTCCTCACGGCGATTCCGTGCGATCGGTGGGCCGTCGTCACCTCGGGGACGCGGCCACTCGCGACCGCTCGGCTGCGTGCCGCTCACCTGCCCGAACCCGCGATCCTCGTGACAGCCGACGATGTCGACCGGGGGAAGCCCGCCCCCGATGGCTACCTGCGTGCCGCGGCGGAGCTCGGCGCCGATGCAGCGCACGCCGTTGTGGTCGAGGATGCGCAAGCGGGCGTGCGCGCTGCACGTGCCGCGGGGGTCAGCGCCGTTCTTGGGATCGCGGGCGGCGATCCAATCTCGGACCCGGTGGACGCATTCGCCTGGGACCTCACAGCAGTGCGGTGGCGGGGGCGGCGCTCCAACTCGGCATCGGGCGGCGCCGCCGGAGCGCTTGTCGTCCGAGCCGACGCCGCGCGAGGTGCGCGCACGCGTTCCTGACCGGCGGTGGTCGCGGCTCCGGCTGGCCTCCGCCGTTCGCGGTCCGGACACGCATCTTTCACCGCGCAGCCGAGCAGTCGTAGCCTGCAGGAGATCGACCGCGACAGCGCCGGAGGATCCGATGGCAGCAGATCAGGCACGCTCGGAACCGACGAGCGGCGGCTTCATGTTCGACGTCCGCGCCGATAGCGCCGAGCCGCGGACGACAGACCCTGACGCGAACGCCGCGGACGCCGGCGTCCATGACTTCGAAGCGCACGACCCCGACGGGCACGAGGCCCGAGCGGTCGGTGCGTGGATCACGGAGGGGTTCGGGGTCCGCCACTGAGCTTTGTGCTCCTCGGATTGTCCGCGCGATCCGGATCATGGCGTGCGCTCGTGTCGCGTCATCGCGTAGCGTCCCCGCCAACCACTCAATCCTGTAGGAAATAGGAAGGGGATCGGCATGGCCAACGTTGTCCACGCTCGAACCGTCGGAAGCATGCGATGGAAGCGACTCATTCCGGTCGCGATCATCGTTTACATCATCTCGTTCATGGACCGGACCAATATCGGGTTCGCGCTCACGGGCCTCCAGAAAGACCTCGGGATCAATGCCGCACAGCAGGGGCTTGCGGCAGGGATCTTCTTCATCGGCTATCTCGTGCTCCAGATTCCCGGCGGCTATCTCGCCGAGCGGTGGAGCGCGAAGAAGTTCGTCGGGATGATGGTCCTCATCTGGGGTGCACTCGCGATCCTGTCCGGGTTCATCCAGAACTTCTCCGAACTGCTCATCGTGCGGTTCCTGCTCGGCGTTGCCGAGGCCGGCATCTGGCCGGCGATCCTCGTCCTCATCAGCCATTGGTTCCCGGCTGCCGAGCGCGCACGTGCGTACGCGTTCTGGATGATGAACATCGCGATCGCGTCGATCATCACGGCGCCGTTGTCGGGGTGGATCCTGTCGTTCTCGGACTGGCGGATGCTCTTCATCGTCGAGGGAATCTTCCCGTTCGTGATCGCGGCCCCGCTGTGGTGGTTCCTCGTCGCCGACCACCCGCGGGAGGCCTCGTGGGTGACTCCAGGAGAGCGCGACTACATCGAGAGCGCGCTGGAACAGGACCGGATCGCGGCCGGGCATCACGAGAACCTCACCATCCGCCACGTCGTGCGGAACGGCGTCGTGTGGCGGCTCACCATCGTGTATTTCCTCATTCAGATCGGGTTCTACGGGCTGAACATCTGGCTGCCGAAGGTTGTCAAGACCATCACCGGTGGCGGCAACGTCGAAGTCGGTCTCGTCACGGCGATCCCGTACGTCCTCGCCATGTTCGCGCTCTGGTACAACGCGAAAGCAGCCGATCGGACGGGCCGCTACTCCACGCACGTCCTGCTGTCGATGGCGGTCGGCGCGGTGGCGCTCGTGATCTCGGTGGCGACTGGCAGCGACGTTCCGCTCCTCGCGATCGTGTTCATCAGCATCGCGATGGCGGGTGCGCTCGCCTACGACGGACCGTTCTGGGCAGCTGCCTCTCGTGCGATGCCCGTTGCGGTCGCCGGCACCGCGATGGGGCTGATCAACGCGATCGGTAATCTCGGCGGGTTCGTCGGCCCGTATGTCGGCGGATTCCTACAGGACATCACTGGCGGCAGCTTCTTCGCGACGAGCATCTTCCTGGCGTGCTGCCTCCTCGCGGCGGGCCTGGTCATGCTGACCCTGCGGCGTGGCGGCGACCGACCGGTCGGGGTCACCGCGGCGGAAGACACGACCGAAGTCGTCCGGGAGGCGCACTGACCGCCACCGGGACCCGCACCTCCGCAACGGGGCGCTCTGGCTACACTCGGCGCATGATGAGCGCCGCGGAGTCAGAGTTCCCCGTGGTGGGCCGACGGATGCTCGCGGACGAGGTGTACGAGCGTCTGCTCGAGATCCTCATCGACGGCCGCATTCCGGCGGACGCCCCCGTGAGCATCGACGGCATGGCACGACAGCTGGCGGTGTCCCCGACTCCCGTGCGCGAGGCCCTCGCCCGGCTCGAGGCGACGGGACTTGTGCACCGGGTTGCATTGAAGGGCTACCGCGTCGCTCCGATCCTCACGCCTGAGGAGCTCGGCAAGCTGATGGACGCCCGCCGCATCATCGAGGGCGCGAACGCCCGAATCGCCGCGTCGACGTCCGACCCGACCTTCGTCGAGGAGCTCGGCGCATCCATCCGAGCGCTCGAGGTCGCCCCGCACGGCCCCGGCTTCGCCGAGCTCCGCCCCTACTGGCGCGCGGATGAGCAGTTCCACCGGCTCATCGCACTCCGCGCGGACAACCCGTTCCTCCTGCATGCGTTCGAGGCGCTCGGCGGCCAAGTGCAGCGCTTTCGTCTCTACGGGCGATCCGGCGTGACCGACGCAGCCCAGGCAGTAGCCGAGCACAGCGCGATCCTCGATGCGCTCCGTCGGAACGACGAGGACGCCGCCGCTGCCGCAATGGAGGCCCACATCACCGAAGCGCGTCGGCGCGCGTTGCGTGATCGCGAGGAGAAGCTGGACGAGCGAGCGCGGCGGCCCGAGCACGATGGGGGCGTGGAACCGGCGAGCGATGACGGGATGAACTCGTCTGTCGGCCAAACGCCTTGACGACGGCGCTCCGGTCCGTAATCGTATAGGAAACAGGATCTCTCAGGAGGAACGATGACGTTCACCGCGGACGACTGGCCGATCGCCGCCGCCCTGCTCCAATTCCCCGGGACAACCGACCGAGGCCCGGTGCAAGACGCGCCAGCCGCGGCCTGGGTCGACGCGTTCACCGAGCTACACGAGGCCGGCTTCGACGACGTCGACCTCACCGACAGCTGGGTGAGAATCGGCGATCTCAGCGATACGCGCCTCCAGGAGTTCGGTGAAGCGCTCCGCACCGCGGGCGTCCGCGCGCCCTCGGTGTCAGCGATCCGCCGAAGCGTCATCGACGCACGCCACGGCGACGAGAACCTCGCATACTCGCACCGCACCATCGACGCCGCCGCCGCCCTCGGATGCTCCGTCGTCTCGGTCGGACTCCACCAGGCCCTCACACCGGCACAGCAGGAGCAGCTCTGGTTCTGGACCGTCGAAGGACACCACGACCCGACCGATGACCGCGAGACCTGGGACACGGCGGTCCGCCGACTCCGCGAGCTCGGCCAGCACGCTGCCGACGTCGGCCTCCTGCTGTCCCTGGAGATGTACGAGGACACCTACCTCGGCACCGCGGACTCCTCGGTGCGCCTCGTCGAAGACATCGGACTCCGCGAAGTCGGACTCAACCCCGACATCGGCAACCTCGTCCGCCTGCATCGCCCCATCGAGTCATGGCGCGAGATCGCCGAGAAGACGCTGCCCTACGCGAACTTCTGGCACGTCAAGAACTACTACCGAGACGAAGACCGAGCCCGCGACCTCTATGTCGCAATGCCCGCCCCCATGGAGTTCGGGATCATCAGCTACCGGGAAGCATTCCGCATCGCGATCGACGCCGGCTTCCAGGGCGTGCTCTGCTGCGAGCACTACGGCGGCGACGGTCTGAGCGTCAGCGCCACAAACCAGGACTACCTGCGCCGACACGTGCTCCCCAAGCACAGCGGCTACTCACTCGGGACCTCTCGAGTCGCACAGGGCTCCCCGAAGGACGGTGCGCAATGACCCACCTCTTCGACGACCCGACCACCTTCTCCGACGATGCGCTCGCCGGATTCGTCGCCGCGAACCAGCGATTCGTGAGAGGGACTGAGGGTGGAGTGCTCCGTGCCGCCGGAACCGAGCACGGGCATGTCGCCGTCGTCATCGGCGGCGGCTCCGGCCACTACCCCGCATTCGCCGGTCTCGTCGGGCCCGGCCTTGCCGCCGCCGCGGTCTGCGGGCCGATCTTCACCTCCCCGTCCGCAGCACACGCGCAGCGCGTCGCGCGCGCAGCGCAGAACGGCGGGGGAGTGCTCTTCAGCTACGGCAACTACGCCGGCGATGTCCTGCACTTCGGCCAGGCAGAGGAGCGCCTGAACGCCGCCGGGATCCCAACCCGCACCGTCCTCGTCACCGACGACATCGCCAGCGCACCGGTCGAGGAGCGCGAGAAGCGCCGAGGCATCGCCGGCGACCTCACCGTCTTCAAGGTCGCCGGTGCCGCGGCCGACCGCGGCGACACGCTCGACGAGGTTGTCCGCGTCGCGGAGCACGCGAATGACCGCACGCGCTCCCTCGGCGTCGCGTTCGCCGGCTGCACCCTGCCGGGATCCGACGAGCCGCTGTTCACCGTGCCCGACGGCATGATGTCGCTCGGGCTCGGCATCCACGGCGAGCCAGGCATCTCCGACCATCCGATGCCGAGCGCCCGGGAACTCGCCGAGCTGCTCGTCTCCCGCCTCCTCGACGAACGGCCGGAGGGCGCCGACACGCGGGTCGTGCCGATCCTCAACGGTCTCGGCACGATCACGAACGAAGAACTCTTCGTCCTCTACGGTCATGTCGCGTCGCTTCTCGCGGAGGCCGGGCTCCACATCGTCGAGCCGGAGTGCGGACAGCTCGTGACAAGCCTCGACATGTCGGGTCTCTCGCTCACACTCCTCTGGCTCGACGATGAGCTCGCCGACCTCTGGGCGGCGCCGTGCCAGACGCCCGCGTATCGGAAGGGCTCGCTGCCAGAGGCAGTGTTCGAGAAGCGAGCAGCGGGGGAGTCGGCGGACGCAGAAGACGCAACCGCGGGCCTCCCGATCGAGCCGGCGCAGAACGCTGCAGCCGCCGCGGTCGGCGCGCGCGTCGTCGACCTGCTCGTCGCCATTGCGGCGACATTGGCCGACCAGGAGCATGAACTCGGCGCGCTCGACGCGATCGCGGGCGATGGCGACCACGGTGCGGGCATGCTCCGTGGCGCCCGAGCCGCGCAGGCCGCCGGGAAGGATGCAGCAGCGGCCGGCGCGGGCGTCGACACGGTCCTCCAGGCCGCGGGCGACGCCTGGTCGGAGGAGGCCGGGGGAACGTCCGGTGCGCTCTGGGGAGCCGGCATCAGCGCAGCTGGGCGAGCGCTCGGCGACAAGGAGTCGTACGACGGCTCCGACGCGGTTCGTGCCGTCGCCGCATTCCGCGACGACATCCTGCACCTTGGCAAGGCCGAGATCGGGGACAAGACCCTCGTCGACGCACTCATCCCATACGCCGACGCGCTTGCGACCGCGATGGAGGGCGATTCGTCGACGGAGCGTCTGCTGGACGCCACACAGGCTGCAGCGGACCGGGCCGAGACCGCCGCGCAGGCGACCAGCGACCTCCGACCGAAGAAGGGTCGAGCCCGCCCACTCGCTGAACGCAGCGTCGGCCACCCCGACCCCGGGGCGATCTCCTTCGCCCTTATCGCCGCGACGATTGCGCGGCAGATCCGAACCGAACGAACGGGAGACAACTCATGAGCCGCAGCGTCGCGATCGTCGGATCGGGATACATGGGCGGGGGCATCGCGCAGGTCCTCGCTCTTGCCGGAGCGGACGTCGCACTCGCCGACGCCTCGCCGCACATCGCGCGTGAGAACTACGAACGGCTCCTGCGCGAAGGCGCGGATTTCGTCCGAGACGGACTGTTCCCGGACGACGCGGTCGAGACGTTGACACGGAATCTCCACGCCGCAGAGAGCATCGAGGAGGCGGTCGCCAACGCCGACTTCATCGAGGAGGCCGTGCCAGAGATCCCCGACCTCAAGCGCTCGGTGCTCGAGCGCATCAGCGCGGCTGCTCGGCCGGACGCGCTCATCGGCAGCAACACCTCCACGATCTCGATCGGCCAGCTCGCCGTCGCCGTGCAGAACCCGGAGCGGTTCCTCGGCGTCCACTTCTCCAACCCGGCGCCGTTCATTCCCGGCGTCGAGCTCATCCCGCACGCCGGCACCGCGGCAGCATCGGTCCAGCTCGCCCGGGAGATCGTCGCCGAGACCGGCAAGCAGACCGCCACCGTCAAGGATGTGACCGGCTTCGTGCTGAACCGGCTCCAGTACGCGCTGTTCCACGAGGCAGCGCAGGTCGTCGAAGACGGCATCGCGTCGGCCGAGGACGTCGACACGCTCGTCCGCACGACCTTCGGCTTCCGGCTCCCGTTCTTCGGGCCGTTCGCGATTGCCGACATGGCCGGGCTCGACGTGTACGCGTTCTGCTATGGCACCCTGCAGGAGGAGTTCCCGGAGCGGTTCTCGACGCCGCCGATCCTGCAGCAGATGGTCGACTCGGGCCGTCTCGGAACGAAGAGCGGAGGCGGGTTCCTCGACGTGCCCGCAGAGCGGATCCCGGAGCTCGTCGCCTACCGGAACAAGGCGTACGTGCTCATGCAGCGACTTATCGAGGATCTCGGCCCGGCGCCGCTCGGCGAGAACAGGAGCGACGCATGACATTCCCCGACGAACGCACCGTCATCGTGACCGGCGCCGGATCGCCCCGGGGCATCGGGCGTGTCACCGCGCATCGGCTGGCCGCGGCCGGCTGGTCGGTCGGCGTCCTCGACCTCGACGGCGCCGCGGCAGAAGCCGTGGCCGCTGAGCTGCGCGACACCGGCGCGGCAGCGGTCGGACTCGCCGCAGACGCATCCGACCCTGCTCCGGTCGACGCCGCGATCACCGAGGTCGAGCGCACACTGCCGCCGATCGTCGGCCTGGTCAACCTCGCGGGGATCAGCTCGCCGAAGCCGTTCCTCGAGGAGACCGTCGAAGGCTGGGATCGGATCATGGCCGTCAATCTCCGGAGCGTCTTCGTGATGGCGCAACGGGTCGTCCCCGGCATGATCGAGCGGCGGCTCGGCCGCATCGTCAGCGCGTCCTCGGTGTCGGCGCAGCGCGGGGGCGGGACCTACTCCAAGTCGGCCTACAGCGCTTCGAAGGCCGGGATCCTCGGGTTGACGCGTGCGCTCGCCCGTGAGGTCAGCGAGTTCGGCGTCACCGTGAACGCCATTGCGCCGGGCCCGATCGACACCGACATCATGGGAGGGACGCTCACCCCCGAGCGGAAGGCGGACCTCGCGCGCGACGTGCTCGTCGGACGCGTCGGCACGCAGGACGAGATCGCAGCGCTCATCGCGTTCTTGCTCGGTCCCGATGCCGGCTTCATCACGGCTGCCACGGTCGATATCAACGGCGGTCTGCAGATCTCGTGACGCGCCTCCAGGGCTTACTCGACCGGCAGCCTCCGGAGCTCATCGTTCCGGAGGCGCGGTCGACGATCCGTCATGCGAACGTCGCCTCGGGCCGCCGGTTCGCGGTCCTCGACGATGATCCGACGGGATCGCAGTCGGTGCACGACGTCAGCCTCGTCACGGCCCTCGATCGGGTCGAGTACGAACGCGCGCTCGCGGAGCCGGGGTCGGTTGCGTTCATCCTCACGAACACGCGGGCGCTGGACGAGCACGACGCGGTCGCGCGCACCACGGCGATCGGAGCGGACATCGCCGCGCTCGAGGCGAGTGGTGTCGGCCCGATCAGTGTCGTCAGCCGGAGCGACTCGACGCTTCGCGGGCACGTCATCGCCGAGGTGCGTGCGCTCGACGCGGTACGTCGACACGCGGACTCCTCCGGCTATGACGGTGTCCTGTTCGTGCCGGCCTTCTTCGACGCCGGTCGTGTGACGATCGACGATGTCCACTGGGTGGTGTCCGGCGGCGACGCGGTTCCGGCTGCTGACACCGAGTTCGCGAAGGACGCGACCTTCGGCTATCGCGCTCGGACGCTGCCAGAGTTCCTCGTCGAGCGCTCGGCTGGCTCGCTCGATCCAGCGTCGATCGTCTCGCTGTCGCTCGACGATATCCGGCGTGGAGGCCCGGATCGCGTCGCCCACGTGCTCTTGTCCGCCCCGAGCGGCAGCATCATCGTGGTGAACGCGGCCGCGCCGTCGGATCTCGAGGTGGTCACGCTGGGTCTCCAGCGCGCAGAGCAACAGGGGCATCGCTTCCTGCATCGGTGCGGACCGTCGTTCGTGCGAGCGCTGGCCGGCATCGAGCCGACGGCGCCGCTGACGATCGAGTCGGTCGCGCCGGCGATCACGCGACCGCGGGCGCACGGGGTCGTCATCGTCGGTTCGCACGTCGGTCTGACGACACGGCAGCTCGCTGCAGCGCGTGCGCTCGGCGGACTTGCCGACGTCGAGGTCGACGCATCGGCGCTGGCGGACCGTGGCGGCGCGTCGGACGAGATTGATCGAGCGGTCGCGCGAATCGCGACGCAAATCGCCGACGCGGACGTCGTGGTGGCGACGTCGAGGGCCCTGGTCCGCGGAGATGACCCGACTTCGAGCCTTGCGATCGGGCGCAGGATCTCGGACGGGTTGGTCGCGATCACACGGGGCGTTGCCCCGCTCGAGCCTGCCTGGGTCGTGGCGAAGGGCGGGATCACGTCACACGATGTGGTGCAGCGCGGCCTCGACATCAGACGGGGTCGTGTGATCGGTCAGGTCCTGCCGGGGGCCATCTCCGTGCTGCTGCCGGAAGAGGCTCCGACGACCGTGCTCGGCATGCCCGTCGTGATCTTCCCGGGGAATGTCGGCGGTGAAACGGCGCTGGCCGACACGCTCGCACTGCTGCGAGGTGCCGGCCAGCGAGGCTAGGCCGGGAGCAATGCCAGGCCGAACCGTGGCGTTCTGCGTGCGGCCCTGGCTTCCACGATCAGCGCGTTCGGCTCAGGCCGGGACGTAGTCGAACACGTCGGGGTCCGGGCCGGTGCGGTGTCCACGGTCGAGGGCCGTGATCGCGCTCATCTCCTCGTCCGACAGCTCGAAATCGAAGATCGCGAAGTTCTCCTCGACGCGGGAACGCGTCACCGACTTCGGGAACACGATGTCGCCGCGCTGAATGTGCCAGCGGAGCACGACCTGCGCCGGCGTCTTGCCGATCGCGTCGGCCACGCGCGTGATCGTCGGGTCGTCGAGCACGAGACCCTGGGCGATCGGCGACCAGGCTTCCGTCGCGATGCCGTGCTCGCGGTCGAATGCGCGCAGCTCGTCCTGCACGAGGTACGGGTGGATCTCGATCTGGTTCACCGCGGGCACGATGGTGGTCTGCTCGTGCAGCTTGCGGAGGTGGTGCGCCTGGAAGTTGCTGACGCCGATGCTGCGCGAGAGGCCCTGGTGGTAGAGCTCTTCAAGGCTCTTCCAGGTGGGCACGAAGTCGATGACGGTCGGCAGCGGCCAGTGGATCAGGAACAGGTCCATGTACCCGCCGAGCCGGTCCGCGGACTTCTTGCCGTTCTCGATTGCCGCGTCGGGGGCGTGGAAACCGTTGTTCAGCTTCGAGGTGACGAAGATCTCCTCGCGCGGAATCCCGGACTCCGCGATCGCCTCACCGACCTCCTTCTCGTTGCCGTACATCTCGGCCGTGTCGATGTGCCGGTAGCCGATCTCGAGCGCGGTCAGCGTGGCGGCCTTCGTGTTCTCGGGCTCGATCTGGAACACTCCGAACCCGAGTTGCGGAATGGTCTTGCCGTCGTTGAGCGTGATGGTGGGGACAGTCATGCCTCTAGTCAACCGCGCAGTTGAATGCGCTGCTCGCTACGGTTCGCTCTGCGGTACCTGTTCGACGAGGGCCACGAGATTGCCTTCACTGTCGCGGATGAACGCCTGCCACTCGTCGGAGTTCGCGGGCCCGAGCCGGTCGTCCTCATGCGAGAAGATGACGGAGGGTTCGTTCTCGATCGCCACCCCGGACGCCTGTAGCTCCTCGATCCGAAGGTGGATGCCCGTCACCCGGAGATAGATGAGCGCGGATGGGGCCGCCCGGTCGAGGAGCAGCCGCGTCCCGTCGAGCTCGAAGAAGAGCAGGCCGGGTGGGTCGAAGCGGGCCGCCGCTGGCGCGCCGAGCAGCTCTGTGTAGAACGCCTCGGCCCGATCGAGATCATCGGCGTGCTGTGCGATCTGGGTCAGATGCATTGGAGCCTCACATCCGTCTGCCGCTGACGCGCTGTCAGCTGCGCACAGCCTCCCATTCCGCGCGCCGGATGTCTGCAGCGACGTTCGGGAACGACGGAAGCGTGCCTCCTGCCATCGATTCGAGGACGCGAACGACCTGACGGCTGTACCCGTATTCGTTGTCGTACCAGACGTAGACGACGCACCGCTCCGATCCGTCGGCAATGGTTGCGAGTCCGTCGACCACCCCGGCTTTTCGGGCGCCGAGGAAATCGCTCGAGACGATCTCCGGCGAATCGACGAAGTCGATCTGCCGCTGGAGTGCGGAATGGAGGGAAATGTCTCGCAGGAACGCATTCAACGACTGCTTGTCGGTCGGCGATCGCAGCGTCAGGGTGAGGACCGCGATCGATACGTTCGGCGTCGGGACGCGGATCGCGTTGCCGGTGAGGCGTCCCGCGAGCGGCGGGTACGCCTTTGCGACGGCTCGGGCTGCTCCCGTTTCGGCGATCACCATGTTGAGTGCGGCCGAACGTCCGCGTCGGCCTGCACGGTGATAGTTGTCCGTGAGGTTCTGGTCGTTCGTGAACGAATGGACGGTCTCGATATGCCCATGCTCGATCCCGAAGCGGCGATCGATCGCGACGAGCACGGGCGTCGCAGCGTTGGTCGTGCATGATGCGGCCGCGATGATCTCGGCATCCCCGATCTCCGTGTCGTTGACACCGTGCACGATGTTCGGCACGTCGCCCTTCGCCGGCGCGGTGAGGAGCACGCGCGCAATGCCCTGTGCCCGCAAGTGTTCGCTGAGGCCCGCTCGGTCTCGCCGCGCGCCCGTGTTGTCGACGAGGATTGCGCGGTGAATTCCGTATTCGGTGTAGTCGACCGCGGTCGGGTCGTCCGCCGCGATCACTCGGATCACCGTCCCGTTGGCCGTGATCGTCCCGGCGCCCTCGTCGACCGTGATCGTTCCGTCGAACCGCCCGTGCACTGAGTCGCGCCGCAACAGACTCGCCCGCTTCACCAGGTCGCCGGGACCGGTGGCGCGCACCACGATGGCTCGCACGCGAAGCCCGTACGCGCCTCCGGCCCGACTCAGCAGGATCCGAGCCACGAGGCGACCGATGCGTCCGAATCCGTACAGCACCACATCCGTCGGCTCCGCCGAGTGACCGCCCGCATCGACAACCGGCTCGAGTTCGCGCCTGAGGTACGTTTCGAGGTCGTCCTCGTCCTGCGCTCGGTAGCCGGCGTTCAGATCGGCGACATCCACCACGCACGGTCCGAGCCGGAGCATCGCGAGCATGTGGAGCACCGGCAGGATCTCATGCGGCGACAGCTCGCGACCGTCGATATGCCTCGCGAACCGATGGAGTTTGAGGATCTCGTTCGTCGATCGGCCGACGAGGCGCCGACCGTGCACGGTCGTGACCACGTTGTTCCGCCGATACAGGCTGTCGATGATGGGCACCATCGCGGCGGCGACCGACTCACGGTCGACCCAGTCGGCAAAGATCTGCTCGTCCTCCGCGCGGCTCATGCGGCCACGCCGCTCGCGACGACCGCTCGACGCCCGCTGGTCTCGGTTGCCGTGCCCGCCGAGCCGCCTTCGCGCGAGGACGCGGAATGCGACTGGGGCTCCCCGATGCGCTCGCGCAGCGCGACCAGCTGCGCACGCACGGCCGCAGGCACCGTGTCACCGAGTGACGCGAAGTACGCCGCTATCTCATCGCACTCCTCAAGCCACGCAGCGCTGTCGACCTCGAAGAGCGCATAGAGGCTCCGATTCGGCAGGTCGAGCCCGCGCACGTCGAGCGCGCCCTCCGCCGGAATCAGGCCGAGTTCGCTCTCGACGGCGCCTGCAGTGTCGCGAGCGGAAACCCGAGCCGCGATCCATGCGAGTACCCGTGCGTTGTCGCCGAACCCGGGCCAGAGGAAGCTGCCGTCCGGACCCTTCCGGAACCAGTTGACCTGGAAAATCCGCGGAGCTCGGTCGCCGAGCGCGGCGCCGACATCGAGCCAGTGCTGCCAGTAATCGCCCATGTCGTATCCGACGAATGGCAGCATCCCGAACGGGTCGTGCCGCAACTCGCCGACCGTGCCCTCCTGCGCAGCGGTGCGCTCACTCGAGATCGTCGCGCCCATGAAGACGCCGTGCTCCCACGAGGTCGACTCGACCACGAGCGGGACGTTCGATGCGCGCCTCCCACCGAAGAGGATCGCGTCGACTGGAACGCCGTCGGCAGCGAACCAGTCGTCTGCGAGCGTGCGGCACTGCGTGAGCGGCGCGGTGAACCGCGCGTTGGGATGTGCGGCCGGGAGTCCCGAGGCCGGTGTCCAGTAATGCCCCTGCCAGTCGATGAGATGCGCCGGCGGTTCGGATTTGCCCTCCCACCAGACGTCCCCGTCTTCGGTGAGTGCGACGTTCGTGAAGATGGTGCGCTTCCGCACCAGGTCGACCGCAACCGGGTTCGTCGCCTCCGAGGTTCCGGGTGCCACTCCGAAGATGCCTGCCTCCGGGTTGATCGCCCACAGGCGGCCATCCGGCCCGGGCCGAAGCCACGCGATGTCGTCGCCGATCGTCTCCACCGACCACCCCGGAAGCGAGGGGCGGAGCATTGCGAGGTTGGTCTTGCCGCATGCGCTCGGGAAGGCGGCTGCGATATGGAAGGCACGTCCGGACGGATCCGTGAGTTTGAGGAGCAGCATGTGCTCCGCGAGCCATCCTTCGTCGCGCGCGATCGTCGACCCGATGCGCAGGGCGAAGCACTTCTTCGACAGGAGCGCGTTCCCGCCGTAGCCGGAGCCGAACGACCAGATGGCACGCTCCTCCGGAAAGTGCGCGATGTACTTCGTTGGGTTACTCGGCCACGCGACGTCCTCGCGACGCGTGCCGTCCGCGTTGCGGAGCGGGTGTCCGACCGAGTGCACGCCGGCGACCCACGGCGTGTCGGGCCCGATCTCGCGCAGCGCCTCGGTGCCCATCCGGGTCATCGTGGCGAGCGACACGACCACGTATGGGGAGTCTGTGATCTGCACGCCGAGCTGCGAGATCGCGCCGCCGACCGGTCCCATCGAGTAGGGCACGACGTACATGGTGCGGCCGCGCATCGATTCGGCGAAGAGCCCGTCGAGCTCGGCGTGCATCGAACCGGGTGCGCGCCAATTGTTCGTTGGGCCGGCCTGGGACTCGGTCTGGCTGCAGATGAAGGTCCGATCCTCCATGCGAGCGACGTCGTCGTCGGTCGATCGAGCGAGGAAACTGTCGGGTCGGAGGCCCGGGTCGAGTCTGATCAGCGAGCCGGCTTGGACCATTGCCTCCGTCATGCGATGCCACTCCTCGTCGCTCCCGTCACACCAGACGATCTCGTCCGGGCGTGTGAGGAGGGCGATGCGCGCGACCCAGTCGGCGAGCGCTTGGTTCGCGATGCCGTGCTGGAACGCGCCCTGCGGCACCTCTGGGTATGGCGGCACAGGGACCGGGGTGTGCAGGTGGTCGGCGGTGCACGTTGTCATGGGTCGGCTCCTCGTTGATCGCTTCCATGGAGCGGCGCGCCTTGTACGGCGGTCGTAGTTCGAGCGTGCGGGAAGAAGTGCGGGAGGTTCGGCGATATCAGGGCGAAAGAACTTGCGATCTTGATGAATGCGGAAGGACGAGCGCGAGCGACGCGCCACCACGGATCCTGTGGGGAGTGCGAAAGCTGTCCTTCGGAGCGTGTCGTCTGCAGCTTCCGGGTCAGCGGCGAGCCGCGCTCGGCGTGTCGAAGGCGATCGCGTGAGTCGCGGCCGGGCTCGCGGGCCGGCAGTGCTCGAGAACGTGTGGGACTGGATGCGGGCCGAACGTTCACTGAACGAGCGTGCGTGCGCGGGGAATACGTTGATGTAGTCAGATCGACCTCGGTGCGAGCCGAGGAGTTCTGGCACCAGGCCGAGGTAGCCGGCACCATGCCGGGTAGTCCGGCACCATGCGGGGCCGCTCCGCAGAGCTGGCCGGGCAATCCCGGCGAGCGAGCCGGAGCATCCCGGCGGAGACGAGAAAGGGACTTGTCGTGTTCGAAGCAGAGAACATCCGCGACTGGATCGGACTGCCCGTGGTTGACCCGGGTGACGACCGCATCGGAACGCTCGAAAGCGTCTACTACGACACGGCGACGTCGGAGCCGTCGTTCGCGTCGGTCACGACGGGCATGATCGGCTTCCAGCGGCTGACATTCGTTCCGTTGGCGGAAGCGACGGTCTCCCCGAAGCATCTGAAGGTCGCCTTCGACAAGAAGCTCGTGAAGGACGCACCAACCATTCCAACCGACGGCGAGCTCGAAGCCGTGACTGAGCCCACACTCTTCGAGCACTACAACCTGCCCTATCAGACGGGCAGCAACGGAGAGCGGCGCCTGGGCCGTCGCTGATCGCGTCGTGCATCTGCGTACTCTCCTGCACCTCGCGGCTGGCGCGACCCTCGGGATCGCGCTCGCTGTTGCTCCGAGCGTCCCCGTTCACCCTGTTGCTCCGCCCGAGGGGCGCGGTGCCGCTTCGTCGATCGATGCTGCCGCCGCGGCCACTCCGCCGGCTGGCGCGCAAGACGGGGCCCCGAGTACCGACGGGGCTCTCGCAGCGAGTTCCGCTCCGCTGAACCTTCCTCCGGGGTCGCCCTACGTCGCGCTCGGAGATTCATACGCTGCCGGGTACGGCCTCGGTCATCCGACTCGTCGACCGGTCCCGGCGTGCGGCCAGTCGAAACTCGACTATCCGCACCGTCTCGCCGCGGCGCTCCACCTCGACCTGACCGATGTCACGTGTGCTGGCGCCACCACCGCAGACGTCGTCGCCAAGCGCCAGAACGGCGCGCCTCCTCAGATCACGGCGCTGGGCGCCGGCACGGCGCTCGTGACCCTCACTGTCGGAGGGAATGACGCCGGCCTCTTCAGCCAGGCGTTCGACTGCCTTGCGCTCTCCCCGAAGGGCCCTGTGATCTCAGGACGGGATGCGCCCTCGTGCCGAAGCAGGCTTGTCCACGACGGTACGGACGCACTGGCCGCCAAGGTGGCTGGACCCGTTTCCAACGGCATCGTCAAGACCATCCGTGCCGTTCAGCGCGCTGCACCGAACGCTCGCATCGTGCTCGTCGGCTATCCGGCCATCTTTCCCAATCAGAAGGACATCCCGAAGGGCGGCTGTTTCCGCTCCGCCCTCGACTTCGGCGCGTTGGCCGGTTTCTTCCCGTCGAACAGCTTCCCGTTCACAACCACGGACGTCGCCTACTTGCACAACGTTCAGGCGCTTCTGGACCAGGTCAGCAGCGAGGCAGCGCGTGCTACCGGCATCACCTACGTCTCGACATTCGGCGCGAGCGAACATCGGTCGGCGTGCGACAAACATGGCGCACTCGTGTCCGGGGTGACGCTGCGGTCGAGCGGGAACTTCCGTCGCATTCAGATCGTTCCCGGATCGCTGCACCCAACGACCGCCGGAGCGGCGTTCATGGCGTCCAAGGTGGCGGCCGCGTTGCGAAGCCCGACGACCGCACCCAGCGCACCGTCGGGCTCCCACGCTGCGTCCTCGCCCGGTTCTGCCTGACCCCTACACCCGCCCCGCACGGTCGTGCGGCAGCGATTGCTTGCGCGGAGATCCGCCGCAGCGCTCACCCGTGCCGCATCATGGTTCGCCTCGGGCGCATCCCGTTGGACGTCAGCTCGCTCGCTCGTCGAACTCGATCGGCTGCTCGACCGTCTCGTCTTCGGCGCGGGCAGGGCGGTTCGCGGCGAGGGGGACCACGCAGACGGGCACCTGCGACTCCCGGACGACCTCTCGGAGGATCGAGCCCGATAGGACGTGGGCGTGGCCCTGCCCGAGAACGACGAGTGAGGCGAGTCGCGTGTGATCGACGATCGCGCGGGCCGGATGACCCTCCACCAGCAGCGGGTGCACGCGGACGTCGGGGAACCGGGCCGCGATCTGGGCAGTGGCGCGATCGAGGAGTTCTGCGTTGATGCGTCGCCAGCGGAGCGGATCCTCGGCGAAGTCCGTGAGGCCCGTCCTCGTGATCACCGGCATCTCCCAGGCACGGAGCGCGGTGAGGCGACGCCGTCGGCGCCGGGCCTCGTCGACGGCGAGCTGGACGGCCCGTTCGTCGAGGGGCTCGTCGACGGCGAGCACGACATCGCCTTCGATTGCTCGCGCCGGGTCGGGAACGACGACGACCGGAATGGTTGCGCGCTCGGCGAGTCGTTCCACGCGATATCCGGCGGTCGAGCCGCGTTTGCCGCGGAACGATCCGACCACGAGCAGGTCGTCCTCTTCGGCGGCAGCGACGAGTTCGGGGACGACTGACCCGGTACGGCGCGATGCGGAGACCGAAACATCGGGGCACGCTGCACGAATCCGCTCGACGACGTCGTCGGCATCAACGCCTCCATCGTCCGGATCGACGACAACGACGTGCAGCGTTCCGCCGGCGCGAGCGCGCTCGGTTGCCCATCGCTGTGCTTCGTGATGCGGGACATCCGATGCGACGCCGAGAACGATGCTCGGTCCGGAACTCAGTTCCTGAGTCATGTGCGACCTCCTCAGTCAGTGCTTCGGAGCGCCCCGGAGTGCCGGGGCGTTGTCGTGCGCGGTGCGTACGGTTCGAACGCTACGCCCGGCGGAGCGCCGATCGACGCTGTCGGCACCGCTTGTGTGCTGAGAAAATCACGACGATTCTCAGCCGTGCGTGACCATTGCCGCGAGGATGCCATCGACCACGGAGACGGTGAGCGTCTCCGTGGTCGATCGAGCGACGAGCGTGATGTTGCCGCGACTCATGGACGCCCGCGGGTAACACGCTTCGGTCGCGCTCTGGCGGTCGGATGTGGCGACGAGGCAAATGCTGCTCGGGTCGGTCCCGACCGCCGCATACACCGCCCAGGGTATGACCGAGTCGTCGGTCTCGAGCTGCAGGGATCGGTTCGTGAACACCAGCCGCGCAGTGTGCCGTTGTACCGGAGCGACCACGGCGGGCGGGAGTTGATCGCCGTAGGTCTGCGGTGCCGCGAGCAGCTGATTCACCGTGAGGGTGCCGAATCGATTCGTTGTGGGCAGTTGGGGTGTGCTCGTCGCGGCAGCCGTGGTGACGTGTGGCTGGCGGGCGCCCACTGCTTGGCCACCGAGGAATGCGACGCCGGCGATCACGACGACCACAGCGCCCGCGGTCGCGATGCGTACCCGCCGCCCTCGCGTGTCTCCGCGCAGGAGGCCCGACAACCGTTCCGCGGTCGCCGTCCAGACACCAGGATGGCCGGCTCCGGCGGGAGCGACTGCGTCCACACCTCCGGGCCCATCCACACCTCCGGGCTCGCCGACGTCGTCCGCGTCGGGCTCCGGAGCCGGACTCGCAGCATCCGGGTCGGCACGTGCCGCGGGCGTCGCCTCGACTGCGCCCGAGGTGCTGGCAACCGGGGGAGTCGCGGTCAGGGGGGTGCCTGCGAGGGCCGCGAGCCGCCTCCTGGCCGCTTCCGCTGCCGCTGGCTCGGAGGCAGGGCCGAACGCGATGGCCTGGAGGCGCTCGCGCTCGGCACGTGCTGCGGCCGATTCCGTCCGCGCCGCTGGCCTGTCGGGTCGTTTCATGCTGCTCCAGCTCTCACCGCCATTGTGCGCGCTCTGGACCGCTTCGCGCCGCCGTTGCGCAACGATCTGAGCCGTTTGGCGCGCCGATGCCGATCTTTGGAGTTTCCTGCGGGCAGGATCGGCATATGAGCGCCGCCTTCCCGACGACGCCGGCCACGATCGCCCTCGACCGCGCCGGGATTCCGTATCGTCCCCACATCTACGAGCACCACGACACGGCGACGAACTTCGGTGAAGAGGCAGCACAGGAGCTCGGGCTTCGTGAGGATCAGGTGTTCAAGACGCTCATCGTGTCCGTGGATGGGCGCCTCGCGGTCGCGATCGTTCCGGTCGCGAATCGCCTTGACTTGAAAGCGATCGCGGCGGTGATGGACGGCAAGAAGGCGACCCTCGCGGACCCGGAACTCGCCGAGCGCAAGACCGGATACGTGGTCGGCGGAATCTCGCCGATGGGGCAGAAGACGTCGTTGCCGACGGTGCTCGACGCGTCCGCGTCGCGATCCGCGACGATCTTCGTGAGCGGCGGCCGGCGGGGGTTCGATCTCGAGATCGCTCCCGACGATCTGCTCAAGGCGACCGGCGGCGTGACGGCGGCGATCGCGCGCGACTAAACGCGTGCCTCCAGATCGGCTGTCTGCCGAACCTGAGTCGACCGGCCGCAACTTTTTTGACAGACCGGGAATGTCTCCGGTACCCCTGTGTTGCATTGAGTCAAAGGCACTCAAGTTCCACAGGAGGCTCCTTTGCCAGAGACGTTCGGCCCGGCCGACGGCGACTCGCTCGACGCGTTCCTCGCCCGGCTGCTGCAGGGTCAGCACAACCGGTCCGTCCCCTTCGGACGGCCCGTCGACATCACGCGGCTGCTCAGCAAGCGCACCCACACCGTGCTCCACGAGGCGGCAGCGTTCGCCGTCGAGCGCGGACACCACGAGCTCGACGCGCTGCACATGCTGCGGACGCTCGTTGCGACTGATCCGTTCGCATCGCTCGTCCGGTCCGTCGGCTCCGACCCCGAGCGTCTGATCGATGAGATCGACCAGCGCCTCCCGGAGGCGGCCACAGGCGCCCCGGACGGCCAGCCCGCCCTCACCGCGTCCGCCCAACGCGCCCTCGCGGACGCGGTCCAGGCTGCGCGCGCATTCGGCAGCACCTATGTCGATCCCGAGCACCTGTTCTTCGCGCTCGCTGTCGAGCAGGATGCCGTGACCGGACAGCTCCTCGCTGCAGCCGGTGTCACACCGCAGGCGATGCAGCAGTATGCGCAGGAGGCCGCTCGCGCCGCCCGCGACGGTCGCCCCACGCCCGGAACGGCGACACCCACGGATGGGGAGCGCTCCGCGACACCGACCCTCGACAAGTTCGGCACCGATCTCACCGCGCGGGCTCGCGAGGGCGCGATCGACCCCGTCATCGGCCGCGCCGACGAGATCGAGCAGACCGTCGAGATCCTGCTTCGCCGGACGAAGAACAACCCGGTGCTGATCGGCGAGCCAGGAGTGGGCAAGACCGCGATCGTCGAGGGGCTCGCGCAGCGGATCGCCGACGGTGACGTCCCGGCGCTCCTGCAGGGCAAGCGCGTGATCGCACTCGACCTTCCCGGCATGCTCGCCGGCACCCGGTACCGCGGCGACTTCGAGGAGCGCCTCACCGCCGCGATGGACGAGATCGCGGCCCATCGCGATGAGCTCATCGTCTTCCTCGACGAAGTGCACACCGTCGTCGGCGCAGGCGGCGGAGGTGACGGCGGCGGCATGGACGCCGGCAACATCCTCAAGCCACGACTCGCGCGTGGCGACCTGCACATGGTCGGCGCGACGACGCTCTCGGAGTACCGGCGCATTGAGAAGGACGCCGCGCTCGAACGACGTTTCCAACCGGTGATGGTCGGGGAACCGAGCACGACGGACGCCATCACGATCCTGCAGGGACTCGCACCGCGATACGCCGAACACCACGGAATCAGCTACGCCGACGACGCCATCCGTGCCGCCGTCGAGCTCTCGCACCGCTATATCACCGACCGGTTCCTGCCTGACAAGGCGATCGACCTCATCGACCAGGCGGGTGCGCGCCGCCGCCTCGCGCTGAGCGGCACGGTCGATGTCGAAGCAACACGCTCCGAGATCGCGCGACTGCAGCAGCAGAAGGACCGCGCGGTCGCCGAAGAGCAGTACGAAGAAGCGTCGACGCTGCGCGACCGGATCGACGAGTTGGAGGCGCGGATCGAATCGGCCACGGTCCTCCCGACCGCCACCGGCGCCGTGGACGGCGCTGGCACCGGCGCGTCGAGCGACGCCGTGACGACGGACGCGGTGATCACAGCGGACGACATCGCGGCGGTCGTCGCCCGGGCGACCGGCATTCCTGTCGCCCGGCTCGCCGCGGGCGATCGGGAACGGCTTGCCGCGCTCGAGTCCGAGCTGCACGCTCGGGTGATCGGTCAAGACGATCCGGTCGCTGCGGTGGCCCGTTCGATCCGTCGAAGCCGTGCCGGCCTCGGCGATCCGCGCCGGCCGGTCGGAAGCTTCCTGTTCCTCGGCCCCACCGGGGTCGGCAAGACCGAGCTCGCCAAGGCACTGGCCGGATCGCTCTTCGGCGACGAAACGGCGATGCTGCGATTCGACATGAGCGAGTACGGCGAACGCCACACGGTCTCGCGTCTCGTCGGAGCGCCTCCCGGATACGTGGGGTATGACGAAGCGGGACAGCTCACCGAGCGCGTTCGGCGGAACCCATACTCGGTCATCCTGCTCGACGAGATCGAGAAGGCGCACCCGGACGTCTTCAACCTGCTGCTGCAGGTTCTCGACGACGGCCGACTGACCGACGGGCAAGGCCGCACGGTCGACTTCCGGAACACCGTCGTGATCATGACCTCGAACCTGGGATCCGAGTTCCTCGCATCGCGATCGGGAGCGATCGGATTCTCGGCGCAGGCGGACGGAGGATTCGGTGACGTCGACCTCCGGAACCGCGTGATGGGCAAGCTCCGCGAGTCCATGCGTCCAGAGTTCCTGAACCGGATCGACGACATCCTGCTCTTCCGGAAGCTCGATCGGGAGCAGCTGCGCCAGATCGTCTCGCTCATGCTCGCTGCGTCCGCTGATCGCGTCGCCGCGTTCGGCGCGGGCCTCCGCGTGTCGGAGGCCGCTATCGAATGGCTCGCAGCGCACGGGTTCGAGCCGGAGTTCGGCGCACGCCCCCTCCGCCGACTGATCCAGCGCGAGGTCGACGACCGGGTGGCGGATCTCGTGGTCGATGGCAGCATCCAGGACGGTTCGGACGTGCACATCGACGTGGTCGACGATGAGCTCGTTGCGACCGTGCGGGAGGCCGTGCTCGCCTGACGTCGCCGGACCGCACCCAACCTCGCTCGCTGTCGCCTGAAGCGGGGTTGGGTGTCGGGTGGCGGTGACCTCTAGCGTTGGACGCATGACAGAGACCGTCACCGCGCTCGTGCACCGCCTGACCGCCGTCGTTCCCGATTTCCCGAAGCCCGGCGTGCTCTTTCGCGATGTCACGACCGTGTTCGCCGATCCGGAGGGCTTCTCGTCGATCTGTCGGGCGCTCGCCGAGCCGTTCGCGGGAATCGAAGCGGTGGCTGGGATCGAGGCGCGCGGGTTCGCACTCGCCGGTGGCATAGCAGCGCAGCTCGGCACGGGCGTGCTCACCGTCCGGAAGGCGGGCAAGCTGCCGGGCGAAGTGTTGAGCGAACAGTATGCGCTCGAATACGGGGAAGCCGAACTCGAACTCCGGCCGGGCCAGCTCGCGTCGGGAACACGGGTGCTGGTGGTTGACGATGTTCTCGCCACGGGCGGCACGGCGGGAGCGACGGTGACGCTCCTCGAGCGCGCGGGTTATCACGTCATCGGATTCGCCGCTCTGCTGGAACTCGACGGTCTGGAGGGCCGGCGCGCCCTCGAGCCGCGACTCCCCGTCCACACGCTGGACACAGTGCCCGCGTGACCGACGGCCGTCGGGTGCGTTCCGAGCCGCCCGGCATGCCCGGATAGGGTGAACTCACCATCTACAGAGGAGCAGTCCGACCGTGACCGAGCAAGTCGACCCCGCCGATGACAACGCAGTGCCGCAGGCACCGAGCAGCGTGACGGCGACCACGGACACGACCGGCGCAGACCTGTTCGCGGCGGACCGTCGGGTCGTGGCTGTCCGGGTCGATGGTCGTCTCCTCGACCTCGCAGCGGCCGTGCACGAAGGGCAGATCGCCGAGCCGGTCACGCTCGCCGAGCAGGACGGGCTGGACATCCTCCGTCACTCGACCGCACACGTACTCGCGCAGGCCGTGCAGTCGATCAACCCGGACGCGAAGCTCGGGATCGGTCCGCCGATCACCGACGGCTTCTACTACGACTTCGACGTCGCTGAGCCCTTCACTCCGGACGACCTCAAGGCCATCGAGAAAGCGATGGACCGGATCATCCGTCAGGGGCAGCGCTTCTCGCGCGTCGTCGTGACCGAGGCAGAGGCCCGGGAACGCATGGCCGACGAGCCGTTCAAGCTCGAGCTCATCGGGCTCAAGGGCGCTGCGGCGGACGGCGACTCGGGCGAGAGCGTCGAGGTCGGCGCCGGTGAGCTCACCGTGTATGAGAACGTCGATCCGAAGACCGGCGCGGTGGTCTGGCAGGACCTCTGCCGCGGCCCGCACCTTCCGAACACGCGGGTCATCGGCAACGCTGCGAAGCTCATGCGTGTCGCCGCTGCGTACTGGCGCGGCTCTGAGAAGAACCCCCAGCTCCAGCGCATCTACGGCACCGCCTGGCCGGACAAGGAGCAGCTCCGCGCCTATCTCGAGCGGCTCGAAGAAGCCGCGAAGCGTGACCACCGGAAGCTCGGCAACGAACTGGACCTATTCTCGTTCCCCGACGAGATCGGCTCAGGCCTCGCCGTCTTCCACCCGAAGGGCGGGATCATCCGCCGGGTGATGGAGGACTACTCGCGCCGCCGTCACGAAGAAGAGGGCTACTCGTTCGTCTACACCCCGCATATCACCAAGGGGGAGCTGTTCGAGGTGTCCGGGCATCTCGGTTGGTACAAGGACGGAATGTTCCCGGCCATGCACCTCGACGAGGCGAAGGACGACGACGGCAACATCACGCGGCGCGGGGCGGACTACTACCTGAAGCCGATGAACTGCCCGATGCACATCCTCGTGTATCGATCGCAGCCACGCTCCTACCGCGACCTCCCGCTTCGGCTGTTCGAGTTCGGCACGGTCTACCGCAACGAGAAATCCGGGGTGATCCACGGGCTGACCCGCGTCCGCGGTATGACCCAGGACGACGCGCACATCTTCACGACGAAGGAGCGCATGAAGGATGAGCTGACCACCACGCTCAACTTCGTGCTCTCGCTCCTCCGCGATTACGGCCTCGACGACTTCTACCTCGAGCTCTCGACGAAGGACCCGGACAAGTACGTCGGTTCCGATGAGGTGTGGGAGGAAGCAACCGAGACGCTTCGTCAGGTGGCGGAGGAGTCCGGCCTCGAACTCGTCCCGGATCCGGGCGGCGCGGCCTTCTACGGACCGAAGATCTCCGTGCAGGCGCGTGACGCGATCGGGCGCACGTGGCAGATGTCGACCGTGCAGCTCGACTTCAACCTGCCGGAGCGGTTCGATCTCGAGTACACGGCGGCAGACGGATCGCGGCAGCGCCCGGTCATGATTCACCGGGCCCTGTTCGGGTCAATCGAACGATTCTTCG
Organism: Curtobacterium ammoniigenes NBRC 101786; assembly: GCF_001571045.1. Classification (GTDB taxonomy): domain Bacteria; phylum Actinomycetota; class Actinomycetes; order Actinomycetales; family Microbacteriaceae; genus Curtobacterium; species Curtobacterium ammoniigenes. Next base: position 80,314 of record NZ_BCSV01000003.1, read on the forward strand.
GCGTGCTCACCGAGCACTATGCCGGAGCCTTCCCGGCGTGGCTCGCGCCGGTTCAGGTCGTCGGCATCCCGGTTGCCGGGGAGTACGGCGAGTACCTCGACGAGGTCGTCGCAGAACTCCGCGGGCACGGTGTGCGCGCCGAGGTCGACCACTCCGACGACCGGATGCAGAAGAAGATCCGGACGCACACCAAGCAGAAAGTGCCGTTCATGCTGATTGCCGGCGCGGAGGATCGCGACCAGCGGGCGGTGAGCTTCCGGTTCCGGGACGGCACGCAAGACAACGGTGTGCCGGTCCAGGCAGCCGTCGAGCGGATTCTCGACGCGATCCACTCGCGCGCCCAGGTCTGACATGGCCGAGGACGACTCGTACGTCATCCGTTCGACGGCCGACGCAGCGGCCGTGCCGGACGCCTTTCAGCGACTCTGGACTCCGCACCGCACGGCCTACATGGAGTCCGGCCGGGCGGGCGACGGACGCGGAGCCAATGACGACTGTCCATTCTGCGATGCCCCGCACCGAGCGGACGAGGACAGCCTGATCGTCGCCCGTGGCACCCACGTCTACGCACTGCTCAACCTCTATCCGTACAACAACGGTCACCTGCTCATCTGCCCGTACCGGCACGTGTCGCTCTACGACGACGCCACCGAGGCGGAGACCGCCGAGATGTCCGCGATGACACAGACGGCGATGCGGGTGCTTCGGGCGGTCGCCCACTGCGATGGCTTCAACATCGGCATGAACCAGGGCGCGGTCGCTGGTGCTGGAATCGCGGCCCACCTGCACCAGCACGTCGTGCCGAGGTGGGAATCCGACGCCAACTTCTTCCCGATCATCGCGCGGACGAAGGCGATCTCGCAGCTCCTCGGTGACACCCGGCGTCTTGTCGCCGAAGCCTGGCCGTCGTGACCGGCGACCGGCTCTAAGATTGTCTGCATCATGAGCGACAGCACCGCAGCAAGCACCCCCGCCGGCACCGACACGCCCGAAGGTGCGACTTCGATCACGGGATCCTCGCGCGTCAAGCGCGGCCTCGCCGAGATGCTCAAGGGCGGCGTCATCATGGACGTCGTCACCGCGGACCAGGCGAAGATCGCCGAAGACGCGGGCGCGTCGGCAGTCATGGCGCTCGAGCGCGTTCCTGCCGACATTCGCGCCCAGGGCGGCGTGGCCCGGATGTCCGACCCGGACCTGATCGACGCCATCATCGACGCCGTCTCGATTCCAGTGATGGCGAAGGCGCGCATCGGCCACTTCGTGGAGGCGCAGGTGCTGCAGGAGCTCGGCGTCGACTACATCGACGAGTCCGAGGTGCTGTCCCCGGCGGACTATGTGAACCACATCGACAAATGGCAGTTCACCACGCCGTTCGTTTGCGGTGCCACCAACCTGGGGGAGGCGCTGCGGCGCATCACCGAGGGCGCTGCGATGATCCGTTCCAAGGGTGAGGCCGGTACGGGCGACGTCTCCGAGGCGACGAAGCACATCCGCACCATCAAGCGCGAGATCGCGTCGCTCCGCAGTCTGGCAGACGACGAGCTCTACGTCGCCGCCAAGGAGCTGCAGGCTCCGTACGACATCGTCCTCGAGGTCGCCCGCACCGGCAAGCTGCCCGTCGTGCTGTTCACCGCAGGAGGCGTTGCAACCCCCGCAGACGCGGCCATGATGATGCAGCTCGGCGCCGACGGTGTTTTCGTCGGCTCAGGCATCTTCAAGTCCGGCGACCCCGCAGCGCGAGCCGCAGCGATCGTGAAGGCGACGACATTCGCCGACGACCCGAAGGTGATCGCCGAGGTCTCCCGTGGCCTCGGCGAAGCGATGGTGGGGATCAACGTCGCCGACGTGCCCGCGCCGCATCGGCTGGCCGAGCGCGGGTGGTGAGTCCGGCCTCCGGACCGCGAATCGGCGTCCTTGGCATCCAGGGCGACTTCCGCGAGCACATCGCGTCCCTGCGCGCGCTCGGCGCCGACGCAGTGCTCCTGCGCCGTCCCGAGGAGCTCGCGGCGCTTGACGGGGTTGTGATCCCCGGCGGCGAATCGTCAGTCATGGACAAGCTCACGCGGTCATTTGGGCTGGCTGCGCCGCTGCGCGATGCGCTGCGCAGCGGCCTCCCGGCCTATGGAACCTGTGCTGGGATGATAATGCTCGCCGCCGGACTCGCGAATCCCATCGCGGGTCAGGAGACGCTCGGCGTCCTCGACGTCAGCGTCCGGCGGAACGCGTTCGGCGCGCAGAACGAGTCGTTCGAGATCGACATCCCGATGCCTGCGCTCGGGGAACGACCGGTCCACGCCGTGTTCATCCGCGCTCCGGTCGTGGAGACCCACGGCGACGCCGTCGAAGTGCTCGGGGCGCTCCCAGACGGGCGGGCGGTCGCCGTCCAGCAGGGGAACATCCTCGCCTCCGCATTCCATCCAGAGGTGGTCGCGGGGGAGGACCGGTTCCACCGTCGATTCCTGGAGATCATCGAACGGGCGCAGTGCTCCAGCAACGGCGAGCGCGAACCTGCCCGGTAGACTGGACGCCGACGTTTCCGCGGCACGCGCCGCGCGCACGCAAGCGACATCGCAAGGAGAACCGTGTCCGGGCATTCCAAGTGGGCAACGACCAAGCACAAGAAGGCCGTCATCGACCAGCGGCGCGCGAAGTCGTTCGCCAAGCTGATCAAGAACATCGAGGTCGCCGCGAAGATGGGCGGCGCCGACCTCACCGGCAACCCGACGCTTGTCGACGCGGTTCAGAAGGCGAAGAAGACGTCTGTTCCGAACGACAACATCGATCGTGCCATTAAGCGTGGCGCGGGGCTCACCGGCGAGTCCATCGACTACCAGACCATCATGTACGAGGGCTACGGCCCGAACGGTGTGGCACTGCTGATCGAGTGCCTCACCGATAACAAGAACCGTGCGGCCGCGGAAGTGCGCACCGCGATGACGCGGAACGGCGGAACCATGGCCGATCCGGGGAGCGTCGCCTACAACTTCAGCCGCAAGGGCGTGATTGCCGTCAGCAAGGTCGACGGGCTGAGCGAAGACGATTTGCTCGCGGCAGTGCTCGATGCCGGCGCGGAAGAGGTCGTCGATCAGGGCGGCGGCTTCGAGGTCATCACCGAGGCCACCGACCTCGTTCAGGCTCGTACGGCCCTGCAGGACGCAGGCATCGACTACGACTCCGCGGACGCCGAATTCGTGCCCGGCTTGAAGATCGAGGTCGACGCCGAGACTGCCAGAAAGGTCTTCCGACTGATTGATGCGCTTGAGGACAGCGATGACGTGCAGAACGTCTACGCGAACTTCGACATCACCGCCGATGTGCAAGCCGAGCTCGACGCTGACGAGGACTGATCACCGATGCTCCGGGTGTTGGGGGTCGACCCGGGGCTGACTCGGTGCGGGGTCGGCGTCGTCGATGTCGCCGCGGATCGTCGCGCGAGCCTTGTTGCCGTGTCCGTCGTCCGCACGCCGACCGACATGCCCCTCGAACACCGTCTTGTGCAGATCGCTGCAGGTATCGCCGCCGCGATCGACGAGTTCGCACCGGACGCTGTGGCTGTAGAGCGCGTCTTCGCCCAGGCGAATGTCCGCACGGTGATGGGAACCGCGCAGGCCTCCGGGCTCGCATTGCACGCTGCCGCATCACAGGGGATCCCAGTCGGCCTCCACACCCCATCGGAGGTCAAGGCCGCCGTGACCGGGTACGGCAATGCCGACAAGCGGCAGGTCCAGGCCATGATCGCGCGCATCCTCGGCCTCGCCTCCCCGCCGAAGCCGGCAGACGCGGCTGACGCGCTCGCGCTCGCGGTCTGCCATGCCTGGAGGCTCGGCGCACCCGCCGCCGCATCCACCGGCACGAGCGTGCAGACTCCGGCGCAGCGTGCCTGGGCGGCCGCGGAGCAGCAGGCGCGCCGGGTGCCCGCGCAGCTGTCGGCCGCGCGTGGCGTGCCCAGAAACGTCGGTGGAGCCTCCTAGGCTCGGGACATGATCGCGAGTCTCCGGGGTGCCTGTATCGACATTTCCGGGTCCTCGATCGTGGTCGATGTCGGCGGTGTCGGCTACGCGGTCACTGTCACGCCGGCGCATGCGCTGACGATCCGGCTGGGGTCAGAGGTCTCGCTGCGCACTGCCTTGATCGTCCGTGACGACGAGTTCGCCCTGTTCGGGTTCGAGTCGGCGGACGCGCTCCGCGTGTTCGATCTGCTTCGGAGCGTGTCCGGCGTCGGCCCGAAGTCCGCGATGGGCGTGCTCGCCGTGATGTCTCCGGCGGAGGTCGCTGCCGCTGTCGGAGCCGAGAACGATGCCGCGTTCCGCAAAGTCAGCGGTATCGGTCCGAAGACGGCCAAGCTCATCGTTGTCGCGCTCGCGGGCAAGCTCGTGTCGTTCGAACATGCGGACGCCTCTGCTCCAGTGTCTGGCGCGCATCCGGCGGCTGCCGACGTGATCGAGGCGCTCGTCGGACTCGGATGGAAAGACGATGCCGCGACCTCGGCAGTCGACGATGCAATCGCTGCGAATCCGAATGCAGCCAGTCTCGGTGCCCAGGCGCTGCTTCGCGCCGCACTCGGCACCCTACGACCGTCCGGTGCGGCACGATGAGCGGCGATCTCACGGCGGCCACCCCAGAGTCGGAGGCGGAGCTCGCGTTCGAGGGTGCGATGCGTCCGCGCTCGTTGTCCGAATTCGTCGGACAGCGGAAAGTGCGCGGTCAGCTCGAGCTGCTTTTGCGTGCTGCGGCGCTCCAGGAGCGGACCCCCGACCACATCCTGCTCGCCGGTCCGCCCGGCCTCGGCAAGACGACGCTCGCCATGATCGTCGCGCACGAGTCGAATCGGCCGCTCCGGCTGTCGAGTGGGCCGGCCATCCAGCACGCCGGCGACCTTGCGGCGGTGCTCTCGTCGCTCGTTCCCGGCGAGGTCCTGTTCGTCGATGAGATCCACCGCATGGCGCGATCGGCGGAGGAGATGCTCTATCTCGCGATGGAGGACTTCCGGATCGACATCATGGTCGGCAAAGGCGCCGGCGCGACGAGCATCCCGCTGGATCTGGCACCGTTCACGCTCGTTGCCGCGACGACGCGGTCCGGACTTCTCCCGAACCCGCTGCGCGACCGGTTCGGCTTCACGGCGCATCTGGAGTTTTACGACCACGACGAGCTCGAGCGCGTGCTCGTGCGTGCGGCGGGTCTTCTCGGTCTCGATTTCGACCGAATCGCGCTGCGGGAGATCGCCGAACGCTCCCGCGGCACGCCACGTATTGCCAACCGGCTTCTTCGCCGGGTTCGCGACTATGCGCTCGTGCATCAGCCGGATCGCGGCATCGACGCCGTCCGCGGCGCGCTGGATCTGTACGACGTCGATGCCCTTGGACTCGATCGGCTCGACCGCGCGGTCGTCGAGAACATGCTGGACCGCTTCGATGGGGGACCGGTCGGGCTGAACACGCTCGCGCTCGCCGTCGGTGAGGAAAGCGAGACGATCGAATCAGTGGTTGAGCCGTTTCTCGTGCGCGTCGGCCTCGTCACCCGGACGCCGCGCGGGCGCGTGGCCACCGACCGTGCCTGGTCGCATTTCGGACGCACACGGCAGCATCGGGCAGTCCCGGGCGCGCCCGCGCTCTTCGATGACGGCGGCCACGACTGACGGCGTCCACAGCGTTCGGCCCGGTACAGGACCGTGCTCTAGACTGCTACGGCCCCGCCGGGGCACGGTCGAAGCGGCCCATCATCTGATGCTGCCTCGGCGATCAACACAGAAGGCAATCTCATCATGAACATTCTGCTCATCGTCATTCTCGTTGGGTTCGCGGCCTTTCTGTTCTGGAACAGCCGCAAGCGCAAGAAGCAGCAGGCCGAGATGGCATTGCAGATGGTTCCCGGCGCTCGGGTCATGCTGTCGTTCGGGCTGTACGGGCGACTGATCTCCATCAACGAGGAGCAGACCACCGCGGACGTCGAGATCGCACCGGGAACAACCATCACGGTGCACCGTCAAACGCTCGCTCGCGTTGTCGAGGAGCCCACCGACACACCGATCGTGGATGCCGACGCGCCGGTCGTTGCGCCCGAGCCGCTCGCGGAAACCACCGAGCCCGAATACGGCGAGCGTGCGGACAGCGCAGCGGAAATCGACGCCGCCAAGCGCGCGAACGACGACTGAGCCCTTCGCCGGCAGGTTCGATACCCGAGCCTCCCGATCCATTCTCGCGGCGCCTCGCCGCACTGAACAGAAAGACGAGACGCGCAGGTGGCACGACGAACGACGCCCGTCCGGAAGGCGCTCCGCTCACTCACCTGGCTGATCGTGATCCTCGCCGGTCTCGGCGTGCTCAACGGCACGGCCACGGTCCTCGCGAACACCGTCGGTGGCGCTGGCGCCTGGTACGCGGGTGCCGGTTGGGCGCCGAAACTCGGCCTCGACCTGCAGGGCGGCACGCAGCTCACGATGGCCGCGAACGACACGTCGGGGAAAACCGTCACCTCGCAGCAACTGAGCCAGGCTGTTGCGATCATCCGTGAGCGTGTCAATGCATCCGGTGTCTCGGAGGCGCAGGTCAACACGCAGGGCGCGAACAACATCGTCGTGTCGATCCCTGGTTCGCCGAGCAAGTCGACGATCCAGCGGATCGAGACCGCGGCCCGCCTGACGTTCCGTCCAGTGCTGTATACGACCGCGGCGACGAACACTGCGGTGGGCGGCAAGGGGGCGAACGCCTCCGCGTCGCCGACGCCCTATTCGCCGCCGGCCACGCTGTCATCCACCCCGACCGCGAAGCCGACGAACGGTTCCGACCTCGCGTGGGTGACGCCCAAGCTGCAGAACCTCTACGACAACTACAACTGCGCCGCACCGGACAACGTGTCGCAGGCGCCGGACAACAAGCCGCTCGTCACCTGCGACTCGACTGGCCAGAACAAGTACATCCTGGGGCCGGTCGAGGTCGAAGGAAAGGACATCAAGAACGCGACGTCGGGCCTTGCCACGAGTTCGCAGGGAGTCACGACCGGGGAATGGGCCGTGAACCTGTCGTTCAACGGCACCGGTACGAAGGCGTTCAGCACGGTCACGAGTCGTCTCGTCGGGCTGACCGCTCCGCGGAACCAGTTCGCGATCGTCCTCGACGGAACGATCATCAGCGCTCCGGCGACGAACGCGGCCATCACGAACGGCCAAGCCCAGATCACGGGGTCCTTCACCGCTGAGAGTGCAAAGTCGCTTGCCGATCAGCTGAAGTTCGGTGCGCTTCCGATCAGCTTCACCGTGCAGTCGAACGAGCACATCTCCGCGACCCTCGGTTCGGCACAGCTCATCGGGGGGCTGATCGCGGGCCTGATCGGGTTGATCCTCGTCGTGATCTACTCGATCGTGCAGTACCGCGCACTGGCATTCGTGACGGTCCTCTCGCTCGCAGTATCGGCGGCGATCACGTACGGCGTGATCGCGATCCTTTCCTGGAACATCGGGTATCGCCTGTCGCTTGCCGGGGTCGCGGGCCTCATCGTCGCCATCGGCATCACCGCGGACTCGTTCATCGTTTACTTCGAGCGCATTCGCGATGAGCTCCGAGACGGGAGAGCGCTGGAGTCCGCCGTCGAAGCCGGGTGGCGTCGTGCGCTTCGCACCATTCTTGCGTCGGACTCGGTGAACTTCCTCGCGGCGATCACGCTCTACGTCCTCGCCGTCTCGGACGTGAAGGGATTCGCGTTCACGCTGCTCGTCACAACCATCATCGACGTCGTCGTCGTCGCATTGTTCACACACCCCATGCTGCAACTCATTGCACGCTCGCGATTCTTCGGAGAGGGTCACGCGTTCAGCGGCCTCGACCCCTCGGCGCTCGGCGCCGTATACCGCGGGCGCGCGCAGTTCCGCGCGCCAGTGATCGACGGCAAACGCCAGCAGCGCAGCGCTCGTGAGGCGGTACGCCGCCAGACCATCGCAGAGCGCAAAGCCGCAGCATCCACCGGTGAATCCGACAGCGCTGAGAAGGACTCCTGATGTTCAGCTTCAATCAGTTCGGTAGCGATCTCTACACCGGCAAGCGGTCGTACGACTTCGTCGGCAAGCGGCGCATCTGGTTCAGCATCGCAATCGCGGCAGTACTCATTGCCATCATCGTTCCGTGGCTTCGTGGCGGGTTCCACCTCACCATCGACTTCACCGGTGGTTCCGAATACACGCTCTCGAACGTGAAGAACCCTGACCAGACGAAGGCCACCGCAGCGGTCGAGCAGGTGGTGCCGAAGATCATTCCGCTCGTCTCGCAGGTCGGTCAGAACGGCCTTCGCGTGCAGACGGGACAACTCACGACGTCGCAGTCAGATGCAGTCGGTGCGGCACTGGCAAAGGCCTACAACCTCCCGCAACGTGATGTCGCAGCGTCCTACATCGGTGCGACCTGGGGCTCAGACGTCCTGAATCAGGCAGTTCGCGGGCTCGTGATCTTCCTCATCCTCGCCGCCGTGTTCATGACGGTCTACTTCCGGACCTGGAAGATGTCACTGTCCGCGATGGTGGCCCTGTTGCACGACCTCATCATCACGGCAGGTGTCTACGGCATCGTCGGGTTCGAAGTGTCTCCTGCAGCGGTGATCGGCTTCCTGACCATTCTCGGCTACTCGCTCTATGACACCGTGGTCGTCTTCGACAAGATTCGCGAGAACACCAGCCTCGAATCGAGCCGGACGTTCGCGCAGGCCGCAAACCTCGCGGTCAACCAGACCCTTGTCCGATCCATCAACACCTCGGTCGTGGCCCTCCTCCCGGTCGCGTCGATCCTCTTCATCGGCACTTACCTGCTCGGTGCCGGCACGCTTCGCGACATTGCGCTCGCGCTCTTCATCGGCATCATCGTCGGAACGTACTCGACGATCTTCATCGCCGCACCGCTGTACACGAGCCTCCGCGTGCGGGAGCCGAAGATCCAGCGAGCCGATGCCAAAAAGGCCCAGGCGCTCGCCCGGAAGAGCCAGACGCAAGCAGCACAGTGACGCCGTCGCCCGCGTGAAGCGGGCAGGACAATGACGCCGCCACGAGCATGACGCTCGCAGCACACGAGGAGAATCACATGCACGAGATCGACGCTCCGGAGGCGCTGCGCCGCGTCGCTGCCGGGTCCCGGCTCATCGACGTGCGGGAACCCGACGAGTGGGCCGCCGGGCACGCGCCCCAGGCGACCTTCATGCCGATGTCGACGATCGAGAGCCATTGGCACGAGATTGACGCCGACGCAGACCCAGCTATCATCGTTTGCCATTCGGGGTATCGATCGGCCCGCGTCGCCGACGCGCTCGAGCGCGCGGGCGTCCCCGCCGTGAGCCTTGCGGGCGGCATGATGGAGTGGGCCGCGGCTGGAGGGCCGGTCACCGCAGGCTCGGATACAGGTGCCGACAGCGAACCGGACACCCGCGGCGGATCCGCCAGCGTAGGCTGATTCGAATCGGAGCGGGAGGCGACGCATGACGGATACGCGTGAGTCTATGACCACGGATGGCGCTGCTGCGGCTCCTGCCCCCTCACGCCCCGTGAGCCCGCCGTCGTCCGGCGCTGCCGCGACGGGGGCCACCGGAAACATCGGCTCGCTTCGAGCGCTTCTGCCGCGCCTGTTCTCTCGCGCACAGCCTTCCGGCGCTGTTGACACGCTCATCCGAACGGTGCGCTCACATCATCCGAAGGCAGATGTGACGCTCCTCGAACGTGCGTACTCGGTCGCGGAGCGTGCACACGATGGTCAGCGCCGCAAGTCCGGTGAGCCGTACATCACGCATCCGGTCGCGGTCGCGCAGATTCTGGCGGACCTCGGGATCGGGTCGATCACGATCGCCGCAGCGCTCCTGCATGACACCGTCGAGGACACCGAGTACACCCTCGACGAGCTGCGCGCCGATTTCGGTGACGAGATCGCCATGCTCGTCGACGGAGTCACGAAGCTCGACAAAGTGAAGTACGGCGACAGTGCGCAGGCGGAGACCGTGCGCAAGATGGTCGTCGCGATGTCGAAAGACATCCGGGTCCTGGTCATCAAGCTCGCCGACCGGCTCCACAATGCTCGAACGTGGGGCTTCGTCGAGTCCGAATCAGCGACCCGGAAGGCGAAGGAGACGCTCGAGATCTACGCGCCGCTCGCGCATCGGCTCGGTATCCAGGCGATCAAGCTCGAGCTCGAGGACCTCTCGTTCGCGGTCTTGCACCCGAAGCTGTACGTCGAGATCGACTCGCTCGTTCGCGAACGGCAGCCGAAGCGCGAAGAACTCGTGCAAAGCGTCATCGGCGGGGTGAAGCGGGACCTCAAGTCGGCGAAGATTCGCGGCGACGTGATGGGCCGTCCGAAGCAGTACTACTCGATCTATCAGAAGATGATCGTGCGCGGCCGCGAATTCGACGAGATCTACGACCTCGTCGGGATTCGGGTCATCGTCCCCACAGTCCGCGACTGCTACGCGGTGCTCGGTGCCGTGCATGCGCGCTGGACGCCGCTGCCCGGTCGATTCAAGGACTACATCGCGACGCCGAAGTTCAACCTGTACCAGTCGCTGCACACCACGGTGCTCGGCCCACAGGGGCGCCCCGTCGAGATCCAGATCCGCACGAATGAGATGCACCAGCGCGCCGAGTATGGCGTTGCCGCCCACTGGAAGTACAAGCAACGGATCTCCGGACGGGACGCTGGTACCGGGTCGAGCTCTGACACCGACATGGCGTGGCTCGCGCACATCACGGACTGGCAGGCTGAGACCAGCGATCCGACCGAGTTCCTCGACTCGCTCCGATACGAAATTGGAGCAAAAGAGACCTACGTCTTCACGCCGCAGGGCAAGGTGATCGGCTTGCCCGCTGGAGCGACTCCGGTCGACTTCGCCTACGCGGTGCACACAGAGATCGGCCATCGCACCATGGGGGCGAAGGTGAACGGGCGACTCGTTCCCTTGGAGAGCACCCTGTCGAGCGGCGACGTCGTCGAGATCTTCACCTCGAAGAATCCGGACGCAGGTCCGAGCCAGGACTGGCTGACCTTCGTCAGGAGTCCGCGCGCGCGGAACAAGATCAAGCAGTGGTTCACAAAGGAGCGCCGCGAAGAAGCGATCGAGCAGGGGCGCGACGCGATCGCCCGCGCGATGCGCAAGCAGAACCTCCCCCTGCAGCGACTCATGGGGCACGACACCGTGGCCGAAGTGGCGTCGGCGATGCGCTACGACGACGTGTCCGCCCTCTACGCAGCGATCGGTGAAGGTCACGTCTCCACGCAGTCGGTCATCGAGAAGATCCTCGCGAGCGTCCAAACTGAGACGGAGACCGACGAGCCCGAGCTGTCGTTCCCGCCGCAGCTGAGCGGCCGCGTTCTGCGGAACTCCGACAGCGGTGTGCTCGTCCGCGGAGCGCCCGACATCCTCGTCAAGCTCGCGAAGTGCTGCACGCCCGTGCCCGGCGATCAGATCGTCGGCTTCATCACGCGCGGACAAGGCGTGAGCGTGCATCAGGCGTCGTGCTCCAACGTGCAGTCGCTCATGCGCGAGCCCGACCGCATGATCGAGGTCGAGTGGGCGCCATCGTCGAAGAGTGTCTTCCTGGTCCAGATCCAGATTGAGGCGCTCGACCGCTCAGGTCTCCTCAGTGATGTCACCCGGGTGCTCTCCGAGCACCACGTCAACATCCTGTCGGCGACCGTCTCGACGTCGTCAGAGCGACTCGCGCTCAGTCGATTCGTCTTCGAAATGGGTGACACCACGCATCTCGATCGCGTCTTGAACGCGGTTCGACGCATCGACGCGGTCTACGACGTCTATCGCGTCAGCGCTGCCTGAGGCCACAGCGCCTCCAGGGCAGGCATGACATCCGCGTGCGGCACGGTGTCGAGCCGAGCCATTGCGTGCTGCGTGAATGGAGCGCGCGGCGTCGCGAGGAGCCGCGTGCGAACCCGCTCCGCCGCCCCGGGTGCCGCGAGCAGCACTGACAGCGCATCCCGCGCCGCCGCGTCCCAGCCCGTGTGAAGCCGCAGCAGATCGACGGATGTCCGTTCGACGGTGGTGACGCGCGCCCCACCGACCGTCGAGACGTCTCCGGGCGCAAGCGTGCTCTCTCGGACGACGACCGATGACGGATCGGGCCGCGATGACCGGGCGACCGAGCGCACGCACGCGTGCAGGGGTCGCGGTGCCCTCGATACGGCGCCCCATACCCACGCGGCGGTCATTCGGTCGGCGATGAGGCGCGGATCCGGAGCCGCAGCGCGGAACGCCTCAGCGCGGAGCGGTGCATCGTTCGGCTCCGCGATCGACGCCCAGCCTGGCCCGACGCGCATCAAATCGCCGTCGTGCGCGCAGGCGAACAGCTCGGCCTCGGGAAGCTCGGAGTTCGTCAGAATGCGGTTGCGCGGAAGCGGCACTGGACGAGTCTCGATCATGCACAGGGAGGCCGGCGTCGGCGTTAGGCGGACCTGTGGATGAGTCGTCAGCGAAGGACGTGGGCGCGGTGGACGAGCGCGGCCGCGCCGATCAACGGCCCATCCTGGGAGAGCGCGCTCGGCACGATTGTGACCTTGGTCACGAAACCGAACTCGGCGCGCTCCGCGACCGCTTCTCGAGCGAAGTCGAAGAGGTCCGGAGTCACATGCGAGAACCCACCGCCAATCGCGACGAGTTCGAGATCGACAAGGCTGGTCGCCGAGGCGATCGCCTGGCCGAGCGCCCGACCGCTCCGACGAACCGCATCACGCGCGATCGGGTCCCCTGCCGCGTAGGCGACCGCCAAGTCCTCTCCCGAGCTGCCCGCAAAGCCGTGTCGTCGCGCCCAGGCAACCGTCTTCGGTCCGCTCGCCACAGCCTCCAGACAGCCGGTGCCGCCACAGGCGCATGGGTCGTCGAATCCGCCGCACTCCAAATGGCCGATGTGTCCTGCATTCCCCGTCGGGCCGCTCACCGTCCGACCATGCAGGATCAGGCCGCCGCCGACGCCGGTCGAGACGATCATGCCCATTACGTGGTCGCGACCCTGCGCCGCTCCGAGCCAGTGCTCGGCAAGGGTGATGCAGAGACCGTCCATCCGGAGCGTCACCGGAACATCCGACGGAACCAGTGCAGCGACGCGGTCCCGGAGCGGATACTGCCGCCACACCGGCATGTTCAGCGGTGAGACTCGGCCGTGCTCCTCGTCGATCGGTCCGGCGGCGCCGACTCCGACGCCGAGGAGTTCCGCGTCGCGGGGGAGCGCTGCGAGTGCCGCCTGCACGACTTCGTCGACAGCTGTCTGCAGTTCGGCGGCGCTCCGTTGCGGCCCGGTCGGTCGACGATGGCGCGACCCGAGCAGGATCGTCCCGTCGTCGCGCACCAGCGCGGCCTCGACCTTGGTGCCCCCGAGGTCAACCGCAAGCGCGATGTTGAGTGATTCCACGGACTGCTCCTTCACGTCAGTGCGATCGACAATTCATTGCGGGACGAGTTCCTCGGAGCGGTCTCGTCAGCGGGCGGCGCCGCCAGGTCAATACGAGGTGCGATCATCGCCACGGTCGGAGGCGGTCCCGGTGGACGCGCGATGCGCGAACTCGTCGAGAATGCGCGCAGACGCGCTCGTCCCGATGCGATTCGCTCCAGCACGGACCATCTCGATGAGCGTGTCCAGTCCGCGGACACCGCCCGACGCCTTGACCCCGACGGCCTCGCCGACGGTGGCGCGCATGAGTGCGATGTGCGCTGCGGTGGCTCCGCCACCACCGAAGCCCGTTGACGTCTTCACGAAGGAGGCGCCACCAGCGACCGCTGCCCTGCTTGCCGCGACGATCTGGTCGTCCGTCAAGTAGGACGTCTCCAGGATGACTTTCACTGGGACGGCGCCGGCGACATCCACGACGGCTCTGACATCACCCTCCACCATTTGCCAGTCGCCCGACGTAGCGGCGCCGATGTTCTGCACCATGTCGAGCTCGAACGCACCATCCGCGAGTGCTTGGATGGCCTCGGCAGTCTTCGTCGTCGTCGTGGTCGTTCCGTGCGGGAAACCGATCACGGTGCCGACCCGCACGCCGGTCCCGGTAAGGCGCGCAACCGCATGTGCGACGTCGCACGGCCGAACGCACACGCTGAAGACGCCGTACGCCGCTGCCTCGTCGAGTTGCGCGTCCACCTGCACACGGCTCAATTCGGGCTTCAAAATCGCGTGATCGATCAGCCGACGAATGGCGTCGGCGGAATCCGGCGGGGAGGCATGTTCCACAGTCTTCGAGCGTAGCGTGCGGGCATGCGCGTGCTGGTCACCGGAGCAACCGGGTACATCGGCGGACGACTGGTGCCTCGCCTGCTCGACGCCGGGCATACGGTTCGCGTCATCGCTCGAACGCCGCAGAAGCTCGCGGACGTGCCGTGGCGCGGAGCGGTCGACGTGGTCGAGGGCGACCTCCTCGATGCGGCCGCAGTGGACGATGCGGTTCAAGACCAGGACGCCGTGTTCTACCTTGTTCATTCGATGGCGGCCGGTTCCGACTTCGCCGCAGCAGAACGGCGGAGCGCCCAGATCATGGCCGGTGCCGCTCGTCGCGCCGGCGTCAAACGGTTCGTGTACCTCGGCGGCCTGCACCCGGAGGGCCAGCTCAGCCGGCATCTCGCGAGTCGCGCGGAGGTCGGCTCGATCCTTCTGGCCTCCGGCGTGCCGACGATCGCGCTGCAGGCGGGTGTCGTCATCGGCTCCGGAAGCACATCGTTCGAGATGATCCGCCACCTCACCGACGTGCTTCCGTGGATGCCCGCGCCGAAATGGGTTCGGAACCACATTCAGCCGATCGCCGTGCGGGACGTCCTCTACTACCTCGTCGAAGCGCCGTATGTCGCCGAGGACATCAATCGAACCTTCGACATCGGAGGCCCGGATGTGCTCCGATACGGCCAGATGCTCAACGGATATGCGCTTGGGGCGAAGCTGCCGCAACGGGCGATCGCGAGCCTCCCGGTCTTGACGCCGGGGTTGGCGGCGCACTGGGTTCATCTGGTGACACCGGTGCCGCGCGCCGTCGCGAAGCCCATCATCGAGTCCCTGCAGTTCGAATGCGTGCAGCGCGAGCACGACATCGACGCGGTGATCCCGCCTCCGCCGGGCGGCCTGACGCCGTATCGACGGGCCGTGCGGCTCGCGCTTGCGAAGATGCGAACCGGGCAGGTAGAGACGTCCTGGCGCGGCGCCACGCTGGATTGGGCGCCCTCCGATCCGCTGCCGAGCGACCCGCAATGGGCTGGACATCGCGTCTACGTCGACGACAGATCCCGCACCACAACCGCTTCGTCCGCCGCGGTGTGGCGCGTCGTCGAGTCGATCGGCGGAGATAACGGGTGGTATTCGTTCCCGCTCGCGTGGTCGCTGCGCGGGTGGATGGACCGGCTCGTCGGTGGCGTCGGACTTCGACGCGGACGACGAAACCCCAACACCTTGCATCAGGGCGATGTGCTCGATTGGTGGCGTGTCGAACGACTCGACGCGGGGCGTTTCCTCCGGCTGCGAGCTGAGTTCAAGGCCCCGGCCGTGCCTGGCTCGAGATGACCGTGACGCCCACCGACACCGGAGCGGACTACCACCAGCGGGCGATCTTCTTCCCGCAGGGCCTGTTCGGACGTCTGTACTGGTATTCGATCCTGCCCTTCCACGGCATCATCTTTCCGGGGATGGTGGAGCGGATCACCGCGCGCGCCGAGGTCGAGTCGCGCACCGACCGAGTGAGCGAGGACAATGGGGGGCACGTTCTCGAGAAGGAGGCAGTATGACGGACGACTCGGAGCGCGAACTCGTCGCATTCCTCGGTGCGAGCATCGTTGCCGCTGGCGACTGGGAGTCGTGGCTGCCCGGTGAGCGGGTGCTGAACATGGGCATCCCCGGTGACACGACCGATGCGGTCCTCGCACGGTTGGCCAGTGTGGTCGCCGCGGCGCCGAACGTGATCGTCCTGCTGATCGGCACGAACGACTTCATGGAGGCGAAGGCGAGCGTTGAGCACGTCGTGCGCAACATCGAGACGATCCTCGTCGACCTTCGTCGTGATCTGCCGGGCGTCCGGCTCTTGCTCGTCTCGATCACGCCCGGGTCCGATGCGATCGCCGCGAAGATCACCGAGGCGAACCGGCATCTGCGTCAGTTCGTGGCAACGTGCCACGCGCAATTCCTCGACCTCTGGCCGGCACTTGCCGAGGGCGACCACCTCAAGACCGCGCTGACGGAGGACGGCATTCACCTCAACGCGGACGGGTATCGGGCCTGGGTCGACGAACTCATCCCCGGGCTGGAACGGCTTCGCGGGCTGCCGCCCATGTCGCGACCGATGACCGCGATCGACCTCGGCGACCTCGCCTCGTGAGCGGGCGCCCTCGGCAGCCCGCGTCGGGCGTGCCCGGAGGACGCTCCTCACAGCGCCGCCCGCCCGCGTCAGGGGTTCCCGGTGGCGGCTCGTCGAAGTCGGACGGAGGCCTGCGAGACCGCGCGCGCGGAGGGTCGGCACCGCGTCGGCCCCCCGAGCGCTATGGCAAGACCATGCGGACCCGAGACGGCGGACGGGCGAACTTCACGCGGCCAGGACTCGCGCCGGCGCTCATCGGTGCTGCGGTGCTGACCTTCTGCGCGAGCTTCGTCAATGACGCCGGGTTCTTCGCAGTTCGCCTCGGCGTCACGGTGCTCGCGCTCATCATCCTCGTGTTCGCGGCTCAGGGCGGCCGATGGATCGCAGCAACTGTTGTCGCCGCGATCGCGGTGCTGTGGAATCCCGTCCTCGTCATTCCGCTCACCGGCCCGCTCTGGATGGCGCTTCAATTCGTCGGCTCCGCCGTGCTCGTCGCGGTGGGCATCCTCTTGCGCGTTCCCGTCCGGGAGGACGGCCGCGGCTCTGCCGGATAAGATCGCACTGGACGGTCTCTGCTACGGGCCGTGGCCGCGCGAACCGCGCTGATCGAGCCGCAGAAGGGCATGGATGGGGAACGAGACCGCTGACCGCAACGAGAGCCCGCTGCTCACGCCTCGTCCAGCGTCAGGTGGTCTGGAACGTCCCGACGTCGTCGTCCGCAAGGGCATGCTCACGCTCCTCAACGGGCACCTCACGCCGCAGCAGTCGATGATCGAGGACTTGCTCGCGATCGACGATGCGTTGTCCGCGGCGGGCGTTCAGCATCTGCTCATCCGCGGGAACGATGTCCGACCGGTGCTCGCCCTCGATGAGCGGGATCGTGAGCGGGCAGCATCCGCGCTGATGAGTACGTTCGCGGGGGAGCCGTTCTACGCCAAGCCGCCCGGCAAGCCTGCGCTGCTCATCGCTGACGATGGCCTCGGATCGCGTCGTGCCGACGTTCTCCGCGTATTCCGCCCGCGAGTCGAGCCCATCGGCCGGCTTCGATATGGCGCATCGACCGCGGTGCAGCTGGAGTTCTGGCGAGTCACGGACGAAGCGGTCCTCGCTCCGGAAGAGAACGCCATGATGCGCCGCAGCCTTCCGCTGGACGAGTTCGTGCTCGCGAGCGTGGAACGCTTCGGTCGGTCATGGCAGACGATCGAGCATATGTTCGACGACCACGTCACCGACATCACGTTCCCCATCGACATCGTCTTCTCCTGGGTTGACGGGAACGCGACCGAGTATCAGCGTGCTCGGAAGGCCGCCCAGGCGGGCGTGCAGCTTGGAGAGGGAGACGACGCACCAGCACGGTTTCGGCAGATCGATGAACTGAAATACGCGTTGCGGTCGGTCCACATGTTCGCGCCCTGGATTCGGACCATCTACATCGCGACCGACTCGCCTGCTCCGCACTGGCTCGCCGACCACCCGGGGGTGCGCATCGTCCGTAGCGAGTCGTTCTTCAGCGACCCGTCCGTCCTGCCGACGCACAACTCGCAGGCCGTCGAGTCGCAGTTGCACCACATCGACGGTCTCAGTGAGCACTTCATCTACTCGAACGACGACATGTTCTTCGGACGCATGATCGAGCCATCAATGTTCTTCTCGCCCGGTTCCGTGTCGAAGTTCATTGTCGCAACGACACGGATCGGCCTGGGCGCCAGCAGCGTCGAGCGCAGCGGGTTCGAGAACGCGGCTCGCGTCAATCGGCGACTCCTCCAGCAGCGGTTCGGCGCGGTCACCACGAGGCACCTCGAGCACGCTGCGACGCCGCTTCGGCGCAGCGTCCTCACCGAGATGGAGCATGAGTTCCGCGCAGAGTTCGACGCGACAGCAGCCTCGCGCTTCCGCTCCGCGGAGAACATCTCGGTCACCAATTCCCTGTACCACTATTACGCCCTGATGACTGGGCGGGCGATCGTGCAGGAGAACGCGACGGTCCGATACATCGACACCACGATGCAGTCCGGACTGGCCGCGATGGATCAGCTCCTCAAGAAGCGGAACGTCGACTTCTTCTGCCTCAACGACGGCAGCTTCCCCGAGGTCAGCGACGAGGAACGGACGGCTCGAGTGACAGCGTTCCTCGATCGCTACTTCCCGATTCCCGCGCCCTGGGAGCGTCGCGCGAGCTGACCTTCCATGTCCTGGACCGGGCTGGGAGCGACGTCGGGGGACCGGGCTCGGTGCGACGTCGGGGATTCAGCGCGCCTGAGCAACCGGCGATGCCGGCACTGCGTCGTCGCCGAACACGGGGATGCTGGCGGTGACGGGCGCCGGCTCGGTTGCGGGCGCGATTCGAACGCCGGCCTCTCGGAGCCGTTCGGCCGTGGCTTGCGCGTCAACGCGTTCGCCGACTGTCGCGAAATGCCCCAGCGGGACCACGGAGTGGACGACGTTCTTGCCGTAGACGTGCACAAGGTTGAATGACTGCGCGCCGTCGCGGCCCCGCGTTCCGCCTCCCGCGGTAGCGAGGTCCTGCGTGTAGCACGTGGCGCTTGCGACCGACACCGGGATTCCGGCGAACAGCGCCGTTGTCGAGTAATGCAGATGTCCCGCGATGATCGCAAGGATGTCGCTTCCCTCGACCACTTCCGCGAGCGCGCGCTGATCGCGGAGCTCCACGAGGACGGCGAGGTCCTGCACGCTCGGTACCGGTGGATGATGCATGGCGAGGATCGTGCCGTGGGGTGCGGCCGTGCTGAGCTCTTCGGCGAGCCAGTCCAACTGTGCGCTCGAGATCAGACCGTAGTGTTCACCAGGGACCGTCGTGTCGAGCGTGATGACGCGGAGTCCGTTGACGTCGTACACAAAGTCAACGGGACGGTCCGTGGGCTGGAGACCGAAGAGCCCGGTGCGAAAGGCACCCCGCTCATCGTGATTCCCCATCGCCCAGATGACGGTGGCTCCGAGCCGCTGTGCGAGGGGATCGATGATTGCTCGAGCGCGTCGGTAGGCGCCGGGCTCGCCCTTGTCGGCGATGTCTCCGGTGAGCACGATTGCTTCGGGTCGCGCTCCCGACGCTTCAATCTCAGCCGCAATCTGTTCGAGCCGTACGGTTGCGTCGACGGCTCCATACAGCGGTTGCTCGTCTGCGAGCAGGTGCGTGTCGGAGAGGTGCAGCAGGAAGTGGTTCGGCCTCGGGTATTCGGCCGTCCGCGTGTCCATGGATCTCGCAATCGTGTGACTGTCAGCGGAGACCACACTGCCACCGCGACATGGACAAGTTCAGCACGAGAGGTGAACACAGGCTGAAGCGGCAGTCAGCGTGTCGCGGAATCTTTCCGGCTGCGTCACGACGGAGACCCCGCCAGCGTGATGCTGACGGGGTCTCCGATTCTTGAGCGGCTCGTTGATCCGACCTAGTGGCCGAGCGGACCCGCTCCGACCTGAGGCGCCGTGTTGGCGGCGTCGACCGCGGGGTTCGCGTGGTGGGAGGAGTGCGCCGTCTCGAGCTCTTCCTTGCTGACCGGCGCGATTCGGTCCTCGAAGAAGAAGCGAGAGAGTCCCGCGCGGATCTTCTCCGAGCGTGTGATCTTTCCCTTTGCGTTCGGGCGCAGCATGAGCGGCTGGTAGTCGTTGAACTGCAGCAAACGCCAGCGCTCGTACTCATCGAGCTGCTGATGCACCTCGATGTATTCGCCGTGCGGAAGACGAACGATGCGCCCGGATTCGTACCCGTGGAGGACGATCTCGCGGTCCTTCTTCTGGAGCGCAAGGCAGACCCGCTTCGTGATCCAGAACGCGACGAACGGACCGAGGACCGCCATGGCCTGGATGACGTGGATCACCGAATCGATGGACACCATGAAGTGCGTTGCGATGATGTCTGAGGACGCCGCCGCCCAGAGGCTGCCGTAGAGGGTGATGCCCGCAGCACCGATCGCGGTTCGAGTCGGTGCGTTCCGTGGGCGGTCGAGGATATGGTGCTCCCGCTTGTCTCCAGTCACCCAGGCTTCGAGGAACGGGTACGCCGCGATCGCGACGATCAGCAATACGAGCACGATGATCGGCAGCAGGATGTTCATCGACAGCGTGTAGTTGCCCCAGATGATGAACTCCAGGTGCGGGGGCACCAGACGGAGAGCGCCGTCCGCGAATCCGATGTACCAGTCCGGCTGCGTGCCTGCGGACACGGGGGACGGGTCGTACGGGCCGTAGGTCCAGATCGGGTTAATCGTGAAGAACGATGCGATCAGCGCGAGGATCCCGGCGACGATGAAGAAGAACCCGCCTGCCTTCGCCGCGAACGCGGGCAGGATCGGCACGCCGACCACGTTGTCATTGGTCTTGCCAGGCCCGGCCCACTGCGTGTGCTTGTTGATGACGACGAGCACCAGGTGCACGCCGAGCACTGCGACGAGGATCGCAGGCAGGAGCAGGATGTGCAGGGTGTACAAGCGTCCGACGATCGCGGTCCCGGGGAACTGGCCGCCGAACAGCAGATAGGCGATCCACACGCCGATGACCGGCACGCCCTCGATCATGCCGACGATGATGCGGAGACCGTTCCCGGAAAGCAGATCGTCCGGAAGCGAGTATCCGGTGAAGCCTTCAGCCATCGCGAGCACCCACAGCGTGAACCCGAAGACCCAGTTGAGCTCGCGCGGCTTGCGGAACGCGCCGGTGAAGTACACACGCGTCATGTGGAGCATGATCGCCGCGATGAACAGCAGCGCTGCCCAGTGGTGGATCTGCCGGACGAAGAGGCCGCCGCGGATGTCGAACGAGATGTTCAGGGCCGACTGCATTGCGGCCGACATCTGGACGCCCTTGAGCGGAACGTACGCGCCGTTGTAGACGACCTCGGCCATGGACGCCTGGAAGAAGAAGGTCAGGAACGTCCCGGAGAGCAGGATGACAACGAACGAGTAGAGCGCGACCTCACCGAGCATGAAGCTCCAGTGGTCGGGGAAGATCTTGCGGCCGACCTCCTTCACGAGACCGGAGATGCTCGTGCGCTCATCGATGTAGTTCGCGACGGCGCCGAGGATTTTCGAGCCGGGCTCCGGCTCGTTCGCGGGCGTCCGCGTGGGCCGTTCGGTGGTGGTGCTGGACATTAGCGATCACGCTCCCAGAATGACGGGCCGACGGGCTCGTGGAAGTCGCTCTGCGCGACCAGATACCCCTCGGCGTCGACCGTGATTGGCAATTGGGGGAGGGGCCGACTTGCCGGTCCGAAGATCACTTCGCAGTTGTGGGAAACGTCGAAGGTCGACTGGTGGCAGGGGCACAGCAGGTGGTGGGTCTGCTGTTCGTAGAGCGCAACGGGGCAGCCGACGTGCGTGCAGATCTTGGAGTACGCGACGATGCCGTTGTACTGCCAGTTCTCCCGCCCCTTCGGCTCGTGGAGGTCGTTCGGGTCGAGGCGCATGAGCAGCACCGCGGCCTTCGCCTTCTCCTCCAGCATGTCCTCTTTCTGCAGGAGGCCTTCCGGAATCACGTGGAACACGGAGCCGAGCGTGACGTCAGACGCTTTGATCGGAAGACCGGTCGGGTCTTTCGTCAGGCGCGTGCCCTTCTTCCACATGGTGTGCCGGAGGAGCTCGTTCGGGTCGGCTGCGGGGGCGAGATCGCGCACCAGCACAATACCCGGCAGCGGGAACGCGGCGAGGGCGCCGATGATGCTGTTTCGGATCAGCTTGCGGCGGCTGAACCCGGACTCCTTGTCCGCAAGCTGGAACGCCTCGACGGCCTTTGCGCGGGTGGTCTCCGAGCCGCGCGTCGGGTGCCGCATCTCCGCGATCTCTCGATCGACGACGAGCGTCTTGGACCAGTAGACGGCTCCGAGCCCCATGGACAGCAGCGCGAGCGCGATGGCCAGGCCGAGGAAGAGATTCGCGGTGCGGACCGTGCCGAAGTCGTTCTGCTGGATCGGGAATGCGACGTAGGCGGCGACCGACAGAATGCTGCAGATGATCGACACGTAGAAGAACGTTGCGACCTGTCGTTCCGCGAGCCGCTGCTTCTTCGGGTCGACGTCGGTCCGGCGGGGGCGGTGCGGCGGCTCTCCCGGGTTCTCGAACGGATCGGCCGGGAGGATTGCTGTTCCTGCCGATGCGCTGGCACCGTGCTTCTCGACAGCCGAGGACGAGCTCAGCATCTCGTCGTCGTGCTCTGCCATGGTGTTCCCTTCAGTGTCCTCGGTACGTCGAACTCAGTTGGACTTCGCGGTGAGCCACACCGTCATTGCGACGACCGCTCCGAGCCCGAAGATCCAGATGAACAGACCTTCCGCGACCGGTCCGATGTTTCCGAGGGAGAACCCGCCCGGCGACTGGTGCGTCTGGATGTACTTGAGGTACGTGATGATGTCCGCCTTCTGCTGCGGCGTGATGTTCAGGTCGTTGAAGACGGGCATGTTCTGCGGCCCGGTCACCATCGCCTCGTAGATGTGGCGTCCGCTGACGCTTTGCAGGTTCGGTGCGTACTTGCCCTCGGTGAGGGCACCGCCGGCACCTGCCACGTTGTGGCACATGGCGCAGTTGACGCGGAACAACTCGGCGCCGGTCGCGGCGTTTCCGCCGCCGTCGGTGTACTTGGAAGAGGGGATCGCGGGGCCTGGAGCGAGCGAGGCCACGTACGCGGCGAGCTCGTCGATCTGTGTCTGGCTGAACTGCGTCGGCTTCTGCTCGGCCTGGGGGCCGTCGGCAGCCATCGGCATGCGGCCGGTTCCGACCTGGAAGTCCACGGAGGCAGCACCGACGCCGATGAGGGAAGGTCCGCTATTCGTGCCCTCGGCCTTCAAGCCGTGGCAGGTCGCGCAGTTGGATGCGAAGAGCTTCTGGCCTTCGTTCACTTGTGACTGGCTGTGCAGCGCGACGGCGCTGGACTGCGCGGTGTCAGCGGTCGCTGACGACGTGAACAGCGCGTAGGCGCCGCCCGTCGTCAGAAGCCCTACAAGGATCAGCGTCGCTGTGGCGAGCGGGGAGCGGCGACCCTTCTTCGTGCCGGTGCTGCTGTCGTTCTTGGTGCGTGTGAACATGCGCGGTGGGCTATCCGATTCCTACTTGAGAAGGTAGATGACTGCGAACAGGGCGATCCAGACGACATCGACGAAGTGCCAGTAGTACGACACGACGATGGCCGTCGTTGCTTCCTTGTGACCGAAGTTCTTCGCGGCGAAGCCCCGACCGAGCGTGAGGAGGAACGCGATCAGGCCGCCGGTCACGTGAAGGCCGTGGAATCCGGTCGTCATGTAGAAGGCCGACCCGTACGCGCTCGAAGAGAGGGTGATGCCGTCGTGCCACATGTTCGTGTACTCGTAGATCTGGCCGCAGACGAACAGCGCGCCCATGCAATAGGTGACGAACATCCACTCCGTCATGCCCCAGTCGCGGGGATTCCAGCTGGTGCGGTGCACCTGGAATTTCTCGGCCGCGAAGACCGCGAACTGACACGCGAACGAGGACAGCACCAGGATGATCGTGTTCGTCGCTGCGTACGGAACGTCCAGGTGGGCGGTTTCGGTCGCCCAGAGCTTCGGCGACGTGCTGCGCAGCGTGAAGTAGATGGCGAAGAGCCCGGCGAAGAACATCACCTCGCTCCCAAGCCAGACGATCGTTCCCACCGCGACGGGATTGGGGCGGTTCAGGATCGGACCGCTAGCGGATCTCGAGATCGTGGTGCTTGTCACGGGTCCATTATGGCCGAATCCACCGACAGTGTTTTCGCAGCGAACTGCCGGGCGGCTCCGAATCACTACGATCGAGGCATGTCGGGATCGCTCACATGGCCCTCCATCATCAGCGCACTGATGGCTCGCTCCGATCTCTCGATCAGCCAGTCGACGTGGGCCATGGAGCAGATCGTGGGCGGTCATGCGACCGGCGCCCAGATCGGGGCCTTCCTCGTCGCGCTCAGAATGAAGGGCGAGACCGTCGCGGAGGTCGTCGGGTTCCGGGATGCGATCCTCGACGCGGCGATCGACCTCGACGTCGACCCGATGGCCGTGGACATCGTCGGGACGGGGGGAGACGTCGTCGGCACCGTGAACATCTCGACCACCGCGGCGATCGTCATCGCTGCGGCGGGTGTGCCGGTCGTCAAACACGGGAACCGCGCATCCTCGTCTCGGAGCGGCTCCAGCGATGTGCTGGCAGCGCTCGGCCTCGACCTCACGATGGACAGCAGTCGGGTCGCGGAGACATTCCGGCGTGTCGGTCTGACCTTCGCGTTCGCGAGCGCCTTTCACCCGGGGTTCCGTCACGCCGCGCCTGCGCGCGCGCAGATCGGTGTCCCCACGGTCTTCAACTTCCTCGGCCCGCTCGTCAATCCCGCACGGTGCGAGGCGAACGCGGTCGGCGTTGCGAACCCGGAGCTCGTTCCGATCATCACCGGCGTGTTCCAGACCCGCGGCACCACGGCTCTCGTCTTCCGCGGCGACGACGGCCTCGACGAGCTCACCACGACCGGTCACAGTCACATCTGGGAGGTGTCGAGCGGTCTCATCACTGAGCACGATCTCGATCCACGAGATCTCGCCATCCCTCGCGCTCGAATCGATGATCTACTCGGCGGAGACCCGGCAGAGAACGCCGCGATCGTTCGCCGCGTCCTCGCCGGCGAAACCGGTCCCGTTCGTGACATCGTGCTGCTGAACGCCGCTGCCGGCCTCGTCGCCTTCCGACTGGCGCAGTCGCCGACGGAGGCTGCGCGCCCGATCGTGACGCGCCTCCAGGAGCAGCTTGTCGTCGCCGCGGACGCGATCGATTCCGGCGCGGCCACCCGGAAGCTGGAGGCGTGGGTCGCCGCTCACAACTGAGCCGACCCTCACAAAGCGCGGGCGTGTCGCCGGTATCCGATCGACTCGACGTGGGCTGCACGTGGAACGGGTCCGCCCCTCGCAGCACGAGGAGGCGGACCCGTTCGACGACCGATGAGTCAGTGCACGTCTTCGTCCACCCAGTCGAAGGTCTTCGTGACGGCCTTCTTCCAGAGACGCAGCGTGCGGTCGCGCTCGGCGTCGTCGAGCTGCGGCTCCCAACGACGGTCTTCCTGCCAGTTCGAGCGGAGCTCGTCGAGCGACTTCCAGAAGCCGACCGCGAGGCCCGCCGCGTAGGCCGCTCCGAGTGCTGTGGTCTCCGCGACGACGGGCCGAACGACCGGCACGTTCAGGATGTCGGCCTGGAACTGCATGAGCGTGTCGTTGGCGACCATGCCGCCGTCGACCTTGAGTTCCGTCAGCTCCACCCCGGAGTCCGCGTTCACTGCGTCGATGACCTCGCGGGTCTGGAACGCCGTGGCCTCCAGCGCTGCGCGGGCGATGTGGCCCTTGTTCGCGTAGCGAGTGAGGCCGACGAGCGCGCCACGCGCGTCCGGCCGCCAGTACGGCGCGAAGAGACCTGAGAACGCGGGGACGAAGTAGACCCCGCCGTTGTCCTCGACGGTCTTCGCGAGCGTCTCGACGTCCGGCGCGCTCTGGATGAGCCCGAGGTTGTCACGGAGCCACTGGATCAGCGACCCCGTGACCGCGATCGATCCCTCGAGCGCGTAGTGGGTCTCCTGGTCGCCGAGCTTGTAGCCGACCGTGGTCAGCAGTCCGTTCTCGGACCGGACGATCTCGGTGCCGGTGTTGAAGATCAGGAAGTTGCCGGTCCCGTAGGTGTTCTTCGACTCGCCGGTGTCGAAGGCCGCCTGACCGAACGTCGCGGCCTGCTGGTCGCCGAGGATGCCTGCGATCGGCACCTCCCGAAGCAGGCTCGACGACTCGACCTGGCCGTACACCTCGGACGAGGAAACGATCTCCGGGAGCATCGACTTCGGCACGCCGAAGTCCGCGAGGATGTCGTCGCGCCAGCTCAGCGTCTCCAGGTCCATGAAGAGCGTGCGGGAGGCGTTGGTCACGTCCGTCTTGTGGACACCGCCATCGGTGCCTCCGGTCAGGTTCCACAGCACCCACGTGTCTGTGGTTCCGAACAAGAGGTCGCCGGCTTCGGCCTTCTCGCGAGCACCTTCGACGTTCTCGAGGATCCACGCGATCTTCGTCCCGGAGAAGTAGGTCGCGAGCGGGAGGCCCACGATCGCCTTGTAGCGGTCGGTGTCGCCGTTCGCGAGGCGGTCGACGATGGACTGGGTCCTGGTGTCCTGCCACACGATCGCGTTGTAGACCGGCTTGCCGGTCGTCTTGTCCCACACCACCGCGGTCTCGCGCTGGTTGGTGATGCCGACGGCCGCGACGTCGTGGCGCGTGATGTCGGCGCGCGACAGCGCCTGACCGATCACCTCACGGGTGTTGTCCCAGATCTCGAGCGGGTTGTGTTCGACCCAGCCCGCACGGGGGAAGATCTGCTCGTGCTCCTTCTGACCCACGGACACGATCGATCCCGAGTGGTCGAAAACGATCGCTCGTGTGCTTGTCGTGCCCTGGTCGATGGCAACGATGTAGTCAGCCATGTACTGCTCCTTCGGGGATTCGTTTGGCCGGGGTCAGCGGGGTGCGGGTCCCAGCCGGTGTGCGAGGGTGAGAAAGGTCGATGATGGCGCTGGTCAAGCCATCGGGAGGAGGGCGCCGGACACGAGCGCCGCGAGCCCACCACCGATGAGCGGGCCGACGATCGGCACCCATGAGTACGACCAGTCGCTCGTTCCCTTTCCGCGGATCGGGAGGACGGCGTGGGCGATACGCGGGCCGAGGTCACGGGCCGGGTTGATCGCATATCCGGTCGGCCCACCGAGGCTGACGCCGATCGCGATGACGAGGAACGCCACGGGGATCGCACCGAGGGACGCCGGCGTGCGCCCGTTGGTGAACGCGATGACCACGAAGTTCAGCACGAAGGTGCCGATGATCTCGGTGACGAGGTTCCAGCCGTAGGAGCGGATCGCCGGTCCGGTGGAGAAGACGCCGAGCTTCGCTGCCGCGTCGGGTTCTTCGTCGAAGTGCTGTTTGTAGGCCAGCCAGACGATGACCGCTCCGACGAACGCGCCGATCACCTCGGCGAGCATGAGCAGCAGCATCGCTCCGAAGGTCAGCTTGCCGAGCAGGAACTGCGCGAAGGCCACCGAGGGGTTGAGCAGACCGCCGGACTTGTAGGCGACGGTGACGCCGGCGAAGACCGCGAAGCCCCACCCGATCGTCACCATGAGGAAGCCGGCACCGAATCCCTTGCTCTTCGTCAGCGAGACCGCGGCGACGACGCCGCCACCGAGAATGATGAGCATTGCGGTACCGACGAGCTCGGACAAGAACTTGATCCCGATGCCGTCCATCGCGAGACCTCCTGTGTCTGAGAGGAGGACCGCTTTCACCGGCACTCCTCGTTGAGTGATTTCGCGATGAGCATAGTGCTGGGATTTTGCTGGACGAGCCCAATTTCGAGGAACGTTCTCGTGAATTGCACGAACGTGCACACGCGGCAATCTGCTGCGTTCGAATGCGCCGCAAGGGCATGCGGGGGCGGATGATCAAGGCTCGCGAAGCGCGGAGCGCCGTCGTGCACAAACGTGCAACTAGTCCGCACGGGCATGGCGGTACATTGAGCGCAACCAGGCCGCGAGCGCCTCGAGTGGTGCGCCGGCCTCCGGATCACTGTGCGTGGAGGCATTCGATGAAGAAGCTGATCAACGACCCGCAGCGCGTCGTCGACGACACCGTTCGAGGGTTCGCTCTGGCCCATGCGGACCGCGTCGTGCTCACGGAGTCTCCGATCCACCTTCGGCGGTCGGACGCTCCGGTTCCGGGCAAAGTCGGGATCGTCAGCGGGGGCGGCAGCGGACACGAGCCGCTCCACGCGGGATTCATCGGGCACGGCATGCTCGACGCCGCTGTTCCGGGACCCGTCTTCACCTCGCCGACGCCGGACCCGATCGTGGAGGCGACGAAGGCGGTCGACGCTGGTGCGGGAGTCCTCCACATCGTGAAGAACTACACCGGCGACGTGCTCAACTTCGAGACCGCGGCGGAGCTCGCCGGGATGGACGGGATCCGGATCGAGTCGGTCGTTGTCGATGACGACGTCGCCGTTCAGGACTCGCTCTACACGGCGGGTCGTCGGGGTGTCGCTGGCACGGTTGTCGTCGAGAAGTGCGCTGGGGCTGCTGCCGAGCGCGGAGATGACCTTGACGCCGTCGCCGGCGTTGCTCGCCGGGTCAATGCGGTGACGCGGTCGATGGGTCTCGCGCTCGCTCCGTGCACGGTTCCGCACGCGGGGGAGCCCTCGTTCACGCTCGCTGAGGACGAGGTCGAGCTCGGTATTGGCATCCATGGCGAGCCGGGACGCGAGAAGATCGCCATGGCGCCGGCGGACCAGCTCACGGACCGGGTGATCGAGCCGATCCTCGCAGACCTTTCACCGTCCGAGGGTGCACGTGTCCTGCTCTTCGTGAACGGGATGGGGGGCACGCCGCTGTCTGAGCTCTACATCGTGTACCGGCGCGCTGCCGAGGTCCTTGCGGAGCGTGGTCTCCAGGTCGCGCGTAGCCTGGTCGGGAACTACGTCACCTCGCTGGAGATGCAGGGATTCTCGATCACGCTCTCGGTGTTGGATGACGATCTTCTTGCGCTATGGGATGCGCCGGTCGAGACGCCGGCGCTCCGGTGGGGTCGGTGAGATCACAGCGTTCCGGGACTCGGCAAGGACCGGGATCCGACGAGGAGAGGAAAGCAGGTGGGAATGCTTGACACGGCGTGGGCGGTCCGATGGGTCCGCGCGACGGCGGCGACTGTGGCAGAACATCGCGCCGAGTTGGTGACGCTCGACCGCGAAATCGGTGACGGCGATCACGGTGAGAATCTCGACCGAGGGTTCCGCGCCGTTGTCGAGTCAGTGGACGCAGACGAGGATTCCCTCACGACTCCGGCCGACGTGCTGAAGCTCGTCGCGACGAAGCTCATCTCCACGGTCGGCGGTGCGTCCGGTCCGCTGTTCGGGACTGCGTACCTGAAGGCGTCGCAGGCTGTCGGCGGCCGGGATGCGCTCGATCCGGAGGCTGTGGTCGCGTTGCTCGCGGCGGCGCGGGACGGCATTGTCATGCGCGGGAAGGCGCAGCCAGGCGACAAGACAATGGTCGATGCGTGGACACCGGCGGTCGACGCCGCGGGGGAGGCGTCCGCTGCTGGGGCTTCCGTGGTGGCGGTACTGGAGGCGGCGGCGTCTGCCGCGCAGGCGGGTGCTGAGGCGACCGATCCGCTTGTCGCGCATAAGGGGCGGGCGAGCTATCTCGGGGAGCGTGCGATCGGACACCGCGATCCCGGCGCGCAGTCGACCGCGTACATTCTTCGAGCCGCTGCGGATGCTGCAGCTGATGCAGCGTGAGCGTCGCGATCCTCGTCGTGTCGCACAGTGCGGAGCTCGGCGCGGGCGTCGCTGCGCTGGCTGGACAGATGGCACCGGACGTCTCGATTGCGGTTGCCGCGGGGACGGACGACGGCGGCATCGGGACCTCGTTCGACCGGATCAGTCAGGGGTTCGAGTCCCTTCGCGACAGCGAAGGAGTGGTGGTGGTGTGCGATCTCGGATCGGCGTACCTCACGGTCGATACCGTCCTTGAGTTTCTCGACGATGAATTCCGCTCCCGTGTCGTGGTTTCGGATGCGCCTCTGGTTGAGGGTGCTGTCGCCGCGAGCGTTGCGGCGCAGGCCGGTGGAAGCCTGCGGTCCGTGGTCGCGGCAGCGGCGACTGCATGGACGCGGCCGAGCGATGCGCCCGATCTCCCGCGCCGGCCAGACGCGACGCCTTCGGGGAACGAGGATTCGCAGGGCTCACGAGCGGCGGACACATCACAGCATGGGCACGCGCGGGCCTCTGCGGAGCTGGTGAACCCTTCTGGGCTGCACGCGCGGCCGGCTGCAGAGTTCGTGAGGACGGCAGCTCGATTCGAGGCGGTTGTTCGGGTGAACGGTGTCGATGCCAAGAGTCTCCTGGCGATCATGGCGTTGGCATTACCGCAGGGGAGTTCTGTCGAGATCGAGGCAACCGGTGTCGATGCTCGGGCGGCCGTTGATGCCTTGACGGATCTCGTGCGATCCGGGTTCGGAGAAGCCTGATCGCGCGGTGACTCAGCGTTTCGAGGGAAGCGTTGGGCGCTCGGGGAGCGGTGCGTTCGGCTTTGTCGAGACGGTGACAAAACTCGCGGTGCCCGCGGCGAAAATGGCGGTGGTGCGGGCGTTTCGTGCTGGTTCGACTCGGTAGGGCTTGATCGCCCTGGTATCGGGAGCCTGGTCGCTGAGTTGCGATTCGCCGTTGTTTCCCCAGACGTAGAGTGCGCCGGATTCTCCGATCGCCATATCGTGCTCGCTGCCGGCGCTGATCTGCAAGATCGGCTCCGGAAGGAGGTCGACGTGTTGCGGGGCGGCTCGCTGTTGCGTGTCGACGTTGTCCGTGGGTTCGAGATCGATCCCGAGTTGTCCTTCGACGTTGCGGCCCCAGGTGAAGATCGACCCGTCGGTCATGAGCGCCATGGCGTTCAGCGTTCCCACTCGGAGATCGACGACGTTGCTGAGCACTGGTCGCGGAGTGGGGTATTGAACGTTCGGGACCTTCCTTGCGAGGATGCCTGACTGGTCTTGTCCCCAGGTCCAAACGGTGCCATCGGTGAGGAGGACCAGGTTCGATCGGCGCGGCTCCGCGCCCTCGTCGACTCGGTGGGTGATCCCGGCGGAGCTGAGGATCGGTGTTCCGCCGAAGTCGTATGCGGTGACCGGTACGGCGGTTGGCACGGGTTCGGGGAGGCCGGTCTGCGTGTAGTCGGCGCGAAGAGCGTTTGACTCTCCGAAGCCCCACAGCGTGCCGTCGGCGGTCTCGAGGAGCACACTGTCGGCGAGCGGAAACATATTGATGATCCGCCCGACATGATCGGTGCGCGCGTCGTGCGGGGTACGGATGTCGTCGGTGGCGTCGCCCTGCCCGAGTTGTCCCCAAAAGTTTTGCCCCCAGGAGACGATGCGACCGGAAGCGGTTCGCGCGTATGCGGCGTGGGTCGTGAGCCCGATTTCCATAATCGGGCTCGTTGCTGCTGCTGTTCCAGTGAAGTCGATCCGCTGGGGCTCGTTCACCATCTCGGTCGTGCCGTCACCGATCAGGCCGCTCTCGTTGGATCCCCACGCCCACACGACGTTCTGCGTCGTGAGGACGATGTGCGTCTGGTCGGTGTCGATTCGTTGTCGGACAGTGATTCCTGCGAGTGGATGGTCGTCGCCGTATGGCAGGTGGACGAACTCGGTCGCGACCGCGGAGCTATAGTCCGTCGCGAAGTTGCCCGCGGACTGTCCAACGGCAAGGGAGAAGTACCGGCCGTCGGAGAGACCAACCCGGTTGTCGAAGATGATGGAGTCGTTCGTGTGGAGTGCGTTCGCCGGAGCGGCAACGGTCAGCGTTGCTATCAGGGAAGCGATCGCACCGCCGATTGCGGTAAGGCGCACGGGGCGGCTGTGTTTCACAGAGATTCCTCCAGACGTTGCGATGCGGAACGCCGGGCAGTGGGGTGAAGCGCGACCCCTGTCGCGGCTGCGGATATCGCGAGAAGGATCAGCGTTCCAAGGTCGACGCCGGTGATTGCCAGGCGGTCCGGGAGTTCCGTCGCGTCGAACCGGAGGTGCGCCGTGGTTGTCGAGGCAGGCATGTCGGCTGCGTTGATCTGCAGGGACGCGGCGAGGCACACGTCTGCGGTGGTTCCGGGGCTGACGGCGCGGTGAGGAATCGGCGCGCCGCCGACTACGGGTTCCTGACGGTCTCCAGTGGTGAAGGATTGGGCGCCGCACTCCTTCGTGTCTGCCACCGCAAGTGTCAGCTTCTCCGCTGCTGGACGGTGACCTGAGATCCGCGCGACCTCCGCTCGCACACTGACTTCGACATCGCGCGAGCCGCGATTCTCAAGTCGGGCAGACCGATAGGCGGTTTCACCGGGCGCGAGGACGACATCGAAGAGCGCCGAACCCGGTGTCACTCGAAGCGGGGTGTCGGACTCGCGCATGCTCGCTCGAGCGTCTGGATGGGCAGAGCTGATCGACGACCCGTCGCCCCGCGTTCGCTCGGCGCCAACCGCGCCGAGCTGCCCCGCGAAGGCAGCAGCGAAAGCAGTGGCCGCGATGCTCCACGCAATGCATTGAAGTGAGCGCGTCATGAGGGGCGTGGTTCTCCTGGTCTTGCGGCACGAGGCCGGCGTCGCGCGGGCACGATGAACGCGGGTACTGCGATGGCAGCGGTGATGATCCGCCCGCCCCAGCTCTGCAGGAATCGGAAGATGTCCGCGGAAGTCCCCGTGAGTGCAATGCGAGGAGCACCGAGGACCAACGACGACGTCACTTCAATTGGGTCGGGCGCCGTGTTGTTGTCGCCCTTGAGTACTGCTCCATCGGGCGTGGGCTGATGCACGCGGTGCACGTATTGTTGCGTTCGATCGCCCGCCGATTTCGTCACGACCACGATTTGGCCTTTGCGCGTGAGTTCAGATCCGTCGGGGGACCGAATGAGGAGGACATCGCCGACCAGGTAGGTCGGGACCATCGAAGATCCGGTCACTGTCATGTAGGAGTCACCGCTCGCAACTTGCCAGGCGAGCGGGGCTACAAGCGCGACGAGAAGCGCCGCACCGGTGACGCGCCAGAGGGTGATCAGCAAGTCGATCATCATTCGTTGAATCCGGGGTGGCGGGGGAGCGATGCCCTCCCCCGCCACCCATCAGGCTGGTTGCGGTATCAGGCCTTGACTGCGTCGAACTGGAAGTCGAGCATTGCCTTGAGATCGCG
This sequence comes from Curtobacterium ammoniigenes NBRC 101786, assembly GCF_001571045.1. Classification (GTDB taxonomy): domain Bacteria; phylum Actinomycetota; class Actinomycetes; order Actinomycetales; family Microbacteriaceae; genus Curtobacterium; species Curtobacterium ammoniigenes. The sequence goes on from NZ_BCSV01000003.1 coordinate 113,347, forward strand.
GTCGGCAAACTGCGGGAACGCGGAAGCGTCCTTCACGAACACTTCGACCTTTGCCGTCTTGGTGGCGCCGGCATCGACGGTGATGCTCGAGGGGAGCGACATCTTGTCGAGCTTGCCGGTCTCGTACCGACGGCCATCGATCGTGACGGCGGTGTCGAGCGCTCCCATGAGGGCATCGCGGTACGCGTCGTTGCCCGGCTGCTTTTTGGTGGACACGTTGACGGTGAGCGCGTCTTCAGTTCCCTCATTTCGGAGCGTGTAGTAGTCGTACACGGTTTCGCCGTTCACACCGCCGTCGAAGTCGTAGACGATCGGGTCGCCGGTCACGACGAGGCGTGAGTCGGTGTCGGAGGACTCGGGTGTGGTGCCGAACACGTTGTCGAAGATCGTGCTCTGCGAGGTGATCAACGCACCACCGGTTGCGAGGCCTCCGACGAGGACGGTTGCGATGCCGCCGGCGATGAGCGCGCGCTTTCGCGTGGTGTTCAGAGTCATCTGGTCGTCACTTCCTGTGTTGATGAGCCAGTCGGTGTCGACTGGTGAGATCGAAGATACCACAGTGTGAAATGTCAGATGAGATCAGACGGGTTAATCGTCGTCGAAGTCGACCTCTGCGCCGCGGAGCGCTCGGGCTGCCTTGATGATGAGCCGCACTGCCGGGAGCGCAATGAGTGCTGCGAGGGCGAGGGCGACGACCGGGTCAAGCCAGAGCCACCGACCCGTGACGAGGATGATCCCGCCGGCGACCGCGACGCCTCCCGCCGCTGCTGCATCGGCGAGGGCATCCAGCAGCACGGAGCGCATGTGGAGGTCTTCACTCGCCGCGGACCGGCCCAAAATGAGCGCACTGCTCAGCATCACGACAACGGTGATGCAGGCCGCGAGGACCATCGGAAGGCCATGAATATCGGGGGAGCCGCGCATGAGGCGATTCGCCGACTCCCAGGCGACCGCAACTGTCACGCAGGCGAGGAGGGTTGCATTTACGAGCGCAGCGGCCGGGATCGCCTTGCGGGCCGATTCGGCAGTCGAGCGGTCGCGAATCCGAACGGCGACGAGCCCGAGGAGAAGAGCCAGCGTGTCGGCGACGGCATCGCCAGCGGCGGCGAGTACGCCGACCGAGTGCGCCACCTGTCCGGCGATCGTGAGTCCGACGATCAGACCGACATTCAGGAGGAGAACGGCGGTCAGGCGGCGGGCTTGCGTCGTCCGGAGGTGGGCAGCGGTCGGTGCATTGCTGTTGGACCGCGAGCTCGGGTGGTCTGCCACCAGAGTAGTCTACGAACCTGAGCTGACATAATATGCATTATCGGTCATGGCGAGGAGGGGCAGAACCGGCCCGAGCAGCGACCACGTGACTTGGAGCCAGTCTCGTTGCCTGGCGCGGTGGTCTTACCCGTGTGACGTCGGACGAAGCGAGCCAGCGGCTGCGAACGCGGCGACGAACAGGACGGCAACGAGCCAGAGAGCCGAGATCGGCCCGATGTGCTGCGCGAGCGTGCCGACAACCGGCGGTCCCGCGAAGTTCGCGAAGTAGCCGATTGACGCCACGACGCTCACACGCGCTGCAGGGTTGCTGCCGCTCTGCGCTGCAGCGGACATTCCGAGTGGGAACCCCATCGAGACGCCGACGGCCCACAGCACGATGCCGATGAGGATGAGCCACCACAACGGAGCGAGGATGAACAGCACCGTTCCGACGATTCCGAGGGCTGCAGTGACTCGAATGGTCGTGACGCGTCCGATCCGATCGACGACGGGGCCGGCGAATACGCGCGCCCCTGCCTCCGAGACGGCGAAGGCGGTGAACGCGAGCGCGCCCACGGTCGCGGTGCTGCCGTGGCCGTCGATCGTTGCGAGCGAGAGCCAGTTGTTGGCCGAGCCTTCGCCGAGTTCGACGCCGAGCATCACGACGCCGATGAGCAGGAGGCGCGCATCAGCCCAGCCCGACGCCCAGGCTCTGAGACGCTCTCTCACGGAGAGCGAAGCGTCGCGGTTCTCTGCGCGAGTGCCAGGCGGCACTGACCGCATCGCCCAGACGCCGACGATGAGCAGCAGCGCCGCCTCTCCGAACAGCTGCGTCGCAGGGGTGATCCTCACAGCCGCACATGCGGCCGCGAGTCCCGCGCCGAGTGCGGCCCCACCGGACCAGGCGGCGTGCATGAGCGGCAGCGTCGTTCGTCCGATGCGCACCTCGATCGCGGTGCCCTCGACGTTTGCCATGACGTCCAGCGAGCCAATTCCGAGCCCCGCCGCCACAAATCCGACGGTCGCGATCACTGGGGTGTGCATTACGGCAGCCACGCCAATGATTGCGATCGCCGCGGGAATCAGGACGACCGCGCCCGTGAGCGCCCTGCGGCTGCCGAATCGACGGAGCGCCGGCGCGGCGCCGAGGAGGCCGCCCACCGATCCGATTGTGACGCCGGCGAGCATGAGACCGATATCACCGAGACTGACCCCGAAGTCGGCCCGGAGCTCCGCGAGTCGGGGCCCCCAGGCGGCGAGGCTGACGCCGCCGAGAGCAAACGCGATGATGATCGCCGTCCGCCATCGGCGGAGTTCGGCGGACCCGATCGGTGTCGCCGGATCGATGCTGCTGTCTACGATGCGACGCCACCGAAGCGTCGGATGAGTTCGGGCAAGTCCGGGGGCTCGAACGACTCCCCTGACGCCTCGAGCTCTGCCGCGCTGAACCACCGCCAGCCGAGGATGTCCGTCTGCTCCTCGTCGGTCCACCCTGTTGCGGAGAGCTCGAACCCGTCGGTTCGAACGACGTAGAACTCGGAGTGCCCGGCGTCATGGTCGGCCTGGTCGAATTCGACGGCGAAGTCCCATGACCACACCGACGGGCCCGGATCGTCGATGACGATTCCTGTCTCTTCGCGGAGTTCGCGAATCGCTGCAGTCCGATGGTCCTCCCCCGGATCGACTCCGCCGCCCGGGGTGATCCAGCGATGGAAGCCGTCGCTCGACGGCGCCCGCGTGTCCATCAGGAACGCCCGGCCCGCTCGGTCGAAGAGCAGGATGCGGGAGGTGCGCCTCAGTCCGGCAGCGGCAGTCACGATTCGGAGGTGGTTCCGATGAACTCGGAGACATCCCCCACGAGCCGGGTGTGATCGACCGGGATCGGCTCGACCGCGGCCGCGGCGACTTCGGCGGCGAACTCGGAGACGTTGTAGAGCCTCCCGACAGATTCGCGACGGCCCGAGATCGCCCCCGGGTTGATCCGTTCGAGCAGCGTTGCGGTGATCGTTCCCTCGATCATGTCACCGGAGACCACCACGAACTCGACGCCCGCTGCGGTGAGCTGCGGGAGGAGCGCTCGAAGCGCGAGCTCGCCTGCGCGCTTGCTCTTCGCGACGGGCAGGTATTCGGGCAGCGTGTCCGCCGTCTCGACGAAGTGCGCCTGATGGCTCGTCACGAAGACGACGCGCGAGCCCGGAGCCATGAGCGGAAGTGCAGTGCGGAGCACGTCGACCTGCGCGTCACGGTTGAGCCGGAGCGCATAATCATCGCCCATGCCAGCCTCCATGCCGCCCGACGCATTCAAGACCAAGAGATCAAGGCCGCCCCACGTGTCGTTGATGGTCGTCACCATGGCGACGACCGAGTCGTGGTCAGTGAGATCGGCTCCCACGGCGATCGCTGCCCCGCCATTCTCGACGACCTTGGCGACAATCTGCTCGGCACGCCGCGCCTTGTTGCGATAGTTCACCGCGACCTTTGCGCCGGCTGCGGCGAGGTACGAGGCAGTGTCGGCACCGATCCCCCGGGACGATCCGGTCACGAGTGCTCGAACGCCGTCGAGTGTTCCAGGGGCGATGGGGTCTGCCACGGTGTCGGTCTCCTTCGGATCGTCGCGGCGACGAGCCTATCAATCGACGGTGGTCCGGCTGAGGCGCTGAATCCGCATCGAGGAGACTGAAAACCAACAGGTTGCGAGCTCTTGAGCGCATACTCAGGCTGCTAGCGTTGTCGCAATCGAGTGGGAGGCGCGGAATCGATGTCTGAGATCGCCCTCGTGTGGACCATCATCTGGATCGTCGTCGGCCTTGCGCTCGGCGTGATCGAGATCTTCGCGCTCGACTTCATCTTCCTCATGCTCGCGGTCGGCGCGGCCGGCGGGCTCGTGTCGATCCTGCTTGGCCTCCCCTGGTGGGCATCGGTGATCATTGCGGCTCTGGTCGCGCTCCTGCTGCTCGGCTTGGTCCGACCGCGCATGCTGCGCCTGCTCAGCCGCGGAGCGGACCCCCGGCCCACTAACGTCTCGGCGCTCATCGGTATGCCGGGCATCGTCGCCGTCGCCTTCACGCCCTACCAGCCGGGCCAAGTGCGGCTCGCCAATGGTGAAACGTGGAGCGCCCGGCTGACCGGCGAGCCGGACACAGAGGGCACTCCCCCGCTCGGCACACGTGTGACAGTGGTCGCAATCGAGGGCTCGACGGCCGTCGTCCGTCCCGCCGAAAGGAACGTCGCATGATTTCCGTCGGAACCATCGTGTTGATCGCACTGATCGTTGTGATCGTCATTTTCGTGATCGTGGTGCTCGCTCGCGCCATCCGGATCGTGCCGCAGGCCACTGCGGGCATCGTGGAGCGGCTCGGGCGCTATCACAAGACCCTCGCGCCGGGGTTGAACATCCTGGTGCCCTTCATCGACCGGCTCCGGCCACTGATCGATATGCGTGAGCAGGTCGTCTCGTTCCCGCCGCAGCCCGTCATCACCGAGGACAACCTCGTGGTGTCGATCGACACGGTCGTGTACTTCCAGGTCACCGACGCTCGCGCTGCGACCTATGAGATCGCGAACTATCTCGGCGCGGTCGAGCAGCTGACCACGACCACGCTCCGCAACGTCGTCGGCGGGTTGAATCTCGAAGAGGCGCTGACGAGCCGCGACAACATCAACGGGCAGCTCCGGATCGTGCTCGACGAGGCCACGGGTAAATGGGGAATCCGCGTCGGTCGTGTCGAACTCAAGGCGATCGAGCCACCGACGTCGATCCAAGACGCTATGGAGCAGCAACTCCGTGCGGAGCGTTCGCGGCGCGCGGCGATTCTGCAAGCCGAGGGAACAAAGCAGTCGCAGATCCTCGAGGCTGAAGGGCAGCGCCAGGCGGCAATTCTCCAAGCAGAAGGTGCAGCGAAAGCGCAGGTTCTGCGCGCGCAAGGTGAGGCGCAAGCGATTGCAACCGTGTTCGAAGCGATCCACACCGGGGACCCCGACGACAAGCTGCTGTCGTACCAGTACCTGCAAACACTGCCGAAACTCGCCGAAGGCAGCGCGAACAAGATTTGGATGATCCCGAGCGAGTTCACCGAGGCCCTCAGCGGGATCGCTCGCGGGTTCGTCGGCGGCGCCGGGCGCGTCTCCACACCGTCAATGCCGGACAGCGACAGCGGCGGGTCTGCCGAACACGCCTCTCGGCCCGTACGCCACTCGGCAGGCTCGTCGACGTCAGCGCCCGGGGATGACCCGTCCGGCAACCCGCTCGACCTGATCTCGCGCCTCGCAAGCGCGAGCCTCGCAACGGCGCCGAGCGGCGGCATCGACACCGATGTGCCGTCCGACGCCAGCCTCGACGAACGACTCGCGGCATCGGACCGGAGTGTCTCCGATCACATCGCTGCGGCGAACCTCGACACCGACGCGGGCCACGAAAGCACCGGCGATGCCGACGCGTCTGGCGCGCCAGCCACCGACCGCTAGCCGACGAGCGTCAGTCCGGTGACGAGCCGGCGGTCGCGAGAACGGAAAAGCGGGCGGGGCCTGAACGCCACCGCCCGCTCCGTCAGGGTCGTTTAGACGCCGATCTTCTCGTCCGACGTTCCACGCCGGGACCGAAGCACTGCCAGCCGCTCCTGCAGCAACTCCTCGAGTTCTTCGCGAGACCGCCGCTCGAGCAGCATGTCCCAGTGCGTGCGCGGCGCCTTCGCGTCGTCGTCGGCGATCGGAACCGGGGATCCGTCGTCGCCGATCAGCCGACCCTCCTGGCCAGAGCGCGGCGACTGCCAGGTCTGCGGGACGTCCGCATCCGCCGCGAAGATCACCTCAAACGTCGTTCCCTCGTCGGTCCGGTACACGGCACGCTGCCGTTCAGACAGCTCTACGCCGTCCTCGCTCTGGAGGCTCTGGCTCCCAAGCCGCATGCCACGAAGACTGCGATCCGCCATGTCCCACTCCTTCCGCTTGCTTGCCCGGTGAAACCACACGGTGCTCGGCTTCGTTCCCGATCGCACCATTTCACAGAGCACTCTCAGAGGATCAGGCGGGGAGTGTCCCGGCCATCATCGGACGTCGCGCCCTCGGTTCCTCCACCAGGCTCGTTGGCGACGATCGTCGCTCCCCCATGGGGCAACCGCGACCAGCGTCAGCACTCCCCCGAGCGCGAGCACGAGGGTCATCAGCGGAGCGAGAACGACATCCGGCGGCGTCGAGGTGCCGAGCGGGACGTCTGCGATCATCGACGTCGCGGTGTACGGGGGCACCGACGCAAGGGTGCGGCCATCCGGGCCAATGACTTGCGACGCGCCCACGGTCGAGATGTTGACGAGCGATCGCCCGAGCTCGACGGCGCGCATCCGTGCGATCTGGAGCTGCTGAAGATTCTCATCCGTGCCGTCGAAATCTGCATTATTCGTCTGCGCAAGGATGATCTGCGCGCCGCTGTGCGCCATGTCCTCGGTGAGCGCATCGTCGACGATGTCGAAGCAGATCGCCACGCCGACTCGGAGACCCCCCGCGTGCAGGACGTTCGGCTTGGTCCCCGGCAGATAGTCGCGCTGCAGCAGCCCGATCAACGACGGAGCGATCTTGGAATAGAACCACCGGTCCGGGACGTATTCGCCGAACGGGACCGGCCGCTTCTTGTCATAGGACCCCGCCCATCCGCTCTTCGTCCACACGAAGGACGTATTGTGCAGCGCGCCAGCCGGGGTCTCCGTGATCGCGCCGGCGACCAGCGGCGCATGTGTTCCCGCCACGACGGCGTTCAACTCGGCGGCAACCTGCGGGTACCGTCGTGGGTCGAACTCCGCGGACGCTTCCGGCCAGACCACGAGCCCGACGCCGGGTACGCCGGTGCGTGTCGCCTGCATCTGTGACTGCAGCACCTGACCCGGCTGGGCGTTGGAGAAATATCCTGCGGGCCCATCGCCCTGCACCGCCTCGACGCGCACCGTTCCCGACGTCGTGGCGTCCCACGCAGGAACCGCCAGCACAGCGGACACCAGCACTCCCGCAACGCCGACGCGAATCGTGCGCGCCCAGCCGTGCTCGAGCATCAGTGCGACGACGACAGCCACCAGGTACACGACGACGAACGAGAGCCCCAGCACGCCGACGTAGGCGACCAGGTGCAGAAACGGTCCGGTCGTCTGCGAGAGCCCCACGCGGCCCCACGCGAACCCGCCGTACGGCCAACTGCCGCTCCACCACTCCCGCCCGGTCCACAGCGCCGCAACGATCAACGGCGTGAACCAGACGCGACCCGCTCGGGTCGGGACCGCCCGCGGCACCCACCGATATGCGAGCGCGATCGCAACGAGCCCGACCGCGACGAACGCTGCTTCGACGAGCGCCAGCGCGAGCCACGGCACCGGTCCGAGGTATCTGCCGGCCCATGACACCGCCGGAATGAAAAACGCTGCTCCAGCGACATACCCGAGCCATGACGCTCGTCGCCACGGCTGCCCCATGACCGCGAGCAGCATGCACGCCACCGCGGGATAGACCGCCCACCACCACCCGGGCGACGGGAATGAGAGCGCGAAGAGCCCGCCACCGATCACGGCGAGCGGAACGGCGACGCCGACCCGGAATGGCGGTACGGCTCGCGCTTGGATGGTCGGCGTTCCCACGGCATCGGGCGACCAAGGGGCAAACGGGGTCGAGGCGTCCGGCACCGGTACGTCCAATGGCGTCATGGCCCGAGGCTTCATACCGTCGCGTATGCGACGATCCCCCGCCGCACCGCATCCACCGCACGCACCGCCGTCTGCGCGAGCGGACCGTCCGCAGCGTTCCGGATCTGGTCGAGCAGATCGATGACCTGCTTCGACCACCGAACGAAGTCCCCCGCAGCGAGGTCGAGCGTCCGCAGAACATCGTCGAGCGCGGAGCCGGACGCCCATCGGAACATGCCGAGCGCCATCGCCGGGGTGGGCGGCTGAGAACCGGCGAGTCGTGCCTCCCGTTCGACATCGTCGAGCCGAGCCCAGATCGTCAGCGTCGCATCGAGTGCGGGCCGAAAGGCTCCGCGCGGAACTGCGTGCTCCGTGCCCGGAGCGTCCTCCCTGCGCGGCTCGTAAACGATCGTCGCAGCCATTGCCGCGAGCTGTGCGGCCGTCAGGTCCTTCCAGACGCCCGACTCCAGGCACTCCGAGACAAGCAAATCCCGGTCGCCGTAAATGCGTTGGAGGCGCCTCCCGCCCTCCGCGACGAAGACCGCGCCGTCGGCCCCGTGTCGCAGGTACCCGAGCTGGAGCAACACCTCCGTGACCCGGTCGAAGGTGGTCGCGACCGCACCGGTTCGCGAGCGGATCTGCTGCACAAGCTTCTCGTTGGCCCGCTGCAGCTTGTACCAGCGCTCAGCCCAGCGGGCGTGCGCCTCACGGTCGGGGCAGGCATGGCACGGGTGGCGGTGCAGCTGGCGCCGCACCTCCGCGATCGCGGCCTGCCGCTCCTGCCGCGCCCCGTGTGACGCTTCCTTGCCGCCCGGGACACTTGACCGCTCGAGGTCGGACAGGCGTCGGCGGAGCGACGCGTACTCCTGGAAATCGCCGAGATGGCAGACCATTCCGCGCTGATACCCGTCGAGCGACTCCTGCTGCGATCGCACCTTGCGGGCCAGGTCGACCACCGACCGGTCCGCCTGGAACTGCGCGAACGACGTCTCCAAGATCTCGCGCGTGCGTTCCCGTCCGAACTGATCGATGAGGTTGACCGCCATGTTGTACGTCGGGCGGAACGCCGAGTTGAGCGGATACGTGCGGCGACTGGCGAGCGATGCGACCGCTTGCGGCTCGAGACCGTCCACCCACTGGATGACCGAGTGCCCCTCGACGTCGATGCCGCGTCGGCCGGCACGCCCGGTCAGCTGCGTGTATTCGCCCGGCGTGATCGGCACACGTGCTTCGCCGTTGAACTTCTCGAGCTTCTCCAGCACCACGGTCCGTGCGGGCATGTTCACGCCGAGTGCGAGTGTCTCGGTCGCGAACACCACCTTCAGGAGCTTGCGCTGGAAGAGGTCCTCCACGACCTCCTTGAACGCCGGCAGCATTCCCGCGTGGTGCGCGGCAACGCCGCGCTCGAGTCCTTCGAGCCACTCCCAGTAGCCGAGGACGGCGAGGTCCTCGTCGAGGAGCGTGCGGCAGTGGAACTCCGCGGTCTCGCGGATCTCGCGGCGCTCCTGCGCAGTGGTGAGCGAGACGCCCGACCGCAGAACGTGTCGGACGCCTTGATCGCAGCCGTTCCGACTGAACACGAAGAAGATCGCCGGGAGCAGCATCCGCTCGTCCAGCATGCGGACAATGCCTTCGCGGTGCATCCGTTCCTGGCGCGGACCGCGGTGATCCTGCGGAATGCCACGGCGCCCACCGCGACCTCGTGCTGCTCCCCGACCTCCGCCTCCCCCGCGGGACGCCGAGCCCACCAGGCGCATGAGTTCCGGATTCACGCGATTCGTCGCCGCTGCGCCGGACGAGTCGAACAGATCGACGAGCTTCGACCCGACCAGAACGTGCTGATCGAGTGGCACGGGGCGGTCCTCGGACACGATCACGTCGGTGTCGCCGCGCACAGCCTCGAGCCAGTCGCCGAACTCCTCGGCATTTGAAACAGTTGCGGAGAGCGAGACGAGCCGCACCTCGCTCGGCAGGTGCAGGATCACCTCTTCCCAGACCGGGCCGCGGAACCGGTCGGCGAGGTAGTGCACCTCGTCGAGCACGACGTACGCGAGATCCTCGAGGAGGTCGGAGTCGGCGTAGAGCATGTTGCGCAGCACCTCGGTGGTCATGACGACCACACGGGCGCGCGAGTTGAGGTTCGTGTCGCCCGTGAGCAGTCCGACCTCGGTCTCGCCGTACGCTTCGACGAGCTCGGCGTACTTCTGATTGCTCAGCGCCTTCATCGGCGTCGTGTAGAACACCTTCGCGGTGGGCTGGCGCATCGCCAGCCACACGGCGAACTCGGCAACGATCGTCTTGCCCGCGCCGGTCGGCGCAGCGACAAGCACGCTTCGCCCCGCGTCGATCGCCGCGCAGGCAGACTCTTGGAACGGATCGAGATCGAAGCGGAGGTCCGCGCTGAAGAGCTCGAGGTTGCGGGAGGCGCGTCGGCGTTTCGAAGCGGCGTAGCGCTCGGCCGGGCTCAGCTCGACTCCGGTCACAGACTGAGCTCGGCGTCGAGCGCATCCTGTCGGCGGGCGACCGCGCGGTCGTGGAACCACGACACCAGACATGCCGCGAGATAGAGCAGCATCAGCGGGACGGCGAGCAGGAACATCGAGATGATGTCCGCCGACGGGGTCACCAGAGCGGTGAAGACGAGGATTGCGAGAATCGCGATACGCCAGGACTTCAAGATCGCCCGCGCGGACACGACGCCGACGTAGTTGAGCAAGACGAGGAACACCGGCAGCACGAACGCGACACCGACAGCGATCACGAGCTTGATGACGAAGTTGTAGTACGACTTTGCATCGACGATCGAGACGTCTTGTTTCGAGACGAAGCTTCCGAGGATGCCGACGATGTGCGGCAGAACGTACCAGCCCGCGAAACAGCCGCCGAGGAACAGCGGGATCGCCGACCCGAGGAAACCGATGGCGTAATTGCGCTCCTTCCGCACGAGCGCAGGCACGACGAACGCCCAAATCTGATACAGCCAGACCGGACTGGCGATGATCACGCCGACGGTGACAGCGATCTCGAGCCGCAGGTCGAAGGCGCCCGTGATCACCGGGAAGTTCAGCTCGGCGGTGTGACCGCCCTCGGAATGCGCCAGGGCCGTGACCGGGGCTCGGAGTCGGTCGAGCACCCACGGTGTGACGAACCAGCCGGCCACCGCGCCGATCGCCACCGCGATGACGGCGCGGAACATGCGCTTGCGGAACTCGACCAGGTGCGCTCCGAGTGACATGCGTCCTTCGGGATCCTGGCGGGATCGTCCGGAGCGGCCCGGGCCCTTGCGCGGGGTCGTCGTGGCCATGTGCGGCAGTCTACGTCACGCGGTTCGTGAGGACGATGCCGTGTTCGCGGCGAGCGCGTTCTCCGCGAACACGCGCACAGCGGCCCGTGCTGCTGGCGGATCGAGCACGACCGCGCGCCCCGGCAGCCCTGCGACGAGGCGGGTGACACCGTCGAATCCTGCGGAGGCCGCAAGACGGATCCGGACGCGACCGGCGCCATCCGGCGCGTCCGCGGTGTCCGCGAGGTAGTCCGCGACCAGCGGAAGCGATGACGAATCCAGCTCGACGGTGACGATGATGTCGTCCGCCGAGCGCTGGAACAGCGTGTCCGGGATCGCGCGCGCCTCGGTGTGGGGCTCGGCCGGCCGGTCATCGACGGCGACCTCGGACATCCGGTCCAGGCGGAAGGTGCGGAGCGCTGCCCGGTCGAGATCCCAGGCGCGGAGGTACCAGTCTGCGTCGATGGACTCGACGCGGAGCGGGTCGACGGTCCGGACGCCACCCTGCGAGCGCGGTCCGGCGTATTCGAATCGCAGGCCGTGCCCCGTGCTCATCGCCCTCCGGATCACCGCCAGGGTGGCGTCGTGCTCATCCCGTCCGACCGCGACGTTCGCCGCGCGGCCTCCTGCCCCTCTGGTGAGCTTCGTCATCAGCGCTCGGATCGCCTCGCCATCGCCGGCCTCGGGGAGCGCCGAAAGGTACTGCAGGCCTGCGATCAGCGCCGACGCCTCTCGAGCAGAAAGCCGGGGCGCGTCGTCGATCGCAACGAGGTTCGTCAGGACGATCATGTCGTTCTGCTCGAAATCGTCCCACGCGATGTCGAACAGGTCGCCGTGCTGGTACTGGAGGGTCTCCCCCGGCACGCCGGAGACGGCGATCAACTCGACCGCGCGGCGAATGCGGGCGGCGGGAACGCCGAAATGGCGTGCCGCCTCAGCCACCGACACGCGCTCGTGGTCGATCAGATATGGGACGAGGGCGAGGAGGAAGGTCAGCTTGTCCTGAGCCTGCATCGGCTGACTATCGCTCATGCGGCATCATCTGTCTGGGCGTGATCGGCGGCGAGCCGGCGGAATCGGCTGACGAGCCGCTGACGGATCTCGGCGGGTTCGATGACGCGGAGTTCTGCGCCGAACGATGCGAGCTCTTCGACGAGGATCTGCGGGTCGACGTAATGCACGACCAGCGCGCCGTCCGAGCGCACGGCGGTCCCACGACGCCGGCCGAGTCGGCGTTCGGCGTCCGAGCCGGGCGTTGTCGCGACGGTGACGGTTCGCTCGCCCCACAGGCGGTCGAGTTCCGCCAGCGCTCGCTCAGCGGCCCCGGCAGGAGCGACGTGCTTGCCTGCCTCGACCATCCGAACCGGGCCGACGATCCGGGAGAGGAGATAGTTCTTCGTTTGCCCAGTCGAGAATTCGAGCGCGGAGAGCATCCAGCGCCCGGCGTGCTGAATCAGTGCCAACGGCGCCACGAAGCGGTCGCGCGGTTCGTCGTGACCCGGGGTGATGTACGCGAATCGGACGGCGCCGCTGCGATCGAGCGCATCGCGCAGCGGCTCGAACGCTGCGTCGCGCGCGCGGAGGCGGGGCGCGTAGGCGGCGATCGCGTCGTCGTCGGCGTCAGGGTCGGCGCCGATGGACCGCACCTTGAGGAGGGCGCGCCGTGACTCTGCAGAGAGCGAGCCTTCGCGCCACGCCATCGCTGCGAGCGAGAGGAGCGCCGAGTCGTCCGGGGTGAATCGGATGTCGTCGGGGAGGTTGTACTCACCTTTCGGGATCCGGTATCGGAGCGTCTGGTTGTTTCCGGAGGACCCTGGCGTCTCGATGGTCTCGAGTGGTATCCCGAGTTCCCGGATATCGTCCTTGTCGCGTTCGAACTGGCGCTCGAGTGAGGCGTTGTCGCCGCTGCGAGACCAGCGTTGGCGATAGCCCTGGACGTTCGCGAGGATGTCGGTCTTCGTCAGCCCTGATTCTGTCGAGAGCAGCGCGAGCACCAGGCTGAAGAGGCGCTCTTCAGCGGGAATTCGGGGGGCTCGGGCGGCGGGCACGTGCCGATCCTAACGGCCGACGGGCCGGGCATCCGTCGGTGTGCGCGGGCCGCGCACGAGTCGGCAGCCGCTGCAGGTGTGGAGGCGTGGCCCGGTGATGTGGGTACTCAGTGCGGCATCACGCCGAGGATGTCGAACACGTATGCGTAGGTCGTGCCTCCCGAAGGGATGATCGCGAGCACCTGGTCTCCGACCTGATGGCCGACGATCGCGGCACGGATCTGGGTGGGCACCTGTCCGCTGCCGTTCAGCGGAACGCTGAGCGCACCGGACCCGTCGGTCCAGGTGGAGCCGCTGACCGTGGAGTCGGCCTCCCAGGTCACGGCGGTGTACTTGATGACCGCGGTGTCCTTCGTGGTGATTGCCGGTCCGCGTCCCTTGCGCAGTAGGTGGTACGAGTTCGTGGTCGGTGCCGGCGATGAGGGAACCGAGATACCCGGGGCGCCGTCGGGTGCGAGCACGACAGTCGGCATGCCGTCATCGGCGACCTGTGGGGTGCCGGTCGCACGCGATGGGAAGCCGTCCGTGATGTCGGCGATGACGACGACGGCGCTCTGGTTGCCGGAGCCCGTCGCGCCGGTTCCGGACACCGCCGCCGCGGTGGTCACGATCGCGAGACGGTCACCGACACGGGAGCAGTTGAGTGCTCGGCCGATGGCGCCGGCATTTTTGGAGTCCACCGCGATGGGTGTCGTCTGGCCCTTGTAGCCGCTGGTTCCTTCCACCTTGCCCGTTGCGCCGCTCACGATCGTGTATTCGATGACGGCGGGCGATCCGTCGGTGAGGACACGGCCGGATCCGGCATGCAGCACGCTCACCTCGGTGTGGCTGGTGCGCAGCGGCGACGGCACGCTCACCGTGGGCTTCTTGCCGATCGGTCCGGAGGCGCTCACTGCGTCCGATGCCGACCCGGACGCGGGCGCGTGGCAGGAACTCGCAGACGGTCCGGCCTCGTTCGAGGAGCAGGCGGCGAGCGACGCGGCGACGGCGGCAGCGATCAGGAGCGCGGAAGCGATACGGCGCACGGGGCTCTCTTCGTCTCGGAGTGCGTACGGGGGCGGCCGCTGCGGGCGCGCCGCGGTCGGCAGGTGCTCGAACGCCTCGGGGCGCGGCACCGCGGGGTAGCTTATCGGTCTCCGTTCGGTGGCTCGTGCGGAGCCGCTTCGCTCGGAGCCGCGCCTGCCTGCAGCTTCGCCGCCTGCGCGGTCGCTTGCCGTGCCACTCGTCGGAGCTTCTTGTCCGTTGCCGACCGCTCGCCGAGCGCACCGGGCGTCCAGGCGTCCATGTCGGCATCGGAGAACTCGGCCTTGTTCCGCCGGCGCTTCAGGTCGGGAAGCACGGCGCCATCCGCGAGTCGCCGTGCGGTGGCGAGGAAGCCCGTGTGCCCGACCATCCGGTGGTCGGGACGGACGGCGAGTCCCTCGACGTGCCAAGTGCGGACGAGGGTCTCGCTTGCAGCGGGATCGGTGAAGCGGCCAGTGGCACGAAGCGCCTCGACGGTACGGGACAGCTGCGTGACTGTCGCCACGTAGCAGACGATCATTCCGCCGGGCTCGAGTGCGTCGGCGGCGACGTCCACGCACTCCCATGGCGCGAGCATGTCGAGCACGACGCGGTCCACCGATCCCGGAGCGGCTTGCGTCGGAAGCGACTCGACGAGATCGCCAACGGTGAGGGTCCAGTTCGACGGGGCCGCGCCCAGGAACGTGCTGACGTTCCCGCGGGCGACGGCAGCGAACTCGTCGCGCCGTTCGAATGAATGCAGCGTCCCCTCTGCGCCGATGGCGCGAAGCAACCACAGCGAGAGTGCGCCGGAGCCGACTCCGGCCTCGACGACGCGTGCGCCAGGGAACACGTCGGCCATCGCGACGATCTGCGCGGCATCCTTCGGGTAGACGATCGCGGCACCGCGGGGCATCGACATCACGAAGTCAGCGAGCCTGGGGCGAAGAGCGAGATATTCGTCGCCCGTCGAGGATGCGACGACCGAGCCGTCTTGGACACCGATCACGTCATCATGGCGGAGCATGCCACGGTGCGTGTGGTGGACTGCTCCGGGCTCGAGCGAGAGCGTGGTCAGGCGGCCCTTCGGCCCCGTGAGCTGCACGCGATCGCCGGCTCGGAACGGGCCGCGGAGCGGAGCCCCGGTGGGGTGGGTGGTCATGCGGTCCTGCTCTTTACTGCGGTCGGATCTGCTGCGCGGAGGGCGAACGACGGTGCGGTGAGTTCGAGGAGCCGATCGACGGTCACGCCGTTCAGGGTCTCGAGATGCACATCTCCCGCGGCCCCCGACAACGGCACGATGTGCTCGACGCCGACTGTGACGGCACCGGCGGCAACCGCCGAGGCAAGACCGGTCGGAGAATCTTCGATCGCGATGCAATCGTGGATCGGAACCTCCAGCGCCGTTGCTGCGGCGAGATACGCCTCCGGATGCGGTTTGGCATGCTCGACGTCATCCCCCGCGACCACGGCCCGGAATCCTCGCGCGCCGAACGCCTCCGCGGTGACGAGCGCCATCGTCCGGCGCGACATCGTCACGAGTGCCGTGGGGATCCCGCGATCGTGCAGTTCGTTGACGAGCTCGCGAGCGCCGGGTCGCCAGGGCAGTTCGCCCGCTTCGAGCCGGTCGACGACGTAGACGGTCATCCACTGGATGATCTCTTCGACGGAGAGATCGACGCCGCGCGCTCGAAGGATCTCGCCCGACCGCTCGAGTCCGCTGCCGACGAGTTGGAGACCATCCTCGTGAGTCCAGTGGGCACCGTGTTCTGCGGTGAGCGCGATCTGCGACTCCTGCCAGATGGGCTCGGTGTCGATGAGCGTGCCGTCCATGTCGAACAGGACAGCAGCCGGAATCCGACCGGTGCGCGGTTGCGGGGTCACGGGCTCCGATCCTACCGGGGAGCCCGAGGTCCTATTGTGGATGCCTGTCCGAGTTCCTTGAGGAGGTCGCCTCGGTGCCACAGCATTCTCCGTTCAACGACGGGCGCCTGCTCGTCGTCGCGTTCGAGGGCTGGAACGATGCGGGCGAAGCGGCCAGCGGGCTCGCCCGTCGCATCGTCGACGCACTGGGCCTGTCGGAACTCCGCGAGCTCGATGGTGAGCGGTACGTGGACTACCAGTTCAACCGACCGTCCGTCGGGACGACGGATGACGGGGAACGCGGCATCATCTGGCCCCGCATCGTCTGGTACGGCCCGGAGTCGTCCGGGGCGCTCGTGACAGGAGCCGGCGGCTCGACGGTCGCCCGTGACGTGCACGTGCTCGTCGGTCCCGAACCGTCACGGACCTGGCGCGGCTTCTCGGCGGAGATCCTCGACCTGATCGACGTGCACGGAATCGACGCCGTCGTGTTCGTCGGGGCGATGCTCGCCGACGTCCCGCACACGCGCCCGATCTCGGTCTACGTGTCCAGCGACAACGCCGGCGTGCGCGCAGCGTACGAGGTCGAGCGCTCGAACTACGAGGGCCCGACCGGCATCCTCGGCGTGCTCAGCGACGTCGTCGATCGGTCCGGCATTCCGACGATCTCGCTGTGGGCCTCCGTTCCGCACTATGTCCACAACGCGCCGTCCCCGAAAGCGACACTCTCACTGCTCGACAAGATCGAGAGCCTCACGGACGTGACCGTGCCCCGGGGCTCCCTCGTCGACGACGCGGCCGAGTGGGAAGAGGGCATCGACGCGCTTGCCGCCGATGACGAGGACATGGCCAGCTACATCGGTCAGCTCGAGCAGGCACGCGACACGGTGGACTCGCCAGAAGCATCCGGTGACGCCATCGCGCAGGAGTTCGAGCAGTATCTGCGTCGCCGTGACGGCAAGGACGGCGGCGCAGCAGGCGAAGGGCCGTGGCGGCCGCAGCAGTAGCGGACGGAGCGAGCGCCGTCGGAGGCTGTTCAGCAGGCAGAATGCTGCACGAGACAGGATGCTGGACGGCACCGGGGGAAGCAGCGGTCTTAGTCGATCCGGATGCCGAGGAGCGCGTCGATCACGGCCACCAGCGACGGTGTTGCTGCGACGCCCGCGGCGATCGCGGCATCGACCGCGGCGATTGCGCCCGGTGTGTCCAGATCGTCCGCAATGCGTCCGCGAATGCGTGCAATGGCTTCGGTGCCTTCGCTGGTGGCCTCCGCGGAGGACACCTGCGGCGCGGAGCGGGCCCATTCGTCCCACCGGGCGAGGCGTCGCTCGGCGCTGATCCGCTCGGCGTCGAACCATTCCCAATCGTCTGAATACTTGTGGGCGAGCAGTGCGAGGCGGATCACGCGCGCGTCGACGCCGTCATTCAGCAGGCCTCGGACGGTCACGAGGTTTCCCAGGGACTTGGAGATCTTCTCCCCCTGATAAGCGACCATCCCGGTGTGGACGTACGCGCGGGCGAGCGGGGCGTGCGCGAGCGCTGCAGTGTGACCAGCGCTCATCTCGTGGTGCGGGAAGATCAGATCGCTGCCGCCGCCCTGGACCGAGATCGGCGCGCCGAGCCGGTCCCCTGCGATCACCGAGCACTCGATGTGCCAGCCGGGTCGCCCCTCACCGACGGTGCTCTCCCAGCTCGGCTCGCCGGTGCGTGCGGCCCGCCAGAGCAGTGGGTCGAGCGGGTCGCGTTTCCCGGGTCGGTCGGGGTCGCCGCCGCGCTCTGCACTGAGTCGCAGCATGGTCTCGGCGTCGAGCCGGCTCTCACGTCCGAGCGACCAGGCCGAGTTCGGCTGGCGGACGTCGAAGTAGATGTCGTCGTCGCGCGCGTCGGAGGTGGGCACCCGGTACGCCGCGCCGCTCTCGAGCAGGTACGCGACGGCCTCCCCGATGCGTTGCACTTCATCGGTCACGGCAACGTAGTGGTCCGGCGGCAGGATGCGCAGCGCTTCCATGTCGGAACGGAAGAGATCGATCTGCTCGTCGGCGAGATCGCGCCACGGCACCCCGTCTCGTGCGGCCCGCTCGAGGAGGGGGTCGTCGACGTCGGTGACGTTCTGTGCGTACTCGACGTCGAGTCCGGCGTCGCGCCACGCCCGCTGGAGCGAGTCGAAGGCGAGGTAGGTCGTGGCGTGCCCCAGATGCGTCGCGTCGTAGGGGGTGATACCGCAGACGTAGAGCGTCGCTGTTTCCTCGCCCTCGGCCGGGTCGACGGTGCGTCCGGTGGCCGTGTCACGCACGCGGGGGCGCCGGCCACCTTCCGGAGCAGTCGGGAGCTCCGGAGCGGACCACGCTCTCACGCGGCGGCCTGAACGACGAGTCCGTTGCGAACCGCGCCCGCAACAGTGCTGGTCGGATCGTTCAGACGGGAGGCTCCGGGTCGCATTGCTCTATCGTCCCACCTGGTGACGATGTCGGTCCGCGGCGCGCTGTCCATGACCTGCGGCGGCAGGATCCCGCGCTCGGGTTCGTCGCTCAATACTCGGCGAGGAGATCCGCGAGCACGCTCCGGCCGAACGCGAGCGCGGACAGCGGGATGCGTTCGTCGACGCCGTGGAACAGTGCCGGGAAGTCGATCGTCTCGGGCAGAAGCATTGGGACGAACCCGTACCCGGCGATTCCGAGCCGCGAAAGGGCCTTGTTGTCCGTCCCTCCCGACAGCAGGTACGGGAGCACGGGTGCGCCGGGGTCGTGGCGCTGGAGCGCGCTGGTCATCGCGGTCACCAGCGCCCCGTCGGTCGGCTGCTCCAATCCGATGTCCTGCAAGACGACTTCGACCGTGACGTCGGGACCGGCGAGCTCGCGGACCTCGGCCAGCACGTATGCCTCGTCGCCCGGCAGGCACCTGATGTCGATCAATGCCTCCGCGCTGTCGGGGATCACGTTCTGCTTGTAGCCCGCCCGCAGGACGGTCGGGTTACTCGTCGTGTGGAGCGCCGCTGTGATGAACCGGCTTGCGGACCCCGTCGCCAGTGCGATCGCGTCCGGACCCGCCTGCTCGGGGTCGACGCCGAGCACCTGCGCGATCGCATCGATCATCGCGGTGGTCGTGGGCGACATGCGGACAGGCCAGTCGCGAGAACCGATCCGGGCGACGGCGGCGGCGACCTTCGTGACCGCGTTGTCGAACACGCGATGGGATCCGTGCGCGGCCACACCTGTGGCGTGGAGGCGGAGCCAGAGCAGCGCCTTCTCCCCGGTCTGCAGCAGATACGCCCGCGTTCCGCCGAGCGTGACGGAGTAGCCGCCGACCTCGCTGATCGCTTCCGTGGCGCCATCGAAGAGGTCTGGCCGGGTTGTCACGACGTGCTGGGCACCGAGGACACCCCCGGCCTCTTCGTCGGCGAAGAACGCGATGACAAGGTCGCGCTCCGGTGCACCCTGTCGCTCGATCACGTCTTGGAGGGCGGTGAGCATCATCGCGTCCATGTTCTTCATGTCGACAGCGCCGCGACCCCAGAGGGCATCGTCCTTGATGACCCCGCCGAACGGGTCGACCGACCAGTTCGCCGGGTCGGCCGGGACGACGTCGAGGTGTCCGTGCACGACGAGCGCGGGCTTGTCCCGGTTCCGCCCGGCAACGCGCGCGACGACACTTGTCCGACCCGGCTCCGATTCGATCGTCTCGGGCCGAAGGCCAAGATCGCGGAGCGCACGTGCCACGTAGTCGGCCGCCTCGGCCTCACCAGCGGAACGCCCCTCTCCAAAGTTCGTCGTGTCGAACCGAATGAGGTCACGGGCGATAACGGCGGTCTGCTCAAGGGCAGCGAGGGCTTCGGACATACCGCAACGCTAGTCGGCGCCAGCCGCCCGCCGGGCACGCGCGGTCCAGCTGTGGACCGACCCGACGGTCGGTCTCTGTGGAGGGGGCCACCGTGCGCTGAGGGTGCGCCGAACCGTGCTAGTGTTCTTCACCGGCAGGAACGCCGCCGGAAACGGCTGGTCACGTGCCACACCTGATTGTCCGGGTGGCGGAATAGGTAGACGCGCTAGCTTGAGGTGCTAGTGCCCGTATTAGGGCGTGGGGGTTCAAGTCCCCCCTCGGACACGGATAACGGCGGGTTGATCACAACGATCAACCCGCCGTTTGCGTTGTATGACCCGGACCGGCCGCCCGCACCGCCATCAGACCGGTCCGGACCGCCCGCCGGCACCGCATCAGACCGGTCCGGACCGGCCGCACCGCCATCAGACCGCCCGGTCTGCACCGCCCCGGACCGGCTCCCACCAGCCCGGAGCGGCGCGGCCCAAGAGCCGCGCGGACCCGGTTGCCGCCGCCCCGTGGGACGGCGGCAACCGAGTTACTGTCTGCGGACGATCAGCTCTTCGCCGCGTCGACGAATGCGCGCCGCGGGTCGGATTCCTTGATCATGGACGTGGTTCCGCGTCCGGCGAGCGCGCCGGTCACCCACCCGACCGCAATTCGGATCTTTCGGTTCAGGGTCGGCATCGCATACACGTGGTACAGGCGATGGGTCATCCACGCCGGGAGGTTCGTCATCTTGACGCCCTTGATGTTGGCGGCGCCCTTCCCGATCCCGTAGGAGGCGACCGTCCCGATCGACTCATGGCGGTATTCCACGATCGGGGCGCCGGTGATCGTCGCCACGACGTTCTCGGCAGCGACGACGGCCTGCCGGACAGCGTTCTGCGCATTCGGCGGGTAGTACGCGGGCTGCTTCTCCGCCGTCAGGTCCGGCACCTGCGCGACATCGCCGAGGCCCCACACGCCCGGGACGACTTCGTGCGTCTCTTCGTTCTCGACCTGCAGCTTCGCGTTGCAGGCGAGGTGGCCCTTCGGTCCCCGCGGAAGATCAGTGGCGTCGAGGAGCGGGTTCGGCTTCACACCAGCGGTCCAAACGATGAGTCCGGCGGCGAACTCGTCACCATCGGAGAGCTTGACGACGCCGCCCTCGCAGCTCGGCATCGTGGTCTTCAGCCGCACGTCGATGCCGCGAGCACGGAGCGACTCGAGCGTCCACTTGGACAGCTCCGGCCCGACCTCCGGCGCCACGCGGTCGAGCGCGTCGATGAGAATCCATCGGGGCTGCTCCCCGGCGAGCGACGGATACGAGGCGATCGCTGCATGCGAGACGTCGAACAGCTCGCCGATCGCCTCCACGCCGGTGTAGCCGCCGCCGATGAATATGCTCGTCAGCAGGCGGCGGCGCTCGTCCTCGTCGCGCGTCGCAGCAGCCTTCGCGATGTTGTCGAGGAGCTTCGACCGAACGTATGCAGCTTCTTCGACGCTCTTGAACCCGACGGCCTGCTCGGCGAGTCCGGGGGTCGGGAAGACCCGGGTCACGGAGCCGAGCGCGACGACGAGCTGGTCATAGCTCAGCGTTCGATCATCGCCCCCGGCCGTCGAGACCGAGACCGTCTTATCGGCCGCAGAGACTCCTGTCACGCGACCTTGGATGACGCGCGTCTTGCGCATCGCCTTCCGGAGTTCAACCGTGACATCGATCGGGGCGATGTGACCACCCGCGACCTCCGGGAGGAAGGGCAGGTAGGTGAAGTACGTGTTCTGGTCGACGAGAGTGATCCGCATCGGCACCGTCGCTGCGCGCTTCTGCAGGTGCTGGACCGTGGTGTAGCCGGCGGAACCGCCGCCGAGGACGAGGACGTGAGGGATCGAGTCAGCCATGCATCAGGTCTACCCGGAACCTGGGGCGCGAGTCACGCCTCCGCGCCGGGCTCGACGGTATCGGGATGCTTCCGCCCCGCACGACGGTGCTCCTGGAGGCGCCACCACGCCGTCTCGGCGAGTTCCGGACCGGTATAGACGCCGTGCGCGGTTCGGTGCGACTCGATCAGCGAGAACCGTCGGAGCCGGTAGCCGCCCCCGAACCGGTCGATGATTGCCTCCGGCCGGTCATCGACAGAGCGTTTGACGAACCAGGTGCGGTCGTCGACCGGGTCGATCATCGTCGGCCGCCGATCCGGGACCGGAGGACGTCGATCCGACGCTGGATCTGCTCCGTGCTCGCCTGCGCGACTGCGGGACCACCGCTGATCCGTCTGAGCTCGGCGTGGATCGCGCTGTGCGGCTCGTTGGAGTGCCTCGACCAGATGGAGACCAGCCGATGGAGCTCGCTGCGCTGTTCCTTCAGGGTGAGATAGAGCGGACGACTCTCGTCGGTGGTGGCGGATCGTGGCTGTCCGTCTTTTGCGGAGCGGCGCGCCTGTTTCGCCTGCCGCGCTCGGAGCAGGTCGCGGACCTGGTCCGGTTCGAGGAGACCCGGTATGCCGATGAAGTCGAGCTCCTCGAGCGACCCGATCTCGCCGCCGGAGCCGAACTCGCCACCGTCGTAGAGCACCCGGTCGAACGACGCTTGCGAGTCGAGCGCCTGAAAGGGGCTGAGCTCGAGCAGGCTCTCGGAGGCGCGCTCCTCGCGGTTGGCGGCGTCGACGAGGGCATCCTCGGGTGAGAACATCCCGTCGTCGGCGTTCTTCGGCCGGTCGAGTGCGTGGTCGCGCTCGAGTTCGAGACTGGCGGCGAGGGTCATGAGTCCGGGGACGCTGGGGAGGAACACCGATGCCGTTTCGCCGCGTCGTCGAGCGCGGACGAAGCGTCCGATGGCCTGTGCGAAGAACAGGGGCGTGCTCGCGCTGGTCGCGTAGACGCCGACGCAGAGCCGGGGGACGTCCACCCCTTCGGAGACCATCCGGACGGCGACCATCCACCTGGAGGTGTCGGCGGCGTACGCGGCGATCCGACCGGAGGATGCCGGCTCGTCGGACAGGACCACGGTCGGCCGCTCCCCCGTGATCCGTTGCAGCATTCGCGCGTAGGCGCGCGCTGCGGTGGTGTCGGTGGCAATGACGAGGCCACCGGCGTCGGGAACGCCTCGGCGGACCTCCGTGAGCCGTTTGTCGGCGGCGGAGAGCACCGCCGGCATCCACTCACCGTCTGGGGAGAGCGCGGTGCGAAGCGCTTGCGCGGTGATGTCCTTCGTCACCGGCTCGCCGAGCGTCGCGCTCATCTCGTCGCCCATGCGGGTCTTCCAGCGCATCTGTCCCGCGTAGGCCATGAACAGGACCGGTCGGACGACGCCGTCCTGGAGCGCTCGGCCGTACCCGTACGAGTAGTCGGCGACGGAGGTGCGGATACCCTCCTCGTCCGGCGCGTACTGCACGAACGGAATGGCATTCGTGTCGCTTCGGAACGGCGTACCGGACAGGGAGAGCCGGCGGGTCGCAGCGCCGAACGCTTCGCGGATCCCGTCACCCCAGGTGAGGGCGTCACCGCCGTGGTGCACCTCGTCGAGGATCACCAGGGTGTGCGCGGCAGCGGTGATGCGGCGGTGCACGTCGGGATTCATGCCGACCTGCGCGTAGGTGATGGCGATGCCCTGGTAGTGCGCCCCGAACATGCCATCGGCGTTTCGGAACGTCGGATCGAGTCGGATGCCCACCCGGTCGGCCGCGTCGGCCCACTGACGTTTCAGGTGCTCGGTCGGTGCGACGACGACCACGCGTTCGACGGTGCCGCGGGCGAGCAGTTCCGTGGCGAGTCGGAGCGCGAACGTCGTCTTCCCGGCGCCGGGCGTCGCTGCCGCGAGGAAGTCACGTGGTTCGCGCTCGAAATAGCGCGTGAGCGCTTCGACCTGCCATGCGCGGAGCTTCGACGCCGTGCCCCATGCTGCCCGATCGGGGAACGCGGGCGAGAGGTGCTCGGCGGCCGCGTTGCCGGCCGCCGCGGGTGTGCCGTCGGTCGCGGGTTCGTCGATTCCGTCCGGTGCGCTCACTGCACGGGAGTCTACCGGCGCCCTCCCCGGCGGAACCGCAGACCGCACGCGGTGCGGATCCGTCACTGGCCGTCCTGTCGCGCATGCGGCGCATGCTCGGGGGCTGGAGTGGATCGAACCAATGAGGCGGGCCGCAGCGCGCCGGATCCGAACCGTGCAGTGACGGCATCGACGGTGGTCTCGGTGTCGCGCCACGGCTCGTCGTCGTCCCACAGCGCGTCACTCGCTGACGATGGCACGAGGTTCTCGCCACGCACACCGACGAGGCGAATGCGCTGACCCGGTTCCCGGAGCGCGTCGAAGAGTTCGAGCGATTCGCGGTAGAGCCTGCGCGCAACATCCGTCGGCTCCGAGAGCGTGCGTGACCGGGTGATCGTGGTGAAGTCCGCGAAGCGGATCTTCAGCGCAATCGTCCGCGCCTGCACAGACGCCGCTCGCATACGGGCGGCGACCTTGCCCGAAAGGCGAAGGAGCTCCCGTGCGACGTCGTCGCGTGTGAGGAGATCGGTGCCGAAGGTCGACTCGTTGCCGATGGATTTCTCCGGAGCGCGCGCTTCGACCTCGCGCGGATCGCGCCCCCACGCGAGAGCAAGGAGACGAGTGGCGCCCGCCTGCCCGATCGCGGGACGAAGGGCCGATTCCGGCGTCCGGGCGAGATCTCCGATCGTCCGGATCCCGCGTCGCTCGAGCACCTCGGCAGTGCGGGCCCCGACGCCCCAGAGCGCCGACACCGGCTGTGGGTGAAGGAACGCGATGGTGTCGGCGGCCGGAACGACGAGGAGTCCATCTGGCTTCGCTCGGCTCGACGCAAGTTTCGCGACGAACTTCGTCGACGCGGCGCCCACCGAGCACCGGAGGCCTGTCGCTCCCAGCACGGCGGCGCGGATCGCGTGCCCGATACGGTACGGGGTTCCGGAGAGACGGAGCGCGCCGGCGACATCGAGGAAGGCCTCATCGATGCCGAGCCGCTCCACCCTGGGCGTGAACTCCTCGAACACGGCCATGACCCGGCGCGACTGCTCCGTGTACTTCTCGAAGTGCGGCTCGACGATCACCGCCTGCGGGCAGCGGCGACGGGCGACGGACATCGGCATCGCCGAGTTGACGCCGAAGCGACGTGCCTCGTACGTGGCGGCGGTGACCACCGAACGGTCGGAGTCGTGCCCGACGATCACCGGCCGGCCCACGAGATCAGGCCGGTCGAGCAGTTCGACGGAGGCGAAGAACGCGTCCATGTCCACGTGCAGGATCGTCGCGCTGACGTCGTCCGTCGGTGCCGCGGTGACGAGCCGCGTGCTGCCATCCTGCTTACTCACTCGGCGATGATCCCAGCATCCACCGACAGCGCGTTGCGCACCGACACCGCGCAGCCCCACCGACACCGCACAGCGCGCCGACACCGCGCAGCGCGCCGACAGCGCACGCCCCGACGCCGCCGCATCCCCTCATCTCCGGCCCGACCCCCCGTCGTTGCGCGCGCCGCGCTGGACCCGCACCGGCTGGGTGGCGAGCCGCTCCCCCGGACGCGCCCCGAGCCTCCCGGCCAGGAGGCGCGCCGACCGTCGAGCGCGCGCAGTCGGCGCGTCCGCCGCAGACGACGCTCCGGCGACCGCCATGCCGTACGCGTCCGCAAGCACGGCAAGGGCGTCGTCGATCCGCGCGAGGAGGTGCAGCCGCGCCGTGAACGGCTCGTGTCCGCCGTCCGGTCCGAGCGCGCGTTCCGCATCGTCGAGGAGGCCGCTCGCGCGCACCCATCGCTGCCCGTCGTCGGTACCGGGATCCGGGTGCCGGCCGCCGATGACCCCGGACAACGCATCGATGGAGGATGCCAAGACGCCGACCGCTTCCGCGAGCCGGTCTCGCGCGGCGGGCGGGACATCGGCGAGGCCGCCGCGGGCGCGACCGGCGAGCTCTCGTGCGATGGCGGCCACCGATTCCAACGTCGTCCGGGTGATCCCGTCGCGCTTCGCTCGACCACCGGTCGGCACTCGGACGACCGGCTTCAGCACCGCGTCGAGCTGATACGTCGCCGCATCGATCGCGAGCGAACGGGTCAGGAGGTCCGGGTCGGGTCGATCGGCCGCGTCACCCACCTGCGGGGCTCGTTCCGCGCCGCCGACCGCCAGCACGAACGCACGGAGCGCGCCGAGCTGGCGGCGCACCGCGCTCCGGATGAGCGTGTTCGTGGTGACCGGGAGCACGAGCGTCGTCACCAGCACCGCCGCGGCGGCGCCGAGGAGGTTTTCAGCGATCCGAAGCGGGATCAGCGCGTCGGAGAACGTGCCCGAGAACGCGTAGACCTGGCAGAGGACGACCACGAGCGCGCCGGCCCAGAGCGCGTAGACGCCGCCGAATCCGTAGGTGCCGATCGCGAGCGCAACCACCACGATGGCGAGCGACAGCGCCGGATGGGCGGTCCCCAGGAGGGCCACCAGTCCGATCCCCGCGATGCCGCCGAGGAGGTTTCCGACCACCCGCTGCACCGCCTTCCGCACGCGCTCGTGCGTCGTATTGGTGCCGATGATGATCACCATCACGCCGACGACACCCCAGTAATAGCGACTGCCACCGACCGCCAGCGCGATCGGTTCGGTGATCGCCACCGCGAGCGCCGCCTGGATTCCCGCGCGGAAGGGCGCGGAGACGCGGGGCACGCGGCGCCACGGACCGGCCAGTCCCCCGCCGGCGAGGACGTCCTCGAGGACCGGCGGTGCTCCCTTGGGGCGACCGTTGAAGAGCTCGACGGCAGAACTGAACGGCACGGTCCCGCCGGAACGAGGGACGGTCTCCCGGAACGCCCGCCACGCCGCACCGACGGTGGCGAGGTCGCCGAGCTGCAGCGCGATCCGATGCACGGTGTGGCGCAGGAGCGCACCGCCGTCCTGGCCCGATGGAGTCACGTCGAAGCGCGTGATCAGGAGTCGTGCCGCATCGTCGCCGCGGACGTTCCCGCCCGCGAGGACGACCGCGTACGCCCGCCGCACGGCGCTCCGCACGTCCGCCGCGGCGCCGGTACGGACCAATGCGTCCGCGCTGCGGCCCAGGCCGTCCACCGCCTGATGCGTATCGAACAGGAGGCGGTGCAACGCGCCCGCCGTGTCGCCCGGATCCGTGCTCATCGGGTCGGCGAGCAATCCGTCCGCGGTGAGTGCGACCTCCTGCAGACGGTCGAGGCGACGGCGCAGGCGCCGTCGCGCGCGCCGGAGCGCCCGCGGGTCTTCGGCACCGAGCACGGTCACGGCCGCAGTGAGCACGGCGACCGACCATCCCACGAGCGCGCGCCGGGTCCGTCGAAGCGCACGGTACGGCGATGGCCGGAACAGCAGACTCCGCAGCAGGATGGTGACCGCGAGGGACCCGGCGGCGATCGCAGAGAGCACGGGCAACCCGGTCGTCGGGATCGGCAGCAGCAGGCCGCACAGGTATCCCATGAAGAGCACCATGCTGGCGTCCTGCCCCCACGGCACCCACCCCCGGAGCGCGAACTGCGCGAAGAGCAGGACGACGATCACGATGAGCTCCACCACCCGGACGTCGTGCAGCGCCATGCTCACGGACAGGGCGACGACGAATGGGACGACGGCGACGGCCGTGCGGAGCGCGATGCGTCTCGCGGTGTCGTCCGCGATGAGTTGACACGTGACGAAGGCGGGTTCGGCGCCCACAAGGAGTCCGACGATCGGCGGCAGTCCGAGCGCTGAGGCGATCGCCCACCCCACGAGCATGCCCGCGGACATACAGACCGCGACCCGCAGCGCGAGCAGCGTGCGCGTGAGTCCGATGTCGGCCATGAGGACGCGGTCCCACAGGTGCGCGATCCGCGACCGATCCCGCGCCCGCGGTTCCGCGGCGACGAGATAGCCGTCGGGAGATCCCGAATCGCGACCGATCATGCCGGAAGCGGACCGAGGAGGCTCGTCGCGATCGTTCGCGCCGCCGAATCCCGCGACGACGGGTGGAACTGTCCCGCGCGCACATCGCGAGCGAGGCGGCTCAGCTCGTTGGTCGCGCTGAAGGATCCGCCCCCGACCACGCGGAGTGCTTCGTCAACGACGCGTGCCGCCGCGTCGACGGTCCGGGCCTTCGTTCCGACGAGAAGCGGGAACCACCGCCCTCCGTGATCGACGAGCTCGTCGACATCGCGCGCAAGCGCGTCGACCTGGAGCGCAACCGCGTCAGCGGTGCTCCGCATGTCCGCAAGCCCCCGCCGAATGTCCGGGTCGAGCGCCCGCGGCGAGCCGTCGAACGCCGTCCGGTGCCCGACCTGCTCGACCGCCAGGTCGACCGCGCGGTCCGCGATACCCACATAGACCGCGGCGATGAGCAGCTCAAAGGCGGCGAAGATGCCGAAGATCAGCGGATCCGCGGTCGGGCCGACAGGCAGGCTCCGCACCATCCGGTCTGCGGGCACGTGCAGGCCGTCGAGTCGCGTGGTGCGGCTCTGCGTCGCCCGCATGCCGAGCGTGTTCCAGTCGTCGGCCATCGAATGCCCGGCATCCGATCGGACCGCGAACCCGTGCACGAGCTGCGGGTCGGCCCCCGTCGTGTCCTTCCCGAAGACGCTGAGGACGTCCCACGCGACGGACGCGGACGTGAACACCTTCGTGCCCGTGAACCGGTATCCGCCCGACCCGTCCGGTTCGGCCACCGTCGCGGAGTCGAACAGCACGCGGTCGTTCCCTGGCTCGCTCACACCGAACGCGAGCAGTCGGTCGTCCGCCGCCCAGTCGAGGACGCACTGGAGGAACGACTCGCCCCTCGCTGTCACGGCGCGCGCCGCCTGCACCCACACCTGGTGCATACCGAGCGCGAGCCCCGTCGCCGGAGCGGCCATCGCGAGGGTCCGCTGTACACGCGCCATCGCTCGGAGGCCCAGCCCCGCGCCTCCCGAACTGACCGGAACGCCGAGTCGGAGATAGCCGGCAGCGCGCAGCTCGTCGAGATCCTCCTCGCAGAAGCGGTTGTCGGCGTCGTAGCCGGGGGCGCGGGCCGCGATCCGGCCGAGGAGCTCGTCGCTGAGGACGGGTTTTGCGGGGTCCATGACAGAAGACTAATTTTCGGAGGCGTGGAAGGTCGTCATCCGTGGTCCAGATACGTCGCAATCGGTGACTCGTTCACCGAGGGGATCGGTGATCCGGACCCGACGGTGCCCGGTGGGTTTCGCGGCTGGGCCGACCGGGTCGCCGAGGTTCTCGCGAATCAGACGCACGACTTCGCCTACGCGAACCTCGCCGTCCGGGGGCGGCTGCTCCAGCAGATCATCGACGAGCAGGCCGAGCGTGCGCTTGCACTTCACCCCGACCTGATCACCGTCTCGGCGGGCGGGAATGACATCATCCGCCCCGGCACCGACCCGGACGAGGTCGCGGAGCGCTTCGACGGCCTCATCGGCACGCTCCGGCGAGATGGTGCCACCGTCGTGCTCTTCACCGGGCCGGACGTGGGCATGACCCCCGTCCTTGCGCTCGTTCGCGGCAAGGCTGCGATCTACAACGAGCATCTCCATGCGATCGCCCTGAAGCACGGCGCACTGGTCGCGGACATGTGGGCGCTCCGCGTGCTTCGGGATCCGCGGATGTGGGCACCCGACCGGCTCCACCACTCTCCGACCGGTCACGCCACGATCGCGGCAGCGGTCCTCGACGCCCTCGGCGTCGAGCACGGCCTCGAACCGTGGAACCCCGAGCCGCTGGAGGCGCGGCCATGGCGGGAGGCGCGTGCCGAGGACCTCGGATGGGCGCGCGAGTACTTCGTGCCCTGGGTCGTCCGGCGCATCCGGCACACGTCCTCCGGAGATGGCATCGCGCCGAAGCGACCGCAGCTCGACACGGTAATCGAGCATCGGTCGAACACGCCCTGACGGATCAGGCCGCGGCGAACGGGTTGCTCCAGCGCCACCAGAGCGCGGGCGGCGAGACGCGCTGACCGAGGATGAGTGGGACCTGCGTGTCCGCTTGCCCGGAGACAGCGAACCGAACGGTGCCGACCGTCGTTCCGGGAGCGCCCGATCGGATGGAGGCCAGGCGGGTCGCTGCGTGCACGTCCGTCCGCCCCCAGACGAGGACACGTTCCGTCCGTGCGGCGACGGCGGGAACCGTGCCCTGCCACGCGGTTCGGTAGGAGCCGAACGGCTGCCCCTTCTTCGCGAGGGTGATCGTCCTGAAGTTGTCGGTCACGCTGTGGAGCAGACGTTGCACGTCCGCGTCGAGCGCGGTGTGGTCGGTGCCGCCGAGCATCGCGCCGACCACGGTGACCGGTCGGCCGTCGTGCACGGTCGTCGACGCGAACAGGAGGCACGCTCCCGCCTGCCCGAGCGTGCCCGTCTTGATGCCGTCCACCCCATCGATCCCGAGGAGTTTGTTCGAGTTCGTCACGGTCCCGACGGTGGGGATGTCGGCCGTCTTGGTGCTGACGATCGTCTTCACGACTGGGTTCGTCAACGCGAGCTCGCCCAGCTGGACGAGGTCGGTGGCCGTCGATTGATTGGCCGGATTGAGGCCGGTCGGCTCATGGATCGTCGTATGGGTCAGCCCGTGTGCCTGGAGGAACGCACTCGCTGCCTGGGCATACGCCGTCATCGAACCGAACGTCCAGAGTGCCAGCGCGCCGGCGTAATTATTGGCTGATTTCATCAGCATCACGTCGAACGCCTGCCGCTCGGTGAGCTGGAGACCGACCGGCATCGGAGCAACCTCGCCGTCCTGCGCAAGGTAGGTCGCATACAGCGCCGACATCGCGGGGGTGAACGTGATCGTCGGACCGGGATCATTCACGGTGAGCGGGTGCCGATCGAGGACGACCAGCGCAGTGACGATCTTCGAGATGCTCGCGATGGACCGCGGGGCGGTGTCGCCGGCAGTTCGGAGGCTGTCGGGGAACCCCTCCGCAGCAACCGCGGTCGCACCGTAGTCCGGGAACTGGAGCGCGGTGGCTGCCGGATCGGGAGCGGCGTACGTGGTCGTAACGCCGCGGACGGGTGCGATCGGTGCGATCGCCGCCGCCACGAGGTACGCGACGACGATCAGCATCACGCCCGCGGCGCCACCGACGATCGTGCGGCGGAGCGCATACCGCGGACGTCGGTCGTGCTCGCCGCGGTCGCGCCGCCTCGCGCTCACGCGCTCGCTCCCGCACGCCGCCGGGCGTCCTGCTGTGCGGACACTGCGGCCCACATGGCCACCGCACTCGCCGCCGCGACGTTGAGGGAATCGACGCCGTGCCGCATCGGGATCCGGACGACCGTGTCGGCGGTGGCCACAGCCTCCCGGCTGAGCCCCGCGCCCTCGGTGCCCATGATGAGCGCGAGCCGATCAGGAACGTCCGCGACGAAGGCGTCGAGCGGCACCGATGCGTCCGACAGGGCCATCGCTGCGAGACGGAACCCGGCAGCGCGCAACTCGGCTGCAGCCAGTGGCCAGGGCCCAATCCGCGTCCACGGCACCTGCAGCACCGTCCCCATGCTCACGCGCACGCTCCGTCGATAGAGCGGGTCCGCGCAGCGGGGCGAGACGAGGACAGCGTCGGCGCCCAGCCCGGCCACACTCCGGAACACCGCTCCGACGTTGGTGTGGTCGACGATGTCCTCGAGCACCACGACGAGCCGTGCGTCGCGAACCACCGTCCCGACGTCGGGCAATGCCGGCCGGTGCATCGCAGCCAGGGCGCCGCGGTGCATGCGGAAGCCCGTGAGCGCCTCCAGGAGCAGGTCGTCGCCGACGAACACCGGGCCGTCGAAGGCAGCGACGAGCGGCAGCACACGATCGAGCCATTTCTCCTGCACGAGCACCGAGCGGGGGCGATGCCCGGCCTCGAGTGCTCGTTCGATCACGGTGTTCGACTCAGCGATGTAGAGCCCGCGGTCGGGTTCGGTCGCGCTCCGCAGCGCGACATCGGTGAGCCGTGCGTAGTCGTCGAGTCGTGGATCGGCAAGCGAGTCGATGCGCACGGTCTCCACGAAGGCCCTCCAGTTCTGCAGCGACGGCAGTTGAGGGTACCGTGAACCCGATGGCATCAGCGGATCGACAGGACGAGCTCGCCGCGGTCGGCCCCGTCCGGCTGTCACTCGCGGACGGAATCGACCGCGCCGTCGACGTGCTCGCCGGCAAGCGATTCGCGGTGCTCTCCGGCGCCGGCGTGTCGACGGACTCCGGCATCCCCGACTACCGCGGAGCGGGCCGCGCGGTTCGCAAGCCCATGACATTCGACGAGTTCCGCTCGGACGAGGCGAAGCGGCGACGCTACTGGGCTGGGTCGCACCTCGGCTGGCGCGCGTTCGCGGCCGCGCAGCCGAACGACGGGCACCGGGCGCTCGCCGAGTTGGAGCGAGCCGGCGTCGTGAGCGGCATCGTCACGCAGAACGTCGACGGCCTCCACCTCCGCGCGGGGTCGCGCCGTGTCGTGGAGATTCACGGATCGATGGACCGCGTGGTGTGCCTCCGCTGCGGGCAGGTGTTCTCGCGCGCCGATCTGGCAGCCACCCTTGACCGCGAGAACGCGTGGATCGACGCTCCTGGTGCCGTGCAACTGCAGCCCGACGGCGATGTCGAGGTGATCGGTGCCGAACGATTCCACGTCCCCGCATGCTCGGTGTGCGGTGGCATGCTGAAGCCCGACGTCGTGTTCTTCGGCGAATTCGTGCCGACCGAGAAATTCGCCGAATCCGTGGCGATCGTCGCCGAGGCCGAGGCGCTCCTCGTGGTCGGCTCGTCGCTCGTCGTGAACTCGGGAGTCCGGCTCGTCGACCACGCTGCACGTCGGAAGCGCCCGGTCGTGATCGTCAACCGCGGGGCGACGCGCAGTGACCGCCGCGCGGCCGTCGTGATCGAGGCCGGGACGACGGAGACGCTCCGGGAGCTCGCAGCGCGTCTCCGCTAGTCGCTGCCGTCCCGAGCCTCGGAGTCCGTCCGATCGGATGGAGTCCGATCGGCACGTCCGACCGCTGGCGCTCGGACGAACGGTCAGTCCCCCGCTCTGCACTCCAGCGGATTCTGGTAGGCGAACTCGTAGCGGCCTGGTGCCTCCGACTCGACGTCGATCGGGTCGTCGAATCGGACCAATTCAGCGCGGAACGAGTCCGGCTCCCAGCGGAATGAGTGGATCGACCCGTTGCGAATCGGAGTGGTCAGCGAGTCGGCCACGCCCGGGGCGGCGGCGTTCACGACCGAGCGGATGACAGCGCCATGTGTGGCGACGATGATCCGGCCGCCGTCATAGCGGATCGCGATCTCGCCGAGCGTCTCCGTCACGCGGTCGAGGAGCGCGCGGCGCGACTCGCGACCCGGGACATCGCCGTCCGGGAACTGCGCCTCGATCTCCTCGCCGGTCAGCCCTTCTGCTGCGCCGTATGAACGCTCGGCCAGGCCGGCCTCCGTGCCCGGGGCGTCGAGGCCGAGCATGCCGGCGATGATGCTGCCGGTCTCGAGCGCCCGAACCAACGGCGATGCGATCACCGCATCGAACTGACGGCGACGAAGCAGTGAGCCGGCTGCGCGGGCCTGATCGCGCCCGACGTCGTTCAGCGGGATGTCCGTCGACCCCTGGATGCGTCGCTGCTTGTTCCAGTCGGTCTCGCCGTGGCGAACGAGGTACAGGAGTGTCGTCACTCCGCCACTCTAGCCAGCGGCGCGGTCCTCGACGGCGCGTTCCACCGCAGCCGCGACGCGCTCGGCCGAGTCGGCCCAGTCGAATCGGTCCGCCTGCGCGACCGACGCCGACGCTGCGTCCGCCCACCGGGCCTCCAGATCGCGGACGGCTGCAGCGAACGATGCGGGAGCGTGCGGGTCGAAGTAGGTCGCTGCGTCTCCGCCGATTTCGCGGAAGATCGGGATGTCGCTCACGACGACGGGGGTGCCGACGCGCATCGCCTCGACGAGCGGAATGCCGAAGCCCTCGTCCAACGAAGCCGTGACGAGGGCCGTCGCCGAACGCAGCGTGTCGAAGTACTCCTCGTCTGAGGCGCCGTCGTGGAACACGATCGCCGTCGAGCCCGCGCGCTGCACGAGTCGCTCTCGCACGGCGTCGCTGACTCGGGACATGCAGTGCAGCGTCCAGTCCGCGCCGAGCAGCGGCATCGCAGCGGCGAGCACGTCGACGTTCTTGTACGGCATGAAGGAGCCCATGTACACGAGTGACCGGCGCCGGGGCAGCGTCGGATCGCGGAGGGGCAGCGGATCCACCGCGTTCGGGGCGACCGTCACCGGCCGCGTGGTCAGTCGGTGCTCGTCGATGAGCGCGGCGGTCGTGTCCGACACCGTGACCACGCCGTCAGCGCCGTTGAGGAGCATGCGCTGCGGCCACCACGCCAGATGGAAGGCGCGCCAGCCCAGTCGGATCGGCAGCGCGAACTCCGGCGGCGGCGTGCGGTTGCGGTAGTAGATCAGGTCGTGGAGGGTCAGCACGAGTGCGTAGCGCCGACCCCACGACCCCATGGTCTGCATGGGCGAGAAGACCGCGTCGAGACCGAGTCGATTCACCCGCCGTGCGACGAACGGCTCCCCCGGGTCGGTCGGCGCGGGAATCCGACTCCATGGCAGCGCCGGGAGCGACTCCAGCTGACGCTCGTGAGAGATCAGGAGGTGATAGTCGTGCCGGTCGGGCAGATGCGCCGCGATGCCGGCGGTGAATCGGCTGATCCCATCGTGCCGGCCCACCCGGACGTACCGGCAGTCGATCCCGATTCGGAGGCGCGTCACCGCTCCGCCCCATCGCGCTCCGTTGGCGGGTCGGCGAGCGTCGCAACCGCGTCCATGACGGCATCCGCCGCCGCTTTCGGCGTCTCATAGTGGACGAGGTGTCCGACGTCGGGGATCACGACGAGACGTGAGCCGGGGATTCGCGCCGCCAGCGCCTCCTGCTCGGGAATCGCGGTGATGTCGTCGCGCTCGGCCGCGACGAGCAAGGTGGGCACAGGGATCCGGTCCGCGTATTCGGAGACGTCATGGGTGGCGGAGGCGCGGAACGCCTCCAGGACGACGCGCCGGTTCGCGAACGCGGAGAAGAACCGATCGTGCTGGTCGTGAACCCAGCGTCGCATCGCGGGATCCTTCGACTTCAGCATCGCGATGCTCATGGCGCGGACGATCCCGCGGTTCCGCAGGATGCCGCCGCCGAGTGGTTCCGGCAAGGCGGCTCCCGCACGGTAGTAGCCGACGGCGATCCGCGTTCCGATCGCGCGCGGCCCCTGCAGGGCGGGTGCGGCGATTGGATTCACGAGCACCAGGAGGCGCGTGTCGAGCCCGTCGGCCACCGCGGCGGCGCACACGATGCTCCCGAATGAGTGCCCGAGGACGATCGTGTCCCGGCCGAGGCCGAGCGCGTCCGCGAATGCGCGGAGCCAGCCGACGTACGCGTCCATGTCGCTGTCCGGGAGCGGATCGGACAGGCCGAAGCCGGGCAGGTCGGGCACGATCACCCGCATGGTCGGCAGGTATGCCGCGACGGCGGCGAGCCCGTGGTGATCGCCGCGGAATCCGTGCACCGCGAGCACGCGGAGCGTCGCATCCGGATCGCCGTACTCCCAGTAGTGGGTGGTGCGGTCATCCACCGTGGCGGCGCGATGCACGACGGGCGTGCGGGCGAGCTGCGAGGCATGCGGCGAGACGATCGGGGGGTGCATCGCGAGCGAGTCTACGGTCGATGCGGGCACCAGCAGCACGGCGCGCATACGGTGGAGAACGTGACGTTCACCGCACCGATCCAGCTCCCCGGTCTCACGCTCGACCCGCTCTGGTACAAGCGCTCGGTGTTCTACGAGTGCATGATCCGCTCCTTCGCCGATTCCAATGGCGATGGAACCGGCGATCTGTCCGGGCTGATCAGTCGGCTCGACTATCTCCAGTGGCTCGGCGTGGACGCGATCTGGCTGCCGCCGTTCTTCCAGTCGCCACTGCGCGACGGCGGCTACGACGTCTCGGACTACCGCGCCGTGCTGCCGGAGTTCGGCACGCTCGAAGAGTTCCGCGACCTTGTGACGAAGGCGCACGAGCGGAACATGCGGATCGTGATCGATCTCGTCATCAATCACACCTCGGATGCCCATGAGTGGTTCCAGCAGTCTCGGGAAGACCCGGATGGCCCGTACGGCGACTTCTACGTGTGGCGTGACACGGATGAGGGCTACCCCAACATCCGGATCATCTTCGTCGACACTGAGGACTCGAACTGGACGTTCGACCCGGTGCGGCGCCAGTTCTTCTTCCACCGGTTCTTCTCGCACCAGCCTGACCTGAATTTCGACAACCCGGCCGTGCACGACGCCGTGTTCGACATTGTTCGGCACTGGCTCGACATGGGTGTCGATGGCCTGCGGCTCGATGCGATTCCGTACCTCTACGAGACCGAGGAAGGCAACGGCGAGGGCGAGCCCGAGACGCATGAGTTCGTCAAGCGGCTGCGCGCGATGGTCGACGAGGAGTACCCCGGCCGAGTCCTCATCGCTGAGGCGAATCAGTGGCCGCGTGAGACCGCCGCGTTCTTCGGGACGGAGGACGAGCCCGAGTGCCACATGGCGTTCGACTTCCCGGTGATGCCGCGAATCTACTACTCGCTCCGCGCCCAACACGCGAAGGAGCTCGAGCGCATCCTGTCCGAGACGACCGAGGTGCCTGCTTCGGCAGCGTGGGGCGTCTTCCTCCGGAACCACGACGAACTCACGCTCGAGATGGTGAGCGAGGAGTACCGGCAGGCCATGTACGGCTGGTACGCCTACGACCCGCGCATGCGGTCGAACATCGGCATTCGCCGTCGGCTCGCACCGCTCCTCGACAACTCGCGGGCGGAGCTCGAGCTCGTCCACGCGCTGCTCTTCTCGCTCCCCGGTTCCCCGTTCCTGTACTACGGCGACGAGATCGGAATGGGCGACAACATCTGGCTGCCGGACCGCGACTCGTCCCGAACGCCGATGCAGTGGACGCCGGACCGCAACGCCGGCTTCTCGACCGCCGACCCCGGCAAGCTGTACCTGCCGGTCGTGCAGTCGCTCGTCTACAACTACGCGCAGGTCAATGTGGAGGCGCAACTCGCCCAGTCGCGATCGTTGCTGCATTGGGTCCGCAACGTGATCCACGTGCGGAAGGCCCACCCGGTGTTCGGACTCGGGTCGCTCGCAGTGCAGTCCACCGACAACGAGAGCGTCCTCGCCTTCGTCCGCTCGTACGCGGGCTCCGGGACGCAGTTCGGGGACTCCGCCGAGGACGTGCTGTGCGTGTTCTCGTTCGCGCACAATCCGACCACCGCGACGATCACCCTCCCAGAGTTCGCGGGGAGGCCGCTCTACGACCTGTTCGGAGGCGGATCGTTCCCATCGGTTGCGGACGACGGCACGCTCACCCTGACACTCGGAACGCAAGCGTTCTACTGGCTGCATGTCGGTCGACGACGGAACGACTGAAGCGTGACGACCGACACGTGGACTGTGCCATGCTGCCGGGCGTGACCGTCGGCCGCTCCTGAGGGACGTCGGCGCGGAGCACCGGCAGTGTCGTCGGGCACCGCTACCGTTGCAGCGTGACTGACACCGTGCTCGCCGGGCCCCCGTTGGCCGACTCGGCCGTCGACCGCCCGTGGTGGCACGCGCTGGGAGTGTTCGACCTCGAGACGACCGGCATCGACGTCGAATCGGCGCGGATCGTCACCGCGCACGTCGGCCTGATCGACATGCGCGGGACCAGCATCGTGGACGGCGCGTGGCTCGCCGATCCAGGTATTGAGATCCCGCCCGCCGCGACTGCGGTGCACGGAATCAGTACCGAGCGCGCTCGCGCCGAAGGGCGCCCCTCCGGGGAGGTCGTGGTCGAGATCATCGCCGCGATCGAGGCCGTGTTCGCGCGCGGCTTGCCGCTCGTGATCTACAACGCGCCGTACGACCTGACGGTCCTTGACCGAGAGGCGCGCCGACACGGACTCGCGTCGCCGGTCATCGGCAACGTGGTCGATCCGCTCGTCATCGATAAGGCTTTGGACACGTATCGCAAGGGCAAGCGAACCCTCGAGGCGTGCGCGGGGCTGTATGGCGTCGCGTTGACCGACGCACATGACGCCGCGGCCGATGCGATCGCCGCTGGCCGACTCGCGCAGGCGATCGCGCAGCGGTTCCCGGACGAGCTCGGCGTCACTGCCGACGAGCTGCATCGGAAACAGGTCGGCTGGTGCGCCGAGCAGGCATCGTCGTTCCAGAACTACATGCGGCGCACGAGGAACCCGACGTTCAGCGCGGACGGCCGCTGGCCGCATCGCAACGACTGACTCCTGTCTCGCGGTCGGCCGACCAGTGCGGGCGGTCCGTGACCGGGTCGCCGCCGGTGAGCAGGGCGCTGGCTGACCGCGGCGCTGGCTGACCGGCGCTGGCTGGCCGCGCCGCTGGTCCAGCCAGGTCGCTGGTCCAACCATGCCACCGGTCGACCGACGCGCCCTGGACAGACGAGGAGGGCGCCCCATTCGGGGACGCCCTCCTCGTTCGATCGCTTGAGGCGGTGTTACTTCGCGCCGCCGAAGCCCTTGAAGCGCTGGTTGAACTTCTCGACGCGGCCGGCCGAGTCCAGGATGCGCTGCTTGCCCGTGTAGAACGGGTGCGACGCCGACGAGATCTCGACGTCGATGACGGGGTACTCGACGCCGTCGAGTTCGATGGTCTTGTCGCTCGTCGCCGTGGAACGGGTGAGGAACGTCTCTCCCGAAGCGAGGTCGCGGAACACGATCGGCTTGTACTCGGGGTGAATGTCGGTCTTCATGGTGATTCCTCTAGAACTTCGGTGGACTGGATCGCGTGAACCGCGCGTGCTCGCGCGCGCAAGTCTGACGGCGTACGCCGACCGTCTACGGTACCAGAGTCGACCCCGTTCGCGCAGGTCGACGCTGGGTCTCGATCAGGCTCGCTCGGCGGCGCTGCTGCCCGCATTCGATTCGGCAGCGGAGCCGTCGACCGCAGCTCGTGCCGTGTATCGGCCGCCCGACGCGGAGACATCGAGCGGAACGCCGAACGCAGCGGACAGGGTCTCCCCCGTGATCACGGAATCGATCGGGCCGGCGGCGTGCACCCGCCCTCCGGCGAGGACGAGCGCATGTGTGAACCCCACCGGGATCTCCTCGACGTGGTGCGTGACGACGACGATCGCGGGCGACTCCGGGCTCGACGCATAGCCGCCGAGAGTTCGTACGAGGCTCTCGCGGGCTCCGAGGTCGAGTGATGCAGCCGGCTCGTCGAGGAACAGCACCTCGGGGTCCGTCATCACGGATCGTGCGATCTGAACGCGCTTCTGCTCGCCGTCGCTCAACTCGCCGAACGGCCGTTCCGCGAACGCCGCGAGGCCCCACTCCTCGAGCACACGGCGGGCACGTCGCTCGTCGATGTCGTCGTACTCCTCGTTCCACCGGCCGGTGATCGCGTACGCCGCGGTGAGCACGACGTCGAGGACGCGCTCCGTCACAGGGATCCGACGGGCGAGCGCGGTCGACGCGAACCCGATGCGCGGCCGCAGTTCACTGAGATCGGCCTGGCCGACTTCAACGTCGAGCACCGTGACGGTTCCCGAGGTCGGGAAGAGCTGGGTGCCAGCGACTTCGAGGAGGGTGGTCTTGCCGGCGCCGTTCGGACCCAGCACGACCCAGCGTTCATCTGGTTCGACGGACCACTGCACGCCGTCGAGGATCAGGGCCCCGTTTCGGACAACGGACACGTCTTCCAAGCGCACAACCGAGGGCATGCGATCACCCTACGCGACCGTGGCCTTCGTCCTGCTCACGACGGCGGGTGCGGGCGGAAACTGTGCCGCTGCGCTCCGTTCCCGCCGTCAGCGTCTCGTCACTGTCCGGCGAGCACCGCGTCGTAGACAGCGCGCGTCTGAACCGCGATGCGGCTCCAGGTGAACTCGGACTCGACCCGCATGCGGCCGGCACGACCCATCAGAGCCGCCAATCCCGGATCCTCGACGACCTCGCGGAGGACGCCCGCCAGGTCGCGCACGAACCGGTCCGGATCCGTGGGTGTTCCCGTACCGTCCGTGGCCTGGTCGATCGGCACAATCCGTCCGGTGAGGCCGTCGGCGACGACCTCCGGGATTCCGCCGGTTCCGGTGCCGACGACGGGCACGCCGCACGCCATCGCCTCAAGGTTGACGATGCCGAGCGGCTCGTACACGCTCGGGCAGACGAACACAGTCGCGGCAGACACGACACGGACGATCTCATCGTGCGAGAGCATGCGATCGATCCAGACCACCCCGTTGCGGTGCTCGCGAAGATCGTCGACGAGCGAGGTCACCTCCTGCAAGATCTCGGGCGTGTCCGGTGCCCCAGCGCAGAGCACGACCTGCACGTCTGCGGGCAGGTCAGCGACGGCGCGAAGGAGATAGGGCAGTCCCTTCTGCCGCGTGATCCTGCCCACGAACACGACGGTCGGCCGCTCGGGGTCGATCCCCAGAGCGCGAACTGCATCCGCGTCGTCGATGCGGCGCCAATCGTCGAGGTCGATGCCGTTGTAGACCACGTGGAGCCGATCCTCATCGATGGACGGGTAGGCGCGCGCGATGTCGCGACGCATGGCCTCGGAGACCGCGATGACGCCGTCTGCGTGGGTGAACGCCTCCGATTCGATCCAGCTCGAAAGGCGGTAGCCGCCGCCGAGTTGTTCGGCCTTCCAAGGCCGGAGTGGCTCGAGACTATGCGCCGTGACGACATGCGGGAGGCCGTACGTCAGTTGCGCGACGCGCCCGGCGGCGTTCGCGTACCAGGTGTGCGAGTGCACGAGGTCGGCGCCGTCGATATCCGGAACCATCTGCAGGTCGGTTGCCAGCGTTGCGACGGCGGGGTTGGCGTGGTCCATTCCGGCGGGCGCCCGGTACGACGAAACATTGTCGGCATCGCGCTCGGCTCCGAACGCGCGCACCCGGACGTCGGTGTCCGTATCGGCGCGAAGCGCTGTTGTCAGCTCGGCCACGTGAACGCCTGCGCCCCCGTAGATCTCGGGCGGAAATTCTTTTGTCAGCAGGTCGACTCGCACAGGCCCAACGTAACGGCTGGCGCGGATTCACGCCTACTGTTGGCCTCATGGCATCGAAGAAGATATTCGGCATCGTCCTTGCTGGCGGTGAAGGGAAGCGGCTGATGCCGCTGACCGCCGACCGTGCGAAGCCAGCGGTGCCATTCGGTGGCAACTTCCGACTCGTCGACTTCGCGCTGTCGAATCTCGTGAACTCCGGACTCAACCGAATCGTCGTCCTGACCCAGTACAAGTCCCACAGCCTGGACCGGCATGTCGCGGAGACGTGGCGCATGGAGGGCCTGCTCGGTTCGTACGTCGCATCCGTTCCCGCCCAGCAACGACTGGGCAAGCGGTGGTTCGCGGGGTCGGCCGATGCAATCCTGCAGTCGCTGAATCTGCTTCGGGATGAACACCCCGACATCGTCGTCGTGGTCGGTGCTGACCACGTTTATCGGATGGACTTCGCGCAGATGGTGGAGGCGCACATCGCCTCCGGAAAGAGCGCCACTGTTGCTGCCATTCGCCAACCCATCGGACTCGCCGACCAGTTCGGCGTCATCAAGGTCGCGGACGACGATCCGACGTCGATCGAGGCGTTTCTCGAGAAGCCGAAAAACGCGACCGGCCTCCCCGACTCCCCCCGAGAGGTCCTCGCGTCGATGGGAAACTACGTCTTCGACGCTGATGCGCTTGTGGACGCCGTCCTGCGCGACGGACAGATCGAGACGTCGAATCACGACATGGGTGGCGATATCGTCCCGGACTTCGTGTCTCGAGGCGCTGCGGGCGTGTACGACCTGCAGCGGAACGAGGTTCCTGGCTCGACGGATCGCGATAAGTACTACTGGCGCGACGTAGGAACGATCGATTCGTTCTTTGACGCGCATATGGATTTGATTGCTGCGCTCCCGGTATTCAACCTGTACAACGTCGACTGGCCGATCTTCAATCAGCAGATCAACTCCCCACCCGCGAAGTTCGTACGCGACGCGCGCGGCAACACGGGGACCACGATCGACTCGATCGTCTCACTCGGCTGTCTGCTGTCAGGGGCACGCGTTGAGCGCAGCGTCATCGGACCGTGGTGCACGTTGGAGTCGGGCGCGGAGGTGCTCGATTCCGTCGTGTTCGAACGGGCCGCGATCGGCCCGGACTCGATGGTGCACCGCGCGATTCTCGACAAGGATGTCGTGATCGCAGCAGGTGCCCGTGTGGGCGTCGACCGAGAGGCCGACATCGCCCGCGGCTTCACCGTCACCGACTCCGGCATCACGGTGGTCGGAAAGGGTGTCCGCGTCGAGGCATGACCAGTGACGTCACCGAGTGACGACGCCCAGTACGGTTGAGCGGTGCCGCGCTTTCTCGTCGTCCTGGACGCCGACTCCACGCTGCTCGACGACGAGGTCATCGAGCTGCTCGCCGACGAGGCGGGCTGCGGACGCGAGGTTGCCGCGATCACGGCGCGGGCTATGGCCGGGGAACTCGACTTCGCGGCGAGCCTGCGGGAGCGTGTCCGAGCCTTGGCTGGCCTCCCGGCGCAATCCCTGACCCGCGTGCGCGCTCGCGTACGCGTCACTGCTGGAGCGTCTGAACTGATCCGTGGGGTGCACGGCCTCGGCGGTGCGGTCGGCGTGGTGTCGGGTGGATTCCACGAGGTGCTTGATCCGATCGCGGACGCACTCGACTTGGACTACTGCCGGGCGAATCGGCTCGCGGTCGCCGGGAGCGTCCTCACCGGGCAGGTTGACGGCTCGATCGTCGACGCGAGCGCGAAAGCGGATGCGCTCATCGAGTGGTCGGCGGACGCGGGTGTTCCGATCGGACAGACGATCGCGATCGGCGATGGCGCGAACGACCTCAGGATGATGGCGGTCGCAGGGCTGTCGATCGCGTTCGATGCGAAGCCGGTGGTGCGAGCGACCGCGGATGTGTCACTGAACGAGCGGGACCTTTCGACCGTTCTGGCGCTTCTCGGAACGTTGGCGCGCTGAAGGGCTGCGGCGTCCGCTGCTGCGGATGCCGTTCGGCCGCGTGCACGCAGGGCGTGGTCTCGGACTCGCGC
The DNA here is from genome assembly GCF_001571045.1 of Curtobacterium ammoniigenes NBRC 101786. Lineage (GTDB taxonomy): Bacteria > Actinomycetota > Actinomycetes > Actinomycetales > Microbacteriaceae > Curtobacterium > Curtobacterium ammoniigenes. The sequence continues at coordinate 156,291 of NZ_BCSV01000003.1, forward strand.
TCAGTGCCCCATCCCAAGCCCACCGTCGACGGGTACCAGCGCACCTGAGATGTAGGCGGCACTGTCGGACGCAAGGAAGGCGGCGGCCGCGGCGACGTCGTCGACTGACCCGAACCGCGCCGCCGGGATCGCCTTCACGAACTCAGCCTGAAGATCCTCGGCCAGACCGGAGGTCATGTCCGTAGCGATGAACCCTGGCGCGATCACGTTCGCCGTGATGCCGCGAGAGCCGAGCTCACGGGTGATCGACCGCGCCATCCCGACCAATCCGGCCTTCGACGACGAGTAATTCACCTGGCCGACCTGCCCATACATCCCGACGACGCTCGACATCAGCACGATGCGCCCGAACTTCGCGCGCATCATCCCCTTGATGGCGCGCTTGACCACGCGGAACGTTCCAGTCAGGTTCGTGTCGAGCACCGACGTGAAGTCGTCCTCGCTCATGCGCAGGAGCAGTTGGTCATTCGTGATGCCGGCGTTGGCAATGAGGATCTCGACGGGTCCGAGGGCTGCCTCGACCGCGGCGAAGGCCTGCTCCACGCTGGCGCCGTCGGTGACATCGGCGGCGACGGTGAGGGTGCCTTCAGGACCGCCGGCGCCCGATCGGCTCGTCACCGCAACGCGATGCCCCTCCGACACGAATCGCTCGGCGACTGCCCGACCGATTCCGCGGTTGCCACCGGTGACGAGGACGGTTCGAGGCGTGGTCATACTGCTCCGATCGGGAGGGTCAAGGGGTGCCTCGAGCCTAGCGGGGTGCTGTGTCGGAGCTCGGGCCAGTCGGTCCCTCGCGCGCCGAGCCGAACGTCAGTAGCGAGGCTTAGGCTTGAGGACGAGGTCGGAGAGCGGACGGAATGAAGACGACGACGAACACCATCACCACACTGGCGGCATCCCCTGATCAGGATCGCCGCCGGCGGTTTCGGCGATACGTGTGGCAGATGGCGATCCGTGTGTTCTTCTTCGTGATCGCCGTGCTGCTGCACAACTGGTGGAGTGTGGTGCCGCTCGTCCTCGCAGCGGTGATTCCGTGGGTCGCAGTCGTGATCGCGAACGCCGGCAATCGTGCCTCCGGTGACATCTCCCGCCCGGCTGGGGCGCTCGTCCGCCAGGATCCAGAATTCGAGGCGGCGCGTGAGGCCGCCGAGCAGCAGCGCGAGCAGGCGTATCGGGACGAGCAAGATGCTCGCCGCCGCGCTGCGGAGGACCAGCAGGCCGCGTGGCAGCGCGAGGGCGCCCGGCCGTCCAGTTGGGGGCACCGTCGGTGAGTGCGACGTATGACGTGATCGGAGAGCCGGGAACCGTTCCGGTCTGCTCCCGGGCAGGCTGCGATGCCCCGGCCTCGTGGCGAGTGAACTGGCGGAACCCTCGCATTCACGCTGAAGATCGCGTCAAGATCTGGGTCGCGTGTGATGATCATCGCGGCTTTCTCGCCGACTACCTGCAGTCGCGGGCATTCCCGGTCCGGGTGACCGGCATCGCCGAAGACGTCGAGCGGCTCGACGACCGGGCGGTGTGATGACAGACACTCGGGAGCGGGCCGGTCGTTCCACCGAACACGTGGAGGAGCGCGGTGCGTTCGATCCAAGCCTTCGGTACGGTCGTCGGCATGCCGAGCGGCTGCGCCGCGCGGAACACGAGGAGCACCGCGCCAGGCTGAACGCGGAGCGTGCCGACGAGGGGCTTCCCGCGCTCGAACCGGAACCGTCGGATGGCGTCTACATCGGATGGGGGTTCGTGATCGGCCGCCGGTGGCTCGGCTATGTCGCGATCGCCGTCGGCTTCGCGATCCTGTGCGCGTTCTTCGGGATGTGGCAGTGGGACCGCCGGAACCAGGCGGTCCGCGAGAACCAGCAGATCGCGGCGAACTACGACCACACGCCCGTCCCACTTGCGACCGCCCTGCCGCACCAGAACTCGTTTAACTGGTCGCAACGGTGGCTGCAGGTGAAGGTGACCGGTCGCTACGACGTTCGCGAGCAACTGCTGGTCCGGAACCGCGTGCACAACGGGCAGCCTGGGTTCGAGGTGCTGGTGCCGCTGGTCACCTCGAGCGGCCGCGCCTTCATCGTTGACCGCGGGTGGGTGCCGACGGGCAACAAGCACGACTATCCGGACTCGATTCCGGCCCCACCGTCAGGTGTTGTCACCGTGGTGGCGCGGCTCACCCCGAACGAGCCGCACATCGCCGGACGGACCGACCCCGCACATACGGACGAGATCCAATCCGTGACGCTCTCCGACGTCGGGAAGCGCATCTCGCAGCCGCTCTGGACTGCTGCATACGGTCAACTCGCCTCCGAGAGCCCAGCACCCGCGCAGGCCGCGCCGCTCGGCTGGGACAAGCCTTCCGGAGACACCGGACTCCATCTCAGCTACTTCATTCAGTGGTTCATGTTCGCGGGTGGTGGCTTCGGGTTCCTGGCGTACCTCATGGTGCAGGAGTACCGAAACCTCAACCAGGACGACCCGGAGGAGCGTGAGCGCGCGCTCGAACGGCAGCGGAAGCGTGACGCTCGACCGAAGAGCGACGACCAGATCGAAGACGAGATCCTCGGCTGGAACTGAGGCGAGGCGCTCACCGGAGCGGCTGCCCTGCGGCATCCGATCGCGGTGGGCGTTGCCTCAGGCCAGCTCGATGAGTTCGGCGTAGTCCTTGTTCCAGTGGTCTTCCGTGCCGTCGGGCAGGAGCAGCACCCGCTCCGGGTTGAGCGCTTCCACGGCGCCGGCATCGTGTGAGACCAGGACAACGGCACCCTCGTATCCGGTCAGCGCGCCGAGGATCTCCTCCCGAGACGCGGGGTCGAGATTGTTCGTGGGTTCGTCCAGCAGCAGTACGTTCGCGCCGGACACGACGATCATCGCGAGCGAGAGGCGCGTCTTCTCGCCGCCGGACAGGACGCCTGCAGGCTTGTAGCCGTCGTCGCCGGTGAAGAGGAACGATCCGAGAACACGTCGCGCTTCGGTCTCGGTGAGCGCCGGGGACGCCGAGACCATGTTCTCGATCACCGTCCGGTTGACGTCGATGTTCTCGTGCTCCTGCGCGTAGTAGCCGATCCGGAGGCCGTGCCCGGGTTGGATCTCGCCGGTGTCTGCCGTGTCCACCCCCGCGAGAATGCGGAGGAGCGTGGTCTTTCCGGCGCCGTTCAGGCCGAGAATGACGACGCGCGATCCGCGGTCGATCGCGAGATCGACGCCGGCGAAGATCTCGAGCGATCCGTAGGACTTCGACAACCCCTCGGCCATGAGCGGAGTACGTCCGCACGCGACGGGCGTGGGAAAGCGAAGCTTCGCGACGCGGTCGACCTGACGCTCGTCCTCAAGTCCGGCCAGGAGCTTCTCTGCTCGGGCGACCATCTGATGTGCCGCGGCGGCCTTCGTGGCTTTCGCTCCGAACCGAGCAGCCTGCTGCTGCAAGGCGGCCGCCTTCTTCTCCGCGTTCGCGCGTTCCTTTCGTCGGCGCTCCTCGTCCGCGGCGCGCTGGCGCTGATAGTTGCGCCAGCCCATGTTGTAGATGTCGATCACCTGCCGGTTCGCATCCAGATAGAACACGCGATTCACCACTTCGTCGACGAGGTCGACGTCGTGGGAAATGACGATGACACCGCCCTGATACGTCTTCAGGTGCTCGCGGAGCCAGATGATCGAGTCGGCGTCGAGGTGGTTGGTCGGCTCGTCGAGGATCATGGTCTCCGCATCGGAGAACAAGATGCGAGCGAGTTCGATTCGACGCCGCTGGCCGCCGGAGAGCGTCTTGAGCTGCTGGTCGAGGATGCGATCGGGCAGCGCAAGGTTCGACGCGATCGACGCGGCTTCGGCTTCCGCCGCGTACCCGCCGAGCGCGTTGAACTGATCGTCGAGCCGCGCGTACCGCTTCATCGCCTTCTCGGCGACTGCCGGGTCCTCGCTCGCCATGGCGAGGGAGGCCTGCCGGATGCCTTCGACGATCTCACCGAGCCCGCGGGCGTCGAGTATGCGCTTCCGGGCCGTGTCGTCTGGATTTCCGGAACGGGGATCCTGCGGAAGGTAGCCGATCTCACCGGTCCGGGTGATCGTCCCGCCCGTGGGCTGCGTCTCGCCGGCCAGCGCTTTCGTCATCGTCGTCTTGCCGGCTCCGTTCCGGCCGACGAGTCCGATCTTGTCCCCCTTGTCGACGCGGAAGGTGACACCCTCCATGAGCATGCGGGCGCCCACGCGGATCTCGAGATCGTGCACGGCAAGCACAGCGGACGTCCAATCAGTTGGTGGGGAGGGCACAACGACGTGCGCGGTGGGGCCGCCAATATGATGGCAAGACCAGCCATCCATTGTAGGAGACTTGATGTCGAACGCCGTTCCCAGCACGTTGCGCACTGTTCTTGCCGACCGTATCCGCACGCGTGGGCTCGCCGTCGACGCAGCCCTGGTTGCCGGCGGTGCCGTGTTCACCGGGCTCATGGCCCAGGTCGAAGTGCCGATGTGGCCGGTACCGATCACCGGGCAGACACTCGCCGTGGTGCTCGTCGGTGCGACGCTCGGAGCGCGCCGGGGCGCCCTGTCGATGCTGGTGTACGGCCTTGCGGGGCTCGCCGGATTGCCGTTCTTCGCGGGCTGGACCGGGGGTCTCAGCTCCCTGGCGCTGCCGTCGTTCGGATATGTCATCGGCTTCATCCCGTCTGCGGCCGCGATTGGCTGGCTCGCCCGTCGCGACTGGGACAAGCGGTTTTTCCGCGCGACCGCGGCGTTCACGCTCGCCAGTGCCATCCCATTCGTGACGGGGCTGCCGTATCTCGCGATCGCTCTGGCGAACCTCGGGCTGCCGCACTCGCTCGGCGTCGTGCTTGCTGAGGGTCTGTACCCGTTCGTCATCGGCGGCGTTGCGAAGGCACTCATCGCGGCGGGCGTCCTCCCGCTCGCGTGGCGCGCCATCGGTCGGCGCTCGCGCTGACCGTCGGCTCTGCTCGGGCTGACCGTCGGCTCTTCGCTGTCTGCTCGCGGCTGACCGCTCGCGTGCGAACGGCGAGGCTGCCGGCTGGAAGCCGTTGCGTGCGAAGCGGGGAGGCGCGGTGCTTGCGCGCACCGTGCCTCCCCGCCGTGTTTCGTAGTTGATCGCTAGATCGCGAATCCCAGCGCACGCATCATCTCGCGCCCGTCATCCGTGATCCGTTCGGGGCCCCACGGCGGCATCCACACCCAGTTGATTCGGAACGCATCGACGATCCCGTCGAGCGCATTCGCGGTGTCGTTCTCGATGACGTCGGTCAGCGGGCAGCCCGCGCTCGTCAGCGTCATGCTGATGACGAGTGCGTTTGCCTCGTCGTCCCAGGCGAGGTCGTAAATGAGGCCGAGGTCGACGATGTTGACCCCGAGCTCGGGGTCTTGGACGTCCTTCAGTCCTTCGACGACCTCGTCGAACTTCTCTGATGACAGTGTCGTGATCATGGCGCTCAGTTCGACGCCGCGGCCGCCACGTAGCGGTCGTAGCCCTCATTCTCAAGGCGCTCGGCCAGCTCCGGACCGCCCTGCTCAGCGACACGGCCGGCCACGAAGACATGCACGAAGTCAGGCTTGATGTACCGGAGGATCCGCGTGTAGTGCGTGATGAGCAGCACGCCCATCCCGGTCGCGGCTTCTGCCCGGTTCACGCCCTCGGACACGATCTTCAGCGCGTCGACGTCGAGACCGGAGTCGGTCTCGTCGAGGACGGCGAACTTCGGCTTCAGCAGCTCGAGCTGCATGATCTCGTGGCGCTTCTTCTCACCGCCGGAGAATCCCTCGTTCACATTGCGCTCGGCGAACGACGAGTCCATCTTGAGGTCCGCCATCGACTTGCGCAGGTCTGAGACCCACCCGCGGAGCGCAGGCGCCTCACCGTCGATCGCCGTCTTCGCGGTGCGAAGGAAGTTCGACACCGTGACACCCGGAATCTCGACCGGGTACTGCATGGCGAGGAAGAGCCCCGCTCGGGCCCGCTCATCGACAGTCATGTCGAGAACTTCTTGCCCGTCGAGAAGGATCGAGCCGCCGTCGACGTTGTAGCGCGGGTGCCCGGCGATGGTATAGGCGAGGGTCGACTTTCCAGACCCGTTCGGACCCATGACCGCGTGGATCTCGCCCTCGTTGATCGTCAGGTCGACGCCCTTGAGGATCTCCTTCGTGCCCTGATCGGTGTTGATCGAGACCTTGAGATCACGAATTTCGAGAGTGGACATCAGTGCATTCCTTCGTACGTTCTGTGCGGCGCGCGCACTCAGTTGCTCGCGAGGACGTCGCTCGTGTCAACGAACACGTCGCCGTCGATGATCTCTACCCGGAAGACCGGCACCGGTTCGTAGGCGGGCAGCGTGAGCGGCTTGCCGGTCGTCAACTCGAACTTGGAGCCGTGCGCCCAGCATTCGAGCGTGCCATCCTCGACGAAGCCCTCGGAGAGCGAGATGTCACCGTGCGTGCACGTGTCCCCGATCGCGTGGACGGTGCCAGCGGAGTCCTTGACGACCGCGACCGCGATTCCATCGACAACCACTCGCATCGGGCTGTCGACAGCGATATCGGCCTCTGCGCAGATCTTCGTCGACATCAGGCGATCCCTCCATGCTCGTGGCGGCCGCCCGCCAGCTCCTGCTCGATGGCGGTAATGAGCCGCGCCTCCAGATCAGTGTCGCCGATCTTCTGAACGACCTCGACGAGGAATCCGAGGACGACAAGGCGCCGGGCCTCCTCTTCAGGGATACCGCGGGACTGCAGGTAGAACAGGTGCTCGTCGTCGAATCGACCGGTTGCGCTCGCGTGTCCGGCCCCTTGGATGTCGCCGGTCTCGATCTCGAGATTCGGAATGCTGTCGGCACGCGTGCCCTCGGAGAGCACGAGGTTTCGGTTCTGCTCATAGGAGTCCGTGCCGGTCGCTGGACGTCCGATGAGCACGTCGCCGATCCACACGGTGTGGGCACCGTCCCCCTGCAGCGCGCCCTTGTAGTTCACCCGGCTCTTCGTGTGCGGAGCGTCGTGGTTCACGTACACCTGCTGCTCGATGTACTGACCGGCATCGGCGAAGTACACGCCGAGCATCTCCGTCTCGCCGCCAGCTTCGCCGAGCCGTGTGGATGGGTTCACCCGAACGACGCCCCCGCCGAGGGAAACGACGACGTGCTTCAGGAACGCATCGCGGCCGACCTGCGCGAAGTGGGTTGCGACATGGACTGCGTCGTCGTCCCAGTCCTGCACGGTCACCAGCGTGAGTCGCGCGCCGTCGCGCACGACGATCTCGACGTTTTCGCTGAGGAGCGCGGAACCGGTCCCACCGAGGATCACGGTGCCGGTGGAGTGCGGCTCGGCCACGATCACGGTGTGCGCTGCCCGCGGGTGTGATCCCATGTGACCACGGATGATCGATGCGCGCTGGGGATCCACCCCGCCGACGGTGATCGTCAGCACCTGTTCGCGCGCAGTCCACGCCGCCGCGGACGCGCGGTCCTCCGGGAGGCCAGCGGCGCCGACCAGCGGATCGTCGCGTTTCGCCCAGTCGAGACGAATGTCGTCGGTGTGCGTCGCCGTGTACGGGTAGGCGCTCCCATCGAGGCCACCGTCGAGCAATGGCCTGAGCGATGCGATCGGCGCGAACTTCCAGTTGACCTCGCGCCCGGTGACTGCGGGGAACGCGTCGACGTCGGCGGAGGTGAACCGCTCGGACCGCGTCTGCACCGGGACCTTCGTGTCCCAGCCGCCGTCCGAGTGGGCGCGCGCGCCGTGTTGCTCCGTTCCGGCGGAGGCCGGGGCGACCGGCGCGTCGATTCGGGGGGTGGTGTTGCTCACTAGCCGACGGATCCTTCCATGCTCATCTCGATGAGCTTGTTGAGCTCGAGGGCGTACTCCATCGGCAGTTCGCGCGCGATCGGCTCGATGAAGCCGCGAACGATCATGGCCATCGCCTCGTCTTCGGGCAGGCCGCGCGACATCAGGTAGAACAGCTGTTCCTCGCTGACGCGAGACACCGTCGCCTCGTGACCGAGCTGGACGTCGTCCACGCGGATGTCGATGGCCGGGTAGGTGTCGGACCGCGAGACGGTGTCCACCAGCAGCGCGTCGCACCGCACGGTGTTCGCCGCATGGTGTGCACCCGGGTCGACCCGGACCTCGCCGCGGTAGCCGGCCCGGCCGCCGCCCCGAGCGATCGACTTGGACACGATCGAGGATGTCGTGTACGGCGCCATGTGGATCATCTTGGCGCCGGCGTCCTGGTGCTGGCCCGGGCCGGCGAACGCGACCGAGAGGGTCTCGCCCTTCGCGTGCTCGCCGGCGAGATAGATCGACGGGTACTTCATCGTGACCTTCGACCCGATGTTGCCGTCGATCCATTCCATGGTCGCGCCCTCGTGCGCAATCGCACGCTTGGTGACCAGGTTGTAGACATTGGACGACCAGTTCTGAATGGTCGTGTATCGGACGCGCGCGTTCTTCTTGACGATGATCTCGACGACCGCGGAGTGCAGCGAGTCCGACTTGTAGATCGGCGCCGTGCAGCCTTCGATGTAGTGAACGTAGGAGTCCTCGTCCGCGATGATCAGCGTCCGCTCGAACTGACCCATGTTCTCGGTGTTGATCCGGAAGTAAGCCTGCAACGGAATTTCGACGTGCACGCCCTTCGGGACGTAGACGAACGAGCCGCCCGACCAGACCGCCGTGTTCAGCGCCGCGAACTTATTATCGCCGGCTGGGATCACGGTGCCGAAGTACTCCTCGAAGAACTCGGGGTGCTCGCGCAGCGCCGTGTCGGTGTCCATGAAGATGACACCCTGGGCCTCGAGGTCCTCCCTGATCTGGTGGTAGACGACCTCCGACTCGTACTGGGCTGCGACACCCGCCACGAGACGCTGCCGCTCCGCCTCGGGGATCCCGAGCCGCTCATACGTGTTTCGGATGTCCTCAGGAAGCTCTTCCCACGACTGGGCTTGCTTCTCCGTGGAACGGACGAAGTACTTGATGTTGTCGAAGTCGATGTCCGAGAGATCGGCGCCCCACGTCGGCATGGGCTTGCGGCGGAACAGCTCGAGACCCTTGAGACGGTTGCGGAGCATCCATTCCGGCTCCTTCTTCAGCCGTGAGATGTCTGCGACGACCTCCTCCGACAGGCCGCGACGAGCGGATGCGCCGGCGACGTCGGAGTCAGCCCATCCGAATTCGTACTGTCCAAGGCCTTCTAGCTCAGGACGGTCGATGAGCACATCAGACATGGTCTCCCTCGTATTCCTCTCGCGGTGGCGAGCCTCTCCAAGGCCAACCATCGGTCGTCCAGCATCATTCCGTGGTGCGCTGACACCTGAGCGTTCGTCCCTGCATAGCGCGAGGACGACGCCGGACTTGCTCCCGGCGGGGCTGCCGCTTCGCAGGCCATGGTTGCACGCAGCCGATGAGGCGGGGCGGATGCGCGGCTGATTCGGAGCCGAGCCCTGCGTACACTTGACTGCTCGCTGAACTCATCGAGTCTACAGTCGTCCCGCGCCGGCCCACCAGCGTTCCGTCATCGAGCGTCGCTGTTCAGGTCGGCCAGAAAGGCTCTCCTGTGACACGCGTCGGCACGACCGCTTCACGACCATCGCTGACGTCGCTGTTCTGGCCGCTGCCGGCGGCCGTTGACCTCAGGGTGGTCGTGCTCGCGTGGGCATCGCTGGTCATCCAGATCGTGCTGATCGGGACCGGGGGTCTCGTTCGGCTCACGGCGTCCGGTCTTGGCTGCCCGACGTGGCCGCAGTGCACCGACGGATCGTTCGTGACAACGCCTGCGATGGGGATCCACGGCGTCATCGAGTTCGGCAACCGACTCCTGACATTCGTCCTGGTGTTCGTCGTCGTCCTGATGTTCCTCGCTGTCGTTCGGATGCGACGCACGCGGCCCGAGCTCTGGTGGCTCGCCTTCGCTCAGGGCGCGAGCATCCCGGTCCAGGCGGTCGTCGGGGGTCTCAGCGTGCTGACGAACCTCAACCCGTACGTGGTCGGGCTTCATTTCGTGATTTCGGCGGCGCTCGTGTCGATTGCGAGTCGTCTGGTCTACCGCTCGGTACGCGGACCGCGTGTCGAGCGACTGCTGGTCCCCCGCTGGTACGTGCTCGTCGGGCACTGGTTGCTCGCGGCCGTTGCCGTGACGGTGCTCCTGGGAATCCTCACGACGGGCTCCGGACCGCACGCGGGCGCTGCGACGACCGTCCAGGGCGGTGTGCTCCAGCGCACTGGGTTCAACCCCGCTGTGATCGAGGATCTGCACGCGATCCCCGCGTTCGCAACGTTCCTGCTGACCCTGGTGCTTTTGGTGGGAGCGGTGCGCGCCGGGCTTCCGATCGCGTGGCCGCTGGCCCTGCTCGTCGTGGAGTTCGTGCAGATCGGCGTCGGGATCACGCAGGCCCTCACCGCGCTGCCGGTGGGATTGGTCGGCCTGCATATGGTGCTCGCCGGCGTACTCATCGCGGTGACCGCGGGCACGGTGCTCAGCATGCGTGCGAGCGCCGGTCGGGAGGCCGTGGTAGGGACTCAGCGCCCCGCACGTTCCTGAGCCGCTCGCCTCGGCATCGCTTCGGGCCTCCGGTCTCGATCGCTTCGCGCGTCCGGTCTCGATCGCTTCGGGCGTCCGGTCTCGGCCGCCGAGCCGCCCCGTCGGAGTCGGTCGACTAGAACGTGAACAGGCGCGGGAGCAGCGGGTCGATCCCGACCGCGAGGAACAACAGGGTCAGATACGTGATGCTGCTGTGGAAGACCCGCATGGGGTGCACCTGCTCGACGTGCTGAATCGCGCGACCGTAGAGCCGGTGCGATTCGACCACGAACCAGACACCTGCCGCGACGGCGACGACCGTGTACAGGATTCCCATGTGGGCGACTGGCACGAGCAGCAGGGAGCAGATGACGGTCGCCCAGGCATAGAGGATGACCTGCAGTCCGACGGCCGAGCGACCGCGTACGACCGCGAGCATCGGGACATTGGCCGCCGCGTAGTCGTCGCGGTATCGCATCGAGAGCGGCCAGTAGTGCGGAGGTGTCCACAGGAAGATGACCATGAAGAGGATCACCGGTGCCCAGCTGAGCGATCCCGTGACCGCCGCCCACCCGATGAGTACGGGCATGCACCCGGCCGCACCGCCCCAGACGATGTTCTGCGGGGTACGGCGCTTCAGCCAGAGTGTGTACACGACGACGTAGAAGACATTCGCAGCGGCGCTCAGCGCTGCTGCGAGCCAGTTGACGAGCAGACCGAGTTCAACGGTGGAGACCACGCCCAGGGTCCACGCGAACCAGATCGCCTCACGATCAGAGAGCACACCCGTGACGAGCGGGCGGTTCGATGTCCGCTTCATGACGCGGTCGATGTCGCGGTCGATGTAGCAGTTGAACGCGGCGGCCGAACCCGCGGACATCGCCCCGCCGACGAGCGTCCACAGCACGAGCCACAGATCCGGAACCCCTCGGGCGGCCAAGAACATCGTCGGCGCGGTCGTCACGAGGAGCAGCTCCATGACGCGGGGTTTAGTCAGCGCGATGTAGCCCCGGATCTTCTGACCAAGCCCGAATCGGGTTGGCGCTTGCCGGGCGATGGCGGCTGTCGGCATGAAACCTCTGTCTACGGAACGACGCAATGCTCCGCACCGTCGCGGGGCGGCCACATGGGCGTGACGGACCCGCCTAGTTTACGTGACGCGACGCTGGTGACGGGCTGCGCGTCATACGTCTCGGTCTGAACGTCGGCTGAGTGTCGATTCACTATGCTGAAGTCACCCGCCCGCAGAGCGCCCGACGAAGTGTGCCACCGGTCCCGTTGACCGGCGCTCCGGCGACCGGGACCCGGAGGGCGGCGACCAACCTCATGTGTGAGCAATCACCCGCACATGCCACCTCAAGAAGGGTCGATATCCAAAGTGGCTGAATTCACGTGGGACGCCATCGATCAGAAGGCCGTCGACACGGCGCGCGTCCTTGCGGCCGACGCTGTCGAGGCCGCAGGCAACGGGCACCCCGGTACGGCGATGAGCCTCGCCCCGGCCGCCTACCTGCTCTTCCAGAAGATCATGCACCGCGACCCGAGCGACAGCACCTGGGTCGGTCGTGACCGATTCATCCTCTCCGCCGGACACGCGTCGATCCTCCAGTATGTCCAGTTCTATCTGGGCGGGTACGGCCTCGAGCTCGACGACCTCGAGCACCTCCGCAAGTGGGGATCGAAGACGCCGGGGCACCCGGAGTACGGCCACACCGACGGCGTGGAGATCACCACGGGACCGCTCGGGCAGGGCTTCGCCTCGTCCGTGGGGTTCGCGTACGCCCAGCGCTTCGAGCGCGGCCTGTTCGACCCGGACGCCCCGGCTGGTGAGAGCCCCTTCGACCATCACATCTTCGTCATCGCTGGCGACGGCGACATGCAGGAGGGCGTGACCAACGAGGCCGCGTCGCTCGCTGGCCACCAGGAGCTCGGAAACCTCGTCGTCATTTACGACGCGAACCAGATCTCCATCGAGGACGACACCGACATCGCGTTCACCGAGGACGTCGCCGCCCGGTTCGAGGCGCTCCACTGGCACGTGCAGCACGTCGACTGGAAGAAAGGCCACGAATACACGGAGGACCCGAAGGCGCTTTTCGACGCCATCGAGGCTGCCAAGGCCGAGACCGGCAAGCCCAGCCTGATCGTCCTCAAGACGATCATCGGCTGGCCGTCCCCCACCAAGCAAAACACGGGCAAGATCCACGGCTCGGCGCTTGGCAAGGACGAGATCACGGGCCTGAAGGAGGTCCTCGGGTTCGACCCCGAGAAGACGTTCGCCGTCGACGCGGACGTGCTCGCGCACACCCGGAAAGCGGTGGAGCGGGGACAGGCCGAGCACGCCGCATGGCAGGAGCGGTTCGACGCGTGGGCCGCTGCGCACCCGGAGCAGAAGGCTCTGTTCGAGCGGATGCAGGCGAAAGAACTCCCCGCAGACATCGAGTCGGCGCTTCCGGTCTTCGGCACGGAGAAGGACATCTCGACTCGCGCGGCATCCGGAACGGTGATCAACGCGATCGCCGGTGTGCTGCCCGAGCTCTGGGGCGGCTCCGCGGACCTCGCAGAGTCGAACCTCACCACGATCGAAGACGCTCCGTCGTTCGTCCCGTCCCAATACGAGACGAAGGTCTGGGGCAAGGGCGACCCGCTGCGCGGACGCGTGCTGCACTTCGGCATCCGCGAGCACGCGATGGGCGCGATCCTCAACGGAATCGTCCTCCACGGCAACACGCGCCCGTTCGGCGGCACCTTCCTCATCTTCAGCGACTACATGCGGCCCTCCGTCCGCCTGGCGGCGCTGATGAAGGCGCCGGCGATCTACGTCTGGACGCATGACTCGATCGCGCTCGGGGAGGACGGCCCGACCCACCAGCCCATCGAGCAGCTCACCGCGCTTCGCGCGATCCCCGGTCTCGACATCGTTCGGCCGGCGGACGCGAACGAGGTCTCGTACGCCTGGCTGGAGATACTCCGGCACCACGACCGTCCGGCGGGCATCGCCCTCAGCCGACAGAATCTGCCGGTCTTCGAACGCGGCGACGGCGAGGCGACCTCGAGCACGCTCGCATCGGCGAAGAACGTCGCGAAGGGTGCATACGTGCTCGCGGAGTCCTCCACCGAGGTTCCCGAGGTGATCCTCGTCGCGACCGGGTCGGAGGTCCAGATCGCTCTGGCAGCGCGTGACCAGCTCCAGGAGCAGGGCGTCGGAGCCCGAGTGGTGAGCGCACCCTGCCTCGAGTGGTTCTTCGCGCAGGAGGAGGCGTACCGCGAACAGGTCCTCCCGTCGTCGGTCACCGCGCGGGTGTCGGTCGAAGCCGGCATCGCGATGTCTTGGCGCGACATCGTCGGCGACCGCGGCCGCAGCGTCTCGATCGAGCACTTCGGCGCCTCCGCGGACTACCAGACGCTCTACAAGGAGTTCGGCCTGACTGCCGACGCCGTCGTGTCGGCTGCGCACGAGACCATCGCCGCATCCAAGTGAGCGCGCGCGGGCCGGCCGTGTCTGACGGAACCGGCCCGCGCCTCCCGGCCGTGAAACATCCCGCGGCCCCCCGATGTTTCGACCGAGTTCTTCTCGATGTCGATGAAAGAAGGAACGACCATGACTGATACGACACCCACCGCCGCGCTCTCCGAAGCCGGCGTCAGCATCTGGCTCGACGACCTGTCGCGCGAACTCCTCGAGACCGGGCGCCTCGAGTCGCTCATCGCCGATCAGAACGTCGTCGGCGTCACGACGAACCCGACGATCTTCGCGTCCGCCCTTGCCAAGGGTGAGCGCTACGACGGGCAGGTTCGCGAGCTCGCCTCGCAGGGAACGCCCGTCACCGACGCGATCTTCGAGATCACGACCCAGGACGTCGCCCGAGCCTCGGACCTGTTCAAGCCGATCTACGACCAGACGAAGGGCTTTGACGGCCGCGTTTCGATCGAGGTCGAGCCGGGGCTCGCCCACGACACGCAGAAGACCATCGAGCAGGCCAAGTTCCTGCACGACAAGGTTGCACGCGAGAACGTGCTCATCAAGATCCCGGCGACGATCGAAGGCCTCGAGGCCATTTCCGAGACGATCGCCGCAGGCATCTCGGTGAACGTCACGCTGATCTTCTCCCTGGAGCGCTACCGCGCGGTGATCGACGCGTACCTCGGCGGTCTCGAGAAGGCGAAGGCGGCCGGCCACGATCTGTCGAAGATCCACTCCGTCGCGTCGTTCTTCGTGTCGCGTGTGGACACCGAGATCGACAAGCGGCTCGCAGCGATCGGCACGGACGAGGCGACCGCGCTGAAGTCGAAGGCGGGCGTCGCAAACGCGCAGCTCGCGTACGAGGTGTTCGAGCAGGCGTTCGCCACGGAGCGGGCTCAGGCGCTGCTTGAAGCCGGCGCGAACGTGCAGCGGCCGCTCTGGGCGTCGACGGGCGTCAAGGATCCGTCGCTGCCGGACACGCTCTACGTCGTCGAGCTCGTCGCTCCCCACACGGTCAACACGATGCCTGGCAAGACGCTCGAGGCGACTGCCGACCACGCCGAGGTCCGCGGCGACACCATCACAGGCTCGTACGCGGCTGCGCACGATGTGATGGATCGCCTTGCGGCCGTCGGCATCGACTACGACGACGTCGTGGCCGTGCTCGAGCGCGAGGGCGTCGACAAGTTCACCGTGTCGTGGGGAGAACTCGTCGACACCGTCCAGGGCGCGCTCGACGGCGCGCAGGCCGAGCAGTAGCAGGTCGAAGCAAGGAGGCGACTTCGATGGCACCGGTGGCGATCACCCCGGAGCACAACCCGCTCCGACTGCCGAGCGACCGGCGGCTCAACCGCATCGCAGGGCCGAGCACGCTGATCATCTTCGGCGTCACCGGTGACCTGTCGCGCAAGAAGCTCATGCCCGCGGTGTACGACCTCGCGCACCGCGGGCTCCTCCCTCCGGGCTTCGCGCTCGTCGGCTTCGCTCGGCGGGACTGGGAGGGCCAAGACTTCGCACAGGTCGTGTACGAGGCGGTGCAGGAGTACTCGCGCACCCCGTTCGACGAGGACGTCTGGCGCCAGTTGGCCGAAGGGATCCGCTACGTGCAGGGATCGTTCGACGATCCTGGCGCGTTCCGCGAACTCAAAGAGACGGTCGACCGGCTGGACGACGAGCGCGGGACCATGGGAAACCACGCGTTCTACCTGTCGATCCCGCCGAAGATGTTTCCGGTCGTCACGGAGCAATTGAAAACCTCCGGCCTGACCGAGCGGCGGGACGGTGCGTGGAGCCGTGTCGTCGTCGAGAAGCCGTTCGGCTCCGACCTGCAGAGCGCGCGAGAACTCAACGCGATCGTCGAGAGCGTGTTCGCGCCGGACGACGTCTTCCGCATCGATCACTACCTCGGCAAGGAGACCGTCCAGAACATCTTGACGCTCCGCTTCGCGAACCAGATGTACGAGCCGATCTGGAACTCGAACTACGTCGACCACGTCCAGATCACGATGGCGGAGGACATCGGCGTGGCCGGGCGGGCCGCGTATTACGACGGGATCGGTGCGGCGCGCGACGTGATCCAGAATCATCTGCTGCAGCTGCTCGCGCTCACGGCGATGGAGGAGCCGGTGTCGTTCAAGGCGGCCGACCTCCGAGCCGAGAAAGAAAAGGTGCTCTCCGCGGTCCACCTGCCCGAAGACCTCGCGACAGCCACCGCCCGCGGACAGTACAGCAGTGGCTGGCAGGGTGGGCAGAAGGTGCTCGGCTTCCTCGAGGAGGCCGGCATGAACCCCGACTCCACGACGGAGACCTACGCCGCAATCAAGCTCAACATCGCGACGCGGCGCTGGCAGGGCGTTCCGTTCTATCTCCGGGCCGGCAAGCGGCTCGGGAGGCGCGTCACCGAGATCGCGATCGTGTTCAAGCGCGTGCCCGAGGAGATCTTCGGAGCGGAACAGGCGCCGCTCGGGCAGAACGCGCTGGTGATCCGTGTGCAACCCGACGAGGGTGTGACCCTCCGGTTCGGGTCGAAGGTACCCGGCGTCGGCACGCAGGTGCGCGACGTGACGATGGACTTCGGGTACGGGCATGCCTTCACCGAGGCCAGCCCCGAGGCGTACGAACGACTCATCCTCGACGTCCTGCTCGGGGACCCGCCGCTCTTTCCACGCCACCAAGAGGTCGAATTGTCCTGGAAGATCCTCGACCCGATCGAGCGGTTCTGGGCCCGTGCAGGAAAGCCCGAACAGTACCGTCCGGGTACGTGGGGCCCGGCTTCGGCTGATGCGCTGCTCGCCCGTGATGGCCGTACTTGGAGGCGCCCGTGAAGATCGACCTGCCCAACACGAACGTGTCGAAGATTCAGCGCGCGTTGGTCCGCATCCGCGAGGAGGGTGGCGCTGTCGCGCTCGGCCGCGTGCTGACGCTCATCATCGCCACCGGCCTTGGCCGCGAGGAGGAGGCGATCGAGGCCGCCAACGAAGCGTCGCGTGAGCACCCGATGCGCGTCATCATCGTCTCGAGCAACGAGGGCGACCTCGCCTCCCCCGGTCGACTGGACGCGCAGATCCGGGTCGGAAGCGATGCCGGCGCGAGCGAGGTCATCGTCCTCCGGGCCTACGGCGAGACGGCGATCGACGAGGAGGGGCTCGTCACGGGCCTCCTGCTACCCGATGCGCCCGTGGTTGCCTGGTGGCCCGAACGCGCTCCAGTGAAGCCGGCCGAGTCTGCGCTCGGAAGGATCGCGCAACGTCGGATCACCGACGCCGCCAACCAGCGCGATCCCGCGGAGGCAATCCGCGCGCTCGGGGACTCGTATGAGCCCGGGGACACCGACTTCGCATGGACGCGACTGACGCTCTGGCGCAACCAGCTCGCGGCTGCGCTCGATCAGCCCCCGTATGAGCCCGTCACCGCGGTCGAGGTGTCCGGCGCAAGCGATTCGCCCTCCACGCTGCTGCTCGCCGCGTGGCTCCAGCTGCGGCTCGAGGTTCCCGTGACCGTGGTGACATCACCGCGCGCGACAGGCTCGAGCGGCATCCACGGTGTGAAGCTTGTTCGCCCGTCCGGGACGATCGAACTCGAGCGGTCGCTCGTCAACGTCGCCACCCTGTCCCAACCGGGGCAACCGACGCATCAGCTGTCGCTCCCGCGGCGGAACCTGCGTGACTGCCTCGCCGAGGAACTCCGTAGACTCGACCCGGACGTGCTCTTCGGAGATGTCGTCCGGTACGGGGTGCAGCAGCTGAGCGGTTCCTCGGCCGCCTGAATCCTGCCGCGTCCGCGGCCGACGAACACGGGAGTCCTGTGACGAACGAACGACGCGTGCTGGTGCACTCGGACAAGCAAGCGCTCGGCGCCTCCGTGGCGGCGCGCTTCATCACGAAGATCATCGATGTGCTTGACGAGCAGGAGCGCGCCGACATCGCGATCAGCGGCGGCTCGGTGACGACGCTGGTGCTCGCTGCGATCGCGCAATCGCACGCGCAGGGCAGCGTCGACTGGTCGCGCGTGCACGTGTGGTGGGTTGACGAGCGGTGGGTCGCCGCCGATGACGCCGATCGCAACGACGTGGGTGCGCAGGACGACTTTTTCGGTCACATCAGCATTCCGCGTGCGAACATCCACCCGATGCAGTCGAGCGACGCGGGCATGACCATCGATGAGGCCGCCGCTGCCTACGCCGACGAACTGCGGAGCGCAGCACGCGGCGACGCGGTCGCGCCGGCGTTCGACATCACACTGCTCGGTGTCGGGCCCGATGGGCACACCGCTTCCCTGTTCCCCGAGTTCGCGCAGCTGCAGATTCGGGACAGAGCCGTCGTGCCCGTGCACAACTCCCCCAAGCCGCCGCCGGATCGCCTCACACTCACGTTCCCCGTGATCAACGCGTCGAAGCGCGTGTGGGTCATCCTGTCCGGCGCCGAAAAGGCATCCGTGCTCGGGCTCGCTCTCGCAGGCGCGTCCGTTGACGAGGTGCCTGTCGGTGGCGTGCAAGGCCGGAAGCGGACGGTGTTCTTCGTTGACGAGGACGCCGCGCGCGATGTCCCCGAGAACCTCATCGCCGCGACCTACTGAGAACCCTTCGCCCGCCCGCACTCGCCCGACCCGGGACTCGACCGTGCGGAAATCGGGCGTTCGCGCCGTGGCATTGCCCATCCGTGGAGAACGACGAAGGGCCCGACTGGAGCGATCCGGTCGGGCCCTTCGACGTCGGCGGGGTAGTCGTGTCAGCTGCTCTGTGCGGTACCGCGGCGCTCGCGCAGTTGGCGCAGCGCGTCATCGAGGAGCTGCGCCGCCTCTTCCTCGGTGCGACGCTCCTTCACGTAGGCGAGGTGCGTCTTGTACGGCTCGGTCTTCGCGACCTGCGGCGGGTTCTCGCGATCGCGGCCAGCAGGAAGACCAGTCGAGGGTGAGTCGACGGTCTCTGGGATTTCCTCGTCCGGGAGCCCGGCCGCGAAGTAGCGGACGACCTCGTTGCCGAGCGCGTCCCAGTAGGAGATCGCGACCCGCTCGGCGTGCACGCCGCGGTCTTGCTCTCCCATGGGACCAGCGCCGACGCGCGACCCTCGAATTGCACTACCGCCAGATGCCATACGGATCAGCTCCCTGATGCGAACTTGTTGATGAGTCCGAGCACGACGATGCAGACGACCCAGACGAGGCCGAGGATCACCGTGATCCGGTTGAGATTGCGCTCGGCGACGCCGGACGCTCCGAGGTTGCTCGTGACGCCGCCACCGAACATGTCGGAAAGGCCGCCGCCGCGGCCTTTGTGCAGCAGGATGAGCAGGGTCAGCAGCAGGCTCGTGATTCCGAGCAGAACCTGCAGCACGACGGAGAGAATCGCCACGACGAACCTTTCGTGTCTATGAGCGGGGTCGAGTATACCTGGGCGCGTCCGGATCACCGGGATCGCGGTGCCGGATCTGCGCGGTCAGCGGCCGACGTGGTGCTTGTACCGCGCGATCGCCGCGAACTCCGTGGCGTCCAGGCTCGCTCCGCCGACGAGTGCGCCGTCGATGTCTGGCTCCCGCATGAAGCTTGCGATATTGCCGGACTTGACCGAGCCTCCGTAGAGGATCCGTGTGGGCGCGGCCCGCTCGTCCCCCCACGCTGTCTGGATCGCGCGGCGCAGCGCGCTGCAGTCCTCTTGCGCCTGCTCCGCCGTTGCTGCCTGACCGGACCCGATCGCCCAGACGGGCTCGTACGCGACGACGATGTCCGCCGGGGCGACGGAGTCGAGCACGACCTGCAGCTGCTCGACCGGGACGACGCCGGCACCGCGAGCGGTCCGATCCTCCATGGTCTCGCCGACGCAGACGACGGGGACGAGGCCGTGACGAACCGCCGCCGCAGTCTTCGCGGCGACGATCTCGTCAGTCTCCCCGTGCATCGTGCGACGCTCGGAGTGCCCGACGATCACGTAGGCGGCGTCGAGCGCTTTGAGGAACGCACCGGAGATGTCCCCGGTATATGCGCCTCCGTCATGCTCGGACAGGTCCTGCGCACCGAACCGGATCTGCAGTTTGTCTGCGGAAATCAGCGTCTGCACGCTCCGGAGATCGGTGAACGGCGGGAACACTGCGACTTCGACGCCGTCGTAGTCGTAATGGGCGTCCTTCAGCGTCCACGCGAGCTTCTGGACGGTGGCGATCGCCTGCAGATGGTCGAGGTTCATCTTCCAGTTGCCGGCGATGAGTGCGGTGCGGCTCATTTGCTCCACCCCAGCGCTTCCAGGCCCGGCAGCGGCTTGCCTTCGAGGAACTCGAGACTCGCTCCGCCCCCGGTCGAGATGTGCCCGAACTGGTCGTCGCGGAACCCGAGGCTCCGAACTGCGGCCGCTGAGTCGCCACCGCCGACAACACCGAGCCCGGGCACCTCCGTCAGCGCGTCGGCAACGACACGCGTGCCCGCTGCGAAGGCCTCGAATTCGAAGACACCCATAGGGCCGTTCCAGAACACGGTGTTCGAGGCGCGGATCGCAGCGGCGAACCGTGCCGCCGTCTCCGGCCCGATGTCGAGACCGATGCCGTTTGCCCCGAAGGAGGACTCCTCGATCGCATCGGCCGGGACGACCTCGTGCGACGCATCGGCAGCGAACGCCGAAGCGACGACGACGTCGGTCGGAAGGTCGATCGTCACGCCGAGTTCGTCGGCGCGTTCGAGATATCCCCGAACCGTGTCGATCTGGTCGTGCTCGAGGAGCGACTTGGCGACGTGATGCCCCTGAGCGGCGAGGAACGTGAACAGCATGCCGCCCCCGATACAGAGCGTGTTCACCTGCGGGAGCAGGTGCTCGATGACGCCGAGCTTGTCGCTGACCTTCGACCCGCCGAGGACGACCGTGTACGGCCGTTCGGGGTTCGTCGTCAGTCGCTGCAGCACGTCGAGCTCGCGCTCGATCAGGAGGCCCGCTGCACTCGGCAGCGCCGCCGCCAGTTCGAAGACGCTCGCCTGCCGCCGGTGAACGACACCGAAGCCGTCGGACACGAACGCGTCCCCGAGCGCGGCGAGCTTGTCGGCGAACCCTTGTCGGGTCTCCGCATCCTTCGCGGTCTCTTCCGGGTTGAAGCGGAGGTTCTCGAGGACGAGGACCTCGCCGTCGGCGAGTTGATCCACCGCCGCAGTCGTCGCATCGCCGATCGTGGTCGGAACGAACCCGACAGGCCGATCGAGGAGCTCACCCAACCGCGTCGCTACGGGGCGGAGCGAGAACTCGTCCTTCCGCTCGCCGTCTGGACGGCCGAGGTGCGAGATCACGATGACCCGCGCCCCGGCGTCCAGGAGCTGCGTGAGCGTCGACAGCGAGGCGCGAATGCGCCCGTCATCGGTAATGGCGCCGTCTTGTAGGGGAACGTTGAGATCGCACCGGACGATGACGCGCTTTCCGGCCAGGTCGCCGAGGTCGGCGAGGGTGCGGAGCGCCACGACTAGAGACGGTCCGCGACGAACTCGGCCAGGTCGACGAGACGGTTGGAGTAGCCCCACTCGTTGTCGTACCAGGACGTGATCTTCACGAGGTTGCCGATCACCTTGGTGAGGCCCGAGTCGTAGATCGACGAGTGCGGGTCCGAGGTGATGTCGGTCGAGACCAGCGGGTCCTCGCTGTAGAGCAGGATGCCCTTCAGCGGCCCGTCAGCGGCAGCCTTGTACGCGGCGTTGATCTCGTCGATGGTGACGGGCTTCGACGCCTCGAGGGTCAGGTCGGTGATCGATCCGGTCGGGACCGGCACGCGGAGGGCGAAGCCGTCGAGCTTTCCGGCGAGTTCCGGCAGGACGAGACCGATGGCCTTGGCGGCCCCGGTCGACGTCGGCACGATGTTGAGCGCGGCGGCCCGGGCACGGCGCGGGTCCTTGTGCGGGCCGTCCTGGAGGTTCTGGTCCGCGGTGTACGCATGCACGGTGGTCATCAGGCCGCGCTCGATGCCGAATGCGTCGTTGAACACCTTCGCCAGCGGCGCGAGGCTGTTCGTGGTGCAGGAGGCGTTCGAGATGATCGTGTGGTTCGCGGGGTCGTAGGTGTCCTCGTTGACGCCGAGCACGATGGTGACGTCGTCGCCGGTCGCGGGCGCTGAGATGATGACCTTCTTCGCACCGGCCTCGATGTGCTTCTTCGCATCGGCGGCCTTGGTGAAGAATCCGGTCGACTCGATCACGATGTCGACGCCGAGCTCGCCCCACGGAAGGTTCGCGGGGTCACGCTCAGCCAGAACCTTGATGGGCTTGCCGTCGACCACAATGTTGTCGCCGTCCAGCGTGACCGTCGCAGGCAGCTTCCCGGTGATCGAGTCGAACTTGAGGAGGTTGGCGAGCGCCGTGTTGTCGGTGAGGTCGTTCACTGCGACGATCTCGAGCTCGGAGCCCTTCGCGAGCGCTGCTCGGAAGAAGTTGCGGCCGATCCGGCCGAAGCCGTTGATACCGATCTTGACGGTCAATGGGTCTCCTGAGGTGTCAAGTGCGCGCGAGCGCTGCGATGCGGAGGTGCAGGCGTGACCGCCTGCGGTGTGGTGGACGATACGCCCCGTGACGTCGCCACTCCGACAGTATCAGCCGCTCGGAACCGATCGGGTCGCGTGACGTTCTCAGACCTGTTCGAGGTCTTCCGGGAGGTTCGCTTCGGTGCCGGGGATGTCCAGTTCAGCGGCCCGCTTGTCCGCCATCGCGAGGAGACGCCTGATGCGTCCGGCGATCGCGTCCTTCGTCATCGGCGGGTCAGCGTGCTGTCCGAGCTCGTCGAGGCTCGCATCGCGGTGTGCGAGGCGGAGCGAACCGGCGTACTGCAGGTGGTCGGGGATGTCGTCGCCGAGGATCTCGAGGGCGCGTTCGACGCGGGCGCAGGCCGCGACGGCAGCCTGAGCGGACCGCCGGAGGTTGGCGTCGTCGAAGTTCACGAGGCGGTTCGCCGTCGCTCGGACCTCGCGACGCTGCCGGAGTTCCTCCCAGTCCGCGTTCGTTCGCGCGGCGCCCATGGTCGTGAGCATGGCGCCGATCGCCTCGCCGTCGCGGATGACGACACGGTGCACGCCTCGGACTTCCCGGGATTTCGCCGGGATGTCGAGCCGGGATGCCGCGCCGACGAGTGCCATCGCGGCTTCGTTGCCCGGGCAGGTGACCTCCATCGCGGCGGCGCGCCCGGGGTCAGTCAGGCTGCCCGCGGCGAGGAACGCGCCGCGCCAGATCGCGGCGAGGTCCTCGCGGTTGCCTGTCGTGAGCCGGTTCGGCAGACCGCGGACGGGTCGGCGCCGCGCATCCATGAGCCCGGTCTGGCGCGCAAGCGTCTCCCCCGACTCGAGGACCCTGACGAGGTAGTGCGTTCCGCGCCGTGACGACGCGGAGGCGCCGACACTCGCCTCACTCCGGACCCCGTACAGCTCAGCGAGGTCCTTGCGAACCCGGTGGACAATGATGCGGGTGTCGAGTTCGACCTCGATCGCGATCCGACCGGAGATGACGTGCAGTCCGCCGGCGAACCGCAGGATCGTCGCGAGTTCCGCCGCTCGCACCGTGTTGCGATTCACGACGACTCTCGCGAGTTCGTCTTTGACCTCGGCAGTCAACGGCACGGCATCATTCCTAACGTTCGGAAGGGGCGGGGCGGGAGGAGCGATCACTCCCTGCCGAGGTCGCGGTTCTTGACACGCACGGCCACATTTGGCATCCCGCGAACGAGACTCGCCAGTTCGGCGACGATGGCGACCGAGCGATGCTTCCCGCCGGTGCAGCCAATGGCGATCGTAGCGTGTCTCTTGTTCTCGCGCTGGTATCCGCTGAGGACCGGCTCCAGCACCGCGGCGTACCGGTCGATGAATTCGCGCGCTCCGCGTTGCTCGAGCACGTATTCAGAGACGTCGGCGTCGAGGCCGGTGTGGCCCCGCAGTTCCGGCACCCAGTAGGGGTTCGGCAGGAACCGGACGTCACCGACCATGTCGGCGTCCGCGGGCAGCCCGTATTTGAACCCGAAGCTCATGAGCGTGACCTGCACGCCGATGAAATGGTCCTCGGCGAACTTGTCCGTCACCGCCTTCGCGAGCTGGTGGATGTTCAGGTCCGAGGTGTCGATGATGATGTCCGAGGCCTCACGAAGGCTCCGGAGCCGTGCCCGTTCGCGAGCGATCCCGTCGAGGAGCGTGTCTTCCCCTTGCAGCGGGTGCGGACGGCGCACCTGCTCGAAGCGCCTGACGA
The DNA here is from genome assembly GCF_001571045.1 of Curtobacterium ammoniigenes NBRC 101786. GTDB lineage: Bacteria > Actinomycetota > Actinomycetes > Actinomycetales > Microbacteriaceae > Curtobacterium > Curtobacterium ammoniigenes. Next base: position 180,437 of record NZ_BCSV01000003.1, read on the forward strand.
GCACTTGGTCGGTCGCCTCGAGAAACAGCACGCGGACACGAGCGCTGGTGCTCTCACGGAGGCTTTGCACGGCGGCTTCCGGTGCAGTGAAGAAGCGGCCACCGCGCACGTCGACCACCGTGGCGATCTTCGGGATGGATTCACCGGCCCGGTCGGCGAGGTCTGTGAGCGGACCGAGCATCTGCGTCGGCAGGTTGTCGACCACGTACCAGCCGAGGTCTTCGAGCGCTTTGCCGACGGTGGAGCGTCCCGCTCCGGACATACCGGTGACGATGAGCACGTCGTGCTGCGGGGGTGCGCTGTCGCTCATGCGCTCACTGGCTCCGTCGGTGCTGGTGTCGTCTCGTCCTGGCTGTCTGCCCGTCGTTCCAGCGTATCCGCCGGTTGCCCAAGACTGGCCACGATGGCGGCCGCGGTCGTCGCACCGATGCCGGGAACGGCCTGGATCTGCTCGGTCGACGCCGACCGGAGGCGAGCGACCGATCCGAAGTGCTTGAGCAGCGCCGTGATCCGGGTCGACCCGAGACCCGGGATGTCTTCGAGCTGACTGCGGATGTCGCGCTTCCGCCGGGTGCGCTGGTGCGTGATCGCAAACCGGTGTGCTTCGTCGCGAAGACGCTGAATGAGAAAAAGCGCCTCGGAATTGCGGGGAAGAATCACGGGGAAGTCCTCGTCGGGCAACCAGAGCTCCTCCAATCGCTTCGCGATGCCGACGACGGCGATGTCGGAGATCGCTGCGTCGTCGAGCGCGCGCTTCGCCGCAGCGACCTGCGGCTGGCCGCCGTCGACGACCAGCAGCTGGGGACGATACGCGAATCGCTTGGTCGGCTTCTCGCTCGCGATGACACCGTCGCTCGTGGGATCCGCGACCGCGGGAGGCTCAGCGTCGTCGTCGAGACGGGCGAGCCTTCGGCTCAGGACCTGGTACATGCTGTCGGTGTCGTCTGTGGTCTCGGCGATCGTGAATCGCCGGTACTGGTCCTTGCGGGGAAGCCCGTCCTCGAACACGACCATGGAGGCGACGACATTCGTTCCTTGGAGGTGCGAGATGTCGTAGCACTCCATCCGGAGTGGCGCCTCGGCAAGGCCGAGGGCATCCTGAATGTCGGCGAGAGCGGCGGAGCGCGTGGTGTAATCCGCGCTGCGCTTCGTCTTGTAGAGGAGCAGTGCCTGCGCCGCGTTGGTCGTGGCCGTCCGGGCAAGACCGGCACGGTCACCGCGATGCGCGGTGCTCAGTCGGACGCTGCGGCCGTCGCGGCGCTGGCCGAGCCACGCCTGCAGCGCCTCGGCGTCGTCGGGGAGGGCCGGGACGACGATCTCTCGCGGTGGGGCCTCAGCCGCGTAGACGTCTTCGAGCACCTGCTCGACGAGATCGGCGGTCGAGATGTCGAGCTCTTTGTCGACGACCCAACCCCGCACACCCCGAATCCGACCGCCGCGGACGGTGAATTGCTGCACGGCAGCGGCGAGTTCGTCTTCCGCGATGCCGAACAGATCGAGGTCCACGCTGTCCCGCAGGACGACCGCGGACTTCTCGAGCACCGCCTCGAGCGCCTCGACCTGATCGCGGTAGCGTGCCGCTTCTTCGTACCGCTGCGCGTCGGCCGCGGCGGCCATGCGTGCGCGCCGCTCGGCGATGACACGCCGGTCGTAGCTGCCCATGAAGCGGACGAACTCGTCGACGATCGCGCGGTGCTCCTCGATTGACACGCGACCCGAGCACGGGCCTCCGCACTTGCCGATCTGGCCGGGGAAGCAGGGCTTCCCCGTCTGCATGGCACGCTTGTAGCTGGCGTCCGAGCAGGTGCGGATCGGGAACACCTTGATCATCAGGTCGATGGTGTCGTGCACCGCCCAGATCTTCGGATATGGGCCGAAGTATTTAGCGCCGTTGATGGCGCGGTTGCGCGTGACCATCACGCGTGGAGCTTCGTCCGCCAGTGTCACGGCGAGGTATGGATAGGACTTGTCGTCGCGGAACTTGACGTTGAACGGTGGATCGAATTCCTTGATCCATGTGTATTCAAGCTGGAGCGCCTCGATTTCCGAGCCCACCACGGTCCACTCGACACTCGCGGCCGTCAGGACCATCCTGCGCGTCCGCTCGTGGAGCGTCGGCAGCGGAGCGAAGTAATTGCTGAGTCGGGCGCGGAGATTCTTGGCTTTGCCGACGTACAAGACACGGCGGTTTGCGTCGCGCCACCGATAGACCCCGGGGTCGGTCGGAATCTCACTCGCCTTCGGTCGCCATGGGACGGTGTTCGCCACCTACCGTGCACCCGCCTTCTCGCGGCGACGCGCCGACGAACCGGACTCGCGCTTGCTCACACCGCGCGCGACCCCCACTCGTGCGTCCTGGGCATCGAAGATCTCACGAAGGAAGACACCCGTGTGGCTCGCCGGGTTCTGCGCCACCTCCTCCGGAGTGCCGGTGGCGACGATCATGCCACCGCCGGAGCCGCCCTCGGGTCCGAGGTCGACGATCCAGTCCGCGCTCTTGATGACGTCGAGATTGTGCTCGATCGTGATGACAGTGTTTCCCTTGTCGACAAGGCTCTGCAGCACGAGCAGCAGCTTTCGGACGTCTTCGAAGTGGAGGCCCGTGGTCGGCTCGTCGAGCACGTAGACGGTCCGACCGGTCGATCTGCGCTGCAGTTCCGTCGCGAGCTTGACGCGTTGGGCCTCGCCACCGGACAGAGTCGTGGCGGACTGCCCGAGCCGGACATACCCGAGCCCGACATCAACGAGGGTCTGCATGTATCGAGCGATCGCCGAGATCGGTTCGAAGAACTCGGCGGCCTCGCTGATCGGCATGTCGAGGACTTCCGAGATGTTCTTGCCCTTGTAGTGCACCTGAAGTGTCTCGCGGTTGTAGCGCGCTCCCCCGCAGACCTCGCACGCGACGTAGACATCCGGCAGGAAGTTCATCTCGATCTTGATGGTGCCGTCGCCGGCGCAGTTCTCGCACCGGCCGCCCTTCACGTTGAACGAGAAGCGACCCGGCTGGTATCCGCGTGCCTTTGCTTCGGGAGTCTCGGCGAAAAGCTGCCGGATCCGATCGAACACGCCGGTGTACGTCGCCGGGTTCGAACGGGGCGTGCGACCGATGGGCGCCTGATCCACGTGCACGACCTTGTCGAGCTGATCCAGGCCGCGGATTCGCGTGTGCTTTCCGGCCACGTGCCGAGCGCCGTTGAGCTGGTTCGCGAGAACCTTGTAGAGGATGTCGTTGACCAGCGTCGACTTCCCGGAGCCGCTGACGCCGGTCACGGCGGTGAACACGCCGAGCGGGAACTCCGCGTCGACCAAACGGAGGTTGTTCGCGCGCGCGCCCTGAACCGCGATGACGCGCTTCGGATCGACCGGTCGGCGCTCCGCGGGAACCGCGATCGATCGGCGACCCGCGAGGTAGTCGCCGGTGATCGACGTTCGGTTCTCGATCATGGCTGCGTACGTCCCGGAGTGGACGACGTGCCCACCGTTCACGCCGGCCCCGGGGCCGATGTCGACCACCCAGTCAGCGGTGCGGATCGTGTCTTCGTCATGCTCGACGACGATGAGCGTGTTCCCCAGGTCCTTCAGTTTGACCAGCGTGTCGATGAGCCGGCGGTTGTCGCGCTGATGCAGCCCGATACTCGGTTCGTCGAGGACATAGAGCACGCCGGTGAGTCCGGATCCGATCTGCGTCGCGAGCCGGATTCGCTGCGCTTCTCCACCGGAGAGCGACCCAGCACCGCGGGCGAGGGTGAGGTAGGACAGACCGACCTCGAGCAGGAACTCGAGGCGCGCGCGGATCTCGCGGAGCACGGCGGCCGCAATGTGCGCCTCCCGTTCGGTCAGGCGGATGTCCGCGATGAACCGGTACGCATCCTCGATGCTGAGCGCGCAGATCTCCGCGATGCTCCGATCGTCGACGGAAACGGCGAGCACCTCGGGCTTCAGGCGCGTTCCGTCGCACACCGGGCATGGGATCTCACGGAGATAGCCCTGGAATCGTGCGCGCTGCGTGTCGGACTCGGCCTCGGCGTATTTCCGCTCGATGTAGGGCATGACGCCCTCGAATCCGGACGTGTAGCGCATCTCACGCCCAAAGCGGTTCCGCCAGGCGACGGACACTTCGAAGTCCTTGCCGGTCAGGATCGACGCCTGCACCGACCCCGGGAGCTCGCTCCACGGGGCATCCATCGAGAAGCCGAGCTCCTTGGCCAACCCCTCGAGCAGCTTCTCGAAATAGGAGTACAGGCCACTCGTTCCGGTCCAGGGCAGCAGCACGCCTTCGCGGAGCGATGCATCCGGATCACCGAGCACGAGGTCGGGGTCGACCGACATGCGGGTGCCGAGGCCCGAGCATTCGGGACAGGCGCCGAACGGAGCGTTGAACGAGAAGGTCCGGGGCTCGATCTCGGTCAGGGCGAGCGGGTGATTGTTCGGGCAGGACAGGTTCTCGGAATAGCTCCGGAGTGCTCCGGGCCCCTCGGCATCGACGAAGTCGATCGTCACGGTGCCGGAGGCGAGTCGGAGGGCGGTCTCGAGCGAGTCGGTGAGCCGCCCGAGCATGTCGTCCTTGGCGACCAGGCGATCGACGATGACTGCGATGTCGTGCTTGACCTGCTTCTTCAGCCGCGGCGGATCAGTCAGCTGGATGCGCTCACCGTCCACCACTGCGCGGGCATACCCGGAGGCAGCGAGCTCTTGAAACACATCGACGAACTCGCCCTTCTTCTGCGAGACGATCGGCGCGAGGACTTGGAACCGAGTGCCGCTCTCGAGTCGCATGAGCTGGTCCGCGATCTGCTGCACACTCTGCTTGCTGATCACTTCGCCACAGACGGGACAGTGCGGGATCCCGATGCGCGCCCAGAGCAGGCGCATGTAGTCGTAGATCTCAGTGATCGTTCCGACGGTCGATCGTGGGTTTCGGTTCGTCGACTTCTGGTCGATCGAGACCGCGGGCGAGAGCCCCTCGATGAAGTCGACGTCAGGCCGATCGACCTGTCCGAGAAACTGGCGGGCATAGGCGGACAGCGACTCGACGTAGCGGCGCTGCCCCTCAGCGAAGATCGTGTCGAAGGCGAGCGAGGATTTCCCCGACCCGGACAGCCCGGTGAACACGACAAGCGAGTCTCGAGGGATTTCGAGGTTCACGTCGTGCAGGTTGTGCACGCGAGCACCGCGAACGCTCAACGTGGAGCGGCTCGTCGGACCGTTCGCACCAGGGACGTGCAGGTTGGCGGGCTCGCCAACATCGGCGCGATCGGCCGTCGGCGGAGAAGAAATCGACATCACCCCAATCCTACGAATGGCCGCTGACATCTGCGGCCGCCCGCTCACCGGACGTGGCCGGCGGCCTCCATCTGCCGGAGTGCCTTCTTGAGGTCCTGGACCTCGTCGCGGAGGCGCGCCGCGAGTTCGAACTTCAACTCGGCCGCGGCCTGCAGCATCTGATCGTTGAGGTCCGCGATGGTCGCCTCGAGTTGGGTCGCGCCGTCGGCGGCGATGCCCTCTCGCCGGAGGTTCGGCGTGGGTGCCCGCCTGCCTTCGGCGCCGGAGCGACCGGCGAGCAGCGCCTTCGTGTCATCGCTCTCACGCGCGAGCACCTCGGTGATGTCGGCGATCTTCTTCCGGAGCGGCTGGGGATCGATGCCATGCTCGCGGTTGTACGCGATCTGCTTCTCACGCCGCCGATCCGTCTCGTCGATCGCCTGGCGCATGGAATCCGTGACGGAATCGGCGTACATCAGGACCTGGCCTGACACGTTCCGAGCCGCGCGCCCGATGGTCTGGATGAGCGACGTCGACGAGCGAAGGAAGCCCTCCTTGTCCGCGTCGAGGATGGCCACGAGCGACACCTCGGGAAGGTCGAGCCCTTCACGAAGCAGGTTGATGCCGACGAGCACGTCGTAGACCCCCTGGCGCAGCTCGGTGAGCAGCTCGACGCGCTTCAGCGTGTCGACGTCCGAGTGCAGATATCGGACCCGGACACCGGCGTTGGCCAGGAAGTCGGTGAGCTCCTCGGCCATCCGCTTGGTCAACGTCGTGACGAGCACCCGCTCATCGCGGTCCACCCGCTGGTGGATCTCCTCGAGCAGATCATCGATCTGGCCGTCGGTGGGCTTGATGACAATCTCGGGATCGACCAGACCAGTCGGACGGATGATCTGCTCGACGACGCTATCGGTGACGCCCAGCTCGTACCGGCCCGGTGTGGCCGAGAGGTACACCTTTTGACCCACGCGGTCGAGGAACTCCTCCCAGCGGAGCGGGCGATTGTCGAGTGCGCTCGGCAGACGGAATCCGTGCTCGACCAGCGTGCGCTTCCGCGACGCGTCTCCCTCGTACATGGCGCCGATCTGCGGCACCGTCACGTGCGACTCGTCGATGACGACCAAGAAGTCATCCGGGAAGTAGTCGAGTAGGCAGTGCGGCGCCTCCCCCGCGACACGCCCATCGATGTGCCGCGAGTAGTTCTCGATTCCCGAGCAGAAGCCGATCTGCTCCATCATCTCGATATCGAAGGTGGTCCGCATGCGGAGTCGCTGCGCCTCAAGCAGCTTTCCCTGTCCTTCAAGCTCGGTGAGTCGCTCGGCCAACTCTTCCTTGATCGTTCCGATGGCTCGATGCATGACGTCCGTTGCCGCGACATAGTGCGATGCCGGGAAGATCGAGATGGCGTCCAGATTTCGGACCGTACTGCCGGTGAGGGGATGGAGCGCCGTCAGCGCCTCGACCTCGTCGCCGAACATCTCGATGCGGATCGCAAGCTCTTCGTACATCGGGATGATCTCGATCGTGTCCCCGCGCACACGGAAGGTGCCGCGTGCGAAGTCGACGTCGTTCCGCTGGTACTGCATGCCGACGAATCGCCGTATGAGTTGCTCGCGGGAGATGGTCTGCCCGACCCGGAGCGCGACGGAGGCGTTCATGTACTGCTCCGGCGTGCCGAGACCGTAGATGCAGGACACCGTGGAGACGACGACGACGTCCCGCCGGGAGAGCAGTGAGTTGGTCGTGGAGTGTCGAAGACGCTCGACCTCGGCGTTGATCGACGAGTCCTTCTCGATGAACGTGTCCGTCTGTGGGACGTACGCCTCGGGCTGGTAGTAGTCGTAGTACGAGACGAAGTACTCGACCGCGTTGTTCGGGAGGAGTCCGCGGAACTCGTTCGCGAGTTGCGCGGCGAGCGTCTTGTTGTGGGCGAGCACGAGCGTCGGGCGCTGCACCTGCTCGATGAGCCATGCGGTCGTCGCCGATTTTCCGGTGCCTGTCGCACCGAGGAGGACGATGTCGGTTTCGCCGGCGTTGATACGACCGGCGAGCTCAGCGATGGCAGCAGGCTGATCGCCGCTCGGCGAGTACTCGCTGATGACTTCGAACGGGCGAACGGCTCGAGTCGGCTCAACCATCAGTGACATGCATCCGATGCTAAGCGCGACCTCTGACGTCGGAACGCAACGTTCTCAGGCAGCGTATCGTCGACTCATCGGGAATTCCGATGGGGCGTCGGAAGACTCGATGACTGACCGACCGAGGAGGCCAGATGAGCACGGTTGCCAAAGCGAGCACGAGGACCGTTCCGACCAAGGCGAGCCCGTTCCGCGGACGACTGCGCGGCCGCGTCCTCATCCTCCTCTGCGTGATGTACGCGATCGCCTACATCGACCGCACCAACATCTCCACCGCCCTCCCGACGATGGAGAAGGCCCTCAATCTCACTCCGGCCGGCGCCGGCGCCGTCATCACCGCGTTCGCCCTCCCGTACGCGTTCGTGCAGATGTTCGGCGGCTGGTTCGGCGAGAAGCTTGGACCACGCCGCGCGCTCACCATCATCGGAATCGTCTGGGGCATCGCGACGATCTGGACGGGTCTCAGCGTGGGGCTCGCCGGGCTTTTTGGGGCGCGCCTCCTGCTCGGGCTCTCGGAGGGCTCAGCCTTCCCGACGGCCACGCAGGCGATGACTCGGTGGATCCCGGGCGATCGCAACGGATTCGCGCAGGGCATCGTGCATTCCGCATCGCGACTCGGAAACGCGCTCGCGCCACTCCTCGTCGCCGCGATCATCGCGGTGGCCGGGTGGCGGGAATCATTCGTCTGGGTGGGAGTGCTCAGCGTGGCATGGGCGATCACATGGTGGTTCATGTTCCGCGATCGCCCTGAGGACATGAAGGGCATCTCCGACGCGGAACTTGCGGAGCTTCCGGCGGCAGCGACGCGGGCAACCCGGCCGCCGGTGCCGTGGAAGGCGCTCGCCAAGCAGATCCTCCCGGTCTCGTTCGTCGACTTCGGCTATGGCTGGACGCTCTGGGTCTTCCTGACATGGATCCCGTCGTTCCTCGCGACGGAGTACAAGCTCCCGCTTGCGAGCTACGCCGGCTACACGTCGCTGATCCTGCTCGCCGGCGTCATCGGCGACACCGTCGGCGGAGTGCTCTCCGACCGGGCGCTGCGACGCACCGCGAACACACGTCGAGCTCGCCGCATCGTGCTGATGATCGGCCTCGTCGGATCCGCCGTCTGCCTGCTGCCGCTCATCGTCACACACAACCTTTGGGTGGCGTCCGCGTCGCTGATGCTGTCGTTCTTCTTCCTGGAGCTCACCAACGCGAATCTCTGGGCGATCCCCATGGACGTCGCGCCGCAGTGGTCGGGCACCGCGAGCGGCATGATGAACACGGGGTTCGGATTCGCCGGGGTGTTCTCACCGATCGTGTTCGGCGCGCTGGTCCAGTTCGCCGGCTGGCAGTGGCCCTTCGCCCTGTCCGTCGCGCTGCTCGCCGGAGCGGCAACCGTTGCCTGGTTCATGAACCCGAAGCGCGTCTCGGTTACGGACGGCACGCTGCGTGTCGAAGCGCAAGAGGCCTGATCGTCGCTAGTCGCCGTCGGCCGGAGCCCCGTCCGCGAGGGCGCGCACCTTCGCGCGCTGGATCTTTCCGGTCGGCGCGCGCGGCAGGTCGTCCACGACGGTGATCTCGACCGGGCGGCGGAACCGCGCAAGCTGGTCGACACAGCGGTCCGCGAGATCCGCCGCGAGCGCGTCGAGGTCGGCGGCCGTCGGGTGCGGAATCACGTAGGCGACGGGTACTGCGCCGAGCACCTCGTCGGGGCGTGCGACGACCACCGCCTCGAGCACGCGATCATCTCCGAGCAGGACGTCCTCTACCTCGGACGGGTAGACCTTCTCACCACCTCGGTTGATGACATCGTCAGAGCGGCCGGCGAGCGTGACCCATCCATCGGCCGCGATCGATCCGACGTCGCCGGTGCTGAGCCACCCGTCCGCATCGAACCGCTCCGGCGCGCGACCGAAGAGATAGCGGTTGACGATTCCCGGGCCGCGGACCCAGAGCGCCCCCACGGTGTCCGGACCGAGCGGCCGACCCGCATCGTCGCGGACCTCGACCTCGCAGCCGACGGGGAGGCCGACCGTGCCGGGGCGCCGCGGAGCGTCGAGCGGTGTCGCGGTGATCTGCGAAGCGCCCTCGGTCATGCCCCAACTGACGACGAGCGGGATATCACCGAGCGCATCACGGACGGGGTCTGGCAGCGGCGCCGAAGCGCTTCGCACGAAGCGGAGTCCGGGCGGAAGCTCCAGTGGCCCGGTCTTGCTCAGCACAGCCAGGACTGCGGGAACCGCGTTGAGCCAGGTGATCCGACGCTCCGCGAGCAACTGCCAGAATCCGGTGCGCCGGAAGCGACGGTCGAGAACGAGCGTCGCGCCAGCGGCGAGCGTTGCGAGCAGCCCGACGACCTCCGCATTCACATGGAAGAGCGGGAGCGCATTGAACCCGCGGTCATCAGGAGACAAGCGGTTGTGCTCTGCGACCTGATCGGCAACGAACAGCAGCTGCGGCTCCGGGAGCTCGACCCCTTTCGGAGTCCCCGTCGAGCCAGACGTGAACAGGACGACCGATCCTGTGGTCAAGGCCTCCGGATTGGAGGCCGGCGCCTGACCGTCGATCGCTACGCTCGGGAGAAAGGTGTCGGGGTCGACGCGGACGAAGGCGACGCCCGGAACAGCGGAAGACGCCTCCCGATCGGAGACGACGACGGATGCCCCGCCGATGAGGTCGGCGAGGCGCGTGGTCTCGGAAGCGGGCTGGCCCGGGTCGACCGGGACTGCGCGGAAGCCGCCGGCGATCGCGGACAGATGCACGACCGCGAACGTCAGGGGGTCGGCGACGTCGACGAGCACCGCCGCCGATGGAGCGAGTCCGAGGCCGATGAACAGCTCGCGCCATGACCCGGTGAGGGAATGCAGGTCCCGGTAGGTGACGCGACGGCCTGATCGAGCGTCCTCCAGGTACGGATGATCCCGCCGACGGCCGGCCTGCGACTCGATACGATCCTGCAGCACCCATGCATGCTACTGAGCGGGACTATGAACCGTCCCGCGCAGGCGCCGCAGTGGCTGGGCGTCGCGTTCAGCGGCTCGGGGTCGCGGCGGCTTCGGTGGGCGAGGCCGCCGGTGCTGTCGGCGCCGCCGTGCTCGGGGTCGTGGCGTGCACGGCGGGGAGGGGAAAGCGCGTCAGCATCCAGTGCCAGAGCGGCAGCATTTTCGGTACCCCGCTCGACGTCAATGGCGTCAGGTCCTCGATGATCAGCGAATGCGCATCGCTATGCGGCGGGAACGGATAGGTGGTGATGATCGCGTGCGGATTCTGTCCGGCTGCGGGAGGCGCGAGTTCGGTCCGCCACGGGCCTTGCGCTGGCGCGAGACCGAGGATCTGCCACGAGCCCCAGATCTTGGGTCCGAATCCATCCTGCTGGGAGTCGATCGCGTACTGACGCGACACCGGCGTCGCGCTCGGGTGATCCATCCAGGAGGCGTGGAAGGTGCCGTCCGATTCCACCGGTGAGGAGATCATGAGCGCACCGGCGACGGATCGAATGTGCGCGATGAACGCAGCCATTCCGCCACCCTGCGAGTGGCCGGCAACCACGATGTTCGACCACTCGATCGTTCCGGTGGATGTGAGGAACCGGTTCCATCCCCCGGCAGGATCGACCTGCTCGAGATGCGTGATGGCGTCACGGAAGCGTGCGGTGATGGATCCGGCGGGCGTCACTCGGCTGTACGGCGACGGATGCGACCCGTCGAAGCGGTTCCACTGCAGCTCCGTGTAGCAGCGGGGGTTCGTGTTGCAGGTGCCGGAGAGGGTCCGCCCGAGGTTCCAATAGTCGAGACCCAGCACGTGGTAGCCGACGTCCTCCGCCGAGTCGAGGAACAGCCGGTATTCCCCTGGACGCGCTCCTGTCGCCGGGAAGAACAGGAGAAGTGGCCCGTTCGCGACCGTTCGCCCGGCGTAGTCGTCCTGGTTCGGGGTGAGCTGCGCCCCATCGACTGCGCCGAGTCGGAAACGTCGGAAGTCGGCGACGTTCTTCGAGATCGCCTGCTCCCGTTGCGTGAGCGCGCGGGCGTGAGCGATCCGAGCGGCCGCGGCAACCGACTTTGCGTGCTGATCCGTCTGCACGCCGACGAGGACGCCGATCGCGACCGCAACGAGCGCGAGGACTGCAGCTGTCACCCGGAGCACGTGTCGCATCGTCAGTCGCACGGGGCTTACGCTAACCGAGCAATCCGCAAGAGCACCACGATGCGCACCCGATCACCTTCAGCTTCACCCAGCGCTGTCTGGAGGCTCGCCGTGCGTCCGCGGCCCCCCGCCGGTTATCGCCGCCCACACGTCGTCTGCCGACGCGATGGTGTCGTCGAGCGAGCCGGTCGCATCGACCACGTGATCGGCGAGGGCGAGCCGCTCGGCGTCCGATGCCTGCGCACCGATACGCCGCTCAGCTTCGTCCCGATCCATCCCCCGGTCGGTGACGAGTCGCTCGATCCGGACGGCGCTCGGCGCGTGGACCACGACGACTGTGTCGAAGTGCAGCGGGCGATCGGCTGCGGCTTCGGCGAGCAGCGGGACGTCGTAGACCGCAGTCGCGGTCGGGTCCTGCGCCTCGATGGCGGCGAACGCTGCGGTGGCCAGGCGCCAGACCTCCGGGTGGGTGATCGCGTTGAGCGCCGCTCGCGCCTCCGGATCGGTGAACACTATCGACCCGAGCGCCGCGCGATCGAGGCTTCCGTCCGGGCGAATGACCGACGGGCCGAAGCGCTCCCGGATTCGCTCCAGTCCCGGTGAGCCGGGAGCGACCGCCTCGCGCGCAAGCTGGTCAGCGTCGACGATATGGCCGCCGTGTTCGGCCCATCGTCGCGCGACGGTCGATTTGCCTGCCGCGATGCCCCCCGTCAAACCGATGATGCGCACACGGTGAGCCTATCGGCGGTCCGTCTGTCGACGTGTCGAGGAACGGGAAGAGCCCGGCCCCTTGCGGGACCGGGCTCTTCGAGCATCTGCGTCGGCTCAGTTGCTGGAGCTGAGCTTCTCGCGGAGTGCAGCCAGCGACGCGTCGTCGGCGAGGGTGCCCTGGCCGGACGCCTCGCTGGAGAACGACGACGAGGCCGCCGAGGGAAGGTCGAAGCCACCCTGGGCGTCGTCGGCGAGGGTCTTCGCGACCTGCGCCTTGTGCGCCTCCCAGCGAGCCTGGGCGGCAGCGTATTCGCGCTCCCACTCGTCGCGCTGGGTCTCGAAGCCCTCGCGCCACTCGTTCGTCTCCGGGTCGAACCCATCCGGGTACTTGTAGTTGCCCTGGTCGTCGTACTCGGTCGGCATGCCGTAGAGCGCCGGGTCGAACTCGGTGCCCTCGGGGTCCACACCGTCGTTGGCCTGCTTGAGGCTCAGCGAGATGCGGCGACGGTCGAGGTCGATGTCGATGATCTTGACGAACACCTCGTCGCCGACGGAGACGACCTGCTCGGCGAGCTCGACGTGCTTGTTCGAGAGCTCCGAGATGTGCACGAGACCCTCGATGCCGTCCGCGACGCGAACGAACGCACCGAACGGAACAAGCTTCGTGACCTTGCCCGGTGCGAGCTGGCCAATGGCGTGGGTCCGGGCGAACACCTGCCACGGGTCTTCCTGGGTCGCCTTGAGCGACAGCGAGACACGCTCGCGGTCGAGGTCGACCTCGAGGATCTCGACGGTGACCTCCTGGCCGACCTCGACGACCTCGCTGGCGTGCTCGATGTGCTTCCAGCTGAGCTCGGAGACGTGCACGAGACCGTCGACCCCGCCGAGGTCCACGAAGGCACCGAAGTTGACGATCGACGACACGACGCCCTTGCGAACCTGGCCCTTGTGCAGGTTGTTGAGGAACGTGGTGCGCGACTCGGACTGCGTCTGCTCGAGCAGCGCGCGCCGCGAGAGCACGACGTTGTTGCGGTTCTTGTCCAGCTCGAGGATCTTCGCCTCGATCTCCTGACCCAGGTACGGCGTCAGGTCGCGAACGCGACGAAGCTCGATGAGCGAGGCGGGAAGGAAGCCACGGAGGCCGATGTCGACGATGAGGCCACCCTTGACGACCTCGATCACCGTTCCGGTCACGACGCCGTCGGACTCCTTGATCTTCTCGACATCACCCCACGCGCGCTCGTACTGCGCACGCTTCTTCGACAGGATGAGGCGGCCTTCCTTGTCCTCCTTTTGGAGAACGAGGGCCTCGACCGCGTCGCCGACCTCGACGACCTCGTTCGGGTCGACGTCGTGCTTGATCGAGAGCTCGCGCGAGGGGATGACACCCTCGGTCTTGTAGCCGACGTCGAGGAGGACCTCGTCGCGGTCGATCTTCACGACGGTGCCGGAGATGAGGTCTCCGTCGTTGAAGAACTTCAGGGTCTTCTCGACCTCGGCCAGGAAGTCATCACTCGAGCCGATGTCGTTGATGGCGACCTGCTTCGGAGCCTTGGTCGTAGTGGTTGTCATGTAGCGATTGCTCCAACGGGCGGAAATCGGGCCCCGGCGACGCGACGGTGCCCCCCTGCCCGCGAGAGGAGACCGCCATGAGGAACTCGTCGCCACGACGATATGTTCATGGAAGGCGCGGATTGCGCCGCACTAGTCTAGCGGCGCTGTCGGAGCCGTGACAACCGGCGCACAGCGCATTCCGGCCTCCCAATCGTGAATTTCCTACGGCCGCGGTCAGCGCAGGAGCGCCCAACGGAGCGTGTCGAGGCCGACTCCCCCGAGCGCGAGCGCACGCTGGTGGAACGCCTTCAGATCGAAGGACGCTCCGTCGCGCTGCGCGACCTCGTCACGGATCGACTCCCAGACGCGCTGCCCGACCTTGTACGACGGCGCCTGCCCCGGCCAGCCGAAGTAGCGGTTCACCTCGAACTGCACGAACGCGTCGTCCATGTTGACGTTCCGACGCATGAAGTCGAGTGCGTACTCGTAGGTCCAGGCACCGCCGTCCGGGTTCGTCTTCTGCAGGTGCACACCGATGTCGAGGACAACGCGTGCCGCACGCATCCGCTGGCCGTCGAGCATCCCGAGCCGATCACCGTCGTCGTCGAGGAATCCGAGCTCAGACATGAGCCGCTCCGCATAGAGCGCCCAGCCCTCGACATGACCCGAGGGGCCGGCGAGCTGCCGCCGCCAGGTGTTCAGCTCACCGCGGTTGTAGACCGCCTGACTGATCTGCAGGTGGTGCCCGGGGACGCCCTCGTGGTAGACCGTGGTCTTCTCGCGCCAAGTACCGAACTCCGTCACGCCGTCCGGCACCGACCACCACATGCGACCTGGCCGGCTGAAGTCGTCGCTCGGACCCGTGTAGTAGATCCCGCCATCGTGGGTCGGCGCGATCCGGCACTCCAGGCGGCGGATCGGATCGGGAATGTCGAAGTAGCGACCAGCCAGCGCCGAGACCGCTTCGTCGGAGGTCCGCTGCATCCACTCCCGGAGTGCGTCGGAGCCGTGGAGCACGCGGTTCGGGTCGGCGTCGAGGACCTCGATCGCTCGCGCAACGCTCGCACCCGCCTCAATGCGATCGGCGATCGACTCCTGCTCGGCCGTCATGCGAGCAAGCTCCGCGATACCCCACTCGTACGTTTCGTCGAGGTCGACCACGGCGCCGAGGAAGTGCCGAGAGTGCAACTCGTACGCTTCGCGCCCGACCGCGTCGACGGGAGTCGCGACGGGGAGCAACTCGTGCTCGAGGAACTGCCCGAACGACCGGTAGGCAGCGATCGCGGCCTCTGCGCCGCGTCGGAGGTCGTTGCGCAGCGCGTCGGGCAGCGAGGAGCCGTCCGCAAGACGCGCGTTCTCGACGGTCTCGTCGAAGAATCCGCCCGCGCGGGCGTTGCGGACGGCCTGTTCGGCAACGGCCGCGACCTGCCGCTTCGCCGGCGTGATCTGCCGGCGAACACCTTCGAGAAGGGTCTCCCGATAGCCTTCGAGCGCCTCGGGCATCGCCGAGAACCGGCTGGCGATATCCGACCAGTCGTCGGCCGTCGCGGTGGGCATCAGGTCGATGATGTCGCGGAGGCGCTGCGCCGGACTCGCGATCACGTTGAGGTCGCGCAGGTGCAGTCCGCGATCGTAGCTCTCGACGATCAGCTCCAGTTCGGCGCCCAGGTCGGTCTTCGTCACCTGATCGACGTCGTCGACCGGTGCGGTCGCCGCCAGCTTCACGGCTGCGGTGCGGGCTGCGTCGGCCACCGCTGCAGCGCCGGCTGGTGACGTGTCACCGTATTCGCCGGTACGGCCCGGGAGGCCGAGGTAGGTGGCGATCGTCGGTTCGAGGTCGGTCAGGGTGCGCACCCATTCCTCGGCGACGGCATCGACGGCGGACGGTTCACGGTCTGGACGGTCAGAGGTCATGGAGGCGACCCTACCGATCGAACACGGCTGTCGCACTGCGCCCGCGCCAACCGGAGGCACGCCTGGTCAGTGCGCGGCAGCCTCCCAGTTCGCACCGGTCCCGACCTGCACCTCGAGAGGCACGCGCAGGTCCGCGGCGTTCCCCATCCGGTGTCGAACGATCGCCTCGACGCTCGCTTGTTCTCCGGGCGCGACTTCGAGGATGAGTTCGTCGTGGACCTGGAGCAGCAGTCGAGATTCGAGCCCCTGCGCGTGGAGATCGGCATGCACGCCGAGCATCGCGATCTTCATGATGTCCGCCGCCGATCCTTGGATCGGTGCGTTCAACGCGGCACGCTCGGCGTTCTCTCGAAGCACCCGGTTCGGGCTCGTCAGGTCGGGGAATGGCCGACGACGGCCGAAGATGGTCTCCGTGTACCCGTCAGCACGGGCCTGCTCGACGACGTTTCGCAGATAATCGCGGACCGCGCCGAACCGAGCGAAGTACTCGCCCATGAGCGTCCGCGCCTCTTTCTGGTCGATGCGAAGCTGCTTCGACAGGCCGAACGCGCTGAGGCCGTAGGCGAGGCCATATGACATCGCCTTCACCTTGGTGCGCATCTCCGGGGTGACATCCGCCGGGTCGACGCCGAACACGCGGGCGCCGACGAAGCGGTGCAGGTCTTCGCCGGCGCGGAACGCCTCGATGAGCCCCGGGTCTTCGGAGAGGTGCGCCATGATGCGCATCTCGATCTGCGAATAGTCGGCGGTCAGCAGCGTCGTGTACGGGGGCGCCACGGTGAACGCGGAACGGATCCGGCGCCCTTCCGCGGTCTTGACCGGGATGTTCTGGAGGTTCGGGTCGGTTGACGAGATCCGGCCGGTGGACGTGCCCGTCTGTTCGTAGGTCGTATGGATACGTCCGTCCGTGACGGCGGTGTCGAGCGTGTCGACGATCTGCCGCAGCTTTGTCGCGTCGCGGTGCGCGAGGAGCAACCCGAGGAACGGGTGAGGATGTTGCTCTTGGAGGTCGGCCAGACTCGCCGCATCGGTGGAGTACCCGGTTTTCGTCTTCCGCGTCTTCGGCATCGCAAGCTCTGTGAAGAGCACGTCCTGGAGCTGCTTCGGCGAGCCGAGATTGACTTCGTGGCCGATCTCCGCGAACGCCTGCGACGCGAGCGAGGCTGCGCGGTCACCGAGATCGTGCGAGAGGCCCGCGAGCACGGCATGGTCGATCGCGACCCCCGTGGTCTCCATGTCTGCGAGCACGTCCACGAGCGGCAGCTCGATGTCGTCGAGCACACGCAGCGACCCAGGATCGATTCGTGCACGGAGAGCCGTGCAGACGCGGAGCGCATACCAGGCGGACACCGCGACCGAAGCCGGCTCGCTCTCCGGCACGAGTTGATTCGGGTCGGCCGTTGGCATCGTCTCGCCGAGCTCAGCGGAGACGAGCGCATCGAGTGGCTGCCCCTGCTTGCCGGGGTTGGCGAGCCACCCCATGGTTCGCGCGTCGCCCGCCACCCCGTTCACCGTGAATCCGGCGGACGCGAGCGCCTTGATCGTCGATTTCGCGTCGTGAACGAGCTTGCGATCGTCGCCGGCAAGCCAGGCGGCGAGCTGACCGTAGTCGTTCGCACCGCTGCCGCCCGGGACCAGGACGCACTCGTCGCGAACCGCGATACCGATCGCGCTCAGTCGTCCGTCCACCAGCTCGACAGCCACACCCCAGCCGGCTTCCGCGCGCTCACGCGAGCGGTCGAGCCAATACCCGAGCTCTTCGTCGATGAGCGTGTGCACCGGAGGGAGCGTGACGTCAGGTGCCGCAGCGGCCGGGCTGTCGGGCTCCCCTGCCCCACGGACGAGCAGGACGCGATCGAGCAGCGTGCGGAACTGCAGCTTGCCGAACAGTGCGCGCACGGCAGCCTCGTCAAGCGGCCGGATGCCGAGGTCAGTTGGAGCGACGGCGAGTTCGACGTCGCGCACGAGACGGTTGAGTCGTCGGTTTCGAATTGCGCGATCCTTCTGCGCGCGAAGGTTGTTGCCCACAACCCCCTTGATCTCGTCCGCACGCTCGAGGACCGCTTCGAGCGATCCGTACTGGGTGATCCACTTGACGGCCGTCTTCTCGCCGACCTTGTCGATGCCCGACAGGTTGTCGCTGGTCTCACCGACGAGCGCCGCAATGTCGGGGTACTGGTGCGGCTCGATGCCGTAGCGCTCGAACACCTTGTCGCGGTCGTACCGGGTCAGCTCGGACACGCCGCGAACCGACGGGTACAGGAGGGTGACGTTGTCGTCGACGAGCTGAATCGTGTCGCGGTCACCGGAGACCACGAGCACACGGAACCCCTGTTCCGACCCTTGCTTCGACAGCGTCGCGAGGATGTCGTCGGCTTCGAAGTCCTCTTTGGTGACGGTCGTGATCCCCATGGCGTGCAGCGCTTGCTGGAGGAGCGGGATCTGTCCCTTGAACTCCGCCGGGGTCTCCGCTCGGGTTCCCTTGTAGTCCTCATATTCCCGGGTCCGGAAGGAGAATCGCGAGATGTCGAAGGCGACCGCGAGATGCGTCGGCTGCTCCCGTTGCAGGAGCATGAGCAGCATCGAGATGAAGCCATGGATCGCGTTCGTGTGCTGGCCCTCGTCGTTGACGAAGCTGTCCACGGGCAGCGCATAGAACGCACGAAATGCGAGGGAATGCCCGTCAATGACCATCAAGGTAGGCTGTTCGGAATCCGGCACTCGATCAGCCTATCGAGGGCTTCCGACAGCGCTCGACGCGACCGGTGCCGTTGCCTGTCGCGGCCGGTCCCACTTCCGAAAGGCACGCATGAGCGACCCCGATCTGCTCGCCGGCTCTCCGGAGGGCGTGGCGATGCTTGCCGCCCGCGGTATGGGCGAGCTCGCCGAGAAGATGGGCATGCGGATCCTCGAGCTCAGCGCTGAGCGTGCGGTCGGGACCATCCCGGTCGCCGGGAACCGCCAGCCGATCGGACTGCTCCACGGCGGGGCGTATGTCGTTCTCGCCGAGAGTCTCGGGTCGATGGCGGCGACGGTGGCTGCCGGCCCGGGCCGCTACGCGGTGGGCATCGAGCTCAACGCGTCGCACTCGCGGAGCGCCACGGCCGGAACGGTCACCGGAACCTGCACGGCGATCCACATCGGGCGGACGCTCTGCACGCACGAGATCGTTCTCACCGATGACGACGGCAACCGCTGCTCGACGGTCCGCATCACCAATCTGCTGCGCGACGCTCGCTGAGTTGAACCCGTTCGACTGGCGAACTACTTCTTGACGCTGAGCTGCTCGATGATCGCTTTCGCGACATCGTGCATGGTGAGTCGACGGTCCATCGACGCCTTCTGAATCCAACGGAACGCCTCCGGCTCCGTCAGACCCATTTTCTCGTTCAGGAGACCCTTCGCGCGGTCGACCAGTTTCCGGGTCTCGAAGCGCTCGACGAGGTCAGCGACCTCGGCCTCGAGGGTGATGATCTGCTGGTACCGCGACAGCGCGATCTCGATCGCTGGCAACAGGTCGTTCGGGGTGAACGGCTTGACGACGTAGGCCAGCGCGCCGGCCTCGGTCGCGCGCTCGACGAGTTCCTTCTGACTGAACGCCGTCAGCAGCACGACCGGAGCGATGTGATTCTTCGAAAGCCGCTCCGCAGCGGAGATGCCGTCGAGCTGCGGCATTTTGACATCCATGATGACGAGGTCCGGACGGAGGTCGGTCGCGAGGGCCACAGCCGTCTCGCCGTCGCCGGCCTCTCCGACGACGTCGAACCCGTTGTCGCGGAGGATCTCGACGATGTCGAGACGGATCAGGGACTCGTCTTCAGCGACGACGACACGACGCGGGGCTGTGGCGGGTGCTTCAGAATCAGTCACGGAAAAATCCTACTCTGTGCCGGTTTCGGCACGGTCGTCGCGGACGCCGCCTGTGGACGGAACCGCCGTCTGGTGCGAGTGGCGGGACTTGAACCCGCACGCCGTGAAGCAGAGCATTTTGAGTGCCCCGTGTCTGCCGATTCCACCACACTCGCGTGACCGAAAGCGTAGCAGGGACGTTCAGACGCCCGTTGTCCCGAAGAGCAGACCGAGCAGGTACGTCACCGCGGCCGCGCCGAAGCCGATAACGAGTTGCCGGACGCCGCGGCTCGCCGCAGACGCGCCACTCAGAACCCCGACAATCGCGCCGGACACGAGGAGCGCGATGCCGACCAGAACGCAGGAAACCGCGATGGCTCCCCATCCGGCCATTCCGACAAGGAACGGAACGATCGGGATGATCGCACCGGACGCGAAGAACGCGAAGCTCGACAGCGCTGCGCGCGACCCCGTGCCGATCGCATCATTTCCGTCGGTCTCCGCGTCGGTCGGAGCGATCCGCTGCTGCAGCCCCCGCATCACCTCGGCCGCGTGGCTGATGGCGTCGGCCTCGGCCATGCCCCGCGCCCGGTACACCAGCGCGAGTTCATTCGCGTCGACATCGAGGTCGGCAAGCGCATCGTTCGCGCCGGGGTGGGGCTCGGAGGCGGCGAGCAGTTCGCGCTGCGAGCGAACGGATACATACTCCCCCGCCCCCATCGACAACGCCCCGGCGAGCAAGCCCGCAACCCCGCCGAGCAGCACGACATGACTGTCCACTCCCGAGGCTGACAGGCCGATGATGAGCGCAAGGTTCGACACGAGGCCGTCGTTCGCACCGAAGATCGCCGCACGGAACGTCCCGGACAGCCGAGTGCGGCTGCGATTGGCGAGGCCGCGCACCACCTCGCCGTGGATGCGCTCATCGGCCGCCATCTGCGCGGTCGCGTGCACCTCGTCGCTGTAGGGCGAGCGATCCTCGGCGCGCTGCATCAGCGCGAGTGTGAACACACCCCCGAATCGCCGGGCCAGCACTGCGAGCATCCTCGTCCGGAGGTCGCCACGTACCGGCCGCCCGACATCCGATCCGAGGAGCTCGATCCAGTGCCGCTCGTGGCGACCCTCCGCTTCCGCGAGGCCGAGCAAGATCGCCCGCTCTTCTCCGGTCTTCCGTTCGGCGAGGTTGCGGTAGACCGCTGCCTCTGCCCGCTCATCTGCCAGATAGCGACGCCAGCGACGAATCGTTGCATCGGTGCGCTCCTCCGGCTCGGAGGCGGAACGGAGATCGTCACTCATACGAATCCCAGGCTCCGTGAGGCCCGTCTCGCCATCGTCACGTTCGGACGTAAGCCGGGGCGGCCTCCGCATGCGCGTCACCGACACGGTGAACCCGGAGGTCGTTCGTGGAGCCCGGAATTCCAGGAGGCGATCCAGCCGTCACCACGACGCGGTCCCCCGGCACGGCGAGCCCGTTGCCGAGGAGCACGTCGTCGACTTGCCCGAAGAGCTCGTCGGTGTGCTTCATGCGGGGCACAAGGAACGAGCGGACCCCCCACGTCAGCGCCATCCGCCGACGCGTCGCCTCGTGCGGGGTGAACGCGATGATCGGCAGGCCGTGGCGCAACCGCGACATCCGTCGGGCGGAGTCACCGGACTCCGTGAATACGCAGAGATACGAGGCCTCTGTGAACTCGGCGATCTCCACCGCAGCGAGCGTGATCGCGCCACCGAGCGTGCGCGGCTTCGTCCCGAGCGGCGCGATGCGCTCGAGACCGTGGTCCTCCGTCGACTCGATGATGCGAGCCATCGTGCGGACCGTCTGCACGGGGTATTCGCCGACGCTGGTCTCACCCGACAGCATCACCGCGTCGGCGCCGTCGAGCACCGCGTTCGCGACGTCGGAGGTCTCTGCGCGCGTCGGGATCGGGGAGGAGATCATCGACTCGAGCATCTGCGTCGCGACGATGACCGGCTTCGCCATCCGACGGCACAGTTCGACCGCGCGTTTCTGCACGATCGGCACAGCCTCGAGCGGCAACTCCACACCGAGGTCGCCGCGCGCGACCATGATCGCGTCGAACGCGTCGATGATCTCTTCGAGCGCGTCCACGGCCTGCGGCTTCTCGATCTTCGCGATCACCGGCAGACGACGGCCCTCTTCCGCCATGATCTCGCGGGCCCGATCGACATCGGACGCGTTGCGGACGAACGAGAGCGCGATCAGGTCCGCGCCCTGGCGGATCGCCCAGCGCAGATCCGCCTCGTCCTTCTCGCTCAACGCGGGGACGTTCACGGCGACACCCGGGAGATTGATGCCCTTGTTGTTCGATACGGTGCCGGCGACGACGACCTCGGTGCGAACGCGGACACCGTCCGTGTCGAGCACCCGCAGACGTACGCGACCGTCGTCGATGAGCAGCGGATCGCCAGGCTGCACGTCGGCCGGGAGACCCTTGAACGTCGTGCCGCAGATTTCCTTCGAGCCGGGGACGTCCTCGGTCGTGATCGTGAAGATGTCGCCGACCGCGAGATCGTGCGGACCGTCGGCGAACCGGGCCAGACGGATCTTCGGCCCCTGCAGGTCGACGAGGATCGCGACCGGCTTGCCGACCTCGTCGGAGGCGCGACGCACGTTCTCGTAGTTGGCCTCGTGAACGCTGTAGTCGCCGTGGCTCAGATTCAGGCGGGCGACATCGACGCCGGCTTCGATGATCTCCTTGACCGTCTGATAGTCGGAGGTCGCAGGGCCGAGCGTCGAAACGATCTTTGCGCGTCTCAATGGATTCCTAACGTGGTGGATGTCTGGCTTCGATCGGGATGGGCCACCGGAAGCCTAGCGACTGCAGGTGGCGACTCGCGTCGAACGCCGATCAGATCGAGATGGCGCGGTCCGTCGCCGCCACGGGTGCGGGGAGCGATGTTGACCCTTCCAAGAAGGCGTCAACCTGTGCCGCCGCTGCGCGCCCTTCGGCGATCGCCCACACGATCAACGACTGTCCCCGGCCGGCGTCGCCGGCGACGAACACGCCGGGCTGCGCAGTCGAATAGTCGGCGTCGCGAGCGAACGCGCCGCTCGCGTCGACCGGCAGGCCCAACTGCGGCTCGATCGTGTCGGTCTCCGGGCCGGTGAAGCCCATTGCGATGAGCACGAGGTCCGCCGGGATTTCGCGTTCCGTGCCGGCCTTCGGCACGCGCCGTCCGTCCAGGTACTCGGTTTCCGCGACCCGCAGGGCACGAACCTCGCCGGCGCCGTTGCTGAGGAACTCGACGGTCGACGCGAGATAGCGACGCTCGCCTCCCTCTTCGTGGGCGCTCGACACTTCGAATACCGTCGGGAACATCGGCCACGGCTGGTGCGGCGGCCGTTCGGTCGGCGGCTGCTTGCCGATCGCCAGGTTCGTGACACTCAGCGCGCCCTGTCGGTGCGCCGTGCCGATGCAGTCCGCCCCGGTGTCGCCACCGCCGATGACCACGACGTGCTTGCCCTCCGCCGTGATCTGCTCGGCCACGTGGGAGCCTGCCCCGACGCGGTTCTGCTGAACCAGGTAGTCCATCGCGAAGTGCACGCCGGCAAGATCGCGCCCTGGGATCGGGAGATCCCGCGGAACGGTTGCGCCGGTCGCAACGATGACCGCGTCGTACCGGGCCCGCAGGTCGTCCCAGCTGATGTCCACGCCGATCTCGACGCCAGCACGGAATCGGGTGCCCTCTGCTTGCATCTGCGCGAGACGCGCCTCGATCTGACGCTTCTCCATCTTGAAGTCGGGGATGCCGTAGCGGAGCAGGCCACCGATCCGATCGTCGCGCTCGTAGACCGCCACCGTGTGCCCGGCGCGCGTCAGCTGCTGGGCCGCGGCGAGTCCTGCGGGACCCGAACCGACGACAGCGACGGTCTTGCCGGTGAGCCGCTCCGGTGGGTGGGGCGTCACCCATCCGTTCTGGAAGGCCTGATCGATGATCGACACTTCGACCTGCTTGATGGTGACGGGAGGCTGGTTGATCCCCAACACGCAGGATGCCTCGCACGGTGCCGGACAGAGTCGCCCGGTGAACTCCGGGAAATTGTTCGTCGCGTGCAACCGCTCGATCGCCTGACGGCCGTCTCCGCGCCACATCAGGTCGTTCCACTCGGGAATGAGGTTGCCGAGCGGGCAGCCCTGGTGGCAGAACGGGACGCCGCAGTCCATGCAGCGGCCGGCCTGTCGACGCAACTGCGTCGGGTCCTGCTGCTCGTAGACCTCTTTCCAGTCCATCAGGCGCACAGGGACAGGCCGCCGGGGCGGCAGTTCGCGCTCCGGTACCTTCAGGAACCCTTTCGGATCAGCCACCGGTCACCTCCAGAATCCGGTTCCAGACGACATCGCCGTCGGGGTCGAGGCCTTCGTCGACAGCGCGCTGGCGCGTCTCCAGGACGGCCGCGTAGTCCCGCGGCAGCACCTTCACGAATCGAGCGGTCTCCTCATCGAAGTTCGCGAGGATCGAGGTCGCGAGAACAGACCCGGTTTCCGCGACGTGCCGTTCGAGGAGATCGCGAACGATCACGATGTCCGCGCTTCCGAGCGGCTCGAGCCGGAGCTCGCCCGCGGCAAGAGCTTCGGCGTTCACCGAATCGGATGCGAGGTCGCGGACGTACGCCGTGCCTCCGGACATACCCGCGCCGAGGTTGCGCCCGGTGTCGCCGAGAATCAGCGCCAAACCGCCGGTCATGTACTCGAGCGCATGGTCACCGACGCCCTCGGCGACCGCGGTCGCACCGGAGTTCCGCACCAGGAACCGTTCGCCGACAACGCCCGCGATGAACATCGTTCCCTGGGTCGCGCCGTACCCGATGACGTTTCCTGCGATCACGTTCTCGGCGGCAATGAACCCGGCGTCCGCGTCGGGCCGGACGATGATCGACCCACCGGACAATCCCTTGCCCACGTAGTCGTTGCTGTCGCCGAAGAGACGGAGCGTGATGCCGGCCGGCAGGAACGCGCCGAGCGACTGCCCGGCCGACCCCCGGAGCGTGATGTCGATGGTGCCATCCGGAAGCCCGTGCTCGCCATGCCGGACCGTCACCTCGTGCCCGAGCATCGTGCCGACCGCGCGCTCCGTGTTCCGGATCGGAAGGTCGAACTCCACGGGCGTGCCGTTCTCGATCGCGTCGGCGCACGCGCGGATGAGCCCATTGTCGAAGTGCTCGTCGAGCTCATGGTCCTGTGAGCGGAGGTTCCGCCGGGGCTCGTCGTCCGGGAACTCGGGACCGTGCAGCACCGGCTCGAGGTCGAGTCCGGATGCCTTCCAGTGTGCGATTGCGCGGTCCACATCGAGGACCTCCGCGTGCCCGATCGCCTCGTCCAGGCTGCGGAAGCCGAGCGACGCCAACAACTCTCGAACCTCTTGGGCCAGGAACTCGAAGAAGTTGACGACGAACTCCGGCTTGCCGGTGAAGCGGGCCCGGAGCTCGGGATTCTGCGTCGCGACGCCCACCGGGCAGGTGTCGAGGTGGCAGACGCGCATGAGCACGCAGCCGGACACGACGAGCGGTGCCGTGGCAAAGCCGTACTCTTCAGCACCGAGCAGCGCTGCGACCACGACGTCCCGGCCGGTCTTCATCTGACCGTCGACCTGCACGACCACGCGATCGCGCATCCCGTTCAGCATGAGCGTCTGCTGGGTCTCGGCGAGGCCGATCTCCCACGGCGTTCCGGCGTGCTTCAGCGAGTTCAGCGGGCTGGCGCCCGTGCCGCCGTCGTGACCCGACACGAGCACGACGTCAGCGAGCGCCTTGGTCACCCCAGCGGCGACCGCGCCGATCCCGGACTGGCTCACCAGTTTGACGTGGACCCGAGCCGACGGGTTCGCTCGCTTCACGTCGAAGATGAGCTGCTTGAGGTCCTCGATGGAGTAGATGTCGTGATGCGGCGGCGGGGAGATGAGTCCGACGCCGGCGGTGGCGTGCCGAGTCCGCGCGATCCACGGGTACACCTTCTGGGGCGGGAGTTGGCCTCCTTCGCCCGGCTTCGCGCCCTGCGCCATCTTCAGCTGGATATCCGTCGCGTGCGTCAGGTACATGCTCGTCACGCCGAATCGCCCGGATGCGACCTGCTTGATCGCGCTCCGGCGCTCCGGGTCGAGCAGCCGGTCGACGTCCTCGCCACCCTCGCCCGTGTTGGAGCGCGCGCCGAGACGGTTCATCGCGATGGCGAGCGTCTCGTGCGCCTCCTTCGAGATCGAGCCATAGCTCATCGCACCGGTGTTGAAGCGCTTGACGATCTCCTCGATCGGCTCGACCTCGTCGAGCGGGATCGCCGGACGCGCTCCGGTCTTGAAGGAGAAGAGCCCGCGGAGCGTCATGAGTTCCTCGGACTGCTCATCGACGGCCTTGGAGTACTCCTTGAAAATGTCGTAGCGGCGCGCGCGGGTCGCGTGCTGCAGGCGGAAGACGGTCTGCGGATTGAACAGATGCGGTGGCCCCTCGCGGCGCCACTGGTACTCGCCGCCCGTCTGCAGTCGTTCGTGCGCGATGACCGGCCCGGCGTCCTGGTAGGCCTGCGCGTGCCGTTCGGCGTTCTCGTTCGCGACGACGTCGATTCCGACACCACCGAGGATCGAGGAGGTCCCCGTGAAGTACTGGTCGACGAACTCCTGGCTCAGCCCGACGGCCTCGAACGCCTGTGCCGCGGCGTAGCTCGACACTGTCGAGATACCCATCTTCGACATGATCTTCAGCACGCCCTTGCCGAGCGCCTTGATCACGTTCTTCACCGCTTGCTCCGGCGTGATTCCCGTGATCAGCCCCGACCGGACGAGATACTCGCAGGTCTCCATCGCCAGGTACGGGTTGATCGCTGATGCACCGTAGCCGATCAGCGTTGCCACGTGGTGCACTTCGCGCACGTCTCCGGCCTCGACGATGAGCCCGACCTTCATGCGCTGTTCCGTGCGAATGAGGTGGTGGTGCACCGCCGCGAGCAGGAGAAGGCTCGGAACAGGCGCGAACTCCGCGTTGCCGTCTCGGTCGGAGAGCACGATGAATTGCTTGCCCGCGTCGATTGCGGCGTCGACCTCGTCGAGCACCTGCGCGATTCGCTTCTGCATCGCCTTCTTGCCCGAGTCGACGCGGTAGAGCCCCTTGATGGTGACGGCGAGATGCCGACCGCTCTTCGTCTCGAAGTGCTGGATCTTCGCGAGCTGGTCGTTGTCGATCACCGGGAAGTCGAGGACGATCTGCTTTGCATGCTCCGCGGTGGCGTCGAGCAGGTTGCGCTCCGGCCCGAGACCGAGCCCCATGCTCGTGACGACCTGCTCGCGGATCGAGTCGAGCGGCGGGTTGGTCACCTGCGCGAACTGCTGTGTGAAGTAGTCGAACAGGAGGCGCGGTCGCTTCGACAGCACCGCGATCGGCGTGTCCGATCCCATCGCTCCGAGCGGTTCGGCACCGGTCTGCGCCATCGGCCGCAGCAGGATGCGCACCTCTTCTTCGGTGTACCCGAAGGCGCGCTGCCGCCGCGTCACGGACGCGGGCGTGTGCACGATGTGCTCCCGCTCGGGAAGGTCCCGAAGGTGGATCCGGCCGGCCGTGAGCCACTCGGCCCACGGCCCGGACTCGGCGAGCGTGCGCTTCACCTCGTCGTCTTCGATGATCCGACCGGCTTCGGTGTCGACGAGGAACATCCGGCCTGGACGGAGGCGTCCCTTGCGCACCACGCGAGACGCCGGGATGTCGATGACACCGGTCTCGCTGGCGAGCACGACGAGCCCTTCGTCGGTGACGAGGAACCGGCCCGGTCGGAGCCCGTTGCGGTCGAGTGTCGCGCCGACGAGCGAGCCGTCGGTGAAGGTGACTGCCGCGGGGCCATCCCACGGTTCCATGAGCATCGAATGGAACTCGTAGAACGCCCTGAGGTCCGGGGCCATGCCGGTTTGGTTCTCCCACGCTTCCGGCACCATCATCGACACCGCGTGGGGCAGGCTGCGGCCCGTCAATGCCAGCAGCTCGAGCACCTCGTCGAAGGATGCTGAGTCGCTGGCGCCGGGGCTGACGATGGGAAGCAGCGGCGCCATGTCGCCGAGCAGCGTGCTCTCGAGCTGTGACTGACGCGCCCGCATCCAGTTCCGGTTGCCGCGCACGGTGTTGATCTCGCCGTTGTGGGCGAGCATGCGGAAGGGTTGTGCGAGCGGCCACGACGGGAAGGTGTTCGTGGAGTAGCGCGAATGCACGATCGCGAGCTTGGACGTGAATCGCTCATCGCTGAGGTCTGGGTAGAACGGCTCCAGTTGCAGCGTCGTGACCATGCCCTTGTAGACGATCGTGCGGCTCGACAGCGACATGAAGTAGAGGTCGGCGCCGTGCTCGACGCGCTTGCGGAGCCGGAACGTCTGCCGGTCGAGCTCGATCCCGGACCGTGGAGCACCCGACTCGTCGTGCCGGGTGCTCATCACGAACAGCTGCTCGAACGCGGGCATCGCCGCCCGTGCCAAGTTGCCGAGCACATCCGGGCGGACGGGAACCTCGCGCCAGCCGAGGATCCGGAGCCCCTCCTCCGTTGCGATGGCTTCGACAGCGGCCTTCGCCGCAGCTCGATCGTCGACGTCCACGGGGAGGTAGGCGGTCCCCGCCGCATACTGACCAGGCGCGGGCAGTTCGAACGGCACCACCGCACGGAAGAACGCGTCCGGCACCTGGCAGAGAATGCCGGCGCCGTCACCAGTGCCGGCGTCGGAGCCGACAGCACCGCGGTGCTCCAGATTGCGGAGCGCGCCGAGCGCGCCGTCTACGATGTCGTGGCCCGGAGTGCCGCGCAGCGTCGCGACCATTGCGAGCCCGCACGCATCTTTCTCGTGCTCAGGGTCGTAGGCGCCGACCGCGGCGGGCGTCGCACTGAAGCGCTGGTGTGGTGGCAGGAGCGCCATGGGGACCGTCCTCACGAAGAGTGGAACAGGGACAGCGATGGTCCGGTGGGGCGTTCCGGGAACCGGAACTGGAGCTCATGCACGGCGGCCAGCCCAGATATGCACTGGCCGTGTGCGCGGTGCCGTGCCGCTTGTGGCGTCACGAGGCGAGGTGGTTCGGATGTGGGGAGAGGCGCCGGAGGGACCGCGTGCCTCGTCAACTCCGATCGGCAGCGGCGGCGACCGGCTCCGACTCGGCGTCGACGATGGGGTCGTCCTCGTCGTCGTGCTCCGAGTAGGTGTCGTCCGATACTACATGGAGGCGCGACGCGGGCAGCTTGCCCGGGAGGTACGCGTCCGGCTCGGGCCCACGGTGCCGACGATGCTGCACGGCGAACACGACCAGTCCGACGATGATCGCGACCCACCCGGCCCAAACGGTGAGCCGAACGCCGAACAGCGTCGGTGCGGCGTCGACGCGGATCGAGTCGAGAACCACGCGCGCGATGCCGTACCACACGAGGTAGAGCGCGAGGAGTCGACCCCACTGGAGGCGGAACCGCCGATCGAGCGCGACGAGGAGTGCGACGCCGACGAGATCCCAGATGATCTCCCAGAGGAACGTCGGCTCGAAGAGGGTTCCGGCCGGCAGGCCCTTCGGGTAGGCCGGGTTTGTGGACTCGATCTGCAAGCCCCACCACGCGCTCGTCGGCGCGCCGAAGACGCTGTGATTGAACCAATCGCCGAGACGGCCGAAGGCTTGCGCAAGGAGGAAGCCCGGTGCGAGCGCATCGACGAACGTCGTGAACCTGAGGCCCAACTGTCGACACGCGGCCCATGCGCCGATGGCGCCGAGGAGCAGGCCGCCGAAGATGGACAGGCCGCCGTCCCAGATGGCGAGGACCGACGCAGGGTTGTGGCCGGCGCCGAAATAGTCGCCGAGGTGCGCGAGCACGAACCAGATGCGGGCGCCGATGACACCGAGCGGAACCGCCCAGATCGCAATGTCGACGATGACCCATGGCTCGGCACCGCGGCGCGCCAACCGCACATTCGTGAGCACCACCGCGGCGATGATGCCGAGCAGGATGCACACGGCGTAGGACTGGATGCGGAAGTCGAATGGCAGCGACCAGCCGAACGCGGAGTTCAGCCAGCTGGTGACATCGGCGTACTGCCACGCGGCGCTCGGGCTCGGAATGCTCAGGAGAGGCATGGGTGGGCTTTCGTCATGCTGGGCAGGGAGGCGCGGGCAACGGACGCCGTGACGTCTCGCTCAGTGCGCATCAACGATAGCGCCCCGGGTGAGCTCCGCGGCGCGCGCGCCGGCGCCGCTGACACCGTCGTCCGCGAGCGCGCGAACAAAGGCGGACCCGATGATCGCACCGTCCGCGTACCGCAGGATCTCCGTCACCTGCTCGGCCGTCGAGATGCCGAGACCGACGCACGCGCGCGCAGCGCCCGCGTTGCGGAGGCGGTCGACGACGTTCCGGGCCGCGGCATCGACGCCCGAGCGCGCTCCGGTGACGCCCATCGTGGAGACCGCGTACACGAAGCCGCGACTGCTGGCGACGGCGCGCCGCATTCGTACGTCGGTCGACGACGGCGCGGCGAGGAAGACGCGGTCCGCTCCCGTGCGCTCCGACGCATCGATCCATGCGGCGGCCTCATCGGGGACGAGATCCGGCGTGATGAGGCCGGCGCCACCGGCGGCCCGGAGATCGTCGGCGAATCGATCGACGCCGTACCGAAGCACCGGATTCCAATAGGTCATCACCAGGACAGGAACTCCGGCGCGCTCGGTGATCGCGTGGACTGCGTCGAACACCTGGGGAATGCGGAACCCGCCCGCAAGGCTCGTCTCGGTGGCACGTTGGATCACGGGGCCGTCCATGACCGGATCGGAGTACGGGAGCCCGAGTTCGATCGCGTCGACGCCGTTCTCGGCCAGGGCGACCGCGGCGTCGACTCCGGTCTGCAGGTCGGGGAAGCCCGCCGGCAGATAGCCGATGACCGCTCCGTTCCGCTCGGCGTTCGCCCGGTCGATGACCGCGCCGACGCCGCTCACAGCTGGACCGCCCCGTCGTCGAGGATGCCGAAGAACCGGCTCGCTGTCGCGACATCCTTATCGCCGCGCCCGGAGAGGGAGACGAGCACGAGCCCGTCCGGTCCGAGCTGCCGACCAAGCCGGAGTGCGCCCGCGAGTGCGTGCGCCGATTCGATCGCAGGAATGATTCCTTCGGTCCGGCTCAGCAGGCGGAACGCATCCATCGCCTCCTGGTCGGTCACCGGCTCGTAGGTCGCTCGCCCCACCGATGCGAGGTACGCATGCTCGGGACCGACGCTCGGGTAGTCGAGGCCCGCGGAGACGCTGTGACTCTCGATGGTCTGGCCGTCCTCGTCCTGCATGAGGTACGACATGGCACCGTGGAGCACGCCGGTGCGGCCGAGCGTGATGCTCGCTGCATGCTTGCCAGTGCTCACGCCCTCTCCCCCGGCCTCGTACCCGTACAGCGCCACCTCGGGGTCGTCGAGGAAGGCCTCGAAGATCCCCATCGCGTTCGATCCGCCACCGACGCAGGCCGCGATCGCGTTCGGGAGGCGCCCATAGCGTTCCAGGACCTGCGCGCGCGCCTCGATGCCGATCACCTTATGGAACTCGCGGACCATTTCCGGGAAGGGATGCGGGCCCGCGACCGTGCCGAGCAGATAGTGCGTCGAATCGACATTCGCGACCCAGTCGCGGAGCGCCTCGTTGATCGCGTCCTTCAGCGTTCGTGAGCCGGTCTGCACGGGGACGACCTCGGCTCCGAGCAGTCGCATCCGGGCGACGTTGAGCGCCTGCCGTTCGGTGTCCACCGCGCCCATGTACACCACGCACTCCATGCCGAAGAGGGCGGCCGCGGTTGCCGTTGCGACGCCGTGCTGCCCGGCTCCGGTCTCGGCGATCAGGCGCGTCTTGCCGAGCCGACGAGCGACGAGCGCCTGCCCGAGCACGTTGTTGATCTTGTGCGAACCGGTGTGATTGAGATCCTCGCGCTTGAGGACGACCGTCGCTCCTCCAGCGTGCTGTGCGAACCGCGGCACCTCGGTGATGATCGAGGGCCGTCCGGTGTAGTCGCGCTGCAGTGC
The DNA here is from genome assembly GCF_001571045.1 of Curtobacterium ammoniigenes NBRC 101786. Classification (GTDB taxonomy): domain Bacteria; phylum Actinomycetota; class Actinomycetes; order Actinomycetales; family Microbacteriaceae; genus Curtobacterium; species Curtobacterium ammoniigenes. The sequence goes on from NZ_BCSV01000003.1 coordinate 212,005, forward strand.
GTCGAGCTCTGCATGAAACGTCGGGTCTGCCCATGCCTCGCGGAACGCTGCCTCGAGTTCGTCGAGCGCGAGGATCAGCGATTCCGGCACGAACCGCCCGCCGAACTCACCGAAGTATGGGCCGTGAAGGTCACGGAAGGTGGTCACAACAGCCTCTTTCCTTGCACGTCATCGCGGTCGCGATACAGCGATGCGCTGGCGCAGTGCGTCATGCGTCGATGAACGACGCCAGTGTGGTCGCAGGGTCGGAACCGGTGACGAGCGCCTCGCCCACGAGGACAGCGTCGGCGCCGGCGTCCCGGTAGTGCCGGACATCAGCGGGCCCCGCGACTGCGGACTCGGCGACACGGACGACGCCGTCAGGGATTCGGTCGACCAGGGCGCCGAATCGGTCGCGGTCGAGACTGAAGTCGCGGAGGTCGCGGGCGTTGATACCGAGGATCCGCGCGCCGGCGTCGACGCCACGCGCGACCTCCGTCGCATCGTGGGCCTCCACCAGCACGCGCATCCCAAGCTGCTCGGCGAGCTGGTGCAGGGCGATCAGCGCGGACTGCTCGAGCGCGGCCACGATCAACAGGATCACGTCCGCTCCGGCTGCACGTGCCTCGATCACCTGGTACGGATCCGCTATGAAGTCCTTGCGCAGGACCGGCAGAGTCACGCGCTCTTTCACAGCCGTCAGGTCGGCCAGCGAGCCGAGGAACCGGCGCCCCTCGGTGAGGACGCTGATCACCGAGGCGCCCCCGCGCTCGTAGTCCGCGGCGAGCGACGCTGGGTCCGCGATCGTCGCCATCGAGCCCCGGGAGGGGCTCGCTCGCTTCACCTCGGCGATGATGTGCACGTGGTCCCGCGGCTGGAGTAGGTCCAGCGCATCGAGCGGCGGAGTGACCTGGTCGAGCTTCCGTTCGAGATCCGCGAGTGGGGTCTGAGCGCGTCGCGACGCTGCATCCGAGAGCGCCCCGGCGACGAGCTCTGCGAGGACGTTCTCCACGGGGCTACTCGTGGGAGCGCGGGACGTACTTCGGGCCATTGACCCCGTAGCCGGCCCGGGCCATCACGGCGCCGACGATGAGGCCGACGATGAGCAGACCGAACGACGCCCACACGGCCCAGGCGATGCTGAACCAGAAGCAGATGGTCCCGATGATGAACGCCAGCAGCATGATCGCGACGGCGGTCCATGCGGCGGGCGAGTGGCCTTCGCCGAGTTCTCCGGGCTCAGTGTTGCTCACGGTGCTCCTTGTCGTCCGTTGCGCTCGATCGTTCCTGGCGCGCGGTCAAGCCTACCCGGTGCGACCGACTCGCCTCGGCACGCGCCGCAGCCAGCTCGACGCCGGTCGGGGCTGTCTCGGATGTGGGATCGATGCCGGAGCTCAGTTCATCCCAGTCGGCGACAGCATCGCGCGCCGCACTCGGTGTTGCGGCCGCTGGGGCCGCCTGCGCCCCGTACTTCCGGCTCGGGCCCGGCCAGCGTCGCTGGACGACGAGAACGACGATGCCGAGCGCGGCAGCCAGCACCCCGCCCACGATCCCGACCCACGGCCAGATCGCAACCGAGTACCCACCGACGAGGTTCCGGATCCCGGTGATGTCGGTGACGCCGGTGACCGCGGTCACTGCAGACGCTGACGCGCGGATCGGATCGGCAACGGCCGCGATCCCCTGGACCACGATCGCAATGCCCAGCGCGAGCTGGATGACCGCGAGCACGATCCGAACAACGCGTCCGGCGATGGTGAGTGCAAGGAAGAGCGCGAGGCTTGCGAGCGCGAGCGCCGTGTACGACGACACGGCCACTGAACCGGATGCCTGCACATGGGTGACGACCGCGCTCGTCGCATGCAGCCGGACCGTGAACCACGTCTGCGTCCAAGACAGCATGACGAGTCCGGCCACGACGAGCCCGGCGAGGATCACCATCGGGCGTGACGTGCGCTTCATCGGGACACCCGCCGCATCGCGTTCGCCGTTGCGACAGCGCGGAGCGGTGCAGCAGCCTTGTTCTGCGCCTCCACGTGCTCGGTGTCGGGATCCGAGTCCGCAACGAGACCGGCCCCGGCCTGCACTCTGGCCACGCCGTCCTGGATCAATGCGGTCCGGATCGCGATCGCCACATCCGCCGAGCCAGCGAAATCGAAATAGCCCACGACGCCCCCGTACACGCCGCGGCGAGCCGGCTCGAGCGCGTCGATGATCTCGAGCGCTCTCGGCTTCGGAGCGCCGGACAGCGTGCCCGCCGGGAACGTCGATCGGAACACGTCGAGCGCGGACCGATCGGGGCGTACGGTCCCCTCCACGCTGGAAACGAGGTGCATGATGTGGCTGAATCGCTCAACGGTCATGAACTCGGTCACCGAGACCGATCCGGGAAGGCACACCCGTTGCAGATCGTTCCGCGCGAGGTCGACGAGCATCAGATGCTCGGCCCGTTCCTTCGGGTCGCGGAGCAGTTCGTCCGCGAGCCGGACATCTTCTTCGGGGGTCGCGCCGCGCGGTCGCGATCCCGCGATCGGGTGTGACATGGCACGACCGTCCTGCACGCGCACAAGCGCCTCTGGCGATGCGCCCACGATCCAGTAGGGCGCACCACCGGTGTCGACGAGCGACAGAAAATACATGTACGGGCTGGGGTTCAGCGTCCGGAGCACGCGATAGACGTCGATGGCCGGCGCGGTCGCCGGATGGTCGAAGCGCTGCGAGATGACCACCTGGAACACATCGCCGTCGCGAATGAACTGCTTGCTCCGCTCGATCGCCGCCTTGTACTCGTTCGGCGTCGAGCGCGGGGTGGGCTGCGGCTCGACGACGTCGAACGCTTCTGCGACGGTGGCGATGCTGGGCACGACGAGATCTGCCTGCATTCGATCCAGCCGACGCTGGGCGTCCGCCCACATCGCGTCGGATCCGTCGTGCTCGGTCGCCTCCGGATCGGCGAGGACGCTCGCGACGAGCAGCACCATGCCGGTCTGATGGTCCATCGCGGCCAGCTCGGAGACGAAGGCCATCGCCTGTCCCGGCACATCGAAGTCAGCCGCCGGCGCGTTCGGAAGCCGCTCGAGCTGACGGACCGTGTCCCAGCCGATGAACCCCACGGTGCCGCCGACGAGCGGGGGCATGCCCGGAATGCGCGGGGTGGCCCAGCGCTCGTGCAGCCGAGCGAGCACGTCGAGCGGCGCACCGTCGAGCGAGCCGACCGCCCGCTCTGCCGGAAGGCCGGTGTCGATCCAATCGGCGCGCTCGCCCGTCTGTGTCAGGATCCCGAAGCTCCGAACGCCGATGAATGACCACCGCGACCACAGGCCGCCCTGCCCGGCCGATTCGAGCAGGAAGCTGCCAGCACGACCGTCCGCGAGCTTCCGATACACGCCGACAGGAGTCTCACTGTCGGCAAAAAGCGCGCGAACGACGGGCACGACGCGATGGCCGAGCAACAGATCCTCGAACTCGTCACGAGACGTCGTGTGCGGCCCATCCGGGATCGGACGCCGCGTGGTCGTGGCCGCCGGGCTCATGCTCGATCTCCGTTCGTCGCGGGCGCCGTCCCGAGGACGGGCTCCAGTGGATCGACGTCGAAGCACCGGTGCGCGCCCGTATGGCATGCAGCCCCGACCTGCTCGACGGTGACGAGCAGCGTGTCGGCGTCGCAATCGAACGCAGCCCCGCGGACGAACTGCGCGTGGCCCGATGTGTCGCCCTTCCGCCAGTACTCGCGGCGAGAACGCGACCAGAAGGTCACTCGCCCCTCTGTGAGGGTCCGGCGCAACGCCTCCCGATCCATGTAGCCGAGCATGAGAACGTCCTTTGACCCGACCTCCTGCACGATTGCCGGGAGCAGACCGTCCGCACCGAAACGCGCTCGCGCGAGCGCCTCGTCCGTCCCGCTCATCGCTGTGTCGCCGCTCATTGCCTCGCCCATGTCGTTCCCCTAGCGTACGGCGTGGCCCGCGGAGCGGAGCGCCGCCTTCACGGCCCCGACCGATAGCTCGCCGCGGTGGAACACACTCGCGGCCAAGACGGCATCGGCGCCCGCGTCGACAGCAGGCGCGAAATGCTCGAGGCGACCAGCGCCTCCCGATGCGATGACGGGGACGTGCGCGACGGCACGGATCGCGGCGACGAGCTCGAGGTCGAACCCGTTCTTCGTACCGTCGGCGTCGATGGAATTGACGAGCAGCTCTCCCGCGCCGCGCTCCGTGGCCTCCTGCGCCCAGACGATGGCGTCGAGATCGGTCTCGGTACGTCCGCCGTGCGTGGTGACCACGAATCCCGACGCGGTGCGCGGGCTCCGCTTGATGTCGAGGGACAGCACGACAGCCTGTGCGCCGAAACGATCAGCGATCTCGGAGACGAGCGACGGGCGTGCGATTGCCGCGCTGTTGACACCGACCTTGTCCGCTCCGCACTGCTGCAGGCGGGCCACGTCATCGACGGACCGGACGCCACCGCCGACGGTGAGCGGGACGAATATCTGCTCCGCGGCGCGCACCACCGTGTCGTTCATCGTCGAGCGTCCTTCGACGGTCGCTGAGACGTCCAGGAACGTGACCTCGTCGGCGCCCTGCTCCGCATATCGCGCGGCGAGCTCGACCGGGTCGCCGGCATCCTGGAGGTCGAGGAAGTTGACGCCTTTGACGACACGGCCGGCACTGACGTCGAGACACGGGATGACCCGGATGGCGACACTCATCAGGATCGCCTAGAGCCGTGCAGCGTGGATCGAGCTGACCAGGATCGCGCGAGCGCCGAGGTCGTACAGCGCGTCCATGATGAGATTCGTGTCCGCCCGCGGGATCATCACCCGGACGGCCGACCAGTCGCGGCCATGGAGCGGTGACACCGTCGGCGACTCGATACCGCCCGCGATCGCCGTCGCCGCTTCGAGCAGCTCGGTCGGGATGTCGTAATCGAGCATCACGTAGCCGCGCGCAACAAGCACGCCCTGGAGGCGCCGCTGCAGGACGTCGATGCCGGCGATGCTCTCATTCGCCGCGATGAGAACCGCCGTCGACTCGAGAATGACGGGTCCGAAGATCTGCAGGCCCGCGGCGCGTAGCGTGCTGCCCGTCGAGACGACGTCCGCGACCGCGTCGGCAACACCGAGGCGCACTGCGCTCTCGACCGCGCCGTCAAGCCGGACCAGCTGGGCTTCGACGCCGCGCTCGGCGAGGAATGCGCCGACCAGGCCGGGGTAGCTCGTCGCCAGTCGAACGCCAGCGAGGGCACCGAGGCCGTCGAACCGCCCGGGCGGACCCGCGAACCGGAACGTGGAGTCGCCGAACCCGAGGGCGCGGATCTCCCGCGCGGCGGAGCCGGAGTCGAGGAGCAGGTCGCGACCCGTGATGCCGACATCGAGGGCACCGGAGCCGACATACGTCGCGATGTCGCGCGGGCGCAGGTAGAAGAACTCGACATCGTTGCGCTCGTCGAGCACGTGCAGGGTCTTCGGATCGCGGCGACCGGTGTACCCGGCCTCCCGCAGCATCTCACTGGCGGTGTCGGACAGCGACCCCTTGTTGGGGACGGCGATGCGGAGCATCAGAATCTGCTTTCTGCGAAGGGGAACGAACCGGAACCGGCGGCCGCGGCGCGACCGAGGCGATCACAGATGTCGCCACACGTCCGCGGGTGAGATTCCCTTCGCGATGAGCAGAACCTGCAGGTGATAGAGGAGCTGGGAGACCTCTTCCGCGGTCCGGTCATCGCCCTCGTACTCGGCGGCCATCCAGACCTCGGCCGCCTCTTCGACGATCTTCTTGCCGATCTGATGCACGCCGGCGTCGAGCTCGGCGACCGTCGACGACCCCGCCGGACGGAGTCGCGCTTTCTCGGAGAGCTCCGCGAACAGCTCGTCGAACGTCTTCACATCGACCAGGCTACCGGCCGTCGAGCGCGCGTTGCGCCGCGCTGCGGAGCCCAGCAATGCGCTCGGCCGGGTCACCGCCGAAGACCGCTGACCCCGCGACGAGCACGTCCGCGCCGTTGGTCACCGCGGTCTCGACCGTGTCGAGCGCGATCCCGCCGTCGACTTCCAACCAGATGTCCAGTCCGGAGGCCCGTACCGCCTCCCGAGCCCGAGCCAGCTTCGGCATCGTGTTCGCCATGAACGCCTGACCGCCGAAACCCGGCTCGACCGTCATCACGAGGATCATGTCGAAGGCGTCCAGATGCTCCAGGACCAGATCGATGGCGGTTGCGGGCTTCACCGCCACCGCGGCTCGCGCGCCGTTGGATCGGATCGCAGCGGCGGTCGCAACGGGGTCAGCCGCCGCCTCCACGTGAAAGGTGACGCTCGACACGCCGAGCTCCGCGTATGCAGGCGCATTGCGATCTGCGTCGGTGAGCATGAGGTGGACATCCAGCGGGATCGGGCTCACCGCCTGGAGCCGTTCCACGACCGGCAACCCGAGCGTCAGGTTCGGGACGAAATGGTTGTCCATGACGTCGACGTGCACCATGTCGGCGGAGTCGATGCGGTGCAACTCCTGTTCCAGGTTCGCGAAGTCGGCGGACAGGATGCTCGGCGAGATGCGGATCGTCACGCGTCGACACTATCCGCGCCGGCTGCGGAGCCGAACGCTGTCGGGACACCCGCGGTGCCGACGCGACGAAACAGCGCCACGAACATCGCATCGGTGCCGATCCGGTGCGGCCAGAGCTGGGCTGCGGGGCCCGGGCCGCTCTGCGGATCCCGGAGGGCGATCGAGCGGAGCGCCGTGGTCACGTCGAGCTGTTCGAGCACGGTACCGTGCCGCGCGAGCAGCCCAGCGACCTGGTCGCGCGTCTCAGCCAAGAGCGGCGAGCACGTCACGTAGGCCAGGAGGCCGCCCGGAGCGAGCGCATGCACCGCTGCGTCGAGCAACGATCGCTGGAGGGCGACGAGCTCAGGCACGTCATCAGGGGTCTTCCGCCAGCGCGCCTCCGGTCGGCGGCGGAGCGCGCCGAGGCCGGTGCAGGGCGCGTCGAGCAGGATCCGGTCGAATGCGCCGCGGTCTGCCTCGCCGGTGCCGAAGCGTCGCGCATCGCCTTCCACGACGTCGACCTGCGGGAAACCGTCGAGTGCTTGGCGGACGAGCCCTGCCCGAGCCGGCACGAGTTCGTTCGCGACCAGCACGGCGCCGCCGAGTTGCGCCTCCGCGGCGAGGAGCGCGGCCTTCCCGCCAGGGCCGGCGCACATGTCGAGCCAGCGTTCCCCGGCGCGCACCGGCACGGTGCGTGTGAGCGCGAGTGCCGCGAGCTGCGAGCCTTCATCCTGTACCCGCGCCGCGCCGGCCGACACGGCACCGATGCGCGCGGGATCACCGCTCGCTCCGCGCACCCCGACGGGGGACACCGCGTCGTCGAAGGTGTCCGAGGACACATCGTTTCGCAGCGACGACGGATCGGCGCGACCCGGCAGGGCGACCAGTTGGAGGGCTGGAGGCGCGTCGTCGGCGGCGAGCAGCGCCTCCAGTTCCTCATCGGCGTCGGCGGCGCGCAACGAGGCGCGGAGCGCATCGACGACCCACACCGGGTGCGACCAGCGGGCCGCGAGGCGTTCCGAGCCGTACAGCCCGGTCAGGATCACCGAGTCCCACTCGGCGTCGGAGCGTGCGGCCACTTTGCGGAGCACCGCGTTCACGAAGCCGGCAGCGCGACGCAGACCGACCTCCCGCGCCAGGTCGACCGACTCGGACACTGCCGCGTGCGTCGGGACGCGCATCGCGAGCAGTTGATGTGTGCCGATGCGGAGCACGTCGAGGACATCGGCCTCGATGAGTTCGGACTTGCGTCCGGATGCCGCGGCGATGATCCGATCCCAGCGCCCAAGCATGCGGATGGCGCCGTAGGCGAGTTCGGTCGCGAACCCGGCGTCCCGCCGACTGAGCGCCGCACGTCGGATTCGAACCGGCAGCAGGAGATTCGCGTAGGCGTCATCCACCTGCACCGCGCGGAGGACGTCATACGCGATGCGCCGAGGGCTCGGTGCGCTCATGCCAACACTCGACCCTCGAGCGAGCCCAGTCCGCGCGCCCACGCGTCGGCGTCCATCGCCGCCTTGCCCGCGGGTTGCACGCGTCCAAGGACCAGCGGACCGGTCGCGGTGCCGACAAGCAGACGGCGCCCCTGCAGTCGGAGCGCACCAGGCTTGAGCGGCTCACCATCGGCGTCGGTGTCGCGGTCAGCGTCGGTGTCGCGGTCGGCGTCGGCGGGCGCGACAGCCCGGGAGGCTTCCAACACCTTGAGACGCGCAGAACCCAGCATGGTCCACGCTCCCGGCTCCGGGGTGACCCCGCGGATCTGCGCGAACACCGCCGACGCCGCGCGGTCGAACTCGATCCGGCCATCCTCGATGGTGAGTTTCGGCGCGTACGTGGGTTCACCAACCTGCGGTGACGCCGTGGCGGTCCCGTCCGCGATCGCGTCGACGACACGGGCGACGAGGTCGGCACCCGACGCGCTCATTGCGGCGAGCACCGTACCTGACGTGGCATCGGCCGGAATCGCGAATGGTTCGGCGGCGAAGATCGGCCCGGCGTCAAGCTCCTCGACGAGCTGGAACACCGTGGCAGCCGTTGCTGACGCACCCGCCATCACGGCCCGCTGGACCGGGGCCGCGCCGCGCCACTCGGGCAACGCCGAGAAATGCAGGTTGATCCAGCCCTGGCGCGGCGCATCGAGCGCGGCTCGGCGGAGCAGCGCGCCGTACGCCACGATGACGCCGAGGTCGGCGTCGAGGTCCCGGAGTCGTGCGACCACGTCCGCGTCGACGCGCTGCGCCTCGATCAGCGGGATCTCGAGCTCGCGCGCGACGTCCGCGACCGGCGTCGGCGTCAGGACGCGTTTCCGCCCGTGCGGGGTCGGCGGTCGCGTCAGCACCGCGACAACCTCATGCTGCTCGGCGAGGCGTCGGAGCGTGGGGACCGCAGCATTGGGCGAACCGGCGACGATGAGGCGCATGAGTCCTTCCGGACGGGAACGTGGATCGGTGCCGCTCCCCGCATCGAGCACCCGGCCGGGCTCGGTTCGTGAGAACGAATCACAGGAACGGTTCGATGTCGTCGAGCCGCACCCTGAGTGTAGGGGCCGCTCGCCGACGCGCTCCGCCGTTCACGACTCGTCGTGTGGATGAGCGCCGGATCACCTCGGCCTTGAGGGTCGCTGCGACCTCGGGCCCGTGCGCATATGGAAACCGGACGATTGCGCGGACGGCACCGGCGTCCCCGTCGGCGGGAACCGGCCCGAGGACGGGCCCCACCGCGGCATCGCCGAGTGCTTCGATCGCGGCGGTCACCGCTGCATCGGTGCCGGTGAGCGTCGCGACTCGCACCGCCGGCGGAAAGAGCAGGGCACGACGATCAGTCAACTCATCGCGGGCTGGCGTATCGAGCCGCCACGTCGCCATCGCCGTTGCGAGGGGACCCGCGACCCCGACGAGGAACGTCTGCGCTCCAGGTCGAGCGAGCGCGACAGCGTTCGACCAGATTCGGAGCACGTCCTCCTGCACGCGCAGCCCTTCGCGCGCGAGCATTCGATCACCGTCGAGCAGCAGCACACAGCCGTACCCGCCGTCCACGAACGGCTCCGCGCCGCGGGTTGCGACGACGATCGACGGCCGGTCCGGCACGACTTCGACCGGGCGCTCGCCATCCGCGACGATGATGCGGGTCCCAGGGAACGCGCGCCCGAGTTCATCGGCCGTCCGCTCCGCGCCGTTCCCGACCACGGTGAGTCGGGTGCCACCGCATTCGGGGCACTGGAACCCGACGGCCAGTGCGCCGCAGAATCGGCACTGCGGGATGGCGGATCGGGTGCGCGTCCGGAGCGGACCGCCGCACCGCGCGCACGACGCGCGGTGTCCGCAGGTCGAGCAGACGACGCCCGTGGCGAATCCCGGACTGGCGACCTGCACGAGAACCGGTCCGTCCGCGCTCGCTGCGCGCGCGGCCTGCCACGCGGTGCTCGGGATCCGAGCGCGTGCGGCGTAGCCTTCCGCCGCGGTCTGCGTCGCCGTCGGGATGACCGCCGGCGCGCGCGGGCGGTCCGGGCGGAGATCGATCATCCACCCCATCTCGACGAGGCGCTCGGCGTCCGTACTCCGAGCGTGCGCAAAGAGCAGGAGGCTCGCACCGGTCTGTGCGGTCCGAACGAGCGCGACATCCCGGCCGTGCGCATATGGCGCTCGCTGCTCGGCGAATGACGGATCCCCGTCGTCCCACATCGCGATGAGTCCGAGCGACGCCGCGGGCGCATAGAGCGCCGACCGGCTGCCGACGACGACGACCGCCCGCGTCCGAGCGATGAGCAGCGCCTTCGCGCGCTGCCCGTTCGTCTGCTTCGCGTCGAACCGCACAACGCGGTCCGCACCGACGAACTGCAGGACCGCGCGTTCGACGGCCGCAACATCCCGGAAGTCGGGAACCGCCAGAATCGCGGTGCGGCCGCCGGCGACCGTCACGGCCGCGGCCTCCGCCATGGTGCGGCTCCAACCGGGAACCCAACCGGCGTCATCCGGCAGCGCCACAGGATGCGGGATCGGCGCGACGGCGGCGCGACCGCCGCTGGCGATCACCGTATCGAGGCCCGACCCATAGCCGCTGATCGTCGGCGCGCGTGGCAGCGGCGGCTCCACTCCGGTATCGCGAGCGAGGAATGCTCGCTCAACACGGACCTGGCGCGGCGGGACCGCGAGGCGCAGCACGTCGCTCGCGACACCGGCTGAGCGGTCTGCCACCGCTCGCGCGAGCGCCCACACCTCCGGAGCAAGGACCGACACCGGCGATACGACCGCTTCAATCGGACTGAGGTCGCCCGGGAACGACGCCTCGTCGACCAGTTCGATGACGAACCCATCAGCGATCCGATTCCCCGTCCGCAACGGCACGCGAACCCGTACGCCCGGAGCGCAGTCCGCGACGAACTCGTCCGGAACCCGATAGTCGAACAGACGATCGAGCTGCGGGAGGGGCGAGTCGAGAACGACCCGCGCTACCCGGGCGGACACGGCAGCACCGCTCAGACGGTCGCGGAGACGAGCCCTGCAGCCTGACGGAGCGCGTCGACCCGGTCGAGCGACTCCCACGTGAACCCGGGAAGCTCGCGGCCGAAGTGTCCATAGGTCGCGGTCTGCGCGTACTTCGGTTGCAGCAGGTCGAGGTCGCGGATGATCGCTGCAGGGCGAAGGTCGAAGACCTCGGTGATCGCTCGCGTGATCGTCTCGTCGTCGACGTGTCCGGTGCCGAACGACTCGACGTACAGGCCGACGGGAGCAGCGCGACCGATCGCGTACGCGACCTGCACCTCGAGTCGGTCAGCGAGCCCCGCGGCGACGGCGTTCTTCGCCACCCACCGCATCGCGTAGGCGGCGGAGCGGTCCACCTTGGACGGGTCTTTCCCACTGAAGGCGCCGCCACCGTGTCGGGAGGCGCCCCCATAGGTGTCGACGATCACCTTCCGGCCGGTCAGCCCTGCGTCACCCTGCGGACCGCCGATCTCGAAGCGACCGGTCGGATTCACGATGATGTTCACGTGCGATGCGTCGAGCGCGACGAGATCGAGGACGGGACGGATCACGTGCGTCTCGATGTCTGCGGTGAGCTGCTCGAGGGTCACGGTCGGTGCGTGCTGCGTCGAGAGCACGACGGTCTCGACAGTGCGCGGCACGGTGCCGTCGTAGCCCACGGTGACCTGCGTCTTGCCGTCTGGGCGGAGATAGGTCAGGAGCCCGGTCTTCCGGACCTCGGCGAGCCGCTCCGCGAGCCGGTGCGCGAGCCAGATCGACACCGGCATGTACTCGGGTGTCTCGTTCGTGGCGTACCCGAACATGATGCCCTGATCGCCGGCGCCCTGCCGATCGAGCGGATCGAGCGCATGACCCGATCGGGACTCGAGCGCGTCGTCGACGCCCTGAGCGATATCGGGCGATTGCGCGCCGATCGAGACCTCGACACCGCAGGTCCGGCCATCGAACGAGACCTCGGACGAGTTGTAGCCGATGGACGTGATGACGTCGCGCACGATCGTCGGGATGTCGACGTAGCCGGACGTCGTGACCTCTCCCGCGACATGCACGAGGCCCGTCGTGACGAGCGTCTCGACCGCGACTCGGCTCAGCGGGTCGGCTTCGAGCAGCGCGTCGAGAATACGGTCGGAGATCTGATCGCAGATCTTGTCGGGGTGGCCTTCCGTCACCGATTCCGAGGTGAACAGGCGAAGCGCTGGTGTGCTCACCGGTTCAGACGGTCGGCGTACGCGGCGTCAGAACGAGCTTGTCCTCGTTGATCTCGTGCAGCGCCACGGTGAGCGGCTTGTCATCGATCGTCGAGTCGACGAGCGGGCCGACGTTGTCGAACAGGGACCCCTCGTGCAGATCGGCGTAGTAGTCGTTGATCTGCCGAGCGCGCTTCGATGCGAAGATCACGAGGGCGTACTTGGACTCCACCTTGGCGAGGAGGTCGTCGATGGGCGGGTCGATGATGCCCTGGGAACGGTCGGCCATGGGGTCTCCTTACAGTCGCGCGCAGCGAACACGCGTCACGCGGTGGTCGTGGGGCGCCGTTTCACGGCGCGGTGAACAAGTCTACGACCTCGCCCGCGGCGGTCGCGACATCCGAGTTCACCACCTTGACGTCGAATTCGTCCTGCGCGGCGAGTTCGACCTTCGCCGTTTCGAGGCGCCGCTGCTGCTCCGGTGCGTCCTCGGTGCCACGACCGATGAGTCGGCGGACGAGTTCGTCCCACGACGGCGGGAGGAGGAACACCAGAAGCGCGTCGGGCATCGCCGTGCGAACCTGCCGGGCCCCCTGCAGATCGATCTCGAGCATGACCTGCTTGCCCTGGTCGAGGGCGCGATCGATCGGTGGACGCGGGGTCCCGTAGCGGTATGAGTTGTGCACGGTCGCCCACTCGAGGAGTTCGCGCTCCCGAATCATCCGGTCGAACTCGGCATCGGAGACGAAGTAGTAGTGGACGCCATCGACCTCGCCCGGTCGGGGCGCCCGTGTTGTGGCCGACACGCTGAGCATCACCTCGGGGTGGTGATCGCGGATGTAGGCGCTCACGGTGCCTTTCCCGACGGCTGTCGGACCGGCGAGCACCACGAGACGGGATTGCCTCCGCCTGGCCCCGGACCGCGCCGCGAGCCAATCGGCCAACGCAGACCGCTGCCGAGCGCCCACCCCGCCGAGACGCTTCGATCGTGCGATCCGAAGCTCACCCATCACCGCGTCTGCTCGTGCGGGCCCGATGCCCGGGATACTCGTCAGCAGATCGCGCACACGCAGGCTGCGCTCCGCGTGGTTCGTCGCATCTGCGGGCGTTCGCCACGCGGCCTGCGCGACCGCGAGCGGCGTTCGTCGACCGTCGGCTACCGCGGACTTCACCGTCGCTCGTGCCCGGCGCGCCGCCACAGCGGCTCGGGCGGCCGCAGCCCGGTCGACCTCCGGGGGCGCCCCACGACGCGCCGCAGGCCCTGCCGTCGGCTGATGGTCCCCCGTGGTCGTCATCCGAGCGCCGCCGCGATCCGCTCCACGCGGTCCTGCACCGCCGCGCCGAGACTCGACGGTCCGGCATCGGTGATGCCGCGCGACTCGCTCACGAGCACCCGACCCGCGGCGCCGCCGAACCGGAGGCGCAACGCCTCGATGCGCGCTCCCTGCGCTCCAAACCCGGGTGCGAGCACCGGGGTCGGGCCGAGCGTATCGAGATCGAGTCCGTACTCGTCGAGGGCGAGGGTGGCACCGAGCACCAGGCCGATCGAACCCAGCGCACTCGCCCCGGGCTGACCAGTGGCCGCGTCGGCCCCGCTGTCCAGTTCGATCGTGTTCGCCGCCGCCACCTGAGCAACGATACCGGCCGCGACGGTCCGACCCGGAACCTCCGATGTCGCAGCAATCGCTGTCTGCACCGGGCGACCCTCGGGGTTACTCGTCGCGGCGAGCACGAACACGCCGCTCCCCCATTCGCGCGCAGCGTCGATCGAACCGGCAAGGGATCCGAACCCGAGATACGGCGACAGCGTCACCGCGTCGGCGTGGAACGCGCCGGCGGGATTCAGCCACGCGTCGGCGTACGCGGCCGCGGTCGTGCCGATGTCGCCCCGCTTCGCGTCCGCGATGACGAGGAGACCCGACGCGTGCGCGTGATCGATGATCCGGGCGAGCGCCTCGAATCCAGCAGCGCCGGCGCGTTCGAAGAACGCCACCTGCGGCTTCACGACGGCGGCGCGACCGGCTGCAGCGTCGACGAGGAGGCGACCGAACGCCTCCAGACCGTCGCGATCGGCCCGCAGCCCCCATGCCTCGAGAATGGACGGGTGCGGGTCGATCCCCACGCAGAGTGGGGATCGACGCCGCATCGCCTCAGCGAGCCGCGCGCCGAACGATGCGCGCGCAGGTGTTGCATCGCCGACGGCGTCGGTCACCACGACGCTCGTTCGAGTGCGTAGTCCTGCAGGCTCCGCACCGTGTGCGGGGTGCCGATCGTCTCGATCGCCGCCACCGCCGCGCCGAGTTGCGCGATCGTGGTGAAGAGCGGCTTGTCGGCCGCGACGGTCGCCGCACGGATCTCGTACCCGTCCGCGCGTCCGGCAGCTCCGGACGGCGTGTTGATCACGATGTCCACGGCGTTCTGCGCGAGCAGGTCGACGACGCTCTCGCCACCCTCGCTGTACTTTCCGACGACCGACACGGCGATGCCGTTCCGGCGAAGCACCTCGGCGGTGCCCTCCGTGGCGATGATCGTGAAGCCGAGCTGCGCGAGGCGATGGACGGGAAGGACGATCGCGCGCTTGTCCGTGTCCGCGACGCTCACAAATACCGTGCCCGACGTCGGGAGGCCGCCGTACGCAGCGTCCTGGCTCTTCAGGAAGGCACGCGGGAAGTCGCGGTCGATGCCCATGACCTCGCCGGTGGATCGCATCTCGGGGCTGAGAACGCTGTCGACGACCTCGCCGTCCACAGTCCGGAAGCGACGGAAGGGCAGGACCGCTTCCTTCACCGCGACCGGGGCCTCCATCGGAACGACCGCGCCGTCACGTGCCGGCAGCAGGCCCTCCTCGATGAGGTCGGCGATCGACGCGCCGACCATGATGCGGCTCGCAGCCTTCGCCAGCGGGATCCCCAGCGCCTTCGACACGAACGGAACGGTGCGGCTCGCCCGCGGGTTCGCCTCGAGCACGTAGAGCACGCCCGCTGCGATCGCGAACTGCACGTTGAGCAGCCCGCGCACGCCGACACCCGCGGCGATCTGCTCCGTCGCCGCGACGACGGCGTCGATCTCCGAGCGCCCGAGACCGACCGGAGGAAGCGTGCACGATGAGTCGCCGGAATGGATGCCGGCCTCCTCGATGTGCTCCATCACGCCGCCGATGTAGAGGCGGTCACCGTCGTACAGGGCGTCGACGTCGATCTCGACGGCGTCGTCCAGGAACCGGTCCACGAGGAGCGGCTGCTCCGGGCCGATGATCGCCTGATCGGCGATGCGATCGAAGTAGTCCGCCATCGCAGCCGAGTCGTACACGATCTCCATGCCGCGGCCGCCGAGCACGTACGACGGACGCACGAGCACCGGATACCCGATCTCCTCGGCAACGGCGGACGCGCTCGACAGGTCGTGCGCCGTGCCGTTCCGCGGCGCCAGGATACCGGCGTCCTCAAGGATGCCGGCGAACAGACCGCGCTCCTCGGCGAGATCGATCGCGGCCGGGCTCGTCCCGAGGATCGGCACGCCAGCTGCCTCCAGCGGCTTCGCGAGTCCGAGGGCGGTCTGACCGCCGAGCTGCACGATGACGCCGACGACCTCTCCCGATCGCGACTCGGCATGGATCACCTCGAGCACGTCCTCCGTGGTGAGCGGCTCGAAGTACAGACGGTCCGAGGTGTCGTAGTCGGTGGACACCGTCTCCGGGTTGCAGTTGATCATGATCGTCTCGAAGCCCGCGTCCGCGAGCGCGAACGATGCGTGGACGCACGAGTAGTCGAACTCGACACCCTGGCCGATCCGGTTCGGCCCGGACCCGAGGATCATCACCTTCCGGCGGTCGCTCGCGGCGACCTCGGTCTCGGTGTCGTACGACGAGTAGTGGTACGGCGTGAGCGCGGGGAATTCACCGGCGCACGTGTCCACGGTCTTGAACACGGGACGAATCCCGAACCCGTGACGGAGGGTGCGAATGTCCGACTCGGTGACTCCGGCCTCCGTGCCGCCCCGGCTTCGCCGGAGGGCAGCAAGCTGCGCATCGCTGAACCCGTGGTCCTTCGACCAGCGCAGGAGGTCGGCGTCGAGCGTCTCCGCGTTCCGCACCTCGGCGGCAACCTCGTTGATGAGCGCGATCTGGTCGAGGAACCAGGGGTCGATGCCCGTCGACGCGAACATCTCCGCGACCGTCGCGCCTGCGAACAGGGCCTGCTGCACGGTGACCATGCGGCCGTCCGTCGGCCGTGCGGCCAGGGCGACGAGCGCCTCCTTGTCGAGCTGATCGGCCGGGGTGTCCCAGTGGAAGCTCGACCCGCGCTTCTCCAGGCTGCGGAGCGACTTCTGCAGCGCCTGCGTGTAGTTCCGCCCGATCGCCATCGCCTCGCCGACGCTCTTCATCGTCGTGGTGAGCGTCGAGTCCGCTGCCGGGAACTTCTCGAATGCGAAGCGGGGGGTCTTCACGACGATGTAGTCGAGCGTCGGCTCGAAGCTCGCGGGCGTCTTCCGCGTGATGTCGTTCGGGATCTCGTCCAGCCGGTACCCGATCGCGAGCTTCGCGGCGATTTTCGCGATCGGGAAGCCTGTCGCCTTCGAGGCGAGCGCGCTGGACCGGGAGACACGCGGGTTCATCTCGATGACGATGATCCGCCCGTTCGACGGGTCGATGGCGAACTGGATGTTGCAGCCGCCGGTGTCGACGCCGACCCGACGGATGATGTCGATGCCGATGTCGCGCATGTGCTGGTACTCGCGATCCGTGAGCGTCAGCGCGGGAGCAACGGTGATCGAGTCGCCGGTGTGGACTCCGACCGGGTCGACGTTCTCGATCGAGCAGACCACGACCGTGTTGTCGGCGTTGTCGCGCATCAGCTCGAGCTCGTACTCTTTCCAGCCGAGGATGGACTCTTCGAGCAGGACCTCCGAGGTCGGCGAGGAGTGGAGGCCATCGCCGACCATGCGCACCAGCTCCGCCTCGGTGTAGGCGAAGCCGGAGCCGAGCCCGCCCATGGTGAACGACGGGCGGATCACGAGCGGATAGCCGAGATCCTTCGCGAACTCCTTCGCCTCGTCCAGCGTGTGGGCGATGTGGCTGCGCGCCACGTCCGCCCCGGACTCGATGACCAGCTGCTTGAACAGTTGCCGGTCCTCGCCGCGCTGGATCGCGTCGACCTTCGCGCCGATCAACTCGACACCGTACTTCTCGAGGATGCCGGCCTTGTCGAGGGCGATCGCCGCGTTCAGGGCGGTCTGACCGCCGAGCGTCGGGAGGACCGCGTCAGGACGTTCGATGCGGATGATCTCCTCGAGCGACGGGGTGGTGATCGGCTCGATGTAGGTGGCGTCGGCGAAGTCGGGGTCCGTCATGATCGTCGCCGGGTTCGGGTTCACGAGGATGACCCGCACGCCCTCAGCCCGGAGCACCCGACACGCCTGCGTGCCGGAGTAGTCGAACTCGGCGGCCTGGCCGATGACGATCGGGCCGGACCCGATGACGAGGACGGAGGAGATGTCGTCGCGCTTTGGCATCAGTTGCTGCTTCCGGTGGTCGTGTCGGCTGCGGGAGTGGTCGCGGCGGCGGTCGCCGCGTCGAGCGGGATGCCGTCGCGTCGGGCGACGACCATGTCCCGGAATCGATCGAACAGGTACATGGAATCGTGCGGACCGGCCGCGGCCTCCGGATGGTACTGGACGCTGAAGGCCGGAACGTCAAGCGCTCGGAGCCCCTCCACGACGTTGTCGTTCAGCGAGAAGTGCGAGACCTCCACGCGGCCGAAGCCGAGTGGTGACTCGACCACGTCGCCGATCGGCGCGTCGACCGCGAACCCGTGGTTCTGGCTCGTGATCTCGACGGTGCCTGTGAGCGTGTCGAACACCGGCTGGTTGATCCCGCGGTGGCCGAACGGCAGCTTGTACGTGCCGAATCCGAGCGCGCGGCCGAGGAGCTGGTTGCCGAAGCAGATACCGAAGAACGGCCGGCCGTCACGCAGGTTCTCACGGAGGAGCTCGACCTGTGCGTCGGATGCGGAGGGATCTCCCGGGCCGTTCGAATAGAACAGCGCGAGCGGGTCGAGCTCGCGGATCCGCTCGATGGACACGTCCTGCGGAAGCACATGCACCTCGAAGCCCCGCGCGGCCAGGTAGCGCAGCGTCGAGAGCTTGACCCCGAGGTCGAGCACTGCCAGACGGCCGACGAGCTCGCCTTCGGCCTCCAGCACGTATTCGTCTGTCGTCGAAACTGCGGCGGACAGGTTCTTTCCGGCCATCCCGTCCTGCTCTCTGACCATCTGCAGCTGCGCAGCGTCGTCGAGGCCCGCATCGGGACCGCTGAAGATGCCGCCCTTCATCGCGCCGACATCGCGGATGCGCCGGGTGAGCGCGCGTGTGTCGATCCCGGAGATCCCCACCACGCCGTCGCGCACGAGATGCTCGTCGAGCGGCGCGGTCGCCCGCCAGTTCGAGACCATGCGGCTCGGGTCGCGCACGACATATCCGGCGACCCAGATCCGGCGGGACTCCGGGTCCTCGTCGTTCACGCCGGTGTTACCGATGTGCGGTGCGGTCTGCACGACGATCTGACCGGCGTACGACGGGTCGGTCAGCGTCTCCTGGTAGCCGGTCATGCCGGTCGCGAACACCACTTCGCCGAGCGTTCGCCCTCGTGCGCCGTACGCCCACCCCTCGTACCGCGTGCCGTCCTCGAGGACCAGAACGGCCCGTTCACGTGTCATCACTGCTGCTCTCCTTCACCCGGCGTGTGCTGCCGGTCCGGGCTGGTCGTCGGTTCGGCGTCCGTGTCGCCGAGAAGCTCCCGGAGGGCCGCCATCGCTGCGGCGTCCCCCTGCGGGAATCGGAAGTAGGTGTCGAGGTCCGTCGCTCCGGCGGCGCCGGTCGCCGTCCATCGCAGACGCACCAGCCCCCCGGGTTCGACGACACGGTCGATCGCGACGTTCGCGCGATCCGCTCCACGCAGATATGGCATCGGGATGAAGCGATCCGCGACGCCCGCGATCACGAGCACCACGCCCTCCCGGTGCGTCCGGAATCCACCGCGCGCACGGAAACCGAGACCCCCGGCGCTCACGCGCTCGAGCGGAGCGTCGGCGAACGTCGTCGCGACCACGAACCCGTCGAAAGCGCTGAGGACCGGCCCGATGGTGGTGGGAACCGGCATCGGGGGCACCAGCGCTGCCTGCCGACGCGTCCGCGCGCGCCATGTCCGGGCCAGCGCCACGAACAGCGCGATCGTCAGGACCAAAAACAGGCCGGCCCAGACGAACCTCATGCGCCCGCTCCCGCGACGATGTCGCTGTCACCCTGCTGGTGGGAGGCGCGTCCCGCCTCCGCCACCCGCTCCGGGTCCTGGAGCACACCGTCGAGCACCGTCGGCGCGCCGCCGTGGAAGGTCGCGACGACCCGACCCGCCAATGCCATGCCGAGGTACGGGGAGTTCCTCGAGCGACCAGCGAGATCCCCGGTGTCGAATGCGGTGTCTCGCGTGCTCGGGTCGTACAGGGTCAGCTCTGCCGGCGCGCCGACCGCGATCGGCTGACCGTGGCCCGCGAGTCGTCCGATGCGCGCAGGGGCGGCCGACATGACCCGTGCCACGTCCGCCCAGTCGAGCCGACCGTCGGCGACGACGGACGCGTGCACGACACGGAGTGCGGACTCCAGACCGACCATGCCGTTCGCCGCCGCCGGCCACTCACACTCCTTCGCCTCGGCGGGGTGCGGCGCGTGATCCGTCGCCACGATGTCGATCGTTCCGTCTGCCAGCGCTGCTCGGAGCGCTTCCACGTCCTCCCGGCGGCGCAGCGGCGGATTCACCTTGAAGCGTGCGTCATAGCCAGGCGCGTCCGTGCTCCCGGCGATGAGCTCCTCGGTGAGCAGGAGGTGATGCGGCGTGACCTCTGCCGTCACGGCGATACCGCGGGCCTTCGCCCACCTGATGACGTCGACGCTGCCCGCGGTCGATACGTGGCAGACGTGGAGCCGTGCGCCGACGTGGTCGGCGAGGAGGACATCACGGGCGATGATCGACTCCTCCGCGACCGCCGGCCACCCCGCGAGCCCGAGCTCGGCGGAGAGCCGACCCTCGTTCATCTGAGCGCCGACCGTGAGGCGCGGCTCTTGAGCGTGCTGCGCGAGCACGCCGCCGAAGCCCTTGATGTATTCCAGCGCGCGCCGCATGAGCAGTGGATCGGCGACGCAGAATCCGTCATCCGAGAAGACGGTCACCCGCGCACGCGACGTCGCCATCGCGCCGATCTCGGAGAGCTGCTCGCCGCGAAGACCCTGCGACACCGCACCGATCGGCCGCACGGTCGCATACCCGGCGCGGTCCCCCAGTGCCTGCACCTGCTCCACGACGCCCGCGGTATCGGCCACCGGCGAGGAGTTCGCCATCGCGAAGACCGCGGTGTACCCGCCCGCCGCCGCGGCCTGCGTGCCCGTGAGCACGGTTTCCGATGCTTCGAAGCCCGGCTCCCGAAGATGTGTGTGCAGGTCGACGAGCCCCGGCAGCGCGAGAAGACCGTCGGCATCGACCCGCTCGGCGCCACCCTGGTCGAGGCCGACACCGACCGCGGTGATGACCCTGCCCTCCAGCTTGAGGTCAGCGCGCGTCCCGTCCGGGAGCGTCGCGCCTGCGATGAGATAGCCGGTCATGCGAGGGCCTCCTGTCGGGGTTCGGTGTCGTCACCACGATCGCTCCAGCCTCCGGTCAGCGCGAGGTAGAGCACCGCCATGCGAACCGACACGCCGTTCGCGACCTGCTCGATCACGGTCGAGCGATGGTCGTCCGCTGCGACGGACGCGATCTCCAGGCCCCGGTTCATCGGACCCGGATGCATCACGAGTGCGCGCTCGTCCAGCTGCGCGAGACGCTCCGCGGTCAGCCCGTAGTGCCGGTTGTATTCACGCGGGTTCGGGAAGAAAGCGTCGTGCATGCGCTCCTGTTGGATGCGGAGCATCATCACGACGTCGGGGCGCCCAGCGATCGCGCGATCGAGGTCGTGCTCAACCACTGCGCCGAACGGCGCGTCGACCGACGGCAGCAGCGTCGGAGGCGCGACGAACGTCACAGACGCCCCGAGCGTCCGCAGCAACCAGGCGTTGCTCCGCGCGACGCGGCTGTGCAGAACGTCACCCACGATGAGCACACGAACGCCGTCGAGCCAGGAGCCGCGCGACGCGGCGCCGTGCAGACGACGCCGGATCGTGAACGCGTCGAGGAGGGCCTGCGTCGGATGCTCGTGCGTGCCGTCGCCCGCATTCACGACGGCGGCATCGATCCATCCGCTGTCCGCGAGCACGCGTGGCGCGCCAGATGCTGGATGGCGGATGACCACCCCGTCGACGCCCATGGCGCCGAGCGTCTGGACCGTGTCCTTCAGTGACTCGCCCTTGGAGACGCTCGAGCCTTTCGCCTGGAAGTTGATGACGTCGGCCGACAGCCGCTTCGCAGCAGCCTCGAAGGAGATGCGCGTTCGCGTGGAGTCCTCGAAGAACAGGTTCACGACGGTCTTGCCGCGGAGCGCCGGGAGCTTCCGGACCTCCCGCGTGGTGACGTCCGACATCTCCTCGGCGACATCGAGGATCGTGAGCGCGTCCGCGGCGCTCAGGTCGCTCGTCGAGAGCAGGTGCTGGGTCATCGGTGTCCGCCCTGCTCGCCGCGGCCGCTTTCGATGATCACTTCGTCCGCGCCGTCGGTCTCGACCAGGTGGAGGGAGATCCGCTCATCCGCGGCAGTCGGCAGGTTCTTCCCGACGTGATCCGCACGGATGGGGAGCTCACGGTGCCCGCGGTCGACGAGCACGGCGAGGCGGACAGCACGCGGCCGACCCACGTTCTGAATGGCGTCGAGCGCCGCCCGGACCGTTCGTCCGGAGAAGAGGACGTCGTCGACCAGCACGACGACCTTGCCGTCGATACCGCCGGCCGGAATGACGGTCCGGTGCGGGGCACGCCCGAGGCCGCGCCCGAGATCGTCGCGATGCAGCGTGACGTCGAGCGCGCCGACACGGTCGGCGGCCGTCTCGGGTTCGGCGCTCCAGCCCGGCTCGATCTCGGCGAGCACCCGTCCGATCCGCTCGGCGAGCGTCACGCCACGCGTCGGAACGCCGAGCAGGACGACATCGGAGGCACCGTGATTGGCCTCGACGATTTCATGAGCGATGCGCCGAAGGGCGCGCGAGATATCGGCTTGTCCGAGCACTGTCCGCGGACTCATACCGACCTCCTTCCCCGCCTCGCTGGACGGCATTAAAGGATGCGTTCTCGGTTAGCTTAGCGAATCGTTCGACGCGTCGGCCACGGCCGCGCGTTTCGGGAGCCCCGCGACCGCGGCGAGCACACCGTTGACGAACCCGGCCGACTCCTCGGTGGACAGCGACTGCGCGAGCTCGACCGCTTCAGCGATCGCCACCGGGTTCGGAACCTCCGCGTTGCACCGGATCTCCCACACGCCCATCCGCAGAATGCAGCGGTCAAGCACCGGCATGCGCCCGATGGACCACCCTTGTGCGTGTTCGACGATGATCCGATCGATGTCGGCACGCATCTCTGCAACGCCGCTCACGATCGTCCGGGCGTAGTCCCAGCTCGATGACCGTTCCGGCTGATCGAGATGCCGAACGGTCTCGGTTGCGAGGACGTCGTCGATGGGGAGCTCGCGGACCTCCGCGATGTACAGCATGTCGAGCGCGCGCTTTCGCGCCTTCGACCTCGCACTCATCGGGGTCGCTCAGTCGTTGACGCGGCCGAGATAGCTGCCGTCGCGGGTGTCGACCTTCACCTTGGTGCCGGTCTCGAGGAACAGCGGCACCTGGATCTGGTAGCCCGTCTCGACGGTCGCCGGCTTCGTGCCGCCCGTCGATCGGTCGCCCTGCAGGCCGGGCTCGGTGTAGGTGATCTCCATGACAACGCTCGCGGGCAGCTCGACGTAGAGCGGGTTGTCCTCGTTCATCGCGATCGTGACCGTCGCGGACTCCAGCAGGAAGTTCTTCGCGTCGCCGACGGTGGCCGCAGGGATCGTGACCTGGTCATAGGTGTCGGTGTCCATGAAGACGTACCCGTCGCCGTCGGTGTACAGGTACTGGTAGTCGCGACGGTCGACCGTGGCGAAGTCGATCTTCGTTCCGGCGTTGAAGGTGCGGTCCACGACTTTGCCGGAAACGACGTTCTTCATCTTCGTCCGAACGAACGCGCCGCCCTTGCCCGGCTTGACGTGCTGAAACTCGACCACGGACCAGAGTTGGCCGTCCAGGTTGAGTACCGCGCCGTTCTTGATGTCGTTGGTAGTCGCCATGGGGCTGCAGATCCGTTCGATGGTGTTGTGAACAGCGGACGCCGAGCGTCGCGCACGAGAGAGGGCTGCGAAAGCCCCGAACGAGTGTAGCGGACCGGGTCCGCGTCCAGCCGTACCCGATCTGCCGGCGGACCTCGCCGCGATCGTGGCGCTCATCGGTCTCGACGTGCGCGAGCGGCATCGACTCCCGCCCAGACGAGCAGCACCGCGGCTGCGCCCGCGAGCAGGAAGCCCGCCGTCGCGCTTGAGATCACCCCGTGCGTGATCGGACGCGCCAGATAGACCAGCGCGAGCAGTCCCGCGCCGGCACCGAACACCACGAGCAGAATCCGACGGATCAGCCCCGCAACGAGCCGTCGATCCCGGCGATCCCCGAAAAGCCGGATGTTGATCGAGAGGTTCCCGCGCTCGAGTGCGTCCCCGACCCGATCGATGCGACGCGGAAGCCGACGCAGCGCGGGCACGACGCCGAGCACTTCGCGGCCGACGAGTCGACCGATCGTCGCCGGACGCAGCTGGTCGCGCACCTGTTCGACGGCAAGCGTGCGCGACTCCTCGAGCAGGTCGAAGTCGGGCGACAGCGATCGAAGCGTGCCTTCGAAGATCGCCAGCCCGCGCGCGGCAGCCACGAAGTCCGCCGGGACCCGCAGCCGATACCCCGCGAACATGTCCACCGCCGCGTCAACCGTCTCGACCCCGATCCGCGCGCCGGGACCGAGCTCGTTCGTCACGAAGCGGGAGACGTCCCGGCGAAAGCCGTCCTCGTCCTGCGGGTCCGGGAGGGGGGCCATGCGCAGAATTCCGTCGGCGACGCCCTGCGTGTCACCCTGCAGGTAGGCGAGGAGCAGCTCCTGGACGGTGTCTCGGATGGCGAGGTCGAGCCTCCCGGACGAGCCGAAATCGATCAGCGCCGGCGTGCCGTCCGGGAGCAGGATGATGTTTCCCGGATGCAGGTCCGCGTGGTACAGCCCGTCGAACACGATCTGGCGCAGGAACGCGCGCAGCACGTTGCGCATCGGCTCGTCGAGGTCGCGCTTGCCGCCGGTCGCCCGAATCGCACTGAGGGTGTCGCCTTCGAGGAACTCCATGACGAGCACTTTCGCGCTCGAGAGGGCGGGATACGCGGCCGGAAGCCGGACCTCGTCCGCGCGGGCGCTGCGCAGCTGGTTGGCGCGCAGGCCGAGGAGGTTTGTCAGCTCCTGCCGGAAGTCGATCTGCCGGATGAGGTCGGCTGCATACTGCACCGCGACGTCCTCGACGCCGATCTGCCGCGCCTGCGGTGAGCTCCGCGCGATCAGTCGGGTGATGCGGAGCGCGATCGCGACATCCCGACGAACGACCGGCCCGATTCCGGGCCGCTGCACCTTCACGGCAACACCCGTGCCGTCCGACAGCCGTGCGCGGTGCACTTGAGCGATCGACGCCGCGGCTACCGGCTGTGGGTCGAACGACGCGAACACGTCGTCCACCGGAGCGCCGAGTTCGTGCTCGAGCAGTGCGCGGATCGCGTCCGGATCGGCAGGGCGCACATTCTTCTGCAGGTGCGCAAGCCCGTCCATCCACTCCTCCGGCAGCAGGTCGTCGCGCGTCGAGAGCAACTGGCCCATCTTCACGAACCCGCCACCCGCCTCTTCGAGCGCCAACCGCACGTGCTCGGCCTGACTGCGCCGCAGATCGCTCGTCGCTGGGTTCCGCGAGAAGTCGAGGCGGCCGAACGGGAGCAGCCGGTGCCTGAGTGCGATGCGGAACAACTCCGTGAACCGGCGACGCCGCGCCGCGAAGGTATCAGCGGCGTCATCCTCAGCCTGCGCGGTGAAGGACGAGAGTCGAGGAATGGCATTGGGCACGCAGCCAGCATTCCCCGCAGGGCTGACATTTCTCCCGGGCGACCTAGCTGGCGATCTCCTGGTACGCCGCGAAGAGGAGGGCCGGCTCCGGACCTTCGAGGACGATCGGCTTGGCGAGGCCGTCGAGGATGATGAAGCGCAGCATCCCGGCACGAGCCTTCTTGTCGCGCTGCATCGTTGCGAGGAGACCCTCCCACCGTCCGGCCGGATAGGTCGTCGGCAGCGAGAGCGACTCGAGGATCGTTCGATGCCGATCGACCGTCGCATCGTCCAGGTGCCCGGTCAGCCGTGCGAGCTCGGCGACGAAGACGAGGCCGACCGACACCGCCGCGCCGTGCCGCCACTGATACCGCTCAGCGTGCTCGATCGCGTGCCCGAGCGTGTGCCCGTAGTTCAGGATCTCGCGCTGCCCCTGCTCCGTGAAGTCCGCCGAGACGACCCGAGCCTTGACGCGGATGGCCAGTTCCATGAGACGCCGAAATTCGGGCGTCCCCGGATCGGTCGCGCGATCCACATCGCGTTCGATGATGTCGAGGATCTCCGGCTCGGCGATGAAGCCGGCTTTCACGATCTCGGCGAAACCGGTCAGGATCTCGTTCCGCGGAAGCGTTCGCACCAACTCGAGGTCGGCGAGCACGGCGCGAGGCGCCCAGAACGACCCGACGAGGTTCTTCCCCTCGTTGGTGTTGATGCCCGTCTTTCCGCCGACACTCGCATCCACCATGCCGAGGACGGTGGTCGGCACGGCAAGCCACTGAACCCCGCGGAGCCAGGTGGCCGCGACGAATCCGGCCAGATCCGTGACCGCGCCCCCGCCGATCCCGATGACCGCGTCCGTTCTCGTGAAGTCCGCCTGCCCCATGATCTGCCAGCAGAAGGCGGCGACCTCGACGCGTTTGCCGGCCTCGGCATCCGGCACCTCGGCGATGATCGCGGTGCGCCCGCGCTCGTTCAGCGTGGATCGAAGCTGCTCTGCGACGGCCGCAAGCGGCGGCGCGTGCACGATGAGGACGTTCGCGACACGTGCGCCGAGGAGTTCCGGCACCTGATCGATCACCCCATGCCCGACGATCACCGGGTAGCCGTCAGCGCCGCCGACGCGGATCTCCGTCACATCGCGCTCCACTGCACCCGAAGGGACGGCGTCGCGCTCGACACCATCGTCGGCTTCATGGGTCTCGGTCATCGGGGTCCTTCTTCCAGCCACTGCAGAATCTCGTCGACGACAGCCGACATCGGTCGACGAGAGGTGTCCACGACGACATGCGCGAGGGAGGCGTAGGTCGCCGCGCGCTCGTCGAGGATCGTTTGCCACGCGTCGAGCCCGCCCGCGGCGAGCAGCGGTCGGTCACTCCCCCGGATGCGATCGGCAACCGCGTCCTGCGACACGGTGAGCAAGACGATTCGTGCTCCCACGAGCGCCTCCCGCGTCGCCTCGTGCGTGACGGCGCCCCCGCCCACCGCGATCACACCACCGTCGCGCATGGCGTCGCGGACGGCGCCCGCCTCGAGGTCGCGGAACACAGACTCACCGCGCTCGGCGAAGATCGTTGGAATCGGACCGTGGGCGGCTGCGATACGGCGGTCCGTGTCGATGAACGCGAGACCCAAACGTCGAGCGAGTTTCCGCCCCACCGAGGATTTTCCCGCCCCCATCGGGCCGATCAGCACAACCGGCGCCGCACCGGTCACGATGCCGAAACGGTGTCCGCAGGCACGTCGTCCGCACTCACTCGGTGGGAGCGAAGCGTCGGCGGGATCGCCTCCAGGTAGGCCTCCATGTTGCGCTTCGTCTCCGCGACGCTGTCGCCACCGAACTTCTCGAGAACCGCATCGGCCAGAACCAGCGCGACCATTGCCTCCGCCACGACGCCCGCAGCCGGAACCGCGCACACATCCGACCGCTGATGATGCGCAGCAGCATCGTCACCGGTCGCGACATCGATCGTGTGGAGCGCCCGAGGCACCGTTGCGATCGGCTTCATCCCCGCGCGGACGCGCAGCACGGTGCCGGTCGACATGCCGCCCTCCGTGCCGCCGGCACGGTCGGTCGACCGCGTGATCTCACCATCGGTTCGGTAGAGCTCATCGTGCGCCGCAGACCCACGCCGCCCTGCCGTAGCGAACCCGTCGCCGATCTCCACGCCCTTGATCGCCTGGATCCCCATGACGGCGTTGGCGATGCGGGCATCGAGCCGTCGATCCCAATGCACGTGCGATCCAAGCCCCGGAGGGACGCCGTAGAAGAGCGCCTCGACGACCCCGCCGAGCGTA
This sequence comes from Curtobacterium ammoniigenes NBRC 101786, assembly GCF_001571045.1. Lineage (GTDB taxonomy): Bacteria > Actinomycetota > Actinomycetes > Actinomycetales > Microbacteriaceae > Curtobacterium > Curtobacterium ammoniigenes. The sequence goes on from NZ_BCSV01000003.1 coordinate 239,602, forward strand.
TCGCCGTCTTTCTTCGCCGCTTCGACCTCGGTCACCATCGCGGCGCTCGTTGCTGCGTCGAAACACCGCAGCTGGTCGTCGTCGAGACGGTCCACGTCCGTGGGCATGGGGAGCGGCGCGTCGTCGGGCACGCGAACCGTGCCGACCTGGAGCGTGTGGCTCACGGACCGGATGCCGAGTTCCGCGAGAAATGCCTTGGCGACGGCCCCGAGCGCCACCCGCGCAGCAGTCTCGCGTGCCGACGCGCGCTCGAGGATCGGGCGCGACTCGTCGAAGCCGTACTTCTGCATGCCGACGAGGTCGGCGTGGCCGGGGCGCGGTCTCGTCAGCGGCGCGCTCCGCCCGCGGGACATCTCCGTCGGTTCGACCGGCTCCGCGCTCATCACCTCGACCCACTTCGGCCACTCGGTGTTGCCGATACGGATCGCGATCGGGCTGCCGAGCGAGAACCCGTGGCGCACCCCGCCCGACAGGTGGAGCTCGTCCTGCTCGAACTTCATGCGGGATCCCCGACCGTAGCCGAGCTTCCGCCGCGCGAGGTCCTCTCGGATGCAGTCGTACGTGACCGGCACCCCGGCCGGGAGGCCTTCCATGATCGCGACGAGCTCAGGACCGTGCGATTCCCCTGCGGTCAACCATCGAAGCATGAGCCTCATCCTTTCACACGGGCGATGCCGCCGAAGGGCGAGCGTCGACCGCCCGGCTCACTGGTAGCTGGGGTGCGCTCGGAGCCACGCCTGGAACTGCGCGACCGCCTGCTCGTGCTCGGCGAGCGTGTCCGAGAACACCGTTTCGCCGGTCTGCAGGTTCACTGTGACGAAGTACAACCACGATCCGTCCGCAGGATGCAGCACCGCATCGATTGCGACATCGCCGGGGTTCGAGATCGGCCCAGGCGGCAGGCCCAGGTGCTTGTACGTGTTGTACGGGTTGGATGCGTCGTTCCGCTCCGCGTCGGTGGTCGTCACTCGGTCGGTGTTGCCCGTACCGTAGGCGACAGTCGCGTCCGACTGCAGGTACATGTTCGCGTTGAGACGGTTCTGGAACACCCTGGCGACCTTCGGGAAGTCGGCCTCCTGGCCCGCCTCCTTCTGGACCAGCGACGCGAAGATGATGACGTGCTCACGGTCGGCGGGCGCGACCCCGGCCTGATCCAGGTGCGTCTTCATCGTCTGCACCATCGCCTGGAAGTACTGCTGCGCCGTCCACCCCGGATTGACCGGGTAGGTCGCCGGGAAGAGCCATCCCTCGAGGCTCTGCACGCCCGCTGGCAGCCCGTATGCGCTGATGTTGTTCGCAGCCGCCGTGACAGCCGACTGCGACAGGCCTGCCTTCTGCACGAGACTGGCCTCGATCGTCTTGAGGACGGTCCCCTCAGGGATCACGATCGAGTTGTCGACGCGGTTCGCGGGATTCTGCAGCGCAGCGAGTGCCGCTTTCGCGCTCATGTGATGTTTGAGCGTGTACGAGCCGGGCTGGAACTGCACGTTCTGCGCCGCGAGGAGCAGCTTGTAGAACGCTCCGTAGGATGCCGTCACGCCGTCCTTGTGCAACGTGGTCGCGATGTCCGAGCCGATGTCGCCCTCTTTGATGGTGATCGTGACCGTGCCGGTGCCATCGCCGTTGTAATCGGCGTCGGCCGTGTTGTGCCCGCTGAACATGCTGATGATCGACTGCACCTTCGGCGCGGCGACCGCATACGCGCCCACTCCTCCGCCGACGACGATGAGCAGCAGCACGAGGCCCACGATCAGTCCGACCCGCGGCCGTCGACGTCCAGTGCCGGACCGTCCCCGTCCCCGCTTCGGCTCGCGGGTGCGGTCCGGCCCGGGAGACCGCTCCGCGTCGTCGTGAACGAACGGGAACACGTCCGGCTTGCGGGCCTCGGCCGGCGTCGCCGCGGCCTGCTCGGGCTCCTCCCCCTGGGCGTGCCCGAAGAGGGCGTGCAGGTCCGGGTGCAACCAGGAGCGCGAGTCGCCCACCGCCGGCTCAGGCTGCGCGGCCGAGGACGTCGCTGCGGTTCGCATGTCTGGGCCCGTGATCGGCGCGGAACCGGGTGCGTGCGTCGCTTCGTCGCCGTCGGGGCGGTTGTTCCCGGCCGGCGGGCGCGCGCCGTAGAGCCCGGCGGATGGGGCGGATTCGACGGACGGTTGCTCAGACTGCTCGGCGGCTTCCTGCATCGCAGCCTCGCGTGCACGGAGTTCGCGCCGCGTCAACGGCGGTTCGGCCGCCGGACGTGCGTTGTGTGCGGCAGCGCCGTGCGGTTCAGTGCGCTCGGCGTCGTTGCCGGGCTCCATGATCGCGCGCCAATCTAGCTCGTCAGCCAACGTTCCTCGGGGTGGTCGAATCGGGTCCGCTGCCCGCAGTGCGGATCTCCGACATCATGCGTTCGTCGGGGGCCGGGCAGTGGCATGACGCGTTACGGAGCGCCGGTCGGTCCTGTGAGCGACGCACCCGGAGGAGTGCCGCTCGCGCGCTCGTGGTCGAGCGCGTGTTGCAAGATGATAACAGCGGCGGCTTGGTCGATCACAGCCCGGGACGTTTTGATAGTGCGACCGGCGGCGTGCAGGCCCTGCTGAGCGGACTTCGTCGACAGGCGTTCGTCGACCAAGCGGATCGGGCCAAGGTGCGCGAGCTCGGCTGCGAATGAGCGTGCATCCGTCGTGGATGCCGTCTCGGCTCCGGAGAGGGACAGCGGCAGACCGACGACGATCTCGAGCACGTCGTACTCGTCGGCCAGTTCAGCGATGCGCCTGACATCTGCGCCGCGCTGCCGCCGGACCGTCTCGACGGGTGTTGCGAGAAGCCCGTCGCGGTCGCTCACGGCGACTCCGATCCGCGACCGACCGACATCGACTCCGAGCCGCCGCCCCGTGCGCACCGTCAGCCTCGAACCCGGTCCGCGATCCCCCGAAGCGCTTGAGGCAGCGCGGGCGCATCGACGCCACCGCCCTGAGCGAGATCAGGTTTGCCGCCGCCGCCGCCCCCGAGGATCGTCGCAGCTTCCTTTGCGAGCGGGCCGGCCTGGAACCCAGCACGCCGTGCGCCGTCGTTCGTCGCCACGATGACAACGGGCTTCTCGTTCACAATGGCGCCGAGGGCGACGACGGCCGGGTCGGTGCCGAGTGCGCCGCGGACACCGGTCACCAGCGTGCGCAGATCATCGGCACTTCGGATCCCCTCGACCTGTTCGACGACCACACTGACAGGCCCAGAGGCGTCGACGTTGCGAACGATCGTCGGGATCCGCTGCTGGAGGCTCGCCGACTCGAACTCGGCGATCCGCTTCTGCGCGGCCTTGAGGTCATCGAGCAGCCCGGTGACCCGGAGTGGAAGATCGGACCGCGGCGCCTTGAGGGCCGCGGAGAGCTGTGAGACGATGGCCCGCTCAGCGGCCAGGTCTCGGAAGCCCTCGATGCCGACGAGGGCCTCCACCCGCCGGTTGGTGGAGCCGACCGACTGTTCGCCGACGAGGTTGACGAGACCGACCTGCGCGCTTGACGCGACGTGCGTGCCTCCGCAGAGCTCGCGAGACCACGGGCCGCCGATGTCGACCATTCGGACCTCAGCGCCGTACTTCTCGCCGAACAGCGCCTGGGCACCGAGCGACTTCGCCTCAGCCAGCGGGAGCACGCGTGTCGACACGGGAAGGTCCGAGCGGATCGCCGTGTTGACGACATCTTCGATCTCCGAGCGCGTGGTGGGCGAGATCGGCTGGCTCCATGAGAAGTCGAGCCGCATATACCCGGCCTTGTTGTAGGAACCTGCCTGCAGCGCCTCCGGGCCGAGAATGTCCCGAAGGGCGGCATTGACGAGGTGCGTTGCGGAGTGCGCCTGGGTCGCGCCCCGACGATAGTCGGCGTCGACGATGGTCGTCGCCGCGTCGCCGACCGCGACCTCTCCGGTGCGGACCTGCGCCTTGTGGCTCCACAGCCCAGCGACCGGACGCTGCACGTCGAGGACCTCGAGATCGAACCCGTTGCCGATGATCGATCCCTGATCGGCATCCTGGCCGCCGGACTCGGCGTACAGCGACGTCTCACCGAGAATGACTTCGACGATGTCGCCTGCCGCTGCGCGATCCACCGACGCACCGTCCTTGATGATGCCGAGGATGCGCGATTGCGCTTCCAGCGCGTCATAGCCGAGGAAGGTCGTCTCGCACTGCGCGCGGAACGCGCTGTACACGCTCAAATCGGCAAGGGCGGTCTTCTTGCTCTTCGCGTCGGCCTTCGCGCGCTGCCGCTGATCGGCCATCAGCCGGTCGAAGGCGGTGCGGTCCACCTGCACGCCAGCCTCGTCGGCCATCTCGAGAGTCAGGTCGATGGGGAACCCGAACGTGTCGTGCAACAGGAAGGCGGTGTCGCCGCCGATCTGCGGAGCGCCGTCCTGCTTGGCGCGTTCGACGGCGACATCGAGAATGATCGTTCCCTGCGCGAGCGTGCGAAGGAACGTCTCCTCCTCCGCATACGCGAGCCGTGCGATCCGGTCGTAGCCCTCCGCCACCTCGGGATAGGCATCCTGCATCGCGTCGCGGGAGGCGGGGAAGAGCTCCGGGAACGTCGGCGCGTCGACCCCGAGGAGACGCATCGCCCGAACCGTTCGGCGGAGCAGACGGCGCAAGATATAGCCCCGCCCTTCGTTGGACGGCTGCACACCGTCCGACATGAGCATGAGCGATGAGCGGACGTGGTCCGCAATGACGCGCATGCGCACGTCATCGTCGTGCACGGCACCGTATTTCCGGCCTGAGAGCTCGGACGCCCGGTCCAGGACCGGACGAACCTGGTCGATCTCGTACATGTTGTCGACGCCTTGCTTCAGGAAGGCGACGCGCTCGAGCCCCATGCCGGTGTCAATGTTCTTGTTCGGCAACTCGCCGACGATCTCGAAGTCGTACTTGGATCGCACGTTCTGGATCTGGTACTGCATGAAGACGAGGTTCCAGATCTCGACGTACCGGTCATCGTCGGTCGCGGGACCGCCGTCCGCGCCGTACGCGGGGCCGCGGTCGAAGAAGATCTCCGAGCACGGGCCTGCCGGCCCCGGCTGTCCTGTCGACCAGTAGTTCGTGTCCTTATCAAGACGCTGGATCCGCTCATCGGGCAGCCCGGCGATGCGCTTCCAGTATCGGATCGCTTCGTCGTCGTCCTTGTAGACCGTGACCCACAGGTCGCTCGGATCGAATGCGAGGCCCCCGTCGGTCTCCGGCGAGGTGAGCAGTTCCCAGGCGTACGCGATCGCCTGCTCCTTGAAGTAGTCGCCGAACGAGAAGTTGCCGTTCATCTGGAAGAAGGTGCCGTGACGAGGAGTCTTGCCGACTTCCTCGATGTCGTTGGTGCGGATGCACTTCTGCACACTCGTCGCGCGCGGGAACGGCGGCGGCACGAGTCCGGAAAGGTAGGGAATGAACGGCACCATTCCGGCCACGGTGAACAGCAGCGATGGGTCATCGGAGACCAGGGATGCAGACGGAACGACGGTGTGTCCGCGGTCGCCGAAGAATTCGAGCCAGCGGCGGCGGATGTCTGCGGTCTGCATGGTGATTCCTCAATCGGATGCTCGTGCGGTTCGTCGTGGTCGTCGTGATCGTCGACCAAGGCGGAGCGGGGTGGTGCCGGATGGATGTTGTCCGTCGAGCGGGGTCGACACTCAGGCCGTGGCGCGTCGACGCAGCTCGGCCTCGCGCGCACGATAGCCCGAGGCGATCGCGCCGGTGAATGCTTTCGCGCGCGCGTCGATCCCCGAGATCAGGTGGGAGCCATCGCTCGTCCTCGTGATCGAGCGGGCGAGCGCAAACCCGATCCCGACGCCGATCGCGATGAAGAACACTGACTTCACGGGGCCTCCTCCACGTGCTTCGGGCACGTTGGCCAAGCTTAGCCGCCGCCCCCGCGTGCGACATCCGCTCTGATTCGACCGGGAGAATGAACAACGGCGGATCGCCCTGAGGAGGACGATCCGCCGTTGCGTGGCAGGGTGATCAGCGCGCGGCGTAGTACTCGACGACGAGCTGCACTTCGCACGTGACCGGGACCTCGGCACGCTTCGGGCGACGCACGAGGCGGGCCTGCAGCTTGTCGATCTCGACCTCGAGGTACCCGGGGACCTTCGGCAGCACTTCCTGGTGGCCACCTGCGGCCGCGACCTGGAACGGCTCGAGCGACTCCGACTTCGGCTTGACATGGATGAGCTGCCCGGGCTTCACGCGGAACGACGGCCGGTCCACGAGCTTGCCGTCGACGAGGATGTGACGGTGCACAACCAGCTGGCGCGCCTGAGCGGTCGTGCGGGCGAAGCCGGCGCGGAGGACGAGCGCATCGAGGCGCTCCTCGAGCAGCTCGACGAGGTTCTCACCCGTCAGGCCGCTGGTCTTGCGGGCTTCCTCGAAGACGATGCGAAGCTGCTTCTCGCGAATGCCGTACTGGGCGCGCAGACGCTGCTTCTCGCGAAGACGCACGGCGTAGTCGCTGTCGGCGCGGCGACGGCTGCGGCCGTGCTCGCCGGGACCGTACGGGCGCTTCTCGAGGTACCGGGCCGCCTTCGGCGTCAGCGGGATGCCGAGCGCGCGCGACAGGCGGGTCTTGCTGCGGGAACGTGACTTGGTAGACACAGGGTCCTTTTCTGTACTGAATGGTCGAGATCCCGGAGCCGTCGACGTGCGCACACGACGATCGTCACGGGAAGGATTCAGAGGGATGAGCCTGTGGGATCGGACGGCTACAGTCCGAACCTCTGTCACTCGACGATCGACGCAGCCGCACGCGGTCGCCTGGACGTAGGCGGGACAACGATAGCAGAAGCGGGCGCCGGAAATGCTCTGGAGCAGCGGCCGCTCTGCTCACGTTCAGTCGCCGCGCAGGATCCGACGCAGGCGGTCGAGGCGGGGAGCGATCTCGCGCTCGAATCCGTTGCCCGTCGGCTCGTAGTACCGCGCCTCCCGAAGGGCGTCGGGAAGGTACTGCTGCGCGGCGACGCTGTGCTCCGCGTCGTGGGCATAGACATACCCCTTGCCATGACCGAGCCGCTTTGCGCCCGGATAGTGCGCATCGCGAAGGTGCTTCGGCACGACGCCCATCCGGCCCGCTCGAACGTCGGCGATTGCCGCGTCGATGCCCGTGTACGCGGCGTTGGATTTTGGAGCGGTCGCCAGGTAGACGACCGCCTCTGCCAGTGGGATGCGTCCCTCGGGCATCCCAATCAGTTGCACGGCCTGCGCAGCGGCGACTGCGATCGGGAGCGCCTGCGGATCTGCCATGCCGATGTCCTCGGATGCCGAGATGATCATCCGCCGCGCGATGAACCGAGGGTCCTCGCCCGCTTCGATCATGCGGGCCAAGTAATGCAGTGCGGCATCGACGTCACTGCCCCGAACGGATTTGATGAACGCGCTGATGACGTCATAGTGCTCGTCACCCTGACGGTCGTACCGGAGGAGAGCGCGATCCACGGCCGCGGCGACGCCGTCAGCCGTCACGATCGACGGCGGTCGGGTGCCGAGGGCCTCCGACTCGTGATCGCTATTGGGCATGTCTGGAGCGTCGAGCTCCTGCGCGGAGTGCGCGGCAGCCTCGAGCGCGGTGAGCGCACGTCGGGCATCTCCGGATGACAGCCGAACGAGCGCCGCCCTGGCGGCGTCCTCGAGCTGCACCGAGCCGGCAAATCCGCGCTGATCGGCGACCGCACGGTCCAGGAGTATCCCGATGTCGTCGTCGGAGAGCGGCTGCAGGGTGAGGAGGAGGGAGCGCGAGAGCAGTGGAGCGATCACGGAGAACGATGGGTTCTCGGTCGTCGCGGCGATGAGGATGACCCACCCGTTCTCGACGCCCGGAAGCAGCGCGTCCTGTTGCGCCTTGCTGAATCGATGAATCTCATCGAGGAACAGCACCGTCGTACTGCCGTAGAGATCGCGGTGTGCGAGCGCCCGCTCCATGACCTCTCGCACATCCTTCACGCCCGCGGTCACGGCGCTCAGCTCCACGAACTCGCGACCCGACTGGCGGGCGATCGCCTGTGCCAACGTCGTCTTCCCGGTGCCGGGAGGCCCCCACAGGATCACCGAGATGCCGCCGCGGCCCTCTCGATCCCCGTTCGCCAGCTGAACGAGCGGCGATCCCGGGCCGAGAAGGTGCTGCTGCCCGGCTACTTCCGACAGTGTGACTGGCCGCATCCGGACCGCCAGCGGGACCGCGCCACTTGCGAGACCGGCGCGATCGCCGGTCGTCGGGGACCGCATGCCGGTTCGGTCTGGCGCCATGTCCTCATCGTAGGCAGCGCTACCGACCGTCTGGCTCCGCTCATCGATCGGCTGGTCCGATAAGGTCTGCGCCGTGGCATCGAAGAATCAGAGTCGGCAGTCGCGCGAGGCGCGCGAGCGCCTTCGGCTGTACGAAGCGCGCCAAGGCCTGTTCGAAACGCAGCGGCGAAGGCGCCTGCGCGACAACATCATCGCCGGTATCGCGCTCATCGTTATCGCAGCGCTCGCGACCGGATCGCAACTCGTGCACGGTCACCGCGCGCAGATCGCCGCGCGGGCCGCTGCATCTGCATCTGCATCTGCATCTGCCGCCGCGACCGCCTCAGCATCGGCGAGCCCAAGCGCCAGCCCGGCTGGCGACGTCGGCTCGGTACCGTCCAAGTCGATTGCACAGAATGCTGTCTGGAACGGCACGATCACGCTGAACAAGACCGTGACCCTCGGGATCCAACTCGACGGAGCGGCGGCGCCGCAAGCGGCGAGCGTCGAGATCGACCTCATTCAGAAGAACTTCTACACCGGGACGACGTGCCATCGCCTCGCCAATGCAGCCAATTTCAAGTTCCTACAGTGCGGGTCTGCGAACGGCGACGGTACGGGCGACGCTGGGTTCCAGTACGGACCGGTCGAAAACGCTCCCGCGAACGGCGTGTACCCGACGGGCACGATCGCCATCGCCCGAGGGTCATCCCTCTATTCGCAGACGACCCAGTTCTTCATCGTCTACGGCACGACGCAGCTCGACGCGTCGTCGGGCGGGTACACCGTCGTCGGCAAGGTGACCTCTGGCCTCCCACAACTGGAGGCCCAAATCACCTCCAAGGGCATCGCGAATCCCGGCGCCGACGGAACGGGCGAGCCGAAGGTGGCGACGACGATCACCGGCGCCTCCATCCACAAAGGCTGAGGCCGCACTCCACAGCCTGGAGCGATCCGGTCGACTCCCCCGACCCGTGCAATAGGCTGACAGTCTGACCGGCCGACGGCGACCGTCGGCGAGCACCACGACCACGATCGAGGCGAGACCTGTGGCATCTGACGAAGCAACCTCCTGGGGCCGCGTGGACGACTCCGGCATCGTCTACGTGCGCTACGGCGACGACGAACGCGTCGTCGGCGAGTACCCGGATGCCTCCCCGGACGAAGCCCTGGCCTATTACGCGCGCAAGTTCGCCGACCTCGAGGGCCAGGTGCGAATTGCCGAGCAGCGGGCGAAGGGAGGCGGAGCCTCCCCATCGGACGTCGCGCGCTCCATCGAACATTTGCGACAGCTTCTGCGCGAGGCCAAGGTCGTCGGGGACATTCGTTCCCTCGAGACGCGCGTCGAGTCGCTCGGTTCGCAGCTCGGCGAGCTCAGCGAAGCGCAGGCACAGCAGGCGCAGCAGGCGATGACCGAAGCCCTGGCGTACCGGACATCCCTCGTCGAAGAGGCTGAAGCGCTCGCAGCAGTCGATCCGGCGCGTGCGCAGTGGAAACAGATCACCGCGCAGTTGGACGACATCTTCAGCCGTTGGCAGGAACATCAGCGAACCGGGCCGCGGATCCCGAAGAACGACGCGAACGATCTCTGGAAGCGGTTCCGGACGGCGCGAGCGACGGTCGACCAGCACCGTCGCGCGTTCTACGCCGATCTCGACGCGACGCACCGCGACGCACGCTCGCGCAAGCAGGAGCTCGTCGACCGAGCGGAAGCGCTCGCCCCGCGGGGATCCGAAGCGATTCCGGCGTACCGCGAGCTGCTCGACGCCTGGAAGTCCGCAGGACGGGCGGGCAAACGCTACGACGATGCGCTCTGGGCCAGGTTCAAGGCCGCTGGAGACGTGCTCTTCGCACAGAAGCACGAGGAGTCCGCGCGTGAGAACGCCGAGTACAGCGCGAACCTGGACGTCAAGCTCGCCCTGCTCACCGAAGCGGAGGCGCTCCTCACCGAAACGGAGCCCGCCGCCGCTCGGCGCGCCCTCGGCGAGATCCAGACCCGCTGGGATGCGGCCGGCCGGGTGCCGCGCGACCAGGTCCGCCGCATCGAAGATCGGCTGCGCACCGTTGAGAATCACGTTCGCAAGCTCGAAGAAGACCACTGGCGAGCCTCCGACCCCGAGCGTCAGGCGCGGACAACCGGATTGGCCTCCCAACTCGAGGATGCCATCGCCAAACTGGAATCCGAACTCGCGGACGCACAGGCCAGCGGCGACGCGGCCCGGATCAAGTCCGCCCAGGAGGCGCTCGACGCTCGCAAGATCTGGCTGGACGCGCTCGGAAACTAAGACCGCGGCGACTGCGAGCGGGGCAGTACCCCACCGAGCGCGTCCGGGGAAGGAACGCCGAGCACAGCGCGGATTGCACGGTCGTCGCGCTGCATCTGCGCCGCCAGGGCGTCCATCGACTCGAACGCGACCATCGGTCTGACGTACTTGACGAAGAACACGGTGATCGTGTCGTCGTAGAGATCCAGATCGACGTCGAGCAGATGGGCTTCGATCTGCTTCGCGCGAACGCCGACAAACGTCGGGTTGTTGCCGACGGACACGGCGGCGGGGTAGACGGTGCCGCGATGAAGGACCCGAGCGGCGTACACGCCGTCCGCGGGAATGAACCCCTCAGAGGTCGGCGAGATGTTGGCGGTCGGATAGTTCATTGCGCGCCCTCGCTCGTTGCCGTGCACCACGACGCCCCGCACCGCATGCTCATGCCCGAGCAGGTGAGCGGCGTCCGCAACGCGCCCCTCAGAGAGGAGCTCGCGAATCCACGTCGACGAGACGCGACGCTCGGCCGCCATCGCGTGGGCGTCGCGGACGTCGACATCGTCGATGAGCTGAACGGTGAAGTGAAGCTCGTCGCCGAGCGCTCGCAGGAGCGCGACATCGCCCGCGCCGCGCGCGCCGAATCGGAAGTCGCTCCCAACGAGCACCACCTTCGCGTGCAGGCGACGCACCAGGATCTCGCGGACGAAATCCTCCGGCGGCATCACCCGGAGGCGCTCGTCGAAATGCAGCAGAAGGACCGCGTCGACCCCGGCATGCTCAAGCAGTTCCCGACGCTGGGCGATGCTTGCGAGCGCCGGTGGGACCGAGGCCGGATCGATCACCGCGAGCGGGTGCCGGTCGAAGGTGACGACGGCGCTGACCAGACCGTGGGCAGCGGCAGTCGCTGCGAGATGCTCGATCACTGCACGATGTCCGACGTGCACTCCGTCGAACTTGCCGATGGTGACGGCACTCGGCCCGAACGCTGGAGGAACCGATGCGGGATCTGCGAAGAACTCCACCGCTACTCCCCCGCGCGCTCGGCAGGCGCGGGCCCCGCACCCTCAGCCGTCGGCCCGAGCCCGCGCGAAGCCGCCGCAGCACCCTCCGACGCCGCGGTCGCTCGGCGTCGATGCGTCGCGAGCCACCACAGACCTGCGATCGGCAGCACGAGCGGCACCCAGAAGTAGCCGGCACCATAGCCGGACCACACCGTGTCGTCGGGGAACAGGCGGGTGTCGACCACGGACAGGGTCCCGACGACGAGGACCCCGAGCATCTCGAAGCCGATCGCGACCCAGGCAACCCGATACCAGGCACGACCCGGCGCGATCAGCGCAATCATCGCGACGATGTAGACGACGGCAGAGACGGCGCTGAGCGTGTATGCGAACGGCGCGTGGTCGAACTTCTGGATGATCTGCACCACGCTGCGCCCGGTGGCTGCCAGCGCAAGGATGCCGTAGACCGCGATCAGGACCCGGCCGAGGCCGGACGCGCGAGAGGACGGATTCGCCATTGCACCAATGCTACGGGAGCGCTGTGCACTCACGGTGCAGGGAACCAGATCTGCTGCATGCGCACGATCATCACCGCGACGGTGAACGCACCGACCCCGAGGACCACCGTGCTCCACCGAGATCGGTCGATGAGCGCCCACACGATGGCAGCCGGCGGCACGAGCACCACGGAGACGGCATATACGCCGAACTCGAGCCCGTTGCCCCTCGTCGGATGGCCCGTGAGCGGGAGCACGATCGAGATGACCGCCTGCGCGATCAGGAACAGCTCGATGAGCGCCAGACCACCCACGGTTGCATCATTCGGCTTCCGGCCAATGAGACCGAGCACCACCGCGACCAGTCCGATGACGCTCGCGACAATGGCTTGAACCCAGGTGAACCAGGTGATCACGCGCTGCCTCCGACCCGGCTCGGCGGTGGAAAGTTCGTCAACACGCGGAGCCGACCACCGCGAACAGCGACGAGTCCGACGAGCCGATCCGTGCCTCCGTCGACTGCGGCAACGGGCCCGTCGTCGTCCGCTGCGGTGACCGCGACCCGCTTCCCATCGGACAGATCTCTCGCGTCGTCCGAACCGAGTTCGATCACAGGGAACAACGCTCGCGCCGCGTCCGTCGGACGGATCAGCGCCTCCTGTACCGCTGCGTCATCGTCGATGTCGACGGCGTCATCCACGGAAAAGGGGCCGACGTCCATTCGTCGCAGCGCGACAAGGTGGCCGCCGACGCCAAGCGCCCGGCCGACATCCCGGGCGAGCGCTCGAACGTACGTGCCGGAGGTGCACTCGACGACGACGTCGACGTCACACGCCCGCACCGCGCCTCCGGTCGGGGTGCTGACCGTGTGCTCGCGAGCGCCGAGCGCCTCGAATCGCCGGATGGTCACCGGTCGAGGCGGCAGCACGACAGTCTCGCCAGCGCGCACGCGTTGGTACGCGCGCTTGCCGTCCACGCTGATCGCCGAGACCGTGCTCGGCACCTGATCGATCGGGCCTCGGAGCGCCGCCATCGCCTGTTCGAGCGCGTCCGCGTCCATGCCATCCGGCGGCATGCCAATCGAGTCGACGATCGCGCCGTCGGCGTCGTCGCTGTCTGTCGCTATGCCGAGCCGCATCGTCGCGGTATAGCGCTTGTCAAGACCGACCAGATGCGTCAGCAGCCGCGTCGACGGCCCCACACCGAGAATGAGCAACCCTGTCGCCATCGGATCGAGAGTGCCGGCGTGACCGATCTTCCGGGTGCCGAGCACCCGGCGCGCGATCGCGACCGCCCGGTGGCTCGAAATGCCGGCCGGCTTATCGGCCAGCAACAGGCCGTCAGGTACCGGTTCGAGCACCCCTCCAGGCTAGCAGCGCGCTCAACACGCGTCGTTCCAGTTCCGGCGCGGGTGCTCGGGATCGGTGACGTCCAGGATCGCGGATGCGGCGATCTTGACGGGTTCTCGTGCAGCGAGGCGCTCATCGTCGTGCTCGACCCACAGCGACCACCGCCACAGGGCCCGCACGCCCTCCGCGAGGACGCCGTGTCCGTGCACGACGAGCACGCCGTCGCCGGCGCCCGTGCTGCGGAACGGTTGCACGACGTCCCGCCGGAGCGTGTCCAGGTCCGGAGACGGCGCAGCGGCCGCCATCGCGGAAACCTCCATGCTGTTGAGCGCGTGCACAAGCGCCTGCGCGACACGCTCGAGATCGGTCCCCACTTGCCCGTCGATGCCGACGACCGTGCGCGCAACACCCGCCTGCGCAACAAGCTCCTCCGCGAGCGCACGCATCGTCGCGGACTCCTGCGGTGCCCATATCGCCATGTACTCACCGTAGGCTCTTCTGGTGACGCGACGCACAGCCTCCCATTCGGCGGGGCAGTCACCGTGGCTCGCGGATGCGCTCATCGCCTGGTACGCAACTGCTGCACGCGATCTGCCGTGGCGGCGGCCCGGATTCCCGGCGTGGGGAACACTCGTGAGCGAGATCATGCTGCAACAGACGCAGGTCGCCCGCGTGATCCCCAGGCTCGAGACCTGGCTCCGCCGATGGCCCACCGCGCGCGATCTCGCCTCGGAGCCGCCGTCGGAGGCGGTGCGCGCATGGGACCGGCTCGGGTACCCGCGGCGAGCCCTCAATCTGCATGCCGCTGCGTCGGTGATCGCCGATCGCCACGACAACGTGGTCCCGCGTGCTGTTCCCGACCTTCTCGCCCTGCCCGGCATCGGCGACTACACCGCACGCGCCGTCGCGGTCTTCGCGTACGGAGACCGCCACCCGGTCGTCGATGTGAACGTCCGCCGCGTACTCGCCCGTGCGCTCCTCGGCGCTCCGGAACCTGGTGCCGCCTCGGCGAAGCGCGACCTCCCGCTCATGGAGGCGCAGTTACCCGACAGCCCGGAGCGCGCGGCAATCGTCAGTGCGGCGATCATGGAACTCGGTGCACTCGTCTGCGTCGCCCGGCGGCCCGCCTGCGACGCCTGCCCGATCAGCGCACACTGCGCGTGGCGGAGCGCCGGCTACCCGGCGGGCGACGGGCCGCGCGCCCCGAAGCAATCGCGCTTCGCGGGCAGCGATCGGCAGGTTCGCGGGCTGATACTCGCTGAGCTGCGCGGCGCAGAGATCCCCGTGACCGACGCGGAGATCCGGATGGTGTGGCCCGACGCGGAGCAGCTCGGGCGGGCGCTCCGGTCGCTCCTCGACGACGGACTGGCCGAAGCCGTTGACGGAGGCTACACCCTGCCGAATGGCTCCGCGTCGTCGCCCGGGTGGTCGTCCTCGTCGTCCTCGTCGTCGTGACGGTACGGGTCGGCGTCGCCCGCGTAGGAGGCTGTGGCCGCCTGCTCGCGCGCCGCCTCGTCTCGCTCTCGTGCGGCAGCAAGCAGCGAATCGATGTGCGCGGCGTTCTCCGGAATCGCGTCCGGAATGAATTCAAGGGTGGGCGTGAGCCGGGCCGTGATGTTCTTGCCGACCTCGCTGCGGAGCATGCCGGTCGCGGCGCGGAGGGCGGCCGCTGAATCCGTGCGTTCCTCTTCGGACCCATAGACCGTGTAGAAGACGGATGCGTGCTGCAGGTCACCCGTCACCCGAACGTCGGTGATCGTGACGAAGCCGAGTCGCGGGTCGCGAATGCCCTTGTCGAGCCGTCGGGCGATGATCTCCTTGATGCGGTCCGCCATCTTGCGGGCACGTTGCGGATCAGCCATCGGAGCCTCCTGTCATCGGCATCGGTCGGAATCGGCCTGCCGGTTCGTCGAACTATCAACGGGTGGAGCCCGCCGCGCTCGTCATGGGCGCGGCGGGCTCCTGCGAGCGTCGGATCAGACGCGCGGCTTCTCGACCATCTCGATCGTCTCGATCTCGTCGCCGATCTGGATGTCGTTGTACCGACCAAGGCCGATACCGGCTTCGAAGTCCGTGCGAACTTCGGTGACGTCATCCTTGAACCGACGGAGCGACTCGATTGCGAGACCATCGCCGATGACGACGCCGTCGCGGATGACGCGAGCCTTCGCATTCCGCGTGATCGTGCCGGATCGGACGATGACACCGGCGATGTTGCCGAACTTCGACGAGCGGAACACCTCGCGGATCTCCGCAACACCGGACTGCACCTCTTCGTACTCGGGCTTGAGCATTCCCTTGAGGGACTGCTCAATGTCCTCGAGTGCGTTGTAGATGACCGAGTAGAAGCGCACATCGATGCCTTCGCGTGCAGCGCGTTCGCGGGCCTTGACGTCCGGGCGGACGTTGAAGCCGATGACGATCGCGTTGTCGATCGTCGCGAGGTCGATGTCCGACTCCGTGATCGCACCGACGCCGCGGTGCAGAATCCGCAGCTGGACACTGTCGTCGACCTCGATATCGAGGAGCGACTGCTCGAGCGCCTCAACGGCACCGGAGACGTCACCCTTGATGATGAGGTTGAGCGACTCGACCTTGCCCTCTTCGAGCGCACGCGTGAAGTCCTCGAGCGAGATGCGCTTGCGGGCCTTCGCCAGCTGTGCGTTCCGCTCGGCAGCCTCGCGCTTCTCGGCGATCTGTCGCGCTGTGCGGTCTTCCTCGGTGACGAGGAAGGTATCGCCGGCGCGCGGAACACTCGACAGGCCTTGGACCTGAACCGGTCGGGACGGTGTCGCCGCTTCGACGGCGTTGCCATCCTCATCGGTCATCGCCCGGACACGGCCGTACGCGGTTCCGGCGACGATCGCGTCCCCGACGTGCAGCGTGCCGGACTGGATCAGAACCGTCGCCACTGCACCGCGGCCCTTGTCGAGCTTCGCCTCGATGGCGACACCGCGCGCGTCCTTATCGGGGTTCGCCCGCAGGTCCAGACCCGCATCCGCGGTCAGGAGGACCGCGTCGAGGAGGGCTTGGATACCGATGTTCTGACGCGCGGACACGTCGACGAACATGACATCGCCGCCGTATTCCTCGGCAACGAGGTTGTACTCGGTGAGCTGCTGTCGAACCTTCGCCGGGTTCGCGCCCTCCTTGTCGATCTTGTTCACCGCGACCACGATCGGAACACCGGCCGACTGCGCGTGGTTCAGCGCCTCGATCGTCTGCGGCATGATGCCGTCGTCAGCGGCCACGACGAGGATGGCGATGTCGGTCACCTGGGCACCGCGGGCACGCATCGCCGTGAAGGCCTCGTGACCCGGGGTGTCGATGAATGTGATCGGACGCTCGATCCCCTCGTGCTCGGTGAGGATCTGATAGGCACCGATGTGCTGGGTGATGCCACCGGCTTCGCCTTCGACGACCTTCGAGTTCCGGATCGCGTCGAGGAGACGCGTCTTTCCGTGGTCGACGTGCCCCATCACCGTGACCACGGGCGGCCGCGGCTGCAGCATCGAGTCGTCTTCGTCTTCGAGCTCCTGCTCGAGGTCGATATCGAAGCCCTCGAGCAGCTCCTTGTCCTCGTCCTCGGGAGAGACGATCTGGATCTTGTAGCCGAGCTCTTCACCGAGCACCTCGAAGGTTGCCTCGTCGAGGGACTCGGTCGCCGTCGCCATCTCGCCGAGATGGAACAGCACCGTCACGAGGTTGCCGGGGCTCGCGTCGATCTTGTCGGCGAAGTCGGAGATGCTCGCGCCGCGACGGAGGCGAACGACGGTGCTTCCGTCACCGCGAGGAACCTGCACACCGCCGAGCGACGGGGCTTGCCGCATCTCGTACTCGGCGCGCTTCGTCCGCTTCGACTTGCGCGCGCGGCTCTTGCCGCCACCGCGACCGAATGCACCTGCGGTTCCACCGCCAGGACCGCGCCCGCGACCGCCGCCGCCCGCTGGTCGCGGACCGCTGAAGGCGGGGCGACCGAATCCACCGCCGGCGCCCGCTCCAGCACCGCCGGGACGGTTGAAGCCGCCACCGGCACCACCGCGGCCGCCACCCTGACCCGGACGCTGTCCGAACCCGTTGGGGCGCGCACCCTGACCGGGTCCACCCGGCCGAGGTGCTCCCGGCCGAGGCGCGCCGGCGCGCGGGGGCTGCGGACGCGGAATCCCGCCCGCGCCGCCGCCTGGGCGGGGCATGCCCTGGTTCTGGGAATAGGGGTTGTTGCCGGGCCGCGGCGGGCGCTGGCCCATACCCTGGCTGGACGCGTAGGGGTTGTTCCCGGGCCGCGCTGAGCCGGGCTTCGCGGCGCTCGGGCGCGGACCGGCGGGCTTCGGAGCACCCGGACGAGCGGCAGCCTGGCCGCCCTGGCTGGCCTGGCCGGCCTTCTGCTCGGCCTGTGCCTTCTGCGCGGCTTCGGCCTCGGCCTGACGCTCCGCAACCGACTTCGGTGCGGCAGGCGCCGGCGTCGAGTCGATCGGCTGCTCGGTTGGCGCTGCCGTCGGCGCGGCCGGCGCAGCAGCCTGCGGACGGGGCGCCTGCGGACGCGGCGACGCCTTCGGGGCGGAAGCGGTCTTCGTCGGAGCAGCCTTCGCGGCTCCGGATGCTTCGAGGGCTGCGCGAAGCTTTCGCGCGACCGGCGGCTCGATGCTCGAGCTCGGTCCCTTCACGAACTCGCCAAGCTCCTTGAGCTTCTCGAGGGCGGTCTTACTGTCGACTCCGAGTTCGCTGGCGATCTCGTGTACGCGTGGTTTTGCCACAATGCTCCTTTTCGGGTCCCGCCCCGAAAAGGAGCAGGACTCACTGGATGATGGGTCTCATTTCGAGCCGCTCATCAGTTGTCCATAAGCCGTTCAGCCTGTTCTTGTCGTGTCAGCGATTGCTCGCCCGCCTCGGCGTTCGGCCCCGCGGCCGGGTCCGAATCCGCTCGAGCGCGGAGGTATTCGAGCAATGCCGACGTGTCTGGTTCACGATCGAGCCGGAACGCCCGCCGGAATGCCCGGCGCGCAAGGGCTGTCTCGTAGGCCTCGACCGTCGGTGTGAGCCACGCTCCCCGCCCCGGCATGACTGCCTTTGGATCCGCCACAACACGACCGTCGATCACGACGATGCGAAGGAGAGCGGATCGGGAGACGCGACGGCGACTGCCGATGCACGTTCTGACGGGTTCCACTCTACTCCCTGCACTCACCCCTGGCGATCCCGACACAGTGCCGCGGGACCGCTGACGGCGAACGGCGTGTCCGCCCCGACACTGCAGACCGTGCGGCGGACACGGCCGATGGCCTCAGTCGTCGAGGATCGAGTCAGGTTGAATATCGATCCTGGCACCGGTCAGCTTGGCTGCCAGCCGCGCATTCTGCCCTTCCTTGCCGATCGCCAGCGAGAGTTGGTAGTCGGGGACCAGCGCACGAACAGCCTTGGTTCCCGCGTCAAGCACGAATGAGCTCGTGACTTTTGCGGGCGACAGCGCGTTCGCCACGAATGCGGCGAGGTCCGGGGCGTAATCGACGATGTCGATCTTTTCGGCGCCGAGCTCGTTCGTCACCGCCCGCACGCGCGCGCCGAGCTCGCCAATGCACGCGCCCTTGGCGTTCACGCCCGGCTCGTTCGCGCGAACCGCGATTTTCGTCCGGTGGCCAGCCTCACGCGCCATTGACACGATCTCGACGACCCCGGACGCGATCTCGGGCACCTCCAGGGCGAAGAGCTTGCGGACGAGCCCCGGATGGGTGCGCGACACCGTGATCTGGGGACCCTTCGCGCCGCGACCGACACTCGTGACGTAGACGCGGATCCGGTCGCCATGGCGATACGACTCGCCCGGGACCTGCTCCTCCGGGGGGAGGATCGCCTCGACCGACCCGAGATCGACGTGAACCATGCGCGGATTCGGACCCTGCTGAATGACTCCGGCGACGATGTCGCCTTCCTTGCCACGGAACTCGCCGAGCACCTTGTCGTCGCCGATGTCGCGGAGGCGCTGGTTGATGACCTGCTTCGCCGCGAACGCGGCAATTCGGCCGAAGTCACTGGGCGAGTCGACCGCCTCGCCGACGATCGTGTCGTCCTCGTCACGCTCCGGCACGTACACCGTGACGACGCCGGTCTTGCGGTCGAGTTCGACACGGGCGGCCGGGTCCGCCGGCGTGCCGTTCTCGGCCTGGTGCTTGTGGTAGGCGGTGAGGATCGCTTGCTCGATGATGCGCACAAGCTCCTCGAACGGGATCTCCCGCTCGCGTTCCATCAGACGGAGGACTGCGAGATCGATCTGCATCGAGGGGCCTTTCGTATTCAGCTGCGAAAGCGATCGGTGGCGAGCACGCGAAAGCTGCCGATCAGCGTACCGCACGCCCTTCGGCGCACCGGGCGCTCAGATCGCGAGCACAGCCTCCGTCAGCGTGTCGAACGGGATGTCGCTCCGCGTGTTCGCGGCGCGATCCCAGAGCTCGAGAACTCCGTCCGCCGATCCCCGGCCGGCCACGGCGACGACCGGGACGCCGATGAGCTCCGCGTCACGGAACTTCACCCCGGGCGAGACCTTCGGACGGTCGTCGAACAGCACGTCCAGACCAGCTGCTTCAAGCGCCGCCACGGCGCGTTCGGCAAGCGTGTAAGCGACCTCGTCCTTGCCTGTCGCGACGACGTGGACGTCGAAGGGCGCGACATTCTTCGGCCACACCAAGCCGTTGTCGTCGTTGTGCGACTCGGCCAGGATCGCCATGATCCGGGTCACGCCGATGCCGTACGAGCCCATCGTCACGGTCGCGAGCTTGCCGTTCTCGTCCTGCACCTTGAGACCGAGCGCCTCGGCGTATTTGCGTCCGAGTTGGAACACGTGGCCGATCTCCATGCCGCGCGCCGTCTCGAGCGGGCCCGACCCGTCCGGAGCCGGGTCCCCGTCGCGAACATCGCTCACGTCCACGACGCCGTCGGCGACGAAGTCTCGTCCTGCGATCAACCCGGCGACGTGGCGACCCCGAACGTTGGCGCCGGTCACCCACGTCGTGCCGTCAGCCACTCGCGGGTCGATGAAGTAGCGCAGGCCGCTCTCAGAGACCGTGCCCAGCGCCTGGCGCTGCACGCCGTCGGTCCCATGCCCGAGTGCGGACGCTTCGACGAACGCCGCACTCGACGGGCCGATGTAGCCCTTCACGAGGACGCGATGGCGCGCGAAGTCAGCGTCGGTCGCCGGTTCGACCTCGGCCGGCGCAAATGCGACCTCGGCTCGCTTCATGTCGACGTCGCGGTCCCCAGGAAGGCCGACCACGACGACCTCGCGCGTCTCGTCCAGGTGCGTGAGCGCGAGCACGACGTTCTTCAGCGTGTCCGCACCGGTCCACGCGCCGGTCTCGCGCGGTGCCACGGCGTTGGCATGCGCCACGAGCGTCTCGATCGTCGGGGTGTCAGCAGCCGGGAGCAGGACCGGTGCCGGGGCGCCCTCGAACGACACGGGCGCTGTTGCCGGCGTCGTGTACGCCTCGACGTTCGCGGCGTACCCGCCGGCGCTTCGAACGAAGGTGTCCTCGCCAACCGCGATGGGATGCAGGAACTCTTCCGACTTCGAGCCGCCCATGGCTCCGGCGTCTGCCTGCACCGCGACATATTCGAGACCGAGTCGCGTGAAGATGCGCTCGTAGGCGTCGCGCATGGTCTGGTAGCTGCGGTCGAGCCCCGCGTCGTCGATGTCGAACGAGTAAGCGTCCTTCATCGTGAACTCACGCCCCCGGAGGAGCCCAGCGCGGGGACGCGCCTCGTCGCGGTACTTGTCCTGAATCTGGAAGAGCGTGACCGGGAGGTCCTTGTAGGACGAATAGAGATCCTTCACGAGGAGCGCGAACATCTCTTCGTGCGTTGGGGCGAGCAGGTAGTCGGCTTCTTTGCGGTCCTGCAGCCGGAAGATGCTGTCCCCGTACTCGGTCCAGCGGTTGGTGGCCTCGTACGGCTCACGCGGCAGCAGCGCAGGCAGCAGGACTTCCTGTGCGCCCGCGGCAACCATCTCCTCGCGGATGATCGCCTCGATGCGCGCCCGCACACGAAGCCCAAGCGGCAACCACGCGAAGATGCCCGGCGCCTGTCGCCGGATGTATCCGGCGCGCACCAGCAGCTTGTGACTCGTCACCTCGGCGTCTGCCGGGTCGTCGCGGAGGGTACGGAGGAACAGATGCGAGAGCCGAGTGACCACCGGCACAGCCTACCGGCGAGCGCAGACTAGGCCGTGACGACCTCGGGCGAGCCCACACCGGCGTCCGGCCCCATCTCGTCCGCGATCCGGTTCGCCTCCGCGATGAGCGTCTCGACGATCTCGGCTTCGGGCACAGTCTTGATCACCTGCCCCTTGACGAAGATCTGGCCTTTGCCATTGCCGGAAGCGACGCCGAGGTCCGCCTCCCGGGCCTCCCCAGGGCCATTCACGACGCATCCCATGACGGCGACGCGGAGCGGCACGGTCATTCCCTCGAGCCCCGCCGTCACGTCGTTCGCGAGCTGATAGACGTCGACTTGGGCGCGGCCGCAGCTCGGGCAGGAGACGATCTCGAGCTTGCGCTCCCGGAGATTCAACGACTGCAGGATCTGCAGGCCGACCTTGACCTCCTGTGCGGGAGGCGCGGACAGCGACACACGGATCGTGTCGCCGATCCCCTCGCCGAGCAGAATGCCGAATGCCGTCGCGCTCTTGATGGTGCCTTGGAACTCGGGACCCGCTTCGGTGACGCCGAGGTGCAGCGGCCAGTCGCCCCGCTCGGCGAGCAAGCGGTACGCCTTGACCATCACGACCGGGTCGTTGTGCTTGACGGAGATCTTGAACTCGTGGAAGTCGTGCTCCTCGAAGAGCGAGGCTTCCCAGACGGCGGACTCGACGAGCGCCTCCGGCGTCGCCTTGCCGTATTTCTGCAGGAGGCTCGGCTCGAGCGATCCTGCGTTCACGCCGATCCGCAACGACACGCCGGCGTCCTTCGCTGCCTTCGCGATCGCTCCGACCTGGTCGTCGAATTTCCTGATGTTGCCCGGGTTGACACGAACGGCAGCGCACCCGGCGTCGATCGCCTGGAAGACGTACTTCGGTTGGAAGTGGATGTCGGCGATCACGGGGATCTGGGACTTCTTCGCGATGATCGGCAGCGCGTCGGCGTCGTCTTGGCTCGGCACCGCGACGCGCACGATGTCGCATCCCGATGCGGTCAGTTCCGCGATCTGCTGGAGGGTCGCGTTGATGTTCGTGGTCGGCGTCGTGGTCATCGACTGAACACTCACAGGCGCGTCGCCCCCGACGAGCACCTTGCCGACGCGGATCTGCCGCGACTTCCGGCGGGGAGCGAGCGTTTCGGGGACCTTCGGCATACCGAGATTCACTGCTGGCACGGAGAGGAGCCTACGCGCGAAATGTGACAGTGCGGTGCGAGCCGACCCTCCGGTCAGCCGAAGATCGACACGGGGCGGACGATGTCCGCATAGACGAGCAATGCGCTCATCCCGATCAGCAGGATGACCACCACCATGGTCAGCGGCATGGTCTTCGCCAGGTCGATCGGACCGGGATCCGGCCGACCGACGAGCCTGAAGGCGCGGCGCTTGATCGCCTCCCAGATCGCGCCGGCGATGTGGCCGCCGTCGAGCGGCAGTATCGGCACCATGTTCAGGACGAAGAGCCCGATATTCAGCGACGCGAGCAGGCCGAGGATCGTGTACAGCTTGTCGACGACCGGGATGCCGCTCGATGCGGTGACGGTGCCGATCGCTCGTCCAACGCCGACGACAGAGACCGGGCTGTTCGCCTGCCGCGCTTGCGTGCCGAACGCTGCGTTCCAGACAGCGACAAGCCGTTGCGGGAGATCGACGATGAGCTGCGCCGAGGCTTCCGTCTGCGCCCAGACGGCGGGGAGCACCGCCGCCGGGGACTGCGGGACGAGCGACTGACCGATGCTCACCCCGACGACGCCGACGTTGTGCGTCTTCGGTGTTCCGTCGGCGGACTTGACGATTTGACCGCTGGCCGTCAGCTCGTCGCGGACGGCCAGCGCGGGGGTCACCTGGACCGTCAGGTGCCGTCCGTCGCGGAGGATCTGGAGTGTGACCGGCGTGTTCGCGGATCGCTCGAACACGGTGGTGAGCTGCGTGATCGAGGGCTTCTTCACCGAGCCGGCCGCGAGAATGACGTCCCCGCCGCGAAGCCCGGCGATCTTCGCGGGGCTGACCGCGTCGCCCGCCGCGCAACTCGTGCTCTGACTCGTGGGCAGCACACAGCCGATCGTCGAGGCGATCGTCGTCGTGGGCGCGCCGAACCCGACGAGAAGGACACCGAACAGCACGATCCCGATCACGAGGTTCATCGCCGGCCCGGCGACCATCACGATGATCCGCTTCCATGGCGTCAGTCGGTAGAACGCGCGGCTGTCGTCCCCGCCAGCGTCTGCGATCTGCTCGGCGCTTGCGTCGCGGGCGTCCTGCACGAACGCGCTGTACATGCCGGTATTCGTGACGGTCGTCGTACCGTTCGGTCGCGGCTTCACCATGCCGACCATGGAGATGTAGCCGCCGAGCAGAATCGGGCGGATCCCGTATTCGGTGCCGCCTCGCTCGAACGACCACAACGCTTTCCCGAAGCCGAGCGAGTATTGGGTCACCCGCACCCGGAAGAGCTTGGCGAAGAACAGGTGTCCGAGCTCGTGGAGCCCGATCGAGATGAGCAGGCCGACGATGAAGACGACGATGCCGAGCACGAACAGCAGCACGGTTCCGACGGTCACCGGACGATCGTACGGGAGCGCCCCCATGGGTCTCCTGAACCCATGCTGAGCGCGATCAGTGTCCTATGAGCACGTCGGCGCGCTCGCGGGCCCATCGCTCGGCCTCCAGGACGGAGGCGATCGACAGCTCCCCCGGTTCATGCTGCTCCACCACCGCCCGGATGGTCTCGACGATGTCGAGGAATCCGATCCGCCCGGCGTGGAACGCCGCAACAGCCTGTTCGTTGGCCGCGTTGAACACTGCGGGATAGGTCGACCCCAGGACGCCGACGTGCTTGGCGAGCGCAACCGCCGGGAATGCGTTCTCGTCGAGCGGTTCGAACGTCCACGCGGAGGCCGTCGACCAATCAAGCGGTACGCCGACGCCTGCGACGCGGTCCGGCCACCCCAGTCCGAGTGCGATGGGCAACCGCATGTCCGGTGGCGACGCCTGCGCGATGGTCGATCCATCGGTGAACTCCACCATGGAGTGCACGATCGACTGCGGGTGCACCGTCACCACGATCCGATCGAACGGGACGTCGAACAGCAGATGCGCCTCGATGACCTCGAGACCCTTGTTCACGAGCGTGGCGGAGTTCGTGGTGACGACGAGGCCCATGTTCCACGTCGGGTGTGCGAGCGCCTGTGCGGGCGTGACCTCGCGGAGATCCTCGCGCGCGCGGCCTCGGAACGGTCCTCCGCTGGCAGTCACGACGAGCCGTCGCACCTCCGTGCTTCCGCCGGACCGGAGCGCTTGCGCGATGGCGGAGTGTTCGCTATCGACCGGGACGATCTGTCCGGGCGCGGCAGCGTCCGTCACCAGCTGACCGCCGACAATGAGGCTCTCTTTGTTCGCCAGGGCGAGTGTTGCCTCCGTCGCGAGCGTGGCGAGGGTCGGACCGAGGCCGACAGACCCGGTGATGCCGTTCAGCACCACGTCGGCCTCGACGGTGCCGACGAGCTGCTCGGCAGCCTCCGCACCGAAGACGACGTCGCGAACGCCGAACTGCTCAGCCTGCTCCTCTGCGAGCTTGCGGTTCCGACCGGCCGCGAGTCCGACGACCTCGAACCGCTCGGGATTGCGGGCGATCACGTCGAGCGCCTGGGTGCCGATCGAGCCCGTGCTGCCGAGCACGATGACGCGCCGACGCTCCATGTCAGCTCTTCGCGAGGATGTCGACGACGAACACGAGCGCCGCGTTCGCGGGAATGTTCGAGCCTTCGGGCGGGCTGGCGCCGTAGCCGGCGGACGCCGGCATGACGATGAGCACCTGCGACCCGACCTTCTGGCCCACGAGCCCCGTGACGAAACCGTCGATCAGCTGGCCCTTCGCGATCGTGAAGGTGGTCGGCTGTCCGCGCGACCAGGTCGAGTCGAACACCTTGCCGGTGGAGTACACCTCGCCCTTGTACTGCACGAGGGCGCTGTCTCCTTCGGCGATCGTCGCTCCGTCGCCCTGCTTGATCACTTCCGCCTGCGTGGTGGACGGCGCAGGCGTCGACGGGATCGTGATCTGCGGCTCGCCGTTCGTGCCGTCCTTCACGGTCGGCAGGGATGAGGACTGCGGCTGCGGCGCGCCGGTCGAGTAGGGCGAGGTCTTCCCGACGACATCGCCGACGACCACGATCTGCCCTGTGGTCCCGAAGCCGAGCGCTGTGCTCGAACCGACGAGCGCGAACCGCTCTCCGATGCGCGTGCAGGTGAGCACTGCACCGAACCCGGATCCGCCTACGGACAGCACCTGCGGGGACCCCTGGTCGAATCCGACCGAGCCGATCTTCGACGCCTTCGACGCTTGGTACACCGTGTACGAGACCTGGACGAGGTCCCCGCTCTTCAGCTTCGCGCCCGTCCCGGACGAGAGCGCTGAGACCTGCGGCGGTTCTGCAGACAGCCCCTTCTTGAAGGTCACGGTGGGCGCCTTGGACCCGTTGAACGCTCCGGAGGCGCTGATCGCCTTGGACGCGGAACCCGCGGTCGGGCAACTCGTGATGGCGGCGGGAGTGGACGAGGCGGTGGCGGTGGCGCTGGGCTTGGACGATCCGGATCCGCTGCACGCGGCAAGACCGACCACCACCGCGGGGATCACGATGAGGCTTGCGATGAGGCGCGATCGATGCACGAAAACCTTCGCTTCTGATATCGGGAGGTGCCGCGACGAACGAGGGCGCTCGGCGATCGACCTGCCTAGTCTGCCAAACCCTGTGCTGCGAACTCGACGCGCGGCTCGTGACGCACCGGGAACGCAACGCTCCGCGCGATGAAGCACAGTGCCGCGGCCCGTTCGTGCGCGTCCGTCGCCCTCTCGGCCATTTCGGGATCCGCGACGGTGACGACGGGCCGGAGCACTGCCTCCGTGATGTCGCCCGAGCCGTCGCGGTGCACGCGCAACGAGGCGGTCGCTTCGTCGTGATACGAGACGACCGTGACGCCGGCTTCGACCGCGGCGTGCAGATAGCTGAGCATGTGGCATTGGGCGAGGGCCGCGAGGAGCATCTCCTCCGGGTTCCAGCGATCGCGGTCGCCGCGGAACGTCGGGTCAGCGGACCCGAGGATGGCGGCCTTCTCTGCGGCGGACACGACGTGGTCGCGTCCGTACTCGCGGTAGCCGGACGTCCCGACGCCTCGATTGCCGGTCCATTCGACGGCGACGGTATAGCCGTGGGCGCTCATGCTGCTCCTCATCGGGACGGCGCTTCCTCGTGCGCCACGCGGCGCAGCACCATCGATACACTCCCCATCATGACCGGCAGCAGCTTCGACCGCGACCGCCACCCGCTCAGCGTCGAGGGATCGGTCGAACTGGCCGTCGTCCGGCGCTCGGGCTTCGACGAGAGCCGCCACATCGGAGCAGGTGTCGTCGTCGACCTCGATGGCACACCGGTGCTGCACGCGGGCGACATCGATGCAAGCATCTATCCCCGCTCCACCATGAAGCCCTTCCAGGCGATTGCGACCATGCGTCTCGGCGCCGGATTCCACGGACTGGAGCTGGTGCTCAGCACCGCGAGCCACGCCGGCACGCCTGCCCACCAACAGGTCGTGAGGACGATGCTCGACCGATTCGGGTTCGCCGAGGACGATCTCGGCTGCCCGACGGACTTCCCCTTCGACAGAGCCACCGCACGGGTGATGTCGGAGCCGAGGCGCCTCACGATGAACTGCTCGGGAAAGCATGCGGCGATGTTGGCTGCCTGTGCTGCGCAGGGGTGGCCGACAGACAACTATCTGGACACGCAGCATCCGCTGCAGGTCGCCATTCGGGCGACGGTGTCCGAGTACACCGGCGAGGAGATCGACACCGTCGGAGTCGACGGGTGCGGCGCCCCGGTGTTCCCCACCACGCTCCGCGGGCTCGCACGAGGGATCGCTCGAGTCGTCAGCGGGGCCGACCCGGACGGCGCTGCCCTGACGGCAGCGATCCTCGAACACGCGTGGGCCATCGACGGGCCCGGACGGGCGAACACCCGAACCATCGAACGGCTCGGGATCGTCGCCAAATTGGGCGCGGAAGGCGTCATGGTCATGGGAGTCCCCGGCCGTGGTGCGGTGGCGGTGAAGGTCCTCGACGGGGGCGGACGGGCGGGCTCCATCGTCGCCCTCAGACTGCTGACCGTCGCCGGCATGATCGATGAGGAGGCCGCTGCCGCGGCAGCCGATGAATTGCGGGAGCGAACGCTCGGCGGCGGCGTGCCCGTCGGTGCAATCGAAGTGAGTGAGCAGTTGGACGGGGCCCTGGAACGTTCGCGGGCGCATCACGTGACCCGCTGATCGTTTGCCGATTCCCGCCGCGGTTGAAGCCGAGCGAGCGTCGGTTCCAGCAGAACGGCGCCGTCGTGGGCGACCAGCCGGATGGGTCCGGTGTCCGCGCGGAGGACGGCGCCCGCACCGCGCGCCGCCACCGGATCTGCGAGCAACGCGATAGACGCGACCGGGGTCTGATGGGTGCCGACGAGGACGGCGACGGCTGCGCTCTCAGTTCCGGTTCCGTCGGAGATCGGAGCTTCGATCGCGACCTGCGGGTGCCAGAGCGGGACGAGCGTGTCGTGATCGATGCGCTCGCCAACAACCCGGACAGGACCGAGCCCGCGCTCAGCCCCCGCGACGGCGAGCTCGGCGACCAGCGATCGGAAGATCGAACGGCCGACGGGGTTGCACCCGATGACGGCGATGCCGCCAGCGGCATCCGCGATGACCCCGCTCCTCGGCAGGCCATCGGGATCGCTCGAATCGCCCGCTGCCTGCACCCGCCGGCCGAGCACGACCAGCAGGGAATCCGACGAGGTCTGCTGCTGGCCTCCGGCACCGGAGGCTCGAGGCGACGCGCACGACGCGCTCGACGCGGGCGACGCGGCGAGCGATCGACCGGACGGCGTTCCGAAGCCGAGCGAGCCGGTCGGCGCTGACCGATCGCGCGAACCAGACCGTTCCGGGGCGCCGGAAGCACCCGGCGGCTCGGGGATGAGGCTCTGCGGTGGGGGCGCCACGGAGCTGTGCGAGGCGGGCAAGAACGCGAGAATCGCGCACGCGGACATCGATGCGAGGAATCCGCGCACCGGCGCCGGAACACTCCCAGACGCCGTAACACTCACGACCAGCGCGACACACCCCACCCCGAGCACAGCGAGCCGCGCGATGAGTGTCTGCATGAGAGCAGTGAACCGGCCGAGGTCCTGCGCAGCGACGTCGCGCATCCCGCCTGTGCAGAGGTTCGGTGAGCAGCGCCGGTGGTGGGCCAGCTCTCGTGTCGTGGCTACTGCACCAAGAAGAACTGCTCGCCGATATCCACTCGCGCGCCGCGTTCGACGCGATAGCGCCGACCCGGTTCACAGCGTCGAATCGACCCGTCGATATGCCGAACGACGGTGCCATTTCCCGAATACCGATCGGCCACCCAGAGGTCATCGCCATCGCGGCCGAACTCAAGGTGTGTCTTCGACACCGACCGACCCGGGTCGACGATCGTGAGGAGTTCGAGGAGATCCTCTCCTGGCTGTGGGTTCGGGAATCGACCGAGCAAGCCATGCCCGTGAACGCCGAAGCGCTCCCCCGTGCTGAAGTGGAGCGTGACCGGGCGTGACGCCGGCGCCGAGCGCTCGACGATTCGCGTTGCCTCTGGATCGTCGTCATCGACCGGCTCGGCGCGCTTCGGCACCGGCGGCTCCTCCGAGGCCGCGGGCTCGGGCTCAGGTTCGGGCTCGACCGACGGTGCCTGCCCGCGATCGACCACGGAACCGTCCACGGCGTGAGGGGCCCCCTCGATCCGCTCGTCCGTCTGGATCTGCTGCTCGGACGACTGCTGAGTCCCAAGCTGCTCGGTCGCGGACGACTGCTTGGGCTCGGACGACTGCTCGGTCGCGGACGACTGCTTGGGCTCGGACGACTGCTCGGTCGCGGACGACTGGTCGGTTTCGATCCGCTGCTCGGACTCGGACGCGGACGACCGCTCCCGATCGATTGCGGGTGCGGGCGCAACCGACGCTGCCGAATCTTGGGGGTCCTTCTGTTCCTCCTCGCCCTTCGGGTCGGCAAGTTCCTCTGGCGCCCTCTGTGATTCGGTCGCGGCGCTGCGGTCGGACTCCGCGGCGCCCTGCTCGTCTGGCTCGGAGGCCTCACGGTCGGTCTCCCCGAACATGACCGCGCTGTCGTGATGGGACCAATCCGGTCGCTCGATCGGCACGGCCACGATGGGGCCCGTGAACGCGGCGGTCACTGCGGGTCGGACTGCGCCGCATTCCTCACAGAAGATGTCGTCGGGCTGCAGCGCGTGACCACAGACGTGACAGGTCGTCGCGCCGCCGCCGGGTTCGATGAGCGGCGGACGACTCATCGGCCGAGCACCGGCGGATTGATCGTGAGCGCCCTGGCGATCCTGATACCGGTGCGGATCAGTCGGCGCGGCTCGGAGGGGCTCGACCACCGCGGTATCACCGGGACGTGGTTCGTGCCGGTCCTCGGCCCGTCCGTCGACGCGCGCGGCCGCGGTGTTCGTCGGCGCATCAGTCTCGATGCCGGATTCGGAGCGGCCGGCTCGGCCCACCCACCAAGCAGGCCTGGGCGTGCGCGGCCCGGGCGCGTCAGGCACGGGTTGCGGAGCCGGGGCTCTGGCCTCCATAGGTTCGTCATCCTGCGCCCGAGCGCCCATGTCACGATTGCCGCCAGCGCGAGGGTCATGCTCTGTGAGGCCCGAAGCCTCCGCCGATTCCGCACGTTCTGTCGGCCCCACAGCCGCAGTCCGCCCCGCAACCTCTGTAGGCCCCACAGCCGCAGTCGGCCCCGCAACCGCACTGGGCCCTACAGCCGCAGTCGGGTCGGCCGAATCGCTGGCGCCCGTCCCGCGCCCGGTCGCAGGCGCGTCTGACCGCGGGTCGAAGGCGGCGCCTCCGGAGGCCCGGCGCTCAGCATCACGGGCCTGCGCCTCCGAAGGCGCGCTCGTATCGGCGAAGGGGACGGCGCTCGTCGACGGACCGCGCCGGGCATCGGGCTCCTCAGCGGCGCCGCTGCCAGCGACCTCGCGTCGCTGCGGGTCTCCGAGGTCGCGGAGCCCCGACCCCGCGCCGTGCACGTGGCTCGGCGCCGAGCGTGGGGCGAACGGGTCGCTGGCCGGTGTGGAGGCGCGCTGGTCGTCGCCCTGCCGGCCCGCGTCCGCTGATTGCTCACGCTCAGGACTGCCAGCGGACTGCGAGGCCATCAGCCACGCACGGGTCGCTGGGTCGAGGGTCGATTCGGGGATCCAGAGCCCGTCGCGGTCCTCCGGCCGACGACTACCAGGCGCCTGCAGCGGCGGTGGCGACGGCCGCTCGCCCTCAGGTACCGGTGCAGCGGTGCGCGCGTGGCTTGCCGTGACGGATCGACCGCACTCACCGCAGATGATCGCTCCGTCGGGAAGCGGCGATCCGCAATGGGTGCAGGTGATCACGGTGCCTCCGTCGTGGTTCGGTGATGCGAACTCATGCTCGCTGCTCGCGGACATCGTAGTCAGCCCGACGCGCCGCGTTCGAACGAGCCGATGCCCGGCCACGCAGCGAGCGCAGCGACAGGCGCATCCGGATCCGCTCCCACCGGGTCCGGTCGCCGGTGAGTTCTGCGATCGCCCGGTCGGTCTCCGCCCACATCCGGTCGGCCGTCATCCCATCGACATCGGACGGGCCGAAGACGGCGCGATCGGCGAGGGCGGCAAGCCCGCTCGCGTGCGGCGCGCGCGTCGCGGCCGCGACTTCTCGGCGTGTCGATCGTGCAGGAAGGGTGTATCCGGCATCGAGGAGCCGGTCCCGGTATTCGTCCCAGGCTGCGACGATGCGAGTTCGTCCCGATCCGGACCGCCGGCGGCGCCGTCGCCGGATGGTCTTGATCAGGAGGATCACGAGCAACGGCGCGATGAGGATACCGAGCCCGCTCGCGGAGCCGATTACCCATGGGAGGAGCGCGCGGAGAATGCGCAGCCATTGCGGCTCGACCGGCGGGGATGAGCGATTGGCGGACTCGGGATTCTGCGTGTTCTGGTGCGTCTGTTGTGCAGGTGGAGGCGGCACGATCGTCTCGGGGCGAGTGATCGGCTTCGGCTGTTGCTCCTGTGCGGCCGGAATCGGGCGGAGCGGCGGGTTCGGGTCGAGCATGACCCAGCCCTGCTCACGCGTGTTGACCTCAATGCGTGCGGTGATGTCCGCGCCGACGACGGTCGCGGAGCCGTCTGCGGACGGCGTTGTCGAGAACCCCATCACGACACGCGCAGGGAAGCCGATCGACTGCGCCATCAGCGACGCGGCGACCGCGTACTGCTCGGCATCGCCGACCATCGGCACGCTCGTGAGGAGCTGTTGAATGCGATTCGCCCCGTGCCCAGAGGCGCTCGGCCGATCATTGCCCACGCCATGGCTGACATAGCCGTTCGAGCGCAGCCACTGCAGCACGGCGCTCAGTTTGGCGCCGGGACTCGACCCAGCCTTGGCGACGGACGCGACGGTCGAGGTCACCGCCGCTGGCACATTGCTCGGGGTGGGAACGTGCGCGGTGCCCGGATGCATCGCTCCGACGGCTCCAGCCCCGGGCGCATTGGGGACCACGGCGCTGAGCCGGTAGGACGTGCCGCCTTGCACGCCGCCGAGGATCGCGCCGGTCTGGGTCGTGGGATTGTAGAAGAAGTTCCTGGACGCGCTCGCTCCGTGCGAGCCGGTGAAGCTGATGGATTCCAGATCGCCCACTGTGGGCAGCCAGACCCCCCGATATCCGCTGACCGTGACGTCCACGCTGACATGGCGCCCGGAGACGCCGTTCACATCGACGCTCGTCGGGATGCGCTCAAAGGTGCCGGACGCGGTCGACCCGGACGGCCCTCCGACGCCGTAGACGACCCCGTCATACGTGTCGAGCGTCGCGATCCTGATGAAGGAATCCGGTGGCAGACCGGTGATCCGGAGTTGCGGCGCGTCGACTGCCGGCGCCTCCTCGTACGCGCGGAAGCCGGACAGCGGTGAGACGTACGCGCTCGGATCGAACTGCTTGACCACCGCGCTCCGGAGCACGTGACGACTCGGAGCGGGCGGCACGATCGCACCGGCGCCGAATGCGACCGCGGCAGCGATGAGAATCGTCGTGACGCCGAGGAGCGTGGGTCGGACCACGGAACGACCGGGGCGAAGTGGCGCACCGATGGTCTGCGCGACGACGCGTGCGCGACGGAGATGACGGGACGCGAGGGCCCAGGTGAGCGCCACTCCCATCAGTGCCACTCCCGCCAGGACGGGAAACGCCAACCGTGTTGCGCCGAATCCGACGCCGACGATGAACAGCACGACCGCGGGCAGCGCGCCGAGCTCTGGGCGCCGAGTGCGCGTGGCGACGCTGACGCCGACGACGGTGCTGACCAGGACGAGCAGGAAATACGGGACGAGAAGCGTCTCGTAGCTTCCGACCGGGAGCGGGACGGTGAGCAACTGCTTCCAACTCAGCGCGATGGCGCTGAACAACGCAGTCAGTCCGGCGACGGACGGCAGCGCGCCGGTGGACTCGCTCGGAATGGCGAGGGGCACGCCTACTGCGGCGAATCCGGCCGCCGCGAGCAGGCCGACCGGCGCAGCACCCAGTCGGAACAGCGCGCCGACGATCGCGACGGCACCACCCAGCACCATGGCGCCGGCCCCCGCGACCAGCATCGCGCGCGTGTCGTAAATCGGCCACCAGGCTACGCTCGCGATCGCGACAAGCAGCCAGGTCATGCCGAGCGCCGCAACAGCAGCCCCGAAGGGCAGCCGAGACGCGGACCGGCGGGTGGCGCGGCGTCGCGCTCGGACGCTGTTCGGCGTGGACTGCGCCCCACTCATGACGTCGCCGATCGGTGCAGCGCGACACGAAGATCATCGAGGAACCCGACGGTGAGCACCGTCAGCCCGGGAATCTGCACACGCCGGGGCTGCGCCTCCGGCTCGCAGATCACCGCGATCGCTTCGACCCCGAGCGGGAGGCGCGCGGCGGCTCTCCGAAGCGCCGCGAGTCCGACGCTCGAGCCGACAACGAGAAACGCGACGGAGATGCCCGCCGTGAGGTCACCGACCAGGCGTGCGACATCGGCGATCGAGAGGCAGGAGTCGGCACGGCTCACCGCCGAGAACGCATCCAGGAGCCGCGTCGGCGACACCGTCGGAAGGGCATTGACGCCGATGACGGCGCGCCGGGCAAAGTCCGGAGTCTGCTGCGACACCACCACCGAGACATCCCGGCCGTCTCGGACAGCTCGAACGCCGAGCGACGCCGCGACACTGACCGCGAGCTCGAATTCCTCATCGGCGGCGTACTCGTCCATCGCGATGCCGAGACAGACGACGAGGTGTGCACGCCGGGAGTCTTCGAATTGCCGCACCATGAGCGCGCCGGTCTTCGCGGTCGATTTCCAGTGCACCGTTCGTGGCTCGTCACCGGGCTGATAGTCGCGAATGGCGTGGAATGCGATGTCGACCGGCGCGAGGTCGCTCGTCGCCTGACCTTCCAGATCCCGGACGAGCCCGGTACTCGTGGATGGAATGGCGACTGTGCGTGGGTGCACGATGACCTGGAGACGCTCCCCCCAGACGATTTCCCGCCGCACGAGTCCCACTGGATCTTGGCGGACCCCGCGAAGCGGACCGACATCGAGCACACCACGGTGACCCGTCGGGATAGGGACGCTGTCGTCGTGGTGGCCTCCGGGGGCGAGACCGGGGACGGTCACATCGACGAGCCCCGCACCGATGGGGAGCTCGACGGTCATCGGAGTGGTCGGCAATCGGGACGTGTTCGCGGCGCGGACCGACACGGCGGCCGGATCGCCCACCGCGACGCGGCGTTGGACCGCGGCAAGCGTCAGCGTGAGCCGAGGCCTGCCGAACAGCACGCCGGCCGCGATCAGTGCGAGGACCACCACCGCGATACCGACCGCCTGGATCTCGCGGAGACCGAGCAGCGAGCCGACGATGAGGGCGGCCGCGCCCACGATCGCAAGTACCCAACCGAGCGATGTCACCACCGCATTGGTCGCTCGCCATGCACGCGCGAGCGCCCGCTCGGTGACGCGCGCGAGACGGGCGATGCCGATGACCGCATCCGCGGCGAGATCGTCGCGGTCGCCCACGAGCCGGGTGCGTGCATTTGTGAGCGCGGTCGCCTGGAGGGTCCGGGACGCGGCGGCGCGATTCGTCGTCGATCCGGGCCGACGCCGGGCACGGGTCGGCGGAGACTCGCCGGAGGGACGCGCTGCCACGATCAGCGCCCGCTACGGTCCACCGGCGGAGGCGTGTCCACCAGGACCTGCGAGATGACGCTCGATGCGGTGACACCGTCGAATTCGGCCTCCGCCTCGAGCACGATCCGATGCGCAAGGACCGGCTCCGCGAGGGCCTTGACGTCATCGGGGGTGACGTAGTGGCGACCGGTCATCGCCGCATACACGCGGGCCGCGCGCATCAGCGCCATCGCGCCACGGACGCTCACGCCGAGACGAACCTCCGACGCCGCGCGGCTGGCCTCGACCAAGCGGGCGACATAGTCCGCGACGATCGGGTCGACGTGGACCGTTCGGGCGAGCGCCGCCATCTCGGTGATCGTCGCAGCGCTCACGACCCCCGCAAGCTGCGCCCCCCGGGTCGGCGACATCGCCGATCCTTCGAGGATGCGCACGGTCGCGACGTGATCGGGGTAGCCGACGGAGGTGCGCATTAGGAATCGGTCGAGTTGTGCCTCCGGAAGGCGATACGTGCCCGCCTGCTCGATCGGGTTCTGTGTCGCGATCACCATGAACGGATCGGCGAGCCGGTGGGAGACGCCGTCGACGGTCACGGCGGCCTCCTCCATCGCTTCGAGCAGCGCGGACTGCGTCTTCGGGCTCGCCCGGTTGATCTCGTCGGCGAGGACGATATTGCCGAAGACCGGGCCGCGGTGGAATTCGAACGTGTTGGTGCGCTGGTCCCAGATGCTCATCCCGGTGATGTCCCCGGGCAGGAGATCCGGTGTGAACTGGATGCGCGTCGTCGTGCCGTGGACGCTCTGCGCGAGCGCGCGGGCGAGGCTCGTCTTGCCGGTCCCCGGGACGTCTTCGAGCAGGAGGTGCCCTTCGCTGAGCATCGCGGCAACAGCGAGGCGAATGACGAACGTCTTGCCGAGCAGCACTTGTTCGACGTTCGCGACGATCCGCGCCGCAGCGTCCTGGAACCAGCTTGCCTGCTCAGGAGTCATGCTCATTCGGTGGTCGTTCCTGTCGTCGGGAACCGCGTGCGGTTCGGAGGCGTCATGAAGGTTCTGTGCCCTCGGCCAAGTGTGACCGGTGCGCGGTCTAGTTCGGGGCAAGCACGGTCGGCGGGTTTCCGTCTGTGTAGGAATTCCGTCCAATGGTGACCATCGTCGTGACGGTGAAGGAGTACCAGTCCGCCGGCAGCGTCGAGCCGAGCGTCCAGTCCTTCCGGTTCGCATCCTGGCGCGAGCAGAGGAGGCCACCAGGGCCCTGACATACCGTGATCGAGTACGTGTAGGCGCTGGCTGGCAGGGCGGGGTCGTTCGGAGCCGCGAACTGGATCGTGCCGTTCGCGCCGGTGAGGTTCTGCGCACGCGCGGTCACCGGTGTGATCGTTCCGGCAGTGCTGTTGGTCGTGCAGTAGGCCGTGCTGGACGGGGTGCGGCACGCCGTGAGACTGATCGACTCGGGACTTCCGTACTGCTGGGGCGTGATCGTGATGGGTCCGCCGGTCGAGGTCGCAGAGGTGCCGTCCGAGAGGCTCACGATGTAGTGGTCCACCTGGCCCGAGGCGACCGCGAACCCGGACGCGGTGATGTCGAAGGTGCCACTGGGCGATGTCCAGCTGCCCGCACTCCCTGTGACGTTCGTGAGTCCGAACGAGGCGCTTGGGGTTCCGGGAGCGGTGAAGCTCTCGACCGCTCCGCTCGAGACCGCTGCCGCGCAGAACCCGTAGGTGTTCTTCGCGAGAACGGCGTAGTAGTAGCTGACGCCGTCGTCCGGTGCGCTCCCGTCGGTGAGTTGGGTGGCTGCCGCGGCGCCGCTGTCGACAAGCGTGCCCGACGGGGCCGAGCAGTCGAAGGACGACGACGTCAAGCGGTAGAGCTGATAACCGGAGATCGGCGCTCCCTGCGGCTGAGCCGCGCCGAACGACACGGTGACCACCGTCCCGGACCCGGACTGGCTTCCCACCGCCGACACCGACGTCGGCGGCAGCGGATTGCCGACGGAGGTCGCGCTCGCGGTCGCCGAGTTCCATTGCACCGGAGTGCCGTTGCGATCGGCTGCGTTGTGCGCCGAGACGACCACGGAATACGAGGCACCTGCTGCGAGCCCCGAGAACGACGCCGCCGTCGCGGTGCCGGTGTCCTGCGTCAGCGTTCCGGTCGGCCCGGTCAGCGTCACGAGGTAGTCCGACACCGGAGTGCCCTGGCCGGGCCGCGGGACGGGATTCCAGCGCGCGTTGAGCTGGCTCGGCGTTGAACTGTCGGGTGTCAGCACGAGACCGGTCGGCGCGGCCGGAACGAAGTCCGCGCTCATCGATGCACTCGGCGCGGATGCTTGGGAGGTGCCGATCGCGTTGACTGCGACGACGGAGAACTGATAGCTGGCGCTCGGGTCCAGCCCCGTGATCGTGCAGACGGTCGAGAGTCCACAGTCCTGCTGAATACCGCCCGTGCCAGACACGCGATAGTCGGTGATCGGGGCATTGTTGGAGTCCGGCGTGGCCCACGTCAGCGTGAGCTCACCGCCGACGTAACTCCCGGTGCGGACGGGCGCGGTCGGGGTCGCCGGAACGTCTTCGACCGAGATGGTGACATCGCCCCAGACAGCTCGGTTCGGGTCGTTCGTCGCGTCCGTGATCTCATACTGCAGATGCGTGTCGACCGGCGCGGCGTTCTGTGCCACCGATACCTGCAGGCTTGCGTTGTTCGCACTCGGTGCCACGCTGACGCCGGACGGGATGCCCCCGCTGAGACCTCGGATCGCGATCACGCGCAGCGGCTGATCGGGGAACGGGTTCGTCGCTTGGTCGTTCGCCAGGACGTCGATCGTCGCTGACGAGCCGCGGCGTACGACAGCGCTGTCCGGCTGCGCCTGCGCCAGCGGTCGAGTCGATGCGACGACGTCCACTGTGATCGCCCCGGTTCGGCCGCTGTTGGTGGCATCCGCAACGCTCACGCCCACGACGGCCGAGGAGTTCTCCGGCGTCGTGTCCGGGACGCTGATGGTGATCGATTGCCCGGAGACCACGGCGCGCACGCCGCTTGGCTCGCTCGCCACGGCGTAGCGGAGTTCGCCACTGTCTTTCGGGTAGGGGTAATCGGTGAGCCGCGTGAGGTCGAGCGTCCGGGTGTCGCCGGGTTCCATGTCGATCGTGGTTCCGGTGAACGCCGGCGGCTGGTTCGACCGCGGCGTCACCTTGATCGGGAGCACGAGCGTTGCGGTGCGGCCCTTGCCGCCGTTCGCGTCTGATCCGTCGGTGACGTCGAAGGAGATCGACGCGTTCCCGAAGTACAGCTTCGCGGAGGTGAACGTGAGCGTGGTGCTGTCCACAACGGGATTGCCGCCGTTCGAGTGTGTCGCCGCGACCGTTCCGGGGTCGACGAGCGACGGCGTCGTGCCGCTCGCAGTCACCACGTATCGCGACAGCGGGATCTGCACCGTCGCCTCGCTCCGGACGACAATCGGCGGTGCGAGACGGTTGAGCTGCGGGAGCGCGTCGTTGGTTCCGGGAACGTGGATGAACGCGTAGGCGGAGATGCTCGGGTGATCCCGCCGTGCGACGGCGAACGGGATCACCTGGGCGTTCGCAGCGATGGTGACCACGATCCTCCCGTCGGAGAGCACGCGGGCGTTCTTGGTGTAGCCCGGGACCAGTCCGACACGAAGCTCCGATGTCGGACCTTCTGGGAAGAACACATTGCGGAGCACGTCGACGGTGATCGTCTTGCGATGCAAGATGTCCTGCAGATCGAGCGTGGTGTCCGTCGCTTCGGGAGGCAGCGGAGCGGCAGCCGGATCGACCGTGACGGTGAGGAACGCGGTGCTCTCCCCGCCGTCCTGGTTCTGCACCGTGTAGAGCACTGCGAAATCCCCCCGCTTCGCACTGCGCGGCGGGCTGACGCGAACTGCTTGGCCGCCGACGATCTGCGCGCGGACGCCCGCGCCGTTCGGCTGGACCTTCGTGACCGTCAGTGTTCCACCGTCAGGGTCGTAGTCGTTGTCGAGCACGCGGACCGTGACCGTGCCTCCTGGCCGGATCGTGACGTGGTCCGGCTCGGCAATCGGGTTCGACGCCTGATTCGCCCGCGGAGCGATGCCGACGCGCACCGTTCCTGTGGCTCTCGCGCCCAACGCGTCGACAACCGTGTACGTGAACTGGTCGGTTCCGGCCGAGTAGTCCCCTGCCGCGTACACGAAGGAGGTCGCTGTGACGTCGCTCACTGAACCCTTTGTCGGGTTCGATGCGACCCCGACGAGCTGCACCGAATCGCCGTCCGGGTCGATTCCATCGAGCGGCACCTGGATCTGTACCGATCGACCTGCGATCACGCGCGCGGTGATGGTCTCTGGAACGGGCGGCTGATTGGTTGCGAGATCACGCTCGCGAACGGAGATCGTCACGGTCGCGTCGGCGTACTGGCCGTCCGGGGCCAGCACGCGATAGACGGCCGTGAAATTGCCCGGGGTCGGCGGCGCCAGATATCGGAGCACATTTCCGGAGGCGAAGAGCAGGCCTGCGCCGGCTGGAACGTTCCGCACGAGTGCGGGATCGAGGGTCAGCGGCTCGCCGTCGGGTTGCGAGTCGTTCGCGAGCACGTCGATGGTGGTGACGTCGCCGACACGGACCGTCGCGTGGTCGGGCTGCGCGACCGGAGGCTGCTCGGTGGCCGGCTTCGGAATCTCGATGACCGTGATGGATCCGGTGGCTGAAGCGAGCCCGTTCGTCTCGGCGTAGCTGAACGTGACCGGACCCGCCAACGGCGCCGTGAGCGTCACGCGCACGGTGTGCTGCTCGAGAACGCTTGCAGTCACCCCGGAGCGTGCAGGGAGCCCGCTGACCCCGGTGACGAGGAGAACACCACCCGCGGGATCCATGTCGGTCGCGGTGACATCCGTGTCTCTCGTCGACAGGGTCTGCACGAACACCGTTTTCGGAGTGGTGATCGGCGCGGATGACGCCGACGGCGGCGCGAGCACGGTGATCCGCGCGATGCCGCTCGCCGTTCGGGTCCCGTCGGTCACGGTGTAGTCGATCTGGTGATCGCCCACAGCGGTCGACGAGAAGACGAATGTTCCGTTCGCGTATGACGGGGTGACCGTCGCCGGTGTGAGCGCCGCGACACTTGCGAGTGACACCGTGCCGTTCCCACCGCGCACGTGGTTCAGCGGGGAGACCATGAGCTGCTGTCCCGCGTACGCCTGCACGGCGAACGCGTCGGCGTAGAGCGGCACCTTGCCCGGCGCAGCGACCTCGACCGTCACAGAGCCATGGCCGATTGCGCGTCCGTCGCCAACCTCGATCTGGATGACGCGTGCACCGGTGCGGCCGGAGGCGTTCGTGAACGAAAGGGTTCCGTCGGGTGCGGCCGTAACGCTGTCACCGTCCGACGCCGTGGCCCCGGCGAGGTACACAGGGTCTCCGTCGGGGTCGACCCAGTCGGAGAGGACGTTCGCAGTGAGGTGCCCGTTCTGTTCGAGGTTCCAGGTTGTCTGGCGAACCTGCCGCGGAGCGCCGTTCACCGACTGCGGGTGCACGGTCACTCGAACGGTCGCCGACGACGTGCCGCCGTTTCCGTCACTGATCTGGTACCGGAAGCTGATTGTTCCCGTCGCGGCGGGGCTCAACGCGATCTGCAGCTCCTGCTGCTGGTCGATCATCGTGACGGTGCCGACCGAGGGGTCGATCGGTGTGAACGAGTCGATGACGATCGGATCCCCGTTTGGGTCGTAGTCGTTCAACAGCACTGGCAGCAGTGTTGTGCGCCCCGCACGCGCTCCGAAGGCGTCGTCGACGGCCACCGGAGGCTTCTGCTGCGCGTCGACTTTGGGGTTCTGATTCGAGGTCTGCTGCTCTTGCTGCTGACTGTTCCGCTGCACAAGAGACGACCAGTTGTCGATGAGTTGACCGCTCCGGCCGACGGCCCACGATCGCCCCGATCCGGGATCGTTGGCAACGACGGTTGAACCGTTGTGCACGATCTGCAGCGCCGCCCCGGACGGCATTGACTGAAGTCGTTGGAGCGCGGCCCCGTTGCACGAGTTCAGGGCCTGCCCTGCATCCCACGCCACGTAGACGCACGACCCGTTCACCCACGGCCTCGCCGCTGTGCCGGCAACGGCGAGCCGTTGCCGGCGGACCGATCCATCCGCCTGAGCGCGGGTCAATCCGGAGCTCGACGCGACAACGATCGACGCGCCGCTCGTCGACGACTGCTGCAGTTCGGGCTGGTCGGTCCGAGCCAGCCCCAGACCGACCTTTCTGCCGTCGACATAGAGAGCACCGGACGTCTGGTCGAGCACCGCGAGGCTGGGACCGACGACGGCGGTCTGGACAGCGTCGTTTTTGCTTATCGGAAGCTTCCATCGGTCGACGATCGTCAGTCCGCCGTGCACGCTCAGGACATAGGCGGTTCGCTCCGCGGCAGCGTACGCGGCGATGTGCGTGTCGCTCGCGTCGAAGATGGCGCCGGAGCCGAGCGACAGTGTCGGCTTCATCGAAGCGGTGAAGTGCGAGAGCTGGGCGTTGGCCATCAACCAGAGGCGTCCGGAGTTCTCGTCCGCGACCACGGCGTCCCCGCCGACGAGGAACACCGCTGACGCACCGGACGGAAGTGTTGCTGGCGAGCCCAGCGTGGCATCGGCGACGTCGACGGCACTGACGGTCGCTTTCGTCCGATCAACACTGAACACGGAACTCCCGCGTTGCACGATCGCGACCCCGTCGCCCGTTCCGGAGACAGCGGTATTGAGTTGCAGCACGCTCGTATTCGCGCGCCCGATCGCGCCGTAGGTTGCGCTGGGAACCCACACGGTGCCGTCGCCGAGCGACACCCGCTGCGTGTGAAAGCCCGTCGAGACGACCGCAGCGACCGCAACGGCAGCCGTGAGCAGCAGTGCCACGAGTGCGGTGAGGAGCCCGGAGCGATGCCGGCGAAACAGCGTGCGGAACACTTATCCGCTCCGAACGGTCGCGCACTTCTGCGCGCTCTGCGGCCCGGTCGTGCCCGCGCGACTGACCGCGACGGTGATGCATTCCTGCGAACCGGACGCGCCGGCAACGACGAACACCGTGCCGACCTGCGTGCTTGTGCCGGAGGCGGTTGTGATCACATAGGTGTCGCCAGCGAGGGTCCCAGGGTCCGACCATCGGAACGTCACTGCCGAGGTTGAGGCGCTTGCGGTGATGTCCCGAACGGTCGGGATGGCCGTGCCGCCGGAGCCGTGAAGAACTGATGCGAGCACGATGATCGCGACGGCGGCGATGGCGGCGCCCCCTGCGCCGATCGTCCACGCTCCGATGCGTGAACGTCGCGCGGCGAGTCGAGCACCACCCCGCTGCACGGTGCCAACGCTCGCCGATCCAGTCCGGCTGACAGCAAGACTCTGACGACGACGCGACCGCCGTCGGCGCCCCCGGTCGGAATCGCGCCGGTCCGCGCCGGCGGCCGAGATCGCCGTCTGCTCGTCGGTGTTCGAGGCGATTGTCGCGGCCCACGCGTTGACCGCGATGTCAGCCTGTGTCTGCGGCAGTCCGAGTTCGACTTCGACCTGCTGGAGCCCGCGCACCAGGTCGAGCACTGTGCTCGGGCGCTCGGCAGGTCGGCGCGCCATCGCGCGAGCGAGCAGTCGCTCGAGTGTCGGTGGGACATCGGCGCGCTCGATCGGCCTCGGGTTGCCGCGCTCGATGCGCGCCATGAGGTCGCCGGCGCCGTTCCGGCCTCCCGGGATCTCGAACGGAGAGCG
This sequence comes from Curtobacterium ammoniigenes NBRC 101786, assembly GCF_001571045.1. Lineage (GTDB taxonomy): Bacteria > Actinomycetota > Actinomycetes > Actinomycetales > Microbacteriaceae > Curtobacterium > Curtobacterium ammoniigenes. The sequence continues at coordinate 282,122 of NZ_BCSV01000003.1, forward strand.
TCCGGCGAGCAACGAATAGATCGTGGCTGCGAGCGAATACACCTCTGACTCGATCGAGCCCGTCGATTCGTCGGCGAGGATTTCCGGCGCGGACCACGGCACAGACAGCCCGACGGGTTCGTCCGGACGCGCACTCCCGATCGACGCAGCGATGCCAAAGTCGGAGAGGACCGGATTTCCATAGGCCGTCTCAAGAATGTTCGACGGTTTGATGTCGCGGTGCAGCACTCCTTCGCGATGCGCGGTCTCGAGTGCAGACCCGATCTTGACCCCGATCGACAGGACTTCCGAAACGGGCAGCGGTCCGCGACGATAGCGTTCGCTCAGGGACGCGGAGCAGAGCTCCATCACCAGGTACGGACGGCCGTCGTTGGCGACGCTCGCCTGAAACACGGTCATGATCGCCGGGTGTGTGCTGAGGCGAGCCATCAGGTTCGCCTCAGACTGGAACATCCGCCGGACGTGTTCGTCGACGATCTCATCGATGAGCACCTTCACGGCGACCGACCGCCGCGGAAGGTTCTGCTCGTACAGGAACACATCGGCAAATCCGCCGGATCCGAGCACGTGCACGAAGGAGAAGCCGGGAATCACCGGAGGTGACGATGGCAGGCGCCTGGCCATGTCCCTCCTTCCGGCCGGTTGCGCTTCGAGAGCCCAATCAGTCTACGGAGCGGCTCTGCCGAGAACGGGTTGGCTCGATCCTTCTGTGGACAGGCGTGTCCCCAGTTCGGGGGCCGGGGGGACGACGACTCGAGGGAGCCGCTCAGTGTCGCGGGAGCGTGTCCTCGTCGTCGGCGGACGACTCGTCCGTGACGGAGGCGTCGACGATCGCAGGGGCAGCATCGACCTGCATCACGACGACCGTGACGTTGTCACGCCCACCGGCGACCAGCGCGTCGCCGACGAGTCGTTCCGCGAGAGACTGCGGGTTGTCCACTTTGGCGGCGATCCGCGCGATGCCGGCGTCCCCGATCTCCTTGGTCAGTCCGTCCGAGCAGACGATGAATCGGTCGCCGCTGTGCAGCGGCAGCAGCCACCAGTCCGGCTCCGGGATTTCACCGAAGCCGACTGCACGGGTGATCACATTGCTGTCCGGATGCGCTTCGGCATCCTCAGGTCGGAGCAGCCCCGCATCGACCATCTCCTGCACGACCGAATGATCGACAGTGAGCCGCTCGAACCGACCGTTCGCGATGCGGTACGTGCGCGAGTCCCCCACGTTGAAGACCAGTGCCGCGGGCGAACCGCCCGCGCTCACGATGGCGAGTCCCGTCACGGTCGTTCCGGCACCGATCGCGTTGCCGCCCGCAGCGCGCTCGATATCACCGGTCGCGAGCTCGAGCGCGTGCTCGATACGTTCGCGCGAGGCGACGCCACCCGATCGCGCGACCTCGAGGCGCCGGACAACGGCGTCGCTCGCGCGATCCCCGGCAAGATGACCACCCATCCCGTCGGCGACGACGAAGAACGGCGCTTCGGCAAGGTAGCTGTCCTCGTTGTGATCGCGACGCCGACCAACGTCGGTCGCGGCACCCCACGACAGGGTGAGCTCGCTGCGCTGATCAGCGATCACCATTCGATGGGCGCTCGCGGGTCGTCCGAGTTCGGTCACGGGGGGTGGTCACCCTCTCAAGGTAGTAAGGCGAAGCGACGACACGGCGCTCCTCACGAATGCGAATCCGGACGATCGAGCGAGATCCGAGAGACCGCCGACAGGATCTCGATCGTCTGGCCATCGCCGATGTCCACCACCGTACCGGTGATCGTGACCGACGTGGCCCCAGCGCGCATGCGTTCGGCGGGTCGACCGGGGAGACGGACGAGCGTTCCGTTCGTCGATCGGAGGTCCTGCACGACGACGACCGGCCCCGCGGCGGACAGGCGAACGTGCGATCCAGACACCAGACCGGTCGGTGAGGGCACCCGGATCAACCGAGGCTCTGGACCATCGACGATCCGCGGTGCGCGCGGATTCCGCCCGACCACGAGCGGCCTGTCGAGCACGATTTCCGTGCCGCCGATTCGCACCGCTGGAACTCCGGCAGGAGGCTCGCCAACCGTGTCGGCAGGTCGGCGCACGGTGGGCGTGACCCGCCGATCGACGAGCATCGTGTCGTCGGTGGGCATCCCCGAATGGACGGAATCGGGATCTGCGCGCGGTCGAACCACCGTGTCTTCGACGGAGCCTGCGTGCGCCGGGACGGCGTGCGTTCGGGCGGCTGCGGCAGCACTCGCCCGGAGGACCGTGTCTTCGTTGTCAGCCGACATCCCGAGACCCACCCCCAACTGTTGATTCCGGTACCGCCCGTCCGGTGACACCGTGCAGTGAGCCTACGGCAGCATGCGGGCAGCATTCGTCGAGCCGGGGACGGAGCGGTGACCGACCGCGTCCGGCAACCAAACTGGTCGGATGTCGAGCGAGAGCCAGCGCACGAGGATGAGGGCGAACATGTCATTCGTGTCATGGTTCGTGGCGCGTTCCGCCCGCATGAGCGCGACCTCGGAATCTGCGGTGGCCCACGCGCACCACGCGGCCAAGCCGAGTTGCCCGGCGAGGCGCGCACCGGGGCGCTGATTCCGCTCGACCGCTACCGCGGCTCGGTCTCCTGCGCGGCGGATGATCGGCAGGTCCGGACGCGGTCCGACGCCGAAGAAGCACTGCGGAATCCGGTGAGGCACACTGCCGCGCTCGTTCAGTTCGACTCCGTGCTGGGGACGCGACTCCGCAAGCGGATGGTGACGGAGTCGTACAAGTGCCTCAATGAGCGAGAAGCGACCGACGAGCGTCGTCGTCACGCGCGCGAGCGCCGCTTCACGGTCCGCTGCGACCCCACCGCCTCCCTGGGTGCAGCCGATAGGAGCCTCCTCGAGCAGACAACGGAGCGCCGATGCGAACGGTTCGGCACTTGGGCGTGCTGCGGAACCATCCGTGGAGTGCGGAGAGAGCTGATGCATCTGCAGAGTCAACGGGACGCGTCATCGGTCGGCCGCCCAGACGTCGCCCAGGGTGCGCAAACCTTGCACATTGAAGAATGTGGAGGACGGGCGTTGGTTTGTCGACGCGCCCCGGCTTGCCAACGCTGGCTGGATTGTCGACGCGCGGTGTTTGTCGACGCGTGTTGGTCAGGCGGTTGCCGTCGGCATCTCGGCAATCAGCTGCCAGGACTCGCCGTACCGTTCCAGGGTCACCCCGTGTTCGGCCCCCCACGTCCGAAGCTCTTCCATCGACGACAGGCTCGGCGCGTCGACTGCGAGTCGGCCGAGCAGGTCACCTTTTGCATGCTTGTTCCAATGGTTGAGCGCGCGTCGTCGGCCGAGATCGTCCTTCGCGACGACCTCAAGGGCGATTGCGTCACGCAGTGGCATGAGCTGGCGGTATCCGACCGAACGGAGATCGACGACGAGCGAGAATTCCCGAGCATGGTCCGCTAGCTCTCGAGTGCCACCCCAATGGTCGCGGAGCTTCACTCCTGGGAGCCGCGCGTCGTAGGACAGGCGATACCCGGGGATGCGATCTGTCGCACGAATCGGACCGAAGAGCGCGGACTGAATGACCACGTGCCGCCGGAGCCACGCATCCGAGCGTAATGAGCGCTCGTGTTCTGCGAAGGCGTCGTAGAGCACACCGTTGTACCGATCAATCGCGGGAAGCGTCCCTGCCGACGTGAGTTCGAGGTTCTTCGTCCGCTCACCGACAGCACGAGGTCCGAGCCCAAGCGCGTCCCGCGCTGCATCGTCGGAGTGACTTACTTCCGCCACGGCAGACATCACGCGTTGACGGTGGGGAAGGAGTGACGGGAAAAGGAGATCCGGCAACGACAACGGTCGTGCCGGATCTCCTCCGGGCCGCTTGGTCTCCGACGGCGGCAGCAGCAGGAGCAGTCCGCTCAGCGGCTACTCCCGGATGACGCCAGTGCTGCGTCGCGAGCGACGATCATGACCGTGTCGTGTTCCACGGAGAGGAACCCGTCGTCAGCGTCCGCCTCGACCGTCGAGCCGTCGGCTCGAGTGATCCGAACCTTCCCGGACGCGAGGATTGCGAGCATCGGCTCGTGTCCACCGAGGATGCCGATCTGCCCCTCGGTGGTCCGAGCCACAACCATGGTTGCCTCCCCCGACCAGACCTCGCGGTCGGCCGAGACGAGGTTCACCTGGAGACCGGCCATCTCAGCCGTTCTCCTTCTGGATCTGCGCCCACTTTTCTTCGACGTCTGAGATCGCACCGACGTTGAAGAATGCCTGCACCGCGACGTGGTCGAACTCACCGTCCGCGATAGCGCGGAAGGACTCGATCGTGTCGCGGAGCGGAACGGTTGATCCCTCGACGCCGGTGAACTTCTTCGCCATGTACGTGTTCTGCGAGAGGAACTGCTGGATGCGACGCGCGCGCTCGACGGTGATCTTGTCCTCTTCGGACAGTTCGTCGACACCAAGGATGGCGATGATCTCCTGCAGTTCCTTGTTCTTCTGCAGAATCGCCTTCACGCGGATTGCGGTGTCGTAGTGGTCCTTGCCCAAGTAGCGGGGATCCATGATGCGCGAGGTCGACGAGAGCGGGTCGACCGCCGGGTACAGGCCCTGCGACGCGATCTCTCGCGAGAGCTCCGTCGTCGCGTCGAGGTGAGCGAACGTCGTGGCCGGGGCCGGGTCGGTGTAGTCGTCGGCCGGCACGTAGATCGCCTGCATCGAGGTGATCGAGTGCCCGCGCGTCGACGTGATCCGCTCCTGCAGCACGCCCATCTCGTCCGCAAGGTTCGGCTGATATCCAACCGCTGACGGCATCCGACCGAGCAGCGTCGACACCTCGGAACCGGCCTGGGTGAACCGGAAGATGTTGTCGATGAAGAGCAGGACGTCCTGCTGCTGGACGTCGCGGAAGTACTCCGCCATCGTCAGCGCGGAGAGCGCGACGCGAAGTCGGGTTCCCGGCGGCTCGTCCATCTGTCCGAACACCAGCGCGGTCTTGTCGAAGACGCCGGCCTCTTCCATCTCGCCAATGAGGTCGTTCCCCTCACGGGTCCGCTCGCCGACGCCGGCAAACACCGACACACCGCCGTGATCCTGCGCCACGCGCTGGATCATCTCCTGGATGAGGACGGTCTTGCCGACGCCCGCACCGCCGAACAGGCCGATCTTGCCACCCTGCACGTAGGGCGTGAGCAGGTCGATGACCTTGATGCCGGTCTCGAACATGGTGGTCTTCGACTCGAGCTGGTCGAACGCGGGCGCCTTGCGGTGGATCGGCCAGCGCTCGGTGATCTCGATGTGCTCCCCCGGCTCGGCGTTGAGGATGTCGCCGGTGACGTTGAAGACCTTGCCTTTGGTGACATCCCCGACGGGCACCGAGATCGGCGCGCCGGTGTCGGTGACCGTCTGGCCACGAACCAAGCCGTCGGTCGGCTTCAGCGCGATCGCGCGCACGAGGTCGTCTCCGAGGTGCTGCGCCACCTCGAGCGTCAGCTCGTGAGCCGACTCCTCGTCGCCGGCGAACGTGATCGTCGTGGTGAGCGCGTTGTAGATGTCAGGGATCGCGTCGTGCGGGAACTCGATGTCGACGACGGGGCCCGTCACACGGGCGATCCTGCCGACTCCGGGAGCCGACGACGTCGGTGCCGCGGTGGTTGCGGTGTCGGTCATGGCTGGTTGCCTTCCTGAGGTTGCTGCCCGCACGCCGCGGGCCACTGCTTGCGGTGTCGCTGAATTACTTGGACGGAACGAGCGCGTCGGCCCCGCCGACGATCTCCGCGATCTGCTGGGTGATCTCGGCCTGACGAGCATTGTTCGCCAGGCGAGTGAAATCGCGAATCAGCGTGTCCGCGTTGTCGCTCGCTGACTTCATCGCGCGCTGCCGCGCCGCATGCTCCGAGGCTGCCGACTGGAGCATTGCGTTGTAGATGCGGCTCTCGATGTAGACGGGCAAAAGCGCGTCGAGGACCGCATCCGTGTCGGGCTCGAACTCGTACAGCGGGAGTGCTTCGTCAGCGCTCGGAGCATCCACGCCGTCGACGACCTCAAGCGGAAGCAGCCGAACGACCTGCGGAGTCTGCGTCACGAGGCTGACAAAGCGGTTGAACACGATGTGGATCTCGTCGACTCCGCCCTGAGCGGTGTCCTGCAAGAACTTCGCGACGACGGCGTCACCGATCTCTTTCGCCGTGGCGAACTCGGGCTGGTCGGTTCCGCCGGTCCACGCCCGTTCGTACGGGCGCGTTCGGAAGGAAAAGTATCCGACCGATTTGCGTCCGACGAGGTAGTAGACGACCTCTTTGCCCTCGCTGCGCAGGAGTTCTGCGAGCTGCTCTCCCTGCTTCAGCACGCTGGAACTGAACGCCCCGTTCAGGCCGCGGTCGGAAGTGAACAGCACCACTGCCGCGCGGGTTGAGGACTCCGGCTCGGTCGTGAGCACGTGGTCCACCTGCGAAAACGTTGCCACTGCCGAGACCGCACGCGTGACCGCCCGCGAGTACGGGGCGGAGGCTGCCATGCGTGCCTGCGCCTTCTGGATACGCGACGCCGAGATCAGCTCCATGGCGCGGGTGACCTTCTTCGTGGTCTGCGCGGAGCGAATCCGTTGCCGGTACACCCGGAGCTGTGCCCCCATGTCAGCGGCGACCCTTGCGAATCTGCTCCTGGTCGACGTCGTCGCGATCGGCGGCTTCGGTCGCGTTCGCGTCCGCGAGGCGCTCCCCGTCGCTCGTCTCGAAGCCCTGCTTGAAGGCGTCGACCTCGCGGCCGAGTGCGGCGACCGTGTCGTCGTCCAGGACGTTGGTCTCGCGGAGCGTCGTCAGGATCTCGGTGTTACGGCGGAGGTGATCGAGGAGTTCCGACTCGAAGCGGAGGACGTCGGCTACCGGGACGTCGTCCAGCTTGCCGTTCGTGCCCACCCAGATCGACACGACCTGGTCCTCGACCGGATACGGCGAGTACTGCGGCTGCTTCAGCAGCTCCGTCAGCCGCGCACCGCGCTCAAGCTGCCGCCGCGACGCCTGATCGAGGTCGGAGGCGAACATCGCGAAGGCCTCGAGCGAGCGGTACTGCGCCAATTCGAGCTTCAGCGTGCCGGAGACCTTCTTGATGGACTTGACCTGTGCGTCACCGCCGACGCGCGACACGGAGATGCCGACGTCCACAGCGGGACGCTGGTTCGCGTTGAACAGGTCAGACTGCAGGAAGATCTGGCCGTCGGTGATCGAGATCACGTTCGTCGGAATGTAGGCCGAGACGTCGTTCGCCTTCGTCTCGATGATCGGGAGACCCGTCATCGAACCGGCGCCGAGTTCGTCGGACAGCTTGGCGCAACGCTCGAGGAGACGGGAGTGCAGGTAGAAGACATCACCCGGGTACGCCTCACGGCCCGGCGGACGACGGAGGAGCAGCGACACGGCTCGATACGCCTCGGCCTGCTTCGACAGGTCATCGAAAATGATGAGGACGTGCTTGCCGCCGTACATCCAGTGCTGGCCGATGGCCGAGCCGGTGTACGGGGCGAGGTACTTGAAGCCGGCCGGGTCGGAAGCCGGCGCAGCGACGATGGTGGTGTACTCCATCGCTCCGGCATCTTCGAGCGCGCCCTTGACGGAAGCGATCGTCGAGCCCTTCTGGCCGATCGCGACGTAGATGCAGCGAACCTGCTTGGTCGGGTCGCCGGTCTGCCAGTTCGCGCGCTGGTTGATGATGGTGTCGATCGCGATCGCGGTCTTGCCGGTCTGGCGGTCGCCGATGATGAGCTGGCGCTGGCCACGGCCGATCGGGATCATCGCGTCGATCGCCTTGATCCCGGTCTGCATCGGCTCATGCACGGACTTGCGCTGCATGACGCCAGGGGCCTGCAGTTCGAGCGCACGACGCCCCTCTGCGGCGATGTCACCGAGACCATCGATCGGGACGCCGAGCGGGTCGACCACACGGCCCAGATACCCATCGCCGACGGGGACCGAAAGCACCTCGCCAGTGCGGGTGACCTCTTGTCCTTCTTCGATGCCCGCGAATTCGCCGAGCACAATCGCGCCGATCTCGTCTTCGTCGAGGTTCTGTGCGAGACCGAGGGTGCCGTCCGCGAAACGAATGAGCTCGTTCGCCATGACGCCGGGAAGGCCTTCGACGTGGGCGATGCCGTCGGCCGCGTCGGTGACGTGCCCGACCTCGGCCGTGGAGGCTTTCGTGGGCTCGTAGTTCGAGACGAAGTCCTTCAGGGCATCACGAATCTCATCTGGGCTGATGGTGATGTCTGCCATGTGATTTTCCTTGTTGATTTCCGGGCCGACGTGGCTCCGGGACGATGATGCCTGTGCGGGCGATGTCACGCTGCTGCGGTCCAGGCCATTGTGGACGATTCGGTGCTGAACAGCATCAGTCGGCGCCGACGATGTCCGATCGAGATCACCCGACGAGTTGCTCCCGCAGTGCGGCGACACGACTGCTGACGGTGCCGTCGATCACATCGCCCCCGATCTGCACGCGGACTCCCCCGACGATGCGCGGGTCGACGACCGTGTTCACACTGACGCTGCGGCCGTATCGATCAGACAGCGTCTTCACGACCTGGGCAACGTGACGTTCGTCGAGTGGCGCAGCGGTCACAACCGTCGCGACGAGCTTGTGCGCCGAGTCGGCCACGACATCAGTCGCGTGACGGATGAGCTCACCGATGCGTCGACCGCGAGGCTGCTGCACGAGGTGCGTCATGATCGCGACCGTCTGCTCAGACGCCTTGCCGCTCAGGAGCCGCTCGACCAATGCGGCCTTCTCGCGTGCGCTCCCGAGCTTTGTGCCGAGTGCGAGCTCGAGCGACGCGTCGGACCGAACGGCTCGCTCGAACCCGAACAGCTCAGACTCGATCGGACCGTCCGGGCCGACCGACTGTGCGATCGCGCGAATCCCGAGGTCTTCGACTCCTTCGAGCAGGTCGCCCTCCGACGACCATCGCGAGCCGGCGACCGCGCTGAGGATCGCGCGAGTCGCTTCCGTCAGACCGGCGAACACGCGGTCGATGATGCCCTTCTTCCCGACCGGGTCAGCCGTTGCGTCCGCGAGCACGCTCAACAGCTGCGGCGATCCGGCGATGACTCGGTCAGCCGCGAGCAACTCCCGACCGGTCGACAGGTCGACCGCTTCGCCAAGATCGGCGAGCACCGCCTGAGCAGCGGCCAAGGAGGATCGAGTCGCGCTGCGCATTCAGTGCTCCGATCCGGCCGGGGCTTCCCCGGACAGCGACGGGGCCGACGCGACGGGTGCGCTCTGCAGGTCGGCGAGGAAGCGATCCACAACCGCTGCGGCACGCGCGTCGTCCTTCAGGCTCTCGCCGATGACGCCCGAGGCGAGGTCGATCGCGAGCGAGCCGACCTCGGACCGGAGGGACTGCAGCGCCGACTGCCGTTCGGCCTCGATCTGCGCTTGGGCATTGGCCGTCAGGCGAGTCGCATCGGCTTCCGCACGAGCGCGGAGCTCATGGCCGATCGCCGTCGCATCCGCGCGCGCCTGCTCACGGATCCGGGCAGCCTCGGCTCGCGCTTCCGCGAGCTGCTTGTTGTACTCGTCGAGCGCGGCAGCAGCCTGCTCTTGCGCAGCCTCGGCCTTCTTGATCCCGCCCTCGATCGCATCGGTGCGCTCATCGAGCATCTTGGTGATCCGCGGGACGATGACCCGCCAGAACACCACGACGATGACGGCGAACGCGACCGCAGACCACAGCAGATCGTAGATCGGCGGAACGAGCGGATTCTCGCTCGCCGCCAGGAGGTGTGCGTTCTGCATCGGACGCCTTACTTGGTGAAGATGAAGTACGTGGCGATACCGATGAACGCCAGCGCCTCGGTGAAGGCGATACCGATGTACATGAGTGTCGTCAGCCGGCCCTGGAGCTCAGGCTGCCGAGCCACGGACTCAATGGTCTTACCGACGACGAAGCCGACGCCGATGGCCGGGCCGATCGCTGCGAGGCCGTAGCCAACCGTCGCGATGTTTCCGTCGATTGCCGCGAGAACGGTCGTTGCGTCCACGTGTTTTCCTTTCCGGGGTGCGGCATCAGCGGGCGCCGATGCCGTAATGGTTCAGTGTTCTTCTGCCAGCGCGAGCTGGATGTACACCGCGGTGAGCAGCATGAAGACGTAGGCCTGCAGCAGAGCGACCAGGATCTCGAAGAAGCTGAACGCGATGCCGAAGGCGAGGGTCCCGACGCCGAACAGGGCGAACAGGCTGTGCGAGTCGAACAGGAAGAACGACGTCGCCGAGAAGAACAGCACCAGAAGGAGGTGGCCGACGACCATGTTCATGAGCAACCGGAGCGTCAGCGTCACGGGCCGCAGCACGAAGGTCGAGACGAACTCGATCGGCGTCACGATGATGTAGAGGTACCACGGAACCCCGGGCGGGAAGAACGCGTTTCGCAAGAACTTGCCGGGGTGACGGCGCAGACCGGCATAGATGAAGGCGACGTAGGCGATGACCGCGAGGATCAACGGCATCGCAATCCGGCTGGTTCCCTGCAGGTTGAATCCCGGGATCAGCCCGGTGAGGTTCATGAACAGCACGCCGAAGAAGATCGAGGCGAGCAGCGGGAGGAAGCGACGACCGTCCTTCTCACCGAGGTTGTCGAACGCGTTGCGGCGGACGACGTCGAACCCGTACTCGATGAACGCCTGGCCGCGCCCAGGAACCAATTTGAGGGATCGCGTGCCGACGATTCCGATGATGAGCAGCACCGCCACCGAGATGAAGCGAATGATCACGAGGCGGTCGATCTCGAACGGCGTGCCCGCGAAGAAGATGGCGGGCGGGAAGAACTGTTCGATCGACGGGCCCTGGAACGTTGCGGCCTGGCTGCTCCCCGCGGCAACGGTGGTACCCGCATCGGCGAGGGACAGGGGAAGAGCGTGGGATAGCAGCGCTGTCTCCTGTGTCAAAGCGCACGCCCAATGGCGCACGATGGTGGACTGTGTGGAGGCGGCCCGATGAGCGCAAGCAAACCGCCGCGCACGGGCTTCACCCAGCCTATCAGGTCAGCGCCTGATGCATGGCGACCCGGTATTCCACGTAACAGCGGATCACCGCGGGACGGTCGATCCAATCGCGCATACCGAACCGCGCGCCCGGTGGCCGCCCGGAAAACGCGCCACTCAGTGCGGCGTCGTGTCTTCGCCGGGGAGTGACACGCCGATCGGAACGCGCCCGCGGCTCACGGCCACGACGTCGATGACGAGGCTCCCGACGACCCCGACGATGATCGCCACCGCCATCACGGGAGTGGAGACCCACGCCTGACCTTTGAGAACGACCAGGATCACGATGAACAGGACGAACTTCAGGAGCCATGTCCCCATCACGATCCCGAAGAACGCGCCGGACACCATCTGTCCACCGGCGACGCGAAGCGCGACGAGCACACTCGCCGCCGTGAGGCCGAGGAACACCACACTCATCACGGCACCGACGAGGCCGCCGATAAGCCCGGGCACTCCCGCCACCAGCAGTCCGACCACGCCGCCGACCACTGCGAGAGCGATAGCGAGCATCGTGCCCTGGCGAAGAATGCTTCGGAAGATCGGACGGACGTGATCGAGTGCGTTCGGCGCTGAATCGGTCATGAGTGCTTCTCTCCTGCACGGTGGGCCGACGCGGCCCGGTCAAGGGGATCGAACGCGCGCTCGGCGTGGTCGGCCCGCGAGGTCTGCGCCGCGATCTCGCGTCGCTTCGTGCGGCCCAGCGGCGCGAACGTCGCGGTGGCGCAGATCGCGAAACCGACCGCGACGAACGCAACCACCCAATACCACCGGAGGAACAGGAACAAGAGCGTCCCCACCGCAACCACAGCGGTCCACGCGTAGAAGATCAGCACGGCATGGAAGTGGGAGTGCCCCATGTCGAGGAGGCGATGGTGCAGATGCTTCCGGTCCGCCGAGAACGGTGACTTCCCGGCACTGACTCGACGGAACACCGCGAGCGAGAAATCGAGCATCGGAACGATCAGGATCGCGAACGGCAAGAGAATCGGAATGAAGACCGGCAGCAGTTGCGTGCGGGAGTGCACGGTCGCGGGATCGATGTTGCCGGTGAGCGACACGGCCGAGGTCGCCATGAGGAAGCCGACGAGAAGGGCCCCAGCGTCGCCCATGAACAGCTTCGCGGGATGCCAGTTCAAGAAGAGGAACCCGAAGCACGCGCCGACGAGCACGGCAGTCAGCAGTGATGGCAGGTTGAAGAAGAACTCCGTCTGCACGACGATTCGGTTGATGAAGAAGCTGTAGAGGAAGAAGACTCCTCCGGCGATGATGGCGACGCCCGCGACAAGGCCATCGAGACCGTCGATGAAGTTGACCGCGTTCATGACGAGAACCACCGCGAGCACCGTGAAGATCAGGGACATGTAGCTCGACCCGACGGTCAGCGTTGTGCCGATCGGGAGCGACACGATCGCCACTCCCTGCCAGGCGAGGATGCCCGCTGCGATGATCTGCCCGGCGAGCTTCGTCATCCAGTCGAGATCCCAGATGTCGTCGGCGACACCGAGAACGACGATGATCGTCGCGCCTGCGAGCACAGCCAGTACACGGCCGGGCTCGGCGAACACCAGCCGGAAGTAGTCAACGCCGGCAATATGCGGAAAGAGGAACCACGCGCAGAGAATCGACACGATGATCCCGAGGAACATCGCGATTCCCCCGAGGCGAGGCGTCGGGGTGCGGTGCACGTCGCGTTCCCGCACTCGCGGATACCACTTGAAGCGCAACCCGAGCTTCCACACGACCCAGCTCATGCAGAAGCTGACGATCGCGGAGATCAGCCCGGCGAGGAGGTAATACCTCATGTGATCAGATCGGCGCCGACGATTCGCGCGATCTCGGCGTCCGGAATCACGCCATGCCGAAGGATCCGGAGTGAGCCGCCCTGCGCGAGCCCGGTCGCATCGACGATGGTGGAGCCGGTGGAATCCGCCGACCCGTCGTGCGGGGCAAGTCGTCCGGCGTCCAGGTACACCGCCACCGAGTCTCCGAGCATGCCCATCGCCTCGTCGACATCCATCGCTGCCGGGCTTCCGGTCGCATTGGCGCTCGACACTGCCAGCGGACCGACCTCCTGCAGCAGTTCGAGCGCGATCTTCGAGTCGGGCATCCGGAGCGCGACCGTGCCCCGCGTCTCGCCGAGATCCCAGTCGAGCGACGGCTGTGCCTGCAGCACGACGGTGAGGCCACCCGGCCAGAACTCGCCGACCAGCGATCGAACCGCATCAGGGATCTCGGTCGCCAGCGCTTCCATCGTGTCGGTCGCCGGGATGAGCACCGGCGGCGGCGACTGCCGCGTACGGCCCTTGGCATCGAGGAGGCGCTGCACGGCTGTCGCAGAGAACGCATCGGCGGCAACGCCATAGACCGTGTCGGTCGGGGTGACGACCAGTTCACCGCGACCGAGCGCAGCGCGGGCCAGCCGCATGCCGGTGAGCAGGTCAGCGGAGTCGGAGCAATCGAATCTGGAGGCCATGACCTGGCAATGATAGTGGGCTGGGATCGGGCGAACGTGAACGAACGCGCGACGACTACGCGCCTGTCGCCGGCGCGATCGCCGTCGTCGTGCGGTCCCGTCCGGTGAGGTCGCGGTGTGTCTCGGGCGAGCGAAACCGTGCCGCGCTCAGCAGCGCGCGGAGCGCAGCCCCCTGCTGCTCGGCGTGCTCGATGACGACGGTACCGCCGGGCGTGAGCAGTCGGCGAGCGGTGACGACGAGCCTCCGGACCGCGTCCAATCCGTCGGGGCCGCCGTAGAGCGCGGCTGCCGGGTCCCAGTCGCGCACCTCAGGATCGACCGGCACCGCGGCGTCCGGAATGTACGGCGGGTTCGACACGACGACCGAGACCGTCCCGTCGAGCTCGGGAAGCGCGTCGCCCAGATCGCCACGAACGAGCCGCACCGGTGAACCGAGTGCGGCATTGTTGCGCTCGGCCCACGCGAACGCGTCGGCGGACTGCTCGACCGCGTAGACGACGGCGTGCGGCACCTCCGTCGCCAACGCCAGTGCGATGGCGCCGCTGCCCGTCCCGAGGTCGACGGCCACGGGCGCTGGAAGCGCCGTCGCCGCCAGTGCGTCGATCGCGAACTGTGCCACGGACTCCGTCTCCGGTCGCGGCACGAACACGCCGGGGCCGACGGCGAGGGAGAGCGCGCGGAAGTGCGCGACACCGGTGATGTGCTGCAACGGCTCGCGACCGCACCGGCGCGCGACGGCCTGCCGAAACCGTTGGACATGAGCCGCGCCGACGGCGCCGCCGATCACTGCGCGCGCCTCGACGGCACCGCGCGTCGTATCAGTCGCCCACGCCAGCAGCAGTGCCGCATCGACGCGCGGCGATGGAACACCGTGCGCCGACAGCGCCGCGGTCGCCTCGTCGAGGAGGCGATCCGCGGTGAACGCACCATCTGCTGGGAGGCTCCCCCGCGCCTCCGGACCGTCGGTCACCTGCTCAGGCGTCCTGGTCGCCGAGCGCGGCGAGCCGCGCCTCTTCGTCAGCGCGGATCGCGGACTCGATCACCGGCTCGAGCGCCCCGTTCATGACGCGATCGAGATCGTACGACTTGTAGCCGGTGCGGTGATCGGCGATCCGGTTCTCCGGGAAGTTGTACGTGCGGATGCGCTCCGAACGGTCCATCCCGCGGATCTGCGACTTGCGCGCGTCGGACGCGATCGCGTCGAGCTCCTCCTGCTGCTTCGCGAGGATGCGTGCACGGAGGACGCGCATCGCCGCCTCGCGGTTCTGCAGCTGGGACTTCTCGTTCTGCATCGCGACCACGATGCCTGTCGGCAAGTGGGTGATGCGCACCGCTGAGTCCGTCGTGTTCACCGACTGGCCTCCGGGCCCGGACGAGCGATAGACGTCGATCTTGAGGTCGTTCTGATTGATCTCGACCTCTCCAGGCTCGTCGACCTCGGGAAACACGAGCACACCGGTGGTCGACGTGTGGATGCGCCCCTGCGACTCGGTCGCGGGGACTCGCTGGACGCGATGCACGCCGCCCTCGTACTTCAGGTGCGCCCACACGCCCTGCGATGGATCGCTCGCGTTCGACTTGATCGCCAGCTGCACGTCCTTGAATCCGCCGAGATCGGAGTCCGTGTGTTCGAGGAGCTCGACCTTCCAACCCTTCGACTCGGCGTAGTGCGAGTACATCCGGAACAGGTCGGCCGCGAACAACGCGGACTCCTCACCGCCCTCGCCACCCTTGATCTCCATGATCACGTCGCGACCGTCGTCCGGGTCGCGCGGAATGAGCAGGCGGCGGAGGCGCTCCTGCCGTTCGCGAAGCGAGGCCACCAGCGCTGGGACCTCGTCCGCGAAGGCCTCGTCCTCACGGGCGAGCTCCTTCGCGGCGTCGAGGTCATCGCCCGCTGCCTGCCACGCTTCATACGCGGCCTTGATCTGGTTCAGCTCGGCGTACCGGCGGTTGACCTTCTTCGCGCGTCCCGGATCCGCATGGAGCGCGGGGTCCGAGAGCTGCTGGGTGAGGTCATCGTGTTCCGCCAGCAGCCCCGCCACCGACTCGAACACGCGTTACTCCTGGTGGCCGTTGTGACCGGAGCCCGCGGCCGGCACGGACTTCTGCACCTGCACGAGGAACTCCACGTTCGACTGCGTCTCCTTGAGGTTCCGCAGCACGATCTCGAGCGCCTGCTGCGGGTCGAGCCCGGCGAGCGCGCGGCGCAGCCGCCACGTGATGGCGACCTCGTCGTTCGAGAGGAGCATCTCTTCGCGGCGGGTACCGGAGGCGTTCACATCCACTGCGGGGAAGATGCGCTTGTCGGCGAGGTGCCGGTTGAGCCGGAGCTCCATGTTTCCGGTGCCCTTGAACTCCTCGAAGATCACCTCGTCCATCTTCGATCCGGTCTCGACGAGCGCCGTCGCGAGGATCGTCAGCGAGCCGCCGTTCTCGATGTTGCGCGCAGCACCGAAGAACCGCTTCGGCGGGTAGAGGGCGGACGAGTCGACACCGCCGGACAGCACACGACCGGAGGCCGGAGTCGCCAGGTTGTAAGCGCGACCGAGCCGTGTGATCGAGTCGAGCAGCACGACGACGTCATGCCCGAGCTCCACGAGGCGCTTGGCACGCTCGATCGCGAGTTCGGCGACCGTCGTGTGGTCCTCTGCAGGCCGGTCGAAGGTCGAGGCGATGACCTCGCCCTTGACGGTGCGCTGCATGTCGGTCACTTCTTCGGGCCGCTCGTCGACGAGCACGACCATGAGGTGGACCTCGGGGTTGTTCTTCGAGATCGCGTTCGCGATCGCCTGCAGCACGACGGTCTTGCCGGCCTTCGGCGGCGACACGATGAGACCGCGCTGACCCTTGCCGATCGGCGAGACGAGGTCGATGATGCGGGTCGAGAGCTTCCCCGGCTCGGTCTCGAGGCGGAGGCGCTCCTGCGGGTAGAGCGGCGTCAGGTTCGAGAACTCGACGCGCGACGCGGCCTCGTCGGCGCTCTGTCCGTTGATCGAGTCGACCTTGACGAGCGCGTTGTACTTCTGGCGGGTGTGCTGCTCCCCCTCGCGCGGCTGCTTGATCGCACCGACGACGGCGTCACCCTTGCGCAGGTGGTACTTCTTCACCTGGCCGAGCGACACGTACACGTCGCTCGGGCCCGGAAGGTAGCCGGTCGTGCGGACGAACGCGTAGTTGTCCAGCACATCGAGAATGCCTGCGACGGGGATGAGAACGTCGTCCTCGGTGATCTCGGGCTCGAAGTCGTCCCCACCGGTCCGACCGCGCTTGCGGTCGCGCTGGCGACGTGACCTGGACTCCTGCCCTTGCTGCTCGGCACCGCCCTGGTCGCCGTTCTGCCGACCGTTCTGGCCGTTGCCTCGCGCCGACTGCCCGGCGGCGGGTGCGCTTTCGTCGTTCGCCTGGGAGGCCCGGCCTCCTTGCGCCTGCTGTCCGCGCTGATTCTGCTGGCCGCGTTGGCCGTGACGCTGCTCGTTCTGCTGCTGGCCGCTCTGACGGTCGTTCTGCTCCGGCGTGTTCTGGCGCTGATCGCCGTTCTCGGCGGGCTCAGCGTCGGCGCCCGTGCCGCGGTCGCTGTCGGCGTTGGCCTCGGAACCGGTCTGCTCACCACCGGAGCGCCCACGGCCGCGGCCGCGCGAACGCCGTCCGCGACGGGACCCGTTCTCGGGCTGTCCGTCGGACTCGCCGGCGGTCCCGGCGGCGTCGGCGGACTCACTCGGCGCGTTCGCCGCGCCCTCCGACTCAGCCGGGGCGAGTGCGGTCGAACCGGTGCCGGTGCGCCGGCGGCCGGCGGCCTCCATCGCGTCCTTCTCGGCCCGGACCTGATCGAGACCGGCGAGCAGGTCCTCCGTTCCGGTCACGCCGTGGTTCGCGTGCGCGGCGGCGGGTGCCGGCTCGGCACTCACCGTTCCGCCGCTCGATGCACGGCGGGATCGACGGCTCCGCTGCGACGGGGCAGCAGCCTCGACGTCGACGGCGGCGGCGTCGCCGTCGACGCTCGTCTCGGCGCCCGCACCAGCGTCGTGAACGGTCGGCAGGTGCGGCTCATCCATCGTCTCGGACACGGCAGCTGCCTCGGCACCGAGGGCTGCGGCCGCAGGGAGCGGGGCCGCGGGCAGGGACTCGGCGGGCGCAGCGGCGGCCTGTCGTTCCGCGATCGCGGCGATCAGATCGCCCTTGCGCAGCTTCGAGATGCCGGAGATGCCGAGATCGCTCGCGATGCGCTGCAGTTCAGGGAGGCGCAGTGCGCGCAGGTCGGCTGTGGGATCCGCTGCGGACGCAGCGGTGGTGACGTCAGTCAAGGTGTGGTGTTCCTTTCGGACCGCAGAACGCGGAGAGTTTCACCAGCCGCGGATGCCGATCGCGACGCGAACGGTGACGTCCGCCGTTCAGACGACGGGTCGGGACTGGTGTTCTGAAAGTGACCCCGAGGCAACCCGGGACAACACGTTCCGTTCGACGATCACGCCGCGCCGGTTGGATTGGGCACGACCTGTGAGGGTACGACGAGCGGAGGATCGGTCCGAGATGTCGGGTGCGCGACCACTGTAGCACCTCGGAGATCGACGGCCAGCATCAGCGCGGACCAGCGCGAGGACGCGTGTCGCTCGACGAGTTCGGCTGCTTGGAGGCGCTGCGCCGGGTCGCTTCCCAGCACGAGGATGCTCGGCCCGGCGCCCGAGACCACCGCGGCGAGACCATGCTCGCGAAGCACGCGGATGAGGGCGTCCGTCTCGGGCATCGCGCTCGCGCGGTAGCTCTGATGAAGACGATCCTCGGTCGCGGCGAGCAGCAGCTCCGGGCTCTGCACCAGCGCGGCGACGAGGAGCGCTGACCGTGACACGTTGAACGCCGCATCCTCATGCGGGACGTGCACTGGCTGGAGGCTCCGTGCGAGCTTGGTGGACAGCGTCGCGTCCGGCACGAACACGACCGGCGAGACACCGCGATGCACCAGCAGGCGCTTCGAGGCCGGTCCGGAGTCGGTCGTCCACGCGATCGTCAGACCGCCGAACAGGGCCGGCGCGACGTTGTCGGGATGTCCCTCCATGTCCGTCGCGATGCGGAGCATCGCTGCGGCGGACAGGTCCGCGACTCCGTCGACGAGCCCGCGCGCGGCCATCAGGCCGGCGACGATCGCCGCCGCGGACGAGCCCATTCCACGCCCATGCGGGATCGCGTTCCGCGCTTCGAGCTCGAGCCCGCACTGGTCCACCCCGGCCGACTCGAGGCCCCGCCGCAGCGCGCGAACGACGAGGTTCTCGTCGTCGATGGGAACCTCGCCGCTCCCGCTCCCCTGCACCACGACGTGTGCGCCCGGCTCGGGACGAACACGGACGTCCAGCTCGTCGTAGAGCGACAGCGCAAGTCCGAGCGTGTCGAACCCCGGTCCGAGGTTCGCCGACGTGGCCGGAACCCGGACGCGGACGGAGCGCCCGAGCGGAAGGCGTGTCACCGACCGTCTCCGGTGAGGCCGAGCACCCCCGCGATTGCGGCGACATCGACTGGGACGCTGGTGGGGGCGACCTGCTCGCCACCGGGACCCTGCAGTGCCCACTGCGGGTCCTTCAAGCCATGCCCGGTCACCGTGATGACGACCGTGGCGCCAGCGGGGATCGCTCCGGCAGCGCTCCGCTCGAGCAGTCCCGCCACGCCGATCGCGGATGCTGGCTCCACGAACACGCCGACCTCTGCCGAGAGGATCCGATGCGCGCGGAGGATGTCGGCGTCGTCGATGGCACCGAAGTAGCCGTCCGTCTCCTCACGTGCCTCCAGGGCGAACTGCCAGGAGGCGGGGTTGCCGATGCGGATCGCGCTCGCGATCGTCTCGGGCGCGGTCACCACCTCACCGCGAACGATCGGAGCCGCGCCGGCGGCCTGGAACCCGAACATGCGAGGCAGCTTCGTGGTCCGGCCGGCGGCGGCGTCTTCACGGTAGCCGCGCGCGTAGGCGGTGTAGTTCCCGGCATTCCCGACGGGGAGGAAGTGGAAGTCCGGGGCGTCGCCGAGGACGTCGACGACCTCGAACGCGGCCGTCTTCTGCCCCTCGATCCGGTCGTTGTTCACCGAGTTCACCAGGTGAACGGGGTAGTTCTTGGCGAGGTCGCGAGCGATATCCAGGCAGTCGTCGAAGTTGCCCTGCACCTGGAGCAGCTGGGCGTCATGCGCGACCGCCTGACTCAGCTTGCCCATCGCGATCTTGCCCTCGGGAACGAGCACCGCTGCCGTGATGCCAGCGTGGGTTGCGTACGCTGCGGCACTGGCGCTCGTGTTGCCTGTGGACGCGCAGATCACCGCTTTCGCGCCGTGTTCCACCGCTTTCGAGATCGCCATGGTCATGCCGCGATCCTTGAAGGACCCGGTCGGGTTCATGCCCTCGAACTTGACCCATACGCGCGCACCGGTGCGCTCCGACAGGCGGCGCGCGGGAATGAGCGGCGTACCACCCTCACCCAGCGTGACGATCGGTGTCGCCGCGCTGACATCGAGGCGGTCGGCGTATTCGCGCAGGACACCCTGCCACTGGTGGGCCATCAGGCTCCCTCTACTCTCAAGACACTCGTGACAGCGGTCACGACGGGTTCGTTCCGGAGTGCCGTCACCGTTGCGGCGAGGTCGGCTTCGCGGGCGCGGTGCGTTCCGATGACGAGCGTTGCGGTCGTCGGAGCGGCGCCCTCCGTGCCGCCGCTCGTCTGCTCGACCGTCTCGACGCTGACACCATGGCGTGCGAGCACACCGGCGACGGCGGACAGCGCGCCGGGCGCGTCGTCGACGTGCATCGTGATCTGGTACCGCGTGGTCACGACGCCGATCGGGAACACGGGGAGGTTCGACTGCGTCGACTCGGCGATGCCGGGACCGCCGATGACGTGCCGGCGCGCGGCCGACACGAGATCGCCGAGTACGGCGGACGCGGTCTGGACACCGCCGGCACCCGCGCCGTAGAACATCAGGTCGCCCGCAGCCTCGGCCTCGACGAAGACGGCGTTCTTCGCGCCGTGCACGGATGCCAACGGATGCGATTCGGGAACGAGTGCGGGATACACCCGCGCGCTCACGCCCTCCCGGCCGTCCTCGTCGGTCAGCCGCTCGCAGGTGGCGAGGATCTTGACCACGTATCCGGCCTTCCGGGCGGCGCGCACCTGATCGATGGTGACGCCCGTGATCCCTTCCCGGTGCACGGCAGCGAGCGGCACGGAGGTGTGGAATGCCAGCGAGGCGAGGATCGCCGCCTTCTGCGCGGCGTCGTACCCCTCGATATCGGCCGTCGGGTCGGCCTCGGCGTATCCGAGTTCGGTCGCGGTGGCGAGCGCGTCCGCGAAGGTCGCTCCCTGCCGATCCATCAGGTCAAGGATGAAGTTGGTCGTGCCGTTGACAATGCCCATGATGCGTTCGATGCGATCGCCGGCGAGCGAGTCGTGCAACGGGCGGATGATCGGGATCGCGCCGGCGACCGCGGCTTCGTAGTAGAGCTGCGCGCCCACCTGCTCGGCCTCCTGGAACAGCTCCGGACCGTGCGTTGCGAGCAGCGCCTTGTTGCCGGTCACGACGTCAGCCCCGGAGCCGAGCGCCCGGAGGACGAGCGATCGCGCCGGCTCGATGCCGCCGATGAGCTCAACCACGATGTCGGCGCTGAGAATGAGCGACTCCGCGTCCGTCGTGAGAAGCTCCTCCGGCAGGTCGACGTCTCTGGTCGCAGCCAGGTCACGAACGGCGATGCCGACGAGCTCGAGGCCGGCGCCCGCGCGGGACGCGAGCTCGTCGCCGTGTTCGAGCAGGAGCCGCGCGACCTGGGCGCCGACAGAGCCGGCACCAAGCAGCGCGACGCGGACGTTGCGATATTCGATCATCGGGAAGCAGTACCTCGGGAGGGTCGTGGTCAGTCGGTGAGGCCGGTGTCGCGGGCGAGCAGATCATCGATCGTCTCTCCCCGCACGAGGATACGGGCTGCGCCATCGGCCACCGCGACGATCGGCGGCCTCCCGACATGGTTGTAGTTGCTGGAAAGACTCCAGCAGTACGCGCCCGTCGCGGCGACGACGAGGAGGTCGCCCCGGCCGGTGTCGCCGGGCAAGTAGGTGTCCCTGACGACGATGTCGCCGGACTCGCAGTGGCGTCCGACAACACGGCTCAGCATGGGCGCCGCGTCGGAGCGGCGACCGAGCGCCGCCGTGTAGTCCGCGCCGTAGAGGGCGGGCCGGACGTTATCGCTCATGCCCCCGTCCACGCTCACGTAGGTTCGCTGGGCTGCGACTCCCGCGCCCGAGGCGACGGCAACCGGCTTCACCGTGCCGACGGTGTACAGCGTGACGCCGGCGGGGCCGGCGATGTACCGCCCTGGCTCGACAGCGATCTGCGGCACCGGGATGCCGTGTTCCGCGCATTGCTCCACAAGGATCTCGGCCAGCGCGACGGCGATGTCCTCGGGCTCGAACGCCGTGTCGGCGGATGTGTAGTCGATCCCCCAGCCGCCGCCGAGGTTGAGTTCCGGGACCGGGCCCGACTGCGCGAGCAACGCATGCAGTGCCACCAGGCGGCGTGCAGCCTCCCGAAATCCCGCCGCATCGAAGATCTGCGAACCGATGTGCGAGTGCAGACCGACGAACGCGAGCCCCTCGGATGCGCGGATCGTCTCGACGATCGCCGGGGCATCGCCGATCGGGACCCCGAACTTCTGATCTTCGTGCGCGGTCGCGAGGTACTCGTGGGTCGATGCGTGCACGCCGCTGTTGATACGCAGTCGGACGCGCTGCCGCACGCCGTACCGCCCGGCTGCCGCCGCAACGCGCTCGACCTCGTCGGCGCTGTCGAGCACGATGGTGCCGACGCCGAGCCGAACGGCCATGTCGATCTCGGCATCGGACTTGTTGTTGCCGTGGAGACCGAGTCGCGCGGCGTCGACGCCGCCAGCGAGCGCGGTTGCGAGCTCGCCATCCGTCGCGACATCGATGTGGAGGTCCGCCTCAGCCATCCATGCGGCGACCTGCGCGGTGAGCAGCGCCTTGCCCGCGTAATAGACGATGGTGCGGACGCCGAGCGGCTCGAACGCGTCGGCGAAGGCCGTTCGCACGCGGACGGCGCGCGACTGCAGATCGCGCTCGTCGAGCACGTAGAGGGGTGAGCCGAACCGAGCGATGAGATCGGACGCGGCCATGCCGCCGATCGCAAGAGCCCCGTCGTCCGTCCGCGTCGCGGAGGAAGGCCAGATCCGAGGATCCAGCGCCTCAGGGTCGGCCGGAACGGCGAGCCAGGACGGCGCGAGGGGGTTTCCGGTCACCCGATCAAACCTACCGGGGCCCGGAGCGGGATCATCGCCAGGTTACGCGGCGTGGGTGCGGGAGCAACGCGACGCGCGCTCAGGAGCAGGAGCCCGTACGGCGCAGGGCGACCGGATCGAGCGGGACGCCGCTGGCGCGGATCCGCACCTCGGCCTGTGCTGCGGTGATCCGCACCGACGCGATCCGCATCGAGGCGGGCAGGAACTGGGCCGTGCAGACCGGGATGGGCGTATTGGAGACGCCGGGGATCGAATTGATGTCCAGCCCGACGGTCGAGTTCGTGATGGTCACCGTCTTCGGCGTGATCGTGACGCCCTTGCCATCGGATTGTGCCGCGACCGTGCCCGTTGCGGCGTAGTCGATCTGCACGCCGATGACGTTCGTCGACCCGGTGATGCCCACCGCACCGTTGTGCAACGACATGTCGGCGAACAGCGGGTTGAAGCGGGCAAGATCGTGGACGGCACCGGCTGCGAGCGTCACTGAGCCGTCGACGGAGCCGATCGAGCCGTGCCCCGAGACGGGGAGGCCGTGTGCTGTCGCCGATACCGCGAGCGGGACCCCCTGTACCGAGAGCCGATCACTCGTCACCTGAACGTCGTCGAGCGACCCGGCGATGAGTTGCGGGATGATCAGGCCCTGGGCGCGGGCCTGCACGGAACCGGTCGTGCCTGCGGGCAGCGCCGAGTCGATGTGCTGCGCGATCGAACGATCCACCACCGATCGCAGCACGAATTCGGCGACGACGACGAACGCAACGATGAGGACGACCACCGCGAGCACCACGATGAGCAGCACGCGACCGAGCTTGGATCGCCGTCTCGTCGTTGTCAGGGTGCCCGCTGCCATGGCGGCAATCCTTGCAGGGGGCCGGCGCGACAACCTGAATGCGAGGTGATCTCAGTCAGGGTGACGGCTGTACGAGACCCGAATGCGAGGAACTACATGCGGTCCGGTGCTGAAACACCGAGGAGCGACAAGCCGTTGCGGAGGACTTGCCCGACAGCATCGTTCAACCACAGTCGTGTGCGGTGCAGGTCGGTGACGGGTTCGTCACCGAGTGGCGTGACGCGGCACACGTCGTACCAGCGGTGGTACAGGCCGGCGAGCTGCTCGATGCCGCGCGCGATCCGGTGCGGCTCGCGGAGCTCGGCGGCATGCCGCACGAGCCGCGGGAACTCCGCGAGCGCGCCGAGGAGCGCGCTCTCGGTGGGATCGGTGAGCAGCGACGCGTCGAACGCGGACCGGTCGACACCGGCGGCATCGGCATTTCGCGCAACGGAACGCGTTCGGGCGTGCGCGTACTGCACGTAGAAGACCGGGTTGTCGTTCGTGCGCTTGACGAGCAGATCGAGGTCGATGTCGATCGACGTGTCCGACGCGTACCGGACCAGCGCATATCGGCCGGCGTCGACGCCGACCGCGTCCACCAGGTCTTCCATCGTCACGATCGTGCCGTTCCGCTTCGACATGCGGAGCGGTGCGCCGTCCTTCAGGAGGTTCACCATCTGTCCGATGAGGATCTCCAGGTTCACTCCCGGCTCGTCACCGAACGCCGCGCACATGGCCATCATCCGCCCGATGTAGCCGTGATGGTCGGCGCCGAGCATGATCAGGTTGCGCTCGAACCCGCGTTCGCGCTTGTCGAGGTAGTACGCCAGGTCACCCGCGATGTAGGCCGGGTCGCCGTCGGACTTGATGATGACGCGATCGCGATCGTCGCCGAACGTGGTCGTGCGGAGCCAGACCGCCCCGTCGGCCTCGTAGACGTGCCCGAGCTCCCGCAGCCGATCGATGGCGCGCTCCACGGCCTTCGACTCGTGCAACGAGTCCTCATGGAAGTAGACGTCGAAATCCACCCCGAAGTCGTGCAGGGACGACTTGATGTCGGCGAACATGAACTCCACGCCCTCACGGCGGAACAGCTCCTGCGCCTCCCCGCGGGGCAGATCGGCGACGTCACCGTCGTAGGTCGCGATCACCCGAGCAGCGATCTCCGCGATGTAGCCGCCGCCATAGCCGTCTTCCGGCGTCGGCTCGCCGAGCGCGCTGGCGAGGAGCGACCGGGCGAACCGATCGATCTGGCTGCCGTGGTCGTTGAAGTAGTACTCACGGGTGACGAGCCCGCCCTGTGCTGCGAACACCCGCGCGAGGCTGTCGCCGACCGCGGCCCAGCGGACGCCACCCATGTGGATCGGGCCGGTCGGGTTCGCGGAGACGAACTCGAGGTTGATGCGGACGCCCGCATACAGGTCGCCGGTGCCGAAGGCGTCGCCCTGTTCGACGATCGTCCGTGCGACCGCTCCTGCGGCAGCGGCTTCGAGCGTGATGTTGATGAACCCGGGGCCCGCGACGTCGACCGTGGCCACCCCATCGAGCTCGCCGAGCTCGCCGGCGATCTCCGTCGCGAGGTCACGCGGGTTCGCTCCGACGCGCTTGGCAAGCTGCATCGCCGCGTTCGAAGACCAGTCGCCGTGGTCGCGATTCCGCGGCCGCTCGAGCACGGCGTGCTCCGGACCGACCGACAC
Source organism: Curtobacterium ammoniigenes NBRC 101786 (assembly GCF_001571045.1). Taxonomy (GTDB): domain Bacteria; phylum Actinomycetota; class Actinomycetes; order Actinomycetales; family Microbacteriaceae; genus Curtobacterium; species Curtobacterium ammoniigenes. The sequence goes on from NZ_BCSV01000003.1 coordinate 307,407, forward strand.
ACGATCCGCCGCTCCGCGGCGCTCGACGACCCCGCTCAGGATCGACAAGTACGCGGCGGAGAGTTCGGCGGGAGTCACGGCAATCGATCCTAGCGGGCCGCTCAGGCGCGATTTGGGCTGCGCACGGACGCATCCTGGATCATTGTCCCCATGGTCTCCCGAACGATCTCCCGCGCCGTGGCCGCCCCCGCCGTCGTCGCCGCAATCGCCGGAATGCTCGTCGGGTGCACATCGGGGACGCACGGCGGGTCGGCGGGCGTCAGCGCGACCTCCAGTCCGACCGTTCGCCCGGTCGGCACGCGGGTCGACGTGCCATGCGCGACACTCGTTCCTGCCGAAGTGCTGGCGATCTATCACCGCTCGTTCCAGCTCGACCGCGGAGCGAAGCCGACTCCGGGCACGCCCGGTGCGACCATCGCCGGACAGCGCGGCGAGGTCTGCGTCTGGAAGGCCGGATCGGTCACGATCACGGTCGCGATCGCGCACCTTCCGTCCGCGGTCAGCACCCGTCTGAAGAACTCGCTGTACGAACGGAGCAACTCGGTCCCCACCTACACGGTCGAGGGGTACTTCGACAAGCAGGGAGCAATCGGGCGCGCCGATGCGTTTCCGGATCCGTACTGGGTGAACGCCGAGTCGACGATCTTCGGCGAGCCCGGCGACGCCCAACCGATCTTGGACGCCGTCCGCGCCGTGCTCGCGCCGACCGCGCCATCGGTGACCCCGCGCTCGTCGTCAAGCGCGTCGCCGTCAACCGCGAGCACGCCGAGCAGCAGTCCGTCCGCTCCGTAGGGCTCGACCACCGTGGCGGACCTGCTACGGTTGACGTCGACCCCGGGCCCCCATAGCTCAGGGGATAGAGCACTGCCCTCCGGAGGCAGGGGCGGAGGTTCGAATCCTCCTGGGGGCACGATGCGATCTCTCCCCGCTCCCGATGTGATCGCGCTTCATGGCGCTCCCGCACTCCGGTGGGGGGTGATCGGGCCAGGGGTGATCGCGAACGACTTCACCGCCACGCTCCACGCGAACTCCGACCAGCGCGTCGTCGCCGTGGGCAGCCGCTCGCTGGATCGGGCGGAGGCGTTCGCAGCGCGTCACGGCGCGGCCACAGCATACGGCTCGTACGAAGCGCTGGTCGCCGATCCGGGCGTCGACATCGTCTACATCGCCAGTCCGCACCCGCAGCACTTCGAACACGCGATGCTCGCCATCGCCGCCGGCAAGCATGTCCTTGTCGAGAAGCCGATGACGACCTCCCCCGCGGACACACGCACGCTGGTTGCCGCCGCGCGCGCCGCAGGCGTGTTCGCGGCGGAAGCGCTGTGGACGAGGTTCCTGCCGCAGAGCATCGTCGTCGCCCAACTGCTCGCCGACGGGGCCCTCGGCACGCCTCGACTCGCGCTCGTGGACGTCGGCTGGCCTCGACCCATCCGCGACGACGATCGGATGTTCCATCCCGGCGGTGGCGGCCTGCTCGACGCGGGCGTGTACGGCCTGTGGTTCGCGCAGTTCACCCTCGGTCGAGCGACGGATGTCAGAGCGACCGGCATCCTGACCCGGGATGACCCGGCGGCGCTCGATGCGCTCGGGCCCGACACCATTGCCGAGGGCGATGTCGATCTCCAGTCAATCGCAACACTGCGTGTCGGCACCGGCCCCGATGCACCGATGGCGTCCGTGACGACAACTCTGCTCGCCCCGACGGACGGACGCGCCACCCTTGCGGGTTCGGCAGGCGTGCTCCGGTTCACCGACCACTTCGTGTTCCCGGCGGGGTTCGTCGTCCGCACCGCGGACGGGGTGCTCGAGTTCACCGACCCGTCAGGACTCCACGGCAGAGACGGTCTGGTGTGGCAGGCAGCCGCGGCCGCACACGCCATCGGCGCCGGGCGGACCGAGTTCGCAGAGCACAGCTTGGACGACTCGATCGCGCTCGCGGACACGCTGGACAGCGTCCGGAAGGCGATCAGCACCCGCGCTTGAGGAGCGAGCCGTCGCCCGTGCCCGTGCGTTGCGTGCGTTGGCGTGCGGGACGCGGCCGCGCTCGGGTGCGCGTTCCCCGCGGCGCGCTGCCGCGCTCAGGTGCGTTCCCTGCGGCGCCGGGTCGCGATCAGGCGTGCGTGAGGGCGATGAGCGCGACGTTCAACGTCGAGTAGAGCCCCTCGGATCGCGTCGCCTGGCGCACGCGCCCGCGAAGCACCTCGTACCGGCCATCGCGCTCTCGGACGAACCCGATGACGCCGCTGGCCGGCGTGGACACCCTGTGGAATCCGTCTTCCAGCGGCACAACTTCTGCAGTGGTCGCTCGCTCCATCGCTCGCGCTCCTCTCGCCGGTGAACACGTCGAACGATACGCTGGCATCCTTCGGGACGACCAGGCCCATCGCCAAGCGGACGCTCTGCAAGACTGGGCACGTGCAGTTCCTGATCGTCGGCCAATGGCAGGGTTCCGCATCGTCGCGCGCCATGCGCCTCTCCGATGGCGCGAGTGCGATCGCGGCCGACCTGCCGCGTGCGTCGACGACCGTCGTTCCCGCCCCGACCGGTGCTGGCGACCGACTGGACAGTGCGGTCGCGCGATACACCGCGGTCCGCTCGGTCGCGGAGGCCGTGGCCGACGAGATCCGCGTCGCCACGGAACCCGTGCTGATCGTCGGCGGCGATGGCGCAGCGATGCTCGGTGCGTCCGCCGCGTGGGGCGACGACGTCGCGCTCGTTCGATTGTCCGGCTCCGCCGCGTTCCGCGCGCTCAACCGCGCACAGCCGGTCCCCGCCGAGGCGAGCGTCCTCCGCATCCTCGTCGCGCGCCCCGATGACCTCTTCCCCGAGATCGGTCACGTGCAGGCAGACCGAGTCGTCGTCGCCGGAACTCGAGGTGTCGACGACCAGGAGCGCGCCGCCGCCGAACGAGCCGGCATCGTGCTGCTCGACGTCGACGCGGCGACCCCGACCGCTATCGAGCATGCGGTCGCCGCGACGGGCGCCACCTCGGTGTATGTCCACGTCGACCTCGACGCGCTGGACCCGTCGGAGATCGACGGCCTGCTCGAACCCGTTCCGTTCGGTCTTGACGGTCAGGGTCTCCTCGCACGGATCACCGCGGCGACCAGCGGGCGCCGCCTCGTCGGCGCGGCCATCACCGGGTTCGCCCCCACCGAGCCCGACCGCGCCGTCGACGATCTCGGTGTGATCCTGCGCATCATCGCGGCACTCACAGCCGCGGCCCGCACCGCCCGCGATTGAGTCGCGCGCTCGGGGTCGACCACCCTGCGAGCCACCGCGTCGCGTTCACGGCACGCGGGTAGCCTGCACAGCATGACGGACTACGACCTCATTGTCATCGGTGCCGGAGCGGTCGGCGAGAACGTGGCCGACTACGCACACAAACGTGGCCTCCACGTGGCGATCGTCGAGTCCGAACTCGTCGGCGGCGAATGCTCGTACTGGGCGTGCATGCCGTCGAAGGCACTGCTCCGCAGCGGGCACGTGCTCGCTGCGGCCCGGCGTGTCGATGGGAGCGCCCAGGCCGTCACCGGATCGCTCGATGCGACTGCGGTCCTTCAGCGGCGCAACCGATTCACGAGCGATTGGAACGACGCCGGGCAGGTCTCGTGGCTCGAGGGCGCCGGCATCGACCTGCTCCGTGGCCATGCGGTCATCGCCGGTGAGCGCGTCGTCAGCGTCGACGGCGTCGAGCATCATGCGCGTGCTGCGGTCGCCGTCGCAACGGGTTCGCTGCCGATGCTTCCGGACATTCCCGGTCTCGCCGACTCCGCGCCCTGGGGAACCAGAGAGGCGACGAGCGCGCAATCGGTGCCCGACAGCCTCCTGATCGTCGGCGGTGGGGTCGCGGCGTGCGAGCTCGCGACTGCGTGGGCCTCACTCGGTTCGACCGTCACCCTCGTTGCCAGGCACAGCCTGCTCGGCGGTGTCGAACCGTTCGCCGGCGAGATGGTGGCCGACTCGTTGCGGGAGCTCGGCGTCGATGTGCGGCTCGGAGTCACGCCGACGCGGGTCGGTCGGACCGACGGCACCGTGACGACCCAGCTGGACGACGGCACCACAGTTCAGACTGCCGAGATCCTCGTCGCGACGGGTCGCCTCCCGCGCACGGCAGACCTCGGACTCGAGCACGTCGGGATCGAGCCGGGCGATTGGCTGCACGTCGACGACACGATGCTCGTCGCCGGGACCGACTGGCTCTACGGCGTTGGCGACGTCAACCATCGCGCGCTGCTCACGCACCAAGGCAAGTACCAGGCGCGGGCGGCTGGCGAAGCGATCGCCGCCCGGTACCTCGGAACGCCGCTCCACGACGGCCTGTGGGGCGCGCACGTCGCAACAGCCGATCACGCGGCCGTTCCGCAGGTCACGTTCACCGACCCCGAGGTCGCCAGCGTCGGACTCACCGAGCAGGAGGCCCGCGACCGCGGCATGACCGTCCGGGCCGTCGAGTACCCGCTCGGTAGCGTCGCCGGCGCTGCACTGCAGGCTGACGGCTATACGGGGCGCGCAAAAGCCATCGTCGATGAGGATCGCCGTGTGCTCGTCGGTGTGACGTTCGTGGGCCAGGACGTCTCCGAGATGCTGCACGCCGCGACGATCGCGGTGGTCGGCGAGGTGCCGATCGACCGACTCTGGCATGCGGTCCCCGCCTACCCGACCATGAACGAGATCTGGCTTCGGCTGCTCGAGACCTACGGGCGGGCGACCGACTGATCTGACCGGATCGGTTCGCCCGCGTGTGACCGCCGCGGTGGGGCCGGATCTGCGCCGTTGGGAACCGTCGCTTGCGGGATAGGAACGACCATCGGCGTTCCGGTCACCGGGTCGTCGACCACGACGCTCCGCAGACCGAAGACCTCGGCGATCGTCGGTGCCGTCAGCACTGACTCGGGGGTCCCGGCCGCGACGACCGCGCCGTGCGTCATCGCGACAAGGTGTGTGGCGACCCGCGCCGCCTGGGTGAGATCGTGCAGCACCGCGATGACCGTCCGCCCGGAACGCTGCAGCGCAGCGACCATGTCGAGCAACGCGTACTGGTGGGCGATGTCGAGGAACGTCGTCGGTTCGTCGAGCAGCACCACGTCGGTGTCCTGCGCGAGCACGAGAGCGATCCAGACACGCTGCCGCTGGCCGCCGGAGAGCGTGTCCACGGCTCGATCTGCGAGCTCGGCGACACCGGTTCGCTCGAGCGCATCGTCGACGGCCTCGCGGTCGGCACGGGACATGGGACGGAACGGTCCGACGTGCGGGTACCGGCCGCGCGTCACGAGGTCGCGGACGGTCACCCCCTCGGGCGCGATCGGCTGCTGCGGGAGGAGCGCGACGCGACGGGCGAGCGCGCGTGACGGGAGCCTCCGGATCGGAACGCCATCGAGGAGCACAGCGCCGGCAACCGGGGCGACCGTCCGCGCGAGCGCGCCGAGCAGCGTGGATTTCCCACAGCCGTTCGGTCCGATGATCGCCGTGAACCCGCCATCCGGGAGGTCCAGGTCGAGTCCGTCGATGACGGTGCGTCCGTCGTACGCGACACGGAGGCCGCGGGTAGCGAGCGTCGTCATGTCTCGGCCGTCCCGTGCCGCCAGTAGCCCATGCAGGCGATCGTTGCTTCGCCCGGCCGGAACGCGGCGCGCAGGTCGGCGCGGATGCCGCGGACGACGGCGGCCTCCCCAGCGACCCAGGCATAGCGACGACCCAGGTGCATCGGCGCTGGGACGTCCCACGGCACCGCGTCGGTGTCGTCAGCGGAGCTTGCGGAGCGCGTCACGGTGCGTCGGTCCAGTGTCGGCGCAGCAGGTGATCCGGCGGTGCGGGCGGGCGTCGCGGCGGCGCCCGCGTGCTGCATGCACCAGTCGCTGATTGCCCGGCGGAGCGCGACGCCGTGCGGCCGTCCGTCGCGGATCGCCCACTGCACCCGCACGCCCGGCGTCTGCGCTAAGGGCAACCGGTCGCTCGCCGTCGGGACCTCCAGGATCGCATCGCCCACCGTGGCCGACGGCAGGTCAGCCATGATCCGCGCGATCGCGGGAAGTGCGGTCTCGTCGCCGACGAGCAGAAGCGGTCCTGCGTGCTGACGGTCGAACGTGACGCCGGGCGACTCAGCGGCGCTCTGCGTTCGGTCCGCCGTGTCACTGCGCTCGGGCCCGATGAACCGGACCTCCTCGCCGGGGGCGGCGCCGGCGAGCCACCGCGATGCTGCGCCTTCCGGGCCATGGTCGACGATGTCGATGTCGAGCTCGCCGGCGAGCTCCCGATAGGCCCGGATCGTGTAGGTGCGAAGCGGATTACGGCGTGCGTTCGGCAGGGCGCGCCAGGCCGCCCAGATGCCGGGACCGTCCGGGAGATCCGCGTATCCAGCGCCGGGGACGGGGAGTATCAGCTTGATGCGCTGGTCGAGACCGGCGACCGCGAGGGCGCCGAGTTCCGACCCGTGGAGGGTCAGGCGGAGGAAATGCGGGCTGAGTCGGACGATGCCCGCGACGCGCGTACTGAAGCTGCGGTACCGAATCGCCATCGTGGAAGTATGGCATGCCTTACCTAACTTCCTGCGAGCGTCGGGTGGCCCTGTCCCTGCGTCTCCCTGTCAGAATCAAGGCATGAGCGAGTTCGACGATGTGCCGATGCTTGCTGCATCGATGGGCATCGATCCGATGGGCGCGCGCCGGTTGGCGATCGAGCTCGAGCCTGGCCGCTCCCTGTCGGTCGTCAAGTGGGGTGCCCCCGAACCCCGAGCACGGGTTGTGTTTCTCCCTGGGGTCGGGCTCGACGCCAGGTCCTTCGATGCGACGGCGCTCGCACTCGGCTGGTCGGCGGTGGCCGTCGACTTGCCCGGACACGGGCACTCGGGATGGCTCCACGACGGCGACTACGCGGCGGAACGCGTCGCACCCGACGTCCTCCGGGCCATCGAGCACGTCGCACGCGAGCCGATCGTTCTCGTCGGCCACTCGCTCGGCGCGATGGTCGCCACGCGCGTCGCAGCGCTCGCTCCGGAGCGCATCGCCGCGCTCCTCCTCGTCGACATGACACCGGACTTCCCCGACCGGGCGGTCGCACAAATCGTCCGCGCGCTCGGTGACGAGCCGCGGTTCGCGGATGCCGACGCGTATGTCTCCCACGCTCGCGAGCACCGTCGCTTGGAGCCCGAGCCGATGCTCCGGCGTGAGGCCGCGCACAGCTTCGAGCAGCCCCGCGGCGAGTCCACGATGCGCCGCCGCCACCACTTCCCGCATCGCGCCACCGGTATCACCCCGACACTCGGTCGATTCGCCGACCGGTGGCCCGATCTGGAGGCGGTGCGCGCGCCCGTCACGCTCGTCCGGGCCGACCGCGGGTACGTCTCCCCCGGGCTCGCGGCCAGGTTCCAGCGGCGACTCCCGCACGCGATGGTCGTCACGCTCCCGGGCACGCATGCGCTGCAGCTCAGCGCTCCGGTCGAACTTGCCGGCGTGATCGCTCACTCGGGTCGCTGATCGTCATCCCGCGGGGAAACGTCCGTTCGCACCGGTACGCTCGTCGGGCGCCCCGGCATACCCGCCGATCCGGGCCTCGGAAAGGATCACCCATGCGTCCCCTCCGCCGTACGTTTGCGGCTGCCGCAGCCGTCGCTGTGAGCGCCGCGTTGACGCTCGCCGGCTGCTCGGGCAGCGCGCCATCATCGTCGGCGTCGGCCAGCAAGAACGCGACCGTTCGCGTCGGCCTTGTCCTCGAGCCGACGAGCCTCGACATTCGCACACAGGCCGGTGCCGCGCTCGACCAGGTGCTCATCGACAACGTGTACCAGGGCCTCGTCGGGCGCACGCCGACCGAGGGCATCCGAGACGTGCTCGCCAAGAGCCACTCGGTCAGCGCTGATGGGCTGACCTACACGTTCACCCTGCGATCCGGGCTGCACTTCAGCAATGGCGACCCGCTGAACGCCGCAGACGCCGTCTGGTCGCTTAACGACTTCCGGTCGCACGCGGCGACCTACATCAACGGCGCCGATCTCAGCAGCGTCAGTGGAATCACTGCGCCCGATCCGACGACGGTCGTGATCACGCTGAGCAAGCCCGACTCGGATCTGCTCTTCGCGCTGAGCGGCCGAGCGGGGCTCATCCTGGATCAGAAGGCGACGAACAACCGGGCGACGAGCGCGATCGGCTCCGGTCCGTATGACCTCGCGAGCTGGAAGCAGGGCGACAGTCTGACCTTCACACGCAACACCGACTACTGGGGTTCACAGGCGAAGGTCGCGAAGGTCGTCTTCCAATACATCACCGACCCGTCGACCGAGGTCGCCGCGATGGCGAACGGGCAGCTCGACGTCGCCACCAACATCGACGCGACGCTCAAAGGTCAGCTGCAGGGTGTCTCGGGAGTCACCCTGAAGACCGGCCGGACCACCGACAAGTACACGCTGGCCTTCAACAACAGGGTCGCGCCGCTGAACGACGTGCGCGTTCGGACGGCGCTTCGCGAGGCGATCGACGCCAAGGCGCTCATCGCCGCGGTCGGCGGCGCCGGCGTCGTCCAGGGCGGTCCGATCCCGGCGCTCGACCCGGGGTATCAGAATCTCGACGCGATCGACGCATATAACCCGACGCACGCGAAGCAGCTGCTCGCGCAAGCCGGTGCGAGCGGACTGCACCTCACGCTCACCTACCCGAACATCTACCCGACGACCTACGGCGACATTCTGACGTCCGAGCTCGCGAAGGTCGGCGTGCACTTGACGGTCAATCGCATCGATTTCGCGACCTGGCTGACGCAGGTGTTCCAGAAGCACGACTATCAGCTGAGCCTCGTCGACCACAACGAGGCGCGGGACTTCGGAAACTGGGCGAATCCGGACTATTACTTCGGGTACGACAACCCCACGGTGCAGGCGCTCTACGCGCAGTCGCTGCAGGCGACCACCACCGCGCAGAAGGACGCCGACCTTGCGAAGGCAGCGAAGATCGTCAGCACCGATGCGGCGGCCGACTGGCTGTTCACGGCGACGAACATCACCGCCATCCGTGACGGCATCACCGGGTTCCCCACCGACTCGACGAGCGCCCGCCTCGACCTGACGAACCTGCAGTCCAAGTGACCCGCATGGTCGGCCCTGCCGTCGCGGGTTCCGTAGCATTGAGCGCGTGATCCGATTCCTCGTCGGCAGGATCGTCCTGCTCGCGATCGGTCTGCTCGTCGCGAGCATGATCATCTTCGCGGTATTGCGGATCCTCCCCGGCGATGTCGCACAGGTCGTCGCGGGCACACAATCGAGCCCGGCGCAGGTCGCCGCGATTCGGCACCAGCTCGGCCTCGACCAGCCGGCGTTCGCCCAATACGGCGCGTGGATCGGCGGGGTCCTGCACGGAAATCTCGGCCGCTCGCTCGTCACCCAGTCCCCCGTCGCGCCGCAGATCGCGCAGAAGCTCGCGGTGACCCTGCCGCTGGCGGGCATGTCGCTCCTGTTCGCGCTGCTCATCGGCCTGCCGCTCGGCGTCGCCGCGGCTGTGCTCCGCCGCCGAGCGGGGGGCGTCGTCATCTCGGTCCTCGCGCAGGTCGTCGCCGGCGTACCGATCGTGTGGGCGGGCCTGCTGCTCGTCGCCGTCTTCGCGGTATCGCTCCACCTTCTGCCCACGCAGGGCTTTCCGATCGACGGCTGGGCAGAACCCGGCCTCGCAGTCCGGTCGCTCCTGCTCCCGGCGCTCACGATCGGCGCCGTCGAAGGCGCGGTGATCCTCCGCTTCACCCGCTCCGCGACGCTTTCCGTCATGGACGCCGACCACATTCGGACGGCCGCGGCCACTGGTCTCAGCCGAACCGGGGCCCTCGTGCGACACGGCCTGCCGCACGTCGCGCTCACCGTGCTCGCAGTACTCGGGGTGCAGATCGCCGGGCTCCTCGTCGGGGCGGTGATCGTCGAGCAGGTCTTCTCGCTGCCGGGGATCGGACGCATGCTCGTGACCGATGTCGGGCGTCGCGACCTCACGAAGGTGCAGTCGGAACTCCTCGTCCTCACCGGGCTCGTCATCGTCGTCGGATTCGCGGTCGATGTCGCGCACCGACTCCTCGACCCGCGACTCCGGGAGGCACGGGCATGAGCTTCGTCCGGCGCCTCCTTGGTCGACCGACCGGCCTCATTGCGGTCGTGGTCCTGTCGCTCCTGCTGCTCGCTGCGATCGTCTCCGTGTTCTGGACTCCCGAGAACCCGTTCGCGACCGATCCGTTCCACGCCTGGGCCCCGCCGAGCCTGGAGCACCCGTTCGGAACCGACAACGTCGGCCGTGATATCGCCAGCTACGTGCTCGCCGGCAGCCGGACCACGATCGTCGTCGCGCTGGGCTCGGGGCTCGTCGCGACTGCCATCGGCGCGGTGCTCACCGCACTCGGAGCCATCACACCGCGCTGGTCGCGCGAGGGCATGGCGGTCCTCCTCGACATCCTCATCGCGTTTCCGACGCTTCTGACCGCGATGCTCCTCGCTGCAGTGCTCGGCGGTTCGCTGGCGATCGTCGTCGTGTCCGTGGGGGTCAGCTTCGGGGTGACGATCGCGCGCGTCGCACGAAGCGAGGTGCGCCGGATCCTCCGCAGCGACTACGTGACGGCTGCACGCGCCGCGGGAACCGGTCCGTTCGGCGTGCTGGTCCGCCATGTCGCGCCGAACGCGGCACCGCTCTTCACCGTGCAGCTTTCGCTCGCGATGGCGAGCGCCGTTCTCGCCGAAGCCGGACTGTCGTACCTCGGGTACGGCGCTCGTCCCTCCACAGCGTCCTGGGGTTCCCTGCTCGCGGACCTGCAGACCTACATCGGGGTGCATCCCTGGAGCGCGATCTGGCCCGGCGCGGCGATCACGGTCGTCGTCGTCGCGCTGTCGCTCCTCGGCGACGCGATCCGCGACGCCGCGGATCCACGGCTCCGCGATGCCGACGCCCCGTCCGGCCCGAGCGACGGTCGGACCGATCCTGTCGCGCTCGCCGCCGTTGCAAGCGGTCTGGAGGCCCGATGACCGCCCCGGCGCCGCGCCGCGACCTGCGCGTGCGCGATCTCCGTGTGCAGATCGGCGACCGACGCATTCTCGACGGGGTGTCGCTCGACGTGCCGAGTGGGGAGCGCCTCGGCGTCATCGGAGCGTCCGGCTCGGGGAAGTCGATGCTCGCGCTGGCGCTGCTCGGGTTGACGCCGTCCGGCGCCGAGGTTCGCGGCAGCATTCGGCTCGGTGCCACGGAGCTCGTCGGCCAGCCCGATCGCGAGCGAGCCCGCTCGCGCGGCTCCGGACTGGGCATCGTGTTCCAAGAGCCAGGTACGGCGCTCGACCCGCTTCGGCGCGTCGGCGCGCAAATCGTCGAACCCCTCCGCCGGTCCGGCGCGTCCAGGACGGATGCGCGTGCCGGGGCCATCCGTCTCGCGGCGAGCGTCGGACTTCCCGAGCCCGGGCGGCTCCTCCGGCAGTATCCGCATCAGCTCTCGGGCGGCCAGCGGCAGCGCATCTGCATCGCCATCGCACTCGCAGGCGATCCTGACGTGATCGTCGCCGACGAGCCGACGACGGCGCTCGATGTCACGACGCAGGCCCGTATTCTCGAGCGGTTCCAGACGGCGACCGCGGAGCGTGGGCAGGGCCTCCTCTTCGTGACGCACGACCTGGCCGTCCTCGCGCAGGTCGCAGACACGGCGGTCGTGTTGGACCGCGGACAGGTCGTCGAGACAGGACCGGTCACGCGCCTCCTGACCGCGCCCCAGCACCGCGCGACCGCCGCGCTCGTGGAGGCCGCGCGTGCGACCGCGAGAATGGTTCGGACATGAGCGACCCAGCGCCCGAAACACGCCCCGCGGATGCCGGTTCGTCCGCTCCGGTCGCGCTCGAGGTCCGAGGGCTCGGACTGACCTACCGGCTCCCCCGCCGCGGACCGTTCGAGCCAGGCGCGTCGCTTCCTGCGCTGCAGGGCGTCGATCTCGCGGTTCCCAGGGGGGCACGGTTCGGCATCGTCGGCGAGTCCGGCTCGGGGAAGTCGACGCTGATCCGCCTGCTCGCCGGTCTCGAGCGTCCGACGACCGGCACAGTGACCGTCGGCGGGCGACCCGTGGATGCGGGCGCGGGCGCCGGGCGGCTGCGGTGGTTCCGGCGGATCACCGGCCTCGTGCTGCAGGACCCCTACGCGTCGCTGGATCCGCGCATGCGCGTTGGAAGCATCGTGGCGGAGCCACTGCGGTCCCTCCGTGTCCGCGGCGACCACGACGCGCTCGTCGCGGACGCACTGCGGCGCGTCGACCTTCCCGCCGATGCGGCGTCGCGGTTCCCGCACGCGTTCTCGGGCGGCCAGCGCCAACGCATCGCGATCGCCCGCGCGATCGTGCACGGCCCGTCGATCCTGTTCGGCGATGAGCCCATGAGCGCGCTCGACGTCGTTGTCCGAGCCCGGATCATCGAGGTGCTGCAGACTCTCGCGGACGACCTCGGTCTCACGCTCGTGCTCGTCTCGCACGACATCGGCGTCGTGCAGCGGCTCTGCGACCACGTCGCGGTGCTCGACGCGGGCCGGATCGTCGATGCCGGCCCCATCGGCCTGCTCGATGCGAGTGAGCATCCGATCACGCGGGCGCTCGTCGACGCGGCGCCGACCCTTCCATCGCCGCCAGACGGTCGCTGACCGGCCGCAGCAGATCCTGCCCGCTCAGGCTTCCCACGCAGGTGGGTGCCGTCGGGCCCAGTGCATTCGACGTTCGAGCTGCGCGCCGAACGCGAGCAGGGTTGCTTCCGCTCCTGGCCGGCCGATGCAGTGGACGCCCATGGGCAGGCCTACGCTGCTCGGATCGGTCTCTGGCACCGCGGTATCGACGGTCCCGACGGGCAGCGTGAGTGCCGGAAGTCCCGCCACGTTGCACATCGACGTCCACGGCGAATATCGGCACTGATCGGCGAAGTTGCGTTCCGGGTCGTCGGAGTACCAGCCGAGTGGTCGCGGCGGGAGCGCGAGCGTGGGCGTCAGCACGATGTCGAATGGGGAGAACCGGTCGATCAGCGCGGTCGAGAAGGCGTCGAGGCCTGCCATCGCATCGAGAACGTCGAGCCCGGTCAGCGCCCGCCCTCGCTCGATGAGCCACCCGGTCAGCGGCTCCACCTTGTCGAGGTCGACGGCAGGGATCTCGGGGATCCGAGCCGCGGACGCCTGCCAGGCGGTACGGAACCACCGTGCGTATTCGACGCGGGGCATGCGCACGTCCTCGACGGCGTGACCGACGGCGACGGCTGCACGCACCGCCGCGTCGACGGCAGCGCGGGCACTCGGGTCGACGCGGATATCGACCGCGTCGTCCCACGGTGATCCCTCCAGCACCCCAATGCGGAAGCGTCCCTCGCCGCGAATCGCGGCGGCGAGGAACCGCGCGGCCTCACCCGAGCCGGTCGCGCCGTCCGGGTCGGGCGTGACGAGGGCGAACGGCTGCCGCGCTGCCGCACCGGTCGGCGCGACCAGGCCGTCGAGGATCATCCCCGCATCCGCAACGGTTCGCGTGATCGGTCCGGCGACGACGAGGCCGCCGAGCCCGCCCCGGCCGGGCATCGCCGGCACGCGCCCGCGCGACGGCTTCAGCCCGACGAGCCCGCACGCGGCCGCGGGGATCCGGACCGACCCACCGCCGTCCGAGCCGACCGCTGCCGGGAGCAGTCCCGCCGCGACCGCCGCGGCCGATCCGCCGGACGATCCGCCCGGACTCCTGTCGGTGTCCCATGGGTTCCGCGTCGGCGACGCGAGCAGCGGCTCGGTGGTCGAGTTCAGGCCGAATTCCGGCGTGGCGACTTTGCCGAGGCTGACGGTGCCGAGGTCATCGAGCGCCTGCACGAGCGGATGATCGACACGCGCGGGCTCGGCGGACGTCGCGCGCGATCCGGAGCGTGTCGGTACGCCCCTCCGGTCGTAGAGATCCTTGTCCGCGGTCGGGAGCCCCCACAGCATGCGCGTCCGCGGAACGTCGTCTGGCAAGCCGCGCGCCCGGTCACGAGCGCGCTCCCCCGTGACCGTCACGAAGGCACCGATTGACCCATCGATCCGCGCGATGCGGTCCAGGTAGTGCTCGGCGAGTTCAAGCGGCGTGACCGTGCCGCGATGGATCCAGTCCCACTGCTCCTGCGCGGACAGATGGTGCAGTTCGAACGCCATGTCAGCGGTTCCGCGCGACACGTCGCACCTGGAGGCGCATGGTCACCGTTCCGAGCCAACGGTCGTACTTGAACCCCACGTGCGCCATGCGTCCGATCTCCTGGAACCCGAGCGATGCATGCAGCCGGATCGATGCCTCCGCGGCACGGTCCGCGATCACAGCGATCACCTCGCGGACCCCAGCGGATCTGCACTCGTCGATCAGCGCCTCCATGAGGGCCCGTCCGAGTCCTTTTCCGCCGGCCGCCGCCCGGAGGTAGATCGAGTCCTCGACGACCCGGTTGCCGCGATCGCGGGGGTTCCAGGGCTCGACGAGCGCGTAGCCGAGCACCTGTCCGGACGGGCTGGTGGCGACGAGGAACGGGAGCGCGCGTCGACGGATCTCGTCGTACCGCCGTTTCCACGCCGCGACCGAGAAGACCGATCCGTCGAAGGTGACCGACGAGTTGCGCACGTAGTGGGCGTGGATCTCCCGGATGTCAGGGAGGTCGCTCGGCTCCGCAGCGCGGATCGCATAGGCGAAGGCCGCCTCCGCCTGGACCGGCGGCCGAAGATGCCGCGGGAGGACCCGGCGCTGCTGGTATTCCTCTTCGAGCACGACCCGACCCTACGCGGACGGATGCGGAATCGGCGCCAGGCGCGAGGAATCACTCCGTGAGCGACCAGTCGACGGGTTCGGCACCCTGGTCGTGGAGCAGCGCGTTCGCCCGCGAGAACGGCCGACTGCCGAAGAAACCGCGAGCCGCCGAGAGCGGGCTCGGGTGCGCGGACTCGACGATCGGTGTCGGGCCGAGCAGACGCTTCACGGTGCCGGCCTGTGCGCCCCACAGCACCGCGACAAGCGGGCGCTCTCGAGCCACGAGCGCGCGAACGGCCTGTTCCGTGACGCGCTCCCAACCCCGGTCTCGATGCGACGCGGGGGCACCGACACCCACGGTGAGCACACGGTTCAGCAGCAGCACGCCCTGGTCGGCCCATCGGCGGAGATCGCCGTGTCCGGGCGTGGGGATACCGAGATCGTCCCGCAGCTCGCGGTAGATGTTCTGCAGGCTGCGGGGAATCGGCCGGACGGCAGGATCGACCGCGAACGAGAGTCCGATCGCGTGCCCCGGCGTCGGGTATGGATCCTGACCGACGATGAGGACACGGACCGCGTCGAACGGGTACTCGAAGGCGCGCAGCACCGACGGTCCGGGCGGAAGGTACGGGCGACCCGCCGCCACCTCGGCACGCAGCCAGTCGCCGAGCCGGTGGATCTCGGGCTCGACGGGCGCGAGCGCCCGAGCCCACCCCGGGTCGATGAGCCGGTCGAGCGACTGGGGCATCGGTCAGCCGCCCATGGTCGCGACGCGGACGAATCCGTCCTCGTCGTCGGAGCCGACCACACGCCACACGCTGCCGGTCCCCAGGACGTCGAGCGCGCCGTCGCCGACCACCAGCGCGGTGTCCTCGTCGATCGCGAGACCGGCGGGCACGAACCCCGCTTCGGTCGCCGCGATGAGCCGGGCCAGCGTCCCGGACTGCACGGCGTGGACGTCCACCGTGAGGTCGACAAGTCCGAGCCCCTCGACGATCTCGACCTCGTCGAGTCCCTCGGCGCTCTCCTCCGGGCACACCGGCACTCCGCCGATCCGCCATCCGCCGACGAGCGCACGATCCGCCGCGATTGCAGCGCCGGCGGAATAGCCGAGGTAGGGCAATCCGTCAGCGACGAGGAGCCGGATCTGATCGACGAGCGGAGCGGTGGTCTCGATGTATTCGGGCGTGCGCCCCCCGGCGACAACGAGCGCGTCGATGTCGCTGAGCACAGCGGTGGCGAAGGGAGTACCGGCTGTCGTCGTCGTGGTCACGATCTCGACGGCGCCGCCGGCTCGGATCGCGTCGGCGAGACCCGAGGAGACATCCGTGTCGGCGGTCGGGCCGACCGCCAGCAGGGCGATGCGTGGCGTTGCACGGCGGACGGATGCCGCCCGCCGGATCGCCTCTGCGACGAAGCGCCCGGTGATCGGCGCTCCGATCTCGGATCCGCCGCCCACAAGGTGAATGCTCACAGACCAACCGTAACGGGCGCGAGCGCGCTCCACGGGAAAGTGATCCAGCCGTCGACGCGCCGCCACACGAAGTCCGGCTCGAGGATCGTGCCGGGCTTGGCGTACAGACACGCCGTTCGAACGTCCGCACCGGCCTGACGCACCAGATCGACGACGAGCGCCAGCGTTCGCCCACTGTCAGAGACGTCGTCGACGATGAGCACGCGCTTGTCCCGCAGGCTCGGAGCGTCGAGCGCGGGAGCCAAGATGATCGGCTGGTCGCCGCGTCGCTCGACGTCGCTGTAGAACTCCACGTTGATCGACCCGCACTGCTTCGC
Organism: Curtobacterium ammoniigenes NBRC 101786; assembly: GCF_001571045.1. Classification (GTDB taxonomy): domain Bacteria; phylum Actinomycetota; class Actinomycetes; order Actinomycetales; family Microbacteriaceae; genus Curtobacterium; species Curtobacterium ammoniigenes. The sequence goes on from NZ_BCSV01000003.1 coordinate 323,907, forward strand.
GTCGAGCGCGTAGGCGACCGCTCCGGCGATGATCAATCCGCCGCGCGCCACGGCGACCACGACATCGGGGTCGAAGCCGGAGTCGGCGACGTCCTGCGCGAGGATCCGGGCTGCGTCGCCGAACTCGAGCCAGCCCAGCCGCTCGGGCCCAGTGAGGACCTGAACGGGGACCGCATCGTCCGGGTCGGAGTCATCCGGCTGGAGCGCCGGCTCATGCACGCTGTTCGGCATCCGACAACGGTAGCGGTCAAGCGGCCCGAGCGGGAGAGCGAGGATCAATCAATCTCGGGGCTGCAGCGGTCGGCGGACGAGCTTGTGCTGCGCCGCCTGCGCGACCGGACGGATCGTGACGAGATCGAGGTTCACGTGTGCCGGCAGCTCCACCGCGTGCACGATCGCCGCGGCGACGTCATCGGCGACGAGCGGCTCATCGACGCCCTCATACACGGCGTCCGCCTTCTCCTGATCGCCACCGAATCGCACGAGCGCGAACTCGCCGGTGCGCACCAGTCCCGGAGCGATCTCCACGACCCGGATCGGCTCACCCGCGAGCTCGAGACGGAGCGCCGCGACGAGCGCGTGCTCGGCGAACTTCGCGGCGTTGTAGCCGCCGCCGTTCTCATACGCGACATGACCCGCCGTCGACGTGACCGTCACGATGTCTGCACCACCGCGACCCCGTGCGGCCGTTCGGAGCACCGGGAGCATCGCTGCAATCATCTGCTTGGTGCCGATCACGTTCGTCTCGAACATCGCTCGCCAGTCGTCGACCGATGCGTCCTCGACACTTGCGGACCCGAGCGCCCCGCCGGCGTTGTTCACGAGCACGTCCGCCCCGCCGAGTGCCCGAGCACGATCCGCCACGGCCTGCACGTCGGAGGGCACGGTGACGTCCGCGCGGAGCACGTCGGCTCCGGTCTCGGCGGCGAGCGCTGCAAGACGCTCCTGTCGACGCGCGACGGCGAGCACCTCCCAGCCGTGGTCGCGGAACAGGCGAACGGTTGCGGCGCCGATCCCCGAGCTCGCTCCGGTCACCACTGCGCGGCGTGTACTCATGGGTGAGGTCCTCTCCGTCGATTGGTCGCGGTTCGCACAGCAACGGTACTGGAGGCTCTCCGTGCCATCTCGGGAACCGCACCGGTGGACGAGCCGGTGACGCGCCTCCCGCCCGTGTTACACAGATTGACACCGCCACTCGCGTCATCGCTCGGACCTTCGTAGCGTGAACCGAGCGCGACGGTGCGGCCGTCGCCGCCGAACGCCGAACCCGGACAGGAGACGCCACATGAGCGCAGAGGATGCCGCCGCTTGGCGGTTCGAGACCACCCAGATCCACGCGGGCGCAGCGCCCGACCCGACGACGGGCGCGCGGGCGACGCCGATCTACAAGACGACGTCGTACGTGTTCGAGAACGCGGACCACGCTCGCGACCTGTTCGCGCTCGCGCGTCCGGGCAACATCTATTCGCGCATCATGAACCCGACGAACGATGTCGTCGAGCAGCGCGTCGCAGCGCTCGAGGGCGGGACCGCGGCATTGCTCGTGGCATCCGGGCAGGCCGCTGAGACGTACGCGGTGCTCAACATCGCGAGCGCGGGCGACCACATCGTCGCGTCGTCGTCGATCTACGGCGGCACTTACAACCTGTTCAAGTACACGCTCGCGAAGCTCGGCATCGAGACCACGTTCGTCGAGGACCAGGACGATGCGGACGAGTGGCGGCGCGCGATTCGTCCGAACACCAAGCTGTTCTTCGGCGAGACGATCGGCAACCCGCGCGTCAACGTCCTCGACATCGAGAAGGTCTCGTCGATCGCGCACGAGGCGGGCGTCCCGCTCATCGTCGACAACACGATCGCGACGCCGTACCTGATTCGTCCGTTCGAGCACGGCGCCGACATCGTGGTGCACTCGGCGACGAAGTTCCTCGGGGGGCACGGCACCGTCGTCGCCGGCGTGATCGTCGATGGTGGCCGCTTCCGCTGGTCCGACTACCCGGAGCGATTCACCGAGCTGAACACGCCGGACCCGTCGTACAACGGCGTGGTGTTCACGCAGGCGGTCGGCGACCCCATCGCGTACATCATCAAGGCGCGCGTGCAGCTGCTCCGTGACCTCGGCGCCTCCGTCTCGCCGGACACCGCGTTCACCCTGTTGCAGGGCATCGAGACGCTCTCGCTGCGGATCGAACGGCACGTGCAGAACGCGCAGGCAATCGCCGAGTGGCTCGACGGCCACCCCGATGTCGCCACGGTCGCGTACGCCGGGCTGCCCTCGAGCCCCTGGTTCGGAGCGGCGTCCAAGTACGCGCCGCGCGGCGTCGGCGCAGTCCTCTCGTTCGAGCTGAAGGGCGGTGTCGACGCGGGGCGGGCGCTGGTCGACAACCTTTCCCTCTTCAGCCACCTCGCCAACATCGGCGACGTCCGCTCGCTCGTCATCCACCCGGCCTCGACGACGCACTCGCAGCTGACGCCCGAGCAGCAGCTCACGTCCGGCGTCACGCCGGGCCTCGTCCGACTGTCCGTCGGACTGGAGAACGTCGAGGACCTCAAGGCCGACCTCGAGCGCGGCCTCGAGGCCGCACGCGCAACCGCAGCAGCACAGCGGGCCTGACCGGACCGTTTCTGGAGGCGCGGCGCGGCTGTAACACGCACCGCGCCTCCAGACAGAATGGATCGCGATGGACTGGCAGACGACCCCCGAGGACTCCGTTCCGTCGCGCCTGGTGCCCGGCGCTGCGATGCGGGCGGAGCTGCCCGGGGCTATCGGAAAGCCGCCGGTCACGGGTGCGTGGCGGCCGGGCGATCCGCCCGGAAACCGCCGATTCGCGTCGATCGGTGACGTCGAGGTTCGCGGTGGGACGCTTCCCGCGGTGCGGGTCGCCTACGAGACGTGGGGCACGCTTGCACCGGACGGATCGAACGCGGTCCTCGTTCTGCACGCTCTGACCGGCGATTCGCACGTCACCGGCGCCGCGGGTCCTGGGCATCGAACCGCCGGGTGGTGGAGCGATGTCGTCGGGCCGGGCCTTGCCGTCGACACCGACCGCTGGTTCGTGGTCGCGCCGAACATGCTCGGCGGCTGCCAGGGAACGACAGGCCCGTCATCGGTGTCTCCCGACGGTCTCGAGTGGGGGTCCCGATTCCCGTTCGTCACGGTCCGCGATCAGGTCCGGGTGCAGGCCGCACTCGCTGACGCGCTCGGCATCGAACGGTTCGCCGCCGTGATCGGGGGGTCGATGGGCGGCATGCATGCGCTGGAGTTCGCGACCACGTATGCGGAGCGTGTCGAGCGCCTCGCGGTGCTGTGTGCCCCCGCGCGAACGACCGCCGACCAGATCGCCGCGAACTCACTGCAACGCGCGGCGATCCAGATGGATCCCGGATGGATGGGCGGCGACTACTTCGAGGCGGACGCGGGCGACGGACCCCATCGCGGGCTCGCGCTCGCGAGGCGCATGGCGCTCCTCACATATCGCGCATCGGAGGAGCTCAACGCGCGGTTTGCCCGGTCGTGGCAGAGCGAGGTCTCGCCGCTCGGCGATGACGGCCGGTTCTCCGTCGAGAGCTATCTCGACTTCCACGGGAACAAGTTCACGCGCAGGTTCGACGCTGCGAGCTACATCGCGCTCACGCACGCGATGGACTCGCACGACATCGGTGCCGACCGTGGCGGCGTGGAGGCGGCGCTCGCCCGAGTCACTGCGCGCACGCTCGTCGTGGGGGTGCGGACCGACCGGCTGTTCCCTCCGGAGGATCAGCATGCGATCGCTCGAGCCGTGCCGAACACGCTCGACGGCGACGCGGCCGTCATCGTCGACAGCGAGTTCGGGCACGACGGATTTCTCATCGAGTCCGACGCTGTGGGCGCACACTTGCGACGCTTACTCGAATAACGATTCCGACGCGACCCGGATCGTCGAAGCAGTCGGTATCCCAAAAGCGGCTCCCGACGTGACAGGATGAATCCAGAGTGACAGTTCTGACGGTTGCTCTTGTTGCCATCGCAGACGAGCAGGACCACGGTGGATCTCATCGCGCAAGAACGAGACCGGCTTCTCCGGTCGAGCACGCGCGTCATCGGCGTGAGTTGCGCGCTGGTCACCGCACTCGCGGCGGTCACCGCGCTCGTTGAGCCCCCCTCGGCGCTCGCGATCGGACTCGGATCGATCGGCGTGATGGTCGCCGCGCTCGTCATCCTCGGCTGGAACGCGGCCTGGTATTGGACGGCGCTCGCCGCGGCGGCGGGCGTGACCGCGCTCGCCGTCCTCACCCTCTCGGTTCACGGCACGACGAACCGGTATGTGATCGCGTCCGCAGTCGTGCCGTTGGCTGCGGGCGGCATCGCCGCCCTGCTGATGCCGCAGCGTGGACACCCGGTGCTCATGGCAGCCGTGATCGCGTGCGGAGCCGCGTCGGTCGGGCTGGTCGCGTGGACGTGCGGGACGATCGACGCATTCCCGGTGGGGGCGGTCGTTCTCGGGTGGGCGCTCATCGCGACGACGGCCGCATGGATCGCGAGAGCGGTTCCGCGGGTCGCGCGCAGGATCTTCGCGATCGGCAACGCTCACCGGGCGGAGCGGGCGGCGAGCGAACGGGAGGCGCAGCGCAGGCAGGGTGCCCGCCTGCTGCACGACACGGTGCTTGCGACGCTGACGCTCCTCGCCCATGCCGGCGTCGGTGTGAGCGAGGAAGCGATGCGCGAGCAGGCCGCCGAAGACGCGCGCCTGCTGCGACACCTTCGACTCGGTGCCACACCGCAGCCCACCCAGTCGGGCGACTATTCCCTGACGCGCGTGGAAGACACGCCCCTCGGGCAGACGCTCGAGTCGGTCAAACAGCGATTCGGACGCATGGGGCTCGAGGTGAGCTGGCATGGCACCGGCCAGGTGCTGCTTCCGTCGCACGTCCTCGACGCGTTCCTACTCGCCCTGGCCGAGTGCCTCGAGAACGTCCGCCGCCACGCCGGCGTGGGCGAGGCGCACGTCACGATCGTCCATGACGAGTCCACCGTTCGCGCGATGGTGACGGACGCGGGCATCGGATTCGATCTCGAGGGCATCGGCTCGGAGCGGCTCGGGTTCAAGGAGAGCGTCGTGAACCGGCTGCGCGAGGTGGGCGGCGACGCGCGTCTCTTCTCCGCGCCCGGCTCCGGCACCACAGTGGTCTTGGAGGCGCCACGATGACCACGCCAGAGGACACGATCGGACGGACCCTGCAGGGCGAGGAGCGCCGCGTCCCGCAGACGCGGCGGGAGGCGCGCACCGCCTACCGCGCGGCGGAGCGTCGCCAGGCGCGAGGGCTTCCGTTCTCATCGACGGGCGCCCGGTCGCTCCGGCAGGCCGCGCAGCCGGGCGGCTCACTCGGCACGGGCTACCTCGCGATCGGCGCAGCGTGGCTCCTCGCGACCGAAGCGTCGCTCGCAATCGTGTTCTTCCTCGTGCATTGGCCGCTGTACGTGGACCCGTGGGCTCCTGCAGCGGCATGGGTGCTGTTCCTCGTCGCCGGAGCGGGCGTGCTCGCGACGATCATGCGCTACGGCGAGCGGCTCACAGGGCCGGTGTTCGCGCTCATCTGCCTTGTGCTGGCCTGCGTGGTCGCCCTCGACTTCATCGGCGTGTGGCCGGAGCACCAGATCACGCACACCGCGTCGGCTTCCGTCTCTGCAGCGTTCGCGCTGGTCCCGATCACCACGCTCCGGCCCGCACGGGAGATCATCGTCGCGGTTGCGGTCCTCGGGGGCGCGTTCGTGGCGATGGCGGTGCTCTCGACGCCGCTGACGCCGGTGACGCTTCCGGGTGTCGTCGCGCTCGTGTCGCTCGTGGTGTTGCCGCCCACGGTGGCGACCTTCGTCGTGCATCGCTTCCGACAGTTCGTCCAGCGGGAGTTGGATCGCACCCTCGTGCAGAGCACGGTCAACGCCCCCCAGTACGCGGTCGGCATGCTCGCGTCGGACGAACTCACCCGGCTCGATCTCGCCGCGGAGAAGCTGCTCGACGCGGTGGCGAACGGAACGGATCCGCTTCCACTCTCCGCAGCCTCCGCGTCGATCGCGGCGTCCCTAGCAACAGAGCTGCGCCTCCATCTCATCGAAGGACGCCGGGAGACCTGGCTCCACCATGCCATCACCGAGTCCGATCATCTCGGTCGCGCCGTGAGCGTCGCCGATCCGGCGGGCCTCGCCGGACATCTGACGGCACCGCAGCGGGACGGTCTCCTGCAGGCGATCTGGCAGATGGTCGGAGACGCGAAGATCGGGCAGCACGGTGGCGCGCTCGTGGAGGTGACCTTCGGACCGGTGGGCGCGGCGGGACACCCGGTGTCCGATGACACGATGGACGTGCCGATCGTGCTCGATTCCCGCGGTGTTCCCCGCCGGAGGCTCGGCGCTGCGGCGTGGCAGGCGCTCCAGCAGATCGGTCCGTATACCGACACCGTGCGGGACGGCGTCCTGCACGTCGTCGTGCACTGCGTCGTCGATCGACATCCCGCCATGTGACCTCCGCGCGCTCGACGGCCCAACGCGAACCGCGCAGCGGTGGGCCGGAACGACCCGCGTGGCGCACGGCCACGAACGACCCGCGCGGCTGCCCTCCATGGGTGATCCGCACGGCTAGTCTTGGGGTGACCCCCCAGAAAGGTGCCACGGCATGGCTGACAACGACGCTCCCATCCGGCTCGCGCTCGTGGACGATCACCGCATGCTTCTCGGCGCGCTGACGGAATGGATCCGGAGCGCCGCGATGGACATCCGGATGGTGCTCGCTGTCACGACGTGGCCCGAGCTGCTCACGAGTCCGGAGTTTCCGGTCGATGTCGTCCTCCTCGATCTCGACCTGAAGGACGGGATCCCGGTATCGCTGAAGATCTCGACGCTGAAGACGGCGGGCGTGAAGACCGTGGTCATGAGCACCTACTCGGAGCCGAATGTCGTTCGCGAAGCGCTCGGCGCGGGTGCGCTCGGATACCTCGTGAAGAGCGAGGACGCCGACATGATCGTCGAGGCGATTCGGGCCGCACGCCGGGGCGAGCAGTACATCTCCGCTGAGCTCGACCTTGCGATCAACTCCGGAGACGTCGGCGGAGTTCCGAAGCTGAGCGCGCAGGAACGCCGCGTGATGGCGCTCTACGGCGGCGGCGAGCCGGTGAAGAGCGTGGCGTATCAGCTCGGCATCTCCGAGGAGACGGCGAAGTCGTACCTCAAACGGATCCGCGAGAAGTACCGGGTCGCCGGCTATGACGTCGGCACGAAGGTCGCACTTCGGAAGCGGGCGATCGCCGACGGGATTCTTATCCAGGACGACTCGCCGCAGCTCATGTGAGCAGCACGCTCCTAGACCGTCGGAACGGGTGCGGTGATGCTTCCCGTTGTCGACGTGCGCTGCACTGCCGCGCGTGAACGCCGTTCGACCGTGTAGCTGACCACCGCGATTCCGACGCCGAGCACCGCGAGGCCGACGCCGATGACCGCTGGCGACCGATAACCGAGGCCCGCGGCGATGGCCGCGCCGCCGAGGAACGCCCCGAGCGAGTTCCCGAGATTGAATGCCGAGTGGTTGAGCGCGGCCCCGATCGTGTGCGCATGACCGGCGACATCCATGAGCCGCGACTGCACGGCGGGACCGATCATGGACGACGTCAGGCCGAGCACGAACGCAGCGATGAAGATCCCGATGCCGGTTGGTGCGAGCACGACGACCAGGATGAGCGATACCATCAGGGCCCCGAGCCCGAGGAAGATCGTTTGCCGCACGTCGCGGTCGGCAAGGATCCCGCCGGTGACATTGCCGATGGTCATACCGACGCCGACCGCGACGAGCACCAGCGGCACACTGGCCGCGCTGAGCCCCGCGACATGCACCACGAGCGGGGAAATATACGAGTAGACAGCGAAGAAGCCGCCGAACCCGATCGCGCCGAGCCCCATGACGATCCACACCTGGGTCCGGCCGAACGCTTGGAGTTCGCGCCGGATCGACGCGCCCTCCGGCGCAGGGCGATGCGGAACGAGCGCGAGCACGGCGAAAAATGTCAACGCGAACAGGGCTGCGACGAGCAGGTACGCGAGGCGCCACGACGCGTGCTGACCCACCCATGTGACGCCGGGAACCCCGACGACGTTGGCGATCGTGAGACCGGCGAGCACCATCGCGACCCCTTTCCCGCGACTGCCGGGGCCCATGATCTCGGCCGCGACGATCGACGCGACACCGAAGTACGCCCCGTGCGGGAGCCCAGCGACGAACCGCGCGACGAGAACGAGTCCGAACGTGGGGAGGACCGCGCTGGCCACCGTGGCCAGGGTGAACGCGACGAGGAGCATCAGGAGCAGGCGCTTCCGCGGCAGCCGGGCGGAGGTTGCTGCGATTGTGGGCGCGCCGACGACCACACCGAGGGCGTAGGCACTGACGAGCCAGCCGGCATGTGCGATCCCTGCCTGCGGGTCCGCGGCGTACTGGGTATGCAACAGCGCCGCAGCGATGTTCGGGAGCAGCCCCATCGCGACGAACTCGGTTGTGCCGATTGCGAAGCCGCCGAGTGCGAGCGCAAGAAGAGCGAGGCGGCGGCGGCCAGGGCTGAGAGGAGGCATCGGAGTCCCACGAGAAGACGGAGGCGCCGCACGATCGGTGCGGCGCAGAAGGACGGCATCATCGCCTGGTACGTATCGAATCGATACGATTCGGTCTCGCAAGTGTAGCGACCCAACCGCCGGCAGTCGAGAGTGGCGCGCGATGCGGAGCGCGCAACCAGCGCCAGGATGAGCCCGCTCAGTGACAGCGGTCAGTGACGGGCGTCAGTCTCAGGCGTCGATGACAGCCGGGCACTGGCGGACGTCAGGCAGCTTCCGTGCTCCGCGGTCGAAGCTGGCTCCCACGCGAAGCGCGCTCGTCTGCGTGCGGAAGCGGCGCCCCGGTCGCGTCATCACGCCAGACCCAGCCGTGTTCGCATTCCGTGCAGGTCGCCCAGCCGAAGCCGTCTGCGCCGACTTCGACGATCGCCGACGCGCTGTCGCAGTCGGGGCACCATCCGTCGAACGCAAGCGGTTGCGGACGATCGGATGGGGTGAACGATGATCGGGTGCTCCCTGCCATGGCTCAAGCACACACCCACCCGCCGACATTCGCGGGAGACGCGCCGTGGGCCACGAGCATGCAACCGGACCGTCCGCGCGGGACGCTCAGTCGTCAGCTCCGAGCGCGCGGAGCGCCGAGTCCAACCGTTCGATCTTGCCCTCGAGCTCCCCCGTCCGGCCCGGTCTGATATCAGCCTTGAGGACGAGTGACACGCGCGTGCCGAACGGCAGGACAGCCTCCGTCGCGTCCTTCACGACCGCCATCACCGCGTCCCACTCCCCCTCGATCTCGGTGAACATCGAGGAGGTGCGGTTCGGCAGGCCGGACGCCCGCACGACGCGGACCGCCGCAGCGACGGCATCGTGGACCGAGGCATCATCGTTGGCCGACCGGCCGCCCGACGGTGCGAGGCTGAACGCGACGATCATGCGTCCATCGTGCCAGCAGTCCGATCCTTCGGACTCAGCGATGCGGGAGCCGTGTCCGCGGCATGAGCCGACTCGCGGGCCGAGGTCGGAGCCGTCCGATACCGAGCCATCCGGACCAGTTCGACGAGCGCTCCGACGAGCATGATCGCCTCCAGAACGTTGCGCGCCGACAGCACCAGGAGGATCGCCGGCGCCGTGCCGAGGACCGCACCGTAGAACCACGGGTAGATCAGCTGCGTCAGCAGGGCAGTCGCGAGCGCGAGCACCGCCGGCAGCCGGAAGCGGAGCGCGCTCTCGCGACCACTGATCAAGCCCCAGACGATCGGAACGGCGAGCCACCCGACGTACTGCGGTGAGCCGACCTTGTTCGCGACGATGAGGGTCAGCACGAGCGCCAGAGCCGCAACTGGCGCGATGCGTTCGGTCGCGAACCGACGTCGTACCGCGATCGTCGTCAGAACGACGATCAGCGCGACGAGCGCGATCATGAGCGGCGTAGAGACATTCGCGGCGTACCCGGTGCCGTGGCCCTCGACCTCGTAGGCGAGGATCGTGTGGTCGTAGAACACTCGCTCCGTCGGCAGGTGGAGTGCGGCCGCCCACATGAACGGCGTCGCCAGCGCGGACTCGATCTGGAGGCCCCGACCGGCCTGCTTGCTGACGAACGACAGCAGGTATGCCCCACCGCCGAGGACCAGGTCGATCGCCACGACGACTGCGGTCACGGTGACCGCCCCGATGATCACGCCGAGTCGGTGCCGCGCGCGAACGAGCAACGCAGCGACGAGCGCCGCGGGCCAAACCTTGACCCAGGCTCCGATCGTGAACAGCGCCGACGCCACCGCGGGTCGTGCCGTGGCGAACACCACGCCGACCATCGCCACCGCCGTCGCGACTGCATCGATCCTGCCGATCCCGATCGGACCGAGCAGCAGGAGGAACGCGAGCCACCACCAGACGACCCGAACGCCCAGGGCGCGCGATCGCCAGAGGAGCAGCATGGCGACCCCATCGAGGACGGTCATCAGCACGAGCCAGCTCAGCGTGAAATGGGCGATTCCGCCGATCGAGGCGATGAGCATCGGCAGCACGGCCACGATCGGGTACACCGAGGGTTCCGAAAGACCGATCCACGTGCCGGAGGTGCGCCCGGCCTCCATCCACTGCCGGTACAGGATCGAGACGTCGCCGACGGGCAGGTTCGGCGCGATCGCGGCGAACGCAACGAGCACCAGGTGGACGAAAGCGAATGCGGAGCCCGCGAGAAAGCGCTCCTGTCGTGGCCTGAGCCCCCGTGATACGACCTGCACCGGATGAGCGTATCGGGCGGCGGTTCAGACGCCTCGATTGCGCTCCACAAGCGCACGGATCACCGTGGGAATCTGCTCTGCGAGAGCGGTGATCGTGAACGGGCCGCCCTGCGACGCACGGACCGCAGCCGTCCCGTGGATCACCGCAGCGGCTGCGGCGAGATGCGCGAGGTCGGCCGGCACCAGCGAGCCCACGGCGGCGCGCGCGGCGACGAGCGCACCGAGGACACCGCCGAGCGCATCGCCCGCGCCGGCGGTCGCGAGCCACGGCGTCGCCGACGAGCAGACGAATCGATGTGCTCCGCCGGGGTCGACGACGAACGTGTTCCGCCCCTTGAGCAGCACGGTGCTCCCGGTCTGCTCGGCGGCGCGGAGCGCTGCGCTGAGCGGATCCGCGGCGACGGCGTCCCGACCGATGCCGAGCAGCTTCGCCAGTTCGCCCGCGTGCGGCGTCAGGATGCCCCGAGCTTCGGTCCGGACCACGCCGAGCGCGCCCGCGTCGACGATCACCGGGGTCCCGTCCTCGCGCGCGCGATCGAAGCCCTCGCGCGTGGTGTCGTCCAGCTGATCCGGGTTGGTCCCGGAACCGACGAGCCACGCCTGCACCCGCCCAATGCCCTGCACGACCTCTGGGCGGCGCGCCAGGACCAGGTCCCCCGCCCGAGGCGGACCGACGTAGCGCACCATGCCGAGGCCGGTGTGCAGCGCGGCGTCGACGCCGATGACGGCGGCCCCCGGGTAGGCGGTCGACCCGGTCACGACGCCGAGCACGCCTCTGCCGTATTTGTCGGTGTCCTCGCCGGGAGGGGTTACCCACGGGCGGGCGTCGTCGATCGAGAAAGGCTGCGCATCGCTCACCGTTCCGAGCCTAGAGTCAGCCCGCTCAGTACGGTTGAAGGGTGACTCACGCGCTGTTCTCCCCGATGACGCTCCGCTCGCTCACCGTTCGCAACCGCCTCTGGGTGTCTCCGATGTGCCAGTACTCGGTCGAGCGGCGGGACGGGGTTCCCACACCGTGGCACCTCGTGCACCTCGGATCCTTCGCACGGGGCGGGGCCGGAGCCGTCATCGCCGAGGCGACCGCGGTCCTCCCGGAAGGCAGGATCAGCCCGCAGGATCTCGGGCTCTGGAACGACGAGCAGGCCGACGCGTTCCGCCCGATCATCGAGTTCATCCACAGTCAGGGCGCCGCAGCGGGCGTGCAGCTCGCGCACGCAGGACGCAAGGGATCGACGTTCCGCACCTGGTCACCGGACCAGGGCAGCGTGCCGGTCGACGCCGGAGGCTGGGAGACGGTCGCGCCGAGCGCGGTCGCCTTCCCGGGGTATGCGACGCCGCAGGCCCTCGACGATGCAGGCATCGCAGGGGTGATCCGCGCCTTCGCCGATGCTGCCCGCCGCGCTGTGACAGCCGGGTTCGACCTCGTCGAGGTCCACGCGGCGCACGGATACCTTCTGCACCAGTTCCTCTCGCCGTTGTCGAACCACCGGGAGGACGCCTACGGCGGCTCGCTCGAGAACCGAGCCCGGCTCCTCCTCGAGGTGATTTCAGCGATTCGGGATGCGGTCGGCCCAGGGCTCCCCGTCCTCGTCCGGTTCTCGGCCACCGACTGGGTGCCCGATGGATGGACGATCGACGAGACGGTCCAGGTCTCGCGGTGGGCGGCTGACCGCGGTGCCGATCTCGTCGATGTCTCGTCCGGCGGCAACGTCGCGTCCGCCCCGATCCCGGTCGGTCCTGGATATCAGGTGCCGTTCGCGACCCAGGTCCGGGAACAGGCCGGGGTGCCGACGGCCGCCGTCGGGATGATCTCGGATCCGTTCCAGGCGGAGCAGATCGTGGCCACCGGGCTCGCGGACGTCGTCCTGGCCGGTCGGGCGTTCCTCCGCGATCCGAACTTCCCGCTTCGCGCCGCCGCAGCACTCGGCCTGGACGCGGACTTCGGTCCGCAGCAGTACCACCGGGCGCCGATCACGGCGCGGTGAGCACCGACGGTACGATAGGCGGCACCGTGGACGATCCTCCGAGTCATCAGCCCACCGCTTCCAGGCGATCATGAGCGCAGTCTCCGTGCTCATGCTGATCGGCGGTGTCCTGCTGACGCTCGGCACCGGGGTGTTCGTCGCGAGTGAGTTCGCCCTCGTCAACCTCGATCGAGCCGATCTGGAGGCGCGGCGCGAGCGCGGCGAATCCGGCCTCAGTCCGATCATCGGTGCGTTGCGTCGCACGTCGACACACCTCTCGAGCGCGCAGCTCGGGATCACCCTGACCACCCTGCTCACCGGATTCCTCCTGGAACCGTCAATCGGCAAGCTGCTGGGCGGCCCGCTCGGCCGGACGCCGCTCTCACCCACCGCAGCAGACGCGATCGGGTCGATCCTCGCGCTCGTCATCGCCACCCTGCTGTCGATGCTGCTCGGCGAACTGGTGCCGAAGAACTTCGCACTCGCACTCCCCATCCCGACGGCGAAACTGGTCGTGCCGCTGCAGGTGGGCTTCACCGCGGTGTTCCGGCCTGCTGTGTCGCTCCTCAACGGCACCGCGAACGTCGTGCTCCGCGGCATCGGCGTCGAGCCGCAGGAGGAACTCTCCGGGGCGCGCAGCGCTGAAGAACTGACGAGCCTGCTCCGTCGCTCGGCGCTCGAGGGTCTGCTCGAGGCCGACACCGCGACCCTCCTCACCCGAACGCTCGCATTCGCCGAGCGCTCCGCCGGCGACCTCATGACACCCCGCCCGCGCGTCAGCATGATCGGCGTCGGTGCGTCCGCCTCGGAGGTCCTCGCCCTCACGATCCGGACCGGATTCAGCCGGTTTCCGGTCATCGACGACGACGCGGACGACATCGTGGGCATCGTGCACGTCAAGCAGGCGGTCGCGGTACCCCGGGACCGCCGCGACGACGTGCCGGTCGGCGCGATCATGACCGACGCCGAACGCGTCCCGGAGACCATGCCGGGCGACCTCCTGCTCGCCGAGCTCCGCGGTCGCGGCTACCAGATGGTCATCGTGGTGGACGAGTACGGCGGGACTGCCGGTGTCGTGACGCTCGAGGATCTCGTCGAGGAACTCGTCGGCGAGGTGTCTGACGAGCACGACCGGGCGCGGATCGACGTCGTCCGATCGCGCGGATGGCTGACGTTCCCTGGACTGCTTCGACCGGACGAGCTGGAGGACCGTGCGGGCGTCCGCGTCCCGGAGAGCGCCGCCTACGAGACGATCGCCGGCTTCCTGATGGCGCAGCTCGGGCGGCTGCCGGCGGTCGGCGATGAGATCACCATCGACGGCGGTGTGTTTCGGGTCGAGCGGCTCGACGGTCGTCGCGTCGATCGGATCCGGTGGACTCCCGCACCGGACGCCGCGGAGGGCACCGCGGCCAAGGGCACCACGACGAACACGGAGTCGGCATCGTGAGCGACGCCGCGGGAATCATCTGGCTCGTCGTTCTGCTCCTCGGGAACGCGTTCTTCGTCGCCGCGGAGTTCGCGGTGATCTCCGCACGACGATCCCAGATCGAGCCGCGAGCCGACGCCGGATCCCGAGCCGCGCAGCGCACGATCTGGGCGATGGAGCACGCGACGCTCATGCTCGCGACGACGCAGCTCGGGATCACCGTCTGCTCGCTGCTCATCCTCAACGTGTCCGAGCCCGCGATCCACCACCTCCTCGGCGCACCGCTCGCGCTCACCGGCTGGAACGAAGACGTGATCGTCACGGTCGCGTTCGTCGTGACCCTCGTGATCGTCTCGTTCCTGCATGTCGTCTTCGGCGAGATGGTGCCGAAGAACCTTGCGTTCGCGATGCCGGATCGCGCGGCGCTCGCACTCGTGCCGACGCTGTTCTTCATCGCGAGGGGGCTCGGCTGGGCGAGCGCGTTCCTGAACATGCTCGCGAACGCCGTGCTGCGAGCATTTCGCGTCGAGCCCAGGTCCGAGGCGGTCTCCGCCTACACAGTCGACGAGGTGCAGACGATCGTCGAAGAGTCCCGTCGTGCCGGCGTGCTCGCTGGCGGCACCGGCACGCTCGACCTCGCGTTCGAGTTCACGACCAAGCGTGTCGAGGACGTCGCGGTGCCGATGCCCGGACTTGTCACACTCCCAGAGGACGCGACACCGGCTGACGTCGAGCGGGCCGTCGCCCAGCATGGGTTCTCCCGATACGTCCTGATCGGGCCGAGCGGCGAGCCGACCGGCTACGTGCACGTCAAGGACGTCATCGATCTCCGGACGGACGAGTACGACGATCCGGTGCCGCCGAAACGCATCCGGCAGCTGATCTCGCTCTACACGCAGATGGAGCTCGAAGACGCGCTCGCGACGATGCGCTCCGCCGGTCGGCATCTCGCTCGCGCGTTCGACGCGAACGGGGCGACAACCGGGGTGCTCTTCCTCGAGGACATCCTCGAAGAACTGGTCGGCGAGGTCGAGGACGCGACGCGGCGACACTGACGTGCCGCGCGCCTCCCGCCTGGACCGGTCGGACAGGGTCACGGCTCACCAGGAGGCCGGAAGCGGCTTGCCCTCCTCGTAGCCGGCTGCGGACTGGATGCCGACCAGGGCGCGATCGGCGAACTCCGCGATCGAGCGTGCGCCCGCGTACGTCGCCGAACTGCGGACGCCGGTCGTGATCATGTCGAGCAGGTCCTCGACGCTCGGACGCTCCGGGTCGAGGTAGATGGTGGACGACGAGATGCCCTCGGCGAAGAGCGCCTTCCGGGCCCGCTGGAACGGGTCGAGCCGCTCGAATCGCTCGCGAACGGCTTTCGCGCTCGCCATGCCCCAGCTCTCCTTGTACGCCCGACCGTCGCGGTCGCGCCGCAGCACGCCCGGCGCTTCCAGCGTGCCCGCGAACCACGAGCCGATCATGACGCTCGACGCGCCGGCCGCGAGCGCGAGCGCGACGTCGCGCGGATAGCGGACGCCACCGTCGGCCCACACATGCGCGCCCATCGAGCGCGCGGCGGCGGCAGTCTCGAGGACCGCGGAGAACTGCGGGCGGCCGACGGCGGTCATCATGCGGGTGGTGCACATCGCCCCCGGGCCGACACCGACCTTCACGATCGACGCTCCTGCGCCGACGAGATGATCGACGGCGTCCGCGGTGACGACATTGCCCGCGACGAGCGGGAGTCCGAGCCCGAGCTCCGACACCGTTCGCAGTGCGCGGAGCATGCCCTCCTGATGGCCGTGCGCCGTGTCCAAGACGAGCACATCGACGCCAGCGGCGGCGAGGGCGGTCGCCTTCTCGGCGACATCGCCGTTGATACCGATCGCCGCGGCGACGCGGAGGCGCCCCTGCGCGTCGACAGCAGGCCGGTAGATGTCGGCACGGATCGCACTCGCACGGCTCGTGGTCCCGACGACTCGGCCGTGGCGCATGACCGGCGCGAACGAGACGTCGGCGGCGACGAGCAGGTCGAACACCGACCGCGGCGAGTCGACGTCGTCGGCGTCGATGGCGGTCACGGCGCCGTGCAGCAGGTCGCCGAGCGTCGCGTCCTCCCCCGCGCTCCCGAGTCGTTCGGCCGGAACACATCCGAGGTAGTCGCCGGCGGCATCGCGCACGACGACCCCGAAGTCGTGGGTGGGGAGCAGCTGCGTGAGCGCCTCGGCCACCGTGGTGTCCGCGGTGAGCTCGAAGGCGGTGTCGAACGCGACGGGCTGTGCCTTCACCCATCGGATCGCGGCATCGAGATCCTGCAGGTGCATGTCTTGGGGAAGGACCCCGAGGCCTCCGCGCCGTGCGAGGGTCGCCGCGAGCCGCGGACCCGTCACCGAGTTCATGTTCGCGCTGACGATCGGAATGGTCGCTCCGGTTCCGTCCGCTGGTGCGAGATCGACGTCGAAGCGGCTCGTGACGCCCGAGCGCGACGGCACGAGGAACACGTCTGAGTAGGTCAGATCGTGCGACGGCCGGGTCTCGTAGAACCTCATGCCGCAACCGTACTGCGGACGCGACACCCCCGTCCTCGTCTGACCGTCGTCCGCGTGCGCAGCGACTAGTCTTGACCGGTGCGTGCAGGGCTGCATGCACGTGCACGAGGAACAATCGACGGAGAGTGGGCGATCGGCTGTGTCGAGCCATCTGACCGGGACATCGGACGAGACCGCGAACGAATTCGGCGCCAACGAGTGGCTCGTCGATGAACTGTACGAACAGTTCCTCGCCGACCGGAACTCCGTGGACAAGTCGTGGTGGCCGGTGCTCGAGAGCTACCACCGCACCCAGACGACCACCGCGAGCGCTCCAACCGCACCCGCCGCGCCGACGGCGCCCAGCGCCGGTGCCGCACCGCAAACCGCTGGCGGCCAGCCTGCGACCGCCCCGCTCCAGGCGCGGACCACCTCGAAGCAGCCCTCGCCGCAGCCCATCCCCGCGCAGGCGAACGACACCCGGTCCGAGTCGACCGAGACCCGCGAAGACGTCGCGACGCCGCTCCGCGGCATGGCCAAGACCCTCGCCTCGAACATGGACGCCTCGCTCACCGTCCCGACGGCGACCAGCGTTCGCACGATCCCCGCGAAGCTCCTCATCGACAACCGCATCGTGATCAACAACCACCTCCGGCGCTCGCGCGGCGGGAAGGTGTCGTTCACGCACCTGATCGCCTGGGCCATGGTGCAGGCGCTGCAGGAGTTCCCCTCGCAGAACGTGTTCTACGAGGAACGCGACGGCAAGCCGTTCGTCGTGACCCCCGCGCACGTGAACCTCGGCATCGCGATCGATGTCCCCAAGTCGGACGGCACCCGCGCGCTGCTCGTCCCGAGCATCAAGCAGGCGGAGACCCTCACGTTCGGGCAGTTCCTCGCTGCCTACGAGGACCTCGTCAAGCGGGCGCGCGACAACAAGCTGACCCCCCAGGACTTCGCCGGAACCACGATCTCCCTGACCAACCCGGGAGGCATCGGTACCGTTCACTCCGTGCCTCGCCTCACGAAGGGCCAGGGCTCGATCATCGGCGCGGGAGCGCTCGAGTACCCCGCGCAGTTCCAAGGCTCCGCAGAGAAGACGCTCGTCGAGCTCGGTGTCGGCAAGACCATCACCCTGACCTCGACGTACGACCATCGCGTGATTCAGGGCGCCGGCTCGGGTGAGTACCTGAAGAAGGTGCACGAGCTCCTGATCGGCCAGCGCGGCTTCTACGAGGGCGTGTTCGCCGCGCTCCGCATCCCGTACAAGCCGATCCAGTGGGCTTCGGACATCAACGTCGACCTCTCGTCGCGCGTCAACAAGACTGCACGCGTCCAGGAGCTCATCAACAGCTTCCGCGTGCGCGGCCACCTCATGGCCGACATCGATCCGCTCGAGTACCGCCAGCGCACCCATCCCGACCTCGAGATCGAGAATCACGGCCTGACCTTCTGGGATCTCGACCGCGAGTTCGTGACCGGCGGTCTCGGCGGCACCACGTCCCTCCCGCTCCGCGACATCCTCGGGATCCTGCGCGACTCGTACTGCCGAACGGTCGGCATCGAGTACATGCACATCCAGGACCCGGAGCAGCGCCGATGGATGCAGGAGCACGTCGAGGTCAAATACCAGAAGCCGTCGAAGGATGAGCAGCTGCGTATCCTCGGTAAGCTGAACCAGGCGGAGGCGTTCGAGACCTTCCTGCAGACGAAGTACGTCGGTCAGAAGCGGTTCTCGCTCGAAGGCGGCGAGTCGACGATCGCCTTCCTCGACACGCTGATCCAGCACGCAGCCTTCGGCGGCCTCACGGAGGTCGTCGTCGGGATGGCGCACCGGGGCCGGTTGAACGTCCTCACAAACATCGCGGGGAAGACCTACGGTCAGATCTTCCGCGAGTTCGAGGGCACCCAGATCCCTGGGCAGGTTGCCGGCCACGGTTCCGGCGATGTCAAGTACCACCTGGGGACCGAGGGCACGTTCCGATGCACCGGCGGCACGACGATCCCGGTGACGATCGCGGCCAACCCGTCGCACCTCGAAGCGGCGGATGGCGTTCTCGAGGGCATCGTGCGCGCGAAGCAGGACCGCACGCCGAAGGGCACCTACGGTGTGCTTCCCGTCCTCGTCCACGGCGATGCCGCGATGGCCGGCCAGGGCGTGGTCGTCGAGACGTTCCAACTGTCGCAGCTCCGCGGGTACACGACCGGCGGCAGTGTGCACCTCGTGATCAACAACCAGATCGGCTTCACCACGTCGCCCTCCGACGCGCGGACCTCCGTGTACTCGACGGATGTGGCGAAGACGATTCAGGCACCGATCTTCCATGTGAACGGTGACGACCCGGAGGCGGTGGCGCGCGTTGCGGAGCTCGCCTTCGCCTATCGCGAGCGGTTCCACCGCGATGTCGTGATCGACCTCGTCTGCTACCGCCGTCGTGGCCACAATGAGGGCGACGACCCCTCGATGACGCAGCCGCTCATGTACAACCTCATCGAGGCGAAGCGGTCGGTGCGGACTCTCTACACCGAGGCACTCGTCGGGCGTGGGGACATCACGCAGGACGAGTACGAGCAGGCGCACCGCGACTTCCAGGATCAGCTCGAGCGCGCGTTCGCGGAGACGCACGAGGCGCAGACCGGCACGATCCCGGTCGTCTCGCCGGACGGCGGCGCCGTCGGCGACCTGGAGCGTCCGTCGTCGCAGCGCGATGACACTACGCAGACCGGCCACGACACCGCCGTGTCCGAGGAGTTCATCCGCATGGTCGGCGACGCGCACGCGAACGCCCCGGCGGGCTTCACCGTGCACCCCAAGCTGCAGCAGCTGCTGCAGAAGCGCACCGAGATGACCCGCTCCGGCGGCATCGACTGGGCGATGGGCGAACTCCTCGCCATCGGGTCGCTGCTCGTGGAGGGCAAGCCGGTCCGTCTTGCCGGCCAGGATTCGCGCCGAGGCACCTTCGTGCAACGGCAGGCCGTGTTCCACGACCGTGAGAACGGTCAGGAGTGGCTGCCGCTCGCGAACATCGCGGAGGGGCAGGCCCGGCTCTATATCTACGATTCCCTGCTCAGCGAGTACGCAGCGCTCGGTTTCGAGTACGGCTACTCGGTCGAGCGGCCCGAGGCGCTGACCATGTGGGAGGCGCAGTTCGGTGACTTCGCCAACGGCGCGCAGACGATCATCGACGAGTTCATCTCGTCGGCGGAGCAGAAGTGGGGCCAACGGAGCGGACTGGTGATGCTCCTCCCGCACGGGTACGAAGGGCAGGGGCCCGATCACTCGTCCGCGCGCATCGAGCGCTACCTGCAGCTCTGCGCCGAGGACAACATGGTCGTCGCGCGTCCATCGACGCCCGCGTCGCACTTCCACCTGCTGCGTCGGCAGGCGTACGCACGGCCGCAGAAGCCGCTCATCGTGTTCTCGCCGAAGGCGATGCTCCGCATGCGGCAGGCGACGTCGGCGGTGTCGGACTTCACGTCCGGGTCGTTCCGCGAAGTCATCGACGACGATCGGATCGCCGACAAGGGCTCGATCCGTCGGATCGTCCTGCACTCGGGCAAGATCCACTGGGATCTCGTGTCGGAGGCGGAGCGCCGCTCCGTCACGGATGTCTCCTTCGTCCGTGTGGAGCAGCTCGCGCCGCTCCCGATCGAGCAGATCCTCGGAATCGTGAACGCTTCGCCGGATGCTGAGCTCGTCTGGGCCCAGGAGGAACCGGAGAACCAGGGCGCCTGGCCGTTCGTGTTCATGAACCTGAGCCCGCATCTCGGCGGACGCCCGCTGGGTGTCGCCGCCCGGCCTGCGAGTGCGGCTCCGGCGTCCGGATCCGCGAAGGTCAGCGCGAACGAGGCCGCGGCCGTGATTGCGGCTGCGATCGGCTGAGCTCGATCACGCGGCCTGGCAGCGACGTCAGGAACGCTGGCGTCGCTGCCGGACCGACGGGCGATGCCGTTCCCGCCGCACGTCGACGCGGTCCGTCGGGCGCCCCCGGCTACGCGAGCTTGGTGTACCGGACCCCAGCTTCGTGGTAGCCGCGCTTCTGGTAGAACCGGTGCGCGGAGTCGGTCGCCGCTGCAGACACCGCGCTGAGACGACGAGCCCCCTGCTCCCGGGCCCAGGACTCGAAGATCGCGAGCAACGCGGATCCGGTGCCTGCGTGTCGTGCGTCGTCGCGGACGACGAGCAGCAGCAGTTGCGCGGTCGGCTCGTCGGCGCTGTACGCCCACGTCACCTGCGCGCCGGACACCGATGAGACACGCCCCGAGTCGTCGCGCGTCACCCAGGTTCGATGGCCCGCCGCAGGCGTCAGCCGCTCGAGCCGCCGACGCATCGCAGCGCTGTCCACGTCGTAGCCGAGCGTGCGCACCAACGCCGTGACGTCGTCGACATCGTCGTCCGACCAGACCGAGATCGCTTCGACGGCAAGAGTCATGAAATCGACCCTAGCGGGCCGAATCCGATCCACGAATTCGCGCCCCGACTCGATTGATCAGTGCGTGGACTGTTCGGCACGGATGCGGGCAAGCACCTGGATCCGGAGCGCTTCGGGCGCTTCCTCACGGCAAGCCCGTTTGACCGTCTCCATCAGCACCGCGCCGACGCGGTGCTCTTCGGAGCATTCGACGCAGGTCTCCATGTGCGCCCGAATGTCCGCCACGTCGTCGCCACGCAACTCGTTGTGCAGAAACTCTTCGAGCTCGGCTCGTGCCTTGGCGCAATCGCAGCCGCTCATCGCGCGCTCCTTCCGCTGGTGCCCGCCGGGGCGGACGCGGTGCGCCCTCGGCCGCGCATCGTCGACGTCGACGTCGCGTCCGGAACCACACCGGTTTCTCTCGCATGGTCGGCCAGCAGTCCGCGCAGCAGACGACGGCCACGGTGCAGGCGGGACATCACTGTTCCCACCGGTGTCTTCATGATGTCGGCGATCTCCTGATACGAGAAGCCCTCGACGTCGGCAAAGTAGACGGCCATGCGGAAGTCCTCCGGGATCGCCTGCAACGCGTCCTTCACCGCGGACGACGGGAGGTGATCAATCGCGTCGGCTTCCGCCGACCGGGACGATCCGCCCTGCGTCACGCTCTCGGCGCCACCGAGCTGCCAGTCCTCGAGCTCGTCGATGGTCCCCTGGTAGGGGTTGCGCTGGTTCTTCCGGTAGGTATTGATGAACGTGTTCGTCAGGATGCGGTAGAGCCACGCCTTCAGGTTGGTGCCCTGCCGGAAGCTCCGGAACGCCGCGAACGCCTTGACGAACGTTTCCTGGACCAGATCGGAGGCGTCCGCCGGGTTCCGGGTCATCCGCATGGCCGCGCCGTACAGCTGGTCCATGAACGGGAGCGCCTGGGTCTCGAAGAGGTCGCGGAGCTCGTCCTCCGACACGGTCGTCGCATCCACGACGTCAGCGCCGTCTTCCAGCTCGATCGCGTCGAGTTGCTCTTCGGTGTCGCGCAGGAGCTGCTCGTGCTCCGGCTCACGGTCCTCGGTCATCGCCCGCCAGTCTAGGCGGACGACCCGAGCGAGCATCCCGGCGTCGAACGCGCTGGCCCGCGGCGGTGCGACGGGTGTCGCGAGTGTCATCACCATGTCCCTCCCGGGGTCGGTACTGTTGTGAACCGATGGAGGCCACGCCCAATTCCCGAACGCCCGCGCCCGATTTCTGGGCCGCACCGATCGCGACGCATGCGCTGGCGGGTGATGTGCGCCTCCCAGGGTCGAAGTCGCTGACGAACCGGGAGCTTGTCCTTGCCGCGCTCGCGGACGAGCCGGGGCGCCTGCACCTGCCCCTGTACTCCCGCGATTCCGCGCTCATGATCGATGGTCTGCGCGCCCTCGGCACCGATATCGCTCCGACCGGCGAAGTGGGCCCCTACGGCTCGGACCTGCTGATCACCCCGGGTCCGCTGCGCGGGGACGTCCGCATCGACTGCGGCCTCGCGGGTACCGTGATGCGCTTCCTCCCACCGCTCGCCGCGCTCGCCGTCGGCGACGTCGTGTTCGACGGCGACGACGGTGCACGACGCCGGCCGATGCGACCCGTCATCGATGCCCTCCGCGCGCTCGACGTCGCGTTCCCGGACGACGGGGGCGGCTCGCTCCCGTTCACGGTGCGCGGAACCGGCGCTGTCCACGGTGGCGCGATCGACATGGACGCCAGTGCGTCGTCGCAGTTCGTCTCCGCGCTCCTCCTGTCCGCGCCGCGGTTCACGAACGGACTCGTCCTCCGGCATGTCGGATCACGGCTGCCGAGCATCCCGCACATCGACATGACGATCGCTGCGCTCCGCGCGCGCGGCGTCACCGTCGACGTGCCCGCCTCCGGTGAATGGCATGTCCACCCCGGACCGATCCGCGCACTCGACGTCACGATCGAGCCGGACCTGTCGAACGCCGCGCCGTTCGCGATCGCCGCCCTCGTCGCTGGCGGTCGTGTTCGCATTCGCACCTGGCCGACGCAGACCACGCAGGTCGGCGCCGACCTCGAGACGCTCCTGCCGCGTTGGGGAGCCCGCGTCACGCGCGACGGCGACGATCTCGTGATCGACGGCGGCGATGGCGTCCGCGGCGGCGCAGAACTCCCGGGCGTCGACCTCGACCTCTCTCGCGGTGGGGAGCTCGCACCAGCGATCGTCGCGCTCTGCGCGCTCGCGTCGACGCCGTCGACGATCACCGGCATCGGCCATCTTCGCGGGCACGAGACCGACCGGCTCGCCGCGCTCGCCGCCGATATCAACGGCTTGGGAGGCGCCGTCACCGAACTCGACGACGGCCTGCGCATCGAGCCGCGCCCGCTCCACGGCGGCGGATGGAAGGCGTTCGACGACCATCGCATGGCGACCGCCGGCGCGATCGTCGGACTCGCGGTGCCCGGGGTCGTCATCGACGACATCGGCTCGACCGGCAAGACGCTCCCGCAGTTCCCGGAGCTGTGGGCCGCGCTCGTCGCGGCGACACCCGCGGCGGGCACCGCGCGCGATCGGTGACGAGTCGGCGATGAGCTGGTGGGAAGATACCGACGCGGATGACGACGATGAGCCGTGGGGCGCGTTCGACGAATCCTCGGCGCGGGTGCGCCCGAACCCGAAGGGCTCGCGGCCTCGAACCAAGGTTCGCCCAGCACATCAGGACGCCACACCGGGCTGGGTGACCGGCGTCGACCGGGGTCGATACGCGGTCCTCATCGACCAGGGACTCGCTGGCGCCGACGGCCGCACCGTCGTCGCGACAAAAGCCCGTGAGCTCGGCCGGAAGTCGGTGGTCACCGGCGATCATGTCTCCCTCGTGGGCGACCTGTCCGGCGAGCCGGGCACACTCGCGCGGGTCGTGCGCGTCGCCGACCGAACGACCTTCCTGCGCCGGAGCGCCGACGACACGGATGATGTCGAGCGTGTCATCGTCGCGAACGCCGACCAGCTGCTCATCGTCGTCGCGGCGGCGGATCCCGAGCCGCGCCCTCGCCTCGTGGACCGGTATCTCGTGGCCGCCTTCGACGCCGGCCTCGATCCGATCCTGTGCATCACGAAGACCGATCGCGCCGACCCAGGATCGTTCCTCGATCACTTCGCCTGCCTTGATCTCCGGATCGTGACGAGCGCGCGGGACGCCGTGCCGCTCGACGCCTTCCACACCGTCCTCGACGGTCACGTCACCGTCGCGGTCGGCCACTCCGGTGTCGGGAAGTCGACGCTCGTCAACGCACTGACCGGCGCCGATCGAGCCACGGGCGTGGTCAACGCCGTGACCGGACGCGGACGACACACGTCGTCATCCTCCGTCGCCCTGCGCGTTCGCGACGGCGGCTGGATCATCGATACGCCCGGAGTGCGATCATTCGGCCTCGGTCATATCGACCCGGCGAACGTGTTCCGCGCGTTCGCCGCCCATGCCGTGCCGGTCCGCCCGCCAGCCGACGGGATACCGCTCGCCGAAGCCCACGACTGGGAGATCGTCGATCGCGTCGCCGAGGGCGAGCTCGGACCGACCGGCGTCGAGCGACTGGACTCGTTCCGCGCCCTGCTTACCGCGCTGGGAGAAGACGACCCTGCAACAGAGTGACCGCGTCGAACAACGCGGTCCCGGTGAGCCGATAGGCTCCCCGGTGTGACCGAGTCTCCCGAGAGCCAGTGGGAATCTGACCTCAGTTTCGCGCTGCACCTCGCGGATCTCGCTGATGCCATCAGCCTCGACCGGTATCGCGCTGCCGACCTCCACGTCGACCTCAAAGCCGACAGAACGCACGTGACCGACGCCGACCAAGCCGTCGAGCGTGCACTGCGGGCGGCGCTCGCCGACGCGCGACCGAACGACGCGTTCCTCGGCGAGGAGACAGCGGCCACCGAAGGGAGCCCGGTCGCGGAGCAGGGCGGTCGGCAGTGGATCATCGACCCCATTGACGGGACCGCCAATTATCTCCGCGGCGTTCCGGTCTGGGCCACGCTGATCGC
Organism: Curtobacterium ammoniigenes NBRC 101786; assembly: GCF_001571045.1. Lineage (GTDB taxonomy): Bacteria > Actinomycetota > Actinomycetes > Actinomycetales > Microbacteriaceae > Curtobacterium > Curtobacterium ammoniigenes. The sequence continues at coordinate 349,064 of NZ_BCSV01000003.1, forward strand.
GCTCGTGGACGGCGGCATTCCCCGCGTCGGTGTGGTGAGCGCGCCCGCCCTCGGCCGGCGATGGTGGGCGGCAACCGATGCGGGAGCATGGACGTCTGACTTCCTCGATCCAAGCAACCCGCGCCGGATCCGCGTTTCGGGGATCCGCGAACTGGACCAGGCGTCGCTCAGCTACAACAGCCTCCAGCAGTGGGACGACGCAGCCCGGCTGCCCGCACTCCTCTCGCTCGCCCGGCAGGTCTGGCGCACGCGCGCCTACGGCGACATGTGGTCGTACATGCTCGTCGCCGAGGGCGCCCTCGACATCGCGGGAGAGCCAGACCTCCGACCGTGGGACATGGCAGCCCTCGCGCCGATCGTCGAGGAGGCGGGCGGGCGGTTCAGCTCGCTTGACGGCGAGGAGGGCCCGTGGCACGGGAGCGCCCTGGCCACGAACGGCCACCTGCACAGGGCAGCGCTCGACGGGCTCCGCGGGACGTAAGTCCCGGACTCAGCGCTTGTGCCCCCAAACTGGGGGCATGTCGCTCCGAGCAATCCAAGAACGGTCTGTCGCTCACCTCCGAACCTGAGTTATCGTTAAGCCAAGAAGCTCGGCTGGTCCGACTCGCGGCGTACCCCACAGCGCGAACGGTGTCGATCGAGTTCCGATACCCGTTCTTTCGTCGAACTGCCCTAACCCGAGGGGTGACCATGACGATTCCTTCGTCGACCCATGCCACCGGCGCTCCCCCAGGCGCCCACGCTCCACATCGCGCGTCGCTCGAGACCGTTCGAGAACGCGCCCATGGTCTCTGCCGAGCGCGGTGAGCCACGATGGAGATCACCGGCCGAGAACCCGAAATCGACCGGATCGCGGCCCTCGCCGCGCTCCCCCGAGAGTCCGCACTGCTCGTCGTCGGTGAACCCGGCGTCGGAAAGACCGCGCTCCTCGAAGCCGTGGCGCTCCGCGTCACGCTCCCTGTCGTCCGTGTCGCCGTCAGCGGCCGCGAAGAGGAGTGGTCCCGTTCCGGCGTCTCCGCGCTCTTCGCCGCCTTCGATCACGATGGCGCAGCCGAGCTGAGTGCTCGCTTCGCCCGCGATGAGGATCCTCGCATCCACGGACTCGCCGCCGGCCAGGAGTTCGTCGCGTCGATCCACTCGCTGCGCCTCCCACCGACGCTCGTGCTCATCGACGACCTCGACCGGATGGATGCGGCGAGCGTCGAACTCGTCGGCTTCCTGGCGACGCGACTGGCGGGCACAGCGATCCGCCTGGTCGCGAGTCTCCGTCGGCACCGCGCCGATGGAGCCATGCGATCGGTGCCCGTCATGCATCTCGGTCCGTTGGCGTTCGACGACGCGCTCACCGCAGTGCGATCGCACGCGACCGCCGATCTCGCGGACGGCGTCGCAGCAATCATCGCTGCGGAGACCGGCGGCAACCCCCAGGCCATCCACGAGCAGATCCACCACCTTCGGCCCGAACAGCTGAGCGGTGTCGACCCGATCCCGATGCCGCTGCGCCCGACTCCGGTCGTCGAGGCGATCGCGCTGCATGCGCTCAGCGATCGCACGCAGGACGACGTCGCCGTCTTGACTCGCCTCGCACTGGCCCCGGTGATGCGCGTTCCCATCGCAGGGATCGATCGCGACGCCCTCGACGATCTCGCCGACGCCGGACTCGTCGATCTCCACGGGCAATATGCGTGGGTGCGCGATCCGCATCTGCGGTCGTACCTGCACTGGCGGACGTCGGCGCGCGATCGACGGGAATCACACGCGGAACTTGTCGCGTCGACGGATGGACGAGCGCCGCGACAGCATCTCTGGCATCGGAGCTACACATCCGAGCACGTCGACCCGATCCCCCTGCTCGACGCCGCGCGATCCTATGCGCTCGAGGGGCTCCCCCGCGTCGCCGTCGCCTTCGCGGAGCGTGCGCTGACCGCCGGGTCGCTGTCCGGTTCCGCCGATCAGGATGCGCTCCTCGCCCTCGGCGAGGCGCTCGCCGGGCAGGGGCGGATTGCACTCGCCGACCGCTACCTGCAGATGAGCCAGCCGCATCGACGGCTCCCGGCCGAGGCACGGCGTCTGCGTCTGCAATACATCACCGAGTACCTCGCGGGCGATCACGTCCACGCCGACGAACTCCTCGCGCCCTTCGACGTGCAGGACAGTGACGAAGCCGAGACCTACGTCGGCCTCCTTGCGCTCGTCGCGGCGTTCCGAGCGCAGGAATGGGACCTCGACGGGGCGCGCGACCTCCTGCAGCGCACGCAGTCGCTCCATGACGTCGCAAGCCCCGCGACGAAGCAGCTCATCGGCGCCACCCACGACCTCATCCGGTCGATCGATGGCGAGCTTCCGCCGGACCAGGCGCTGTACGACGGGCTCGCCGCGAGCGCGCTATCGGCGCTCAGCGATCTGACCCTCATTCTGCTCGGTTGCGCATTGAGCACGGGCGAACGGTACCGGAGCGCCCGTCGCGTGTTCTCGCTCCTGCTCGGCCGCACCGGCTCGAGCGCGCCGATCTGGGCGGAGGCAGTCCGAGCGCTCTCCGCGCTGAACGAGATCCGTGCCGGCAACTTCCGGCAGGCGATCCGGATCGTCGACCAATGGGAGGCAACCCGTCGCGACGGCGAGCGGGTGTTCCCGAGCGATTTCGCGCTGGCGCTCGCTTGGCGCGATCATGTCGAGGGACGGTCCGAAGCGGCGATCGAACGCATCGATGCCGCACTCGGGATGCGCCCGAGCACGCAGGGCTGGAGTTCCAGTGCGCGGCTCCACGCGCTCCGCGGCCGCATCCTCCTGCTCGACGGCAACCCAGAGGCAGCGATCCCGGCGCTCGAGGCGGCGGATGCACTCGCACGAGGAATTCGAAACCCAGCACTCCTCCGTCATCTCGCGGACCTCGTCGAAGCACTTGTCCGCGCTGGCCGGCCGGACGAGGCGCGCCGGATCGCCGCGCGACTCGCGGCCGATCATCACGCCAGGCCAACGCGATGGGGCGCGATCGCGCTCGCACGCTGCATGGCGCTGGTCGCAGAGCCGCCATTCCGCACGGACGCGATCGCGCGGGCGCTCGACGTCTTCGAGCCGGCGGACTCGCCCTACGAGCGCGCCCGGTCATCCGCGGCACTCGCTGCCGTCGATGCGCCGGACCGCTGCGAACGGCACGTGGCCGCCGCTGCGGCCGCGTTCGAGGCGGCGGGCATGCGCTACCGACCGCGCCGTCGGCCGGTCGCCGTCCAAGAACAGCAGCATGTCGTTGCCGAGCTCACGCCGGTTCCCGCGACGCCGAGCGACCCGACGCCCTCGGCGATCTTGACGATGCTGACGGCCGAGGAGCGCGCGGTCGTGCAGAAGGTCACGCAGGGGTACCGGAACAAGGAGATCGCGACCTCGCTGTACATGTCCCAGCGCACCGTCGAGCTCCGGCTGACGCAGATCTATCGGAAGGTCGGCGCCCGGTCACGGTCGCATCTCGTGGCGCTGCTCACCTGACGACGACCGAGCCCCGCCCGGCACACCGCCGCGAACGGCGACCGAGGGTCACCGATGCGGTGCGCCGCCCTCAGGCGGAGGAGCTCGCCAACCGTCTCGTCGGCGAGTGCCAGACGCCCGACGAGGTCCCGCGGAAGGCCATGAGCAGTGCCCGCAGGCACAGATACGAGTCGAGGATCCTGATCAGCGGGAAGATGACTCCGAACACGATGTAGATCGGGCGTCGTGCAACCACGGCAACGAGCAGTGTGAGCACGTAGTCCGGGAGCAGCACCCCGATCACGATTCCGAGTACCGGGTCGAATTGGAGGATCTCCCCCGGGAGCGGGCCGCCGACACCGAGATCGATGAGCACGCCGGCTGTCGCCGCCGCGGCGAGCGCCGGCAGGATCGCAAGCATCATGAGGCTCGATGTGAGCAGTTCCGCCACGAAGAGCGACGTGGCCGCGCCGAAGCGGGTGAGGCCCACACGATGGCGCTTCAGCGTCTGCCAGAAGCCGAGGTTCCAGCGGCGCACCTGCTTGGCGTAATCGCGCAGGGTGTCCGGGTCTTGCGTGTAGGCGATCGCCGCGCCAGGACGGAAGGCGATGCGTCCGAGCCGTTTCGCGTGCACTTCGAACGTCATGTTGAAGTCTTCGATCGCAAGCCCCTCTGCTGTGATGTCGATGTCCTTCAGCACGCGGGTGCGGTACATGCTGGCGAAGCCGGGCACGATCGCGACGACGTTCGCGTGCCGTGACGCCTGCCCGAATTTCTGGAGGTACTGCACCGCGACGTAGACGCGCTCGCGGTAGGCGACCAACAGCCTCCCGACCAGTGAGGAGGCGTTCGGGTCGACGATCGTCGTCGCGCGTCCGGCGACCGCGACGATGTCGGGCGCGTCGAATTCACGCAGGCCGGTCGTGAAGTAGTCCGGAGAAAGGTGCGTGTCCGCATCGAGGAGCATCAGCACCTCGAAGCGTTCCGCGATCCGGAAGTGCTCGATGGCCGCGGCGATCGCGCCTGCCTTGCCGCGATTCGGGTGAAGGTCCCATACCTGCGCACCCGCGGCTCGGGCGATGGCGACGGTGTCGTCGGTCGACCCGTCGGAGACGACGAACACCTGCGTCGGGGCCACGTGCTCGATGGCGGAACGGATCGTGCGTTCGATGACGAGCGCTTCGTTGTGTGCCGCGACGAGGATCGCGACCTGATCGATCGTTGGAGCGACGCTGCTGTCAGGCGCTCGCTCGATCCGGCGCGGGCCCTGTGCGCGAATGAATCGGACCAGCCCGACGGTGGTCCACACGATGGTGTTCACGCCGAGGACGAGCACGAGTGCGATGCAGAAAGCAAGCATGGCGCGACCGTACTGACGCGGCGGCCCCGCGCGCACCGAAAAGCTGCACGGTGAACCGCATGGGCGATGCGGGAGCCCGCAGCCGTCCGCAACCCGGCGGCGGAGAACCGCAAGACGCCCGCGGATGGGTTGCCGGACCGTCTGCCGTGGTCCGAGTGTTGCCACCGCACGACGGATGCCCGACCCGAAGACGGGCACCGTCCTGCCGTTCGTTTCCGCGACCACGCACCGAACATGCGCAATCGCTTTTGAGTTGAGGGGTTCCCATGACCATTCTCGTCACGCCGCCGTCCGGCCCGTCCCGAATCGCGTCGCCGATCACGGCGCCGTCGGTATCGACGATGCCGAGCGCGACGAGCGCCACGCGCACCGTGCCTCCGCACCTGGGTCAGGCATTCGAGTTCGACGTGGCCATCGTCGGGCTCGGGTACGTCGGGCTTCCGACGGCGCTCGCCTACCATCACGCCGGCAGTTCCGTGCTCGGCCTCGACGTGTCGGAGGCGCGGCTTGCGACGATCCGATCACGCGCCGCCGACCTGCTCGATAGCGATCGGGATCGGCTCGAGGAGGCGTTCGTCGCTGACGACTTCCTGATCACGTCGGATCCGGCTGCCCTCTCGCGCGCCGCGGCGGTGATCGTCTGTGTTCCGACCCCGGTTGACGAATACCTCGTGCCGGACCTCGGCATCCTCCGGGCGGCGAGCGCCATGGTGGTCGCGAACAGCGTGCCCGGGCAGCTCCTCATGCTGACGAGCACCACCTACGTCGGCTGCACGGAGGACCTTCTCGTCCAGCCGCTCGTGCACCGGGGGCTGCTGCCCGGTCGCGACGTGTTCGTGGCCTTCAGTCCCGAGCGGATCGACCCGGGGAACGCGACCGTGGCACACGAGGATGTGCCGCGGGTGCTCGGTGGTGCGACCGACACATGCGCGGACGTCGCCGACGCCCTGTTGGCACGGTACGCCCCGGTTCACCGCGTGCCCTCACTCGCAGCGGCGGAGATGACCAAGCTGCTCGAGAACACCTTCCGGGCTGTGAACATCGCACTCGCGAACGAGTTCAGCGACATCTGCCGAACGATGGACATCGACGTGGCCGACGTGATAGACGCTGCGGCCACGAAGCCCTACGGCTTCATGGCGTTCTTGCCGGGGCCCGGTGTCGGCGGCCACTGCATCCCGTGCGATCCGCACTACCTGCTGTGGCAGCTCAAGGCGAAGCGACAGCCCGCGCCGATGATCACGCAGGCGATGGCGGAGATCGCCAGCAGGCCGGGCCGTGTTGTCGATCGGACCCGCGAGGTGCTCTCGGATGCAGGCCGCGGGTTGCGCGGCGCACGCGTGCTCGTGGTGGGTGTCGCGTACAAGCGGGACGTCGCCGACCTGCGAGAGTCCCCGGCACTCGAGATCCTCGAGGGGCTTCGCGCTGCGGGGGCAGAGGTCGGCTACGCCGACCACCGATTCCCGCGTCTCACGCTCCGGAACGGCGAGGTCCTCGACGACGTCGTCGACGAGGCCTCGTTCGCGGCGGACGTCGTCCTCCTGCACACCCGCCACTCGGACGCGGACCTCAGCTGGATCACGGAACGCCAGTTCGTGATCGACACCACCTATCGCGGTGCCGACCTCGTCGACCGCATCATCCTCTGAATCGGATCGGACCCGCAGCATGAAAAGCATCGTGACCGGCGGCGCCGGCTTCATCGGCAGTCACCTCGTCGAACGCCTCCTCGACGCGGGCGACGACGTCGTCGTGCTGGACGACTTCTCGACCGGCCGCCGCGCCAACCTCGACGCAGTGGCGGACCGGGCCGCGCTGCGCGTGATCGAGGGAAGCATCCTCGACCGACGCCTCGTGGACGAGGTCGTGAATGGCGCCGACCGCGTGTTCCATCTTGCAGCTGCCGTGGGCGTGCGACTGATCGTCGATCGACCGCTCGATGGCCTGCGCACGAACATCCACGGCACCGAGAACGTGCTCGATGCGTGTGTGCGCTCGGGCGCTCGACTCCTCCTGGTGTCGACGAGTGAGATCTACGGGAAGAACACGGCGGATCGCCTCCACGAGTCGTCGGACCGGATTCTTGGATCACCCCTCACCGCTCGGTGGACCTATGCGGCTGCCAAGGGCATCGACGAGGCGTTCGCGCACGCGTACTGGAACGAGTTCGGGCTGAACGTGGTGATCGCACGCCCGTTCAACACCGTCGGTGCGCGGCAGACCGGCCGATACGGCATGGTCGTGCCGAACCTCGTCGGCCAGGCGCTTCGCGGCGAGCCGCTCACGGTGTTCGGGGACGGCAAACAGACCCGATGCTTCTCGTCCGTGCATGATGTCGTTCCGGCGATGACGGCGCTCATCGAGTCTCCGGAGTGCGTCGGAGCAGCGTTCAACCTCGGCGGCAAGCGCGAGATCAGCATCCTCGAACTCGCGCAACTCGCGATCGACACGACGGGCTCCTCGAGCTCGATCGTCCTGGTCCCGTACGAGGAGGCGTACGGCGCGGGGTTCGAGGACATGCGGCGCCGGGTTCCGGACAACAGCGCGGCTGCGGCGGCTGTCGGCTTTGACCCGATCACACCCCTGGAGGCTGTGGTCGCCGAGGTCGCAGACGACCTTCGACGCCGGTCGCACGTGGCGGAGCCGGTGGCGCTCTGATGTGCGGGATCATCGGGGCACGTGTCGAGGGCGATGCGACACCGTTCCTCCTCGACGGGCTTGCCCGGTTGGAGTACCGCGGGTACGACTCGGCGGGCATCGCTGTCCGGACGCGGGACCGGGCGCTCACTGTCTCGCGGTCGACGCGTCGGATCGATGTGCTCCGCGAGCAGGTCGATGCGCTCGATCGCGACGGGCTCACCGGCGTCGGGATCGGCCACACGCGCTGGGCGACACACGGCGCGGTGACCGAGGCGAACGCGCACCCGCACCTCGACTGCGGTCGCCGCATCGGGGTCGTGCATAACGGGATCATCGAGAACGCCGACGCGCTGCGGACCATGCTCAGTGCCCAGGGGCACGTGTTCCGGTCCGACGTCGACTCTGAGGTGATCGCGCACCTCGTCGAGCGGACCCTCGCGCTCGAGCCGGATCTGCTCGTCGCCGTCCAGGTCGCAACCGCGCATCTCGAAGGCTCGTGGGCGATCGTTGTTCTCGACGCGCTGTCGGGCCGGATGGTCGCGGCGGCTGAGCGCTCGCCACTCGTTGTCGCGCGCGCCGCCGCCGGCGATTTCGTCGCGAGCGATGTCGGCGCGATCGCCGCTTGGGCGGACACGTTCGTGGCACTCCGAGACGGCGACGCAGTGGAACTCGCCGACGCCTGGGTGTGGACGAGCGGTGGCATGATCGTGCCGCCGCCGATCCCGCAGCCGAGCCCCTTCGCTGCCGCCGCACTCGATCTCGGGGATCACGCGGACCACATGGCGAAGGAGATCGCTGAGCAGCCGGAGGTCGTCGCAGGGCTCCTGGATCGTCGCGCCGCCGCTGTCGCCGATGGCCGACTCTGGACCGATCTCGGTCTGCCGGGCTTTCATCGGCTGGCGGTCCTCGGGTGCGGCACATCCCTGAACGCCGGTGCGGTGATCGCGTCGATGCTGCGATCGACAGGTCGGGTGCCAACCGATCTCATCGTCGCCAGCGAGGCGGACCGAGCCGTGCTCGCACCCGGGACGTTGATCCTCGCCATCAGCCAGTCCGGCGAGACGGCGGACGTGCTCCGCGCCCTCGATCGGTTCGACGGACGATTCCCCGTCCTCGCGCTCACGAACAACCTGCATTCGTCGCTCGCGCGACGCGCTGATGCGGTGCTCGACGCACACGCGGGACCGGAGATCGGCGTGGCGGCGACGAAGACGTTCACTGCGCAGGTCGTGGTCGGCGTCCTCGCGATGCTGTCCGCGCTCGTTACGTCCGGCCGCATCGAGCGCCGACAGGCGCAGTCGCTCGTCGGCGAGATGCACCGGCTGCCCGGCCTCCTGGAAGGGGCGTATCAGGCGAGTGCCACGCGCATTCCGCTGCTCGTCACGAGCGTCAGCGCGGCGACGGGGTTCCTGTTTCTCGGCCGGGGAGGCGCGCTGCCGTTCGCCACGGAGGGCGCGCTGAAGCTCAAAGAGCTGAGCTACCGGTGGGCAGAGGCATACCCGGCGGGCGAGTTGAAGCACGGTCCCTTGGCGCTGGTGACCGAGGGCACACCGGTGGTCGTCGTCGACAACGGTGAGCCGCGCCTCCAGGCCAATATCGCGGAGGTCGCTGCTCGCGGCGGCTTCGTGATCACGATCGGCGGCGACGACGCCGATATCCCCGCGGTCGGGCAGGAGGCCGGTCGGCGTCGACTTCGGGCCGCGCGTTCGGCGGACCGGCTTCCGGGCTTGGACGCGTGGGGGCCATTGGAGGCCGTGGTCCCGCTGCAGATGCTCGCGCGCGAACTCGCCCTGCAATTGGGCTGCGACGTGGACAAGCCGCGCAACCTCGCAAAGTCCGTGACCGTCGAATGATCCATCACCCCCACCCTCACGAAAGAACTGGCATGCTTCCTCTCCAACCGGTCGCGGACACTCCGCCGCGACCTTCGCGGCGCCTGACGGTGCTGCTCGCCGTGCTCGCGGTCCTCGGACTCGTGCTGACGGCGATCGTTTCGATCACCGGCCCGGCGCGCGCCGCGACCGCGAACAAGCACGTCGTCGTCAGCCTGACGTTCGACGACGGCGATGCCGAACAGATGCAGGCTGCTGCGGTGCTGCAGCAGTACGGCTTCACCGGCACGTTCTTCATCATCACCGGCTATGTGGGCGCTCCCGGCTATGTCACCCGCGACAACATCGCAACGCTCGCCGCGGCGGGCAACGAGATCGGCGGCCACACCGTCACCCACCCGGACATGCCACTCCTCAGCGCAGCGGAGCAGCAACGGCAGGTCTGCCAATCGCGGGCGACACTGGCGAGCTGGGGCTACCAGACGCGGAGCTTCGCGTACCCGTTCGCCGATGCGAACCGGGCCAGTGAGAACGCAGTGCGCAACTGCGGGTTCAACAGCGCTCGCGGTCTCGGCGACGTCCAGAGCGTGGCCGGCTGCGCGGGCTGCGTGCTCGCCGAGACGATCCCGCCGCGGAACCCGATGTGGACCCGCGCGCCCGACGAGGTCAGCAGCTCCTGGAAGCTCCAGGACCTCGAGAACCTGGTGACCGCGCCGGCGACGGCGAAGGGCGGCTGGGTTCAGCTGACCTTCCACCACTTCAGCGACAACACCGCCCTCGACCCGACCATGGATCTCGGCCTGTTCACGCAGTTCATCCAGTGGCTTTCGGCGTACACCCACACCGCGGCGAACAACGCGACCGTGGAGACCGTCGGACAGGTCGTCGGCGGTCCGGTGAAGCCCGTGGTCCAGGCCGTCTATCCGGCGCCCGCGCCCGCAGGCGTGAACGCCGTGAAGAACCCGTCCATGGAGACGCAGGCGCAGGGCGCGCCGTCGTGCTTCATGAAGGGCGGCTACGGCAACAACACGCCGACACTCACGACGACGTCGGACGCGCACACCGGAACGGTCGCCGGATTGCTCACCATGGCGAATTACACCGATGGCGACGCGAAGTGGTTGACGACTTTCGACCTCGGCGAGTGCGCACCGACCGTGGTTCCGGGCCAGACGTATCAGATGAGCACCTGGTACAAGTCGAGCACCGTCACGCAATTCGCCGTCTATCTCCGAGATACTGACGGTGTGTGGCACTACTGGACGTCGAGTCCATGGCTCGCTGCGGCCTCGACATACACGCTCGGCAGCTGGACGACAGCCGCCATCCCGGCCGGCTACAGCGGGATCAGCTTCGGGCTGAACCTGTTCCAGAACGGCACGCTCGAGACCGACGACTACGCGCTGTACAACAGCGTCGGTGCTCCGGCTCCGGCTGCGGTCGCACCGGCGAGTACTACCACTGTGACGTCGACGCTCACCCCGGCGACGGTGCAGACGTTCGCTGCGACAGCACCGGCGAAGCCGAAGGTCGCGCCGAACACGTCGACGAAGGTGACCGTCGTCTCGTCCGGCGGCCGTACCCTCGCTCGACAGCTCGGGCAGGTGCCCGCGCCGCGCACCGCAGCGCAGACACCGGCCGTTCCGTCGGGCAGCGTGTCCGGGCTCGCACCGGCAACGACGCTCTCGCACTGAGCGGAGTCCGGTGATCCGACACCACCACACCGAGCGGCCGTCTCAATCCCTCTTGCGGGGTCGGGGCGGCCGCCTGGCGCTCACCGCTGGCGCGATTCTCGTCGGGCTGACGGCGGCGGGCTGCGCGCCCTCAGCGGTGCCGAAGCCGACACACCACGCCGTACCGCGGGTCGCGCCATCGGCCACCGCCTCAGGTTCGAGTACCGCAACAGCCACAACGTCAAGCACGCCAAGCACGCCGAGCACGCCGAGCCCGTCGAATGCGCCGTCCCCGGTCGCGCCTTCGCCGGGCGGCACCAACAGCGGTGGCTCGGGAGCCGGGTCCACTGGCTCCGGCGCGGGTGGAACGGTGGCCGCGCCCCCACCGGCTGCGGGAACCGCCTACCCGTGGCATACGAATATCGTCTCGACGACGTTCTGGGTCGGCGAGGTGTTCGATCCGAACGCTGCCGATGGCTCGCAGGTGTACTCGACCTACGACGGCAAGTGGGAGGTTCACTACGGCGGCTGCGACGGCGTGTTCCGAAACGGGGTGTGCAGCACGGAGGCGCGGTCGGCCGCGAACGGGTACTTCCCGACCGCCATGACGCCGCTCGAGAACCCGTTCTATTTGGATCTGCCGTTCGACGACATCAATGACCCGACCGCGTTCGCGGAGCGCGACCAGGTCGTGCCGTGGGCGTCGCAGCAACCGTATGCGTCGCATCGCGGCGATCAGAACTTCAGCTACATGAAGAACCGTTGGGTCGAGATCCGGAAAGGATCCGCTGTCTGCTACGGCCAGATCGAGGACGCGGGCCCGGGTCAGTATCACGACGCGACCTATGTCTTCGGCGCGACCGACGCGCGTCCCGCGAACACCCGCTACAACAACGCCGGGCTCGACGTATCACCGGCGCTGAACGGGTGTCTCGGATACGCGGAGCTGGACGGCGAGAACGACCACGTCGACTGGCGATTCGTCGACGCCGCCGCTGTGCCTCAAGGCCCGTGGCTTCGTCGTGTGACGACGAGCGGCCTCACCGAGTAGGGGTGCGACGATAGGGGCTTGGTCGAAATCCTCTGCGCTGCCCTGCTCGGCGCTCTCGTGCCGTTCGTCCCGGGAGCCCGCCGCCTCGCGCGTCTCATTGCGACTGTGGTGCACGAGGTCGGGCACTGCGTCGCCGTCGTGCCGTTCGGTGGCCGTATCCGCCGCATCACCCTCCGCGCCGATGGCTCCGGGGAGGCGATCGTGGACCTTGGTCGGGTGCCGCGGATGCTTCGCGGACCGGTGCGGACCCTGAATCTGTTCGCCGGGTACAGTTCCCCGGTCTGGCTCGGCGTCGGCCTCGTCGCCGCTGCAACGGCCGATGAACGTCTCGCGCCGGCGATCGCGCTCGGCGTCGTCGGCGTGATCGCGCTCGTATTCGTTCGCAATGCGTTCGGCGCTGTCCTCGTCATGGCGCTGGCCGCGATCGCCGTCTGGACCGTGCTCGATGCCGGCACCCTGATCGAGGCGGTCCTCGCCGGCCTCGGCGGTCTGCTCGTGGTCGACGGCATGCGATCGGTCCTCCGCGTCGGCCGATGGCTTGTGGTCGCTGCGCCGGTGCGCACCGACTTCCATATCGCCGCCGCGGAGACCCGGATCCCGGCGACACTCTGGTTCGCGTTGTTCCTGGCAGCGCACGTCGCCATCACCGTGCTGATCGCACCGATGCTCTCGGTTCCTGCGCGAGCCCTCGCCGCAGCGGCACGCACCCTCCTCGCCCCCTTCGGGGTGTCTGCGTAACCGGAGGCCGCACAGCGTTCCCGCGCCACCCCGAGGTGGCAGAGTACCGGGAAACATCGGGAGGCACGGTTCATGACGAGCGAGGAACCATTCGGGTTCGCAACGGAACAGATCCACGGCGGCGTCGTACCGGACGCCGCGTTCGGCGCGCGGGTTCCCCCGATTCACATGTCTTCCGGCTTCCTGTTCGACGACTTCGACCAAGCACGAGACCGATTCGCCGGTACCGAGGACGGATACACCTACACGCGTCTCGGCAACCCGACGAACGCCGACGTCGAGCGACGGATCGCACTGCTCGAACACGGTACGGAGGCGATTCTCGTGAGCAGCGGCCAGGCAGCCGCCGCGGTCGCCTTCCTCGGCCTGGTTCAGGCCGGCGATCACATCGTCAGCGCGCAGAGCATCTACGAGGGCACCAAGGGACTGCTGCTGCAGAACCTGCGTCGGCTCGGCGTCGAGGTGGACTTCGTCGAGCGCTCCGGCGACCTCGCCGAGTGGGAGGCGCGAATCCGGCCGAACACGAAGCTCCTGTTCGGCGAGTCGATTCCGAATCCGAAGAACGACATTCTCGACGTCGCGGCCGTCGCCGACCTCGCACACCGCCATGGAGTCCCGCTCGTCGTCGACAACACGCTCGCGACGCCGTATCTGCTCCGCCCACTCGAGCACGGCGCCGACATCGTCATCCACTCGGCGTCGAAGTTCCTCTCCGGTCACGGCGTGGCGATCGGCGGGGCCGTCGTCGATGGCGGCCACTTCGACTGGCGTGCCGAGCCCGAGCGCTGGCCGCACCTGCACCAGCCCGAGCGGGCCCTTGAGGGTGCGAGCTACGCGGAGCGCTTCGGCACCGGTGCGGCGATCGTCTTCGCGCGCGACGTCGTGGCCGCCCGCCTCGGTCCCACCCCGTCCCCGTTCAACGCGTTCCTGATCCGCCAGGGCATCGAGACGCTCTCGCTGCGGGTTGAGCGGCACAGCAGGAACGCGCACGCCATCGCCGAGTGGTTGGCGCGGCGGCCCGAGGTGACGAGTGTCGACTACGCGGGGCTCGCCTCCAATCCGTATCACGCGTTGGCGGAGCGGTATCTGCCACGCGGGGCCGGGTCCGTATTCGCGTTCACGCTCGCAGGCGGCGAGGCGGCGGCGCGCCGTGTCATGGACGCGGTCCGGCTGTTCAGCCGGATGACCCATCTCGGCGACGTGCGATCGCTCATCCTGCATCCTGCATCGACGACGCACGCGCAGCGCACCCCGGACGAACGGCGCGCGGCCGGGATCGACGACGGACTGATCCGTCTCTCCGTCGGTCTCGAGGACGTCGCGGACCTGATCCGCGACCTCGACCACGCGTTCAACGCGCTGAGCGCGACCGGCACTGCAGACGAGTCCGGCGCGTCCCTCGCCGACGGCGCGTCGGATCGCGCGTTCGCAACGTTGACGCACGCCGTGTCCGGTGCCCGCCCGATCGACGAGGAGATCTGAGATGGCGCGTCCACAGCACTTCGGCTATTTCTTCGCCCGTGGATTCGGACCCCAGGCGTGGGGCCGTGACGACTGGCATTGGGGGTACGACTGGACGCGCCCCGACATGTACCAGCAGTCGGTCCGAACCCTCGAGCAGGCGGGTCTCGACCTCGTCATCGCCGAGGACGCGATCTCCCTCGGTAACCCGGCGACGCTCGACCTGCGCATCGCATCCGCCTACGGAGGCCCGAAGCACGACCCGCTCCTCCTCGCCCCGTTCCTGTTCGCCGCGACGGAACGGATCGGCGTCGCACCGACCATCAACGCGGGGATCACGCCGCCGTACCTCGGCGCGCGCCAGATCGCAACGCTCGCGCATCTCTCCGGTGAGCGGCTCGGCATCAACCTCGTCACCGATGTCGGCAGCGCCCGGCACGCCGGCCTCGATCCGCTGACGCACGACGCCGCCTACGACCGAGCCGAGGAGTGGCTCGCCGTCGTGCGGCGGCTCTGGCACTCGTGGGGCGATCGTGGATACGTCGGGCACGTCCGCGGATCGGACCCGGGCGAACGTGACTGGCACTTCGCAGACGGCACCGCGCTCGACGCGTTCGAGCACGACGGCGAGTACTTCCGCGCCGCTGGGCCACTGAACGCCCTGCCGCTCGCCGCGGATCCGGTCGTTGTCTCGCCTGGCGGCTCCGGACGCGGGCTCGCGTTCGCCGGAACGCACTCCGATGTGCAGCTCGCGCTCGCACCGCTCACCGCCGAGGCAGTGCGCGCCTACCGCGCCCGCATCGTCGATGCTGCAGCGTCAGCTGGCCGCGACGCCGCGTCCATTCGAATCCTCTTCGTGCTGAAGCCCGAGCTCGCGGGCTCCGCCGCCGAAGCGGACCGCCTGGTCGAGGCCGCGCGCCACCCGTCCGATGCGGATCTCCAGGCGATCGCGATCGGACAGTCGAGCGACTTGGAGACCGATCTGCTCTCGCTCGACCTCGACCGGCCGATCCCGTCGGGGTACTTCGGGGACCACGTGTCGCAGGGCAGCATCCGGGGGCTGCTCGGGGACACACCGGACGCGCCGCTCCGTGACCTCCTCGCACGGAAGGCGCGCAAGGGGCGCCTCTCCGACCGCTCCGGCTTCGTCGGCACCGCCGACGAACTCGCCGACTTCATCGAGGAGCTCGGCGACGACGCGCACAACGACGGGTTCATCTTCTCCGGCGACCTGCACCCCGCATCCGTCTCCCGGATGTTCGGCGACCTGGTGCCGGTGTTGCGCCGACGGGGCATCCTTCGCGGTGAGCGGGCACCTGGCGGTCTCCGTCAGAACCTCTTCGACTTCTGACGACCGACACCACGACGAACGGGAGGCCCGGTGCGGATCTGCACCGGGCCTCCCGTTTCGCGTTCGTCGCGTCGTTCAGTGCATGACCGGCTCGACGACGTTCGACTCTTCGACTTCGCGGACGTCCTCAGCGGTGCGGAGGATCTCCTCGCGGCTCGAGGCGGAGTTGATCGCCCAGTAGTAGATGATCACGCTGAATACGGCGGTGACGAGGATGTCCCACCAGAGCGGGAACCACGGGTGCTTCAGCGGGCCGAAGTCGCTGAGGAACACGATGAGCCCCATGCCGATCAGGTACGGAAGCAGCCACTGGGCCGCCTTCCAGTCCCAGCGCGGCTGCACGGCCTTGTTCCCGCCGAAGACTCGGTTCAGCACGATGACGACCACGCCGATGAGGATCGCCACGCCGAGCTTCCAGTCGGTCGTCCATCCGGTCCACAGGATGATGAGGTTCGCCACGATGAACGCCAGCGGAGACAACACGCTCGCCGCAGGGAGTGTGTAGGGCCGTTCGATGTCGGGGATCCGCTTCCGGAACGCACCGAGCGCCAATGGCGCGCCCGCATACATGAGCACCGACGCGCTCGTGATGAGGCTGACGAGCGACTGCCAGCTCGGGAACGGCGCGAAGCAGGCGCAGCCGATGACGAACGCCACGATGAGGCCGAACCACGGGACGCCCGACTTCGTCGTCCACTCGAATGCCTTCGGGAAGTAGCCGTTCCGACTGAGTCCGTAGGACACGCGGGAGGTTGCGGTCACGTAGATGAGACCGGTTCCACCGGGCGAGATCACAGCGTCGATGTAGATCACGACGGCGAGCCAGGTGATCCCTGCGGCCATTGCGATGTCTGCGAACGGACCGGTGAACTTTGTGAAGTCGGCGCTCGCCCAGTGGCCTGCGACGGCTGCGGGACGCAGTGCGAGCAGGAACACGAGCTGCAGCAGCAGGTAGATCACGACGCCGATGATGACCGAGCCGATGACCGCACGCGGGATATCGCGCTTCGGGTTCGACGACTCACCGGCGAGCTGGTCGGCCTGCTCGAAACCGAGGAGCGAGAAGATGATGCCCGATGTCGACACCGCGGCGAGCACGCCCTGCGCACCCGCGGGCGCGAAACCGCCGCCGGCGCCGAAGTTGCTGCCGTGCAGCCCCGAGAACGCGAGCACGATGATGACGAGGAGCGGAATCGCGACCTTCCACCACGTCGCCGCGGAGTTCGTGTTCGCCAGCACGCGAACGCTGAACAGGTTGATCGCGGTCAGCACGGCCATGAGGACGCATGCGACGGCGATGCCGGAGCCGGTGAGCAGCTGCTGCGTCGAACCGTTCACGGTGACGGTGTGCAGCCAGCCCTGCGCCCACTTCCAGTGCTGCGCATACTTCAGCATCGCCTCGACCTCGATCGGCGCGACGGTCGCTGCCTGCAACCAGGAGAACCAACCGAATGAGGCGCCCGCGACACCGCCGAATGCGATGTGCGGGAATCGGGCCGTGCCTCCGGCGATCGGGAACATGCCGCCGAGCTCCGCGTGCGTGAGCGCAAGGACGAGGATCGCGACCCCACCGATGAGCCACGAGATGATGGCGGCCGGGCCGGCGGTCTGGAGCGCCGCTTGCGAGCCGAACAGCCAGCCGGAGCCGATGATCGAGCCGGTCGAGGCCCAGATCAGGCCGATGAAGCCGACGTTCCGCTTGAGGCCGGTGTCCGGCGGGGTGGAAGTTGTGGTTGCCATGTCACTCCTGAGTCGAGCTGCCGTGGATTGGGACGACTCTGGCACTGATCAGCGGATGACGAGGCCCACGCAATGAAAATGCAACGCGACTGTAAAGAAATGGAAACACAATTCCTGTACGCGCACACAGGCTGAGTCGACGCGCGCTATTTTCGCTTCTTCTTGTGCTTCTTGCCGGACTTTCCCGAACCCTTGCGCTTCTTGTCCTTCGAATGACCGTTCGGCTCTGACTTGTCGGAGTTGCTCGGGTGATCGTCCTGCTGGGTCTTGTCTGAACGCCGCCCGGCTTCGAGCCGCCGCAGGTCGTCGGGATCCGCTGACGGGAGCGGGAGCGCGTCCGGCGTCTGACCCGGTCCAACGCCCGCGTCAGCGTCTGCTGCCACGGGGGTCGGGCCGGGCGACGGATCGGGGACGATCGTGACGCTGCCGTCATCCGGGATGAGGAAGGCGACCCGGCGCTCCTCAAGTATCTCCGCTGAGGCATCAGCGACCCGCTCGACCACAACGGCGGCCTTCGCATCGGCCAAGCACACGAGGGCCCTCGCGGCAGCGGTTGCCGTTCCCTCGGCGCCTTCTCGGACCTCGACACGAGCATCCTCGATCAGCTGTCGCACCATCCGTGCGGCGCCATCTCGCGCTCGGGGCGCAGCCAGATCGAGCGCATCGAGCCGGTCGCTCAGCTCCCCGTCGGACCCAGAAGCGGGCGCGAGCGTGGATTGCGCCGCATCCAACAGCGCCGCGATGACTGCCGCCGCAGCCTCGACGGCTGGAGCGGTGTGGGCGAGGACAACCACCATCGTCGTCGTGCCACCGAACGACGACGTCTCGATCCGAACCGGATCGGCTCCGGGCCCTCGGAGCGTCAGCCGCGCATTGGGCGTGGCGAGCCACGGCACAAGGGCGGCAACCGACGTTGCAGCATCGACCTGCTTGGCGTAGTCGCTGAACGAGAACCGATCGGGCGATGTCAGCCTGATCCGAAGGGCGATCTCCTGCATGGCGCACCACCGTACTCGGGCGGCGATGGGAGACGGAGCCGTCAGATCGGAGCGACCACCAGTGCGACAGCAACTGCGTCGGCGATGGTGGAGATGGGGGGAATCGAACCCCCGTCCATCGCTGTATTTCGACGTCTTCTACGGGCGTAGCCAGATCAGGCGTTCTGCTCGGCTCCCTCCATTGCTACTGGCTTCTTGGAGGACGAGCCCAGCCCGAGTGCAAGTCCCGCACGGCCCTCAGACACAACCGTGCAGCAAGTCCCCTGAATGACGCCGGACTCAGGTTAGGGGGCGATCACCTGGCCGACGGACTTCATGAAGTGCGCTCGCGCTTACGCAGCGAGGGCGAAGTCAGTGCGCTTGGAATTGGCACTTATTGTTTTCCACGGATCGTTAGCGAGACAACCGTGGGTCCTCGACCCGCTTCCCGTCGGCGTGCAGGCGATGTCGAAACCGATCATCCCCATGCGGGCCGACTGCGAGTCGCTGTCGCACTGTGGAGTTGTGAAGCTCGGCGAGGCCGAGCATGTCAGCCTACCTGACCAGGGTTGTTTCGCCAAGCCGCGGGCATCGTGCCACTGCTCGGGCGGCCACGGCCGAGCCGGTCGCGCCGAGGAGATCACTCACCCAGGCGATTGCGGGTGCGCATCGCGCGCTCGGCCTCGCGTCGATCCTGCTGTTCGCGAAGGGCTTGACGCTTGTCGTACTCGCGCTTTCCCTTCGCGACCGCGATCTCGACCTTGGCGCGCCCGTCATGGAAGTAAATCTGCAGCGGCACGAGGGTGTAGCCGCCCTGAGCGGTCTTGTGCGAGATCTTCACGATCTGCTCCTTGTGCAGGAGCAGCTTCCGCTTGCGGCGGGGAGCGTGATTGTTCCAGGTGCCCTCGGTGTACTCGGGGATGTGGACTGCGTCGAGCCACGCCTCCCCCGCTTCAACGAATGCATACCCGTCGACAAGCGATGCGCGCCCCTGACGGAGGGACTTGACCTCGGTGCCGCTGAGGACGAGTCCAGCCTCGTACGTGTCCTCGATCAGGTAGTCGTGGCGGGCGCGCCGATTGGTCGCGACGACCTTCTCTCCGCGCTCCTTGGCCATATCGACCCCTTCCCTCGTGACTCGCCGAATGATGGCGGGCCGACCAGCTTAGCGGATCGCGACCGTGCGGATCGACCGGTCAGACCTTGAGATATCGGCGAATCGCAACACTCGCCGAGAGCGCGGCGAGGATGCCGCCGACGATCACCACCGCGGGCACCACGAGCGCCGTCTCGCTCATACCGATGAACGGCGTCCCGGTGAATCGAACAGCGAGATATCCGCGGACGAAGAACCACACGACGGCGACGATCGCTCCCCCGGCCATCACCGCCCCGATCAGCGAGGCGATCACACCCTCAAGCACGAACGGCGTCTGAATGAACCGGTTCGACGCGCCGACCAACCGCATGATCCCGAGCTCTCGCCGTCGGGAGAACGCCGACAATCGGATCGTCGTCGCGATGAGCAGCACGGCCGCGATGAGCATGAGCGCCGCGATTCCGACGGCGGTATAGGACGACGCGTTCAGCACGGAGAAGATCGGCTGCAGATACCCGCGCTGGTCCACCACGCTCTGGACCCCCGCCATTTTCGACAGGCTCTCAACGAGGACATCGGACTGATTGGGGTTCTTCAGGTTGACCCAGAAGGTCTCGTTCAGGTACTCGGGCTTCACGAACTCCGTCGCGGGCGAGTCCTTGAACTGCTGCTTGAACCGCGCATACGCCTGCTGCTGATTCTGGAAGTAGACCTTCTTGATGAACGGCTTCAAGGTCGGCGAGTCGAGTTGCGCCTGAACCTGGTCCTTTTGGCTCGCGGTCGCCTGGGCACCGTTGCAGTTGCCCGTCGTGTCGGTCGAGGTGCACAGGTAGACGGCGACCTGCGCGCGGTCGTACCAATACCCCTTCATCTGCGTGATCTGCATCTGCAGCAGGATCGCCGTGCCCACGAAGGTCAGCGAGATGAAGGTCACGAGCACGACCGAGACGACCATCGACGCGTTCCGCCGGAGCCCCGAACCGACCTCGGCCAGGACCAGTCCGAGCCTCATCGGATGATCCCCGGAATGGTCTGGAGGCCCGTCGTCGTCGACACAGCGGGTCGCTGTACCGGGATCGCCTGCGTCTGGTAGCCGCCGGTCTGCTCATCGCGAACGACCTGCCCACTCGCAAGCTCGATCACGCGGCGCTGCATCTGATTCACGATGCTCGCGTCGTGGGTGGCCATGAGGACAGTGGTCCCGCCCTGGTTGATGCGATCGAGAAGTGCCATGATCCCGGCGGATGTGGATGGGTCGAGGTTTCCCGTCGGCTCATCGGCGAGCAGCACCGCCGGTTTGTTCACGACGGCGCGCGCGATAGCGACACGCTGTTGCTCACCACCGGAGAGTTCGTGCGGCATCCGGCCCGACTTTCCAGCGAGACCAACCATCTTCAGCACGTCGGGAACGGCCTCGCCGATGAACCCCTTGCTCTTGCCGATCACCTGCAACGAGAACGCGACGTTGTCGAACACGGTCTTGTTCGGCAGGAGTCGGAAGTCTTGAAACACCACGCCGAGGTTCCGCCGAAAGTACGGGACCTTCCGCGACGAAAGCGCACCGAGGCGCTGCCCGAGGACGTGGATCTGCCCGCGCGTAGGCTTCTCCTCTTTCAGCACCAGCCGGAGAAAGCTGGACTTTCCCGACCCCGAGGCGCCGACGAGGAACACGAACTCGCCCTTGAGGATCTCGAGCGTGACATCGTCGAGGGCTGGCTTCGGGTTGCCCGAATAGACCTTGGTGACCTGGTCGAATCTGATCATGACCGGATCAGGCTAAGCGCTCGCACGCGGACCGGACAGGAGGCGCGCCAGGCGTTCCCGGAACCGGTCAGGCCTGCTTCCGCCACCGGATCCCGGCGTTGATGAACCCGTCGAGGTCGCCGTCGAAGACCGCGCTCGGGTTGTTCACCTCGTACTCGCTGCGGAGGTCTTTCACCATCTGGTACGGCGCAAGGACGTAGGAACGGATCTGGTCACCCCAGCTCGCCGTGATTGTGCCGGCGAGTTCCTTCTTCTTCGCGTTCTCTTCTTCGCGTTTCAGGAGCAGCAGCCGTGACTGGAGCACGCGCATCGCGGCTGCGCGGTTCTGAATCTGCGACTTCTCGTTCTGCATCGACACCACAGTGCCCGTCGGAAGGTGCGTGATGCGCACCGCGGAGTCCGTCGTGTTCACGGACTGGCCACCCGGCCCGGACGATCGGAAGACGTCGACGCGGATGTCGTTGTCCGGAATGTCGATCGACTCGGTCTCTTCCATGAGCGGGATCACCTCGACCGCAGCGAACGAGGTCTGCCGCTTGCCCGCCGCGCCGAACGGTGACATCCGCACGAGGCGGTGTGTGCCGGCTTCGACGGAAAGGGTGCCGAAGGCGTAGGGCGCGTCAACTTCGAATGTCGCCGACTTGATACCCGCCTCCTCCGCGTAGGAGGTGTCCATCACCGTGGTCGAGAATCCGTGCTGTTCCGCGTACCGGAGATACATGCGCAGGAGCATCTCCGCGAAGTCGGCGGCGTCGACGCCGCCGGCACCCGCGCGAATCGTGATGACGGCAGGGCGCGCGTCGTACTCGCCGTCGAGCAGAGTCTGCACCTCGAGCTCGCTCATGACGGACTCGATCGATCGCAACTCGTCGCGGGCTTCGACGGCACTCGCCTCGTCGTCGGCCTCGTTGGCCATGTCCACCAGGACCTCGAGGTCGTCGATGCGCTGCTCGACCTCGGTGATGCGGCGCAGTTCCGCCTGCTTGTGGCTCAGCGCGCTCGTGACGCGCTGCGCATGCTCGACGTCATCCCAGAGGTTCGGAGCGCCCGCCTGCTCGCTGAGCTCGGCGATCTCACGCTCCAGGCGATCGACATCGACCACCGAGCGGATGTTGCCGAACGTGTCGCGAAGCGCGGCGATCTGCTCGGAGAAGTCCAGTTCGACCATGATCGGCAAGCCTACCGGGCGCCGATGGACGGCTCGCGCGACGCCATGCCCGCTGCGGAGGCGCGGGCGACGGCGTCCGGAAGCGCGGCAAGGAATGCGTCGACGTCAGCCTCGGTCGTCGACCAGCCGAGCGTCACGCGCAGCGCACCACGCGCCTCCGCGTACGGGAGGCCCATGGCCAAGAGCACATGCGACGCCTCCGGGACGCCCGCCTGACACGCGGACCCCGTGGACACGGCGACACCCACGCTGTCGAGGAGGAACAGCAGGGAGTCGCCCTCGCAGTTCGCGACCGTGAAGTGCGCGTTCCCCGGCAGACGCTCCGTCGGGTGGCCGCGGAGCACGGCTGACGGCACGCGCTCGAGGACGCCGGCGATCAGCCGATCCCGAAGGCCGCTGACGTCGTGCGCGCCCAGCGATGCTGCGGCTCCGAACGCCGCGGCAGCGGCCGCGTCCTGGGTACCACTGCGCACCTGGCGCTCCTGGCCGCCGCCGTGGATGAGCGGCTCCACGACCGTGCTCCGGCGCAGCACGAGTGCGCCGATGCCGACCGGACCGCCCGCCTTGTGCGCGGAGACGCTCACGGCGTCGAGATCGAGCGCCGCGACATCGATCGGGACCTGCCCGTACGCCGCAACCGCGTCGCAGTGCACCGGAACACCCCGCGCATGCGCCGCCGCGACGACCTCGGCGACCGGCTGCAGTGTGCCCACTTCGTTGTTCGCGTAGAGGAGCGTGACGAGGGCGACGTCCGCGGAGTCCGCAAGTCGGGCCGCCAGAGCGGATCGGTCGATGCGGCCGGTCCCGTCGATCGGGATCTCGTCGATCACCGCACCCTCGTGCGTGCGCAGCCACTCGATCGCATCGATCGTGGCGTGGTGCTCGCCAGCAGGAACGACGACGCGAGGACGTGGTCGGTCCCGCTGCCGCGCCCAGAACAGTCCCTTGATCGCAAGGTTGATGCTCTCGGTGCCGCCCGAGGTGAACACGACCTCGACCGGATCGACCCCGAGCGACGTCGCAACCCGGGCTCGGCCGTCCTCGAGGAGCATGCGCGCTCGCTGTCCGGCCTGATGGATGGACGAAGGGTTGCCGCCGACGGCAAGGGCTTCGGTATAGGCGGCGAGCGCTTCCGGGCGGATCGGCGTGGTGGCTGCGTGATCGAGGTAGACGGTCATGATCACCGTCGATTCTCCCCCGGTTCTGCGTCGCCGCACAGTCCGCTGCGTTGGGTCTCGCACGTGCACGCCGCACCGCTCCTCCACACCGAATGGGAGGCTGCCCGCGCCCCCCAAGCGCGGGGCGCGTTTTCGGGACACGGCCTGCGCCTCATACCCTGGGTGGGTGATCGTCGAGACCGAGACTCCGCTTGGGCTGCACCTCGCCGACTCCGGGTGGTCGTTCGGGCTCCGCTCGATGTCGGCCACGTCGGTGACACTCGTGGTGCACCGCTCCGCCGAGCACGACGAGTTCCGCGTGCCACTCCGGCGCGAACGAGGATCGGATCGCTGGAGCGGGCGTGTGGACGGCCTCCGGATCGGCGACCGCTACCACCTCCTCGTGGGTGGTCGGCGGGGGCCGACGAGCGACTTCGATCCCGCTCGACCGCTGCTCGATCCGTATGCGCGCGGGCTGCTCCCCGATGGGGCTGGTGGATGGTCCTCCGTCGTGGTCGCCGACGACTTCGACTGGGGCGCCGTGCCGAAGCCGGCCATTCCGATGGATCGCACGGTCTTGTATGAGGCCAACGTGCGGACGTTGACGCTGGCGAATCCGGCCGTGCCCGAGCACCTCCGCGGCAGTTACGCGGGGATCGCGCACGAGAGCACGATCGCTCACCTGAAGCATCTCGGTGTGACAACCATCGAGCTCCTCCCCGTGCAGGCGTTCGCCACCGAGCAGTGGCTGCAACAGGCCGGCCGGGAGAACGCCTGGGGCTACAACACGGTCGGGTTCTTCGCGCCGCACGCGGCATACGCGTCCGGCCCGGCCCAAGCGTCCGGCGCCGATGCGGTGCTCCGCGAATTCAAAGGGATGGTCCGTCTCCTCCACGAGGCCGGAATCGAGGTCATCCTCGACGTCGTCTACAACCACACCGCAGAAGAGGGGCGCTCCGGGCCGACGATGGGCTTTCGCGGCATTGATGGCCCGAAGGCCTACCGATGGTCAGCCGACGACACCTACTTCGACACGACCGGCTGCGGCAACTCCGTGAACACGGCGACACCGTGGATAGCCGACCTCGTGCTCGACAGTCTGCGGTACTGGGCGCGCGAGATGCGCGTCGACGGGTTCCGGTTCGATCTGATGGCCACGCTCGCCCGCGACGACGAGCACCGCTTCAGCCCCGATCACCCGCTGCTGGCGGCGATTCGCACCGACCCAGCGCTCCAGGACGTCAAGCTCATCGCCGAGCCGTGGGACGTCGGACCCGACGGCTGGAAGACGGGTGCGTTCGGCGAGCGATTCTCGGAGTGGAACGACGGGTTCCGCGACACGGTCCGGCAGTTCTGGCTGACGGACATCGCCGACGAACGCCGCGTCGGGGCGCCGTCTGTCGGGATCGGGGCGCTCGCAGGTGCCCTCACCGGCTCACGACACCTGTTCGACGTCTCGCGCGGGCCGCTCGCCGCGGTCAACTTCGTGACGGCGCATGACGGCTTCACGCTGGCGGACCTCGTCGCCTACGACACAAAGCACAACGAGGCCAACGGCGAGGACAACCGCGACGGCACCGATCACAACCGTTCGTTCAATCACGGCATCGAAGGACCCACCGAAGACCGTGGTGTGCGAGCGGCGCGGCAGCGCAGCTACCGCAACCTGCTCGGCACACTGCTCCTCTCGGCGGGCATACCGATGATCGTCGCCGGCGACGAGAACGGTCGGACCCAGCACGGCAACAACAACGCATACGTGCTCTCCGACGATGTCACCCCGGTGTCCTGGGAGCACACGGAGTTCGGGGCATTCGGCAGCGACACCGTCGCGACCCTCACGCGCCTCCGACAGCGGCACCCAGCGCTCCGCCCGAGCCGGTTCGGCGTCGACGGTCAGGTCACGAAGTCAGCGTCCCGCATGACCTGGTATGGCACCGACGGGCATCCGATGACATCGGAAGGCTGGGATCAGCCACTGCACCGGGCCCTGCAGTATTTCGTCGAGTCGACGCCGGAGTACGAGCCCTACGACCGCGTGCTCGTGGTCGTCCACGGCAGTGGGCGCACGCGGGACATCGTCCTGCCCCCGCGAGACGACGTGTCCGCCTACCGTCTCGCCTGGACCAGCGAGAAGCACCGCGATCACGACCGTCGACGCCCGCCCGGACAGATCTTCACCGCCTACGGTCCGGGCATCCACGTGTTCGAAATCGACTGACCGTTCGGCCGCGAACTACCAACTTCCGATACCCGTCGGAGGTCGACGGGTAGCGTCGAACGCGTGGCAGCAGCAGTTCGACCCGTCATCGGGCGCATCCCCATCACCGAACTCACTCCGTCGACGCCGAACGGTTTTCCATCGAAGGCCTTCGACGGCGAGGTCGTGACCTTCGGAGCCACCGTCTTCCGGGAAGGCCATGGCGTCATCGGCGCCGATCTCGTGCTCGAACGGCACGGGGGCGGCGAACGCACCGTGCCGATGCGGCTCGTCGGCGCCGGAACCGATCGCTTCGAAGCGACCGTCCAACTCGACGGAGTCGGCAGCTGGTCATGGCGCGTCGAGTCGTTCGCGGACGATTGGGCCACCTGGGTGCATGGCGCTCGGCTGAAGATCGACGCCGGCGTCGACACCGAGGCGACGCTCCTCGACGGTGCGGTGCTCCTTGAACGCCTTGCGACCGAGTCGGACTCCACTGCAGCGGCCGCGGCGGCGGAGCGACTTCGGGACGCGAGCCTGCCGGCGACCGAGCGGATGCGAGCGGTTGACGACCCTCGGGTCACCGCTGCACTGGACGACGCTCCCCTGACGAGCTTGCGAACGCGATCGCCGAAGCAGCATCTCGAGGTCGAGCGCGCCAGGGCCGGAGTCGGGGCGTGGTACGAGTTCTTCCCCCGGTCCGAAGGCGCCAAGCGAACCGACGCAGGAACCTGGCGGTCGGGCACGTTCCGAACGGCTGCGCGACGCCTCCCCGCGATTGCCCGAATGGGGTTCGACGTCGTCTATCTCCCCCCGATCCATCCGATCGGCACGACCGCACGAAAGGGTCCGAACAACACCCTGCACGCCGGCCCCGGGGATCCGGGCAGTCCGTGGGCCATCGGTTCCGCGGCTGGCGGCCACGACGCCATCCATCCCGACCTCGGAACGGAACGAGACTTCCGCGAGTTCGTGGACACCGCAAAGAACGCGGGACTCGAGGTCGCACTCGATTTCGCGCTGCAGTGCTCCCCGGACCATCCCTGGGTGGCAGCGCACCCGGAGTGGTTCACCGTGCGCGCCGACGGGTCGATCGCGACCGCCGAGAACCCGCCGAAGCGCTATCAGGACATCTACCCGATCCAGTTCGACAGCGACCCGGACGGCATCGTCGCCGAGGTCCTGCGCGTTCTGCGGCACTGGGTGTCCTTCGGCGTGCAGATCTTCCGCGTCGACAATCCGCACACGAAACCACTGTGGTTTTGGGAGCGTGTGATCCGGACGATCCGAGCCGAGCACCCCGAGCTCGTATTCCTCGCCGAGGCGTTCACACGGCCCGCGATGATGCGGGCACTCGCCGAATGCGGATTCGAGCAGTCCTACACGTACTTCACGTGGCGCAACACGAAGGAGGAGATCGAGTCCTACTTCGATGAGCTCTCGCACGAGACGAGCGCCTACCTGCGTCCGAACCTGTTCGTGAACACGCCCGACATCCTGACCGAATATCTGCAGTTCGGCGGCCGAGCCGCGTACAAGATCCGGGCCGCGCTCGCAGCGACCGGATCGCCGACGTGGGGCGTCTACTCGGGGTACGAGCTGTTCGAGGACGTCGCGCGTCCCGGCAGCGAGGAGAACATCGACAACGAGAAGTACGAGTACAAGCCCCGGGACTACGCACTCGCCGAGGCGGAGGGAGCATCGCTCGCGCCGTATCTCACGATGCTGAATCGGCTCCGCACGGCGCACCCCTCGCTCCGGCAGCTGCGGAACCTCCATGTGCACGCCGCCGACAACGAGGCGGTCGTCGTCTACTCGAAGCATCTCGACGGTCGATTCACCCGAACCGGGAGGCCCGATTCCGTCATCGTCGTCGCGAACGTGGATCCGCACTCGCTCCGGGAAGCCACCGTGTACCTTGACCTGACTGCGCTCGGACTCGAGCCGGGCACTCGATTCGACGTTCGGGATGTCGTCACCGGGAATCGCTGGGTGTGGGGAGACGCGAACTACGTTCGCCTTGACGCCTTCGACGAACCGGTACACCTCCTCGTCGTGGAAGGACCGCACCGATGACCGACACCGCACCGCGTCACCCCGACGAGCCGACGACCTCGGCGCCCGGCGAGGACCTGCCCGGCGCCGAGCCGATCCGGGAGAACCCATCGCGGAATGTCGCCGAGTCCGCCACGCTCGCAGGCGGCCGCACACCGCTTCCGGAGGCACCAGCGGCCTCACGCGCAACACCGGCGGTCCCTCCAGTCCTCGGTCCCCAATCTGTCCGCGGCGACGCGCGGGGCGCAGCCGCCGAGCCCGCACCCGCACCGGTGCCCGAGTGGCGCCTCCAGGAGATCGCCGAAGGGCGCTCGTCGCAGCCCCACGATGTTCTCGGACCGCATGCTGTCCCCGGCGGCACGAGCGTTCGGGTCGTGCGGCACCTCGCCGACGCGGTGCGGATCCATACGCGCTCCGGCGACGAATTCGATCTCCACCACGAGGGGTGGGGCGTGTGGTCCGGGGCGGTCGCCGGTTCACTCGGCGCCTACCGTGTTGAGGCAGAGTACGGCGAGGAGACCTGGACGACAGACGACGCGTACCGGTTCCCGCCGACGCTCGGCGAGCTGGATCTTCACCTGTTCGCCGAGGGACGCGACGAGCAGCTCTGGCAGCACCTCGGCGCGCACCTCCGCACGATCGACGGCGTCGACGGTGTCGCGTTCTCCGTGTGGGCGCCCCGCGCCACCGCGGTGCAGGTCATCGGCGACTTCGACGGTTGGAACGGATCGACGACGTCGATGCGTCGTCTGACCGACAGCGGAGTCTGGGAGCTGTTCGTGCCCGCCGCCTTCGACGGACAGCGGTACAAGTTCAAGATCCTCACCGACTCCGGCTGGGTGGAGCGCGCGGACCCGCTCGCACGACGCACCGAGGTCCCGCCCGCGACGGCGTCGGTCATCACGCGCTCCGACTACACCTGGTCAGCGGACGACGACGACTGGATGACGCGTCGAGCGTCCACCACCGTGCACGATCACCCGATGAGCGTCTACGAGGTCCACCTCGGCTCGTGGCGACCGGGGCTCGGATACCGCCAGATAGCGGACGATCTCATCGGACACGTGCACCATCTCGGCTTCACGCACGTGGAGTTCCTGCCGCTCGCGGAGCACCCGTTCGGCGGCTCGTGGGGCTATCAGGTCACCGGGTATTACGCGCCAACCGCTCGATATGGCTCCCCGGACGATCTGCGGTATCTCATCGACCGCCTCCATGCCGCGGGCATCGGCGTGATTATGGACTGGGTGCCGGGGCATTTCCCGAAGGACGAATGGGCGCTGGCGCGATTCGACGGATACGCGCTGTACGAGCATCCGGACCCCCGGCGCGGCGAACAGCTGGACTGGGGTACGTATGTCTTCGACTTCGGGCAGCCGCAGGTGCGGAATTTCCTCGTCGCGAACGCGCTCTACTGGCTCGAGGAGTTCCACATCGACGGGCTTCGCGTCGACGCGGTCGCCTCGATGCTGTACCTCGACTACTCGCGCACCGAGTGGCTTCCGAACAAGTACGGAGGCCGCGAATACCTCGAGGCGATCTCGTTCCTGCAGGAGACCAACGCCACCGCGTACAAGCGCTACCCCGGCATCGTCATGGTGGCGGAGGAATCGACCTCGTTCCCCGCCGTGACCGGCCGCACCGATGCCGGTGGGCTCGGATTCGGCCAGAAGTGGAACATGGGCTGGATGCACGACTCGCTGGAGTACATCCAGCGCGAGCCCATCTACCGCTCGTACCACCACGACGAGATCACATTCTCGATGGTCTATGCGTTCAGCGAGCAGTTCACACTCCCGATCAGTCACGACGAGGTCGTGCATGGCA
This sequence comes from Curtobacterium ammoniigenes NBRC 101786, assembly GCF_001571045.1. GTDB lineage: Bacteria > Actinomycetota > Actinomycetes > Actinomycetales > Microbacteriaceae > Curtobacterium > Curtobacterium ammoniigenes. Next base: position 378,619 of record NZ_BCSV01000003.1, read on the forward strand.
AAGGCTCCCTGTACGGGAAGATGCCCGGTGATGCGTGGCAGCGCCTTGCGAACGTGCGCGCCTACTTGGCGTTCATGTGGGCGCACCCGGGCAAGCAGCTGCTGTTCATGGGTCAGGAGTTCGCGCAGATCCAAGAGTGGAGCGAAGCGCGCGGCCTCGACTGGTGGCTGCTCGACGACCCGGGACATCGCGGCGTTCAGGACTTCGTCGCCGCGCTCAATCGGGTGTACCGCGACTCCCCTGCGCTCTGGACCTACGACTCGTCTCCCGATGGCTTCGAATGGATCGAAGGCGGTGACGCGCCGCACTCGACCGTCGCGTTCCTCCGGAAGTCCGAGGACGAACGAGTCGCGGTCTTCGTGAACTTCTCCGGAGTGCCGGTCGAACGCCGCTTCGGGCTCCCAGCCGCTGGCACGTGGGACGAGGTCCTCAACAGCGACGCCGCGGCGTTCGGCGGATCCGGCGTCGGAAACCTCGGTGCGGTCGTCGCCGAGGAAACGCCGTGGGCCGGTCGCCCGGCGTCCGCGCATCTCGTCGTACCGCCACTCGGCGCGGTGTTCCTCCGGCAGCGAGTGGAGCCGAGGCGGCTTCAGTAGAGCGCGGCAGCGAGCCGACGACGCGCGCTGCTCACGCGCGGGTCGTCGGCTCCGACGAGCTCGAAGAACTCGACCAGACGAAGGCGCACGGCCTCTCGCGCATCCCCGAACACCGTCGGAACGAGCTCGAGCAGCCGATCGAAGGCATCGTCGACGTGACCACCGGACATGTCGAGATCGGCGACCGCGAGCTGTGCCTCGAAGTCTGCCGCGTTCGCAGCGGCCGCGGTCCGGATCGCTTCTGCACTCTGCCCGTCGAGCCGGTGAAGGAGCGACACCTGGGCAAGACCGGCAACGGCCATCTGGTCATGCGGGTCCTGTGCGATCGCCGTCTTGTACTCGTCGATCGCCGCGGCGTAGTCGCCGCGCTCAATGGCCTCGAAGGCAGCTTGATGATGCGGCGGCAGCGGCTCCGGCTCGCGTTCCTCGGCGTCCGCTTGCGCTTCCGCGCCGACCTCTGACTCGTCAGACGGGGACACCGTCCCGGTGATGCCGTTCTGCGCGGCGACCTCGAGCACCTGCTCGATCACGTCCCGCACTTGCGCCTCGGGAAGCGCCCCGACGAACAGCCCGAGCGGGCGGCCGCCGATCACGGCGGCGACGGTGGGGATCGATTGCGCCTGGAAAGCCTGCACAAGTTGTGGATTCGTGTCGGCGTCGACCTTTGCGAGGACCACGCGTCCGCCGAAGGAGCGCACAACGCGTTCAATGATCGGCGACAGCTGTTTGCACGGACCGCACCACTCGGCCCAGATGTCGACGATCACCGGAACGCTCATGGAGAGCTCGACAACCTCGGTGAAATCGGCATCCGTCGTGTCGAAGACAAGCCCGCTCGCCGGTGACTCATCGTGACTGTGATCGGCTGCGCCGTGCTGGGTGGCCGCACTCGGCGTCGCCGCGCGCTGGACGAGCGCTGACAGATCGACCGCTCCTCGGAGGCCGGCGGGGGTCGGCGGGACGTTCGTCATTTGACCTCACTCGCTGTGATCAGGCCCTGGGTGAATCCCAGGAGTTCAATCTTCTGCTTCGAACCGACCGGTGGCACGTAGAACAGCACCTGCACGCCGTACGTCGCCGAGATGCCCTTGGTGCTCGAGTCGACTCCGGACAGCGCCTTCACCGCACCCTCGGTATTCACCTGTGCACCGGCAGTCGTCGGCGTGACCGTCTCGATCTCGTTGAGGTCGGTCGAGACCAGCGCCCCTGCGGTATTCGTCGCGAGCGCGACGCTGTCGTTCGAGGGGATCTGCGAGGAGTACGTGATCTTCGCAGTCGACGGCAGCGATTTCGCCTTCTGGTCCTTATAACTCTTGCCGATCTTCGAGCGCAAGTCGTCGCCGGCGCTGCTGAAGAGCGCATTGTCCTTGCTGGCGGTGTCATTGGCGAGGACGTCCGCATAGGCCGCGGCGAGCTGCGCTGGTGGGAGGACGAGCAGTTTCACGTCCGGGGCGAGCAGGGGCGCTCCGACACTCGCGGACGGGACGCCGCTGAAGGTCGCGTTCGCTTCCAGGGAGACGTCGTACTCGACTTTGTAGGGATCGCGCGGCGCGTCCTGGACCAAGGTGAGCGCCTGCGCGTTCTTGTCTTTTGTGTTCGTGTCGACGACGAAGAGCGTGCGCGGCCACTTCGCAGTCTGCTCGGGGAGCGCCACCGACACGCCGTCAGGCGCGATCACGGGTGGCGCAGCCTCCGACGAGTCCTTCGCCCGGATCGCGTAGTTCGCGCTCCGGAGCGCGAGCGCCGGTCCGGTGAAGCGCTCCGCCGCGAGCTTGGCGTCCTTGTTGGCGTCGGCCTGCGCCGCTGTCGCGGCGACACGAGCGACTATCCGCTTCATCTGGGCTGCCGTCGCCGCAGTGGGCGGCGCAGGTGCAGCCGTTGCCGTGCTGGTCGGCGAGGCGGAGGCAGACGCCGGGGCCGGTTGCGGCCAATACTGCGGCGAACACCCCGCCAGCGCGAGCGCAGTGAGCGCAGCGAGCGGCGCGACGGCGAGGAGGCGTCCGCGGCGGGTCCGGCGGGGCACCTGCGCACCCGCAGAGGCGGCACGACGGGACGCCCGGACACGGGGCGGGCGTCCGCCGCCGCTCCGCCTGCGTGGGCCGCGTGACCGACGCTGATGAACGAGTGCCCACACCAGGAACACGATGCCAAGCGCGACAAAGAGTCCGCCTGCGCTGAGCAGTGGCCCGAGCAGTGGCGTTGCAGTGCTTTGCGGCCACGTGATGGACACATTCGGCGGAGCCGGCTTCGAGCCGTCGCTGACGATGAGGATCGACATGTTGGCGGGAAGTCGCGTCACGAACGACAGGCTCGACCCGGTGTACTGCTGCCACCACAGATCACTGTTCGAGGGGTTCGGCACTGACCCCGCACTCCCCGACACGCGGGCAGTCAGCGCATGGCTCGTGGTGTCGAATCGAAGCGTCGTGTGCCGAGCGTTCCCGACCCATGCGTTGATGTCGGTGGTCGTTCCGTAGGCGGCGAAGGCGGTGTTGCTCCCGGAGACGCGGATGCGCTGGTAGCCGGGGTTGGCGTTCAAGGTCGAACCCGGGATAACCGTGACGGGGGCACCCGCTGCATGGGACGCGCGAGCGGTGAGCGTCGGCGATGGAGCGAACACGGTGCGCTGTCCGACACCGAGGCCGACGAGCAGCACGCCGAGGACGAAGCTGACGATGGCCAGGACGAACCGCACGAACGTATCTCCCTGCACGCCGGGACGGGAGCGGCGCGCGAATCAGCGCCCAACGATACCTGGCAGCGCTGAGGATCGCATCCGTGGAGCGTTCAGCGCGCTCCGCGACTGCGTCGCGCGGCATGGCATGGACGCCGTTCGCGCACCTGGTGGTCGCAGCACACCGTGCCAATACAATCGACCCGCGCCATGCGGTGCAAGCGAGGACTGAGGAGCGATAGTGGCAGGCGACGAGGCGGAATTCGGCACCGAGCTGCGGGGGTACCGCAAGGACGACGTGGACCGAGCCGTCAACGAGCTGCGCCGCGAGCTGATCAAGTCCAACACCGACCGCGCCGAGGCCGCCAAGGAGATCCGACTCCTGCAGGCGCGCCTCGATGAGCTGCAGGCAGAGCTCGACGAAGCGGGCACGCCGACCTACAGCGGACTCGGCACCCGGCTCGAGAGCACCCTCCGGGTGGCGGAAGAGCAGGCCACACGGCTGGTGAGTCAAGCCGACATCGACGCCGAGCGACTTCGCGTTTCGAGCACCGCGACCGCACAGCGGCTCCTTCGCGATGCGGAGCGACAAGCACGCGACACCATCGCCGACGCCGAAGCACGCGCGACGAACGAGCTGGCCCGCGCTCGCGCCGAGTCGGCGGACATGGTCGAACGTGCGCGCGCCGACGCCGCCATGCTCATCCAGGACGCAACGAACGAAGCCGAGACCCTCCGGTCGTCGGCGATCACCGAGGCGGCACAGACGCGCTCGACGGTGCTCCGCGAGACGAGTGCTCTGCGCGCCCAGGCGGAGCACGAGGTCGCAGAGCTCCGTGAGATCACGCACCGGGAGTCCTCCGCGGCTCGCGAGGCCGCCGCCGAGCTCGACCGTGACACCGAACACCGGCGTGCCCAGTTCGAAGCCGAGCACGAACAGCGCACCGCCGATCTCGAACAGTTGATTCGCGACGGGCGCGCGCGACTCGAACGGGAACTGGCAGCCGAACGCGACACGTGGGAGCGGGAACGAGCGACTTCCGAGCAATCACTCGCTGCGCACATCGAGCACAGTCGCGCCGAGCAGACCGAGCGACTTCGCGCGGAAGCCGCCGACCACGCAGCAGCGCTCGCCTCGGCAGCGCAGAATCAGCAGGCCGAACTCGCGGCGGAGCGCGCGGAGTGGGAGCGCGAGCGAACCGAGCAACGATCCACGCACGAGCACACGCTGACCGCCGAGCGTGCGGCCTGGGAGGACGAACGCACGGCAGCGCTCGAGCAACTCCGCCACGAGGTCGACGCAGAGCGTGCTCGTCTCGCTCGCGAGACGGCCGACGCCCGAGCGGATCTGGACGCGGAGCGGGCGCGGGTCTTGTCCGACAATGAGCGCAGGACCGCCGAGACCCGAGAGCGCATCGAGCGTGAGATCCGCGACCACGAGGAGCGCCTCGCCAGGGAGTCATCTGCGGCCGAGGCGGCTCGCGCCCACGAGCGTCGGGAGCACGAGATCGCCCTCGCCGACCGGGTCGCGACGGACCACGCGGAACTCGACCAGGAGATCGCCGACCGCCGCGAGGACGAACTCGGCGCGCTCGAACGCGAACGCGCCGCACTTCGCGCGGAGATCGACCGGGCGCGAGCCGACCTCGCCAAAGAACTGGACGAGACGCGGTCGCTCATCGAGCGCGAGCAGACGAGCGCGCGCGCAGCACTCGAAGCGGAGCTCACCGAACGCCGAGACGACGCTGAGCAGGACTACCTGGAAAAGCATCGCGAGACGATCGCGCAGACGCAGAAATACCTCGACGACGCGAACCTGCAGCTTGCGGAGGCCCTTCGCCGCGCCGCGCTCGCCCGAGCCGACGCCGAAGAGCGCGAACGAACCTCGACCGCAACGGCGGCCTCCACGGTCCGCGACGCGTCCGAGCAAGCCGCCCAGACCCTTCGGGCCGCCACAGCGCGCGCCCACGAGATCGTGGACGACGCGCAGGACCAAAGCGAGGCGCTCATCGCGGACGCGGAAGAGCGGCTCGCACGCATTCGCATGGAGCGGGACGCCGTCGCCGGGTATCTGGAGAGCCTCCGGAGCGCGCTCACACAGGTGGGCGACGTCGGTGCACCGCGAGATATTGCCGCCGACGCTGCGCAGGTCTCCGAGTGACCATGTCGCTCAATGCACGCTGCGACCGCGTGATCTCATCCGGCTGTCGCTGAGCGGGCAGGGCGCTGTTCAGCGGGCGGCCACGTCGTCGGCAGCGGCGCCGAGCCGGGCACGACCAGCGACGCGATGCGGTCCAGGACGATGCGAACGTATCGCTCCCCCACCCACAGGTGACGCGCTCCGCCTACCGGCTCGACTCGGATGGTCGGGGCGAGCGCGAACCGTCGCGCAGCCTCCTCCGGCTGGAGGAAGTCGTCGTGCTCCGGAATCATCGCGACAACGGGCGCGGTCGCCCCAGTCCACGAGGACAGCTCCGCGTCGGTCGCGCGCCGAAGCGGCGGCGACAGAAGGATCACGCCCGCGATGGAGCCGGCGCGAACGTGTTCCATCGCGTGCTTCAAGATCACCTCGGTTCCGAACGACCATCCCACAAGCCACGGTGCCGGCAACTCGCGGCGCCGCATCTCCTGCACCGCAGCGCGGAGATCGAACCCTTCGGTCACGCCGTCGCCGAACGTCCCGTCCGACGTGCCCCTCGGGGACGAGACCGACCGGAAGTTGAACCGCAGCACCGCGATGTCGGCAAGGGCCGGGAGGCGCGCGGCGGCCTTCTTGATGACGTGCGAGTCCATGGACCCGTGCGCCGTCGACAGAGGGTGGAGCATGATGATCGCGCCGCGCGGCGCGCTGAGCGGTTCCGCCAGCTCCCCCACGAGCGCCAGATGATCGTCAGTGACCAGCTCGATGTCGGTCCTCCGCGCGGGCAGCACCGCGTTGCTCCGGATCTCGACGGGCTCGTTCACGCGATCCTCCAACAGTGCGTGTGCCAATGGCGGCGGGCCGCCAGGTCCGCCTCGTCGCCGAGCACCCCGTCCTGTTGCCACACGACGAGGTGCGCAACGCCGGGTTCGATGGGGCCCTGACATCCAGGGCACACGTAGGTCTTCGCGGCCGCACGCGCGCTGATCGGCTGCACCGTGAACGCGCGCCCACGCCGGACTTCGGTCCGGGCCCATCCGCTCAGCAGGCGACGAAGGTCATCCTCATCGGAATCCTCAGGGCGCGCACCACGGCGCGGACGGTTGCTCCGTGACACGGTGTGCCCCGATCAATACCAGTTGTAGGCCTGGCTGTGCGCCCACGCGCCGCACGGCGTTCCGTAGGAACCCGTGATGTAGTTCAAGCCCCAGGTGATCTGCGTCGCCGGGTTGGTCTGCCAGTCGGCTCCCGCCGTCGCCATCTTGCTGCCGGGGAGGGATTGCGGGATGCCGTATGCGCCACTCGGGTTGTACGCGTAGACGTTCCATCCCGACTCTTTGTTCCACAGCGACACGAGACAGTTGTATTGGCTCGCGTCCCAGCCACGAGCGGCGACCATCTGCTGGGCGATCGCTTTCGCGCTGCCCGGGCTCGGCGTGCCCGCTGCGGGCGCCGCCGCGGCCGAGACGGCGGGCGTCGTCGCCTTCGCCGCCGTCTTTGTCGTGGTGGTGGTCACAGTGGGCGCCGGGGGCGTGACCACGACCGGCTTGGGGTTGGTCACGCTGTAGCCGTCGCGATTGATCGATGCCCCCGCGTACGTGCCGTGTGCGCTGTAGTGCTGCGACGGGACCGTGCGGAGTTGCGCCGGCGCCGCGATCACTGCTGCCGACGCGATGTCAGCCTGCAGCGGGTTCACGAGCGAGCCGCCGACGAAACCGAACACCGCGAGGAACGAGAGTGCCGGAATCGCGGTGCGACGACGAAGGAACGAGTTCGCAAGCGTCTTCGCCGGCTCGCGCTGGTCTTGCTGCACGAGCGCGATCGGCTGGCGGTGCCGCTCGACGGATGCCGCTCGCCGGCGCGCAGCCGCTGCGTGCTCGGCGACGAGGACATCGTCGATCACCGGGGACTGCGGGACGCCATCGCGCAGTGGCGCGGCGAAGTCGGATCGCCCGCGCGCGCGGGACGGGGATGCGTCACGCGCCGTGCGAGTCGCGGGACGCAACGACGGCCGCGTGGTGCGGTCGCGTTCGAGCGCTGCCCGTCGCTCGCCGATGACGCGAGTGCTGTCACCCTGGCGGGGAGCGCGGACGGATTCGTTGTCTGCCGTGTGCCTACCCATGAGTCCTACGACTGTAACGGAATCATCACGGAAAGCGAAACCTCTGCTGTGGCGGGTCTCGTCACCAAAGCGGGGGGCGTCGATGAAACGGACCGGGCGCTTCAGCGAACGGCGAGCATCACTCGCACGACACTGTCGAGGAGCGCATCGACCTGCGCTTCCCGGTACCCGCCATGTTTCGATCGAAACACCACGGAGCGGACGTCGGACGCGCCGAGCGGCTGTGAGTCGCGGAAATAGCCCTTCAACCGGGCCGCGAACGCATCGACGTCCTTCGGGTGATACCCCACGGACAGGGCACTGACGCGACGGAAGCGCTGCCCCTCCGGCCGCTCGAGGCGCGCGAGGATCTCGGATGCAAGTTCGCGAGCGTCCGAGAACCATGCGTGCTCTCCGGACCGTGCGATGAAGCTCTCGCGTTCGCGCGCTGCGAATGCATCCTCCAGTCGCTCCAGCGCGGCATCGACATCGCTCGTCGCGTACCCGCCCTTCCGCATGCTGAACGCCGTCCCGCGGATCTTCTCGGAGGCGAACGCCGCCGCCGTGGCCGGGTCCCCCGCATAGGCGCGACGCGCGTCCGCGAGGAAGCGCTCGACTTCCGCGACGTCGTAGCCGAACGTGTTCTTGGGGACGAGAGGGAAGGTCGAAGCCACGGCGACATGATGCCATCCCCCGGCCCGCACGTTGCTGAAGGCGCGCTAGTGCACCATCAGGAACATCATGAGTGCGACGGCCCCTGATGGGAGCACACTGTCCATGCGGTCGAGCAGGCCGCCGTGGCCGGGCAGGAACGATGAGATGTCTTTGATGCCCAGGTCCCGCTTGATCATGGACTCGGTGAGATCCCCGACCGTTCCGGAGGCGGTGATGAGGAGCCCGAGGATGACGCCGAACCACCAGCCCTGCCCAAGCATCAGCCACGCGACGAGGACGCCGGCGATCACGCTCGCGAGCACCGACCCGCCGAAGCCCTCCCAGGTTTTCTTCGGGCTGATCCTCGGCGCCATCGGGTGCTTCCCGAAGGTGAGGCCGGTCGCATACGCTCCGGTGTCCACCGCTGCCACCACGATGATGAATCCCACGACCCAGAGGGCGCCGGCCCGCTCCGCGGACAGGAGGACCACGCAGGCGCCGAGCAGCGTGACGTAGGACTGGACGAAGAGGCCACTCGTGAGGTCGAGCAACAGCTCGGCACCTGTGGGGCGCTTCCTCGCAGCGGCAACCTCGACGAGCCTCCAGATCGACACGAGCACGATTCCGCCGAGCAATGTGAGGAGTGCGGTCTCCGGTCCCCCGAAGAACGCCGCAGGCACGATCGCAATGCCAGCGATCACGCTCGGGATACGCGGCACATCTCGACCCGAGAACCGCATTGCACTTGCGAGTTCGTACACTCCCATGCCGATGAGGAATGCGGCGACCGCCATGAACGCCGGCGTCCAGACGAGCAAGGACCCGAGCATGACTCCGGCGAACAGGAGGCCCACGCCGATCGCCGCGGGGAGGTTCCGTCCGGTTCGCGCGGTCAGCACCTCGTTGCGCGCGTCGAACTCCGCCTTTCGGGCGCGCATCTGCAGCTCGAAATCGGTGCGTGCGGCGCGCGCACGCGCGTCGAAATCGCGGTGCGGTCGCTTCGGTGCTGGACGGTCTCCGGCGGACTCGGGGTCGCTCATCAGACCTCGAGGAGTTCTGCTTCCTTCTTCTTCAGCGCCTCATCGATCTGGTCGACGTGGCGCTTCGTGATCGCCTCGAGCTCCTTGTCGGCACGCGCAATCTCGTCGTCGCCGACCTCACCCTTCAGCGCGTCGAGGTCATCTTTCGCGCGGCGACGGATGTTCCGGATGACGACCTTGTGGTCCTCGCCCTTGCTCCGCACGATCTTCACGAACTCTTTGCGGCGCTCCTGCGTCAGTTCCGGAATAGTCACTCGCACGATCTCGCCGTCGTTCGTCGGGCTCGCGCCGAGGTTCGGGAATGTGGCGATGGCCTTCTCGATCTCCTTGAGCGCCGACTTGTCGTAGGGCGTGACGATCATCGTCCGCGCCTCCGGCGTCTGCAGGGAGGCAAGCTGCGCAAGCGGCGTCGGCGATCCGTAGTAGTCGATCGGGATCTTCTGGAACAACGCCGGGTTGATTCGTCCGGTGCGAACCGTCGAGAAGTCGTCCTTCGCGACGTCGACGGCCTTGGCCATCTTCTCGGTCGCATCGGTCAGGACATCACTGATCACGGTCGGTCTCCTTCATACTGCGTTGAGTCTACTGGCGCGGTCGGATCGGGCAGTCAGTTGCTGACGATGGTCCCGATCCGCTCGCCGCGGATGGCGGCGGCGACATTGCCGTCACCCTCCATCCCGAACACGTGCATGGGCATCCCATTGTCCATGCACAGACTGAATGCGGTCGCGTCGACCACCTTCAGTCCGCGGACGAGCGCGTCCTGATACGTGACATGGTCGAGCTTCTGTGCGGTCGGGTCCTTCTTCGGGTCCGCGGAATACACGCCGTCGACACCGTTCTTCGCGACCAGCACCTCCGATGCGCCGATCTCGAGAGCGCGTTGCGCCGCGACGGTGTCCGTCGAAAAGTACGGGAGGCCCGCCCCGGCTCCGAAAATCACCACGCGGCTCTTTTCGAGGTGCCGCTCCGCGCGGCGAGGGATGTATGGCTCCGCGACCTGTGTCATGGCGATCGCCGACTGCACTCGGGTTTGCGCGCCCGCTTGCTCGAGGAAATCCTGCAGCGCGAGCGCGTTCATGACGGTGCCGAGCATGCCCATGTAGTCGGCTCGGCCTCGGTCCATGCCGCGCTGGCTCAACTCAGCGCCGCGGAAGAAATTGCCGCCACCGACGACGATCGCGATTTCCACGTCGGCCGCAACCGTCGCGATCTCGCGAGCGAGGCGCGCGACGACGTCCGGATTCACACCCAGCGAGCCGGCGCCGAACGCCTCACCGCTCAACTTGAGAAGGACGCGTCGTCGGTGCGTGGTGGCCTGATCCATTCGGATTCCCTCCGGTCGTGTGTGGTCGAAATCTACTCGTGCAGTGCCAGCCTCCGACCCGACGGTCACGGCGTGACTGCCCGGCGCGAAGGTGCGGCCAGCGGCGCCTGTCAGGTGACAGCGAAACGGGGTCCGGAACCACTGGTTCCGGACCCCGTCATCACGACGCTACGCGCCGACCTTCACACGGGCGAAGCCCTCGATGGTCAGCCCCGCGTTCTTCGCGACCTGCGCAACGGACAGCTTGTTGTCCTTCGCGTAATCCTGGTCGAGCAGTGCGATGCCCTTGATGAACGCGTTGAGACGACCCTCGACGATCTTCGGCAGCGCTGCTTCGGGCTTGCCCTCTTCGCGCGTGATCGCCTCGACGGTCGCTCGTTCCTTCTCGATCGCCTCGGCAGGAACGTCGTCGCGCGTGAGGTACTGCGGCGCGGCGAACGCAATGTGCTGCGCGATCGACCGCGCCTCGGTCTGATTGTCGCCCGCGTAGGCAAGGACAACGGCAACCTGCGGTGGGAGGTCCTGGCTGGTCTTGTGCAGGTAGATCTCGAACTCGGAGCCCTCGACCCGGCGGACGGTTCGCAACTCGACCTTCTCGCCGAGCGCGGCTGCTTCCTCGTTGATGACCTCTGCAACAGTCTTGCCCTCGAGCTGGGCGGCGTTGCCAGCGGCGGCGTCTGACGCGCCGCTCGCCGAGACGGCAGCGAGAACCCGGTCTGCGAGCGCGATGAATCGTTCGTTCTTCGCGACGAAGTCGGTTTCGCTCGCAAGCTCGACGACCGTGGCGGCGCCATTCGCAGCACTCGCCGCGACAAGCCCGGCCGTGGTGGCCCGGTCCTCGCGCTTGGCGACGCCCTTCGCGCCCTTGATACGGAGGATCTCGACGGCCTTGTCGTAATCGCCGTCGGCCTCGACCAGCGCGTTCTTGCTGTCGAGCATGCCGGCCCCGAGAGCCTCACGCAGTTTCTTCACGTCAGCAGCGGTGAAGTTTGCCATTGCCTGGCGTCCTTTCTGGACTGGAATCGTGTCTACTCGGCGGGAGTGGTTTCGGCGGCGGCTTCGGCCTCCGCCGTGGGCTCGGCGTTCTTGTCGCCCTCGGCAACCGGCTCGCCGATCTCCTTCGCCGCGACCTGCGCGTCGGCATCGTTCTCTTCGACGGTCGCGCCCTCGCCCTCGGTCTGTCCGAGGAGTTCCTGCTCCCACTCGGCGAGCGGCTCGGCCGGCTCGTCCGAACTGCCCTGGTGCCGCTGAACGAGGCCCTCGGCGGCAGCATCGGCGACGATGCGGGTCAGCAGACCGACCGACCGGATCGCGTCGTCGTTGCCCGGGATCGGGTACGTGATCTCGTCGGGGTCGCAGTTCGTGTCGAGGATGCCGATCACCGGGATCCCCAGCTTCTGCGCCTCGTCCACCGCGAGGTGCTCCTTCTTGGTGTCAACCACCCAGAGCGCGCTCGGCGTGCGAGTCAGGTTGCGGATTCCGCCAAGCGTCTTGTGCAACTTGTCGAGCTCGCGCTTCTTGATGAGGAGCTCCTTCTTGGTGAAGCCCTTCGTCGTGTCGTCGAAGTCGATCTCCTCGAGCTCCTTCATGCGCGCAAGGCGCTTGGAGACCGTCTGGAAGTTCGTCAGCAGGCCGCCGAGCCAGCGCTGGTTCACGTAGGGCTGGCCCACACGAGTCGCCTGTTCGGCGATCGAGCCCTGTGCCTGCTTCTTGGTCCCGACGAACAGGATCGTGCCGCCGTGCGCGACGGTCTCCTTCACGAAGTCGTAGGCACGATCGATGTACGACAGCGACTGCTGGAGGTCGATGATGTGAATGCCGGAACGCTCAGCGAGGATGAATCGCTTGACTTTCGGGTTCCAACGGCGGGTCTGGTGTCCAAAGTGCACGCCACTGTCAAGCAGTTGGCGGATGGTGACGACGGCCATGGCCGTACTCTCCTTCATGGCGCACAGCAGTCCGCTGCGCACAGTTGCGGTTATGTCGAGCGCGGCCGGCGGCCGCGATCCCTGGCGCCCTGCACCGAGCCACCGACCTCGGAGAGGCCGGACCGACGGCTCAGCGACACGATGACACAGTTGTCATAGGGCACGCGAAGTCAGCGCGTGAGCGCTGCGAGGGATAACTCTAGCAGCCAGACCGCCCGCGCTCACGCTCCGGCGCGGACCGGTGCCTCCGCCTGCTCGACGCCCATCTCCTCCAGGGACCGCCCCTTTGTCTCGGGAATCTTCGTCAAGACGAAGAAGAAGGACAGCAGTGCGAAGAGCGCGTAGATCCCGTACGTGAAGGCGAGGTTGAAGCTGGACAGCGCCGGGAACGTGATCGTGACGACGAAGTTGGCGATCCAGTTCGCGGCGGATCCGACCCCGAGCGCCGCAGCGCGAATGCGGTTCGGGAACATCTCGCCGAGGAGCACCCACATCAGCGGCCCCCATGTGGCCGAGAACGAGATGACGAAGATGTTCGCGAACACGAGGGCGATGGGACCCCAGGCGCCGGGGAGCGACGGGGCTCCACCCGCCCCGGGCGTCGACTGCGAGAAGGCGATGGCAACCATGATGAGGGCGACCGTCATGCCCGCCGACCCGGCCAGCATGAGGGGACGGCGGCCGACGCGGTCCACCAGCCAGATCGCGATGAACGTCATCACCAGGTTGATCGCTGAGGAGATCGTCGAGATGAGGAACGACTGGCTCGGCTTGAATCCGACTGCCTGCCACAGCGTCGTCGAGTAGTAGAAGATGACGTTGATCCCGACGAACTGCTGGAACACGGCCATGATGATGCCGATCCACACAATCGGCTGTAGCCCGAATCGCTTGCCGCGAACGGAGCCCTTTCGTTCCTTGGAATCCCGCTCGATCCCCTCTCGGATCTCGTCCAGGCTCATGTCCACAGTGTCGCTCGGGACGATCTTGGCGAGGACGTCACGGGCGTCATCTGTGCGACCCTGCGCCGCGAGGTACCGCGGAGATTCGGGGAGCGCGAGCGCCAGGATGCCGTAGACGACGCTGGGCACGACGCCGACGATGAACATCCATCGCCATGCTTCGAGACCGCCCCAGAGTGCGTTCGCGGCGTTGTTGTTCGCGCCTGCTGCAAGGAGTTGATCCGAGAGCAGCGCCGCGAAGATGCCGACAGTGATTGCCAGCTGCTGGAACGAAGCGAGGGTGCCCCTGATCTGCTTCGGCGCGACCTCCGAGATGTACGCGGGCGCGATCACCGACGCCGTCCCGATCCCGAGACCGCCGACGAGCCGCCAGATGACGAAGTCGACCGTGTTGAATGCGAATCCGACGGCGAGCGAGCTGATGAAGAACAGGATCGCGGCGATGAACATCACTCTCGTTCGGCCCAACCGGTCCGCGATGCGCCCCGAGAAGTAGGCGCCGAACGCGCATCCGATGAGTGCCGAGGCGACCGCGAATCCGGCACCCCCGGCAGAGAGCTGGAACTGGCTCGTGACGGCCTTTTCCGCGCCGTTGATGACCGATGAGTCGAAGCCGAAGAGGAACCCGCCCACCGCGGCGGCGATCGCGAAGGCCGTAACTTTCGCGGTGTGTGTCCCGCTTCCGTTGCTCTCGTTCCTGCGTTCTGCTGTGGCCGACACGATGCTCCCCTTACTCCCGTTCGAACGTGTGTGGCACCTGCCCACGAGCTTGGACGGACAGCCGGGATCGCGCGGTGTGCACAAGATTCGACCAAGACATTACGCGCGGCGTTGACCATACATTCAGGATGATTTCGGCTCGCGGTGGTTGCCCTCCACCGAGCGTCCGCCGATGCCTGGCTCCCCAGGTGACGCTCCGGGCATGCTCGACCCCCGACTTCCCTCGACACTCGAGGTATGACGACCGCGCGCACTCCCCTCACCCGCCTCGGCGCGGGGTCGCGCTCGGAGCGATGGTTCCCGACGTCCCCCAATGGGCTCCCCGTCAGATCTCGCGCGCGCCGAAGCATCTTGATGATCGTGTTGGCTGCGCTGATCACGCTCTGCCCCGCGCCGGTGGCCACGGTGGGCGCCCAAGCAGCCGTGAGCAGCCGTCTCGTGCCTCGTCCGAGCTGGTCCTGGCCGGTCGCCGCCCGGGAAATGGCGCGAGGCTGGGAGGCTCCAGCCCACGATTTCGGGGCCGGCCACCGTGGGGTCGATTTCCGTGTCCGCATCGGCGAGCCCGTTCGGGCTCCGGACTCGGGGACTGTGTCGTTCGCAGGTCCCGTGGCCGGGCGTCCAGTGGTCGTGATCGAGCACGTCGGCGGCTTGCGCAGCACGATCGATGCGGCGGACCCCGAGGTCCGCGCGGGCCAACGGGTAGCACGCGGCCAGTTGATCGGCACCGCTCGCGGCGATCATTGTGCCGGGCGCGAGGCATGCCTGCATCTTGGTGCCCGGATCGGTGAGCAGTACGTCGACCCGACGCCCTATCTGCTCGCCCAGAGCTGGCCCATCCTGCTGCCATTGACCTGAGGCGGTCCGACAGTGACCTGAGGCGGTCCGACAGTGACCTGAGGCGGTCCGAGCGTCAGGAGTCGCGTTCAGGCCCGGGGGTGCGCCTGCCGGTAGACCTCTCGAAGCCGCGCCGACGAGACGTGCGTGTACAGCTGCGTGGTTCCAAGGCTTGCGTGGCCCAGCATCTCCTGAACGGCCCGGAGATCCGCGCCTCCGTCCAAGAGGTGCGTCGCGGCGGTATGGCGAAACGTGTGCGGGCCGAGTTGCCCTGACCCGACTTCCTCCCCGAGGAGCCCGGCGATGAGGCGGTAGACGCCTCGGGTGCCGATGCGAGCACCGCGTCGCCCGATGAAGAGCGCCGGCGAGGGGCTTTCGATCCCGGCCTGCGCGAGAACCGTCGGGCGTCCACGCTCGACCCAGTCCATCGCCGCCGTTGCGGCAGGGGCACCGAGCGGCACGACTCGTTCCTTTTGGCCCTTGCCGATGACGCGGACGGTACGTCGCGAGAAGTCGATGTCGTCGACGTCGACCCCGACGAGTTCGCTGACGCGAAGTGCGGACGCGTACAGCAATTCGACGATGGCGCGGTCGCGAAGTGCGAGCGGGTCGGCGCTCTCCCGGACGTTCGTCTCGAGGACGGCCAGCAGCTCGCGAACGGTGTCCGCTCCGAGAACCCGGGGAAGATGTGTGGCCGCCTTCGGACCGCGGAGGCGATTTGCAGCATCGCTCGGCATCACCCCCTCTTCGACGCACCACCGGACGAATGAGCGCACGGATGATGCGCGCCGACTGAGGGTTGCGCGGGAGCGTCCGGACGCCTGGGCGTCCCACAGCCACGCGCGGAGGAGCTCGAGGTCGATATCCTCGGCTCGCCGCGCGCCCCGATTCGTTGCGAATCGGAGCAGCGCAGCGAGGTCCGACGCGTACGCACGCACTGTCTGCGGGCTTCGTCCCCGCGCATGGGTCAGCGAGTCGAGGAATCGCTCGATGATCGCCGGGAGTTCGGAGCCCGATGCTGACACGTGTCCGATCGTATGCGTGCTCGTTTCACCGCACGATCCGCCACCCCGAGTCATCCTGCCGCGCGACTCCTTGCAGTTCCGCGAGCGCAAGGAGACCCATGGTCTCGTCGACGCCGAGCCCGGCGTTCCGGGCGACTTCCGTGAGCGGGATGGAGCGCCGAACCGGTAGCGCGTCCAGGACGCGAATCAGTTCCGGATCGGATCGAGACTGCAGCGGCACTGACTGGCCCTCGAGGGTTCCGCTGCGTACGACGTCATCCGGCTGAATGAGGATCTCCGCCCGACTCGTGGCGATCAGATTGTGGCAGCCCACCGAGCCCGTCGACGTGATCGGCCCCGGTACGGCGAACACTGACCGGCCGAGTTCCGCCGCGTGGTGCGCGGTGTTGAGTGCGCCGGACCGGCGGCCAGCCTCAACCACCACGGTCGTCTCGGCCATCGCCGCGATCAACCGATTCCGTGCTAGGAAGCGCCACCGAGTCGGGCGCGTCCCCGGCGGGGACTCCGCCACGAGGACTCCTTCCGTCGCGACCTGTTCGAGCAGCGCGGTGTTGCCGGCGGGATAGACCTGGTCGAGCCCGCCCGCGAGCACGGCCACAGTGGTTCCATGGGCGAGCAGCGCAGCGCGGTGCGCGACGGCGTCCACGCCGTACGCCCCACCGGAAACCACGACGCGGTCCTTCTGCGCCGCGAACACGGCCAGGGTGGCGGCAACGTCTGCGCCGTACGGGGAGTTCGCTCGTGAACCCACGATCGACACAGCGCGTTCAGGCGGCGGCAGTGCGCGACTTCCGCGATGCCAGAGGACCAGCGGCGCGTGACGGCCGAGATCCGAGAGGCCCCCGGGCCAGCCACCGTCGCCCGGTACGAGGACGCTCGCGCCGACGGCAGCTGCCTGTTCGAGCACGCGCGCCGTATTGAGTGAACGGAGGCGCGGCTCCCAGCGGTCAAGCGCTCGCGCGAGCGTCCGCGCCGCCTCGGCAGACGATGCTCGGTCGAACACGTCTGCCTCAATGCATGCCGCAGCGAGGTCGGCGACCGATCGGTCGCGACCCGTCGCGCCCGCGTCGAATACCTCGAGCGCAAGCGCAAGCGCTCTCGACGGCCCGAAGGTTCCGATGAGTCCACCGGCAATGCCGTCGCCCGGCTCCGCGATACTCGACCAGGCGACGCGCGACACGATCGATTGCCCGGCTCGCTCTTCTGGGGCGGCGTTTCGAACGGCGCCCACGGCCTCGAGCGCCTCAGTCAATACCCGCTCGACGCGAGCCTGCAGCGTCGTCATACGATCGCCTGCCGGAGAGCGAGTGCACCGCGCAAGTGATCGGCAGCCGGTTCGTCGGCACCGCCGAGGTCTGCAAGCGTCCAGGCAACCCGAGCGACGCGGTCCCACCCGCGCATCGACACGGACCCGCGCTCGAGCGCCTCATCCAACGGCCGGGACACCGAAGGTCGGAGCCGCATCGCTCCGGAACGCATCCAGGCTCCGGGAACGTCGCTGTTCTGGGTCCATCGCGTCCCGGCAAGCCTGCGGCGCATGCGCGCGCGAGCATCGGCGACTCGCTTCCTGGCTTCCCCCGTGCTCACAGACGCATCGCCGCTTGCTGCGATGCGGGCCTGGGTAACCCGAGGAACACGAATCCTGATGTCAACGCGATCCATGAGCGGGCCCGAGAGTCGACCGAGGTACCGCCGCACTGCATCCGGAGCGCACGCGCACGCCGCCGGACCCGCACCCGCGCCGGCGTTGCCGCACGGGCAGGGGTTGGCGGCCAGCACTAACTGGAAGCGCGCCGGGAAGCGCGCTCGTCCGGACGATCTGTGGATGACGATCTCGCCCGACTCGAGCGGCTGTCGGAGGGCGTCCAGAACGCGACGAGGGAACTCCGGGGCCTCGTCAAGGAAAAGCACGCCACGATGCGCCATGGAGATCGACCCTGGTCGGATCGCACCCGAGCCGCCGCCGACGAGGGCGATCGAACTGGCGGAATGGTGGGGCGCCTCGAGCGGGGGTCGTGCTGTGAGCGAGCTTGCGCCGAAGCCCCCCACGGAGCGCACCGCCGCGAGTTCCAGGGCCGCACCGGCGTCGAGATCGGGAAGCAGGCCGGGAAGCCGTTCCGCCAGCATCGTCTTCCCCGCGCCCGGCGAACCGACCATCAGCATGTGGTGACCGCCCGCAGCAGCGACCACGAGAGCGCGCACTGCTTCAGGATTGCCGATCACATCCGCGAGCTCTGCGTCGTCGTGCGCTCCCGGCGATGCCCGCTCGTCAGGCTCGATCGCCACCGGGTCGACAGGGACGGGAGTCAGCGCCGCTCCCTCCGCGATGGCGGCATCTCTCAGCGACGCCACCCCCACGATGTCGATGCCGCTGACGACCTGCGCTTCTGCAACGCAGGCGGTCGGCACGACTGCTCGCGTTATTCCCGCTGATCGCGCGGCGAGCAGCATCGGGATGACTCCCGTGACCGGACGCACTCGGCCGTCGAGCCCCAACTCCCCGAGGTGCACGCTCTGCTGGGCGCCGCTGGGGACGATCCCGCTCGCCCGGAACACAGCGATCGCAATCGCGAGATCGAAGCCGGAACCATGTTTCGGGATGGTCGCCGGAGTGAGGTTGACCGTGATCTTGCGCGGTGGGAGCGGGCAACCGGACGTCGTGGCCGCGGACCGCACACGCTCACGCGCCTCCCCCAGCGAGGTGTCTGGCAGACCGATGAGCGTGAAACCCGGGAGCTGGCTGCTGAGATGCGCTTCGATCTCCACAAGCTGTCCGCTGATCCCCAGCAGTGCGATGCAATTGGCGCGCCCGATGACGCTCATGCGACGCCCTGCAGGTGTTCGACGACGGAACCGGTGCCAGACCCCTCGATCATGATCCCGACGACATCGATCCGAATCGGCGCGCGCTGCGCCTCGGCGCATGTCGACCGCCAGGCAAGCGCCAGCATCCGAAGGCGCGCCAGCTTCGCTCCTGTGACGGCTTCCAGCGGGTGACCGGCTGCCGCGGTGGTCCGCGTCTTCACCTCAGCGACGACGAAGGTGGAGCGGTCTTTCGCGACGATATCGATCTCGCCGCCTCGAATGCGCCAGTTGCGCACGACGATGCGATATCCCAACCGGCCAAGATAGTCGGCCGCGATCTGCTCGCCCCGTTTCCCGATGGCGGCGTTGTGGCCTCGCAGCCTTTGTTGTACCTGGTGCATGAATCCTCCCGCGCACAGCGTCCCGCGGCGGCGGAGATCGCGCGTCGTCAGGAGGTGTTGTTGTGGACAAACTGCGCTCGGCTCCGCTTTGTGGAGGGTGAGTGATGCAGGCCGCGGGTCATCGGCGCGAGCTATTCGATGACACTTGGCGCTCACTGGACGCGAGCATGTGCGCCCGGCAGACAGCGCAGCGTGACCGTACTGAGCGAGGAAAGCGAGCAGGGCGGCTCTCCCAAAGGAGAGCCGCCCTGCAAAGCGGTACAACCGAAATCAGTGCGCGGCTGCGTAGGCTTCCTGCACCTGCGCGGAAATACGACCGCGGGACGAGACTTCGTAGCCGTTCTCCTTGGCCCACTCGCGAATCTTGCCAAGATCGTTGGAGGCCGAGCGCTTTGTGCTCGATCCCGCACGAGCGCCGGTCGAACGACGGCCTGCGGTCTTGCGAGCCGCGGCAACATAGTCGGATAGCGCCTCGCGAAGCGCGTCGATGTTGTCGTTCTTCAGATCGATCTCGTAGGTTGCCCCGTCGAAGCCGAATTCGACCGTCCGACCGGCTCCCGGTCCGATCGGCGAATCGTCGAGATCATCGACGAGTTGAACGGTGACTTTTTGCGCCATGGTGATCTCCTCATTCTGGGTATGTCGACCAGGATAAGGCACTCGAAGCAATTCGGTCATAACATCGCGCTTGTTATCCAAACGCGAACGAGATCGAACGACTCGAGGATTACTCGTCGAGCGCCAGTTCCTTTGGCAATTCGAGCTCGCGGTTGGTCAATTCCTCAACATTGACATCCTTGAACGTGAGCACTCGTACTGATTTGACGAATCGGTCAGACCGGTAGACGTCCCATACCCAGACGTCGGTCATGCTCAGCTCAAAATAGAAATCGTGCTCGGTGTCCCGCCGCACGAGCTCGACTTCGTTCGCCAGATAGAAGCGGCGTTCGGTCTCCACGACGTAGCGGAATTGAGACACCACGTCCCGGTACTCCCGGTAGAGGGCCAGCTCGACCTCACGGTCGTAGTCATCGAATTCGTCGTCGTCCATTGCAGGACCATCCTACGGCGCGGGCAGCGCGCCTGCGGCAGGCGCCTCATCGACGGCCCGCACCTCCAGCCCTGCGGTCTCTGCGAGCGAGGGCCGCTCGTGCAGCCACGTGCGGCGGTGCAACCCGTGCACCCCGTACTCCGCAATCGCGCTGTAGTGCGCGCGCGATCCATAACCCTTGTTCGCCTCCCATGCGTAGTGAGGCGCGTCATCGTGAGCGGCCACCATCAGGGCGTCACGATGCACCTTCGCGACCACGGAGGCCGCCGATACTGACGCGCAGTCTCGATCCGCCTTGATCCGAACCTGCACGTCGATCGGATCGTCAAGCGCCCGCGAAAGCCAGTCGAATGATCCGTCGAGCAGCACGACCGCGGATTGAATGTCGACGCCGAGCGTCCGGAGGCCTGTGACGGCCCTACTCCCCGCAAGACCGAGCGCAGCAACGATGCCGAACTCATCGATGTATGCAGCATCCGCAAGACCCACTGCGGAAACGCACCATCTGCGGATCATCGGGACGAGTCGCTCTCGCCGATCCGGCGAAAGCAGCTTCGAGTCCGCAAGCCCTGCGGGCATTCTCCGGACGCTCGTCGTAATGGCGGCCACGCCGACCGCTACGGGTCCGGCGATCGCGCCCCGCCCGACTTCGTCACAGCCGATCACCGTTGATCGGCCGAGCTCGAACTGCTCTCGCTCCCACCGCAACGTCGGACGATACTGCGGCACCATCAGTCCTTCGCGCGTCCGACCCCGGCGAACGTCGATGAGTAGTCGCTGAGCCAACGCCAACGGTCTGCCGGCCACGAGATCACGAACGCACGTCCGACGACATCGGACATGGGCACGAAGCCCTTGCTCGGCGTTGTGCGGTTGTAGCGCGAGTCCTTCGAGTCGTATCGGTTGTCGCCCATGACCCACAGCGAATTGGCTGGGACGGTGACCGAAAAGCTGGTGCCAGAGGCGGCGGACTTGCCGGACGGGAGTGTGATGTATGGCTCGGCGAGCGGAACGCCGTTGACAGACATCTGCCCGAGGTCATTGCAGCAGCTGACGTGATCGCCGGGAAGCCCGATCACCCGCTTGATGAGGTGGTTGTCGCTGTCGGCGGTTCCGAGCCCGACCTGCGTGAGCAGCCATTCGAACGCGCGACCGAGGTCGCTCGTCGGCTGGACATTCGGCAGGTTCTCGCCGGCGAGCCAGCCGCCAGGGTCGGTGAACACGATGATGTCCCCACGATGCACCGGGATCACATTGGGCACGAGTTCGTCCACCACGACTCGGTCGTTGACTTGCAGCGTGTTCTCCATTGACCCCGACGGGATCCAGAAGGACCGGACGAGGAATGTCTTGACCAGGAAGGAGACCAACAACGCTGCGAGGACGATGATGAAGAGATCGCGAAGGAAGGTCAGCGCGCCGCCCCGGCGTGGTTTCCGCCGGTTCTGCCGCGTACGCGGGCGCCGCAACGTCGTGGTGGTCGAGTCGCTCATGGATTGCCCAGATGCATCCGTTTCAGACATGGAAAACGCCCCCCGTCACTTGCACCACGGTACAGGGACGAGGGGCGTCATCAGGCGCCGAAGAAGACCGACGGTGCCTGCGAGTCAGATCAGGCTTCGCGCTTCTCGCGGATCTTCCGGCGCGCTGCCTTCCCGCGGAGCTCGCGGAGGTAGTAAAGCTTCGCCCGGCGCACGTCACCGCGCGTCACGATCTCGATGTGGTCGATGATCGGCGAGTGGACCGGGAACATGCGCTCGACGCCGACCTGGAAGCTGACCTTCCGGACCGTGAAGGTCTCGCGAACGCCGTGGCCCTGACGACCGATGACGACACCCTGGAACACCTGGATACGCGAGCGGGTGCCCTCGATGATGTTCACGTGCACGCGAACGGTGTCGCCCGGGCGGAAGTCAGGGATGTCGCTCTTGAGATTGGCGGCATCCACCTGATCGAGAAGCTGGCTCATGATGGGTCACTCTCTGCGAACGCGCACGGGTCGCTCGCGGATCGATGTCAACGAAGAATGAAGGCATGCCCGACGATGGCGGCTCCCCCGTGGCAGAGCCGAGCCTGGGCACAAACATCTATCTTGCCACACGTGCACGCCGCTCCGCCATCGGGTCGGGCACGGCAGGATACAAGGCATGATCGAACTGCGCTCGCCCGCTGAAATCGAACGCCTCGCCACCGCGGGCCGCTTCGTCGCTGAGGTGGTGACCGCCCTTGCGGAGTCCGCAGCGGTCGGGGTGAACCTGCTCGAGCTGGACGCGCTCGCCGCCCGCCTCATCGCTGATCGCCCTGGCGCCTCGAGCTGCTACGTCGACTATCACCCCTCGTTCGGCAGGAGCCCATTCGGGCACTCGCTGTGCACCTCGGTCAACGATGCTGCCCTGCATGGCCTGCCGCACGACTATTCGCTGCACGATGGCGACCTGCTCAGTCTCGACTTCGCCGCGAGCGTCGACGGCTGGGTCGCGGATTCGGCAGTCACCGTGCAAGTCGGCTCGGAGCGCGCTGAGGACCAGCGTCTCATCGCCACGGTCGAGCGCGCTCTCGCCGCAGGGATCGACGCGGCCCTCCCCGGCAACCGGATCGGCGACATTGCGTCCGCGATCGGGAGCATCGCCCGCAGTGCGGGCTACGGCGTGAACCTGCAGTTCGGCGGTCACGGTGTCGGACGCACGATGCACGGAGACCCGCATATCCCCAACGACGGCCGCCCGGGGCGCGGCCTTCGGCTCCGCCCCGGCCTCGTCATCGCCATCGAGCCCTGGCTCATGGCAGGAACGGACCAGATTGTTCAGGATGACGATGGCTGGACGTTGCGCAGTGCCGATGGATCCCGTGCGGCCCATGTCGAGCACACCGTCGCCATCACCGAGCGCGGCCCGCTCGTACTCACTCAGCGGAGTACGGAGCGCGCTCGCGTGACCTCATGACGCGCCGAGTTGGCCCATCGCCCCGCTGCGCGCCGGTCGGGTCATCGGAGATCGACCGAGGCAGCGCCGGGTCTACGAACGCGGCACACCCGGTCCGGCTGCGCCCGCATCGTGGTCGAGGAGTTCGATGAGGTCTGGACGAATGCGCCGGGTGCGCTCAAGCTGCTGGGCGCGCCGCCACTCGTCGATTGCTGCGTGGTGACCACTCAGGAGCACGGGAGGCACGCTCCGACCCCGCCACGTCGATGGCTTCGTATACGACGGGTACTCGAGAAGGCCGTCCTCGTGTGACTCCTCGACCAGTGACTCGGGGTTGCCGACCACGCCTGGCACGAGTCGACCAACCGCCTCGAGCATCGCCATGGCCGCGACCTCGCCACCGTTGAGGACGTAGTCGCCGAGCGACAACTCCGTCACGCGGCACCGCTCGGCAGCCCAGTCGAGCACCCGTGCATCGATGCCCTCGTACCGTCCGCACGCGAAGACCAGATGGTCGGCCGTCGCCAATCCGCGCGCGATCGGTTGGCTGAACCGCGTCCCGGCCGGCGTTGGCACAACGAGTGTGGAGGTCCCGTCGGGTCGCAGCAGCGCTTCGAGTGCCTGCGCCCAGGGCTCTGGCTTCATGACCATGCCCGCACCACCGCCGTACGGCGTGTCGTCGACCGTGCGATGGCGGTCCGTCGTCCAGTCACGAAGGTCGTGGACCTGAACGTAAAGCAGCCCGTCCTGGCGCGCCCGACCGAGGAGTGAAACGTCGAGGACCGAGAAGAACGCCGGAAAGATCGTGACGATGTCGACGCGCATGGCTATGAAGGGTCGGCGGAATCTGGTTCGGACGCTCCAGCACCGTCACCGGCAGTGTCCGTCCGACGCTCGGCCACTGCACCGTCGCTCGGCTCGGCCGGCGCGCCATCGCTCGGCGCGGCCGGCGCGCCGTCGCTCGGCTCGGCAGCCTCACGGTCGTCCACCGGGTCTTCGAAGAGCCCCATCGGCGGGGTGATCGTCACCGAGCCGGCGGCCACATCGACGGTCGGCACGATCGCGCGCACGAACGGCACGAGCACCTCCCGATCGGCGTCAGCGACGGCGAGGAGATCATGCGCAGGTAAGTGGTCGACGCGGGCGACGACGCCGACCTCGACGCCGTCGCGGAGGACCCGGAGTCCGACGAGCTGGTGGTCGTACCACGCGTCATCGTCGCCGGTCTGCTCGGATTCGTCGTGGTCGATCCAGAGAATTGCCTTGATGAGGCTTTCGGCGACCGTGCGGTCGGGCACATCGCGGAAGAACGCGACAGGGTGCCCGTTGTACCACCGCAGCTCGTCGAGCACGATCGTTCGACCCGCCCAGGGCGAGTCGTCCGGGACCTGCAGCGAGAACGTCGCGCCGGGCACGAACCGACGATCCGGGTCATCGGTGTAGAGCTCGAGCTTGATGCCGCCCTTGAGCCCATGCGCCTTTGTCAGTCGACCCACCCGGAGCTGGGTCGTGCGGCTAGGAATCGGAGTCGACCACATCGACCCGCACGCGCTTGCCGTCGGCGAGAGCCGTGACGAGCGTGCGGAGCGCCTTGGCGGTCCGTCCGGCGCGACCGATCACGCGACCGAGGTCCTCGGGGTGCACGCGCACCTCGAGGACCTCGCCACGTGGAGTGGTGGAACTGGCGACGCGGACTTCGTCCGGGTGATCGACGATCCCCTTGACGAGGTGCGTCAGCGCGTTCTCCAACAAGTCCTTACGCCTCAGCAGGGGTCTCGTCGGCGGTCGCCGCGGCGTCCGACTCGGACTCGGCGGCAGCAGGAGCCTCGGCGGTCTTCTTCTCGGACTTCGGCTTGAGCACGGGCTTCTTCGACGCGTCTGCGACGAATGCCTCCTTCGGCTCGCGCGTCTTGACCTTGCTCGCGGTGTCGGCCTCGCCCTTGAAGGCGGCCCAGTCGCCGGTGAGCTTGAGGAGGGCTGCGACCTGCTCGGTCGGCTGCGCGCCGACACCGAGCCAGTACTGCGCGCGCTCTGAGTTGATCTCGATGAGGGAGGGCTCCTCGGTCGGGTGGTACTTGCCGATCTCCTCGATCACGCGACCATCGCGCTTGGTGCGCGAGTCGGCGACGACGACACGGTAATAGGGCGCCCGGATCTTTCCGAGGCGCTTGAGGCGGATCTTGACAGCCACAAATGCTCCTGTTGCGTACTTGTTGTGGTTGAACTGGAACCGCGGGCGTGGGGGCACACACGGCGAAGCTCGGGTGAGTGACGCGCACCGCCGGATAGAGGGTCGAGCGGGCACGATTCGACCGTTCATTCTTGCAGATCGGCGCGCGTGCCGCCAACCGGCCGGTTGAGCGTGTCCACCCGGATGCAGCTCGGCGTGGTCAGGGAGCGAGTCGGCGGACGGCCTCAAGCGCCTCACTCGTGGCACGGACCGCGTCGACGCTGCTCGCGTCGCGCGCACCGCCGACGAGGGCGAACGGGATCGACATGGTCTGGAGGTCCGTGCTCAGGCCGTCACGCGCCTCCTGTCCGGCGCAGATCACCACGGAGTCCGCGGGGATCTGCACTCGCTCGCCGGCGTCGTCGACGATCTCCAGGAACCCGGGCTCGATGCGGACGTACTCGCGCACCCCACCGACGAAGCGGACGCCCGCATCCCGCAGTCGGCCAAGCGCCACCCACCGCGAGGTGATTCCGACGCCCTGACCGAACTTGCCCGACCGTCGAAGGACGGTGACGAGCGCTCCCTCACGCGTGGAGCGGTGCGCGACGGGCTCCCGCTGCGGCACCTCGCCGACGACCCCGTCGAACGTCTCGACGTCCCAGCGACGCGCGAACGCAGCGGCACGCGCCTCCTCGGACGGCGATTCGACAAGGAATGCAGCCGTGTCCACGCCGATGCCTCCGCCGCCGATGATCGCGACGGATCCTGGCGGAACCCCGTCGCGAAGCGCGCTTTCATAGCTGAGCACGTGCGGAAGGTCCGCGCCGGGGATCGACACGCTCCGCGGCTCCACGCCGGTGGCGACGACCACCGCGTCGCTCTCCTGCAGGTCGGCCGCGCTCACGGCTCGACCGGTGGTGATCTGCGCACCGCGCTGCAGCAGCTCGGTGCGCGCGGCTCGAACCGTCGCCGCGTAGTCCTCTTTCCCGGGGATGAGCGCGGCGAGGTCGAACTGACCACCGAGGCGATCGCTCGCCTCCCACAGGTGTACCCGATGCCCCCGACGCGCAGCATCGACGGCGGCTGCGAGGCCGGCTGGACCGCCACCCACGACGTCGACACGCTTCGGGTCTGCGGTCGGTGCGAGCGGGAACTGTGCCTCACGGCCGGCGCGCGGATTCACCAGGCACGACACGGGAGCCCCGATGATGGAACGGTCGAGGCACGCCTGATTGCAGCCGATGCACGTGTTCACCGCCGCCAGATCGCCGCGGAGCGATCGCGACACGATCGTGGGATCGGCGAGGAACGGGCGTGCGAGCGCCACTGCGTCGACGAGCCCCCGGTCGAGCACGGCCTCGGCATCGCGGAGGTCCGTCATCCGGTTCGAAGCGATCACGCGCACGTCCGGATACGGCGAGGCCCGCACGACTGCCGCGATCCGCTCGACGTACGACACCCACACGGCGTGCGGAACCGCCGCCTGAACGGTCGGGGTCCGCGACTCGTGCCAGCCGACCCCGACGGAGATTCCGTCGATCCCGAGTGGGAGGAGGTCGGCGACTAGCGCGTCGACGTCATCCTGGGTACTCGAGTCGGGCATGAGGTCGACACCGGAGAGTCGGATCGTGACGGCGAGGTCCGGCACTGCGGTGCGCACGGCGCGGACCACCTCGACGGCGAAGCGGCGACGACGAACCGGGTGCCCGCCCCACGCGTCGTCGCGATGATTCGTCAGCGGCGAGCAGAACTGGTTGATCAGGTACCCCTCGGACGCCATGATCTCGACGCCGTCGAACCCGATCGAGCGCGCCGTGCGTGCGGCAGCTGCGAAGTCCTCGATCGTCCGCTCGATCTCGGGCGCGGTGAGTTCTTCCGGCACGATGCCGCGGGCCGCTGCCCACGGCAGCGCCGATGGTGCTACCGCCCGCTGCGGGTCGCCGTTCCGATCGGTCAGCCCGCTGACGAGCGCGTACCGGCCCGCGTGGAAGAGCTGCGCGAGGATGTGCGCGCCCTCCTCGTGGACCGCGGCCACCGCCTCCCGGAAGCGGTCGTCGGCGCCATCGCGGCCAAACACCGCGAAGTCCGCACCGCCCCGAGCTTCGTCGCTCACTGCGATGCCCCCGGTGATGATGAGTGCGGCGCCGCCGGACGCGCGCTCTCGGTAGAACGCCGCCATGCCGACACCGCCGTCATCACGCGTCTCGAGGCCGGTGTGCATCGACCCCATGATCACGCGATGCGGCAGGCGCAGCGGGCCGAGCGTCCACGGCGACGCCGTCGTCGCGAGCGTGTCCGTCATGGTGGGCTACTCCGCGACGGTCGCGTCCGGCGGAAACACCGCGTCGTGCAGCGGAGCGGTGGTGTCCGACCAGTACGGCGGCGCGATGACGGTGAGTCCGCC
Organism: Curtobacterium ammoniigenes NBRC 101786; assembly: GCF_001571045.1. Lineage (GTDB taxonomy): Bacteria > Actinomycetota > Actinomycetes > Actinomycetales > Microbacteriaceae > Curtobacterium > Curtobacterium ammoniigenes. Next base: position 406,375 of record NZ_BCSV01000003.1, read on the forward strand.
ATCGACGGACAGGACCTGACCGGTGATGTAGGACGCTTTGTCCGACAGGAGGAAGTCGACCGCATCTGCCATGTCGTCGGCGGTGCCCGGCCGCTGCAGCGGCAGCTTCGACAGCACGGACTGCATCGGCGCCATGCCGGGCACGCGGTTGTAGAAGTAGTCGAGCGAGTCTGTGTCGATGAGCCCCCCGTTCACGGCGTTCACCGTGATCTGACGCGGGCCGAACTCGGTCGCCATGAACTTCATGTACGCCTCGTTCATGGCCTTCGCAGCTCCGAGGGCCGCGTAGGTCGGGAACGCACGCAGCGACCCGTACGACGTGACGACCACGATGCGGCCGCCCCGGTCCATCAACGCTGCAGCACGCTGCGCACCGAGCACGAACGAGCGGGCGTTCGTCGCATAGCTCCGATCCAGGTGGTGCAGCTTCAGCTCGGCGACCGGCTTGAACGCGCTCGCTGCGGCGTTCGCAACGAAATAGTCGAGCCGTCCGTACGTGTCGCGGACCAGGTCGAAGAGCGCATCGATCGACTCGGGGCTCTCGATGTCCACCTGCGCGGTGATCCCGTCGCCGCCTGCCGCCTTGACGTCGGCGAGCGACTCCTCCGCGAGCTCGGCGTTCCCCTTGTACGTCACGACGACGGTGACACCGCGCTCCCCGAGCTTCTTCGCAAGCAGGCGGCCGATACCGCGGGATGCGCCCGTGATCAGGGCGATGGGGGCGTTCGTGGACTCGGTCACAGTGTTCCTTCGCTTCGGTTGCGCCTGGTCGGTCTGGAGGCGGTGCGCACGACGCGCGCCGAGCCTCCGGTCGGTCGGATGGTCGGTCAGAAGCCGGCGTGGCCGGTCACGACGGCTCGGCCGACGACGAGCTTCTGGATCTCGTTGGTGCCCTCCTCGAAGCGCTGCGCGCGCGCGTCACGGTAGACACGCTCGATCTTGTTGCGCTTCCAGTAGCCCTGGCCGCCGTGCACCTGGAGTGCCTTGTCCGTGACACGGGCGAGCATGTCGACGGCGACCATCTTTGAGGCGCTCGACAGCGTGCCGGCGTCCGGCCGGCCCTCCTCGTAGGCTCGCGCTGCCTCGAGCACGAGGGCGCGCGCCGCGGCGATGTCGGCGTAGTTCTCGGCGAGATAGAACTGGATCGCCTGGCGCGTCGCCAGCTTCTTCCCGAAGGTCTCCCGCGTGTTGGCGTATTCCACGGCGAGCTCGTTCGCACGCTCCGCCAGACCGACCGCGCTCATCGCGACCGACACGCGGCTCGGGAGCAGGAAGCCGCCGAGGGCGACCTCGAGGCCCTGTCCTTCTTGCCCGAGGAGCGCGGACGCCGGGACGGGGACGTCCGTGAACCGCAGGATCGCGTGGTCCGTGCCACGAATGCCCATGGTGTCGGAGTCATCGATCACCTCGGCACCCGGGAGGCCGTTGTTCGGCATGAGGAACGCGACCGTGCCGTCCTGACCGGTCGTGCCCTCAAGGCGCGCGGCGATGAGCCAGTAGTCGCACTTCACGCCGAACGTGATGAGGTGCTTCTCGCCGTTCATCACATAGACGTCGCCCTCGCGCCGCACGGTCGTCCGGATGTCCGCACCGGTGCCTGCCGTCGCCTCGGTGAGCGTGAAGGCGACGAGCTTGTCGCCGGCTACCGAGGGCTTGACGACCTGCTCGAGCTGCTCAGGCGTCGCGTACGGCGCCATGGCACGCCATGTGCCGTTGATGACGTGCACGATCATCCGGATGGACGCGTGCGAGCGACTGATGATCTCCATGATCTCGAGGTAGCGCGAGAACGGGATGCCCTGACCACCGAGCTCGGCCGGTGCGGCGAGCGACAGCCACCCCTTGTCCTTCAGCTCGGCGAACAGCGCCGGCGGCACCGCGCCGCTCCGCTCGATCTCGTCGGCCCAGTCCTCTCCCGGACCGCGGACCCACTCGGTGACCTCGGTCTTCAGACGCTGGAAGGCGGCCTCGTCAAAGGTCGTCATGTGTCAGTTCTCCTTCGTGGCAACGAGCGCGGCAGCGTGCTCCCGCAGGACATTCTTCTGCACTTTCCCGACGGCGTTGCGCGGCAGCTCGCCGATGTACTCGAGCCGCTCCGGCCAGTAGTACTTCGACACGTTCGCGTGCTCCAGGTACTGCTGCATCGCGTCGAACGTCAGGGGTTCGTCATGGCGCGCAAGCACGACATACGCGCACGCGCGCTCGCCGAGTCGCTCGTCCGGCATCGCGACGATCGCTACGTCCGTGACGAGCGGGTGCTGGTACAGGAGGTTCTCGATCTCGACGACCGGGATCTTCTCGCCACCGCGGTTGATGACGTCCTTCACGCGACCGGTGATCGAGAGGAAGCCCTTGTCGGACAGCTTCGCGAGGTCACCGGTGCGGTACCAGCCGTCCTCGGTGAAGACGTCGTCGGTGAGGTCGGGTCGGTCCAGGTACCCGTCGAACATGGTCGGCGAGTGGAGCTCGAAATTGCCCTCGGTGTTGGGAGGCAGTTCTCGCCCCTCGTCGTCGACGATGCGGATTCGAATCCCCGGGAGCGCGCGACCGTCATGGCCGTAGGCGTCGGCGGGGTCGTCGTCGGGGCTCGACAGTGCCCCGAGGCATGTCTCGCTGGTGCCGAACGCTCCGAGGATTGCCGATCCGAGCACGGAACTCGCGCGCTGGGCGAGCGCCCGCGGAACAGCTGCACCCGTGGGGACGAAGATGCGGAGCGACTCGGGCGCTGGCGCCCCCGCCTCGACCAGATCGACGAGGTCGGTGAGGAACGGGGTTGCGCACTGCACGAACGTCGCGCGCGCCGCGCCGAACGCCTGGTCGAGCGCTGCGCTCGCATCCCAGACGGGTTGGATCACCTGGGCGGCACCGAGCCGGAACGCCAGCAACATGCCGTACAGGAAGCCGGTCTGGTGTGCAAGTGGCGACGGGATGTAGATCCGGTCGTCGCTCGTCAAGCCGGTCTGCGCGACGTGCAGCGCGGTCGCGATGCCGAGGGTTCGATGCGGATGCTGCACGCCCTTCGGCTCACCCGTGGTGCCGGATGTGAACAGGAGCTGACAGATGTCATCCGGCGCCGGGGACAGGCTCCGGATCTGCTCGACGTCGGGCTCGACCGACTCGAGCGCGGTGTCGAAATACCGCCAGTTCCATTCAGACGCGGCCACGCGCTCGGTCGCATCGGCGGGCATCGGCGGCAGGTTCGTCGGTGTGTCCGCGTGACCACGAGCCTCCGACCGGATCACGATCACGTGTTCGACGGCAAGACGCCGGCGCTGCGCGCGCGCCTCGTCGACGACGTCGAGCAGTTCCAGCGCGGGTCGGCGCTTCCGGAAGACGTTCGGGAGGAACACGACGCGCGCACGCGACCGCGCCAGGGTCATGGTGGTCTCGCGCGGACCGAACACGGGCATGATCGGTGTCGCGACGGCGCCGATCTGGATGGCTCCCAGCGTGATGGAGACGAACTCGCGCCAGTTCGGCAGCTGCATGGCGACCGATTCACCCGGACGCACTCCGAGCTCGAGGAGCAGGGCCGACACCCGGTCCGCCTCGTCCTGGAGTTCCTTCCATGTGGTCTCGAGCGGCGTCGGACCGCCGACCTCGATCACCGCGGGATCGTTCGGCCGGTCTTCGCTGAGTGCGCGCACGCGCTCGCTGAGGACGAGCGGCTCCGCGTCGATGCCGGCACGTGCCAGCTCGTCCGTCGTCTCCTCGACGCCGTCCTCGTCCTCGAGTTCGGCGCTCTGTTCTGCAGCGTGCGCAGCGAATGCCTGCTCGGCGTCGCCGACCTCCATCTCGAGTCCGACCGAGTTCATCGCCTCGAGGAATGTCGGGTAGGAGATCCGGTAGGCACGCGGGTAGGTCAGCGCCGACACCCCGTCAGCCTTCGACGCGGCGACCGCGAGTGACATGAGGACCCGGTGATCGTTGAACGAGGACATCGGGGAGCCGACGAGCCGCTCGACGCCGGTGACCCGGAGTTCGTCGGCGCCTTGCTCGGCCCGGCCGCCCATCCGGTTCAACTGCAGCATCGCCGCGACCCGGTCCGATTCCTTCAGGCGAATGTGTGCAACGTTCCAGAGCCGAGAGGTCCCCTCCGCGAACGTGGCCATCGTGGCGAGGATCGGCAGGAGGTCCGGGATGGGCTGGCAGTCGATATCCAGCGGTGCGAGCGGTGAACCATCGTGTTCGATGCGCACGAACCCGGTCTCTTCGTCGATGCGCATTGGCACGCCCATCGCGCTGGCGATATCGAGGAACTCGGACTCGGGATGGTCTGTCTCGCTGGTCCGGAACGAGGTCATGCCGCGCAGCAGAACGTTCGACTCGCGGATGCCCGCAGCGGCGATGCCGAATGCCGCCGAGCCGATGTCGGGCGGGATCACGTAATCGTGCGGGGTCGCCCGCTGACCCGCAGGGATCCGATACTCGAGCCAATCGTCGGAGACCTCGACGGTCAGGCCGAACTGTCGCATCATGCGGATGGTGAGCTCGACGTACGGCTGCTCATTGAGGCGCCCGCCGGTGATGTGGAGGCGCGTCTCCTGTTCTGCGAACGGCGCCACGAGCAGGAGGCCCGACACCCACTGCGAGAGGGTGCCGGCGATCGAGACATCGCCGCCGCGCGGACGGCGCGGCTGCACGGTGATCGGCGGGCAGTCGTTCGTCGAGCTGAGCTCGACCCCCATCTGCGTCAGCGAATTGAGCAGGGCTTTGATCGGGCGACGCTGGAAGTACTTCATGCCGGTGAGCGTCATGGGTCGGTCCGCGAGCGACGCGAGTCCGGTCATGAAGTACAGGGTCGTGCCCGACGAGCCCATGTTCAGCAGGCCGTCCGCGCCACGACTGCCATGATCGACGACCGTCGGATCGGCCTGATAGCGCCCGCCGAGACCAGTGACGAGGTAGTCATTTCCGCGCCGGCGAATATCGACCCCGAGCGCGCGCAGCGTGCCGACGGTCCACTCCACTTGACGGGTCGTGCTGATCCCCGAGACGACACTCGTTCCCTCAGCCAACGACGCGAGCACGAGCGCTCGATGCGCGTGGTACTTCGAGACCGGGATGTCGAGTTCTCCGACGAGCGGTGCGGATGTCCCGCGCACGACCAGCTGCATGCGTATCCTCTTTTCCCTAGCGAGCGTCACCACCGTAGCCCGGCGCCGGACCCCCTCGGATGATGGATCCCGGACCACTGCACTGCCCCGCTTTTGTGCGTGTCTGACAAGAAGTGCTCGAACGTCACTGGTCGAACCCCTGCACCACGAGTGTGGCACGCGCCAGCCCGATTGACGACGCGCGATGAGGGGAACTCAGTCAAGCGGGTACGGGCGTGCGAGGGCGCCACCTGGTGCCCGACCTCACCGGATCAGGCACGTGCGGGGCGGGACGTCAGCGTCCGAGGAACTTGTTCAGCGCTGCGAGCTCTTCCTGCGTCGGCTGCTTGCCGACGGGTTCGCCGTCGGCACTGCCGCCGCGGCGACCGAACCCGAATCCCGATCCGGCTGGCGCCGCAGGGACGGGAGCGGGCTGTCCGGATGCGATCGCGGCATTCTGCGCCGCACGCTTCGCCGGGTTCCCGGCCTTCGACTTCTTCTTGCCGGGCTGGGCCTTCCGGCCGCCATGCATTCCGGGCACAGGACCCATGCCGGGAACCTGCGGCACGCCGCCGCGGGCGACGGTCTTCATCATCTTCGCGGCCTGCTCGAATCGGTTGACGAGCGAGTTGACCTCGGTCACCGTGGTGCCGGCACCCTTCGCGATGCGAAGCCGACGGGAGCCGTTCAGCAGCTTCGGCAGTTCGCGTTCCTGCGGCGTCATCGACTGGATGATCGCCTCGGTCCGGATGATCTCGCGCTCGTCGAAGTTGTCGAGGGCCTCCCGCATGCCACGTGCACCGGGGAGCATTCCGAGCATGCCCTTGATCGATCCGGCCTTGCGCAGCTGCTGCATCTGCCCGAGGAAGTCGTTCAGCGTGAAGGTCTCGGTCGCGATCTTCTCCGCGACCTTCCGCGCCTCTTCCTCGTCGAAGGCCTGCTGCGCCTGCTCGATGAGCGAGAGGATGTCGCCGAGGTCGAGGATGCGGCTTGCCATCCGGTCCGGGTGGAACGGCTCGAAGTCGTCGAGCCCTTCTCCGGTCGACGCGAACATGATCGGACGCCCGGTGACGCTCGCGACGGACAGCGCAGCCCCACCACGGGCGTCGCCGTCCAGTTTGGACAGCACAACGCCCGTGAAGTCGACGCCGTCCTGGAAGGCACGCGCGGTCGCGACCGCGTCCTGCCCGATCATCGCGTCGATGACGAACAGGACCTCATCCGGGTCGACGGCCTTCCGGATGTTCGCCGCCTGCTTCATCAGCTCGGCGTCGACGCCGAGACGGCCCGCGGTGTCCACGATGACCGTGTCGAACTGCCGGTCGACGGCGACCTTCAGCGCGTTGCGCGCGACCTTGACGGGGTCACCAACACCGTTTCCCGGCTCAGGCGCGTAGACCTCGACACCGGCCTGCTCGCCGACGACCTGGAGCTGGGTCACGGCGTTCGGACGCTGCAGGTCTGCGGCGACGAGCATCGGGGTGTGGCCGTCCTTCTTGAGCCACTTTCCGAGCTTGCCGGCGAGCGTTGTCTTTCCCGCGCCCTGGAGGCCGGCGAGCATGATGACGGTCGGCGGTCGCTTCGCGAACTCGAGTCGGCGCTGCTGTCCCCCGAGGATCTCGATGAGCTCCTCATTGACGATCTGAACGACCTGCTGGGCCGGATTCAGCGCCTTGTTGACCTCGTCCGACAGCGCGCGCTCGCGGATCGCCGCGGTGAAGGCCTTGACGACCTCCAGCGCCACATCGGCGTCGAGCAGCGCGCGCCGAATCTCGCGGACCGTCCCGTCGACATCTGCGGGCGTCAGCCGCCCTTTCGAGCGGAGGTTGCGGAAGGTCTCGGTGAGCCGGTCGGAAAGTGAGCCGAATTGCGCCATGGTCCGCCAATTCTACCGGTGTCCCTCCCGGGCGGCGGGCTCCCACTCGCACCGCCGTCAGCCGACGACTGTGCGCGTTGGTAGACCGGATCCAGAAACCCGCTTAGAGTTGCCCCATGGCGGAATTGCAGATCGTTCGCGTCCCAGAGCTCCTGCCGTATTTGGACGGGCTCGCCCTGCAACAGCACCTCCGGCGCGAGGTCGCAGCCGGCCGATCCTCCGGAGCCGTCGTCCTCTGCGAGCACCCGTCTGTCTACACGGCGGGCCGACGGACGCAACCGAGCGACCTCCCGAGCGACGGCTCTCCCGTGGTCGACGTCGATCGGGGCGGCCGCATCACCTGGCATGGTCCAGGACAACTCGTCGCGTACCCGATCGTCCGGTTGAGCGACCCTCTCGACGTGGTCGCATGGGTGCGCGATCTCGAGCAGGTCCTGATCGACGTGGCCGCGTCCGTGGGGGTGCGCGCGGAGCGTGTTGACGGCCGCAGTGGTGCGTGGGTCCGGCACCCCGACGGCACCACGGCGAAAGTCGCTGCGATCGGGCTGCATGTGGCCGAAGGGATCTCCAGTCACGGCATCGCCATCAACTGCACGAATGACCTCGCACCGTACGACGCGATCGTCCCCTGCGGCATCAGCGACGCGGGCGTGACCACCCTGAGCCACGAGGCCGGACGAACGATCGACGTTGCGGACATCGCCGACACCGTGGCAACGCGGATCGTCGCCGCGGTCGACGGCATGCGCAGCGGTCACCGGATCGCGCAGGCCACGACGAGCCTCCGGACCGATGCGCCCACCCCGGCGCACGCGCCCGTAGCGGCGGGAGTCTCGGCATGACGCTCGCCCCCGAGGGCCGGCGCATGCTGCGCGTCGAAGCGCGGAACGCGGCCACCCCGATCGAGACGAAGCCGGCGTGGATCAAGACCCGCGCGACGCAGGGCCCCGCCTACCGCGAACTGACGGGGCTCGTGCACGATCAGCGGCTGCACACGGTCTGCCAGGAAGCGGGCTGCCCGAATATCTTCGAATGCTGGGAGGACCGGGAAGCGACGTTCCTCATCGGTGGCTCGCAGTGCACGCGCCGCTGCGACTTCTGCCAGATCGACACCGGCAAGCCGGAGCCGCTCGACCGGGACGAACCCCGGCGCGTCGCTGATTCCGTCGCCCGCATGGGTCTCCGCTACGCCACGGTGACCGGCGTGGCCCGGGATGACCTCGACGACGGAGGCGCGTGGCTCTACGCAGAGACAATCCGCGCGATCCACGAGCACTCCCCCGGCACGGGCGTCGAAATCCTCGTGCCCGACTTCAACGGCCTGCCGGACCAGCTCGCCGAGGTGTTCTCGGCGGCGCCGGAGGTATTCGCCCACAACGTCGAGACGGTGCCGCGGATCTTCAAGCGAATCCGTCCGGCATTCCGGTTCGAGCGGTCGCTCGATGTCATCAGGCAGGGACACGACGCCGGTCTCGTGACGAAGTCGAACCTGATCCTGGGGATGGGCGAGGAGCGCGCGGAGATCGAGGACGCGCTGCAGCGGCTCCGCGACGCGGGGACCGACATCATCACCCTGACGCAGTACCTCCGGCCATCGCCGCGGCATCTGCCCGTTGCACGCTGGGTGCGGCCGGACGAGTTCGTCGAACTGCGCGAAGTCGCGGAGTCGATGGGCTTCGCGGGTGTGCTCGCAGGACCGCTGGTTCGATCGTCGTACCGTGCGGGGCGACTGTGGGCACGGGCGACCGAGGCCCGCGGGGGCACCGTCCCCGAGCACTTGCGGCACCTGCTCGACGCAGCACCGGGGCGGCAGGCGCTCTAAGCCGGTCGACCGCGCTCGGACACACGGGAATTCGTTGCGGGAAACGGATCGTGGCCAGCTCCGCACTGCGGGGCTGGCCACGGGTCCTGATCGGGCTGGTCGGTCCGGACGCAGCGATGGCGCCGGACGCGGTGCTCTCGGCTGTCGTCAGACGCGACGGCCGGTGAAGCTCCGCCAGATCCAGCCGATGATGCCGATGATGAGCAGGATGATGCCGACTGCGATCATGAATTTCAGCGCGGCGACGAAGATGCCGCCGAACAAGAATGCAAGACCCAGGATCAGCAGAATAATGAAGAGGACAGGCATTGCAGGTCTCCTTTCTGGGGGACGGCCCCGACGGTAGACCTCGCTCGCAGGCGTTGCGCAGGAACTATCCAGCAACCGCTGTCAGCCGACGAGATTCTCCACGAAGACGTGGGGCGTGAACCCGGTCAGGTCGCCGATCCCCTCACCCTGACCGATGAGCTTGATCGGGATTCCCGTCTTGTCCTGGACGCTGATCACGAACCCCGCTTTCGCCGATCCGTCGAGCTTCGTGATCACGAGTCCTGTGACTCCGGCGCCGTCGATGAACGCCTGCGCCTGGTTCAGTCCGTTCTGCCCGGTGGTGGCGTCGAGCACGAGGAGCACTTCGGCGATCTCCGTCTGCTTCTCGACGACGCGCTTGATCTTGGCGAGCTCATCCATGAGACCGGCCTTCGTGTGCAGTCGCCCGGCAGTGTCGATGACCACGATCTCGACGCCCTCCCGCATCGCGCGCTCGACGGTCTGGTACGCGACCGAGGCGGGATCCTGCCCTGCCTGGGCCGGCCGCACCACGTCGACGCCGGCTCGCGCGGCCCACGTCGCGACCTGCTCGACCGCGGCAGCGCGGAACGTGTCCGCCGCGCCGATGAGCACGGTCCGGTTGTAGGAGCGGAGGAATTTGGCGAACTTCCCGATCGTCGTGGTCTTGCCAACCCCGTTGACTCCGACGACGAGCACGACGGCGGGCCGATTCGAGAGCTTGAGCGTGGTGTCCAGTTTGGAGAGCCGCTCTTCGAGCACCTCGCGGAGCATTCGATTGAGATCAGCAGGGTCAGTCGTCTGATACCGATCGACGCGCGCGCGGAGGTCGTCGATGATCTCCTCGGTGACGTCCGGGCCGAAGTCAGCGCCGATCATCGCCGTCTCCAGGTCGTCCCATGTGGTCTCGTCGATCGTCCGACGCTGGAACAGCCCTCGAAGGCGGGATGACAACGACCAGGAACTCGGCATGGTTCCAAGCTTAGGACCGGGCCACCGGACGATGCCGGGGCCATGCGCACCCACGTCGGCGGCCGTCACGCCCCACGACGCGGTACGATCGGTGTCACGAAGGGGAGTATTCCCAAGCGCATGTCTCGTCAATACGGTGTGGATCGACCCGCACCCGGGGCATCGGCGAGACCCGCGGTGCGGAGCTCGTGGAAGAGACCTTCAGTCGCTCGTCGCGCACGCGACCGCACTGAAGGACCCGCATGGACGTCACTCCCCTCGTCTGGATCGCCACGATCGTCGGAATCGTCGCGCTGCTCGCGTTCGATTTCATCGCGCACGTTCGCACTCCGCATGAACCCTCGATGCGGGAGGCTGCGGTCTGGTCCGCCATCTCCGTTGCGATCGCCATCCTGTTCGGCGTCGGCATCTGGGTGTTCGGCGGCCATGATGCGGGAGGCGCGTACTTCGCCGGTTGGCTGACCGAGAAGGCGCTGAGCGTCGACAACCTGTTCGTCTTCCTGCTGATCATGAATGCCTTCGCGGTCCCGCGTTCGAATCAGCAGAAGGTGCTGCTCGTCGGTGTCGCGATCGCATTGCTCGCGCGCGGGCTGTTCATCGCGCTCGGGGTCGCGATCATCAGCGCCTTCTCGTGGGTGTTCTACCTGTTCGGTGCGCTCCTGTTCTGGCTCGCGTGGACGCAGGCGCGCGGCACGCACGACGACGTCTCCGCGGACGAGGAGTCCCGAGTCGTTCGCGTGCTTCGCCGCGTGATCCCGACGGCACCCGAGTTCGACGGAGATCGCCTGACGACGATCGTCGGCAGCCGCCGGATGCTCACCCCGATGTTCATCGCCATGGTCGCGATCGGTCTCACCGACGTGCTGTTCGCACTGGACTCGATCCCGGCGATCTTCGGCCTGACCCAGGACGCGTTCATCGTGTTCACGGCGAACGCGTTCTCGCTCATCGGGCTCCGGCAGCTCTACTTCCTCATCGCCGGACTCCTGCAACGGCTCGTGTTCCTCGGCCAGGGCCTCGCCGTCATCCTGGCATTCATCGCCGTCAAGCTGGTCCTGCACGCCATGCACGAGAACACGCTCCCGTTCATCAACGGGGGTGCGCCAATCGAATGGGCACCAGAAATCCCGATCGGCATCTCGCTGGGCGTGATCGTGACGGTGATCGCGGTCGCTACGGCTGCAAGCCTGATCGTCAGCGCGCGGCGGATTCGGAACGTGTAACGGGGCGATGCCGTCAGGCCGCATTGGGACCTGCGAGGACGCCTCGTAGCGTGAGCTCGCCGCGGTCAGGCCACCGCCTCCGCGGGCTCGCGGGTCTGTACTCGCTGGCCAACAACCGCAGAAACCCCGTCCTGCCGCATGGACACGCCGTACAGCGCATCCGCGATCTCCATCGTGCGCTTCTGATGGGTGATCACGATGAGCTGCGACGAGGCACGAAGGCGTCCGAACACCGTGAGGAGTCGACCGAGGTTCGCGTCGTCGAGCGCCGCCTCCACCTCGTCCATGATGTAGAACGGGCTCGGCCGCGCCGTGAAGATCGCGACAAGCAGCGCAATCGCCGCGAGCGAGCGCTCACCGCCGGAGAGCAGCGTGAGCCGGTCGATCTTCTTCCCCGCGGGCCGGACCTGCACATCGACGCCGGTGGTCAGCAGCGCACCGGGATCGGTGAGCGTGATCGTTCCCGATCCGCCTGGGAACAGGATCGGGAACACCTCGTCGAACGCGCGCCGCGTGTCCTCGAACGCGGCGGCGAAGATCGCCTGCATCTTGCCATCGAGCTCCTCGATGATCGTGAGCAGGTCTGCTCGGGTCTTCGTGAGGTCCGCGAGCTGCTCGGTCAGGAACGCGTGCCGCTGCTCCAACGCCTGGAACTCCTCGAGCGCCAGCGGATTGACCTTGCCGAGCTGCGCCAGATCGCGTTCCGCGTCGCGAAGCCGACGCTCCTGCTCGGCGCGCACGTACGGGACTGTCTGCGGGGAGCCGTCCTCATCCGTACCGCCGGTCGGCACCGGCTGGTCCGGCCCGTACTCAGCCACGAGCACCGATTCATCCACGCCGAGCTCGCTCGCGACACGGTCGACGAGGGACGACAGGTGCAGCCGCTTCTCATAGATCTGCATCTCGAGCCCGTGGAGCCCGTCCGCGATGGTCTGCACACGCTCGCGCAGGGATCGTTCCCGCGCTCGGATCTCGACCAGCTCGGTGTTGCGAGCGGCGCGAGCCGTCTCAGCCTCCTGCAGCGCTGCCCGTGCGGCCGCGAGCGACCGATCGATGCCGTGAGCGAGGAGCGGGAGGTCGGCGAGCACGCTCTCGGCTGTCGCCATCGCGCGACGACGCACGACCTGCGCTCGAGCGCGCTCGAGCGACGCCTGGCGTTCGGCCTCCAACTGCCGGCCGAGGCGCGCCGCGCGATCCCGTTCGCTTCGCGCCCGCTCGCGGACGGTCTCGATGACAATGCGCTGCTCGATCTCCGCGGCACGCGCCTGCTCGAGGGCAGCCGCGAGCGCCGGTCGGCCGGTCGCATCGACGACTGGGCGCGGCGTCCCTGCAAACGCGTCGACGGCGGCACGCGCGTCCGCGAGCGCGCGCTCCGCCTCGTCGGCGGCGGGGCCAGACTCGGCCAACGCCTGTTCCAGGCGCTCGACCTCCGCATGCGCCGTCGTCGCGGTCGCTCGCGCCGAGGCGCTGCTCCGGTCATACGCGGCCTTGGCCGTCGTGTACGAGCGCAGCGCGCGCTCCGCCTCGTCGGCGGCATTCCGCGACGCGTCCACCGTCGCCCGCGCGATCTGGAGGCGCTCGGTCGCCGCCGCCACGTCCGTCGCCATTGCCGCGAGCCGCATCGTCGCATCCTCATGCTGAGCGGCGATCTCGATTCGCGAGGTGCGACGTGCTCCCCCGCCACGGACAATCGTCGTCGACAGAATGTCGCCGGCGCGGGTCACGAGCGCGAGATCCGGCTGGGAGGCGAGGAGCGCCTCCGGATCGACCTGATCGGCCTCGACGATGAGTGTCCGGGACAGTAGGGCGCGGACGACTGGCGGCCCGGTGACCACGTCCGCAGCCACCGTGGTCCCGGCGGGCGCGGCAGCGAGCGAGTCCGGTGTGCCGTTGTCCGCGAGCACCGCGGTGATCGCTCCGATGTCGCTGTTCCGCGCGTAGTCGACAGCGGCGCGGGCGTCGGCGAGCGAGTCGACGACCACTGCATCGACGAGCACATCGAGCGCGGCGGCGACGGCTGCCTCATACCCGGGCGTCACCCGCATGGCGTCCGAGAGCCGTGTGCCGACCCCTGGGCGACTGGCGCTGATGAGGGCCTGGGTTCCGTCGCGGACATCGAGCGCGAGCGCGAGCGCGTGCACGCGGGCGTCGAGCGCGTCCCGCTCCCGTTCGAGCGCGTGCAGGGCGTCACGGGCGGCGTCGCGCTCGCTCTGCGCGGCCTGCTGGGCGGCGCGTGCGACCTCGAGTGCATGCGCGAGCACCGTCTCATCCGCTTCGGCGCCGGGGTCGGCGGGCAGGGCGGCGAGCGCAGCGTCCGCGAGGTCGGCCCGGGCGACGGCATCGGCGAGGGCGCGCTGTCGTCGCGCGAGGTCCGCACTGGCGGCCGCCTGTGCGGCTTCGGCTTGCTGCACGCGGTTCGCGCGCGCTTGCGCTTCGAGGTCGTGCGCGGTCACGAGCGCGCTCTGCGCGGCGATCTGCTCGTCGAGCGCGTCGAGCTCGGCGCGCGTCGTGGCGACCAGCTGGTGTGCGGCGGTGAGGTCGCCGGCGCGCCCGTCGGCTTCCGCTTCGAGGCGCGCGGCCTCGGTGCGGGATCGCTCCACCTGATCGGGCGTGACACGCGGGCCCGGCTCCGGCGCCTCGGCCTGCTGCGCCAGGAACACGAGGCGCTGCCGGGCGAGCGCACCGAGGCTCTGCACGCGCTCCTGAACGCTTTCGAGACCGTGGACCACGGTCCGAGCTCGGTCGACGTCGTCGGACACCATGGTCTGCTCGATGTGCTGCTGCCGCAGCCGGACCTGCTCGAGCTGCTCCTGCACGACGATCCGTTCGGACTTCTGCCCCGTTTCGACGCCCAGGTGCTCCGCGAGTTCGTGCCGGAGGCGCACCGCGTCCTCCGCCATGATCCTCGCCTTGGCATCGCGCGCGACCGCGGCGACGGTCTGCGCGCGGCGTGCCACCTCGGCCTGCCGTCCGAGCGGCTTCAGCTGCCGACGGAGCTCGCCCGCAAGGTCGGAGAGCCGGGTGAGATTGGTCTGCATCGCCTCGAGCTTGCGAACGGTCTTCTCTTTGCGACGACGGTGCTTGAGAATCCCGGCGGCTTCCTCGATGAACCCGCGTCGATCCTCCGGGGTGGCGTGCAGCACGCGGTCGAGTTGTCCCTGACCGACGATGACATGCATCTCTCGCCCGAGCCCGGTGTCGCTGAGGAGCTCCTGGACATCCAGGAGACGACACGACTCGCCGTTGATCGCGTATTCGCTCCCACCGTTGCGGAACAGCGTGCGGGAAATCGTGACCTCGGTGTACTCGATCGGCAGGGCCCCGTCGCTGTTGTCGATCGTCAGAGTGACCTGCGCCCGACCGAGGGGCCCCCGTGTCGAGGTTCCGGCGAAGATGACGTCTTCCATCTTTCCGCCGCGCAGGGTCTTCGCGCCCTGTTCGCCCATGACCCAGGCGAGCGCGTCGACGACGTTGGACTTGCCGGACCCGTTCGGACCGACGATGCAGGTCACTCCCGGTTCCAGTGCGAAGGTGGTCGGCTGGGCGAACGACTTGAAGCCCCGCAGGGTCAGGCTCTTCAAGTACACGGCACTCCTGACGACGAATCGTGCGGTCAGGCTAACGCAGCGCAGCGCGTGGACGGCGCTGGCACACGGGGCATCGATGACTCGAGCGGTTCATGAAGGCTTCGCGAACGATGGTCGCGCCACAGCGCCGGCACGGCCTCCCCTGCTGCCCGTAGACCGCGAGGCGCTGCGAGAAGTACCCCGACTGTCCGTTGACGTTGACGTACTGCGCGTCGAAGCTCGTTCCACCATCCTCGAGGGCGCGCCGGAGCACGCTGCGCACCTCGTCGAGGAGCACCCGGACGCGCGCGCGCGGAAGCCGATCGCCCGGCCATTCGCCGTGGAGGCGCGCCCCCCAGAGCGACTCGTCGGCGTAGATGTTGCCGATGCCGCTGACGATTCCCTGGTCAAGGAGGATCCGCTTGATGCCGGAACGCCGACGACCCACCAGTGCGACGAAGCGATCGTCATCGAACGCTGGGTCGAGCGGATCGCGCGCGATGTGTGACACCTGCTGCGGGATGCGGCGACGCCAGGTTGCGTTCGAATCCACGGCATCGGCTCTGCCCGCGTAGCCGGCCGGTTCGTCGTCGATCGTCGGCAGCATCGGGTCGATCGCCATGGAACCGAAGGTGCGCTGGTCGACGAACACGAGTTGCACGGGCGCCTCGCGAGCACCGGCGGCATCGACCGTGACCGGCGCAACGTCGAGCACGATCCGCGCGTGCGTCGGGAGCGCGACATCAGCGTCGCGGCGGAGCAGGATCTGACCGCTCATGCCGAGGTGTGCGACGAGCGCCTCGTCCGCGGACAGCGGCATCCAGATGAATTTTCCGCGGCGGACGGCGGCGGCGATGGTTCGACCGACGAGGCGTTCCGTGAAATCAGCGGCTGACCCGTCGTGGCGCGTGAGCGCGCGCGGGTCTCGAACAACCGCGTCGAGGATCGTGGCACCGGTCACCGCCGGTTCGAGGCCGGCCCGAACGACCTCGACCTCTGGGAGCTCCGGCACCTAGGCGGTCCGCTCCGCTCGGCCGGAGAGACGGGTCCATGCGTCCAGCGCGGCCGCCATCTCTGCGCTCTTCTTGCTGGAGCCCGTTCCGACGGATACCTCGTCGCCCGCGAGGACGACTGTCGCGTGGAAGGTCTTGTCGTGGTCGGGGCCTTCGTCGGCGATCCGATACACGGGGTTGCCGAGGCCGAGCGACGCCGCCAGCTCTTGCAGGCTGGTCTTCGGATCCATTGCCGCCCCGAACCGCTCCGGGTCGACGAAGAGCGGGTCGACGAGCCGGAGCACGAGATCGGTCGTCGCGTCCGGCCCGGCGGAGAGGAACGACGCCCCGATGATCGCCTCGACCGTGTCCGCGAGGATCGACGACTTGTCGCGTCCGCCCGTCAGAATCTCGCCGCGACCGAGGTGAACGTACTCGCCGAGGCCGATCATTCTCGCGATCTCGGCGAGGGCGACGGTCGACACGAGACTGGCGCGGCGCTTGGCGAGTTCGCCCTCATCGAGGTCTGGGAAGGATCGGAAGAGCTTGACGGTGACCGCCTGGCCCAGGATCGAGTCGCCCAGGAACTCAAGACGTTCGTTGTGCGCGAGGCCGCCGTGCTCATACGCGTACGACCGATGCGTCAGCGCGACCTCGAGCAGGTCCAGGTCGATGTCGGCGCCGAGGATGTCCCGGAGACGCGCAACGTCCGGTTGCGCGGGCGAAACGCCAGCGGAACCGGACGAAGCGGACATCAGTGAACGTCGATCAGACGTCAGCGACCTTGCGGCCCTTGTACTCCATGTACAGCGGGGTGCCCGCGGAGTCTTCGACGACCCGCGCGCGGTGCGGGAGGCTGTAGACGACCTTGCCGTTCTCGATGGTCTTGACGAGCGCGATGGGCGCCGCCTTCCACTGCGAGCGGCGTGCGTGGGTGTTCGCGCGGGACTGCTTGCGCTTGGGAACGGCCATGGGTTTCTCTCTCTGTTTCGTCAGCTCGCGCTGAACATCAGGTCCTCGTGGGCTGGCGCTGGACTGTCAGCGCTCGGTCGGCTCGGCGTCGGTGTTCGCTCCGCCGTTCGCGCGCAGTTCCTGCAGCGCCGCCCACCGGGGGTCGATCTGCTCAGGAGCCGCACGCTCGCCGACGTCAGCCAGACGCTCACCCGTTACCGGGTCAAGGCCTGGACAGTCCGGTCGGCAGACCGGCTGGAACGGAAGCGACAGCACTACCGCGTCTCGAACCACTGGTTCACAATCCACGTGATCATCGTGAACCTGGTAGTCGAAATCCTCCGAAGCATCATACGCGAACAGTTCGGCGAAATCGACCTCGACCGGTTCGGTGATCTCGATCAGGCACCGACTGCATGCGCCGACGGCCTCTGCGCTCGCGTGCCCGCTGACGAGGATTCCCTCGTGCAGACTCTCCAGACGGAGATCGAGTTGCAGCGTCGCGCCCTCGGGAACGACGATCTGCCCGGCGCCCAGCGTCTCTGGAACCGTGATGTCACGTTCGAGCGTGCGCATCTCGCCGGGACGCTGCGCGAGGTCGCGGATACGGATGGCGTACGGGTTCGAGGCCGGGCTGGACACGGTTGACCAGCCTACCGCGTGACCGTCGAAGCGGCGGCAGATCGGCGACCAGACGCCGCCATGAACGCCGTCAGCGCGCTGCGAGCGCCGCTGCGACAACGCGCGGCACGTACGGCGTCACGTCGCCGCCGAGTGACGACACCTGCCGGATCAGCGAGCTGGACACGTGCGACCGGCCCGCGTCCGGGAGCAGGAACACCGTCTCGACGTCGGCAAGGTGCCGGTTCATGATCGCCATCGGCGTCTCATACGCGACGTCCTCGCCGGAGCGCACGCCCTTCACGAGGACGGTCGCCCCGACGGACCGGCAGTAGTCGACGAGCAGCCCGGCGGTCCATTCGCCGACACGGACATCGCCGACTTCGCCGAGTTCCTCCAGGGAGGCGCGGATCAGTCGCACGCGCTCGCCCGCTTCGAACATGGCCGGCTTCTTGTCCGGGTTGTGCACGACGAGCACGTGGACCTGCTCGAAGATCTGCGCTGCCCGACGGATCACGTCGAGGTGACCGAGGGTGACCGGGTCGAACGAGCCGGGCACGACAGCGATCTGGGTCATGCGCCGAGCCTATCGGCGACGGGCGAATGCCCTCAGCTCTTGCCGAGGAACGCCTCGTCATCCGCCGCGAGGCGTCGCGCAATCGCCTCGGCGAGCGCCGGGTGCGCGTCGAGCGTCGGATCCGCGCCGAGCAGACGTTCGGCCTCCTGTCGGGCGTCCACGATGACCTCTGCGTCACGAACGACGCGGAGGAACACCAGCGACGAGCGTCCGCCGGACTGCCGTTCGCCGAGCACGTCGCCCTCGCGACGGAGCTCGAGGTCGATTCGCGCGAGTTCGAACCCGTCATTCGACGCGGCGACCGCATCGACGCGCTCACGAGACGGGCTTTCGGCTTCCGCCTGCGTGACCAGCAGACAGACGCCGGCGTGTTCCCCCCGCCCGATTCGACCGCGGAGTTGGTGCAGTTGGGAGACCCCGAAACGATCCGCGTCGAGCACGACCATGACCGAGGCGTTCGGCACGTCGACACCGACCTCGATGACGGTCGTGGCGACGATCACGTCGATCTCGCCGCGCGCGAACGCGGACATCACCCGATCTTTGTCGTCGGCGCTCAATCGTCCGTGCAATGCCTCCACCCGGCGGCCAGCAAAGGCCGGCATCGCACGGATGCGCTCGAGGGTGCCGACCACCGTGGCTGGGCCGGCGGCAGCCGAAGCGCTGTCGGGTCGCCCCCCGTCAGCCGCTTCGGCCCGCGACCGCGCCGAGCGCTGCGCGTCGACGTCGGCCAGAGGCAGTACGGACTCGTCATCCTCCGCGGTCGCATCGTCGATCGCGGGGCAGACGACGAACGCCTGCCGCCCCGCGTCGAGCTCTTCGCGGGTGCGACTCCAGATCCGCGCCTCCCAGCCCGGATGTTCCCGGAGCGGGACCGTGAATGTCTCGACGCCGGGGCGCCCCGCGGGCACCGCCTCGATCGTCGACACGTCGAGGTCGCCGAAGACTGTCATGGCGACAGTGCGGGGAATGGGCGTCGCGGTGAGGACGAGGACGTGCGGCGGAACGCGACCCTTCGTGCGCAGAGCCTCCCGCTGTTCGACCCCGAAGCGGTGCTGCTCGTCCACCACGACAAGGCCGAGGTCCGCGAAGTCGACACGATCGCCGAGCAGCGCATGGGTGCCGACGACGATCCGTGACCCACCCGACGCCGCAGCGAGCAGGGCACGCTGCCGCTCCTTCGACCCTTGCGAGCCGGTGACGATGACCGGCCGGAGCTCCGCCTGCAGATCGGGGCCGAGGAACCGCGCGAGGGAGCGCAGGTGCTGCGCGGCAAGCACTTCCGTCGGGGCGATGAGCGCCGACTGCCCACCGGACTCGGCGACCGTGAGCATCGCGCGAATCGCGACGAGCGTCTTCCCGGAACCGACCTCGCCCTGAACGAGCCGGTGCATCGGCCACTCCGCGGCGAGATCCGCGCCGATCGCGTCGCCGACCGCCTCCTGGTCGGGCGTCAGCGTGAACGGCAGACGCGCATCGAAGCGTTCGAGCAGCCCGCCGGGTCGCGTCACCCGCGGCGTCGCGGCGGTTTCGCGCAGCTCGAGTCGGCGCCGGACCAGCGCGGTCTGCAGCACCAGCGCCTCCCGATAGCGCAGTGCCGCGCGAGCCCGAGCGACGTCCGCGATGCGCTCGGGTCGGTGCAACAGTTCGAGCGCGCGGCGGTACGGCACCAGGTCCAGTCGGGCGCGCACGGTCGGATCGATGGGATCCTCGAGCTCGGGCAGGGTGTCGAGCACGACCCCGATGGCGCGCGCGATCTGCCATGACGCGAGCGACGATGTCGCCGGGTAGATCGGCACCGGTTGCTGCGCGCGGCGCATCGCCTCGGCGGTGAGCGCGGCATCGCCGGACGTCGTCCCGGCGTCGGCGTGACCATCGTCGTCGAAGAGCTCGTAGTCGGGGTGCGCGAGCTGCCGCGCGCCGCGATAGTCACCGACCTTGCCCGCGAAGATGCCGCGAACGCCGGGAACAAGGTCGCGGGCGCGCCAGCCTTGATTGAAGAACGTGAGTGTGAGGAAGCGGCCGGCGCCGTCGCCGATCTTCGCCTCGAGGATGGAACCGCGCCGCGCGCGCATCGAGCGTTCCTGCACCGCGACGACCTCGGCCACGATGGTCACGGACTCGCCGATCGCGAGCTCGTCCAGCGCAGTCAGGGCTCCGCGCTCGGCGTACCGGCGCGGTGCGTGGTCGAGTAGTTCACCCACCGTGCGGTAGCCGAACGCGCGCTCGAACGCCGTCGCGGTGCGGCCTCCGAGGACCGCCGACAGCCGCTCATCGAGCGCGGAGGCCGCGCCGGTTGCGGAACGCGTGGGCATGCTCCAACGGTAGCCCGCCCCACCGACCGATACCGTTGCTGGCATGACGCGCATCATCGCCGGCGCTGCAGGCTCGCTGACGCTCCGCGTTCCACGGTCCGGCACTCGCCCGACGAGCGATCGCGTCCGAGAAGCGATCTTCTCCTCCCTGGAAGCGCGGGACCTGCTGGACGGTGCCGCGGTGCTGGACCTGTTCGCGGGAACCGGCGCGCTCGGGCTTGAGGCAGCCTCCCGCGGTGCTGCCGAGGTCACGCTCGTCGACGGCGCTGCAGCGGCGGTCGCAGTGTGTCGGCAGAACGCGCACGCCGTGACCGGGCGCCTCGGCGACGCGGCATCGATCGCCGTCGTCGGCCAGCCTGCGGCGGCGTACCTCCGCACCACCACCCGAATGTTCGACCTGGTGTTCATCGACCCGCCGTACGAGGGCACCGCAGCCGAGCTCGACGCGGTTCTGGCGGCGCTTGCGGCGCATCTCACCCCGGACGCGCTCGTCGTCGTCGAGCGCGCGAAGCGATCGCCGGAACCGGGGTGGCCGTCGTCCCTCGAGCGGGTCGCACGCCGCGCGTACGGCGAGACGATCGTGTGGGAGGCGCGTCCCGCCTCCCCCTGATCGGCGTGGGTCCGTCAGCCGGTCGCGCCATCCCAATCGGTGTACGGGTCCCAGCCGATCGGATCGACCGGCGCGCCCGCGCGCGTCACGGCTGTCGCGCTCCGCGCCACGACCCGGCCGATCGCCCGGAACGGCGCCGGCAGGTCGGCATCGGACGGAAATGTTGCGAGGAGTCCGTGGTCCTCGCCGCCGTACAGCTCAGGGCCGTCGGGCACGGTCGCGGGATCGAGTTCGATCGTGACGGCGCTCGCGTCCGCGAGCCGGCTCGCGTCGATCGCGAGGCCGTCCGAGAGGTCGAGCATCGCCGTCGCCCCCGCACGGCTCGCATGAACGCCGCTCTCGACCGGCGGACGCGGTCGCCGCTGGCGGGCCACAGCCTCCCGCGCGCCCTCATCCGCATTCGCCAGCCAATCGGCCAGCACCGAGGCGTCCGGCGTGCCGCGCTCGTCGACCCCGTGCCGGAACAGCATCGCAAGCCCGCGGGCAGCGACACCGAGCGCTCCAGCGACGGCGACGACATCGCCGACGGACGCACCGGACCGGAGAACCGGAGCTCCCCCGTCGAGGTCGCCGAGCGCCGTGACCGTCACCGTGAACGTCTCCGATGTCGAGAGATCGCCGCCGACGACACCGCACCCGGGAGCGAGCGCGTCGCATGCGGCCCGTAGCCCGTCGGCAAAGCCCTCCAACACCGCGACGGGTGTGGTCGGCGGGACGGCGAGCGCGACGAGCAGCGCGGTCGGCCGCGCGCCCATGGCGGCCACGTCCGACAGGTTCGTCGCCGCGGCCTTCCAGCCGAGGTCCTCCGGACCCGACCACGCGAACCGGAAGTCAGGGCCGTGGACCATCATGTCGGTCGTGATCACCGTTCGGCCGTCCGGCACTCGAACGACGGCGCAGTCGTCCCCCGGTCCGACGATCGCCGCATCCCCGGACCGGAGGCGCGCCACGATCCGCGCGAGCACCGCACGTTCCCCGAGCGCCCCGACCGTCCCATCGGCGCCGACCGCCGCATCCGTCTCCTGCACGCTCAAACGCTAGCCTGGAGGCGATGGACCGGTCCCGCATACGACTCCCGCTGGTGCTCACGGCGGCCGCCGTCCTCGTCGTCGGCCTGACCGGGTGCGCGGGCACGGTCAGCATGGGCGCCGCTCCGTCCGCGAACGCCGTCGCCTGCGCCGGCGCGCAAGTACGCCTCCCCGGCACCGTCGACGGAACGCTCCGGCAGCGCACCACGAACGCGCAGTCCACGGCCGCATGGGGAACGCCCACCGCCGTCCTCTACCGCTGCGGCGTCGCCGTCCCCGTCGTGTCGAACCTGCCGTGCTTCACGCTCGACCAGATCGACTGGATCCGCGACGCACGCGGCAACGACGTGATCTACACGACCTACGGTCGTAATCCCGCCGTGCAGGTCGTCATCGACAGCACTCGGGCGACACCATCGGTCCTGCAGGACATCGGCACGGCCGTCGGGACGCTTCCGCGGAACGGACTCCGCTGCCTCGCACCGTCGGACGCGGCGACGCCGGCAGGCTAACGTTCCGCAGCCAGGCCGAGCTCGATGAGCTCCGCGACGAGCTCCGAGTACGGGAGACCGGTCGCCGCCCAGCATCGCGGGTACATCGACAGCGGGGTGAAGCCCGGCATCGTGTTGATCTCGTTCACGACGAATCCGTCGTCCGTGAGGAACGTGTCGACCCGGGCGAGACCTGCGCACCCGAGCACCTCGAACGCGCGCGCGGCGATCGACCGCACCGCATCCGAGTCGGTCTCGCTGAGCGGCGCGGGACACCGCAGCTGCTCATCGCCGCCGAGGTACTTCGCGGCGAAATCGTAGAACCCGTCCGGAGCGACGACGATCTCGCCAGGGACGCTCGTGCGAGGGGTTCCATCGCGACCCTCGAGCACCGCGACCTCGATCTCGCGGCCGACGATCCGCGGCTCGATGATCACGGTGCTGTCGTGCTCGAACGCGAGATCGAGCGCTGGAGCGAGCGCGGACGGCTCGTCCACTCGCGAGACGCCCATGCTCGACCCGGCACGGGCGGGCTTCACGAACAGCGGGAAGCCGTGCGCGGCAGCGGACTCAGCCACGGCCTCCCGATCGGCGACCCACTCACGGCGCCGAACAGCGGCCCACGGTGCGACACGAATGCCCGCGGTCTGCAGCACCCGCTTCGACATCGCTTTGTCCATGCCGAGCGCGCTGGCGAGCACGCCGTCCCCGACGTACGGCATCCCGACGAGCTCGAGCATGCCCTGCACGGTGCCGTCTTCACCGAACGGGCCGTGCAGGATCGGGAACACCACATCCACCGGTCCGAGCGAGGCCGTCACGCCGTTCGCGTCGACCACGGTGAGTTCCCGCGATCCGGCACGATCCGGGAGGCGCACACGGCTGCCGTTGTCGGCCACCGTCGGCAGGACGGTCGCGCCGTGCTCGTCGGTGCCGAGCGCCCAGGAGGCCGGATCGTCCGTCTGCAGCGTCCATGCACCGTCCCGGGTGATCCCGACGGGGATGATCCGAAAGCGGTCGGGATCGATGGCGGCCATGATGCCACCGGCGGTGACGCAGCTGATCTCGTGTTCGCTGGAGCGGCCACCGAACAGGACGGCGACGGTGGTCGGGCTCGGCATCTACTCCCCTTGCGGTTCGTCGGTCTCGGTGAGGTGCGGGGCGATGTTCCGCGGATCGAGCCTACCGGCGAGCACCTCGCCGACCTGCGACACGATGGGCATGTCTACGCCGTTCGCGGCTGCGAGCGTGAGGATCGGCGCAACCGATGCGAGCCCCTCCGCTGTCTGGTTCATGGCGCGCACGACTTCGTCGAACCGATATCCCTGACCGAGGAGCCGACCGGCCGTGTTGTTCCGCGAGAGCGGCGACTGACAGGTCGCGATGAGGTCGCCGAGGCCCGCGAGACCGGACAACGTCGACGGTTGCGCGCCGAGGGACACCGCGAACTCGGTCATCTCGGCGAGGCCGCGGGTGATGATCGACGCCTTCGTGTTCTCGCCGTAGCCGACGCCGTCCACGATGCCGATCGCCACCGCGATGAGGTTCTTGAGGACACCGCCGAACTCCGTGCCGATGACGTCCGTGTTGATGAACGACCGGAAGTACGGGTTCGTCGCCACCGCGGCGACGGCGGTCGCGGTCTCGATGCTCGTGGATGAGACGACGGCTGCGGTCGGCTGCCGTCGCGCGATCTCCAGCGCGAGGTTCGGGCCGCTCGCCACCGCGATCCGGTCCTCGTCGATGGCGAGCCCGTCACGGAGCACCTCGCTCATCCGCAGGCCCGTCGACTGCTCCACGCCCTTCATCAGCGAGACGACCGGCACCGTCGGCGGCAGCAGCGGCGCGAGCTCGATGAGGTTCTCGCGAAGGCTCTGGCTCGGCACCGAGATGTACACCTGCTCCGCCCCGTCGAGCACCTCCGCGAGGGAGGTCGACGCGGTGATCGTACGGGGCAGGTTGATGCCGGGCAGGTACCCCGAGTTCCGCTTCGTCTCGGTGATCTCGCGGGCGACCTCCGGTCGTCGGGCACCGATCGTGACGGTCGCGCCGCCCTCCGCGAGGACCTTCGCGAACGTGGTCCCCCAGCTCCCGGCACCGATCACGGCGACGCGGCGCGACTGCGCCGTCCGCATCACCACGCGGATCGCCGCAGTGTCGACAGCGCCCGGAGCGGCCTCGATCGGATCTTGGCGGGAGTGGTTGGGCTGCAGGGCCGGGTCGCTCAAAACCGTCCGGTCTCTTTCTGGTTGTTCGCCGCGGGATCCCAGCGCGTCGCCGGCGCGCGCTCGCCGCGGAGCTCTTCGACGAGCGCCGTGATCGCCTGCATGAGTTCTTCGGTCGCCTGCTGCAGCAGGTGCTGGTCGATCGGCTTGCCACGGTACCGGGAGAGGTCGAGGGGCTCGCCGATGATCACATCGACACGGGTGCGTGGGAAGAGCCGGAGCTTCTTGCCGTAGCGCGGCATGATCCCCTGCGTCCCCCAGTGCGCCATCGGGATGAGCGGCACATCGTTCTCGAGCGCGATCCGGACGGCACCGGTCTTGCCGCGCATCGGCCAGAGATCGGGGTCGCGGGTGAGCGTGCCCTCCGGATAGACGATGAGGCCGCCGCCGTGGGTGACGAGGGATCCGCCTCCCGCCAGCGGATCGCTTCCCCGCGTGCGGCCGGAGCGCTCCACCGGGATGTCACCCATACCGCGCATCAGCGCACCGAGGACCGGCACCCGGAAGAGCGACGCCTTCGCCAGGTACTGCGGCAGCCGACGGTGCAGGTAGACGGCGGTCCCGACGACGAGCGGATCGATGTTCGTGAAGTGGTTCGGCGCGACGACGAACGCGCCGGTCGCCGGAAGCCGGCGCTCACCGTGCCAGTGAAAATGGGCGGCGAATCGGAACGTCGGAATGACGAACGTCGCGACGATCCGGAACGCCGTGTTCAGCTCGCCGCGGCGCCAGCGGCGTCCCGGGACCGGGAGGCCCGTGGTCACCCGGTCTGACCTGCGCACCGCCGCCTCGTCCCGCGCTCCGCCCACGTCGATGGGATCGGGGCTGGTCATCGCTCAGCCGGCGAAGTCGAAGTCGGCGCCGAGCTTGCGCAGCTTCGGAATGAAGTGCTCGTAGCCGCGGCTGATGATGCCGACGTTGGTGATGTGCGACTCCCCCTCCGCGGTGAGGGCCGCGATGAGGTGGCTGAACCCGCCTCGGAGGTCGGGGACGCGCACATTCGCGCCGTGCAGCTTCGTCGGACCGGTGATGACGGCGGCCTGCTCGAACGGGCGCCGGGCGACACGACGGTCATGGCCCGGCAGACCTTCCTTGTGGACCACGATGTCCGCGCCCATCTCATTGAGCGCGTCAGTGAACCCGAATCGGTTCTCGTAGACGGTCTCGTGCACGACGCTCCGGCCTTCGGCCTGGGTGAGGGCGACCACGAGGGGCTGCTGCCAGTCCGTCATGAATCCGGGGTGCACGTCCGTCTCGATGACCACGGGCTTCAGGACGTCGAGCTCGCGGTAGAAGCGGATGCCGTCTTCGACGATGTCGAATCCGCCGCCGACCTTCCGGAACACGTTCAGGAACGTCATGAGGTCTTGCTGCTTCGCGCCCTCGACGAAGATGTCACCGTTCGTCGCCAGCGCTGCGGAGGCCCAGCTCGCCGCTTCGTTCCGGTCGTTGATCGCGCGGTGCGTGTATCCGCGCAGCTTCCGGACGCCCTCGATGAAGATGACGCGGTTCGGCTCCACCGAGACCACGGCGCCCATCTTCTGCAGGATGGCGATCAGGTCCATGATCTCGGGCTCGATCGCAGCGTTCCGGAGCTCGGTCACTCCTTCGGCGAGCACCGCCGACAAGAGCACCTGCTCGGTGGCGCCGACGCTGGGGTAGGGCAGCTCGATGTTCGCGCCCTTGAGACCGTTCGGCGCCGTGATGTGGATGCCGGACAGCTGCTTGTCGACCACCGCGCCCATCGCGCGGAGCGCGTCGAGGTGGAAGTCGATCGGTCGGTCACCGATGCGGCAGCCCCCGAGGTCGGGAATGAACGCCTCGCCGAGCCGGTGCAGGAGCGGCCCGCAGAACAGGATCGGGATACGGCTCGACCCTGCGTGCGCGTCGATCTCCGCGAAGTGCGCCGACTCGACGTTGGACGGGTCGAGGATCAGCTCGCCGCGCGCCGGGTCAGTGATCCGCACGCCGTGCACGCCGAGGAGACCGCGGACGACGCCGACGTCGGCGATGTCGGGCACGTCCTTCAGGATCGAGGGCGTCTCGCCCAGGAGCGCGGCAACCATGGCCTTGGTGGCGAGGTTCTTGGCCCCGCGGACTTCGACGCGTCCGACCAGCGGTTTCCCGCCGCGGATGACGATCTCGTCCGACTTGAGCCCGACCTGGGCTCCGGCCGCCGCTGCGTCCTGTACGAGTGAGTTCACTTAGTTCACCGGCAATGTCTCTGGCCGCCATCGTGCGCGGCGCTGTTCGAACTCCGTGATCGCGGGTTCGTCACGGAGGGTGAGCCCGATGTCATCGAGCCCTTCCATCAACCGCCACTGAGTGTAAGCGTCGATCTCGAACGTCGTGTCCACCGACCCCACCGACACGCGTTTGTTCGGGAGATCCACGGTCGCCTCGATCCCCGGGTTCGCGTCGATCTCGGCCCAGATCCGCTCGACCTCGGGCTCCGCGACGAGCGCGGTGACGAGGCCCTGCTTGCCGGCGTTGCCCCGGAAGATGTCCCCGAAACGCGGTGCGATCACCACGCGGAAGCCGAAGTCGCGCAGCGCCCACACGGCGTGCTCCCGGCTCGAGCCGGTGCCGAAATCGGGGCCGGCGACGAGAATGGACGCGCCACGGAACTCGGGCCGATTGATGACGAACTCCGGGTCCTGTCGCCATGCCGCGAAGAGTGCGTCCTCGAAGCCGGTCTTCGTGACGCGCTTCAGGTAGACCGCTGGGATGATCTGGTCCGTGTCGACGTTCGAGCGCTTGAGCGGCGCCGCGATTCCCGTGACGATATCGATCTTGTCCATCAGCGAGCTCCTTCGTTCGTGACTGAGACTGCGGGTTCGGCGTCGTCCACGGCCGCGCGTGCGTCATCTTCGCCGAGGTCCCACGGACTCGACAGGGTTCCGCGAATCGCCGTGGCGGCGGCGACCAGCGGCGAGACCAGGTGCGTCCGGCCTCCCTTGCCCTGTCGACCTTCGAAATTCCGGTTCGAGGTCGATGCGCAGCGTTCGCCAGGGGCCAGCTGATCCGGATTCATGCCGAGACACATGGAGCACCCGGCAAATCGCCATTCTGCGCCGAATTCGGTGAAGACCTTGTCGAGCCCCTCGGCTTCGGCCTCGAGGCGGACGCGAGCGGACCCGGGAACGACCATGACGCGAACGCCGTCAGCCTTCTTCCGACCGCGGACGATCGATGCGAACGCGCGGAGATCCTCGATGCGCGAGTTGGTGCACGAGCCCATGAAGACCGCGTCGACCGCGATCGACTTCATCGGCATGCCGGGGGCGATGTCCATATAGGCGAGGGCACGCTCCGCTGCCGCGCGGTCGTTCGGGTCGTCGAAGTCCGCGGGATCCGGCACCGAGTCGGAGAGCGACACGCCCTGGCCAGGGTTCGTCCCCCAGGTCACGAACGGCTCGAGCGCATCGGCGTCGATGAAGACCTCCGCGTCGAACACGGCGTCGTCATCGGTGCGGAGCGTCTCCCAGTAGGCCACCGCTTCGTCCCAGGCGGCACCGGTCGGCGCATGGGCGCGACCCTGCACGTAGTCGTACGTGGTCTGATCGGGCGCGACCATCCCCGCTCGCGCGCCCGCTTCGATCGACATGTTGCAGATCGTCATGCGCCCCTCCATCGACAGGGCGCGGATCGCGGAGCCACGGTATTCGAGCACGTAGCCCTGGCCGCCGCCCGTACCGATCTTTGCGATGACCGCGAGGATGATGTCCTTCGCCGTCACGCCGGGGCGCAGCTCACCCTCGACCGTGATCGCCATCGTCTTGAACGGCTTCAGCGGCAGTGTCTGCGTGGCAAGCACGTGCTCGACCTCGCTCGTACCGATGCCGAACGCCATCGCACCGAAGGCGCCGTGGGTCGACGTGTGGGAGTCGCCGCACACGACGGTGATTCCCGGCATCGTCAGCCCGAGTTGCGGCCCGACGACGTGCACGATGCCCTGCTCTGCGTCCCCGAGCGGGTGGAGCCGGACGCCGAACTCGGCGCAGTTCCGTCGGAGCGTCTCGATCTGGGTGCGGCTCGTCGGATCCTCGATCGGCTTGTCGATCGCGAGCGTCGGCGTGTTGTGGTCTTCGGTCGCGATCGTCAGGTCGGGCCGTCGGACCGGGCGGCCGGCCTGCCGGAGACCGTCGAAGGCCTGGGGGCTCGTCACCTCATGCACAAGGTGAAGGTCGATGTAGAGCAGGTCCGGCGTGCCGTTCTCCCCCTTGACCACGACGTGGTCGTCCCAGACCTTCTCGGCGAGCGTCCTACCCATGAGCCCGTTCCTCTTTTCGCGTCATTCATCCGCGTCAGTGCGGCGTCCGGCGAGTGTAGCACCGTTGGTATACCAATTAAGGCTGTCCCATCCTCGAGGGTTCTGCGCCCGGGAGGCACCAGAATGAACGGGTCATGACGCAGCACTCGGCCTCCACACCCACCCGTCAGCCGATCCCGCGTTCCCGCAACCTTGAGGGGGCGGTCCGCGCGGCGGCGGCAGGGGGCGTTCCGCTCGTCGTGCTCGTGATCCTCGGGATGCAGCAATATGCCGCGTTCGCCCTGTTCGCGGGATTCACGGCGATCTTCGGCGCCCGCGAACAGTACCGGCATCGGATCGTCACCACGACGAGCGCCGGCATCCTGCAGGTCCTGTGCATGCTCGGCGGTCTCGCGATCGGCATGGCACACGCGGCGCTCTGGGTGGAGGCGCTCGGGCTCGTCGCGGTCCTCATCGTCTCGTGTGCGCTGCTCACCGTGCTCGGGACGATTCCCGCGCAGCCGATCTTCCCCGTGTTCGCATTCCTCGTCGCAGCGCTCGTCCCGCTCCGGGCCACCGAACTTCCCGGGGCACTCCTCGTCATCGTCGCCTCGGTGGTGTTCGCATGGTGCGTCGCCCTGTCCGGCGCGGTCCTGCGGCGGCTGTTCGGGAGGCGCCACCCGCGCTGGTTCCGTCAGCTCGCTCCCGAGCCGCGGCGGTCGCTCACGGTCCTCCGACAGTCGGCACTGTGGGAGACCGTCGGGCTGAACGTGGTCGGCGCGCTGATCGCCGGGGCGATCGCGGTGAGCCTTCCCGGTCTCGGGCACCCGTACTGGGCCGTCGTCGCGGTCGTGTCGACCCTCCCCGCGATGCGTCAGCGGCACACCGTGCAGCGGTCGCTGCATCGCGTGCTCGGGACCTACGGTGGCGTCATCATCGCCGTGCTCGTGCTGTCGCTGCATCCCGACGTGTGGTGGGTGGTCGTGCTCGCGTTCCTCGGCCAGTTCGGTGCGGAGATCTTCGTCGCGAAGAACTATGCCGTGGCCCTGCTGTTCCTCACGCCGCTGGCGTTGAGCGTCTCGTGGTTGAGCCTGCCGGAGGCGCCGGCTGCCCTCGCACTCGATCGCACGGTGCAGACGACGCTCGGCGCGCCGATCAGCGTCCTCCTGCTCCTCGCCGGCCGCGCGGTGGAGCGTCGGCGCGGGCGGGCACTCGGCGTCACGTCGAGCATCCGCACGGTCTGAGGCACTTCAGGCGCGGTGCGCGGCAGCGTCAGCGCGGACGGACGTTCCAACTGTCGAGCACCGGGCGGCCGTGTTCGTATCCGAGTGTCGACACCGATGCGGTCGTCAGGTAGAGGACTGCACCGTCGTGCGGCGCGAGTCGGATCCACGCCGCGCCGATCGCGCGGAGCACGTGGCCGTGCGCCACGAAGACGGCATCCTTGCCGTCGGCGAGCACCGGACGCGCGCGGTCGAGCACCCGCTCGGCGCGAACGCGCACCTCGGCGGCGTTCTCCCCGGGGGTGTCACCCGCGGGGACGCCGTCATCCCAGAGGTCCCATGGCCCGTGGCGGAGGACGCGGATCTGTGGTGTCGTCAGGCCTTCGTAGGCGCCGTAGTCCCACTCCATGAGGTCGTCGTCGATCTCCGCGTCCACGCCGATGTAGCGCGCTGTGTCCTGCGCACGTTGCAATGGCGATGTGAGCGCGAGCGCGAACGTCCGATCCGCCAGATACCGTCCGGCGCGCTTGGCCTGCTCGATGCCGTTCTCGGTCAGCGGAATGTCGGTGCGACCGGTGTGCTGGCCGCTCTTGGACCACTCGGTCTCTCCATGACGGACGAGAACGAGCTCACCGGGGCGATCCGTGGTCATGCGATCCTTCCGAGCAGGAGGCCGAGCACTGCTGCTGCGACCGACACGACGAGCATGCCGAGACCGTTCAGCACGCCGAGCACGGGGCGGCCCGCGCGCATCAGCTGCACGGTCTCGACGCTCGCCGTGGAGAACGTCGTGTACCCACCCATCATGCCCGTACCAAGCGCAGCCGCGGCCAGGGATGGCAGCAGCCCGGCCCCCGAGAGGCCGGTGATGAACCCGAGCAGCAGCGAGCCCGACACGTTGATGAGGATCGTGCCCACGGGCAGCGGCGTGCGCGTGCGTGCCTTGACGGCACCGTCCAGCGCGAGCCGACCGGCCGCACCGACGCCCCCGCCGACGGCGACGAGCACAAGGCTCAGCACGCTCATCGCACAGCCTCCTCGCTCGGTGTCCGCGCGGAGAGCCGTGCGGCGGCCACGATCCCAAGCGCCGCCGCGACGACTCCCGACACGACGGTCAGGCCCGCATACCCCGCCCCCGGACCCCAGCGCCCTTCGACGAGCAGCTTCGCCGTGTCGACTGCGAGCGTCGAGTACGTCGTGAACCCGCCGAGCACGCCGGTACCGATGAGGAGGCGCACCCGCCGTCGCCTGCCGATGTCAGGTCCGCGACGCGCGAGCGACTCGATCAGGCCCCCAAGTGCGAAGGCGCCGATGACGTTGATCCAGAAGATGATCCACGAGATGCCGTGAGCGTCCGGAAATGCCGCGGCGAGCACCGCCCGTACGGCGGTGCCGACTGCACCGCCGAGCGCGACGAGGCCGATCGACGACCACCGGAGATGCACCGGACGCTGCGACGACGCTCGGGACAGCGCCAGCGAGTCGGAGTCGGAGTCGGGGTCGATCGTCTCGATCGTCTCCGCCGCGGTGTGGGACGTGCCGCTGTCGACGCGGTCATCGCTTACCGGCTCGGCTCCGATCGGCTGATGATCGCCGCCGTGCGGCTCGGGTTGGGCGGACATGGTGCTCCTATCGCCGGGACAGGCACGCAGCGGTGCACCCAGGAGCGGATGCGATTCGCGTGCGAGCGAATGCGGGATAGGGACCGTTGGCGTCGTCGCGGTTTGGTCCGGCAGGCCCCACTGCCGGGTCGGGAGACGCTGCAAGGCTACCGGAAAACAACGAATCCCTCGCCAGAGCGAGGGATTCGGATGTTGCTGCGACGCGTTCTGTCACGACCATTCGGTGGTGACCCCAGCGGGATTCGAACCCGCGTTACCGCCGTGAGAGGGCGGCGTACTAGGCCGCTATACGATGGGGCCGTTTTGGCAACTCGAAGAGTATGGCACAGCACCGCCACCTGCAGCAAAACGGGCATACGGTGGCCGGGTGTCGCCACAGGTTCGGATCGGGCTGTCGGGCTGGCAGTACGACGCGTGGCGCGGTGATTTCTATCCGGAGCGGCTGCCGAAGCGCCGTTGGCTCGAGTACGTCGGGGAACGATTTCCCACCGTCGAGTTGAACGGCTCGTTCTATTCGCTCCAGCGGCCATCGCGCTATCGCGCTTGGGCTGCGGCGGTGCCGTCGGGCTTCTCGTTCGCCGTCAAAGGCGGTCGATTCCTCACACACATGCTGCATCTCCGGACGCCGCATCAGGGGTTGGCGAACTTCTTCGCGTCAGGCGTCCTCGAACTCGGTGACCGGCTCGGACCGGTGCTGTGGCAGCTGCCGGACGGCTTCGCTCCGGACCCGGCTCTCCTCGAGGGGTTCTGCGCGGGCCTCCCCCGCACCTTCGGGGCCGCGCGCCGGTTGGCGAGCGACCATGACGACCGCGTGCATCTCGACCCGGGCGACGAGGACGGGACGCGACCACAGCCTCCCGACAGTGCGCCCATCCGTGCGGCCCTGGAGATCCGCGACCCACGCGCCGTGACGGAGGCGCATCTCGCGATCCTGCGTGAGCACGGCATCGCGCTCGTCGACAGTCACGCGGGGCCTGCTTGGTCGCGATTCACCCACGACACCGGGGCATCGTTCGCGTATCTGCGACTGCATGGCGCGCCGCGTGTCTACGCGGACGGCTATTCTCCGCAAGCCCTCGGGGTGTGGGCATCCCGCATCGCCGCCCATATCCGCGCCGGACGCGATGTGTTCGTGTACTTCGACAACGATGCCGAGCGGCACGCCCCCTGGGATGCGCTCGCACTGCAACGGATCGTCCGGCAACGCGGGTTGCCCTCGGCGTAGCGTGCCGGTATGCGCGTCACGAAGCTGGAACATGCGTGTCTGATCGTGACCGAGGGCGACGCCGCTCTCGTTATCGATCCCGGCAACTACACCCGTCCTGTCGATGCGAGCGGTGTCGTCGCGGTGGTGATCACCCACGAGCATCCGGATCACATCACGAGCGAGCAGCTGCGTCGGATCCTCGGCACCAATCCGGAGGCCGTGGTGCTAGGACCGCCGGGCGTCGCGTCTGCGCTTCGCGCCGAAGTGCCCGACGTGGCGGTGGACGTCATCGGCGATGGCGCGCTCCGGACCGTCGGCCCGTTCACCCTTCGGTTCTTCGGGACGAAGCACGAGCGCATTCACGCATCGGTGCCGCTCGTGGACAACACGGGCGTGCTGATCAACGATCGGCTGTTCTATCCCGGCGACGCCTATACGAACCCGGGCGTTCCGGTCGACCTCCTCGTCTGTCCCGTCGGAGCGCCGTGGTTGAAGGTCGGCGAGATGATGGACTACGTCAGCTCGGTAGCTCCGGCCCGCTCGATGCCGACGCACGAGGGGACCCTGTCCGCTGCTGGGTTCGACCAGGCGACGATGCGCCTTGCGCAAGCCACCGAACCGCACGGGACGGCGGTGATCGTCCGCGCCGGCGAGTCCATCACCGTGTGAGGCGGACGACATGAGCACATCGACGAGACTGCAGCGCCTCGCGCTGACCTGGCCGTGGGCGGCAATCCTCCTGATCACGAGCGGCTTCCAATTCGGCCGCGGTGCGCCCGTCGACGGCATCGTCTTCGCCGGCGTCGCGGTCGCGCTCGTGATCGACGCGCTCATCACCTCGCGCCGTCGCACGCGCCGACGGCGCCGACCGCTCCTTCGGCTTCCGGAGCAGTCGTTCACCTGGCGCGCCACCGTCGTCGTCGGGCTCCTCGTCGCCGCCGGGGTCGGTGTCGCGGCCCCGCAGTCGATCGTCGCGCTCGTCGCCGTTGTCGCCGCCGGCGTGCTCGCCTCAATCCTCGCCTGGCCCCGTGACCGCCCGATGCGGGCGCTCCACGATGCCACGGCACGGAGCGCCGGGCTCTGGGCAGTCCTCATCGTCGCGCTCTGCACGTGGGAGCTGCTGAACTTCTTCCTCGGCGTCGGCTCTGCGCGCGCCGACTGGCAGCATCCGGCGCTGTCCGACCTCATCGCTCCGCTCCTCGACAATCGCGTCGTGCGCGGGCTCGGTTTCGCGATCTGGCTCGCGGCGGGTGCGGCGCTCATTCGGCACGGGGTCGGGGTCGGGACCGACCGCGGGCTCGGGAGGCGCGTCGGCAGCGGGCGCCGCGGGCCACACCGGCGACGCCTCGCCCGGACCGACGGGGAGCGGCGATGATGCACGTCCTCACCACCATCGTGTACGCGACGATCGGGTTGGCGGGGCTCACGCTCGTCATCGTCTCGCGCCGGATACCGGATCGGATCGCGCCCGCATCGACGCTCCTCAACCGTGTGCTCAGGACGCGCGCGGCGCGCATCACCGTGCTGACGTTCTGGTGGTGGCTCGGCTGGCACTTCTTCGTGTCGGGACCGTGACCAGCCGCCCGACCGTGCGGGCGGCCGTCCGGGGTAGCTCGCCCGTCAGTCGGACTCGTCGTCCGGGGTGGCTCGCCCGTCAGTCGGACTCGCCGTCCGGGGTAGCTCGCCCGTCAGTCGGACTCGTCGTCCGGTGGCACCGTGAACCGGTCGAGGAACGCGTCGTCGTCCGGCGACTGAATCATGACGATGTCACCTGCCTGGAGGGCCGCCTCGGCATGCAACGGAAGGTTCCGCCCGTCGCGACTCGCCATCGAGAGCCACGCCGTCCCTCCCGTCTGCAGGGATGCGACAGTCGCACCGTCCGCATCGGACCCTTCATCGACGATGAGTCGGTGCATGTTGGTCGGCGGATGCGCGAACCGAATGTCGAGGGCGAACGGTCGTGGTTCGACCTCACGCATCGCAACCTTGCCGATCCGCGCGAACAGCGGGACGAGACTCCCCTGCAGCAGCACCGACACGAAGACGACCACGAAGATCATCGCGTAGACACCGGACGCGCCGGGCACGCCAGCGCTGAGGATCGTGAGTCCGAGCAGGATCGGCACGGCGCCGCGGAGGCCGGACCAGAGGAGGAACAGACGCTCTCCGCCGGTGAGCCGGATCGGGAGCGACACCGCGCCGACGAGCACCGGCCGAATCACGAACACGAGCAACGCGGCGAGCACGATTCCGCCGATGAGCACGTCGGGCCGGAACACGGTCTGCAGACGGATCGTGAGCCCGAGCATAACGAACGCGGTGATCTCAGCGAGGCTGGAGACGCCGCTCGCGAACCCGACGATGTCCGTCTTATAAGGGGCTCGAGCGTCGCCGATGGCGATGCCCGCGACAAGTACTGCAAGGAACCCCGACCCGTGGGCCAGGTCCGCCGCCCCGTAGAGGAACGCGGCGGACGCGATCGCGAGCACCGACGCGAGCGACTCACTCGGAAGCACGAACCGCTGGAGGACCTCGCGAAGCACCAGCCCTCCGACGATGCCCACCGCCGCACCGACGACGAGCTGCAGCCCGAACGTCAGGACGCCGGTTCCGATCGCCTGCATGCCGCCGCCGGACGCGGCCAGGAGGCTCGTCACGATCGCGATGCCCACCGGGTCGTTCGCACCGGATTCACCCTCGAGCATCGTCCCGACGCGGCCGGTGATCTCGCGTTGGCCGAGCACCGAGAAGACGGCAGCCGGGTCAGTCGGTGAGAGGGCTGCTCCGACAAGGAGGGCGAGCCTCCAGTCCAGTCCGAGCAGGAAGTGCGCGACGAGCACGATGGCCGCAGCGGTCACGAGCGTGCCGACGACGCCCAACCAGACGATCGGTGCTGCGGAGGCGCGGAACCGCCGCCAACCGATCTTCATCCCCCCGTCGAACAGGATGAATACGAGTGCGATGGACACGATCCGATCGTCGAGGCTCCGGCCGGCCTCGCTGACGGGTGGGAGCGCGAGCGCGGCGACCGCCGCGGCCGCGAGGAAGAACACTGGCGCCGGCACACGGAGCCATCGGCTGAGCTTCTGCGAGAACACGGCGAGGATGATTGCCGCTGCCGCGACGGCGACGAGGACGGAGAAGGGCAGCGTCGACATGGGACTCCTCAGGGGTACGGAGATGACGTTGCCGACCAGACTTCCCGGCGCACCACAATCAGCTTACGGGTGCGAGGTTGTCCGCGGTCGCTCGGGGGCTCCAGGTGGGGTTCGTCAGGTTACGAGCTTCCGGCTTCCGGAGGCTCGCGCTCCCCGGCGCCTGCTCTCCCGGGGAACAAAAAACGCTCCCGACGAGGACGGGAGCGCCACCAAAGCGGTCACCAGTTCCGGCGCCCACCGACGACTACAAATAGCGCCCCTCCGGAATCTCCCGATCTCCCGATCTCTCAGTAGCCGTTCATCTCCGTTCTGGCGGCGGTGAAAGCGCGCGTGCGCGGGTTGACGGGCACGCGTGCCGTCAAAGAGCGGAGCGCTCGATTCGCGCTACCGCCACGCCCTCGCTTCCGGATCCCAGCGCAGAGCTGTCGCGCCGGCCAGCACCGGATCGGCGAACGCGATGCACTCCACGAGGAGCTCCTCGAACTGCGCGGGCGTCGATTCAGTCAGCCGCTGCTTTCTCCGCCAGGTCGCCCACTTGCGCTGGGCCACGCTTGGCATTCCCTCGAGGAGAGGCGCGAGCGGTTCGAGCGTGACGTCGCGGTAAGCGGCGACGCTGTTGAGCGCCTCACGCAGGTCGCGAGCGGGGATCTGGCGCGTTCGCGTGAGGGCGGCGATGTCGACGAAATCGCGCCAGCGGGTGTTCTGCTCGCCCCGATCGATCGCCGTCATGATCTTCTCTGCGAGCACCATGTGATCGGGATAGCCGCGGAGTCGAAGCGTGCCACCGAGCAGCAGTGGGAGCTCCGCTTCGGTAGGCGCCGGCCAGATCGGATCGCCGAAGTTCAGGTCGACGTGCAGAGCGATGACCGCCGACACCAGTCGTGCGACCACGCGAACGCGCACGCCGCTGTAGGCAGCGTCCTCCCGGATCTCCTCAGCCGACACCGATTCAAGATCGAAGGAGAGGCCATCCCCCACCGGACTTGCCAGCACGCCACGGATCCGCCGTTCGACCTCGGCGACGTCGTTGGCGAAGCCGAGGGCGGCGAGGTCGATGTCGCGGGTCGGGCGACGAACAGCGAACGCCGCCATGAGCACGCCGCCCTTGAGTACGAAGTCTTCCGCGTTCGGTGAGGCCGCGAGACGGGTCAGGAAGCCTTCCAACGCGTAGAGCGTGAAGTACTCGGAAGGCTCGCGCCCGTGGCGCTTCGCCAGGTTGCGAAGGTCGTTGTAGGCGCGACCTTCCGGAGTATCTCGCATCGGCGCGGGCGGCGTCACAGGAGCACCTCCAACGCCAGCCGCAACCGAGGCAGTACTTTCGGGAACGAGCGCGCCA
Source organism: Curtobacterium ammoniigenes NBRC 101786 (assembly GCF_001571045.1). GTDB lineage: Bacteria > Actinomycetota > Actinomycetes > Actinomycetales > Microbacteriaceae > Curtobacterium > Curtobacterium ammoniigenes. Next base: position 443,826 of record NZ_BCSV01000003.1, read on the forward strand.
TCGCCAGCAGAGCCGCCGGAGAGTTCCCGCGACGCCGCAGCCAGCGTCGCAGCGCCTTGTAGGCCACGTCGCTGCCTTCCTGGTGCATGAGGCGAAAGGCGTCGATGATCGTCCGCTGCGCCGAGTAGATCGCCACCCGGGTTCCTTCTCCTGCGTCGATCTGCTCCCGGCCGATATCGAAAGTCGCGGCGTCGAAGCTGTGCCAGCTTGCGTGTGCGAACCCCGCCGGGTGGCGGGTTCCCCGAGGTAGTGCGATGTCCGTCGCGAAGGGGATGGCGTCGCTCAGCTCGTGATGCACGAGCGCGCTCGTCAGACACAGCGTTGCGGTGGAGTGCACAGCCATTGCGGCCGCAATCGTGGCGAACGCAGGGTCGACCGCGATCGGGCGCACGAATGCGCCGCGACCCACCCGCTCGATCTCGCCCCGTTCGAGCAGCACATACACCTGGTCCTTGCGTAAGCCTGCCGCGCGCGCATCATCGAGGGTGAATGCGGGTGCGAGCTCGATCGTTGCCACGACTCCTCCTAACTGATTACAGATCAATGCTACCTGTATGCAGATAGGAGAGCAATGCGCGCCCAGCACCCCAGCACCGCGCCCGTCAACGGTGGCGGTGCTCAGTTTCCGGACGTCGATGAGCGATTCGACGTACAGCCTCGACACCTGTTCGGCCCGTTCTGGCGGTTGAAGGTCACCGACACGCTCATGGGACGAGATGTGAACGTGTCTGGGGGCGGGCCGCTCACCGGCTACGGCTCGGTTCGGAGAGCAGCCCGGTACTCGACCCGCCTGTATCTGACGCAGCTCGCGCGCAGAGAACGCCGCGAGGCCCGGTAGCCGATCGTCGACCGGGCGCCGTTCGCCGCAATCGTAAGGTGTTGCTATGAGCACCAACGTTCGCGCGATCGAGGACCGTGACGCTGCTGATTGGGCAGCGCTCTACACCGGATACCGCACCTTCTACAAGCAGCCCGAGGACGCCGCTGCCGTGGAGAAAACGTGGCAGTGGGTGCGTGCTGGTCGGCACGGTCTCGTCGGTCTCGTTGCGGTCGATGAGCGGGACAAGCCGATCGCGCTGGCGAATCTTCGATGGTTCGCGCGGCCGTCGACGGCAACTATGGGGCTCTACCTCGACGACCTTTTCACTGCGCCCGATGCTCGCGGCCGTGGTGCTGCACGGGCGCTCCTGGAACGCGCATCCGAACTGGCGCGCGATGGCGGTGCGAACGTGGTCCGGTGGATCACCGCCGCCGACAACGAAGCCGCGCGACACCTGTACGACACCGTCGCGACCGCCACGCCCTGGGTGACCTACGACAAGCGACCCGCGGAATCAGCAGCGATCGACGAGTGAACCTCGTCGACCCGCTATAACCCGATATTCGATCGGCTTTCGGGTCGTGGGCATGCGGTGCAGGACGAGCCCAGGTTGGCCGTCGGGTGCGTCGGGACCGTGCCCGATGGGGGTGAAGCCGAACCGCTCGTAGAGGCGTAGCGCCGGCGTTGAGATGTCCGTTGTCTGCAACCACACGGCCTCGCCGTCCAATCCAGCGAGCCAAGCGTCGAGAACTCGTGCACCCAGTCCCGTTCCGGCGACGTCGGGGTGTCGCGCGAGCAGCGACAACACCACGGTCCCTTCGAGCATTCGAGCTGCAGGGCCGAGACGAAGGCGGAGTTGCGTACCCCATTGGTCGCTCTGCTCGTCCCATCGCCATCGGTGGCCGTATGCGAAAGCGAGCAAGCGGCCATCTTCGACCGCGCTCACCGCGTGCAAATGCTCGGCCGATGAAGAGGTCGCGTAGAGGCGAGCGAACAGATCCGCGACAGCCTCGGGCTCGTTCAAAGGCGGCCCCGAGGATGCCGCCCGGTACAGTTCTCGGACCTGCATCTCGGACGGCATGCGGTCGCGATCAGCAGAAACTCTGAGCTGAATCATGAAAGGACGCTAGCCCGACACTGCCTGCCCCGTAACGGATCCGCTACCGAGACGAGGCTAAGTCGGACAGGAGCCGCTACCCCTGGTCTCGGCAGCGGAGCATGTTCATCGCGATGAGCGTCATCACGGGCTCGTCTCGATCGTTGGTGACGGTGATCCGCGTCCTGAGAATGCCTCGGTCCGGCTTCGACCGGGATCGTCGCGCTTCCAGCACCTCAAAGCGCGCCGAGAGAACATCGCCCGGACGAACTGGCCGAAGCCAGCGCAGCTCGTCAACGCCGGGAGACGCCAAACTGGCCGCATCGTTCAGGAACGATGTCGCGAGGATGCGCATCATCAACGCCGCTGTGTGCCACCCCGAGGCGATGAGACCACCGAACGGACCGTCGACGGCCCGCGCCGGATCAGTGTGGATCATCTGCGGGTCAAACTCTGTGGCGAATCGGAGCAGATCGTCCTGACGGACCGGCTCCGACCCGTACTGAACATCGATGCCGGGTACGTAGTCCTCGAAGAAGCGATCGTCGACGGGCCGTTGGAAATCCTTCATGACGCCTACCCTGACCGTCCGGTCGTGGTCACCAGCGCAACGGCAGTCACAACAACGACGCAGACGGCTTGTTCGATATCGAGCACGGCGGCCGTTGCCTGCACTCGGCCGTCTCGTTAACCGATCGGATCAGCGGGCAGTGGTGAACTTTGCGACGACCGGTTCGAAGTCGGGGTGGTCTTGGACTCGATGCTTATTTCCTTCAAGCCGGACGTGTGTTGCGCCGTGGTCGGTGAGGATGGAGGCGATCGCTTCGTACTCCGCGTTCCACCCACCCGTGAGAACAAGCGTGTGTATGGGCGTGATGACCTCGGGATCGATGTCGTGACCCCACGGCGGTGTCAGGTGGGAAAACCGGCGAGCCATCGCCTGTTCGGTGTTCCACTTCTCCGGCTCAAACGGGCCGCCGAACATGAGGGGCCGAACGATGCGCCAGTACGCGACAAGGTCACCGTCGCGGGCATACTCTCTCGCTTTGGACATGATCGCGATGTGACGCTCGATCGCTGGATTCCCGCGCGCGATGTCATACAGCGCCGGCTCCACCAGCACAAGGTCGTCCACGCGCACGCGACCGTCTTGCAACGCAATCATTACCGGGATAGCGCCGAAGGAATGCGCGACGACTGCGACCGGGGCGGTAACCGGAATGCGGGATAGGGCGATCGCTTGCTCAGCGGCCTCGGTCGTGGTGTCCAGCTCCGCGAACACCGCGTCCTGACGGGCGGCGCTTGGCCACGCGTCAGCGCCGGTACGGCCGGCACCGTGGACGTAGAGACGCATGACCCGAGGGTAGCCAATACCGCGGGCACGGCCCCGCGCGGAATTCGGCTAGGAGCTGACGACGCCGAGTGCAACCGCGACGGCCACGCCGACACCCGCGAACACCGCCACCAGACCCCCGATGAGCGCCGCGAGCCGCTGATTCGTAACCATGCCCACCCTCCGAGCATAGGAACTATGACCAGGACAGCCGCAGCCCCGATGGCGGATCCGTGAGCGGGGGGCGTGAGTGCTCGGCCCGACGCGGAGAACGGGACTGTCGCTAGCTGAGCCTGAGGGTCTCTTTGCATTCGGTTATGCCGAACAACTCGATGTCGTGCCGCCGTTGGCCGATCCATCCCTTTCGTGTGAGCCGCCATCGCTGCATCAGGCCGGGTTTTCCGCGACGCGCCGCCCAAGTCACGCCGTTCTTGTGGTACCCGGCGGCACGGGAGACGGCGTTCGAGGCCGGATTGTCGAAAAAGGCTTCCGTGGCCGTGTCGACGCTCTTCGAAAAGGTTGCCAGTAGCGCTCGTTGAAAAGGGGACCACCTGAGGCCGAGATTGGCTGGGTGATCAACGTGCAGGAGTGGGCGGAGATCCGTCATCTTCATGTGGCGGAGGGACTGTCGCAGCGAGCGATCGCTGACCGGTTGGGTGTGGCGCGGAAGACCGTCGCCAGAGCCCTAGGGTCGGAGGGACCGCCGGAGTATTCGCGTCCGTCGGGCCCGTCCGCGTTCGACGTGTTCGAGCCGAGGGTCCGTGCGCTGCTGACGTCGTTCCCCACGATGCCCGCGACGGTGATCGCGGAACGCGTCGGTTGGGTGGGGTCGGCGTCGTGGTTCCGGAAGCGGATCGCCGTGCTGCGGCCGGAGTATGCGCCGAGGGATCCCGCGGATCGGCTGGAGCATGCGCCGGGCGATCAGGCGCAGTGCGATCTGTGGTTCCCGCCGGCTCGGATCCCGCTCGGCGCCGGGCTGGCGGGGTCGCCGCCGGTGCTGGTGGTCGTGGCGTCGTACTCGCGGCTGATCACCGCCAGGATGCTGCCGTCCCGGACGACGCCGGACCTGCTCGCGGGCATGTGGTCGCTGCTGTCCGAGCAGGTCGGCGCGATCCCGAAGCGGCTGCTCTGGGACAACGAGGCTGGCATCGGTAGGCACGGACGCCTCGCCGATGGGGTCGCCGCGTTCACTGGGACCCTCGCGACGAAGCTGGTGCAGGCGAAGCCGTTCGATCCGGAGACCAAGGGCGTCGTGGAACGCGCGAACGGGTTCCTGGAGACCTCGTTCCTGCCCGGCCGGTCCTTCGGCTCTCCGGGCGACTTCAACGCGCAGCTGTGGGACTGGCTGCCGGTCGCGAACCGGAGAACCGTCCGGAGCCTGCATGCCCGCCCGGTCGACCTGCTCGACACGGACCGGGAGCGGATGCTGCCTGTCCCGCCGGTGGCGCCGCTCCTCGGG
>NZ_BCSV01000004.1 GCF_001571045.1 Curtobacterium ammoniigenes NBRC 101786
TGGGGGCACTCGGCACCCATGCCGCCGCACGCCGACTAGGCAGACATGCGCTTGAACGCCTTATCGACGAATCGATCGATCGTCGCGCCCGCGTTCCGGGCGTATTCGTCGAGCGCTGCGAGCGCGGCGCGATCCGGCTCGTACGCCCGGCCGACCCGGCTGAGCGCAGCATTGAGCACCGCGTCGGTGAGCTGCGGATTCAGGGGCAACAGTGGGCCCTGCGTGTGCGTGCCGAACGAGGCTCCCGCGATCGCACCCTCGGTCGGCGCCCCAGCCTGGTTACCCCCTCCGCTGACGACGTCTGCGAAGACAGCCCCCGGGTCCGTGTTCTCGATCCGCGTGGCGTGGTCCTCGAAGCCGCGCACGCGGCGCGACGCACCCGCGAGCAGCGGATAGCGCGTGTCGAGGATGAAGTAGTTCACCCGCCGTTCGGCGCCGCGAACGGCGCGAGCATCGAAGACGCCGAGTCCATTGATCGGCGAGCCCGTCGTGGGCACGATCTCCTTCGTCGCGAGATCGAAACCGCCCCCGACGGCCACGACCGGCACGCCCGACGATGCGAACGCTCGAATGGCCGGGCTCACGCGCTGCACGTCCGACTCCAGCGCGCGCATCGCGCTCAGCGGGCCGTTTCCGACGACCACGAGATCGGCATGCGAGGGCACCGAGTCACCCGGGCTGTGCAGGACGACCTCGACCTCGATATCGGCGGCTGCGGCGCGTCGGACCAGGGTCGTGACGTTGCCACGGTCCCCGGAGACACCCATCTGGCGTGGATACAGATGCAGCAGGACCAGTCGGTCGGCGCTCATGCGGCGTTCTCCAGATCCGGATGACCGAGCGATCGACGCGCGATCATCATGATCTCGTAGTTGACGATGAAGTGCTTGGTTCCGCTCTGCGTCGGCCCGAGCGCGGACATGCGATTGATCGCCGTCTCCACATCAGGCTCCACCGAGCCGATACTGACCCCGGAATGCTCGAGCGCGAGGGCGATCTGCCAGGCCTTGTCGCCGGAGACGACGTCAACGTGATCCAGGCGCGAGAAGTCGATGTCGTAGATCCAGGAGATATCGGGGGTCCCCTCATCGATCGCCATGAGGACCTGCTCGGGATGCTCGGGCAAGGCGTCGAGATTGAGCTGAAGACTCGCCGCGTTCTTGAACATCGTGAACTCCGCGAACTCGCCGGCGATCGGCAGTCGCTCCCCGCGGCCATACGCTGGCTTCATGCCCGCGAACGCGGCTGTCACGCGCGATGCGTCGAAGGCGCTGCCTAAGGCGACCCGAGCGGTGGCCATCGCTGCCGCAGCGTCGACGGCGTAGTGCAAACCGCGTGCCGGCAGTCGGACCGCGATCTCCTCGCCGCCGATCGCGATGCGCGCGCCGTCAGGAGCGACGCCGACCACCTCCGCGTCGGCGGGCTCTGCCGCGCGGTCGAGCGCCGCGGAGAAGTCATCCGCGTTCTGGAGCCCGTTCGGGCTGGCCGCCACGACCTCCGGGCTCGCACCGAACCGCAGGACCCGCTTGTCATCGCTGGTGAAGGCGGTGAGGAACTGGTCGTCGCGGTTCGTGACCACGGTGCTCGCCGCGAGCGCCGCAGTGTCGAGCATCATCTTCGCAACGCGCTCGGTCTCGTAGAACCGATAGAGCTGGTCGACCTGAACATTGAGCATCGTGACGGTGGTCGGCCGCAGGATGCCCGCGAGTTCGACCGCGAACGCCTCGTCCACCTCGAGGATGCCGATGTCGGACTTCAGGCGTCCCGTCAGCGAGACCTCGGAGAGCAGCGCCGATGTGATGCCCTGCGGGAGGTTCGCACCCGTCGGATTCGTGAAGACGCGGCGTCCGTGCGCCCGCATGATCTCCGAGATCATGTGGGTGGTCGTCGACTTTCCGTTCGACCCCAGGACGAACACGATGCCGTTCGGGAACTGCCGGGCGACGTGCGAGAGAAAGTCGGGAACCAGCTTCAGGAGCACGAACCCCGGGTAGGCGGATCCCCCGCCTCGCGTTCGCGCGATGGCGCGGAGGATCCGCCCGATGAGGATCGGGATGACGAAACGCACGCCGCCTACTCGAGGTAGTCGCGGAGCGACTGCGAGCGGGACGGATGGCGGAGCTTCGCCATCGTCTTCGATTCGATCTGGCGGATCCGCTCGCGCGTGACACCGAACGTGTCGCCGATCTGGTCGAGCGTCTTTGGCATGCCGTCTCCGAGCCCGAAGCGCATCCGGATGACACCCGCCTCGCGCTCCGAAAGCGAGTCGAGGAGGCTCTCCAGTTGCTTCTGCAGCATGGTGAAGCCGACGGCATCCGCCGGCACCACGGCCTCCGTGTCCTCGATGAGGTCGCCGAACTCGCTGTCGCCGTCTTCGCCGAGCGGCGTGTGCAGCGAGATCGGCTCGCGGCCGTACTTCTGCACCTCGATGACCTTCTCGGGGGTCATGTCCAACTCCCGGGCGAGCTCCTCGGGCGTTGGCTCACGTCCGAGATCCTGCAGCATTTGCCGCTGCACGCGGGCGAGCTTGTTGATGACCTCGACCATGTGGACCGGAATCCGGATCGTGCGAGCCTGGTCGGCCATGGCACGCGTGATGGCCTGGCGGATCCACCAGGTCGCGTAGGTCGAGAACTTGAAGCCCTTCGTGTAGTCGAACTTCTCGACAGCACGGATGAGCCCGAGGTTGCCCTCTTGGATCAGATCCAGGAACTGCATGCCGCGGCCGGTGTACCGCTTGGCGAGCGAGACCACCAGACGGAGGTTCGCGCCGAGCAAGTGGGACTTCGCACGCTGGCCGTCACGAGCGACCCACCGAAGCTCGCGCTCCTCCTGCTTGCTGAGCCCGGTCGAATGCTGCAGCTTGTCCTCGGCGAAGAGCCCTGCCTCGATCCGCATCGCAAGCTCGACCTCCTGCTCGGCGTTGAGCAGTGCGACCTTTCCGATCTGCTTGAGGTAGTCCTTCACCGGGTCCGCAGTCGCGCCGGTGATGGTGGTCGAGTAGACCGGGATCTCGTCATCGTCGTCCTGCGAGATGACGAGCGCACCGGCGGGCGCGGGCTGGCCGGCCGCTGCCTCCGTGTCGTCCTGGTCCTCGTCGGTGTCGTCGTCGGCGGCGTCCTTGTCGTCGGTCGCAGCCTCCGGCTCGACATCGGAGTCGGCGTCCGCGTCCTCGGGGAGCTCCTCCTCGGAGTCGGCGGGATCCGTGTCGACGGAGTCGGACTTCTTGGCCCGCGGCTTGGCGGTCTTCTTGGTGGCAGGCTTCTTCGCGGCCTTCGTCGCGCCTGCAGCTGTCGTGTCGTCCGCGCCGGATTCGTCCGGTGCGGCGTCGGTCTTCGTGGGATCGATTGTCGTGCTTCGAGCGGCCATGCGATCACCTCTCCTGTCATGTCGCATTCGCGGTGCGACCTCGTCCGCTGTCACAGCGAGCCGGGGAGAAGACCGACGCGCGGGCAGCATGAGGACCCTTGTCAAGTCCCTTACGCTCGCAGAACGTCGGGCCTGGTAGCGGATCGTGATCCGCACCGGGCTTCACGGAAAAACGGTGCAAGGAACCCGCAACGGGTCCACTCGTATTATTGCACGCTCCGACGGCCGATGCGTCCGGTCCGTCGCCACCGCACGATGAGTGCAACCCAGAGCGGACCCACCTGTATTCCCTCCTCGCGGTGCAGGAGCGCCCGAGTGCGGCGACGCGCTCGGACGAGCATGATGACGCCGATGCCGATGACCACATATTGGATGGTCATCGCCGCGCGGAAGGCGTCCCACGAGTACGTGGACGCGCCGGTCGCGCGATGAACGATGTCGAGGATCTCGCCGACGCCGAACATCATCACGAAGGCGGCGAGGAACCCACCCACGTTGACGATTCCGTTGGCGGACCCGAGCGCACCGATCGGATTGAAGGTTCGCGCGAAGTCGAACCCGATCAGCGAACCCGGTCCGCCGATCCCGAGGACAACGACGAGGAGGACCATCAGCCAGACCGGCGGGTGATGCGGCCAGAGAAGCACGGCTGTCCAGACGACGCCGAGCGCCACCACGATCCCGAGCACCAGGTTCGACCGACGAAGCGGAAAGCGCGCGCAGAGCAGGCCGAGGATCGGTCCGACGATGAATCCGACCACGACGATCACCGTCAGGAGGCCCGCCGCCGCGTCCGGCGAGTAGCCGAGTCCGCGCTCGAGCATCGGAACGCCCCAGAGCAGTGTGAAGACGGTTCCGGAGGACTGTGTCACGAAATGCGACCAGAACCCGAGTTGCGTGCCCGGGCGCCGAACCGCCTGCAGAAAGGTTCCGAGCGCATCGTGGCGACCGCCGGCGACGGGAATCGCTCCGGTCCGGATCGCGATCGGGCCATTCCGGACGACGAACGCCACGAGCGTGGCACCGACGAGGCTGACGGCAGCCGCAGTCGCATACGCCCAGGACCATCCGAGGCTCCGCAGGAGGATCGTGAACGGGAACGCCGACGCGATCTGTCCGAGCTGCCCGAGGTTGCCGGTCCACTGCGATATCTGAGGAAGCACGGGCCCCGTGAACCACATCGGCAGCAGCCGCACGACCGAGATGAACGTCATCGCGTCGCCCGCGCCGACGAGAACGCGACCGAGGATGGCCAGGCCGATCGTTCCCGACATCGCGACGACCAATTGCCCGAGCGCGAGGAGCACGGCGCCGGTGAGCACGAGCCGCCGGGGACCCACCCGGTCGAGCAGCACGCCGACCGGCACCTGCAGCCCGGCGTAGACGGCGATCTGGACGACCGCGAGCGTCGAGAGCACCGTCGCTGAGACGGCGAATCGCTCCTGCGCCTGCACTCCCGAGACGCCGAGTGTCGACCGCTGCATGACCGCGAGCACATAGGCGAACACCGCGATGCCCCAGATCAGCCATGCGCGACGGGAGTTCACGCCCTTCACGCTACCGGGGGCGGGAGCCTCAGCGCGGGTCGTCGTCCCGACGGTCGGCCAAGAAGCGCTCGAGCTCTGCGGCGATCGAGTCGGCCGTCGGCATCTCGCCATCGGCCCCGGTCAGCGGTGAGCCGAGAGGATTGCCCGCCATGTAGGTGTCGTGCCGCTCCTCCAACGCCGCGACGAGGCGCTGAAGCTCCGGGTTTCCGCCAACCTGCTCGTCCACGCGAGCGATGAAGTCGCGCGCCTCGTCGCGCAGCGCTTCGGTCGGCAAAATGAGACCCGTTGTGGAACCGATCGCCGAGAGCGCGGCGATCGCGGCATCCGGATATTCCGTGTCGGCCAAGTAGTGCGGCACCAGCATGACCAAGCCGACAACGACGTCTCCCCGGTCGGCGAGCCGGTGCTCGACAAGATGCAGCACATTCGCCGGCGCCTGGGTCTCGGGCCTCCACACGCTCAGGGATTGCGCGAGTTCACGTCGCGTCCCGCTGATCGTGAGCCCGATCGGCCGCGTGTGCGGGACCGGCATCGGGATCGCCTGCACCCAGGTCACGTCAGCGACAGCGAAGCGGTCCGCCAACGCGATCACCGCGCGAACGAAGCGGTCCCACTGGAAATCAGGCTCGTATCCGGAGAGGAACAGGAATGGCTGCCCGAGCTCGTCCCGCACGAGATGCAGTGCGAGTCGCGGCATCGACACTGCGGTGATGTGGTCCTGTTCGAAGGTGATCACCGGCCGACGCGCCCGGTAATCGAGGAGCGCGTCGAGGTCGAAGGCACCCACGAGCTGTGCGGATGGTCCGTCCGCCAGCGTGGCCGTGATCTGCGCGACGGTGCCGCCCGCATCGACGAACCCGGTCAGCGCAGCGACGAGATGCAAACCGGCGGGAACCTCGTCCGCGATCGGTTCGAGCGAGTAGAGCTCCTCGGGGTGTTCCATCACGCCCATCGTAGGCGGTCCCGTGATGCCGCACGGGTTGTCCCGGACGCCTGCAGCGAACGTCGCCGATGCCTGCGCCGGTGCCAGCGCCGATGCCTGCGCCGATAGGGTCGGCGTATGGCGCACCCCACTCTCTCGATCTCCTCCGAACGTCCAGAGTCCGTCGATGCCGACGTCATCGTGTTCGGGGTCCTCCCCGCCGATCACGGCGACGGCCCCTCGATCGCGCCCTCCGCGATCGGCCCGGTCGAACTCGGTTTCGATCTCGTGGCGCTCGGGGTGACCGGCGCCAAGGACCAGTTGGTACGCCTCCCCGCCACCGGGCTCGCGGCGCGATCGATCGCACTGATCGGCCTGGGCAGCCCGGTGAGCGCCGACAGCATCCGGTACGCCGCAGGCAGCGCAGTGCGCCAGCTTCCGACCGTCGGCTCGATCGCGATCGGATTGCCGTCGTCGGACGCGGAGCTCACCGCAGCCGCGCTCGAGGGCGCGGCGCTCGGCGCGTACGTATTCACCAAGCACCACGGAACCGGAACGACGAGCCCGGTGCGCGGCGACCAGATCATCACGGTGATCGGCGACGGCGCTGAGACGGACGTGATGCGCGCCTCCATCATCGGCGACGCGGTCGCGCTGGTCCGCGACCTGGTCAACACGGGCGCCGGCCACCTCGGTCCATCGGACGTCGCTGATGCGGCTGCGGAGGCTGCTGCGGGCCTCCCGATTCGACTGGAGGTCCTCGATGAGACACAGCTCGAGGCGCAGGGATTCGGCGGCGTCATCGGCGTGGGCCGCGGCTCCGTCCGGCCACCTCGCGTCGTGATCGCCCGATACGAGCCCGAGTCTGCGGCGAAGCACCTGGCGCTCGTCGGCAAGGGCATCACCTTCGACTCCGGCGGCCTGTCGCTGAAGCCTGCGACGGCGATGCTCGGGATGAAGGACGACATGACGGGGGCGGCGACGATCCTCGCCACGACGCTCGCCGCGGCCCGGCTCGGGCTACCGGTGCGGATCACGGCCTGGCTCTGCCTCGCGGAGAACATGCCCTCCGGGTCCGCGACGCGACCGGGCGACGTGCTCACCCTGAAGAACGGCATCACCGTCGAGGTGACGAACACCGACGCGGAAGGCCGCCTCGTGCTCGGCGACGGCCTCGTCGCGGCGTCAGACGAGCACCCCGACGCGATCGTCGACGTCGCGACGCTCACGGGCGCGCAGATGGTCGCCCTCGGTGATCGCACGAGCGGCCTGATGGGCGACGACGCGCTGGTCGAACGTGTCCGCACCGCCGCGTCGGCCGTCGGTGAGGCGGTCTGGCCGATGCCGCTGCCCGAGGAGCTCGATGCGCGGCTCGCGAGCGACGTCGCCGACATCGTCAACGCAACGCCGGGCCAGCCAGCAGCAGGCATGCTGCTCGCCGGCCGGTTCCTGCAGAAGTTCGTGGGCACCGACAGCGACGGCGCGACTATCCCGTGGGCGCACCTCGACATCGCGGGGCCCGCCGAGAACCGTGGCGGAGGCGCGGGCTGGCTTGGCAAGGGAGCGACGGGTGTCATGGTCCGGACCCTGTTGAGCCTCGCAGAAGACATGGGCGCCGAGTAGTAGGGTCGTTGCTCGGGACGGCTCGATCCGGGCCGTCCCGAGACAGCCGGATCCACCACGATCCGCGCTCTCGAACGCCACGAACGCGGCGTCCAGCACAAGCAGTCGCGGTTCACGCGCACGAAGGAGTTGCACCAGGTGACGGAACAGACCTACGACGTCGTAATCCTCGGCGGCGGCAGCGGCGGCTATGCCGCAGCCCTTCGGGGCGCGGAGCTCGGCATGAACGTCGCGCTGATCGAAGGCGACAAGCTCGGCGGAACGTGTCTGCACCGCGGGTGCATCCCGACGAAGGCGCTCCTGCATGCGGCTGAGATCGCAGACGGCGCGAAGGAGTCCGAGAAGTTCGGGGTCGTCGCGCACTTCGACCACGTCGATGTGCCCAAGGTGATCGAGTACCAGCAGGGCGTGATCTCCTCGAAGTTCAAGGGCCTCCAGGGTCTGGTCAAGGCGCGGGGAATCACCGTTGTCGAGGGGTGGGGGCGCCTCACCTCCCCCACGACCGTTCAGGTGGGCGACCAGACGATCACCGGAAAGAAGGTCGTGCTCGCGACCGGCTCGACGTCGAAGTCGCTGCCCGGCCTCGAGATCTCCGGCCGCGTGATCACCTCTGAGACCGCGCTGCGGATGGACTACGTCCCGAACAAGGTCGTGATCCTCGGCGGCGGCGTCATCGGTGTCGAGTTCGCGAGCGTGTGGAAGTCGTTCGGCGCGGACGTCACGATCGTCGAGGCGCTGCCGCACCTCATCCCCGCGGAAGACGAGTCGATGTCGAAGCAGCTCGAGCGCGCGTTCCGGAAGCGCGGTATCGAGTTCTCGCTCGGCGTCCGCTTCCAGAGCGTCGAGCAGAGCGACAACGGCGTCCACGTGACGCTGGAGGACGGCAAGACCTTCGACGGCGACATCCTCCTCGTCGCGGTCGGCCGCGGACCGGTCACCCAGGGTCTCGGCTTCGACGAGGTCGGCGTCGCCATGGATCGCGGCTACGTGCTGACCAACGATCGCCTCGAGACGAACGTGCCGGGTGTGTACGCCGTCGGTGACATCGTCCCCGGGCTGCAGCTGGCGCACCGCGGATTCCAGCAGGGCATCTTCGTCGCGGAGGAGATCGCCGGAATGAACCCGGTGGTGATCGAGGACAAGAACATCCCGAAGGTCACCTACTCCGACCCCGAGGTCGCATCGGTCGGGCTCTCGCAGGCCAAGGCAGAAGCAGAGTACGGCGCCGACAAGGTGGACACCTACGAGTACAACTTGGCCGGGAACGGCCGAAGCCACATCATCGGGACGTCCGGCGCGGTCAAGGTCGTTCGCCTGATCGACGGGCCGGTGCTCGGCGTCAGCATGATCGGCGCGCGCGTCGGCGAACTCATCGGGGAGGCGCAGCTCGCGGTGAACTGGGAGGCGTACCCGGAGGACATCGCGCCGCTGATCCACGCCCACCCCACCCAGAACGAGGCACTCGGAGAGGCGTTCCTGCACCTTGCGGGGAAGCCGCTCCACGCGCTCTGATCGACGAAGATCACGCGTCGCCGTAACGACATCATCCACTGAAGAAACCGCCTAGAGGAGTCCCCCTGATGAGCGAATCCGTCAACCTCCCGGCGCTCGGCGAGAGCGTCACCGAGGGAACGGTCACCCGCTGGCTGAAGAACGTCGGTGACCGGGTCGAGGTCGACGAGCCGCTGCTCGAGGTCTCGACGGACAAGGTCGACACCGAGATCCCGTCGCCGATTGCGGGCGTGGTCGAGGAGATCCTCGTGCAGGAGGACGAGACGGTCGAGGTCGGAACGGCGCTGGTCCGCATCGGCGACGGCTCCGGCTCGGGCGAGCCCGCCGGTGATGCCGGCGACGCCGAGTCCGCCAACGAGCAGGCCGCCGAGGCCGAGGAGCCCCAGGCTGCTCCGAGCACGGAGCAGGACGACGAGGTGCCCGCTCCGGCGGCTCCCGCCGCTCCCGCCGAGCCGGCGCCGAGTGGCCAGAGCATGCCCGCGGCGGCTCCGGCACCGGCAGCGCCGCCAGCGGCTGCCCCGGCTCCCGCAGCCGCTCCGGTACCGCCGCCGGTCGCAGCTCCCCCGGCTCCTGTCGCGACGAGCCAGGAGGCGCCCGCTCAGCCCGCCCCGTCGGCCTCAGTCCCTGCCCCTGGAAACGCCGGCGGCTCCGGGTACGTGACGCCGCTGGTTCGCAAGCTCGCCAACGAGCAGGGCGTCGACCTGGCAACCGTGACCGGATCGGGCGTCGGCGGCCGGATCCGCAAGGAGGACGTGCTCGCTGCGGCCGCCGCGAAGTCCTCCTCCGCTGCGCAGCCCGCCGCGTCGCCGTCAGGTCCGTTCGTCGCCCCGGTGTCCCCGCTGCGCGGAACGCGCGAGAAGATGACCCGTCTTCGCAAGGTCGTCGCAGAGCGCGCGGTGCAGTCCATGCAGTCGACGGCGCAGCTGACGAGCGTTGTCGAGGTCGACGTGACGAAGGTTGCCCAGTTCCGCGACGCGCGCAAGCGCGAGTTCCTCGAGAAGACCGGAACGAAGCTCAGCTTCATGCCCTTCTTCGCGCTCGCTGCAGCAGAGGCGCTGAAGGCCCACCCGAAGCTGAACGCGACGGTTGAGGGTGAGGAGATCGTCTTCCCGGACTCCGAGAACCTGTCGATCGCGGTCGACACCGAACGTGGTCTGCTGACGCCGGTCATCCGGGACGCTTCCGACCTGTCCCTGGCGCAGTTGTCGGGAGCGATCGCCGATCTTGCCGATCGGACTCGCAACAACCAGCTGAAGCCGGACGAGCTCGCCGGTGGAACCTTCACGCTGACGAACACCGGGTCGCGCGGTGCGCTCTTCGACACCCCGGTGGTCTTCCTGCCCCAGTCCGCGATCCTCGGAACGGGCATCGTCGTGAAGAAGCCCGCCGTCGTCACGGTCGACGGACAAGAGGCGATCGCAATTCGCTCGATGGTCTACCTGGCACTGTCCTACGATCACCGGATCATCGACGGCGCGGACGCAGCCCGCTACCTCGTCGCCGTGAAGACGCGCCTCGAGGAGGGCAACTTCGGTCCGAACCTCGGCTACTGATCGGCAGGACTGACTGAGGACGCCTCTGGACCGAGGACCTCGGCCATGATCAGCCAAACGGCCTCGGTGCGCATAATGAGCACCGAGGCCGTTTGCATGCCCGAAATGTCTTCGACCCGGATCAGCGCGCGCTCGTCGGCCCCGTCGTTCATGTCCTGGACGACCGCCGCGGTCGTCCACGGTTGCAGCGCGTCTGGTGGCGTCGGTGCGGCCGCATCCCGTGCGCGCTGGGCGCCGCCTGGCGCCGTCGTGGTCGCCAGGCAACGCCGCTGGTCGGCGCTGGTTCTACACTCCCGGCGGCGATTCATCAACCGGACCGCCGCCTCCGTCGCCGACTCATCCGTCCGGTCGACGTGATCGTCGGCGAATCCGGTCGCGGTATCGCGCTCGTGACCTGCAGAGGCCCGATCATCGGCGGTTGGTCCCTCGCGATCGGGGCCGCCGACGGCAGGGTCGCTGCCATCCGTGCCGGAGGGGTCGGCTGTCGCGCCGGCCGACGCCGGAGCAACCGGAGTCCGAAACCCGGTCGATGACTGCGTCGCATCGGCGACCGGCGACCGCTGCTCCTCGGGAGCGGGGAGGATCGCAAAGAAACTGAGGGCAGCGCCGGTTGCGACGACTGCCGCGATGAGCGCCCTTCGTGCGGGGATCCGACGATGCATACCGAGCGGTATCCCATCCGTCATGATGCGACCAAGCACTCGCGCCAGACCCCGCATCCCAGCGCCGTGCGGCGTCGGCTGCTCGACACGAGCAGCGGGGATCTCCCAGCGGACCGGCCGAGCCGGGCCCGCGGCGACGATGACGCTGCGAACCTGCAGGAGCGACCGCGAGAGGCCATGCGCCGCAGGGTCGGATTCGCCGCCTGCGACGCAGGCAGCCAGCGCTGAACCGATCGCGTCATCGACGTGCTGGCGCTCAGCCACGCGCGGGTCGACGCGGTCCCAGACGCTCCGGACACCGACGAGGATCCCACGCAGCCCGCTTCCATCGATCGGCATTCGATCGACGACGATCGGTGCGCCGCTGTCGTCGATGAGAATGTCATCCAGCCGCACCGCGCCGATCGGCGTGCCCGCATCGACCAGCATCCGTGCGAGGTCGACGAGCGGCAGTGACAGCGTCACCGCGACGCCGGTGCTCAATGCCCCGAACAAGTCCAACGCCTCTGGCAGCGGCGTTCCCGAGACCTGATCGAAGCGAAGGACGAGCTCGCCGCTGTCGTCGGTGCCCACCGAGGCAATGGGGCAGAGGTGTCGCTCCTGCGCGCGCGCTCGATCGAGGACTCGGCGGCTATCGACGGGGGGCGAGGCATCGACCATGCGATCGAGTGTCACCAATCGCGACGCGTCCGCTCTTCCCGGAGCCGACACTGTGCACTGCGCGAGGCTGGCGGCACTGTTGAGGGACCGGGCCGACAGCGGAGCGCCGCGCTGCGGCGGGGTCGTATCCTGGACGCATGGCACGAACTACCAGCGACAGCGCTGACAAGGAGCCCGGTCGTCTGAAGCAGATGTACCAGGTCTTCAAGATGACCCGGCGCATCAATCCGCAGTCGATCTGGTGGTTCATCCTCGCGTTCGGCGCGCCGGTCGTCGCCGGTCTCGTCCTCGCATTCGCGCTCCCCGGGCAGACCGTGCTCGGCGAGATCATCTGGATCGTGCTGGGCGTCCTCGCCGGTGTGCTGCTGTTCCTCATCGCGCTCGGTCGGCTGGCCGAACGTGCCGCATACAGTCAGATCGAAGGCCAGCCGGGCGCGGTCGGGTCCGTGCTGGCTCAGTCGCTGCGACGCAACTGGCGCGCCAGCGAGATGCCGGTCGCGATGCACGGCCGCTCGCAATCCGCGATCTATCGCGCCGTCGGCTTGCCCGGCGTCGTGCTCATCACCGAAGGGCAGCACACGGTTCTGACCCGCCTCCTCGAGGAAGAGAAGCGGAAGGTGCACCGCATCGTCCCGAACGTCGCACTGACCGTGCTCGCCGTCGGAAACGGTGACGGCGAGGTCACGCTCCCCAAGCTCGCGCGCCGAATGAACCGGCTGAAGCGATCGCTCAACCGCAACGAGGTCCTCGCGGTGGCGAACCGCCTCGAGTCGATGACGCACTCCCCAACTGCCGCGATGCCCAAAGGCATCGACCCCATGCGCGTTCGGGCCGGACGACCCCGCTGATCGAACGACCGCCTGGCTGCGGGACAGTGCCGGCCGTGAGTGAAGGACGCCCGAAGCGG
This sequence comes from Curtobacterium ammoniigenes NBRC 101786, assembly GCF_001571045.1. GTDB lineage: Bacteria > Actinomycetota > Actinomycetes > Actinomycetales > Microbacteriaceae > Curtobacterium > Curtobacterium ammoniigenes. The sequence continues at coordinate 12,756 of NZ_BCSV01000004.1, forward strand.
TCCAGGGGCGCGCGCTAGCGGCGCACGAGCACCGTCCCCGCCGCGCGATCATGGAGCCCGCGCTGGTCTCGATCCCAGATGAGCGCCGGGACCACGAGACACAGCAGGAGTGTCCGGACGATCGGCCGAACGACACCGACGTATCCGCCGCGAATGGGCACGACCCGGAGGCCGACACAGATCTGGCCGAACGACCCGGACAGCAGGGCGATGAAACCGACCTGCAGCACGAAGTAGATCGCTACGATTCCCCAGTTCACGCCGTGCGACGGCGCGGTCGGCGTCCAGACGCGGAACAGGAACGCAACGAGATCGGTCAGCGCGCCATCGATGACGAGCGCGACGACACGCCGCCCAAGCCGACCGACGCTCCGCGGTCCGTCCGCTGGAAGACCGAGATCCTTACCGGGCCACGAATCGGTCGACTCGAGGCCGTCTCGCGGTACGGCACGGGCGGTAGGGCGAGATCGAGCCATACACCCAGCGTACGGGAGCGGCGCGGAATGGCGGCTGGCGTAACACGCCGGAAACAGGGCAGTCACGTTGGGGAAACCGCGTGTCAATAGCCTCGTCGGAGGTAGCCTCCTGGCTCCTGACTCACCACCCGCCATTGGAGAACGACCACATGTTCAGTGATTCCTCCGAGGTGCTCGCGTTCATCAAGGACACGGACGTCAAGTTCCTCGACATCCGCTTCACGGACCTCCCCGGGGTCCAGCAGCACTTCAACATCCCCGCCTCCACGGTCGACGAGGACTTCTTCTCCGTCGGACAGCTGTTCGACGGTTCGTCGATCCGCGGATTCGCGTCGATTCACGAGTCCGACATGCAGTTGATCCCGGACGTCACGACGGCGTACGTCGATCCGTTCCGTGCGGAGCGGACGCTGGTCATGGTGTTCGACATCTACAACCCGCGCAACGGTGAGATCTACGGCCGCGACCCGCGTCAGGTCGCGAAGAAGGCGGAGAAGTATCTCGCCTCGACCGGCATCGCTGACACGGCGTTCTTCGCTCCCGAAGCCGAGTTCTACATCTTCGACGACGTCCGCTACGAGGTGAAGCAGAACCAGAGCTTCTACGCGGTGGACTCCGAAGAGGGCGCGTGGAACACCGGCCGCGTCGAAGAGGGCGGCAACCTCGCCAACAAGACCGCGTACAAGGGTGGGTACTTTCCGGTCTCCCCGGTCGACAAGACCGCAGACGTTCGTGACGACATCACGCTGAAGCTGATCGACGCCGGCCTGGAGGTGGAGCGTGCGCACCACGAGGTCGGCACCGGCGGCCAGCAGGAGATCAACTACAAGTTCGACACGATGGTCCACGCGGCCGACGACATCCTGAAGTTCAAGTACATCGTCAAGAACACGGCCGAGCAGTGGGGCAAGGTCGCCACGTTCATGCCGAAGCCCCTCTTCGGTGACAACGGCTCGGGAATGCACACCCACCAGTCCCTGTGGAACGACGGCAAGCCGCTCTTCTACGACGAGAACGGATACGGCGGCCTCTCGGACATCGCCCGCTGGTACATCGGCGGGATCCTGAAGCACGCCCCGGCTGTCCTCGCCTTCACGAACCCGACGGTGAACTCGTACCACCGCCTCGTTCCGGGATTCGAAGCGCCGGTCAACCTCGTCTACTCCGCCGGCAACCGGTCCGCCTCGATCCGCATCCCGATCACGGGGACGAACCCGAAGGCGAAGCGCATCGAGTTCCGCGCGCCAGACGCCTCCGGAAACCCCTACCTGGCGTTCGCCGCGCAGCTCATGGCGGGCCTCGACGGCATCCAGAACCGCATCGAGCCGCACGAGCCCGTGGACAAGGACCTCTACGAGCTCCCCCCGGAGGAAGCGAAGAACATCCCGCAGGTTCCGGGGTCGCTCTCCGAGGCGCTCGACGCGCTGGAGGCTGACCACGAGTTCCTGACGAAGGGGAACGTGTTCACCGAGGACCTCATCAGCACGTGGATCGACTACAAGCGCGAGAAGGAGATCCTCCCGATGGCGCAGCGTCCGCACCCGTTCGAGTACGAGCTGTACTTCGGCGTCTGATCCCTGCCAACGATCGAGGGGCCTCGCACCACCTGGTGCGAGGCCCCTCGATCGTCACTGCCCGTAGAACAAGCGCTCGAACACCTGGCGCGCTCGACGGGTGGTCCCGAGGTAGTCCTCCTCGAGTTGCGTCGCAGAGCCGGGCGGATACTCAAGCAGCCGTGCCACGCCGTCGAGCTGTGCACGATCGATGGGGAGCACGTCCGTGGTCTTCCCGGACCACAGGACGAGCGCGCTCCGCGCTCGGGATGCGATGATCCATCCGGCCTCGAGACGCTCGGCGTCGATCGGGTCGACGAAGCCCGCGACCGTAGCGGCGCGAAGCGCGTCGAGCGTCGACGTGGTCCGGAGGCCCGGAACGCTGAGCCCGTGCTGCAACTGCATCAGCTGCACGAACCACTCGACGTCGCTCAACGAGCCGCGTCCGAGCTTGAGGTGGCGTGCCGGATCCGCTCCGCGCGGCAGGCGTTCGGCTTCGACGCGCGCTTTGATGCGCTTGACCTCACGGACCTCTCGCTCGGAGAGCGATTCCGGATACCGCGTCAGGTCGGCGATGTGCTCGAAGTTCCGGAGCAGCACCTCGTCGCCGACCGCGCCCCGAGCGCGCAACAGTGCTTGCGCCTCCCAGGTGAGCGACCACCGCGCGTAATAGGCCGCGTACGACTCGAGCGTGCGGACGGGAGGCCCATTCTTGCCCTCCGGGCGCAAGTCGATGTCGAGCTCGAACGGATAGAGCGCGTCTTCGGTGACCTCGTTGATCCGGCTCACGATCGCCCGGGCAGCCCGCGCGGCCGCTTCGGGATCCCAGCCATCGGCGCGATACACGTAGAGGATGTCGGCGTCGGAGCCGAACCCGAGCTCGCGCCCACCGAACCGCCCCATGGCGATGATGCCGAACTCCAGCCCCTCCCCGACACCCTGCCTGGCGATGGCGAGCGCACCGGTCAGCATCGCCTCGGAGACGTCGGACAGCGCTCCTCCCAACTCGTCGACGCTGAGCGTTCCGAGCACCGCGGCCATCCCGAGCCGGAGCGTCTCCCGGCGGCGCGCGGCACGGAGGATCGTGGCCGCTGCCGACGGATCGTCACCATGTCGGTTCACCGTCGCACGTGCCTCCTGCAGGAGCGTCGCCGCCGGACGCGGTCGAAGAGCGGTGTCCGGGTCATCGAGCCACGCTGCTGCTTCGGGTGAGCGTTCCAGCAGGCCCGCGAGGAACGACGACTCCGACAGGATCGTCGTGAGTGCGTACGCGGCTCCGGCGGAGTCGCGCAACATGCGGAGATACCAGCTCGTATCGCCGAGGGCATCACTGAGGCGGCGGAACGCGAGAAGCGCACGGTCGGGGGCAGGGCCCTCCGCCATCCACCGGAGCAGGACCGGGAGCAGGGTGCGCTGAATCGTCGCTCGCCGGGAGACCCCGGAGGTCAGGGAACGGATGTGCTCGACGGCGCCGTCCGGGTTCGCGAACCCGATCGCGGAGAGACGATCCTGCACCTGAGCGCTGGTCAGCACGATGCCCTCGTCGCCGACCGCTGCGACGGCGGCGAGCAGGGGCCGGTAGAACATGCGCTCGTGCAGGCCGCGAACCTCGAGCTTGACGGCGCGCCACCGATCGACGAGCTGCCCGGCGCTGCTCGCCAGGCCGCTCGATCGCGCGAGAACGCGCAGGTCGTCTTCGTCGATCGGCATCAGGTGCGTGCGCTGGAGACGGCGCAACTGGATGCGGTGCTCGAGGACACGCAGCAGCGCGTAGTCGGGACCGAACCGTGCCGCCTCCTGCCGCCCGACGTATCCGCCAGCGGTGAGCGCCGCCATCGCATCGAGCGTGGAGCGCTCACGGACGGACTCGTCGGAGCGACCGTGCACGAGCTGGAGCAGCTGCACCGTGAACTCGACATCACGAAGCCCGCCAGGGCCGAGCTTCAGCTGGCGGTCCACCTGGTCGGCAGGAATGTGCTCGGTGACACGCTCACGCATGCGCTGCACGGATTCGACGAAGCCCGGACGGGACGACGAGTTCCACACGTACGGCGCGACGGCCGCGACGTATCGCTCCCCGAGATCACGCGATCCCGCGATCGCCCGAGCTTTGAGGAGCGCCTGGAACTCCCACTCGCGAGCCCAGCGTGCGTAGTAGGCCAGATGCGACTCGAGCGTGCGCACGAGTGCGCCGTCTTTGCCCTCGGGGCGGAGGTTCGCATCGATCTCCCACAGGGCCGGCTCGACGGCGAGGTCCGAGATCACATGGGTCGCGGCGATTGCGACGCGGGTCGCTGCACGCACCACGCGCTCGGTGTCGAGGGTCTCGGTAGGCTCGGTGACCCAGATGACGTCCACGTCGCTCACGTAGTTCAGCTCACGGGCGCCCGCTTTGCCCATCGCGATCACCGCCAGTGGCACTGCCGCTGCATCGGGTCCGGACACGTCGACGCGGGCGATGTCGACCGCGACGTCGAGCGCGGCGCCGGCGAGGTCGGCGAGCCCGGCTGCGACCGCCGGGAACGCGTCCGTCGGCTGCGCGTGGAGCACGTCGAACAGCGCGATCTCCGCGAGATGCCGCCGGTAGCGCACCCGGAGCGCGACGCGCGCCGCTTCACCGCTGCAGCCCGCGGTCGCTGCGACGAGCGACTCGCGGTAGGCCGGCTGGCCACGCGGCGGTTCGATGGGTGCGTGCATCACGGCGAGCTCCGCCGGGCGACGCTGGAAGAACTCGGCAAGCCCGACGGACGCGCCGAGCAGGCGGACGAGCCGTTCCGTCGCGGCCGTGTCGCGCAAGACGTCGATGGTCGGTTCGGGTGCAACCTCGAGGAGGCGTTCGATCGCGCGGAGCGCACCGTCCGGGTCGGCGGTCCGCTCCCAGAGATCCGGCCATGATGCGAGCGGGAGGCGCACGTCTGACGGGAGGCGCGCCTCCAGTCCGGTGAACCGCTCGAGTGATCCGGACAGATCAGCGAATCCGAGGCGCGCCAGATCGCTGCGGGACGTCGTCGTCGTGTCGCTCATTCGAGGCTCGCGGGGTCGTTCCGGTTCGGTCAGAGCACTCCGAGGTTGGTCCGGAGCTCGAAGGGCGTCACCTGGTCGCGATAGGCGTGCCACTCCTGCCGCTTGTTGAGGAGCACGTAGTTGAACACCTGCTCCCCCAGCGTCTCGGCCACGAGCTCGGAGTTCTCCATGTACTCGAGCGCGTGATCGAGGCTCGCCGGCAGCTGGTTGTACCCGAGGGCACGGCGCTCGGCGTCGGTAAGGCTCCAGACGTTGTCCTCGGCCTCGGGTGGGAGCTCGTAGCTCTCCTCGATGCCTTTCAGCCCGGCGGCGAGGATGAGCGAGTACGCCAGGTATGGGTTCGCAGCGGAGTCGATTCCCCGGTATTCGACGCGGCTCGACTGGCCCTTGTTCGGCTTGTAGAGCGGGACACGAACAAGCGCCGATCGGTTGTTGTGGCCCCACGTGACGAACGACGGCGCCTCGTCACCGCCCCACAGACGCTTGTACGAGTTCACGAACTGGTTGGTCACCGCCGTGATCTCGGGCGCGTGCCGGAGGAGACCGGCGATGAACTGCCGGGCGATTGTCGAGAGCTGGTATTCGGCGCCGGGCTCGAAGAACGCGTTCTGATCGCCCTCGAACAGCGAGACGTGCGTGTGCATGCCCGACCCGGGCCGGCCGGACAGCGGCTTCGGCATGAAGGTCGCGTACACACCCTGCTCGATCGCAACCTCTTTCACGACCGTGCGGAAGGTCATGATGTTGTCCGCCATGGTGAGCGCATCGGCGTACCGGAGATCGATCTCGTTCTGTCCGGGGCCGGCCTCGTGGTGGCTGAACTCGACCGAGATGCCGAGATCTTCGAGCATGCGCACGGCACGGCGACGGAAATCGTGCGCGCTGCCACCCGGCACATTGTCGAAGTAGCCGGCATGGTCGACCGGCTCGGGCTCGCCGCCGACGGGATTCTGGCTCTTCAGCAGGTAGAACTCGATCTCCGGGTGCGTGTAGAACGTGAACCCCCGCTCGGAAGCACGGGCGAGCGTCCGCTTGAGCACGTTGCGTGGGTCGGCGACCGCCGGCTGCCCATCCGGGGTGGTGATGTCACAGAACATGCGTGCGGTCGGATCGATCTCGCCGCGCCACGGGAGGATTTGAAACGTCGAGGGATCCGGGTGGGCAAGAACGTCGGCCTCGTACGAGCGCGTGAGTCCCTCGATGGCGGATCCGTCGAAGCCGATGCCCTCGGCGAACGCGCCCTCGACCTCCGCCGGCGCGATCGCGACCGATTTCAGGGTGCCGATGACATCGGTGAACCAGAGTCGGATGAACTTGATGCCACGCTCTTCGATGGTGCGGAGCACGAAGTCCGTCTGCTTGTCCATGCACGCCCTTTCTGCGTCGGTCGACGCCGCTCGCGCACCGGATTCCACAGTGCGCCGGGTGATCGCGAAGCGCGTCAGAACCCGTTACTAGGGTAGTGGTCATGCCCCGACTCCGCTTGGCACTCGCCCAGACCAACCCCGTCGTCGGCGCGTTCCAGCGGAACAGCGCAGACATCGTCCGCATGACTCGCCGTGCCGCCGATCAGGGGGCCGATCTCGTCGCGTTCGGTGAGATGGCGCTCTCCGGGTACCCGATCGAAGACCTCGCGTCACGTCCATCGTTCCTGCGCTCCTCGCGGCGTGCGCTCGAGCACCTGGCGAGCACGCTCGCGTCCGAGGGGCTCGGGGCTATACCGGTGGTGGTCGGCCACCCGGACGGTCCGTTCGAATCGCGTCCGGTCGACGTCTCGGCAGCGCCCACCGCGATCGCGCAGAACTGCGCGTCGATTCTGCAGCACGGGCGCGTCGTCGCGACCACGGCGAAATACCATCTCCCCAACTACTCGGTGTTCGACGAGTACCGGGTGTTCATTCCGGGCGAGAGTCTGCTGGTGGCGCGAATCGCCGACGTCGATGTCGCGATCATCATCTGCGAAGACCTTTGGCGCGAAGGCGGGCCCGTAGCGCGCGTGCTCGAAGCGGACGCGGGCCTCCTGCTCGTGATCAACGCGTCGCCCTGGATCACCGAAAAGGACGGCGTTCGGGTCCCTCTCGTCACCCGCCGGGCGACCGAATCGGACACCATCGTCGCGTACGTCAACATCATCGGCGGGCAGGACGACCTCGTCTTCGACGGCGACAGCGTGGTGGTAGATGAACGCGGCAGCATCGTGGCGCGGGCCCCGCAGTTCCGAGAGCATCTGCTGATGGTCGACCTCGACCCGGCCCCGGCGCTCGATCCGATCATCGGGGACGGCGTTCAGCGGGTCACGATCGACACCCCGGACTCCACCGCCGGGAACGTACCGGACGGCCTTCGCCCCGCGCTCGAACCGGATATCGCCGAACCGCTCGACGATCTCGCCGCGGCCTGGCATGCGCTCGTGCTCGGCACCCGAGACTACGTCGAGAAGAACGGCTTCCGATCGGTGATCCTGGGCCTGTCCGGCGGCATCGACTCGGCTGTGTGTGCGGCCATCGCCGTCGACGCGATTGGCGCCGATCGCGTATACGGCGTGTCGATGCCCTCGCGATGGTCGAGCGAAGGCTCACGCAGCGACGCCGACGACGTGGCGGCGCGGATGGGCCTGCACTACCGCGTCGAGCCGATCGCAGACCTCGTCGCCCCGTTCGACGAGCAGCTTGGCCTCACCGGGCTCGCTGCCGAGAACATTCAGGCCCGTGCTCGCGCCCTGATCCTCATGGGCCTGTCGAACCTCGAGGGGCACCTCGTCCTGACGACCGGCAATAAGACCGAACTCGCAGTCGGCTACTCGACGATCTACGGCGACTCGGTCGGCGGGTTCGCGCCGATCAAAGACGTCCCGAAGACGCTGGTCTGGGAACTCGCGAAATGGCGGAACCGCGCTGCGGAATCCCGCGGCGAGACAGCGCCCATTCCCGAGAACTCGATCACGAAGCCGCCGTCGGCCGAACTCCGTCCCGACCAGAAGGACGAGGACTCGCTTCCGCCGTATCCGGTCCTCGACGCAATCCTCAACGAATACATCACGAACGCGCAGGGCGCCGACGACATCGTCGCGATGGGGTTCGATGCCGACATCGTGTCGGAGGTCACCCGTCTCGTCGACCGATCGGAATGGAAGCGCCGGCAGGGCGCGATCGGCCCGAAAATCTCCGGAATGGCGTTCGGCCGCGACCGCCGCCTCCCGATCACGTACCGACCGGAACGCGTGGACCGCTAGCCGAGCGGCGGCGGCTCGACGAAACGGCGGCCGGCCGGGCGTCCGCGTGCCGACGAACCTCGATCAGTTGTCGGCGTCGTCCTCGTCCCATTTCCGGTTGTTGCGGGCGACCGTGTCGAGCGCGTGCTCGGCCTCCTCGCGGGTGTCGAACGGCCCGATGTGATCGCGATTCGGCGACTTCAGCCCCTGCTCGACCTGGTGCGTGCGGTCGTTGTACCACCACTGGGACTCGATACGTTCCTCACTCATAGACGCGAGCGTACGCGCCCGGCGAACCCCGACCCTCCCGGCTGGCTAGACTCGATCACATGCCCCGGGACGCGCACGGTCATCTGTCCGCCGGACGCCTCACCGCACAGCGCGCGGTGCCGCGGGAAATCGAACGACCCGAGTACGTCGGCCATGCGGAGCCCCATGAACGCGGGCTCGGCGACCTTTACACGGCCGATGAAATCGAGCTGATCCGCGCGTCGAGCAGGATCGCCGCCGATGCCATCGACGCCGTCGCAGCGGCGATTCGGCCGGGCGTCACGACCGATGAGCTGGACCGGATCGGCCACGACTATCTCATCGCCCACGGCGCCTACCCCTCCACCCTCGGGTACCGCGGGTACCCGAAGTCGCTCTGCACCTCGGTCAACGAGGTGATCTGCCACGGCATCCCGGACGACACCGTGCTCGACGACGGCGACATCGTCAACATCGACATCACCGCCTACAAGCACGGCATGCACGGCGACACGAATCGCACCTTCCTCGTCGGCGATGTGCGGCAAGAGGTGCGCGACCTCGTCGAACGCACCGAGATCGCCATGCAGCGCGGCATCAAAGCGGTCGCCCCCGGCAGGCAGGTCAACGTCATCGGACGAGCGATCGAGGCATACGCCAAGCGCTTCGGCTACGGGGTGGTGCGCGACTACACCGGGCACGGCGTCGGCCGCGCCTTCCACTCCGGCCTCATCATCCCGCACTACGACGCACCGCAGTACGACACGGTCATGCAGCCAGGCATGGTGTTCACCATCGAGCCGATGCTGACCCTCGGTGGGATCGAAGCCGACATCTGGGACGACGACTGGACCGTGTCGACGCGCGACAAGTCGTGGACCGCGCAGTTCGAGCACACCCTCGTCGTCACCGAACGCGGCGCCGAGATCCTCACGACGAGCGAAGGAAAGGCGTAAGCAATGGCAGCACTGGCGGTCGGAATCGACGTCGGCGGAACAGGGATCAAGGGCGCCGTCGTCGATATCGACAGCGGCGAACTGTCCACGGACCGGATCAAGAAGTCGACGCCGGTGGGTGCGAAGCCCGATGACGTCGCCGACGTCGTCGCTGCAATCATCGATGAGCTCGAGATGACGAACAACGAGCCGATCGGGATCTGCTTCCCCGCGATCATCCGCCACGGACGAACCATGTCGGCCGCCAACGTGTCGAAGAAGTGGATCGGCTTCGACGCGCAGACTCTCTTCGAAAACCGGCTCGCGCGGCCGATCCACTTGGTGAACGATGCTGACGCCGCCGGCTACGCCGAGCAGCAGTTCGGTGCCGCGAAAGGCCGGAACGGGCTCGTCGTGATGACGACGCTCGGCACGGGAATCGGTACCGCGCTCATCAACGACGGCGTCCTCATCGTGAACGCCGAGCTCGGCCACCTCGAGATCGACGGCGTCGACTACGAGACCAAGGCCTCCTACGCCGCGAAGGAACGCGACGACCTCAGCTGGAAGCACTGGGCCAAGCGCCTGCAGAAGTACTACGGCCATGTCGAGGCGCTCCTCTCCCCCGAGCTCTTCGTCGTCGGCGGCGGGGTATCGAAGCACCATGAGGAATTCTTGCCGTTGCTCGACCTCCAGGCCGACATCATCCCGGCGACGCTGCGGAACAACGCGGGCATCATCGGTGCCGCGAAGCTCGCGGCGCGCGATGTCGAACGCCGATAGGCGCTCCGCTACGCTGGGTGCTGCGAGCGGGTCGGTGAGGCGGCCGCGTCACCCCAGAGGGTGCCGAGGAACGTCCGGGCTCCACAGAGCAGGGCGGTGGGTAACACCCACCCGGGGCAACCCGCGAGACAGTGCCACAGAGAACAGACCGCCGGCGGCAACGCCGGTAAGGGTGAAACGGTGGTGTAAGAGACCACCAGGGGTCCGGGTGACCGGATCCGCTCGGTAAACCTCGCCCGGAGCAAGGTCAGACAGAGGACGATGAGGCTGCTCGCTGAGTCCTCGGGTAGACCGCTAGAGGCCGACGGCAACGTCGGCCCGAGAGAGATGGCCGTCGATCCCGCGCAAGCGGGGGGACAGAACCCGGCGTACGGCCGGCCCGCTCGTGTCATCCCGCAATGCCCCAGCGCGGCCGGGGCCCACCACGGCCGGGCCCACCACGGCCAGGGCCCCACCACGGCCAGGGCCCCACCACGGCCAGGGCGGCCTGGCAGCCGGCGAAGCTCAGACGCCGTCCGACCGCAATGGAGACGCGGGCTCGACCCGGCCTGGCCGCTATAGACCCGACTCGTACGTGCGCACCAGAATCGCGTCGCTGTCCGGGCACAGCACGACATCGTCCTCCGCAGCGCGTCGAATCGACGCCAGATCGGACGGCGTCAACGCCACGCCAGATGCGGTCGAAACGCCGCCCTGCAGCAGACTCGCGCCGAAGCCGTATCGGGCGCGCTGCCGCTCGTACAGTGCAAGCAGGTCGTCGGGTACCCGGCTCGCCACCGCGTGCCGACTCGCCTCGACCGACGCGCGTTCGTCGGCAAGCGCAGCCAGCTCGTCGTCACGGTGCTCGGTGAGGCGCTGGTGCTCGGTGTCCGCGGCGGCCAGCGACGCCTGTACGTCACCCACACGTGCGCGCAACTGCTCGACGCGCTCCATCGTCTCGAGCTCCGCCGACTCGAGCTCTCCGATCCGACGCCGCAGGTTTTCGAGCTCGCTCTCGAGACCGGCCGCGTTCTTGGCGTTCGCGGCGGTCTGCAGCAAGGTCGTGTCGCGCGTGACCCGCGCCTCCGCCGTCGCGACATCGGCCTCGAGCCGCGCAAGCTCCCGTTCAGCGTCTTCCGCCTGACCGGTCGCGACCTGGAGTTCGGCACGGAGTGCAGCGATGCGCCCCGTCACCTCCGCAAGCTCGGTGCCCTTCCGGAGTGCGGTGGTCCGGTGCGCGATGCGCGTGAGCTCATTGTCGAACCGCTGCACGTCGAGCAGCAGCGCCTGGTCTTCCGGAGCGGCTTTCATGGCTGGAGTTCCTTCACTCGTCGAGGGGCTGCGTGGACGGGAGGACCGCGAAGTCCCACGGGTCGGTACGGAGGTCGCTCACCGTCACCGGGAGACCGGTCGCCTCGCGCAGATCCGCCGCCGCGACGTCGAGCCACAGCCATTCCGCCGCCCAGTGCGAGATGTCGATGAGCGCAGGGCCGCCGGCGAGCGTCGACTGCTCGCGGAACTCCGAGGCAGGGTGGTGGCGCAGATCGCTCGTGACATAGACGTCGGCGTCGAGCACGGCCGACGCACGCAGAAGCGAGTCGCCCGCTCCAGCGCACACAGCGACCCGCCGGACGGGGCGGTCCCATTCGCCGGCAACCCGTGCGCCGGAGGCAGTCGCCGGCAGCGCATCGACGAGTCGGCGCGCAAGGACACCGAGGGCGATGGGTTCAGCGAGATCGCCGACGCGTCCGATTCCTGTCTCGGGCTGCTCTGGATCTTGGGGCGGCTCGATCGGCGACAGCGACGTGAGCCCGAGCCGCTGGGCGAGGACGGCAGAAGTGCCGCGTGCGACAACATCGGCATTCGTGTGCGCAGCGAGGAGTGCGCACCCGCCGCGGATCAGCGTGCCGAGAACCCGGCCCTTGTACGTCGATTCGGCGATCGTCGTGACACCGCGGAGCAGCAGGGGATGGTGTGTGACAAGGAGGTCCGCGCCGAGCTGAACGGCCTCCGCCGCGGTATCGGGCACGGCATCGACGGCGAGATGGATCGCGGTGACCGGGCGATCCGGATCGCCAGCGATCAAGCCTGAGGCATCCCACGGCTCAGCCCCACGAGCCGGCCAGAGGCGTTCCAGGTCAGCCTGAATGTCACGGAGGGTCGGCACCCGACGATCCTAGCGACCCACCGATCAGGCGCGGCGCATCGGACGGGTCAGCCGTGCCCAGAGGCGGCTCCACCAGTTGCCCGGGCGGACGGTCGCCGCGGACCTCGCCGCCGCCTCACGCACTGCAGCGGGGTCGGGGACTGACGCGGTCGACTCCTCCACCGGCCGGGACTCCGAGAGCGCATGGGTACGGATCGCATCTTGGACGGCAAGCCGGTGGATGGCATTCGGACCGGTGGCCGGGAGCACAAGGGGCGTCGGACGCGTGTGTGCAGGAACCGGCGCCGACGGCCGCTCCAGGCGGACCGCCTCCACGATCGCGGAGAAGACGTTCACCGACTCGCCATCCTCAGCTTCACGGTTGCCGATGATCGCGTCGAAGGGCGCGGGCCGCTCGACGTCCGTCGAGATGGCGGACGTTCGCGTTCCCACGTGCCGAGCCGCCGCTTCAGAGGCCGCTGCCCCGGCGAGGATGTCGGCGAACAGGGCGCGCGCGAACGCGCGTGCAGCAGCGACCTCAGGGTCCGCGTCGGACGGGAGGGACGCCTCCCATGCCCTGAATCGGGCGAGGTCCGATTCGCGCACGAGAAGCTCGGCTTCGAGGAGTTCGATGCGCTCGATCGTCGGCCGCCCACTCGACGAGTCGACGAGCACTGCCAACTCTCCGATCCGGAGCGCGAGGCGCTCAGGGGGCTCCGGGAAGGCGGGCGCACACGCCGAACGGTGCCGACCGCGGTCGCGGCGGAACGCGTCGACCTGCTGCGGGGCGTCGTGCTGCGGGGCCTCGTCGACTGGGGAGGCCGATGCGACCTCGGCCTCCGGCGCTGGCGCATCGTCCGAGATCGGCGCCGACGCGTCGTCTGGGACCGGCGCAGTCGTGACCTCCGTCGCCGGCGCAGTCGCGACCTCCGGCCCGGCATCAGACTCGTCCCCACGCGGAACGACAAGGTCGGAGACGTACGGCACTTCTCGCACCTGACTGTCGTCGAGCCAGGCCTCAACGTCACGACCGAACGGGTCGACGAGCGCCGTCCGCGCACCAGCCTGAGTCTCCATAGCGTGATCGTATGGACCAGTGGCACGCGGAGGCGGTTCCCGACCCGGTGTGTCGCGGATTGTACGGCCTATGACCCAGAAGGGGAATGGCCAGACTGGAGCAATTGCAGGAGCGCCGTGCCGTTCGGGGATCCGAGACCCGTGCACGGGTCCCACCCCGGCCCTGCCGAATAGGCTCCGTTCGAACCGCTCGTGATGTCGCGGAAGCCAGGGGCAGCGGCACCAGCCGCGGCGCTCGCGTACAACGCCGGCTGGACGGCGCCGAGATGGCGCCCCGTGGCTTGCGCAAGGCGCGCGATGAGCGCCGCCCAGAGCGGTGCGACGGCGCTCGTGCCGCCGATCACCATCGAGCTGCCATCAACCAGCACGCGGTAGCCGGTCTGGGGGTCGGCATCGCCCGCGACGTCCGGAACGCCGCGACCGGAACCGCCGCCCGCACGATTTGGCACGCCGACGGCCTGCTGCCATGCCGGCACGGCGAAGGTGTCCGACACACCGCCGCCGGTCGCGCCGCCGCCGGATCCGTCGTTCCAGACGGTCTCCTGCGCGATCGTCGTCCCGGCGAGCCGTAGACGCGTTCCGCCGCAGGCGAGGGCGTGCGGACTCGACGCCGGGAAATCGACGTGCGGGGCACCAGCGCTCTGCCCGTCCGCGCTGCCGTTGTCGCCGGCGGCGACCGTCACAGTTGTCCCGAGCACGACGGCATCTGCGAGAGCGGCATCCAGCGCGGCACGGCCCGACGCCGTCCACGCGTCTTCGCTCTGACCCCAGCTGATGCTCATGGCAGTCGGTGCGGGTGAACGGTGTGCGGCGGTCGATACCGCGTCGACGAACCCGGCGTCGGTGTTTGGGGCGAAGTACACGTCGATGGCAGCGCCAGGCGCGAGTGCGCCGACCACCTCGATGTCGAGCATCACTTCGCCGTCCGCTCCCGATGGGTCGCCACCCGGGACGTTCGTGGCCCCGTCGACGCCCACGGCGGTCACCACGGGATCGGCGACCCCGAGCCCGCTGAAGTAGGTGGTGAGATCCTGCTGCTCATACCCGCCGCCGAGTTCGATGATGGCGACGGTCTGCCCCGACCCGTCCGTGCCGACAGGGAACCCGTATGCGGCGCCGAGATCGATCGGCGAATAGCTGGTGGCTGCCGAGGAGGCGGCCGGACGGAAATGGGCTCGCGCCTGCGGGCGGTCATCGAGCCCGAGGACCGCGACGACGATCCCGTCGAGCACGCGCGGCACGCTGAGGCTTCCCGTTCGGTGGCGATGCGTCACGCGCTCGCCGGAGGGCCCGTCGCTCGTCACCAGCGCCAGCGACGTCCCGAACACGCGCTGCAGGGTGGCGACCGGTCCCTCGACTCGTACGGTGCGCCTCCCGGCATCCGCGTCGACAACATCGAGGCCGAGGCTCCTGAGCGTCTCGACGACGCGATCGACGTCGGCCGGATCGGCACCGAAGCGCGTTCGGAACTCCCGCTCGTCGACTGGCCCGGTGACCGCAGCCGGGTCGAGCGGTTCCCGACGCCGGAGCACAAGGGTGACTGACACCCGTGCATCGGCGGCGAGCGGCGCGGCTGCCGGCGTCACGCCTGGAGCCGCTGGACGGTCGCTGCCGGGAACGGGGACAAGGTCGAGCGGGGCGTCTGGCGTGGGCTCAGTCATACCGAACGGTCTACTCCCCCGTTGCCCCCGGTGAACACCGGCCACCCAGGGGACACAGGACGAGATCAGCGATGCAACGTGTTCCGCGGGTACTCGCCGAACCGAGCGAGATACGCGCCCGAGAATCGGCCGAGGTGCGCGAACCCCCACCGTGCCGCGATCTCTGCGACCGATGTCTCGGACGAACTCGCCTCGCACAGGTCGTCGTGCGCGCGATCGAGACGGATGGCACGGAAGACCACGTTCGGTGCCTGACCGAGCTGTCTCCGAAACGCCTGCTGCAACCCGCGCACGCTCAGACCGACCTCGTCGGCGAGCTCAGCGGTCGACAGTGGTTCGGCTGCATGCTCGACCATGAACTCGATCGCCTGGCGAACTCGACCACGCGCGGCATCAGGAATGCGCCCATGGAACTCCCCGATCCGATACGAGAACGCGTCAAGCAGTGCGTTGGCCGCTGCGCCGACTGTCTCGTCCATCACCTCGCGAGAGATCGGATTCCGCGCGAGCACGACCCGCGCGACGCGAGCGATTCGCGTGCGCCAGATCGAGAGCGCTTCCCCGGTCGGGCCGCCGGAGCGATCGAAATCCAGTGGCCCCGGCTGCGTCGCGGCGCGCTGCGCGGCGACGCGCTCGAGAAAGGGCCCGTCGAACTGTACGAGGCTCTGCTCGCAGTCCGCGAAATTGAACGAGAATTCGCGGCCGGTCGGGAACAGCACGGGCACGCCCGGCTGCAGCCGGATCTCGTCGACGCCGGTGTCCATGCGACAGTCGCCCGATGTGATCCAGGTGACGACGTACTGACGACTCGGCGCGAGCGTTCCCACCATGCGTCCGTCGAAGCGGGATGACGCCAGGGTCATCCGGTCGTCGCCGACCGAACTATGGCGGTAGGAAAAGGGTCTGCCGGTGCTCGACGCGACGAAGTCCCGACCGTTGTACCCGGCCACGTACATTCGCACGGCGGCATCCGGTTCGGTTCCCGATGCGTCGAAGCGGACGCGCGGGTCGGAGGACGTGGTGCTCATCCCGGCGATCATCACACGTGCTGGGAATTCGTACCGATGCGCACAAAACCGAGTGCGCAATCCGGCTGACGGGCGCGGTTTCGGTGTACTGCGCGCCCGCGCAACGGTCCTACGTCAGCCGCGTCGGCCGGCCGCGCTCGATGGTCCACTCGTTGACGCCGTTCGAACTGTCGAACTGGAGGCGATCCACCAGCATCTGCACCAGTGCAAGACCGCGTCCGCTCTCCGCGAAGGCGTCGGGCATCGCCCGCGTGGTCAGTGAGAGTGTTCCCGGCTCCGCGCTGTCGCGGAGGCTCGCCGTGATCGCAGTGTCCTCGATCCGCAGCACCAGGCGACAGCGCACGCCATTGTCGTCGGCGGCATGCTCGAGCACGTTCGACGTCAGTTCGACGAGCGCGAGCTCGAGCGCCATGCGCTCGTCCTCCGTCACCGACGGATCGACGGCCCACACACCGGCGAGGAATTCGTGCACCGCCGTCACGTCCGTGGGCGGCGCGTCGAAGACGAGGAGATGCTCGCTCATCGGGTCAGAACTCCTGCGCCGCTTCGACGGTGGGGTACGGGCGCAGGATCCGGTCGATGTTCGAAAGCCGCAGCACCATCTGCACCTGCTCGCTCGGCCGAGCGATCCGGAGGTCGCCACCCGCCTGTCGAGCGGTCTTCAGACATCCGACGAGGGCACCCAAGCCTGACGAGTCCATGAACTCGACCCCGGCGAGATCGACGACCACACGGCTCCGGCCATTCGCGACCACGCTCGACAGCGTTTCGCGGAACGCTGGCGCCGAGACCATATTGAGCCGGCCGTTCGTCGCGACGACGGCGCGGTCGGCGTCGATCTCCTGCACAGCGAAATCCATCAGGCTGCCTCCTCTGGCTGGTACCCCTTGTATCTGAGCGCGCCGATCAACACCGACAGCGTGGCGTAGTCATACGCGATCCAGATCAAATTGATGACCGTGGCCAGTGGCTGTGCGCCGAACACCACCATACGGATGATTCCGATCACCGCAGCGACCAGCAGCACCGCCGCGACCGTGATCTGCCATTTGACCTTGCCGAGTTGCACGCCGCTGGGCGCCGTCTTGACTTTCGGCGTGACCGCGAAGTCGAGCGGAAGCCGAAGGACGACGTTGTTGAACGCCGTCGTGCACGCTTTCAGCCAGACGGGGAACAGCGCAAGCGAATACTGCTGCCCACGCCAGGTCGGGAGGCCCCGCGCCGCTACCAGGAACAGGATCTGGTTGACGATGAAGAACGGCAGAAAATGCCAGAAGAACACCGGCGCGTAGGAACGCACGGGGAGCACACCCAACCCGAGGAAGATCGCCGGCGCAGCGAAGTAGACGATGGCCGCGAAGCCAGCCAGATAGCTCCACATCGTTGAGAAGTACATGAGCCGCTGCGTCAGGCGCATGCCCTTGAGGAACAAGGGGTTCTCTCGGAGGAACACCTGCATGGTCCCCTGCGCCCACCGAAGTCGTTGCGTCAGCATCGTGCCGAGGTCTTCGGGAGCGAGGCCGTCCGCGAGAAGCTCGTTGTGGAACGCGGTCTTCCAACCGAGCGCATGGAGGCGCATCGATGTCGCCATGTCCTCCGTGACGGAGATCGTCGCCAACGGCATGATCGCCTGCGCCTCGTCCGCGCGGTCCACGTCGATCCGTCGGATCGCGAGCTGCACCGCCTCCAGTGCGTTCAAGGGCGAGAGATCGCGCCGCGCGAGCATCGCGACGACTTCGTCGCCGTCGACACCGGCGAGGTCCACCACTTCCCCCGGATCGAGCGCCGCGATTTCCGCGAGGTCGGCTCGGATCGACCCGAGATCCGCCGAGACGAGGCCAGCACTTGCAGCGTCGACGCTTCGTTGCAGCCGATAGGTGATCTCGGCGAGCGGCTCCCGGCCACGGAGTTCCCGTTGCGCCTGCTGGATGGCTGCGGCCGTGGCAGCAAGCGCCTCTCGCACACCCGCGTCTCGGGCTCGACGACGCGATCGCCGGACGATCCCCGCTGCGTCTCGGAGGGTCCCACGCATGGTTCGTTCGACCTCGCGGACGTACCCGGTGACGCCGAGCTGCATGAGGGCCTCGCGACGAAGCATGGCGTTGGAGCCGCAGAAGAATGCCGCGTTCCACCCGTCCTTCCCCTCTTGAATCGGCCCGTAGAACAGCGGGGCCTGCGAGCCGAGCGGGTCTCCGGTGGCGACGTTCGAGAAGATCTGCGGGGTTTGCACGATCGCCATCCGACGCTCGTTGAAGTAGCCCAGGATCTCGTCGATCATCTGCGGTCGCGGGATCATGTCCGCGTCGAGGATGAGGATGAACTCCCCGGTGGTCTGCTCAAGGGCGTTGTTGATGTTCCCGGCTTTGGCATGCCGGTCGAAGCCACTCCAGGCGTCACCGCGCGCGATGTAGCCGACGCCGAGTTCTGCGGCCGCGACACGCATTTCGGGCCGGCTGCCATCGTCGAGCACGTAGGTCTCATGCGGCCAGCGCATCGCCTTGGCTGCGGTCGCCGTTCGCATCACCAGGTCGATCGGCTCGTTGTAGGTCGCGATGAACACATCGACGGTGGCGTCCCGAGGCGGGATACCCGGGCGCGGACGAGCACGAGCGCGCCACATCGTCAACGCGAACAAGCTCACGTCGACGAGGCTGTAGGTCTCGGCGAGGACGAGCGGAACGGCGATCCACCACGCCGCCCAGTTCACTGACGCAAGCCACCTCCATCCGACGTAGTTGACGGCGAGCACGACCGTTGCGACGGCGACGACGCGAAGCAACAGCAGACGACGATCAGAGATCGGCTCGGGCTGGTGGCGCTCGGTGACGGTCTGATCTGAAGACACGGACGACATGCGTTGATTCCTCGGAACGGGGTGCGCGCTTCGTCGGGTTGCGCACTGATGACACTAATCCGGCACGGCGCCGATTTCGGTTCGCTCCCACGTTCTGGGGCCACGCATGGTTCTCGGGCTCCGGTATCGTCGCTCCGGTGTCAGCGGTCGGATCGCCCAGCGTGCTTCGCCGGCTGCTTGCGCTTCCACTCGCGAAGCAGAGCCCGATCGCAGCGCTGATCGCGTTCGCTGCAGTCCTCAGCACCACGGTCGATGCCATCGCCGTGACGTCCGGTCCGGCATTCGTCGCGAGTCTCGTCGTGACCGGCGTGGCCACACTCATCGCTGCAGCGTCTCGGCCGCTTCAGGCATACCCCGCCGTGGGCTATGCCGTTCCGATGATCGATTTCGTCGGCATCGGACTTCTCCGGTTCAGTACCGGGGGGTCGAGCTCGATCTTCACGTCGATGATCGCGCTGCCACTCATCTGGCTGGCGTCGGAGCGGAGCGCGAGCCTCGTCTGGAGCGCGCTCGCGGGCGTCTCCGTGTCGCTCATGCTGCCGCTCCTCCTGCAGCCAACCGGGCACGTACCGACCACGGAACTCCTCCGGCTCCTGTTCGTGCTCTGCTGCTACGGGGCGGTGGCGACCGTCGTGCACATGCTCGCCCGGAGCGCATCGCGTCAGGTGCGAGTCGCGCAGCGCGGCGAGGAGCGCGTGACCAGAGAGATCGATCGCGCGGCTGCCGTACAACGATCGTTGCTCCCGCAGACGCGGTCCGTGGCCCCCGGTTTCGCGATCGCGGGAACGTGCCTCCCGGCTGCATCCGTCGGCGGCGACTTCTTCGACTGGTACCGCACCGACACCGGCGTTGCGATCACCCTCGGTGACGTCATGGGAAAGGGAGTAGGAGCAGGGCTCATCGCTGCCGCGGTTCGGGCGACCATTCGGAGCGCACGCGGCGACGGGGATCCGGGCGACGCCCTTCGGCGCGCGGCCGCAGGACTCGCGGTCGACGCGAGCGAGCGCACCGATGGAATCGCGTTCACGACGGTGTTCCACGCTCGACTCGAGGACGGCACGCTTCGGTGGGCGGACGCCGGGCACGGGCTGACGGTGGTGGTTCGCGCGGATGGTTCGGCTGAGCGATTGGCGACGTCTGATCTTCCGCTCGGCCTCGGCATCGACGACAACTGGGAGACGAGCTCAACCCCGATCGATGCCGGAGATCTTCTCGTGTGCTTCAGCGATGGCGTACTCGACCTGTTCGGCGGCGGCCTCGACACGGTCGATCGGATTGCCGAGCTGGCACGCGATAATTCGAACCCGGAGGATGTGGTCGCGAGGATCGTCGCGATCGCCACCGAGGTTCCGCACGATGACGATGTCACGGTCCTCGCACTGCGCCGGGAGCCCCTCGCCGTGAGCGGGGATTCCGACTCCGCGCCCGTGCCACGTGGGGTGCGGCTCTAACCTCCGAGCGGCGGACCGGGCCAGCGACGCGTCAGCCGGTGTTCTGCAGTCCGGCAGCGACGCCGTTGACGGTGAGCAGCAGGAGGCGGTGGTCGGCATCCTGGGGATCGGCGGATCCCGTGGCGCGGATGGACCGGAGCGCGCGGAGCTGCAGATGCGAGAGCGCATCGACGTACGGGCTGCGCAGTCGGACGGCCCTGGCGAGGGTCGGCCGGTCGGCGACGAGGTCCTGGTTGCCACTCGTGGCGAGCACCCACCGCCGTGTGCGCTGCATCTCGTCAAGCACTGCCGACGCGAGATCGGGGCGGTCGCCGAGCGCGAGGTACTTCGCCGCGATCTGATCGTCGGTTTTCGCGAGTGACATCTCGACGTTCCGGATCATGACGGCGAACAACGGCCAGGCACGGAACGCCCGTTGCAAGAGCGCGATGTCCCCCACGGCTTCGAGCGCGGACCCGAGCCCGTACCAGCCGGCGAGGTTGATCCGGGCCTGTGTCCACGAGAACACCCACGGGATCGCGCGGAGGTCGGCGAGCGATTCGACCGACAGACCACGCCGCGCCGGGCGCGATCCGAGCGGGAGCAGACCGATTTCCTCCATCGGCGTCACCCGGGCGAACCACGGAGCGAAGCCTTCGGCGGTGACCAGCTCGGCGAATGCGCCTCGCGACACCGTGTCGAGCTGGGTGGCGAGGTCCGCGAATTCGTCCGCGGCGGCACTGACGCCCGCGCCGTTCTCCGGGCTAGACGCGTAGAGCGTGGCTGCCGCCATCTGCTCGAGGTGCCGAACTGCGATTTCCTGATCGCCGTACTGCGCGAAGATCACTTCGCCCTGCTCGGTGATCTTGAGTCGACCCTCCACTGAGCCCGGCGGCTGCGCGAGGACGGCCTCGTTCGCCGGACCACCGCCGCGACCGAGGGAGCCGCCGCGCCCATGGAAGAGCGTGAGCTCGATGTCGTTCGCCGTCGCCCAGGCGGCGATGCGCTCCTGAGCGCGGTAGAGCGCCAGGGTCGCGGATACGGGTCCGACATCCTTCGAGGAGTCGGAGTATCCGAGCATGACTTCGATCCGACGACCGCTCGCGGCCAGCCGACGCTGGAACGGCTCGGTGCGAATCGCCGCTTCAAGGATCGACGTCGATGCCTCGAGATCGGCGAAGGTCTCGAACAGCGGGATGACATCGAGCACCGGCGCGGCGTCGAGCGAGCCGGTGGCCGCGATCGCGAGTTCGGAGACAGCCGCGAGGTCCGCAGCGGACCGCGTGAACGACACGATGTACCGACGTGATGCCCGCACGCCGAACCGCCGCTGGAGCGCTGCGATGGTGCGGAACACCTCCAGCACCTCGTTGGTCATCGGGCTTCGCTCTGCTCCGGAACGGATCTCCTCGAGCGCGCGCCGGTGCACCTCTGAATGCTGGCGAACCTCGAGTTCGGCGAGATGGAATCCGAACGTCTCGACCTGCCAGATCAGGTTCTGGAGCTCGCCGTTCGCCGCGCGCTGCGCGCCCGCCGCCTGGAGCGACCCTTGCACGGTCCGGAGGTCCGCCAGCAGGTGCTCCGGATCCGCGTACGCCAGGCGGGCGTCCCCTCGACGGGTCGCATCGATTCGAGCAGCCGTGAAGAGGATGACACGCCGGTGAACCTCGTTCGGAGCACGCACGCCGATGCGCTCGGCGGTGTCAGGGTCGAGCTGTTGCTGGGCGGCGAGGAGTGCGCTCACGCCCGCATCCGGCGGTGTGTCGAGGTCCGAGACGGTGAGCGCGGTCCCGATCCGCGTTGCAGCACGATGGAGGCCGAGCAGCACGTGCTCGGCTGCGATTGCAGCGGCCTGCTGGGTGATCTCCGCGGTGACGAACGGGTTGCCGTCGCGGTCGCCGCCGATCCAGGTCCCGAGCCGCAGAAACGCGGGGGCGGTGGGGCGTGCTTTCCCCGCTGCTGACCCGGCGATCCGGTCGTCGAGCAGCCGGTACACCCGCGGCACGACCTCGAACAGCGTCTGATCGAAGACCGACATCGCTGTCCGGACCTCGTCCAGCGGTGTGGGTCGCGTCGTGCGCAACGGGTCCGTTCGCCAGAGGGTCTCGATCTCTTCCAGGAGGCGCCGCTCATTTTCAGCGAGCGCGATCGAGTTCTCGGAGCTGTCCCGTTCGTCGAGCAGTTCGCCGACGCGGCGGATCGCGGTTGCAACGGCCCGGCGTCGCGCCTCCGTGGGGTGCGCCGTCAGCACCGGATGGAAGCGGAGACCGGCGAGCGCCGCGTCTGCAGCTGCATCGCCGAGCTGTTCGCGGAGCGCGACGAGGGTAGCGCCGAGGCCGTCTCCCGGGAGCCCGTGGGAATCGCCACGGTGTCGGAGCACGCGCACGCGGTGATGTTCTTCGGCCAGGTTCGCGAGATGGAAGTAGCACGTGAACGCGCGGGCGACGAGTTCTGCGCGCTCCGGCGAAAAGCTCGCGACGACCTGCTCGACGTCTGCGAAGGCGGCGTCTGCGTCACGTTCGTATGCGGCGATGACGGCGGTGCGGAGCGCCTCCACGTCCTGGTACAGGCCATCGTGACCCGACTCCTGGAGCACACGGCCGAGCAGGTTGCCGAGGTAGCCGACGTCGCCGCGGAGTTCGGCGTCGACCGCGCCGCTGATGTCGGTTCGAGCGCGGTCAAAGCGGGCCGATCCGTTCGGGTTCGGGGTTTCCGTCGCAGTCATCGGGTCCACCGTACCGATTCCGGATGATGCGTTACACGCGATGTCGGGCTGCAGGGGCGGTTCGATCAGTGCCGGTACACGACGGCCACCGCGCACGGCGCGCCACCCTTGGAGGCGGAGCGGTCGACGATGAGCTCCTCGAACGCCTCCACACTCGGGGCCTCGCGAACACGCGAGCCGAGGTACTCCAAGGTCGCGAGCGTTCCGTCACCGAGGTCGAGCAGCCCCTCCGATCCCACAAGCAGTGTGTCGCCGCGCTGCAGCGTGACAGGAACGGCCTGGCGGCCGCTCCCGGATGGGTGCAGCCCGATCGGGAGGTCGGTCGATCGGATCGGGACCCTCGGCCCGTCGGCAGGGAGCAGCATCGCAATGCCGTGTCCAGCATCGACGAAGGAGCCGGTGCCGGTCGTCGTATCGAGCCGGCAGTGGAATGCCGTGGCGAATGTCTCGGCGCGACGGAGCTCGTCGCTGACCTGTGCTTCGAGCCCGAGTATCGCGGCGAGCGGCTCACTGGCTGCGCGTGCGCGGAGGGCACCGCGCAGGCCCGCCGCCAGGAGGCCCGCCGCTCGTGCCGAGCCGGTGACTTCGAGGAGCGAGAGGTGGATCGCGCCAGCCGACGTGCCCCAGTCGAGCACGGTCCCGCCGAGCTCACCGTGCGGGCTGACGCTCACGCCGCCCACGGTGTAGTCGGCGGTGGCGATCCGGTCGGGCATCGCGGCGCGCACGACCGTTTGCAGTCGATCACGTTGGAGGCCCTCTGCAAGGACGCGTTCGGCCCATCTGGCGAGTTCGGTGAGCACGTCGCGCTCGTCGGCATCGAGCGTCCTCGGCTGGGTGTCCATCAGGCAGAGGCTGCCGATTCGAACGCCTCCGGGCATGGTGAGGGGGACGCCCGCGTAGAAGCGGATCCCGAGCCGCGTCACGCCAGGAAGTCCCGCTGTCCGCGAGTCCGACGCGGTGTCCGCGATGACGAGCGGGTCCGGCTGTTCGATGGTGAACTGGCAGAAGGAGGACGAGAGCGGCGTGGAACGGCCCGGATCGAGTTCGGACGGCGTCACGGTAAAGAGCGTTTCGGCGTCCGCGAAGTTCAGGTACGACAGCGGCACGCCGAACAGCTCGCGCGCCGTCCGCACGATGCGCTCGAAGCGTTCGGCCGGCTCGCGATGGGCAATATCGAGCGCGTCCAGCAGCGCGCTGCGATCAGAGGCAGACGTTGAGCCGGTGCGTTCCATGCCGTCAGCTCCTCCCCCGTCGCGGAGCCGCAAGACGGTCGGCGTTTCACGACCGTACGGCGTCACGCTGTAAACGGCAACCGACCGTCTGAATCCGTCGGTGATGCGCTGTCGGTCCCACCGCATACGCTTCGGCCGTGACCGGGTGCTTGTGTTGTGCAGCGGGGGCGGTGCCAGAGGCACCGGTGCCGCTGTGCGCCACGCACCTTGGAGCAGTCCACGATTGGGTCGCGGAAGCCGAGCAGGCACCGGACAGCGCTCCGGTGCCCTGCCGGTTATGTGGGTCGCAGCTGGGACTGCGCACCGCGTCCGGATGGATCTGCGCGGTGTGCGAGTGGCCCGCAGGGTCGATTCCCGATGCGGAGCTCCCCCCTCCACGCGTGGACGTCGTGTACTACATCCGCTCCGAGGACCGCATCAAGATCGGGACGAGCGCGAACCCTCGGCGCCGGCTTCGCGTGCTCTGGCATGACGCGCTGTTGGCGTTCGAGCGTGGCGATCGCGTGGCCGAGCAGCGTCGCCATCGGCAGTTCGCGTTCGCTCGCATCGGCTCGACGGAGTGGTTCAGAACGTGTGACGAGCTCGAGCACCACATCGACACACTGCGATGCGGGATCGATGATCCGTGGCGGCTGTATGCACGATGGATGGCAGAGGCCGCCGCCGCGCGGTAGCGGCACGGAGCGGCGTCAGGATTGCGAGCGCTGCGAGTGCCGATCAGCGGAGATACGCATCCACGAGCAGCGGTCCGCGGATGTCCCGAAAGCGATCAATGAGCAGAGCCGGGAGCCGATTGGAGTCCGATCCGAGGGCGAGGTCGTACGGACCGATCGGTGAGAGTCGTCCGATGCGGACGCGGACAACCTCCCAGCCGGAGGCGCGGATTGCGCGATCCTTTCGGCGATCGACTGCCTCCCGCCGCCCGACATGTTCCAGCCCGTGCCGGCCGAGCGTGTCGTACTCGACCGCGATCCGCAGCTCAGGGATGAGAATGTCCGGCCACACCTCGAGATGATCGAAGAACGGATTCCGCAGCCGGATCGCGTTGTCCGTCAGCGGGAGAATGAAGCGCGCTCGAAGTCCCTCGCGAAGCGCTCCTTCCGCCGCCGAGGCGGGCGCAGGTGCGCAGGTGCTCACGAACGCGGTTCCCGGCGCGAGCGGCGGCGTCCGCGAGCACAGTGGGCGAGGGCGGCGGCTGCCCTCTGACGTCCGCTGCGGGCTGCTCGCGGATCGGATGCCATTCGGCAGTGTGCGCGGTCCACTTGATCGTGCACGGCGCGCGGGCGTCGGTATGCCGTCTGGCCACGCCCCTGGTCGTTCGATCCATGGCTTCGGACGCGCCATCTCGTGGCACTCGGGGCACCAGGCCGAGCGACGGCGCTCCCGTCCAGGGCGGCTTCGCTGTTCGGCGGGTGTCGCGATGAACCGGTGGCCGAGGTCGCATTCCCACATGACCCAGACCTCTGCGGCGGGCGGGATCTGCGTGAGCACGATGCCGGCGTTGAGATCCGGGTGGAACTGCTGGATCAGTACGGGAAACGCCGACCAGGCGGCCGAAAACGTGCCCACCGCGTAGGGCACGGCGCTGGAGCGCGACCACTGGCGTCGCGCCCACCAGGCGCTGATCGGTTCGGGCACGGGTCGAGGCTAGGCACGACTGCCGACATCTCCGCGGGCCCCCACGTCATGCGACGATCACGGCGGGAACGGGCGATGCGGTCGCAACGGCGCGGGCAACCGTGCCGACCCCGGGCCCGTCGTGACGGCCCGAGCCGACGACCACCAGTTGCGCCTCGTCGGCAGCACGCAGCAGTTCGGCGATCACGCCGTCCTCGGGCGCCGATCGCACGACGTTCAGGTTCGGCAGCGCTGTCAGCGCGCGCTCGACGTGCTCTTCGAGGAGCTGCAGGATCCGCTCGCGCTCCCGGAGCCGTCGTTCCGAGGACGGGTCGTGACGGGTGCCGAGGGGAGCCGACCACGCGGTGATGGCGCGGAGCGCAACACCCCGTCGGGCGGCTTCCTGGCCCGCGAATCGGATCGCAGCGGCAGAGCCGGTGACGTCGTCGACACCCACGACGACATCGGCGCGGGCCGGCCGCTCCGGTGGGGGCGTCGGAACGAGTGCCACCGAGCCCGCGACGCGCGCGAGGACTCGGCTGACGGTCGCGCGGTGTCGGTATGTCTCGGGCGCCGAGCGATCCTGGCCGACGACCAGCATCGTCGCGGAGTCCATCGAGCGAACCAGCACGTCGACCGGATCGCCGCGCTCGACCTGCACATCGATATCGATTCCCGCCTCCGCGAGACCACCGACCGCCCCACGAATGTGCGCATCAGCGCTCTCGAGCGGCACGGCCACCCCATCGTCGGGAACCGCGTGCACGACGATGAGATGACTCGATGCAGCACGAGCGTGCTCCACGGCCCAACGGAGTCCGGCTCGCGCCGCCTCCGATCCGTTCCACGCGACGACGACTCGATTCATGTCCGGCCCTTTCTGCAGAGGCAGCAAGGATCCGTCGGGTCGCGCGTCAGTCGAAGAGACGAACGTCCCGACTTCCGCATCCAGGGCTGGGAACCCTGGTCAGGCGGAGGCGAATCGCGGCTAGCGTTGCGCGTCCGCCTCGTCGAGATCGACCTGCGCGCGCGCCGCGGCCTTCGCCTTCGACCGGGCACGGAGGCCGCCGATGACGATCGGGAGCACCGACACGATGACGATCACGACAGACAGCGCGTCGATATTGTTCGCGACAAACGGGATCTTCCCGAGGAAGACGCCGACGAACACCATCACGATGACCCAGCCCACGCCGCCGATGGCGTTCCAACGGACGAACCGGGGCCAGGACAGGCGCGCCGTCCCTGCCGCGAGCGGAACGTACGTGCGGATGATCGGAACGAATCGACCGATGACGAGCGAGGCCGGCCCGTACTTGGCGAAGAACGCCTCGGCGTCGCGCAGCCGTTCGGTCTTCAGGACCCGGGCGTTGTCGCGAAAGAGACGACGGCCGAAGCGACGTCCAAGCCAGAATCCCGCTTGGTCACCGAGGAACGCGGCCACGATCGCCACGACGATGATCTCCCAGATCTGCACGTTGAGGGCGCCCGCGAGGATGGCGCCCGTCACGAGCAGGGAGTCGCCCGGCAGGAACGGAAAGAGAATGCCGGACTCGATGAAGATCACGACAGCGATCCCGATGAGCACGGCCGGTCCGAATGCGTGCAGCAGCGAACTCGCGTTCAGGATCGACACCATCGGCATGGTCAGCGGCATGAGGGTCCTCTCGTCGCCTCGACTCTGGATGGCGCGGACCAAGAACTCTCACATGCACTCCTGGTCGAACGCCCTGGTGCCGGACCCTACACGTCATCAACGGCGCACGGCCCCGAAGGTGGGGGCTTGGATGTCGGCTCGACTTGATACCGTCAGCGCACGACGAAAGGACCCTGTGAGCATCTGGGCCGATACCCCTTCTCCACTTCCGCCGGAGCGGACGCCCGATCACTGGATGCATGCGCAGTGGGGCGGGAGGCGCAGGCGGCGTCGACGGAGCGGCCTCCGGTTCGGGATCGCCGCGCTCGTCGTGCTGGTGCTCCTCGTGGTCGCGGCAGTCGTCACGTGGAACAGCCCGGCCTTCGCCGCTCGGGTTCTCACCGCGCGGTACACCTCGTCGATCGCGTGGAGTGACTGCGGGCAGGGGTACCGGTGCGGCGCGATCCGCGCTCCGCTCGACTGGGGCAATCCGGCCTCGGGCGCCATCCACCTCGCGCTCATCGAGCACCCGGCGACCGACACGCGCGACGGCACGCTCCTTGTGAACCCGGGCGGCCCCGGCGGTTCGGGGGTCGACCTCGTCGGCTCGGACGTCCAGAACGCGGTGACGTCGGCGGTGGCGGCCCACTACGACGTCATCGGGTTCGACCCGCGCGGTGTCGGCTACTCGAGCGCGGTGCACTGCGGTGGCGCTGCCGAACTCGACCAGTACCTGTATGGGGTCCTTCCGGGCACCATCGGCTCCCCCGCGTGGCTGAGCGCTGCCACCGCCACGGATCGTCGATTCGCGGATGACTGCGCGAAGGACACCGGGCCGCTGCTCGACCACGTCGACACCGTCAGCGCCGCCCGCGACATGGACCTCATTCGCGCCGACCTCGGTGAAGCCCGGTTGAACTACCTCGGCTATTCCTACGGCACCGAGCTCGGGAGCGTGTACGCGGGCCTGTTCCCCCAGCACGTTGGTCGCTTCGTCCTCGATGGCGCGATCGATGTCTGGTCGACATCGTCCACGGACAGCGTGGTCGGCCAGGCGAGAGGCTTCGAGGGTGACCTCCGCGCGTGGATGGCCGCGTGCCTCGCTGAGCGCCCGAGCGCGATCGGGCCGGGAGGCACCTGCCCGTTCTCGGGGAGCGTCACGTCGGGCATGGCGGCGATTCGCGCGCTGCTCCGCCGAGTGCACGCGCACCCGCTTCGCGCCTCCGACGGTCGTGAGCTCAGCGATGCGACACTCGCGCTCGCGATCATCGATCCGCTGTATTCCACGTCGAGTTGGCCGGAGCTCACCGCGATGTTCCGCGCGACGCTGGCCAACGATCCGAGCCGTGCATTCGCGCTCGCCGACGACTACAACAGCCGCGGGCCCGGCGGCAAGTATTACGACAACTCGACGGAAGCGTTCAACGCGATCGGATGCCTCGATAGCGGCGGCGTGACCTCGCTCGCCGAGATGCGCAAGGAAGCGACGAAACTGGAACAGGCAGCGCCCACGCTCGGCAAGTACGAGGCCTTTGGCGAGCTGACATGCAACGTCTGGAAAGCACCTCCGGTGGCCGCGCCGGCAGCTCCAACAGCCCATGGAATGGATCCGGTGCTGGTGGTCGGAACAACTGGTGACCCGGCTACTCCGTATAACGACGCGCAGGCGCTCGCCAAGTTGATGCCGACCGCCCGCTTGCTCACGCACGTGGGCGAAGGCCACACCGCATACGACCACGGAGACTCGTGCATCAACTCCGACGTCGACAACTATTTGCTGAGCGGCTCCCTGCCCGCAGTGGGCACACGCTGTTCCTGACGGCCGCGCTCCCTGGCCGTCCAGGGCACGCCGACTAGCGTCCCCTTCATGCATCAGCACCCCGAGCGCAAGGACCGGCACCGCGAGGACGCGAAGCGATGAGCGAGGCGGTCGTCGTCGGTGCCGGCCCGAACGGGCTCGCGGCCGCAGTCACCCTCGCTCGAGCAGGACTGCGGGTGCACGTGTTCGAACGAAACGACACCATCGGTGGCGGCGCCCGCACGAAGGAGCTGACACTTCCCGGCTTCCTCCACGACGTGTGCTCAGCGGTCCACCCGATGGCGCTCGCATCGGCCTTCTTCCGGGCCTTCGAACTCGAGCGACGCATCGAACTCCGCCAGCCCGAGATCTCCTACGGCCATCCGATCGACGGGGGGCGCGCAGGCCTCGCCTACCCCGACATCGAACGGACGGTTGCCGAACTCGGCGTCGACGGCCCCGCGTTCCGTGCGCTGATGGGCCCCATGTCGGCGCACGCGGACGCCGTCTCGTCGTTCACCGGCTCGGCGCTCCTCCGCGTCCCGCATCACCCGATCACCACCGTCCGGTTCGGACTCCGGGTACTCGAACAGGGCTCGCCGGCGTGGGACGCCCGATTCGAGGATGTGGTCGCGCCGGCCATGATCTCCGGCGTCGGCGCGCACGCGATCCTCCCGATGCCCAGCCCCGCGACGGCAGCTGCAGCGTTCTCACTGGGCGCGTACGCTCATGCGCGCGGCTGGCCGATTCCCGTCGGCGGCAGCCAGGTGATCGTCGACGCCCTGGCAGCAGACCTCATCGACCACGGCGGCACCATCGTCACCAACACCGAAATACGCTCCATCGACGAGCTTCCCCCTGCCGATCTCGTGATGTTCGACACGACGCCGCGGGCACTGGTGGAGATCGCAGGTACTCGGCTTCCTGACCGGTATCGCCGATCGCTCCGCCGGTTCCGATACGGCAACGGCGTGGCCAAAGTCGACTTCGCGCTCGATGCACCGGTGCCGTGGACAAACCCGGGGCTCCGTGCAGCGGGAACCGTGCACGTCGGCGGGACACGGGCGGAGATCGCCGCGGCCGAGCGCGCAATCTCGCGAGGTCGCCACTCCGACTTCCCGTTCGTGCTCGCGTCGGAGCCGACCATCGTCGACCCGAGCCGAGCGCCGGAGGGACGGCACGTGCTCTGGACGTACTGCCACGTTCCAGCCGGCTCCACGATCGATCAGACCGAGACCGTGATCCGCCAGATCGAACGCTTCGCACCCGGGTTCCGCGACACGATCCTCGCCTCCGCCTCGCACACCGCTATGGACATGGAGCGGTACAACCCGAATTACGTGGCAGGGGACATCGCGGCCGGAAAGGCGACCGTCCGACAGCTCCTCGCACGCCCGACAGTGAGTCCCACGCCGTGGCGAACGCCGGCACGCGGAATCTACCTCTGCTCCGAGTCGACACCGCCCGGTCCTGGCGTCCACGGACTCGCCGGCTGGCATGCCGCTCGCACCGCACTCCGCGACCGCTTCGGCCAGACCGAGGGCCCCGACCTCGGCATCGGGCGCTGATTCGCGGGCCAGCTCGGTCCCGCGCCACAGCGATCACGCCGATGACGTCGATGGCTCCGATGACGCCGACACATCTTGGACTCCCCCACACACCCAACCGACCTGACAGGGAAGCGACACCATGGCAACCACAACCGCGTATTTCGAATGTCCGCCGCGCTACGTGTTCGACGTCCTTGCCGACGGCTGGCTGTACACGGCGTGGGTGGTCGGCACCGCGAGGACGCGCGCCGTGCACGCGCAGTGGCCCGAGAAAGACACCCTGATTCACCACAGCTTCGGCATCTGGCCGTTCCTCATCAATGACACGACGAGCAGCCTGGTCTGGGAGCCGGAGCGACGCGCAGCGTTCCAGGCTCGCGGGTGGCCGCTCGGGGAGGCACGTGTGGTGATCGAGGTGAAGCCCCGGGATCGTGGCTGCGTTGTTCGCATCACGGAATACGCCGAGCGCGGTCCCGGCCGACTCGTCCGGCGCCTCCTCGATCCGATCGTGTGGCTCCGCAACCGCGAAACGCTCCGGAGGCTCGGCGACATCGCCGCCGGAAAGTACCGGATCGACCGGGAGACGCTCCGCGCCTGAGCCGCCCTCGGGGCGCGCGGTGCGCTGGATCGGCTGCGGTCAGTGCTCGCCGCGTCCGACCATCGAGATCTCGAGGACGGCGAACACGATCGCGGTCACGAACTGTCGGCCGGCGAACCGACGGAAGCGACCGCTGACCAGCATCAGCGGCAGCATCGAGACGGCGTGCGTCGCGTCGACCGCAGCGCCGAGTGTGTGCGCGTCCGCGGTCCGGCTCCGGCGGATCAGGATCGCCTGGACGATCTGGCGCGCCCCGAGGATCCGCGAGACGGCGATCGTTCCGCGGGTCGCGTGCGGGCCGCGCCCAGGGGCGACGAGGTGAGCGGCCCCGATGACGGCCCTCGCTCCCTCGACGAGCGCCGACCGCTCCTGCAGAGCGACGGTCTGCCGGCTCATCTTCTTTGCCACGTGAAACTCCTCATTGCCGCGAACGATCATCGTCAGGTTCGTCGCACCGATGTGTCACGAACCGACGAGTGGGACGAGCGTGAACCAGATCCCTGCCGGACTCCGCCAATCCCGCCCGCGCTCCGCACGGGCCTCCATACCGGTATAGCCGGTCGCGCAACGGCGGTGTCAGGAAAGCTCTCCGAGATCCGCGCGAACGACGACGCGCAGCTTGGTGAGGCTGACGATCGTCGCCGCGGCTGCCGCGGCCACCGCCACCCAGAGCACGCCGCTCGCCGCGCTGGCCTGGGCAGCGATCGAGCCGGTCCCCGCGCCGGTGAGGACGAGCGCGATGCTCACCGCTGCCGCGCCCGCGGACTGACCGACCGACCGATTCGTGTTGAGCACCGCGGAGGCGCTCGCTGAGAATCGAAGCGGAGCCGCCGCCATCATGTCCCGATTGTTCGGACTCTGGAACAGGCCGTAGCCTGCGCCGCACACCGCGGTCGCGACGAGCACCAGCCAGATCGGTGGGGAGGCACCGAGCGTCGCGAGCATGACGAGTCCGATCGTGAACACACTGAGCCCGCTGACAGCGAGCACCGCGGGCCGGACGCGGTCGGCAAGACGCCCGGACAGCGGCGCGACGAACACGATGACCAGTGGCCACGGCGTGAACAGCAGCGCCGACTGCAACGGTGTCGCCCCGTACGCGCTCTGGAACAGGAACGGGAGTGCGATGAACGCGATTCCCTGTCCGAGGAACGACGACCACGCCGTCGCGACGGTCAGGCTGAAGGTCTCGGTGAACAGCCCGAGTGGGATCAGCGGCCGTGGTGCCACACGCTCGCGTCGGATGAAGAAGATCACCGCAGCCGCCGCGAGGAGGAGGAGCACCGCGGCCTGCCAGAGCGTGCGCGGTTCGGCGAGTTGCCGGACGGCAAGGAGCGTCGCGGCGATCGCCGTCGCGGCCCAGAGCGCGCCGGGCACGTCGTAGTCGCCGCGTTCGGGTCGGCTGGGTGGCATGACGATGTACGCGAGCGTGAACGAGATTGCGCCGATCGGCACATTGATGAGGAACAGCCACGGCCAGCTGAGCGTGGCGAGAATGACCCCGCCGAGCGTCGGGCCGAGGGAGGTGCCGAGGGCGACGGTCATCGCATTGAAGCCCAGCATCTGACCGAGCTGCTCGTGCGAGAACAAGCGCCGGATCAGCGGGATCGCGACGGCGAGCACGACGGCAGAGCCGAGACCTTGCGCGATACGGAAGCCGACGAGGACCGGCAGCGTCGGCGACAGCGCGCAGCCGAGTGAGGCCAAGGTGAACACCGGCACCCCGATGAGGAACAGGCGCCGCCGGCCGAACTGGTCTCCGAGCGCGCTCGTCGCCGGCACCGCGCACGCGACCGCCAGCAGGAACGCCGTGGCGATCCACACGGTCTCGCTGGGAGGCGCATGCAATTCGCGTGACAGCTTCGGCAAGGCGACGTTGACGATGGACGTGTCGATCGTGCTGATCAGTGTCGAGAGCAGGATCGCCACCATCGAAAGAACGCGGCGGCGGGTCGTCAGCTCGGCGCGTGGCGGTGGGGTCATCGGATTCGAGCGTAGCCACTGGGCACGATGCAGCAGCCACGCCTCCGAGCCCCGACGTCGGGCGCGCCTGTGACTGCATTCAGCCGCCGATCGCTTGTATTCATGCAGCAGACGGCGAATGCGACGCGGGACGGGGTACAGCAGCCGCATGTGGTGCTGGCTCCGAGCAGAACGAAACGCGCACCGCCATCAGGTGGTCGCGAGCACGATCGAACCTGGACAAGGAGGAACGCATGACCGAGGACACCGAATGAGTCCCCGCGGACGCAAGCGTCCAGCCCTGAACGCCCTGCTGATCGGCGTGGGCGCCGCCTCGAAGCGGCGACGCGTCCGGAAGACCGGGTTCCTCGCGGCGCGTGAGCTCGAACGAATCCGGCACGGCCGATTCGAACGGTTGCTCTCCGGCCTCACCGCCGTGGGCGCCGTCGTCACCACGGGGGAAATCTTCTTCGAGCACGACAAGGCGAGCTTCGGGAACCGGTGGATGTGGGCTCCGATCGTGATCGGACCGATTGCCGCAGCTGCCGGCCTCGCTGGCTACACGTCCAAGCGGGCCGCGAAGACGGTGCTGCCGGCGGCGAGCGCCATCGTGGTCGCCAACGGATTGCAGGGCACGTTCCTCCACGCACGGGGCATCGGGCAGAAGCCCGGGGGGTGGTCGAACTTCCGTTACAACATGGAGATGGGGCCGCCGCTCCTCGCGCCGCTGCTCGTCACCCTCGTCGGCGGCATGGGTCTGCTCGCTGCGGTGCTGCGGCGGGAACGATGACCGGCGAGCCGTCGAACGGCAAGATGACCGGCGAGCCTTCGACCGGCAACGAGGAGGATCGCGAGCATGCCCGCCGCGCGATGTTGCGCGGCGACGAAGGCGCCCGGCACGTCTGGGGGCGCTCCGGCGATCCGGATCGCCGCGGAGGAACGGGGCCGCTGCCCGCGAATTCGCAGGGTCCGCGGTTCCCCGGCTTCGATGTCATGGCGCAGCGCACGCATTGGGACGACGCGACGCGCGCCGTGGTCACGGACCGCTTGCACGATCTGCCGCCGATCCGCTTCTTCTCGACGGCGGAGGAAGCGGCGGCCACGTGCCTCCTCAATCAGCTGATGGATCAGCATGTCCGCGGAGGGGAGGACCAGATCGAGCTCGTGCGCATGGTCGATGGTCGGCTCGCCGAGGATCAGACCGATGGCTGGCACTACGACGACATGCCGACCGATCCGAACGCCTGGCGGCAATCGCTCGCCGCGCTCGACGAGGATGCTGTCGCCGTGCACGGACGCTCGTTCGCCGAGCTCGACTGGGACGACCAGCACGCACTGCTCGAGTCGATCGAGAACGGGAAGGACAAGCACTGGCACGAGTTGCCGCGAGCGCGCGTTTGGAGCCTGTGGACTCGGTACGCGGCCACCGCGTTCTACGCGCACCCGTGGGCGTGGAATGAAATCGGGTTCAGCGGGCCGGCCTATCCGCGCGGCTACAAGAACGCGGGCGTCAACAAGCTCGAGACCTACGAGGTTCGCGACGCGCAGCCCGCGGACGATCCGTTGCATCGGCAGGGGCCGAACGGCGCACCGATGCTCGATGACGACAAGCATGGGTCGGAGGCACCGCGAGCGGGCCGTGGCTCGGATGGGAGGCACGGATGAGTTCCGTCAGGGATCGCAACGAGAGCGCGTGGCTGCTGACGCCGCGGGGCGGAGTCGACCACGGCCTCCGGCACGACATGCGCCGGTTCTCGGACGACGAGGAGATCGACGCGGTGATCGTCGGCGCGGGTGCGGGCGGCGGCACGATGCTGCAGCGCCTGGCTCGGCAGGGCTGGAAGGTGGTCGCGCTCGACGCGGGCCCGTTCTGGGATCCGGAGCGCGACTGGGTCAGCGACGAGGCCGGATCGCACACGCTGTATTGGACCGAGCCACGACAGATCGGCGGCGCGGATCCGGTGCCGCTCGGGTCGAACAACTCGGGTCGTGGCGTCGGTGGATCGATGGTCCACTACGCGGGCTACGTCCCCCGGTTCCATCCGAGCGACATGCACACCCGGTCGTCTGACGGCGTCGGCCAGGACTGGCCGATCGACTACGAGGACCTCCGTCCGTATTACGAGGACATCGAAGGCGAGCTCCCGGTCGCGGGCGAGGACTGGCCGTGGGGGTATCCGCACCAGTATCCGCAACGTCCGCATCCGGTCGGCGGCAATGGTCAGATCTTCCTGCGGGGCGCGTTCGCGCTCGGTCTGGAGGCCAAGGTCGGCCCCGTCGCGATCTCCAACGGGCGTTTCGGGAACCGTCCGCACTGCATCTACCGCGGGTTCTGCCTGCAGGGCTGCAAGGTGAACGCGAAAGCGTCGCCGCTCATCACGCATATTCCTGATGCGCTCGCGCACGGCGCCGAGATTCGCGCCGAGAGCATGGTGACGAAGATCGAGGTCGATCCGAAGACGGGTCGCGCCACGGGCGTGCACTACATGAACCACGGCCAGCACCGCTTCCAGCGGGCACGCATGGTGATCGTCGCCGGCTATTCGATCGAGACGCCTCGGCTGCTTCTGAACTCGGCGAACGCGCAATTCCCGGACGGGCTGTGCAACGAGCACGACATCGTCGGCCGATACCTGATGGTGCAGGGGGCGCCGCAGACATCCGGCCGGTTCGCCGAGGAGATTCGGATGTACAAGGCGCCGCCGCCGGAGGTGTCGACCGAGGCCTACTACGAGACGGATCCGACGAAGCCGTACAAGCGCGGGTTCTCGATCCAGACGGTGTCGCCACTGCCCATCACCTGGGCCGAGCACGTGATGGCGCAGGGCTACTGGGGTCCGAAGCTTCGGCAATACATGTCCGACTTCGTGCACTGGTCGACGCTCGGCGCCCTCTGCGAGTTCCTGGCGCTTCCCGAGAACCGGGTGACGCTGTCCGATGAGAAGGACCGGTACGGCCTGCCGGTCGCGCACTTCTCATATTCGCAGTGCGACAACGACAAGCAGCTGGTGAAAGCGGCCACCGGCGTGATGGAGGACGTCCTCCGAGCAGCGGGTGCCGAAGAGGTCATCACCATCAACCGCTACGCGCACCTCGTCGGCGGCGCCCGGATGGGGGCGACGCCCGAAGAGGGCGTGGTGAACGGCGCAGGTCGATCGTTCGCGGTACCGAACCTGCTCATCGCCGACGGCAGCATCCTGCCGACGCAGGGCAGCGCGAACCCAGCCCTGACGATCATGGCGAACGCCGCGCGCATCGCCGATCTCCTCATCGCCGACCCGACGGGAGACCGGGGCGCGCCGAGCGTCGTAGCCGCCAGTCGCTGAAATTCTCAGATCGCCGTCCGAGGACGCTGGACGGACGACCTTCCACAGATCAGGAAAGGGAGACCATGAGTCAAACGGTCAGCGAATTCGTCATCGAACGCATCCGAGCGTGGGGCGTCACGCGCATGTTCGGGTATCCGGGCGATGGGCTCGGAGCGTTCGACGGAGCGCTCGGCAAGACCTCCCGCGACGGCGACGGCCTCGAGTACGTGCGTCCGACGCACGAGGAGATCGCGGCGCTGATGGCGACCGCGCACGCGAAGTTCACGGGCGAGGTCGGCGTCTGCGCAGCCACGTCCAGTCCCGGCGCGTTCCACATGGTGAACGGGCTCTACGACGCGCAGATGGACAACCAGCCGGTCGTCGCGATCGTCGGCCAGCAGGGCCTGGACGCGTTCGGCACGTTCAATCAGCAGGAGTCGAACCTCGAGCGCCTCTTCGCGGACGTCGCCTGCTACGTACAGACCGTCGTCCAGCCGGAGCAGGCGCAAGCCGTCGTCGACACCGCCTTCCGGACGGCGATCGTGCGCAAGCAGCCGGCCGTCGTCATCCTCCCCCACGACGTCCAGGCGATGGAGTTCACTCCCCCGCCCGCGGCCCACTGGGTGTCGCGGTCCTCCCCGGTCGCGCCGTCGACCAAGGTCGCCCCTCCGATGGCAGTCATCGAGCAGATGGCCGAGATCATCAACGCGGGCTCCAAGGTGACGTTCCTCGTCGGAGCCGGTGCGCGCGGTGCCTCGGAACAGATCGTCGCGGCAGCGGAGAAGGTGGGCGCCGGCATCATCACGGCGCTCCGCGGCAAAGACGTGATCTCCTCCGACGTCCCGTTCCACACGCAGCAGGTCGGCCTGCTCGGAACGCTCGCCAGCCACCACCAGATGAAAGGCTGCGACACGCTCGTGCTGCTCGGCACGAACTACCCGTACGGGGAGTACCTGCCGAAGACCGGTCAGGCGCGAGCCGTCCAGGTCGATCTGAAGCCCGAGCAGATGGGACTCCGATACCCGACCGAGCTCAACGTATGGGGCGACGTCGGAGCGGTGATGGACGCGGTCCTCCCGCTCCTGCACGAGGCACCGGACAAGTCGTGGCAGGAGAAGGCTGCGAACGACATGGCCAGCTGGGAACGCGAGATGCAGGACCAGGCGGACGTCGAGTACAAGGTGGGCGCCAACCCGCGGCGCCTCTTCGCGTCGCTGAACACGCGCCTCCCGAACAACGCGATCGTGACCTGCGACGCCGGCACCACCGCCGACTGGTACGGGCACCACATCCGGCTGCGCGGCGAGATGCGGGGCGACCTGTCCGGTCGACTCGCGACCATGCTCGCCGCGATGCCGTATGCGGAGGCAGCGAAGTTCGCGTTCCCGGACCGGCCGGTGTTCTGCACCATCGGCGACGGCGCGTTCCAGATGCTCGGTATGAACGAGCTGATCACGATCAAGAAGTACATGAACGAGTGGACGAACAAGCAGTTCGTGATCCTCATCATGCACAACGACGACCTCGATCAGGTCTCGTGGGAGATGCGCACCGAAGACGGCAACCCCGTCTGGCGCGGCTCGCAGGATGTCGAGTCCGTCGACTATGCCGGCTACGCGGAACTCCTCGGGTTCAAGGGCGTGCGCATGGACAAGGACACCGACATCGACGCTGTCTGGGACGACGTGCTCGCCCACCAGGGCGTCACCGTCGTCGACGCGCACGTGTCACGGAACGTCCCGCCGCTTCCCCCGCACATCACCCGCGAATATGCGATGCACACCCTCGAGGCGTTCGTGAAGGGCGACCCGCACGAGGTCGGCGCGATCCGTGACTCCGCGCAGGCCCTCGCGGCAGAGGGCGTCGAGCGGGTGAAGGACGCGCTCCACATCGGCGACCGCAAGTGAGCAGCACGGCCCACGAGCAGGCCGTCGACCGGATCCGGCTGACGGCCTGCACCATCCCCACGACCTTCGACGGAAAGCCGCAGCCGGAGTCGGACGGGACGGCGACCTGGGACAGCACCACGATCCTCCTGGCCGAAATCAGCGCGGGTGGTCGAACCGGGCTCGGCTACGCCTACACCAGCCCGGCAGCGCTGCCGATCGCGTCCGGCCTGCTCGCGGACGTCGTACTCGGCACCGATCCGTACGCGTCCGGAGGCACGTGGCTGGCCATGGCGGCGGCCGTCCGGAATGCGGGCTGGCCCGGCGTGTGCGCGTCCGCGATCTCGGCGATCGACGTCGCCCTCCACGACCTCGCGGCCCGGCTGTCCGATGTGTCGCTCCTCCGGATGCTCGGAGCGGCGCGGGATCGGGTGATGGCGTACGGCAGCGGCGGGTTCACGGACCGCAGCGATCGCGAGCTCACCGAGCAGATGTCGCGATGGGCGGAGGAGGGGTACCGCGCCGTCAAGCTGAAGATCGGTACGCATCCCGAGGACGACCCCCGACGGGTCGCACTCGTGCGGAACGCCGTCGGAGACGACGTACAGGTGTTCGTCGATGCGAACGGCGCCTACAGCCGCAAGCAGGCGCTCGAGCTCGCCGACCGATTCATGGACGAGTCGCACGTCACGTGGTTCGAGGAGCCGGTGTCGAGCGACGACCTCGCCGGCCTTCACCTCATCCGAGATCGCGGACCGGCCGGCATGCAGATCGCCGCGGGCGAGTACGGGTACACGCCCGCATACTTCCACCACATGCTCGCCGCCGAGGCGGTCGACACGATCCAGGCCGACGCGACGCGGTGCGGTGGCGTGACCGGGTTCCGCAGCGCGGCTCTTCAGGCATGGGCGGTCGGCATCCCGTCGAGCGCGCATACGTCACCCGCTTTGCACGCGACCATCGGCGCCGCCATGCCCGGTGTGGTCAACGTCGAAGCGTTCCACGATCACCTCGTCATCGAACGACAGCTGTTCGACGGACTGCCCGCACTCATCGACGGGGATCTCGTGCCGGATGCGACGGCACCGGGGCTCGGGTTGTCCCTCCGCAGCGACGCGGTGGCGCACTACCGCGTCGGCGCCTGGGATTCGGCGGACTGAGCCGAGGCACCGGCCGCGCCGCGCCGGCGTCGAGTCACCGGCGGAGGGAGCCGATCGCCGAGTCGGCAAGGTGCGCGAGCAGGTCCGCGGGATCCTCCCAGACGCCGATCGCGCCGGCGGCGCGGAGCTCCTCCGGGCCGGTGCCACCCGATCGGAGTGCGAGGCACGGCACTGCCGCGTTCTTCGCGGCTACGACGTCCCAGACCGCATCGCCCACCATCACGGTGGACCCGGGACCGGTGCCCGCGCGCTGCATGGCGATCTCGAGGATCCCCGGCGCCGGCTTCGCGTCGTCGACATCGCCGCTCGAGGTCACCGCAGCGATGACGTCGTCGCTGTCGAGCACCTCCCGCAGCACGGCGAACTCCCGCTCCGGAGCGCTCGTCGCCAGCACAACCGCATGCCCCGCGGCCGCCACCGCTGCCAGGAGCTCGCGCGCTCCGGGAAGCGGACGCAGCGTGGGAAACCGCTCGGCGTAGTAGGCGGTGTGGAACGCCTTCGCCTGCTGGGCCTGGTCCGAGTCGGCAGCGCCGAGGAGCGTACCGAGGAGACGATCCGAGTCCATGCCGATCGCGCGGTGGATCCGCCAGTCGTCGACCTCCGCGCCGACGCTGCGGAACGCCCGCGACCACGCGTCGACGTGTGCAAAGTTCGAGTCCACCAGCGTGCCGTCGATATCGAAGAGAACTGCAGTGCTCATCGGTCCAGCGAACGCCCTGCGGCCTGCCGATCTCTCAGCGTGGGCCGATCGATGACGCCGGCGAGCGCCTCCAGAACGTCGTCCGGGGTCACGGCGAGCAGTGCGGGATCCGGGTCGGACGCGAACACGTCCCCGCGCCGCACGCGCGCATCCGTGAGCACGACGTGCGGGCCGGAGGCGGGCGGGCCCCACTCCTCGGGCAGCGCCGGACCGAAGAGCACGACCGACGGCCGACCGTATGCGGACGCGAGATGCGCCGCCCCGGTGTCGACGGTCACGACCGCGCGTGCCGCAGCGATGAGCGCCGCGAACGCGGTGAGATCCGCGCGACCGGCGAGGACGGAATCCTCGGAGAGCCCGGCCTGCCGTGCGACGGCGAGCGCGCGATCTCGGTCCTCGGCGCCCCCGGTGACCACGACGTGCTCGCCGTTCTGCGCGAGACTCCGGGCGACCGCCGCGAATCGGTCGACCGGCCAATGCCGCGCACCGTAGAACGCCCCCACGTGCACGATCGCGGCATCACCCACCATCGGCGGTGTGCTCGGTACGGCGATCGCCACATCGTCCGCATTCGCCGGGATGCCGTGCGCCGTCATGAGATCCGCCCAGCGGGCACGCTCGTGGACGCCGCGAACCCACGGCGGATGCGGACTCCCCGGTGCTTCGTCGGGTCGGGCGTGACGGATCTCGCGATGGGCGCCGAGCGCCTCGATGAGGTCGGCGGACTCCGGGCCGGAGCCGTGCAAGTTCACCGCGATGTCGATCTGCGCGTCGGGGGCGGCGATCGGGTGGTCCAACCCGTGCTGCGCGATGTGCACGTCCACCGGCAGCAGCTCGACAAGGGGAGCGAGCCATGCGGTCGTCGCGAGCGCGATCCGGTGGTCGGGGAAGGACCGCCGGAGCGCCCGGAGCGCGGGAACGCCGACGAGCACATCCCCGAGCTTGATCGCGCGCAGCACGAGCAAGTCGGGTCGGCCGTCGGACGGAGGCAGTTGCGCGAGTGCGGGCACAGCACGACGCTATCGGGGACACGGGATCGCGGGCCGATCACGCCAGTCGGCGTCGGCCGGTATCCGCGTTGCGCCGCAGTCGCCGACGGGATGGGCCAGAGCAGCCGAGACGCGGTATGCAGTGGACCAGTGAGCCGCATCCCTTCGACCGTCCGAGCTGTCTTCTTCGACCGCGATGGCACACTCGTGCATGACGTGCCCTACAACGGCGATCCGGGGCGGGTCGAACCGGTCGCGGGTGCACGCCGTGCCGTTGCCGCGGTCCGGGCTGCAGGACTCGCCACAGCGGTGGTGACGAACCAATCCGGCATCGCCCGCGGGATCGTCTCGCGCGACCAGGTCGACGCGGTGAACGACCGCGTCGAAGCGCTGCTCGGCCCCTTCGATGCCTGGGAGGTCTGTCCCCACGGGCCCGACGCCCACTGCGCCTGTCGGAAGCCGCAGCCCGGCATGATCGTGCACGCGGCGGAGCAGCTCGGCGTGTCGACGGCGGACGTGGTGATGATCGGCGACATCGGCGCCGACGTCGCCGCAGCGCGCGCTGCCGGCGCCGCGAGCATCCTCGTTCCCACGGACGTGACCCGGGTCGAAGAGGTGGAGGCTGCCGAGATCGTGGCCGACACCCTCGTCGACGCGGTCGCCCTCGTATTGCATGCCGCGCGCGCCGTCAGCGAGCGGTGAGCCGATGCCGCGACGCGTACTCGTCGTCCGGTTGGACAGCTTCGGTGACGTCCTGGTGTGCGGGCCAGCCATCCGGGCCGTTGCCGCCGCGCCCGATACGGAGGTGGTCCTCCTGTGCGGGCCGCAAGGAGCGCCGGCGGGCACCCTGCTTCCCGGTGTCGCCCGCGTGGTCGTCTGGGGCGCTCCATGGGTGACGGAATCGGCTCGTCCCGTCGACGACGGCGTCCTCGACGAGTTCCGCACGATGATTGCGGATATCGCTCCGGACGAGGCGATCGTCCTGACCTCGTTCCACCAGTCACCGCTGCCGACGGCGCTGTTCCTACGTATCGCCGGCGTCTCGCGGATCAGCGGTGCGAGCGTGGACCATCCGGGCACACTGCTCGACGTCCGCCTTCGCCCCGGTGAGGACCTCGACGAGGACCAGCCGGAGCCGGAGCGAGCACTGCAGATCGCGGCGGCGGCGGGCTACAGGCTTCCCGTCGACGATGACGGCCTGCTCCGGGTCGTCGTTGCGGACGCGCGCCTTCCCGAATCGGTCGCAGCGCTACCCCGCTACGTGGTCGTCCATCCGGGGGCAAGCGTGCCTGCCCGATCGTGGGCACCCGAGCATCACGCGGCGCTCGTGAACCTCCTCGCGCAGCACGGCATCGCCGTCGTGGTGACCGGCTCGCCCGGTGAACGGGCGCTCACCGCACGCGTCGCAGGCACCACTGCCATCGACCTCGGCGGCGCGACGACACCCGCCGAACTCGCCGTCGTGCTCGCACACGCCGACGCCGTCGTGGTCGGCAACACCGGTCCCGCGCACCTCGCAGCAGCGGTCGGCGCCCCCATCGTCAGCCTGTTCTCGCCGGTCGTCCCGGCGATCCGGTGGGCACCCTACGGCACGCGCGTTGCGC
This sequence comes from Curtobacterium ammoniigenes NBRC 101786, assembly GCF_001571045.1. Classification (GTDB taxonomy): domain Bacteria; phylum Actinomycetota; class Actinomycetes; order Actinomycetales; family Microbacteriaceae; genus Curtobacterium; species Curtobacterium ammoniigenes. Next base: position 55,927 of record NZ_BCSV01000004.1, read on the forward strand.
TCCTGGGCGACCAGAACGCGGCCTGTCGCGGCTCCCGAGCACGGGAATGCCCGATCGCAGGCCACCCATGCCTCGCGTCGGTGTCCCCCGACTGCGTCCTGCGGACACTCCTCGACGACTTCGGGGTACGTCCTGCTTCGCCTCCTGGACACGAGGACTGAGAAGCGGCTGATCGCGCACCGCCCCGCTGACCCCGTGCGTAGCGTTCGAGCCCCGGGGACCTGCCCGCCCGGGAGACAGGGAGGCATCGGGTGCGCATTCTCGTGTGGCACGTCCACGGCGGCTGGATGGACGCGTTCGTCCGCGGCGCGCACACGTACGTGATCCCCACGACTGACGCGCGCGACGCATGGGGCCTCGGGCGCGGTGGTCGCGAATGGCCGGACGGTGCCGTCGAGCGCGATCCCGCGCTGATCTCGGCGGACGACATCGATGTCGTCGTCCTGCAGCGGACCGAGGAGATCGAGGCCGCGGAGCGTCTGCTCGGCGTCCGCCTCGGACGTGACATCCCGGCCGTGTTCGTGGAACACAACACGCCTCGTGTCGACGTGCCCGCGTCGCTGCACCCATTGCGCGACGATCCGACCATCACCATCGCGCACGTCACGCACTTCAACGCCCTGATGTGGGACACGGGTCGTGCTCGCACCACCGTGATCGAGCATGGCGTCGTCGACCCCGGACCGCAGTACACCGGCGCGCTCGAGCGCTTCGGCGTCGTCGTGAACGACCCGGTGCGCCGGATGCGAGTCGCAGGCGCGGACCTCCTTCCCGCGTTCGCTGCCGCGGCGCCGATCGACCTGTTCGGGATGGGCAGCGACGGGCTCGGCGACGCGCTCGGCCTGCCGGAGGATCGACTCACGCTGCTCGGCGACGTCAAGCCGGATCCGATGCACGCGGCGCTCGCCGAGCGGCGCGCCTACCTGCATCTCAATCGGTGGACATCGCTCGGGCTCTCCCTCATCGAGGCGATGCATCTCGCCATGCCGGTGCTGGTCCTTGGAACCACCGAAGCGGCACGTCTCGTCCCACCGGACGCCGGAGCGATCTCCACCGACGTCGCCGACCTGGTCGCCGCGGCGCGACGCCTCCTGGAAGATCCAGACGAAGCGGCGCGTCGAGGACGCGTCGCCAGGGAGGCTGCGCTCGCCAAATACTCGCTCGCCCGGTTCCTGGCCGATTGGGACGCGCTCCTCGACGACGTCGTCAGCGCGCAGCACCGACACCGACCCTCCGGCAGGCCCTCGGCCTCCGACGCCCCTGCCATCCCACTGCACGAGAGGACTCCGGCATGAGAATTGCGATGGTCTCAGAGCATGCCAGCCCGCTGGCGACGCTCGGCGGCGTCGACGCGGGCGGACAGAACGTCCACGTTGCCGCACTGTCCGGAGCGCTCGCCGACCGGGGACACCAGGTCACGGTCTACACGCGGCGGGACGATCCGTCGGTTCCGACGCGTGTGCCGCTCCGACCGGGCGTCGACGTCGTGCACGTCGACGCCGGACCGGCGACACGGATCTCGAAGGACTCGCTGCTGCCGTACATGGGCGATTTCGCCGCGTTCCTCGTCGATGCGTGGACGATCGAGCGCCCCGACATCGTGCACGGTCACTTCTGGATGTCCGGCGTGGCTGCGCTCGATGCTGCCGACCGTCTCGCGGCTCGCGACGGACGGCAGCGCATCCCGGTCGTGCACACGTTCCATGCGCTCGGCGTCGTGAAGCGGCGCCATCAGGGGGCCGCAGACACCTCCCCCGCGGAGCGCGAATGGTTGGAGCCCGGGGTCGGGCATCGCGTCGACCAGGTCATCGCGACCTGTTCCGACGAGGCGTTCGAGTTGAAGGCGCTCGGGGTGCGGAACGGTGCCATCTCCGTGGTTCCCTGCGGCGTCGACGTGCACGCGTTCACACCCGACGGCCTGACCGAGGTCCGTGACCGCCGATACCGGATCGTCACGGCCTCCCGACTGGTGCAACGGAAGGGCGTCGGGACGACGATCGATGCGCTCGCGCGCCTCGTTGCCGACGGCGTCGACGTCGAGCTGGTCATCGTGGGCGGCGCAGGCGCGGCGGGTGTCGACCTCCCCGACGACCCTGAGTATCAGCGCCTGGATGCGCTCGCCCGACGGCTCGGAGTCCGTGACCACGTGACGTTCCGTGGCCAGCTCGCACAGCAGGAGATCCCGTCAGTGCTGCGGAGCGCAGACGTCGTCGTCTGTGCTCCCTGGTACGAACCATTCGGCATCGTGCCGCTCGAGGCCATGGCGTGCGGTGTCCCGGTCGTCGCCTCGAGTGTCGGCGGTCTCATCGACACCGTTGTCGAGGACGCGACCGGACTGCACGTGCCCCCCAGGGACGCCGACGCTGTCGCAGCCGCCGTCCGCGCACTGCTCACCGACGATGCGCGACGGCGCGCCTACGGTCGTGCCGGACGGGAACGCGTCGAGCAGCGGTACACGTGGACGAAGGTCGCCGCCGACACCGAGCGGGTCTACAACCGGGTGATCGCGAGGACGGAGCGCGCCACGCGTGCGTCGCACGCTGCGGTCACCGAACCAGGCGCCCACAGCACCGGTCGGGTCGCTGCCCGCCGCGCAACCCTGCCCACGACCGTCTCCGGGAGGAACTGACGATGACCATCGAACAGACCACGCGCCTCGACAGCAGCGCAGCCGCCGTTCGCGGCCACATTCTCGCGTCGGTTCCCGTGATCGCCTCGCTCGAACGGCACGGCGACCACATCGCCGCGTGGGCAGACGAGCTCGCAGGTCGACTCGGACGCGGTCAGCGCCTCCTCGCCGCCGGCAACGGCGGCTCTGCCGCGGAGGCGCAGCACCTGACGAGCGAACTCGTCGGCCGGTTCGACGGCGACCGCCCGGCGTATTCGGCGATCTCGCTGCACGCCGAGTCGTCGGCCGTCACCGCGATCGGCAACGACTATGGCTACGACCAGGTATTCGCGCGCCAGGTCGCCGCGCACGCCCGCGCCGGCGACGTGCTCGTGCTCCTCACGACGAGTGGCCGGAGCGCGAACCTCCTCAATGCCGCACGCGCCGCGCGATCCGTCGGCGTCCGGACCTGGGCCATGACCGGCCCCCGACCCAATCCGCTTGCGGAACTCGTCGACGACGCGATCTGCATCGACGGCCCGTCCGCCAATGTGCAGGAGGCGCAACTCGTCCTGGTCCACGCCCTGTGCCGCGCCATGGAACCGGCCCTCCGCGGCCGGGCCGCGCATGCGTCGGCGCGCGTCGCGGCATCGCTCGGAGCGGGCGCGTGAGCGGAGCCATGCAATCCCGGCGTCGGATCGTCGTGGTCGGCGACACGCTGCTCGACGTCGATCTCTCCGGCACGTCCGAGCGTCTGAGCCCGGACGCGCCCGTGCCGGTCCTCGAGGTGCAGCAGGAGGTCAAGCGCGCCGGCGGCGCGGGGCTCGTGGCCGCGATGCTCCGCCGCGACGGTCATGACGTGACGCTCGTCACCGCGCTCGGGGACGACCCGGGTGCCGACGCGATCCGAGACGCCCTCCCCGGCGTGGCCATCGTCGCCGGGCCCTCCGGGGCGCCGACACCGGTGAAGACCCGCGTTCGCATTGGCGGTCACGCGCTGGTCCGCATCGACGAGGGCTGCGAGGCGCCCCCGGTTCCTGTGCCGACCGACGAGATGCTCGACGCGCTCCGCCACGCGGACGCCATCGTGGTCGCGGACTACGGTCGCGGGATCGCCGGAGCGGAGGCAGTGCGCTCGACCCTGGCCGATTTGGCGGCATCGCTGCCGGTCGTCTGGGATCCGCATCCGAAGGGCGCCGCACCGGTCGCCGGAGTGGCGGTCGTGACGCCGAACGCCGCGGAAGCGGGCCGGCTCACCGACGCCTCGGGAACCGGCGTGCCGTTCGCTGCAGCGGCAGCAGAGTCCCTCCTGACCCGGTGGGACGTCGGTGCCGTCGCAGTGACCCTCGGCGAGCACGGTGCGCTCGTCCGCACCGCGCACGGCGATAGTCGATTCGTACCAGCCGAGGCCGTCGACGCGGCTGATCCCTGCGGGGCGGGCGACCGCCTTGCAGCGAGCACAGCGGTCGCGCTCGCGGAGGGCGCCGCGGTCGAAGACGCGGTTGCGACCGGTGTCGCGGCGGCGGGCGCCTATCTGCGCGCTGGCGGTGTCGCATCGATGCTGCGGCCGATGACGCCGCCGACCGTCCCCGGCACCGACCGCGACGCGGTCCGGATCGCCCATGCCGTCCGGGCGGACGGCGGCACCGTCGTCGCGACGGGCGGCTGCTTCGATCTCCTGCACGCCGGCCACGCCCGAACACTCTCCGCGGCGCGAGCGCTCGGCGACTGCCTCATCGTCTGTCTCAACTCGGACCGATCGGTCCGAGCGCTGAAGGGGCCCGACCGCCCCATCATGAATCAGGATGACCGCGTCGAACTCCTTCTTGCGCTCGACTGCGTCGACGCGGTCATCGTGTTCGACGAAGACACGCCGGACGACGCGTTGCGGCGATTCCATCCCGACATCTGGGCCAAGGGCGGGGACTACTCCGCCGACGACCTCCCGGAGAGCCGGACGCTCGCCGAGTGGGGCGGTCGAGTCGTGACCGTGCCCTTCCATCCCGGGCGGTCGACGACGCGGCTCGCCGCTGCGCTCGCCCGCGTGGGCTGACCCGGCGCCGACCTGCCCCTCCCCGGTCGTCGCGATCAGCGCGGCGACCCCGTCGAAAGGACACCTATGCCTATTCCCATGACTCCGATCGGACGCGTCCTCATCACTGGCGGAGCCTCCGGACTCGGTGCGGCCGTCGCTGCCGCGGTCGCGGAGGCCGGCGGGACGCCGATCGTGCTGGACCTGAACGTCGATCGTGTCCCCAGTGGGTGGGATCGCGCTGCCGTCGACGTCACCGACACGGCCGCGACCGACGCCGCCGTGCGCGACGCAGCCGAGCGACACGGCGGTCTCGATGCGGTCGTCACCGCCGCGGGCATCGACACGCCCGCTCCGATCGACGGGATCGCGGCCGAGGCGTGGGAGCGCATCGTGCGTGTGAACCTCATCGGTACCGCGGCCGTGGTGCGTGCCGCGCTTCCAGCGTTGCGGCAGTCGCACGGACGCGTCGTCGTCGTGTCGTCGTCGCTCGCGCTTCGCGGCGTCGGCGACGGTACCGCCTACTCAGCGTCGAAGTTCGGCGTGCGCGGGTTCTCGCAGGCGCTCGCCGCAGAGCTGCGCGGGGAGGTCGGGGTCATCAACGTGATCCCGGCCGGCATGCGGACGGCGTTCTTCGAAGGACGGTCTGAGCAGTACAAGCCCGGTCCCGACGCAAAGCTCATCGAGCCCGAGTACGTCGCAAACAGCATCCTGTTCGCGCTCGGACAGCCCGCGGGTTGCGAGATCCGAGAGCTTGCGATCATGCCGGCGGACGAGCCGAGCTGGCCGTAGCGGAAGTCCGCAGCAGGTCTTCGACCTGCGCGAGCACAGCGTCCGTGGACACATCGGCGACGAACGACGGATCGTGCTCGCAGCGCTCGGCAGTCCATCCGACCTTGGTCACGTCGATCCCGCAGACCGGGCACCGTGTCGTGAAGGCCATCTCGACACGGTGCCGGGCACGGTCGAACGGGCCGGCGTTGATCACGTTGCCGAACCAGAACACGCCGACCGTGCGCGTCCCGACAGCGACCGCGAGGTGACGCGGGCCGGAGTCGTTGGCGACGACGACGTCGGCGACGGCGAGCATTCCCGGCAGCTCCACGATCGGAAGATCGCCCGCCAGGTTCCAGAACCGCCCGGCGGCGTCGCTTCCGACGGCGCGCTCGATCTCCGCCGCTGCGGATCGATCCGACGCGTCGCCGATCACCACGACCGCGTCCCCCTGGGCCAGGCGAGCCCGTGCCACGGCCGCGAACCGTTCTGCTGGCCACCGACGCCGCGGGTCGGTCGCACCCGGATGCAGGACGATCACTCGGCGCCCGTCCGCCGCGATCCGCGCGGCCGCCGCAGCCCGCTCGGCGTCGCTGACGGCGATCGTGGGGTCGAGCGTGACGGGCGCGGCGCCGGCCAGCCCAGCGACTTCGAGCCATCGAGCGATCTCGTGCTGGTAGTACTCGTAGCGCAGCCAGCGCTCGAGCACCTCCGCGTCCTCGGTCGCGGTGCCCACCGTGTGCCGGGCCCCGAGGCGCATGAGGAACGGATTCGAATGCCGTCCGCCGCCGTGCAGTTGCACCGCAAGGTCGAAGCGACCGGCAAGCCGTGCCACGAACGCGTCCACCGGCTCATCCCGCGGGCCGGGCGTTCCTGCACGAACGCCTGGGGCGATCGGGATCAGCTCGACGGCGTCCGTTGGTCCGGGGCGCCCGGCGAGCAGCTGACGGGCGAGGGGCGTGCCGAGCAGGGTGATCCGTGCCTCCGGATAGGCGGCGGCGAGTGCATCGATGGCAGGCAGCGCGAACATCAGGTCACCGAGCCCGCCGCCGCGGAGCACCGCGATCTCGTGGACATCGTCGAACGTTGGCCAGAGCTCACCGATTGCGCGCATCGTTCCTGTCTACCGGGTGGAGAACTGCTCGTGGCCCGCTCGTCCGGGCGCGAACGGTCCCGTGTCGCGCTCTCCGGACAAACCCGGGGGACATCTCTCCGGACAGTTGCTGCAGGACCGGACACGGACAGCGGTGCCGCGCAAGGTGGGGACCGACCGACCCTGAGGAGGACCCGCGTGACCATCGCGACCAGCATCAGCTCCGATCCGCTGACCACCGACCCGTCCGACCGGGAGGCGCCGCGCGTTCTCGACGTGCGCAATCCGCGGGACGGAATGATGGCATCGCGCGTCGAGGTTGCGTCTCCGGCTGCGCTGGAGGCCGGAGTGCGTCGCGCCCGAGCGGCATTCGCGGGGTGGTCGCGGACCGCCCCCGGGGAGCGCGGTCAGGTACTTCGGGCTGCGGCACTCGCGCTTCGCGAGCACGCGGAGGAACTCGCGGCGCTGAACACGCGCGAAACGGGCAAGGTTCCCGGGGACGCGCTCGGCGGCGTGATGGCCGGCATCGACACGCTCCTGCAGTACGCGGAGCTCGGTCCGCTGCATCGCGGCGAGGCGCTGCGCGGCAGCTTCGGCGCGGGCGACTTCGCGGTCCCCCACCCACGAGGCGTCGTGCTCGCGCTGACACCGTGGAACGACCCGGTGGCGGTCGCATGCGGGATCCTCGGCGCGGCGATCGTCTCCGGGAACACCGTGGTGCACAAGGCAAGCGAGCGGTGCCCTGCGACCGGAGCTCGGCTCAACGAACTGCTCGCGGCGTCGTTGCCCGACGGTGTGCTCGTCGGGATCGACGGGGATGCGGCGACGGGCGAGGCGCTGCTGTCCCAGGATGGGATCGCCGTCTACGCGCACGTCGGGTCGACGGCGACCGGCGACCTGCTCGCGGCGGCAGCGGTGCGATCACGGGCGCACGTGATTCGGGAGAACGGCGGCAACGACGCCATCATCGTGGACGGCACGGTGGATCCCGAGTGGGCCGCTGCGCAGACGGCGCTCGGCGCATTCGCGAACACCGGACAGATCTGCACGAGCGTCGAACGCGTCTACGTGCATCGGGCGATCGCAGACGAGTTCCTGCGCGCACTCGTCGCCCGGGCCGAGGCACTGACCGCGTCGGATCCGGACACGTTCGGGCCCCTCGTCGATGCCCGCATGCGCGAGGCCGTCCAGGCGCACGTCGACGACGCCGTGGCAAACGGTGCCCGCGTGCTCGCCGGCGGGAGCATCCCGTCCGGCGACGGCACGTTCTACCCGGCGACCGTGATCGCGGACTGCACTCCGGACATGCTCGTGATGCGCGAGGAGACCTTCGGCCCCGTCGCCCCGGTCCAGATCGTCGACGACTTCGCAATGGGCCTCCGTCTCGCGCAGGAGGATCGCTACGGCCTGGCAGCAACGGTCCTGACCGCGGACACCGGCCGCGCACTCGAGGCCGCAGCGGTGCTGCCGGTCGGCACGGTGAAGGTGAACGCGGTGTTCGGCGGAGCGCCGGGCGGGAGCGCCCAGCCGCGTGGCGCCTCCGGAGCCGGATTCGGATACGGACCGCGCCTGCTCGATGAGATGACGACCCTCACGGTGGTGCACCTGGAGGCCGCCGTCACGTCGCCTGAGACGGTGCAACGATGACCGTCGCCGATCCGCGTCTCATCGAACGGGTGCTGGTGCGCGCGGCCGCAGAGCGTCCCGTCGTCACTGTCGTCGGCGATATGATCCTCGACCGCTGGTCGGTCGGACTCGCGGAACGGGTCAGCAGAGAGGCGCCCGCGCCGGTGGTCCGCCTCACCGAATCGATCGACGTCGCGGGCGGTGCCGCGAACACCGCCGCGAACCTCGCCGCGCTCGGGGCCGACGTGCGCATGGTGGCGTTCGTCGGAGACGATGACGCGGGCCGTGTGCTCCGCCGATTGCTCGATCAGGCCGGCGTCGACACGAGCGGCCTCGTCGCGGTGGCGAACCGGCGCACGGCCACGAAGACGCGCATCGTCGGTGGCGACCGGGTTGTCGTGCGCGTGGACGACCTTCCCGATGCCCCGAGCGACGCCGACCTGTCGCGGCTCGGCGGAGCACTCGCCCGCGCCCTCGTCGAGACGGCCGCCGTAGTCGTCTGCGACTACGAGCTCGGGATCCATCCCGACGCGCTCATTCCCGCGATACAGACCACACGTCCGGCGACGGTCGTCGTGGATGCGCACGAGGTGGTTCGGTGGACCGCACTCGCGCCCGATGTGGTCACGCCGAACAGCGCGGAGACCGAACGGCTGCTCGGGCGGTCGCTCGGCCACGGAGCAGACCGGGTTGCGATCGTCAGCGATCTCGCCGAGCCGCTCCGAGCGGCGAGCGGCGCTCGCAACGTCATCGTGACCCTGGACCGAGACGGAACGGTCGTATTCCCCGAGCCGACGCCGCAGGGCGCCGGCACAAAGGGAGCTGGACCGGCGGACGCTGGCTCGTCGACGCGGGGCCCCATCCGAACCCGGGCGACCCCTGCCTCCGAGCAGCAGGCGTCCGGCGCGGGCGACACGTTCTGCGCGACCCTCACGCTGGCGCTCGCAGTCGGTGAGGACATCGTCGACGCGGCCCGCATCGCGCAGACCGCTGCCGACGTGGTGGTCCGGGAAGCCGGAACGTCCGTGTGCCAACCTGCGCAACTCCGGGAGGCGGCGACCGGCCCCGTATCGCGGGTGGTCGATCATGACGATCTCGTGGACGTGGTTGCGGCGGCGCGGCACGACGGTCGACGCATCGTCTTCACGAACGGATGCTTCGACGTGGTGCACCGCGGGCACACGACGTACCTGCGACAGGCACGGCAGCTCGGCGACCTCCTTGTCGTCGCCGTGAACGACGACGACTCGGTCCGCCGACTCAAGGGGCCCGAGCGTCCGATCAACAGCGCCGAGGATCGCGCGGGCGTGCTCGCGGCGCTGGCATGCGTCGACCTCGTCACCGTGTTCGCGACCGACACGCCGATCCCGCTGCTCGAGCGGGTCCGTCCGGACGTTTACGTCAAGGGCGGCGACTACTCCCCCGACATGCTCGCCGAGACCGACGTCGTCCGCTCGTATGGCGGCGAGGTCGTGATGGTGGACTACGTGCCCGAGCATTCGACGTCCGAGGTGGTCCGACGCATTCGGGAGGCCGCGCGATGACGTCGACCAGCGTCTCGGCGGTGGCTCCGCATGCACGCCCAGCGGCCGAGTGGGCTCGGCCGCCAGCGGATCGGCAGGCGCCCGAGGTCGATGTGCTCATCCCGAGCGCCGGCCGCTCGGCGGATCTCGCGGTCACCCTCGCCGGTCTCGCGGGCCAGGACCGTCCGTCGTTCCGGGTCACGATCAGCGATCAGTCGCCGGGCGGAAGCGGGACCGCCGCGCCGGCCGTGCAGGCAATGCTTCGCGTGCTCGATGCGCAGGGACGCGCCCCGCGGGTGCTCATGCATCCGGAGCGGCGCGGTCTCGCCGAACAGCGACAGTTCCTCCTCGACCACGCCGACGCGCCCGCGGTGCTGTTCCTCGACGACGACGTCTGGTTGGAACCGGGAACCGTCGATCGCATGCTCGACGCGCTGCGAACGTACGACTGCGGACTCATCGGGTCGGCCGTGCAGGGCCTGTCCTATCTCGACGACGAGCGCCCCGATGAGCTGCGCGCGTTCGAACCGTGGGACGGCCCGGTGAAGCCCGAGCGTGTGCGCCGAGGCACTCCCGAGCACGACCGGTGGCCGCTCCACAACGCCGCGAACCCGACGCATCTCGCGGCGCGACACGTGCGGCCCGACGGATCGTGGCGCGCGTACCGCATCGCCTGGGTCGGCGGCTGCGTGCTTTACGACCGGGAGGACCTCCTCGCGGTCGGTGGGTTCGACTTCTGGCGCGACCTCCCGCCCGAGCACGCGGGCGAGGACGTGGTCGCGCAATGGCGCGTCATGGAGCGGTTCGGCGGCGCCGGCGTTCTGCCGAGCGGCGCCGTGCACACCGAAGCGCCGACCACGGTCGTCGATCGCCGCATCGATGCCCCCGACGTGCTGATGACAGACCGTGACGACGCGGCCGCCGACTCCCAGAAGCCCGAGCCGCCGCGCCAGGCGGCTGACCAATGCGCCGTGCAGGGCGGCGCCGATCAGGAAAGGAAATAGAGGACATGAGCAGTCCGAACCCCATTCAGATGCAGAAGTACCTCGGCGGCGTCGACTACCCGGCGTCGAAGGATGACCTCGTCTCGACCGCCGAGCAGCACGGTGCCGACGACGCCGTGCTCGACGCGCTCCGACGTATTCCGGACGGCGAGTACGACGCTCCGACCGCCGTGTCAGAGGCCATCGGCGACCTCGACTGATCCGACATGACCGATCACGAGAAAGGAGTGGCCATGACCGCCTATGAACGCGACGAGACCGTCGAACCGCTCCGGATCCGGAGCTATCGCCAGGAAGTCCGGGCGATGCGACGCGGGTGGCAGGTCAGCGGCGAGTCCCCGCAGCCGTCCGTCGACGACCTGCGTGAGAACCTGACGCCCGGGGTGCGCACGGATCGCACCCGCTGACGAACGGGAGGCGCGTCGGACATCCGATGCGCCTCCCGTCTCCGTCTTGGCCGGCAGCCGCACATCCTGGGTCGGCACCATGCGTGCGCCGGTTAGCGTCCGGGACATGGCAGACCTCAACGAACCCCAGAACGTCAGCACCAAGTACCCCGGCCCCCCGTTCGAGACGCCGAAGGTGCCCGGCCCGGCGAGCATCAGCGATATGGATCCGCGACCGGATCACGGCGAGGACAGCTACGTCGGTCACGGCCGACTCGAGGGTCGACGCGCGCTGATCACCGGCGGCGACTCCGGTATCGGTCGCGCCGTCGCCATCGCCTACGCCCGTGAAGGGGCCGACGTGGTGCTGAACTACCTGCCGGACGAGCAGCAGGACGCCGAGGACACCGCGCGCTACGTCGAGCAGGCCGGCCGGCGGGCGCACCTCGTTCCCGGCGATCTCTCGGACGAATCGTTCTGCACCGATCTGGTCAGCGCCGCCGTCGATTTCCTCGGTGGCATCGACCTGCTCACGTTCGTCGGCGGGCGCATGCCCACGATCGACGGCATCGAGGATTTCGAGACGTCGAACTGGCAGAACGTCGTCGACGTGAACCTCTCGTCGCTGTTCTGGATCACGAAGGCCGCAAAGCGGCACTTCGGCCCCGGCGCCGTGATCACCGTCACGAGCTCGGAGCAGGCGTTCCAGCCCAGCCCGAGCTTGGTCGAGTACGCGGTCACCAAGGCGGGGATCTCCAACTGGGCGCGCGCGATGGCCGCGCAGTTGGCGTCAGAGGGCATCCGTGTGAACGCCGTCGCGCCGGGGCCCTTCTACACGCCGCTGCAGCCGGCCTCGGACCCGAAGCAGAAGCTTGAGAACTTCGGAGGCAGCGGCCCCTATGGCCGACCGGGCCAACCCGCGGAGCTGGCGTCGACGTACGTGTACCTCGCGTCGCAAGAGGCGTCGTACACGAGCGGCGAGACAATCGCCGTCACGGGAGCGATTCCGATCCACTAGTCCGGTGGTCGTCCGGTAGATTCGCGCCGTGTCCGTCCCTCGTCGACGACTGCTTCGCACCGTCCTCGCGCTTGCTCTTGTCCTCGTCCTCGCGATCGCCACGGTCGTGACTGTTCGTACGCTCACGACGAGCGGCCCTCGGTCCGTTGCGGCATCGTCCCGACCGGCACCTTTCGCCACGCACTCGGCGCAGCCGACTCCCGCGACCTTCACCACTGCCCAGGGGGTGGAGGCGCGTTGGGTGATCGAAGAGAACCGTCGGCCGGGTACGGCCGCATGGCGGATCCCCGCCGGTGCATCGTCGGCGATCGCGGGGTTCGCGGATCACACCCAAGCCACCGTCGGTGAGACGGTCGGCGTGTTCGTCTCCACCCGGGCGACGACGTTCCGCGTCGAGGCGTATCGCATGGGCTACTACGGGGGTGCTGGCGCCCGCCTCATCTGGCGCTCGGGGCCGCTACCTGGCCATCAGCAGGCGACCTGCCCAGTGACGCCCGGCACGAACATGGTGTCGTGCGACGGCTGGACGAAATCGCTGACGCTGCCGATCACGGCCGCGTTCGTGCAGGGCGATTACCTGCTGAAACTCGTCGGCGACAACGGTGCGCAGAGCTACGTCCCGCTGACCGTGTGGTCGCCGACGAGCACGGCCGCGTACCTGGTCGAGAACGACGAGTACACCTGGCAGGCCTGGAACCCCTACGGCGGATTCGAATTCTATCAGGGGGTCGGCGCGTGCAAGCCGACCTATCCGGTGTGCAACCGCGCGCGCGTCGTATCGTTCGACCGACCATACGGGTACGGACAGGGTGCTGGGGACTTCATGGCGAACGAGCTTCCCCTCGTCTCGCTCGTGGAGCAGCGCGGGTTGGATGTGACCTACGCTCCGGACATCGTGTTCGACGAACATCCGTCGTTCCTCATGCAGCACCGGGTGCTGCTCTCGCTCGGGCATGACGAGTGCTGGTCACTTGGAGAGCGTCAGGCCGCGGTGGCAGCGCAACGCCAGCACGGCCTGAACATCGTCTACTTCGGGGCCAGTCCGGTACTCCGACACGTCCGACCACAGAGCTCACCACTGGGCGCCGACCGCGAGGTCGTCGACTACCGTGACGGTGCCGCAGATCCGCTCGCTGGTCACGGCGATCCAAGGAACGTCACCGGCAACACGTGGTCGTCACCGCCGGCGAACTGGTCGGAGGTACCGATGGTCGGAGAGGCGTATTCGGGGTTCATGGAGCCCGGCGGCCGACCGGTCGGCATGACGATCACCGACGCCCCGAGCTGGCTCTTCGGCGGTACCGGCCTGCACGTCGGCTCCGTCGTGCCCGGCGTGATCGAGAGCGACTTCGACCAGTTCGATCGATCGTTGCACGCGTCGAACCTCGAGCTCTTCGCCCATTCGGCGATGCCCGCGAACGGCATCCAGACCTCCATGCCGCCCGCGTATTCGGACATGAGCTACCAGACCGACCCCGTGTCGGGAGCGGGCTCGTTCGACACCGGCACGGTCGCCTGGATCCCGAACATGCCGGCCCATCCGGTCCTCGCGCAGATCACGGGGAATCTGCTTGCAGCCTTCGGCGAAGGACCAGCGGGCCACCTGCATCCGAGCGTGGGCAACTGGCAGCAGGACTACCCGGGCGTGCACTGATCTCGGCGAGCGCGACAGCGCGGGCGCCGCGTGGAAGCGACCATGCAGCGCCCGGCGATCGAAGGAACGCCGGCACGCCGCGGCCCCTGAATGTGGTTCAGGCGGACTCGCGCCAGACGATCTCGGTGGGCAGCATGACGCTCTCGAGCACATCGTCGTCGTCCGCGCCGCGAAGCTGATTCACCACGCGTTGTGCCGCGTACCGGCCGAGCGTCTCCGCGGGCTGCCGGACGGTCGACAGCGGCGGAACGCAGCGCGTCGCCCACGAGCTGTCATCGAAGCCGACGATGCCGATCTGCTCGGGCACCGCGATGCCACGGCGATGCAGCACATCGAGCGCTCCGGCGGCGACGGCGTCCGACGCTGCGAACACGCCGTCGAGGTCCGGGGCCCGCCGCAGCAGCTCCTCCATGCCAGCGACACCGGCGTCATAGCTGTAGAAGGCGTGCGGGATGACGAGCGCCGGATCGAACCGCTCGCCGAGCACGGCGGTGAAGCCGGCGAGGCGATCCTGCCCGGAATCGCGGTCGAGACCGCACGCGAGCATGCCCACGCGGCGCCGACCGGTCGCGAGCAGGCGAGTGACGATTTCCTCCGCTGCCCGTCGGTTGTCGATGCCGATGTACGAGACATGATGCAGATCGGGCGGATGTCCGACCAGTGCCGCGGGGATCCCGAGCTCCTCGATCGCCTCGGTGATCGGGTCTCCGGTTCGTGCCGAGAGGACGATCGCGCCGTCGACGAATCCGCCCCGCAGGTAGTCGACGACGCGGTCGCTGTCGCGCTGGGAGTCGACCATCAGTGTGACCATCTGGTAGTCGGCGTCGGAGAGGACGGCGTTCGTCCCGATGAGGATGTTGCCGATGTTCGGGTCTTCCAGGACGAGCGAGTGCGGCTCGTGCACGATCAGGGCGACCGCGTTCGACTGCCGGGTGGCCAGGGAACGGGCCGCGGTGTTCCGGACGTACCCGACCTTCTTGATCGCGGCCTCGACGGCCTCACGAGCGCTCGCTGAGACGTACGGCTCCCCGTTGAGCACGCGGCTGACGGTGCCGCGGGAAAGCTGCGCCTCCGCCGCGACCTCGTGGATCGTGACGCGGCGCGCCACGGTTCGGTCTCGCCCCATAGGCGCCACTGTAGCCGAGCGGATCGCTCGTCCTGACCAGCGATCGAATCGGTCCGACACGATTGTGAGTTGACATCTCGGAATTTCTGCGCTGTACTCTGGGAACGCTCCCAGAACTGATCAGCGCACTGTTCGCCTCGGTTCTGTGAACGCTCCCAGACCATGGGTCTTCACCGTCGAAGCAGGTGCTCGTCGGGCGGCCCCGACGACAGGATTCCCGTGACGCTCCGCTCCCTCCCGATCCCGGCCGAGACCGCGCCCGGCCTCGGTCTCGACGGGCTCGCCTTCGGCTGCGACTACAACCCGGAGCAGTGGGACCGCGACGTCTGGCGCGAGGATGTCGCCCTCATGCGTCAGGCCGGCGTCAACCTCGTGGCGATCAACATCTTCGGCTGGTCTCACGTCGAGCCGCGCGACGGCGAGTACGACTTCAGCGGGCTTGACGAGATCATCGAGTTGCTCGCCGACGCCGGCATCGGCATCGATCTCGGCACGGGGACGGCCTCGTGCCCGCCCTGGCTCACCACCGCGTACCCCGAGGTTCTCCCCGTCGTCGCGGACGGCACGACCCGCTGGCCCGGTGGTCGCCAGGCATGGTGCCCGAGCTCCCCCGTCTACCGGGAGAAGTCGATCGCACTCGTCCGCGCGACGGCGGAGCGCTACGGGTCGCATCCGGCGGTGAAGCTCTGGCACGTGTCGAATGAACTCGGCTGCCACAACGCGGCCTGCTACTGCGACGTCTCCGCGGCAGCATTCCGCTCCTGGCTGGAGGCACGCTACGGATCCATCGCCGCGCTGAACAGCGCGTGGGGAACCGCGTTCTGGAGCCAGCGGTACGACACCTTCGCCGAGATCCTGCCGCCGCGCGCGACGCTCTCGTTCGTCAACCCCACGCAGCGGCTCGACTTCGACCGGTTCTGCTCCGACGAGCTCCTCGGACAGTACCGGGCCGAGGCCGCCACGATCCGCGAGTTCAGCGAGATCCCCATCACGACGAACTTCATGGTCGCAGCCCACATCACAGCGCTCGACTACTGGAGCTGGGCGCCCGAGATGTCGGTCATCGCCAACGACCACTACCTGGATCACCGGCTCCCACGGCCGCATGTGGAGCTCGCATTCGCGGCGGACACGACGCGCGGCCTCGCCGGAGGCTCGCCCTGGCTCCTCATGGAGCACTCGACGTCCGCCGTGAACTGGCAGCCGCGGAACCTCCCGAAGGCGCCTGGCGAGATGCTCCGCAACACCGCTGCCCACATCGCTCGCGGTGCGGACGGGGTCTGCTTCTTCCAGTGGCGCGCCTCCGTGAGCGGCAGCGAGAAGTTCCACTCCGCGATGCTCCCCCACGCCGGAACCGACTCGCGCGGCTGGGCGAACACGGTCGAGCTCGGCCGGATCGTCACACGACTCGCCGAGGTGCGCGGCGCCCGCGTCCACGCCGACGTCGCCCTCGTGTTCAGCTGGGAGAACCAGTGGGCCGCCGATCAGGAGGCGCACCCCACCAGCGACATCCGCGCGCTCGAGCAGGTCCACGCCCTGTACGGCGCGCTCTGGGACCTCGGCGTCACCGTCGACATCGTGCCCCCTGGTGCACCCCTCGACGACTACGCACTTGTCGTGGTGCCGCACCTCTACCTCGTGCGCGATGCCGACGCCGCGGTCATC
The DNA here is from genome assembly GCF_001571045.1 of Curtobacterium ammoniigenes NBRC 101786. GTDB lineage: Bacteria > Actinomycetota > Actinomycetes > Actinomycetales > Microbacteriaceae > Curtobacterium > Curtobacterium ammoniigenes. The sequence continues at coordinate 72,436 of NZ_BCSV01000004.1, forward strand.
GCGGACTTCGTCCGACGCGGCGGCCACGCCCTCGTGACGTTCTTCAGCGGCATCGTCGACGAGACGGACCGGATCCGCGCCGGCGGCTACCCCGGGGCGTTCCGCGATCTGCTCGGTGTCCGAGTCGAGGAGTTCGCGCCGCTCGCCGAGCACGATGCGGTCGCACTCTCGGACGGATCGGTGGCGACCATATGGACCGAGCCGGTCTCACTCACCGGGGCCGAGTCGATCCTCCAGTACGTATCCGGTCCGCTGGCCGGGATGCCGGCCGTCACCCGCAACCGGGCGGGCGCGGGCTCCGCCTGGTACGTGTCGACCGTGCTGCAGCCCGCGTCGCTCCGCGCGATCGTCGAGCGGGTCACTCGCGAAGCCGGCGTGCACCCCACCGCACCCGGAGCCGGGGCAGGTGTCGAAATCGTCCGCCGTTCCAACGACACGCACGAATGGGTGTTCGTCCTCAACCACACCGACGCACCGGTCGAGCACGGCTTCAGCGGGCATGAGCTCGTCACCGACCGCGCGATCAGCGGAACCACCGCACTCCCAGCCGGAGGCACGCACATCATCCGCCAGGACAGGAGCCGTCCATGACATCCACCACGCCGCGCGCGGCGGAGCGCACACTCGCCGAGACGCGCCGCCGCTCCGACGATCCGAAGCGCCGATCCGGCGGCGGATTCCGCTACCGGCGCGCGATCGCCGTGTTCATCGTGCCGTTCGCGGCGCTGTTCACCGCGTTCTATCTCGCACCCATCCTCTACGCGGTGTGGGAGTCGCTCCTCAAGATCCACCGGAACGGCACCTTCGGCGCCCCGACGCAGGTGTTCGGCGGGTTCAGCCAATACGTGCTCGTGTTCCAGGACAGCGAGTTCTGGGCGTCGGTGTTGCGCGTGCTGCTCTTCGGGGTCGTCCAGGTGCCGATCATGCTCGCCCTCGCGTTGCTGTTCGCGCTCCTGCTCGACTCGCCACTCGTTCGCGGGAAGCGGTTCTACCGACTCGCGTTCTTCGCCCCGTACGCGGTGCCGGGCGTGATCGCGGCGATCATGTGGGGCTACCTGTACTCACCACAGCTCTCGCCGTTCGGGTTCGCGACCTCGCACGTGAACTTCCTCGGCGGCGGCTTCGTGCTGTGGGCCGTCGCGAACGTCGTGACGTGGGTCTACGTCGGCTACAACATGCTGATCATCTACTCGTCGCTGCTCGCGATCCCGAGCGAGATCTACGAGGCAGCACGCCTCGACGGTGCGTCCCAGTTCCGCGTCGCCTGGTCGATCAAGATCCCGCTCGTCGCCCCCGCGATCGTGCTCACCGCGGTGTTCTCGATCATCGGCACGCTCCAGCTGCTGACCGAGCCGACCGTGTTCCGCCAGTTCACGTCGACGATCTCATCGACGTTCACGCCGAACATGCTCGTCTACTCGACGTCGTCGATCCCGAACTTCAACCTGGCGGCCGCGTTCTCCGTGGTCCTGGCCGTCGCCACGTTCATCCTGTCGATCGGATTCCTCCGACTGACGCAACGGAGGGCCGCCCAGTGACCGTCGAAACGCCCGTTCGCCCCGCCGCACCGCTCCGCGACCCCCACCCAGCCCGGTCCAGCCGTGCGCGCGGTCCTCGTGAGAGCGTGCTCTCCCGCGGTGCCGCCACCCTGATCATGGCGGTCTTCACGGTCTACTTCCTGCTCCCGATCTTCTGGCTTCTCGTCTCCTCGACGAAGACCACGAGCAACTTCAACTCGACGTTCTCGCTGTGGTTCAGCGCGACGAGCCTGCAGGACACGGTCAAGAACCTCACCGATCTGTTCACGCATCAGGGCGGGATCTATCTGCGCTGGATGGCGAACAGCATCGTGTACGCGACGGTCGCCGGCGCCCTCGGCACGGTCCTCGCCGCCATGTGCGGCTACGCCCTCGCGAAGTACCGGTTCCGCGGACGGGAGGCGCTGTTCAACCTGTTCCTCGGCGGCGTGCTCGTCCCCGCGACCGCGCTCGCGCTCCCTCTCTTCCTCATCTTCAGCCAGGTGCAGCTCACCGACACCTTCTGGTCGGTGTTCCTGCCGAGCATCGTGAGTCCGTTCGGCGTCTACCTCGCGCGCATCTACGCGGCCTCGAGCGTTCCCGACGAGATCATCGAAGCGGCGCGGATCGACGGATCGGGCGAGGTCCGCACGTTCTTCACCGTCGCGATCCGACTGATGTCCCCCGCGCTCGTGACCGTGTTCCTGTTCCAGTTCGTGGCGATCTGGAACAACTTCTTCCTGCCGCTCGTGATGCTCCGCAACTCGAGCCTGTTCCCGGTGACGCTCGGGCTGTACACGTGGAACTCGAGCGTCAGCCAGTACCCGGACCTTCGCACGCTCGTCCTCATCGGATCGTTCGTGTCGATCATCCCGCTCCTGATCGCCTTCCTCAGCCTGCAGCGCTTCTGGCGCAGCGGGCTCGGAAGCGGCGCCGTCAAGTAGGCGCGCCTCCCACTCGCCTCCCCAAACGGCCGCACCGGCCGCGATCTCACCGACCGACACGGTCCGGCTCGACCGGCACCGTGCCTCCTGCCCGGACGCCTGTCCGGCACATCCCGAAATGGAAGACAGCATGAAGACAACGAAGTTCCTCAGCGTCGCGGCACTCGCCGTCGCGGCGACGGTGGCCCTGGTGGGCTGCAGTTCCTCTGGGTCCGGCTCGGGCTCATCCGGCTCGTCCAACGCGTCCGCCTCCTGCGCGCCGTCCAAGGGCAAGGTCAACCTGACCTTCACCACCTGGGTGCCGAACATGGACAAGGTCGTCGCGATCTGGAACAAGGCGAACCCGAACATCCAGGTCAAGGTGTCGATCGTCGCGAACGGCAACAGCGGCACCTACCAGAACTTCTTCAACGAGCTCAAGGCCAAGCAGGCGCCGGACATCGGACAGGTCGAGTACGACACGCTGCCCGCCTTCCGCGTGCAGGACGGGCTGCAGAACATCGCCTCCTGCGCCGGCGTCTCCGCCGCCAAGGCGGACTACTCGTCCGGGCTCTGGAACCAGGTCACGTTCGGCGAGTCGAACTCCGCGTACGCCATTCCGCAAGACTCCGGCCCTATGGCGCTCTACTACCGCAAGGACCTGTTCGCCAAGGCGGGCATCCCCGTTCCGACCACGTGGGATGAGTACGCTGCCGACGCCGCGAAGATCAAGGCGATGGGCGGATACATCACCGACTTCGCCAAGGGCGACGTCAACCAGTTCGCCGGATTCGTGAGCCAAGCCGGTGGCCAGTGGTTCTCGACGAAGAACGGCACCTGGAACGTGAACCTGACCGACGCCGCGTCGACCAAGGTCGCGAACTACTGGCAGCAGCTCATCAGCAGCAACGAGGTGAACACGCTGCCGAGCTTCACCGACCAGTGGAACAGCGCGTACAACAGCGGGAAGGACTGGACGTGGGTCTCCGCCGTCTGGGGTGCGAACACGATCTCGAGCGGTGCGCCGAGCACCTCAGGTGACTGGGCCGTCGCGCCGATGCCGCAGTGGACCGCTGGCGACAACGCCTCGGCAGCCTGGGGCGGCTCGTCCGATGTCGTCTTCAAGGACAGCAAGCACCCGGCCGAGGCGGCGAAGTTCCTGCTCTGGCTGAACACGTCCAAAGAGGCGCTCAGCGCGCTCAACAGCGCAGCCAACCTCTACCCCGCCGCGTCGACCGGCGCGAACCTCCCGGCGCTCAGCAGCGGACTGCCGTTCTACGGCAACCAGAAGATCTACCAGGAATTCGCCACCGCGGCGAAGAACATCAAGCCGTTCACCTGGGGCCCGACCATGACGCAGACGTACAGTGACGTCTCCGACGGCTTCGGCTCCGCCGAGACCGGCCAGGGCACGCTGCTCGACGCGTTGAAGACCGGTCAGACCAAGACGATCGCGGCCCTCAAGGCGCAGTCGATCCCGGTCCAGTAAAGCCGGCCGAGCGGGCCGATCCCCGCTCCGGCCTCCCCCGGCGCCGGTCGTCTCCTTCCCCCCAGGAGGCGGCCGGCGCTTCTCTGCGCCCGCGGGTGCGAGGAGCAGCCCGACGGCTGCTGATAGCCCCAGGGCTGGGAGGAGCAATGGAACGCCGACACCCCGAAGCCGGGACGAGCAATGGCACGCCGACACCCCGAAGCTGAGAGGAGCAGCGGCACGCCGACAGCCCGAGGCCGCGTACCGGGCAGGCAGCCGCGCTACTGCAGCGCGCTCGTGCGCGACGGATCCGCGGTCGACGCGGGCTGCACCAGTCCGCGATAGATGTCGATCACCTGCTCCGTCGCGCCGCTCCATCCCCACTCGAGCGCCTCCCGCCGTGCGAGACGGCTTCGCTCGGCGGGGTCACCGACGGCGAGCACCTCGTCGATGAGCGGACGGAATCGCTCGGGGGCATCGGTCGGCACCAGTCGCGCCACGGGCACGTGCGCGAGCAGCTCCCGGCTGGCCGGGGAGTCAACCGCTACGACCGGAACGCCGCACGCCATCGCCTCGATGAGGACGAGCCCGAGGGTCTCGGTGGTCGACGTGAACACGAACGCGTCCGCGCGCTGGTATTCCCGCGCGACGTCGTCGCCGCGAAGCGGCCCGACGAACACCGCTCCGGTCCCTGCGAATGCCGCTTCGAGCGCCACCCGGTCTGGCCCGTCGCCGACGATGCGGAGTTCGACGTCCGCCGACCGGGCGAGCGGCAGCAGGCGCCGGAGGCCCTTCTCGTCGGCGAGTCGACCCACGTAGAGCGCGACGATCCTTCCGTTGTCTGGACGCGCCTCCCGCCCGCCTGGCTGGAAGCGCTCGAGGTCGACGCCTCGGCGCCAGAGCACGACGTTCCGGACCCGATGTTCGGCGAAGAGCTGCCGCGAATGCTCGGAGGTGACAAGGTTCACGGCGGCCGCGTTATGCAGGGCGGCAATGATGCGCCAGATGATCGGGCGCGACCAACCCAGATGGTAGGAGCCCGCGTACAGCGCGATGTCGGTGTGGAACGACGCGACCAGCGGCACGCGATGCCGTTTTGCCCAGAGCACACCGGCGATGCCGATCGTGAACGGACTGACGACGTGCACGAGGTCGGGCGCGAACGGCGCAAGCGCCCGGCCAACCGCCGGCGAAGGGAGCCCCCACGGCTGACCGCCGTACACCCAGCTCACCCGGAACGCGGGCACGCGCACGATCCGGAGGCGCCCCTCCTGTTCATGATGCGGCGCACCCGGCATCCGCGGCGCCACCACGAGCACCTCGTGTCCGGCCGCGAGGAGCCCGTCGATCGTCGACCGGAGCCGGGTGACCACGCCGTTGATGGCGGGCTCCCAGACCTCGCTGACGTAGGCGATGCGCATGCTGCGGTCAGTTCGCTGCGGGCACCCGCCGCGGACGCACCCACTGCGAGACCGACGGGATGCGGTCGAGGTCGGCGCGCTCGACGTAGGCGCGTGCGACGTCCAAGACCTCGTCCATCAGGTTGTCTTCGAGGGTCAGCGGGAACAAGCCGAGTTCGATCAGGCCGTCGTTCGCGACGAGCAGTTCGTTCTCGGGCGCCTCGTTGCGCGGGTTGTCGACGTAGGAGATCGTCGCACCGGTCATTCGCGCGACCATTTCCGCGAGATCGCGAACGCGGTGCGTCTCCGTCATCTGATTGAAGATACGGACGCGTCCGGCATCGGTCGCCGGCGGGTTCTCGATGGCCAGACGGATGCATTGGACGGTGTTCTGAATGTGGATGAACGCCCGCTTCTGCCCGCCGGTGCCGTGGACGGTCAGCGGGTGGCCGACGGCAGCCTCCATGAGGAAGCGGTTGAGGACTGTGCCGTAATCGCCGTCGTAGTCGAAGCGGTTGATCAGGCGGGGGTCGAGCTCCGTCTCCGAGGTCTGCGTGCCCCACACGATGCCCTGATGCAGGTCCGTCACCCGAAGCCGGTCGTTCTTGACGTAGTACGCGAACATGAGCTGATCAAGGGTCTTCGTCATGTGGTAGACGCTGCCCGGGTTCGCCGGATACAGGATCTCCGTCTCGATGACCTCGCCATCGGCGCCGTGCATGCCGACCGTCAAGTACCCCTCGGGGATGCGCACCCCGGCGGTGCCGTAGCCGTAGACGCCCATGGTGCCGAGGTGCACCACGTGAGGGTCGAGCCCGGATTCCACGATCGCAGCGAGGAGGTTGTGTGTCGCGTTGACATTGTTGTCGACCGTGTACCGCTTCGTCGCCGAGGTCTTCATCGAATACGGCGCGGCCCGCTGCTCGGCGAAGTGGACGATCGCGTCGGGCTGTACCCGCTCGAGGACGGCAAGGAGGCCGTCGTAGTCCTGCGCGACGTCGAGCTCGATCGTGTCGATCGTGCGCCCGGTCACCTCATGCCACGCAGCCACGCGGCCAGCGAGTGACTCGATGGGCGTGAGCGACGATGCGCCGAGCTCGTCGTCGATCCGTCGGCGTGAGAAGTTGTCGACGATCGTGACCTCGTGGTCCGAGGCGGAGAGATGCAGGGAGGTGGGCCAGCCGCAGAAGCCGTCGCCACCGAGCACGAGAATCCGCATGTCAGTTGTCCACTTTCTCTCGGAGAGCCGCGGCCGCGCCGCGATCGTTGCGATACACCCATCGCCGGTACAGCACGAAGCGCAACAGGGCGCCCATACCGGCCCCCACGACGTTACCGGCGATGTTGTCGGCGAGCAGCGACGTGAATCCGAAACCATAGTGCGAGATCGCAAGCACGATGACGTTCACGAGGTATCCGGCGAGCGACACGACGATGAATTCCACGAACTCTCGCACGATGTCACGCCGGCCGGTACTGCGGAAGGTCCAGTACCGACTGCCGAGCCACGCGACGATGGTCGCGGCGATGACGCCTGCCGTCTTCGCCTCCACCGGCCCGCCGAGCACCGTACCGGCCGCGGAAACGCGCAACAGGTTGAAGATCCCGAGGTCGACGATGTAGCTGATCAGCCCGACGGCGCTGAAGCGAGCGGCGTCCCCGACAAGCGACGCGCGTCGCAGGTCTCGGACCGGGGTCGGAAGCGCATCGTCCGCCGCCATGCCGGGAGCCGCCGCGACAGGCCGCTCGTCCGACTGTGTCATGCCACGATCCTCCGCCTTCGCCGCTCAGAAAGCCCGAATGATCGTATCCGAGAACGCCGCGTCTGAGAGGACCCTCCGCTCGGCCGGCCGCGCCGGGCAACCGCGCTACAGTGAGACCGCTCCTCCGGAAGGGAACCGATGTCCGCATTGCTCGCCGCGGGAATCCCGAGCCCGCCTACGAACGGCTTTCAGATCGGCGCGTTCGAGATCCACTATTACGCCCTCTGCATCCTGACGGGCATCGTGATCGCTGCCACCGTTGCGGGTCGTCGGCTGAAGGCGCGGGGCATCGAGGGCGGCAAGATCGTCGACATCGCGATCTGGGCAGTGCCGATCGCGCTCGTCGGCGGTCGCTTCTACCACGTGTTCACGCACCCGGGCGACTACTTCTCCGCCGGCGACAACCTGTGGAACGTGTTCGCCCTGTGGGAGGGCGGACTGGCCATCTACGGGAGCATTCTCGCGGGGTCGGTCGGAGCCTGGATCGGCAGCCGTCGCGCGGGCGTTCGCTTCTCGGATTTCGCTGACTCGGTGGCACCCGGCATGCTCTTCGCCCAGGCGTTCGGTCGCCTGGGCAACTACTTCAACCAGGAGCTCTTCGGACCGCCCACCACGTGGCCGTGGGGCCTGCAGATCAGCACCAGCAGTCCGCACTTCCCGCCAGGAACGCCTCCGGGCACGCTCTTCCAGCCGCTGTTTCTCTATGAGCTCATCTGGGACACCATCGGTGGCATCCTTATCATCGTGCTCGGACGGCGGTTCCGCCTGCCCCGGGGCGTCCCCGTCGGCATGTACTTCCTGTGGTACGGCGCCGGGCGCGCGTACCTCGAGGTGATCCGTCTCGATCCGACGGAGTTGACGATCGGGGGCGTGAAGGCGAACACGCTCGCCGCGATCATCGGAGCGATTCTCGGACTCCTGATCATCATCTGGTCCGTTCGGCGTGACCGTGAGCGGCTCCGGTCCGGAACGACCACTGCCGAGAGTCCGGACGCCGCGCCAGCGGCAACCGCAGGTGCTTCGGCGGAAGCCTCATCGGATGGCGTCGTCCGCTCCGATGAGACGCACGACTCCGCACCCATGGACAGCGAACACACCGTGGCGTCGTCGCCGCCGGGGCGCCCCGCCGATTAGTCGCGGGAACGACCAGACTCGCCGAGCAGCCCCACCGAGGATCGAGCTGGACCGTCCAGCGGATCCGACGACGGCGTTGCCAGGCGCGTTCCACGCAGGACGATGTCGTGCAGCGTGATTCGCTCCCCGTCGCGTTCGATCCACCGCGACTCGGCCGTCACCTCGCTGCGCCACTCTGCGGGGTCGAGGACGCCGCGCATGCCCTCGAGGCGAACGATCGCGTCCGCGGGCGGCTCCCCGCCATGGCTATGCCGCCCTCCGGCCCCGTGCCCGACGATGAGAAGGCTTCCCCCGGGTCGTACCCAATCGGCGATCCGGGCGTACAACTCGAGCTGGGGAATGGTCGCGTGCGCATAGTGGGACGCGACGAGGTCAAACGACGACGATGGCTCCCAGACCGTGAGGTCGGCGACGTTCCAATCGACCGGCACCGGCGCCTGCCGTGCTCGCGCGCGCTCGCCGGGCGGGAGCGCACTGTCCTCCCGCGCAGTCTGCGCTTCCCGGGTCCGTGCGACATCGATGGCCGCGTTCGAGAGGTCGACAGCGGTGACCCTCCATCCCTGCTGCGCGAGCCAGATCGCCTCGGTGCCGGTGCCGCACCCGGCATCGAGCACCGTTCCGACCGGGAGCGAGGCGACAACATCGACGAGACGCGGGTTCGGCTCCACCGGCTCCCGGAGTTCATCGCCCCGGGCGTCGGTCCAGTGCCTGTCCCATCCGGCGGCGTCGAAGTCGTGCATACCGCACAGTCTGCGCGCTGAGCCCGGCCTGCGACCGAGCGACGAGTTCTCGAATCTTCACGTGTCGGTCCCGCGACCGATGCCCCGCACGACCGATACTGCCGCCATGCGTTTTCATCGCCTGGTGCTTCCGACACTGTCCTGGCGGCAGAATCCGCTCGGCGCCGTGATTCTCTCGGTCGCGGTGTTCCTCACCGTGTTCGGCACCGTCATGGTGCTCTCCGCGTCGTCCGTCGAAGAGATCGCGGTGCATCAAAGCCCGTTCGCAGCGTTCACGCACCAGCTCATGTTCGCGGTCGTGGGACTGCCGATGATGTTCATCGCGTCCCGCGTGTCCGCGATGTCCTGGAAGCGCTGGGCGCTCCCGATCTTCGTCGCCGGCGTCTTCCTCGAGCTCCTCGTGCTCTTCACCCCGCTTGGAATGACCGTGCAGGGGAACCGAAACTGGCTTCGGCTCGGCGCGTTCTCCGCGCAGCCCTCTGAGCTCATCAAGCTCGGGCTCGTGCTGATCGTCGCGGCGATCATTGACCGGAAGCGCGAGGCGATCCGCACCGGCGTCCACGTCGTCCGGGAGGTCTATCTCCCGATCGCGATCGCCCTGCTCATCGGGGTGGCTCCAGTGCTCCTCGGGAAGGACCTCGGCACCTCGATCGTCATCGTCGCCGCGGTCTTCGGGGTCCTGATCTTCAGCGGCATCAGGATTCGCGACATCGTGCTCGGCGCGCTGGGAGCAGGCGGAGTCGTCGTCCTCCTGGCAATGACCCGGTCCTCGCGAGCCGGTCGCATCACAACCTGGTTGCACGGGTGCGGCGTTTCGGACCAGACGCAAGCGGCGTGCTGGCAGCCCGTGCACGCGCAATGGGCGCTTGCGGCAGGCGGGATCTTCGGCAAGGGCCTTGGCGACTCGATGCTGAAGTGGTCGTGGCTGCCGGAGGCGGACAACGACTTCATCTACGCGATCATCGGCGAGGAACTCGGCCTCATCGGCGCGTGCACGGTGCTCGCGCTGTTCATCGTGATCGCGATTGCGTTGATCCGCACGGCGCGGCGCCGCTCGGATGTCTTCGGGTCCGCGGCGAGCGGCGGCATCCTGGTGTGGGTCGTCGGCCAAGCGCTCATCAACATCGCCGTCGTCCTCGGACTGCTCCCTGTTCTCGGCGTGCCGCTGCCGCTCATCTCGGCGGGCGGCTCCTCAATGGTCGTGACGCTCATCGGGCTCGGCGCGGCAGCGTCCTTTGCCGGACGGGTCGAGGAGCCGGAGGCGGTGAGCACGGCGCCGACGCGGAGTCGGACGCCGGCGCCCGCCGAATCCGGTGCGTTCGCGATGCACGACGTCTGACGCGCCTCCTGCGTGGGGCCGTGCTCTCCGGGGCTCTGCCCGCTCCCCGGCGCTCCCAGCGACCTCTGCACGGGGCAACCGTCAGTCGTCGAGGACGACGACAAGCTTCTCGGCGGAGACACCTGCACGGAGCCGATCGAGGCCGGCTGGGATCGCTGCGAGCCCCGACCCCACGACACGTGCTGGTGGCGCCGAACGATACCGACCATCGGCAAGCGCGGGTCCGAGGAAGTCGCGGAAGATCGCCGGACCGACCGCCGTGTCGACTGGCGATCCTCCCCAGATCGCCGAGATCGCCACGCCACGACGTCGCTCCCAGACGGAGCGCATCCGGGTGGCCGGGGTCGGATAGGCGGAAGCCAGGCGTCCCGAGCCCTGCGCGGCGCGGACGATCGGGATGGTCTTTGTCAGCGAGCCGCCTCCGATCGCGACGGTGCCGGCGAGGAACCGGCCGCGCAGTGCTTCGAGCAGGGTGTTCTGTGCCTTGGGATCGCGATAGTCGACCGACACCCGTGCGCCAAGACTCCGGACGAGTTCTGCGTTCTTCGGGGAGGCTGTGGTCACCACGTCGTAGCCCGCATTCGTCGCGAGCTGGATCGCGTTGCAGCCGACGCTCGTCGAGCCTCCCCAGATCAGGACTGATGCATCGCGCTCCGGCTGCCGATCGCTCGTCGGCAGCTCGAGTGCGAGCTGGTCCGGTTCGAAGAGCGCGGCGGCCGCCGTCGCGATCCCCAGCGGCAATGTGGCGGCCTCCGTCCAGCTCACGGTGGGCGGGAGGACCGTGACCACCCGCGCGCGAAGGATGGCGAACCGCTGGAACGCGCCTTCGGCAGGGCGGTTCGCACTCCGCTCCAGGCCCGCCGCGAACCCGAGCACCCGGTCTCCGGGCGCGATCCCCTCGACGCCCGGCCCGACGTCGACGACGTCTCCTGCGATATCCGTCCCGAGCACGGTGGGATATCGCAGCCAGGGCGTGACGACGTAGTGGGCGATGCCGGGGATCGCGTCGACCGGGTTCAACGCCACCGCACGGACACGCACGAGGACCTCTCCGTTTCGGGGAGGAGTCCGCGGGGCGGACGCCAGCCGGAGCCGCCCCGTGGGCCGCGACAACCAGAGTGCTTCGTTCATTGCGGACTCCTTGAGTGATGACACGTGATGTCATTATGTACCCCATGGCACGACGTGTCATCGTCTATGCTTCCGCCATGAGCCGCTGGCAGCCCGACGCACGAGGACGACTCGAGCGAGCCGCGGTCGACCTGTTCAGCACGCAGGGCTACGCGGCGACGACGATTCCGGAGATCGCTGCTCGGGCCGGCCTCACCACACGAACGTTCTTCCGCTACTTCCCCGACAAGCGAGAGGTGATCTTCGACGGCGACACGATCCCGACGCTGGCCCGTGCGTTTCTCGCGGCGGCGCCCGCCGAGGTGCCGCCGATGCAACTCCTCGTCAGCGGGATGTGCAGCATCGCCGATGAACGGTTCCCGCCGCGCCGGGAGGCAATGCGGCGACTCCGTCCGATCATCGCGGCAGAGCCCGCGCTCCGCGAACGCGACGCCCGAAAGCGCGACGACCTCACCGAAGCAGTCCGCGTCGGCTTCGTCGAACGTGGTGTCTCCGAGCACGCGGCCTCCGCCCTCGCCGCGTTCGGCATCGGAACCCTGCACGCGGCACTCGACCAGTGGCTTGCGGACGATGACACCGATCTCCCGAGCCGGACGATCCTTCGATGCATCGCCGACGTCCGCCGCGCACTGGACGAGCTCTCGGTCTGATCTGGGGCAGAGAGGTGACAGCCCCTCAGAGGCACCAGGCGCAGTTCGTTCGGCGTCCTGACAATCATGCGTTTCGCGGATCATCCGTACCCCGATAGCAGCGCAGCAGGGCCGATGCCGCATGCTGAGGGCGAATGCCAGCAGACATCACACCCCACGCTCCGATCGATCGTCGAGGAATCGACATCGATGACGCCGTCGCGCTCTACGAAGCGATCTACACCAGCGACAACATCCACATCGATCGTGCGGCACCCGACTTCGAATACCGATACCGGGCGGTCGGTGACCAAGACGTCGCACTCGCCACATCCGCTGTACGCGCACGGCGATGGGGAACGATCGATCCCGGGACCGAGTACATCCTCGCCTGGGCAACCGGCCCCGGCATCACGCTCGACACCGCGAGCTCCGACCCGATCCAGATGCGTGCCGGCGTGCCGATGATGTACCCCACGGGTCGCGCGTTCGAATTCGAAGCGCTCCCAACCACGCAGCATCTACTGCGCTTCGGCGGCGAATTCCTCGAGGGCGTCGAGTCGGCACGGACCGGGGACGCGCCGACGAGGCTGCAGTTCACCGGCAGTCCAGAACCGGAAGCGCTGGCGATCCTCCGCGGCGCGATCAGCGAGTCGGCCGGAGCGCTCCTCGATCCATTGACACCACTGCCCGTTCGCCGGCGCGCGAACCTCCGGGTCGCGGAAGCCGTCATCGAAGCGTTCCGGCCGATTCCTGTCGTCGACCAGCGGCGAGGTGGGTCGCAGACGACACGTCGCGCACAGGAATGGATGGTCGCGCACGCTTCCGAGCCGATCACGATCAGCGACGTTGCGGCCGCAACCGGAACGGGCGCCAGAACGCTCCAGGCCGCGTTCCAGCGTCACGTCGGGATGAGCCCCATGGAGTTCCTGCGCACCGTTCGCCTGCATCGTGTCCGCGCCGAGCTGCTCCGCCCGGAGCGCTCCTGGAACGTCTCCGACCGGGCGATCGCATGGGGGTTCACGCACATGGGTCGGTTCTCCGCCTACTACGCCAGTCAGTTCGGTGAGCTGCCGTCCGCGACGCTCGCCCAGGGTCGGGCTATCCGATCGGCGAGCCTCGCGAGCGCATAGTTAGCCTCCCGAGTTATTCGCGGAGCATGATGAGTTGTACCCCTGGTGGGGCACAACGAGCACCGGAAGGCACCCCATGAACGCCATGACCTCGGAACTCCCGCACGTCGACCCGAACCCGACCCAGCCCATCAACATGGCGGAACTCATCGCCGACATGGCCCGCTACACGAAGGCCTGACCGCACACCCGTCGCATTGCGGCTGCTACGCCGATGTCGCGATGCCTCGTGCATCGATGAACGCGGCAACGCAGTGCCTGATCTGCTCGTCGGTGTGCCCGGCGGACAGCTGCACCCTGATGCGCGCCCGCCCTCGCGGAACGACCGGGTAGCTGAAGGCCGTGACGTAGATGCCGCGCTCCTGCATCGCGTCGGCAATTCGTGCCGTGACCGCTGCGTCACCGAACATCACCGGCACGATCGGATGCTCGCCCGGCAACAGATCGAATCCGGCCTCGGTCATGAGCGAGCGGAACAGCGCAGCGTTCTCGACCAGCCGTCGACGCGCGGCGCCCGATCGTTCGATGAGGTCGAGCGCGGCCACCGTGCCCGCGGCGATCATCGGAGCGAGTGAGTTCGAGAACAGGTAGGGGCGGGACCGCTGCCGCAACAGGTCGACGATCTCCTGTCGCGCAGCCACGTACCCTCCCGAGGCTCCCCCGAGAGCCTTGCCGAACGTCCCCGTGTACACATCGACGCGCCCCTCGACGCCGCACAGTTCCGGCGTCCCGCGGCCGTGCTCGCCGACGAACCCGACGGCGTGCGAATCGTCCACGATGACCAGCGCCTCGTACCGTTCGGCCAGGTCGCAGATCGCTCCGAGCGGCGCGATGCTGCCGTCCATCGAGAACACGCCATCGGTCACGATCGCACGGAACCGGGCGGATGCGGCGGCCGCGAGTTGGGCCTCCAGATCGGCCATGTCCCGATTCTTGTATCGGAATCGCTGCGCCTTGCTCAACCGGATGCCGTCGATGATGGAGGCGTGATTCAGCTCGTCCGAGATGATCGCGTCCTCCGCGCCGAGCAGGACCTCGAAGAGTCCGCCGTTCGCGTCGAAGCACGACGAATACAGGATTGACGCCTCCGTACCGAGGAAGGCCGCCACACGGCGCTCAAGGTCTCGGTGGAGATCCTGGGTCCCGCAGATGAAGCGCACACTCGCCATGCCGTAACCCCACCGATCAAGCGCTTGCTTCGCCGCATCGACGAGTTCCGGCGCATCAGCGAGCCCAAGGTAATTGTTCGCACAGAAGTTCAGGAGCGGCTGGCCGTCCGCCTCGATCGCGGCGCGCTGCGGTCCCGTGATCTCACGCTCTCGCTTCGTCAGCCCCGCAGCGTCGATCCCGGCGAGTTCGTCGGCGAGGTGTGCTCGAATCGATCCGTACATCAGTGCTCCGTCCAATCGATGATGACCTTGCCGCCGTCCGCGGTGGCGGCAGCAGCGAACGCCTGCTCCCAGTCACGCGCCGGAAATGTCGCAGAGACGATCGATGCGATCCGCTCGCGCAGCACAGAACTTGTCTGCAGCATCGACCCCATCGCCTGCCACGTCTCGAACATCTCCCGGCCGTAGATTCCCTTGACGGTGAGCATGTGGGTCACCACGGTTCCCCAGTCGACCGCGATCGGACCCGACGGAAGGCCGAGCATCGCAATGCGCCCGCCGTGGTTCATGTTCGCCACCATCGACGGCAACGCCTGCGGCGCACCGGACATCTCGAAGCCGACATCGAACCCCTCGCGCATGCCCAGCTGCTGCTGGGCCTCGCGGATCACCGCTGCGCCGTCGCCACGCACATTCACACCGAGGTCGGCGCCCATGCGTTCCGCCATCGCCAACCGGTTCTCGCTGATGTCCGTGCCGACCACGAATCGGGCGCCCGCATGCCGCGCGACCGCGATCGCCATCAGTCCGATCGGCCCGCAGCCCGTCACCAGGACGTCCTCACCGACGACCGGGAATGCAAGCGCTGTATGCACGGCATTGCCGAGCGGGTCGAACAGCGCGCCCACCTCGGGAGCGATGGACTCGTGGTGCACCCACACGTTCGCGCCGGGCAGCGTCAGAAACTCAGCGAACACGCCGTCCCGCTGTACCCCGAGCCCCTTCGTGCGGATGCACATCTGTCGGCGCCCGGCTCGGCAGTTCCGACAGGTTCCGCAGACGATGTGCCCCTCTCCGGAGACGAGATCGCCGACCTGGACGTCATGCACGGATGGACCGACCTCGACGACCTCGCCGAAGAACTCGTGACCGGGGATCAGCGGCGCCGTGACCGCGGATGCAGCCCAGTCGTCCCACGAACGGATATGCAGGTCCGTCCCGCAGATGCCGGTCCGCAGAACACGGATCTTCACCTCGTCCGCCGCGGGAACAGGCTCTGGTCGATCGACCATCACGAGTCCCGGCCCAGCATCCGGTTTGTACAGCGCCCTCATCGGCCCTCGTCTTCCTCGTTCGACGCGCGCTTGTGGCGCATGTCGAGGTGCGTGCGGCACGATCGCGGTTCCGACCGGCCACCGACAATCAAACACCCGCCGGAGGCTCGGTCGGGTCGACGCGGCGCGCCTACAGCGTCACGCCGCTGCGTTCCGCGAGGACGTGAACGACCCGATCCTGGAATGCCTCGTCGAGCGCCGCCGGGTTCGGGTCGCGCCGAGCACGGTGGAACCAGTAGCCGAAGTCGCGCACAGCGTTGTCCTCGGTGGTCGCGAGCCAATCCTGGGTCTCGTGTCCTGCCTCCAGATCGTCCGGGGCGCCCGGACCGCCCATGCGGGTCGCAACCCAGCCCGGGTCCACGGCGTGCGCGACCGTCTCCTCGCGATACCGCGGGAGCGCTGCTGCGAACGCGGTGATCAGCAGCTTGCTGTCCGCGTAGCTCACCGAGCCCTCATGCTGCATGTCGACCGTCGGGCTGCCGCTGAGATGCATGCCGCTGCTGAGATACACGTGCCGGTGGACCTGCGGCGAGAGGGCGGTCATCAGATACGGAGCGAGCACATTGATCGCGAAGATCTGCCCACCGGTATTGACGCCGGCGTTGTGGATGATCGCATCCACCTCGCGCGCAGCGACCTCGTCGGCGATCGCGCGCACATGGGATTCACTCGCCAAGTCGCCGATGACGAGCGTCGCCCCGCGGTCGAGGAGCGGCTGCAGCACACGCGCCCGCTCGTCAGAGCGGGCGTGCACGATGACCTCGTTCCCGGCGTCGAGCAGCGCTTCGGCGCTCCGGCGCCCCAGCCCGTCGGTGGACCCGGTGACCAGCACGCGGCTCATCGCGCGCCCTCCCCCGCGCCGCTCGGCGCATATCGGTCGGCGAGCTCGTCCATGAGCGCGTCGAGACGTTCGTCGACCCGCTGCTCCTCCGGGTGCGCCTCGAACCAGGCGAGCACCTCGCGGGCGCCCTGCCGGTAGGTCGTGCGGGCAGTGAACCCGGGGACGTACCTGCGGATCTTGGTGTTGTCGAACACGGAACTGTTCGTCTTGTCGCCGATCAGGCCGGCGCCCCACTCCGGGTCTGCGGCGACGATCGCGTCCGTCGGCACATGCACGATCCGGAGCTGGTCGCCGACGCCCGCGGCAACGGCCAGTTCCGCCGCGATGCGGTCCCACGTCGGCGCCTCGTCACCCGTGATGTGCACGGCTTCTCCGATCGCATCAGCGCGGTCGAGGAGCCCGGTGAAGCCCACAGCGAAATCGCGTGCGTGCGTGATCGTCCAGAGCGAGCTGCCGTCACCGGCGATCACGATCGGCTTGCCCTTTCGCATCCGGTCGATGACGGTCCATCCACCGGTGAACGGCAGGCGGGTCTCGTCGTACGTATGCGAGGGCCGGACGATCGTCACCGGGAAGTCCTGCTCGCGATACGCGCCCATGAGCAGGTCCTCGCACGCGATCTTGTTCCGCGAATACTCCCAGTACGGGTTCTTCAACGGCGTCGACTCGGTGATCGGCAGATGCGTCGGAGGCGTCTGATACGCCGACGCGGAACTGATGAAGATGTACTGCCGTGCACGCCCCGCAAATAGATCGATGTCTGCCTGGACCTGCTCGGGCGTGAACGCGATCCAGTTCACGACGACATCCCAGACGCGGTCGCCGACCGCCGCTGCGAGCGCATCCCGGTCGGTACTGTCGGCCTGGAGGCGCGTCACCGTCTCCGGGAGCGGCCGCGCGTCCGTCTTCCCCCGGTTCACCACGTGCACGTCGAATCCCTGCTGCACAGCCTCTCGCACGCATGCCGCGCTGATGACGCCGCTTCCGCCGATGAAGAGCACACTCGCTCCGGTCATCGTGTTCCTTCCTGGTGGTCGGCCGCAGCTGCGCGGCCCTGGCCTGGCATCCTGCCGGATACGCCCATCCTGCCCCCGATCGGCGACGCTCTGGCAAGCCGACGCGGCCCCCGGACAGCGGCCGCGGCGCGAGACCGCTCCGCTGGAAGACGTGCGGAGCAGCCCGGCTAGGTGACGAGCAGATGAACGACGGTCGGGATCGCGGCAACAACCGCGGCGAGCACGATCAGCGTCGTGTCGGCACGACCCCACCGCGCGGCTTCGGCCCACGAGCGACGAATGCCGCGATCGTGGGCGGCCGAGAATCCGCGGGCATCCATCGCGACGGACATCCGTGCCGCTGTCCGGAGCGAACGCACGAGCAGGGCGAAGGTCATCCCGGCGAACTCGCGGCCGCGCGCACCCGGGCTGCGCCCGGCGCTGACGCCGCGCATTCGCCGAACCGCGCGAAGCTGCTGCCAGTCGGCGGCAAGACGATCGAACTGCTGGAGGGCTGCCGATGCGGCGACGACCGGCCGTGCCGGAAGGTGCAGGCGTTGCGCAAGGTGGTCTCCGAAGGCAGACGGTTCGATGAGTCCGGCCAGCCAGATGCCGGGAAGGACGAAGAACGCGATCCGCAGTCCAGCGCTGACCCCGACCGCTGCCGAGTGCGGCGACCCGAGAAGCCACGACGAGAACCCGACCGAGAGGGCCGCGATCGCACCCGGCAGGAGCCGTCGGGGCTGGAGCCGCGCCCCCCGCGCAACGAACGGAGCGAGCG
Organism: Curtobacterium ammoniigenes NBRC 101786; assembly: GCF_001571045.1. Lineage (GTDB taxonomy): Bacteria > Actinomycetota > Actinomycetes > Actinomycetales > Microbacteriaceae > Curtobacterium > Curtobacterium ammoniigenes. Next base: position 90,673 of record NZ_BCSV01000004.1, read on the forward strand.
CCAGCCAGGCAAGGATCCCCGCGAGCGGGGAGGGTATCCCGGTCACGCCGAGGGATCCGATGAGCAACAGCATCGCGGCGCCGACGAGCGCGAGCGGCCCGCATCGGAGGGCGAGACCGGGCGAACGTGCGGGCGGGCGGGCGTATGCGCTCGAGCGCTGAGCGTCAGGGGGCTCGTCGACGCAGTGCTCGATCGCCCGGAGCGGGCGGTCCGCGCGATGACCGGCATCGAGTCGGAGCACGCGGTCGGCCAACGCGATCATATTCGGGTCGTGCGTGGTCACGACCACGGCGACCCCGGCCTCCCGGGCGGCGAGGAGCAGTCCGGTCACCGCACTCCACGTGCGCCGATCCTGCCCTACGGTCGGCTCATCGAGGACGAGGATGGCTGGACGCTGCGCGATCGCAGCTGCGACGGCGAGTCGGCGCTGCTCACCGCCGGACAGCTGGTGCGGGTCCGAGTCCGCCAGCGGTGCGAGGTCGAGCAGCTCGAGGATCCGGTCGGCGTCCTCAGGTCGTTCGGCAGCGACGAGCACGTCCTGCCGGACCGTGCGTCCGAGGACGGCGAGTTCCGCATCTTGGGGAACCCATCCGATCCGTGCGCGAATCGCGGCGGCGGGCCATGCGGCCGGCCGGTCGTCTCCCGCGACGGCGAGCGCAGCGGACGCTCGAACCGCGCCGGCAGTCGGCGCTTCGAGGCCGGCGAGCAACCCGGACAGTGTCGACTTCCCGGCGCCGCTGGGGCCGACGATCGCCAGGATCGAGCCGGACACAGCCACCACGTCAACGGAGTCCAGCGTCCGGACGCAGCGCTCTTCCTCGCCGCGAGCGAGCGGCGAGCGCATCGAACGGTCGACCGAGACTCGCGCTGCGCTGACGGCCGGAGATCCGGGCGACAGCACGATGCTCGGTACGAGGAGATCCGGAGAGGTCGGGACGGGCAGCGGCTGCGGTGCGCCCGGCACCCACACGCCATCGTGGATGAGCGTCGCCCCGACACTGCTGAACACGGCGGCCGGGTCGCCGTCGGCGATCACACTGCCGTCAGCACTCAGAGCGATTACCCGGTCGACGATCGGCATCCACTCGGCGCATCGATGCTCCACGAGCACGAGCGTCGCCCCTGTTGCCTCGACGGCGGCGACGACCGCCTCGCGCACCGCTCCGGCAGCAACCGGGTCGAGCATCGACGTCGGCTCGTCGAGGAGCAGCAGTCCCGGTCCGAGGACGAGCACCCCGGCGAGCGCGAGACGCTGCGCTTCGCCGCCGGAGAGCGATCGCACCGCGCGGTCCGGGGATTGCGGGAGGCGGACCTCCGTGAGCGCGGATCGCACACGCTCCCAGATATCCGTCCGCGGCACCCCTCGATTCTCGAGACCGAATGCCGTGTCCCGGCCGACAGTCTCCGCAACCGTCGCGTCGCGCGGGTCTTGGAGGAGCAGACCGCTCAGCGCACGTTCCGGCTCCGCCCCGTCGATGCGGATCGATCCCCGGACCTCGCCGCCGCCCTGGGTCTCGAGGCCGCCGACGAGCGCTCGGAGCAGCGTCGACTTACCACTGCCGCTCGGTCCGGCGAGTAACACTCGCTCGCCGGGCTTGATCGTCAGCGTCAACCCGTCGAGCACCGGTCGTGATCGGCCGAATGGACGCCAGGTCAGCCCGTCGACCTCGATCAGGGCGCCGCGTCCGGTCGCTCTGTCGATGACTCAGGCCTTCCTGGTGCGGCCTTCGTGGAACTCCTGTCCGGCCGGGAACGCGTTCAGCGCACTCGAGCGTGCGAGGGCTCTGGTGAGTGACCAGCCGCCAAGGCCGGCGATGACGGCGCCCGACACGAGGCCCGCCGCCAGGTAGATGAGCTTCCAGCCCCAGGAGTATGACGGCACGTACGACCACCACTCGTAGCAGGCGATCTCGAGTGCCGCCGAGAGCATGCCGCCGAGCACGGCTGGCACCGCTCCGAATCGGCGCCACAGCAGGATCGCGAAGACGATCTCGACGCCGACGCCCTGGAGGAATCCCGACGCGAGCACGGTGATCCCCCATTGGTTCCCGAGCAGGAGCTCGACGTTCGCTGCGACGAGTTCCGTGAGCACAGCGGCACCGGGCCGCCGTACGATGAGGGCGCCCACGACGGCGGGGATGAGCCAGACGCCAAGTGCCAGCTCGCCGAGGGGCGGGAAACCGGCGGTGACCGCAGAGACCACCGGATACACGAATGTGTCGAACGCCCAGAACACGACGCCGAACGCGACGGCGACCATCGCCGCAGTGAGCAGGTCGATCGCGCGCCACCGAGGCAGTGGAGCACGAGCAGGGATGAATGTGGGGGGCGTGCGGCGAACCGCACCGGAGGTCGTGCCGGTCATGATGCTGTCTGCTCCTGATTCCGCGAAAAGGTCAGTGCGGACAGGAGGATCCATGCTGCGCAGCCGTCGCCAGAGCGATGGTGCCGTGGTGTCTCGAGAATCTTCGACTCCCTTCGCCGGTGCTAACCGGATCAGGTTCGGAGGGTCTGCGGCAAGCCGCACTCTCAGCGCTCGGGGCGCTCCCCTGTCGTACGAGGTGTGATCTTACCCCTGCGTCGGGGGGTCCGTGCGCAAGCGGCGCGCAGCGGGGTCCTTCGAATGCGATGACGCCGCATCGACGAATCGACCGCCGCCGACCTCGGCGGTACGGCGATGCAACTCGTCGACGAGCTGCTCGTCCTCGGGCTCGAGTTCGTCGTCGGGGGCGACCTCCACCATGACCTGACTCGCCGGCCCGACGAGCACTTCGGCGACCGCGGTCTGGCCGAGCTCGTCCATGGTCGGCACCTCGACGATGTCAGTCGTCCCGTTCTGGCCGAGCGCTGCCGCATAGGCGAGCACCGCCTCTGCGATCGCATCGCCCGTCATGACCTTGTTGTCGCCGTACACCAGGTATTTCACACGCTCACTCAACGCCGCCGCAGTCGCGAGGGCTCGGCCCTATGACAATCCCGCAGACTCTCGAGGTGGAGCCACTCCCTTTCGGCGGCGTCAGCGTCGGAGGCTTCTTCGTGGGAGGCGTCTTCGTGGACATCCAGCCCGTTTGACAGTGGCACCACTCACAATGGGACGTGCATGCCTTCTGACTCGCTTCCCATCCTGAACTTCGAGCAACACGGGCACTCCATCGACGAGGCGGTGGACTTCTACGAGCACGTGTACGACAGCAACGACATCCACTTCGACCGATCCGCCACCAACTTCGGCTATCGCTATCGCGCGGTCGGCGACGGCGCCGTCACACTCGGCAGCACGACGGTAGACGCTCGCCGGTGGGGCACCATCCCTTCCGGGCGGCAATATTTCCTTGCCTGGACGAGCACCCCCGGTGTCATCCTGGATCCTGACGGGGCCGAGCCGACCACCATGATCCCCGGCATCCCGGTGATGTACCCCGCGGGGCGCCCCTTCACGTTCGATGCACCGCCGACCACCCAGAATCTCGTTCGATTCGAGGGTGACTTCCTGGAGGCTGTGGCCGCTGCGCGCATCGGCCGACCGCCCGCGCCGCTGCGGTTCCGGCGCGCAGCCAGTCCTGAGCGCATCGAGCAGCTCCGCCAGGCGATTGCTACTCACGCACCCGTCCTGCTGGACCCCGCTTCGGACCGGGCCGTGCGAACCCGGGCAAACCTTCTCGTCGCCGAGGCCGTCGTCGAGGCCTACGATGCGCGACCGGCGCCGTCGGCACTCGCCGGCGGGAAGACCCTACGAGCCGCGCAGGAGTTCATCGCGGCACACGCCGCGGAGCCGCTGACGATCATCGAGATCGCCGCGGCCGTCGACGTCGGGACGCGCACGTTGCAGGCCTCATTCCAGCGGCATCTCCACACCAGCCCGCTCGTCTTTCTCCGTGAGACGCGGCTACACCGAGTCCGCGCGCAACTCCTGATGCATTCACCCTTGAGCACGAGTGTTGCGAGCCAGGCGCTCGCGCACGGGTTCCGGCACCTCGGTCGGTTCTCCGCCTATTACAGCGACCAATTCGGGGAGGCTCCCTCGGAGACGCTCCGCCGACGTCGGCTGCTCTAGTCGGTTTCGCCGCGTTCGGGCGCTTGCGCGCTCGGGCGCTTGCGCGCTTGCGCGCTTGCGCGCTTGGGTCCTGGACTCGGCGGCTTACGATGCCGAGTCCAGCTCGTAGCCGACGAGCCAGGTCACGCCGTACCGATCACGCACCTGGCCGTCCCATGCGTTCCATCCACGCTGCTGCAAAGCGTCGATGACATGCCCGCCCTCACTGAGACGATCGAACCATTTCTTCGACTGCTCAGGACTGCCTGTCCCAAGCAGGGCGAAGAACAGCCCGGCGCTCGCGAAGGGGGCGTCGTCGGTTCCAGCGTCGGCTGCATAGAGTGACACCGGTCCGGTGAGCGTGCCGTGGGCGACAGCGTTCGGATCCCCGTCGGTCCGCCCGAACTGCTCGAACGTGTGCGTCGACACGGCTCCGCCGAATACCGAGGCCCACCATTCGAGCGCCTCTCGCGCTGTTCCAGCCATCAGCAGATACGGAGTGGGTCCGAACCCCTGCATCGCATCCTCACCTTCTCGCGCGGTCTCGCGTGACGGTTCATGGTCGCGGTGTCGGCGATGGCACGTCAAGGCCTGCATCTCGGGTCGAGCATGCGGCGAAGCCCGTTCGGCTGGGCAGCGCACACCTGACAGCCCTGGATGCCCCGCAAGGCCTCGCCGCGTAGCGACGGATGGTGTGCAACCCGGCTGACACGTCGATTGCCGACGCGATCGGTCGGCACCGACCCGAAACACGCGGTGCGAAAGGAGCGGTCGATGGGATACCTGCAGGAGGTTCGAGCGAGCGCGAATCCGCTCCTGATCCGGGTCTCGATAGTCGCGGCAATTGGTGGCCTGCTGTTCGGATACGACACCGGTGTCGTCTCCGGCGCGATCCTCTTCATCAAAAAGGATCTCCATGCGGGGCCGACCGAGCAGGAATGGATCGTCTCCGTCCTGCTGCTTGGCGCGATCGGCGGTGCGCTCATCTCAGCGTTCGCCGCCGACGCATTCAGTCGGAAGTGGACCAAGGTGGTATCCGGCTCGGTGTACTTCGTCGCGGCGATCGCATGCGCCTTCGCCGTGGATGTTCCGATGCTGATCGTCGCCCGATTCGTGCTTGGCCTCGCGGTCGGTACCGCATCGTTCGTCTCCCCCCTTTTCATCTCGGAGTCGGCGCCACCTCGCATTCGCGGCGGCCTCGTGTCGTTCAACCAGCTCGCGGTGACAACGGGCATCCTTATCTCGTATCTGGTCAATACCGCATTCACCGGAGTTCCGGGGAACTGGCGTTGGATGCTCGGGATCGCTGCGATCCCCGGTGCTGCGCTCGCCATAGGAATGCTCACAGTGCCCCACACGCCGCGTTGGTTGATGATGCGGGACCGTGATGATGACGCCCGCAAGGTCCTCGAGCGTCTTCGGCACGACGATCCGCACGCGGACGTGGACGATGAGTTGGCTGGAATGCGCGACGCGAATAAGCAGGAGTCGTCGAGCCGCTGGCGCGACCTCGTGTCGAAGTCGATCCGACCGCTGCTGTTCGTCGGGATGGGGCTCGCGTTCTTCCAGCAGTTCGTCGGGGTCAATACGGTGATTTATTACGCACCGACGATCCTCCAGCACACCGGTTTGACCAGCAGTTCCTCCATCGCACGAACCGTGTCGATCGGAATAACGAACGTGGTGTTCACGATCGTGGCAGTCGTTCTGCTCGACCGCGTCGGCCGACGGCCGCTCCTGCTCACGGGGACGGCCGGGCTCACCGTCGCGCTTGCGTTCCTCGGCGTCTATTTCTGGAGCCCCTGGCTGCAGCACCACGCGAGTTGGACCGCTCTCGTCGGGCTCATCCTGTATATTGCGGCGTACGCGATCGGACTCGGTCCGGTGTTCTGGCTCATGATCTCCGAGATCTTCCCGATCGGCATCCGGAGCAAGTCGATGGCCGTCTCGACGATGGTGAACTGGGCTGCGAACTTCGTCGTTGCAGGAACGTACTTGACTGCCACGCAACTCATCACCACCCAGGGCGTGTTCTTCGTTTACACGGGGCTCGGAATCGTCGCGTTCCTGTTCTTCGCCTTCCGGGTGCCGGAGACAAGCAACCGGTCCCTCGAGTCGATACAAAGCGAGCTCACCTCTCGATGACCGGTCAGGTACTCAGAGCTCCGGGCACCGGAAACGGCGGTGACATGCGGCGCTGTGCGACACTGGCGCCATGAGCGCTCACACACCACAGGTTCGGTTGAACTCCGGGACGACGATCCCCCAGCTCGGGTTCGGCGTGTTCAAGGTCGAGCCGAGCGACACCCAACGCGTCGTCGAACAGGCGCTCGCGGCGGGCTATCGGCACATTGACACGGCCACCGGCTACAACAACGAACGCGAGGTCGGCGCCGCACTCCGCGCATCAGGAATCCCGCGCGATGAGATCTTCCTGACCACGAAGCTCCGAAACGATCACCACCGCGATGGCGACGTCGCGGCCGCGTTCGAACGCAGCCTGGAGGCGCTCGGCGTCGACTTCCTGGATCTCTACCTGATCCATTGGCCGCTGCCGGCAAGCGACCGCTACATCACGACCTGGCGTACGTTCGAGGGATTCTTCCGGGACGGACGAGCGAAGGCGATCGGTGTCAGCAACTTCCTCGTGGAACACCTGACACGCCTCCTCGATGAGACCGAGGTCGTTCCGGCGGTGAACCAGGTCGAGCTGCACCCGATCTTCCAGCAGCGCGAGCTGCGAGCATTCCACGAGCGTGCGGGGATTGTCACAGAGGCGTGGGGACCTCTTGGGCAAAGTAAATACGACCTTTTCACTCTCGCGCCGATTCAGGCGGCCGCGGGAGCGCACGGGGTCACTCCGGCGCAGGTGGTGCTCCGATGGCACCTGCAGACCGGAAACGTAGTCATTCCGAAGACGACATCGCCCGAGCGGATGGCGCAGAACATCGACCTCTTCGGGTTCGAGCTCACGGACTCGGAAATGCGCGCGATCGATGAGCTCGACGAGAATCGACGCGTCGGCGGAGACCCGTCTCAGGTGAACTGACGATCGCGCCCGCCGGGAGCCCTTCCCTGGCCCACCGCGACGGGGAAATCAGGCCGGAGTCGGGTCGTCGGAATCGGGGTCGGCCTCCGTCTCGTCGTCGGCCGCTTCGGCGCCGACGGGGAACACACCGGGCGCCATCTGCGCACCCGGAGCCGGGGCCGCGATGAATGCAGCGCGCTCGTCGCCGACATCGCCGTTTGCGTTCTCCGGAGCGTCCGCATCGCCGTCGAGACCCTCCACGACTCCGTTGGTCTGGTCGAAGGAATGAACCGGCTCGTCAGCGCCGTGAATCGGGTCGTTCGTGTGCTCGTCAATGTGCTCGTGGTCACTCATTGCGCCATCGTATGCTCGCCGCTTGCGGCCGCTCTCGGCTACCGGGCGTCGCCGCCCCCGTGCTGGATTACGCATGTGTCGCGGAGGAACTCGTCTCGATCCTCCTGAGCACGGCGGGTCGCGGCTATTCGCCGCCAAGACGGGAGACAGTGGGCCCTGCCGGGTTCGAACCGACGACATCCACGGTGTAAACGTGGCGCTCTACCAACTGAGCTAAAGGCCCGTGCGCGTGGCGCGTGGCGCGTGGCGCCTGGCGCCCCACTGTACCGTTCTTCCGAATCCGCCGATTCCTCAGGACCGTCGGCGTTCCGCAGCGCAGTGCGGCAACGACTCAGGCGTGGACGGGAGCGAGCCGATCGAGCGCACGTCGGTATTCGGCGATGTCTCTGGCGACGCCGGGCTCAGTGATCACGGAGGCGCGAATCCGGCCGTCCGCGTCGATCACGAACGTTGCTCGGGTCGCGAATCCCTTGCGCTCGAGGAACACGCCGTACTCCTTCGACACGGCCCCATGCGGCCAGAAGTCCGCCAGGAGGGTGAAGTCGTATCCCTTCGCGTCGGCGAACGATCGCAATGCGGCCTTCGAGTCCACGCTCACCGCGAGCAACTCGACGCGATGGTCGGTGAACATTGCGAGATTTTCCTGCAGCGCACACAACTCGTTCGTGCACGTCGACGAGAACGCCAGCGGGAAGAACACGAGCGCGACCGGGCGAACGCCGCGGAAGTCACTGAGTCGCACGTGCTCGCCGAATTGGTTGGGCAATTCGAAGTCCGGTGCCAGTGAACCGATCTCGAGTGCCATGGCCGGTGCGTCTCCCTCTCAAGGCAGCGGATGGCCGCCCGATTCGCGTGCGCGCGTTGGCGAGCACGATCGGGAATACTACGCCGGCTCTGCCCGAACGCAAGCGCACCGCCGGGCGAGCGGGTCGTCGGTGCCAGGAACTAGAGTGTGTGAGGCTCGAAACGGTCGCGACCCGGCCTCGGGCTCGACATGTCCACCACGAGAACGAACGAGGTCAAGGGTGACGGTGAACGACCAGGACCCGTACAGCGCAGGCAGCCACGACCAGGACCCGGAAGAGACCGCCGAATGGCGCGAATCGCTCGACGGTCTCGTGGAGTCGCAAGGGCACGGCCGCGGCCGCGAGATCATGCTCAGCCTCCTGAAGCGGTCCAAAGAGCTCCACCTCGGCGTTCCGATGGTTCCGACGACGGACTACGTCAACACCATCGCGCCCGAGAACGAGCCCGAATTCCCGGGCGATGAGGAGCTCGAGCGTCGATTCCGGCGGTGGATCCGCTGGAATGCTGCGATCACCGTGCATCGCGCGCAGCGTCCCGGGATCGCCGTGGGCGGCCACATCTCGACGTACGCGTCGAGCGCAGCCCTCTACGAGGTGGGCTACAACCACTTCTTCCGTGCGCAGGACCACCCGTCCGGCGGCGATCAGGTCTTCTTCCAGGGACACGCCTCCCCCGGCATGTATGCCCGCGCGTTCCTCGAGGGGCGTCTCAGCGCCGAACAACTCGACGGGTTCCGTCAGGAGAAATCGCACGCGGCCGGCGGTCTCTCGTCATACCCGCACCCGCGGCTCATGCCGCACTTCTGGCAGTTCCCCACCGTGTCCATGGGGATCGGCCCGATCAATGCGATCTATCAGGCGCAGCAGGCGAAGTACCTCAGCAACCGGGGCATCAAGGACGCGTCCGACCAGCACGTCTGGGCGTTCCTCGGCGATGGCGAGATGGACGAGGTCGAGTCGCGCGGGCAGCTTCAGGTCGCCGCCAACGACGGCCTCGACAACCTGACATTCGTCATCAACTGCAACCTGCAGCGCCTCGATGGTCCGGTGCGTGGCAACGGCAAGATCATCCAGGAGCTCGAGAGCTACTTCCGCGGTGCGGGCTGGAACGTGATCAAGGTGATCTGGGGTCGCGAGTGGGATGACCTGCTGGCGCGCGACACCGACGGCGCACTGCTCAACCTGATGAACGTGACCCCGGACGGCGACTACCAGACCTATAAGGCCGAGAACGGCGCCTACGTGCGCGAGAACTTCTTCGGCCGCGACCCGAAGACGCTCGAGCTCGTCAAGGACTACACCGACGACCAGATCTGGAACCTCAAGCGTGGCGGGCACGACTACCGCAAGGTGTACGCCGCGTTCAAGGCCGCGGTCGAGCACAAGGGCCAACCGACCGTCATCCTCGCGAAGACCGTGAAGGGTTACGGGCTCGGGCCGAGCTTCGAGGGGCGCAACGCGACCCACCAGATGAAGAAGCTGACGCTCGAGAACCTCAAGCAGTTCCGCGACGAGATGCGAATCCCGATCTCCGACGCGCAGCTCGAAGAGAACCCCTACCTGCCGCCCTACTACCACCCCGGTGCGGACGACGAAGCGATCGAGTACATGCACGAGCGTCGTCGGGCCCTCGGGGGCTACGTGCCGGAGCGCCGTACAGCCCACACGGCGATCACGCTGCCGGACGACTCGAAGTACGCGATCGCGAAGAAGGGGTCCGGCAAGCAGGAAGTCGCCACGACGATGGCCTTCGCGCGCCTGCTGAAAGATCTGCTTCGCTCGCCCGACTTCGGTGAGCGAATCGTCCCGATCATTCCGGACGAAGCACGGACGTTCGGCATGGACGCCTACTTCCCGACCGCGAAGATCTACAACCCGAACGGTCAGCACTACACGTCGGTCGACCGCGAACTGCTCCTCGCCTACAAGGAGAGCCCGCAAGGACAGATCATCCACGTCGGCATCAACGAGGCCGGAGCGGTCGCAGCGTTCACCGCCGTCGGAAGCTCGTACTCGACCCAGGGTGAGCCGCTGATCCCGGTGTACGTCTTCTACTCGATGTTCGGCTTCCAGCGCACGGGCGACGCCCTGTGGGCGGCGGGCGATCAGATGGCCCGCGGATTCCTGATCGGCGCGACGGCCGGACGCACCACCCTGACCGGAGAAGGCCTCCAGCACGCGGACGGCCACTCGCTCATGCTCGCGCAGACGAACCCCGCGGTGGTCGCGTACGACCCCGCGTACGGATACGAGATCGCGCACATCGTGCAGTCCGGGCTCGAGCGCATGTACGGCACGAACGAGGACGGCACCCCGAAGCACGCCGACCCGAACGTCATGTACTACCTGACCGTCTACAACGAGCCGATGCCGCAGCCCGCCGAACCGGAGGATGTCGACGTCGACGGGATCGTGCGAGGCATGCACCTCCTCCAGCGTTCCGACCACGACGGCCCGAAGGCCCAGCTCCTCGCTTCCGGCGTCGCCGTGCCGTGGATCCTGGAGGCCCAGCGGCTCCTCGCCGAGGATTGGGGTGTCTCGGCCGACGTCTGGAGCGTCACCAGCTGGGGCGAGCTCCGCCGCGACGGCCTGGCAGCCGACGAGCACGCATTCCTGCACCCGAACGAGCCGGTCCGTACCCCGTACGTCACCGAGCGCCTGCAGCACACCGAAGGACCGGTCGTGGCGGTCACCGACTTCATGCACGCAGTGCCGGACCAGATCCGGCAGTTCGTGCCGCGCGACTTCGCCACGCTCGGCGCCGACGGGTTCGGGTTCTCCGACACGCGGGCCGCTGCCCGACGCTTCTTCACGATCGACGGTCCGTCGGTCGTGGTGCGCACACTGCAGCAGCTCGCCCGACGAGGCGAGATCGACCCGTCGACCGTGCAGGCGGCGATCGACAAGTACCGCCTCCACGATGTCAGCGCAGGCACGACGGGTAGCGCGGGCGGCGAAAGCTGACCTGGCAGTGACGACGCTGCGAGCGGACACTGCGGGCCGGGAGCGCGACCGGGAACGGACGCTCTCCTGGCTCCGCGGTGTGTCCGGTGAGCTTGCCAGCGCCACGATCAAGCGCCTCGAAGAGACGCTCCCCTGGTATAGCGAAATGCCACCCGGTCGGCGCTCCGCGGTCGGACTCGTCGCGCAGGCGGGGATCACGTCGTTCGTTTCGTGGTTCGAAGGCACAGCCTCCACCCCGTGGATCGCCGCCGCGGACGTCTTCGGCAGCGCACCCCGGGAGCTGCTCCGCTCGGTCAGCCTGCAGCAGACACTGCAACTCATCCGTGTCGTCGTCGAAGTTGTCGAACAGCGCGCATCGGGCGACGATCTCCTCCAGGAGGCGATCCTCGTCTACTCGAGAGACATCGCGTTCGCGGCAGCGGACGTGTATGCGCGAGCGGCGGAGGCGCGCGGACTGTGGGATGCCCGCCTCGAGGCGCTTGTCGTCGACTCCATCCTGTCGGGCGAGTACGACGATGAGTTGCCGAGCAGGATCGCGGCACTCGGGTGGCGGGGCCACGGCGAAGTCGCAGTGCTCGTCGGCACGGCGCCCAAACAACTCGAAGTGGACACGATCCGCCGGACCGCTCGGCACATGGATGCCGATGTCCTCATCGGCGTTCAGGGCTCGCGGCTCGTCGTTGTCATCGGCCGGGCAACGCCCCGAGACGACACCCCCGACGGCGAGGAGCCGACGTCCTTCATGGCGATCGCGGCCGCGTTGGAGTCGCAGTTCGGCGAAGGACACCTAGTGCTCGGGAACGAAGTCCCCGGCGTCGTGGATGCATCCACCAGCGCGAAAGCAGCCCTCGCCGGCTTCGCGGTCGCCCGCGCGTGGCGTGGCGCGCCGCGGCCGACGTTCGCGGACGACCTCCTCCCGGAACGGGCGTTCGCCGGCGACCCACTCGCCAGATCAGCACTGGTGCAGCGCATCTATATTCCGCTCAAGGATCAGTCGACCGAGCTGCTCCAAACCCTCTGGTGCTACCTCGACACCGGGCGCTCACTCGAAGCGACCGCCCGTGAGTTGTTCGTGCATCCGAACACGGTGCGGTACCGACTGCGCCGCGTGGCGGACATCATCGGCTGGGACGCCACAAACCCCCGGGACGCACTCATTGTGCAGTCCGCGCTCATCATCGGGGCGATGTCCGAATCCTCGAACGGACGCCGCCGGGTGCAACGGCGCTGAGCGCTCCCGTCCCCGACGCGCGGCCGCATCGCGGGATCGGCCGGGCCGCGGCTGAACGGGGACGGGTCCCCGTCTGGCGACACCCGACAAGCGTTCGCCTGATTCTGTGTGGAAGTCCACACGGAACCCCCTCGCGGGCTTCGGGAGGATTGTCCGGTGATTGTCGTCGTCGCTCCAGGACAGGGCTCGCAGAAGCCCGGGGTCCTCGCTCCGTGGCTCGCCGATGCGCGTGTTCGCTCGCACGTCGCATCGTGGTCCGAGCTCATCGGAATCGACCTCGCCGAGCACGGCACCAACTCAGACGCGGAGACCATCCGGGACACGGCGCTGGCTCAGCCGCTCATCGTCGCAGCAGGACTCATCACCGCCGAGGCCCTGCTCGCAGATGGTCGTCGGAGCCGCGTCGGCGGCGTCGCCGGGCACTCCGTCGGAGAGTTCACCGCCGCAGCGATCGCGGGCATCCTGGAGCCGACCGACGCGCTCCGACTCGTCACAGAGCGCGGTCGGGCGATGGCAGACGCAGCAGCCACCGAGTCGACCGGCATGAGCGCCGTGCTCGGTGGCGACGTGGCAACCCTCCCCGCGATTCTCGCCGAACGCGGTCTTGCCCCCGCGAACTTCAACGGCGGCGGCCAAACCGTGGTCGCCGGGCCGACGGACGCTCTCGCAGCCTTCGCCGCCGAGCCCCCGGAGAAGACGCGCGTCCTCCCGTTGAGCGTGGCCGGAGCGTTCCACACCTCGTACATGGCCAGCGCCGTCGATCGCGTCCGTCCCGTCGCTGCTGCGGTGACCGCCAACGACCCGACGCTTCCGATCTGGACGAACGCGGACGGAACCCGTATCGACTCGGGGCGCCGCTTCGTCGACCTCATGGTCGGCCAGATCGCGAACCCCGTGCACTGGGATGCCGTCATGACATCCTTCCTCGAGTCGGATGTGACCGGCGTGATCGAGCTTGCTCCGGCCGGCGCCCTCGTGGGTCTCGCCAAGCGGGCCATGCGCGGCGTCCCGACAGTGGGCATCACAACGCCCGATGACCTGCCCGCAGCAGTCGCGCTGCTCGACCAGGCGGAGGCGAGCGCATGACGGACGTGACATCGTCGAACGGACGCCCGGCGGGCCTCCCGGAACTGGCGCAGCGAACAGGCCACCAGTTCACACGCATCGTGGCCCTCGGAGCCGCCCGCGGTGAGCGGTCCGTGCCGAACGACGACCTTGTCGGTCCGATCGACTCCTCTGACGAGTGGATTCGGCAGCGCACCGGAATCGTCACCCGGGTCCGCGCCGGGGCGGACGTCCAGGCGGTCGACCTCGCCGAAGTGGCAGCCCGCGAAGCCATCGCAGCGGCAGGCATCGACGCGTCCCAAATCGGTGTCGTCCTCATCTCGACGGTCACGAACACCGTTGCCACGCCATCGATGGCGACCCTGCTCGCAGAGCGCATCGGCGCAACACCGGCCGCCGCATACGACATCAGCGCAGCGTGCGCCGGGTATGCGTACGGCATCGCGCAAGCCGACTCGTTCATCAAGACCGGGATCGCGGAGTACGTCCTCGTCATCGGTGCTGAGAAGCTCAGTGACATCGTCGACCCCACCGATCGCTCGATCTCGTTCCTGCTCGGCGACGGGGCCGGAGCCGCGATCGTCGGGCCGAGCGACTATCCCGGTATCGCCCCCACGATCTGGGGATCGGACGGCTCCAAGTGGGATGCGATCTGGATGACCAGGACATATCCGGAATGGCGCGCCGGCGGAGCGCAGCCCACCATCCGGCAGGAAGGACAGACGGTCTTCCGCTGGGCGGTCTGGGAAATGGTCACGGTCGCCAAGCGCGCACTGGAGGCTGCCGGCATCACCGCGGACCAGCTCGCCGCATTCATTCCCCACCAGGCGAATATGCGAATCATCGACGAGTTCGCGAAGCAGCTCGGCCTCCCGGAATCGGTCATGATCGGTCGGGACATCACGACGACCGGAAACACGTCGGCGGCGAGCATCCCGCTCGCAACGCATCGGCTCCTCGCCGAGCATCCACAGCTCCACGGCGGTCTTGCGCTCCAGATCGGCTTCGGAGCCGGTCTGGTCTTCGGCGCACAGGTCGTCGTCCTCCCCTGATCCCCGCAAATCCGCTACACACCCCGTGCCCTAGGCTTGACCCCGGTCACACGACACCCAAGGAGAACAGCAATGGCCCTGTCCAACGAAGAAGTCCTCGCCGGCCTTGCCGAGCTCATCAATGACGAGACCGGCATTGCTGCCGACACCGTCCAGGCAGACAAGTCCTTCACGGACGACCTGGACATCGACTCGATCTCGATGATGACCATCGTCGTCAACGCCGAAGAGAAGTTCGACGTCAAGATCCCGGACGAGGAAGTCAAGAACCTCAAGACCGTCGGTGACGCCGTGGACTACATCGTCAAGGCGCAGAACTGACCGAACCGTCTTGAACGCCGTGGCCCGCTGACCCACCGGGTCGTCGGCCACGGCGTTCGACGTTCAGTGCGACCTCCGGCGCTGCGCCGGTCCAACCGAGAAAGTACGTCGTCATGACCAGCAACCGAACCGTCGTCGTCACCGGAGTCGGCGCCATCTCGCCCCTCGGCGCGACGGCACCCGCATCCTGGCAGGCGCTCCTCGCCGGCGAGTCCGGCATCACTCCGATCGAAGCCGACTGGGTCGAGCGCTACGAGATCCCGGTGCACTTCGCGGGGCAGGCCCGGCGGTTCATCACCGATCAGCTGACGCGGCCCGAGATGAAGCGCCTCGACCCGTCCTCGCAGCTCGCCCTCATCGCGGCGCGCGAGGCATGGGCCGACGCCGGCATCGACGACGCGACCGTCGACCCGGAGCGGCTTGTCGTCGATTGGGCAACCGGCATCGGCGGCGTCAACACCCTCCTCGACGGCTGGGACACGCTTCGCGAGAAGGGTCCGCGTCGCGTCCTCCCGATGACCGTGCCGATGCTCATGGCGAACGGGCCGGCTGCCGCTATTGAAATGGACTTCGGTGCGCGCGGCGGCGCACGCACGTACCTTTCCGCGTGCGCATCGAGCACCGAGTCGCTCGCAGAGGCGTACCGTCACGTCGCATCCGGCGACGCCGACGTCGTGATCGCAGGCGGCACTGAGGCGGCACTGCACCCGATGCCGTTGGCGTCGTTCGCCGCGATGCAGGCGCTCTCACGACGCAACGACAGCCCGCAGACGGCGTCCCGCCCATACGACGTCACCCGCGACGGGTTCGTCCTCGCCGACGGCGCGGCGGCGCTCATCCTCGAGACGCGCGAGCACGCCGAAGCGCGCGGTGCCACCATCTACGCGGAAGTCGCTGGCGCCGGAATCACCTCGGACGCGTTCCACATCACCGCACCCGACCCGGAAGGCAGCGCCGCTGCACGTGCGGTCATCCAGGCCCTCGAGCACGCCGGGGCTGCGCGGGAGGACGTCGTTCACGTCAACGCACACGCGACCTCGACTCCTGTTGGCGACATCGCCGAATACAAAGCGATGCGTCGCGTCTTCGGCGACCATCTCGACAACGTGGTCGTCTCAGCGACGAAGGCGTCGACGGGACATCTGCTCGGCGGTGCCGGCGCGATCGAGGCGTTCTTCACGGTGATGGCACTCCACGAGCGCGTCGCTCCGCCGACGATCAACCTCGCCGAACAGGATCCGGAAATCGTCATGGATGTCGCGACCGCTCCGCGACCGCTGCCGAGCGGCGACCTCCTCGCGGTCAGCAACTCCTTCGGATTCGGCGGCCACAACGCGGTTGTGGCGTTCCGCACGGCCTGACGCGGCAGAACCCGCGCCCGGCACGGTACGCCTCGGGCGATAGGCCGAAGCGTGCGCGCGTCCGCGGTCTGCGCCACAGACGGACGAACGAGGGCCGGGAGGTTCATACCTCCCGGCCCTCGACGTGCACCTGACGAGTGGAACCCGAGCCGATCACCCCACGCGGTGAAGCCACACCACCGGGTTCGCCTCGCCGACCCGGCGGAACGGCTCAAGTTCTTCATCCCACGCCTGGCCGAGCGCGAGCCGGAGTTCACGCTGCAGCTCGAGCGCGTTGCTTCCGGCGACCTCCATCGCATACCGAATGCGGTCCTCCGGAACGACCATGTTGCCGACGACATCGGTCTGCGCGTAGAAGACCCCGAGATCGGGCGTATGCATCCAGCGGCCGCCGTCGGCCTCGGCGGAGGCGTCCTCGGTGACCTCGAACCGGAGGTGCTCCCATCCGCGAAGCGCGGACGCGATCGCCGCGCCCGTCCCGGCCGGACCAGTCCAGGTGAACTCGGTACGCCGCGCGCCGTCAAGCACGGGCTGATCGACCCACGAGAAGTTCACGGCGCGACTCATAGCGCGACCAGCTGCCCACTCAATGTGCGGGCAGAGCGCGCGCGGCGCGGAGTGCACATACAGCACCCCGGACGCGGTTCCTTGCTTCGTCACGATTCCTCCGTTCGTCAGGTGCGACTTCCCCATCGACCTGTGTGGAGGATCCCGACGCCGGGAACCGTCTTTCGATATCTGATTGTGATGTCCCTGCGGACAGGGCCCATTATGCACGGCGCATGGCATTCCGCGCCACTACACGCCCAACGGGCGAGGATGCGTGTCGACAATCCGGCGATCGAATCGAGCAGGGTGTGAAGAGCAGGCCGCCGCGGGAAACCGCCGCGGGAACGGACAGTGGTGACCTCGCGGCGCGGAGAGCTGGTCCTGCCGCAGCGGTGGCCTGGCCGGCTAGAGCTGATCCTGCCGCGGATAGATGACCTGCTGCACGATGATGATGCCCGACGCGGCGATGGGGACGGCGACCAACGCGCCGAGGACCCCGCCGATCGTGCCGCCCGCGACTGCGGCGATGACGACGAGCGCACCGGGCACCTGCACTGCCCGCGACATGATCCGCGGAGCGATCACGTACGCCTCCACCTGCATGTAGATCAGGTAGTAGATCGCCGACGCCAACGCCGTCGCCGGCGACGCGAACAGGCAGAGCAGGCTGATCACGATGGCTGCCCCGAGGGTTCCGACGAGCGGGATCAGCGCCCCGAGAAACGCGAAGGTCGCCAGCAATACCGGCAGCGGGGCACCGATGATGGTGAGGAAGATGAGGCTGAGCACCCCGTTGAGCACCGCCTCGACGATCTGCCCGACGACATATCGCCCGACCGACTGCGTGATCTGCTCCGTAACCTCCGCGAAGTTCTCTCTGCGCGACGCCGGCACGAACCGATACGTGAGCCGCTTGATACTGCGCATCGACGCGAGGAAGTACAGCATCAGGATCAACACGATGATCACGCCGGTGAGGCCGGAGGCGATACCGGCTCCGACGGCAAGGAGGCCACCGCTCAAGCTGAGGATGTGGCTCGGCTGCTCGACGAACGTCTGAACGGACTGGAGCGACTTGTTGATGTCGAACGTGCCGGAGAACTGCTTGGACAGCTGTTGGAACCAGTGCGACTGCGAGACGTCCTGGACGAACGTCGGGAAGTTCTGCACGAGCTTCACCGCCTGCTCGACGATGACGGGCACGATCGCGAGCATGATCCCGGCAAACACGGCGAGCACCCCGAGCACGACGGCGAGGATCGCGAGCCAGCGCGGGATGAACCGCTCCAGGAAGGACACCAGCGGGTCCAGCCCGAGCGCGATGAACAGCGCGACACCGACGTAGACGAACACCGTCGAGAGCTCTTTGACCAGCGTTCCGGCGAGAATGGCGACGAGCACCCCGAGAGTGCCGACGAATCCGATTCGGAACGCGCTGATTCGAACGCCCGAATCGCCGTGACTCGTGTCGATGGTCACGTTCGGGTGCAGCCGGGCCGTCTTCGGAGGCTCGGCGCGCTTTCTCATGGGATGACCCTACCGGCGGGAACCGACGCCGCAGGGCCAGACTGGCCGGAAGGCGTGATCCGCGAACTCCCGGGGGATCGTAGGGCGGGCGGGACTCGAACCCGCGAATCGTTCGGTTATGAGCCGACTGCCTTGACCAGCTTGGCTACCGCCCCGTACCGGCGCCAGCGGCAACCGAGTTCCCACGATACAGCGCCTCGAACGTCGACAGCGTGCGATTGATGTCGTGCAGCCCAGCCATCTCGACGCTCCGGCGCTTCATACGCAGGTAGGCGTCCTCGGGTGCGGTGAGCACCGCGGCGAGCTTCGATGCGAGATCGAGCTCATCGCCGGCGACGAACAGGTACCCGTTCCCATCGACGAGATGCGGCAACGCCATCGCGTTCGCGGCGACGATCGGCAGTCCTGATGCCATGCCCTCGAGACTCGAGATGCTCTGCAACTCTGCGGTCGAGGGCATCGCGAACACTGTGGCGTGGGTCAGCGTCTGCCGCTTCACGTCGTCGGACACGAACCCGAGGAAGCGAACGCGATGCTCGAGCCCGAGCTCGCGTGCCAGCGCCGTCAGTTTGTGCACCTGCTCGCCGTCGCCGACGATGGTGAGTCGCGCCTCCAATTCGTCCGGAAGGTGCCGCAGCGCGCGCACCAGGACGTCGAGTTGCTTCTCCGGCGCAACCCGTCCGACGAAGACGATCTCGTTCCGCTCTGGGCGCTCGTCGATCGAGACGTAGCGCGAGATGTCGATGCCACAGGAGATCGCCATCACGTCGCGCTTGCCGATCGCGGCCTCCAGGTAGTCGGCAGCGAGCTGTGTGGGCGCCGTCACCGCGTCCGCAAACCGGTACGTCTTCGCTGCGTCACCCCACGCGATTTTCAGCGCGATCGGCAGCGTGTGCTTGCCGAACGGAGCGTATTCGAGCAGGTTCTCCGGCATGAAGTGGTTGGTCGCGATGACTCGGATTCCACGCTCGGACGCCTCGCGGGCGACACCGCGACCGATCACGACATGCGACTGGATGTGGATCACATCTGGTTGGACGGCCTCCATGATGGGGCCGACGTCACGGCGCACATTCCACGGGAGCGCGAACCGCAACCAGGCGTGCAGTGGCCATTTCAGCGAGAAGAGCCGGTGCACGATCAGCGTGACACCGCCATGCTCCTCGTCGAAGGTGCCATGTTGCCGACTGGAGGCCGGTGCGATGACGTGGACTTCGTGCCCCCGTTGCGCGAGCCCGACCGCGAGCTGCTCCGCGAACGTGGCGGCCCCATTGACGTCCGGTGGGAACGTGTCTGCGGCGATCATGACCCGGAGACGCCTGCCCGCATCCGGTGCCCAGTCGACCGGAAGATCGGCATCGTCCACGTGCGGGGTCACCTCGGTCGCCTCGTCCGATCCTGGCACGGCGGGTCGTCCTCTCGTCATGCTCGGTAGGCCCCAAACGCTACCGCACCCCTTCGGAAGCGGGTGCATGGCACACGGGCCATCAGTCCCATCCTCGCAGAGTGGGGCTGGTGTGCGCGATCCGGATCAGCGACGCCCTTTGGGCAGGTAGCGGGCGAGCAGGAACACCCCGGTGACGGCCGTCGCCCCGGCGGCAAGGAATCCGAGGACCGCGATCACCGGAGCGCCCGCAGCCTCTTGGAGCACGATCACGCCGATGCTGACCGCGATGATCGGATCGACGACCGTGAGGCCGGCGATGACCAGGTCCGCTGGCCCGGATGAGTACGCGTTCTGCACGAAGTACCCGCCGAGCGCTGCTGCGACGATCACCCCGATGATCGCGAACACGGTCACCCAGTCGAACGCGTGGTTGACGAATCTGTTCAGCGTGACCTTTGCGAGGGTTGCGACGAATCCGTAGAGCACGCCAGCACCGATGATGTAGTAGAGCGCGCTTCGATGCCGGGCGACGAACCGGAACGAGGCGAGCACGAGGGCCAACACGACCGCGAGCACGATGAGCACCGTGACCAGCTGCGCCCTCGAGATAACCGTCTCGTGGCCGACGAGCGCCGCGATGAAGACGAATACCCCGATGCCGATGATGCACGTCCACACCGCGCGACGCGATGCGGCACTGAGCGGAATCCCCGACTGCCGGCTTGAGAACCAGGTCGTCAGCACGAGCGCGACCGCGCCGAGCGGCTGCACCACGATCAGCGGCGCAAATGTGATGCTCGTCAACTGCAAGACGACCGCGAGGCCGAGCATCACGGTGCCGAGCACCCAATAGCCGCTCGAGACGAGCGCCAGCAGATGCCGAACGTTGAGGCCGGAGGTCTGCCGACCGAGCCGCGCCTCCACCCGCTGCACACCGCGACTCTGCAGTTGGGTTCCGAGGGTGAGAAACAGCGCCCCCACCAGTGCCACCGGAATCATCAGCGCCTGGAACGGCGTCAGATTGACCTTCGACGCAAGCTGGCTGACACCGGAGGTGAGGTCACTGATCTCCGGGGTCACGCCACGAGGCTATCCCGGACCGCCCCGATAACCTGGACGAATGGCCGTCCTTCCGATTCGCATCACCGGCGATCCCGTCCTCCACTCCCCCGCTGCGCCCGTGACCGCGTTCGACGACGACTTCCAGCAACTCGTCGCCGACATGTTCGAGACCGTCGCGCTGGCCCCCGGCGTCGGACTTGCCGCGCCGCAGGTCGGCGTCGGCAAGCGGGTGTTCGTCTACGCATGGACGGATGAGGACGGAACTGCGTGGCGCGGCGTCGCCGCCAACCCGACGCTCTGGATCAGTCCGGCCGTTCCCGAGTCGCAGCAAGAGCTCGACGAGGATGACGAGTCCGAGGGGTGCCTCTCGATTCCGGGCGAGCGCTTCCCGTTGCGTCGCGCAGCATCGGCGATCCTCCGCGCGCAGGACGAGCACGGCACCGAGTTCGAACTGGAGGCACACGGCTGGCTCGCACGCATCTTCCAGCACGAGTACGACCACCTCGACGGCGTGCTCTACGCCGACCGTCTCACGCACCCGCACGCGAAGCAGGTCGCCAAGGCGATCCGGAAGCGCAGCTGGGGTGGGCCGGGACAGCAGTGGCTCCCGGGACGCGATCACCCGGAAGGGTGAACGCGCGGATCGACCCGCTGCCTCGACAACGCCAGCCTCAGCAACGCCAGCCTCAGCAGCGCAAGAAGGCCCGCATCTGACGATGCGGGCCTTCGCGTTGCTCCCCGACTTGGACTCGAACCAAGAACCTGCCGGTTAACAGCCGGCTGCTCTGCCAATTGAGCTATCGAGGATCACTGCTCCGGGGGCTTCAGCGAGCCTCCGCCCCCCGTGGAGCGGAATCGAGCATAGCAGCAATCCTGAGTGCGAACGGACCACGCAGCGGGCAGCGCGCGCGAGCAGACGTCCGGCTCAGTAGCCCGCAGCGGGGTCGACAACGCCGACGAATCCCGTTCCCTGGCCCCCGCGGAACGCCGTGGCGTTGACACGGATGCGTTCGGCGAGGAGCGGAGCCACCATGTCCGGCGTGTCCGCCTGGTGCGGCGTGATGACGACGTTCGGAGCGCGCCAGAGCGGATGCCCGTCGGGAAGCGGCTCAGGATCGGTGACGTCGAGTCCAGCACCCGCGATCGCTCCGGAGTGGAGCGCGTCCACCAGCGCGTCGGTGTCGATCAGTCCCCCGCGCGCGATGTTGACGAGTCGCGCCTCCGGTCGCATGAGCTCGAATTGGCGCGCTCCGAAGAGCTTGGACGTGTCCGGGGTCATCGCAGCGGCGATCATCACCACGTCCGCGTCCGGGAGCACCTCGTCCAGACGGTCCGTGCCGACCGTGCGCGTCGCTCCGGGGACGTGCTCCTCGGCCCGCCGGACCACCGTCACGCGGACGTCGAACGGCTGCAGAAGCCGCATGTACTCGAGGGCGATTCCCCCAGCACCGATCACGAGCACTGACCGACCGTAGAGCGACACGCCCTCCGGCTCGCGTGACCACGATTCGGCGCGTGCCCGCTTCGGGAGTACTCGCATGGTGGCGAGCGTCAGTGCGAGCGCGTGCTCAGCGACCGGCTCCGCGTACGCCCCCTTTGCGCTCGTGAACAGCACTCGATCGCCGTGCGCGGCAATGAGATGCGCGAACGCGTCGACGCCGGCGAACGGGAGCTGCACCCAGGTGGCGGACGGGGCGGAGGCGAGCGCAGCCTCCAGACCGTTCGGGTCACGCGGATCGAGCCACACGATTCCGGCGGTCTCGTCGGAGAGCGGAGCGACCGTGACGCCAGCGGACTCGACCGCCTCGCGGGGCAAGGCTCCCGGCTCCGGGAGGATCGCAACCGGTCCGGGGGTCGGCACCGGCCCCGGAAGTGGGCGGCCTGCGTCGGTCACGACCGCTCGGTGTCCGCGATATTCGTGCTCGGCGGTCCCGACGGGCTGCTCGCTCATGGCATGTCCTCCTGCGTGTCATCGACCGCGTCCGGCTTCCCAGGTGCGGAGGCCATCGCGCCCGCGCCGACGGCGCTCGCCACGCGCCGCGACGTCGGAGCCGGCCGA
The DNA here is from genome assembly GCF_001571045.1 of Curtobacterium ammoniigenes NBRC 101786. Classification (GTDB taxonomy): domain Bacteria; phylum Actinomycetota; class Actinomycetes; order Actinomycetales; family Microbacteriaceae; genus Curtobacterium; species Curtobacterium ammoniigenes. The sequence goes on from NZ_BCSV01000004.1 coordinate 113,472, forward strand.
CGGACCGGCCGTCCGAGGGTCGCGGCGAGGGTCTTCAAGTACGGGTCCGTCGGCGAGTCGAGGACATCGTCGAACGCACCGATTCCGATGATCCGCCCGGACCGCATCACGGCGACCGCGTCGGCGAGCGCCCGCGCCTCGCGGAGATCGCTTGAGACCACGATCGCCGAGAACCGTCGATTCCGCTGCAGTCCGGTCAGCGCCTCGAGGACCGACTGCCGAACGAGGACATCGACGCCGCGGGCTGGTTCGTCCGCGACGAGCAGTTCCGGCTCGAGGATGAGTGCCCGAGCGAGCGCCACGCGCTGACGCTGGCCGCTGGAAAGCTCCCAGGTGCCTGCCTCGATGACGCCGAGCGGGAGATGCACGGCGTCGACGAGGCGTGCGACCATGAGACCGGCTTCGCGACGGTCGAACCGACGATCCCGGGCGTAGATCGGCGCCGCAATGGTCTCGCCGGCGGTGAGGTCCGGCGGGAGACGATCTCCTGCGTCTTGCGCGAGGTACCCGATCCGGCCGGTGAGTCGCGTACGACGGCGGGAACGTGCCGGGAGGTTCCGCACCTGCTGATCGAGCACCTCGAGCCGACCGCCGACGATCCGGCGCCGCGCGGTGCTCTCGTCCGCACGGCGATCACCGAGGCGTCCTGCGATCGCTGCCGCGATGGTTGACTTGCCGGACCCGGACTCGCCGACGATCGCCAGGATCTCGCCGTGCTCCAGCGTGAACGTCACGCCATCCACGGCGCGGACGGGACGGGTCACCGCCGAGCCGCGATACTCGATCGATACGTCGTCGGCCACGACCGCTGCGTCCATGGACTCAACCCTACGCACGGTCACAGCCCCTCTGCGTTCGCGCGAAGCCGGAGGCGCTGCGCGTCGATCTCAACGAGCTGCCGCTGCAACTCGGCACGGCGCTCGGCGTGCTCGCGCGGATCGGCGCGTTGCAACTGACCCAGCAGCGACGCCTTCCGCGCGAGGAGATCGCGCTCGACGAGCGCCGTCACGATGCTCGTGCAGTATGCGGCGAGGTCTTCATCGGATCGGGCGGGAATCGGTGCGAGCGCGAGCTCCTGGACGAGCGTCCGCAGGGGCTCGGGCACGTCTGCAAGCACTCGGTCAAGCCACGCAGGATCGGCGACGGCGTCAATGTTCGCGACCACGCCATCGCGGACGACTGCGAGCGTTGGATTCGAGAACCGCGCGGCCGCAGCGAGGCCGAGCAGCGGACCACCCACGAGTGTCGGTTGCTGGACCATCGCCATGACGGCGTCTCGTTCCATTCGCGTGACGGGGTCGTTCGGGAGCGCCCGCATCGTGGCACGGGGCTCCTCTTCGGACGGCGCCATTCGACGTGGCTCGCTCGCGTCGCGCCGATCGGCACCATGGCCGCCGATCGATTCGCTCGAGCGCTGGGTCGATGCAGGTCTGTCGGACCCGGTCGCGGCAGCACCGCGCTGCGCCGTCGACTGCTCGGGACGCCGCCGGGCGGCTGCGACGGCCCTGCTGACGTCTGTGGGGTCCATGCCCAACCAGCCCGCGAGATTCCGCGCATACCCCTGGCTGAGTGCCGGGTCGCGGATTCCGGCGACGACGGGCGCGGACTCGCGAAGCGCGCTCACCCTGCCCTCGACCGTCTCGAGGTCGTGCGCGTCGAGACGGCGCCGGATCATGAACTCGAACATGGGCCGCCGGGCCGCGACCAGGCGTCGGATCGCGTCGTCGCCGCGCGCCAGCCGGAGGTCGCACGGGTCGAGACCACCCGGCGCGACCGCGACATAGGTCTGCGCTGCGAACCGCTGCTCCTCGGCGAAGGCTCGCGACGCTGCGCGTTGACCGGCATCGTCGGGGTCGAACGTGAACACGATCTCGCCGCTCTGTGAAAGCGCCTGACCGGCCGAGTCGCCGATCATCGGTCGGATGACCCGAATGTGATCGACGCCGAACGATGTTCCACACGTGGCGACTGCCGTCGTGACCCCTGCGAGGTGACACGCCATGACGTCGGTGTAGCCCTCGACGATGACGACCTGTTTGCTCTTCGCGATGTCGCGCCGAGCGAGATCGATCCCGTAGAGCACGTGACTCTTGTGGTAGATCGGCGTCTCGGGCGTGTTCAGGTACTTCGGCCCCTTATCGTCCTCAAGGAGGCGGCGGGCACCGAAACCGATTGTCGCGCCGGTGACGTCACGGATCGGCCAGATGAGCCGACCACGAAACCGGTCGTATGGAGATCGGTCACCCTGACTCAGCAGCCCTGCGCTGATGAGCTCGTCGATGGTGAAGCCGCGGCGCGTCAGGTGGTCGCGGAGCGCATCAAACGATTTGGGGGCGAATCCCACGCCGAAGCGCTGCGCCGCGGCCGGGTCGAATCCGCGTTCGCCGAGGAACCGCCGGCCTGGCTCCGCACCGGGCGAGGTCAGCTGGGCGACGAAAAACTCCTGCGCCACCTCGTTCGCCGCGATGAGCCGGGCGCGCGTGTTGTAGTCGGTCCGCGGGCCGTCGCCCTCTTCGTAGTGCAGCGTGAAGCCGACCTTCGCTGCCATCCGCTCCACGGCCTCCTGGAAGGACATGTGGTCCTGCTTCATCAGGAAGCTGAACACGTCGCCGTCCTCGCCACAGCCGAAACAGTGGTAGCGCCCGACCTGAGGACGGACATGGAACGAGGGCGACCGCTCGTCGTGGAACGGACAGAGGCCCTTCAAACTGCCGACGCCCGCAGATTTGAGCGCAACGTAGTCCCCGACAACCTCAGCGATGTTGACGCGCGCGCGGAGCTCGTCGATGTCGTTCCGCGCGATCCGTGCCACCCGATGATCCTAGTTCTGAGCGGGGACCTCCCCCGCGAGCCATTGCCTCTCATTCGAAATTTTAATATTTCAGGGCAGCCAAGGTGTACGGAGCGTTCTGCCATCCGGCGACGCAGGTGAGGAGAGATCACATGAGGAAAGCACTCGCAGCGGCCGTCATCGGAATTGCTGTCGTCGGCGCCGCCGGAGTCGCTGCTCCGGCGAGCGCAGCCACCTTCACTGGCTGGTCCAATACGAACTACAGCGGCTCGATTCTCGTGCAGAGCTCGACGACCGCGAACACGACCGTCGATGTCGCCGACAACCTTCTGTCATCTGCGAAGAACGCGCAAAGTCGCCGCTGGTGTGCGGTAAATGTCGAGGCCGGAATCAACATCATCCGGTTCCGCTTCGCCCAGGGGTCCTACTCGACGCTCGGCACCATGAATCGGGTCACTGACTTCCTCTGGGCAGGGACCGCCGGCGGCTGCGCCTGACGCTGATGCGATCTCAGGTGCCGCGTCAATGGCGTCGGATTGCAGGATTGTGCATTCTCGTCTCCGCGCTCTCGTCGTGCTCCGCTCCGAAGGCAGAGGGCCCCGTTCCCGATCGACTTCAGCGGAGCGTGGTGGCGCTGGCGCAGACGCCCTCGGAAGTCACCGAGGCTGAGTTCATCGCGACTCGCTCCTGCCTTCTTCGAGCGGGGTTCGATATCCCATATGGTTCCGATTTCGCCCACAACCCGACGTCGTCGATCGCCGGGGTGCCCGGCCTGTTCGCAAGCGCGTCGGCGGCACGGGTCAGCGGATACGGAACCACGATCAGGGAGTCGGACGATCCGATCAGCGCATTCGGGAAACATCTTGACAGCGCAGACAGCACGAGGTTCGCGATCGCGCTCCACGGAGCCTCCGACGCTCGTCAGGTGAGCGTCACGCTCATGCGTGGCGGCACCGTCTCGCGTTCGGCCGAAGGGTGCGCGGCCGAGGGTACGACCGCGGTCTACGGCTCCGTCGAAACCGCGCTCCGGCTTGAGAATTTCGCCAACGAGATCTATGCGCAGCTCGAACCCTCGGCCATTGCTCGTGTTCTGAAGCGCGATCTCCCCAGCTACCGGTCATGCATGGCAACGTCCGGCTATGTGCTCGGGCCAGAGGAAACGAATGCCTCGAAGCAGGCACGAGAACGATTCGGGGTCTATCGCGACCCCGGCGATCCGCCGAAGCCAGCAGAAGCGGTCATGGCGGAGACTGACGCGAAGTGCCAGCACGAGTCCGGCATGACGAGCGACACGAACAGCTTGTTCTTCCGGACCGCTGGACACTGGGTCATCGCGCACGAAGGTCAGATCATCGCATGGCGAGACGACCTCAGCACGGCGCAGAAGCAGGCGAAGAACATCATCGACAATGGCTGATCCACGGAGAGCGCGATGGTTCACGGCCGGCGCCGCGACCTGCAGCGCCGTCGTCGTCGCCGGTTCGGCCGCGACCCTGACGGTCAGCGGCATTCACGAGCAGTCCCAGGCGTCGACGCCGACTCCATCCCTCCACACTGGGGTGACCGTGATCGAGTCCGGTTCGGTTCGCCGGTCCGTTTCCGGCAGCGTCACGGTGATGACGGACGGGGCGAGCGTCGTATCCGGAGCCGCCGAGAGCACCAGCGGAACGCGCATCGTCACCCGAGAAGGCGCTGCCCCGGACACCCCGCTCGACGAGGGTGCCGTCATCGCTGTCGTCAACGAGCGCCCGACATTTCTTATCACGAGCGACGTCCCGTTCTACCGGTCCATGACCGTTGGCACAGTTGGACGCGATGTCGACGCGCTCCAGCGCGGACTTCGAGGACTCGGGTACGGACTCGGCAGTGACGCGAGCGGGAAGTTCGGCCCGGGGACCGCTCGGGCAGTGTTCTTTCTGTACCGTGACAGGTCGCATCAGCCCGTCGACTCGACCGGAACCCCAACCGACCTCACGACAGCGACCGGCACCGCGGTCCCAGAAGGCGAACTCGTCGCCGCTCCGAGGGTTCCTGTGGTTTCGACCACGCGATGCGGGCAGAGCGGCACCGTCGTCAATGGGCCGCTCTGTCGGCTCCTCCCTCCGACAGGCTTGCTCCGAATGACTGTTCCCGACAGCGAAGCCGATGCCATTGAGGCTGGGCAACCGGTGACCGTCGCGCTCGCGGATGGCTCCTCAATCGCAGCCAGCGTTGGATCGCGCATTTCCGATGCATCGACAGAACCTGGCGACGGGACGGAGGGCACGAACGGCGCGGATACCACTTCGGCCTCTGGTTCGGATCCCGGCGGCAGGGTCCGCGGGGCATCGTTCGCGCTCGACACTGCCGACCGGGTTTCACTCGGAGCGACGGGGTCAGCGACGGTGACTGTCGCGACGACGCCCGATGACGGCCTCCGTGTCGCGGAAGTCGCGATCCGCTCGAGAGGGAGCGAACGATGGCTCGTGGCGCGCGACGGCATAACGCTGCCGATCTCAGTTGGTCTCTGCGCCCACGGAGTCTGTTCGATCTCCGGCTCGAACATCTCCGCTGGTCGAGCGATACGGCTCCCCGATGCAAGTGCCCGTTGAGTCGCAACCCACAAGTCCCCGAATTGTCGCGTCGCTCGACCGGATCTGCCGGTCATTTGCTTCGGACCAGCGCGTGCTCAGCGACGTGTCGTTCGACCTGCGGAGCGGTGAGTCAACAGCGATCGTCGGACCGAGCGGCTCGGGCAAGTCCACCCTCCTGGGCATTCTCGGGCTTCTCGACGAACCGACGTCCGGCGACTACGCGGTGAACGGCCTCCACACCGCCGGGCTGCGTGACCGTGAACGCACCCGGCTCCGTCGCGAACGGATCGCGTTCGTCTTCCAGGCATTCCACCTCGTGCCGCATCTCACCGCTGTCGAGAATGTCGCCGAGCCACTCCGGATATCGGGTCGATCGTGGCAGGATCGACGCGAGCGCGCCGCCGCGGAGCTCTCCCGAGTCGGGCTCCCGCACCGGGCGTGGGCCCGCCCGAACGTGCTGAGCGGGGGCGAGCAACAGCGCGTCGCCGTGGCACGAGCGCTCGTCGCCGCACCGGATCTGCTGCTGTGCGACGAGCCAACCGGCAACCTCGACTCCCGGAACGCCAGCCGCGTGCTCGATCTGATCCTCGGCGCGCGTACCCGCGGCTGCGCTGTTGTGGTCGTCACGCACGACCCCTCGGTCGCGGAACGCTGCGGGGCCGAACTCGTCGTGACCGACGGGCGAGTCGAGCGGCGCCGATGAACAGCGCGCTCTCCATCTCCGTGCTCGCTGTGACTCGCCGCTGGCGCCGTCAGCTGCTGACGGTCGCCGCCGTAGCGGTCGGGACCGCCACCCTCGTCTGCGTGCAGGGCCTCAGTGAGACCGCCGCACACGAAACCGCAGCGACCGTCGACCGCCTGCGCTCCAATCGGGTGATCGCCGCACTGCCACACGACGCGTGGACACGCTCCGAGCAGGAACTGACACAGCGGATCCGGACGACCGGTGGGGCGCTGCGGGCCGGGACCTACACGGACAGCGATGGAGGCGCCCCGCATGTCAGCGCCCAGCCTCCATTGGCCGACGAGCCGGTCCGCGTCGCGAGCGTCATTACGACAGCCGAGGGACTGGACGCCCGGGGCGCCCGCATCGTCGCGGGTACCTTTTCGGCCGACCCTGACGGAATCGCGGATGGCGTGCTCATCGGGGCCGCGTTAGCCAAGGAACTCAGACTCTCTCCAACAGACGGATCGAACACGCTCCGAGTCAATGGCGTCAGCGTGTTCGTGAGCGGCGTCGTCCGCGACGGGCTCGATGGTTCGAGTGCGAACACATCGGTCCTGCTGCCACCGGCAACCGCGCAACGGCTCGGGATCCTTCCGGAGCAGCGTGCCATGCAGATCATGGCACACGCCGGTAACGCTGATGCCCTCGCCGATGTCCTCCCGGTCGCGGTGTTTCCGGAGGATCCCGAGAATGTGTCCATCGGTACCGACCCGTCACCGGAGCAGTTGCGGCGCCAGCTCCTTTCCGGAAGCCGAGCCTTCGTCGTGAGCATCTCGACCATCGTGCTGATCTCTGCGCTCGCAGGCTTCGTGACCACGATGCAGATCGCCGTTCGTGAGCGGCGACGCGAGATCGGCATCGGCCGGGCAATGGGCGAGACCAGAGCGTCGATCGGAACGCGATTCCTCCTCGAGGCGACGATTCTCGGGCTGATCGGTGGAGCGGCGGGCTTCGCTCTCGGCGTGCTCGTTGCCGCCACCGGCGCTCAGCTCCAAAACTGGTCGCTCATCCTCAGGCCGGAGTTGTTGCTCGTCCTTCCCGCGAGCGCGCTCGTCGGCGCAGCCGCGGGCGCGTTCCCTGCGTGGACGGCGTCCAGAGTCAACCCGGCCGATCTGCTCCGAACGGAGTGACGCGTCCGAGCCGCCGATCTCAGACCAGGGTGACCGGCGCCCGATCGCCGATCACGAGCCTCCGATGCCATGCGATCGCGCTCTGGTCTGTGAGGCTCGCAACCTGGTCCAGGACGACCCGGCGCCGTGCCGCATCCCCGTCAGCAGCACGCCAGTCGGCCGCGAAGCCTGGTTCGAGATCGATGCCGCCACTTTGCCAGAGCGCGTCGAGCAGCTCCGTCAGGAGACGGCGCTGCTCCTCATACACCGGACGTCGGTCGTCGTGCGTCATGACGAAAGCTGCGACGACGCCCTTCAGTACCGCGATCTCACTGATGATCTCGGGCGGAACGACGACGCTCGCGGCGAACCGCACGAGCGATCCCGACGCGTAGGAGGCGCGAGTCGCCTCCGTCGCGGTTCGCGCGAACCGTCCGATGAGCTGGCTTGTCAGATTCTTCAACCGCGCCTGGTCGCGTCGGGATGCCTCGTACGTGGTCATCCAGAGCGACATCGATCGGAGCCGATCGAACGCGTCGAGGAGCTCGTCCCGGCTGAGGTCATCGCCGACCCAGGCGTGCATCGCGGAGACGATGTCGTTCTCGCCGACGCGGTCGCCGAGCGCGGCGACATCGATGAACCCGGCGACCACTGCATCCTCGAAGTCGTGGACCGAGTACGCGATGTCATCGGACATATCCATGACCTGCGCCTCGATGCACCGCTGTCGGCGCGGCGCCTGCGCTCGGAGCCAGGCGAAGACGGGAGTGTCATCGTCGTAGAAGCCGAACTTGCGTCGTCCGGACGACGGCTCTGTCGTGCCTTGCGCAGCCGGCCACGGGTATTTGCAGCTCGCGTCCAGGCTCGCCCGCGTGAGGTTCAGTCCGAAGGGGCGACCGTCGTCGCTGTACACCTTCGGCTCGAGGCGTGTGAGCAGGCGGAGGGTCTGCGCATTGCCTTCGAACCCGCCGCAGTCTGCCGCCCACTCGTTCAGGGCGCTTTCCCCGTTGTGTCCGAACGGCGGGTGGCCGATGTCGTGGGCAAGACACGCAGTGTCGACGACGTCCGGGTCGAGCCCCAGGCTGTCCGCGAGCTCACGCCCCACTTGCGCGACCTCGAGCGAATGCGTCAGGCGGTTGCGCGCGAAGTCCATACCCGTCGTCGGGCTGAGCACCTGCGTCTTCGCGGCGAGTCGACGTAACGCGCTCGAGTGCAGGAGCCGAGCCCGATCGCGTGCGAAGTCACTCCGTCGATTGGAATGCTCCTCCGGGAGCCAGCGCTCCGCGTCAGCCGGCCCGTAACTCGCGCTCGCTCCCATTCACACTCCTCCGCGCACTGGTCAGCCGCCGGAGTGATGCAGTTCGGCGGCAGCGAGCACCTTGCGGAACTCGGTGTCGATCTCGCGGCTCTCCAACCATCGGTCCGGGAGGGACGGCTTCTTCGGGTGCCCGGCGCGGCCGCGCGGCCCCTCGGCGTCCGCGCCCGGGTACGGCTGCGCCCCATCGAGCTGTCCGAGGAGATCGTCGATCTCCTGCAGGCTGCTCGCCGTGGCCAGCGACGACCGAACATCCCCTCCGACGGGATACCCCTTGAAGTACCACGCCACATGCTTGCGGATATCGCGGCACCCGCGGTCCTCGTCCTCGAAGAACTCGACAAGCAGCTCTGCATGCCGGCGGAACGCTTCGGCGACCTCTCCGAGGGACGGCATCGCCTGCGCACGCTCGCCCCGGAACGCCGCGGCGAGATCGCCGAACAGCCACGGCCTCCCAAGGCATCCGCGACCGACGACGACACCGTCACAACCGGTCTCATCCACCATCCGGAGCGCGTCCGCGGCGGACCAGATGTCGCCGTTGCCGAGCACCGGGACATCGGCGATGGTCTCTTTCAGCGTTGCGATCGCGCTCCAGTCCGCCTGGCCGGAATAGAACTCGCTCGCCGTGCGGGCATGGAGCGCAATGCTCGCAACGCCCGCCCCCTGGGCAGCCCGTGCCGCCTCGAGATATGTGAGGTGGTCGCGGTCGATGCCTTTCCGCATCTTGACCGTGAGCGGGATGTCGCCAGCCGCCTTCACCGCGCGTTCGACGATGTCGCGGAACAGGTCGAGTTTCCACGGGAGTGCCGCGCCGCCGCCCTTCCGGGTGACCTTCGGAACGGGACACCCGAAGTTGAGATCGATGTGGTCGGCGCGGTCCTCCGCGACGAGCATGGTGACGGCCTCGGCGACCGTGTTCGGCTCGACGCCGTAGAGCTGGATCGACCGGGGCGTCTCGGACTCGTGGTGGCGGATCAGACGCATCGACTCGGGCGTGCGTTCGACGAGTGCGCGCGAGGTGATCATTTCGGAGACGTAAAGACCTGCGCCGTACTCTCGACAGAGGCGTCGAAACGCGGTGTTCGTGATGCCCGCCATCGGTGCGAGCACGACCGGCGTGTCGACCTGGATGCGGCCGATCTGCAGCGGCGTCGAAGCGGTGTCCGTGATCGTCATCGCGCCCCATTCTCCCACGGGAGATCGCACACATCGCCGACGCACACCGGTCCGGACTGGTCGATCACGATCGGGATCAGACCGGGCTGCTGCGCGAACGGCTGGGGAGGCGCATCACCCGTCGGGTTCGCACCGTCACCACCCTGCACGGCTGGCTCCGTCGTCGCGCCGACATTCACGATCGGCTCCGTCATCGCGCCGGTTCCGGGTCGGCAGCACCGTGCGCTCCGTCTGCCGCGCGCATCTCGAGCACCTGGCTCAGCACCTGCGCGAACGCCTCCGGTTCTTGCGCACCCGACACCCCGTACTTGCCATCCAGGACGAAGAACGGAACTCCGGTGATCCCATAGGCTTGCGCCTGCGCTTGGTCGGCCCGCACGGCGTCCAGGAAGGTGTCATCCTGCAGCACCCGCAGCGTCTCGACCCGATCGATACCGAGCTCCGACGCGAGGTCGGCGAGCTCGTCATCGTGACCCAGGTGCCGGCCCTGCTCGAAGTAGGCCGCGAACAGCCGCTCGATCATCGGGAGCTGCTTGCCGTGCACCTTCGCGAGGTGGATCACCTGATGCGCCTTGATCGTGTTCGTGTGGCGCAACGCGTCGTAGTCGTACTGGAGCCCCGCTTGCGCGGCGATGCCGGTGACGCGGTCGACCATCTGCTGCGCCTGCTCGACCGGAAGTCCCTTGTGCTGTGCGAGGTAGTCGGCCTCCGACCCTTCGAAGTCGACCGGCGTGTCCGGGCTCAGCTCGAACGAGTGATATTCGACGTCGATGGCGGCATTGGGGTGCGCAGCAGCGAATGCCGCGGCCCCGGCCTCGAACTTGCGCTTTCCGATGAAGCACCACGGGCACGCGATGTCGGACCAGACATCGACCTTCACAACGTCACTCATGCCCGACCGAACGCTGCATGATGGCCCCGCATTCCGGCCGGATTTCACCCGAGCGCATCACGCGCCGAGCAACTGGCCCGCGAGGTACCCCTGCAGACGGTCGAGTCCGACTCGCTCCTGCGCCATCGTGTCGCGCTCGCGCACGGTCACGGCATGATCCTCGAGGGTGTCGAAGTCGACGGTGATGCAGAACGGCGTGCCGATCTCATCGTGACGCCGATAGCGCCGCCCGATCGCGCCAGCGTCGTCGAAGTCGACGTTCCAGTGCTTGCGCAGGTCATCCGCGAGTCCGCGAGCGACCGGGGACAGCTGCTCGTTGCGCGACAGCGGCAGCACCGCCGCCTTGACGGGAGCAAGACGCGGGTCGAGCCGCATCACAGTTCGCTTGTCGACGCCACCCTTCGCGTTCGGCGCCTCGTCCTCGTGATACGCATCGATGAGGAACGCCATGAGCGCGCGCGTCAGACCGAAGGACGGCTCGATGACGTACGGGATGTACCGCTCGCCGGAGGCCTGATCGAAGTACCGAAGGTCCTGTCCGGATTCTCGGATGTGATTGCCGAGGTCGAAATCCGTGCGGTTCGCGACGCCCATCAGCTCACCCCACTCCGAGCCGGTGAAGCCGAAGCGGTATTCGATGTCGGCGGTCGCGTCCGAGTAGTGCGCCCGCTCCCCGTCGGGCACGTCGAACCGCCGCAGGTTGTCAGGATCGATGCCGAGATCCGTGTACCAGGCGATCGCATCCGCGATCCAGCGCTCGTACCAGTCGGGCGCCTCGGCCGGTGGGACGAAGAACTCGATCTCCATCTGCTCGAACTCACGGGTCCGGAAGATGAAGTTCCCGGGCGTGATCTCGTTGCGGAACGCCTTGCCGACCTGGCCGATCCCGAACGGCGGCTTCATCCGACTCGTGGTGACGACCTGGGCGAAGTCGACGAAGATACCCTGCGCGGTCTCCGGTCGGAGGAAGTTCAGGCCCTCCTCCGATTCGACCGGCCCGAGGTACGTCTTCAGCATGCCCGAGAACATCTGCGGCTCGGTCCACTGGCCGCGCGTCCCGCAGTTCGGGCACGGCACCTCCGCCAACCCGCCTTCCGGAGCGCGCCCCTTCTTCGCGGCGAAGCCCTCTTCGAGGTGGTCCGCCCGGAAGCGGTGATGACAGTGGAGGCACTCGACGAGCGGGTCGGTGAACGTCGCAACGTGACCAGACGCCTCCCAGACCTTGCGCGGAAGGATGACCGCCGAGTCGAGGCCGACCATGTCGCCGCGGCCGCGCACGAACCGCTGCCACCACTGCCGCTTCAGGTTCTCCTTCAGCTCGACGCCGAGCGGACCGTAGTCCCACGCGCTGCGCGACCCTCCGTAGATCTCACCGGACTGGAAGACGAAGCCGCGGCGCTTCGCGAGGGCGATGACGTTGTCGAGACGGGAGGGCTGTGCCATGCGGTGGTGAACTCCTGTGTTGCGCGCCGGACTGGGTGTACGGCACGGGCGATGTACCCCGCAATGCTAGCGGGACGCTCACCGGGTGGGGACGTCCACCGCCCCGCCGAAGCGCCGGTCCCGGCGGGCGTACTGATCGATGGCCGCCCACAGATCGGCCCGTCGGAAGTCCGGCCAGAGACGGTCGAGGAACACCATCTCCGCGTACGCCGATTGCCAGAGCATGAAGTTGCTCGTGCGCTGCTCACCGGAACTGCGCACGAATAAGTCGACATCGGGCTGGTCAGGGATGTACAGGTGCCGTGCGATGGCTCGCTCGGTGACCTGGTTCGGTTTCATCCGGCCCGCCGCGACCTCCTCAGCGATGCTCCGGACGGCGTCTGCGATCTCGGTCCGGCCGCCGTAGTTGATGCACATCGTGAGCGTGATCACGTCGTTGTGCGCAGTAGCCCGTTCGGCCTTCTGCAGCTCATCCGCGACGCTTCGCCACAGGCGCGGGTGACGCCCGGCCCACCGGATCCGGACGCCCCAGGCGTTGAGCTGATCGCGACGCCGGTGCAGAACCTCCCGGTTGAATCCCATGAGGAACCGCACCTCCTCTGGCGACCGCTTCCAGTTCTCCGTGGAAAACGCGTACGCCGAGACGTGTTTCACCCCGATCTGAATCGCGCCCGCGACGACGTCGAGCAACGATGCCTCCCCTTCACGGTGCCCTTCGATCCGAGGCAGGCCGCGCTGATTCGCCCACCGGCCGTTCCCGTCCATCACGATCGCGACGTGGTTCGGCACGAATTGCGCAGGAATCGCCGGCGGTTCCTCTCCAGTCCAGTCGACGGGACGGATCGGATCGAGGACGACCTTGCGGCGGGGGCTCATGGGTGTGTGGATCCTTGCGATGTGGTTGCGATGGGTGCCGGTGTCTCGTGTCGGTCGACATGCGGGAGCGATCGAAGCGCGCGTTCCAGATGCCACTGCGTGTACGCGGCGACGACACCGGAGGCGCGTGATCGCGTCCGTTCGTCGGCTCCGTCCACCGCTGTCCAGTCACCAGCGAGGAGCGACCCGAGGAGGGACAGCGTCGGCGTATCGAGACGAGGCGCTCCGGGCGGCGCCGCGCGGTCCGCGACGACGCCGCCGAGTTGGACGACGAACGCGCTGTGCGGGCCGGGGTCGCCGGTGACCGCGCAGTCGCCGAATGACGGTGCCCAGCCGGCGATGCTCATGGCGCGCAGCAGGTAGGAGTCCAGCGTCGAGGCCGTCGGGTGCTCTCGTCGCGCGAGCGACCGCAGCGCTCCGACGAGCAGCAGGTACTGCTGGAGGCCCGCGTCGGCATCGCTCAGGCGGTCCGCCGTCTCGACCATGGCGCTCGCTGCGGTGTAGCTCGGATAGTCGGCCACGATGTCCGCACCGTACGAGCCGAGCGACTCCGCTTGCGTCACGATGTCGAGCGACCTGCCCTCATAGAACTGCGCGTCGACGACCATGAACGGTTCGAGTCGGGCACCGAATTTCGATGCGGTTCGACGGACGCCTTTGGCCACCGCGCGGATCTTGCCGTGCTGCCGGCTCAGCATCGTGACGATGCGGTCTGCCTCACCCAGCTTATGGGTGCGCAGTACGACGCACTCGTCCCGGTACAACGGCATTCGTCAAGTATCCCGCGCGGGGCCGACACCGTGGGGACCGCTCAGGCTCCGGCGAGCACCGGCTCCTCGGTACCGGTCGCTGCGCCGGCGCGGATAGCCCGGTTCACGGCGGAGACGATCGCCTTCAGGGAGGCCGTGGCGATGTCAGCGTCGATTCCCACGCCCCAGAGACGCCGGCCATCGACGTCGAGCTCGACGTACGACGCGGCCTGCGCATCGCCCGATGCACTCAACGTGTGCTCGACGTAGTCGTACAGCGTGACGACGACGCCCTGCTGCCGGAGGACATCGATGAACGCATCGATCGGCCCGGTGCCGTCGGCCTCCGCATCGAGCACATCGTCGTCGACACGAAGCCGTACCGAGAGATGCGTCGATCCAGTGAAGTCGCTCGCCGTCGCTGTCTTCGTGAGCTCGTACCGACCCCACTTCTCCTCGTCGACGTCCGCGGGCAGGTACTCGTCCTTGAAGAGCTCCCAGATCGCCTCGGACGTGAACTCGCCGCCGTCGGCGTCGGTGCGCTGCTGCACCACGCCCGAGAACTCGATCTGCAGTCTGCGCGGGAGGTCGAGCGCGTGGTCCGTCTTCAGCAGGTAGGCAACGCCGCCCTTGCCGGACTGCGAGTTGACGCGAATGACCGCTTCGTACGAGCGGCCGATGTCTTTCGGATCGACGGGCAGATACGGGACGGCCCAGACGATCTCGTCGACGGTCGTTCCTGCGGCGGAGGCACGAGCCTCCATCGACTCGAAGCCCTTCTTGATCGCATCCTGGTGTGATCCGCTGAACGCCGTGTAGACGAGATCCCCCGCCCAAGGCTGTCGCTCTGGAACGGGCAACTGGTTGCAGTACTCGACCGTGCGCTTGATCTGATCGATGTCCGCGAATGAGATCTGCGGGTCGATCCCCTGGGTGAACAGATTCATGCCGAGCGCGACGAGATCGACGTTGCCCGTGCGCTCGCCGTTCCCGAACAGGCAGCCCTCGATCCGGTCCGCACCTGCCATGTAGCCGAGTTCTGCGGCCGCGATGGCCGTGCCACGGTCGTTGTGCGGATGGAGCGAGAGGATCACGTTCTCACGGTGGTGCAGACGTCGCGACATCCATTCGATCGAGTCGGCGTAGATGTTCGGGGTCGCCATCTCGACGGTTGCAGGCAGATTGATGATCACCTTGCGATCCGGGGTCGGCTCGAACACCTCGAGAACCTCGTTGCAGACACGGAGCGCGACGTCGAGCTCCGTCCCGGTGTAGGACTCGGGCGAGTACTCGTAGAAGACCCGGGTGCCGCGCTGGAGCCGCGCCTCGGCTGCTTTGCAGAGCCGCGCTCCTTCCAGGGCGATGTCGACGATGCCCTGGACGTCCGTTCGGAACACGACCTCGCGCTGCAGGATCGACGTTGAGTTGTAGAGATGCACGATCGCCTGCTTCGCACCGTCGATCGCCTCGTAGGTGCGGTCGATCAGGTGCTCGCGCGCCTGTGTGAGCACCTGGATCGTGACGTCCGACGGGATTGCGTCATCGTCGATCAGCGAGCGGACGAAATCGAAGTCCGTCTGGGACGCGCTCGGGAAGCCGACCTCGATCTCCTTGTAGCCCATGCGCACGAGGAGATCGAACATGGTGCGCTTCCGGTCCGCGTCCATCGGATCGATCAGTGCCTGGTTGCCGTCCCGGAGGTCGACCGCGCACCACCGCGGAGCCTGCTCGATGCGCCTGGACGGCCACGTGCGGTCGGGAAGGTCGACGGTGATCTGCTCGGCGTACGGGACGTACTTGTGAATCGGCATCCCTGACGGGCGCTGCGTGTTCTGCATGATGCGTACCTCTGTGTTTTCGTCGGCTGGAGTGGTACGGCCACGACGAACTCCGCGACGGGGTGGGCCGAGTGTCAGGCCCCGTCGCGGCAGCGAAGGAGGAGCGTTGCCGAAAGCATCACCGCCACCGTAGCACTGGTATCCCAGCTCGTCACCTGCCGTGACTACTCGACGGCGAGGGCCTCGGTCGGGGGGACACGGGTGACACGGCGCAGCGGGGCGATCGACGCAAGCACGGCGAGCAGCCCGCCGCCGACAGCGACGATGCCGAGCGTCGTCGGCGGCAGGACCGGCACGATCGGTGCACCGGTTGTCTTGTATCCGAAGAGTGCCACGGCGCCCGCCCACCCATACACGGTGCCGAGCACGACCCCGACGAGCAACGCCGTCGCGACCATCTGCAAGGACTCGATGACGACCATGCCACGGACTTGCGCGCCGGTGAGTCCGATCGCGCGCAGCAGCGCGACCTCGCGCTGGCGTTGCAGGATCCCGAGCGCGAGGACGTTGATCACGCCGATGGCTGCGATGACTGCCGAGAAGCCGGCGAGGCCGCCGGCGATCGCATCCATCGTTGCGAACGCTCGATGGGTCGCCACGAGCGTCGCCTTGGGAAGGTCGAACTGTCCGACGATCTGATGCTCATACGTCGCCAGGGCTGTCGAGAAGGTGACGAGGAGCGTCACGCCGATCACGAGGCCGACTGTGGCGCGGGCAGCCCGAGCGGGCTCCCGAACAGCGTTCCGTCCGGCGAGCAGCACGGTAGGGCTCGATGCTCCGAGGCGTCCGACCACGCCGAGAACCGGTGGCAGGAAGAACGGCGCTCCGACCACCACTCCCGTGAATGACACGAACCCGCCAAGCATCGCGACGAAGACCATCTCCGGGCCCGCGCTGTACCCGAGCACGCCCATCGCGAGCAACGCAGTCCCAGCGATCACTGCCAGGAGTGCTGCCACCGCGCGGCCCCGCGATGCGCGACGATCCGTGCGCGCCGACCGGGATTCGCCCGCGAGCGCTTCGATGGGACGCACCTCGAGGACGCGTCGGGAACCGACACGGAATGCGAGCCATGTGGTGAGGACGACGCCTGCGCCGGGCAGGATCAGCGTCGTCGGGATGAGCGTGTAGTGGCCGGGCGGGAACACGCCCGCATTGCGGAGTGCTGCAAGCACGATTGCGCCCGAAAGGACGGCGAACGCCGTCCCGGCGATGGCGCCGAGCGCGCCGACGAGCAGTCCGGAGCGCGTGATCGTCGATCGGAGGCGAGCGCTCGAAGCGCCGATGAGGCGCTCAAGGGCGATGAGACGGCTGCGTCCGGCGATCACGGTCGCGCATGTGTTCGCGGTCACGACGCCCGACACGTAGAGCGCGATGCCGAGGAACACCAAGCCCACGATGTCGAGCACGGCGATCAAGGAGGTAAAGCGCTGGAGCCCGCTCGCGACTGCGTAGTCGCCGAGCAGCGCACTGGCTATCAGCATCGCGCTGCCGAACGCGGAACCGAGCGCGGCGACGACCAGCGTCGAGACGAAATCGCGCAGGAGCGTCATGCCGCTGTCTCCAGCCCGAGCACGACCGAGCTGATCGAGGCCGCGTCAAGGCCGCTGTGATCAGCCTCGATGCGCCCGTCCGCGAGGAACACGACGCGGTCCGCGGTCGCCGCCGCGATCGGATCGTGGGTGACCATCACAACGGTCTGCCCCCACGAGCTCGTCGCTCGTCGGAGAATCGCGAGCACCTCACGCCCGGTCCGTGAGTCGAGCGCGCCGGTCGGCTCATCCGCAAAGATGACAGCCGGCCGCGTCGCGAGTGCGCGGGCGATTGCGACCCGTTGCTGCTGGCCGCCGGACAGTTGTGCGGGTCGGTGCTGGAGGCGGTCGCGCAACCCGAGCTGGTTGACCAGCGTGGCTATCCATTGCGACTCCGCCCCGGAAGGTCGTCGTCCGTCGAGCGTGATCGGCAACGCGATGTTCTCGGCGACATCGAGTGTCGGGACGAGATTGAACGACTGGAAGACGAACCCGACCTTCCGGCGGCGCAGTTCCGTCAGGCCGCGATCAGGCGTGCGCGTGATGTCGATGCCGTCGATCAGAATGCGTCCGTCCGAGACGCTGTCGAGCCCCGCCGCCACGTGCATCAGCGTCGATTTCCCGGAGCCGCTCGGCCCCATGATGGCGGTGAATTCGCCGGCGACGACGTTGAGCGTGACGTGATCGAGCGCGACGACGCTCTGCCCGTATCGCTTCGAAACACGTTCCAGTTGAAGGATCGGCGTCCCCGATGGACTGCTGAGTTCGGTCATGCTCTCAGCGTGTCGGGCGACGGCCCGGTGCGCGTCAGTCGTCGGGCTGGCTCATCTCATCCTGGAGGATGACTTCCGACCGCTCGGCGGCGTCGGCGAGACCGTGCTCGTGCGCGAACACGACGAGACGCACGCGATCGCGCAACCGCAATTTCGCGAGGATCCGAGAGATGTGCGTCTTCACGGTCGCTTCGCTCAGGTATTCACGGGCGGCGATCTCGGTATTGCTCAGCCCGATCGCGGCGAGACCGAAGATCTCCCGCTCCCGCGGGGTCAGCGTGCGGTAGGAGTCGGGCAGCGGCGAGCGCGTGGGAGGCGACTCGTGCCTCCGGAGCAGTTCCCGCGTTGCGGATGCGGCGAATACGGCGGTCCCCGCATGCACCGTGCGAATCGCGGCGAGGAGGAACTCGGGATCCGCGTCTTTGAGAAGGAACCCGCTGGCACCCGCGCGAACGGCACGGGCCGCGGCCTCGTCGAAGTCGAACGTCGTGAGCACGAGCACCTTCGTGCGCGCGGCGGGGTCGGCGGTGATCGCGGCTGACGCGGCGATGCCGTCCATGCCGGGCATACGGACGTCCATCAGCACGACGTCCGGCTCGAGGGACCGGACCAGGTCGACGCCGTCCGCACCGTCTCCGGCCTCTCCGACGAATCGGAGATCGTCCTGCGAGCTGAGGAGCATGCGGATGCCGGCACGGAAGAGCGCCTGATCGTCGACGAGCGCGACCCGAATCGGCGACGCGGTCACGGCGATGCCCTCCAATCGCCATCGGCAGTGCCTGCGACGACCGCGGGACGGTCACCCCGATCGGCGTCGACCTGGGGTGGGCGCGGAAGGGCGACGTCGACCGTGAAGGTCTGGTCGACGCGGGCTGCGGACAGGCGACCGCCCGACATGGACACCCGCTCGCGCATCCCGACGAGACCGTGGCCCGTACCGGGGGCGAGGTCAGATCGATCTCCGACCCCGTTGACGATCTCGATACGCATCGGGTCGCCATCGGTGTCGATCCGAAGGTCGACCGGACCGCCGGGGACCCCGTGCTTCATGGCGTTTGTGAGCCCCTCTTGCACGATCCGGTAGAGCGCGAGTTGCGTGGTGGTCGGAAGCCGGCTCGCATCGCCGCGCTGATGCAGTCGGATCTGCACACCGAGCTCCCGCATGTCGCCGATGAGACGCGCGAGGTCGCTCGCGTCATGCGTCGGCGCACTGCCCTCCTCGTGACGGAGTGCACCGAGCATCTCGCGCACATCGCCGAGCGCCCGTCGACTCGTCGCGCCGATTGTGGTCAGCGCGTCTTCCGCGGCACTCGGCGAGTCGCGCAATGCGTAGCGGGCCCCGTCCGCTTGCGCGATCACCACGGCGAGCGAATGCGCCACGATGTCGTGCATCTCTCGGGCGATGCGCACGCGCTCCTGTTCGACGGCGACGGCGCGATCGGCGCGCGCGGCGTCGCGTTCCGCGATGAGGCGCGCCCGACTCGAGGTGCGCGCAGCTGTCCGGCTCCGCGCGACGAGGCCGGCAAGCCATGGAAGGAGCAGCATCGCAAGCGCGACGAGGAAGACCGCGCCGAAGCGCTGGATGACTTCGAGTCTGCTTTGCGTTGACGACCCGAGGGTCCGGATGGCCTCCTGAAACGGAAGGTCCAGCCGAAGCAGGAGATACGCAGCACCGACGAGGGCACCGGCGAACGCCGCAATGAGGCCGAGCCGCCGGGTACGCGCAGTGCCATAGGCGGCCGTTCCGTACATGACCACGGGAATCAGGAGATCCGGCACGAGAAATGGCTCGAGTCGCAGCATCTGCACGACCGCGATCAGGCTTGCCACGCCGAGCGCAATGCCCGGCGCGATGCGCCGCAGCGCAACGGCGATCCCGATTCCGGCGGCTGCGAGCGTCGAGACGACATCGAGCCGGGCGGCGAACGCCGCGAACCCGGCGAGGATGACAGCGAGCGCGGCGTCGAAGAGCAGTTGACTGCGCACCACGGACCGGATCACACGAATACCGTAGAGCGGTTCGTCGCCTCGCGGATCAGTCCCCAGGATGACAAGCGCCAGACGTCAGAACCCCAACCGGGACAGCTGCTTCGGGTCGCGCTGCCACTCCTTCGCGACCTTCACCCGGATGTTCAGGTAGACGTGCCGCCCGAGGAGCTGCTCGATTTCAGCGCGGGCGCGCGTGCCGACGTCGCGGAGCCGCTCCCCACCGCGTCCGATCACGATCGCCTTCTGACTGTCGCGCTCCACGAAGAGGTTCGCGAAGATTCGAGTGGCGCCGTTGGTGCGCTCCGCGGCGGGGGCATCCGTCTCGGGCGACTCCGCGGGCTCGTCGATGTCGTCGATGACCACCGCGAGCGAGTGCGGGAGCTCATCCCGAACACCGTCGAGCGCCGCCTCGCGAATGAGCTCCGCGATGCGATCCGTCATGGTCTCTTCCGTGACGGTCTCCGCGTCGTAGAGCTGCGGCGACTCCGGAAGCAGCCCGATGATCTCGTGGAGGAGGGTCTCCAGCTGGAGCGACCTGGTCCCCGACGTCGGGACGATCGCGTCCCAGTCGCGGAGCTGGGAGACGGCCAGCAACTGCCCGGCGACGCGTTCTTTCCCGACGCCATCGATCTTCGTGACGATCGCGATCTTCTTCGCCCGCGGATACTGTTCGAGGGTGTCGTTGATGTAGCGGTCGCCCGGCCCGATCGGCTCGCCGGCTGGCACGCAGAATCCGATGACGTCGACATCCGCGAGCGTCGACTGGACCAGGTCGTTCAACCGTTCGCCAAGCAGTGTCCGCGGTCGGTGCACGCCCGGCGTATCCACGATGACGACCTGACCATCCGGCCGGTGCACGATGCCGCGGATGGCGCGCCTCGTCGTCTGCGGCTTCGGGGACGTAATCGCCACTTTCTCGCCGACCAGCGCGTTCGTCAACGTCGACTTCCCAACGTTCGGACGCCCGACGAACGAGACGAAGCCCGCCCGGAACGGTCGGTCAGCCACACCGTCCGCCGTCGAAGCATCGATCGGGGCGGCACCCCTGGTCCCACCATCGGATTCGAGCGAAGCGTCGTGGCCGATGTCGTCCGTCATTCTTGATTCCCGATCTCTGGCACAGCCGTTCCGAGGAACGCGTCCTCAGCCGACCGGAGTTCAGCCGACCGCTCCACGATAAGCGTCACGAGGTTCTTCCGACGTCCCTCGACCCGCTCGGCTGCGAGCACGATGCCCGACACAGTCGCCCGCTCACCGGCGGCGGGAAGGCGGCCGAGCTCCTTGGTGAGCAATCCGGCCGCAGTCTCGACGTCATCGTCGTCCAGCTCGACGCCGAAGAGCTCGCCGAGCTCGTCGATTGGCATTCGACCGGACACCCGCCACACCCCGTCATCGATCTCCACGTGATCGACCGCCTCACGATCGGATTCGTCGGTGATGTCCCCGACGAGCTCCTCGATGAGGTCTTCCATCGTCACCAGGCCTGCGACGCCGCCATACTCGTCGACAACAAGGGCGAGATGACTCCGCTGCGCCTGCATCAACCGCAGGGTGTCGTCCGCAGGCTTCGACTCCGGGACGAAGACCGCAGGTCGAAGCCGTGTCGTGACCCGCGCCGACGACGCCGTCGGGTCCGCGTATAGCGCTCGGGAGACGTCGCGCAACGTCACCACGCCCCGCACATCGTCGGCAGTCGTCCCGATGACCGGGATCCGCGACACACCGGCAGCGAGGAACCGGTCCATCACCGCGGCGAGCGACGCGGCGGCGTCGACCGTGACCATGTCCGTTCGCGGCACCATGACCTCGCGGACGAGTGTGTCGCTGAACTCGAAGACCGAATGGATGAGCTCGCGATCGTCGGCTTCGAGGACGTTGCTCTCTGTCGCTTCGTCGACGAGCGACAGCAGCTGCTCCTCGCTCGACACTGCCCGACCTCCACGTCGACCAGGAGTCACGCGATCACCGATGACGATCAAGACCAACGCGAGCGGCCCAAGGACGATGCGGACGCCGTGGATCAGTCCGCTCAACCACCGCAGCAGTACCTCGGGACGTGCCCGGCCAACACTCCGTGGGCTGGAGCCGACGAGCACGAACGAGACGGCGCTCATCGCGAGCGCCGCGACGATCAGCGTCTCCCACCAGGAACCGAACGTCCGCGCGAGCGCTATGGTGACGAGCACCGCGGCGGCCGTCTCGGCGAGTACCCGGAAGAAGTTCAGCGCGTTCACATGCGCGTCCACATCAGCAGCGATCGCCGTCAACGACCGGCGGCGGCGCGCTGCTGGTGGCGACGCTTCCGCGAGTTCCTCCAGGTCGGCACGTGAGAGGACGGAGAGCGCGGCGTCAGCGGCCGCGAGCACCCCTCCGAGCACGACGAGCACCACGGCCACCGCTGTCAGGACGGTGACGAGGAGCACGAGCGGTCACCGCCCCCGACTCTGCGCCGCGAAGGCGCTGAGGATCTCACCCTGAATGCCGAACATCTCGGCCTTCTCATCGGGCTCCGCATGGTCGAAGCCGAGGAGGTGCAGCAGGCCGTGACAGGTCAGCAGCAAGAGCTCGTCGAGCGTCGAATGGTGCGCGGCAACTGCCTGCGCCTCAGCGACCTGCGGGCACAGCACGATGTCGCCGAGAAGCCCGGGAGGCGTCGGGTCGTCCTCGGTGCCGGGCCGGAGCTCGTCCATCGGGAAGCTCAAGACATCGGTGGGACCGGGCTCGTCCATCCACCGCACATGGAGCTGTTCCATCGCGCCCTCATCGACGAGCACGATGGCGAGCTCGGCGTCGGCGTGCACATGCAATGCGTCCAGCGCGAACGACGCGAGCCGCTGAATTGCGTCCTCGTCGACCGACATACCGGACTCGTTGTTCAATTCGATGCTCACCGCGCGCTCCCATGCTGCTCGCGCCCGGACCGGGCTTCCTGGTGGTACCACGGCTGCTGCCGATCCTGCGGGACTCTGCCGCGACGCTCGGCGCGGTTGGCGCCCGCGATGTTGCCCGTCGGAGCAGTTCCGCGTCCGCCAGGTCGATACCCGGCCTCTGCAGCCATTCGCTCCTCGTCATAGCGGGTGTAGGCGTCGACGATCCGCCCGACAAGCGTGTGCCGGACCACGTCCTCGCTCCCGAGGCGGGCGAAGTGGATGTCCGGGACGCCGGCGAGGATCTGCGTCACGATGCGCAAGCCGCTCGCCCCACCCGGCAGATCGACCTGGGTGATGTCGCCCGTCACGACCATCTTCGAGCCGAAGCCGAGTCGGGTCAGGAACATCTTCATCTGCTCCGGCGTCGTGTTCTGCGCCTCGTCCAGGACGACGAACGAATCGTTCAACGTCCGACCGCGCATGTACGCGAGCGGGGCGACCTCCACGGTGCCGGCGGCGAGGAGCTTCGGGACCAGCTCCGGATCCATCATCTCGTTCAGGGCGTCGTACAGCGGCCGCAGGTACGGATCGATCTTGTCAGTGAGCGTGCCGGGAAGGAACCCGAGGCGCTCACCGGCTTCGACCGCAGGCCGAGTCAGGATGATACGGTTGACCTCGCGACGCTGCAGCGCCTGCACGGCCTTCGCCATCGCCAAGTACGTCTTACCGGTTCCGGCCGGGCCGATACCGAACGTGATGGTGTTCTCGTCGATGGCAGCCACATAGGCGCGTTGGCCGTCGGTCTTCGGGCGCACCGCTTTGCCGCGACTCGACACGATCGGCTCCCCGAACAGTTCAGTCGGACGGCGATCGTCTGCGATCACACGGGCCGACGTCGAGACGTCCGCCTGGCCGATGTCTTGACCGCGGCGCACCATCACGATGAGTTCGTCGACGAGGGCGCGCGCACGCGCAACGTCGCGCTCCGGCCCCGTCAGCGTCACCTCGTTCCCGCGAACGAGTACCTGCACCGCCGGGTACTGCCGTTCGAGCGTGCGAAGCAACCGGTCCTGGGGACCGAGGAGCTGCACCATCGCGATGCCGTCGACGGTCAGCTCGGACAGGGCGGAGCCGTCGCTGGACGGCGTTCCATCAGCATTACTGAGCGGCAAGAGAGCCTTCCTGCAGATCACCTGCGAGCACATGTGCGTGGACGTGGAACACGGTCTGACCGGCGGACGATCCCGAGTTGAATACCAATCGGAACTCCCCAGCGGAGCGTTCATCGGCGATGCGCTGCGCCGTGGCAACGATGTGTGCCAGGAGGTCCGGGTCGCCCGCCGCGAGCTGGGATACCGTCGCATACTGCTGCGTCTTGGGGATCACGAGCACATGGACGGGCGCCTTCGGTGCGATGTCTTCGATCGCGATCATCCGATCGTCTTCAGCGACGATCGTCGCGGGGATCTCCCGCGCGATGATCCGCGTAAAGATGCTCGGGTTCTCGCTCATGGTTCCATCGTAGAACGCACGGCTGACGCCGAACCTTCCCCGGTGCGGAGCGCGGATGCTCGTGGCCGGGCAGGCCTCGCGCCGGGCATCACCATCGGCCGAGCGCCGCCTGCAGGAGGCCGAGCCCGACCGGTCCGGCGGTTGAGGTGCGGAGCACCGAATCGCCGAGTCGGACCCGGTGGGCGCCAGCCGCGGCGAAGCGCTCGAGCTCTCCATCGTCGATGCCGCCCTCAGGACCGACCACGAGCGCCAATGCCTCGGCATCGGCTCCCGACCGCCAGGTCGACAGGCGAGCCGACGCGGTCGGATCGAGAACCAGGGTGGTGATGCGCGCCTCCCAAACCACATCGCCGTGTCCAGCGAGCAGGTCTGCCGTGGACACCAGCGACCCGATGCGCGGCACGGTTGGCCGGAGCGCCTGTTTGGCGGCCTCCCGAGCGATCGCCGTCCAGCGGGCTCGGCCTTTCTCGATCTTCGGGCCGTCCCAACGGGACACGCTGCGTGCAGCGGCCCACGGGACGATCACATCCACGCCCACCTCGGTCGCCGCCTGGACGGCCATCTCATCCCGGCGATCCTTCGCGAGCGCTTGGACGAGCACCAATGTCGGCCGCGGCGGATCGACATGAGCGAGCCGATCGATCCGAACCATGAGCGAGTCCCGCTCGGTCTGCTCGACGACGACCTCCGCGACGGTGCCGTTCCCGTCTCCCACACGGAGCCGCTCTCCGACGCGCACGCGCGCCACCGTGCTGGCGTGCCGACCTTCGGCGCCCGTCACGGCCAGGAGCGATCCCTCGGCCATTCCGGCGAGGGTCTCGACGAAGTACAGCGACGCCACCGATCAGGCTCCGAAGAAGCGGTCTCGAAGCTTGCCGAACATGCCCTGCTGGAATCGCGCGAGCTGCGGCGCCTGGGGCTTCCGCGCCTTCGCGAACGACTCGATGAGCCCGCGTTCCTTGTGCGACAGCTTCGTGGGCGTCACGACCTGCACCCCGACGCGCAGGTCACCCCGACCGTTCCCGCGAAGTCGCGTGATCCCACGGTCCTTGATCACGAGGACGTCTGCGCTCTGCACGCCTGGCCGGATCTCGAGATCGACTGGGCCATCGAGCCCGTCCACGCGCACGGCAGTGCCGAGGATGGCATCCGCCATCTGCACCTCGAGGGTTGCAAGCAGGTCGTCGCCGTCACGGCTGAACACCTCGTGGTGCCGAACGCGGACCTCGAGGTAGAGGTCGCCCGCTGGTCCACCGGCTGGGCCGACTTCCCCTTGCCCGGGGAGCTGAAGACGAAGCCCGGAGTCGACCCCCGCCGGAATGTCGACGGGAATGGACCGGCGCGCACGCACGCGTCCCTGACCCTGGCAAGTGGGACACGGGTTCGGGATCACAGTGCCATACCCTCGGCAGGTGCCGCAGGGCGCGCTCGTCACGACATTGCCGAGGAGCGACCGAACCGTGCGCTGAATCTGACCCGTCCCGTGACAGATGTCGCAGGTGACCGGACCGGTCCCTGGGGCGCAGCACGAGCCTCCACAGGTGTCGCAGAGTACGGCGGTGTCGACCTCGACATCCTTGTGCGTGCCGAATACGACCTCGTCGAGATCGACCTCGATACGCAGCAACGCGTCTTGGCCGCGCTCCGCACGGCTGCGAGGCCCTCCGCCGCGGGCACCGCCCCCGCCGAAGAATGCGTCGAAGATGTCGCCGAATCCGCCCGCGCCAAAGGGGTTCCCCGCCTGAGGGCCTGCGTCGTAGCGTCGGCGCTGCTCCGGATCGCCAAGCACGTCGTACGCGTGCGTGACGTCCTTGAATCGCTCAGCGGCGTCCGGCGAGGGATTGACGTCCGGGTGCAACTCGCGAGCGAGACGGCGGTACGCCTTCTTGATGTCGGCGTCCGATGCGTCACGCGAGACGCCGAGTACGTCGTAATGGTCAGCCACGAATTCCTCTGTCGAGTCGGGGGCGGTCACGGTCAAGGGCGAACGGTCGGGGAGCGGCGACTCACGGTGTGCCGAGCAGGCTCGACAGATATCGGGCGACAGCACGAACCGCGGCCATGTTGGACCCGTAGTCCATCCGGGTCGGCCCGAGCACGGCCAGGCGGGCGACCTCGCCGCCCGACGCAGCGTAGCCACCGGCGACGATGCTCGTCGCGTTCAGGCCGTATTCGGCGTTCTCCTCGCCGATGCTCGCGGTGACGGCCGCGCTGTCGAGCTGCAGTTCGCCGAACAGCCGCAGGAGGGTCACCTGCTCTTCGATCGCCTCCAGCACGGGGAAGATGCCGCCGGCGAAGTCCTGCTCGCTCTTTGCGAGATTCGCTGTCCCGGCGAGCACGAGCCGATCCGTCCTGTTCGCACCCACCTGTTCGACCAGACTCGCGACGACAACTCCGGCGAGCGCCTGCCACTCCGGCCGCACCTGCTCGGGAAGCGCACGCAGGATGGTCGAGGCGTCCTGCAGGAGCACACCGACCACGGCGCCGTTGATCACCGTTCGCAGCGCCGCGAGCACGTCATCCTGAAGCGATACATCGACGTCGAGCACACGCTGCTCCACTCGTGCGGTGTCGGTGATGAGCACACTCATCAAGCGGGCGTCGCCGAGCCGGACGAGTTCGATGTGCTGCACGCGCGCCCGCGCCATCGACGGGTATTGCACGAGCGCCACCTGGTTGGTGAGTTGGCTCAGGAGACGAACCGTTCGGGCGAGCGTCTCGTCGAGGTCGGTCGCGGTGCCGAGGAAGGTCTCGATCGCGTGCCGCTGCGCCGAGGTCAGCGGGCGCGCTTCGCTGAGGTGATCGACGAAGACGCGATATCCCTTATCGGTCGGGACCCGGCCGGACGACGTGTGCGGCGCAACGATGAGTTGCTCTTCCTCGAGCGCCGCCATGTCGTTCCGAATCGTGGCCGCGGAGACACCGAATGCATGACGCTCCACGATGGTCTTCGATCCGACCGGCTCCCGAGACGCCACGTAATCGCGGACGATCGCCTGCAACACCTCGAGACTGCGTTCGCTGACCACGACGACCTCCTCACGGCCTACGGACGGAACTCCGACGGAACCTGGCACTCTCCGCCTCGGACTGCTGATTCTACGCCGGGGCGCCGACACCCACCGATCCGCACCCGAACGAGGACGTCGTCGACACGACGCGGTACGCTCTGCGCCATGAGTACGACCCCGCCCGGCGGCTCAGCGCCGAACGACCCCCGCTCGAACGGATTCCAACCAAGCTACGGTCAGAGCGGGCCGGGCCCCGAGTGGAACGCAACCCACCACCCCGACTGGCAACCGCCGCAGCCGCTTCGCCCCGAGGATCAGCGCCTCTGGTCGACGCTGACGCATGTCGGCGGCATCCTGTTCTCGTTCGTCGCGCCCCTGGTCGCGTACCTCGTGCTCCGGGACCGGGGCGCATTCGTCCGTGAGCACACCCGCGTCGCTCTCAACTTCAACCTGACGATGCTCATCGCCTATCTGATCGGAGGCGCGACCTCCATCATCGGGATCGGCTTCCTGATCAACCTGGCCGCCTTCATCGTGACGATCGTGTTCGCCGTTCAGGCGGCGGTCGCCGCGAATCAGGGCCGCTTCTTCACCTATCCGCTGAGCATCGAGTTCATCCGGCGCTGACGCCGTCGCACACTCGGGCGACCCGGAGGCGGATCGACACTCGAGCTGGTGTCACGTCGCGCCAGCTCCGCAGCCGTCTACTCCAGGAGTTCACGCACGACTGCGTCGGCGAGGAGACGCCCTCGCAGCGTCAGCACGAGTCGCCCATTGAGCGCGCTCCGACCATCCACGAGCCCGCGAGCGATCAGGTCTGCGACACGCGTGCGCGCAGTCGGCGCGAGTTCGTTCAACTGCAACTCGCCACGGACGCGCGCCGCGAGCATGACATGCTCGAACGAGCGCGTCTCGGCGTCGAGCACCTCGCGGCCCGCAGCTGGTGACGCGCCGTCGAGCACGCGAGCGGCATAGGCCGCCGGGTGCTTGACGTTCCACCATCGCGTGCCCGCAACACTCGAATGCGCCCCAGGGCCGGCCCCCCACCAATCGAACGAGCGCCAATACGCGAGATTATGCCGGCTTGCGTGCTCCTCGCCGCGGGCCCAGTTCGAGACTTCGTACCACTCGTATCCGGCCGCGCTCAACCGCGCGTCCGCGAGCTCGTACATATCTGCGGCAACATCGTCATCCGGAGCGGCGATCACACCGCGAGCAACGTCGCGGCCAAGAGCGGTACCTGCCTCGACGATCAGGGCATAGGCGGAGATGTGGTCCGGCTCACATGCAATCGCCGCGTCGAGGCTGGTCTGCCAATCGGCAAGCGACTCCCCCGGCGTCGAATAGATGAGATCGAGACTCACGTCGAGCCCCGCTGCCCTGGCCTGCTCGACCACCAGCGGCACCCGCTCCGGAACGTGCGTGCGGTCGAGCGTTCGCAGCACGTTCGGCACCGCGGACTGCATCCCGAAGCTCGCCCGCGTGAAGCCACCGGATGCGAGTTCGGCGAGGGTGTCCGCGTCCACAGAATCGGGGTTGGCCTCCGTCGTGATCTCAGCCCCGGCCTCCAGACCCCAGAGCGAACGGATCCGCGCGAGGATCATCGAGAGATCGGATGCGGGCAGCATCGTGGGGGTTCCCCCGCCGAAGAACACCGTCGACACGGGGCGAGCCGGAACGCCCGAGCGCTCGAGTACCGACGCGGCGAAGTCGAGTTCCCGCAGGACGTGCCCGGCATAGTCGTCGCGGCGGACGCCGCGCAACTCCGATGCCGTATATGTGTTGAAGTCGCAGTAGCCGCAGCGAACGCGGCAGAACGGCACGTGCACGTACACCCCGAACGGCACGGCGCCGACGCCCGTGGCCGGAGTGATCAACCCGTCGCTCGGGGCAGGATCGCCCAACGGAAGCGCGCTCGGCATGCCCCGGTCACTCCCCCACGAGCGCTCGGAGATACTCCTCGGTCATGCGACGCTGCTGTCGACGCAGGAGCGGGCCCACGAGGCGCCATTTCCAGTTCGCGGGACGGGAAAACGCGCGGACCTGCAGCCACACGGAGCCGTCCGCTGTGCGTTCGATGACCCACGATTCCTCGCCGCGCACCGGGTGCCCCTCGAGCGTTCCGTACGCGAATCCCTTGCGGTCCGGTTCGTCGACGACGGACACGACACGAACCGGCGCATGGATCGAGCGACCGTACGCATGGAGCGTCAGCGTCGCCGTCGTACCAGGCACGATCAGCGGAGTTCCGTCGGGTGCGAACCGCGTCGTGGTCGTCGACCCGATCGACGCCGCCTCGATCGCGGCACCGCTGTCGTCGAACGTGACAGGGGTGTAGCTGACCTCATCCTCGGGAGGCACGCTGTCGACATGCACGCCGATCCCGGCTCGCTCCTGGATCTGCCACGTCAGTGTCTGCAGCCATGCCGTCTCGAATCGCTGGTCACCGTGTCCGATCCGCGTGCGATCCTCCCGAGGAACGAAGCCTTTGGGCGGATAGGTCATGAGGTCAGGCGCCTGCGTCGCGCCGACCGCGGCATAGCTGAGCGATGTGGGCCGGTGCGTCTGACGCGCGGTCATCGCTTCTTCTCCTCGACGTCCCCGGAGAGCGCGGCGATGAAGGCTTCCTGGGGCACTTCGACGCGACCCACCATCTTCATGCGCTTCTTGCCCTCTTTCTGCTTCTCCAGCAGCTTGCGCTTCCGCGTGATGTCACCGCCGTAGCACTTGGCGAGGACGTCCTTCCGCATCGCACGGATGTTCTCGCGCGCAATGATTCGTGCTCCGATCGCTGCCTGAATCGGCACCTCGAACTGCTGCCGCGGGATGAGCTTTCGAAGGCGCTCCGCCATCATCGTCCCGTAGGCGTAGGCCTTCTCGCGGTGCACGATGGCACTGAACGCATCGACCTGCTCCCCCTGCAGGAGGATGTCGACCTTGACGAGGTCGGCTTCCTGCTCGCCCATCGGCTCGTAGTCGAGGCTCGCATAGCCCTGGGTGCGGCTCTTCAGCTGGTCGAAGAAGTCGAACACGATCTCGCCGAGCGGCATCGAGTACCGGAGCTCGACTCGATCCTCACCGAGGTATTCCATTCCGAGGAGGCTTCCGCGCCGCGACTGACACAGTTCCATGATCGCGCCGACGTAGTCCTTCGGTGCGAGGATCGCAGCCCGCACGACGGGCTCGCGCACGCTGGTCACGCGTCCGTTCGGGAACTCGGAGGGGTTCGTCACCGCAGTGACGTTGCCATCCTCGGTCGTGACCTCGTAGATCACGCTCGGCGCGGTAGTGATGAGGTCGAGGCCGAATTCCCGGCTGAGACGTTCCGTGATGATCTCGAGGTGGAGAAGCCCGAGGAAACCGCAGCGGAACCCGAAGCCGAGCGCAACACTGGTCTCCGGCTCGTAGACCAGCGCGGCATCCGACAACTTCAGCTTGTCGAGCGCCTCCCGAAGCTCCGGATAGTCGCTCCCGTCGATCGGGTAGAGCCCGGAGAACACCATGGGTTTCGGGTCGACGTAGCCGGCGAGCGGAACGCCGGCGGGCTTGGCAGCGCTCGTGACCGTGTCGCCCACTTTCGACTGCCGGACGTCCTTGACACCCGTGATGAGATAGCCGACCTCGCCGACAGCGAGGCCCTTTGTCGGGGTCGGCTCCGGGCTCGAGACACCGATCTCGAGGATCTCGTGCGTGGTCCGCGTCGACATCATCTGAATCTTCTCGCGCGGCCCGATTCGCCCGTCCACCATGCGCACGTAGGTGACCACGCCTCGGTAGCTGTCATAGACCGAGTCGAAGATCATCGCACGCGGGGCAGCGTCCATTGTGCCGGTGGGCGCGGGAACACGCCGCACGACGTGGTCCAACAGCTCCTGAACGCCCGCACCCGTTTTCCCGGACACGCGGAGGACATCGTCGGGGTCACCGCCGATGAGCTGCGCGAGTTCGGCGGCATACTTCTCGGGTTCCGCCGCGGGCAGGTCGATCTTGTTCAGCACGGGGATGATCTCGAGGTCGTTCTCGAGGGCGAGGTACAGGTTTGCGAGGGTTTGCGCTTCGATGCCCTGCGCAGCATCGACGAGGAGGATCGCTCCCTCACAGGCAGCAAGCGACCGTGAGACCTCGTAGGAGAAGTCGACGTGGCCGGGGGTGTCGATCATGTTGAGCGCGAACGTCGCACCGTCGACGTCCCACGGCATGCGCACCGCCTGCGACTTGATCGTGATGCCGCGCTCACGCTCGATGTCCATCCGATCGAGGTACTGGGCGCGCATCGCCCGCTCGTCGACGACGCCGGTGATCTGCAGCATTCGATCCGCGAGAGTGGACTTCCCGTGGTCGATGTGCGCGATGATGCAGAAATTGCGGATCGCCGACGCCGGCGTCGAAGCGGGCTCGAGCGGCGATGATGCTTGTGGGCTCACGGTTCCTCGGTTGGTGTCGCGGTCGGACGATTCTCCCACGTCCGGGGTGCGCGACCAGCCCGGTCGGTGCACGCAGCGCAGCCCGAGAGCGTCGCGTTGTTCGAAGCGTGCACCACTGCTAGGCTTGACCGCTGGATTTACGCGTTCCGTCGCCCACGGGTGGAACGCGATGCGACACGGGCCCCTCTACCCCCACTTGTCGCTCCACCCGTCCGAGTCGAACAGGAATCAACACATGGCGAACATCAAGTCGCAGATCAAGCGCATCAAGACCAATCAGAAGGCGCAGGAGCGCAACAAGGCGTACAAGTCGCAGCTCAAGACCTTCATCCGTCACGCGAACGAGGCCGTCGCTGCTGGCGACAAGGACAAGGCCGCCGCCGCGCTGGCGCTCGCGTCGAAGAAGCTCGACAAGGCAGTGAGCAAGGGCGTCATCCACAAGAACCAGGCAGCCAACCGGAAGTCCGCGATCGCCAAGAAGGTGTCCGCGCTCTCCTGAGCCCCCGCGACGACCCGTCGCCGCAACACGAGGCCGCTCCGAACACACGCGTCGGGGCGGCCTCGTCGTTTGTCGGCGCTGCCGGTCACCGCTGCTCGCCACGGCGCGCGATCGTGCGAACCATGGTTTCGAGCGCGAATTCGGCATCACGAGATCCGCCCTTCACCGCTGCGTCCGCTTCGGCAATACTGAGGATCGCGCCCGCAAGACCCGCTTCTGTCCACCCCGCAGCATCGCGCTGTGCGCGTTGCACCTGCCAGGGCGCGAGGCCCAGGGCCTGCGCAGCCTGCGCGGGGGTGCCGCGGTAGGCCGACACCTTCGCCATCGTGCGCAACTTGCTCGCAAAGGCCGCCACGATGGGTACAGGCGCTTCCCCGGTCGCCAGAGCGTGACGCAGTTCGACCAGCGCCGCGGCTGAGCGGCCGCCGAGGGCGATGTCGGCGACTTTGAACGCATTCGTCTCGACGCGACCGCCGTAGTACCGGTCGACCGTCGCGTCAGTGATCTCCTGGTCGTCGTCCGCAATGAGCTGTCGGCACGCGGCGGCGAGCTCCGCGAGGTCGTCCGCGAATGCCGCGACGACCGTGCGGACCGCCGAGGGCCGTATTCGCCGCTTCGCAGCGCGGAACTCCGCCTGCACGAAATCGACGCGGTCGGTCTCGCGCTTCAACTCGGGGCATTGCACTTCAATGCCCCCACCCGAGCCGCTCCTGATGGCATCGAGCAGCTTCTTGCCGCGCACGCCGCCGCCGTGGCGGAGAACGATGGTGACGTCGTCGGCGGGTCGTTCAAGGTACGCGATCATGTCGGCGATGAACGCATCGGTGCACTTTTCGACCCCGCTCACGCGCAGGAGGCGCGGCTCCCCAAAGAGCGACGGGCTCGCAAGCGTCGCAATCAATCCCGGCGCATATTGGTCGGCCTCGATGTCAGAGATCTCGAGGGCGGGATCGATGGCGGCGAGCTGCTGCCGGAGCAGTTGTGTCGCCCGCTCGGCGAGGAACTGCTCCGGCCCGGTGACGAGCACCACCGGAGCGGCGCGGACGTCCGACCACGACAGTTGCGCTATTGCTACGGACCGGCTGACTCGTTTCGCGGGCATGGCTTCTTTCGCTCGTCGGGGGCAACGTCGAGTGTAAGTCGGAGGGCTGACGTGCGCGTGCCCCAGCAGCCGCGGCGTCGTTCCGCTCGGCCCATACCCGGATGGTGTGGTCTGTCGATCGCGACAGAACGGTGGTGCCTCGCTCATCGGTGCGAAAGACCGCGGTCCCACTGTGGTCGAGCATGCTCAGCGCTCGTTGCGTCGGGTGCCCGTATCCGTTGTCGGCGCCAACACCGATGAGTCCGATGCGCGCGCCGACCGCGGCATAGAGCGATGCATCCTGGTCGGCAGAGCCGTGGTGGGAGACTTTCACGACGTCGAGCGCGTGTGCCGACGCCGTCGACAGAGCAGCCGAGTGACGGAGCGAGCGCTGCGCCCGCTCGCCGAGATCACCGAGCAGCAACGCCGACAACAACGATGAGCCCTCCCGCGTCGCGGAGGCCGACACGACCACGCTCGACGGGTTCCCGCCGGCCTCGTCGTGCGGCTCGGGCCACAGAATGCGGAGGGCATAGTCCCCGACCGCGACCACGTCTCCGGCCGCGACTCGACGAACATCGGCTCCGCCCCGAAGGAGATCGTCGACGATGCGCTGGTCGCCGGGCCGAGCAACCGGACCGATGAGAACCGTGTCAACGCTGGACGCGATAGACGGAGCGGCGCGGACGTGATCCTCATCGAAGTGCGTCACGACGAGGACGCTCACCCGGTCGATGCCCAACAGGTCGAGGCATCGCTTCAGCAGTTCGTCGTCGCGACCGGTGTCGATCAGCGCGACGTGCTCGCCATCCCGGAGCACGGTGGCGTCCCCTTGCCCGACGTCGCACATCGCGACGCTCCAGTCGCCCGGCAGGGTTCCGCGCACGACCAACTGCGGGACGGCGACGAGCGCGACACCGCTGATGACGAGCACTCCTGCACTCGCGGCTGCCGCCGGCCGGAGGCCCCGACTGCCGAGCACTGCTGCAATCACCGCGAGTGACACACCGGCCGCGACCGCAGCACCGAGCGGACCCGGCGGCCACGGGATCGTCGCAGCAGGAAGTTGCGCGGCCGCACGGGCGAGCATCGCAATGGCCGTTGCGGGAAGCCACGCGATGGTAGCGAGGACCGACGCAAGCCCCGGCACCAGCGGAGCGGTCAGGCAGGCGCCGAGTCCGAACACGGTGGCGACGGGTGCGAGGGGCTCCGCCACGATGTTGACGGGCACCGCGAAGGTCGGGATCTCCGGCGCAAGAAGCACGGTCACGGGCCAGCACGCCACCTGCGCGGCCACGGGCACAGCGATCGCGGCGGCAGCCGCTGCTGGGAGTCGGCGCGCGAGCGCAGCGGCCAGCACGGGCGCGACGACGAACACGCCGGCCGTGGCGAGTACGGAGAGCGTGAACCCGAACGATCGAGCGATCCACGGGTCCATCAGGATCATGACGACGACGGCGAGCGCGAGGAGTGGAATGCCTCGGCCTCGTCGCCCTACGCTCGCGGAGAGCAGTACAACGACAGCCATGATCGTTGCCCGCACGATGGACGGGTCCGGGCGGACGAGTGCGAGAAACAGGCCAAGCACGACAAGCGAGACGATCAGGCGGACCGAGGTTCGAACTCGAAGCGCCCGCCCGATCCCCTCGACGAGAGCCACGAGAACCGCGCAGTTCGATCCGGACACAGCGGTGAGATGCGTCAGAGCGACGGCACGCATCGCGGCATCCGTCCCGTCGTCGATTCCCGATCGGTCACCGATGGCGAGACCCCTGAGAAGCCCAGCCCCCGGCGCGGGCAGCGGGGCGACGACTCCTGCGAAGGCAGTCCGTGCCGCATCGGTCCACGCGTCCGCGGCGTGTGGTGCGCTGACCAGGAGCGGAGTCGTGCGCGCGAAGATGAGGGCGACCGCCGCATCGCCCGGCTCCGTCGGGACGAGCCGGCCCTGAATCCGCACCACAGCGCCCGCTCCGATATGGCTCACGCGCTCGCCCCGGGGTGGGATGACGCGAACAGGAGGCCCGTGACCGGTTGAACGAGCGTCCGCCCCGCCCATTGGATCCCCCTGTTGGACGGCGACGAGTGAGGCCGACCAGGCGCGGTCGCGCGGCTCGATGTCTCGAGCGAGACGGATCTCGAGGTCGAGGTCGACGGGAGTGGACGTGGCGGCGAGCACGGCAGGAGACGATCGCTTCTGCAGGCCGACCACGACGCAGACGGCCGTTGCCAGAACGAGCAGCAGTGCGAGCAGTACCACAGAAATCGCTGCGCGCAGCCGAGCGATCGGCGGTCTCCGGCGGACAGCCACGGCGATGCCAGCAGTGACGCCCAGTGTCAGCGCGACGCAGACCGCCACGCACACGGCGCGTTCTGGTACTCCGATGAGCAGCGCCGCGGCGAGCCAGACGCACGCAGCAGGAATCGCCACCCTGAGCGCCGATGCCGTTCGGCCGCCCGCGAACATCGCCGAAGCCGGCCCTGGGTCGCTCACAGGGTCACCAGGGGCTCGAGTTCGGCGAATCGGACGGCCCCGATCCCGGACACGTCGAGGAGCTGATCGATCTCGGTGAAGCGACCGTGGGCCTCCCGCCAGGCGATGATCCGGCCGGCCATCGCGGCCCCGATGCCGGGCAGCGTGGCGAGCAGGGAAGCGTCCGCGGTGTTGATGTTGACGAGCGAGCCGGCCTGTGGTGTGCCGGACCCGGCTGCACCACCCGACCCGCCG
Source organism: Curtobacterium ammoniigenes NBRC 101786 (assembly GCF_001571045.1). Classification (GTDB taxonomy): domain Bacteria; phylum Actinomycetota; class Actinomycetes; order Actinomycetales; family Microbacteriaceae; genus Curtobacterium; species Curtobacterium ammoniigenes. The sequence continues at coordinate 149,380 of NZ_BCSV01000004.1, forward strand.
TTGCCGTCTGAACCGCTCACATTCGGGGGCAACGGGGTCGGGAGGTCGACCTCTCCGGTCGCTGGAACGTAGAGCTGCTCACCGTCGATGAGCGGACGCGCGAGGTTGACCCGAGCGAGGTCGGCCCGATCGGTGATGCCGCCTGCCGCGGCGATCGCAGCCTCCACACGAGCGCCAGCGGTGAGGCGCACCAGTCCGGGCTGGAGAACGGCGCCGAGCACATGGACGACGACGTCGACCGGTGCGGTCCGCGCTTCTTCGCTGGGAGTCCCGTCGCCGGACGTCGACTGCCGGTTTGTCGGTGCGCTCGCGGAGGGGGCGAGGTTCACGATCTCCGTGGTCCGGCCAGCCCGGGCTCCCATCGCGATCGTGACGATCACGACGAACGCGACCACCCCGGCCACCACGATCATGGCTCGGGGCGACACCGCCAGCCGCGTTGCGCCGGATGGGGGCGAATCCGGGTCGCCCGACATCTGGGAGTCCGGTCCATCGGCGCGGACGTCGAGCGACCCGGGCGGAGGCGGAAGGTCGAGCACGAGCTCACGCTATTTGGCGCCCCGGGAGCAACCGCTCCCGCTCCCGACACGGGTGCGGTCCGCCACAGACATGCAGCCTGTGGAGGGCCCGCGGCCACCAGTGGCGCCCTACGGCTTGATCGCGATATTGACCAGCTTCGGCGCGCGAACGATCACCTTGACGATCTCGCGCTCACCGATGTACCGACGAACTGCATGCGAATCGCGGGCCAAGCGTTCGAGCTCGCCGGCTTCGATCCCGGGCGCGACCTCGAACGAGTCGCGCACCTTGCCGTTCACCTGAACCACCGCGGTGACGGAATCCTGCACCAGCAGCGTGGGGTCGGGTTTGCGCCAACCGTATGTCGCGACGGACGCTTCATAGCCGAGCTTTGCCCACATCTCTTCCCCGGTGTACGGCGCGAATACCGAGAGACCGAGCGCGACTGTCTCCACCGCCTCACGGACCGCCGGGTCAGCGGGCCCCGGACCCTGGTCGACAGCTTTCCGCGTCACGTTGACCAGATCCATCAGACGCGCAATGACGACGTTGAACTTGAAGGACTCCATCAGCCCGGGCGCGTCTTGCAGGAATCGATGCGTCACCTGCCGCAGCGCTCGGTCGCCTTCGGCCCAGACAACGTCGGGAGCAGAACGAACGTCGACGGCGAGTCGGTAGGCGCGAGCGAGGAATCGCACGGAGGCCGCCGGCGAGACGTCTTCCCAGTTGATGTCGTCTTCCGGCGGTCCGGCGAAACCCATGACGAGTCGGATGGCGTCGACACCGTGCGCGTCGAGCTCGTCGCCGAGGGACACGCCTCCCTTCGACTTCGACATCTTCGAGCCGCCAGAGAGCACCATGCCCTGATTCAGGAGCGCCGAGAACGGCTCGGTGAAGTCGACGTAGCCGAGGTCGAAGAGCACCTTGGTGACGAAGCGCGCGTAGAGCAAGTGCAGAATGGCATGCTCGACGCCGCCGACGTACTGATCGACCGGCGCCCACATCCGGGCTCGTTCGGGGTCGAACGCCTGGGTGTCGTCGCGGGGCGACAGGAAGCGCAGGAAGTACCAGGAGGAGTCGACGAAGGTGTCCATCGTGTCCGCGTCACGACGCGCGGGTGATCCGTCGACCGGATTGGGCACGGTGACCCATTCGGTGGCGCCGCCGAGCGGCGACGTGCCCTTCGGCTTCAGGTCCAAGCCCGCGCTGTTCGGCAGGAGGACGGGGAGCTCATCCTCGGGGACCGGGTACTCGGTGCCGTCGGCGCCGTGGATGATGGGAATGGGGGTTCCCCAGAAACGCTGCCGCGAGATCAGCCAGTCGCGAAGTCGATACGTCTTCGCAGCGCGCCCGGCCCCGCGCTCCTCAAGGAGCTCGATCGCGGCCTGAATGGCATGCTGCTTCGACATCCCGTCAAGCGGACCGGAATTGATCATGCGCCCTTGCCCGGCGAGTGCAACACCGGTCGACTTCGGGTCGAGCGGCGGAAGATCGAGGTCGTCGATCGACGCACCCTCCGGAATCACCGGAATCGCGCCGGTGACCGGCGCGTTCGTGTCCACGACAACCCGGATCGGAAGGTCGAATACTCGCGCGAAGTCGAGGTCACGCTGGTCGTGGGCCGGCACTGCCATGACGGCGCCGTGGCCATAGTCCGCGAGCACGTAGTCGGCGGCCCAGATCGGCATCCGCTCCCCCGTGATCGGGTGAAGCGCATAGCGCCCGGTGAACACGCCCGTCTTCGGCCGATCGGCGTTCTGGCGGTCGATCTCGCTCGTGGCCTGCGTCTGCACGAGGTATTCGTCGAACGCGCGGCGGGTCGCATCGTCGACGCCCGCGTCAGCGACGAGCTCGGTCGCGAGGTCCGAATCGGGAGCGACAACGAGGAACGTCACGCCGAAGATGGTGTCCGGACGGGTCGTGAACACGGTGATCGGCTCAGATCGCCCCTCGATGACGAAGTCAACATCGGCGCCGACGGACCTGCCGATCCAGTTCCGCTGCATCGCGAGGACCTTTGCCGGCCAACGCCCCTCAAGCTGGTTGAGATCGTCGAGGAGCCGGTCGGCGTAGTCCGTGATCTTGAAGTACCACTGCGTCAGCTTCTTCTTGACGACCACCGCGCCCGAGCGATCGGATGTGCCGTCGGGCAGGACCTGCTCGTTCGCGAGAACGGTCTGATCGACCGGATCCCAGTTGACCCAGCTGTCCTTCCGGTACGCGAGGCCCTTCTCGTACATTTTCAGGAAGAGCCACTGATTCCACTTGTAGTACTCGGGGTCCGAGGTGTGAATCTCTGTGGTCCAGTCAAATGACGGCGCGTAGCGCTTGAAGGATTCCTTCTGCTGCTCGATGTTCGCGTACGTCCATTCGCGCGGATCGACGCCACGCTTGATCGCCGCGTTCTCCGCGGGGAGGCCGAACGAATCCCAACCGATCGGATGCAGGACGTTGAACCCCTGCTGCCGCCAATAGCGAGCGACGAAGTCTCCGAGCGCCCAGTTCTCGGCGTGCCCCATGTGAAGGTCACCGGACGGGTACGGGAACATCTCGAGAATGTACTTCCGCGGGCGGCGGTCGTCGGGGTCGACGGTGAAGAGACCCATCTGTTCCCACCGGGCCTGCCACTTCGCCTGGATGGCGCGGAAGTCGTAGGCGTGCGGGTCCTCGGCGTTCGGCTCGTTCGTCACTGTGCTCACATTCGATCGGGAGGCGCGGCGCGACCCACAGAGTCGGCGCCGGTCTCCAAGGATATCGGTCGCGCACTTCCCCGCCGTCCGCGGTCGAGGCCACCAGCTATAGACCGCGGCGGTAGACCTTCCGCCCTTCGCTTGGTCGCGCACCGTCGATGACGACCGGAACGACGGAGGGCGCCGGTCTCCCGACGCCCTCCGTGATCGCATGGATCGATCAGATCAGCCCATGCTGCTGCAAGAACTTCTTCGCGATCGCCGAGGTCTGCTGCTTGCCCACGGTGCTTTCCGAGTTCAGGGTGATCAGCGCGCTCGTCGTCAGATACTTGTCGACCTTCTCGATGTCGGCCTGCGCCTTGCTGTTGACCTTCTTCGACACGATCGGCGTCACATTCTGGGGAAGGATCAGGTTCTTCGGGTCCTTGAGCGTGACGAAGTTGTTCGCTTTGATGCTTGGGTCTGCGGTGTAGATATCTGCAAGTTGCACCGAGCCATCATTCAGCGCTTTGACCGTCAACGCGCCACCCGAGTCTTCGATGGCGGTGAATCCGACGGTGACGCCGTAATCCTTTTTCAGCCCGTCTGGCCCGTACGGTCGCGTCTTGAACTCCGAGTTCGCTCCGACCGTGAGGGGCACTGTCACCTTGCTGAGCTGCGCGAGCGATGTGACGCCCCACTTGTCCGAGAACGCCTTGGTGACGGTGTAGCTGTCCTGGTCGGTGGCCGGAGCTGCCGGAAGCGCGGTGATGGTCTTCGGCAGTGCCGTCTTCAGCCCCGCTGCGATCTGCGCCGGGCTTGACGCCGTCGACGACTTGTCGAAGTACTGCAGCAGGTTGCCGCTGTACTCGGGAAGGACGTCGATGTTGCCCTTCTCCATCTGCGGCAGATAAACCTCGCGCTGCCCGATGTTGTAGTCACGCTTCACGGTGAAGCCGTCGTGGGCGAGCACCTGCGCATACAGCTCGGCGATGATCGTGTTCGAGTAGTACTGCTGCGATCCGATGACGATCGTGCCAGCCGGCGCAGCGGACGCGGAAGAGCCGCTTGAAAGCGGATTGCCGGAAGAACACCCGACGAGTGCGGCCGTCACGCCGACGGCGAGCGCAGCGGCGAGTGCTGCGCGGATCTTGGTTGCTGTGATCACGAGGGGGTTCCTTCCAGGATGGGAGTAGACGACCGCGCGCGGCGGTTCCGACGACGAGAGCGGCCCTTCGCGGCGACTCCGGCCGGCACGACGGCCCGCTGGAGGATCGCGAGGAGGATCTCAAAGAGAATTGCGAGTGCGATGACGATGATTGAACCGCCGAGCATCTCCGGATAGTTCTGCACTTTCAGCCCACTGAAGAGATAGGTGCCGAGGCCGCCGGCGCCGACATACGCGGCGAGCGTCGCTGTTGCCACAACCTGGAGTACCGCCGCTCGGATGCCTCCGATGAGCAGCGGCAGTCCGAGTGGAATCTCGACCTTCCAGAGGATCTGCCACTCAGTCATGCCCATCGCTCGAGCCGCGTCGACCGTGACGGGGTCGACTGACTCGACCCCCGCATATGCCCCGGCGAGCACTGAGGGGACCGCGAGAATCACGAGTGCGATGAGTGGGGCTTGGAGACCGATTCCGAGCCAAAGGCCGAAAATCGTGAGCACACCCAGCGTCGGCAGTGCGCGAACGCCGCCGGACACCGAAATGGCGAAGCCTCGTGCGCGCCCAGTGTGTCCGACCGCGTACCCGATGGGAACGGCGATCAGCCCCGCGATAGCGACCGCAAGGAGCGTGATCCAGACCTGCTCCCACGCGAGCGCAGGAATGCCGCTCGGGCCGGGGTAGTTCGTCGGGTCGAAGACCCACGCGAATGCCTGTCCAATGATCATGACGCAACCGTCGATTCTCGTGGTGCCGCCGCACGCTTGCGCCCGGACGGGGTCGCCGTTCGATGCAACCACGGGAGGATAAGGCGCGCCAGCCCGACGAGGACTGCGTCGATCACGAACGCGAGGATCAGCACCATCACGATGCCGGAGAGAATTTCCTCGGGGATGCCCCGTTGGATTCCGTCAGTGAACAGTGAGCCAAGACTGATCACGCCGAGCACGGCACCCACTGTGGTCAACGAGATCGTCGACACTGCCACGACGCGGATGCCCGCGAGCAGCACAGGCCCGGCGAGCGGAAGTTCGACGCGGAAGAAGCGCTGCGCTGGCGAGTAGCCGATCGCGGAGGCAGCGTCAAGGATCGATGCATCGACACTCTCCAAGGCATCGGCCGTCGAGCGCACCATGAGCGCAAGACCGTAGAGGGTAAGCGCGATCACGATGTTGATCGGGTCCTGAATGTTCGTCCCGATGAGGCTCGGAAGCGCGATGAACAGGGGCAGGGACGGTATCGCATACAGCAAGGACGACACCGTGATGATCACTCCGCCCGCGCCGCGAGACACTCCTCGGACGGCGGCAGATTCGCTATTCGCGCGACGAAGACGGACGACGAGCCAACCGATCGGCACCGACAGCACGAAGCTCACGACGATCGGCGGGAGCGCCACCACAAGGTGCGCGAGCGTGTCGGACCAGATCGTGCCGAGGTTCGACAGCACCCAGTTCACCGCGTGCCCCCACCCTGCGCCGAAGCACCCGCGACATCCTCGGGGGATGCCGCGGCCTCTGAGGGCAGCTCGGATGCAGCGGGGGCGGGTGAAACCGGAACCGGTCCGGTCAGCACACCCGCCGCACGACCGTCGCCGTCGACGACGACCGGACCGGTCGGCGTCTGCTCGATTCGGAGGGCGCGGCGACCGCGACCAGCCCCGATGAACCGAGCGACGAAGTCATCGGCGGGGTCGGCGAGAATTTCCGCCGGCGTGCCCTGCTGCGCGATTTCGCCGCCCTTCTTGAGAATGACTACCTGGTCGCCGAGCTTGAACGCCTCGTCGATATCGTGCGTCACGAATACGACCGTCTTGCCGAGATCGCGCTGCAGACGAATCAACTCGTCTTGCAGGTCGTTTCGGACGAGCGGGTCGACGGCGCCGAACGGCTCGTCCATGAGGAGGATGTTCGGGTCGACGGCCAGCCCTCGCGCAACCCCGACGCGCTGCTGCTGTCCGCCGGAGAGCTGCGAGGGGTAGCGCTGGGCGAGCCCGCGATCAAGTCCGACCGTGTCCATCAGTTCCAACGCGCGCGCACGCGCCTGAGCTTTCGGGACGCCGGTGAGGAGCGGCACGGTCGCGATGTTGTCGACAACGCGGCGGTGCGGCAGGAGCCCAGAGTTCTGCATCACGTAGCCGATGCGGCGGCGCAGGCCCACTGCTGGGACCGCCGCGACGTCGTCGCCGTCGATCGCGACAACGCCGGAAGTGGGGTCGACCATGCGGTTGATCATCCGAAGCAGGGTTGTCTTACCGCATCCGCTCGATCCGACGAGGACAGTCGTGCTGCGCGATGGGATGACGAGACTGAAGTCGTCCACCGCTGTGGTGCCGTCAGGGTACGTCTTGCGTACCGAGCGGAACTCGATCATGGGGTGTCCTTCTGGTCGTCGGCTAGCCCGGCCCGCTTGACAGTACCCCTCGCCTCCGACATCGGTCGGGCCGATGTCATTCCGTGACACAGTCGTGACCGCCGATGAAGGCGTTCAACTGATCTGACTGCGGGTCTCCCCCGCGCGTGTTCCGGGAATCAGCCGGCGGCAGCCTCCGTGTCGATCACGGAGGAAAGGTAGCCCCGCGACATCGCGCGGTATTCATCGATGAGCGATCGATCCGGCCGCGAGGGGTCACGATGGGCTCGTGCCATGACGGCATGTGACGACTCGGCCAGGATCACGAATGCACGGCGCACTCGCTCGGTGTCGGGTATGCCGAACCGCTCGTGGAAGATCGTCACGACAGCGGCACCCAAGGAGGCGAGACGATCCTCATCGTCGTCGTCGGTCGCCACGTTCTCGCCAGAGAAGCGGATTGCGCGGAAGCCTGGCTCTGTCCGATACATATCGACGGTCATGTCGATGAGTGCGTCCGAGCCCTCCTGCCACGTCGACGCGCGGGACGCGTCGATGGCGGAGAGGAATCGATCACGCAGCCGTTGCGTGCACCGCATCGCGAGCGCCTCGACGACTGCGATGCGATCCGGGAAGTACCGGTAGACCGTTCCGATGGAGGCGCCGGCACGCTCGGCGACCATAGCCGTCGTGAGACGCTCCAGCCCGATCTCGTCGATGACCGCCGCGGCGGCGTCGAGGAGCGCGGTCAGCCGCGCCGAACTGCGGGCCTGGACCGGCTCATTCCTGAGCAGTGATGATCCCCCCGGCAGTGCGTTCGAAACCTCGGTGACGAGCACGTGTTCTCCTTGATAGCGCGCGATGCGCGACCGACTGACTTAGTACTCCGAAACTCTCGCAGAACTTGTCTGGCACTCACCTGCGACTCTCGGAACTCTCATGGAGTTGTTCTCGGGATTCGTCACGCGCTCATATCGGCGACCGGCTAACGGTACGTCTCCCGGCCCAGGTCGAACCAGGGCCGGAAGTCCATGGAATGATGGTCGGGTGCCCGACCGGACGCCCCAGGAACTCGCGCGAGTCGAGCCGATCCTCCACCGCGCTGCGCAGATCGAAGACGCTGTGCAAGATCTTCGCGAGCGCCGCGCCCGGTCCCGGGGAATGGTGCCCACCGTGATTCCGTACACGGGCTACGGCGCGCCCGGCTGGATCCGGGTGCTGTGCCGGGTGATCCTGACGCGGCGCGGACTCGCATCCGATGCCGCCTTCGAAGGCGTCAGAGGTTGGCGCAGCTTCACCTCCGTCGCCGTCGATGGGGCAACGGTCACCGTGACTGCAGGGGGTTCCAGCCATACTGTGCAGGCGGACCGCGGTGGCGTCGTCGACGCCAAGGTGCCGATCGATCTCGAGCCCGGCTGGCGCACGATCACACTGACCGCCGAAGGACTGCGCTCGGTGGTCGCGCACGTGTTCATCGTGGATCCCGAGACCCGGTTCGGCCTGCTCTCCGACGTCGACGACACCGTGATGGTCACCAGCCTGCCGCGGCCCCTCCTGGCGGCGTGGAACTCGTTCGTGCTCACCGAGCATGCGCGTCGCCCTGTGCCCGGGATGTCCGTTCTGTACGAGCGCGTGCTCGCGCAGCATCCGGGCGCCCCGGTCATTTACCTCTCCACGGGCGCATGGAACGTGGCACCGACACTCGAGCGATTCCTCACGCGCAACATGTACCCGGCCGGGACGATGCTCCTCACCGACTGGGGCCCGACGCACGATCGACTGTTCCGCAGCGGCCGTCTGCACAAGCAGGAGAGCCTTCGTCGCCTCGCAGATGACTTCCCGAACATCGAGTGGCTGCTCATCGGCGACGACGGCCAACACGACGAAGAGCTCTATGGCGAGTTCGTGAGCCAGCAGGCCGACCACGTGGCGGGGATCGCGATCAGACAGTTGTCGACGAGCGAGGCGGTACTCGCCGGCGGACGCTCTCGCGCGCAGGAACGCAACAAGTCCTCCGAAGCGCCCTGGATGTACGCACCCGACGGTGCTGGCATCTGGGAAGAGCTTGTACGCATCGGTCTCGTCGATCCCATCTAGCTAGCCCGGGTGGAGTCCACCCGGAACGAGCCCATCGAGCCGGACGGCACAGACCCTGAGGTCGGGACTGGTCGAACCAGTAGTGCCAGGTGGCTGGCGGATAGGCCAGGAGGCTGAACGGAGGGCTGAGCAGGCGCGCATGATCCGCGGCCGCCCACCTTCGCTCCGGCAGAACCGCAGAGGTCGGGCCCCGAAGCGCATGTGCTTCGGGGCCCGACCTTTGATCAGCCGCACCTGCGGCCGCGCAAGGAGGCGTCGCGTCAGGAGGACGACTCCCAGTCAGCGGGGCCACGAGATCCAGCCCGATACTCCTCAAGCGGCACGACATTCTTCCGCCACGCGTCGATCACTGGTTCGAGGATCTCCCAGCACCGTTCCGCGACGTCCCCGCGGATCGACAGCAGTGGATCGTCATGGAAGATGCCGTTGAGCACCTCGCCGTACGGGGTGAGCTCGCCATCACTGAATGACGAGCTGAGCACCATCTGGCCCATTTCGAACGGATTGCCGCCGCCGTTTGCTGAGACGCTCAACTCGATCTCGTCAGGGTTCAGCACGATCCGGAGTGTGTCGGTCTTCGGACGCCCACGAAGACCGGACGGCAATCGCGGTACCGGCTTGAACGTGATGAGAACTTCTTTGCGAGCGACGCCGAGTGCTTTTCCAGATCGGAGGGTGAACGGAACACCCGCCCAGCGTGCGTTGTCGACCTCGACCGTGACTTCGGCAAGGGTCTCGGTCTGCCGAGACGGCTCAACGCCCTTCTCATCGATGTAGGCCGGGAGGTCTTTTCCGCCGATCGCACCCGCTGTGTACCGAGCACGGCGCGACGCGATCGCCGGGTCTCCGCCGAGCAGGCGCGTCGAGCGAAGCACGCGCGCAAGGGATGAACGGAACTCGACGGCGTCGATCGCCGCGGGCGCATCCATCGTCACAAGACCGAGCACCTGCAGGAGGTGTGACTGGATCATGTCGATGAGTGCACCGGCCTCGTCGTAGTACTGCGCCCGATTTTCGAGCCCGAGAGTCTCGTCGTAGAAGACGTCCACTTTCTCGATGTTGTCAGCGTTCCAGATCGGCTCGAACAGGCGGTTCGCGAACCGCAGGCCGATGATGTTGAGCACCGTTGTCCGGCCCAGGAAGTGGTCGGTCCTGTGGATGCGGTCTTCCGGTACGAGGCCGAGGACCGAGTCGTTCAGCCGTCGTGCGCTCGCCGCATCGGTACCGAACGGCTTCTCGAACGCGAGCGTCGTCCCTTCCGGCAAGTCGACATGCTGGAGCGCCTCGCAGATCGCCGCAGCAATCTGGGGCGGCAGCGCAAAGTAGAGAACGGGCTCGGCATCGGCGGCATCGAAGAGCCGACGGAGGTGATCCGGGTCAGTCGGGTCGCCCTGGACAAATTCAGTGGTCGCCAGTGTCGCGTCAACCTCCGGGCCTTTCACGTCTTGCGACGCGAACGCCTTCTCCACCACCGAGCGCCATTGCTCCGGATTGCGCTCGCTTCGTCCGGTGCCGATCAGCTGGACGGGCACAGCGCGCCCGGATTGCAGGAACGTTCCGAGCCCGGGAAGAAGCAGCCGGGCCGCGAGATCCCCGGTCGCGCCGAAGACGATCAGTGTGCGCTTGTCAGTCACCTGCGGTGACTCCTTTCATCGGATGACGGCCTACTCGAGGAACAGATTGGGCCGCATTCCATTCCCGATTCATACGACGGGCGGCGCCGAAGCGGCGCCGCCCGTCAATCCGTGGGACTCGGTCAGTGACCGAAGTTCCCTCGGTAATACTCGTACACCCACCCGACCAGCGAAACCGCACCGAGCGCCATTCCGATGGACGAAATCCAAAAACCAGCGGCCACGCCGAGGAAGCAGATCGACGCTGAGCCTGCGAGCATGATCGGCCACCATGACCAGGGGCTGAAGTGGCCCTGCTCGGCATCTCCGTCCTCGATGTTGGCGTCTGGACGGTCCTCAGGGAGCGTGCCGCCTTGCGCTGAGAGCGTGCGCCCGAGGTAGAACGCGATGAAGACTCCGAAGACACCGGTCAGTCCGATCGCCACCGTGCCGACCCACTCCGGATGACCGTAGTACATGACCCCGAAGATCGTGTAGATGGCATCCGAGAGGAAGAAGAAGATCGCGATGATCCAGAACAGGTTGATGTTGGCGCGCATGGCGGCTTTTCACTACTCCTTGTGCGTCAGATCGATTGGCCGCTGCTCGCGCCCGGATTCTTGGTCCGTCCGATCCCGGCGTCGTGCACTGCGGCATCCGGAGCGTCAGAGAGGGGACCGAACCCGATCGGGATACCCGCTTCGGGGTGGTTCAGGTCGAATGCTGGCGACTCGGACCGGATGCGAGGGATGGACGTGAAGTTGTGCCGCGGCGGCGGGCACGACGTCGCCCACTCGAGCGAGCGTCCGTAGCCCCACGGGTCGTTTACGGCGACCTTTGGCGCGTTCCGCGCGGTGACGTACACGTTGAAGACGAACGGAATCATCGAGATTCCGAGCAGCATCGCGCCGATCGTCGACAGCTGATTCATCCACGTGAACCCGTCCTGTGGCAGGTAGGTCGCGTACCGACGGGGCATCCCGATGACGCCGAGCCAGTGCTGGATCAGGAAGGTCGTGTGGAAGCCGATGAACAGCAGCCAGAAGTGGATCTTGCCCAGCCGCTCATTGAGCATCTTGCCCGTCCACTTGGGCCACCAGAAGTAGAACCCGGAGAACATCGCGAAGACCACGGTTCCGAAGACGACGTAGTGGAAGTGCGCAACCACGAAGTAGGAGTCGGATAGCGCGAAGTCGAGCGGCGGTGAGGCGAGGATGACGCCCGTCAGACCACCGAAGGTGAAGGTGATCAGGAAGCCGATCGCCCAGAGGATGGGCGTTTCGAACGTCACCGATCCCCGCCACATCGTTCCGACCCAGTTGAAGATCTTCACGCCGGTGGGCACCGCGATCAGCATCGTCATGAGCGAGAACCAGGGCAGCAGAACTGCACCGGTTACGTACATGTGGTGCGCCCAGACCGTCACGGACAGCGCTGCAATCGAGATGGTCGCGTAGACCAGCGTCTTGTACCCGAACACCGGCTTCCGGCTGAAGACCGGGAACACCTCGGTCACGATCCCGAAGAACGGGAGCGCGATGATGTACACCTCTGGGTGCCCGAAGAACCAGAACAGGTGCTGCCAGAGCAGCGCTCCGCCGTTTGCGGGATTGAAAATTTGCGCGTGGAACACGCGGTCGAGCCCGAGCCCGAACAGCGCCGCTGCGAGGACCGGGAACGCCATCAGAACGAGCAGTGACGTGACCAGCGTGTTCCACGTGAAGATCGAGAGCCGGAACATCGTCATTCCGGGGGCGCGCATCGTGATGATCGTTGTGACGAAGTTGACGGCGCCCAAGATGGTCGAGAATCCGGTCAGGCCGAGACCGAACACCCAGAGCGAACCGCCGAGCCCGGGTGTGAAAGTCGTGTCCGACAGCGGCGCATACGCAAACCACCCGAATGACGCGGCGCCCTGTGGTGTCAGGAAACCGCCGACAACGACCAGGCCTCCGAAGAAGTAGAGCCAGAACGCGAATGCATTGAGGCGCGGGAACGCGACGTCAGGGGCGCCAAGCTGGAGCGGCATGACCGCGTTTGCGAATCCCGAGAACAGTGGCGTCGCGAAGAGCAGCAGCATGATCGTGCCATGCATGGTGAAGAGCTGGTTGTACTGCTCTTTGGTCGCGACGATGTTCAAGCCCGGCTCGAAGAGCTGCGCACGAATCACCAGTGCCATCACTCCGGCGAGGAGGAAGTACAAGAAGGAGGTGATCAGGTACATGTACCCGATCGTCTTGTGGTCAGTGGACGTGATCCACTGGACGATCACGTTGCCCTTCCGCCCCACACGCGACGCTTGATAGCCCGGCGCCGCGGTCGGAGCAGATTGGCCGACGAAAGAAGTGGTCATCGGTGTGCGCCTTACTTGTTTGCACCTGACGCCTGGACGGGCGTCACATTGTTCGGCTGATTCGTGTTGGTGTTGTACTCGCTCCCGAGCAGACCCACGTTCCCGGCCTTCTTCAGCGAAGCCAGGTAGGTGTCGTACTGCTGAGGGGTCACGACCTTCACCTGGAACAGCATCAGCGAGTGGTACTCGCCGCAGAGCTCCGCGCATTTGCCGGCGTAGGTTCCGAGCTTCTCGGGGATCACGTATTCGTCGTTGAGTCGACCCGGGATCATGTCCTTCTTGTAGAGGAAGTCGATGATCCAGAAGGAGTGGTTGACGTCACGCGACGAGAGTTCGATCCGCACCTTCTTGCCCTGCGGGAGATACAGGGTGGGCAGCTCGTTCGTCTTGATCGCACCGTTCGCACCCTGGATCTCCTGGGCTTGGATCCCTTGGGTGTAGACACTCTGGTTCGGATTGCTCGTGTCGATGTAGTTGAAGTCCCACGCCCAGCGCTTGCCGTAGACGTGGATCGTCGCGTCCGGGTGAGCGAACGGCTTCTCGATGGCGGCCTGGTCTTTCGCCGTGAACGCGAAGAACCCCAGGACCAGGATCAGCGGGACGACCGTGTAGAAGATCTCGACCGGCATGTTGTAGCGCAGCTGGATGGGCAGGCCAGTCTGACCCTTCCGCCGACGGAACATGACCGCGGCCCAGATGATCAGGATCCAGACGATCAACCCCACGAGCAGGAGGACGATCCAACTCGTCACCCAGAGACCGACGACGCTCGAGGTGTGATTCGTCGTGTTGACCGTCGTATTCGTGCCGGGAAGCCAGCCGTGCAACTGCTCCTGCGTGCAGCCGGCCAGTGCGACGACCAGACCGACAGCCAGCGGAATGACTGCCCAACGTTTACGGCGATTCGAACGCACTATTACCTCTCGGAAGGTCGTGAAGCGGGGATCCCGGTGCCGGTTTTGGTCGACGCACGGTCTGTCCCAGCTTCGTTGGAACAACTCCTAGCCTACTCGCAGCGACAGGCGCCTCGTGCACGGGCCGCGCGTGTATGGCCGCCTTCTGATCCGCTCAGAGACTGGTCTCCAACGCGCTGCGCAGCCCCATCACAGCGGTCGGAAGGACGGCGTACGCCCGTTCGTCTCGCCCATGGATCGAACCGTGCTCACCCCGCGTACGGAGCGAGTCAGTGGAAGCTGTCGCCGCATGCGCAGCTGCCCTGCGCGTTGGGATTGTCGATGGTGAAGCCCTGCTTCTGGATGGTGTCTTCGAAGTCGATCGTCGCGCCGTCCAGGTACGGGACACTCATCCGGTCGACCACGACCTCGACGCCGTCGAAGGACGCGACCGCGTCGCCGTCAAGCAGTCGCTCATCGAAGTAGAGCTGATAGATGAGTCCGGAGCAGCCGCCCGGTTGAACGGCGAGCCGCAGCCGAAGGTCATCGCGGCCTTCTTGAGCGAGCAGGCTGGCCACCTTGCTCGCAGCGGCATCCGAGAGCAGAACGCCGTGGACCGGCGTCTCGACCGGCGCGTCCGGCTTCGTGGTGATGGTGGTGTCGGTCATTGCCGTCTCCCTCTTCTGCGGTGCGCTTCACACGCCTGTCTCGATTGTAAGCACGGGTGCCGACAGCGCCGGCAGGTCCACCGCCCTGCCGGCGATGGGCATCCCGACGGGACGTGTGACCGGGTCAGCCTTGGTCGCGGAGCGCAAGCCGGACGAGAAGGATCGCTTCCGCCGTGATGCCTCGATGGAGGACACCGAGATGCAGGGACTCGTTCGGGCTGTGGGCCCGCGTGTCGGGGTCTTCGACACCGGTGATGAGAATCTGCGCGTCCGGGAACTGTTGCGCGAGGTCCGAAACGAACGGAATCGAGCCTCCGATCCCCTGCTCGACCGGCTCGGCACCCCATCCTTCGCGCATGGCTGTGCGGGCCTCCTGCACTGCCCATCCGCGCGTGTCCACCAGGAAGCCGTCACCGGTGTCGAGGTCGGAAATCGTCACGTGTGCGCCGAACGGGACATTGGACCGGACGTGGCGATCAATTGCGTCAAAGGCCTCGCGCGCGCTCTGCCCCGGGGCGACGCGCACCGACACGCGCGCAGATACGGTCGGAAGAAGCGTATTCGACGCGTTCGCCACACTCGGGATATCCATACCCGTGACGGTGATCGACGGCTGATACCACATGCGCCCCAGCACCGGGCCCGTTCCAACAGGTTGCACGCCGGGGAGGAATGCAGCCTCGGCCGCAAGCTGATCGGTGGACCGCTCGGGAACCGGACCGTCATATGACCGCAGCCCCTCGACCGCTGGCTGTCCATCGGGCGCGTGGAACGACGCGAGAAGCCGAGCCATCGGAATCATGGCGTCCGGAGCGGCGCCGCCGAACATCCCGCTGTGCGACGCGTGCTCAAGGGTGCTGACCGTCAACTTGAAGGTGACGTTGCCGCGAAGGGTCGCGGTGATGGCGGGAACCTCCGTCGACCAGTTGTCGCTGTCAGCGACGATGATCACGTCAGCAGCGAGGGCATCGTGCTGTTCACGGAGGAAGGTTGCGAAGGACCTGGAGCCGGCCTCTTCCTCTCCCTCGACAAAGAGCACGATGCCGAGGTCTGGGTCATCGCCGAGGACCGCGCGGAGCACACGGAGTGCGGCGATGTGCGTCACGACGCCGGCTTTGTCGTCGGCAGCACCACGCCCGTACAGGCGCTCGCCGCGCAGCGTGGGTTCGAACGGTGGCGTTTCCCACAGCGCATCATCGCCCTGCGGCTGCACATCGTGGTGCGCATAGAGCATGACGGTCGGCCGCCCGTCCCGTGCACCACGGGTTGCAAGCACCGCAGGCTGCCCGAGCGACGGCTCTCCTGTCGCGCTATCAGCATCGTCAGCGCCGCCGGACTCCGCGGATCGGACGATGCGGACATCGTCGAACAACCCTGTGCTCGTTGCGAGTTCGACGACCGCCTCAGCGCTCCGCTGGACCTGGGACTGATCGAACGCAGGCCATGAGACCGATGGAATCCGCACGAGGCGCGAGAGGTCCGCGATCGTCGCGGGGAGGCCCGCATGCGCCTGTTCGCGTACGGCGTCGAGCAGGGACGCATCGGTGGCGGGTGCGGACTGTGCGGGTTCGGTCATGCCGGTAATCTTAGGAGGCGGCCCGTGGCGGCCTGAGGGTCGACCTCGGAGCCGGTGCGAACGGAGCGCGATACGGATCGAGGAACACCGTGGCCAAAGCGGCACCGAAGACGAACACGACGACGACCCAGGCGGACGGGCCGACAGGTCCGGGCAAGGGTCGTCCGACGCCGAGCCGTCGCGAGCGCGAAGCAGCGAATCGTCGACCGCTCGTCGGCGCCACCCCCGCGGACCGAAAGGCCGCTCGCGCTCGGCTCAATCAGGAGCGTGATCGGGCTCGTGCCGGTATGGCGAACGGAGAGGAGCGATACCTCGCCGCGCGGGACCGCGGTGAGCAGCGACGATTCGTTCGCGACCACATCGACGCGCGATGGAACCTCGGCGAGGTCATGCTGCCGATCATGTTCATCGTCCTGCTGACATCCACGGTCGGCGGCGCGCTCGCGAACATCGCGATGCTGCTCATCTGGGCGTTCGTCGCGCTCTTCGCACTCGACGCGTTCATCACCTGGCGCATTCTCGGCCGCAAACTCACCGCGAAGTTCGGTTCGGTTCAGCGCGGCACCTTCTGGTACATCGTGAATCGCTCGTTCCAGATGCGATTCCTGCGGCTGCCGAAGCCGCAGGTCAAGCGCGGCGAGTACCCGAAGTAGCGGGCGCGTCCGGCTGGTGCCGGGAGGCCGCTGCCTGTGCACGCGCCTTCCGAGACACGGCACGGCGCCGTTCCCGATTGATGCGCATCGCCCACGTTGGTCCCTCGTAGAGGAACGCCGTGTAGCCCTGCACGAGCGTTGCCCCCGCATCGAGCCGGTCCTGCACATCTTGGGCGCTCGTGACTCCCCCGACCGCGATGACGCACATCTCTGGGGGGACCGCGCTTCGAACCCGCCGCAACACCGTGAGTGCGCGATCACGCAACGGCGCGCCGGACAGCCCTCCGTCGCCGATCGACGAGATCGTGTCGGACGACGTCTGTAGCCCCTCGCGCCCGATGGTGGTGTTCGTCGCGATCAGTCCGGCAAGCCCAAGCTCAACGGCGAGTTGCGCAATCCCATCGATCTGGTCGTCGGTGAGGTCCGGGGCGATTTTGACGAGGACCGGAGTACTGCCGGCCGCCTCCTGAACAGCGCTGAGAAGCGGGCGGAGCTGATCGATCGCTTGCAACCCGCGGAGGCCCGGAGTGTTCGGGGAGCTGACGTTCACGGCGAGGTAATCCGCGAACCGTGCGAGCGTGCGCGTCGAGGTGACATAGTCCTCCGTCGCCGCGTCGACGCTCACGACTCGGCTCTTACCGATGTTGACGCCGATGACCGGCCGGCCGGGACGACGACGCGCACGCTCGAGTCGACGCGCGACTCGATCCGCACCATCGTTGTTGAAGCCCATCCGATTGATCAGCGCGCGGTCCGCAATCAGTCGGAACAGGCGAGGTCGCTCATTGCCTGGCTGCGCTCGTGCGGTGACAGTGCCGACTTCGACGTGCCCGAACCCGAGCAACCCGAGCCCTGCGATTCCCTTCGCGTCTTTGTCGAAGCCCGCAGCAAGGCCGAACCGCGATGGAAAGTGAATGCCCATGGTCGTGACGCCGTCCGCGGCTCCCGGCCGACCGTAGTGCTCGAGCACGCCGCGGATGATCGGGATCCGCGGAAGGACCCGGATGACAGCGAACGCCAGATGATGCGCGCGCTCAGGATCCATCGGCGCGAACACGACGCGGAAGACGATTCGGTACGCGTTGCGGACGAAGGCCTCCGCCATTCCCGCGCTCATGCTCGCTCGTCCGCAGCGTCGACCGTGCCATGGTGATCGACTCGAAGCTGACCGATCGCGTCCTCGAAGTCTTCGAGCGACTCGAACGCTTGGTACACGCTTGCGAATCGAAGGTAGGCGACCTCGTCGAGCTCACGGAGCGGTGCGAGAATTGCCAGACCGATTTCGTTCGCGTCGACCTGGCTCGCCCCAGAAGCGCGAACGGTCTCCTCGACCTTCTGGGCGAGGATGGCCAGATCACCATCGGTGACCGGCCGCCCCTGACAGGCCTTCCGTACGCCGGAGATGATCTTCTCGCGGCTGAACGGTTCGAGAACGCCATTCCGCTTCACAACGTTGAGGCTCGCTGTTTCCGTCGTCGAGAACCGACGCCCGCAGTTCGGGCATTGACGACGTCGGCGGATCGCCGTGCCGTCGTCGGTGGTGCGCGAGTCGACGACGCGCGAGTCAGGATGGCGACAGAACGGGCAGAACATGGTCGGATCAGGCTACCGGGTCGCGGTCAGACGCTCAGCCTCACGCGTCGTGCTGTGCACGAACGGCCACGGCAGCGCCATGTGCGGGGAGGTGTTCTTCGGCGGCAAGGACCTCGATGTGCGGTGCAACCGCGGCGAGTGCGCTCGCACCGTAGCGAATGAGCTGTTGCGGCCGGAGGAACGTGCTCGCGCTGAGCCCGGAGCTGAACCGCGCCTGTCCGCCGGTTGGCAAGACATGGTTCGATCCGGCGAGGTAGTCTCCGACGCTGACCGGCGAGCTCGGGCCGACAAAGATTGCTCCCGCGGCATCGATCAACTCCACGACCGCCTCATCTGCGGCCGTCTGAATCTCAAGATGTTCGGGCGCGTACGCATTGCTCACCGCAGCAGCATCCGCGAGTGAATCCACAAGAACGACTGCCGACTGCGGCCCTTCCAGCGCGGTCTGGAGGCGCGCTGCCGTTGCCAAGGAACCAACCTGCTCCGGGATCATGGCCTCAACCCGGTCAGCAAACGCCTCCGACGTGGTGACCAGTACGCTTCCGGCCTGTTCGTCGTGCTCCGCCTGGCTGATCAGATCGGCCGCTACGAACGCGGGATTCGCCGAGTCGTCCGCGATGACGAGGATCTCGGTGGCACCGGCTTCCGCATCGATCCCGACGACGCCCCGGACAAGGCGCTTTGCGGCTGCAACGTAGTTGTTGCCGGGCCCGGTGATCAGGTCGACCGGTTCGAGATCGATCTCCGGAACGCCGTATGCGAGAGCGCCGATGGCTCCCGCACCGCCGATCGCGTAGACCTCGTCGACGCCGAGGAGGTGTGTCGCCGCGAGGATCGTGGGATGAACGCCCCAAGCGTGGGCGCGCTGCGGAGGGGAGACGATTGCGATCGACTGGACGCCGGCGACCAGCGCGGGGACGGCGTTCATCACCACGCTCGACGGATAGACAGCCTTGCCGCCGGGAACATACAGGCCGACACGCCGAACGGGCTGCCACCGCTGCTCCACCACGCCCCCATCGGGGAAAAGCGTGGTGGATGCTGACGGGATCTGGGCCGCCGAGGCCGTTCGCACACGGTCGATCGACGCCTCGAGCGCCGACCGCAACCGGGGCGCGAGCGATGCCACGCTCGCTTGCAGCATCTCCGCAGGCACGCGGACCGAGTCGGGAGCCCCGCCGTCGAAACGCTCCGCCTGCGCGCGAAGCGCGACGAGACCACCGGATCGGACGCCATCGACGAGCTCCCGCGCGGCGTCGGTTGCGCTGGCAATATCACCGACGGAACGCGGCATCATCGCGGCCAGCGTCGCGCGGTCAGGGAGGCCGCCACGCAGGTCGATACGTCGCATCATAAGGAGACCAGGTTACCGGTGCGCTAGACGAGGCATGACGGGCCAAGCAGGCTCTTGAGCTCGCCGAAGAGGTCGGGCGTGACGTGGACGGGGAACGGGATCTCGAATGTGCGCGCCGCGTCGTCGCGGAGGAGGCGAAGCCTGACCTCGGTCGACCCGGAGTGTCGGGCCAGAACAGCGGCCAATTCACTCACCGTCTCGGTTGTCGCGCGACGCTCCGGGAGCGACAACGTCAGCGGACCGCTCGACGCAGAGTCGCCGACATTCGGCTGGAACATGCTCACCGCATGGAGCGCCTTGCCATCGTCGCGGACGGTGACGCGCCCGCGAAGCACGACGATCGCATCCGGCGTCAGCGAGGGCCCGAATTCCTGATACGTCTTCCCGAGGAACATCACGCCGATCTCACCGCCGAAGTCCTCGATCTGCACGATGCCGTATGGGTTGCCGCTCGATTTCGCCACGCGGTGCTGCACACTCGTCAGCAGCCCCGCGACGGTGACGGTCTCGCCGTCGATACCGTCGTCGGCTGAGAGCAGATCCGCAATCGTCGTCGACTGATGCTTCGCCAGTTCGAGCTCGAGACCGGCGAGTGGGTGGTCGGACACATAGAGCCCGAGCATGTCGCGTTCGAACGCAAGCTTGTCGCGCTTCGCCCATTCGGGACGCGACGGTACCTGCGAGACGACAAGGGACGGCGACGCTTCCGCGTCCTCCGCGAAGAGGCTGTCGAAATCAAAGCCGACGTTTCCATGCGCCTCGTCGCGCTTGACCTTCACAGCGGCCTCCACGGCCGACTCATGGATCTCGACGAGCGCACGTCTGGTGTCGCCGAACGAGTCGAACGCGCCCGCCTTGATCAGCGACTCGACGGTGCGCTTGTTCGACGCCGTGATCGGGATCTTGCGGAGGAAGTCGTGGAACGACTCGAATCGTCCCCGGTCTGTCCGGGCCGCGACGATGTCATCGACCACGTTGAACCCGACGTTCCGCACGGCGCCGAGACCGAATCGGATGTCATCCCCAACCGCCGCGAAGAAGCCGATCGACTCGTTGACATCCGGCGGCATGACGTTGATGCCCATGCGCCGACACTCGTTCAGGTAGAGCGCGAGCTTGTCGCGGGCATCGCCGACGCTGGTGAGGAGCGCGGCCATGTACTCGGCTGGGTAGTGCGCTTTGAGAAACGCGGTCCAGTAGCTGACGAGCCCGTACGCCGCCGAGTGCGCCTTGTTGAACGCATAGTCCGAGAACGGCAGGAGGATATCCCAGAGCGTCTTGATCGCGGCAGGCGAGTAGCCGTTCTCACGCATGCCTTGCTCGAACCCGGCGTACTGCTTGTCGAGCTCGGACTTCTTCTTCTTCCCCATCGCGCGTCGGAGGATGTCCGCCTGGCCGAGTGAGAACCCCGCGACACGCTGCGCGATCGCCATCACCTGCTCCTGGTAGATGATCAGGCCGTAGGTGGTGTCGAGGATGTCTGCCAGTGGTTCGGCGAGCTCCGGGTGGATGGGCGTGATCGCCTGCTCACCGTTTTTGCGCAGGGCGTAGTTCGTGTGGGAGTTCGCGCCCATGGGGCCCGGGCGGTAGAGGGCGATGAGCGCCGAGATGTCCTCGAAGTTGTCGGGCTTCATCAGCCGGAGCAGCCCACGCATCGGGCCGCCGTCCAGCTGGAACACGCCGAGCGTGTCGCCGCGTTGCAGCAGCGCGTACGCCTCCGGATCTTCAAGGGGAAGCGTCTCGAGATCGAGCTCGACCCCTCGGTTGCTCCGGATGTTGTCGAGCGCATCGCTGATGATCGTGAGGTTCCGCAGCCCAAGGAAGTCCATCTTGATCAGACCGAGCGACTCCGCCGCGGGGTAGTCGAACTGCGTGACGATCTGACCGTCCTGCTCGCGCTTCATGATCGGGATGATGTCGATGAGCGGTTCGCTCGACATGATCACGCCGGCAGCATGCACGCCCCACTGCCGCTTCAGCCCCTCAAGGCCGAGCGCTGTGTCGAAGACAGTGCGCGCGTCGGGATCTGTCTCGACCACCGTCCGGACATCGACCGCCTCTTTGTAGCGCGGGTGCTCCTTGTCGAAGATTCCGGTGAGCGGAATGTCTTTCCCCATGACGGGCGGCGGCATCGCTTTTGTCAGCTTCTCGCCCATGCCGAATGGGAAGCCGAGGACGCGCGATGAGTCCTTCAGCGCCTGCTTCGCCTTGATCGTGCCGTAGGTCACGATCTGTGCGACCCGCTCGTCGCCGTATTTCTCGGTGACGTACCTGATCGCCTCCCCGCGGCGACGGTCGTCGAAGTCGACGTCGAAGTCGGGCATCGACACGCGGTCGGGGTTGAGGAACCGCTCGAAGATCAATCCGTGGTTCAGCGGGTCGAGATCCGTGATCCGCATTGCGTAGGCGGCCATGGAGCCAGCGCCGGAGCCACGACCGGGGCCGACGCGAATGCCGTTGTTCTTCGACCAGTTGATGAAGTCGGCGACGACGAGGAAGTAGCCCGGAAACCCCATCTGCGTGATGATCCCGACCTCGTAGTCCGCCTGCTTGCGGACGGCTTCCGGAATGCCGTCGGGGTAGCGGTAGTGAAGGCCCTTCTCGACCTCCTTCACGAACCAGCTTTCCTCGGTCTCACCCTCCGGCACCGGGAATCGGGGCATGTAGTTCGCCGCAGTGTTGAACTGCACGTCGCATCGCTCCGCGATCGCGAGCGTGTTGTCGCAGGCGTCGAGGTGGTCTCGGAAAAGATGGCGCATCTGCGCCGGCGTCTTCAGATAGAACTCGTCCGCGTCGAACTTGAACCGATTGGGATCGTTCAGCGTCGATCCGGACTGGACGCACAGCAGCGCGGCGTGCGAGGTCGCGTCGCCGGCGTGCGTGTAGTGGAGGTCGTTGGTCGCGACGAGCGGAAGCCCGAGGTCCTTCGCAAGGTCGATGAGGTCGCTCATCACCCGACGCTCGATTCCGAGACCGTGGTCCATGATCTCCGCGAAGAAGTTCTCGGCGCCGAAGATGTCTCGGAAGTCTGCAGCGGCCTGCCGGGCTTCCTGGAGCTGGCCAAGGCGGAGGCGCGTCTGGATTTCTCCGGATGGGCACCCTGTCGTCGCGATGATGCCGTCGTGGTAGCGCTCGAGGAGTTCCCGGTCCATCCGTGGCTTGAAGTAATACCCCTCGATCGAGGCGAGCGACGACAGCCGGAAGAGGTTGTGCATCCCTTCCGTGGTTGCAGCGAACATCGTCATGTGCGTGTAGGCGCCCGACCCGGACACGTCGTCGCCACCACCATCGCCCCACCGGACGCGCGTCTTGTCGGACCGGTGCGTCCCGGGCGTGAGGTAGGCCTCCGTGCCGATGATGGGCTTGACTCCTGCCGCCGTCGCCGTCTTCCAGAAGTCAAACGCGCCGAACATGTTGCCGTGGTCCGTCACCGCGACCGCGGGCATGCCCTGCGCGGCGGTTTCGGACACCAGCTGACCGATTCGTGCAGCGCCATCGAGCATCGAGTACTCACTGTGCACGTGAAGGTGGACGAAGGAATCGGAGCTGGTCACGGGACCCCTGTTCTCGATCGACGCTGGTGGAGTAAGCCTAATCGCGGCCGACGACATCCTCGGCGTGGCCGCGTGGGCCGTTGCGCCAGCATCACGGGGATGGCAGGAAGCCCGCGGTCGGACGTTCAAGCCCGGCAGCAGACGGGCTCAGGAGGCTGCGCGCACCGTGTCGAGCGCGCGCTGCAGATCCTCGGGATAGGACGCCTCGAAGGACACCCACTCCCCGGTCCGTGGATGATCGAAACCGAGCTGTACGGCATCGAGCCACTGCCGCGTCAACCCGAGCTCGCCGGCGAGCACGGGATCGGCGCCGTACATGGTGTCCCCGACGCAGGGATGCCGTGTCGCTGCCATGTGCACGCGGATCTGGTGCGTACGACCGGTCTCGAGATGCACTTCGAGCAGGGACGCCGCGCGGAAGGCCTCAAGCGTCTCGTAATGGGTCACGCTCGGCTTCCCGTCGGCGACGACGGCAAACTTCCATTCATTCGACGGGTGCCTGCCGATCGGCGCGTCGATCGTTCCGGCGGAGGGGTCTGGATGCCCCTGGACGAGCGCGTGATAGACCTTCTCGACGGTCCGTTCCTTGAACGCGCGCTTCAGTCGCGAGTATGCGAGCTCGCTCTTCGCAACCACCATGAGCCCGGATGTGCCGACGTCGAGCCGGTGCACGATCCCTGCCCGTTCCGCCGACCCGGAGGTCGCGATCGCGAAGCCCGCTGCAGCCAACCCCCCGAGCACGGTCGGTCCGGACCAGCCCGGCGACGGGTGGGCGGCGACTCCGACCGGCTTGTCGATCACCACGATGTCCGCGTCGTCGTAGACGATCGTCATCCCGGGTACCTCGACCGGAACGACTCGCGGGGCGTCGCGGGGCGTCCACGCAACCTCAAGCCACGCATCGGCCACGAGCCGGTCGGACTTCTGCAACACCTGCCCGTCGAGCCGCGCTCCACCCGACGCAAGCACCTCGCCCGCGAACGTCCGACTGAAGCCGAGCAGCTTGGCCAGCGCGGCGTCAGCCCGCTCGCCCGCCAGTCCGTCGGGCACGGGAAGGCTGCGAGATTCGGTCACGGGGTGTCGTGTCCGACGTCCCGACGACGACTCGGTGCTCGCGTGCCGTCAAGCCCCACGCCGAACAGTGTGAGCAGCACGAAGATCGCCATGCTGATGCAGATGAACGAGTCAGCGACGTTGTAGATCGCGGGCATCATCCATGGCGTGTAGATGAAGTCGACGACGTGGCCCACGCCGAACCCGGGCGGCCGGAAGAGACGGTCGGTGAGGTTGCCGAGCGCACCGCCGAGCAGCATGCCGAGCATCAGCGCCCACCAGAAGGACCGAATGCGTCGCGCAGTGACGATGATGGCCACGATCACGCCGACCGCCACGATGGTGAAGACCCAGGTCATGCTGACGCCGAACGAGAATGCTGCTCCCGGGTTCCGTACGTAGTGGAACTGCAGCAGGGTCCCGATGACGTTCACGGTCGTCCCGTACGGGAGGGACGTCACCACGACCGCCTTCGCGATCTGATCGAATGCCCAGACGCAGACAGCCGCGAAGGCCAGCAGCGCGATTGCGCGCCCGCTGACCTTCGCGGTGCGGCCCTGCGGGGCCGGTGGAACCGAATCCGTCAACGCGTCAGTTCGAGCCGAAGCTCTGTGCCGATGCGGGCGCCGGCTGGAGCGAACCGTTCTGCTCGCCACCGGACGCGTCGAGGTCGTGCAGCTGACCCTGGATGAAGCTCTTGAGCTGCGATCGGTAATCGCGCTCGAAGGTGCGGAGATCGTCGATCTTCGACTCGAGCGTCGTACGCTCACGGTCGAGGCTCGCGAGGATCTGGCGCTGCTGCGTCTCAGCCTCGGTCACCAGCTGACGCTGACGGGCTTCGGCCTCAGACACGATCTGGCGCTGCTTCGCCTCGGCGTCTGCCACCAGGCGTGCGGCCTGTGCGTGGCCCTCCGCGATGAGCGCGTCGCGCTTCTCGGCACCTTCGCGCACGTGCTCCTCGTGCAGACGGCGGGCGAGCTGCAGCAGGTTGGACGTGCCCTCGGTGTCATCGTCCGGATTGACCGCCGGCGCTGCGACGGGAACGGGAGCCGGGGTCGGCGCGGCGGCCGGAGCCTCCGGTGCAGATGCGGCCGGTGCCTGCTGCGCGGCCGACTCGGCGGCCTGCAGCCGCTGGCGCAGCTCTTCGTTCTCCTGGTTCAAGCGACGAAGCTCGCCGACGACCTCGTCGAGGAAGTCGTCGACCTCGTCCTGGTCGTAGCCCTCGCGGAACTTCGTCGGCTGGAACCGCTTGTTGACTACGTCATCCGGCGTCAAAGCCATTGCCGTCACCTCAATAGAACTGCTGATCGTTGGGGAGAACCGTGCGGGTGGACCTGAATCTACCAGCCGTCCGCTCGGTCGCGGGTGCTTCGCACGCGTGCACCGGGTCGCATATACGGTACACCGCGCTGTCCGCTCGACAGCGAACCAGGCCCGGCCCCGGCGCGCCGCGGACGCATGCGCGAGGTGCCTTTGGTCCGCCTCAGCAGAAGCCTCGGGCCGCGCAAGGCTCGCGCGCCGGCATCCGGGTCACCCGCGGAGCGCCCCGAAGATGTCCATGAGGATGATGACGAGCAGCATGACGATCGTCCATCCGAAGTCGAGCGCGATCTGCCCCAACCGGAGCGGCGGCAGGACCCGACGCACCAGCCGGATCGGCGGATCCGTCACGGTGAATACGCCCTCCGCGACAACGAGGAGCCCACCTCGCGGACGCCAGCCCCGATTGAAGGACCGGACGAGGTCGAGCGCAAAGCGTGCCCAGAGCGCGAAGAAATAGATCAGAAGGAGGAAGTAGATGATCGTCGCGACAAAGGCCATCGGTCGATCATCAACTCGCTCGATCTGGGCACCCGATGCGGGTGCGGTGGTTCAGGACTGGGCGAAGAACGACGCCTCGGTGTCGGACTCTACCGCAGACGACTCACCGCTCACTGCGATGTGCGCCGGCGACAGCAGGAATACCTTGTTCGTCACCCGCTCGATCTTCCCGAAGAGGCCGAGCGACAGGCCCGACGCGAAGTCGATCATCCGGCGCGCGTCGCCCTCGGTCATCTGCGTGAGGTTGATGATCACCGGGATGCCGTCGCGGAAGCTCTCGGCAATCGACTGCGCGTCCTTGTATTCGCGCGGGTGGACGGTGAGGATCTCGTTCATTTCCTGGACCGGGGTCGCCTTCTGTGCGGAGACACGGCGCAGCGGGGTGACCTGCGCTCGCTGCTGATGGGGAACTGCCACGGGTGCGGCAGGAGCCGGGGCCTTCTCGACCGGCGCGGCTGGGGGCGCCTGATGCGCGCCCGCTCGAGGAGCCTCGGGCTCGGCCTCGATCGGATCGTCGTACTCGAGTTCCTCGTCGGCGAGGCCAAGGTAGACCATCGTCTTCTTGAGCGGGTTGGCCATTGGTTCCTCCGGAGGATCGGTGACGGTGATTCCCTGCAGTGAGGCTAGATCGCAGCAGGGCGATTTCCGGTGATTGCCGTGCCGATGCGAAGGTGTGTCGCGCCCTCCGCTACCGCCTCGACGAAGTCGCCACTCATGCCCGCGGAGATCGCCGTCGCGTCGGGGGCGATCTGCTGCACGCGCTCCGAGATGCGCCGGAGCCGCGCGAAGGCAGGACGCGGCGGCTCGCCGAACGGAGCGACCGCCATGACACCCCTCAACCGAATGGATGAGGTCTCGAGCACGCGTTCGACGAGCGCCTCCACGCCGTCGGGTGCGACGCCTCCGCGTTCGGGATCGTCGGTGAGATTCACCTGCACGAATCCGTCCACGAGTGCGGGAGCGTCGATGAGGGGACCGGACAGCGCGTCGACCAGGGCCTCCCGGTCGATCGACTGGATGACGTTGGCATACCGGCGGACCTGCCGCGCCTTCTTGGTCTGCAACTGCCCGATGAAATGCCATCGGAGGTCCAGGTCGGCAAGGGCCGCAGCCTTGCGTTGCGCTTCCTGGTGCCGATTCTCACCGACGTCGAGGACCCCCAGGCTGACGAGGTCGCGAACGAGCGACGCCGGGTGGAACTTCGTCACGACGATGAGCGTCAGTTCCTCAGGAGTGCGTCCCGCCGCACGTGCGGCATCGGCGATAGCCGCCCGTGCGCGCGCAAGTCGAGCCGCGAGCGCGGGATCCGGCGCTGCGTCGTCGACCACGAGCTCCCGCTACTTCAGGAAGTCGGGAACGTCGAGCTCGTCATCGTCGTCGTCGAAGGCCGGGTCCGAGGCACGCTGCGCTGGCGCCTCGTGCTCGTGCGACGACCAGGACGGTGCCGAATCCTCGACCGCTCCGGTTGCGTGTGCTGCGGGACGTTCGGGGTCGACCCAGCTGGAACGGCGGTCCTTCTGCTGTCCGCTCGGCTCGCCTCCGTCGAATCCGGCCGCGATGACCGTGACACGGACCTCGTCGCCGAGCGTGTCGTCGATGACGGCGCCGAAGATGATGTTCGCCTCGGGGTGGACGGCCTCCTGGACGAGCCGTGCAGCATCGTTGATCTCGAAGATTCCGAGATTCGAACCGCCCTGGATCGACAGGAGCACGCCGTGCGCACCGTCGATCGACGCTTCGAGGAGCGGCGAAGCGACGGCCAGCTCGGCCGCCTTGATCGCGCGATCGGCGCCCCGGGAGGAGCCGATGCCCATGAGCGCCGACCCCGCTCCTTGCATGACGGACTTGACGTCAGCGAAGTCGAGGTTGATCAGCCCCGGCGTGGTGATGAGGTCGGTGATCCCCTGCACACCGGCGAGGAGCACCTGGTCTGCCGTGGCGAACGCCTCGACCATGGAGATGCCGCGGTCGCTGATCTCGAGCAGGCGGTCATTCGGAACGACGATCAGGGTGTCGACCTCGTCCTTGAGGGCTGCGACCCCGTTCTCGGCCTGCGACTGGCGACGCTTCCCTTCGAAGCTGAATGGCTTGGTGACGACACCGATCGTCAGCGCGCCGATCGACTTCGCGATGCGGGCGACGACCGGCGCTCCACCGGTGCCGGTTCCGCCGCCTTCTCCGGCGGTGACGAACACCATGTCGGCGCCCGCGAGCGCCTCTTCGATCTCTTCTGCGTGGTCTTCGGCGGCGCGACGACCGACCTCGGGGTCGGCGCCGGCGCCCAGACCGCGGGTGATCTCACGGCCGACATCGAGCTTGACGTCGGCGTCGCTGAGCAGCAGCGCCTGCGCGTCCGTGTTGATCGCGATGAACTCGACGCCGCGAAGGCCGAGTTCGATCATGCGATTGACGGCGTTGACGCCGCCGCCGCCGACACCGACGACTTTGATGACGGCGAGGTAGTTGTGGTTCGTGGTCACGTCAGTCGGCCTCCGGTGGAAAACCCTCAACCTACACTTGAAGTTGAGAGATTTTGCTGCTAATAGTTGCTGTCCACGACGCTACGGGCGGCCCCGGGAGCGGCGCCGAACGCCACGCCGCGTGTCGTCGGAACGCTGCGAAAGTCCGTGCCCAGCGGGGTGCTCAGCCCTGCGATCGAATGATTCCATTGTCGGGCGCGGAGACGTCGTATTCGACCTTGGTCTGTGGATCGCGCGCTTGATGGTCCTTGATGAGTGCGGCGAGCAGGGTCGCCTTCGCGGCAGAGTGCTCGGGACTCCCCCACACCACATTCGAGCCCGAGGTCAGCGTGAGCGTCACGTCGTCCGCGGTGGACGCTGTCACGCTTGCGACGGTCGGCCGCATCGGAGCCGGGAGCGATGACACCACCGCGGTCATCGTCCGGAAGACCGGAGAGTTGAGCTTCGACGGATCGATCGTCGCCTCCGGGAGATTCGCGGGCTTCTGCGGATCGGACTCGACCACGATCCCCGCCGGATCCACGAGCGCGTACCCCGAGGACGTCTTCACCGCCACGACCGGCTGCCGCTCCGTGATCGTCACGACGAGTGTGTGCGGGGGCTCCTCCGCTGTGACATAGGAGGCGATCAACGGGAAGGCGGCGAGCTGTTGCTTGATCTCGCCGAGATTGACGCGCGCGAGTGGCGTGCCCAGCTGGCCGTCGAGGGCGCGCTGCACCTGCGTGCGGTCGATCCGACTCGTCCCCACGACCTCAATGCGCGTCAAGGCCATGATCGGCGAGTAGACCGCGACCACGATGGACAGCGCGAACACCGCGACGACAGCCCCGACCGTGATCCACGCGGCTCGCCGATGACGGGACCGCCGCGTGAAGCGCCGCACTTCGGTGCGCTCGGCGAGCTTCCGCGCCCGCCGAGCGACACGCTCAGCCTGCGCTGCCTCCTGGACCCGAGCGCGCGCCGCCGCCGATTCTTGCCGGAGGCGCGCTGCCGCCTCGTCCTTCGGCCCGCGAGAGGAGGCCGCGAGCGTGGCGGATACGTCAGTCGCGTCCTTCGCCCCGGCACCAGCCTTCACCACGGCACCGTCCTTCGCCCCGGCACCGTCCTTCGCGCCGGCACTCGCGTCCGTCGGCGTCGCAGCCCCCGACGACGCGCGAGCCCTCGCGGCGGATGCAGGTCGCTCCCGAACCGCAGCGCGTCCCCCGCGACCACTGCGGGCTGCTCCCGATGGCTGGCCCGGGGCCGGTTTCGCGTGATCGGAACCGCTCGGCTGTCTCGGTGTCAGCCGCTCGTCGAAGCCTTCCGGGCGCTTCACGGCGTCGTCACCTCGCTGTCCGCGCGGAGCGCCTCGAGCACCTGCGGGATGATCCGGTAGACGTCGCCGCAGCTCAGCGTTATCACGATGTCGCCGTCGCGCGCCAACGCTGCAGCTCGAGCAGCGGCGGTCGGCCAGTCGGGGAGATAGTCCACTTTCGACTGGTCGGCGAACCGCTCCTGCACGAGCGCGCCAGTGACCCCGGGCTCCGGGTCCTCGCGGGCGCCGTACACGTCGAGCACGACGGTATGGTCCGCGGACTCCTCGTACACGCGAGCGAAGTCACCCGCCATGAGGCGGGTTCGCGAATACAGATGCGGCTGATGGATGGCGATGATCCGACCGGACCCAACGACGCTGCGCGCGGCGGCGAGTGCTGCAGCGACCTCCGTCGGATGGTGGGCGTAATCGTCGTAGACCGCAACGCCGCGCTCGACGCCGTGGAGTTCGAACCGTCGCTCCGTGCCGCCGAATCCCTCGATCCCGCGAACGGCCTCGCCGGGTTCGATCCCCAGGCCGACGAGCACCGCGAACGCGCCCGCTGCGTTGATGGCGTTGTGCCGCCCCGGGACGCGCAGCGCGATCGGGTAGCGGGATCCGCCGTATCCGATCGACGCCGAGACGCCAGGTCCGTCGGCAATATCGCTGACCGTGACATCGGCGAGCGGGTCCGTTCCGAACGTCACGATGACCTGATCGCCGTGCCGCTCCCGGAGCAGCCGGGTGACGGACACCGCTCCCGGGTCGTCGCTCGAGATGACGACGCGGTCACGCGCTCCGCCGGCGAACTGGACGAACGCATCGAGAAAGGCGGACTCGCTCCCGTAGTGGTCGAGGTGGTCGGCATCGACATTCGTGATCAACGCCACCGAGGTGTCGTAGAGCAGGAAGGATCCGTCCGATTCGTCAGCCTCGACGACGAAGAGATCGCTCGAGCCCGATCCCGAGGAGGTTCCGAGCGCTTGGATCACGCCACCGTTGACAAATGACGGATCGAGCCCCAGCGCCACCAGCGCAGTCACGATCATGCCCGTCGAGGTGGTCTTGCCGTGCGCGCCGGCGACGGAGACCAGACGGTGCGACGCGATGAGTGCCGCCAACGCCTGCGAGCGATGCAGCACCGGGATTCCCCGGCGGCGTGCTTCGAGGAGTTCCGGGTTGTCCGGCCACAGGGCACTCGTGACGACGACCGTGTCCGCGTGACCGAGGTTCGCCGCGTCGTGCCCGATGTGGACGTCCGCCCCGAGCTCGCGCATTCGCTGCGTGGTCGCGGTCTCGCGCGCATCCGAGCCGGTCACGGAATGACCGGCGGCGAGGAACAGCCGCGCGATACCACTCATACCGGATCCCCCGATGCCGACGAAGTGCACCGTGCCGAATGTCTCGGGTATCGGTTGGGAGAGGTCGGGCTTGATGGTCATGCGTCCTCCGGGGTGAGTCGCTGCGCGCGGTCTCGAACCGCGTCGAGCACGAGATCGGTCATCCTGTCCGCTCCGTCTCGGTGGCCCACGGAGGCGGCACGCACTGCCATGTCCGCGACCCGCGCCGGATCGCTGAGGAGCGACACGAGGTCGAAGGTGACCCAGTCCGGAGTGAATGCGGCGTCGGCAAGCAGGATCGCGCCTCCAGCCTGAACGACGTCGTGCGCGTTGTGCCGCTGCTCGCCGTTGCCGACCGGATACGGGATGAGCACCGCGGGCATGCCGACAGCCGTCAGTTCGCACACCATGCCGGCGCCCGCCCGCGACACGGTGAAGTCGGCAGCCGCATACGCCAAGTCCATGCGATCGCAGTATCGGAGCACGTGGTACCCGTCGAGCGACGAGTCCGGGGTGTCCGACTTCGGCCCCACGATGTGGAGGATCTGCCAGCCGGCTCCGAGGATCGTGGCCGCACTTCGCTGGACCGTCTGATTGATGCTCCGCGCGCCCGATGACCCGCCCGTGACGAGCAGCACTGGCCGATCGGCGTCGAGCCCGAACGCTGCGAGTGCCTCCGCGCGCGCGTGTCGGCGGTCGAGCGTCTCGATCTCCCGGCGGAGGGGCATGCCGACGACTCGCCCGTGCGGCAATCGCGTGTTCGGGAACGTGACCCCGACGTGGCGGGTGAGCACTGCCGCAAGCCGGTTGGCGAGTCCAGGACGTGCGTTCTGCTCGTGCACAATGATCGGGACGCGCGCGCGTCGAGCAGCGATGTATGCCGGTGCTGCCGCATAGCCGCCGACGCCGAGCACCGCCTCGATCTGCCGGTCTCGCAGGATTCGCGTCGTCTGGTCGACGGCGCGCCAGAACCGCGCGGGGAACTGGACCGCTGCACCGTTGATGCGACGCGGGAACGGGAGGCGCGGAATCGTCTCGAGTTCGTAGCCGCGCATCGGCACAAGTCGAGCTTCGAGCCCTTCCGCCGTCCCGAGGACGATCACTTCGGACGCCGGGTCGCGTTCTGAGAGGCGGTCGGCGACGGCGAGCAGCGGATTGACATGGCCGGCCGTCCCACCGCCGGCGAACAGATATCGGCTCATCGTGGTTCTCCTGAGTGCGGCTGGCTGGAACTGTCCACGGACGCAGGCAGGTCGCGGGCGAACGATAGCACCACGCCGATCGCGACGAGCGACGTGATCAGCGCGGAGCCTCCGGCGGAGATGAGCGGGAGCGGCACGCCGAGGACCGGCAGCAGGCCGAGGACGACGGCGACGTTGACGAGAGCTTGCACGACGATCCACGTCAACACGCCACCGGTGGTCGCCCGCGCGAACGGATCGGTCGTCCGGCGCACCACTTGCATCATCCCGCCCGTGAGGAGCACGAACATGCCGAGCACGACGACGCCGCCGATGAGGCCCAGCTCCTCTCCGACGATCGCGAAGATGAAGTCGTTGTCCGCCTCGGGAAGCCACGACCACTTCATCTTCGAGTTGCCGAGTCCGACACCGAACACACCGCCGTGCGCGAGCGCCCACTGGCCGTGCACGGGCTGCCAGCAGAGATCCTGGTCCGGGCCTCCCCCGGGGCAGCCCCGGAGCCACGCGGCGATCCGGCCTGAGCGCGATCCGGACGTCAGCACCGCGACGGGGAGCAGCGACGCGAGTACCGCGACGGCGACCGCGAGATGGCGGACCCGGACGCCGCCGACGAAGAGCGCGCCGAACACGAGCGTCATCATGATCAGGGCTGTACCGAGATCCTTGCCGGCGAGCACCAGTCCGATCGCCGCCGCAGCGACGACCGCGGCGGGCAGGAGCGCGCCGCGCCAGTCGTCCAGTCGTCGACGACGCGTGCAGAGGATCGTCCCGACGGCGAGGCACAGCGCGAGCTTCAGCAGCTCGGACGGCTGCGCGGTGAAGGATCCGATGCGGATCCAGTTGCGATTGCCCTGGATCGAGTAGCCGAGCGGCGTGAGCACGACAGCGGCTTGCACGAGCAGGCCGCCGAGGACGATACGCCCCGCCCATCGCCGCCAGAGTCGAGCCGGCACGCGCGAGGCGAGCAGCATGGCGGGCACGCCGATCATCGCGTACGCACCCTGCCGGAGAAACGCTCCGAACGCGTCACCGGTGGCGCGGTACTGTTCGACACTCGAGGACGAGAGCACCATGGTGACGCCGAAGACGACGAGGAAGAGCGTGACGCCGAGAATCAGCGCGTAGGTGCTCGACGGTGCGCGGAACAGGTCGCGGACCACGATCGCCGATCCTCGCCGCGCGGGAGCGATCGACACGGCGTCAATCCGCTGCCGGAGGCGAGCCAGCTGATTCGCCATCGGCGTCGCCTCCAAGGTGCTCGTGGACCGCGGCCGCGAAGCGGCGCCCCCGATCCGCGTAGGAGTCGAACTGGTCGAACGACGCCGCGGCCGGGGCGAGGAGGACGGTGTCGCCCGGCCTCGCGACCGATGCGGCGTGTCGTACCGCCTCGGGCATGACCTCTTCAGTGTCGGTTGCGCCGACCTCGACGAGCGGGACCGCGGGCGCGTGTCGTCGGAACGCATCGAGAACCGGATCGCGGTCTGTACCGATGACGATGACCGCGGCGACCTTCGGCCCGAACTCCGCCACGAGCGGATCGATGTCGACTCCCTTGAACAACCCGCCGACGATCCAGACCACACGCTCGAATGCGCGCAGGGAGGCGATCGCCGCGTGCGGATTCGTGGCCTTCGAGTCGTCGATCCAGGTCACGCCGTGCGCGGTGACGACGAGTTCGGTCCGGTGATGATCCGGCCGGAATCCGCGGACGGCGTCGCGGATTCCGGCGGGAGGCACGCCCCCGGCCCGCGCGAGCGCTGCGGCCGCGAGCACATTCATCACCATGTGCGGGCTGTCCATCCCCGCCGCGGCCAGGTCGTCGTGGGTGGCGAGTTCGAGCGCCGCGTTGCGCCGGTCGTCCAGGAACGCGCGATCGGCGAGCACGTCTTCGACGACGCCGACGTCCCCGGCGAGCGGAACGCCGAGCGTGAATCCGACGGCGCGGCATCCTTCTACGACGTCGGCGTCCTCGACCATGCTGCGTGTCTCCGGATCGGCCACGTTATAGACGCACGCGGCGATCGTGTTCGCGTAGACCTTCGCCTTGGCGTCCCAATAGGCCTGCATCGAGCCGTGCCATGCGAGGTGATCCTCGGCAAGGTTCAGGCAGGTGGACGCGAGCGGGATGAGCGCGCCGGGCCCGTCGACGGGCATCGAATGGAGCTGATGGCTCGACAGCTCGACGACGAGCACGTCGTACCCGTCCGGATCGCGAATCACGTCGAGAACGGGCACGCCGATGTTGCCGCACGGTGCGACTCGGCGGCCGTCTGCGGCGAACATGGCGGCGGCGAGCTGAGTCGTCGTCGTCTTGCCGTTGGTGCCGGTGATGAGCACCCAGTCGGCGAGGCGGCCGTTGCGACGCACCTTGTCACGGAGGCGCCAAGCGAGCTCGATGTCGCCCCAGACCGTGGTCGTTCGCGACGCCCAATCGACCACCGGGTTCGTCGGCGGAAGTCCGGGCGAGACGATGACGAGATCCACAGCGCCCTCGGCAAGCTCGGGCGGGACGACGTCTAGCGGGTGCTGGACGAACCGTGCACCGATGACGTCGAGGAGCTCGACGCGGTCGCCGGGGGCGTCGCTCGAATAGACGGTCACCGCCGCGCCGAGCTCGACCAACGTGTCGGCGACCGCGAATCCCGTCGCGCCGAGCCCGAGCACGGCAACGCGGAGGCCCCGCCAGCCCGACGCGTACCAGCTCGTCAGGCCGCCGAGCCGACGCGAAGCATTCGACGGATCAGGTTGCGGCACGCGTGATCCACTCCAGGTAGAACAGGCCGACGCCCGCCGCGACGCAAAGCCCCGCGATGATCCAGAACCGGACGACCACGGTGACTTCTGCCCACCCTTTGAGTTCGAAGTGGTGATGCAGCGGACTCATCAGGAAGATGCGCTTGCCGTGCGTGAGTTTGAAGTAGGCCCGTTGGAGGATCACCGAGCCGGTGACGATGAAGAAGAGCCCGCCGATGAGAATGAGGAGCAGCTCGGTGCGCGTCAGCACGGCGAGGCCCGCAAGGGCACCACCGAGCCCGAGCGACCCGGTGTCGCCGAGGAAGATCTGCGCCGGCGACGTGTTGTACCAGAGGAACCCGATCAACGCTCCGCAGATCGACGCGGCGACGACGGCGAGGTCCAGCGGGTCCGTCGTGTGATAGCACGCCTGTGCCACGATGCGCCCGACGCGTGGTCCGCCGCACTCCTGGTTGGATTCCCAGAAGCCGATGAAGATGTAGGACGCGATCGCGAGGATGCTCGAGCCGGTCGCAAGGCCGTCCAGTCCGTCAGCGACATTCACGCCGTTCGACGTCGAAACGGTGATGAACACGATCCAGGCGAGGAAGAGGATCGTGCCGATCACCGTTCCGAGCTGCATGAAGTTGAGCCAGCCGATGTCCCGGATCGCCGAGACCATCGTCGAGGCGGGGTAGCGTCCGTTCGCGCTCGGTACGACCAGCGCGATCGTCGCGAAGATCACGCCGACGATCACCTGGCCGAGGATCTTCGCCCATCCGCCGAGGCCGAGGCTTCGCTGGCGACGGACCTTCAGGAAGTCGTCCACGAACCCGACGACGCCGAGGCCCACCATCAGGAAGAGGACGAGGAGTCCCGACAGGGTGATCCGATCCTCCCCGACCCAGTGACCGACGAAATAGCCGACGACCGCGCCCAGGATGAGCACGATGCCGCCCATGGTGGCGGTTCCCCGCTTGGTGTGGTGCGTCTGCGGCCCGTCATCGCGGATGAACTGGCCCCATCCGAGTCGGTGGAAAAGCTTGATGAAGAGCGGCGTCAACAGGAGCGTGAACGCCAACGACACGGCAGCCCCGGTCATCAGCGCGATCATGCGGTCACTCCGCCGATGCGATCGCCGAGGAACCGGAGCCCGGCCGACTTGGAGGACTTCACGAGGACCAGATCCCCTGGCCGGAGCATCCGCTCCACAGCGTCTGCAGCGGCGTCCGGGTCGGCGAAGTACACCGACTCACCGTCCCACGACCCCTCGAGGGTTGCGGCCTGATGCATGGCCGCGGCACCCGCTCCGACGACGACGAGCTGGTGGATCCCGAGACGCACCGCGAGCCGGCCGATGCGATCGTGCTCTTCCTGTGAGAATTCGCCGAGCTCGGCCATCTCCCCGAGGACCGCGATCGTCCGTTCTCCTGGTCCGGCGATCTGCGCGAGCGTCCGAAGCGCCGCAGCCATCGAATCGGGCGAGGCGTTGTACGCGTCGTTGATGATCGTGACCTCGTCGGGCCCGCCCTGCAGCAGTTCCATCCGCCACCGCTCCGCGCGGGTCATGGCGGAGAGCGCTCGCGCACCGTCGTCGAGCGGGACACCCCACTCGTGCGCGACAGCGAGCGCCGCGGTGGCGTTCATCGCATGGTGCTCGCCGAGGATGGCGAGGCGGACCTGGACCTGATCGGCGCCGTTCGTCAGTGTGAACGCGGTGCCGGTGCGATCGGTCGTCAGCGAGCCGATGTGGTAATCGGCGTCCGCAGCGGTACCGAATGTCACGACGCGCGCTGCGGTGAGCGCTCGCATCGCCATGACGCGGTCATCGTCGGCGTTGAGCACCGCGGTCGCCGTCGACGGCAGGTCGGTGACCATCTCGCTCTTCGCGCGCTGCGTCATCTCGATGCCGCCGAACTCGCCCGCGTGCGCCAATCCGACCTTGAGGACGACCCCGACGTCGGGCTCGGCGATTCGAACGAGTCGCGCGATGTGCCCCATCCCGGAGGCCCCCATCTCGACGACGAGGAACCGTGTCCGTTCGGTGATCCGCAGCATCGAGATCGGCGCACCGACGTGATTGTTGAACGAGCCCTGCGGCGCGATCGTCTCGCCCTGCGCCTCCAGAATCGTGCGCAGCATGTTCTTGGTGCTCGTCTTGCCGTTCGATCCCGTGATACCGACGACCTTGAGCTGACCGAGCGCGCGAACGCGTCCGACGACGGCGTGCGCGAGGGCCGCGAGCGCGTCATAGCCGTTCGCGACGACGATCTGCGCGCTGCCTCCGGACGGCACCTCGTGCTCGGTGACGACGAGCGACGCGCCGCGGTCGACTGCCTGCTCGACGAATCGGTGCCCGTCGGTGGACTCTCCGCGGAGCGCGAAGAACAGGCCGCCGGCTTCGACGAGCCGCGAATCGGTCTCGGCGACGCCCGAGATCAGCGCGTTCGGATCGCCCGCAACGATCGTTCCACGGACCGCCTCCGCGAT
Source organism: Curtobacterium ammoniigenes NBRC 101786 (assembly GCF_001571045.1). Classification (GTDB taxonomy): domain Bacteria; phylum Actinomycetota; class Actinomycetes; order Actinomycetales; family Microbacteriaceae; genus Curtobacterium; species Curtobacterium ammoniigenes. The sequence continues at coordinate 186,852 of NZ_BCSV01000004.1, forward strand.
GTCGGTCAGCGTGAGCGGGATCACTCTGCCCACCCGGCCTCGCGGAGCGCTGTCCTCGCTTCGTCGCGGGCGGAGTACTCGGTCCGGACTCCGCGGATGTCGCGGTAGTCCTGATGGCCCGGGCCCGCCCACAGGATCGAGTCGCCGTCACCGGCGAGCCCGACGGCGGTCCGGATCGCCGCTTCGGGAGGACTGACCTCGTAGAGCTCGTGCTCGGGATAGGCCTCGCGGGCGGCGTCGACAAGTGTCTTGCGGATCGACGCGGGGTCTTCGAAGCGCGGGTGGTGGTCCGTGATCACCAGGATGTCGCTGCCTGCCGCTGCGACCCGTGCCATGTCCGCACGCTTCGTTGCGTCGCGATCGCCGTCGGCGCCGAACAGCATGATGACCTTGCCCGGTGTGAACTGCCGGACTGCCGCGAGGGTGTTCAGGAAGGCGTCTGGGCTGTGGCCGAAGTCGACGTAGACGCTGGGGCCCCGATCGCCCGAGACCCGCTCGGTGCGGCCGGGAAGGTACGCCTCGATGGCGCGCACGGGCTCGCCGTCGGCGTCGACGTCGGCGTAGTCGCGGTGGTTCGACTCGAGCGCGTGCGCGATCGCACCGAGCTCGAAGCCGCCTTCGACGAGCATGACAATCGCGAGGCCCGCGTTGGCGGCCATATGCCATCCGATCAGCGGGACGCGCGCCTCGAGGCTGCGCCCCTCCGGTCCGGTCAGGCGGAACTCGGTGTACGCGGCGCGCGCCGCGGTGACCTCCACCCGCCATTCGGCGTCGACGTCCGGCTTCGCGGTGATCGTGGTGACCGGGATGCGTGAGTCCTGGACGACGCGTGCACCCCACGGCGAGTCGAGCGAGACGACGCCGCGACGCGCTCGATCGGGTTGGAAGAGCGGCAGCTTGGCCTGGTAGTACTCCTCCATGTCCGCATAGTCATCGAGATGGTCGTGACTCAGGTTTGTGAATCCGGCGACGTCGAAGACGATGCCGTCGACGCGGTGGCGGCTTAGCGCCTGCGCCGAGACCTCGACGGCGACGGCGCGCACGCCGGCTTCGCGCATGCGCGCGAGGAGCGCGTGCATCTCGCTCGCTTCCGGCGTGGTCAGTCGGCTCGTCACACTCAGTGACCCGATGTGCCGTTCCGCGGTCGAGCTGAGCCCGGCGACGAGGCCGAGCTGACGCAGGATTCCCTCGAGGAGGTACGCGGTGCTCGTCTTGCCGTTCGTGCCCGTCACGGCGAAGAGCTGGGGCGCGTCGTCGGCGTCCTGATCTGTCCGGTAGATCCACGCCGCGATCTCGCCGAGCGCCGCGCGGGGGTCGTCGACGACGAGCACCGGCAGGGAGGCAGGGGTCGCCAGGGCGAGTCCGTCGGCGTCCGTCAGTATCGCGACGGCACCTCGCGCGGCGGCGTCTGCGGCGAACGCGGCACCGTGCTGGTTGGCGCCGTGTACCCCGACGAAGAGGTCACCCGGCTCGACCTCGGCGGCGTTCAGCGTGACACCGCTGACCTCGACGCCGTCAGCGTCTCCGACGATCTCGAGCCGGAATGCGTTCACGAGTTCGGCGAGCGGACGGGCTATCGGGTGTTCCGGGCGGAGGACCGGGGGGATCCGTGCGGACAAGTGCTCCTTCTTCCTCACTCCACGCTCACCAGGACGACGGATAGGTCGTCGGAGTGGCAGTCGAGGGGGCGACACGGTACTTCTCGAGCACCTGGGACATCAGGGTGCGGAACGCCGGAGCCGCTGCCCACGAGTACTTGTCGGTCTGCGGCTTGTTGAACGTCACCGTGACAACATACTGGGGGTCCTCGGTCGGTGCCATTCCGACCACGGAGATGATCGTGTCCGGACCGTAGCCCTTCCCGTTCGGCAATGCGACCTGTGCCGTGCCCGTCTTCGCGGAGATGTTGTACCCCGAAATCGGCTGCATGCTTGCGAGGGTGCCGTTCGCGTCCGCCTTGAATGTGCTCTGCAGCATGTCGACCACCTGCGTGGCGGTCGACTGCGACACGACGCGAGTCGGCGTCGCCTTCGGAGCATCGATAACGGTGCCGTCGGGCTTGGTGCAGCCCTTGACGAAATGCAGCGGGATGCGGACACCGCCGTTGGCGAGCGTCTGATACACATTCGCGACCTGGAGCGCGGTCGTTGCGATGCCCTGACCGAACATCGAGTTCTCGTTCGTCTGCGGGTCCCAGTTCGGACTGGTCTGATTCGGCCACGACGGCTGGCCCGGGAACTGAATGTCCGGGTTCTGTTGGAAGAGCCCGAACTTCTTCATGTAGTCGAACCGCGTCTGCGCACTGAGCTGGTCGCCGAGCTCGGTGATCCCGACGTTGGAGGACTGCGCGAGCACGCCGGTCATCGTGAGCTTCTCAGTGGGGTGGAGCTCGGCGTCCGAGATCCGGCCGCCCCAGGGGAACGTGCGTGAGTACGGAACGGTGACGCCGGAGGTCGGCGTCGCCTTGCCCTCCTGGATGAGCGCCGACGCCACGATCGCTTTCATCGTGGATCCGGGCTCATAGGCTGCCGTCAGCGCCCGAGAGCCGAGCGCTCCCGGATCGGATTGGGCGGTGGGCGTGACGTTGTTCGGGTCCACTGTCGGATAGTCGGCGAGGGCGAGCACCTCCCCCGTCTTCGCGTTGGATACCGTCGCGGTCGCCGACGTCGCCTTGAGCGACTGGGCCGCGGTGGCGATGTCCTGCTCCGCCATGTACTGCAGATCCTCGTCGATCGTGGTCTGCAGCGTGCCTCCGTTGACCGGTTCCTTCGTTGTCACCTTGCTGCCGGGAAGCATCACGCCGTCGAGTCCACGCTCGTACGTCTCGGAGCCGTTCGTCGCGCTGAGGCACTGGTTGTACGAGTACTCGAGCCCCGCTTGCGCGCCGTCGGTACCCATGAACCCGGTGAGATTTCCGGCGGTCGCACCGTTGGGGTATACCCGCGCGGCTTGCTTCTCCGGATAGATCCACGGGATGGACAGCGCCATGACCTTCCGGTAAGTAGGGACGTCGAGGCCTTTGACGAGGTAGGTGAAGTTCGAGTTCGGATCGGCCGAGATGTTCTTCTCCATCGTCGCCAGATCCCCGCCCGAGACTGCGGCGAGGGCCGCGAGCGCATCGTGCACGCTCACCGTCTTGATCCGCGTCCCGCCGAGCTTCCCGGAGAAGCCGGCGACGATCTTGGGCGCGGTGGTGATGTTGTAGCGCGTCACGCTGTCCGCGAGTGGCGTGCCGTTCCGATCCACGATCGATCCTCGGACACCGTAGAGCGTCTGCGGAACGCTCGTCTTCGCGACGGACTCACTCGTCAGGGTGGCCGCTTGGACGACCTGGATGTCCACCAGCCGAATGACGAAGACTGCGACAAGCGCGATGACGGCGATCATCACCACGCTGTAGCGAATGCGGCGATGCCGGAGCGTGTTCCTCACGTCGGTTCCTCACGAGGCGGTGCGGGACGCCCCTGGTTCACCGCGTCGACGGCGCCTGGAGCTCGTTCGGGTTCGAGGCTACGGAGGAGTTCGCGGACGCTGCGGACGGCGCGCCCGGCTCCGCCGTGTTCACAGCATTCGAACCGGCTCCGGTCGTCGTTGCCGACGGGGCGCTCTGCGCCGCTCCGGAGGCTGTGGTCGCGTCCGCCGGTGTCGCCGCGCCCGCGGCGCTCGCCTGCTCCTTGCTCGTCGCCGTCGCACCGGGCTTCGCGACCACGTTCACTCCGTCGAGGAGCGAGTTCGCGACTTGATTCGGCTGGCTCGCGGTTGAGTCGGATGCCTTCGCGGGAGTCGGCGTCCCGAATACCTGTCCGGTCTTCGGGTCGAGGTAGACCGGCGTGGTGTTCGCGATCATGCCGAGCGCCTGTGCATTCCGCGCGAGGTTCTGCGGCGACTCGAGGACGCTGAGCTGCTCGTCGAGCGCCTGCTGCGACTGCGTGAGCTGCGTCTGCTGCGCGGTGAGGGCGCTCAACGTGTACGCGCCCTGGCTGAGCATCATGCTGATCCCGAGCTGCGCGAGGAGCAGGATGCCGAGGGATCCCACGGCGATCGCGGCTGCGAGGATCCGGGGTCGTGCTCGACGCTGGGCTCGTGTCGGGGTGACCTCGATCAGATCGGGACGTCGACGCTCCGGCGACCCGGGCAGTGGCGACGGCTCGGCGTGCGCGCGGACCGAGCGAAGGTCGACGGCGAGGTTCGTGCTCATGTCAGTTCCTGATCCGTTCGGCCGCCCGGAGGCGGACAGGGGTGGCGCGTGGGTTCGCGGCGCGCTCGTCGGCGTCCGCGAGTTCCGCACCTTTGATGACCGGGCGGAAGGTCGGTCGGTGCTCGGGGAGTTCGACGGGAAGGTCGTGCGGTGCTGTCGAGGTGGACCGCTCCGCGATCGCGCGTTTGACGATCCGGTCTTCGAGCGACTGGTAGGACTCGACGACGAGTCGACCGCCGATCTCGAGCAGATCCATCGCGGCCGGGATGGCGCGCTCCAACACGCTGAGTTCCGCATTGACCTCGATGCGGAGCGCCTGGAACACGCGCTTCGCCGGGTGCCCCTGTCGCTGCACGGCAGCGGGAGTCGCTCGCGTGAGCACCTCGACGAGGTCGGCGGACCGCTCGAACGGCTGCTCCGCTCGGCGTTCGACGATCGCGTGCGCGTACCGGCCGGCCAGGCGCTCCTCGCCGTACCGCTGGAAGATCCGCCGGAGGTCCGCCTCGTCGTAGGTCGCGAGCACGTCCGCGGCGGTGACACCAGCGGTGCGGTCCATGCGCATGTCCAGCGGCGCGTCCTTGCTATAGGCGAACCCGCGTTCGACACGGTCGAGCTGCAGCGACGAGACGCCGAGATCGAAGAAGACACCGTGGACGCGGTCGAATCCGAGGCCGTCGATCGCCGACGCGATCTCGTCGTAGACGGCGTGCACGAGGTGCACGCGCCCGCCGAAGGTCGCGAGACGCTCACCGGCGATGGCAAGCGCGTCGGTATCGCGGTCCAGCCCGATCAGGGTGACCTCGGGAAAGTGCTCGAGGAGACCCGCTGCGTGGCCGCCCATGCCGAGCGTCGCGTCGACGACGACCTTGCCCGCGCCGCCAAGCGCGGGCTGGAACAGGTCGACCACCCGGTCCAGGAGTACCGGGGTGTGCGGGTACGGTTCGGAGGCTGCTGCCATGTCGGCCCTCGCGCCCTCTGTTCCGTGCCTCCGGATCCCCATCCATCCCGACCTGGCACCGGGGAAGGTGTGCCAGGGCGGACGGCTGGGAGTCCGGAGGCGCGGCGTCAGAAGATGCCGGGGATCACCTCCTCGTCGGTGTCGGCGAATTCGTTCTCGACCTGCGCGTAGTAGGTCTCCCAGGCCGGCGTCGACCAGATCTCGGCATGGTCGCCGGAGCCGATAACGGTGAGATCGCGTTCCAGACCGGCGTAGTCGCGCAGGTTCTGCGGGATCGTGACCCGGTTCTGCTTGTCGGGCTGCTCAGGGCTGGCGCCGGACAGGAAGAGCCGCAGGTAGTCGCGAGCGCGCTTGTTCGTCTGCGGAGCTTGACGGAGCCGGTCGTGCAGGGACTCGAACTCCCGCGTGCTGTACACGACGATGCAGCGCTCCTGACCCCGTGTCATGACGAGGCCACCGGAAAGCTCATCGCGGAACTTGGCCGGAAGGATCACGCGACCCTTCTCGTCGAGCTTCGGGGCATACGTACCGAGCAGCACGTCGACCCCCTCTCGCTCCAGCGGCCACCTTGTTCCTCCACTTTACTCCACCACGCTCCAAATCGGGGAGATTTCGCACCACAGACCTCCCCTGTGCCCCGTTTTGGGGCGCGGGAGCATCGCGGAGGGCCTGCCGCTGCGAGCCTTCGGGGCAGCGCCGGTGAGCGGCGGGGCACGTCGCACCGCGGGTTCGCGTGCCCGGAAGCACGGCGTCGAGCGGCCCCGGCCCGAGTGGAGGAATGTGGAGCGACCTCGCGCTGGCCCGCGCGGATCAGCGAGCCCGCTTCCGATCCCGACCCTGAGGGCGATCCCGAGCGCAACGAAAAACGGGGCCGGCCCCTGGCCGACCCCGTCCTGATGACGTGCTAGTTCTGCTGGTTTCGCTTATCCCAGCGGTCGTTCATGCGATCCATGAACCGGCCGTTCGATCGAGACGACCGGGCACGCTGCGAGCCAGCCCGCCCCGCAACGCGCATGCCCGGGCGCAGCGCCCACAGGACCCCGAGCAGCATGAGGACGAACCCGCCGATACCGATCCATGGCTGGCGCAGCGCCAAGCCGACGATCACCGCCGCGACTCCGGCGAGTGCGACCAGCACGCCGAGCGTGATCGAGGTGTACGTCGGACGACCCACCCTGCGCGTCACGCGCGCCACGAAGTCGGAGTCGTTCTGATAGAGGCTGCGCTCCATCTCCTCGAGGAGGCGCTGCTCTTGCTCCGAGAGTGGCATCTTGGCTCCCTTGTTATCCCTGGGATCGACGCGTGTGTCTAGTGGACCGATTGTATGTCTCGGCCACCCAGTAGGGTAGAGAGCGTGGCTGAGAGTACGCGCTTAGTAGATCTCGTCGCAGCCCGCATCGACCGGGCGCTCTCCGATCAAGCGATCCGCCTCTCGGCAATCAGCCCGGACCTCGAGCCGTTCTCGCAATTCGCCCGCGACCTCCTCGCCGGGGGCAAGCGGTTCCGTGCGCTGTTCTGCTACTGGGGCTGGCAGGCGGTCGCCGGCCGGTCCGGCGCCGCCGATCCGCTCGCGTCCGGCGCGCGTCAGACGACCGCCGAGGCCGTGGTCACCGCAGCGGCCGCGCTCGAGATCTTCCACGCAGCTGCGCTCGTGCACGACGACATCATGGACCGGTCCGACAGTCGCCGAGGACGACCGGCGGCGCACCGACGGTTCGAGGGCGAGCACCGCCTCCACGGCTGGTCCGGCGACGCCGAGCTGTACGGGACGAACGCGGCGCTGCTGTTGGGCGACCTGCTGCTGTCGCAGAGCGACGCCGTGTTCGACGAGGCGCTCGCGCTGCTCGACCCAGCCCGAGCACGCATCGTCCGGAACGAGTTCCACACGATGCGTCTCGACGTCACAGCGGGCCAGTACCTCGACATCCACGAAGAACATGCGTGGCCGACCGTGGACGAGGCGGAGCAGCTGCTGCGCGCGCAGCGCGTCATCGTGTTCAAGTCCGCCAAGTACTCCATCGAGGCCCCGCTCGCCATCGGGGGGCTGATCGCCGGCGCCGACGAGCGTCAGCTCGACGGTTTGCGCTCGTTCGGGCTTCCGCTGGGCGTCGCGTTCCAGCTGCGTGACGACCTCCTCGGTGTCTTCGGCGACCCCGCGGTCACCGGGAAGCCCGCGGGCGACGACCTTCGCGAAGGCAAACGGACCGTTCTCATCGCAACGGCCCGCAAATCCCTGCCCGCGAACGCGCGCGCGATCCTCGACGAACTACTCGGCGACCCGACGCTCGACGACGATCAGATCGCGATGCTGCGCGCCACACTCACCGAATCTGGTGCGGTGGCCGCCGTCGAGCGCTCGATCGAGCGACATGTAACCCGTGCGAAAGCTGCCCTCGATGCCGCGCCGCTGACGCCGTCCGGGCGTGCGGAACTCGCGGCGCTCGCCGACACCGTCACCCGTCGCGTCGCCTGACGGCCTGCGCGTGATCGCCGTGCGCGAGCGATTAAGTCCGCCGCCGGTCAGCGCCGTGCGTCGGCAAGAGAGCCCGGTGCGCGCCAGCGCCGTGCGCGAGCGGCAGAGCCCGCGGGCTCGTCAGAGCAGCGACTGGGCGACGCGGCGAACCTCGGCCTTCCGGCCCGCTCGGAGCGCTGCGATGGGCGAATCCCCAAGCGAGTCCTCGACCGTGATCATCCACCGAACGGCCTCGTCGTCGGAGAAGCCGTTGTCTCCCAGCACGATCAGCGTGCCGCGCAGCTCCGGCAACGGCTCAGCCCCGTCAAGGAATGACGCCGGCACCCGCAGCACGCCGTCCACTTTGGCGGCGAGCAAGGCACGCTGCTCGAAGAGTCGATGAATGCGCCCCGGGCTCACACCGAGGATCTCGACGAGGTCCGGCACCGTCAGCCACCGCTCGGAGTCGGCACCGTCGTTGGGGAGTGCTTCGCTCACCCCACCATCGTGCCAGACTTCCCGGCCACCGCCAGGATCGAGGACTGAATTCTCTTCAGTCACATCCATAACATTGACATCTCTGGTTGACTCCTGTTACCCCACGTGCCACGGTTGACCCGAATCAGCCTGGGCGCGAGCCCACTCACTCGTCAGCCGGAGGATCGCCGTGGAGAACCCAGACGAACTCGCGCGGCGCGCACGTGTCGCGCGATTCGCGACGGTGCCGATCGTGCTCGTCGGCACGATCGCTGTGACGGCAGGGTTGACCGGCCCGGTCGCCAACGCTGCCCCACGCCATGACGCCGAGCGCGACACGCATCGCCGCCCTGCCCCGGACCGTGCGGGGACGGATATCACTGCCGGGCCGGTGAGTCGCGCCGCGTTGACGGTGAGCGCTTCGAACGCGCAGGCCACCGGGCGCACGGTCAGCACGGTCAGCGCGATCATCACCGTGCCGTCGACCTACGTCGTCCAGCAGGGCGATACGGTCAGTGCAATCGCAGAGCGCTTCGGTCTCGCGGCGAACGACGTGCTCGCACGCAACGGATTGCGCTGGAACACGATCATCCATCCCGGCCAGCAGCTCCAGCTCCGGTCTGCGCAGACGCCCACCGCGCAGCCCGCGCCGCCAACGATCTCGTACCGTGTCGTTCCCGGCGACACGGTCACCGCGATCGCGCGACGCGCAGGCGTCTCCAATGCCGCGGTAATCGCAGCGAACGCCCTGCCCGCAGATGGGCGCATCGTCGCCGGTCAGACGCTGATCATTCCCGCCGCGCCGACCACAGCACCGGCCGCACCTGCTCCCGCCGCTGCGACGACCACGTCGAACGCACCCGCGCCCGCGCCGGCTCGAGAGCCAGCCATCGCGGGATCCGTGACGATCGCGCCGGGACAGACCGCGGCCTCCATCGCGTCGGCGAACGGCGTGAGCGTCTCCGCGCTGCTCGCTGCGAACGGCCTCACCTACACAAGCACGATCTACGCGGGTGCGAAGCTCGTGATCCCCGTCGACCGCTACGCGCTCACCGCGGAGCAGCGCGCGAACGCCGCGATCATCGTCAGCGTCGGGCGTCAACTCGGCGTCCCGCCGCAGGGCATCGTGGTCGCGCTCGCAGCCGCGATGCAGGAGTCGGGCCTCCGCAATCTCGCAGGCGGGGACCGCGACTCGGTCGGCTTGTTCCAGCAGCGTCCGAGCCAGGGGTGGGGAACCCCGGTCCAGCTGCAGAACCAGCGGTACGCGGCAACGCTCTTCTTCGGCGGCCCGAACAACCCGAATGCCGGGACGACCCGCGGCCTCCTCGACGTTCCCGGGTGGCAATCGATGACCGTCACCCAAGCCGCACAGGCGGTTCAGGTCTCCGCCTACCCGAACGCGTACGGCCAGTGGCAGCAGGCGGCGACGCACTGGCTCGCCAGCCTCTGAGCACCGGCACGTGAGCACGTGCACTGCAGGGCCACGCGGCGAAAGGTCGAGATTCGATCACGCTCAGCGGGTCGACAGACAGACGTCGAGCGCACCTTCATAGAATGCCGCCGATGACGTCGAATGCCACCTCGGATCCGATGATCGGTCGCATGATCGATCAGCGGTATCGCGTGCGCTCGCGGATCGCTCGCGGCGGGATGGCCACGGTGTACCTCGCGACGGACGTCCGCCTCGAGCGTCGCGTCGCCATCAAGATCATGCACGGGCATCTCGCGGACGATCCCGGCTTCCGCAATCGGTTCATCCAAGAGGCACGATCGGCCGCACGGCTGTCGCACCCGAACCTCGTCGGGGTCTACGACCAGGGCCAGGAGCAGGACTGCACGTACATCGTCATGGAGTACATCCCGGGTATCACCCTCCGGGACCTGCTCCACGAGCACCGTGCACTGACCAGCACGCAGGCGGTCGACATTCTGGAGGCAGTGCTCGCCGGTCTCGCGTCGGCGCACCGTGCGGGCATCGTGCATCGCGACCTCAAGCCGGAGAACGTCCTGCTCGCCGACGACGGACGCATCAAGCTGGGGGATTTCGGGCTCGCTCGTGCCGCGAGCGCGAACACCGCGACGGGCGCAGCGCTCCTCGGCACGATCGCATACCTGTCGCCGGAACTCGTCACGCGCGGACAGGCCGACGCTCGAAGCGACATCTACGCGATCGGCATCATGCTGTACGAGATGCTCACCGGCGAGCAGCCGTACAAGGGCGAGCAGCCCATGCAGATCGCCTACCAGCATGCGCACGATCAGGTCCCCCTCCCGAGTCGCGCCGTCCCGTCGGTGCCGCCGCAGCTGGACGACCTCGTGCAGTGGGCGACCGAGCGCGATCCCGCCGCACGACCCCACGACGCGCGCGCGATGCTCGACCGCGTCGAACAGATCTCACCGATGCTCACCGAGCGGTACGACACCGCGGTCCTCCCGCGGGGGGACGCGACCACAGCCGTGTTCGCGCCCGCAACCGCCGGCGGCGCGATGGCGGGGACCGCTTGGGACGATGGGCCGACCTCCGTCGTTCCTCCGGCGCGACCGTCATCGTCAGGGCCCACCACCACCGTCCCACCGGTCTGGCCACAGCCCCCGACCGCGGGCAGCGGTGCCGTGCCCACGAGAGCCGAGCAGATCGCCGAAGGGCAGGTGTTCACGCCGGCCGGACAGCGGCTGGCTGACAAGAGTGCCCGGCGGCGACGCCGCGGGTGGGTGCTGTTCGCCATCGTGCTCGCGGTCGCGCTAGCCGCTGCCGGAACGACCTGGTGGTTCGGGCCTGGCCCCGGCGGGAACGTCCGGATCCCAGCGGTGGCCGGCAAGACGATCGCCCAGGCGACCGCGCTGCTGGAAGCCCGAGGACTGCACACCGCGGCCACCGAGGGGTCGCAGTTCGACGCGATCATCCCGAAGGGGTCGGTCGCCACGACACGACCGGCGGCGCATCGTCAAGTCACGCGCGGCACAACCGTCGAGCTCGTGCTGTCGAACGGCCCTCGGATGATCTCACTGCCTGCGATCGTCGGACAACCGCTCTCGACGGTTCGCGCAGCCCTGGCACCGAACTTCCATCTGCAGCCGCTGAAGAAGCAGTTCGACGACGCGGCCCCGGATACCGTCCTCGGGGCGACCGGAACGAACAGCGACGGGTCGGCGGTCGACCTCACGACCCTGCACACCTATCCGCAGCGGGGCCAGATCACGCTCACCGTCTCGCTCGGGCCGGTGCCCGCCGTGACCGGAAAGAGCCTGCAGGACGCGACCACGGCCCTCCAGAACGTCGGGCTTGTCGTCGCACCGGAACACCAGCAGTACAGCGACACGGTGCCGGCCGGTGTCGTGATCAGCGCGACGCCGAGCGGATCCCCCGTCGTCCAGGGCTCGACCGTGACGCTCACGGTGTCCCGCGGGCCGGCACCCATCACGCTGCCGGACGTGACGCACGAGACGATCAACCGCGCGTCATCGACACTGCAGAGCCTCGGTCTGAAGGTCACCTACCCGGACTGCACGAACGTGCTGTGCGCCTTCTACGACTGGAAGGCGACCCTGCCGGTCTCCGGCACCAATCCGGCTCCGGGGACCGTCGTGCGCCGCGGCGACACGATCACGCTCGACTACAAGCAATAGTCAAGCTGAGGCGTGCGCGTCGCTCAGCGCGCGTGGCTGGAGAGCTCTTCCGCGACGAGGAATGCGAGTTCCAGCGACTGCACGTGGTTCAGTCGCGGGTCGCACAGGCTCTCGTACCGCGTCGCCAACGTTGCCTCGTCGATCTGCTCGGAGCCGCCCAGGCACTCGGTCACGTCGTCGCCGGTGAGCTCGACGTGAATGCCACCCGGGTAGGTGCCGACCGCTCGATGCGACTCGAAGAAGCCGCGCACCTCGTCGACCACGTCATCGAAGCGCCGCGTCTTGTAGCCCGTCGGCGTGGTCAGCCCGTTGCCGTGCATCGGGTCGGACACCCAGAGCGGGTTCGCGTCCATCGCCTTGATTCCCTCGAGGAGCGGCGGCAGTGCATCGCGGATCTTGCCAGCGCCCATCCGCGTGATGAAGGTGAGGCGGCCAGGCTCGCGCTCCGGGTCGAGGCGATCGATCAATGCCTCCATGTCGGAGACGCTGGTCGTCGGGCCGAGCTTCACGCCGATCGGGTTGCGGACGCGGGACAGGAAATCGACGTGGGCACCGTCGATGTCGCGGGTGCGCTCCCCGACCCAGATGAAGTGACCGGACGTGTCGTACGGAAGCCCAGACCGTGAATCGATACGGGTCATCGGGCGCTCGTAGTCCATGAGCAGTCCCTCATGGGAGGCGTAGAACTCGACGTGCCGAAGCTCGTCGAAGTCGGCACCGCACGCGTCCATGAAGCGGATCGCGCGATCGATCTCTTTTGCGAGGTGCTCGTAGCGCGCGTTCGCGGGGTTCTCGGCGAAGCCCTTGTTCCAGGAGTGGACCTGCCGCAGATCCGCGAAGCCACCCTGCGTGAACGCGCGGACGAGGTTCAGAGTCGACGCGGCGGTGTGGTAGCCACGAATCAGCCGCCGCGGGTCGGCCTGCCGGGACTCGGGGGTGAAGTCGTATCCATTGATGATGTCGCCGCGGTAGGCGGGCAGGGTGACGTCACCGCGCGTCTCGAAGTCGCTCGAGCGAGGCTTGGCGAACTGCCCCGCCATGCGCCCCATCTTGATCACCGGCATGGACGCGCCGTAGGTCAGAACGACAGCCATCTGCAGAATCGTCTTGACGCGGTCGCGGATCGAGTCCGCCGTCGCACCCGCGAACGTTTCGGCGCAGTCCCCGCCCTGGAGGAGGAAGGCCTTCCCTTGGGCAGCTTCAGCCAGGCGTGATCGAAGCACGTCCACCTCGCCCGCGAAGACGAGCGGCGGCAGCGTGGCGATCTCGGCGGAAGCCGCCTCCGCCGCGGCAGCATCCGGCCATGCAGGCTGTTGCTTGATCGGCAGCGTGCGCCAATAGTCGAGACCTTCGAGCACGTCCGGATCCTGCGGGGCGACGGTGTCGATCTCGAACAACGGCAAATCCTCGTAACGGTGTGTGGCACGGCCACCGGGCGAGCCCGGACGACCGGAGCGGCCTGATCGGGAGGTGCCGCCCGCGGACGGACGGCGCTGCAAGCCTAACGTGCGGCTGCAGCCTCCTTCACGCTTGAGGCATATACGTCCGCGTACTCCTGCCGGCTGATCTGCCGCAGCTCGTGCATGATCTCGTCGGTGACGCTGCGGAGGATGAATCGGTCGGACTCCATCCCCGCAAAGCGCGAGAAGTCGAGCGGCTTGCCGAAGACGACACCCACGCGCTTGATCTTCGGCAGCGGCTGACCGATCTGCTGCACCTCGCGGGTGCCGACCATCGCGACTGGGACGACGACGACGCGCCCTTCGAGCACCATGCGGGCGACCCCCGTCCGTCCGCGATAGAGCCGCCCATCAGGACTGCGCGTGCCCTCGGGATAGATCCCCAACTGCTCGCCGCGTGCCAGCACCTGCAGCCCGGTTCGAAGCGATGCTTCGGAGGCCTTGCCGCCCGATCGGTCGATCGGCAACTGACCGATGCCATTGAAGAACACGCGCGTGAACCAGCCCTTGAGGCCGCGCCCAGTGAAGTAGTCGCTCTTCGCGAGGAACGAGATCCGACGGTCGAGCACCGCTGGCAGGATCACCGAATCGATGAACGACACGTGGTTCGAGGCGAATATCACCGGACCGGACGCCGGCACGTTCTCGCGGCCGACGACCCACGGACGAAACAGGGTCAGGATCAGCGGGCCCAGGAAGAAGTTCTTCAGGATCCAGTACAGCATCGTCGGCTCCGTATCCGGCGGGGACTCACGCGGCCCGCGCGTGGATGCGCGCGAGGTCAGCGGCGCCGACGACACCCGCATCGTTGACGAGCTCGGCGATGACGAACTCTGGTTCGGGATGATAGCCGCGCGCCGGCAGATTGCCGAGGTAGGCCTGTCGAATCGGCTCCAGGAGGCGCTCCCCCGCGCTTGCGACACCGCCGCCGAACACGAACAGTTGCGGGTCGAGGATCGCGGAGAGCGACGCGCAGGCCTCCCCCAGGTGCCGTCCCAGTCGGCGGAGCGCCGCGAGTGCCCCGGGATCGTCCGCGAGGATGAGATTGCCGATGGTCGCTCCGTCGAGCTCGCCGCCGTTCGCCGCTCGCGCGTCGGCGAGGGCCTGACCGATCCCACCTGCGTCGGCGACGTCGTTCGCCATCCGCTGCAGGGCGCGGCCGGACCCGTATTGCTCGATGCATCCGCGGGCGCCGCACCCGCACGGGAGGCCGCCCGGGACGATGCGCATGTGCCCGAGCTCCCCGCCGGTGCCGAAGCCGCCGCGGAACAGCCGGTCCTCCGTCACGATGGCCCCGCCCACTCCGGTCCCGATCGTCAGCATCGTCATGTCGCTGACGAGGCGACCGGCACCGAAGCGGAACTCTGCCCACCCGGCCGCGTTCGCGTCGTTGTCCACCGTGATGTGGATGTCGCCGAGCCGATCCTGCAAGCGCTGCCGCAACGGTTCGTTCCGCCATCGAATGTTCGGCGTGTAGTAGACGATCGACTGCGAGGCGTCGATGAACCCGGGTGCTGCGACCCCGACGGCCTCGACCTCGTGGGCGCTGCGCAGCCGCTGCACCATGCCGACGACATCGTCGAGCATCGCGACGGGGTCGGCTGCATTGGTCGCCACCCGATCCTCGGCGATGATCTCGCCGAGTTCGGACACGACCGCGCCAGCGATCTTCGTTCCCCCGATGTCGATACCGATGGCGTGCACGAATGCTGAGCCTACCGGCCGCTCGGAGTTCCGTCGGCGTAATCGCCTCCGGCACACCGCTCGCGCTCCGAGTGGGGTTCTATGCTGAGGCGACGCACCGCCGATCGCGGTGCGCGACTATCGAACCGGCTGACAAAGGAGTTGCCGTGACCGATCAGCAGCCCGACCAGGTGACCGCCACCACGCACGCCGCAGACCGCGGCTCCGCAGCGACGACACTGCTGCAACGCGCAAGCGCGACGCCTGATCGTCCGATCCTTGCGGTCCGTACCGGTGACGACTGGTCGCCGATCACGGCGCGCGAGACGCTTGACCGGGTTCGTGCGATCGCGCGCGGGCTCATCGCGGCCGGCCTCGAGCCGGGCGCGCATGTCGCGATCCTGTCTCGGACCCGCTTGGAGTGGACGGTCGTCGACTACGGGATCTGGCTCGCGGGCCTCGTCTCCGTCCCCGTCTACGAGACCAGTTCCCCGGATCAGATCCGGTACATCCTCGCGGACTCGGAGGCCGTGGCGATCATCGTCGAAAACGATGAGCACGCGCGCCGAGTGAGCAGCATCGCCCCGGATCTCCCGCATCTCAAGCAGCACTGGACGATCGACGGGGGCGGTCTCGACGACCTCGCTGCGCTCGGGTCTGACGTGCCGGATCTCACGCTCGATGCTCGAGTCGCCGCGGTGCGTGGAACCGATGACGCGACCATCATCTATACGTCTGGCACCACCGGACGTCCGAAGGGATGCGTCCTCCGGCACGATAACTTCACGGGCACGATCGAGGGTGCGCAGGACGGCATGGCCGAGGTGCTGGCGGACGGATCGTCAACACTGCTGTTCATTCCGATGGCGCACGTCTTCGCACGATTCATCGCCGTGATGAGCGTTGCCAGCGGCGTCCTCGTCGGTCACGAGCCGGACACGAAGGATCTCATGCATGCGGTTGCAACGTTCAAGCCGACGTTCCTCCTCGCGGTGCCGCGCGTTTTCGAGAAGATCTACAACTCGGCGGAGCAGCGCGCCGCACTCGCCGGGCGGGGAGGCGCGTTCAAGGCCGCCACGGACGTCGCCGTCGCGCACTCTGAAGCGCTCGCGGCGGGCCGGGTCCCGCTCGGCCTCCGGCTGAAGTTCGCGCTGTTCGATCGGCTCGTCTATTCCAAGCTGCGTGACGCGATGGGAGGCCGTGTCCAGTACGCGATCAGCGGCTCAGCCCCGCTCTCGCCCCGGCTCGCGCATTTCTTCCGCTCGGTCGGCGTTCTCATCCTCGAGGGGTACGGGCTCACCGAGACGACCGCGCCGGCGACGGTGAACCGCGCGGCTGAGGTGCAGATCGGGACGGTCGGTCGTGCCCTGCCGGGCGTGGAGCTCAGGATCGCCGACAACGGCGAGGTCCTCGTCCGCGGTGTCGACGTGTTCGACCGGTACTGGAATCGGCCCGACGCGACGGCGGAGGCGTTCGTCGATGGCTGGTTCCACACCGGCGACCTGGGCGAGCTCGACGCCGCCGGGATCCTGACCATCACCGGACGCGCGAAGGAACTGATCGTCACCGCAAGCGGGAAGAACGTCGCGCCTGCGCCGCTTGAGGACGCGATCCGGGAGCACCCGCTCATCGCTCAGGTGATCGTGGTCGGCGAAGGCAAGCCGTTCGTCGCGGCGCTCGTCACGCTCGACCGTGAGATGCTGCCGGGCTGGTGCGCGGCGAACGGCATCACGCCCGCCCTGTCCCTTCGCGAGGCCGTCTACGACGATCGGGTTCATGCGGCGGTGCAGGATGCCGTGAATACGGCGAACGCTCGCGTCTCCCGGGCCGAGTCGGTTCGTTCCTTCACCATCCTCGATGCCGAATTGACGGAGGCGTCGGGTCACCTGACCCCGAAGCTCACCATCAAGCGCGCGCCGGTCCTGAAGGACTTCGCCGTCGACATCGATCACATCTACTCGGGATCGAAGGTCCAGACGACGGCGGTGCCGGTCGTGGAGCACCGGCGCCGGGGCCGCTAAGAGCCGCCGATCCGGGAGCAGGACTGGTCTAGTGGAACCAGTCCTGCTCCCGGATGGCCCGCAGGGCCTCCCGGCGGGTGGCCGGCTCCAGGGTCATCACGTAGACGGTGCCGTCGAGGTGGTCGGTCTCATGCTGCAGCGCCTGCGCCATGAGCCCTTCACCTTCGAGCACGACCTCGTTGCCGTCCACGTCGACGCCCCGCACCTTGGCGTAGGGATAGCGCGGGGTGGGATAGGCGAGGCCGGGAACGGACAGGCACCCTTCGTCGATGAGTTCGCGATCACCGCGGACCTCGACGATCTCCGGATTGATGATGTAGCCGACCTCACCGTCGACGTTGTATGAGAACGCGCGGAGTCCCACACCGATCTGGTTCGCGGCGACGCCGGCGCGTCCTGGCTCGCGCACGGTGTCCATGAGGTCGTCGACGAGGTCGCGGATGCCGGGTGCGCCGACGCGCACCGGGTCGGTGGCGGAACGGAGGATGGGGTCGCCGAATAGGCGGATCGGACGAACGGTCATCGGGGAGCGAGCACCACCAGGAGATCGCCGGCGTCGACCTGTTGTGTCGTCGGGATCGCGAGTCGGCGAACCGTTCCTGCATGCTGTGCGGTGATCGCAGCCTCCATCTTCATCGCCTCGATGGTCGCGACGGCCTGCCCGGCCTCGACCGTGTCGCCGACCGCGACGCTCAGCGTGACGACGCCCGCGAAGGGCGCTCCGACGTGTCCCGGGTCGGCCCGGTCGGCCTTCTCCGCGTCCTTCGTCGCGACGGCGACCGACCGGTCGCGTACGGCCACCGGCCGCAGCTGCCCGTTCAGGGTGGCCATCACGGTTCGGATGCCGCGGTCGTCGGCGGAACCGATCGCCTCCAGACCGACGAAGAGCGACACGCCCGGCGCGAGCTCGACGACGTGCTCTTCGCCCTGACGGAGGCCGTACAGGTAGTCGACCGTGTTCACTGCCGACAGATCGCCATACTGTTCGCGAACGCGCTCGAACTGCTTCGTCGGGCCGGGGAACAGCAGGCGGTTCAGCGCCGCGCGGCGCTCGGGTCCAGGTTCGGCGAGCGACGCGGCTTCGCTCGCGGGCACCGGCGTGATCTCGATCGAGACAGTGCGGCCGGCGAGCACCTTGGAGCGGAACGGTTCCGGCCAGCCGCCAGGCAGGTCGCCGAGCTCGCCGGCCATGAACCCGACCACTGAGTCGGGAAGGTCGTACTTGTCGGGATGTTCCTCGAAATCGTGAGGGTCCGCGTCGATCGCCGCAAGCTGCAGGGCGAGGTCACCGACCACCTTGGAGGACGGGGTCACCTTGGTCGGGCGCCCGAGGATCCGGTTCGCCTCGGCATACCAGTCCTCGACCGCCTCGAACCGATCCCCAAGGCCGAGCGCGATCGCCTGCTGGCGGAGGTTGGACAGCTGCCCTCCGGGGATCTCGTGCTTGTAGACCCGCCCCGTCGGCCCGGGGAGTCCGGACTCGAACGGCTTGTAGGCGCGACGCACAGCCTCCCAGTACGGCTCGAGATCGCTGACCGCCTCGAGCGAGAGCCCCGTATCCCGATCCGTGTGCGCGAGCGCTGCGACGAGCGCCGACATCGACGGCTGCGAGGTGGTTCCCGCCATCGGCGCGCTCGCGACGTCGACGGCGTCCGCGCCCGCTCGGGAGGCCGCCAACAGTGTGGCCAGCTGCCCGCCCGCCGTATCGTGCGTGTGCACGTGGACGGGTTGATCGAATCGCTCCCGGAGCGCCCGCACCAGCGTCTCGGCCGCTCCCGCGCGCAGCAGCCCGGCCATGTCCTTGATGCCGATGACGTGCGCCCCCGCCTCGACCACCTGCTCCGCGAGACGGAGGTAGTAGTCGAGCGTGTAGAGATCCTCGGCCGGGTTCAGGAGGTCGCCGGAGTAGCAGAGCGCGGCTTCGGCGACGGCCGTGTCGGTCGCGAGCACGGCCTCCAGAGCGGGTCGCATCTGGGCCACGTCGTTCAGCGCGTCGAACACGCGGAAGATGTCGACGCCGGTGGCGGCGGCTTCGGCGACGAACGCGTCGGTCACCTCGGTCGGATAGGGCGTGTAGCCGACCGTGTTGCGGCCCCGGAGGAGCATCTGGATCGGAATGTTCGGCATCGCCGCACGCAGCGCGGCGAGGCGCTCCCAGGGGTCCTCACCGAGGAAGCGGAGGGCGACGTCGTACGTGGCGCCGCCCCACGCCTCCATGCTGAGCAGCTCGGGGGTCAGCCGGGCGACGTACGGCGCCACGGCGATGAGGTCCTTCGACCGAACGCGGGTGGCGAGCAGGGACTGATGCGCATCGCGCATGGTGGTTTCGGTCACCGCGAGCTCGGTCTGCGCGCGCAGCGCCCGGGCCCAGTCGGCCGGACCGAGGAGGCGGAGGCGGTCGCGCTGGCCCTCCGGCACGGGCGCGGACAGGTCGATGCCGGGAAGCTTCAGCATCGGGTCGACGACCCCGCTCCCGTCCCCGTTGGGCTGGTTCACCGTCACGTCGGCGAGCCAGTTCACGATCTTCGTGCCGCGGTCTCTCGAGACATGACCGCTGAACAGCTGTGGCCGCTCTTCGATAAACGCCGTCGAGACGTCGCCACGCGCGAAGTCGGAGTCCTCGAGCACCGCCTGCAGGAACGGGATGTTCGTCGAAACGCCGCGAATCCGGAACTCGGCAAGGGCCCGACGAGCGCGAGCGACGGCCGCCGGGAATGTTCGCCCGCGGCACGTCATCTTGACGAGCATCGAGTCGAAGTGCGGACTGATCTGAGCCCCGGTGGCGACGGTGCCGCCGTCGAGACGGACTCCCGACCCGCCCGGGCTGCGGTAGGTCGTGATGCGCCCGGTGTCCGGACGGAAGCCCTGGGTCGGGTCCTCGGTCGTGATCCGGCATTGCAGCGCGGCTCCGTGCACGGCGACGGTCTCTTGCGTCAGTCCGAGATCCGCGAGAGTCTCACCGGCCGCGATGCGCATCTGCGACTGGACGAGATCGACGTCGGTGATCTCCTCGGTGACCGTGTGCTCGACCTGGATGCGCGGATTCATCTCGATGAACACGTGCTGGCCCGCACGGTCCCCCACGGTATCCACCAGGAACTCGACCGTTCCGGCGTTCACGTAGCCGATCGACCGCGCAAAAGCGATGGCATCCCGGTGAAGGGCGGCGCCGATGGCCGGGTCGAGATTGGGCGCAGGCGCGATCTCGATGACCTTTTGGTTGCGCCGTTGCACCGAGCAGTCCCGCTCGAACAGATGGATCGTCCCGGCATCAGTGCCGGTCGCGTCCGCGAGGATCTGGACCTCGATGTGGCGGGGCCGGAGGACGGCCTGCTCGAGGAACATCGTCGGATCGCCGAACGCGCTGTCCGCCTCGCGCATGGCCGCCTCGAGCGCCGGACGGAGCTCCTCCTTCGTCTCGACACGGCGCATCCCGCGACCGCCGCCGCCGGCGACCGCTTTCGCGAAGACCGGGAAACCGATCTCGTCGGCACCGGCGAGCAGCTCGTCGATGTCACGACTGGCCGGGGTGCTGCGCAGAACGGGGACGCCCGCTGCGACCGCGTGCTCCTTCGCGGTGACCTTGTTTCCGGCCATCTCAAGGACGTGCTCCCCCGGGCCGATGAACGTGATGTCGTTCGCCGCCGCGGCCGCTGCCAGCTCCGGATTCTCGGACAGGAACCCGTAGCCGGGGTAGATCGCGTCCGCGCCGGCCAGGCGCGCGACGCGGATGATCTCCGCGACGTCGAGGTAGGCACGGACAGGGTGTCCCGGCTCGCCGATCTGATAGGCCTCGTCGGCCTTGAGGCGGTGCTGCGAGTTGCGGTCCTCGTACGGGTAGACCGCGACAGTGCGGGCCCCGAGCTCGTACGCCGCGCGGAAGGCACGAATCGCGATCTCGCCTCGGTTCGCGACCAGGATCTTCCGGAACACACTGAGCCTTTCAGCGGAGGTTGAGGTGCTTCAACCCTAGTGGCGCTATCGTTTCTCGACGTGCATGTTCTCAGCGTCAGCTCCCTGAAAGGCGGCGTCGGCAAGACGACGGTCACGCTCGGCTTGACGTCCGCCGCGTTCGCCAAAGGGCTGCGGACGCTGGTGGTCGACCTCGACCCGCAGTCCGATGTCTCCACGGGCCTCGACATCTCCATCGCCGGCCATCTCAACGTGGCTGACGTGCTTGAGAATCCCAAGGAGAAGATCGTCCGTCAGGCGATCGCCCCGTCCGGGTGGACGAAGGGCTCGCAGGGCAAGATCGATGTCATGGTCGGATCGCCGTCGGCGATCAACTTCGACGGCCCGCACCCGTCGATCCGCGACATCTGGAAGCTCGAGGAGGCGCTCGCGAACGTCGAGGCCGACTACGACCTCGTCCTCATCGACTGCGCCCCGTCCCTGAACGCGCTCACTCGCACGGCGTGGGCCGCGTCCGACCGCGTCTCCGTCGTCACCGAGCCAGGGCTCTTCTCCGTCGCAGCCGCCGACCGCGCGCTTCGTGCCATCGAGGAGATCCGTCGCGGACTCTCACCGCGCCTCCAGCCGCTCGGCATCATCGTCAACCGCGCTCGTGTGCAGTCGCTCGAGCATCAGTTCCGGATCAAAGAGCTGCGCGACATGTTCGGGCCGCTCGTGCTCTCGCCGCAGTTGCCCGAGCGCACGTCACTGCAGCAGGCGCAGGGCGCCGCGAAGCCGCTGCACGTGTGGCCCGGCGAGTCCGCGCAAGAGATGGCACGGAACTTCGACCAGCTGCTTGAGCGCATCATGCGCACGGGGAAGATCGGCGACTACGCCGAGGGCGTCGCGCGCGTCTAGTTCGTCGACGCGAGGAGTTCGCCGGCGCGGTTCGGCGTCTTCGCCTTGTGAGGCGCTCGTCAGGACGCGCGCGATGCGCGACGAGCAGCGAGCTCGTCCGCGGGATCCGCCGCGGGTGATGCGTCCAGCTCGACCAGGCTCGTCTCGACCTCGCGCAGCACCTTGCCGACGGCGATGCCGAACACGCCCTGACCCCGCGACACGAGGTCGATGACCTCGTCGTTCGAGGTGCAGAGGTAGACCGATGCGCCATCCGACATCAGTGTCGTCTCGGCGAGGTCGTTCACTCCAGACTCGCGGAGTTGGTTCACTGCGGTCCGGATCTGCTGCAGGGAGATCCCGGTGTCGAGGAGGCGCTTGACGAGCTTCAGGACGAGAATGTCTCGGAATCCGTAGAGCCGCTGCGAACCGGACCCTGCAGCGCCGCGAATCGTGGGCTCGACGAGGCCGGTGCGAGCCCAGTAGTCGAGTTGCCGGTAGCTGATTCCTGCCGCCCGCGCGGCAACCGTTCCTCGATACCCGTTGGACTCGTCGTGCTCAGGCAGGCCGTCGGTGAACAGGAGTTCGAGGTCATAGCGGCCCGGCTCCGCCGGACTACCGGACGTGTCATTCGCGCTCATGAGACTGCCTTCCAGGACGTTCGAGCCCCCATCCGAACGTTCAATGCGCGGTTGAGAGTTGTGCCGGTGTCCACGCTAGCGAGTCGGAGGTCGACCGTGCGGCACATCCGCCGTCGGAGCGTCGGCGTGTCGAGGATAAGCCGCCGAACCGTGGGGCGTCCAGCCCGCGGGCGTCCGTCGGTCACGTGTCGAGGCGCCCGAGGGCCGCGCGGATGAGGCTCGACCTGACGGTTTCGAGATGACCTGCGATCTCCCGTGCTAGCTCCGCCGCGCGGGCGTTCGACGTGCCGTCCCGGCGGCGCCGCACCGGCATGAGCGCCGACTCGATGAGACCGAGTTCACGTTCGGTCGTTGCGCGGAACGCTCGCAGATGCCGCGGCTCGATGCCGGATCGCTGCAGTTCGACGAGGGCTTTCAGCACCGTGACGGTTTCCTCGCCGAAGTGGTCCTGCGCCGGAATGAGCGAGGACGACACAGCGTCGGCGAGGAGCAGCGGCGATGCGCCCGCGACGCGAATGAGGTCCTCGCGAGAGTAGCGCCGCTCGGCCGGCGCGCTCGTCGGGCGAGGTCCGCCGACGCCGCCCGGGAGGACCGGCTCGCGGCCGGAGTCCAGCGCCTCCAGGTACTCCTTGATCACCTTCAGCGGCAGGTAGTGATCGCGCTGCAGTCCGAGGATGATCCGGAGGCGCTCGACATCAGACTGGGAGAACTTGCGGTAGCCACTGCTCGTGCGGATCGGCGTGACCAGTTCCCGCTCCTCCAGGAAGCGAAGCTTCGAGCTGGTGAGGTCGGGAAACTCAGGGCTCAGCCGAGCGATGACCTGACCGATCGTGAGGAGATCGCTTCGGTTCGCAGTGCGCGCTCCCCGCGACGCGACCACGTCGGGAGCACCGCCCCCGACGATCTGACGGGCTGCGGAGGATCGGCCCGCCACTATGCGGTCGCGAGACGCGCCAGGTCGACGCGGGATGCGTAGAACGTCAGGCGGAACTTGCCGACCTGCACTTCCGCTCCGTCTGAGAGGAGGGCTTCGTCGATGCGCACACCGTCGAAGTACGTGCCGTTGAGCGAACCGAGATCCTTCACGCTGAACGTGGTGCCGTGGCGAAGGAACTGCGCGTGCTTGCGGGAGACCGTGACGTCGTCGAGGAAGATGTCGGCGTCCGGGTGTCGTCCGGCGGTCGTGACGTCGGAGTCGAGCAGGAATCGCGCGCCGGCGTTGGGACCGCGGCGCACGACGAGCAGCGCGGACCCCGACGGGAGCGCACCGATTGCGTCCCGCTCTTCGGCGGTGACGCCGGTCTCAGCGGCGAGCGCTTGACCGACGTCCATGCTGAAGGTGAGGGTCGTGTCAACCACGTGCCGACGCGGGTCGTCACCGGTCGGCTGCTGCCCCACTGGATCTGGCATCGGCTCCTCCTCGTTCCTGGTCGTCCAGGGTATCGGAAACCGCCCGGGCAGCGGGAGCCCTTTCGGGGGACCATGCTGCGCCTCCCGGCGGTGCGGAATGCTGTGGAGGACGACTCGAGCGCCCCGCAGCGTGGCGGCCGGCGCGCGCGACGACCCGAACCCGAAATCATACGGGTCGGCGCGCACCGGCCGCTGCGTCCGGCGTCAGCCGTTCGCGCTCGGAGTGGACGTTCCGGACGGCACCGGTTTGCCCTGCTTGATCGCGTTCGCGATCGCTTTGATTTCCGAGTCTTTCAAGGCAACCCACGGCGAGCCATCTGGGTTCGAGCTCGATGCCTGGGGGCTGTCGCCGGTATTCCACCACTTCGCCTGGTACGGGATGCCGTCGAAGAGCACGCGCTGCCCGGTGTTGTAGGTGGCCGTTCCGGACCAGGCCGGGTAGGTGCCTGCCGGAAGCGTGATCGGCTTGATCGGTTTCTCGCCGGGGAGGACCGGCCCGATGAGGTTCCACGGCGTCTGATAGGCGCTCAGGACCGGGTTGTCGGGCAGGTCACCCTGCGTCCACCACTTCGCCTGGTACACGTTGTGGTGCCAGACGACCTTCGTTCCCTGCAGGTAGGCCGCCTGCGAGTTCCAGATCGGGTACGGGCTCGTCGCCGGGTTGTCCGTCGGCTGCACCGTCGCGGACGGGTCGGCCGTGGTGATCTTCGACGCCGCATCGTTGATGCGCCCCGTGAATCCCTTCGACAGCGTGTCGGCGAAGAGCACACCGTTCTGATTCACACCGCTGCAGGCGTCGGACACCTCGGACACGTTCGGATAGTTCGTCCCGCAGGTGGTGTCCCGGTTGAGCGACCACATGGACATGCGACCGACGCCCTGCTTCACCGCCCACGCATTCAGCGTGCTGGCATCCTTCATCGAGAACACCTCGTTCTCGATGTCGTTCTGCCCGATCATCGGGGTCGCGCCGACCTTGCTCCAGAGCGTTGCGGCGGAGAGGGGCGTCTTCGCCATCCGATAGAGGATGCCGAGCTGTCGCTGCGTCTGCTGCAGCGCCTGCTCCGACGCCGCCGCCATCGTCTCGCTCGACCCCTTCGACTGCCCGTAGTCCATGGTCATGGCGTTCACGCCGGCCAGGTCGACCCCGGCCTTCAGGAACTGCGATACCTGCGTCGTCCCGTCCGTCGACAATCCGTCGGTCGAGACCGGCAGCGTCAGCCAGACGGCGAGCGGGTGGCCGGACGCGCGACGCGCCTTCTGCAACGCGGCCACCGCCTCCGCCCGACGCTGTCCGGCAGCGTGATCGGTGAGGTTCGACCCCTCGACGTCGAAGTCGACGGTGGACAGGTCGTATCGGCTCACCACGCTCGCGTACGCGCTCTGGAGGCTCGACACGTCGGTGCACGTCGTCGCCAGTTCGTCGTGCGCCTGGCCCCCGAAGGAGACACCCACGGCACCCTTCTGCTGTTCAAGGCGGGCGATGCGGCGGTCGAGGTCGAGCGTGCTCGACGCGTCGTTCAGTGAGTAGGCGGCGCCCCAGGACGGCGCGCAGGCGCTGTTCGGGTCAGCGACGACGAAGGACAACATGACATCGCGGTCGGAGACGCTCTTCAGTGCTTCGAAGGCGTACTGCGGGGTCGCGGTCACGTCGACATAAGAGGCGAACCAGGGCTTCGTGGCTGCCTCGGCACGCGCCGACTGCCACCAGTTGAAACCGTAGTAGCCGCCGGCAGCGACCAGGACCGGAACGATCACCGCGACCATGACGCGGATCCAGGACAGCCGTGGACGATTCATCGCAGCCATGTCACGCCGCCGATCGTTCTGGCTGGGGCTCGACGGTCGACGGAATGTCGACGTGGCGCGGCAGGGACTTGCCGGCGTGCCCGAAGTAGAGCACCGCCCGCCAGTCCACGGCCGCCTCGGTCGACGGCTCGTCGACGAGGATGCCGGCCTTCGCGAGCTTGCGACGGGAGGCACGATCCTCGCGCTCGCGACGACGCTCCGCCTTCGCTGCGGCCTTCTGTGCCGGGTCGAAGTACATCCAGCGGGTCGCCCACATCCAGACGTCGACGATCGAGTTGCCGATGCCGAGATAGGCGACGATCGCGTAGGACGACACGATCGCGTTGAAGGCCGCGAAGACGGCGTTGCCCCAGTTCGCCGCGTAGTAGTCGCGGACGAACGTGAACACGCTGAAGGCGACGATCGCGTACGGGGCGACGACATACAGTACGGGCGCTGCGGTCCGGTCGCGGACCTTCGGCGTGCGCGCGAACGGGATCTTCTTGCTCGTGAGCGCTTGCTCGAGGCTCTTCAGAACGCCCGCGAGGTTCACCGGCATCAGGATGATGTTGAAGCCGTAGATCCGGAGGATGTCGGTCGCCTTATAGCCGCAGTACTTCAAGTCCGCAGCGAACATGATGAAGTACGGCAGCGCCGCGAGGAGCACGACGGGGCTGAGCAGGCGGGAGTCGTACGGGTACGCGAGCAGGAAGATCAGGCCGAAGCTCCCCCACGCGATACTCGCCATGTAGTTGATCCGCAGCGCGATCTCTGTGAACGGCACTCGCTCACCACGCGCACGACGCTCGCGGATCTGCCGGAGGTACTTCGGAAGGATCAGCAGTCCGCCGTTCGCCCACCGTCGACGCTGCACGATCAGCGAACCGAAGTCCGGTGGCGTGGCCGAATAGCTGAGACGCTCCGGATAGTTGACGAGGTTCCAGCCGTGCATGCCGAGGTCGACGCTCGACTCCGTGTCCTCGATGACCGTGCGGTCCTGGACGTACCGTTTGACCTCGAATCCGCCGACCGTCTCGACCTCTTCGATGTCGCGAAGCGCCCGGGTGCGGATCACAGCGTTCGCGCCCACCCAGAAGGTCGCGCCATGCGCCGACATGCCCTGGTGGAGGATGTGCTGGATGTCCGTGGTCGCACCGGCGAGGCGCTCGATGCGCGTCGGGGCCCCACGGAACGAGGAGTACGGCGTCTGCGTGACCGCGACGCGAGCGTTCTCCGGCTGCTCGAGGAAGTAGACCAGGCGCAGGCAGTAGTCGCGAAGCAGGATCGAGTCCGCGTCGAGCGTCAGGATGTAGTCGGAGGCCGGGATCACGAGATCGGCGACCTTCTGATCCGAGACGGGCCGAAGGATGATGCCCTCGGCGCTGTCCTCGTACACGTATGAACCACCGAGCAGCCCGATGTACGAGTTCAGGTTCATCGCCTTGTTCGCCTCGTGCGAGAGGCTGGCGTAGCGCTTCCGTTCGAACGTCGTCAGCTCGGCCGTGAACGTCCACGCGAGGCGGCGCTGCAGTTCCACGATGCGATGCGACGGGACCGCCGTGAACGGCTCGTCGCCGGCGTCGGCGATTGCCGCCTCCAGTGCGTCGGCGGTGAGCCGAAGCTCGTCAGCCAGCGCGATCAAGACCTGGTCGTGGAAGAAGGTGTCGACGTGGTCGAGCACCTCACGCTCGCGGGCGTGGCGGCGGAGCCACGCGTCTGCCCACCGGTGATGGTCGAGCAGCGTTGCGACCGCCTCGACGGTCGCGAACGGCGAGTGCTCTGCCTCCACCTCGGCACTGAGCAGCGCCTCCTGGAAGCGCTGCGACGGAGCCGCGAGCTGGGCCTGAATGTCGGCCGTGACCGCGCGCGTCCGGCGCAGCCGCTCGGCGACCACCGGGTCGGACGATGTGGGCGGGTCGTCGAGCAGGAGCACGACCCGAAGGGCCGGATACTCCTGCAGCGCTGCCGACCAGAGCGTCGTCGCGATGACATCGGGCTCTTCCGCATACGACGGGACGAGGACGGTCAGCGGCGCTTCGTGGCCGACACCGAAATGACGGTCGAGCTCGGCGCGCGGTACCCGCACGTGCGTCTGGAAGCGCTCGAGCGCTCCCTGCCGTGCGACGAGATGCATGAGCGCCGAAAACGTCAGGAACGTGACGACGACGAGGTACGAGATCGCCTCTGTGGTGAACCGGAAGCTCTCAGTGCCGTAGTTGAGAAACTGCCGGATGACCGTGTAGACGAGGTACGCCACCCAGAACGCGATCGTGGCGATGATCGCCAGGCGTCCGATGACGACCTTCCGGTCAGAGGGGCGGGCATGGAGGGTGTCCAGCGGCTGCGTGCGCCGCTCGGACCCCCACTGACGTTTGCGCGCAGGCGCAGCGTCGAGCGTTTTCGACATGGGTGTCCTTCGGGTGCTGGACCAGCGCACCTTCGGGTAGTGCGCTGTCGGGTAGTCCAGTGCGATTAGCGTATAGAACTGTCGGCATTTGTGCGGACCCCCGAACGGGGGTGATCTTGCGCTGTGCGGTTTACCGCATGATTGCTCGGACGCGCCGACTACCGACTGCGCGCGATAAGCCAAAGCAGATATGGTGCGCCGACTATCCCGGTCACGACTCCGATCGGCAGCTCGACGTTCGGGATTGCGAACTGTCCGATGAGGTCGCTTGCCTGGCCGAGGGCCGCGCCCACCGCAGCCGCCGTGCCGAGTGCCGGTCGGCCGTCGCCGAGCAGCCTGCGCGCGATCGGAGCGGCGATGAGCGCGATGAACGCGACCGGGCCGGCGACTGCCACAGCGGCACCGGTGAGCACCACCGCGATCGCAAGCAGCACGATCTTCGTGCTCTGCACCGGGACGCCGAGCGCAGCCGCCATGGGGTCCCCGAGCGCCAAGTTCGCAAGCGCTCGACGATGCAGCATCGCGGCAGCAAGCCCGACGACGAGCAGCATCGCAAGGACGCCGATTGCCCGGGGGTCGACCGCGCTCACGGATCCCGTGAGCCATTGCAGCGCGACCGCCGCCTGCTCGACCGAGCCACGCGTCAGCACCCACCCGGTGACGCTTGCTCCAAGTGCCGCGACGCCGATGCCCACAAGGATGAGACGCGTGGATTCGATGCTGCCGCGCCACGCGAGGACGCCGACGAGCGCGGCGGTCGCCAGCGCTCCGAACAGGACCGCGGCGACGAGCAGGAGGCCCGTGGCGCCTCCGAACGCAAGTGCGGCGAGCCCTGCTGCGCTCGCACCGGTCGTGATCCCCATCACGTCCGGGCTCGCGATCGGGTTTCGCACAACGCTCTGCACGATGCCCCCGGCGACCGCGAGACTTGCCCCCACGAGCGCAGCCGCAGCGACGCGAGGGCCGCGCAGCACGGTGACGACAAGCGTTGCCACGCGATCGCCGTGGCCGAATGCACCCTGCACGAGCTGTCCGGGCGTCAACGGAACCGCCCCGACGGAGAGCGCGACACCGGCGAGCAGCACGCACGCGGCAAGCGCTGCAAGGAGCACGAGCAGATTGCGGCGCTGTCGGCGACTTGACGGGCCGAGGGGTGCCTGCGAAGCAGGGTGCGACCGGGTCCTCACAGGGTCCCGGCCGATCGACTCCTGACGATGAGGATGAACACCGGCGCTCCAATGGCGGCTGTGAGCACACCGACCGGTACTTCGCCGGGCCACGCCAGGACCCTGCCGAGGACGTCGGCAACGAGGACGAGCACCGGCGACCCGAGCGCGGTGATCGCGATCACAGGCCCTGTCCGGGCTCCGACGGCGCGCCGCGCCAGGTGTGGCACTGCCAGGCCGACGAACGCGACGGGTCCGATGGCGGCGGTCGCAGTCCCTGCGAGGAGCACAGCCACAGCGCCTCCCATGAGACGGGCGAGCCCGACGCGCTGCCCGAGCGCGGCAGCAGTCGACGAGCCGAGCGCGAGGACGTCGAGTGGTCGAGCGAGCGCAGCGGTGGCGGCGATCCCGAACGCAATCGGCAGGACGGTGGCCGTGACGACTGGCCAGCCACGACCACTGAGGCCGCCGACCTGCCAGAAGCGCAGCGCGTCGAGCGCCGCTGCATGGCTGAGCAGCACGGCGGTCGTGGCGGAACCGAGCGCGCCGGCAATGACAGCACCGGAAAGCGCGATGGCCACCGGCGTCGGCTTCCCACGGCGCCCCGATGCGATCACGAACACTGCGGCTCCCGCGGCAGCCGCCCCCGCAACCGCGAGCGGAATCTGCGCGAGTGGCGACGTCACGCCACCGATGGTGATGCCCAAGACGACGGCGAGCGCCGCGCCACCGTTCACGCCGAGCACCCCCGGATCCGCGAGCGCATTGCGGGTAATGCTCTGCATCACCACTCCGGCGACGCCGAGCGCCGCGCCACCGATGAGGCCGAGCACGGTGCGCGGAATCCGCGTCCCCACGACGATGAGCGCAGTCTCCGAGTCATCGGGGTGCAGGAGGACCCGGACGACCTCGGCGGGTGCGATGCTCCGACCGCCGACCGCAAGGCTCGCCACGCAGGCGGCGGCGAGCATGAGCGCGATCATCACGACGGTTCCGGCGACCATCGCGCGGTCTCGGGGACGGGGTGGCAATTCGCGGTGGGCGCGGTGGATAGTCGGGCCTCCTGATCGAGCGGATTAGGACAGCCTTACCTTACCTATTCGCGCACGCTTCCGCGCCCGTGCCCGGCGCCCCGCGCCGTCGTGGACCGATCAACTCACAATTCCCCAACCCGACCCGGAGCGCACGTTCGGACCGCTCATAGGTTTTTCATCGGAACGAGTTCTTCACTAGATGCATCGACGCCCCAACCGGGCAATCGAAGCAACCACCGGAGATAGCAGATGACTGACTACTACGACCACGACGACTCCCGCAACGAACACGCTTCCCACGCCTACGCGGAAGCACCCCACGCGGATCCGTCGACGCTCCGGTCCGCGTATGCCTTCGATGGTTCCGGCCCATACCTCTACGCGCCCGACGGATCCGGCCCCTACACCTACACGCACGACGGTCGCGGCCCCTACCTCATGGGCAGCCCGGCCGCGCAGGGCTACGGCACCCGCAGCCCGTTCGGTCCGGCCGCAGACGCGGGTCGCTCGCACCGGCGTCGTGTTGGACTGGCGATCGGGTCGGGCATCGCCGCGCTCGCGGTGCTCGGAGCGGCCGGTGGAACGGCGTTTGGGTTGGTCACTCGGCCGTCCGACCAGACCACGTCGTCCGGGTCCGGCGGATCGTCGTCGCACAGCGCGCCCTCCGTCCCCGGCTACGGCGGCCTCGGCGGCAGTGGGGGCATCAGCGGCAACGGCGGGTCCAGTGGCAGCGGCAGCCTTCCCGGCAGCGGCACGCTCCCCGGCAGCGGAACCGGCGCCGGCAGCGGCTCCCAGAGCGCCCAGACCGCGGCGACCGCGGCGCAGAAGGCGGGGCTTGTGACCATCGTGTCCCAGCTCAACTACAGCGCGCAGAGCGAAGCGGCCGGCACCGGCATGATCTTGACGTCCGATGGCGAGATCCTCACGAACAACCACGTCATCGAGGGCGCCACCGCGATCCAGGTGACCGTCCAGTC
The DNA here is from genome assembly GCF_001571045.1 of Curtobacterium ammoniigenes NBRC 101786. Classification (GTDB taxonomy): domain Bacteria; phylum Actinomycetota; class Actinomycetes; order Actinomycetales; family Microbacteriaceae; genus Curtobacterium; species Curtobacterium ammoniigenes. The sequence goes on from NZ_BCSV01000004.1 coordinate 217,939, forward strand.
CACCGGGAAGACCTACACAGCGAACGTCGTCGGCGAGGACAAGACCGCTGACGTCGCGGTGCTGAAGCTCCAGAACGCGTCAGGTCTGACCCCCGTCAAGCTGGGCACAAGCGATTCGGTCAGTGCCGGTCAGAGCGTCACCGACGTCGGTAACGCAGAAGGTCAGGGTCAGCTCGTCGCTGCCACCGGCAGCGTCGTCGCGACTGGCCAGAGCATCACCGTCCAGAGCGACTCCGGGAGCGGCACCGAGTCGCTGAAGAACCTCATCGAAGTCTCGGCCGACGTCGTCTCCGGTGATTCCGGCGGTCCGATCCTGAACAGCTCCGGCGATGTCATCGGCATGGCAACAGCAGCGTCGTCGGGCACGGCTGACGTCACCGGCTACGCGATCCCGATCACGACGGCTTCCTCCGTCGCGAACCAGATCATCGCCGGCAAGGCATCGTCGACCGTCATGATCGGCCTGCCAGCCTTCCTCGGCGTCGAGGTGCAGGGCACGTCGACCGCGAGCGGTGGAGTGCAGATCGCTGGCGTCGTCACGGGCTCCCCCGCGGCCGGGGCCGGACTCGCCGCCGGCGACGTCATCACGGCCATCGACGGGACGAGTGTCACGAGCGCCGACCAGCTGACCTCGCTGATCCAGGCGCACTCGATCGGCTCGACGCTGTCCGTCACGTACAGCTCGGCCTCGGGCAGCTCCTCGACCGTGTCGGTGACGCTGGTCGCAGGACCCGCTGCCTGACTTCACTCGATCGGCGCCGTCACCCCGCCTCGGCGGCGGTGACGGCGCCGACCAGCGTCCGGAAGACGTTCGCGGGTGCCTCCACACGGAACGCGACCTGGCCGCCGGTGGCGCGACCGACGCGCGCGAACCCGACCCCATGGGCGCGGACGATCCGCGCGCCGGTCTCATCGCCGGGTCGGTGGAGCGAGGAAACCGTCCACGGAGCAGCCCAGAACCGGGCGAGTGCCTCGTCGCGCTGGAGCGCCTCAGGAAGTCGCTCCGACGCAGCGATCTTGGGAGCAGCGGCACCGGCAAGAGCACCGGCGCCAGCACGGGCACCGGCACCGGCACGGGCGTCGAACACGGCCGCCGGGAGCCGCGGCGTGCGAAACGCCCACGTCCACGTCGGGCGCACGCCGAGCCTCCCGGCCAGCGTGCGCAACAGGTCCGGCGTGCTCATGGCGCCGATGCGGTAGCCCACGGTGTCATCCCCGATGACGACGGTGAAGCCAGCCTCTGCGCCGGCACTTCGCGGCGGACGGGCGAACGCTCGGAGGCGCGTCACGGCGCCGTCATCGCTCCGCTGCTCGAGGACGAGCGGCGCGCGATCCGCCGTGAACGGTTCGATGAGCTCCGACGTCGACGTCGGGACCGCCCCGAAGCGCGAGACCAGACCCGCGTCGACGAGCGTGCGTCCACCCGCTGACCGGAGCGCACTCGGAGTCCACCGCTTGCCCGCGAGGGCCTGCAACGCCTCGAACGCCACCGCGTCGAGTTCGATGCTCGGCTGCACCGGAGCGGTCGGGAGGCTCGGGAGCGGTTCGCGACGATGGTCGCCGCCACGCGTGTGGACGAGCGCGCGCACCGTCTCAAGGAACGCGAATACGACGCCATCGGCATCCCCGAGCCCGACGAGCGAGCGGTCGACGACGCATTCCGTTCGATTGCGGCCGTCCGCGATCAGCAGATGCGATGTGAACACCGACTCTCGGGTGCTCCCCCCGAGGCGGACATACTCGACGAGGCGCGCTGGCGCACCGGCCGCCGTCCAGACGTCGCACCCCACAACGATCACCCCGTCGCCGGCGCCCGGGAGGCGGGCGAGGAGGGCGAGGCACTCGTCGGCGATGCTGTTGTCGCTCGGCCGCGAGCGAATCCGGACCTGCGTCGCCTCGTTGCCGATGCGCAGCTCCGCCTGGGGCGACGTGGCGGCATGCTGCGACCCGAGCGGCGCGACCTCGGCGCCGAGGCGACGCCAATGCTCCGGTCGGTCGAATCGGACGGTGGCCGTGCGTTCCTCAGACACGGGTCCGAGTTCGGCGAGACTGGCAGCGACCATTCCTCCACGGTACGGGCGCGCGTTCGAATCACCGGTCGCGGCACGCGCGATGCCCGGGATGCGCTCAGCGTCGCATCACGGGAATGCTTCCGGATTCGGTGCCGACCGCGGAGCGAGGCCACGCTCGCGTGCGCCGGGCGGCGGGGGCACCGGCCTCGCCGCGATGACAGCCTCGAGCGCAATCACGACGAGGCCGCGCCGGGTGTCGACGGTGACGTGCCCGGGATCTCGCGCTGCCAGCGTGCCGAGGGCATCGACCGCGCCGTCGGCATCATGCGCGCGGACAACCACACGGGTACCGATCGGCACCGACCCGAGTACGACGAGCCCCCGAGACCGGAGGGCTGCGGCGGCCGAGTCCATTCCGCGATGCTACGCGCCGGGACGCCTACCATGACGGCATGCCGAACACCGCCGCCGATCGAGTCCGGGTGGACGTCTGGATCTGGGCGGTGCGACTGACGAAGACCAGATCGGCCGCGACGGCGGCGTGTCGAGCCGGGCACGTGCGCGTCAACGGCGAGCGCGCCAAGCCGGCGCAAACGGTTGCGCCTGGCGATGAGGTGCGGGTGCGTCAGAACGGGTTCGACCGGATTGTCGTGGTTCGCGCCATCGTGCTGAAACGGTTGGGGGCTGCCGTCGCCGCCACGTGCCTCGAGGACCACACGCCCCCGCCGCCGTCACCGACGGAGACCGCGTTCCTCGCCGTGCGCGACCGGGGCGCGGGACGGCCGAGCAAACGCGACCGACGCGAGATCGAGCGCCTGCGGGGATACTGATCCGCGATCCGCGATCCCCGGTCCGCGATCCCCGATCCGTGCTGCACCGGGGTCTGCGCCGCGATGGGGCCGGGGCCGGTTACCTCGCCGTGCGCTGCGGCGCGGACCCCTCAGATGAATCGGACGGTCTGCTGCAATCGGTCGCGAATTGCGAACACGTCGACGGTCCCGGGCTCCGCCGCGGGGGTGTTGAGCACTGCGCGAAGCGCGCTGCGCCGGACCACGAACGCGGTCGGCTTGCGCGCATGACCGACGACCTGGATGTCGTCGTCCACCGCGCTGTCCGGAACGACGAGCAAGCGGCCGGTGAAGCGGATGCGCGTGACGCGCTGCACGGCGCGTGACGCGCGCACGAGCGCGTGCACCGGACGCTCCCCCGGCGCGAGCGTCGGGCCGACGATCTCGCCATGCTCAACGCGGACCCGCCCACCCCAGTCGATCGATTCGATCGCCCAGAGTCCGTTCGGCGAGAGCACGATGTGATCGAGCTTGCCGTCGGGTCCGGCGTCGACGTCGTGCCATACGGTCACTGCAATGCCGAGATCGGCAACGAGGCCCGCCGTCGACTCTTCGGCGAGCGCCTCCGCGATGAGTCGGCGAACGCCCGGCGGGGCTGACCGGATCAGCGCTGGATCGTACGGATCGTCGATGGGGTCGCCGAGACCGACCCACTCGCGAAGGGCGGCGAGGAAGATCTCGCGGGAACGGCCTCCCGGATGCCCGTACGACCGGGCCCGAGGGCGCGAGTCGCGGCGTGGAGACGGCGGCGCGAACCCGACGAAGGCCCCGTCTGCCCGGCCGCCCGCGGGGACGCGCGACGATGCGCGACTCGTCGCGCCGGCGTCGTACGCACGACGAGCAGCGGGCGTGCCGATCTGCTCCCACGCGTCCTGCAGCTGCCGGAACGCATGGGGATCGCCGCCGAGGTCCGGGTGGCGCTCGCGTGCCGCTCGGCGATACGCGCGACGAAGCGACTCATCGTCGGCCGTTGGCAGGACGCCGAGCACTTCGTAGGGGGTGGCGTCGGCCGGGGAATCGCTCATGACCGGGAGAGGATATCGAGTCGCCCTCTCCCGCAGCTATCGGTCAGGCGAGCGCTTCCCGAATGCTTGCTGCGTGTTCTTCGATGTAGGCGACGTCGGCGCGGTACAGATCGGCGTCGCCGTGTTCGATATCGCTGATGAACTTGGGGTTGCCCGCTGCTGCCTCGGTTTCCATCCAGGTCACCAGTGCGACAAGGCCGCCGACCATCGCCTCGACGATCGTGGCGCGGCCGGCCGGATCGAGATCGTACGCGCGGCAGAACTCAACGGCGCGCGAGAGCTGCGCGGGGAATGTCGTCACTGATCGAGGGCGGTCGGGCGCGGTCGTGAACGGAGCGAACCGATAGACGGCGGAGGCGACATCCCACACCCGGGGGCCCGGGTGCGCCGTGTCGAAGTCGATGATGCCGACGGCAGATCGGCCGTTGAACACGACGTTGTAGGGGGCGAAGTCGCCGTGGCAGATCGTCTCAACCGGGAGCCGAGGCGCCTGCGACCAGGTGTCGAGCTCTGCGTCGTGGATGAACGCGGATGCAGCGTCGTGGTAGTTCCGCAGCAGCCGCGCGCAGGTGACGAGCGCGGCTTCCGACGCGACATCCTCGGTCCACGGGTAGTTGCCGGCGATCCCGGGGATGAACGAGACGGTCTCCAGCGCATGCCCGACCTCGATGGGCTCGGGCGCCTCGACGAAACCGTGCTCGTGGAGATGCGCGAGGAGCCGATGCACCGTCGGCGTCCATGGCCCGGCAGGCCGGTGAATCCGGTCATCCGCCCGAGTGATGCGTTCCATGGGAGCCCTCCAGCCCCGGCGTCATCATCGACACCGTCTCGTCAGCGTAGCCGCACCGGATCGTTATCGTTACGTGATCTTTTCACGTACCCGTATCGTTGCGGGGGTGACGACGATCCTCCTGTCCGGTTTCGAACCGTTTGCGGGCGCTGCGCGGAATCCCTCCTGGGACGCTGTGCAGTCGGTGGCAGCCGCCTGGGAGGGTGCGGCGGACCTGCAGACGCTCCTCTTGCCGGTCGCGTTCGAACGCGCCGGCCACCTGCTGCGCGACGCGATCGCGTCCTTCGTCCCCGACATCGTGATCGCCACCGGGCTGGCGGAAGGGCGTGCTGCGCTGACGCCCGAACGCGTCGCGGTGAACCTCGACGATGCGCGCATCCCCGACGCGGACGGCGCTCAGCCGGTCGACCGTCCTTCGGTGCCAGGAGGGCCGGCCGCGTTCTTCTCGACCCTTCCGGTCAAGCGCATGGTCGCCGCTGCGCAGGCCGCGGGCGCGCCTGCGGCGCTGTCCTCGACGGCGGGCGGATACGTCTGCAACCACGTGTTCACCGTGCTGCAGTCGATCACCGCGGGCAGTCCCGTTCGATCCGGATTCGTGCACGTGCCGGCGACGCCCGAGACCAGCCCGGCGAACAATGACGGCACACCGGTCGTCGCACTGCACCTCATCGCCGCCGGGCTCCGCGCGATGGTGGATGCAGCGCTCGACCCAGCGCCCGACACCGCGGTGCCGGCAGGCGCGATTGCATGACCGCTCCGATGACACGGGCGGCTCCCGCGTGCGACGCTTGACCCATGGGTGACGAGCGGCACGACGAGCAGACGCCGCTTGAGCACCCTCCCGTGCCGCCGGGCCGGCCCAGTGGCCCTCCTCCTGGGCCGCGAGATCCGGGCGACGCGTGGGCATACGGACCCGACGGCAGGAAAGCCTGGGGCCTGTTCGGGGCGGCGGGTCTCCTCGTCGACGACGGTGCCGGTCGTGTGCTCCTCCAGCACCGCGTCGAGTGGAGCCACTACGGCGGCACCTGGGGCATTCCGGGCGGCGCCCGCCACCAGCATGAGGACGCCGTGCGCGGTGCACTCCGCGAGTCGGCCGAGGAGGCGGGTGTACCCGCCGCAGCGCTCCACGTACGAGCCACTTCGGTGCTGGACCTCGACTTCTGGACGTATACGACGGTGCTCGCGACAGCGACTCGCCCGTTCGAACCCGTACTCGGTGATCGCGAGAGTCTCGCCCTCGAGTGGGTGCCAGTCGGAGCGGTCGACGCGTTGCCCTTGCACCCCGGATTCGGCTCGAGCTGGCCGGCGCTTCGGCAGGCGCTCGACGTGCGCCCGACGATCATCGTGGACGCCGCGAATGTCGTCGGCAGCGAACCGGATGGCTGGTGGCGCGACCGAGCCGGTGCAGCAGCAAGGCTCCTCGCCGGGGTGCAGGCGATCGCGCACGAGGGAACGCCGGCGAGCATGCTCGGCCTGCCCTTCGCGCACTGGTGGCCGCGGTGGAACGTCGTGCTCGAAGGAGCAGCTCGTGCAGCGGACGACCCCTCCGGGCGCGGCGCGGAACATGCAATGAGCGCATCCTCCGCCGCCGTCGAGGTCACGATCGCGCCGGGGTCCGGAGACGATGCGATCGTCGAGACCACGCGGCGCGCCATCGAGATCGGCGCGGCGCCGGCGTATGTGGTGACCGCCGATCGGCAACTCCGGGACCGCGTCTCGGCGCTTGGTGCCGAGACGATCGGTCCCCGCTGGCTTCGGGAACGCCTGCCCTAATCGACGTGTGCGGCAGCGGCCTCCAGGGCGGGAAGGTCGATCTTCACCATCTCGAGCATCGCTGCGAAGACGCGAGCACGGACGCCGTCGTCCGGGGTTGCGAGCAGCTCGCCAAGCCGACGCGGCGTGATCTGCCACGCCACTCCCCATCGATCCGTGAGCCAGCCGCAGGCGAGGGGACGCCCGCCGTCCGCCATCAAGGCGTTCCAGGCGTGATCGAGTTCCGCCTGATCGTCGACGTCCACCTGGAAGGAGATGGCGTCCGAGTGCGGGTGCCCCGGACCGCCGTCCATGGCCCGATACGGCTGTCCGAAGAGCGTGAATTCGACAACCGCGGTCCGACCGTCGGGAAGCCGTTGCACGGAATCGATCTGCGAATTCGGGAACACCGAGGTGTACAGCGTCGCCGCTGCCTCGGCCTGGCCGTCGTACCAGAGGAACGGGACGATGTGTTGCATGGTCGACTCCTTCGTCGAGCGTTGTTCAGCGGGTCAGCAGGCCTGCGCGATCGGGGTGCTCGTCGAACCACTTGCCGACGTACCAGCACATCGGGACGACTCGGCGGGCGCTGTTCTCCTCGACGTCGTCGATCGCGAACCCGACGACGTCCGCCGCGTAGCCTTTCCCGCGAAACGTGGGCACGGTATACGTGTGCGGAAAGGCGATCGAGTCGCCGTTGATGCGGTAGTCCGCGACGCTGACGAGGTTTCCGTCCACGTACATCGCGTACCGGCTCTGGTCGGTCTCATTGCGGAACTCGATAGCCATGGACACATCCTGCACCTCTCCGGGCCGCATCGAGCGATGTGCGGACGCGCGGGATACGCCGATTGGAAGCCACCTGGAATGCTCCGACCGATGGAGCGTTTGCTTGAGACATGACCACCATCGGATTTATCGGCTCAGGAAATATCGGCTCTCAACTTGCCCGGCTCGCGGTGGGCCGCGGTTATGACGTCGTGATGTCCAACTCGCGCGGACCGGAGACGCTCCAGGATCTCGTGACGGAACTCGGTGACCACGCCACCGCGGGCACGGTCGCTGAGGCCGCTTCTGCCGGCGACATCGTCGTCGTCACCATCCCGCTGCACGCGATCGACACCGTTCCCGTCGAACCGCTGGCGGGCAAGGTCGTGATCGACACGAACAACTACTACCCGCAGCGAGACGGTCAGATCGCGGAACTCGACGACGAGTCGACGACCACGTCCGAGATGCTGCAGCGGCATCTTCCCGCCTCGCACGTCGTCAAGGCGTTCAATCACATCGCCGCGGCCGACCTGACCACGCAGGGAACGCCGAGCGGGTCAGAGGGGCGGCGCGCGTTGATCGTTGCCGGCGACGATGCGGATGCGAAGAAGACCGTCGCCGACTTGATCGACGAGTTCGGGTTCGACGCGGTCGACATCGGTCGGTTGTCGGAGGGCTGGCGCATCCAGCGTGATACGCCCGGATACGTGAAGCCGTACGCCGCCATCGATCTCGAGAACGCCGTCGCGAACGCGAAGCGCTATCGCGACATGTGACGTCGATGACTGTCGATCGGCCCGCTCCCCGCGCTCGGGGTGCGGGCCGATCCGCATCAGGGACGCTTACGCGCGCGTGTCACCGGCGAAGAGCAGTTCGATCTCGGCGAGATCGTCGTCGGAGGGGGTCCACGCTGTTCCGGCGTCGAGGTTCTGGACGATCTGCTCCGGACGGGTCGCGCCAGCGATGACGCTCGTCAGGCCGGGCTGCGCGAGCAGCCAAGCGAACGTCGCCTGCAGCATCGTGATGCCGCGATCATCACAGAACCGCTGGTAGGCGGAGAGCGTCCCCCACGGCGCCGACGCGAGAACCTCGGGCTTCAGCCGGGTCAGCCGTCCATCCTCAGGAGCGCCGCCCTCGGTGTATTTCCCGGTGAGCAGCCCGTTGTACAGCGGGAAGTACGGCAGGAATCCGAGCGCATAGGCGCGGACGGCAGGCAGGACCTCCCGGTCACTGTGACGCGCGAGCAGGCTGTACTCGTTCTGCGCCGAGACGAACGCAGTCGTTCCTGCGATGGAGGCCGTGAGCTCGGCCTCCGCGATCTGCCAGCCCGCGAAGTTCGAATGACCGATGTAGCGAACCTTGCCCTCCCGCACGAGATCGTCGAGGACGGCGAGCGTCTCCTCGATCGGCGTCGACGGGTCCGGGGCATGCATTTGGTACAGATCGATCCAGTCCGTGCCGAGTCGTCGAAGCGAGCCCTCTACGGCGAGACGGATGTATCGGCGCGACCCACGCGCACCCCAGTCAGGACCATTCGAGCCGTGCATGTCCATGCCGAACTTCGTGGCGAGAACGATCTGTTCGCGGCGTCCGGCAAGCGCTTTGCCCATCATCGACTCCGACCGCCCCGGCTCACCGCCGTAGATGTCAGCGGTGTCGAACAACGTGACGCCGGCGTCGATCGCCGCCCCGATGACGGCGTCTGTACCGGCCTGCGTCTCGGTGGCCGTGCCCGGGCGGCCGAAGTTGTTGCATCCGAGCCCCACGGTGGAGACGACAAGACCAGAGGGACCGAGGTTGCGATATTCGACAGCTGCCATGATCTCGACCCTATCCGCACCCCCTTCACTGGGGCATGCGGGGCTCCTGCGCTGTGGATAGAACAGAGTTTCAAACAAGATCTCCTCAAGGAGCGCTCCCGTGGTTCCCCATCGCTCACCCGACGCGAGTGACAACCAGGACGTCGCTGCCGACGCTCCCGCACCTCCCGCCGCGCGCCTCCAACCGCAACCGCAACCGTCCCAGGCGAGGCGTGTGATCCCTGCCTGGGTGACCACGCCGCCTCCCGCCGACCGGTCCCTCTCGAGCGCCGGCGGAGCGCCCCTGCCCCCGGCCGCCACTGTCGGGTCGGACCCGAGCGCAACACGCACGAACGGCGAGGAACGAACTCGACCGCGGCCGCGAGTCGTCATCCCCGAGCACGCACCAGACCTCGACGCCCTCCCCCCAGCACCGACGTCACCGCCTCTCGGCGGTGCCGCTCCGGCCGCGGCGCTCGCGCGGACGCCGTCGTCGATCGCGAACCCCGCCGCGCCAGCCGGCGCGCTCGAGGCGCCGCCCGCGCGTGGCATTCCGCAAGCACCGGGACGCCCTCGGTTCTCGGTTCCCGGACTCGAGCACATGCTGACCCCGGGCGAGCTGCCGACCTCCCCCGATCCGCAGCCGATCCGCACCACCCCGACCGCGCCTCCCGCTCGTGCGGGTCGCGCAGACCCCGAGCTCGCCGAGCCGCGCTCGCTCCCCGCCACTGCGACGACGGCGTCCCTTCAGCCCTCCGCGTCATCGGTACTGGTCCCGTCGGCGGACGAAATGATTGCGCCTTCCGCTTCGGTCCCGACGGCCAGCGAGACGATCGCGCCTCCCGTTCCGGTCCCGACGGCGGACGAAACGGTCGCGCCTCCGGTTGCGTTTCCGACTGCCGGGGAAGGCGACGCACCGTCAGCTCCATTCCCGTTCCCGTTCCGCGCCGCCGTCGCCGGCGACGCGGCCGAAATCCAGGAGCACAACGACGACGCGTCGGCACGGGCGGTGCTCAGCGCCTCGTCGCCAGTATCGGAAGCGCCGGACCATTCCGGAGCAGCGGAGACCACACCCCGCCGCCAACGGCGTCATGTCGCTGACGGGGCAACAGATCGTCGGCGTCGACGCGCGCGAGGGGCGGCGCCGAGCGGTCGCCGCCGCGCAGCAGCACCACCGGCGCCATCCGCGACGGCTGCCGTCGCGCCGAACGACGTCGCCCCACGATCCACGCGAGACGCGGGCGCTGAGCGCTCGAAGCGCGGCGCGGCCCGAACCGGCCGACTCGACACACGAGCAGCCCGCAGCGCTGAACGGGGCGGAGCGGACCGGATTCCTGGACCGTCCATCGGACCCGCCACGGCGGCTGTCGCACCCTCGGGTCACCACCTCGCGATCAGCGTCGGATCCGGCCCGGCAGCGCTCATCGGAGCGTTCGCGGGTGTCCTCACGATCGCAATCGCTGGGATCTGGTTCACCACCCCCGCAACCGTGCACGGCGCGGCGGTGCTCCTCGGACTGCTCGGCATCGTGCTCTCAGCGATACCACTGCGCCGTCAGGACGCATCGGCATGGCATCGGGCCGCCGGACTGCTCGGTCTCGTGCTCGCGATCGTCGGCACGGTCGTTCTGCTCTACGCCGTCGCGCTCGCAGCCGGACCGGCTGCCGGTATCCACGTTCCGAACCTCACGGGGAGCGAGATCGCGCCGCACCTCGGCCTCTGACGCCGCCTGATTGGGCCTCGAGCAGCCCGCTGATTGGGGCTCGTGCAGTCCGAGTCAGGCGGAAGCGACGAGACGAATCAGATCGCGCGCGTGACACCCCGGGTGAGAATCGCGCTGGTCAGGGCCTCCGTCGCCTCGGCCGCAGCGGAGGGATTCGCGATCAGCACATAGTCGACCGCTGGCAGCTCTGGCAACGCGAGCCGGACCGAGACCTTCACGAGATCGGGCGGGATCAGTGAGTGCGGGAAGACCGCGACGCCGATCCCTGCCCGAGCGGCCGCGAGCACGCCGTTCACGTCGCGAGTGTTGCAGGTGATCCGCCAGGTTCGCCCCGCGGCCTCGAGCGCGTTGATCGCCATCTGCCGGCTCAGGCTCGGCGCTTGGTAGACGATGAGCGGCACCGGCTGATCCGGCTCGACGGCGATGCCGTCTTGCGCCATCCACACCATCTGGTCGGTCGCGACCCTCGTCCCCTCGGCGGATTCACCAGCGGTCTGCTTGATGAACACGAGGTCCAGGTGCCCGGCGTGCAGGCGCCGCAGAAGCTGTCCGGACTGCGCCACCGTCAGCTCGAGGTCGACCTGGGGGTGCAGGCGCCGGAAGTCCCGCAGGATCCTCGGCAGTTGCGTCTGCGCGAGGTCATCGGCCGCGCCGAACCGCAGTCGGCCGCGCGCGGCGACGCCGGAGAAGTATGCGTCCGCGGTGCGGTGCGCCGCGAGGATCGTCCGGGCGAAGCCGGCCATCGCGTCACCGTTGTCGGTCAGCGCGACGCCGCGCGTATCGCGGGCGACGAGCGTGCGAGACACCGCTGCTTCGAGCCGGCGGACGTGCTGGCTCACGGTCGGCTGACTGAGCCCCAAGCGTTCGGCCGCCCGCGTGAAGCTCTGCGTGTCCGCGACCGCGAGGAAGGTCTCGAGGAGGACCGGGTCGAGCATCTCGCACCTCACCTATTACGAATCGCAATGCAGTGATTCCAACCATAGGGGAAGGCAATGATGATTGAACCGTTATGTTCGAATACGGAACCACCCGCCTTCAACCGTCGGAGCACCACCGTGAGCGCGCCAACGACCGCCGCACCCCTCTCCCCGCCGACCGAACCGCTCCCCGTCCAGTCGACCCGCCCGCCGTGGCGCCACACCCTCATCGCACTGAGCGTTCCGAACTTCCGGATCTTCACGGCGACGAACGTCGTCGCAATGACCGCCAGCTGGATGCAGCGCATCGCGCAGGACTGGCTCGTCCTGCAGTTGACCGGTTCGGTCGCCGACGTCGGGATCACCGTCGCATGCCAGTTCGCTCCGATGCTCTTCTTCGGACTCCTGGGGGGTGTGTTCGTCGACCGGTACCCGAAACGGGCGCTGATGATGCTCACGCAGGCGTCGTTCGCGGTCCTCAGCGGCATCCTCGCCGCCCTGACGCTGACGGGGGTGGTCCATGCGTGGCACATCTGGGTGATCGCGTTCTTCATCGGCATCGTCACCGTGATCGACAACCCCGCCCGTCAGGTATTCGTCACGGAGATCGTCGGGAGCGAGCACCTCAAGAACGCGATCAGCCTCAACTCGAGCGTGTTCCAACTCGGCGGCATGATCGGTCCTGCATTGTCCGGGGTCCTGCTGGTGACCGTCGGCGCCGGCTGGTCGTTCGGTATCAATGCCGCTGCGTGCGTCGCCGTCGTCGTGACATTGGCGTTCCTTCGAGTGTCTGAGTTGCACGCGATGCCGTCGATCCCCCGATCGAAGGGGCAGCTGGCCGAGGGCCTGCGCTATGCGATCTCGAAGCCGACGATCATCGTCCCGGTGATCATGGTCGCCTTCTTCTCCGTCTTCGCGCTGACGATGCCGGTCCTGCTCTCGGCGTTCGCTTCGACGGTGTACCACGTCGGGGCCGGAGGCTACGGCCTGTTCAACTCGATGGTTGCGATCGGCGCGCTCTCCGGCGCCCTCCTCTCGACGCGCCGCGCCGTCGTCCGACTCCGCACGATCGTCGGCGGGGTGCTGTCGTCCGGCGTGCTGCTCGTCATCACCGGACTGACGCCCGTGATCACACCGTTCGCCGTGCTCTTGATCACCGTCGGAATGGCACAGCTGCTCTTCATGACGGCGTCGAACTCGCTCGTGCAGATGTCATCGAACCTCGCAGTGCGCGGTCGGGTGATGTCGCTGTACGTCCTCGTGCTGCTCGGCGGACAGGCGATCGGCGGCCCGATCATGGGCCAGATCGTCGATCACTTCGGGGCCCACGTCGGCATGGTCATCGCGGGCGGGATTCCCGCGGCCGCGGCAGCCGTCATCGCCCTCGTCCTCGCACGACGCGGTCACCTGCATCTCGCGCTGCGGACGCGACACCACGTGCCACTGCCGGCGATCGTCAGTCGGTGACGACCGCCGGCTCGGCCCGTCCGGTGCGGGATGCGTCCCGCCGCGCTCAGTAGGCGACGCCGAACCGCTCCCGGTGGTGCGCCGGGTGCTCGAGTTCGTCCACGTAGGCGATCGCGAAATCCGCGCCCGAGATCATCGAGTTGCCGTCAGCATCCGTGAGGAGCACGTCGCCGCCGACGCGGAATGCGCCGGTACGCTCGCCGGGGTTGTAGGACCCGAATGCCGCGGCTGGGCTGACATAGAACCAGTCGACGGGCGTGTCGGAGTTGCGCAGCGCATCCAGGATCTCGGCGTGTGCGCGCGCTTCCGCGGCGAACGCCTCGGGGAACTCGGGAGTGTCGAACAGACGTGGGCCGCCATCGGCGACAACGAGGCTCCCGGCGCCGCCGACGAACGACAGACGCGCGCCGGCAGACGCCGCCGCGTCGAGGAGGCTCGGCAGCGCGTCGAGCAGCCGCTCGCCGTCGGATCCGATCGCGTGCAGTGCCACGACGACCGCATCGGCGCCCGCCACCGTCTCTTTGACGAAGTCGGCGTCGAAGATGCTGCCCTCCGCCACAGCGAGGTCGTCCGCGGCCTGCAGGTTCGAGATGTTCCGCGCGACTGCGACGACGCGCATGCCGCGCGCTCGGGCCTCGGCTGTGATCGCGGAGCCGGCGTAGCCGGTTGCTCCGAAGACGACGATCGTGGACATGAAACCTCCGTTGAGCTGCTGAGTCGGTCGCCGTCCGACGCGCACGGCGTCCGACGGACACCCGAGAGAACGCACTCGGTCGTGCCACATTCCCTCCCCCGCTGCAGCCGGTCGGGGGCGCGTCCCCCAATGCTGAGCGTCCGGCGGGCCACGTCGAGCGGCGCGTGATTGCCTGGAGGTATGCGATCGATCGTCTACACGCGCTTCGGTGACTCCTCGGTTCTCGAGCTCGTCGACCGCCCGGTGCCGGAACCTGGCCCCGGAGAAGTACGGGTCCGGATTGTTGCGTCCGGTGTGAACCCGACGGATTGGAAAGCCCGCAGCGGCGGGACCTACGGCACGTCGATGCCGTTTCCCGAGATCACCCCGAACCAGGACGGCTCAGGGGTCATCGACGCGGTGGGCGCGGGGGTCGACCGACTTCGGGTCGGCGATCGCGTCTGGACATACATGTCCGCCTCGGGGCGTCCCACGGGGACCGCACAGGAGTACACGGTGCTCCCCGCAGAGCGCGTCGTTCCGCTCGCCGCTGATGCGTCATTCGAACTCGGAGCATCCCTTGGCGTGCCTGCGATGACCGCGCACCGGGCCCTGACGGTGCACGAGTTCGGCCCCCGCCGACTCGCCCCTGGCGCCTTGGACGGGAATACCGTGCTCGTTGCCGGAGGCGCTGGCGCCGTGGGCCACGCCGCGATTCAGCTCGCCGTGTGGTCCGGTGCCACCGTGATCACAACGATCAGTTCGGACGACAAGGCGGCGCTCGCGCAGCGCGCCGGTGCGCAGCACACCGTGAACTATCGTCAGGACGATGCTGCGAAGCAGATCCGCGCGATCGCGCCGAACGGCGTCGACATCGTGGTGGAGGTTGCGATCGCGCAGAACAGCGCCCTGAACAGTGCGGTCCTCGCGAACCATGGCGTCGTCGCGATGTACGCCAACAATGGGGGCGACCAGGCGTCGATCGACATTCGACCGAACATGTCGATCAACGCGCGATACCAGTTCCTGCTGCTCTACACGATCGGCCAGGCGGCACTCGATGCCGCCGCGGCCGACGTGAGCGCTGCGGTGCGCGATGGCGCGCTGCCCGTCGGAGCCGAGCACGGCCTCCCGATCGTGCGATTCCCGCTCGAGGAGACCAACCGAGCGCACGACGCCGTTGCATCCGACACCGTCGGCAAAGTCATCATCGACGTCCAGTCCGCGTAGACCCGTCAGCCCATCGAAAGGAACCCGCATGAGCCACATCGACCACGACGACCCATACCGCTCCATCGGCGACGTCCCCGCGTTCACGGTCACCAGTACCGATGTCACCGATGGTGCGACGCTGCCGAACGCGCAGGTGTCGGGCATCTTCGGCGCCGGCGGCGAAGACGTTTCGCCCCAGTTGGAGTGGAGCGGATTCCCCGCGGAGACGCGCAGCTTCGCGGTCACCGTCTACGATCCCGACGCTCCGACCGCGAGTGGGTTCTGGCACTGGGCGGTCGTCGATATCCCCGCCGCGACCACGGCCCTCCCACGCGGCGCCGGCGACGACAGCGGTTCGGCCCTGCCCGAGGGGGCCTTTCAGCTGAAGAACGACGGATCGATCGCCCGATTCCTCGGAGCGGCCCCGCCCGCAGGCGACGGCCCGCACCACTACTTCATCGGCGTGCACGCGCTCGACGTCGATTCGCTCGGCATCCCCAAGGACGCCACTCCCGCCTTCCTCGCGTTCAACCTCGCCTCCCACACCATCGCGCGCGCCGTCATCGTGCCGGTGTACGAAGTGCCTGCCGACGCATGAGCATCGCCCCGGACCCCGAACGCAGCGCCATCGTGTTCGGGGGTGGTGGGCTCGCGGGGATCGCGTGGGAGCTTGGGCTTCTGCAAGGGCTCCTCGACGAGGGCATCCCCCTGGACGATGCCGATCTCGTGGTTGGAACGAGTGCGGGCAGCATGGTCGGCGCCATCCTCCGCTTCGGGATGGTCAGCCAGGCGTTCGACCAGCAGCTCGCGCCACCACCATCGAGCTATGTCGAACCGCCCGCCCTCCCCGCTGACGAGTACGAGGCCCGGTATCGCGCCGCACTTGGCGCCCCACCGATGACCGAGCAGGTGGCTCGGGCCCGCATCGGTGACGCCGCATCACGCGTCACCCACGGCCCGTCCGACGACGAGCGCGTCGCCACGTTCGCCCAGACGCTTCCCGACGCCTGGCCGGATGCGCCACTGCTCGTCACCGCCGTCGACGCCGAGGACGGCACGTTCCGCACGTTCTCATCAGGAGACGACATCCGGCTCCCGCGCGCCGTCGCCGCGAGTTGCTGCGTGCCGTTCGTCTGGTCCCCAGTGCGCGTCCACGACCGGACCTACATCGACGGAGGCGTGCGCAGCGTCACCAACGCCGATGTCGCCGCGGGCTGCGGGCGCGTGCTCGTCATCGCCTGTCGTGATGAGGTCCCGAGTCCGACCGGGCCTGCGCTCGACGCCGCCGTCGCTGCCATGCGAGCGAACGGAAGTCGCGTCGAGGTGGTCGTCGCGGATGCCGGGTCGCAGGCGGCCTTCGGCGACAATTCGCTCGCGCTGAGCTCACAGGCGCCCTCCGCTCACGCCGGGCGCATTCAGGCCGGCGTCGTCGCAGAACGAGTGCGGTCCTTCTGGCTCGACGCGGACGAGCCACGGCTCACACGAACGCAGCCTGCCCCGTGATCGCCCGACCGACGATCAACGTGTTCATCTCACGCGTGCCCTCGTAGGAGTAGATCGCCTCAGCATCGGCGAAGAATCGAGCAACTCCCCGGTCGAGCACTATGCCGTTCCCGCCGAGCACCTCACGGCACCATCCGACGGTCTCGCGCATCCGGGCGGTGGCGAACGCTTTCGCCATCGCCGAATGCTCATCGCGGGCAAGCCCGGCATCCTGCATCGTCGAGGCCTGCATGCACAGCGCAATCGACGCCGTGATGTTGCCCAGCGAGCGAACCAGCAGGTCCTGCACGAGCTGGTGCGCTGCGATCGGCTTGCCGAACTGCACGCGCTCACGCGCATACGCCAGCGCATGCTCGTAGGCTCCGATGGCGATCCCGACAGCCTGCCATGCGACCTCGAGCCGTGTGAGGCGCAGCACGGTCGCCGTGTCGCGGAACGAATTCGCGCGCTGCAGCCGACGCGACTCGGGCACGACCACCCCCGTGAGCGTGATGTCCGCGTTCTGCACGGCCCGCAGCGCGATCTTGTCCTCGATCTTCGTCGCGCGATAGCCCGGCGTGTCCGTCGTGACGAGGAAGCCCTTCACCTGGTCGTCGTCGACGTCCTTCGCCCAGACGACCACGACGTCTGCGAAGGTCGCGTTACCGATCCAGCGCTTCGCACCGTCGAGAATCCATCGGTCGCCGTCGCGCCGGGCGGTGGTGCGCAGTCCCCGCGCCGAGTCCGACCCGGAGAGCGGCTCGGTCAGACCGAATGCGCCAATGAGCTCCCCTGCAGCCATCGGCGGCAACCACTCGGCCTGCTGCTCGTCGCTTCCCGCGACGAAGATCGAGTTCATCGCCAAGCCGGACTGCACGCCGATGAACGTGGCCACGCTCGCGTCGACCCGTCCCGCCTCGAGGGCGGCCCACCCGCGGAACACCGCACTGTTCTCGAACGCACGGACGAGCGGGATCCCCGCGCCGTACGCGCCGACGGCCGCCAGCGGCTTGATGAGCTGCTTCGGAAACTCGGCACGGGCCCAGAACTCGTCGGCGATCGGAGCGACCTCGCGCTCGAGGAACGCCCGCAATGCCCCGATTGCTCGACGTTCCGGCTCGCTCAAGCGGTCTTGGAACCCGTAGAAGTCGGACTCGAGCAGGTCGGGGAGGGGAGATTCCGGCGTGTGGGCCGGGCGGGTCGTCGTTGACATGAAGACCACGATGCATCATTCTCGGAAACGTTGCAAGGAGGTGCGATGGAGTCGCAGGAGTTCGGCGCGCAGGCCGTCGCGCTGGTCCCGACCGCGCTGTCGCACCGTTTGGAGGCGCACTCCGACACCCTCCGCGCGTTTCGTTCCGCCCGGCGCAGCTTCATCGACGGGGACCGCATCGACATGGGGCGCCTCGCAGCGTCGCTCGGCGTCGACCGCACGAGCCTGTTCCGCTGGGTCGGCAATCGTGACCAGCTCATCTCGGAGATCCTGTGGTCGCTTGCCGTGCCGACGCTCGATCAGGCCGGCGCAGCCGCTGCTCCCCCCGGCACCGGCTCCCAACGGATCGTCGACGTCCTCGATCGGTTCACTGCGGACCTCATCCGCGCCGACTATTTCCGAGCATTCCTGACGCGCGAGCCGTCCCGTGCGCTCCGCATCCTGACGACGACCGACTCCGACGTACAGCGGCGTCTCGTCGCCGTCGTGGAGCTCATCATCGAGCAGGAGGTCGCGCTCGCCGCATTCGATCCGGCACCGTTGTCGACACGGGAACTCGCGCGACTCCTCGTCCGAATCTCGGAATCGTTCACGTACGCGGACCTCATCAGCGGTGAGCCGCCGGACGCGCATCGTGCCCGCGCCGCGTTCGAATACGTGCTGCGGCCGAGTGCCGACGCGATTCGCGCAGACCGGGCCCGAGCCTCCAGGATCGACTCTGCAATCGACGAGCACCCCGAAAGGCAGTCATGACCGACGTCCCCGCGCTGGCCGCGTTCCCGTTCCGCCGCACGTTCCCGACGCGATGGAACGACAACGACATGTTCGGGCACGTCAACAACACGATCTACTACGCAGCCATGGACACGACCGCGACGTACTGGTTCGGGCAGCTCGCGGGCCTGGATCCGTTCAGTTCCGAGTGGATCGCCGTCGTGGTGTCCTCGAATTGCCGGTTCATCGAATCCGCCGTCTATCCGGATGTGATCGAGGTCGGTATGCGGTCGAAGCACCTCGGCCGCACCAGCCTGTCTTGGGAGTTCGCGCTTGTCCGGCAATCCGACGGGGCGCTCCTCGCGACCGGCGAGTTCGTGCACGTGATCATCGACCGGACCGGGGCACGCCGCCCGATCGCGATTCCGGAGAGCCTGCGGGCGCTGATCACCGAGACGATGGTCGCCGCGGCAGACTGAGGTCAGCCGACCTCGCGGGCCAGCGACCGAAGCGTCGCGGCCGCCGCATCGAACTCCGCTGCCGCCCGATCGCGGAGCGCTGCCATCGCGGGAAGCCGTTCCGCAAGCGTCGCCGACGCGGTGACGATCCGGACCTCCATGCCGAATGCGTTTCCGAGGATGATCGACAGCACTGGCGACCCGTGATCCCACCCCGCTGTCGCAGTCCCGTCGTCGTAGGTGCCGCCGCGAGTCACCGCCACGACGGCAGGTCGCCCCGCGAGCGGCTGCGCTCCTCCCGGTTCGGCGGGGGTGAGCACACCGGGCACGTGGACGCGGTCCAGCCACGCCTTGAGCGTGGAGGGCACGGTGTAGTTGTACAGCGGCGCGCCCACGAGCAGAACGTCGGCGGCGAGCAGCTCGTCGATGATCTCCTGCTGCAGCGCGGCCGCCGCTGCCGGGACGATCGCGCCCGCGGGCCGTGCACCCTCGGGCCAGTGCAACGCAGCGGTCTCCAAATGCGGCAGCGGATCCGACTGCAGGTCCCGATAGACGACCGTGTAGTCCGCGCCGCGGGCTCGCCACGCATCCGCGAAGGCGGCCGTCAGGGCTCGGGACCGCCCCCGGTCGAGGTCGGCGGACGAGTCGAGGTGCAGCAGCGTCGGCATGGTGCAACGCTACCGGGCGGCGTCAGTCGGCGATCCGGACCTCGTCCTCGCGACCCAACGCCCGCACGTGGTAGCCCGTCTGCGCGACGGCGGAGGCGAGGAGGAATCCGCTCATCGATCCGATTCCCCCGTGGAAGGGCACGAGCGACGCTACGTCGTACAGCGTCGGGCGATCGAGCGCGTCCAGTGCACGCGCGACATGGGCGGTGCGCTCGGCACGGTGCGCGATGAGCGCTGCCGCGCGGTCGGGCAGTCCGCGGAATCGATACTCATGCCCCGGCGCGACGACGAGCCGTCCAGCGTCCGGGAGGCGCGCCACACGTTCCAACGACCGGATCGCGTCGTCGAGCGGGTTGCGTTGCGTTCGCCCACCGAGTCCGACGCCCGGGTTGATCCGCGGGAGCACGTGATCCCCGCTGAACAGGATGCCGTCTGCCTCGTCGAGGAGGCAGACGTGCCCGTCGGTATGGCCCGGTGTGTGCACGACACCCAGACGCGTATCGCCGATGTCTACGGTCATCCCGTCGATGAGGTCGAGGTCCACCGCGAAGTGCTCCGGGTCGGGCACCGGCGCACCCCGGCCGGTCCCCCACGCGGCGAGCACGCCGGGAAGGAGTGCCGACGGGACGCCCCAGCCACGAGCCTCCTCCGCGTCGTCGACCCGCTCGGCCGCCCATCCGCGGATGTGCCCGACGTCGAGCGGATGCATCGCAAGGGAGGCGCCGGTGCGGTTGCGAATGACCGTCGCCGCCCCCAGGTGGTCCAAGTGCAGGTGCGTGATCAGCACGAGTGAGACGTCGTCGATGCGGCGTCCGATGGCCGTGAGACCGTGCTCGAGGGCGGTCAGCGATCCCGGGTCGGACCAACCAGGGTCGATCAGCGCCAGACCGGCGGCGCCGCCGTCGATCGCATAGCAGAGCGTGAAGTCTGGGACTCCGACGGCGAACGGGACGGGAATCGACCACAGTCCAGGCCGGAGCCTCTCGACCGGTGGCAGCGCGCCGCCTCGCAGCGCAGCCGCCTGTGCAGCACTGATCGCTCCTGGGATACCCGTCGAGACGCCTCGTGCCACCCGGTCAGCCTATTGGCGCTGCCCGTCGCGTCCGCAGAACGGCCGACCGCACCCGCTGTTAGCCTGCAGCAATGCCGGACACGATCGGGAGCTACACGCCGGAGCAGGTCGAGCAGTACTACGCCGTCGGGGACTGGCAGGACGCCGTGCTCTGGGATCTCGTCGTGGAGCGCGCCGCGGAGCACGGCGAGCGCGTCTTCGTCACCGATGGGGACGGCGCCCTCACCTACGCCGAGCTCTGCGAGCAAGGGCTTCGCGTCGCGGCTGGTCTGCGCGGACTCGGCGTGCAGCGCGGCGACCGCGTGGTCGTGCAGATGCCGAACTGGCGTGAGTTCGCCGTGATCGTCGTCGCGCTATCTCGACTCGGCGCGATTCTCGTTCCCACGATGCCGATCTTCCGGCGCGACGAGGTCGGCTATGTGCTTGCGCATTCCGGCGCGCGTGTGGTCATCGGTCCGGAGGTCTTCCACGGCTTCCGCCACATCGACATGTATCGAGAGATTGCCGACGACGTCGACACCCTCGAACACGTGGTCGTCGTGCGACCGTCGGATCCGACGGCGCTCGACGGCGCCATCGATTTCGCTGTGCTCATCGCTCCCGGCAACCTCGATGCGATCGATCGTGGCCTCGACTCGCCCGCGGCGCCCGACGACGGTGCGCTCGTCGTGTACACATCGGGGACGACGAGCCGTCCGAAAGGCTGCTACCACTCCTTCAACACGATTCACGCCGCGGCGAAGCTGCTGAACGACCGCCTCGATGTCGATGGGAGCGACACGCTGTTCAATCCGTCGCCGGTTGCGCATTCGACCGGGCTGATCACGGGTCTTCTCATGCCGCTCTTCGTCGGTGGAAGCACCCATTTCATGGCGGAGTGGCAGCCCGCCGACGGCCTGCGACGTATCCGCGAGTACGGGTGCACCATGACCGTGACCTCCACGACCTTCCTGACCACCACGATGGAGGCGTTCGACCCCGCGAGCGACGACATCGGGTCGATGCGGTACTGGGTCTGCGCTGGATCGCCGATCCCGGGAGCGGTCGTGCAGCGGGCCCGGGAGATGTTCCCCTCGTGCCAGATCCTCTCGCTCTACGGGCGCAGCGAGAACATGACCACCACACTGTGCGCTCCCGAGGATCCCCCCGAGAAGTCGGTCACCTCCGACGGCCGCGCGCTGGCCGACTCAGTGGTTCGCGTCGTCGGCGAGCACGGCGAGCCGCTCCCCGTCGGGGAGGCCGGGGACATCGCGTATCGCGGTCCGTCGCACATGCTCGGCTATTACCGGGACGACGAGCAGACCGCACTGCTCTTCACCGCCGATGGGCTCTCCCGTTCGGGCGACCTCGGCGTGATGGACGCGGACGGGTTCGTCCGGGTGACCGGCCGGATCAAGGACATCATCATCCGTGGGGGCATCAACATCTCGTCACGCGAGGTCGAGGATCTGCTCGAGGAACTGCCTGCGGTGCGCGCGGTGGCGGTCGTGGCGATGCCCGATGAGCGGCTCGGCGAGCGCTCCTGCGCCTTCGTCGTCCCGGCGCCCGGTCATGAGGCGCCCTCGCTCGCTGAGGTGACGGCGTTCCTTCGCGGCAAAGCGATCGCGGTGCAGAAGCTACCGGAGCGCGTCGAGATCGTCGAGGACCTGCCGATGACACCCGTCGGCAAGGTGCGAAAGAACGTGTTGCGCGATCGGATCAGCGAGATTCTCGCGCTGGAGGCCGCGGCCGAGTAGGCAGGGTCCATGCCTGCATTCGCTCCCATGCTCGCGAAAGCCGTGACGCGCCTCCCGGAGCCGGACAGCGTCCCGGGCGGCCTGTCGTACGAGCCGAAGTGGGATGGGTTTCGCGGCATCGTGACCTTCGACGGTTCCGACGTCACAATCGACAGTCGAGGCTCGAAGCCCCTGACACGCTATTTTCCCGAACTCGTGCGCGCCTGCACCGCGCAGCTGGCGGTGCCGTGCGTCCTCGATGGCGAGATCGTGATTCGACGAGGGGCGGACGGTGCGGAGCGACTCGACTGGGATGCCCTCACGCAGCGAATTCACCCGGCGGCCTCTCGGATTGAGCGCTTGAGCGCGGAGACGCCGGCATCGTTCGTGGCGTTCGACCTGCTCCGCCTTGGCGACCGCGACTGCACGTCGCTGTCGTTCGACGATCGTCGCGCGCTGCTCAAGGAGCTCGCGCGGACCTTCGAGGCGCCACTGCATCTCACACGGACGACCTATGACTCAGCGACCGCGGCGGACTGGTTCACGCGATTCGAGGGCGCGGGGCTCGACGGCGTCGTCGCCAAGCCGCGAGCGCTTCCGTACCAGGAGAACAAGCGCGTGATGCTCAAGGTGAAGCATCATCGGGAGGCCGACGTGGTCGCGATCGGATACCGGGTCCACAAGTCGGGCAGCGGAGTCGGCTCCCTGCTCCTCGGTCTCTACGACGACGAGGGAACGCTGCGGATGGTCGGGGGCGTCTCGGCATTCTCCGACGTGCAGCGGCAGGCACTCGTCGAGGAGCTGGAGCCCGTGGTCGAGCGTGACGCAGATGGGAGGCCCGTCACGGACGCCACGGAGCGGTCGCGGTTCTCGTCCGGTCGCGACACCGGATTCATCCGCCTGCGCCCGGAACGCGTGCTGCAGGTCCGCTACGACCAACTGGAGGGCGACCGATTCCGCCACACGGTGCAGTTCGATCGGTGGCGGCCGGACCGTGACCCGTCATCGTGCCGGTTCGATCAACTCGATGTCCCCGAGGCATACGACCTGGGCGCCGTCCTCGACTGATCGCGCAGTTCCTATCCGTTCAGCGCCAACCCCTTTCAGGAGTAGTTAGCCGAACTAGTATTACGAGTGAGCGATTTTTTGATCGCCGATGGATCTTCCCGATTGGAGTGGTTCGAATGAGCACGCATCTCCTCACTCGCCCGTCGCAGCGCAGCCCGTTCACCGAGGTGCGTCGTGCGCGGCAGCAGCGTGCGCTCGCGACCAGCGCGACCGTCACGGGCATCCTCAGCGTGACGGTCACGGCCGTCGCCCTCGTGACGATCGGTTTCGGCGCATGATCGGCTCGGACGGCATCACCGACGCGCATCGGACCACCTGGAACCGGCTGACGCGTCTGCATCTCGCGACGACCTCGATCCCGGATCGGACGACCTTCAGGGACGACGCGGAGCGCTGCGACGCGCGACGCTGACGCGACATCCTGGTGGAGCGGTGCGTCGCGACGACGACGAGCCGGCGTGACGTCGGCGACTCGGCGTTCCGTCTGGCAGACGCGAGCTGGACTGACGCGTTAGCCCTTCCGCGCTCGTGACGGTTGGACCCGCGGAGGCTCGCCCGGCATCTTCGGATAATCCGGCGGGAAGGGCAGTTCACCGAGACCGTTCGCGAGGTCCCGCTCCCACCACTCCAGCAGCCCATCGATGGCGGCCGGCTCCTCCCCCATCGTCTCCCACGGGTCTCCCGTCATGCAAAGCCGTTCGGGTGCGGAGCGAACGGTGTGCTCACTGGGATCCGCGGTTGGGAGCTCATCCCACGTCAACGGCATCGACACGGTCGCGCTCGGGAGCGCCCGAGGGCTGTAGGCACCGGCGATGGTTCGGTCCCGATTCGCCTGGTTGAAATCGACGAAGACGCGCCGCCCTCGTTCTTCTTTCCACCACGCCGTCGTCACGCGGTCCGGCATCCGCCGCTCGAGTTCCCGAGCCGCTGCGATCACGGCATGCCGCACGTCGAGGAACTCGTGCTCGGCGCGAATGGGCGCGTAGACGTGCACGCCGCGGTTGCCCGACGTCTTCACCCACGCGGTCAGGCCGACCTCGGCGAGCACCGCCCGGAGCTCGATGGCCGCCGGAACCGCATCGCTGAAGTCGGTTCCGGGCTGCGGATCCAGGTCGATGCGCAGCTGGTCGGGCAGGTCGGACGTCTCGGCGCGCGACGCCCACGGGTGGAACACGATCGTGTTCATCTGGGCGGCCCAGACCGCCGCCGCGGGTTCGTCGATGATCATCTGCGGGTGGGCACGAGCGCTCGGGTAGGTGACCGTCACCGCGCGAATGAACTCCGGTGCACCCTTCGGCAAATTCTTCGAGAAGAAAAACTCCCCCTCGACGCCGTCGGGGAAGCGCTGCAGCGACACCGGGCGATCGCCGTTCGCGCGGACGAACGCATCACCCACCGCCACGAGGTATTCGGCGAGATCGAGCTTCGTGATCCCGAGCGCCGGCCAGAGCACGCGCGTCGGGCTCGAGATTCGCACCGCGCGGTCGCCGTCGGGGCCCGCCACGGTCAGCACGGTCGCATCGCTCGCCATGGCGTGGACGCTACTCTCGGCGCGCTCGACGCTGGCGTGCAGCGAGCGCGTTGCGCTTGTCCAGCCGCTCGACGCTCCCGTCCGGCGCCATCAGCCGCATTCTTCGGGAGGCCCGTCACGCCCTGGGTAGGCTGGTATCTGTGACTGACTCCCCCGACGCCGGGCCTTCGTCACCGCTCCGGATCGCGCTCGTCTCGCTGCACACGTCGCCAGGCGATGAGCCCGGATCCGGCGAGGTCGGTGGGATGAACGTCGTCGTCCGGCACCAGGCGGAGGCGCTGGCCGATCTCGGGCATCACGTGGACATCGTCACCCGGCGGTCGTCGCCCAACCAGCCGGACGCGGTCGAACTCGTCGACGACGTGTGTCTCCGATTCCTCTCGGCAGGGCCGGCGGAGCCTCTGCCCAAGGGCGAGCACGACGCGTTCATCGAGCCGTTCCGCGACGAACTCGCGGCGCTCGGATCGTACGACATCCTCCACGCGCATCACTGGTTCTCGGGGATGGCCGCACTGCCGGTCGCGCGAGCGCGCAGCATTCCGCTCGTTCAGTCGTTCCACTCGATCGCGGCGCCGGCCGACTCACCGCTGTCCGACGGCGAGCGCCCGGAGTCGGTCGGCCGCCTTGCCGGTGAGAGGCTGCTGGCACAGCGCGCCGACGCGCTCGTCGCGGTGAGCCAAGCCGAGGCCGACACCATCCGGATGCGGCTCGGCGCCGATCCTGCGCGCGTGTGGATCGTGCTCCCCGGCGTGGACGGATCGGTGTTCCGACCGGCCGGCGCGCCCACGCGGGCCCGCCGGCCGTACATCGTCGCGGCCGCCCGGGTGCAACCGCTGAAGGGCCTCGACCTCGCGATCGAGGCCCTGGCGCGCGTCGACCCGACCATCCGGCCCATGCTCGTCATCGCCGGTGACGCGTCGAGCGAAGCCGGCGGATACCCGGACGAGCTCCGTGCGCTCGCCGACGGGCTCGGGATCGGCGAGGAGGTCCGGTTCGTCGGCCCGCAGTCGCGAGCCGATCTGGCGTTTCTGTTCCGCGGCGCCGTGGCCGTGGTCGTGCCCTCGCACTCCGAGACCTACGGTCTGGTCGCCCTCGAAGGGTCGGCATCGGGCGTGCCGGTCATCGCCGCCGCGGCCGGTGGCCTCCGCGAGGCCGTGGTCCATGGAGAGACCGGCGTCGTACTGGAGTCGCGCGACCCCGACGTCTGGGCCGCGGAGATCACGCACGTGCTCACCGATGCGGCGTATGCGACCGATCTCGCCGCGGCTGGCCGTGAGCATGCCGAGCGGCTCAGCTGGGAACGCTCGGCAACCGGGCTCATCGCCGTCTATCGGAGGCTCCTGACCGCGACGTGATCGAGGGCACCTCGCCGCGAAGTGACAGGATGAGTCAATGGACTGGTCGCAGCGGGGCTCAGAGGGCATCATCGTCACCGAGCCACAGCCGGGCGTGATCCAGATCCGCATCGACCGGCCGGACACGCGGAACGCGCTCACGATCGAGATGTTCGACGTGCTCCACGGACTTGCGATGGACATCGGTCGCGATGACGACGCTCGCATCGTCATCCTCACCGGCACCGGCCCCGCGTTCTGCTCAGGGTTTGACCTTCGGCAGGCAGAAATGCTGACCGAAGCGGGACCGCTCGGGATGCTGCGTCTGCAAGACCGCGCCGCTGACGCCATGCTGGCGTGGCGTGCACTTCGCATTCCTGTGATCGCCGCCGTCAATGGCGACGCCGCCGGGGGCGGTCTGGCGCTCGCGCTCATCGCCGACATCCGTCTTGCCGCAGCGAAGGCACGGTTCAGCGCAGCATTCGTCCGAGTCGGCCTCTCCGCAGGCGACCTTGGCACGTCGTGGACGCTGACCCGTCTCATCGGGCCCGGCCGTGCGGCGGAGCTCTGCTTCACCGGGCGCTTCGTCGACGCGGCAGAGGCAGCGAATATCGGCCTCGTCAACGCCGTCATCGAGGAGGAGCAGGGGGACCTCCTCGCGGCGTCGCTTCGGATGGCGGACGCGATCATGGCGAACGCTCCCGGAGGCGTGCAGCTGTCGAAGCGCGCGCTGCAGGCGAACATGGAAGCCGCCTCATTCTCCGCCGCGATCGAGCTCGAGAACCGCGGGCAGGCGCTGCTCACCCGCACTGCCGACATGGTGGAGGCGATCCAGGCCTTCCGCGAGAAGCGCACCGCGCGATTCGTCGGGAACTGACCATGCCCGACCGCCACGTCCCCACCGCGCCCGCCGCGGACGACCGCGAGCTCACCACACTGCGGATCGAGCACCACGCCGATGGAGTCGCCGTGCTCCGTCTCGACCGACCCGACCGTCGGAACGCGCAGACCGTGCGGATGTTCGCCGAGTTCGGGATCGCCGCCCGGCAGCTCAGCGGGAGCGCCGTGCGCGCGCTCGTCATCACGGGAACCGGTGATCTCGCGTTCTCCGCCGGGTTCGACCTGGGCGAGATCGATGTGATCGCCGCCATGGGCGTGCGCGACTTTCTGCAGTTCCAGGAGACGGCGACCAACGGGATCCAAGCGCTCCGGAGCCTCCCATTCCCCGTGATCGCGGCGGTGCAGGGCGCCGCAGTTGGAGGCGGCCTCGCGCTGGCCCTGGCGGCCGACATTCGCCTCGTTACCCCATCGACCCGACTGAGCGCCGCGTTCATCCGCATGGGGCTGTCGGCGGGCGAGCTCGGCACCTCGTATCAGCTCCCCCGACTCATCGGGCCCGGCGTTGCCGCCGAATTCGCCTATACCGGCCGGACGATGGACGGCGCCGAGGCGGTTCGCACCGGACTCGCGAACCGGATGGTCGACGACGATCGGCTCGACGCGGAAGCGCTGACGCTCGCCCGCACCATCGCGCAGCGCGACCCGGCCGAGGTCCGACTCGAGAAGATGCTGCTGCACCGTGCGATCGAGGTGCCATCGTTCGCCGCGATCCTCGACCTCGAGCGCGCCCTCCGCCTCGCCACCGCGGGAGAACCCGCGTGATGCACGCCGACTCGCCGCCGCTCCCGGAGGCGCTCGGCGACACCGCCGCGCTCGGTGCGTTTCTGCGGGCGCGCGGGATCCTCGACGAACCATTCACGGCAGCCGCGATTGGCGACGGCCACTCGAACCTGACGTTCGTCATCACGGGCGTGGAATCCGGTCGTCGTGTCGTGCTGCGACGACCACCGGACCACGGCTCCGGTTCGTACGACGTCCTCCGAGAGGCACGCTTCATCCAGGCCCTGGCGGGCACAACCGTTCCCGTGCCGCGGGTCCTCGCCACCGCAGACCCGCTGAACGACGGCGGCGCGCCGCTGCCCGTCGCCTGCTTCGTCGAGACATACGTCCCGGGGGTCGTGGTGACCACCGCGACACCGGACGCGCTCGCGGATCCTGCGACGCGCCTCCGGTGCGGGCTGGCGATGGCGGACGCACTCGCCACGCTCCACGCGGTCGATCCCGAGCGCGCCAGGCGAGGCGGTCCGGGGTCGGCGAGCAGCGCCGACGGCCGTGCGCACGCGGGGCCGCGGGATGGATCCGACCCGGGGCAGACCGGTCCGAACCGGAGGCTCGTCGAACGTCTCGCCCGCCTGGTCCAGACCGACGATGGCGAGGTCGAGGGCCGGTTCCGTCCGGCGCACGATTGGCTGCTCGCCCACGCGCCCGCGGCCGGCGAACGACGCATCGTGCACGGCGACTACCGCCTCGGCAACATCATGTTCGATCCCTCATCACCGGGACGCATCGCGGCCATCCTCGACTGGGAGCTCGCGACCATCGGCGATCCGCGCATCGATCTCGCGTGGATGCTCCTCTGCACACCCGACCCCGGCGAGCCTCCACTGCCGATCCACGCGCTCGACGCTGCGCTCGCCGAGCAGGGCTGGCCGTCGCGCGCCGCGTTGCTGGAGCGATACGAAGCCGCTGCCGGACATGCGCCCGGCCCGTTGGAATGGTTCACGGTCCTCGCCGCCTGGAAGCTCGCGGCGCTCTACGCGTACTCCGCGCGAACGAGCGCCGATCCGTATTACGACGACGACACGCACGTCACGCGGTTCCTCGACGCGGCGAACCGACGTGCGGGGATCGCGGCATGACCGGATTCGCCGACGATGCGATCGCCATCGGCACGACCGATGTCCCCGACGGATGGTTCGACCGGTTCATCGTGAATCTCCACCCGGCTGACGCGTCCGCACCGACACTGCACATCGGCGGCGGGGTGTATCCAGCACGAGGCGTCGCCGATGGGTTCGTGCTCGCCGTGCTCGACGGCGAGCAGCGCAACCTCCGGCTCTCGACGACGCTCGCGGACGTCCGCGAGACCGCGAGCCGAAGCGTTCCCGGCGGCAATCCCGCGGCGCAGGTCGGCTCACTGCACTGGACGACCGTGGTGCCGATGCGCCACTGGCAGGTTCGCCTCGACGACAATCCGAGCGGCGTCCGGTTCGAGCTCGACTGGCATCGCCGCCTCGACCCGTGGTCCGCCCCGCTCACCGTGCACAGGGACGCCGAGGAGACCGCCCGATTCGACCACCTCGTGCAGTCCGGCATGGTCTCCGGCCGGATCGACATCGACGGACACCGGGTCGACGTCAGCGGCTGGCCGAGCGCCCGAGACCGCTCCCGCGGAACACGCACGCTGCACGGTGGCCACGGTCTGCACCTCTGGGTCGTCGCACACTTCCCGACCTGCAGCGTCGCCGCGCTCCACGTCATCGGTCGAGACGGTCACGCGGTGCTCACCGACGGCGGGATCGTCCACGCGGACGGCCGGATCGACGACATCGTCGACGTGCGCCACAACCTCCGGTTCGACGCTCTGCAGGATCTCGTCGGCGGATCGCTCGCGGTGACCACAGCCTCCGGACTGACCCTGCAGCTCGACGCGACGGTCGGCATGCGAGGCGGCTACATGAGCGGCGGCGGCTACGGAGGCGCGCACGGCGCCGACCGCGGGCGCGCCCACGTCGAGGCAGACGTCTACCCGCTCGACGGATCGGTCGGCCCGAGGCTGCTCGACACCCCGCTGACCGACCGCGCTGTCCGGTTCACCGGGCGGCACGCGGACGGCACTGCCGTCGCCGGCTCGGGCATCATCGAATTCGCTCAGACCCGGAGCGCGCGGTACGCCTACCGGGCGACGCTCGAGCCGAAGGCGGACGCGCTCGTGCCGAAGGCGGACGCGCTCGAGCCGAAGGCGGACGCACTCGAGCCGTCCGACAAGCAATCCGCGGCGCCGAGTGGAGGCGCGTGATGGACCTCGCCAGTTTCTGGGCCGCCATCGATGCAGTTCCCGTCGCAGACGATGCGGAAGCGCTGTATCAACCGGATCCCGCGGGCCGACGCCGACGCGCGAACCTGGAGCGATACCTCCAGCTCCTGATGGAGCAGGGCACCGACACCATGCTCCTCGCGGAGGCGCCGGGCTGGCGAGGGATGACGAACACCGGGATCCCGTTCATGAGCGTGCGGGAGCTGACCGCTCGGCCCGGCATGGTCACCGGCGCGGTCGACGGCGACGGCTTTGCGGCACCACCGGAGCCCACCGCGCTCTGGGAGGCGTCTTCCCGCGTCGTCTGGGCGGCGCTCGCGTCGTGGACCGGGCCGCTGCCGGTGTCCTGGCCGGTGTTCCCGCATCACCCGTTCGTGGACGGGAACCGCCTGTCGAACCGCACTCCGCGGCCTTCGGAGGTTCGGTCGGGCGCTGACGCGGTCGGGGCGCTCGCCGCCGCCCTCGGCATCGAACGGTTCATCGCCGTCGGCCGGAAAGCCGAAGGGGCGCTCGTCGCTGCAGGGATCGCCGCGATCGCCATCCGGCATCCCGCCCAGGGAGGCACGCGCCAGTTCACCGAGCAACTCGCCGCCCTGAACACACCACCGGACGACCAGAAGGGCCGGTGACGCTACTGCGTCTCGACCGAGATCCCGCGCTCGCGCAACGCCTGGTCGACGTGTGCCGGGAGCGGTGCCGCGATGTACACCGTCTCCAGCGCCGGAAGCGTGAGGATGTCGTCCCAGTTCTGCGGGTCGTATCGATCGTCGTCGCCCTCCCAGCCGGGATGCACGTCCTGGTAGATCTCAAGCGTCGAGTCGACCGTGAGCTCGGTGATGAGACTCAGCTGCGAGGGCAGCACGTCGAGATCGTCGTAGTAGTCGCGGGCGGCCGCATCCTGCCCTTCGACGTCCTCGTCCTCATCGCTTTCGTCGTACTCGTCCGGCTCGTACGGGTCGAGGACGTCGAGGTCGAAGCACAGCACGTCGAGGACGAGCAGCTTCGCGTTGAAGTCCGCGAAGTCGTAAGGCTCCTCGGTTGCGTTCGAGACGTCGGTCATGCCCGGGATGGTATTCCTCCAGACCCTGAGAGTCATCACGCTGCTGGCCCTCGCATCCGGCCCGGCTCCCGTCGCACCCGCGCACCGCTCCGCGGATACGATCGGGGCCGATGAGCGATGGCGGACGGGACGGGCACGCCCGCGGCACTGCCGCCTACCGCCGGCTGCAAGCGGCGCTCCTTGCCGTCGGAATCGCAATGTTCGCGCAGCTCTACGCCCCGCAAGGGGTCCTCACGGAGGCGGCGAACGCGCTCCGCATCAGCCCCGACCAGTCGGCGCTCCTCATCTCCGCTGCCACAATCGGGCTGGCCGCTGGGGTATTGCCGTGGTCATGGGTCGCGGACCGGATCGGACGTCTCCCCGCGATGCGGATCTCGCTGCTCGCGGCGCTCGTGCTCGGGGTGACGTCGACCCTCTGGCCGGACTACTCGGGCGTCCTCGTCGTTCGATTCCTCCAGGGCGGCGCGCTCGGCGGCACGCCGGCCCTTGCGCTGACCTATCTGCAGGAGGCGGTCCATCCGTCGGACGCGCCGCGCGCGGCCGGCACATACGTCGCCGGCACCACCATCGGCGGCATGGCCGGACGACTGCTCGCCGCACCCGTCGGGGCCGTCTTGGGGTGGCGCGTCGGCGTCGGAGCCGTCGAAGCGCTCTGCGGCCTCGCCGCGGTCGCGTTCGTGGTGCTCGCTCCGAGCACGGAGGCCCCCGGCGAACGACGACGTCGGCGCGAGATGCCGTCGCCAACAGGAGCCGACGCTTCACTGCGAGCGCGGGTTCGCGCGCTTTCCACTGCACCGATGCTCGTCCTGTACCTGCAGGGGTTCGCGCTCATGGGCGCCTTCGTGAGCGTGTACAACTACCTCGCATTTCGCGTCGAAGCGCGCCCGTACGAGGTGCCCGCGTCGGTCGCCGCGCTGTTCTTCCTCGCCTACCTTGCGGGCACATGGTCGTCGGGCGCGGCCGGTGCGCTCGCCGCGCGCCGATCGCGACTGCCGGTGCTGCTCGCGGCGGCGGGAACGATGATCGTGGGGCTGCTGCTGCTCATGACGCCGTGGCTGCTGACGATCCTCGCAGGTCTCGTCATCCTGACGGTCGGATTCTTCGGCGCGCACGCGGTCGCGTCGGGGTGGACGGCCGCACGCGCTCCGGTCGGGCGCGCTCAGGCGGCGTCGATCTACAACCTCGCCTATTACCTCGGCTCGAGCCTCGTCGGGTGGCTCTCCGGGGTCGTCTTCGCCGGCAGCGGCTGGACGGCAATGATGATCGGGCTGATCGGTCTCGTCGCGGCGTCGGCCGTCGCGGCAACCCTGACCCTGGGAACGTCGCCGGAGCGGGTGGGTCGGCGGTTCCGCTAGCCCGCGGGTGCGACGTCCGGGACCTGCTCGCCGGTCAGTCCCTGAACCACCGTCTTCGCCACCGACCAGTACTGGGCGTAGTGATTTGGATCAGCGTTGACCTGGACGGCGTGCGCCGCTTCCGTGGGCGTCATCGTCTTCCAGCCGGGAAGGGAGACGAGCTTCCGGAAGAACATCGTCGCCGCCGTGTACGGATCCATCCGGTCGGCGAGCGTGCCCCACGCGCCGTTCGCCCGCTGTTGGAAGAGGCCTCTGCTATCCGGACCGGCACTGTCGCCATGGCTGAGGTTGACCAGACCGGACTCGCCGATCGCCGTCATGACCCCGACGGTCTGCGTGTGCGGTCCGATCCCCATCGCACGGGCGGCGGCGATGACGGCGGCGGCGTTCTCGAGACGATCCTGGCAATAGCCGCCGACCGGACCGGCCGGAACCGGGATCCGGTCGACGACCTGCGTCGACGCGGTCGGGCAGGTGACGGCGTTCGGGGTCGCACTCGACCCGACGAGGCCGCCGAATGAGTGAATCGCGAGCACGACGAGGACCACGACTCCCGCCACCGCGGCGAGCAGACCAGCGCCGAACACCGAGGTCATCACGATTGCGGCGCGGCGCATGGAGTCCTTTCCGTCGGCGGCCCCTGAGGGCGAATTGGCCCGGACTGGGGTGCCCGGAGTGCGCAATGACAGTAAAGACGGTTGCTCCGAAGAACCTCCACCGTTCCTCGCCGTGTCGTGGGAATGCAGCCGCCATCGCGGCTCCGGTCGACTCATCCTGTGGATTGACGCATGGTCATCGAGCCCGACGGTAGCGTTGCTTGCGTCGAAGGGAGACCCGTGGAGACGACCGTCCACGACCGTGCGCTCGGTGTGATCTTGGCGAGCGCATGCGGTGACGCATTGGGAGCCGGGTACGAGTTCGGACCCCCGCTCCCTGCGGACGAGCCGATCACCATGCGCGGCGGTGGCAACGCCGAGTGGGCGCCCGGGGAATGGACCGACGACACCAGCATGATGATTCCCATCCTGGAGTCGATCGCGTCCGGCCACCCGCTTGACGATCCGTCGACGCTCGGGCGCATCGTCGCGGAGTGGGCGGACTGGGCGCAGGATGGCGCGACCATCGGCCGTCAGACGGCTGCGGTCTTCGGCCGACTGACCGCGAACACGGAGGACGCCGCTCGGGCCGCCGCCGCCGCCGTCCACGCAGAGCGAGGGCGTTCGGGCGGGAACGGCTCCCTGATGAGAACCGCACCGATCGCGCTCGCGTTCCTCGGCGACGGGCAGAAGCGGCCCCTTGCGGACGCCGCGCGCCGCATCAGCGAGCTCACACACGTCGACGAGGACGCCGGAGACGCCTGCACGCTCTGGTCGGCGGCGATCCGCAGTACTGTTCGCCGCGGCTCACTTGAACTCCGCGCTGGGATCCCGCTGCTCGCGAAAGATCGCCGGACGATCTGGCTCGACCGCATCGAGGAAGCCGAGCAGTCGCAACCGGAAGACTTCACCGATCGCAACCGGTGGGTCGTCGGGGCGATCCAAGGCGCCATCGCAGCGGTCGTCCGCGGGTCCGATCTGGTCGACGTGATCGAGCGCGCGGTGCGCGGCGGGAACGACACCGACACGGTCGCAACCATCGCTGGAGCGCTCGGCGGCGCGGTGCACGGCGCGTCGGCCCTCCCGGAGCGCTGGACGCTCCTGGTCCACGGATGGCCTGGCAAACGGCTCGAGTGGCTGCAGACCCTGACGGAGCGCGCGCTCGAGCGCGTCCCCGAGATTCGGCGCAACGAGCGGGCCTGATCCGGTCCGGCCGTGCGGCCGGGTGAGCCGCGGGGGCTTGGTCGGCGCCGGGTCGACAAGCGCCAGGCCCGGTCAGCGCCAGGTCGATCCGTGCCGGCCCGGTCAGCGCCAGTCGATCGGGGCCGGGCCCGTGGGCGCCGACTCGATCAGCGCCGGGTCGACCAGTACGCGACGGCGACGAGAACGGGCTGGAAGAACAGTCGCCCGAATCGCTTCGTGTCCGAGTCGAGCCCGAACGCGGAGCGCTGGTGGATGAACTGGGACACGTTGCCGGGGAACACGGCGATGAAGAACAGCGCCGCGAGCGCGCCAATGCTCCGACGCCGCTTGCGCGCGAAGACCAGCAGCAGTCCGAGCACGATCTCTGCAACGCCCGACAGGACCACCGTCGTGTCCTTGCTCGTCGGGACGAACTCAGGAACCTGCGCTTGGAACTCCTCGCGCGCAACCGTCAGATGACTGACGCCCGCGCCCGCGAGCGCAGACCCGAGGCTGATTCGGGCGAACCGGCGCGCGTTCGACGGCGAGGAGTTCGATGTTCTGCTCATATCGGCTACGCAACACCGCGCGGCTGCCGGTCGCCTGAGCGGGTCTCACTCGGGGTCGCAACCCTGAGTGGCTGTTACTCGGGGTCGCGGGCCTGCGCGAGCAGCGGACCACGGGCCTCCGGCGCAGGGAGAAACGCTTGCGCCGCCGTGACCATGCTGGTGACGACCGGCCCTGTGTCTCCCCAGAGGCCGAGGAAGCGCCTGCCGCGAACGTCGACTGATACGTCTTGGACAACTCCCGTCAGATCCGTGGTGAACGCGAATCGGTTCGAGGTAGCGCCGTAGCCGACAGTAAGGACGTGCTCCCACGGCACCGTGACGAGCAGTCGTTCGTCCTTCGTGCTCCAGACCGAGATTCCGGACGGTGCGACGCCGACAACGAGGTACGACGGCAGGTCCGTCCGACGCGGCACTCCCAGCGCAGACAGCGCCGGGACCATCCGCGCGGACCGCAACGATTGCGCGAATACGCCAGCGGGCTCTCGGTCGGCCTGCGCCGCGACGAGCCGGCGGCTCGGGCGAGTCAGCATGACAATCACGAGGACAACGAGTGCGATTCCGATGACGAACACGCCGATCATGATCCCGAGGTCCCCGTCCCGGGCGCCCCGACCGAACACGAGAACGGAGCGCGCGATCGCTATGACCAGCGCGATGACCGGAATGATCCAGCGCACTGGGCCCAGCGCATTCCGTGGCGGTTGTTCGTTGACGGGCATCGGGCGCCTCTCGCTCGCGACGATCCCTCATCGTCGACGATTGCGAGCATGGCAGCGCGGGCCGCAGGTGCGCTACCCCACGTTGTAGCGCGTGTCGGGCCCGGGATCGACGCCTGGTCTGGCAGTTCGTGACGATGCTCCCAGGCGCGCCCGCATCTCGCACAGGCGATCGAGCGTAGACGGGGCGCATGACGAACTTCGGCTACACGCTCATGACCGAACAGAGCGGCCCACGTGAGCTCGTCCGCTATGCCGAGAAGGCGGAGGCGGTCGGGTTCGACTTCGAGGTCTCCAGCGACCACTACTTCCCATGGCTCGACAGCATGGGTCACGCGCCGTACGCCTGGACGATGCTCGGCGCTGTCGCGCACGCGACCAGCACCGTCGAACTCATGACGTATGTGACGTGCCCGACGATTCGGTATCACCCGGCCGTGGTCGCGCAGAAGGCCGCGACGCTCTCGTTGCTGTCCGAGGGCCGGTTCACGCTCGGTCTCGGGGCGGGCGAGAACCTGAACGAGCATGTCGTCGGAGAGCGCTGGCCCGCCGTTGGCGAACGTCAGGACATGCTCGAGGAAGCCGTGCAGATCATTCGCGCACTGTTCACCGGCGACACCGTGACCTGGGAGGGCAACCACTTCCGGGTCGATCAGGCGAAGCTGTGGGACGTCCCCGACGACGGCGTTCCGATCGGGATCGCCGTTTCTGGGCCGGTCGGCATTCGTCGGTTCGCGCCACTCGGCGATCACATGATCACCACTGACCCGGTCGCTGACCTCGTCACCGGGTGGGACGCGCATCACGATGGCGCGTCGCGGAAGATCGGGCAGATTCCGATCTGCTGGGACCCTGACAAGGACGCTGCGATCGAACGGGCGCATCGGCTGTTCCGGTGGTTCGGTGGCGGATGGCACGTCAACGCCGACCTTCCCACAACCGCGTCGTTCGACAGCGCGAGCCAGTTCGTACGCCCGGAGGACGTGGCAGAGTCGATTGCGTGCGGCCCCGACCTCGATGCGATTGCCGAGAGCGTTCGGCCGTTCCTCGACGCGGGCTTCACCGATATCGCGCTCGTGCAGGTCGGCGACGAGGGCCAGGACCGCTTCCTCGATGAAGCGGCCGAGCCGCTCCTGGAGCGTCTCCGCGCGCTCAGGTAATCGAGCGCGCGGGTTCCGCTGTTCGGGAGCGCGCAGCCTGCTGTTCGGGAGCGCGCGGCCTGCTGTTCGAGCGCGCAGGCCCGCGGTTCGGGCACGGGAGTTCCGTCGAGCTGACCCCCGCATCCGACGACGCTCACGGCGCTGCGCTCCCACCCCACGGCGCCGAGCGCCGATACGGTAGCGACATGGCGAGGACGGGTCGCGCGCGTCGGAGAGAGCAGGAGCCGCCGGCATTGCCGGGCACCATCGCCGTGGTGGTCGCCTGCGTCGCGTTCTACAACGGGCTGATCATCCCGGCGGCGGGCACCTTGGCCCATGTCGTCTTCGGCGCGATCTTCGGGGTGATCGCGGTGCTCACCGGGTGGCGCACGGTCGTGATCACCCGCCGTCGGAGCGCCGGCCGGTTCGCTGGCGTCTTCGGCATCGCCATCGGCGGCATCGGTCTGGCCATGCTCGCGTATCAGACACTCGTGATCCTCACGCATGGCGCGGTCCCGCCGCCGTTCTGGGCGCCGTACGCGCATCGGTGACGGCGACCGGCGGGCGCTCACCGAGCCTCCCGGGCGCTCACCGAGCCTTCCGGGCCCTCACCGAGCCTCCGGGCGCGTCGGAGCAGGATGGGCCGCATGGATGCCCATGCTGCGCTGTCCGAGATCGCGTTCTGGCTCGAGCGCGATCTCGCGCCTGCATTCAAGGTGCGAGCGTTCCGTACGGCGGCCGGGGCAATCGCCGGCCTGGATCCTGCCCATCTGGAGGCGCGTGTCGCGTCCGGCACGATCGAGCGCGTCAAGGGTGTCGGCTCGCGCAGCGCCGAGGTCATCGCTGAAGCGTTGCAGAACCGGGTCCCGCAGTACCTCGTCACCCTGAGGGCGAATCGACGCGAGCCGATGCCGGACGGGCTGACGTCCGCACGAGCACTGGCTCGTACGGCTCGAATTCGCGGCGACCTGCACACGCACACGGAGTGGAGCGACGGTACGACCTCACTGGAGTCGATGGTCGAGGCGGCCGCAGCGCTCGGGCGCGAGTGGATCGCGATCACGGACCACTCCGAAGGACTGTCGATCGCGAACGGTCTCTCGCCCGATCGGCGGTCTGAGCAGATCAGCCAGATCGCCGATGTGGACGAAGCACGGAACGATATCGCGGTGCTCCGCGGGATCGAGGTCGACATCCTCGAGGACGGTTCACTCGACGGGTCCGAGACATTGCTCGATGCGCTCGACATCGTCGTGGCCAGCGTCCATTCGAAGCTGCGGGCACCTGCCGACGCGATCACGGCGCGGATGCTCGGCGCCATCGAGGACCCGCACGTCAACGTCTTGGCGCATTGCACCGGGAGACTCGTCGCCGGCGCGCGTGCACCGCGACCGCAGTCCGCGTTCGATGCCCCGGCGGTATTCGAGGCGTGTGCGGAGGCGGGGGTTGCTGTCGAGATCAACAGCCGCCCTGAGCGGCAGGACCCGCCGGACGATCTCGTCGAACTCGCGCTCGACATCGGATGTCTGTTCAGTGTCGACAGCGACGCTCACGCACCCGGCCATCTCGACTTCGTCCGCGATGGCATGGCGCGCGCCGCAGACCTCGGCGTTCCGGCGGAGCGGATCGTGACGACCTGGCCGCTCGACGAGGTGCGTACGTGGGCAGCCCGTCGGCGGTAACTGCGACGATGGAGTCATGACCGGACCCGCGCCACGAATTGACGCGATCGACATCGTGCGGTCCGTCGGCCCGCAGGCGTTCGCCCGCGCCCGGGACATCGTTCGCCAGGGCCTCGTCAGCGGGTTCGCCTTCGATCCGGCGCTGCAGCTCGTCACCGCGCGGGTCGCCGGAACCGCAGCGGCACCGTACGCCGTTCGGATCACGCTCCGGCCGACTGCTCACGACACCCTCCGCCCGGTGGCTTCCGGGTGCACCTGCCCGATCGGGTCGGCGTGCAAGCATGCCGCCGCGGTGCTCCTTACGATGAACGCGCAGGCCGTGCGGTCGACGGTCGACGCTCCCGATCCTCGGGACTGGCGGGCGGAACTCGCTCGCCTCCTCGCGGACGCCGACCCCGACGCGCCGACCCAGACCGTTCCGCTCGCGCTGCAGTTCGAAGTACGCGACGTCCGTCGGACGACCAAGCTCGGTGTCCGGCCGCTGGTGCGCAGCGCGAACGGCAATTGGGTGCGTGGACAGCTCACCTGGGCATCGCTGCCGTACTCGATGCATCGGCTGGGTCTCCGTCCGACGCAGCACGCGTGGTTCATGCAGTTCGCGGCGCTGCACCGTTCCGGCGCGATCACCGGTATCCCGGCGGAGTCTGATTGGCTGCACCTCGACGACTTCGCGTCGCCGCTGCTCTGGCCGCTCCTCCACCGCGCGGAGGAACTGGCGATCCCGTTCGTCCTCGGAAAGACCGCGGGGCTCGTCCACGTCGGGACGGAGGCACGGGTGCTGCTCGACGCGACCCGCGACGGAGCCGGGTCGGTCACGGTGCGGACGACCGCGGTCCTCGATGGTCGGGTCGCCCCTGCCGGACGCGTCGGTGTCATCGGTGACCACGGGCTATACACGTGGCGAGACCAGCCGGAGGCGCGTGTGCAGCTGGCGCCCGCCGTCGCGCCGATCCCGGAGGGCCAGCGCCGGATGCTGACGGCTCGCGAGCGGGTCATCGTCCCCGCCGAGGGCGCCGAGGAGTTCGTCGCCGACTGGTCGGAGCGCCTGGGCGCCGGATCAGGGCTCGTGAGCACCGACGGGTCGCTCGCACTTCCCGGCGTCGGCACACCCGAGCTCGTGCTGACCGTCGAGTTCCTACCGGACGAACGCATCCGCCTGGAGTGGCGCTGGCATGTCGACGGCCGCCGCGACCCCGTCTCCATGCATGCTCCGACGCCCGACGCAGCGACGCTGCCAGAGCCTCCCGAATCGGCGCCGTGGTTCGCGGACGCCGTCCTCGCCGATGACGACGCGATCGAGTTCGCCGAAGAGACATTGCCGCTCCTGCGGCAGCACGAAGCGTTCCGGGTGGTCGTGCGCGGTGAGCGCCCGGCGATCGAACATCTCACGGAGCTGCCGACCCTGCACCTCACGACGGTCGAATCGGTGCACCGCGACTGGTTCGACCTG
Source organism: Curtobacterium ammoniigenes NBRC 101786 (assembly GCF_001571045.1). Lineage (GTDB taxonomy): Bacteria > Actinomycetota > Actinomycetes > Actinomycetales > Microbacteriaceae > Curtobacterium > Curtobacterium ammoniigenes. The sequence goes on from NZ_BCSV01000004.1 coordinate 257,869, forward strand.
TCGTTCGTGGTCACCGTGCAGGGGCGGATGGTGCCGTTCGTCGATGTCATGACCGCGCTCGCGAGCGGGCGGAAGCGCCTGAAGCTCATCGACAACTCGTCGGTGGCGCTGACCAACCCGATGTTCGACCGGCTGCGCGACCTCATCGAGGAAGCACGATCGCTCGCGGAATGGGAGCCGAACGCTCCGATCCGGCTCCGACCGGAACAGGTCGGGCTGTGGTCCGAGTTCGACCAGCTCGCCGCGGAAAGCGATGCCGACGACCGCTGGCGTGCGCTCGCGAGCGGACTTCTCGCGTTCACCGACCCGGAAGCCGCCATCCCGGAACCGGCGGTGCCCGCCGGACTCACCACGACCCTCCGCCCCTATCAGCGCGACGGCTACGCGTGGCTCACGTTCCTCGCCGAGCATGGGCTCGGCGGTGTGCTCGCCGACGACATGGGGCTCGGCAAAACGGTCCAGGTGCTCGCGTGGATCGCCGGGCTGCGCGAGCGGAACCCCGAGGACCGCGCGCCCTTCCTGGTTGTCGCGCCGACCTCGGTGGTGTCCAACTGGGCGAGTGAGGCACGTCGCTTCGTCCCGTGGCTCCGCGTCGCGGCGATCACGGCGACGACGCTGAAGCAGCACGACCTGGTGGCGACCGCAGCCGTGGCCGCCGACATCGTGGTGACCTCCTACGCCCTGTTGCGCTTGGACGCGTCCGAGTATCAGGCGGTGACGTGGCGCGCACTCGTGCTCGACGAGGCACAGTTCGTGAAGAACCCGGGCTCGCAATCGCACCGCTCTGCCGTCGCAGTGCCGGCACAGACGAAGATCGCGCTCACAGGGACCCCCCTCGAGAACGGCCTCACCGACCTCTGGTCGCTCTTCGCGATCGTCGCCCCGGGTCTGCTGTCGACGCTCACCCGGTTCACCGACGACTACGTCAAGCCGCTTGCCTCCGACGACCTGACCCCAGAGGCGCGGCAGGCGCGCACGGATCGCCTGCGTCGTCGAATTCGACCGCTCATGCTTCGACGGACGAAAGCCGCAGTCGCAACCGACCTCCCGGAGAAGCAGGAGCAGGTGCTCCGTCTCGATCTCGATCCCACGCATCGAGAACGGTACGACCGAACGCTCAACCGAGAGCGGCTGAAGCTCCTCGATCTCGTCGACGACCTCGATCGACACCGGATGACCGTCTTCCGGTCGCTGACACTCTTACGGATGCTCGCGCTGTCGCCGGCCCTCGTGTCGGAAGCGGACGCCGAGATCCCGAGTGCCAAGCTCGACGTGCTGCTCGATGAGCTCGCGCAGCTCGCATCCGAAGGCCGCCGCGCGCTGGTCTTCAGCCAGTTCACGTCGTTCCTCCGGCTCGTCGGCGACGCGCTCGATGAGCGCGGCCTGTCCTACGAATACCTCGACGGCGCCACTCGGCAGCGGCAGCGAGTAGTCGACCGATTCCGAAACGGCACCGCGACCGCGTTCCTCATCTCGCTGAAAGCCGGCGGGTTCGGCCTCAACCTCACCGAAGCCGACACCGTCTTCGTGCTCGACCCGTGGTGGAATCCGGCGGCCGAGAATCAAGCGGTCGATCGCGCTCATCGGATCGGTCAGCGGAACCCGGTGACCGTGATCCGCCTGATTGCAGAGAACACGATCGAAGAGAAAGTGCTCGCGCTAGCGACTCAGAAGGCGGCCCTGTTCGACGCCATGATCGACGACGATCAGCTGTTCGCCGGGGCGCTCACCGCCGCGGATGTGCGTGCGCTGCTCGAGTAGGAGCAGACGTGCGTTCGCTGCGGGAACAGCGTTCAGGCAGCTGGGGCCCCGCCGTCGGGGCCTTGCGGATCGGGCTCGTTCGCCGCGACGTCGTCGAGTTCGGCGTCACGCTCGGCGCTCTGCCCGTCGTCGGCCATGACGCTCTCGCGATCGGTCGCGTGGTAGTGGGCGGCAGCCTCCTTGGCGTCCTCGATCGCATGTTCGCTGCGCTCGAGGGCCGTCTCCTCGTGATTGTTCTGATCGCTCATGGTGTCGACGCTACCCGGCGTGTCAGGGCCACGCCGGACTCCGCTGCACCATGAGCGGTTCCGCCGCCTCGCGGCGTCCCTCGAGTCCCGATCGAGAAAGGACCATCCGGCGTGCAGCGGAGGTGTGATTTGGCGGGTGAGCATTTCGTCGAACGCTCCCTGCCACAGTCGTTTCATCGCTGGGGACGGCCCGGAGCGTGCTTCGCTCGCAGCAACGTTGGGGGTTGAACGAAGGAGCGAGATGAACGACCACGAAGCGAACGACGGCGATAGCGCCCTGAGCGCGACACTGGCACAGCCCGTGACGAGGCGCACCGCCCTGTCTGCGGCCGCCATCGCAGCTCCCGCCGTAGCGCTGAGTCTGGCGGCGCCCGCCGCCGCCGCGTCAGCCGGAACCACCCTCACTCTTGCGGCTCCCGCGTCCGCGCCAGTGACATCCGACATCAACAGCCAAATCGTGGTGACCGTGAAGACCGTCTCTGGGGTACCGCTCGTGGGTGAGGCCGTCCTGTTCGCAGTCGACCCCACCTCCGTCGGTTCCTTCCCCGGGGGATCCGGGCAAGGAAGTGGCGTCACGAATGACGCGGGGCAGGCGCAACCCACGAACCTTCAGCTGACGGCTCCGGGAACACTCGCGATCACAGCAACCACGGGCTCGGCAACGGACACTCGGACGATCACTGTGGTCCCGCTGGCGCTCGCGTTCGACGCCCCGGATTGGGTGGAGCACGGAACGGCGCCCGTCACGCTGACCGGACACGCCGAAGGACCGGCCGGGACAACACTGTCCGTTGAGTACGACACGGCCGGCACCGGCCCGGCGACCGTGACGACGACCGCTGACGGAACATTCGCGCTCCCTGTCCAGGTGTCCGCGGGAGCGACGAGCACCGTGACCGTCAGCTCGCCGCTTCACGCGCCAATCAGTGCAACGGTGACGCAGTACACGGGATACATCGAGATGCCCGCCTGTCGCATCTTCTACACCCCAGAGTCCGCGGGCATTTCCGGCCGCGTCGTTGGCACGCCCTACCCTCCGACCGTGACAATGGTCGACTCGCACAATTCGAGTGATGTCGTCACCGCTACGGTCAACCCAATCGACGGATCATTCACCGCGGTTCCCCCCTACTACGGCAATTCACAGGTCACCATTGCCGCCCCGGGCTTCATCGGCCCGACCATCGCCGCAAATCGGGGCTCCACGTCAATGCTCGCGGGCGTGCTACCCGCCGTTGCCGCTGTCCCTTTCAATGGTTCCGTAACCTTGGCTTTTTCCAATACCGAACGCGTATCGGTTAAATACCCGAATGGGTTCTCCGGCCCCGCGGCCCTCGCGTCTGGGGATCCGTTCGTCGTTACGAATACGATTCCCGGCGCCTTTGGAACCATCACCCTGACCGGTGCCAATACCTACAAGATTCCGGCGATCTCACTCGGCTAGGTGGAGCGTGCGGCATCGCGGCGAGAGACAAGCTTGCCGCGGCGCACCGTCGCGCGAACCGCAGCCGTGCTCGGATCAATGACGACGAAGTCAGCGGGCGCCCCGTCGGAGAGCGGGGCGCCCAGCCCAAGCGTCGAGGATGCCGTTTGCGACGAGGCCCGTGCGATCTCGGTGAACGAGGCGCCAGCAGCTCGCAGTCGCATCACGGCTCCGGCGAGCGTGGTCGTGCTGCCGGCAAGCGCACCGTCCGCATCGGTGCGCGCAACGCCGCCCGATACGGTGACCGCGGAGCCGGCGATCTCGTAGCGACCGTCGGTCAGCCCGGTCGCAGCCATCGCGTCCGACACGAGCGTGAGGCGTCCTCCCGCCGTCCTGCGAAGCAGCTCGACGACGCGATCATCGAGGTGCTGTCCGTCGACGATGCATTCGAGCGTTAGCCGCGTGTCGGTGAGCGCCACACCGACGGGTCCCGGAGCGCGATGGTGGAGCGGCGGCATCGCGTTGAACACGTGTGTGACCACGCTCGCGCCGTGATCGATGGCCGACTCGACCGTGGCGGCATCCGCGTCGGTGTGTCCGATCGCGACCACGACGCCGGCCGCGACGAACCGGTCGATGGCGTCGAGCGCCCCCGGGAGTTCCGGCGCAATGGTGACCATGCGCAGGCGGCCACCCGCAGCCTCCAGAACGTGGTCGATCTCCGCCCGGTCGGGATCGCGGAGCAGGTCAGCCGCATGCGCGCCGCGGCGCGACGGGGCAATCCACGGCCCCTCGAGATGCAGGCCGACGATATCGCCCTCGTCGACCGCGGTGGAGAGCCGCGCGATCGCCTCGAGGGTGTCCTCTGGACGACCCGTTGCAATGCTCGCCAGCATCGACGTGGTGCCGCCGTGCTGGAGCGTTTCCACCGCGCGAGCGATCTCGGTCGTGCTCGCCGTGCTGAAATCCGCGCCCGCGGCGCCATGCACATGCTGGTCCACGAAGCCGGGGAGAACGACACCGGCCGCACGCCATGTCGGGAGGCTCGAGTACGCTTCCGGCAGCGCCCCACTTCCGGCGGCGGCCACCGTTCCGCCGTCGACAACGATCCACGGCGAATCGCGGACCCACCGGTCTTGGGCGTCGCCCTCGGATTCCGTTGCTGACGCGGGCGTTGAGCGCGCAAGCACGGCATATCGGTCCGGAAGCTGCCGGAACGGCGGCGTCAGCGCGGGCGATTCGGAATGGGTCATCGATGCCGAGGATAGTGGCCGACGTTCGGGGCGTACCGTGGTCGGTAGCGCTTCACCGGCGCTGGGATCAGGAACCCAAGGGGGCTTGCGATGCAGGCATTCGACGAGCGCGCCCGCGCGCGCACAACCGCGGTCGATGCACCACCGGACGCACCGCGGCACCGGATCGACATGGACGCCGACGAAGGAGCGCGCAGGCCGCGCGAATCGACGGTCGTGAGCACGGAGATCCACGGATCGGATCCCGAGGCTGCCGCAGCGATGTATGCCGAGGCGTACGAGTCGACGCACGTGCGATTCGAACCGATCATGGACGACTTCGCGTACTCGTACCGTGTGACGGGCGACGATCGCGTGACGCTCCGATCCTCCTCCATCGCCGCCACGCGCAGTGGATCGCCGCGAGGCCTCCGGCAATACATTCTCGGATGGTCGAATCAGCACACGTTCACCGTCGACGACGACGCGTTCGGAACGGTCGCGGTCGACCGCGGAGTGCCGATCATGCTGCCGCTCGGGCGCGCGGTCCGGGTCTCCGCTCCCTCCGGAACCATGCAGTTCGTGCATATCGACGCCGGGTTCCTCGAGGATGTCGCCGCGCTGATGACCGGAGAGCCGCCGGAGTCGCTGTCGCTTCCGGTCATGGTCGATGCGGACGCCATCGCCGCGCTCCGAACCGCACTGTGCCGAGTCGTGCCAGCGCTGCTCTGTGCTTCGACGGATGGGCAGCGCCGGAGTGCGCTCGATGTCGAGCTCGGAGAGACCATCTTGCGCGCGTTCGCACCCTTCCGCGATTCGCTCGACGGCACCGGGCATTCGGCGGTGAATCGGGCGAAGGACGCGATGCTCGCGCAGTACGCCAGGCCGCTGACCGTCGCGGACGTCGCCGAAGCAGCGGGCGTGAGCGTACGGACGCTGCAGCAGGCCTTCCTCGGCGAGACCGGCGCCGGCCCGATGCATTACCTGCACGAGCTTCGCCTCGCCAAGTGCCGCCTGGCGCTCCGGCGGGCGAATGCGGGCGAGACGGTCGCCGAGGTGGCGCGCACGTGCGGCTTCCGGCACATGGGCCGGTTCGCCGGAGACTATGTGGGCAAGTACGACGAGTACCCGAGCGACACGATCCGCAGGCACTGGTAACCCGCGGAGGCGTTCGACGACTCAGTCACCCGGCGCTTCAGTGATCCCGATACGGTTCGTGAGCGGCGCGCCTCCGAGAGTGTGCTGATCGCAGAACGCGAACACGGTCTCATTCCAGACGCGCGCATTCGAGGGCGTCATCACCCAGTGGTTCTCGCCGGTGAGTTGCAGGAATCGGTGTGGCATGTGCGCAGGCTCTCCGTCGAATCCGGACACGAGATCCCACCATGCGCGGAGCGCTTCCGAGATCGGAACCCGATAGTCACGATTCCCGTGCACCAGCAGCATTGGAGTGGTGATGCGGTGGGCGGTCCGGTCGGGTGAGTTCGCCGCGTACCAGTCGGGGTGCTCGGCTTCGGTTCCGAAGATCGCGTTCTTGTTCTCGGCCGCGTCCGTGGTGTCGTGCTGTTGGTCGAGCGACCAGAGCCCGGCATGCGTGACGATGCAACGGAACCGGTCGGTGTGGCCGGCTATCCAGTTGGTCATGTATCCGCCGAAACTGGCGCCGAGGAGCGCAACCCGGTCTCGGTCGAGCGGGAGGCTCGGGTCGTCCAGGACGCTGTCGAGGAGACCTTCGATCTCGTGCCAGACCACGTCGGCACGGTGGGGCCATGCGCGGTCGATGACCTCCTGGCCGTACCCCGTGGAGAGCGCCGGGTCCGGAAGGAGCACGGCATACCCGCGCTCGACGGCGAGCCACGGGTTCCAGCGCCAGGACCACGCGTTCCAGCTCGAGAAGGGTCCGCCGTGTACCCAGACCATCACGGGCACGGTCGCCGATGCGGGTGCGGGCGCGCCATCCGTGCTCGCCGCACGGTCCGCACTTTCGGGGAGAACGAGCCATCCGGGGACGTCGACGCCATCAAGGGTAGCTGCGACCCGGCGCACCGTCCCGGGCAGGGTGTCGATGCGACCGGGTGCCGGGATCGTGTCGATCCGCACTGGATCGGCCTCCGCCTCGGCAGCTGCCTTGCCACCGTTCGAAAGGTCGATGCGGACCGGCGTTGCGGGCGAATCCATTGCGGTTCGGAGCGCGAAGAGCACGCTCCCGTCGGGGTGGGCGATCGGATGACTGTAGACGGCATCGTCGGCGATGGTCCGCAGGATGTCGCCGGTCCTGGGGTCGACGGCGACGACGGCTCCCCGGCCGTGCAGATCCCCCGTCACGAAGACGGTCTCGCCGTCGGCGGACCAGATAGCGTCGGTCCAGTCGAGGTCACCGAGCTCGACACGGACTGCTGGGCCGGTGCCGGCTGCCTCACTGCGATCGCTGCTGAGGCTGACGTCGCTGACGTCCCGCGCGGCGGAATGCGCTCCCGATTTGAGCGGAACGATCTCCAGCCAATCCTGATGGGGCGTGTCGTAGGAACCTGGGCGGAAGAAGCCGACGATGGCGTGCCGTCCGTCTGGTGCGATACGCGGGTGTGACGCATGGGCGCCGGGGCGGTCGACGAGGACCGTCGTCCGTGCGTCGGCGAGTTCGATCCGGGCGATGACACCGTGCGTCGTCCCTCGGCGGCCGCGCCGCGAGAGGCGTGCGAGGGCGAAGCTTCCGTCACCGGCGACGTCGAAGTCCGGGTTCCGAAGCTGCTGGGCAACATCGGGGGTGATGTCCCGCGGGCCGTCTGCACCGATGACGTAGAGGTGCGTCTCGGTATCGCCGAGTTCGTGGTCCCAGAAGCGGATGGGCATACCGTCGTGGAGGATCGCCGTGATGCCGCGATCGGCGCGGGCCTTTCGTCGCGCCGCGTCGTCGGCGATGTCCGTGGATCCCACGAGCTGCGAGCCGCTGACGACGGTGACACCGCTCGGCGTGACGACCGGGCCGCTGATTCCACCGGGAAGCGTCGCGATGCACGTGGGTTCACCTGTTCGCGGGAGGCGCCAGAGGCCGGCCTCCTTCGCGTCGTCCGCAGCACGGGGATCAGGTCGCGCTGAGATGAACAGGAGGCTGCCGTCCGGTTCGAACGCCGGCGCCTGTTCGCCTTCCTCGGAGTGGGTGATCCGACGGGGCTCTGATCGACCGGTTGGATCGAGTTCCCAGAGCGCCGTCACGTATTTGGCGAGTTTGGCGTCCGGCTCTTGGACGGTGGCGACAAGCCGTGCGCCGTCGGCGCTGAGCGCGAGGCCGGTGATTCGGGGAACGCGGATGTATGCGTCGAGCGACGAGAACGGAGTCATCGCCTTCAGGGTATGCCCGGCGGCTCAGCCTTCAGGGTATGCCCGGCGGCTCAGCCTTCAGGGCATGCCCGGCGGCTCAGCCATCGAGGGTATGCCCGGCGGCTCAGCCATCGTTGCCGTCGTTATTGGGCGATGGGGCGAGAGCACGCCGATGAACCGCGACAGGAGCCCGAGCTGTGCGACGGATGTCGGCAGCGCCGCGGTGAGCGCGGGCGAATGCACGATGAATGCAGCCCACTGGGCGCGCGAGATCGCCACGTTGAGCCGGTTCGGCATGAGGAGGAAATCGAGTCCGCGGGGAATGCCGGCGGCGGACGACGCGGCGAGCGAGACGATGGCGACCACAGCCTCCCGACCCTGGAACATGTCGACGGTGCCCACCTGCGTGTTCCGCAGACCTGCTGCGTCGAGGGCACGCCGGATGATCGCGGTCTGTGCGTTGTACGGCGCGACGACGATGATGTCCGCGTCGTCGAGCGGCCGCGTCGTTCCTCCGGCTGTCCAGGCACGACCGAGGAGGTCCTGCGCGATCTGGACGACGCGCGCCGCTTCTTCCGGCGACGCTGTCGTGTTGCCGACGTGTTCGACTGGCACGACATGCACGCCGGGGTCGACACCGACGAGCCTCCGCTCCGGCGCGCGCGAGCGGAGCATGCCGGAGTACGAGAGGTCTGAGACGGCCGTTGTGAGCGCGGGATGCATGCGGTGCGTCTCGGCGAGGAAGTATCCGAATGCCGATGGAAGGACATCGTGGCCGTCCGCAAGCCAACCGAGCGCAGATTGGTCGACGGGTTCGGGGTGCGCTCCCTGCGAGACCTGCGGGAGTTGCTGCGGGTCTCCGAGGAGCAGAAGACGACGTGCGGACACGGATGCGGCGATCGTCGGCGCGAGCGAGAACTGACCCGCCTCGTCGATCACGAGCAGGTCGAGAGCCTGGCGCGGCACGGCGGTCTCGTTCGCGAAGGTCCAAGCGGTGCCGCCGACAACGACACCGCGTCCGGTCACGGTCGCGTCCGCGATCGCTGCGCTGATCTCCGCGTTCCCGGACACTGGGGTCCAGAGCGCGCCATCGCGTCGCTGCTCGTCCGAGCCCTTCTGCACTCCCTTGATGACTTGCTCGGAGGGGACGCCCTTGTGGACGACGGCATCGAGGAAGTGCTCGACGACCGCGTGCGACTGACCCGCGACGCCGATCTTCCAGCCGTGCTGCAGAACCAGTCGGGCGACGACGTTCGACCCGACATACGTCTTGCCGGTTCCGGGTGGCCCTTGAATCGCGAGGTAACTGTGGTCGAGGTCGAGCACCGACGCCGTCACGGCCGCGACGGTGTCGCCATCTCGCACTGCTGCGAGCGACCCTCGGGGCGGCGTTCGACGGAGCAGGTCAAACGCTGGGTCGGGAAGCATCGTCGGCAGCGCCGCGAGGACACGGGCGCCCCACTCTTCGATCGCGGCGGGTTGTGGATGCGCGCGGGGCGGCGCCGCGGGGGCGATCGCCACCGGGATGTCGTCGTGCGCGTCCTCGGCGGAGCGCACGGATTCCTTGAGCAGGACCTCGCAGCGGTCACCGCGTTCGGTCCAATCGATGACCGTCGCTGTGCCCGCCGCCAGTGTTCCGGGCCCGGCCTGCGTGAGGTGCGGCGGAGGCGGGGCGTCGTACGCAACGTAGGGGGTGCCTCCGACCCGGATCCGGCTGCCCGGGGCGAGGCGTCCGCTGACGCGCAGCTCTCGAGAGAACGTCCGCGCCCTCGGCAGCTTGCCCCATGGCCTCGTGACCTCGGCACGCTCGATCACGAGGACGTCGCGCGTGTCCGCCCAGTCGTCCACCGGATTTCGGAGTCGGTCGAAATGTTCCCACCAGAAGGTCTTCGCCTCACGCCGGTGGTAGTCGATAGCGGCCGCCGCGAGGGCGATCGCGGTCTCGTCGGCAGTCCGGTGGAGGGCGTCGACGTGGCCAATTCGCTCGGACAGGGCGACGTACACGGCACTCGGGGCGCGCTCCGACTCAGGCTCAACGAATCCCTCCGCCTCGGCCTCGGCCTCGCCCGCTCCGGCGGCTGCGGGCGAAACGTCGAGGGCGGACTGCACCGGCTCGTTCGGACGGAGGCCGCGCAACCAGTCGCGGAGGCGAAGGGTCGACACGCAGTCGTACTCGTTGTAGTCGGCGATGTCCGCGAGCCGTCGCTCGCCCTCCGCGGTGTCGCCCGATCGGAGGATCTCGACCGCGTCGGCATACGCCTGGATGCTCGCGGTCGCGGTCTGCACGTCGCCCGACCGGTAGTCCGTGCCCATGTACAGCGGCTCGAGCTTCTTGATCGAGTAGCTGGGGCTGCCCACGAGGAGCGCCTTGCGCACGATCGGGTAGAGGTCCACGAGAACGTTCTCTCGCAGCACGGAGTCGACAGCCTCCTCCCCGACACCGTGGCGCGCGGCGAGGCTCAGCAGATGCGTTCGCTCGTATGCGGCGTAGTGGTAGATGTGCATTCGCGGAAACAAGCGGCGCCGGTCGGCCACATAGGTGAGGAACGACTCGAGAGCAGCGCGCTCTGCGGCGATGTCATGCGCCCAAAATGACCGGAACGTTTCATCGGACTCGACGAGCCCGAACAGGTAGTCGAGACCCCACGTCCGCCCGTCCTCCGTATAGAGCGGGTCGCCCTCGAAGTCGAAGAAGATATCGCCGGGGTCCGGCTCGGGAATCGCGCGCAGCGCGTCTGCGCTGATGAGATCGAAGCGGGGCGCGCGATGCGGGTCGTTCGGGTGCGCCGCGCGGTCACGTTCCGTCTCGATCTGCAGCGATGCTTGTCGTCGAAGGTGATCGAGGGTTCGTGCGGGCAGCGCAGCGATATCGCCGCGATGGTTGGCGAGGTCATCGATCGTGCGGATGCCGCCCGCGATCAGGCGGCGCCGTTGGTCGAGGTGCATGTTCGCGACAAGGACGAGGTCACGGTGATGCTCCGTCTGCGTTGCGCAGATGACACACCGGCCGCACGCCGTGTACCTCGGGTCCGCCCAGGTCAGCGGTTCGGTGGCGTCGAGCCGCTCCGCCAGCACTCCGCGCAGCCGATCTCGCTGCCTACGAAAAACCGGGGCGATGTCAGGAAGAGCGTGGACAGACTCGGCGCCGTTTCCGAGCACGAGGCGGACCGTATCGCTGACCGGGATCGCCAAGCGCTCGATTTGCTCGGCGTAGGCAGCGAGCTGCAACAGCGCAGGGATCTTCGCGTGCCTCGCGAGTTTCGTGTCGTACACCTCGTACGCGCCGTCGCCGTTTCGGACGATGAAGTCCGCGAAACCGACGAATGATCCGTCGTAGAACGTGGCCTGATACAGCGCCGGCACCTCGGCTCGCATCGCGTCGGCCGCCGCCAACGCAGCACTCGCGTATTCGTCCGGCCCAGGTCGGTCGAAGCGAACGACGGGCATACGGCGTTCGAGCGCCTCGAGGTAGCGCAATTCGTGCGCGTCGCCGAGCCGGGCTGTGCGCGCGAGCATGTCATCGGCGGGCTCCTCGATGGGATCCGCTCTGCCGAGCTTCGTGTCGAGACGACGAAGGAAGGCCCACTCGCACGCCGCCCAGGCCGACAGATCGGACGGGCTTGTGACGATGGTCCCGCCTGCGGTGATCTGCATGGTGCGCCCCTCGAATCCTGGTGAGGACCTCGCCTCACGTGCAGCCTAGGAGGGCCGGGCGACATCGGGCGCCGGTGCCGGGGCGGCGGTGGAGTATCTCCGGCATCCTCCGATCGGAGGATGCACGCCGGCCCGATTGCCTGATGCGCTCCGACCGTAGAAGCATCACGCTTGTCGCATGGCAACTCCACCTCCCGCGATCGAGGTCGACCACCTCACGAAGCACTATGGTTCATCGGTCGCCCTCGCGGACATTTCGTTCTCCATCGAGGCCGGTGAGACGTTCGCGCTCCTCGGTCCGAACGGGGCGGGCAAGTCGACGACCGTCGAGATCCTCGAGGGCTACCGATCCCCCACCTCTGGCACGGTCCGCGTGCTCGGCATGAATCCGCATCGTGCTGCTCGTGAACATCGGGAACGCGTCGGAATCGTATTGCAGTCAAGCGGAGACTCGGCGAACGTCACGGTCGTCGAGCAGCTTCGTCAGTTCGCGCGCTACTACCCGAATCCATATGACGTTGACGCCCTGCTCCACAGCGTCGGACTCGTCGAGCAGGCTGGTACCCGTCTCGGCAAGCTCTCGGGGGGTCAGCGCCGCCGCGTCGACGTGGCCCTTGGAATCATCGGACATCCCGATGTGCTCTTCCTCGACGAGCCCACCACGGGCTTCGACCCGGAGGCACGTCGCCAATTCTGGGATCTCATCCGTTCCGTGCAGCGCGACGGAACGACGGTCCTGCTGACGACGCATTACCTCGACGAAGCCGCGCAGCTCGCGACGCGCGCAGCGGTGATCGACCACGGCCGCATTGTCGACATCGCGCCCATCGATCGTCTTGGCGGCGAAGCCGCTCGCGTTCCCCTCGTGCGGTGGCGTGACGATGCTGGCTTCCACGAAGAGCGGAGCGCCTCCCCGGTTCAGCTGATCCGCGCGCTCACCGACACCGGAACGATCGAGGATCTCGAGGTCATCCGCCCGAGCCTCGAGGACATTTACTTGGAGATGATTCGATGATCACCATCGGTGTGGGCCGTATCGGCTACGAGTTGCGACAGTACTTCCGGCAGCCCGAAGCGGTGTTCTTCACGTTCTTGTTCCCGATCGTGATGCTCGCCCTCTTCTCGGTGGCGTTCAGTGCGTCGCCCGACATTCACGTTGGGCCGAACGGTCCTGGGGTGACGTTCTCCACCGACTACCTTCCCGGACTCGTTGCGACCGGTGCGTTCCTCAGTGGAACGCAAGCGCTGGGCGTCGACATCGCCACGGAGCGCGGGGACGGCACGTTGAAACGCCTGGGTGGCACGCCCCTGCCCGTTCTGTCGTATTTCGTTGGAAAGATCGGCATGGTGCTCGTCACCGCGGTCGTGCAGACAGTGCTGCTGCTCGCGGTCGCCACAGTTGTCTTCCACGTCACCCTGCCGACGTCCGGGAGCGCGATCGCGAGCGGGATCGGTCTGCTCGTCCTCGGCATCGCAACGAGTTGCGTGCTCGGCATTGCCGTGTCGTCGCTGCCCCGAGACGGCAAGCGCGCAACGGCGGTCATCGTGCCGATCGTGCTGGTCCTTCAGTTCATCTCTGGCGTCTACCTCCCCTTCACGCAGCTGCCCGCCTGGCTGCAGAACCTGGCAAGCATCTTCCCGCTCCGGTGGCTCGCCTCGGGTATGCGGAGCGTCCTCCTGCCCGATGCGTTCCACGTGGCCGAGCCGGGAGACGCGTGGCACGTGGGCGAAGGCTCGCTCATCCTGTTCGCGTGGTTCGTCGCCGGCCTCGCGCTCTGCGCACTGACGTTTCGGTGGAACAAGAAGGACACGTGATGACGCGGCCTCGATGGCACACTGACTCCATGAAGCGCAACGGCTGGTTGCACCTGTTCTTCGTCGCATCGATCGCCCTGACCGCTGCCCTCCTGCCGTTCGCCTGGACACCCCTGCCGTCGTTGTGGCCCGAATACGTCGTCCTCGCAGAGCTCGCCCTCTCCTATAGCACCGTCGGGTGGCGGGGCTATGCGGATCCTCGCGCAGCGGCCGTGTTCCTCCCGATCCTCGTGGCCGCGACTGGAGCGCTCGTCGCGACGGCGCCGAGCGCGGCATCGCTCCAGGCGATCGTGTTCCCTGTGCTCTGGTGCCAGGTGACCACCGTTCGCCAGGGCATCGTCGGCTCGCTCGTCATCGGCGCCGCGACATCGTTGGGCTTCGTCGTCGCGCTTGGTCCGACTCCTGCGACCTGGTCCCAGATCGCATTCATCGAGGGCATCAGCGTCGTCGGATCTGTCGCCCTCGGCATGTGGATCTCGCGGATCACGGCATTGTCCGAGGAGCGGCGGCGGCTGATCACGGAGCTGCAGGTCACGCAGGACGCGCTCGCCGAGGCGCATCGGGCCGCTGGCGCCTCATCGGAGCGAGAACGCATCAGCCGAGAGCTCCACGACACGATCGCGCAGGATCTGGCGGGAATCGTGATGCTCGCGGAACGGGCGCGGCGCGAGCTCACGACGGGCGCGTCCGGGACCGGATTGGAGCGCCTGGACCTGCTCGAGGAAACCGCACGGGACGCCCTCGAGGAGTCGCGCGCGCTCGTCGCAGCCGGAGCCGCCGGCCTGTCGGCGGGCACTCTGGGCGGCGCGTTGCATCGGCTCGCGGACCGATTCGCGCGCGAGACCGGCTGCGACACGGAGGTCTCCGTGGCTCCTGAGGCCGCGGAAGCGCCGATCGACCGCGACATGCAGGTCGTGCTGCTGCGCACCGCGCAGGAGGCGTTGGCGAACGTTCGCGCGCACGCGGCCGCGCGGACCGTGTGGATCGCGCTGGAGTCGCCGACTGACGCGACCGTGCGCCTCCGGGTTCGAGACGACGGACGCGGGTTCGATGTCGGTGCGGCTCGCTCGGGCTTCGGGCTCGCGGGGATCCGTCGACGTCTCGACCTTGCGGGTGGTTCGTTCGAAATCAGGAGTGACGCCGGTGCTGGCACGCTCCTTGCGGTGACACTCCCGCTCGCCGGTGCAGGCGCCGCGCACCCGCCTCTCGAGGCGACAGGAGTGCGCCGATGATCCGTGTCCTGGTCGTCGACGACCACCCGGTCGTCCGTGCGGGGCTCGTCGCGCTGCTGGAGGACGCTTCCGATGTCGCGGTGGTGGGGCAGGCGGCGTCGGGCGACGAGGCGATCTCGATGGCCGTTGCGCTTCAGCCGGACGTGACGCTGATGGACCTCCGTATGCCGGGTCTCGACGGGGATGCCGCGACCGCCCGAATACGGCAGGAGGCACCCGGCGTCCGGGTACTGATCCTGACCACGTACGAGTCGGACGATGCGATTCTCCGGGCGATCGAAGCGGGGGCATCCGGCTACCTGTTGAAAGCAGCGCCCGAGTCCGAGATCCTCGCGGGCTTGCGCGCCACGGCGCGCGGTGAGGCCGCGCTCGCGCCCTCCGCGGCAGCGGCGTTGGTCAGGCGGGCGTCGCTTGTCGCGGCCCCGAGCGCTGGAGTGCCAACCCTGACTGCGCGCGAGCGGCAGGTTTTGGAACTCGTCGCGCAGGGGAACAGCAATCCGGACATCGCGCGATCGCTCTTCGTCAGCGACACGACGGTCAAGACGCATCTCAGCCATGTGTTCGAGAAGCTGGGCGTCGGGGACCGCACGCGCGCGGTGACACGAGCGCTCGAATTGGGAATCCTGCCCGCCGTGCAGCCCTGACCTCATCGGGCGATTGCGGCAGCAACACCCGCGAGAGAACCGGTGCCGCGATCGAGGTAGCCATGGCGGTCGTGGCCAGGAAGCTCAGTGGCGTCATGATCATCGACCAGCAGGTCGTGACTCGTCACGCCTCCGTCGCCACCCGCGGGACCGGACCAGATCACGCTCCCACCGAACGCGCCGGCCGGGTCGGCGCGGTGCGGCACGCTGCCGAAGCGCCCGGCGGCGGCGACGATCTCCGCCCCTTGCACGGCGAAGACATGCTGGACGCCGAGCGCATCCGCATGCTGCACGCGTGCCGGGATCCCGGCGGAACCGAGTGTGACAAAGCTCGTGATACCGAGCTCCGGATGCTCTGCAAGAGCAAGCGCCGCCGTTGTCGACCCATACGAGTGCCCGACGACGTTGATGGATGCGTCGCCTCGCCGAGCGCGGAGCCCTGCGATATCGCTCGCAAGGAGCGGAGCTCCTCGGACCGCATGCGCATCGGTGAGGACGCCAAGCGATTCCGTCACCATCGGCGGAGCCTGGTACCCGAGCCAGGCGACAACCGCGTCGTTGTGACGCCCGTCCTGCTGGAGTTGCCAGAGCACGTTCCCCGCGGCCGTCACGAGGCCGCCGCTCGATGCGAGCGTGGTGCCCATGCCCGGGACGAGATAGGAGACCGAGCGGGCGGCGTCGAGATCGCCGATTGCGATCGAGCCGAGCGGTGGTGCGCCCGCGTCGAACGAGACGATATTGCGCCTCGGCCCCACCGGACCTTCCGAATCGCCGGAGGCAGCGCGGGCGAACGCCGTCAACGCGGTCCAGCGCTGCAGTGCCGCATCGAGCTCTCGCAGGAGGGCAGGGCGTTCCGCCGCTGCGGCAGCGGCCATGCCGGCCCGCAGCACGTCGACGGTCTCGGTCGCGTTCCGAAGCTCCTCATCGAGGACGGTCCTATTGGCAAGGTCGCGCGCCCAGTACGCGACGCCGTCCATATTCCCGAAGAGCGCGGGTGCGGCCACGACGAGGCCGAGTTGCGCCGCGGATGCGAGTGCCGGCCCGCCTCCGCCTCCGCCGCCGCCGAGCGCATCCCACCACTCGGCCACGAGCGGCGCTGGCATACTCCGAAGCCGATCGGCAAGCGCTTCGTCGTGGATCAGTGCAGCACGCGTCTCCGGGTCGGCTTCCGAGAGACGAGCGAGCACCATGGCATCGGAGAGTGCCGGGAAATCGTGCTGCGACGCGCTCGCCGTGTCGAGCACCGCGAGCGACTCGAGGCCCGCGACAGCGCGGCGGATGGCGGACGCACGTTGCGCCTCCAGATCAGTCATGAGCTGATCCAGACGGTCAGCGTTGATCCGCGTGGCATCGAGGTCGTCCGTCAGTGAGCGGAGCAGTACACGGTCGGCCTCGACCGACTGGGCCCCGAGAGCGCGGTCGGTGATCGCCCGGACCGCGGCTTCCGTTCGAAGATGCGTTTGCGCCAAGGCACGGCTCCGGTCGGCGAGCATCCGTTCGTCCTGCTGGAGGCGGTCGAGATCGGCCGCATAGCTGTGCAGGACGTCGGCAGCTCCTGCGATGCGCGCACCGACCCGCACCGCTGCGCGCTGCAACGGAGGCGCTAGGAGATCGAATTGATCACGAGCGCTCCCCGTCCACCCCACATCGGGCACGAGACCGGTTCGCTCGAGTCGATCTGCGGCGTCGGAGACGGCGTTCGCATCACGTGCGAGCGAGCGAGCGATCTCGTCGATCGTTTGGGGCTCGCCTGCGATCTGAAGCGGGCTCATGCGGGAACGGACAGCGCCGTGGCGAGCTGGCCGTCGACTCGTTGCACCGATGATGAGGTCTCATCGAGCAACGCGGCGAGCGCTGCCGCCTCGGCGCCGAGCCAGTCGAGCATCCCGTCGTGAACCCGCATGACGGTGAGATATGCGAGGGCAACGGATTCGGCTCCGAATGCCTCGACAGGGTCGCGACAGAGCCGCGGCTCGCGCTCGAACTGCGCCCGAATGCGCAGCATCTCGGCGCCCGCATCAGCAAGAGCGGCGTGGTCGACGACGAGTTGGTTCGGCATGGCTCCCCGGTTCGGTAGTGCGCGGTTGCATCGAGCACGGTACGAAGTGGGGTGCCAGCAGCGGCACGAGGGGCACGTCCCTGTGGACGGCCACGCCGCGGTCTACTCTGTTGCGGCCAACTGGCCGCACGCTCCGTCGATCTCTTTGCCGCGCGTGTCCCGCAGTGTCGTCGGGATGCCCGCGGCGTTCAGTCGGCGCACGAACTCGTCCTGGACGGACTGCTCCGAGGCGTCCCACACCGAACCGGGAGTGGGGTTCAACGGAATCGGATTCACGTGCACCCACCCCTTGCCGCGCGCGTTGAGTTTCTCTGCGAGCAGATCAGCACGCCACGCGTGATCGTTCATGTCGCGGATGAGCGCGTACTCGATGGACACGCGCCGGCCCGTCGCGTCGAAGTAGCCCCGCGCCGCGTCGAGTGCTTCGTCGACCTTCCAGCGCGAGTTCACGGGGATGAGCTCGTCGCGGAGCTCGTCGTCGGGGGCGTGCAGCGACAGCGCGAACGTCACCGGGATGTTCTCCGCCGCCAGCTTGTTGATCGCAGGAACGAGGCCGACCGTCGAGACGGTGATGCCGCGCGCACTCATCCCGAGCCCGTTCGGCTGCGCCGCGGTCATGACCCGGACGGCATCGATCACGCGCTTGTAGTTCGCGAGAGGCTCCCCCATGCCCATGAACACGATGTTCGTCACGCGCTCGGCGTCGACGCGATCCTGGCCGCCTTTGCCGCGGCGACCACCGAGCTCCCCCGCGGCGATCGCCGCGTTCGCTCGAACGATCTGCTCCACGATCTCGGCGGTCGACATGTTCCGCGTGAGGCCGGCCTGCCCTGTGGCGCAGAACGGGCAGTTCATGCCGCAGCCCGCTTGGGATGACACGCAGAGTGTGATGCGGCCCGGGTACCGCATGAGGACGGATTCCACGAGTGCACCGTCGTGCAGCTTCCAGAGGAACTTGATGGTGTCGCCTCGGTCCGTCTCGAGACGACGCGCCTCGGTCAACAGTGGCGGGAGCAGGCCAGCGACGAGCTCGGCGCGGGACGCCTCGGGGAGATCGGTCATCCGGGCCGGATCGGACGTGTAGTGCGCAAAGTAGTGGGTCGCGAGCTGCTTCGCCCGGAACTTGGGCAATCCGAGCTCGAGGACCCGCGCCTCCCGCTCGGCGACCGAGAGATCGGCGAGGTGCACCGGAGGCTTTCCTCGCTTCGGCGACGAGAACTGCAGCAGCGGCCGGCCGTCTGCGCCCGTCTGCTGCTGCCATCCCTCGGCCCGTGGTCGCACCTGCGGGCGCGTCGCACCACCGGTTGCATGGGACGGGAGGCGCGTTGCAGGCATGCAGACAAGGGTACGTGACCGGGACGGCCGCGGACGGAGTCGCGCGTGACCGATCCCGAGCGCGCGTCGCGTCGCTGCTTCCCGAGCTCCTGCCAGAGCAGGCTAGGACCGGACGAGCCGTGCGATCGCTTCGGAGGCCTCCCGGATCTTTGCGTCCGCGGCCTCCGGTCCGTCGGCGATCGCGTCTTTCACGCAGTGCGCAAGGTGATCATTGAGGAGACCGAGCGCCACCGACTCCAATGCCTTCGTCATCGCGGACACCTGCGTGAGGATGTCGATGCAGTACTGCTCCTCATCGACCATCCGCTGGAGTCCGCGCGCCTGCCCTTCGATTCGGCGCAAGCGCTTGCGGTAGTCGTCTTTCGCGGTGATGTAGCCGTGCTGGCGCTCGTGGTCGACCGCGTCGGACATCAGGGATCCTCCCAAATCGCAACCCATCGCACTCGACGAATACGACCTGGGGCGGAATACGGATTCGTCGAAACGCGCTACCGTGGATCGACGGTACCCCCCCAGGGTACCCGAATCGCTCAATCAGGAGGGTCCCGCCATGTTCATACTGAACTCGATCGGTGCGGCGCTTGCTGCGGCCGGCACGATGGGCTGGAAGATTCTCTGGCCGCTGATCCTCGGCTTCACGCTCTCCGGGGTGATCCAAGCAGTCGTCAAGACCGAACGGATCACGGCACTGATGCGCGACGACGGACCGAAGTCGATCACCGTTGCGAGCCTCCTGGGCGCCGCGTCCTCGTCATGCTCTTACGCGGCGGTCGCACTCGCGCGGGCGCTCTTCCGGAAGGGCGCGAATTTCACAGCGGCGATGGCGTTCGAGATCGCCTCGACGAACCTGGTCGTCGAACTCGGCCTGATCCTCGCGTTCATCATGGGATGGCAGTTCACGCTCGCCGAATTCGTGGGCGGACCGCTCATGATCATTCTCATCGCGCTGGGATTCCGGCTCTGGATGCGCGGGCGCATCGTCGATGCTGCACGCGTCCAGGCTGATCGGGGCCTCGCTGGCTCGATGGAGGGCCACGCAGCCATGGACATGTCAGTCGGCGGGGACGCTTCGTTCGGCAAGCGACTGTTCTCGAAAGCCGGAATCGTCAGCACCGCTCAATATTTTGTGATGGATTGGGGCGCAGTCCTGCGCGATATCGTCATCGGCCTGCTCATCGCGGGTGCGTTCGATGCGTGGGTGCCGAAGTCGTGGCTGCAGACGGTGTTCCTCGAGGGGCATCCCGTGCTGTCGTTCCTGATCGACCCGATCATCGGTCCTGTGCTCGCGGCAGTGAGCTTCGTGTGTTCGGTCGGTAACGTGCCGCTTGCGGCGGTGCTCTGGAACGGCGGTATCAGCTTCGGCGGGGTGGTCAGTTTCATCTTCGCCGACCTCATCATCATCCCGATCATCGTGATCTACCGGAAGTACTACGGCATGAAGGCGGCGCTCCGGATCACCGGTGTCTTCTATGGCGCGATGGTGATCGCCGGATACGTCGTGGAGCTCGTCTTCACACCGCTGCACCTCGTTCCGACGGACCGCCACCTGGCGATCAGCACGTTCGCGATCCGCTGGGACTACACGACTTGGCTCAACATCGCCTTCCTCGCGATCGCTGCGGGCCTCCTCATCGTGTTCACCCGGAGCGGATCCTGGCCCATGATGCGGATGATGGGAGGCGCACCGGACGCCGAGCACGACCACAGCGGTCACGAGCACGAGCACGACCACAGCGGTCACGAGCACGCACACGAGGCGCACGACCCTGCCCCGCACGACCACGCCGAGCACGAGCACGGGCACTGATCGGACCGGGCGTTCGCACTCCCCCGAGTCGCCCGACCGACTTCTGAAGGAACGTCACTCGCCGGCGCGATCCCCCATCTGCCGCAACAGCAGTGGGCCCGACGCGAGAATGAGCACGATGATCAGCCCCGCGAACGCGAGTGCCACCCAGATCAGCGGCAGCCAGATGAGGGCGACGCCGATCAGAAGCGGTGGAATGGTGAGGCCGACATATGCGAGGAGGAAGATGCCCGCGAGCACCTGCCCCTGCTGACCTTCCTCGGCCAGACCACCAGCAGCGGTGAGGGCGCCCCGGAACACCAGGCCGACCCCGATTCCGGCGATGACGCCGCCGCCCAGGAACAACGCCAAACCGCGCGACACATCGCCGACTCCGATCGCCACCATCCCTGCGACCATCGAGACAACACCGGTCAACAACTGCCGCCGGACAGCGACTCGAGCGAACACGACCTGCGCCACCGCCGCTGAGGCCAGCACGGCGAAGGCAGCGAATCCGGCGAGGACTCTGCTCCGGTCCCCGATCGACGTGGCGAGGAAGGTCGGCGCGACCGCTCCGAAAAAGGCGCTGATCGCGAAGGCGGCGAACGCGCCCACCCCGGCCGCCCAGTAGGGCGCGCGATTCTCGCGTGGCACCGTGATGCGCTGCGGGTGCCATCGCACCCGCTCCCGAGGTGGCGAAACCGTCTCCGGCACGAACGCGATCGCGAGGGCGGCGAGCGCGATGAGCACCACGTACACCGCATACGACACGACGAGTGGTGACGGCGCAACGACGGACAGCACACCTGCGATCAGCGGCCCGATCGCGAGCCCGCCGAGGTTTGCAACGCCGGCGAGCGTCGTCGCCAACGTGGGCGAGCCTCCCGCCCGTGCGCGTAACTCGCCGAGCGCGGCGGTCGCCGTCGCCGTGAGCGTCCCCACCCCGAGCCCGCTGACGAATCGAGCGACGAGCAACAAGACCACGCCGTGGAACAGCACGAACATGATCGCGGAGACGAACAGCAGCGCGGCGGAGACGAGCATCATGCGCCTCCGCCCCACCCAGTCGCTCACGTGCCCGGCGAGCAGGAGCGACACGATCACTCCGAAGGAGTACATCGCGAAGATCGCGGTGACCACGACGGTCGGGAATCGGTCGCGCTGCTCGTAGAGCCCGTAGAGCGGTGTCGGAAGCGTCGTGAACGACATCAGCGTGAAGAAGGCGGCCGCGGTGATCCAGAACGCTACTTGCGGCGTGAGGGTCGGAACCCGGCGCTTCGAATTCGGCACCACGCTGACGCTACGCGCCCTCGGGCTGGTCGCGTCGGCCTGACTGTCCGGGCCGCGCCCGGAGCCTCGCACACCTCAGCGAGCGCTCCGCCGGCGTTGGTCGACAAGCAGCAGGACACCCGCGCCCGAAAGGCCGACACCGAGAGCGATCCAGAGGCCGATCGGTCCGCTTCCCGTGAAGGCCAGCGAACCCGTCGCGAGCGTCGCACCCAGGCCGTTGTACGCGGCAGAGTCGTGCCGTCGGGCGCCACCGCGATGACCTGGTAGTAGTACGTCACTCCGGGAAGCAGTCCGGTTACCACCCAACTCGTTGACGCCGCGGTCGCCTCGAACGGCGCTCCCGCGACGAGCGAGCCGAGGTTCTTGCTCGTGGAGACGAGGATCCGGTAGCCCGCGGCGCCGTGGACGGCGCTCCAGCGCGCGGTGAGCGTCGTTTGGCTCGATCCCGCGATCGGTGTGGTGTTCGTGATGGAGGCGGCCGTCACGGTGATCGGGCCGGTCGCCGTCGCCGTGTCGTACGATTCGTCGCCGCTGTAGAGCGCGGTGATGGTGGTCAGGCCCGGCTCGATCGCATCGGTTGCACAGGTCAGGGAGGGCAGTTCCGCGGTACAGAGCACCCGACCATTCGCCGAGAACTGCACGGAGCCGGTGGCGTCCGCAGGGATGCCCGTGGCACTCAGGGTGGCAGTATCGCCCCACGTCCCGGTCGTCGCGCTGGTCCGCACCTGCAGCACGAACCGCTGCGGCGTCACTGTGAGGCGGATTGGCGAACCAGCGCTCCCGGCGTAGTTCGCGTCACCCGAGTATGTCGGCGTCACGGCATATGTTCCGCCCGGAACCGTCGTGTTCGTCTGGCAGGACGGAGCGAGCGCGAGCTCGATCGTGTAGAGGATCGTGCCATCCGCTGAGCGGAACACCACCGTACCGGTCGCGCCGACCGGGAGATTCGCTGCCGTGAACGTCACAGCAGTCCCGTGTCCCACGGTCAGTGGCGAGCTCGTCGCAGCCGAAGTCGCGCTGCCGGAGGCTGCCGCTTGGACGCTCGTCGCAGCGCGGCCAACGTTGAGCGTGATCTGCCCCGCAGTCGTGTAGGGAGCGTTGTTCGCGTCGCCCTCGTAGGTCGCGGCGATTGCGTAGCTGCCGGCGGGGAGCGACGAACTGCTGTCGCACGCTGTGCTGTCGCCAGCGATGCGCACGGTGGCGGTGCAGAGGATGTCACCCGATGCGTCCGTGTAGTCGATCGTTCTGGTTGCATCAGCGGGGAGATTCGTCACGGCGAGCGTTGCGACGGCTCCGTAGCTCACCGACGCGGTCTGCGCGCCGTCGACCGTTGCGGTGAGCGCCGGCTGCGCTTTGGCCACGGTGAGCTGGATCGCGTTTGCCACGGCTGCCGCGTAGTTCGAGTCGCCGCTGTACGTGGCGGTCACGGTGTAGACACCTGCCGCCAGCACGGAAGCCGTGTCGCAGGATCCCGTCGTGCTCGAGGTGAGATCGACGGTGCACAGCGTTGCGCCGGCAGACGTGGTGAATCGGACGGTTCCTGTTGCGTCGGACGGGATTCCGAGGGTGCTGAGGACAGCCGAGTCGCCGTGCACGATCGTGTCGTGGGTCACCCCGTCAGCGGTTGCGGAGACGGTGACATCGGCAACGGTGACGGTGAGTCGAACGCTCGCGCTGGTCGCCGAGGTGTAGTTGCTGTCTCCTGACCACGCGACCGTGACGGAGTGAGCCCCGGCCGCAAGCCCGGATGGGGACTGGCAGCTCGGTGCGCTGACTGTCGTCGTGCAGGAGAGCGTCCCATCGATGAAGATCTGCAGCGCTGAAGCGGGGTCGGCATTCGCGGGAAGGCCCGTCTGCGCGTTGCGATCGTATTGGACCGCTGCGAATGATCGAGCGTCGCTCATCACCCCGAAGCGGGGCACGCGGCGAGCGCCGCGTGCCCCGCGTTGGATTCTCTCGTCAGGCCTCGCGCGTCTTCGGTGAGCTGTCCTTCGTGCGCTCCGGGTCGCGTTCGATGACGCCGTCGAGCGCGCTGTCGATGCGCTGGATCGCGTCGGACGGAATCGTCACGCCGGCAGCGCCAGCATTGTCGTGCACCTGCTCGGGACGGGATGCACCGATGATCGCCGACGCGACGTTCTCGTTCTGCAGCACCCACGCGACGGCGAGCTGCGCCATCGACAGGTTCAGCTCCTCGGCAATCGGCTTCAGCTGCTGGACTCGCTCGAGCACGTCGTCACGCATCCACCGCCCGATCATGCGCGCGCCGCCCTTGTCGTCGGTCGCACGCGAGCCCTCGGGCAGCGGCTGGCCGGGCTGGTACTTTCCGGTCAGCACTCCCTGTGCGATTGGGGACCACACGATCTGGGAGACGCCCAGCTCCTTCGATGCAGGCACAACCTCGCCCTCGATCACTCGCCAGAGCGCCGAGTACTGCGGCTGGTTCGAGATGAGCTGCACACCGAGCTCCGTCGCGAGCTTGTGGCCGGCGCGGAGCTGTTCGGCGGTCCACTCCGACACACCGATGTAGAGCACCTTGCCCTGACGAACGATGTCGGCAAATGCCTGCATCGTCTCTTCGAGCGGTGTCTCATAGTCGAAACGGTGCGCCTGGTACAGATCGACATAGTCGGTCTGGAGGCGACGCAACGAACCGTTGATCGACTCCAGAATGTGCTTCCGCGACAGACCGGTGTCGTTGTGCTGCTTCGGGCCGGTGGGGCCGAACACCTTTGTCGCGATCTCCAGCGATTCGCGGCGCTGGCCCTTCAGCGCTTCACCGAGGACGGTCTCAGCACCCGTGTTCGCGTACACGTCCGCCGTGTCGAACGTTGTGATGCCCTCGTCGAGGGCGGCGCGCACACATGCGATCGCCGCGTCGTTCTCGACCTGTGACGCGTGGGTCAGCCAGTTGCCATAGGTGATCTCGGAGACCTTCAGACCCGAGTTGCCCAGGTAGCGGTATTCCATTCCATGGTCCTTCCGTGCCGAATCGATTCGGCGTCCTCGAACGACGGTAGTCCGCTGGTAGCGTTCGCGCCGAACCAGCCCGCGTTTTTCGCGGCCAGGCCGACGATCAAGCCACTCCTGAGGAGTCCACATGAAACGCGTCAGAGTCGTCTCTGTACCGGTCAGCGATCAGGAGCGCGCGAAGCGCTTCTACACGGAACAGGTCGGGCTCGTGGTGCTCGCGGAGTCGACGTTCGGGCCCGGCATGCACTGGATCCAGGTCGGTCCGGAGGGCGGAGAGGCGTCGCTCACACTCGTCACCTGGTTCGACTCGATGCCCGCGGGGTCCTTACGCGGGCTCGTGATCGACTGCGACGACCTCAATGCGGACTACGAGGCGATGCTCGAGCGCGGCGTTCCGTTCCTTGCACCGCCCGCCGAGATGCCCGGCGGCGTGTTCGCGTCGTTCCTCGATCCGGACGGCAACCAGATCGCACTCCGCCAGGACACCTTCACATATCCGTCGCCGGCGGCCTGACTGCGCTGATCGGATGCGTCTGAGCCGAACGGGACGGGGCGCAGCCTTGAGTGATCGGCGGGCGCGCTGCATCTGCTGCGCGAACACCGCGGCTCCGGCGGCACGTTGCTGGAGCCCTGATCCTCCGGGAGTAACCGTGAAAGCAGTCGTTTACAAGGGCCCGTTCGACGTTCAGACCGAGACGGTCGACGACCCGAAGATCGAAGCCCCTCTCGATGCCATTGTGCAGATCACGACGGCGAACATCTGCGGCTCCGATCTGCATCCCTACGAAGGACGTGTCGACTTCCAGTCCGGCATGGTGCTGGGCCACGAGAACATGGGCGTCGTCGTCGAGGTCGGAAATGCGGTCAATCGCATCAGCGTCGGCGACCGGGTGTCCGTTCCGTTCAACATGGCGTGCGGGACCTGCCGCAACTGCAACGCCGGTTGGACCTCGGCGTGTCTGCGTGCAAATCCGAGTGGCCAGCCGGGCGCCGGCTACGGCTATCCGATGATGGGCCCGTACTGGGGCGGCCAGGCGGAATACCTTCGGGTCCCGTGGGCGGACTTCAACCTGCTCCACCTTCCGGCCGGACGCGAGCACGAGAACGACTTCACGATGCTCTCCGACATCTTCCCGACGGGCTATCACGGAACGGAACTCGCCGGCGTTGCACCCGGGAAGACCGTCGCAATCTTCGGGGCGGGTCCGGTGGGAATCATGGCCGCACATAGCGCGATGCTGCGGGGCGCCTCCCAAGTATTCGTCGTCGATCAGGAGCCGGACCGTCTCCGGCTTGTCGAGCACTACGGCGCGACCCCTATCAACGCCGCGGAGACGGACGTCGCGCAGGCGATCATGGACGGCACCGACGGATTCGGCGTCGACTGCGGTGTTGAAGCGGTGGGCTACCAGGCGCACGATCACACCGGCAAGGAGCATCCGTCGATGACACTGGACACCTTGATCGAAGTAGTCCGCGCGACGGGCCGGATCGGTGTCGTGGGCGTCTATGAGCCGGAGGACCCGGACGCAGCGACCGAGACCGCGAAGCAGGGCCGCGTCGCCTTCGACTGGGGCACAGCCTGGACGAAGGGAATCGCCTTCGGCACCGGTCAGTGTCCTGTCAAGCGCTACAACATCGAGCTCCGCGACCTGATCATCCGCGGACGCGCACACCCCGGGGACATCGTCTCGCAGGAGCTCACGCTCGATGAGGCGCCGGGGGCCTACAAGCACTTCGACGACCGCGAGGACGGCTGGACGAAGGTTGTGCTGCACCCAGAGCGCGCTGCCGCCTGATCGTTGTGCCGGCGGCGCTGCTTGCGCCGAGTCATAAGGGGGCGCGTACCGTCTGATCGGTGCAATGGGACGCGATCGTGCTCGCCGGCGGCCGTTCGTCGCGGATGGGTGGCGTGGACAAGATGCTCCTCGCCGTCGATGAGCGGCCGCTGCTCGCACACGCGTTGGAAGCTGTGACCGAGGCGCGGCAGGTGGTCGCCGTCGGCCCGGCACGAGCGCTCATGCGACCGTCGTCGGTCGTCCCGCCGGTGCGCTGGGTCCGCGAGAGCCCGCCGTTCGGAGGGCCGGCCGCCGCCGTCGCCGCCGGTCTGGAGGCGCTCCACCGTTCCGCCACCCCATCTCCGTTCGTCATCGTCGTCGCTTCCGATCTGCCAGCGGCCGAGCGTGCTGTGCCCCGGTTGGTCGATCTCGCTGTGCACGGGTGTTCCACGAGCGCCCAGATCGACGGCATCGACGGGTGGATCGCGGTGGACGCGGATGGGCGTCGGCAGCCGCTGCTGGCCATCTATCGGAGCGCGCCCCTGCGGAGCGCTGTGGAGGCGATCAGTTCCACAGGCTCGCTCGATGGCCTGTCGATGCGGCGCCTCCTCGCTACGCTCAGCCTGCGGGATGTCCCGCTCGAGGCCGCGCTCACCGCGGACGTCGACACACCGGAACAGCTCGCAGCGGCACAACGCGCCGCAGCCGAGGAAAGGACCCGATGATGCAGCCTTCCGAACTGGACGAATGGGCCGCGCGCCTGCAGCAGGAACTCCGCCTCGACGAGACCACGATCGACGTCGGTACAGTGCTGGATCTGGCGCGAGATGCAGCGCACAGTGTGGCGCGCCCGGCGGCTCCGCTCACCACATTCATCGTCGGCGTCGCCGTGGGACGTGGCATGCCAATACGGGAGGCGCTCGACGCGGTTGCTCGCTGCCTTCCGGCGGCGGAGACCGGCACCGACCCCGATACGCCCGCCGGCGCGGGCGCCGGCGCTGGCGCTGGCGCGTGAGCCTTTCGCTCCCCAAAGCACGAGCTGCGGCGCACGACCTGGGCACGGGTCGGCGATTGGGAACCGAACGGGTGCCGTTGGCAGCCGCACACGGCCGGACCCTCGCGGTGGGTCTCGTCGCTGCGGTGTCGTTGCCGGTCGTCGACTGCTCCGCGATGGACGGCTGGGCCGTCGGAAGCACGGGCGCGGGCCCGTGGCGCATCGATGGCAACGTGCAGATGGGTGCACTTCCCGGTGCACCCATTACTCCTGACGCCGCTCGAGCGATCACGACCGGTGGGGCGGTACCGCCAGGCGCTGTCAGCATCGTTCGGCTCGAGCACGGTGTCGTCGAAGGCGGGTCACTGGTGCTCCGCGAACCGTCACGCCAGGTCCGCGCGGGAGCGGACATCCGCCGCTCCGGCGAAGAAGCACGCCGAGGCGAGCGCGTCGCGTCAGCCGGGACGCGCGTGTCCCCCGCTGTCGTCGCCGCTGCCGCGGCGACCGGCGCGGACGAACTCGTCGTCGTCCGGCGACCCCGAGTCGCCCTCGTGCTCATCGGCGACGAAGTCGTGGAGGCCGGACTTCCGCGTCCCGGCCAAGTCCGAGATACCTATGGCCCGGTCCTTCCCGCGCTCCTCGAGGGTGAAGGAGCAACCGTCATATCGCGCCGACGGTTGCGTGACGATCCTGACGCGGTACAAGAGGCACTCGGCGTTTCCGACGTCGACCTCGTGATCTCCACCGGCGGAACGGGCGCGAGCAGCGCCGACCATGTCACCCGAGCGTTGGACGCGCTCCGAGCGCGGAACGTTGCCCGTGACGTCGCTATCCGGCCCGGCCATCCGACCATCATCGCCGCGCGAGCCGACGGGGTGCCTGTGGTCGCCCTGCCCGGTAACCCCTTCGCTGCGTTGGCCGCGCTCGTCGCGCTCGGCTTGCCGGTGTTCGCTGGAATGGTGGGCGCACCTCCAGATCGGGTGGTGCCGCGAATCGCATCCGCACCGCTCGAAGGCCGCCCGCGGACGACACGACTCGTGACGGTCAGCGAAACGGCGAGCGGTGTCGTCGCGGTAGATCGTCAAGGATCGGCGATGGTGAGCGGGATGGTCGGCGCGGATGCCCTTGCGCTGGTGCCGGCGTCGGGCGCCGCAGCGGGCGAGACCGTCGGTGTGCTCCCGTTGCCCTGGCGTCGGTGAGGTGACGGAACCGAGCCCGCGCCCGCTCCGATCTCCGCTGCAGGCCTGCGACGCTGTGCAGGCCTGCGACCCCAGCAGGCGTGAGCGCGCCCGCAGGCGTGCGCGCGCCCACTGGCCTCAGTGCTCCTGCCTCCCAGAAATTCCCGGCATGCGCTGAGGGTCCTGCAGGGCTCAGAGCTCCTGCAGGCCGACCCGATCGATCTTGCGGTGGTAGTGCATACCGGCGACGCCGCCGAGCAGTGCGCCACCGAGGCTGATGATCGCGACGAGGATCGCCGTGATGATTCCCGTGACCGTGAGCGTGCCCTCGTCGATGGGGATCCGCGGGAAGCTGTTGATATTGCCGAGCACGTTGTACTGCGCACCGGCAATCGCCGTGACGATCGCTACGACCACCGCGATGATGACCGCCCAGATCCAGACGGCGAATCCTTGACGAGCCCCGGAGAAGCGCGCCATACGGCCGGCCACATAGCCGCCGCAGTAGTAGGCGACGAACAGGATCACGGCGAGCGCGATCGCACCGATCAGTCCCACCGCACTGGCGTTCTTCGAGAGCGCGTTCGACGCTGCCGTGCCGTTCCCACCGGTGGTGCCGAGGCCGACGCCAGCGCCGACGGCACTGAGCAGCGCGGTGAGCAGCACCGCCATGCCCGTCGCCGTGAGCCATCCGAAGAACGCAGATCCCCACTTCGTTCCCGCGAACTCCTCGCGCTCGCGAGCAACGACGGCCTCCCGAGGCGGAAGCTCTCGCTCCGCGACCGGTGCTGCACCGACAGCGGTCGCTCCCACCGGCGCATCGGCCGGAGCGGCGACGGGAGCGGCAGCGGCACGATTGCGTCCGACACGATCATGTTCGATCGGACGACCGGCGGCGTCGACCGGCTCGCCAGCGGCGTCGACCGGCTCGCCAGCGGCGTTCAGCGGGCGACCCTGTGCGTCGACGGGCTGCGCGGCCGGGTCCACCGGCCGGCCGTTCGCGTCGATCGGCTCGCCCGCCGCGTGGGCGCCGTGATGCGCGGGCTCGCTCACCGGAGCACCGTCGAGAGGCGCTCCGCCCTCGGCTGCGGCGAAGTCGTTCTGCCCTGCGGAACGTTCGGGCGCAACAGGCGCGGGTTCGTTCGGATAGCGGTCTTCGTTCCCCGTGGTCGAGCTCATGATGCCTCCCGGATCGGTCGTGGATGCACATCCAACTCGCCCCACACCGAGCCGGCACTCAGGGATCGTTCAGCCCGATGACGGGTTTGCCCGGCGAAGTGCCCCCTGGTGGGCCGAGACGCGGCACGACTCGCCTACCGTGCGCTCGGCGCTGCACCTGTCGACGGGCCCTCAGCACCGATACGATAAGGAGGCGCTTCGAATCGATTCGAGATCAGCGCCACTTCTTCGGCTCCGCCACCGCCTCCCCGTCTGTTCTGGATACTTTCGTGACCACTGCCTCCATCCCGGTTATCAGCACCCCAACTCCCGGCTCGCACCCCGGCGACGCGCTCGGCCGTCGCCAGCGCCTGACCTACGTGCTCATCCTCGGAGCCCTGACCGCGCTCGGCCCGTTCACGATCGACATGTACCTGCCGTCGCTGCCTTCGTTGCAGGCCGGCTTTCACACGTCGACCGCGGCGGTACAGCTCACGCTGACGGCCACGACGATCGGCTTCGGCGTGGGCCAGCTGATCGTCGGACCGTGGAGCGACCGCGTTGGCCGTCGGCTCCCCCTGATGCTTGCCACCATGCTCTGCATCGCCGCCTGCATCGGCGCCGCAACATCCCCGAACGTCGTCGTGCTCGGGATCTTCCGCTTCCTCCAGGGGTTTGGCGCTGCGGCCGGCGGTGTCGTCGCCCAGGCGATGGTCCGAGATCTGTTCGGAGGCCGCCCTCTCGTCCGCATGCTCTCCAACCTTGCGCTCGTCAACGGCCTCGCTCCGGTGGTCGCGCCGGTCGTTGGATCACAGTTGCTCATCGTGATGCCGTGGCGAGGCATCTTCTGGGTACTCTCTGCCTATGCGGCGTTCGTGGTGACCTGTGTCGCGCTGTGGATCGTCGAGACGCTGCCGCCAGCGCGACGGCACGAACGCGCCGGGCTGACGGCGCGCCTCCGATATCGAATGATTCTGACGGATCGCGTCACGGTCGGAATGATCATCGTCGGCGCGATGAATTTCTCCGGACTGTTCGTCTATCTCTCTGGAAGCACCTTCCTCTTCCAGGACGTCTATCACTTCTCCGCCCAGGAATACGGCCTGCTTTTCGCCGTCAACTCGCTCGGCATCATCATCGGCGTGCAGACCGCGGGACGAATTACGCGCTGGGTCGCGCCGCAGTGGATCCTGTCGGTATCCACCGCTGCAATGTTCATTGCTGCCGCAATGATCTACGTCGACTCCGAACTGGGATTCGGTGAGTGGGGCGTCATGATCCCGCTCTGGTTCTTCATCTGCGGCTGCGGGTTCGGATTTCCGTGCATCGGCGTGCTCGTGCTGAACGCGCACCCGCTCGCCGCCGGGACTGCGGCGTCCATGCTCGGCGCCGGACAGTTCGTCATCGCCGGACTCATCTCGCCGATCGTGGGAATCGTCGGGCTCACGAATGGTGCCCCCATGGGGGCGATCATGACGATCACGGCGGCGGCGTCGCTCATCGCGTTCTGGTTCGTGGTGCGACCGCGGACGGTGCCGGCGCTCGCGCACTGAGGACACCGGGACCGTGGCGCGCCGCGGGCACGCCGCGCGCAGATCCGCGCGCCGAGGGCACGGCGGACGCGATCCCCACACCGAGGACACGCCCGACGCGATCCCCGCGCCCAGGACACGCCGGACGCGGTCCGCGCGCCACCAAGAACCAGCCCACTGGCGCGTGTCGCACCCAAGAACCTGCTCACCCGCGACCCACGGACGGCGTGTCGCACCCAGAAGTGCACTCCCGCGACCCACCGACGGCGTGGCGCACCCGAGAACCTGCTCTCCCGCGACTCACGGACGGCGTGTCACCCCAGATACGACGAACGGCGGTGCCGCGCTGCACCGCCGTTCGTACAACGGGATGTCTGGCCGCCCGCCGGCTACTGCGTCAGATGTGACCGCCGAGGAGCGTGCCCGCACCGTAGGTCGCGGCGAGAGCGAGCGCTCCACCGAGTACGACACGCAGGGTGGCACGGCCTCGGGGCGCGCGGCCGAGCGTTGCGCCAGTAATACCGGTGATCGCGAGGGCGATGAGCACGGCGATAAAAGTGGCCGGTGCACGCATCGGGCCGGATGCGACGAGCACCGCGATCATCGGGAGCAGCGCGCCGACAGTGAACGTGGCTGCTGAGACCCACGCTGCTCGCCACGGGCTCACGAGGTCTTCGTTCTCGGCGGCTTCGGCGAGTTCCGCTCGTCGAGCTCGCACGGCAGGCTGCACGAGCTCCTCCGCGACGGCACGTGCGGTCGCAGCAGAGACACCCACGGCCATGTAGTGCTCAGCGAGCTGGTCCGCGCTCTCCGCTGCGGCCGCGCGCTCCGCCTCAACGCGCGCCTGCCCGGTGCGCTGCGCGTCGAGCTGCCCGCTCACCGACACGTACTCGCCGAGCCCCATCGAGATAGCACCACCGATCAGGCCCGCCATGCCCGCTGCGGCGATCGCAGGAACAGAGCCGCCCGCGCCCGCCACCCCCATCACGATCGCCGCGACCGAGACGATCCCGTCGTTCGCGCCGAGGATCCCGGCGCGAAGCCAGTTCAAGCGTCCCGCGCTTGCTTCTGTGTCAGTTGAAGCGCTCGGCAGAGAAAGGTTAACAGCGGTCATGCCGCAGATAAAAACACAATTCCTATTCGAGCGCCAGCATGATAAGGCTTACCTCATTGTTAATGAGATAGGGCTGCAAAGGTATGCCTTACCTTTGTTTTCCCGCGCTCCCTCGGCGCGAAACTACGGCACCGCCCCGCGATGAGCGGCGACGCCGGCGCTCCCTCGGCGCGAAACTACGGCACCGCCCCGCGATGAGCGGCGACGCCCGCGCTCCCTCGGCGCGAAACGACGGCACCCCGCAGTGAGCGGCGACGAAACGGAATGAGCGGCGCCCGCATGTGACGGACACCGCTCATTCGCGAGCATTACCAGCCGCTTACTGACGGAGCTCGAGGTACTTCGCGATCAACGACTTCGTCGAGGAGTCCTGCGCATCGAGCGCGGCCTGGTCACCGTTGACCGCGGGCGCGATCTGGAGCGCCAACTGCTTGCCCAGCTCCACACCCCATTGGTCGAACGAATCGATGCCCCAGATGGTGCCCTCGGTGAACACGATGTGCTCGTAGAGCGCGATGAGCTGACCGACCACGCTCGGCGTGAGCGACGGCGCGAGGATCGACGCCGTCGGCCGGTTTCCGCTGAACACGCGGGCCGGCACCACGCTCTCCGCGGTCCCCTCCGCGCGAACCTCGTCAGCGGTCTTGCCGAAGGCCAGCGCCTTCGTCTGGGCGAAGAAGTTCGCGAGGAACAGCGCGTGCACATCCTGGCCGGGCTGCACGGCCCCGCCGTCTCCGGTGTTGTCCGCCAGCGCGTGCGGCGGATTCGCGACGGCGATGAAGTCCGCCGGGATCAGACGCGTGCCCTGATGGATGAGCTGGTAGAACGCGTGCTGCCCGTTGGTGCCCGGCTCGCCCCAGAAGACCTCGCCGGTGTCCGTCGTGACCGGTGAGCCGTCCCAGCGGACGCTCTTGCCGTTGGACTCCATGGTGAGCTGCTGCAGATATGCCGGGAACCGGTGCAGGTATTGCGTATACGGCAGCACTGCGTGGCTTTGCGCACCCAGGAAGTTCGAATACCAGACATTGAGCAGCCCCATGAGGACCGGCACGTTCTGCTCGAGCGGCGTCGTTCGAACATGCTCGTCCATGGCATGGAATCCGGAGAGGAATGCACGCCAGTTGTCCGGGCCGATCGCGATGACAACAGAGGTACCGATTGCCGAGTCGACCGAATAGCGTCCGCCTACCCAGTCCCAGAAGCCAAACGCATTCTCGGGATCGATTCCGAATGCCGCGACCTTGTCGAGCGCCGTCGAGACCGCGACGAAATGCTTGGCGACCGCAGCGTTTCGCGCATCGTCGGAGTCGTCGATCGACCCGGAGGCGGACAGCCGCTCCCACAGCCACTGTCGCGCCAGCCGCGCGTTCGTGAGCGTCTCGAGCGTGCCGAACGTCTTCGACGCCACGATGAAGAGGGTGGTCTCCGGATCGAGATCGGCGGTCTTCTCGTAGATGTCGGCGGGGTCGATGTTGGAGACGAACCGGGCCTCCAGGCCAGGTTGCACGTAGGGCTTGAGTGCCTCGTACACCATCACGGGGCCGAGATCGGACCCGCCGATCCCGATGTTGACCACCGTGGAGATGCGCTTGCCGGTCACGCCCGTCCAAGCGGCCGAGCGGACCTGCTCGGCAAAAGCGAAGACCTTGTCAAGCGTTGCCTGCACGTCCGCGTCGACGTCTTGACCGTCAACCGTGAAGCCCGCGGCCGGCACGAGTCCTTCAGCATGCGGCGGGCGCCGGAGTGCCGTATGCAGGACTGCGCGGTCCTCGGTCACGTTGATGTGCTCGCCGGAGATCATCGCCTGGAAGCGCCCGGCGACATCGGTGTCCTTCGCGAGTTGCAGCAGGTGCTGCAGGATCTCCTCGGTCACGAGACCCTTGGACAGGTCGACGGTGAGGTCTGCTGCCGAGAACGTGTAGCGGGCGGCCCGCTCCGGGTCAGCATCGAACCATCCGCGGAGATCGGGCGAGAAGCCCTCTGCAATGCGGCTGAGCTGCCGCCACGCTTCGGTCGATGTGGGATCGACGGGTGCTGATCCGGTCACGGAAACCCTCCTGAAAGGCTGCAGGTGTGCGCGGCTCGCGGCACGCGCCGTTGCGAAGCGAACCGACACCGACTCTATTGCTCGGCCAGCGAGGACGGTCGCACCCTCGTGGCCAGGGGGACGATTCGGACACGCGGCGAATTGTGCAGGAGGCGACTCTTGCCTCCGAACCGTCATCGCAGTACGTTACTTGTAGCTACAAATAAAGAAGTGGAGGCGGTGTCATGACCGCTGACAGCGCGCATGAGCTGCTCGCTCCAGAGACCGGGATGGGCGCCGTGACGCTCCGAGTCGCCGACCTCGATGCGATGACCGCGTACTACCGGGATGCCGTCACCCTGCAGGTCCTCGATCAGCGCGGCGACGCAACCGTCCTCGGGCGCGCCGGGACGCCGCTCGTGGTCCTCGAGCACGCCCCGGAATTGCGTCACGCCGGGCCGCGAGACGCGGGCCTCTTTCACACCGCGATCCTGTTCCCTACGCAAGAGGACCTCGCCGCCGCGGTCTACTCCGTCGCGTCGCGATACCCGACGAGTTTCACCGGGAGCGCAGACCACCTCGTCAGCAAAGCCTTCTATTTCACCGACATCGAAGGCAACGGGGTCGAGCTCTACTGGGACCGCGCCCGGACGGAATGGAGCTGGGTGCACGGCCGAGTCGAGATGGCGACCCTGGCGCTCGACCCGAACGCGTTCCTCCGCGAGCACCTGACGGAGGCTGCCATCACCAAGGCGCATGCGGCCGGCGCGCTGGTCGGCCATGTGCACCTCAGCGTCGGCGACATCGCGACCGCCCGCCACTTCTACGTCGATGAGCTCGGGTTCGCGACGACGGTCGAGCTCGGGCCACAGGCGCTCTTCGTCAGCGCAGGTGGATACCACCACCACATGGCGATGAACACGTGGCGGAGCGCCGGCGCGGGGCGACGCCAGCAGACGCTCGGTCTCGGACTCGTCCGAATCGCGCTCCCGACGCAGGACGATCTCGGCGCCCTCGATGAGCGCCTCCGGCACTACGGAGTCGCCACGCGGAACGACGGCGCGACGCTCGCGTTCGAAGATCCGTGGAACAACCGCATCGAGGTGGCCCCGCGTCCGTAGGCTGGCGCGATGGAGACCGATGTTCTGATCGTGGGCGGTGGCCCGGTCGGGGTGTTCCTCGCCAGCCTCCTCGCGAGCCAGGGAATCGACGTCCGCGTTTGGGAGCGGCGTCTCGCGGAGCCGAGCGCTTCGCGCGCGATCGGCATCCACGCCCCCTCGCTGGCGGCGTTCGCACAGATCGGGGCGGAGCAGTCGGTGCTGGCGCAGGGCGTGCGCGTTCGCGAGGGGATCGCGACGAGCAGGGGGCTCGTGCTCGGGCGGCTTCGATTCGATCGTGCGTCCGACGAGCATCCGTATGTCGTCACGCTCGAGCAGTGGAAGACCGAGGCAATCCTCCGCACGCGGCTGGCGGCGGTCGCCCCGGACGCGCTCTCCGTGGGGACGACGTTTCGAGGCATGTCGGGCACCGCGGACCGAGACGCGCTCCTCGCGCACGGCACAATCGCTGGCGGTGAGCCGATCAGCATTCGTGCCCGCTTCGTCGTCGGCGCGGATGGTCCTCGGAGCGCCGTGCGCGCCGCCATGGGCGTCGGCTGGCGCGGGCGAACCCTGGCACCGCAGTACATCATGGGCGACTTCGCCGACCCCGACGCGCAGACACCTGGCACACGTGCGGTTCACCACGCAGACGGAGAGGGGCCGGCCGCAGAGCACCGACCGCGTCCGGCGATCATCGACATCGGCCCCGAGGGTCTCGTCGAATCATTCCCGCTCCCCGAAGGTCGGCGTCGGTACGTCGCGCTCCTCCGCAACACCGCCCGGTCCGGCCCCGCGGAGCCGCCGGCAGCATCCGCGATCGAACCCGCGGGGACCCTGTCTCCAACCGCGGCGGCAGAGCTCGCCGCGATCGTGCAGCATCGAACGGGAACGCGCGTGAACGCGGACACCGCTTCGATGACGAGCGGCTTTCAGGTGCGGCAGTTCCGCAGTGCTCGCATCGGTGTCGGCCGGGCTGTGCTCATCGGCGATGCCGCCCACGAGTTCAGTCCCTTCGGCGGACTCGGAATGAACGTCGGTTGGCTCGACGCCGCGGCACTCGCCCCGCTGCTTTCCTCGGCGATCCGCGAGGGGTCATCCGGACCGTGGCCCGTCTGGGCGGCCGCCCGATCCCGGATCGCCCGCATCGCCACCCTGCAGTCGCGCGCGAACATGATGCTCGGCCTTCGTTCCGCCCCGGGCACGCAAGCCGCTCGGGAGGCGCTCATCCGTTCCGTGCTCGCCCTCCCGACCGCGCACACCCTGGCCCGCATGTACGCGATGGGATGGGTCTGACCGAAGCGGCCGCTATGCGACGAGCTGCGCGCCGGCGAGCGCGAGCTCGATGACGAGCACCAGGGACGCCGTGATCACGAGCCGGAACAGCAGTCGGCTCGACGAGCCGCGGATCACGAGCGCGACCCCGACGGCGGCGATCGCGACGACCACCGCGGTAGCGACGACGGCAAGGGCAGTGCCAGCGCCGTGCACGGCTCGCGGGCCAGCGAGCTGACCGAGGAGCACGAGCACTCCGCCGACCACAAGCGCACCGAAGGCGAGGACGCCAGCTCCACGGAACCCCAATCGATGCGGGAATCCACGCACGCCCGTCGCGCGGTCGTCTTCGAGATCGGGCAGCACATTGGAGCAATGGATCGCGACACCGAAGACTGCACCGGTCGCGATCCCCCACCACGCTGGCAGCTGCCCGGGCGCATCGGCCGACACCGCCACGACCGGCAAGAGACCGAACGCCACCACGAACGGGAGGATCGACCACACTGTCCGCTTGAGGCCTGCGTCATACGCCCACCCCGATCCGACCAGCACGAGGTGCGCGATCGCGGCGACGGGCCCGAGCGCCGCCGAGAGCATGAGCGCCGATGCGGCCGTCCCGAATGCCGCGGCGCGGACGGTCGAAGCGGGGATATCTCCTCGGGCGATGGGCTTGTCTCGCCGGCCGACCGCCGTGTCCCTGCCTGCATCGATCCAGTCGTTCGCGAGACCGATCGACAGCTGTCCGGCGAGCACGGCGACGGCGACGATCAGCA
Source organism: Curtobacterium ammoniigenes NBRC 101786 (assembly GCF_001571045.1). Lineage (GTDB taxonomy): Bacteria > Actinomycetota > Actinomycetes > Actinomycetales > Microbacteriaceae > Curtobacterium > Curtobacterium ammoniigenes. The sequence goes on from NZ_BCSV01000004.1 coordinate 295,570, forward strand.
CGACGAGCGGCGGCCGACCGACTGCCGACGCGATCACGATCGCGAGAACCGTCACGACGACCGTCGGTCCGGGATGCGACGACGCGAACAGCAGCCGCAGCCTCGGGATCATCGCCTCAGCCTAGGGATCTGCTCCTGTCAGCTTCGCGCCGCGTCGACGACGAGCATGCATTTCTCCCCGAAGGTCGCCTGCATCAGCGCGGTCGCATCGGGGTCGGCGCCGAAGACATCAGGCATGCGGATGCCGAGCAGCACCCCGAACAGCATCCCACTGCCGAGAAAGCGGTTGATCTCGTCGTCGTTCGCGCCGGCCTCGTGCACGAGGAACCGATAGATCTCGAGGAACCCGGCTCGGGCAGCTGCTCCGATCGCCGGCTCCTCGCCGGAGACGAAGGCCTGCAACAGCACGGTGTGCAGTCCGCGCGTCGTTGCGAGGTCGATGAAGGCCGCACCGACGGCGTAGCGCCGCTCATCTGGTGACGCACCCCGAGCCTCCGCGGCCGCAAGTGCGGTTCGGAACGCCTCGAGAAGTGTTTGCAGCGCGTCGTCGAGCACCTCGAGGAAGAGCGATTCTTTCGACCCGAACATACGGACGACGTACGGCTGCGAGACGCCCGCGGCAGCCGCGATCTGATCGGTGGTGGCCCCGTAGTAGCCGCGCTTCCCGAAGACCTCGCGCGCCGATTCGAGGATGAGCAGCCGTCGCTCCGATGCAGGCATCCGCCCGGAACCGGCAGGAGGTGCGACTTCTTTCGTGCTCATGGTTGACAGGGTATCAACCGATTACTAGCGTACGTAATCATCCGATTACAACCACGGGTGCCACTCCGGTCGACCGACACGAAAGGCCGCATCATGACCTCGATGACAACGGAGCCGACGGCTGGGCGCGTCGCCCGCCAGGCTGTTCCCACTCCGCCCGCGACCAAGCGCCGGAGACCGATCTGGCTCGCGATCACGGCTGCCTCGCTGCCGATGTTCATGGCAACCCTCGACAACCTGATCGTCACAAGTGCGCTTCCCGTGATCCACGCGCACCTCGGCTCGACGGTCGAGAGCCTGCAGTGGATCACCAACGCCTACACGCTGACGTTCGCAGCGCTCATGCTCCTCGCAGTCAGCCTCGGCGATCGGATCGGGCGCCGGAGCGTCTTCCTCGTGGGAATCGCGGTATTCACCGTGGCGAGCGCCCTTGCGGCACTGAGCACCACAACGGGGGCGCTCATCCTCTGGCGCGCGGTCGAAGGTGTGGGCGCGGCGGCCATCATGCCGCTGTCGCTCACGCTGCTCGTCGGCAGCGTCCCGACCGCCTTTCGGACGGCTGCGATCGGGATCTGGTCCGGCGTCTCAGGACTCGGTGTTGCGCTCGGTCCGCTCATCGGCGGCGCCGTCGTCCAGGGGTGGAGTTGGGAGGCGATCTTCTGGTTGAACGTCCCCGTCGGGCTCGTCGCGGTGCCGCTGGCACTGATCGCGCTGCCGAACTCGTTCGGAGCGCGCGTGCGCGCCGACTTCGTCGGGGTGCTCCTCGCCGGAGCAGGGGTCCTCGGCGTCGTGTTCGGGATCGTGCGCGGCAACGACCTCGGCTGGTCGAGCGTGCAAGTCGTCGGCAGCCTCATCGCTGGCGGCCTTCTGCTCGCAGCGTTCATCTTCTGGGAGGCTCGCACGCCCGCGCCGCTCCTGCCGCTGAGATTCTTCCGCGACCGGTCGTTCTCGCTCGCGAACCTGGTCGCGATGACCTTCAGCTTCGGCTCGTTCGGTGCAGTGTTCATCCTGATTCAGTTCCTGCAGGTCGTGGAGGGCAAGACACCCCTGCAGGCGGGCGAATGGACGATGCCGTGGACGCTCGCACCAATGGTGATCGCGCCGATCGCCGGCGCCATTGCGCCCCGAATCGGCACACGAGCGCTCATCGCCTCTGGGCTCGCACTCCTCGCAGGGGGGTTGTTCTGGATCGCTGCGGCGATGAGCCGCGATACGACGTTCCTCGCGCTGCTCGGTCCGTTCCTCATGGCGGGGATCGGCATGGGGCTAGTGTTCGCGCCCATGTCGACAGCGGTGCTTGCACACATGGCTCCGGACGACCACGCAAAAGCATCGGGAACGAACAGCACGCTGCGTGAGATCGGCACCGCGCTCGGGATCGCCGTGCTCACCGCAGTCTTCACGGGAGCGGGAGGCCAACTCACCCCCGTCGGCTACGTCGCGGCAGCCCAGCCCGCCGTGGTGGTCGGAGCCGCAGTGGTGGCGGCGTCAGCGATCACCGCACTGTTCCTCCCCGCTGGCCGTAGCGTTACCTCATGAGCGTTGCTCCGGAGATACGCACGCCCGCCGCGGGCGACGTGGACGCGATTGCGAGCCTCCACGTCGCTTCCTGGCAGGAGACGTACCGGGGACTCATCGACGACAGCGTGCTCGATGACCCGACCTTCATCGACCGGCGACGACGCTACTGGGCCACGGTGACAAGCAGCACGTCGTCGTCACTTCGCGCGCGCATCGCAATCGACGCGGGCTCGATCGTCGGAATCGCACTGGCGGGATCGCCACGAGACGCCGACGCGACCTGGGATATGGAGCTCTTCGTGCTCTACACGGACACGCGGGTTCACGGAACGGGAATCGGAGCCGCACTCCTGAATGCGGCCGTCCCTGAGGCCTGTTCCGCGTCGCTGTGGGTCGCCGATCCGAATCCACGGGCACAGGCGTTCTACCGGAAGCACGGTTTCGCGGTCGACGGCGTCACGAAGTTCGACGGCGTTCAGGAGATCCGGATGGTGCGCCGACCATCGGGTGGGCCACACCGAGCGTCGGTTCGGTGAGCGCACGGACGCCGCACTCACCCCGCCGCGAACGCCTGCAGCGCGCGCTCGTACCGTGCTGGGTCGTTGCGCGTTTCGTCCGTCACGAGCAGTGCATGGTCACCGATGCTGCGTGTGGCGTCTCCCTTGCACGGCACGACGATGATCGTGGTGAGGCCGGAACGCCAGGCAGGCACGAGCGCTTCCAGTGCCGTCCGCTCTCGGTCGCTCCGTTCACGCCGGACCTCAGCAATGATCTGGTGAAGCCACTCGCTGTATTCCGGTGTCAGTATGGCCTCGGGAAACTGATCCCGCCAGGTTGGCCCGATGAGTTCGGCGAGCAACAATGCACGCTCGTCCTCACCGAGTTGCTCGTTGAGGAAACGAGATATCGCGCGATCGCGAGGCGTTGCCTGGTGGACGAGTTGCGCCTCCCAAAGGGCGGGCCACACCGCGGCGAACTGCTCACGGTCAACGGCGACGGTGTGCTCGAGGGCCGCCGTGCCAGTTGACCGGCGCAGGGGCGGAGGATCCTCCCGTGATGTCGGCAACTCGTATCGTTCCCGCAACCAGAGCAATTGCAGCAGTTCGTCCGACGTGTTCTCGACCCGGATGACCATGTCAGGTGGCCATGGGTTGTTGGGATTTCGACTCGTGGAGAACATGGGCCGCCCCTCTCGACGATCGGCACGCTAGCAGGCGCAGTCGCGCCGACGGGCTGCATGGCGGAAACTGACCGCATGACCGATGCGAACGCTCCCTCGCCGCAGTCCTGGCGCGCAGTCATCGCGGCGCTCGCGAACGACGACCTCCGGACCGAGTACGCCCGCCTTGTGCTGCATGGGGAGCCTTCCAGCCCGAAGCGTGCGGACCAGCTCCTGCGCGCCGGACTCGCGGAATCGGACGGCAAACGAATCGTTCCAGCGAACGCGGCACTCAGGGCAATGCTCGCCAGCCGTGATCCATCCACGGAACGGCCGCAGCGTGGGCCGCAACGGTTCCTTCGGCCCGACGGTCGGATCGATCGCTACCCGGCGCAGTTCGACGACCGCGTTGCGCTCCTCCAATTCGTCGCAGAAGAGACGTTCGCGCCCGGCGAGCACCTCGACGAGCGCGAGCTCAACAACCGACTCCAACGGTTCGACGACGACGTCGCACTGCTCCGGCGGTATCTCATCGACTACGGCATCGCCCAGCGCGCGGCGAACGGCGCGGACTATCGGGTGCGGGCCGCCGAGGCGGCGGCGCCGTAACGGCCGAAGGGGCCCTCGCCGGCCCGACCCCGTGATACGTGCTCTTTTTCGTGGGGGCGGAGGTAGGCACAGTCATGGGTGATCCTTTCGCTTGCTTCGAGGTTGCCATTGCAGTACCCGCTGCCAGCGACAAGTCGGGGTCGTGCGGCACGTAACGCCCGTTACGCAAGGGAACCTCGACACGGGCACCGGCTCGAACTACGTCACCGCCTATATCACCGCATATGGGCCGCTCTACGACTGCGTGAGTTCGCCTCTCCTGGAAGAGGACGTGTACGTCTACTAGCCACAAGTGGGGTCGGGCAGGGGAGACCAACGATGCGTCTCCCCAGCGGGAGGAAAGCAGATGAAGTCAACACGTGGTCGCGGTCCTGATGACTTGACGCGCTATTTCCTTTTGCAGCCGCTGGATGTTGCGCGCAATGCAGCCGATCGTGTTACCGCAAAGGTCATTGAGAACGCGGGTACCGGTGAACTTCTCGATCGGCCGGGGCTCGAAGTCCTGCGCATAGCATTGAAAGCAGAGTTGCCCAAGCGTTCGAGTGGTGGTCTCCTAGATTTCGCGGGCGAGGTTGCTGGAACAGCACACGCTATCGCTACAGTGGAATGGCGGAATGCCGGACATAAACCGCGGGACGTGCCTGAGGTCGGCCCGTCGGCTTTGGCGGGCGCCGTTCTGGTCCACTTTCATGGTTCTCCTGATTCCGAAGCAGCTCGGATACTCGCGAACACGTGGCGGATGCACGCGACCATGTACGGCGGAACGATATTCCGGCCGCGGTTTCCGTCGAAGGATGAACTGCGGCGCTGGTCGGAGCTAGGGCGCGAGCACCAGCAAGCGCTCTACTCGTATTGGCAGGAGATGCAGCGCGCTTCGTAACCAAACCGGAAAGGAGCCCGCGACGACTCCGTTCCGGGTTCTTCCCCAGCCGAGGCTCAGGCCGTAGGACCCGCTGCCGGTTGACCTGAAGTCCGCGCACGCGCAATCGGCCGCGGCGGTCGCCGCTCCCACTCAAAGGCGAGCACAAGGAACGCCCGCCAGACCTCAGGGGGGTGGGCCTGACGGGCGCTCTCTGCGGACCGTGGTGGGTTCCGCCCACGCGCCTTGTCACCGATGCTGCAGGCCGGGTTCGAGTCCGGGGCTTTCGCGGCGACTACACCGCCAGCGTCGACGGGTCGGAGGCGCATCTCACCCTGGGCACGGAACCGAACGACGTGCGCCTGGTCGCGGCCGCGACGGCGTAAGGCGTCTCAGCCCTGGTCGTGCACCGTGATGCGATACCCATCGGGGTCCTCGAATGTGAACGTGCGACCGAACGGCCCGTCGATCGGTTCGGAGAGAATTGTGTGACCCGCAGACACGAGCGCGTCATGGATCGACTGCACATCAGAGGCCTTGAGCCAGATCGCCACCCCGAGGCCCGGCATCGGGATGGCATCGAGGTCGGTACCCGGGACGATCTCCCGCACCGCAAACGCAACGGGTTCGGTGTTGAACACGACCGCGTGCGGCGGCCCAGCGGGTGAGCGACGAAGACCGAGGAACGTTTCGTAGAAGTCCCGTGCACGGTCGAGATCGCGAACCTGGAGCGAGATGAAGTCTGGGCCGATGACGGGCATGGGATAAACCTCCAACTTTGAGTGTCAGTTATCTGACACGCGGAGTGTATGTCAGGATTCTGACATGGCGCAAGATGATAACGAGGGAGTGGATCTCCCGACGTCGATCGGGTACCTCCTGAAAGAAGCAGCGACGGCGCTCCGCACTGCGATGGAAGAGGTGCTTCGTCCGCTCGACATGACCGTGACCCACTACTCGTGCCTCGAACTCCTGGCGCAGCGACCAGGGATGTCCAATTCAGAACTCGCGCGCGGCGCCTTTGTGACGCGGCAAACCATGAACGTGTTGTTGCAAGCACTCGAACGCGGCGGTTTCGTCTCGCGAGCTGACACCCCGTCGACCGGTCGCATCCTTCCGACGGAACTCACCGGCCTTGGTCGCGAGCAGTTGCGACGGGCCTCCGCCCGAGTGAGGAGCGTGGAGCAGACAATGCTGTGCGCACTGAGCGCGACCGATCAGGACGCCGCACGCCGACTCCTGCGCGAGATGGTTCAGTCACTTCAGCGAGATGGCGAGCACTGCGCACAGGATCTCGACTCGGCGTGACACGTCGCCGCTCACCGGAGGCACACCTCCGGTGCGCGAAGATGGTCAGGTGATGGAGCAACCGCGCTGGCGAAAGATGTGGTCGACGATCCAGGTCGGGCTGCTGTCTGCTGCGGTGATTGCGAGCATCGTCGTGCTCACGGTCGGTGACCCAACGCTTCGACCGGTGTGCGGCGTCGCGCTGGTCTTCTTCGGGATCGCGTTGCTCGGGCATGTGACGTACCTGGTCATCACGGCGCGTGCGGAGCGACGCTAGTTCGCGGTCTCGGTCATGAATGCGGAAGCGCCGCAACGGAAATGACATCCGCCATCGTCGAGGTGACGTATTCGAGCGCCATGCGGTGTCGGTCCGGGGAGTGATCCGCGGTCGCGTCCGCGAGAACGAAGGCCTGCACATCGTTTGCGAGCGCGTCGAACGCGGTCGCGACGATCCCCGCGGAGGCGAACACGCCAGCGATCAGCAGCTGGTTCCGTTCGGTACGTCGAAGTTCGATAGCGAGGTCGGTGCCGGCAAACGCGCTGTAGGAGCGCTTGAGTACCCACCGCGCTTCAACGATGCCGATCAGTGACGCATCGGCCGCTTCGCCTGCGGTCGGCCCAAGACCCCAGAGCTCTCCCCCGAGGCCACGCTCGCTGAGAGTGCGCGCAGCCCTCGGGGCGGAGCAGAGAACGGGCACATCGAGCGCTTGCGCCCATGCAATGGCGGTGTGGACCTGGGTCAGGACTGACGCACGGACATTCGGAGCAAGCGTGTCGACGTAGTACGGCAGAAGATCATGAACCAGAAGAGCGCATCGCGCGGGTTGCAGCGTCCAGCCGCGGCCCACAATTCCGCCGCCGATCGACTCGAGTGCATAGTCGGTGGCTGTCGAATCGAAGGTCGTCATGCTTCATCCTGGCAGGTTGGCTACGGCGCATCGTTCTCACGCTGGCGCTCGATAGATTCGAGGCATGTTCTCCGGCCTGAGCGCGTTCCCGCTCACCCCGTTCCGCGACAGCCGCGTCGACTTCAGCGCATTCGGCGACATCGTCGATCGAGCTGCGGGAGCGGGCGTTGACTCGATCGGCGCGCTCGGGTCGACAGGGTCGTATCCCTACCTCACCGTGGACGAGCGGCGCCACGCGGCGTCCGTTGCCGTCGCCGCGGCGAACGGTGTCCCCGTCATAGTCGGCGTCGGCGCGTTGACGCTGCGCGATGTCCTCGCCAATGTCGAACATGCGCAGAATGCGGGCGCGTCGGCGGTGCTGCTCTCTGTGGTGACCTACCAGCCGCTCACCGACTCCGAGGTCATCGCGTTCATCGCCGATGTCGCTCGGGAGGCCTCCATCCCGGTCTGCCTGTACGACAACCCGCGCACGACACACGTCCACTTCACCGATTCGATGTACGCCGAGGTGGCAGCGATCCCCGGCATTCAGTCGATCAAGCTTCCGGGCGCCCCCGGCGATGCCTTCGCGGAGCGCCTCCGATCGCTGCGCGCCCTTGTCCCCGACACGGTGACCCTGGGCGTGAGCGGCGACGCGTTCGGGGCCGACGCGCTGCTGAACGGCGCGGATGTCTGGTACTCCGCGCTCGCGGGGACGCTGCCCGACGAACTCGTGGCGCTCGCCCGCGCCGCGCAATCCGGCGATCGCGACCGAACAGCCGCCCTCAACACCGCCCTCGAGCCGATTTGGACGCTGTTCGCCGACCACGGCAGCTATCGCGTCATCGCGCACATCGCGAGGCTCCTCGGTCTCACGGACGAGATCTCCCTTCCTCGTCCGGTCCTCCCCCTGCGCGACGACATCGTGGCCGCAATCGACGCCGCGATTCCCGATGCGGCGCGATGAACGCCGTACAGTCCGAGGCTTGCGTGCGAGGTGCGTACGACGCTGTGGCCGACACGTATGCAGACCACTTTCGGGGCACGGAGCCGGAACTGCCGATCGATATCGCGATGATCGCCTCGTTCGCGTCGCTCGTCCCTGTCCCGAAGCGCACCATCGACGCCGGGTGCGGCGCGGGTCGAATGCTCCCAGTCTTGGCCCGTCTTGGGTGCGACGTCGAGGGCTTCGATCTCTCTCCGGAAATGGTCCGGCGCGCGCGGCGCGACCATCCCGAGTTCCCTACCCGCGTCGGCTCTATCACGGCGTTTCCGAACGAGGACGCTTCGGTCGATGGGGTCTTCTGCTGGTACTCGACGATCCATACGCCGGACGCTGAACTCGCCACCGCGTTCCGTGAGGCGCACCGCGTCCTAGCGCCCAACGGCGTCCTGCTCATCGCGCTGCAGACGGGGACAGGAGTTGTCGACGTGTCCTCGAGCTACAAGCGTTTCGGGCACCAGATCGAGCTGCATCGATACAAGCGCAGTCCTGCGTTCATGGGCGACGTGCTGGTCACAGCGGGCTTCGCGTTGGAAAGCGAGTTCAGCAGACGCGCCGCCGAGCACGAACGAGACGGCCAGGCCATCCTCATCGCGCGGCGAGCGTCGTGACGAACCCGTGAAGACGATGCAGATACGCTCCCACGCGTGTTGAACGCGTCGGCCCACCTCGATCCCCCTCCACGACGACTCCTTGTCGGAGGACCATCCGGCGTTGGCAAGACAACATTCGCACGCCGCGTGGCGGCTGCGACCGGATTGCCACACACGGAGATCGACGCGCTCTTTCACGGTCCCGGTTGGACGGTGTTGCCGAACTTCGAGGAGTCCGTGATCAGGTTCACCGATGCTGCCGGCTGGGTGACCGAGTGGCAGTACACGCGGCAGCTCGGCGATCTTCTGCCGAGCCGAGCGGACACCCTCGTCTGGCTCGACTACCCCGCCCGCGTGCACATGTACCGGCTGATCATGCGAACCCTTCGTCGGCGCGTTCGCCATGTCGAACTCTGGAACGGCAACATCGAGCCCCCACTCCGCACCATCCTGTGGGATCCCGAGCACATCATCCGGTGGGGGTGGCGCGGTCGCCGGAAGCTGCGGGAGCGCGTCATTGCGGCTGAGCACGATCATCCCCACCTCCGCGTCATCCGGATCGGATCCCAGCGCGATGCAGATCGCTTTCTGAAAACGCTCTCTCCGATCCGGCCATAGTGGACGGTATGTCCACTTGGTTGATCACGGGATGCTCCACGGGCCTTGGCCGAGCATTCGCCGAAACCGCGCTCGAGCGCGGGCACAACGTCGTCGTCACCGCTCGGGACATCGGTTCCGTTCGGGACATCGCTGACGCATATCCCGAGCGCGCGCTCCCGCTCGCACTCGATGTCACCCGCGATGCGGATGTGTCAGCAGCGGTGCGCGCTGCAACCGAGCGGTTCGGCGGCGTCGATGTACTCGTCAACAATGCCGGTTACGGCTATCGCGCAGCCGTCGAGGAGGGCGAGGACGATGCCGTCCGGACGCTCTTCGAGACGCACGTCTTCGGGCCGATCCGGCTGATCAAGGCGGTGCTTCCTGGCATGCGTGGACGGGCCTCCGGAACGATCGTGAACGTGTCCTCGATCGGCGCGCGAATCTCTCCAGAGGGGTCCGGCTATTACGCAGCGGTGAAGGCCGCGCTGGAGGCGCTGACGCTCTCGCTCCGGAAAGAGATCCTGCCGCTCGGCCTCCGCGCGATCAGTGTCGAGCCCGGCGGATTCCGAACGGACTTCGCCGGCCGCTCACTGACGCAATCCGCGAAACCGATCGCTGCGTATGCGGCGACGGCGGGCCTCCGAAGGATCGAGGCGGGCACCGGGCACGGCACACAGCCGGGCGACCCCGTCAAGGCGGCAAGCGCCCTTGTCGATGTCGTCGACCGAGGCGACGGCCCCTTCATGCTCGTGCTCGGCAGTGACGCGGTGGACAGCTTCCGCACGGCGATTCGCGCACTCGGCGACGACATCGACGCGTGGGAGGAGATCAGCCGCTCCACCGACGTCGACTGAGCCGAAGGGGGCACCGCGCCGGTCCGGAGCGCGCCGTTGGCCCGCGCACGCGTGCGACGATGGGCAGGTGAACGCGACCGATTCGCCTGCCGCAGCTGCGCCTCCCGTCCTGCTGGTCGTGGACGTCACGGACTCCGGCCGGGACGACGACACCTTCGACCAGGAGGCCCGTGCCCTCACCGCGCGGATCCTCGCGGCCGCAACCGACGCGGGGTTCCGGACGGAACGGGTCGCCGCGGAGCAGGTGGGCGACGCTGGGCTCGCAGAGCGGCTTGCGCGGGCGGACGCTCTCCTCGTCACCGGGGGTGAGGATGTCGACCCGACCCTGTACGGCGGGGATCCGACGGAGCAGCACCTCGGGCAGACGTTTCCGACTGCCGACCGTGCTCAGATCACGGCCGTTCAGCATGCGGTCGAAGCCCTCGTGCCCGTGATCGGTATCTGCCGCGGCATGCAACTCGTGAACGTCGCGCTCGGGGGCACCCTGGTGCAGCATCTCACCGTTCCGGGACACGTGAACCACGACGATCCGGCGAACAGCATGGTCGATCACGCCGTCACGCTCGACCCGGACAGCGTGCTCGCTCAGCGCACCGGGTCGACAACGCTCACCGTACGGAGCTCACACCATCAGGCCGTGCGCGAGCCGGGAGCCGGCCTCCGGGTCGTGGCGCGCGCTGACGACGGAACCATCGAAGCGGTCGAGCACGAGTCCGCACCCGTGTGGTGCGTGCAATGGCACCCTGAAGACGAGGGCTCGCGCGGCACCGTGCTGGCCGACCTCCTCCGGCAGGCCGCGATCAGCGCGCGATCTCGCCGAGCAATTCCAGGTACTGGGGTCGGCACTTCATCGCATGGATGAGTTCCTCAGTTCCGTCATCCCACAGGAGGATGACGAGCTCGAGCAGCCTTCCCTTTGTGTCAAAGCCGAGACGCAAGAAGCGCCTCGGGTCTTCGTCGTCAAGCGGGACCGAGACGAGAGGCCAGCTTGCGGCCTCCGCTCCATCAAGAGCGCTGATCCTGTGCTTCTGAGCGGACCGTCGAACAATCACGCAGCGTGGGACCAGTCGGCGAGCGCTCGTCGAATGGCCTCCGAGCGGTTGAGGTGCTCTCGGTTCGCACGGGCCATCACGGCGGCTAGCTCATCGACCGTCAACCGCACGGGAACGACCTGCGATGGTCGAGCACCCCGGGCCGGTCGTCCGAGCCGGTTTCTGAGCGCAGCGACGTCGTAGCCTGCCTCTGCTTCATCGACCCACCGATCGACCTGGGATTCCGGAACTTCCTGTCCGTGAACGCGGCGATTCATGTGTTCAGTGTAATACGAAACGAGCGAACCGCACCCTCAGCGCGCGATCTCGCCGAGCACCTGCGCCCATGCGCCGGTCAGCGTCAGAAAGTCTTCCTCACTGATGAGGTCCTGAACACCGACGGCGAGCACTGCGGCGCGCACCGCTTCCTCAGCGCCGTCCTTCGCAAGCTCGTCGTCGTGGAGATGGCGAATGTCGCGCTTCGCTGCGCGGCCGGCGTCCTGGGCAGCCTCGATCTCGTCGACGCGGCCTGCGTTCCCTGCCGCGTCGAGCGCGTTCTGCCAGGCGGCGAGAAGCTGCTCGTTCGTCACCTCGGGAATCGTTGCACCCCCATTGATCCCGAGCGCGAAGTCGGGCTGCGAGAACACGATCTCCTCATCGGCCTTCCACAGTCGGCCGAGCGCCTCCACCTCGTCGGCGGTGAGCGTGCCGGCGCGGTCGATCATCGCTTGGAGGTGCTCCGGATAGGCCTTCGACATCGTGTTCCTTCCCCGTCGCTGCCGGTGCTGCGATCGAGACCCATCCTGGCATTCACTGCCGTGGGGCGGCGATGCGGCGGGCCGCTTCGACCACAAACGCGCGGCGGTGCGCGCGCTCGTCGAGATCGTCGGACGTCGCACCGGTGATCATCGACGCAAGCTGCGGCACGGTCTGCCACCAGGCTGCGAGGGCGATGAGCGCAAAGACAAGGTGACCGGGATCGACCGCCGGGTCGAGGACTCCCCCGCGCTGAGCGTCGGCGAACCGAGCGACTTTCTCCCGGTAATGCTCGAGGCGCGCTGCAGCGTCGGCCGGCGGCCCATCCTGGAGCCCCTCCCACTGCAATAGTCGCCCGAGTTCCGGATGCGTGGCGTGGTAGTCGAAGGTGGCGCCGGCGAACTCGCCGATGTCGTCAAGTCCTGCACCGGTCAGTTCGACGGCCGTTGCCATGCGGTCGAGTTCCGACGACAGCACGAGATCCCACAGCTTCCGCTTATCGCCGAAGTAGCTGTAGATGCGCTCCTTGTTCACCCCTGCACGCTCCGCGATCGCCGACACCGTCGTCCCGTCGAAGCCGCGGGCAGCGAACTCCGCGAGCGCAGCGTCGCGCAGACGGCGACGTGTTCCCTCGGTGTCCCAAGCCATGCCGGGAGGCTACCAACAGTTCGGTTGGTCTCCTGCCTTCCCAGCGCTACAATTCCAACCACGACGTTGGAGTTGGAGAAGGAGACACTATGACGCAAAGCACACGCCTGCCGGAGCCGCTGCGGGCGTTCGGCGGCAATCTCACGGCCCTCGTGACCGGCGCCTCGAGCGGCATCGGTCTCGCGACAGCCCGGCTCCTCGTCGAAGCCGATATCGACGTGTGGATCGGCGCGCGGAACCTCGAGCGAGCGGGGCAGGTCGCGCGGGAGCTCGGCGACCGTGCGCGGGCCGTGCGCATCGACGTGACGGACAGTGCGGCCATCGCTGCGGCCGCCGAGACCGTCGGCGCACTGGACATCCTCGTGAACAATGCCGGCATCAACCCAGGAGGCGAGGACATCCAGACGACGACGCTGGACCAGATGCGCCGCTCCTACGAGACGAACGTCTTCGGCCTCGTCGCCGTGACCCAGGCATTTCTGCCGGCCCTCGCGAGGTCGGCCCATCCGCGGATCGTCAACATCTCAAGCGGAACGGGCTCGTTGGGTTGGAACGGCGGCCCGAACCCGCAGTTCGACTGGCAGCGGGTTCGCGGCGGTGGGATCGCCTATCGAAGCGCAAAGACGGCCGTCAACGCCATCACCCTGATGACGGCGCAGGCGCTCGGCGAGCGATTCAAGGTGAATGCCTTGGCGCCCGGGCTTCGGCGAACGAACCTGATCCCCGGCATGACAGCAGGCGGCGATCCGACGGAGGCGGCGGCCGGCGTCCTTCGGCTCGCGCTTCTTCCCGACCACGGACCGACCGGCGGATTCTGGTCGTGGGACGGCACCTCGGTACCGTGGTGATGGCTCCTTACGCCGCCGCCCGATCGCGAGCCACACGTCGGACCAATTGCTCCTGGGCCGTACGGAGCGACGTGAAGTCGCCGATGTACCGTCCGAATGCGTCCATTGCGAAGAAGTGCCCCCCGTGCCGATCGATCATGCCTCCGAACGTGCCGCAGAAGTTGAGGAGCCAGAGCTCGCCGTCGGCATTCACCCATGACGTTTGCTCCACCCCGAGGCGGTTCGAGAGATCGTGAACCGGGGCCGGCAACGATCGGGCGGACTGGGAACGGTCGGTCTGAGTAAGCATCGATGTTGGTTCCTTCTCGGGACGATTCACGAACGCACGGCGTCCGGAGAGCCGGTAGCGTGTGCTATTCCAGGCTCACCAGAGCCGCCGGCGAGCCCTAGGGTCGAACGTCCTCGTTCGAATACCGTGATTCGCCGCCGCGCACCGAAGCGCTGAAGCTCCCTCGGAACACACGTCGACAGGTGACAATCCCTCCGACAAGGAGCGACAGGACCGACACGACGTAGCTCGCGTACAGCAGGCTCGCAACGAGCAGCAGCGCACCAGTGTCGGAGCCCCCCGTCGACGCCGAGAGCGCCTGATCCGCAACCGCGGCCACGCCCGCAAACGAGAGCACGATTCCGGCCAGTCCCAGGATGGTCCAGAGTCGGTCGGGCCGGTGCCATACAAGAGCGTGCGCGACGAGGACTACGCCGCCTGTTATCGCAGCCACAACAAGCTCGCCCGGCATGAGCAGGTCGAAGCGGGCTGGTCCGCGATTGCCGAACGAGATCAGCACAGCTGCAAACGGCGCAGCGATGGGGAGTCCGACGATGACGGTGCCCGTCACCACGAACAGGCGCTCAGGACCGCTCGATTGTGTTCGCAGCGCCACCTCCGGTGATGTCGGGTCGCTCGTCGCTGGACGCAGGACTGCGCGGCGTCGTCAACCCGTCCGCTCAATGAAGAGCATGTGTCGCATTCATGAGTCGGCTACAGGGGCGAAAGTCCGTCGTCGACCAGAGATGGGGGCGACTGCACCACTCGGCCGTGGCCACGCGATCCCGGTACAGTGCTCGGAGTCGGCCCCCTTCCCACGGAGATTTCGATGAGCGACACCACCTGCCACATGTCGATCTCCCTCGACGGATTCGTCGCAGGGCCCGACCAACGCATGGAACAACCCCTCGGAGAACGTGGCCACGAGTTGCACCGGTGGCACATGGGCGATTCGCGAGCGAACGAGGCGGACGCAACCGCTGCCTCCTGGCTGATGCGTCCCCGCGGCGCCTACGTGATGGGGCGGAACATGTTCGGGCCCATTCGCGGTGCATGGCACGGCGGCTGGCAGGGCTGGTGGGGCGCCGAGCCGCCCTATCACGCGCCCGTCTTCGTGCTGACGCATTTCGCCCACGACCCGATCGAGCTCGACGGCGGGACGACCTTCTTCTTCGTCACCGACGGCTTCGACGCGGCCTACGCGCAAGCGCTCGAGGCCGCCGACGGCATTGGTGTCGATATTGCCGGAGGCGCGTGGACCGTCCGTCAGGCACTGGCCGCGGGAGTGGTCGACGAACTCACGCTCGATATCGCTCCGGTGCTGCTCGGGTCAGGCGAGCGGATCTTCGAGCGCGGCACCGAATTCGAAATGGAGCCGGTGGAGGTGCTGCACTCACCGCTGGCGACACACATCCGCTACCGCAGGTCGTGACGCCGCGATCAGTCGTTTCCTGAGAAAGCCGCTCGGGGGGCGATCGGTAGCCTGCGAGCATGAGCGGAGAGCCCCGCTCCGGTCCGCGGACCCCGACGTCTGGGCCGGAAGCGACGAAGAACCAGCCCCTCAAAGCCCGCGTGGTGCGGATTCGTCGGCTCGCGACCCGGGTGCTCACTGGCTTCTTCGCGATCCCGCTCATCGTTCTGGCGTGCTTCGCAGCGCTCGCCGTGTTCTCGATCCTTGCCGACCAGCAGATCATCCCGACGGGCGGCGCGCGGAAGGTGCTCGACCACGTGATCGGCGCCCAAGCGGCGTCACCGACGCTGCAGGCGATCGCCTCCGGCGTCGTCACGGTAGCCTCCATCACGTTCTCCGTGCTCCTCCTCGCCGTCCAGCAGACCGCATCGAACCTCTCACCGGTCGTGTTCGACCAGTTCATTCGCCGGAAGGGCAACCAGTTCCTGCTCGGGTACTTCGTCGGCCTCGCGCTCTACGCCTACGTCGTCATGGCAGCCGTTGAACAGAAGAACCCGCCGATCGTCGGCGCGTTCCTCGCGACCGTGCTTACGTTGATCGCGCTGGCCCTCCTCCTCGTCCTCATCTACTCGACGGTCGACCAGATGCGTCCGGCGAACGTGCTCCGCGAGATCCATGACCGTGTTCTCAAGGCCCGCAAGTACGAAGCGGAACTCATCCGGCGCACACGACGCACGATCCAGTCGAAGGACAAGGTGCTCGCGACGTACACGGCCGACACGAACGGGTACATCACCGAGATTTCGCTTTCGGCACTCGCGCGCGCGTTGGAACGGATTCCGCGCGCGGAGATCCGGATGCACATCACGCTCGGGGACTACGTCGCCTTCGGGGACATCATCGCGACCGTCTGCGACGACGACGAGCAGGATGCTCGGGAACTCGAGAATGCGGTGCGAGCCGCGATCGTGATCGCATCCCAACGCAACCTGCAGCGCGACGCGACCACCGGAATCGACGAGCTCGGCAACATTGCGTGGAGCAGTACGTCGAGCGCCAAGCACAACCCGGAAGTCGCTCGGCAGGCGCTCAACGAGCTCCGCGACCTGGCCGCACGGTGGATGCGAGACCCGCGGGAGCCGACGGACCGCGCTGCCCGCACGGGCCGCACGGGCGCGAAGCGGGACTCGGAGGAGCCGTCGGATGACGGTGAGGACGAGCTGTCCATCGTCTACCCGGATAACGACCTGGACCGTATCTTCCAAACGATCTATTCGCTGTTCGTCGCGGCGCAGGAGTCGCGGCAGCACATGACCGCCGCGCGCGTCCTCGATGCCTACCAAGCGCTGCTGCGGGCCGCGCCCGACGAGCAGCGACGGCGCATCGCGCACGACCTCGACGCCGCAGAGTCGATCCTCGATCGGATCCCGGAGACGCCCATGCTCCACGATGCCCGCGAAGGCGCGCGCGCTGCAGAACGTGGACAGCGGTGACCGGCAGCGCAGGCTAGGGTCGCACCCCTTCGGCTGGTTCCTCCATCGCGCTGCCGGCGGCGCGGAGCTCGTCGATGAGTTCCGGTCGGGCACGCATGTACTCGGTTCCGGATCGCGCGCCCCAGATGTATAGACCGGCGGCGATCACGGCGAGCACCACCGAGTCCCACGGTGACGGGATGAGCGCGAGGCCGCCGAAGCTTCCGATCGCGGACATGCCGTAGACGACAAGCAGGTAGGCGACGAGCCAGAGTCCGCCGACGAGCTCGCCGACGCCGTGCCGTTGCACCGCGTAGGTCACGGCATACCAGATCAACCCGACCACGACGATCGGGACGGTCAGGAGGAGTTCGTTCCACGGAACCCAGTAGATGACAAGCGCGCTCACGATGAACGCGAACGGTGCGATTACGGTCATGCCCGGAATACGCGCGCGAGCCGTCGTGAGCCCGGACCTGCGGAACGCGATCAGCGACACCGACCCGATCGAGAACGTGAACGCGATCAGCGTGCCCGTCACGCCGATGATCTGATGCCAGCTCGGAAGGGGCAGGAGGAACAGGATGCCGACGATGAAATTCGTGATCAGGGCACGCCGCGGCACACCGGAGCCGGGGTGCACCTTCGCGAACCACGCGGGGAAGAACCGGTTTTTCGCGAGCCCGAACATGTTCCGGGCGTTCGACGCGGTGAAGACGATGCCCGAGCCCGACGGCGAGATCATGGAGTCCGCGATGAGCACCCAGTACAGCCACGTCATCCCGATCAGCATCGCGAGCTGCGCGAACGGCGAATTGAAGTTGATGCCGCTCCATCCATGTCCGAGCAGATGCTGCGGGACACCGAAGATGAACGCGGTCTGCAGCAGCAGGTAGAGCACGATGGCAGCCAGGATCGTCGTGATGAGCGATGCGGGGATGTTGCGGTGCGGGTTCTTGACCTCGCCAGACAGCTCCACGATGTTGCGGAACCCCGTGTAGGCGAACACCATGCCGGCCGTGGCGATCGTGCCGAGGGCTGCTCCGATGCCGTAGGGCGCGAATCCGCCGCCCGCGCTGAAGTTGCCCGCACCACCCGCGCCTCCCGCGCCCGTGAACCCGCTCGCAAGCAGCATGACGACGGTGAGGATCGGGATACACACCTTCACGGCGGTCACGATGTTGTTGCTCCGCGCGAAGAACTGCACGCCGAAATAGTTGACGACGACGAACACCGCCATCAGCCCGATCGCACAGAGGATCCCGAACCCCGTGAGCTGCTTGTGCGCGAACAGACCCGGAATGTACGAACTCGCGTACTGCACGACGCCAGAGGCCTCGGTCGGCGGGTTCGCGACGTACGTCACCCACATGCTCCACCCGACGATGCTCGCCGCGAACCGGCCGTTGGAGTACAGCGGGTAGCGAACGAGGCCACCGGATTCGGGCCGCACCATGCCGAGCTCGGCGAAGACGAGCGCGACAGCAAGCATCACCGCTCCTCCGATGACCCAGGCGATGAGGGCTGCCGGTCCTGCGGTCTGCGCCGCATACATCGCCGAGAAGAGCCACCCGGATCCGATGACCGACCCGATGCCGGTCGCGACGAGCGACCAGTATCCGAGGCGTTGTCGAAGGTGGCTGTCCTCGGTCGCGATGGTGTCGGTGCTCACCGGGGTCGTCCTCGTCCGCGTGGTGCTCATGAGTCAGTCGTACGCTCACACTCGCGCTCGCGTCGCCATCGACCCGCAGGCCCGGTCCGGCGGAACGGCGTTCCGACTACCACCCGACCTGTGTCAGCACCTCGTGCGCAACCGCGCTCGCGTCATCGTCGCCGACGGTGACGACGTGATCGGCCTGCAGCTCCCGGTTGAGAATCTCGTCGAGTTCGGCGCTCCGCTCGAGGTGCCAGTCACGGGCCGCACCGGCCTCGTGGCGCGTGATCAGGCGCTTCCGCACCAGGTCGATCGGAACGCGCAATCGGCACACGACGAGGGGCACGCCGACCGCCTCGGCAACCGCCGCAACTCCGACGGGCCCTTCGACCACGCCGGCGAGAACGAGCGTCGTCGCGCCCGCGGCGATCCCGTTCGCGGCGACGGCCGCGAGATTCGCGCGTCCGAGTGCTTCGCGAAACGGATCGCCCGGTGGCGCCGGCCACATCCGCGCCAACTCGTCCAGGTCGACGACCATGTGCGGGACTCCCCGGAGCCGGAGCGCCTCCCCCACGGCATGCGCGGTCGTCGTCTTCCCAGACCCCACCGTTCCGGTCAGGAGCAGGCACCGCCCCGCACTCGTGCCCGGAGACGACCCCATGCCGGCACTGTACGGGCTCGGGGTCCCGAACGGGATGGGAGCCTCGCTGGTATTCCGTGCGCCCGTCGAGCAGGATGACAACGATGTCCACGTTCCTGACCGTCCCGGAGGAGTTCGCCGCCCGGACGATCCGACGGGAGGGCCCTGCTGGCGCTGAGTGGATCGCAACGCTCCCGACGACGGCGCGGACGATCGCCCGTCGTTGGGGTCTGACCGTCGAGTCGGCGGCGATGGCCGGGACGACCGCGCTTGTCTGGTTGGTGCAACAACGAGGTCGCCCAGCTGCGCTGAAGATCGGTTGGCCGGACCTCGAGTCACGAGACGAAGCCGCCGCGCTCCGCGCGTGGGACGGTGATGGCGCCGTCCGCGTGCTCGATGTCGACGCGAAGCACCACGCGCTCCTGTTGGAGCGCCTTGATCCGAGGCCGACGCTGCTCGACATGCCGATCGACACCGCCGTCGAGACGATGGTGAGGGTGCTCCATCGCCTGCACACGGCGTCCGCAGCCCTTGATCGCCCCCGAGCGCTCGCCGGGTTCATGCCGGTGCTCGCGCAGATGGACGCGTCCGACGGCGCCGGAGCCTCCGACGCCGGTCTTCTCGGTGCGCGCGTGGCCGCCGAGGCCGTGATGGCTCGGCGCCCGAGCGTGCTCCTGCACGGCGACTTCCACTACGAAAACGTGCTGAGCGGCGAACGTGGATGGACCGCCATCGATCCGAAACCGGCGCTCGGAGCCCCCGAGTGGGACTACCTGCCCCTGCTTCGCAACCGGTTCGACGCGTACGGCGCGCCCGGCGTGCACGGCGTGCGCGATGTCCACGCATCGATCCGACGACGCCTCCGCATGATCGTCACCCTCGACGACGGTGATGCCGAAGCGGCAACCGTCCTCTGCCACTACCGGGCACGGCTCAACATCGCGTTCGCACGGCACGTCGGGGATGCGAGCTTCCTTGCGGTGGCGACGGCGCTCGCCGAGGCGACTGCCGAACCGGGCGAAGCTAGCGCCAGCGTCAGCGCCGGTCGGCGTCGACCAGCTGATCCTCGAGGTTGAACACCTCGGGCAGGATGCGCGCCGTCTGATCCGCCCGTCCGCTCGCCCCGTCGAACAGGCGCAGCATCTCTTCCTCCCATGCTGCGGCGACCTCGCTCGCGGCGAGCGCAGCATCCGCTGCTTCGACCGAGTCGGTCTCGTAGTACCCGATCAGGAGGCCATCGTCATCGAGGAACAGCGAGTAGTTCCGTCGCCCGGCCGAGGCGATGGCTCGCAGCATCGCTGGCCACACGGCGGCGTGCCGTTCGCGGTAGCGCTCCATGTGCTCGGGCGCCACCTGCATCCGAAAGCAGACACGGGTCATCGTTCGACCTCCACACGCGCTCCGGTGCTGGCCCGCAGGATCACGCGACCCTGCACGGGAAGGGTGACGGCCGCCTCCGGTTCGGAGCCCCCCGGCGCGGACGCCCCCGCTTCGGATACTCCTGACTCGGTGGACGCGGGATCCAGGTCCGGCTCGTCCTCATCGGCGAATGCCCGCGCGCTCACGTCGTCTCCCTGCGCGGACATGGCGACGTCGAGCGCGAGCGCCCCGATCGCCTCGAGCGGCAGGTGCACGGTCGTGAGCGGCGGGTAGACGTCCTGCAGCATGGCGATGTCGTCGTATCCCGCAACGGCGATGTCGGCTCCCGGTTCGAGACCCCGCTCGCGCATCGCTGCCATGGCACCGACGGCCATCACGTCCGTTGCCGCGAAGACGCATCCGCTCTGGAGGCCGTGGTCGAGCAGCGACACCATCCCCCGATAGCCGCCATCACGGGTGAACTCGCCGTGCACGATGCGCTCCGCGGGGATCGCGACGCCCGCTTCGGCCGCGCCTGCGACGAATCCTGCGGTCCGCTCCACCGGCGTGGCGAGGTCGGGCCTGCCGGCGAGGATGGCGAAATCGCGGTGACCCACCTCGACGAGCGCACGCGCCAGCGCATGCGCGCCGCCGCGGTTGTCGATGGGCACGGAACGAACACCGGCGCCGATCGGCCCGTGCGAGGCGGTTCCGAGCGCGGTCACGCCGGCACCGGCACGCACGAGCTCGTCGAGCGCGTCATCGATGTCGCGCTCCGTTGGCGAGGCGGCGGGCAGCGCACGGGATCCGGCGAGGATCACGGCGCGTGGGCGCTGGCCGAGGAGTGTCCGGAGCGCGGCGGCGATCCGCACCGGGTCGCCACCGGTCGCCGTCATCGTGACTACGAGCCCGAAGTCGTCGGCGGCTTTGATCACTCCGGCCGCAATGGACGCGAAGTACGGGTCTGCGATGTCGCCGATCACGAGTGCCACCGTTGTGGATGTGCCGCGCGCGATCGCCTGGGCCGCAGTGTTCGGGGCGTATCGCAGTTCCTGCGCCGCCTCGAGGACGCGCGCCTCGAGATCGGCACGCACCCGCCGTGCACTGCCGTTGATCGCTCGCGAGGCGGTCGCAAGCGACACCCCGGCGTGTCGGGCGACGTCCGCGAGCGTCACGGTCGTTCTCTCGGTCATAGGAGCACTCCTCACGTGGGCTCGACCCCATTGGTATCCCGGTCCGCGTCGATCAGCAAGAGGGCGCGCCCGGCAGACCGCGCGATCCGCGCCATCACTGGCGGAAATCGCTTTCTCCGTTAGGGTGGGTCGAGGACGGACCGGTCCGACACAGCGTGGTGAGGTGGCTATGACGAACACGGATGGACTCCCCCGAGTCGTGATCACCGGGATTCTCGGATTCGGGCGGCACCACCTCGAGAACGCCCGCCGCCTCGAGTCCGACGACCTCCTCCGTATCGTCGCGCTCGTCGATCCAGCCGCCCTCGGCTCCGCCGACGCATTCGCACCGACGCCGGTCTTCGCCGACCTGGGCGACGCGCTTGCCGCGCACCCTGCGGACATCGTCATCGTGGCGACGCCCATCGGCACCCACGCGTCGCTCTGCGAGACCGCGATGCGTGCTGGCGCAGATGTGCTGCTCGAGAAGCCACCGGTCCCACGCTGGGACGACTTCGAGCACCTCCTCGAGGTTGCGCGCACCACCGGACGGTCCATCCAGGTCGGCTTCCAGAG
The DNA here is from genome assembly GCF_001571045.1 of Curtobacterium ammoniigenes NBRC 101786. Lineage (GTDB taxonomy): Bacteria > Actinomycetota > Actinomycetes > Actinomycetales > Microbacteriaceae > Curtobacterium > Curtobacterium ammoniigenes. Next base: position 317,539 of record NZ_BCSV01000004.1, read on the forward strand.
CCTTGGTTCCCACGCGCTGTCCGCGTTCGCCGCGGATGCGTTCGATCTCGGTCCACTCGTCTCGGTCGGCGCAGTCGGGCTCTGGTCCCGCCGACGGTCCTACTGGGGGCGCGCACGATGGGCGGGACGGCGTGTCCTCGACGGCGAACTCGTCGTGGACGGCGTGACCACGAACCCGCTCGCGCATGCCGTCGCGACCGCGCTCTCCATCGCTGGATATGACGCGGCGAGCCGGGTGGACGCCATCGAGACCGACCTGTACCGCGCCAACCCCATCGACGCCGACGACACCGCCGTCGTGCGGATCACCGGCGAGGCCAGGGTGCCGGTGACGTGCGCGCTCACGCTGTGCGCGCCTCCGGAGGCCGACGGGGACGGGCCGCGGGTGATCGTGACCGGCACGCGCGGGCACGCCGTGCTCTCCTACACGACAGACGTCGTGACGTTCAGGGACCAGCGCCGGACGTTCGACCGGGATGACCTGCTCACCGACCTCATCCGGCACCGCCGCGACGGCCACCCCCTCATCGCTCCGCTCGCCGGCGTCGGTGCGTTCATGCGTGTCGTGGAAGCCGTGCGTCTCGCCCCCGAGCCACAGCACGTCGACCCGGCGTTCGTTCGATGGCAGTCGGCCGGAGAGCCCACGGACGACGCGTTCCCGGTCATCGACGGCATCGTCGAGCTGGCGGAGCGCGCTGCGGCCTCCGGGGCCACGTTCGCCGAGCTCGGAGCGCCCTGGGCGGTCGCGGGCCACGATCGGAGGCTCGCAACCCTGCGCGTCGATGGCGAGGACATCGCCGAAGTCCTCGACGGGTCCGGCACCATGCCGTTCTCGAGCCCCCACCCCTACCTGCATCCGATCCGCACGCTCGGCGGGGTGACGCTCAGCGCCCGACACCCCGCCGACCACGACTGGCACACGGGCCTCAGCCTCACGGTGCAGGATGCCGACGGCGTGAACTTCTGGGGCGGCAGGACCTACGTTCGCGACGACGGCTACGTGCGCCTCGACGATCACGGCCGCACCGTGTGCGATCGCGCCGACGGCACAGATGACGACGTGCGCCTCGACCTGCGATGGGTCGGGCCCCGCGGCGACGCCATCCTGGCGGAGCAGCGCCGCATCGCGGTGCGCGCCGCGGGTAACGACGGCTGGGTCCTCGATCTGGAGGCGCGTCTCACCCCCGCAACGGATCAGCCGGTCACGATCGGCAGTCCGGGCACGAAGGGCCGCGTCGACGCCGGATATGGCGGCCTGTTCTGGCGGCTTCCCGCCTGCCGATCGGTCGAGATCTTCACCAGCGAGCGGCGCGGCGAGCAAGCGGTCAATGGATCCGCTGCGCCGTGGGTCGCATGGTCGGCGGAGTTTCTCGCCGGCCCCGGTGAGAACGGGACGGCGACGATCGTCCTCGTCGCCGACGGCGCCGAGACCGACCGGTGGTTCGTCCGATGCTCGGACTATCCCGGCATCGGCGCCGCGCTCGCGTGGACCGAACCGCTCCGCGTCGACGCTGCCGGTCTCGTGCGCCGGTACCGCGCATTCGTCGCCGACGGCCGCCTGACAGCCGAAGCCATCGAGCGCATCGCCGCTCGCGTCGTCGAGGAGCCCGCATGAGCGCCCGCCCCGAGTCCCCCACCGTGGACATCGCCCGTGAGCAGCGCGCGAAAGACCGCGCGGTCAAGCGCGCCAGGATGCTCGACCTGCTCGACCACGTGGACGCGCCCGCGATCCTCCTCACCTCATCGACGGCCGTGAGTTGGTATCTCGACGGAGGCCGCACCGGCGTCAGTCTCGCCGCGGATCCGATCGTCGCCGTCCGCGTGAGTCGCGACGCGGACGAGGTGTTCCTGACGTCGAATGAGACCGCGCGGCTCGTCGCAGAGGAACTCCCGAACGACGTCGTGCTCCGCGAGCGCCTCTGGTACGAGCCGATGCCGACCGTCGACGCGATCCCCGAGATGGCGGTGGCGGATGCGCTCCGTGCGGCGCGTCTTCCGCTCCTCCCGGGCGAGACCGATCGGTACCGGGCACTCGGGGCCGACACCGCAGCGGCGATGACGCACGTCTTCATGCGTGCCGAGCGCTCGTGGTCCGAGCGCGATCTCGCCGCCGCGCTGACCGGAGCCCTCGCCGACGTCGGTGCCGACCCGCTCGTCGTGCTCGTCGGGGGCGCGGAGCGCGCAGCGGTGCCGCATCCGCTGCCCACAGCGGCGCCACTCGGAAGCCGGGCGATGGCGGTGCTGTGCGCGCGCCGCGACGGCCTCATCGCGAATTGCTCGCGCTGGCTCGCGTTCGGCGAGGAGACCCCGGAAGAGCGCGACGCGGCCGAACGGATCCTCCGCGTCGAGGCGGCTGCCCTCGACGCGACGCGGCCGGGTAATTCGATCGCTGCGGTACTCGACGTGATCGCGAGCGCCTATCCGGCCGCGGGCTTTTCCCCGGACCAGTGGCGGCGCCACCATCAGGGCGGCGCCGCCGGCTATGCCGGGCGCGACCCGCGCGCGACCCCGAGCCTCGCCGACCGGATCGTGCTCGAACAGGCGTTCGCCTGGAACCCGTGGTCCCCCGGCGCGAAGGTCGAGGACACGGTGCTGCTCACCGGGACCGAGGAGCACCCCGAGATCGACGTCCTCACGGTCGACCCGGCGTGGCCGACCACGATCGTGAATGGGCACCGCCGTCCGGCCACGCTGATCCGCTGACCGCGCCTCGACCCTCAGGGCACCATGAGCACGCCGTCGACGCGGCGCGGGATCCGGAGGGGATTGTCCTCCCGGAGCTCGGCGGGGAGCACCTCCGCCGGGGCGTCTTGGAACGCGATCGGACGCTGGAACCGCCGCATCGCCGTCACGCCGACCGACGTGTGCGTCGAGGTGGTGGCCGGCCACGGGCCTCCGTGCTGCTGCGACCAGGTGACCGCGACACCAGTGGGCCAGCCGCCGAACAGGATTCGGCCGACGCGATCCGCGAGCAGCGCGACGATCTGCGCGAGATCGTCGCCGGGTTGCGCGTGGATGGTGCCCGTCAGGCTGCCCTCCACACCGGCGAGCGCCTGCCGGAGTTCGTCCTCGTCGCGATAGCGGATGAGCAGTGTCACCGGTCCGAAGCACTCCTCGAAGAGCACATCCTCGGCGCCGAGCGCCGTCGGGACGTCTGTTGCGAGCAGCACCGCGGCGCGTGCGTCGCCATCGTTCTGCTGGGCTGACGAGCCCCAGAGCACATCGACGCCCGGCACAGCGGCGATGCCGCTGAGCCCCGCCGCGAACGCCTCCGCCATTCCGGGCGTGAGCATCTGCTCGGCGTTCGTGTTCCCGGCATCGGCTCGGGCCTGCAGCGCAGCGACGACGGCGTCGTCGAATCCGCTGGCGGCGGGCACGAACACCAGTCCGGGCTTCGTGCAGTACTGCCCCACGCCCAGCGTGAACGAACCGACGAGACCCGCAGCGAGCTCAGCGAGCCGCTGCTCGGCCGCCGCGCGGGTGACGACGACCGGGTTGATGCTGCCGAGCTCGCCGTAGAACGGGATCGGGTCGGGGCGCGCCCCGGCAAGGTCGTAGAGCGCGCGACCGCCTGCGACGGATCCGGTGAAGCCTGCGGCCTTGATCGCGGGGTGCTGCACGAGGCGCTGGCCGGCCTCCCGACCGAAGACGATGCCGAAGGTGCCGTCGGGCGCGCCCGCAGCCTGCAAGGCGGATGCGACGAGTTCGGCGGTCCGATGCGAGAGCTCCTCGTGCGCGCCATGCGCCTTCACGACCACTGGACATCCTGCGGCGAGCGCCGATGCGGTGTCGCCCCCTGCGACCGAGAACGCGAACGGGAAGTTCGACGCCGAGAACACCGCCACCGGGCCGAGCGGGCGCAGCATCCGGCGGAGGTCGGGCCGGGGCGGCGTGGCGCCGGGAGCGGCGTGGTCGATGATCGCCTCGGCGTATGCGCCCTCCTCGATCGCGGTGGCGAAGAGCCGCAACTGGCCCGTGGTGCGCCCGACCTCGCCGGTGAGCCGCGCGACGCCCAGGTGCGTCTCCTTGTCGGCGATCGCAACGAGCTCGTCGGTGTTCGCGTCCAGCTCGTCGGCGATGGCACGGAGCCACACCGCTCGGTCCGACGCCGGCGTCCCTGCGAGCAGCGGTGCAGCGGTCGCCGCGGCGAGTGCGATGGTCTCGATCTCCTGCGGTGCGGTGGTCATTCGTTCGATCCTTTCGGCGAAGCGGTGAACGTGAGTCCGAGTCCGGGCAGACCGCGGCTGACGAGGAGGCGTCCCTCGACGCTGATCGGCGGCGGCCCGGCGAGGATGCCGAGTCGATCCATGCCGGCGTCCTCGACGTCTTCGACCATCGTCGACCGGGCAAGCGACAGGGCGAGCTGTCCGGACAGTTCAGGAAGCAGGTGCGGGAACACGGGTGTGTCGTGGGTGTCGGCGAGCTCCGCGATCTGCAGGAACGGGGTGATCCCGCCGACACGGATCACGTTCGGCTGCACGATGTCGCAGGCGCCCCCGTCGATCGCCTCACGGAAGCGATAGATCGTGTGCAGATTCTCGCCGAGCGCGATCGGAACGTCGATGCTGTCGCGAAGAGCGCGGTGGCCTGCGAGATCGTCGGCGCGGAGCGGTTCTTCGATCCAGCGCAGGTCGAACGGCGCGAGCGCCGCGATCGCACGGCGAGCGGTCGGCAGGTCCCACAGCTGATTGGCATCGATGGCGAGTGCGACATCCGGGCCGATCGTGTCCCGCACGGCGGCCACGCGGTCGACGTCCTCCGCGAGATCGGGCAGGCCGACCTTGATCTTCACCATGCGGTAGCCGGTGTCAGCCCATCGCTGCGCCTGCGCGATGAGGTCGTCGATCGGGTAGTGCCGGTTCACGCCGCTTCCGTACACCTCGACCGTGTCGCGTCGCGACCCGAGCAGCTCGGTGATCGACGAGTCGGCCGCGACACCGAGCGCATCCCAGAGCGCGAGATCGACACCGGCCATCGCGATGGTCGTGATGCCGCCGGAGCCCGCCTCGTGAAGATGTGCCCACAGCCGCGGCCAGAGTGCAGCCGGATCCGCGGGCGCCCCGACGACGAACGCAGCGATGTCGGCGGTGAGGAGCGCCTCCACAGCGGTGGCGCCAATCGTCGGCGTCCAACTGAAGCCGCGCCCCGTGATGCCGGACGACGTCGACACGGTCACTTCGACGAGGTGCAGTTCGGTGACATCGTGTCCCCACGGACGCACGAGCGGAGCGGTGATCGCGCGGGTCTGGAGGCCCGTGATCACGCCGAGCGCGTCCGCGCCGGTCGAGGAGATGGTCGCGGCAGGTGCCGAACGATGCTGGGTGTCGGTCATGCGACGAGTTCCTCGCCGATGGCGAGGATGCGCTGCAGTTCCGCGAGGTCGTCGGCACCAGGATCGACGAGCGGTGCTCGAACGGACCCGACGGGGAGTCCGCTGAGACGCACACCCGCTTTGATCAGCGCGACCGCGTATCCGGGCACGCGATCCCGGAGCCGCACGAGCGGCAGGTAGAAGCGGTCGAGCAGTTCGAGGCGCCGCGCTTCGTCGTTCGACTCGTAGGCGCGGTAGTAGGCCTTCGCGACCTTCGGCGCCATCGCGAACACGGCCGACGAGTACAGCGGGATACCGAGTGCCCGGTACGCCTGCTGGGTGAGCTCGGCCGTGAGGAGACCGTTGAAGAGCGCGATATCGTCGCGGCCACTCGCCGCGACCGCGCGAACGAGCTGCTGTGCGACGCCCACATCGCCGACACCGTCTTTGAAGCCCACGACGCGGGCGTTCGCGGCAAGCCGCGCGACCGCCTGCTCGTCGAGCCGCGCGTTGGCGCGGTGATACACGATGACCGGCAACGGTGACGCGGCGATCACCGCCTCGACGTAGGCGACAATGCCCGACATGGGGGCGTTGACGAGATACGGGGGAAGCACGAGGAGCGCGTCGGCACCAGCATCCGCAGCGGCCCGGGCACACTCGACGGCGTGTCCGAGCGGCCCGCCCGCGCCGGCCACGACCGGGACGCTGCCCGCGACCACGCCGACCGCAGCGCGGGTGACGACTCCGACCTCCGCGGCGCTCAGCGCGTGGAACTCGCCGGTTCCGCATGCCGCGAAGACGCCACCGGGCCCGTCCGGAAGCCGCGAGCGGATGTGCTCGGCGGTCAGCTCGGCGTCGACAGCACCGGATTCCGCGAACACGGTCACGGGGAAGAACAGCACGTCGTCGAATCGCATTATTCGGCTCCTCTGGTCAGGACGGGTTCGGCGTCGACTCCGAGCTCCGACCGCCAACTCCTGGTGGGGTGCCATCCGAGGAGCCGCTGCGCTTTGGCGATGGAGAAGGCGGGCCGGCTCCCGGTGAGGTCGGCTGCCACGCCGGTGAGCTGGGGCAGGTAGTCGGGGATGAGCTCGGCGAGAGGGCGACGAGCGAGTGCGTCTGCGGCTCCGACGAGGAACGTCTCACCGTTCGGGATGTCGCGGATCCCCGACATGAGCACATGCAGGAACATGCCGGCGTCCCGCGCATCGACGTAGTTGAACAGTGCCGGTGCTGCGAGCTCGGGACGGTCGAGTCGCTCGAGCACGGTGTGGCCCTGCTGGGTCAGTGCGCCGTGCCATTCCTCCGGCGCGATCACGTAGCACGGCCGGAACGACGCGAACCGCACCTGGTTGCCGAGTTGCGCGGCGAACATCCGCGCGGTCCGTTCTGCAACCAGTTTGGACAGCGCGTAGGCGTTCCATGGCTCCGGCTCCATCGATTCGTCGAGCGGCAGCCGTCGTGGCGTCCAACCCGCCGGGGAACCATAGCCGAAGACGGTCGGCGAGGAGGCGGTGATCACGGTGCGTGCCCCGGCGTCGACGGCGGCCTGCATGACCGCGAACGCGAGTGCCGTGTTCGTGCGGAGGATGACGTCCTCGGGGGCGCTGAACGGCACGGCGATCGCGGCGAGATGAATGACGGCCTCGGGACGGACCTCCGAGAACAGCCAGGAGGCGGCCCGAGCGTCCGTCAGGTCGGCGCCCCGTGACGCCGGGTCACCCGGGTCGGCCTCGCGGTCGACGCCGATCACCTCATGTCCGCAGTCGCGCAGCACCGTGACGACACTCCGGCCGAGGCGTCCAGCGCTCCCGGTGACGATGACACGGCTCACGAGCGCGCGCCGATCGCTGCGCCGCGCGCAAGCGAAACGCCGAGGTCGAGATCCGTGGTGCGTACAGCGTCGCCGGTGGCGAGCGATCGGTTTCCCGCGATGCCGACGGCGATCGCACGGACACCGTCGATCGAGGTCGCAGCCCGGTGCAGGTCGTCGTCGGACGGACCCACGAACACGTCCCGGAGCAGGATCGCGTCGCCACCACCGTGGCCGCCTTCGCCCGTCTCGATGGGAACTTCTTCCGGCGCGTGCCAGTGCCGCTGCAGCAGGATCCGTTCGCCGCGGGGTCGGATCTCCTCCGCCTGCGCGGTGTCGGCGACGGCCGAGGGGTCGATCACGGTGTGCCCGTCCGTGTCCAGGAGGACCTCGCCGCGCTCGACGACCTCGAGTTCGACGCGCCCTTCGGTGCCGTTGACGGCGATGCGGTAGCCCTCCCACGGGCTGTGCGCGTTGAGCGAGTAGCTCATGCTGGCACCGCTCATGTAGTCGACGACGAGGGAGAGGTTGTCCTCGATCGTGATACCCGGGGCGAAGACGTTCTGGTCGCGCCGGTAGCCGTCGTGCGCCTCGTTGTCGAGGTAGAGCGCCTTGAGGCGCTCGTCAGCCGTGAGATCCAGCGCGAACGGGTCGCGGACGCTGGGGTCGGTACCACGGTCGTAATTCGACGCGCGGCCATCGCGATGGGCGTTGTCGGGCCCATAGAAGCGGAGTCCGCCGGATGCGAAGACCCGTGCCGGAACGTCGTCGATCCACCAGTTGACGAGGTCGAAGTGGTGGGAGGCCTTGTGGATGAGCAGCCCCCCGGAGTTCGCCTTGTCCCGGTGCCACCGCCGGAAGTAGTCGGCGCCATGCGACGTGTCGAGCACCCATTCGAAGTGCACGGAGAGCGGGATCCCGATCTGGCCCGACGCGATCACCCGCTTGAACGCCGAGTTGCGGGGGGCGTACCGATAGTTGAACGTCATGACGACGTCGCGGCCGGTCTCGGCCACGGCATCGGCGATGAGCCGGCTCCCCGCTTCGTCGATGGTCAGCGGCTTCTCGACGACGACATCGGCGCCGGCGCGGAGCGCGCGGGAGACGAACCCAGCATGCGTGTAGTCGGGGGTCGTGACGATGACCCGGTCGATCCGCTCATCTGCGATCACCTGCTCGAGCTGGTCTGGCGACCAGGTCGACGGCGTCAGCCCGGGCGATTGTTCGGCGACGAGTCGCCGGTAGTACTCCATGCGTCCGGGGTTCTGGTCGACCATGGCGACCAGCTCGGCCACGTCGGAGTGATCTCCGAGCATCGCCCCGATGTACATCCCTGCCCGCGATCCGGTTCCGATGATCGCGTAGCGCGTGCGGTCAGCCACAGTGCCTCCTTCGATGCAGGCGAGCGTGTGCAAGCGCGGAATCTCCGCGCTTCAGAAAACGCTTTCTAGAGAATACACGTTACTGTGTGGAACGAAAACAGCCGTGGCGACCGTGCCCGGCTGCATGCCGAGGAGGGCCGCCATGTCACGTCCAGACGCGAGCCCGACCCCGCTCACCCCGAAGATCTCCGACGTCGCTGCGCGCGCGGAGGTCTCGCTGTCGACCGTCTCGCGCGTCATGAACGGAAGCACCCGGGTCAACTCGGCGCTTGCGGAGCGGGTGCACGCAGCAGCGCAGGCACTCGGCTACTCGCCGAGCCCACTGGCCCGCAGCCTCGTTCTGGGCAAGACCCAGACGGTCGCCGTCGTCGTTCCCGACCTCGGCAACCCCATCTTCCAGGGCGCGCTCCGCGGGCTCAGCACCGCCGCCTCCCGCGACGGGTACCACGTCCTCGTCGCCGACTCGCAGGAGCGCGTCGAGGAGGAGCGCCTGCTCACGGTCGACGCGCGACGCCGGTGCGACGGCATCGTGCTCTGCGCACCGCGGATGCCCGATGACGAGCTCGCCGCACTGCTGCCGATGCTCGCGCCAGCCGTGCTCATCAACCGAGAGGCCGTCGGCTCCTCGGCCCCGGCAGTCCGAGCCGACTACCGCTCGGGACTGCTGCAGATCCTGCAGCATCTCTTCGACTACGGCCACCGCGATCTGGTCTATCTCGCCGGGAGCGAGAAAGCGGCATCCAATCGACACCGCCTCGCCGCGATCGCTGAGTTCTCCGAGTCGCATGACGTGCGGATCGACATCGTTCCGTGTGGAACCGGGTTCGAAGACGGCTACCGCGCCGCCGACGCCGTGCTCGAGCACGCGGCGACTGCCGTGCTCGCCTTCAACGATCTCGTCGCGATGGGCCTGCTCGGAGCGCTCGCGGAGCGCGGCGTGCGGGTCCCCGACGAGATTTCGGTCGCCGGTTTCGACGACATCCCCTTCGCTCGGTACACCGCTCCCCCGCTGACCACGGCAACCGTTCCCACAGCCGAGCTCGGCGAGCAGGCATGGCAGCGGATGGCGGCGCTGCTCGAACAGCGGTCCCCTGGCCACGATCTCACGTTCGGACCGCGCGTGGTGCCGAGGCGTTCGACCGGCCCCGCGCCCGAGCGGACTCCCGCCCCGTGACGGCTTCGGACCGGCCCACCGCACTCGGTGGCTACGAGGACTGGCCGGCGTTCGCGCGGCGACAGTCCAACCTTCCAATGCTTCCGGGCGCACTCGCGGCCTGTCTCGGCGTTCCGGCGCCGCCGGAGTCGATCGCGGTGCGCGTCGACTCGACGACGGTCGACGACGGCATCCGCACGACTCGCCTGTCGTGGCAGCTCCCCTTCGGCCCGCGTACCCGTGGCAGCCTCGTCGAACCGGATGACGCTGCTGCGGCACCACGGCCGGCCGTGCTCCTGATGCACGAGCACGGCGGTGACAAATGGCTCGGCGCGGAGCGCGTCGTCGCACCCGTCGGGGACACCGCTGCCGAGGTGCTCGCGATCCAGCGCGCCCTCTACGACGGCCAAGCGGTTGCAACGGTGCTCGCGCGCCGCGGCTTCGCCGTGCTCGCCCACGATGCCTTCTCATGGGGCAGCCGCCGGTTCACTCTCGACCCGGCACCGCTGCGTGCCGCGGCCGCCCTCGCGGCGCAGGAGGCGCTCTGGCGCGAGCACGGCGTCGAGGCCACGCCCGGCCTCCGTTACAACGTGCTCGCAGGCGAACATGAGAACGCGATCGCGAAGGCATGCGTTCTGCTCGGCACGACGTACGCGGGTCTCGTCGCGGCTGACGATCTCGCAGCCCTCGCGATCCTCCGGAGTCTGCCGAACGTCGATGGCGACCGCATCGGAACGCTCGGCTTCTCGGGCGGCGGTGGTCGCGCGATGATCACGGCTGCGCTGGACTCGCGCGTCGCCGCGGTGGTGGTCGCGTGCATGATGACGACGTTCGACGCGCTGCTGCCGGCCTATCTCGACGCGCACTCCTGGTTGATGCACACGCCGGGACTCGCGGCAGTGACCGACTGGCCGCTCATCCCGCTGACACGGATCGGAGCACCACACGCGCCGATGCTCGTGCAATACGGACGCACGGATCCGCTGTTCCCGATCAACGGGATGCGCGACGCCGACGCCCTCCTCGCCGAGAACTCGGCACGCGGCGCCTACCGGGGAACCTGGTGGGCAAGCGGCCACGTCATGTCTGCGCCGATGCAAGACGAAGCCGCCGAGTTCCTCGCATCGACGATGCGCTGACGCGCGGCGTTCGACCCTTCAGCGCGACGCCCAGCGGAGCACCGGCACCGTGACAAGACCGGACTGGAGCCCCTCGCTCGCCGCGGCGAGATCCTGCATGCGGAACCGAACCCCGTACTCGGCCTCCGCCGCCGCGATCGACGCGAGGAGCGCCTCCTGAACGTCTGGGTCGCCGAGCACGGCGGCTGACGCATTGCTCACCGCAATCTGCACGCGGTTCCGTCCGGGTTTGATCGCGGTGGTGATGTCCAGGCGATACGGGGGCGCCATGACCACCGGGAACGCCTCGTCGTTGCACACCACCCGCGCGATCTCACGAATCGGAGGCTCCACAAGCGCCCGGTAGGACGACCCGCGGATTCCTGTGGCGCCGTCCGCGGACGGCTCGGACGGGAGAGCGGGACCGAAGTCCAGCACGACTCGACTCGGCAGGTGAGTACTCCACACCGTGTCTGCGTCGAACGTGTACGAGTACACCGCCGTCCCTGCGAACGTCGGTCGTGCGGCCGTCCAGTCGTGGGGCAGGGATACCGTCGTCGGCGACTCCCCCGGGAATGTCACGGTCCACCCGCTTCCGGCGTTCGTGGCTCCTCCGAGCGCGAGCGCGGTGTCGAGTGGCGCCGGATCCGAGGCGGCTGTCGTCGACGGCAACTCGTCGCCGAGCACGAGGAACGCCGCCTCGTACGGCGCGAGCTCGAGCGCGAGCGGCAGTGTTCCGTCACCCGCGCGATCGACCGCCCCGGTCCACGCGTCCCACCGCTGCCAGGATCGGTGCCGCGCCCTGGGGAACAGCCGGACGGATCGCGTCGCAGTCCCGGTGTTCGCGACGAAGTAGAGATCGCCGTCGTCGAGCCGTCGATGCACGAAGCCGATGTCCGGCGAGCGCGGCTCGATCCGCAGATCGGGCGGGCGCAGTCGGCGCAGCGTCTGCTCGAGGTCATCGAGAGCGACGGGCTCCCCCACCGGGTCGGGCATGGCGGGTGCACCCTGCTGCTGCACCCGGAGGACGGTTCCGCCAGCGCGGACGACCGCCTCGAGCCAGCGTCGTGTGCCGTCGGACACCCGGCTCACGAAAGGCAGGACGACCGGGCCGGTTTCTGCCACGAGTGCGGGATCGGTGACGGCGATCAACTCGCCGTCGATGCAGTCGAAGTCGAATCCCGCGTCACGGATCGCTCCGGGAATCTCGTCGCCGATGTGGTCTCGACACGCGCGCCACAGGTCGAGCCGATGCGGCGACGCCGCGGCAAGCGTCCGGTGCACGTCCGCTGTCGGAAGCAGCAGTGTGACATCCGCGACGGGCGCCCCGTGTCGCAACACCCAGGAGGCTCTGGCCAGGTATCCGGCGAGTCCGGGCATCGCCGCCCACCACGCATTGCGGTCGTCGAGCGCGCCCGAGGCGTAAAAGAGGCGTCCGATTCCGGCTGCAGCGGCCGGCGAGGCGGGCCACCCATGTCCGACGAGCTGATTGACACCGAGCAGGAAGTGCTCATGTGCTTCGCCGAGCAGGTCGAGCGGGGTCGCGCGGAGCGACGGCGAATGCACCCAGGTCCAGGTCTCCGAAGAGACGACACGGGACCCGTCCGACGACTCGTCGCGGAGCCCCGCCGCGTGCAGTCGATGCTCCGCGGAGGCTGCCCACCGAGTCTGCGGCAGACCGCGCCACCCCCACCCCTCGCCTTCGACCCCGTCGGCATACCGATACGAGCTCAGCCTCGTCGGTGGGACACCGTAGTTCTGCACGCGGAACGCGACGCCCCGCTCCGCCGCCCACTCATGCATCACGCGAAGGAAATGCCGGTCGAACAGGTCGGCGAGCGCCTCGAAGTATGCGGACCGGAATCGGTCCGCCCCCGCCCCGTCGAACCGGAGCAGCCAGAGGTTGTCGAGGAACTCGTCGGGGCCAGCGTCGCGCTGCGGGGTCCCGCCGCTCACCCGCTCGGACGCCTCCTCGGGAGATCGCTCGTCGTGCTGGCCTCCGCTCCACCGGATGCGGAAGGCATCGGCGAGCGCCGGTGTGTAGTCCGCGTCATAGACCTCGAGGCTGTCGCAGAACACGGTCGTCACATGCTCAGCCCCGGCGGCAGCGAGGAGGGGCTCGCCCACGCGCGTGAGATGCTCGCGCACCGCTCGTTCGGAGTAGTGATCGAGCGCGTGCCCTTCTGCCCCGGCCGCAGCGCGTTTCACCTGCTGGCCGGTGATCGCGGACCATACGAGCAGGACGAGTCGGGGACCGCCCGCCGGGGGCAGATCGAGGGTCCCGTCGACTGGAGCGATGCGGACGAAGGTCGCAGGCGCCTCCTGCTGCGTGCCCTCGCCGATATACGCTGCGAGCAGCTCGTCGCCGGCCCATCGGGGATTGGGGACCGCGATTCGGCTCGCACGACCGTCGATCTCGTGCGTCTCCCACCGGAGGCGTCGTGCCGCAGTCGCCGTTTCGACCCACGGACCGCCGAACGGCCAGCCGCTCCCGAGCGTCAGGTCGAACCGGAGTCCGCGCTCCGCGGCCGAGCGCGCGGCGTGGCCGACCCGCTCGAGGCACCCCTCCGAGAGGAACGGGTGTGTGACGGTGGCGAGCGGATAGACGAACGCCAGCTCGACTCCTCCGATCCCTGCCTTGACCATCGTGTCCAGCTGACGGTCGATGTCCGACGGCTCGAGTTCCGGCCCGAACCACCACCAGCGCATCATCGGTCGGGCGTCGGTCGGCGGGGTCTGGATGCCCTGTAGCAGGTCGCGGGCGCGGATAGGTCCTCCTCGGGGAATCAAGCGACACGGGGTGGGCGCAGCAGAATCGCCGCGCCCACCCCGCTCGACCGGTGGTGATATCAGGATGCCGAGGCGAGCAGCCCCTCGATCTCCAACTTGAACCCTGCGGCAGCGGCGGCCGGCGTTGCACGCGCGAAGATGACATCTTCGGTGTGGCGCTGCGCCACGGCGGCGCCGGTACTCGTGCCCTTGGGCGGCACCGGCGGCACCCACTTGATCTCGCTCTTGATGTCCTGCAGGTACTGAACACCGAGCTGGTCGGTCTTCGAAAGCAGCGGCTTGACGACCTTCAGCACCTCCGGATTCACCGGCACGCCGCGCTCGGCGAGCTGCTGCTTCGCCGCTTCCGTGCTGTTGAGGAAGTAGTTGATGACCGCCCCCGCCTGCGCCGGGTACTTCGATTGCGCGCCGATGGACCAGTACATCGACGGCTTGTAGAAGATGCCGTTCTTGCTCGCGCTGCCGGCGACACTCGGCGGCCGCACGATGATCACGTCGTCGCCGCTCGCCTGCTGGAACGCGGTCACCTGGTTGCTCCAGGCCCATCCCATCGCTGCTTTCCCGGTGCCGAACAGGGTCTGCTGCACGGACGCGGCGATGTCGTTCGAGAACTGGTCCGGGCTCGGGCTACCGCCGGACGCGAACAGCTTCTTGACCATCGCGAACCAGCTCGTCACGTTGTCGAGCGTGAACCCGATCTTGCCCTTGTCGGTGTAGAGCTGCTGTCCGTGCTGGTGCAGCCACACCTGCAGGTCTCCGTCACCGCCCTGCCAGTTGGTGCCGGTGAACGCACCTCCGGAGGCTTGCTTGAGCTTCGCCGCCGTCGAGATGTAGTCGTTCCAGGTCCAGGTCTTGTCGTCCGGCAGCGGGACGCCCGCCTTCTGGAACAGTGTCTTGTTGACGAGCAGTCCGTAGGCGTTGATTCCCGTCGGGATGCCGTAGAGCTTCCCGTTCAGCGTGCCGTCGGCGAGCGAGGATTTCAGCGGCGTCAGGTCGATGCTGCCGATGTTCGACATGTCCATCAGCGAGCCGCGTCCGCCGTACTCGGCGATGTACGCCTGATCCATCTGGATCACGTCGGGTTCGGTCTGCCCGGCGACCTGCGTCGAGAGCTTCGTCCAATACGTCGCCCATTCGCCGGGCGCCGCATTGATCTTGACCGCGGAGTGGGCCTGCTGGAAGTTCTGCAGGAGCGTGTTCGTGTACGCCGTGCGAACCGGGTTCGTCCACCACTCGAAGTTGAGCGTGGCGGCCTTGAACGCATCCGCGGAGGGAATGGCGGACGCGGTACTTCCGCCGGCCGAGACCGGTGCCCCCGTACCGCTGCAGCCGGCCAGCAGGAACGTGGTCCCGAGTCCGGACAGCGCGAGAAGCCCGAATTGGCGCCGAGAGAGTTGCTGTGACATATGGCCTCCTTGCCACGTCAGGTGCAGCGAGCAAACGCTTTCCCGGGACCATAGCACGACTGCCCAGCGGTCGTGCAAGCCCTTTCCCGAATCGAGATTCACAGAACTTCCCGTCCCCCATTCAGGGGATAGGCGACTGGACAAGCGTCCTGGCAAGCGCTTACCAAATTGGTATCGTCGAACGGTTGACCTCCCTCTCCCGGGATGCAAGACTCTGTCGAACCCCCGTCGGGAAGCGTTTTCTGAAACGTGTCTCGCACAGCGGGAAACCCGGCTCTCAGGGCCGCACCCAGTACTCAACGTCGACTACAAAGGGGCCGAAGTGAGCGTCTTCGAAGAGCTGCGCTCCGTTCGATCAGCACGATCGAGCGGGAAGCGCGACAACAAGGCAGCGTTCATCTTCCTGCTGCCGTGGCTGATCGGCTTCATCTGCATCACGCTCGGGCCGATGATCGCGTCGCTCTGGATCTCGTTCACGAACTACAACCTGATCCAGAAGCCGCAGTCGGTCGGGTTCGCGAACTACATCCGCATGTTCCAGGACCCGCGGCTGATCAACTCCCTCCGGGTCACGTTCGAGTACGTGTTCGTCTCCGTGCCGATCCAGCTCGCGTTGGCGCTCGCACTCGCACTGCTGCTCGACCGCGGCATGCGCGCACTTCCGCTCTACCGCTCGATCTTCTACCTGCCGTCGCTCCTCGGCAGCTCGGTGGCGGTGGCGATCCTCTGGCGGCAGATCTTCGGCCAGGGCGGCCTCGTCAATCAGGTGCTCGGCGGGATCGGGCTGCACAACCTGCCGGGCTGGATCTCCGACCCGCGATTCGCGCTCGGCACGATCATCCTGCTCAACATCTGGACCTTCGGCGCGCCGATGATCATCTTCCTGGCCGGACTCCGGCAGATCCCCGACATGTATTACGAGGCGGCCTCCATCGACGGCGCCGGTCGGTGGACCCGCTTCGCCAAGGTCACCCTGCCGATGCTGAGCCCGATCATCTTCTTCAACATCATCCTGCAGCTGATCGGCGCGTTCCAGTCGTTCACGCAGGCGTTCGTCGTGTCGGGCGGAACGGGAGGCCCGTCGGACTCGACGATGTTCTACTCGCTCTACCTCTACCAACAGGGGTTCGCGAACTTCAACATGGGCTACGCCTCGGCGATGGCCTGGCTGCTGTTCATCATCATCGCGATCATCACCGCCGTGACGTTCGTGTCCTCGAAGTACTGGGTGTTCTATGACAACTGAGCCTGCAACCCGAGCCCTCGTCGTCCCGAAGGGACGATCGATCCCCCGCACTCGCGGTCGCGCGCAGCACTCCGCCTGGCGCGTCGTGAAGCACATCATCATGATCGCCGCGGCGATCCTGATGATCTACCCGCTCCTCTGGATGGTCGTCAGCTCGTTGCGTCCAAACAACGAGATCTTCACGAACCCCAGCATCATCCCCGACACGTTCGACTGGCATAACTACACCGCCGGATGGACGGCGCTCTCGTCACCGTTCTCGGTGTACCTCGGCAACTCGGTGATCATCGTGCTCGGCGCGGTGCTCGGGAATCTGTTCGCCTGCTCGCTCGCGGCATACGCGTTCGCCCGCCTCGACTTCCGGTTCAAGCGGATCGCGTTCACGATCATGCTGCTGACGATCATGCTGCCGTTCCAGGTCACGCTGGTGCCGCAGTACATCATGTTCTCGTACGTCCACATGCTGAACACGTTCTGGCCGCTGATCCTGCCGAAGGTCCTGGGGACCGACTCGTTCTTCATCTTCCTGATGGTGCAGTTCATCCGGGCGATCCCGCGCGAGCTCGATGAGGCAGCCCGGATCGACGGGTGTGGACACGCCCGCATCTTCCTCCGCATCATCCTGCCGCTGATGACGCCGGCGCTCGCGACGACGACGATCTTCACGTTCATCTGGATGTGGAACGAGTTCTTCGGGCCGATCGTCTACCTCACGCAGCCGCACACGTGGACTGTGCAGGTCGCCCTCGGTCAGTTCATCGACAACCAGACCGGCGGCAACTGGGGCGAGTTGTTCGCGATGTCCGTCGTCTCCCTGGTTCCGGTCTTCATCGCGTTCCTGCTCGGCCAGCGATTCCTCATCCGGGGTATCGCGACCACCGGAATCAAGTAATCATCGATCGCGTGCCCACACCGAACACGCGCTCATCGCCGACACGGATCGCCTTCGTCGGCACGGGGTATCGCGCGCGCCTTCTGTGCGCGGTCGCCATGGCACTCCCGGATCGGTTCGATGTCACGGGCATGCTGTCGCGCCGTGGGGCCGACGCTGATGCCCTTCCCCCAAGGCTCGATGACGTGCGCGAGCTGCTGGCCACGCGACCCGACCTCGTGATCGTCACCGCGCCTCCGGAGGCGAGGGAGCAGCTCGTCGACCGGATCGTTGCGACCGGAACGCATGTCCTCCTGGAGACGCCGCCGGCGACCGAGCGCGCGGGACTGGAGCGGATCGCGAAACGGGCTGCGAGCCTCCCGCTCGTCCACGTCGCGGAACAGTACCCGCGTCACCCGATGACCGCGGCCCGGATCGCAGCGATCCGCGCGGGTGCCATCGGGGTCGTCAGCTCCGCAGAAGTGTCGCAGGCGCAGACCTATCACGCCGTGGCGGTCCTCCGCGCCGTGCTCGATGCCGGGCGCGGCCCGGTGACCGTGCGCGCCGTGCAGCACACCGCACCGCTTGTCGGGCCGTACAGCCGGACCGGATGGACTGGCGAGACCACACCGATGCCGTCGGCCACGACACTCGCGACGATCGACTTCGGTGCGAGCCTCGGTCGCTACGACTTCACTGACGGGCAGACCCGGAACCCGCTCCGCTCGTTCCGATTCCTCGCGCGCGGCAGCACCGGAGAGCTCGTGGACGACCGCATCGTCGCGCTCACAGAACGAGACACGGTGGTCGATTCGATGATCCTCCGGAGGGACCTCGGCGGCCACGGCGACTTCGAGCGGCGCGAGCTCGTGCAGATCACGCTGGATGGCACCGTCCTGTGGCAGAACGCCTTCTTCGGCGCGGGCCTGTCCGACGAGGAGCTTGCAATCACGGACATGCTCGCCGCCGCGGTCGCGTGGGCGCGCGACGACGGCCCAGGACCGTACCCGCTGGACGAGGCGATTCACGACGCCGCGCTCGGACTCGCGATCGACGAAGCTGCGAGCACGGGGCGCGCCGTGCGCGTCGAACCCGTAGTGTTCAATCGTGACCACGCGCCCTCGTGAATGGTTCCTCGCCCGCAGTGAGCGCGGCAACCTGGCCACGCATGTGCATGCGGGTCATCCGGGTGAGTCCGAGTGGTCCGACGGGAATCTCGTCGTGCCCCTCGTTCACGGAGCGACCTACTTCGCCCGGCTGCACGCGGAGCTTACCGCTCTGGAGCCGGGCGACCGCGTCTGGTTCACGGACTGGCGCGGAGACGCCGACGAGCGTCTGCGCCCCGGCGGCCCCACGATCGGCGATCTGCTCGCGAACCTCGCCCGCGCGGGCGTCGAGGTGCGCGGACTGCTCTGGCGATCGCACGGCGAGAAGATCTCCGGACCGATGAGCGGTCGCTCCAACGAGCTGCTCGGGCGCAAGATCAACGATGCGGGCGGTGAAGCCCTCCTCGACCAGCGTGTGCGCGCGTTCGGGTCGCATCATCAGAAGTTCTTCGTGATTCAGCATCCGGATGAGCCCGAGCGCGATGTGGCGTTCGTCGGCGGCCTCGACCTCTGCCACAGCCGACGCGACGACGCCGAGCACGGCGGCGACCCGCAGGCGGTCGACATGGACCCGCGATACGGTCGCACCCCGCCGTGGCACGATGCGGCGCTCGAACTGCACGGGCCGGTCATCGCCGATCTGCTCGCGCTCTTCGCCGAGCGATGGAACGACCCGACGCCCCTCGACCGCGACATGCCCTACCTGATGCTGTTGCAGCGGCTCGCGAGAATGCCGCGCCATCCTGCGCCGCTCCCCGCGACCTCACCGGCTCCACCTGCAGCTGGCTCGCATTCGGTCCAGCTGCTGCGCACCTTCGGCGTCAACCATCCACCATTCCCCTTCGCCCCGGAGGGCGAGCGCACCGTCGCGCGCGGGCTTGAGAAAGCCTTCGCCCGCGCCGAGCGTCTCGTCTACATCGAGGATCAGTACCTCTGGTCGACGCAGGTGGTCTCGGGACTGGCGCGGGCGCTGCGAGCCAAGCCGAACCTCCAGGTCATCGTCGTGCTGCCCCGATACCCGGATCAGGACGGCACCCTGACGGGCCCGCCGAGTCGACTCGGCCAGATCCGAGCGCTTCGTTCGCTGCATCGCGCCGGTCCAGGTCGCGTCGGTGTGTTCGACCTGGAGAACGCGGGCGGCACACCGATTTACGTGCACGCAAAGATCTGCATCGTCGACGATTCCTGGTTCACATGCGGCTCGGCGAACATCAACCGGCGATCGTGGACGTCCGACAGCGAACTCACCTGCGCCGTCGTCGACGACGACCCCGATCCAACGCTCGCCCGGTCGTTCCGCACCGAGCTCTGGGCGGAGCACCTCGGTATCGCTGCGTCCGACTCGCGCATCATCGATCTCGACGATTCCCTGTCCATCTGGAGCGATGCAGCGGCGGCGCTCGACGCATGGCACGCGGGCGGGAGGCGCGGTGCACGCCCGGCGGGCCAACTTCGAACCCATACCCCTGCACCGGTCGGCCCGATCACGCGGATCTGGGCCGGGCTCCTCGCGCGGTTCCTGTTCGACCCCGACGGCAGGCCCCGCCGCGAGCGAGGAACGAACCGGTTCTGAGGCCGGTGGGACGATGGTCCCCCGGTCCGCCGCCTCCATCGAGTTAGCGTCCTGCTATCTGATCGGAGGATGCGCATGACCACGTTCGACGTCGGCATCGACGACACGGCTGCCGCTTGGAATGCTCTCGAGTGGGTTGACGAAGTCGTCGACCCGGCACACGATGCCGTTCGACTCCTCACCATCGACGGCATGTCCGGCGAGGACCTCGAGTGGGCGGAGGAACGGCTGCAGGCGGCAAAGCAACGGCTCCTGCATCACCATCCCGGGCTCCACGTCGTCCGTGCAGTGATCGAAGGGCCGACGGTTCGCCAGCTCGTCGAAGACAGTCGGACTCGCGACGTCCTCGTTCTTGGTGGTCGTCAGACACATCGCTTCGCTGCGGCCATCAGCGGCCGTGTCGCTGAACGCGTCGTCGCGCAATCCGCTGCACCGGTCGTGGTGATTCCGGAGGGATGGATGCGCTCGGCCGAAGGGCCTGTGGTGGTCGGTGTCGACAGTGGCAGTGCGGGGCGCGCACTCGAGGTCGCCGCCTCGTTCGCGGAGCGGCTCGGTCGTCGTCTCGTCCTGCTCCGAGCGTGGGATCTCCCCTTCGCACAGACGCCCTACGGCATGATCCTCACCGACGACGACCCGAACTTCTGGCGGGAGGGCGCGGATCTTGAGCTGGCCGCCGCCCAGCGGGCCGTCCACCGTCGGCACGCTGCACTCACGATCGAACGGCAGTCGCGGCGGGGCAGTGCAGCGGATGCACTCATCGCGGTCCAGAACCCTGCCCTGATCGTGCTCGGTCGACGACATCGATCGGCGGCCGAAGCGTTCCTCACCGGTTCGGTGGGAGAGCGCCTGATGCATCACGGGACCGCGCCGGTCTGCGTGGTCGGAGACGTTGCGGCGCCCGCCCCCGCGACGAGGAGCGATTCGACCGTGTCGTCGGGAGTGGCGGCGAAGGCGTCGTAGTACTCGCCCACCGCGCCGAAGTGCAACGGTCGCATGACCGTCACGACCTCATCCGCCTCGTCCAGGCCGCGAATCACCTCGTCTGCGGCGACAGGTGCTGCAGCAATCACTCGCGTCGCTCCTCGCCGTCGTGCGACGCGGCACGCGACCGCCATGGTGGCACCCGTTGCGATGCCGTCATCGACGACGATCGCGGTGTGTCCCGTGAGGTCGAGGACGGGGCGGAGCCGCCGGAGCCGGGACGAGCGTTCCGCGAGCACGACGTTCTCGGCGCGGTGCACAGCGTCGACATCCTCGCAACGGATGCCGAGACGGTCGACGAGGTCTCCGTCGACGAGGCCCACGCCACCTTCTCCGATCGCGCCCATGGCGACTTCCGGAGCGAATGGCACACCAAGCTTCCGGACGACGATCACATCGAGGGGCGCGCCCAGCGTCTGGGCAACCGCCGCCGCGACAGGAACGCCCCCGCGCGGGAGACCGAGCACGATCGGATTTGCGAACCGCCGTTGCGCGACCTGGGCGGCAAGCTGGCGACCGGCGTCGGCTCGGTCCCGGAACCGGACCGTGTTCTCATGACTCATGACTGCGTCCGCACCGGATGGGGTTCGCGATGAGGCTGCGTGGGAGTGTTCGGGGGCCGTTGCAGCCTGTCCGTTCGCTCCGCAAGCACACCGAGCCCGATGAGCACCATCGCCATCTCAGCCAGGCCGATCGCGAAGTATGCCGCTTGGAGTGCGCTCCAGGGAATGAGCACGGTCTCGACGAAGATCCAGACGAGGAGCGCGAATGCGGCGAACGCGGTCGCCAGCGCCGCGGACGTTCTGCGCCGAAGTGCTGCGTCGAACGCAAGGGCGTGGGATCCGCCGACAACAACGGCGAGCAGCATGCCGGGTATCAGCCAGTCATGCAGCCCGACGGCCTCCAGCAGGCGGCGCGGCGGCACCATGACGCTCTCGGATGGTCCGAGCATCAGCATCGCTCCGCCGGCAAGGGCCGTGAACGCGACGAAGCCTGTCGTACCGATGATGCCGATCCGCAGAATAGCGGATGCTTTCGATGGCGCCGCACCGAGACCGGAACGACGGGCTGGGGTGCTTCGAGTCATGGCACTCACCTCATTCAGCGGGAAGAGTCGTGGAGGTGCGATCCGCGAGCGCGGGCGCACCGGGATCGTGCGGACCTTGGTCGAGCCGGAATGGCGGGTACTCGTCCCGCATCAGGCCCACGTACGCGGCCACGCGATACGCCCAGCGATTCGCGCCCATGACGAAGTCGAATGTCCCGGACGGGTAGTGCCGTGTGAAGAGCACCATGAATCCGGCGACA
Source organism: Curtobacterium ammoniigenes NBRC 101786 (assembly GCF_001571045.1). GTDB lineage: Bacteria > Actinomycetota > Actinomycetes > Actinomycetales > Microbacteriaceae > Curtobacterium > Curtobacterium ammoniigenes. The sequence continues at coordinate 339,600 of NZ_BCSV01000004.1, forward strand.
AGCACGAGCACGGTGAGGACAGACAGCCCCCGGCTGTCCCCCGTGCCCGACGCGGACAGTGGGATGCCGGTGCCTCCGGTCAGTGCTGCGAGCAGCACATAGTGCGGCACGGCGAGCAGCCACCACTTGACGAGCACGAGCCCACGGGAGAGCCGTTCCGGCCGTCGGATCTCAAGATCCGCGGGGTATGCCGGGCGCCCGAACGAGAACGGCGGGTAGACGTCGGTACCCAGAGCCGAGTACGCGTAGAAGCCGACGCGCCAGCTCCAGCGGAGCACGCTCACATTGAACGCGAAAAGCGGAGCTGGATACCGACCGCTCACGACGATCACGATGCCCGCCGCGATCGTGGTCACGCCGAAGGCAATGCCGAGCCCGATCAGGACGACCGCGTGCGGAATGACGAGTATCCACTTCACCAGCCACAGCCCCCGGGAAAGATGCTCCGGCGGTTCGCCGGTCAGGAGCACTGCGGGGCGCTGTCGAGCATCGTGGATCGGGCTCGTTGATGGACTGGTGAGCAAACGCCTGCCGATGCCTGTCGCACCGACCAGGATGAGGACGATCCCCCCGAGAAGCAGTGCCAGCGCCGCCAGAACAGCGCCCACAGGCGGCGTCGCCCATGACAGCGTCGACGGCGGGGCGACGTACCCCTCCTGCACCGTTCCGCGCAACCCGAGATCGAGTGACATGCCCGCGAGCGCGACGACGGCGCCGCTGCTGGTCACCATGACCGCGCCGACCATCACGAGGACCACCATTGATGGAGGCACGGCTGGGGTGCGATTCGGTGAGTGCGCCATCGTCGTCATGTCCCGATGGAATGCGCGGATCCGGATGACCGCCAGCGACCAACGTCCCGCGTCGGTACTCGACGCATTGCTCGCGCGACCGTTGCAGCGGGTTCGGGACTTCGTACCCTGCACCGATCCACCGCGGGGCGTGAGACTCAGCCGTGCGTTCGATCCGAGCGGCCACCAGTCGGAGCGTGTGGGACATCCTCCGCGGGAACCTCTTCACGTTCTTCAACGCCCTCGTGGTGAGCGGCTTCGGCGTGCTCCTCGTTCTCGGCCGTTGGCAGGACGCGCTCTTCGGTGTGACCGCCCTCGCGAACATCGTCATCGGCACGGCGCAGGAATATCGCGCCAAGCGCGTTCTCGACCGCTTGCAGATCCTCAGCGCCCCGCGCGCACGCGTCGTACGCGACGGCGTCGAGCAGGTGGTCGAGCAGCACGAGGTCGCCGTTGACGACACGCTCGTCCTTCGCTCCGGAGATGAGGTGACCGCGGATGCTGTCATCCTCGAGGCCACACGTCTCGAGATCGACGAGTCGCTCCTCACCGGCGAGTCGACCGCGGTATCGGGCAGGGTCGGCGATCGGCTGCTGTCCGGTTCCACGATCCTCGCCGGAAGCGCGTCCGCACAGGTCGTCGCGGTGGGTGCGGACTCGTTTGCCGGTCGAGTCCTGGCGGATGCGCGTCGGTTCTCGCTGGTGCGGTCGGAGCTCCGCGCGGGCATCGATCGTGTCCTCCGCTGGATTTCTTGGGCCCTCATACCGCTCGCTGCCGTGATGTGCAACGCGCAGGTACAGGTCCAGGGCGGGTGGCGAGCGATCTTCTCCTCGGCGCAATGGCGGCAGGCGACCGTCGACACCGTGGCCGCGCTCATCGCCATGATTCCGCTTGGACTCGTTCTGATCACGAGCATTGCGTTCTTCCTCGGAGCGCGATCGCTCGCCCGGCAGCGGGTTCTCGTTCAAGAGCTCGCTGCGGTGGAAGGTCTGGCGCGCATCGACGTCCTCTGCATCGACAAGACCGGAACACTCACCGAGCGAGAACTGGCGGGAGTCGACGTCGAGCCGTTCGACGTCGATATCGGAACGGACGCCTGGTCCGCCGCTCTCGGCTGGTTTGCGTCCGATCCTGCAGCAGGACCATCGCTCCGCGCATTGCACGAGGACTTTCCAGAGCGTGGTGTCGGCGCGACCGCTCATGTCGAGTTCGCAGCGTCTCGGCGTTGGAGCGCGGCGACCCTCGATGGGATTGCAGACGGAACCTGGGTAGTCGGAGCCGCGGATGTCCTCGCCAAGCCGTGCGGCGTCTCGTCGAGTTCACACGAGGGGGCTCGGTTGCTGCTGCTCGCCAGAACCACCTCGCCGCTCGACGAGTCCGGTGACGAACCGGCACTGCCGCTCGGGCTTCGCGCGATCGCGCTCATCGCCCTGCGGGAGAAGATTCGCGCCGACGCCCGCCGGACGCTGCAGTTCTTCGAACGAGAAGGCGTGGAGGTGCGGATCATCTCCGGCGACGGCGCGGATGCCGTCGCCTTCGTGGCGCGCTCTGTCGGTCTCACGGATCCCGTGCTCGATGTTCGCGAGATCGCCGACGACCCGGAGCGCTTCGCCGCGGCAGTCCTGCGGCATCGACTGCTCGCGCGCGTGACACCGGATCAGAAGCGCGCGGCCGTCCACGTGCTGCAACGCGCCGGGCACACCGTCGCTATGACCGGAGACGGCGTGAACGACGCGCTCGCCGTCAAGGATGCCGACCTGGGGATCGCGATGGGATCCGCCGCCGATGCAACGAAGGCGATCTCGCGAGTGGTCCTGCTCGACGACCGCTTCGACCATCTGCCCGCGGTCGTCGCGCAGGGGCGCAAGGTGATCGCGAACGTCGAACGCGTGTCCGTGCTCTTCCTGACGAAGACCGTCGCGATGATGCTGCTCGCGGTCGGACTCGGCGCGCTGGTGCTCGAGACGCCGTTCCTTCCCCGTCAGCTCTCCGCGAGCGACGGGCTGACGATCGGGATCCCGGCATTCGTCCTTGCGCTCCTGCGAGCGGGCGATCGGTACCGTCCTGGACTGCTCCGTCGTGTCATGCGCGCCGCCGTGCCCAACGGCGTCATTCTCGGGGCCGCCCTGATCACCGTCGCGGCCTACGGACGCACCCTCGCGCTCCCGCAGGCGCAGGTTCGCACCGCCACGACCGCGGTCCTCGTCTGCATCGGGTTGAGCGTGCTCGCGATGCAGTCGCGGCCCATCCGCGGCTGGCGGATGATGACGCTGGCCGCAATGGTGGCGGTCGCACTCGGGGCCGACGCACTGCCGTTCGTCCGTTCATTCTTCGTGCTCCAGGCGCCGCCCGAAGCGTTCTCGTGGTTCTGCGCGGGGGTCGCCGCAGCAGGATGCGGAGCGGCGGTCGCATCACAGCTCATCCTGCAGCGAACCGACCGTCCCGGACACGTCACGACCAGGGCAGCGGCTCGTCCGACCCGACCGGATCCGTCGGCACGACCAGCACCGGACGATGCTGCCGGTGCGCGAGCTGCGCGGCGATCGAGCCACTGAAGAACTCCGAGGCCCGGCCTCGGCCGCGATGGGTGCCGACCACGATCATCAGCGCCTGCTCGGCATCTGCGACACGGCTCAACTCGCGGACTGGATCTCCCATCTCGGCGCGAACGGCCACCTCGACACCGGTTGGCGAGACGATCGACCGGAGCCGTGCCTCCAGGTCGGATGCGCGCATCTGCTGGTCCGCGTCGTCATCATCTGGGTCGATCGACTCGACCACGATCGATCCGTCCGAACGACGGCCCGCCGCGAAGCGCGACGGATCCACAATGACGCAGAGCAGCGGCGCATCGAGCTGCCGCGCGAAACCCGCCGCCACACGAACAACACTGTCCACGACGGGCGACCGCACACCAAGGAGCACGGGGCTCCGACCGATCGGATTCGCCATGTCGCGATCATGCCACCACGGCACTGCGATCGGCAGGCTGGCTCAGGCCGAAGCCGGTGCTCCGTGAGCGAGCGCGGCGAGGTGCTCGGCTCGCGCGGCCTCGGCCGACGTGAACGGCTCCCCCGGGCGGCTGATCGTGATGACGCCGACGCGTGTCTGCAATTGCAGATCCGACACGCGCTCGGTGGTATCGCGCTCCGGTGACGAGCCGCTTCCGGTCGCCGGTCGCGCCGCCTCTCCCGCATCGGGCAATGCATGGGTCGAGCCCGTGGCAGTTCCAACCGCTTGCGGACAGGGCTCCACGGCAACGCGAGCGCGGAGCAGTTCAGCGAGGGCGTGGGGCAGCTCGCTCGGGTCGTCGACCACACGAGCGGCGAGCGTGAGCGCGTGCGTCTGCCCGTCCTGCAGCGCGACCGCCGTTGTCGGCCACACGAGTGGTGTGGTTGCGCCGGCGTTCACCAGCGATCCGACGATGTGGTCTCCGGACACAGACCCCGGAGCGGACAGCACGAACTCATCGACGACCCGGGCGTCGTCCATCGGATGCATCTCGATCGCGAGGACGTTCACGCCGAGCCGTGCGAGCTGATCGGCGACCCGACGGAGACTCCCCGGCTGGTCTTCGAGCGTGGCTCGTGCACGCCAGAGCGCTGGAACGCTGTGCAGGTGGTGGCGACGATGCAGCGCCGGCGCATGCAGCCATCCCCGGAACAGACGCATTGCGGTCGGCTCGGCGATGAGGATGCTGAGCAGCGTTCCAAGGATCGTCAGCACGGCGACCGACACCGCGAACGGAACGCGGATCGATCCCACGACCGCGTTCAGCGCAAAGTCGAGCGGGAGGATCACCGCGAGTTGCGCAAGCACGTTGCGGTGCGTCTCGGGCACCGGCAACTGCCCGCATTCCGGGCACCGGAGATCGACCACGGTCGCACGCGCAGGTCGCCTCATGGACCGATTGTTCTCCGCGAGCGTTACAGGGGTGTTGCGCCCCGGTATCCATCGCGAACCGATTCCTGAACCCGTTCGCGAGTGACTCCGGGGATCAGCTCGACGAGTTCAGCCGGGTCGCGGCGCCCGTCCGCGATCACGGCGATGAGGCCGCGATCGAACGAATCGCCCGGCTCGACCGCGCGGGCCCGGTCCCACGTCGGTGCGAGGCCGACCGCCGGATATTCGGCGGCACGCACGAACCATGGATCCGCCTCCGATCCGTCCCCGGGAAGGAACACGACGGTGGCCTCACCGGTCGTGTCCTGCGTTGCCGTGAACCGTGCGGACCAGCTGAGCCACGGCGCGACCGTTCCGTGCACGGCGGACTCGCCCACCGCCTCCGAAGTCCGTACGACGATGTCCTCACAGGACGGCATGCGCCAGAACCAGCCGCCGTACCCTGCGCCGACGCGACCGTTCGGCCCGGGCCCGCCGAGCCGCACCGGGTTCAGGGACGCGGTGCTGAGCGCGCTGTGGGCCGTGAGCATCCAGACGTCCTCGGCCAGCTGGTCGGCGCGCGCCGAGCGGCGTTCGACCAGCACGAGCGAGCCGTCGGCCCCGACCCAGTTGATCGATGCCGTGATCGCACCCTCGTCGGCGTGCAGCTCCGTGACGTCCATGCGCCCGTGGTCGTCGAGCATGCGATAGCCGAGGCCCGGCACGAACGTGTTTCCGCCCCAGAAGTTGACGCCGTTCACGTCGGCGTAGGCGACGGCGAGACCGAGGTGCCAGTCGTGATCGGCCGGCCGCCGTGCTGCCAGATCGACACCGCCAAACGTGCGAATCGGAAAGAGGAACGGGCGTGGTGATGAGGACGAACTGGTGCCGACACCGTCGACGAGCGCCGCGACCGGCCGCGCGGCCTCCCCTGCCCGGATCGCGGCGAGTTCGGCGTCGCGCCGGGCGCTCGCCCACGGGGCGCCAGCATCGACGAAGGTGCCGTCGACGTCGGCGGCAGCACGGATCCAGTGCTCGACCTCATGGAGGACCGGGTGCGCCTCGACGCCGTCGCCGTGCATCGTGATGAAGCGTTCCTCGATGCGCGTCGGTTCCGGCGCGAGCCGCATCGCTTCGAGGACCCGCATGAACGCCCCGGTCGCCTCGAGCGGCACCAGGAGCGGCGATCCGTGCTCGCGGTGGTCGAGGAGGTTCTCAAGGAGGTCGGTGCGACCGGTGCGATGGACGCTCCCGGCTGCGTCGACCACCTCGTCCTCGGTGTAGCGGAATCGGACGGTGCCGTGCGCTCCGACGATCTCGATCACGGGCGGCGGGTCGTCGCCCTCGACATGCGCTTCGGTCACCGCGGCACTCAGCGTGAACGCTGCACTCACCGTGGGTGCCGCCCGGCGCGCGCGCACGACGAGCGCGGTCGTGTCGTCGCCATCGATTGGGTTGGTCCGGTAGGCGTCGACGACGACCGACGCGACATCATCGACCGCGTGCACCCCGGCGATGGAAAGCGCCGTCGCCACGGCGTGCGCGAACGGGTTGGTGACCGCTCCGTCGGTGACGTCGCGCCCATGCAGGCTGCGTCGTCCCGCCCAGGAGGATCGCGCCCAATACCGACGGGGCCGTACCCAAGCGCCCATCGCCCGGACGTGGACGATCGGGCCGATGTTCCAGGCGTCCGCGGCGATGTCGGCGAGCGCGGCTGATCCGAGGCTCTGAAACCCGACCTGGATGCGGCGCCCGGTTTCGGCTTGAAGCGCCAGGAGCGCGTGGAAGTCGTCGAGCCGCGCGAACGGCGGCTTCTCGAGCAGGAGATCGGCTCCGGCGCGGAGCACCTCCGCTGCGATGTCGGCGTGAGCCGGGATCGGCGCGGCGACGACGACGACATCCGGGACCCCGACCTCGAGGAGCGCGTCTGCGAACGAGGCGAACAACGGGAGGTCATCGAAGCGGATCGTGTCCGTGTCGCTGGCGGGCTTGGTCGACGTCGGATCAGCGCGCGCGGCTGCCGCGAGCTCGGACCTCAGGAGCGGATCGACCAGCGCGACGGGTCGGAGGCGACCACGGGCCTCCAGTCGGCGGATGTTCGCAAGGTGGACGCTGCCGAACCCGCGGACGCCGATGAGCATGACGGTCGGGAGGCGGCGATCGCCGATACTGTCACTCACGCGTGTTCCTCGGCCACAGCGCTCGCGACCTTGAAGCCAGCCTCGGTCGCCCAGTGCACGGGTCGCCGCATCGCGTCCGTACCGTCGCCCGCCTCGTCGGCGAGCTGGTCGAGTCCGACGGCTGCGAGCGCGCCGGCGAGCGGCATGCGAATCGTCCCAGCGATGAGCGCGATCCCTTTCGACGACGAGCGGGCGAGCTCGGCGACGAGACCGGGTGCTTTGCCGGTGAGCGACTGCGCGTCCCAGCACCCCTCACCCGTGATCACGATGTCCGCGTCGACCACGAGCGACCGGAGTCCGAGCAGATCGCTCAGCACGTCCGCGCCGCGCTCGAGCGTCGCCCCCCACACGAGGAGCCCGAAGCCGACACCTCCCGCTGCGCCCGCTCCCGCAGTCGCCGGATCGGTGCCGGGGAAGAGCGCGGCCCAGCGGGCGAGACGCGCATCGAAGACGGGCACGCGTGCGGGCTCGACGCCCTTCTGCGGCCCGAAGATCGCGGCAGCGCCATGCGGGCCGGTGAGCGGCGCGTCGACATCGGTGAGCACGACGACGCCACCAGGCGGCAGCGGGCGCAGCGCGGAGCGGTCAACCGACGTGATCAGGTCGAGCGCGGCCGAACCGAACATCCCATCGGGTCCGTCGGCGGCCGTCTCCGGGGTGGTCCGGAGCCCCAAGGCGCGCAGGACGCCGAGCCCGCCATCGGTCGACGCGCTGCCGCCGATCGCGAGGATGAGGCCGGTCGCGCCGGCGTCGAGCGCGGCTGCGATGGCGTCGCCGAATCCAAGCGTGTGCGCATGGTCCGGGATGAGGCGGTCGAGGAGCGTGATGCCGCTCGTGCTGGCCAACTCGACCACCGCACGCCCGTCCGGGAGACGCAGCCACGCGGTCTCGACGGTGCGGTCGTCCGGCCCGCGCACGACGACCGGCACGCGCTCAGCGCCGTCGACGGCGGCCGCGAGTGCATCGAGCGTTCCCTCCCCGCCGTCCGCCATCGGTGCCAGGCGGATCGTGTCGCCGGGACATGCTCGGCGCCAACCCTCGCCGATGGCGGCAGCGATCTCCGCCGCCGTGGCCGTCCCCTTGAACGAGTCCGGCGCGATCAGTACCCGCATCAGGCCGATACGGGGATCGGAACGTGCTGGGCGAACGTCGCTGCGACCCTGGCCGCCACCGTGCGCGGTTCGGCGCTCCACACTGCCTCGTTGAAGATCTCGACCTCCACGTCCCCGTCGTAGCCTGCCGCGTCCACCGCTCGGGTGATCCGGGGGAAGTCGATGCTTCCGTCACCCATCATGCCGCGTGAGAGCAGTGGGTCCGCGGCGATCGGCGTCAGCCAGTCGCACACCTGGTACGACGCGATCCGTCCCTCCGCACCGGCGCGCGCGATCGACGCTTCCACGGCGGGATCCCACCAGATGTGGAAGGTGTCGACGACGACCCCGGCGACCTTTGGATCGAACGGCGCAACGAGGTCGAGCGCCTGCGAAAGAGTCGAGACGACGGCGCGGTCTGCGGCATACATCGGGTGGAGCGGCTCGACGGCGAGCGTCACGCCAGCCTCCTCGGCGAACGGCCCGAGTTCGGCGAGCGCGTCCGCGACGCTCGAGCGAGCGCCGACGAGATCGCGGGAGCCGTCGGGAAGGCCCCCCGCGACGAGGACGAGCACTGCGCGCGAGCCGAGCGCCCCAGCTGCGGCGAGCGCCGCTGTCTCCTCGATGGCCCGCCGATTGTCGTCGAGCACCAGCTGCCGCTTCGCTGGGTCCGGCTCCGTGAAAAACCCGCCGCGACAGTGCGATGACACGCGAAGCCCGGAGTCTTCGATCAACCGGACTGCGCTCTCGAGCCCAATCTCCGCGACGGGCTCGCGCCATGTCCCGATCGCCGTGATGCCGGCGGATCGAGCAGCGTCGACCGCCTCCTGCAGTGACGCGCGCTTCACGGTTGCCTGATTGAGCGAGAGGCGCGGATGCGCGGATGCGCCGCTCATACGAGGACCGTCGCGGAAACGACTCCGGCGAGCCGGAGGTATGCGTCCCAGCGGGCTGCGGCGAGCTCCGGCTGCTCGAGCGCGCCGCTGACGTTCGCGAGACGCACGATCTCGGACAGGTGTGGGACGCTCCGGGCGGCATGCAGGCCGCCGACCATGGTGAACGCCGGCTGATGTCCGTTGAGCCAGGCGAGGAACGCGATCCCGGTCTTGTAGTGCCAGGTGGGTGCGGCGAAGATGTGCCGGCTGAGCGCCTCGGTCGGTTCGAGAATCGTCCGGAAGAGCGTGGCGCCGTCCGGTTCGGCGAGCGCCTGCACTGCTGCCGAGGCAACCGGGCCGACGGCGGCAAACGCGCCGAGCAGCGCGTCGGAGTGGTGTCCGTCGCGCTCGGACATGAGGTCCACGTAGTGGTAGTCGTCACCGGTGAACATGCGAGCGGCTCCGGGAAGGCGGTCGCGAACCGCGATCTCGGCGTCCGCGTCCAGGAGGCTCATCTTGATTCCCGAGACCCGCTCGCCAGCGTCGCCGATGATCCGGAGCACTGTCTCGGTCGCCGCCGCGACCGATCGCGATCCGAAGTAGCCCTCGAGGATCGGGTCGAAGGCGGGTCCGAGCCAGTGCAAGACCACAGGCTCGTCAGCAGCCGCAATGACTCGCTCGTAGACCCGTCGGTAGTCGTCGGGGCCGGTTGCGGCTCTGGCGAGGTGCCTGCTTGCCATGAGCACCGTGCCGGCGCCGTGCTCTTCGGCGTGCCGGAGCTGCCCGATGTATGCCGCGACGATCTCGTCAAGCGTCGCGCTGTCGGACTCGATGTCGTCGGTGTTCACGCCGACGACGATGCGTCCACCGACGGACTGCGCTTCGGCGGCGCTCCGGGCGATGAGCGCCCGCACGGCCGGCGGATCGAGTCCCATGTTCCGCTGCGCGGTGTCCATCGCGTCGGCGACGCCGAGTCCCCATGACCAGAGGTGGTGTCGGAAGGCGAGTGTCGCCTCCCAGTCGATGTCTGCCGGTGCTCCGGGCGTGTTGTCACCGGTCACCCTGGGCACGACGTGGGCCGCTGCGTAGACGACGCGCTCGGAAAGCGGCGAGGCGGGCTTCGTCCAGGCGGGCGCGGGGCGCAGGGGCGCCGTCGACCGGCGCCCGTCACTGTCGACCAGCGTCAGGTCGTTCACGCGGAGACTCCGACCGGTGCGCTCTGGAGGCTCGTCTCGGCCTGCTCCCCCGACGCAAGGTCGGCGAGGGTGATACGGCGACCCTCCCGACTCGAGCGAAGGCCCGCCTCCGCGAGTGCGACGCCCCGCGCACCGGCGAAGAAGTCGTAGGGATGCGGGGCGTCCTCGACGACATGTCGGATGAACTGTTCCCACTGCACCTTGAAGCCGTTCTCGTACACGTCGTTGTCGGGTACCTCGAACCACTGGTCGCGGTACGGCCGATCGTCGCGGAGATCCGGGTTCCAGGTCGGCTTGGGGGTTCCGGTGCGGTGCTGCACCCGGCACCCGAAGAGGCCGGCGACGGCGCTGCCTTCTGTGCCGTCGACCTGGAACTCGACGAGCTCGTCGCGGTGCACGCGGACTGCCCAACTCGAGTTGATCTGGGCGCGGATCCCTCCGGCGAGGTCGAAGATGCCGTAGGCGGCGTCGTCGGCGGTGGCCGGGTATGCGGCGCCGCGCTCGTCGACGCGCTCGGGGATGTGTGTGACGGCTTCGGCGTAGACCGACTCGACGCGTCCGAAGAGGTTTTCGAGCACGTAGTTCCAGTGCGGGAACATGTCGACGACGATGCCGCCGCCGTCTTCGGCGCGGTAGTTCCAGCTCGGTCGCTGCGCCTCTTGCCAGTCGCCTTCGAACACCCAGTAGCCGAACTCGCCCCGGACGCTGAGGATGCGGCCGAAGAATCCCGAGTCGATGACGCGCTTCAACTTGCGGAGGCCGGGCAGGTAGAGCTTGTCGTGCACGACGCCGTTCTTGATGCCCGCCGCCTGGGCGAGGCGGGCGATCTCGAAGGCGTCGGCGGCCGTCTCGGCCGTCGGCTTCTCGGTGTAGATCGCTTTTCTGGCGGCGATGGCCTTCGTGATCGCGGGGACGCGGGCGCTCGTGACCAGGAAGTCGGCGTAGATGCTCCAGCGCGGGTCGGCGAGCGCGGCGTCGAGGTCGGTCGTCCAGTGTTCGAGGCCGTGGCGTGCGGCGATCTCGGCGAGCTTCGACTCGGAGCGGCCGACGAGGAGCGGTTCGACCTGCACGCGCGACCCGTCGGCGAGCTCCACCCCGCCCTGCTCGCGGATTGCGAGGATCGACCGCACGAGGTGCTGGCGGTACCCCATTCGCCCGGAGACGCCGTTCATGATGATGCCAAGTGGGGATGTTGCCATGGTGCCTCGTACCTTTCGGATCGCCATCGATCGTTCTTGCTTTGGAAAGCGCTTACCATTGACCTTACAGGAGCGTGCAGTCGAACAACAGATGCGCGAGCACACCAATCCGCTGCACCGCGCGAACTGGCCCGTCATCGAGGATTGTCATGCCGAGCGGTACGAGGAACGAGGATGGTCGTGAACGATCGACACGCACTGCGCTACGCCGGCGGCGCGCGCGAGTGGACTGAAGCGCTCCCGCTCGGCAACGGGCGCACCGGAGCGATGTGCTTCGGCGGAGCGCTGATCGACCGTCTTCAACTCAACGACGGCGGCGCGTGGTCCGGCGGCCCGAACGCACTGCATCCCGCAGCGATCACGACGTCTGCTGCAACCGCCGCGCTCGACGAGGCGCGCACGGCGATCGACGCCGAGCGATTCGGTGACGCGGCCGTTGCGCTGCAGCGCCTGCAGCACGGTCACACGCAGGCGTTCCTGCCGTTCGCCGATCCTGGAGGTCCGCCTCGAGCCCGACACGACAGCCCCGGTCACCGATCACACCCGCACACTCGATCTCGCGACTGCGACACATCGCACGGCGTTCCACGTCGGCGATGCCGCAATCCGCACCGAGACCTTCGTCAGCGCCGACGCCGGCGTTCTCGTGCACGAGGTCGGCCTGCCCGAGCGCGCCCTCGGGCGCCTCACGATCGCGCTGACGACGCCCCTGCACGCACTGTCGGTCGACCCGGGCGAGCATGCGCTGGCAATCGGTGTACGCCTCCCATCCGACGTCGTGCCGCCACACGACGAGGTGGACGAGCCGATCCGGTGGGGCGCCGGCACGGTCGAGGGCGCCGTGGTCGCCGCGGTCCTGATCGACGGCGTGCCGGTCGAGCGAACCGTCACGCGTGCGGCGACGTTGCACTCGGGCGGCGCACGATGGGACGAGCGCCCGGCGACGTCCGTGCACCTGCCCGCCGCACGGCGGGTGAGCATCGTCCTGGCAACCGCGACGACCTTTGTCGCGCCCGGGAGCCCGCCGCGCGGGACCGCCGCGGACGCGGCAGCACGCGCTGCACGAGCGGTGGGCGATGCTGTCCGGGCCGGTGTGGATGCGGTCCGCGCTCGTCATCGGCGCGATCATGCGGAACTGTACGACCGGGTCGAACTCGCCCTCGACGCCGATCGCGACCCTTCAGACACGACGACACCGCGCATGACGAACGAACGGCTCCGTGCCGTCGCCGAGTCAGCAGATCCGCAGCGCGACCCAGACCTCGTCGCACTCCTGTTCCACTACGGGCGCTACCTGCTCATTTCCGCATCCCGGCACGGAGGTCTCCCGGCCACCCTGCAAGGGATCTGGAACGACAGCGTTCGGCCGCCGTGGAGCTCGAACTTCACCACGAACATCAACGTGGAGATGAACTACTGGGCGGCCGACATCACGGCGCTCCCCGAAACGCTCGACCCACTGGTCGACCTGGTCGAGGCGCTCGCGATCGCCGGTTCCGAGACTGCACGTCGTCTCTATCGCGCGGACGGATGGGTGGTGCACCACAACACCGACGCGTGGGCGTTCACGGACCCGATCGGCGACGGAACGCACGATCCTGCGTGGTCGTTCTGGCCGATGGGCGCGCTGTGGCTGATCGACCCGCTCGTCACGCACGCCGCCTTCGGGGCCGATACGGACTTCCGCGAGCGCATTCTGCCGATCGTGCGCGGCGCGGTGGCGTTCGCGCTTGACTGGATGATCCTCGACAGCAACGGCCGACTCGGGACCTCACCGTCGACATCCCCGGAGAATGCGTTTCGGACGCCGGAGGGCGATCGCGCACCCGTCGACCGCTCGTCGACGATGGACCTCGCGCTTATCGCGGCCGCGCTCCGATCGTACCAGGTGCTCGCCGCCGCATCGCCGCGCGACGCCTTCTCCGACCGGGTCGAGAGCGCCCTCCGGCACCTGGCGCCGATCGAGCCGACCGAGGATGGTGTGGTCGCCGAGTGGCACGCCGATCGGCCAGCGGTCGAACCGGATCACCGGCACCTGTCGAATCTCTGGTTCGCCTACCCCGGAACGCAGGCGCTCGATGGCCAGCTCCGCGACGCCGTCGAGCGGACATTGGACCGCCGCGGTGACGACTCGACCGGCTGGTCGCTCGCGTGGAAGCTCGCGCTTCGCGCACGCACCGGCAACACGGCCGCGATCGATCGTCTGCTCCGACTGGTCTTTCGCACGATGGAGGGTGTCACCCCCGACTCGCTGCACGGTGGCCTGTACCCGAACCTGTTCGGCGCGCACCCGCCGTTCCAGATCGACGGAAACTTCGGGTTCACGGCTGCGGTCGCGGAGATGCTGCTGCAGTCGCATCGGGGCACGATCGATCTCCTTCCTGCGCTCCCCGCCGCACTCGGCAGCGGATCGGTGCGCGGACTCATCGCGCGGCCGGGGATCGCGGTCGACTTGACGTGGTCACGCACCGACGCCGGGAAGCCGCTCCTGCGGTCCGCCCGATTGGAGGCGCGGACCACAACAGCCCATGGAAAGCATGTCGTGCGGTGGAACGGCATGTCCGTGCCCATCGTCTTCGACGAAGCGCGCTCCGTCGTCGCACTGCATCAGGGCGACTTCCGGCCGCGCAGCTGACATCGCCGCGGGACAGGGTCGACCGCAGGCTGGACCTGTCCGGTGGCAGCCCGGGTCCGGTCAGCCGCGCGTCGCCCGCAACGCCACGCGGAAGCGCGTCGGAGCAGTCCCGCCGACGCGGACCCGAACACCGTCAGCCGCGTCGGTTCCGCCGAGGAACGTGTAGTCCTGCCCTGGCTCGTACGGCATCGGATCGTCGCTGAGCGCAGCTCCGCTGACGCGGATTCCAAGAGCCGTCGTGCCCACGCGATACTCCCCCGCGCCGCTCGGCAGGATCCAGGTACCGTCATCGGCGCGCAGACCCCCGACGAGTTCGCCACCCGGAGCGAAGGCGAACTCGAGCGACCACCCGAGTCGCGGCGCGTCCAACTCGACGTCGAGATCCATGCCATCGGGCAGGAGGCGCGCCTCCACCCGTGTCCGCATCGTCACGACATCCTGCTTCCGCAGCGGGAATGCCATGGCGGCACTGAATCGTCCGTCGTCGACGAGCGCATACGCACCGTCGGGATCGCGGTGTTCCGGGGCGAGCGGCTGGTAGTACGCCGCGCGCACCGTCTCGGTGAGCACGAACCGGTCGGTGCCGGTTCGCTCGAGTGAACTCGGCCGGAACGGACCCATGTCGAAGAACGAGCGCGACAGTCGGATCGAGTCGAGCCGAACCTCCCCGGCGAAGAGTCGCGCGAACGTCGGATTGTTGGCAAGCCCGGACCGGATGCGTCCAGCCTGCGCATAGTCCGACCCCGCGTAGAGGACCGCCTCGACATGATCCGACCGGTGCACCGCCATCTGGATCGACGGCACGACCGCAATGCTCGCCAACCGGTCGTCGGGCGCATCCAATGTTTCTCCCGATTCGGCGAAGGCCGGCAGCGACTCCCGGTCGACCGACTGGTCGGCAGGAAGCGGCGCGCACAGGGCCGGTTCGAGCAACGCCGCGGCCAGGAGCTCCGGGTCGGTGGGCGCTGATGCCGCCGCGCGGCGCGCGATCGCCGCGAAGTCGGCTCGGCCCGTGCGAACCGCAGCAATGCGGTAGGCGCCGGCGTAGGCGGCGAGCGGGAAGCGCTCGCGTTGGTCCTGCCGCCGTGACTGGAGAGTCTCGACCGTGTCATCCGGCCGGATGAGCGCCAGGGTCACGTCGAGGTTGCGCTCGACGACCGCATCGAGCGCCGGTCGCTCCAGGATCCGCGCGAGTGCGGTGAGGGAGGGGTTCGTCACATGCGCGGCGTAATTCGGGCTTCGCTCCGAGTAGATGCCGTCATTGTCGACGTCCACACCCTCCGCGAGCCATTCATCGACCCGGTCCACGAGCCGAGGATCTGGAGAGAGATAGTGAATGCGTGCCAGGGCGGCACTGATCTCCCACCGATGGTTCGGGGTGTGAATACCGCCGTGCAGGAGCGCGTCGGTCGCATCGCGGACGATGCGCTCGAGCACTGCGCGCACTGGCTCGATCGCCACAGCGTTCCCGGCGTTCGGGTTGGAGGCGCCGGGGTCGTCGCCGCCCCCTTCGTCGCCGCGGCCGCCACCGTGCTGCCCGACGCGCGGGAGGAATGCCAGCGTGTCGCACACGTCGTTGATCGTGAACGCGCTGTCGGGCGGCGACTGCAGGTTGTCGCCACCGATGAACAGCCCCGACGAGGACTGCAGCGATCGCAGTGCGTCCACCCGGCGCTGCGCTGCCGCGATCAGCTCGGAGGCACGCAGCGCCTCCCCGCCACCGCCGCTGACGACCAGCGACAGCAGCACTTTCGCGTCCCGCATCAGCGTCCGGTGCGGCTCGTCGACAAGCCGCCCCGCGCCTCCCGACCGGTCAGCGGTGAGGATGGCGAGTGCGCGCTTCGCCGCGGATTCGACGTATTCGGCGGGGAGGAGCGATTGCGACACGGAGTCCTTTCACGGGAGGGGGCGGCTGTTCTGCCCGACCAGAGCGATCAGTCCTTGAGGCCTGCGTTGATGTTCGCGTTCATCACGTACTTCTGGAAGAAGACGTAGAGGATCACGAGCGGGATCATCGAGATCACCGACGCATCGAGCAGCACACTCCAGTTGATGTTCTGTGCGCCGACGATGCTCTCGAGCCCGATCTGCAACGTGAACTTGCTGGGGTCGTTCAGCACGAGCAGCGGCCAGATGTAGTCGTTCCACCGCCACTGGAACGAGAAGATCGCGAGCGTCAACATGATGGGACGCGCGAGCGGCACCATGATGCGGAAGAAGATGCTCAATTCGCGAGCGCCATCGATCCGCGCCGCCTCGACCAGTTCGTCCGGAACGGTGAGGAAGAAGCTCCGAAACATCAGAACGCCCGTCGCCGTGAGGATCGACGGCACGATGATGCCGGCGAGGGAGTTGTAGAGCCCGAGGTCCCGGATCACCAGGAACGACGGCGCGAGCATCACCTCGGTCGGCAGCATCGTCGTCGCGAGGATGCAGACGAAGAACGCGCGCAGCCATTTGTTGTCGTACTTCGCCAGGGCATACCCGGTGCAGCAGCTGGCGACAATGGTCAGGGCAGTTGTCAGCACGGACACGACGAGCGTGTTGAGGAAGAACTGGTAGAAGTTGAAGCTGTTCCACGCGGAGACGTAGCCCGCGAAGTTCCATTCCTTTGGCAGCAGCGTCAGGGGATATGAGAACAGGTCGCCGGCCGGCTTGAACGAGCTGAGCACGAACCAGACGACCGGGAACCCGTACGCGACGCCGATGATCCAGAAGAGCGTCGTGGTGGAGATATACCGGCCGGTCTCCGGCCCGAACACCTTCTTCTTGCGCCGCTCAATGCGGGGTTTGCCGACGCGCGCTCCTGCGCGGTCGCGAATGCTGGTCGCGGTCATTGCCGTTTCGCCGCCCTTCTGTTCACGGCGAGCTGGATCAGCGCCACCGCCATGAGGATGATCATGAGCACGAAGCTCGCCGCGCTCGCGTACCCGATCTGCCCGCGCTGGAACCCGGTCTGATAGATGTACTGGACGAGCAGATTGTTCGCCGTGCCGGGTCCGCCGTTGTTGAGCGAGATGAACAGGGCGTATTCCTTCATCGCTCCGAGGGTCGTGATGAGGATCACGATGAACGACGTCGGCGCGATGCTCGGCAGCGTGATGTCCTTGAACAGACGCCACGGTCCTGCACCGTCGAGCTGCGCGGCCTCGTAGTACGACTGCGGCACGTTCTTGATCGCCGCGATGAAGAGGAGCATCGAGAACGCGGTGCCCGCCCACGTCGCCGCGATGACGACGACGAAGAGCGACAGGTTGGCGTTCGACTGCCAGAGCACCGGCTTCCCGCCGACGGACTCGATCAAGAAGTTGATGAGCCCGAAGTTCTCGCCGAACAGCCACCGCCACACGACGCCGGTGATGATCGCCGACATCAGCCACGGAATGAACAGGATGATCCGCACCGCTGCCTTGCCCTTGGCGTACTTGCTCGTCATGAGCACCGCGCACAGCAGGGCGAAGCAGTAGCTGAACGGGACGACGACGACGGTGTACACGACCGTCCGCAGTAGGGCCGAGTAGAACTGCCCGTCGCCGAACAGCTGCGCATAGTTCTGCACACCGACGAACTGGGCGTCGCCCACCCCGGTGTAGTTCGTGAACGAGTACCAGAGCCCGATGAGGGCCGGCCACACGAAGAAGACGAAGAAGAGGATCACGTTCGCCGAGATGAGGACGAGCGGCGCGATCGTGTATCGATTGAGCTTCGCGCGACGCCGCTTCGGAGCGGAGGACTTGGTCCCCCGCTCCGAAGCACGCTCGCCGCGCGCTGTTGCCGTGGCGGTCATAGGTTCCTCCGAGTCGACGGAGCGCTTACTTCACGCCGCCGACCTGCTGGTTGTACGCGGCGACAACGTTCGCCAGCGCCTGATCAGACGTCTCCTGCCCGTTGATCGCCTTCCCGATCTCCGTGACGCTCGGATCCGTGGTGAGCGACTTTCCGGCGAGCACCCACTGCGTCTGCGCCTGGTTGAAGTACCCGGACACCGGCGCGTAGAGCGGGAGCTCCTCGTTGTAGAGCTTGAACGCATCCTGCGCGGCCTGCGATGAGAACGGGTAGGTCGGGTTCAGGCCCGACTCGACGGGCAAGTACCCGTTGACCTCGGTCAGTGTCTTGTACTGCTTCGGCGCATACATCCACGTCAGGAAGTTCTTCGCGGCAGTGCTCTCCGAGCTGCTGTTGTTGAAGCCAACCACCAGGCCGCCGGAGTTCACGTCACTGGCCTGAACCGGTTGCGCCGGCGTCGGAACGCTCGCCCAGTCGAAGTTGGTGATGCTCGACGCGAACGCCGCAACCTGCCACACGCCCGACCAGTACGCGACGACCTGACCGCTCTGGAACAGCGCCGACGGGTCGGCGCCACTCGTCCAGACCGACTTCGGGATGATCGTGTCGTTGTTCCAGCCGACGAACGTGTTCACCGCCTTCTTCGTCGCAGCGTCGACCGAGAAGGTCCCGCTCGAATCCGCGTGCACGTATTTGCCGCCCATCTCGTACACCATGGCGCGGAGACGCGACGGCGAGGGATCGAACGTCATGTCGTACTTCGCCCCGGTGGCCTTGCGGACCTGGTCGAGCTTGCTCATGAGCTGCGTCCACGTCCAGGTGGAGCTCGGCGAGGTCGGGAAGGACACACCGGCCTTCTGGAACAGGCTCTTGTTGATGAACAGACCCGACGCGGTCACGTCGGACGGGATCGCGAGGACCTGCCCCTTGGACGTCTTCGCGATGAAGTTCTTGTTGATCTTGTCGGCGCTCGTGTTGACGATCGAGCTCAGGTCGATGAGCTTGTTCGTCCAGATGGGGTCGAGCGAGGGAACGCTCGCAATGTCGGGCAGCGCGTTGGCCTGCGCGGCCTCGTGCAGCTTCGTGGTGTACCCGCTGTAGGGGATGTTCACGATCTTGACGGTCACCCCCGTCGCCTTCTTGTACTCGGCGACGAGCTTGTTGTAGCCGGCCTGCTGGGCGGCGCTGGAGGAGAGCCAGAGTGTGAGCTTCTTGGTGCTGCTCGACCCGCTGGAACTGCCCGAGCCGGACGTGGAGCAGCCCGCCAGCACGAGCGCGGCCGCCGAGACGGCAGCGACTGATGCAAGAACGCGACGGAGGCGCGGAGCCTTCGTCAGCGATTTCTTCAGAGTCATCGTTGATTCCTTCGACTAGGCAGAACAGTGCCGGATGAGCTGATTCAGCACGACCTGCGGAGGTGGTTTCAAGATTCTTATCACTGTGATGCATAAGTAGCAACGCTTTCGCGGTAACGTTTCGCTACACCGGCTTGTTCGTCGCGTTCGTAAGATGATCAAACTGATGTGAAACGTGGTGTGCGATCATGCGCGCACACATCCACCGGTGGAACGGAGTCAGGGCATGGACGCCACTGAACAGCTCACCGTCGACCGCGCGCGTCGCTGGCTCGACGAGCGGGTGCGCCCGGCGATCACCGCAGCCCGGACGCCCCTCACCGTCGAGGCGTTCGCGCTTCCCGGCGAGCCGATCTCCCCGGAGTCGGCAATCGCCGGCGCGTACACCGCGTACACGGTCGGTACGCCGTGGGGGCCGGCCTGGTCGACCGTCTGGTTCCGGATGCGCGGGCAGATCCCGGAACGCTGGGCGGGCCTCCGCGTCGAGGCAGTCGTCGATCTCGGATTCGACAGCACGTTGCCGGGCTTTCAAGCCGAAGGGCTCGCCTACACCCCGGACTGCGCGCCCATCAAAGCGATCAACCCGCGGAACCAATGGGTGCCGATCACTGACCGGGCCGACGGCGGCGAGACGGTGACGTTCTTCGTCGAGGCCGCGGCGAACCCCAACCTCCTCGACCATCTGCCCCTGTTCCCCACCTGGCAGGGCGACGTCCAGACCGCCTCAGCGGCCCCCCTCTATACGCTGCGTCAGGCCGACCTGACCCTGTTCGACGCCGAGTGCCACGACCTCGCTCTCGACGTCGACGTGCTCCTCGAGCTCGCCGGCGAGCTCGAGCCCGGGCCGCGACGCTCCGCGATTCTCCGTGGCATCGACGCTGCGATGGACGCGCTCGATCTCCACCGTGCGTCGGAGACGGCTGCTGCTGCACGCGCCGTGCTGGAGCCGCTGCTCTCCCGACCGGCGACCGCGAGCGAGCACACCCTGTCCGCGATTGGACACGCCCACATCGACTCGGCATGGCTGTGGCCCACCCGCGAGACGATCCGGAAGGTCGCTCGAACCACCACCTCCATGACGCAGCTCATCGACGAGGCGCCGGAGTTCATCTACGGCATGTCGAGCGCGCAGCAATACGAGTGGCTCCGCGACCACCGTCCCGAGGTGTGGGAACGTGTCCGGGCGGCAGTCGCCGACGGCCGATTCGTTCCGCTCGGCGGCATGTGGGTCGAAAGCGATGCGGTCCTGCCCTCCGGCGAGTCGATCGTCCGGCAGTTCCAGTACGGGCAGCGCTTCTTCGAGCAGGAGTTCGGCATCCGCTGCCGGGGCGTGTGGCTCCCCGACAGCTTCGGGTACGCCGGTGCCCTGCCGCAGCTCATCCACCGCGCCGGGTTCGACTGGTTCCTCAGCCAGAAGCTGTCGTGGAACCAGGTCAACACGTTCCCGCACCACACCTTCGCGTGGGAAGGAATCGACGGGTCGCGCGTCTTCAGTCACTTCCCGCCGATCGACACCTACAACGCCCGGCTGACGGTCGACGAGATCATCGGGGCGCGGCGGCGCTTCGCGGAGGCGGGACGCGCCTCCGGATCGATCGCCGCGGTCGGGTACGGCGACGGCGGCGGCGGAACGACGCGGGAGATGATCGGTCGGGCGCGTCGGCTCGCCTCGCTCGAGGGGAGTCCGCGCGTCGTGTGGGAGCACCCGGACGCGTTCTTCGACCGGGCTCGGCGTGAGCTTCCCGACCCGCCAGTCTGGGTCGGCGAGCTCGTCCTCGAAGCGCACCGCGGGACCCTGACGAGCCAGCATCGAACGAAGCAGGGCAACCGGCGGGGCGAACAGCTGCTCGTCGAGGCAGAGCTGTGGGCGACCACCGCGACCGTTCGAGCGGGTGCGGCGTATCCATATGACGAGCTCGACCGGCTCTGGAAGACCCTGCTGCTGCACCAGTTCCACGACATCCTGCCCGGCAGCTCGATCGCGTGGGTGCACCGGGAGGCGGTCGCCACCTATACCGCGCTCGTCGCGTCCGCCGAGGCCATCATCGCGCGCGCCCTCGATGCATTGGGCGGCGGCGAATCACCGGAGACCTCAGCTCGTCTGCCCACGGGCGAAGCCGACGCGGGATTGCCCGCGCGGTACGCGAACCCGGCACCATTCGAACGACGGGGCGTTCCCGCGTTCGCGATCGCGCCACCGACGCAGCCAGCACGCGTCGATGGCCGCGCGGCGGTCCGGGTGGACGGCGACGACGCGGGCTGGACCATCGACACCGGTTCGATTCGGGTTCGCGTCGATCGCCACGGCCTGATCACCTCGGCGGTCCATGCTGCGTCGGGTCGGGAGGCCGTTGCTCCCGGAGCCGCGTGGAACTTGCTCCAGCTGCACCAAGACTTCCCGAACACTCGCGACGCGTGGGACCTCGACGCGCACTACCGGAACCGCGTGGACGATCTGCGCCACGCGGCGTCGGTCACGTGCCGCCAGGATGACGAGGGCGCACACATCGACATCGAACGCCGCTTCTCGGCATCGACGGTGCGACAGACGCTGCGATTCGAAGCGAACTCGTCCACGATCACGATCGACCAGCGCACCGACTGGCACGAGCACGAACGCATTCTCAAGCTCGCGTTCCCGCTGGCGTTGCACGCGCACCGCACCGCGGCAGAGACGCAGTACGGCGTCGTGCAACGCCCCACGCACACGAACACGTCGTGGCAGACCGCGCAGTTCGAGCATTCGATGCATCGCTTCGTGTACGCCGGAGAACCCGACTTCGGCGTGGGGCTCATCGGTGACTCGACGTACGGGTACGACGTGCAACGGGCCTCCGACCCGGTCGAGGGAGTCACGACGACGGTCCGGCTCTCGCTGCTGCGTGGCCCGCGGTACCCGGATCCGGAAACGGACCAGGGGGTGCATTCGCATCGATTCACGATCGTCGTCGGCGCCGATCTCGCTGCGACGACACGGGCAGCCGTCGAAGCCGATGCGCCACTTCGCGCACTCCCGGCGGGCCAGGCGGTCGACCCGGTGGTCACCGTTGTCCCGTCGGCGGGCACCGCCATGGTCACCGCGGTGAAGCTCGCAGCGGACGGCTCCGGCGACCTCATCGTCCGGATCAGCGAGCCGGTGGGCCAGCGCGCCATCGCTCGCGTCGTCGTCGACGAGGTGTTCCATAGAGGACGTGCCGTCACGCTGCTCGAGGCGGAGACGGACCGCTGGGTGGGGATGAGCCCTGAAGCGGATGGGACCGTTCGTCTGGCACCGTTCGAGGTGCTCACGCTGCGGTATGCGAGGGAAGGTGGGGGCGCATGACCGTCCAGGAACGCGACACTGACGACGCAACGGTCGGCGCCGCTGCGGTGAGCCGCCGCGGCGCCGGAGCACGCTCCGCAGGCCGGGGTGGGCCTCGAACGGCGACGAACCGCGATGTCACGCAGATCAACCGGACCGCGATCCTCGATCTCCTGCGAACGAGCGGGCCGTTGCCGCGTCGCGAGATCCGCCGCCGTACCGGACTGAGTTCGGCGACCGTCGAACGGCTCTGCCAGGCGCTGCTCGAAGAGGGTGCGCTCGAGCTCGCAGGTCTTGACCGCACCTCGAACGGCCGGCCGTCCAATCTGTTCCGCTACGTGTCCGGACTCCGGGCGGTCGCGGCAATCGATGTCACCGAGAACAACGCGCGCGGACGCATCCTCGATCTCGGCGGAAATGTGCTCTACGAGAGCTACGAACCGTTCGATTTCCACCGGGCGAACGCCTCGAGCGTGCGTCTGGAGGGACTGCTCACGCTCGTCGACCGGCTCACGTCCGACGAGACCGGTCTTCGCGCGCCACTCGCGGGCATCGGCATCGCACTGCCCGGCGTGACGCACGACGGTGTCGTTGTCAATGCGATCGAGTTGGACTGGCTGAATGTTCCGGTGGCGCAGATCGTCGCCGAGCGAACCGGGCTGCCGGTGCTGTGCGAGAACGACGCGAACGCGACCGCGTACAGCGAGCTGCGCCACGGTACGGCCCGTGATGCCGAGAGCGCGGTCGCGCTCGTACTCGGCACCGGTATCGGCGCGGGGATCATCAGCGAGGGCAGGATCCACCGCGGATTCGGATCGGCTGCCGGTGAGGTCGGGTTCCTGCTCACCTCAGTGAATGCACTCGGGCACTACTTCACCGACCGTGGCGATGTGGAGGGAACGATCTCGGAGCAGGTCGAGCCCTATATGCGCGGCGAAGCTGGTCACGTGGATCGCCGGATCGGCCCGGCGTTCCGGACGATGATGCAGCTCGTCGAGCAGGGCGATGCCGAAGCGATGCGTGCGCGCGACGAATTCTTCGACAACATCGCGCTGATCTGCGCCGCGATCACCGTCGTCCTCGCACCGCGCGTCATCGTCCTCGCGGGTGCGTTCGCGCAGTACAGCGAGCTCTCGGCCGAGCAGATCGCGCGCCGCCTGATCGGCAAGATCCCTGCCGTTCCGACGATCGTGCCGAGTCGGCTCGGGTTCGATGCGGCGATCACCGGGATCGGTGATCTCGCCATCGATCACGCCCGGACGGCAACGTATCTTGTGTGACTGGCCGGGCGTGCGGCGATGGCGCGCTGGGTCGCTAGCGTGGGCACATGTCCCTGCCTGATGCCTCCGCTTCACCGTCCGCTGGGTCTCGGCCGCCCGCGCGCCGCCCTGCCGAGATCGTCGAGGTCGTGGAGGTTCAGCATCTGACGCCTCGACTCGTGTCGGTCCGCGTCGGCGGCACAGACCTCAGTCGGTTCGCATCCGTTGCTCCGACCTCCCACATCAAGGTGATGATCCCGCCGCCGGGGCAGCGCGAGCCGGCCCTCCCCCGCGAGACGGCGGAGGGCCGCACGTGGCCGGAGGGCGTCGATCGCCCGGAGGTCCGTACGTACACGCCGCGTGCCTACGATCCGGAGACGGGGCTCCTGGAGATTCAGTTCGTCGTGCACGAGGACGGGCCCGCTTCGTCCTGGGCGGCGGCAGCGAAGCCGGGCGATCGGATCGGGCTTCGCGGGCCTGGCGGCCGGTTCGCGTTCCCGGAGTCGCCGCGGCGCTGGTGGCTGGCTGGCGACGAGAGCGCGCTGCCCGCAATCGCGCAGTTGCTCGAAGCGCTGCCGGACGACACCGATGTGGAGGCCCATATCGAGGTGGAGTCCGACGCTGACGAGATCCCGCTCGAGGCCCCGAGCGGGGCGACGGTGGTGTGGCATCACCGGACGCCGCACACCGCGTGGAGCGGGACGCTCCTCGCCGCGCTCGACGAGCGGCTGGCTGCGGGCGAGGGAACGAGCGCCGACGCGCTCGGTCGGATGTTCTGGGTTGCGTGCGAGGCGGGCGCGGTGCGCGATGCGCGTGCCCGGATGCTCGCCGCGGGAGTCTGCCGCGATGAGATGATCACGCGCGGATACTGGCGACTCGGCGAGCGCAACCATCCCGATCACGACTACGGCGAGGACTGACTCAGCACACCGGTCGCGATGGCGATCTGCGCGTCGCGGTCGACGACCTTGATGCGTTCACGCTCGACGTCCGATGTGTCGGCGGCACCGAGCGCTCGCTCGTGCGCATCGAGCGCCAGCCAGCCGTCCCACGTGGTGTACTGCACGCCGCGCGACTCGAGCAGCGCGAAGATCGCGTCATCCGACCGCTCGGAGGCGCGCACGAGCCCTTCGGTGTCGCTGACGAGATGCTCGATGGTCTCCATCGCGTCGGATTTCGTGTGGCCGATCAGGCCGACGGGACCGCGCTTGATCCATCCGGTGGCGTAGACGCCCGGGATGCGCTGCCCTGCCTCATCGACGACCCGACCTTCGAGGTTTCGGATCACCCCGAGACGGTCGTCGAACGGGAGGCCCGGGAGTGGCGACCCGAAGTAGCCGACGGCCCGGTAGACGGCCTGCACCGCGTATTCGCGGAGTTCGCCCGTTCCGCGGACCGTCCCGTCGTCGGTCAGCCGGGTCCGCTCGAACCGGATCCCGGTGACGGCGCCGTCAGTGCCGAGGATCGCCGCTGGGTTGTGGAGGAAGTGCAAGTGGATGCGGCGGCGCGCATCGGTACGTGGCCGGTCGAGCCATCCGCGCATGGTGCGCACCATGACCTTCACCTGGTTGGATCCGGACGCTGCGACGGCTGCATCGATTGCAGCCGCGTCCTCGAAGTCCTCCGCGGACACGATGGTCTCGACGCCGTCGACCTCGCCGAGCTCGCGGAGTTCGATCGGGGTGAACTTGACCTGGGCCGGCCCTCTGCGTCCGAAGACGTGGACGTCGGTGACCGGTGAGGCTGCGAGCCCCGCCGCGACGTTCTCCGGGATGTCTGTCCGGAGCATGTCGTGCGGGAGCTTCGCGAGCACGCGGGCGACGTCGAGCGCTACATTCCCGTTGCCGAGGACGGCGATCTCTCGGGCTTCCAGCGGCCACGTCCGCGGGACGTCCGGATGCCCGTCGTACCAGCTGACGAAGTCGGCAGCGCCGTACGACCCCGTCAACTCGATCCCCGGGATCGACAGTTCGGCGTCTCGGATGGCACCCGTGGCGATGATCACGGCGTCGTAGCGGCGGCGGAGGTCCGCGAGCGTCAGATCCCGACCGAACTCGACGTTGCCGATGAAGCGGACAGTGCCTCGGTCGAGCATCTCGTGCAGCGAGTTGACGATCCCTTTGATGCGCGGGTGGTCCGGTGCGACGCCGTACCGGATCAGGCCGTATGGGGCGGGAAGCGACTCGAACAGGTCGATGGCGACGTCGAGTCCGGTACTCGACAGGATGTTGCCGGCATAGATACCCGCGGGTCCGGCTCCGACGATCGCGACGCGCAGGTCTCGGCTCATGCTGTGTTCCTTCGGTAGAGGTTCACGACGTCGCCGATGACGATGACGGCCGGGTTTCGAACACCGGCGCTGGCGGCGATGGCGGCGATGGTGCCGAGCGTTCCGATGGTGACCCGCTGCCGCGGTCCGAAGCCGTCCTCGATGATCGCGACGGGCGTGTCGGCGCTGCGGCCGCGCGAGACGAGCACGGCGGCGTGGGTGCTGAGACCGCCGACACCCATGAGGAGCACGAGTGTGTGCTCTCCGCGGCCCGGCATCTCCCCGAGGTCCTGGTGACCCGTCGCGACCGTGAATGCGGCGGCCACTCCGCGTGCGGTGAGCGGAATGCCGACAGCGGCGGGCACCGCGATCGCGCTCGTCACACCGGGCACCACCTCGACCGGCACGCACGCGGCCTCGCAGGCTTCGACCTCTTCCTGACCGCGACCGAAGACGAACGGGTCGCCGCCTTTGAGACGCACGACGCGCCTCCCTTGCAGTGCCCGGTCGACGATGATCCGGTTGATCTCATGCTGCGGGACCGGGTGGTGGCCCGGGTGCTTGCCCACATCGATGATCTCGACACCCTCCGCGAGGTCATCGAGCAGACCCCTCGGGGCGAGCCGGTCCGTCACGACGACGTCGGCCTTGTTGAGCAGCGCTGATCCGCGAGCGGTGATGAGCTCAGGATCCCCGGGCCCTCCACCGACGAGCACGACGCAGCCGACGGCGGTCATCGTGCCGCTCCCGCGAGGAGTCCCCGGCCGCGCGCCACGGCCCGCTCGATCGGAGCGAAGACGGCGAGTTCGACGAGCATGCCGATGACGAGGACGGCGACGATCGTCACGAACACGCTGCTGAGATCGAACAACTGCCGACTTTGGTCGAGGAGGGTGCCGAGGCCGAACCCCATCGACCCACCCGTTGTGATGATCTCGGCAGCCATGAGCGAGCGCCAGCTGAAGGCCCAGCCCTGCTTGAGGCCTGCCAGATAGCCGGGCAGTGCGGCAGGCATCACGATGAGGACGCTCCGCTCGACACGGCCTGCACCGAGCACCGTACCGACACGCCCGTACAGCGGTGGCACCTGGTCCACGCCGCTCAGCAATCCGTTGACGATCGACGGGATCGCGCCCATGAGCACGACGAAGTACGCAGTCGCATCGGTCAGACCGAACCAGAGAATCGCCGCCGGCACCCATGCGACCGACGGGAGCACCTGCAGTCCGGTGATCAGCGGCCCGACGGCTCGGCGGAGGATCCGGATCTCGGCGAGGAGCATGCCGATCGGTGTCGCGATCGCCGCGGCGATGAGAAAGCCGAACACGCCGCGTTCGAGGCTTGTCAGGATCGCTTGGGGAAGCCTCCCGGTCGTCCAGAGCTGGCCGAGCGCGCCGAGCACGTCCCGTGGGCTCGGCGTGATGTCCGGCCGTGGGTGGGCCACGACCACGTACACCTGCCATGCGACCACGAGCAGGCCGAGGAACGCGATCGGCAGGACGGCGTCCGCGGTGCTCCGGCGCCAGGGACGCGACGCGGGACGGTCCGACCGAGTCTGCAGCGCGTCCAATCCGGACTCGACCGTCCGGAGGTCACGGTCGAGTCCGGCGTCGATGCCGGCTACGGCATCTTCCGCGACCGGGTCACGGGTCTCGAGGTCAGGCTGCACGGCGGATCTCCTTCCGCAGCCGATCGGTGATCGCCGCCGTGATCCCCCCGGAGGCGCTGGTGCTGACCGCCGCGGCCCGCTCGTTCGCGACATCCCAGGTCGCGGCGATTCGGCCGGGTCGCGACGACAGGAGCACCACTCGCTGTCCGAGGCGAACGGCCTCCTGTACGTTGTGCGTCACGAACACGATGGTGCGGCGGGTCTCCCGCCAGACCCGCTCGAGCTCGTCATGCAGCAGATCGCGCGTGATCGCGTCGAGCGCCGCGAACGGCTCGTCCATGAGGAGCACACCGCGGTCCTGGGCGAGTGCGCGCGCGAGCGCGACCCGCTGCCGCATGCCGCCCGAAAGTTCGTGCGGCCGCTTCCGTGCCGCGTCGGCGAGGTTCACGAGATCGAGCAGTTCGAGGGCCCGTGCCGCGCGCGGCCGCCGTGGCATGCCGGCGAGCCGCAGCGCGAGCGCAACGTTGTCGAGGGCGCTCAGCCATGGGAACAGCGCGGATTCTTGGAACATGACGGCGCTCCGGCCGCTCGGCACGCTCACGGTGCCTGCGGACGGCGACTCCAAGCCGGCAGTGATGGCAAGCAGCGTCGATTTGCCGCAGCCGGACGCCCCGACCAGGCAGACGAACTCCCCCGAACCGACGCAGAGGTCGATGCCGTCGAGGACGAGCGGCCCGGCGCCGCCGTATCGCTTCGTCAGGTTGGTGATGATGATCGCGTCATCCGTCATCCGAGCGCCTCCTGAACGGTGATTGGAGAACGATGGGCGCCCCGGAGGACCGCGTCGAGTTGGGACACGTCGACGATGCCGCGGATGCTTCCGCCGCGGCCGATGCCCGCTGCCGTCGCGTGGGCGAGTTCGGTCGAGTAGGCCGACGCGATCGGGTCGGGGCTGAACGTGACGTTCCGGAGGGCTTCCTGCAGGACCGCGGCCGGGAGGCTCTTCGCACCGTCCGCCGCCATCTGGGCTCCCACAACGCGCGCGTCCTCGGCGGCCGTGTGTGCGGTGAGCCAGTCGACAGACCGGACGTCCGCCGCGACGAGCGCTCTGACGGTGGCTGGATGCTCGGCGAGGAATCGTTGGGAGACGACGAGCACCGTCGTCGGGTAGGTGCCTCGCGGCCATTGGGTCGACTCGTCGACGAGGACGTGACCGCCTGCGTGGACGAGCCGGGTGACCCACGGCTCCGGGACCCAAGCGCCGTCGATCGTGCCCTGCTCGAACTGGGCGAGGGTGAGCGCGTTCGACTCCGGCTCGATGGTGACATCTCCGCCTGTGGTGAGCGACGTCCGCAATCCGTGCGAGGTCAGGAACGCACGAAGCGCGACGTCCTGCGTGTTGCCGAGCTGCGGGGTGGCGAGCGTGGCGCCCGCAAGCTGCGAGGTCCGGTCGATGCCGCTGCGGACGACGAGCGCGGCGCCTCCTTCGGTTGCCCCGGCGACGATTCGGAGCGAAGCACCACCGCTGGCGACATAGGCGTTGATCGCCGGCGATGGGCCGACGTACGCGGCGTCGATCGCTCCGGCGTTGAGCGCTTCGATCTCAGCAGGACCGGCGTTGAACTGCTCGGTCGTGAGCGCCGTCGCCCCGAGCGCGGCGCGGATGATCCCTTCGCGCACGCCGACGAGGGCGGGCGCGTGGGTGACGTCGTCGAAGTAGCCGAGGCGGACCACGGAGGCGGGGGCCGGTACCGCGGCCCCGGCAGTATTGGCCGCGCACCCCGAGAGCGCCCAGCCGGTCGCGACGCAGAGCGCAGCGACGGCTGCCGCACGCGCGACGACCAGACGGACGCGACCGATCATGCGGCGAGGATCGTTCCCGCCGCCAAGCTGGCGCCGTCCTGGGGATGGATGACGACAAAGGCTCCGTTGCGGCGGTGGACCGTGTATTCGACGAGCGGCAGTGGCGATGCGAGACGGACACGGACCTGCCCGATGTCGTTGATCGCGAGATCGCTCGCTTCGACGAGTTCGAGCGTGTCGAGGTCCCGGCGGCCCTCGAGCGCCGTGACGATCGCCTGCACCGTCGCCGTGCCGTATTTGATGAGCACGCGCTGGCCAGTGACCAGCGGACGCGGGTCGAGCCAGAACAGCGACGCCGCGAACTCCTGCGCCAGCGGGTTGGGAGCGTCGGCACCAGCGATGACGACGCCGCGGGGCGCGTCGATGTCGTCGGCGAGGCGGAGCGACACGGACCGCGGAGCGTACGCGGCGTCGAGGGTGCCGTCCGCGGTCTCGATACCAATGACCGTGGTGGTCGCGCCGCCGGGCAGGACGCTCACGCGGTCTCCGACGCGCACCGCACCGGACGAGATCTGCCCCGCGAACGCACGATAGTCGCGAAACGCGTCCGGATCGAGGCCCGGCGCGAGCGACCCTTGGGGCCGGATCACGGTCTGGACCGGAAGCCGGAAGGGCGCGAGGACGTCCTCGGCCTCGTCGACCACGGCGAGGGTCTCCAGTAGCTCCAGCAGCGCCGGCCCGCCGTACCAGGGCGTGTTCGGCGAGGCTTCGACGACGTTGTCTCCTTCCAGCGCCGACACGGGGATCACGGAGACACCCTCGAGCCCGAGCTCTCCGGCGAGCGCGAGCGCATCCGCCTCCACGGCGCGGAACAGCCCCTCGTCGTATCCCGTCAGATCGACCTTGTTGACCGCGACGATCACGTGCGGCACGCGCAGCAGCTGCACGACAGCCAGGTGTCGGCGAGTCTGCTCGAGGACCCCGTTGCGGACGTCGACGAGCACGACGACCGCGTCGGCCGTCGTCGATCCGGTGACCATGTTGCGCGTGTACTGCACGTGCCCGGGGCAGTCGGCGAGCACGAAGCTGCGGCGACCGGTCGAGAAATAGCGGTAGGCGACATCGATGGTGATCCCCTGCTCCCGCTCGGCACGGAGTCCGTCAGTGAGCAGCGCGAAGTCGATGCGGTCCCCGCCGCCGAAGCCGCGTGCCGCGCTGGCTCGGGTGATCGCGTCGAGTTGATCGGCGAGGATCGCTTTGCTGTCGTGCAGCAGGCGCCCGACGAGCGTGGACTTGCCGTCGTCGACGGATCCGGCGGTCGCGAAGCGGAACAGTCCGCGAGTCGAGGTGTCGCTCATCAGAAGTATCCGTCCTTCTTGCGGTCTTCCATGCCTGCTTCGGAGATCCGGTCGTCGGCACGGGTCGCACCGCGTTCGGTCAGCGTGGAGGCTGCGACCTCGTTGACCACGCTCGTCACGTCGGTCGCGTCCGACTCCACGGCGCCGGTGCACGACATGTCGCCGACGGTGCGGTAGCGCACCAGCCGGCGCTCGACCACCTCGTCGGGGCGCGGCAACGAGACGGGGCTGACGGCGCGCCACATGCCGTCCCGCCGGTAGACGTCGCGCTCATGGGCGTAGTAGAGCGGCGGCAGTGCGATCCGCTCGCGCTCGATGTAGCGCCAGACGTCCAGTTCGGTCCAGTTGCTGATCGGGAAGGCGCGAACATGCTGTCCGGGCGTGTGTCGGCCGTTGTAGAGGTTCCAGAGCTCGGGTCGCTGATTCCGGGGATCCCACTGACCGAACTCGTCGCGGAGCGAGATGATTCGCTCCTTCGCACGCGCCTTGTCCTCATCGCGGCGACCGCCGCCGAAGACGGCGTCGTGCCGCCCGTGCTGGATCGCGTCGAGCAACGGCAGCGTCTGCAGGGGATTGCGGGTGCCGTCCGCCCGCTCGGTGAGCCGGCCGTCATCGATGAAGGCCTGCACGCTCGCGACGTGCAGCGTCAGGCCGAGCCGCGCCACGGTCGCGTCTCGGAATGCCAGGACCTCCGGGAAATTGTGACCCGTGTCGACGTGGAGCACCGGGAACGGGATCCGTGCCGGCCAGAATGCCTTGGCCGCCAGGTGCAGCATCACAACGGAGTCTTTTCCGCCCGAGAACAGCATCACCGGCCGGTCGAACTCCGCGACGACCTCGCGGATGATGTGGATGGCCTCGTTCTCAAGCATGTCGAGCGCGTCTCGGGACGGCGCACCTGTGGCGCTGACAGCGACGCCGCCCGCAGCGTGAGCGGCCTCCGGATCGGCGGCCGGAGCGGCCTCCGGATCGGCAGCGGGAGCGGCCACAGGATCGACGGCGGGAACAGCCTCCGGCTCGCGAGCTCCAGACCGCAGGTCGACGGAATTGGAAATCGTCATAGGTGGATCCCGCATTCCGTCTTGGTGAGTCCGGCCCAGCGACCGGATCGGGGGTCGTCGCCGGGAGCGACCGGCTTGGTGCAGGGCTCGCAGCCGATGGAGGGGTAGCCATTCGTCAGCAGCAGGTTCAGCGGAACGCCGTGCTCGCCCGCGTATCCGACGAGCTGGTCGAGCTCCCAGGCGGCGAGTGGGTTGACCTTGACGAGACCGTGGCGGTCGTCCCACTGGACGAGGGGCGTGCCCGTCCGGGTCGGAGCCTCGTCTCGGCGCACACCGGTGAACCACACCTCGTACCCGGAGAGCGCCTTCTGCAGCGGCGCCACCTTGCGGAGCTGGCAGCACAGCCCGGGATCGCGTGACCAGAGGCGTTCGCCGTACTGGGCGTCCTGCTCGGCGACGGTCTGTTCGGGCAGGACGTCGACCACTGTCACGTCGAGGGATCGAGCGACCTCGTCGCGCGTGATCCGGGTCTCGAGGAAGTGATAGCCCGTGTCGAGGAACAGCACGTCGACGCTCGGGAGCGCCTCGGACACGAGGTGCGGCAGCACGGCGTCCGCCATCGAGCAGGCGACCGCGGCCCGGCGAACGTCGAAATGCCGGGCGACCCAGGCCACGACCTCCGCAGCGGACGCTTCGCCGTCGGTCGCGCCGGATCGGAGCTCAGCGGCACCCTCGGCAGCGAGGGCCTGCAGTTCGTCGGTGTCGCGGAGCCGCTGGCGCGGCGAATCGATGTCGGTCACTGGAGCGCCTCCTCGTCGGCTGCGTGCGCCCATTCGGCGAAGGTCTGCGTTTCCGTGCGGTCGGCCAGGAATCGACGGACGAGCCGTTCGACGTATGCGGGAAGGTCGGCTTGTGTCACCTTGAGCCCACGCACGGTACGACCGAGTCCCGCGTCCGCCCGCGTGTCCGAGGCGAGGCCACCGCCGAGATGCACCTGAAACCCGGGGCCTTGAACGCCGTTCGCGTCGGTGAGGATCTGCCCCTTGAGACCGATGTCGGCGGTCTGGATGCGGGCGCATGAGTTCGGGCACCCGTTGATGTGCAGGCTGATCGGGTGCGGCAGGTCGATGTCGGCGAGCCGCTCCTCGAGCACCGCGATCGTCGCCGTCGCCGTGTCTTTCGTGTCGACGATCGCGAGCTTGCAGTACTCCAGGCCGGTGCAGGCGATGGTGCTGCGCCGGAACGGGCTCGGCCGTGCGGACAGCCCGATCCCGTCGAGTTCCGCGACAAGCGACTCGACCTGGTCGTCGGCGATATCGAGCACGACGAGCTTCTGGTGCGGCGTCGTCCGGAGGCGCGTGGAACCATGCGCCTCGAGCGCGTCGGCGAGCGCGATCAGTCGCGTCCCCGACAGACGGCCGACCGTCGGCGCGACACCGATGGAGTTGCGGCCGTCCTTCTGCGTGTGCACGCCGATGTGGTCGCCTGGCGTGGTCGGCCGCGGCGCAGCGGGACCGTCTGCGAGACGGTAGCCGAGGTATTCGGTCTCCAGAACCTCCCGGAATCGTTCGACACCCCACTCGGCGAGCAGAAACTTCAACCGGGCCTTGTTTCGTAGACGGCGATAGCCGTAATCGCGGAAGATGCTGGTGACGCCCTCCCACACGTCCGCTGCCTGCGCCTCGGTGACGAACGCCCCGAGGCGCTCCGCGAGCCGCGGTGTCGTCGAGAGCGCTCCACCGACCCAGAGGTCGTATCCCGGGCCGAGCTCGGGGTGTACCGTCCCGACCAGCGCGATGTCGTTGATCTCGTGCACGACGTCCTGGCTCGGGTGCCCCGTGATCGCACTCTTGAACTTGCGTGGCAGGTTCGAGTACTCCGGGTTCGCCAGCGCGCGGCGCTGAATCTCGTCGATGACGGGCGTCGGATCGATGATCTCGTCGGCTGCGATCCCGGCAAGCGGACTGCCGAGGATGACGCGCGGGACGTCACCGCACGCCTCCGTCGTCTGCAGGCCCACGGCCTCGAGTCGACGCCAGATCTCGGGTACGGACTCGATCTCCACCCAGTGCAGCTGAATGTTCTGACGGTCCGTCAGATCTGCCGAGTCGCGGGCGTGGTCACGAGCGATTTCGCCGATGACGCGCAACTGGCGCGTCGTCAATCGGCCGCCATCGATGCGGACGCGGAGCATGAAATAGCGGTCCTCGAGCTCCTCCGGCGCGAGCGCGGCAGTTCTGCCGCCGTCGATCCCCGGCTTGCGCTGGGTGTAGAGGCCCCACCACCGAAAGCGTCCGTGCAGATCGCTCGGATCGATGCTGTCGAACCCATTCTGCGCGTAGGTCGTCTCGATGCGATGGCGAACGTTGAGGCCGTCATCGTCCTGCTTCAGAGCCTCGTTGCTGTTGAGCGGGTCGTGGCCATCGATCTTCCACTGCCCATTCGCCACGCCGGCTCGGGTCCCCCGAACACGGCGAACCTGGGTCGCCTCAGTCGCTGTCATGTCGCCCCTCACGTCGCTCTCAGCAGATCGGACACGACCGTATGAGCGGACGACAGGGCACCGCCAGCGCTGCTGCAACATGACGACGCGGTGCGTAACAGTGTGACGCTGTGGAGGATCAGTCCTCTGATGAACCGGACATGGCGCTGCCGATGCGATCGAGCACAACCGCGACGACGTCATCCGGCGTCGAATCCGGAGTCACGAGCGGCTCGGCGACGAGGTCGGCCTCGGACCCGTGCACGAGGTCCAGGAAGTAGCCGGGTGCGAGCAGATACGGCAGCGCCACCACGCGCCCGGTCCCCCTCTCTCGGGCCGTTCGCACGGCAGCGGCAAACGTCGGCTCGGCGGCG
Organism: Curtobacterium ammoniigenes NBRC 101786; assembly: GCF_001571045.1. Lineage (GTDB taxonomy): Bacteria > Actinomycetota > Actinomycetes > Actinomycetales > Microbacteriaceae > Curtobacterium > Curtobacterium ammoniigenes. The sequence goes on from NZ_BCSV01000004.1 coordinate 374,046, forward strand.
GAGAGGAATCCGACCGACACGTCGGCCCCGATCCGCGCCGACAGCATCGCGCCGATGCGGAGGCAGTCCTTCACCGCGCGAGCGTCGGACGACCCGGCGGCGGCCAGCGCAACCGAGTCATCCGGGCGCCAATGGACCCCCTGCAGTCGTCGCTCAAGCACCGCCGCGAGCCGCTCGTCCGGGCCGAGCGCTGCCGTCACGACCGCCGGCGCGGCAGCTGCCGCGGCGCTCGCCGCGAGATCCACGTACACGTGATATCCCGCGGACAGGAGCAGCGGAACGATCACGGCGCGCGCGCCCGACGGGACGGCGGCGAGCGCAGTCGGAACATCGGGCATTTGCACATCGACGTGGCACGCGATCACGTCCACTGCACTGCGCGCTCGCACCGCATCGACGAGCGCACGGACCGCACGCTGACCGCGTGGCGAGGCGGTGCCGTGCGAGGCGGCGAGGACGGTGACGGACACGGGGCTCCTACTGGCCACCGGCGTGGGACACCGCTGGCGGGGTGTGCAGGACAGGCGGAATCACCGGATGGGTGGGGATGACCGGGCTCGGTGTCGTGGTTGGCTCGGGGCTGTTGCGGCCGTGCCCGAGGAGCCATCCGGGGGTCGGCAACGTCGGGACTGGAACGCCGATGACGGGTGCGCCGTGACCGGACGCGCTGCCGCCGGGAGCGCTGCTGCCATGCGCACTGCTGCTGGCGCTGGACGGCGCCGACGACGGCGCTTCCGGCGTCGGAGCTACGGGCGCAGGCGGCAGCGCGGTACTCCCAGGCGTCACCGGCGAAACGACGGGATGCTGCCCTGGCGCCGGTCTTCCGGGAGGAGCTGGCTGCGGGTGACCGGTCAATCTTCCGACTGCGCCGACGATCGTGCTGGTGGCCGCGTGTCGGAACTGCGGATCTGCTGCAGCGGCGGCGGCCGTTCCGGCGACAAGGAACCCGGCGAGGCTCACCGCGGTGACCGCCGCAACCCCACGACGTGACCGGGCCGAGCGTCGTTGCGCGGCTGCTGCGGCCTCCGACGCCCGAACCGAGCGGCGCGACGGCAGCACGTGAACAGTTGCCTGGGCAGACGAGCCCGCGAGCAAGGCGGCCAGTTCGGCATTCGGGACGGGAGGATCGCCGGCACCCAGATCGGCGATGTCGGCAAGCGATTGCAGAAGGGCATCGGGCTGTGCAGGATCGAGCCCGACCTCGGCAAAGAGCGACGACAGCGACGCTTCGGTGTGCTCGGTCACGACATCGCCACCTTCCCGACGCCGAGTTGGGTGGCTGGCACCAGGTCGATGTGTCCCGCGTTCTCGACTCGTTGTCGCAGACTCACGAGCGCTCGGCGTTGGAGCTGCTTCACTGCACCCACCGACCGGTCCATGACGGCCGCGGTGTCCTCGAGCGAGAGATCGGCGATGACGCGGAGCGCGATGACCTCGCGTTGCTCCGCACTCAGCGAATCGAGCAACGGCAGCACGTTGCTGCCGAATCCGTGCGTCATCACGATGTCCTCTGCTGACGGGACGAGCCGTGTCTCGTTGTCTGGTTCGTATGGTTCGAAGGCCGGCCCCCGGGCACGCTGCCGATAGTGGTCGACGCACCGGGCGTGGGCAATGGTGTAAATCAGGGTCTTCAGCCCTGCACGACCGCCGGTCACAGTACCGATCCGCTCGTGCAGTGCGATAAAGACGTCATGCGTCACCGCTTCAGGATCCGGCAGACCGCGGGCGTGAAGATATCCGCGGACTCCTGGTGCGAATTCGCGGTAGGCATCGGAGAACAGCGAAGCCTCGCTGCTCTCGTCGGTGGCCTTAGCCCGAGCGCGCACCCGTTTCCTTCCGCCCATCCTGCACGGCTCGCCCTACCGTAACCGAGCGGCGGCGCCTGATCGCCGATCGCCGCCGCTCGGCTGACAGATGGCGATCAGCGGTTGCCGACCGCCGCCGCCTGCTGGGAGGAGCCGCTGACAGCAACACCCGGGAGCTTCGGCGTGGTCTTCGCGCCGTTCGTCACCGAGGGCAGCGAGGGCGTCTCGACGTGGCCCGGAACGGCCGCGGCACCGGCGGTCGCCGTCGAGGTTCCGGCGGCGGTCGACGGGGTTGCGGTCGCCGTCGAGGTCGGCACTGTCACGGTGGCGTGCCCGTGGGCGTTCACCGTCGCGCAATATCCGGTGATCGAGGCAGCACCGCCGGCAGCCTTCGCGAGGGAGGCGTAGGCGATGCTGGTCACGGCAAGACCGCCGTGCGCATACGCGTTGCACAGGCCGAACGCAGCAGAGCCGGTGGCGTCAGGGCCGACAGCGTTCGCAGCGGCCGACGCGGAGGCGGTCGGAGCGGCGGTGGTCGGAGCGGCGGTGGCGGTGGTCGTGGCGCCCGCGGTCGGGTCAGCGGTGGCCGACGCGCTTGCACTCGCCGAGGCGCTCGCCTCGTCAGTGGGGTTGGCGGTGGCGCTAGCGAACGCGGTTGCGGTCGCAGGAGCGCCGATCAGCTGGTGGGCCTGGGTCTGGAGCGGCTGCGGAAGCGAGCCGGTGAACGCGGCAGCAGCCGTGCCTCCGACAGTGAGCGTGCCAAGCGCAAGCACCCCAACGGCAACCTTGCTGGACACGAGGGCAGCAAAAAGCGACATGAAATTCCTTCTCGAATCGACTTCGATGCGTTCGCAGCGGGGGCAGGGGGTCCCCCGCTGCGAACCTGTCAACGCGACCCGAACGCGCCGACACTCTCTCCATCGTTCACGGGGTCGGAAAGGTTACGCGGCGGTTCGGGAGCGCTGAATGTCGTGGACAGGACGCGCACGCGCCCAGGGTGCGGGGAGCGCCACCTGCCAGACTGCGGCCTATGCGTGGCGGGGGTGCATCACCGGGCGGCCGTCGGCCTCGGCGATCCCGCATCCTCGGGACAGTGGGCGGTGGGCTCGCGCTGATCGTCGCCGCCGGGATCGTGATCGTCGTGCTGCGCCCGGCAACGCCGTCCGAAGAGCGCGTCGCAGGTCCGCGTCCGAACGCAGTCAGCCCGTCTGTCCCCGCGCAGACGCCCGGCGACGTGAGCACGGCGTCCGGCAGCAGTGCGGGCGGGAACGCCCTCGAGCCTGCAGGCGGATCGGGTTCCGCGGCACCCGCGGCGCCGACAATCACCCGGTCACAGCAGCAGCTCCTCCGCTACGTCGCGCGGCTCCCCACTGTGCACGACATCACGCCCGTGACCGTTGCCGACTACACGGACCTGGTTTGCGCGACGCTCGGCTCGCCACATATGTCGCCGACGTTCTTTCAATCGGCGGTTCAGATCGAAGAGCGCGGCTACGGATTGACGTACCAGCAGACGATCGGTCTGCTCACCGCGACGGCGCAGAGCGGCTGCCCGTCGGAACTCCCGGTCATCCAACGCCGCGGAGCGACGACCGACTGACTCAGCAGACCTGCTGATTCACGCTGTCACCGACGGCATTCGGGCCGCCGAGCACGGTCATGTCGTTGATACCGAGCGTCGCGACCGTGTTCCACACCGGCTGCGTCAAGCAAGAGCCGGTCGATAGCACAAGCGGCAGATGCGCGTGGCCGGCCAGCGCCGCTCCCGTCAGCGCGTCCGGATAATTCACCCCGGAGGCAACGTACGCGGACGGGGCGTTCGGATAGACGCTCGCGATCACCGCCGCGTTCGTCCCGAAGCGGTCGCTACCCGACAGTCGTTGCACGGGAGCGATCCCGGACAGCTGCGCGTCGATCGTCGCGGGAATGGCGTTCGTGCCACCGACAACCGCGATCGATTTCGGCGCCAGGTATGCGAGTGCCGGCGCGACCTGCGCATCAGACGGGTCGCCACCAGGGGTCAGGAGCACCGGTGACCCCGTCGCGCCGGCGGCACCAGACGCTGAGAGCGCGTCCGGGAAATTCGATCCGCTCGCCACATAGGCACGCGCGATGCCCGGACCGAACGCGTAGGTGGCGACCTGTCTGCTCGTGTCGTATCGGTCGCTCCCCGCGATGCGGACAACGCTCGTTCCGAGAGCGGTGACCTCGTTCGCCACGGTCGAGCTGACCGCATTCACGCCGCCAACGATGACGACGCGCGATGGATGCAGCGCAGCGATCTCCTGCGCGTCGACGACCGGAAGCGCGCCGGAGGACGTGAGCAGCAGCGGTCCGCCTTGTTCTGCTGCCGCCGATGCGGCGGACAACGCATCGGGGTAGTTCTCGCCGGACGCGAGATATACGACCGGCGCACCGGCGGGATACTCGGTCTGGGCGATGGCGACACCGGTTGCGTACCGGTCAGGTCCGCTCACCCGCGTCATCGGCACGTTCTGGTTCGTCGCGGCGAAGCTCTGCACGGCCATGAACAGCGAGCTCTGGTCGGTCCGGGAAATCGCCGGTGTCTCGAGCCACCCGTAACTGTTTGCGAAGATGCCCGGGTCGCCGTTTGCGGGATACGCCGCGTCGACGATGTCTTGCGGAACGGTGAGCGTCATGGACGCCGTGGGGTCCTCGCCACAGGTGGCGACCGCCTGAACGCGAAGGCCGAAGTCAGTGTCGCGAACAGCCGCCGCGACGGCGGCATGATCCGGGTGCGTGTAGATGTAGCAGCCCTGCGTCGACAGGTTGCTGTAGGCGGTGACGATTCCCGCATTCGGGAGGCTCGTGTTCAGCCCCAGCGCGGCCCGATTCGCGAGCACCGTGCGCATCGCCCACTGGACCTTCTGCGCGGAGAGGTCGCCGTCGCCGAGATCGAAGGCGACGAGCGCACCGCGGCCTTTCTGATCGAGCCACACGGTCGCGCGAGTGTCGGTGAACGGCTGCGGCGTCGGTGCTGCCGAGGGGGTCGGCGCGGGCACGGAGGTCGCGGTCGGCGTAGCCGTCGCGGTCGGCGTCGCGGTCGCGGCCGGCGTCGCGGTCGCGGTCGGCGTCGCAGTCGCGGTCGGCGGAGCGGTCGCAGTCGCAGTCGGCGTCGCAGTCGCCGTCGGCGGAGCGGTCGCAGTCGCAGTCGGCGTCGCAGTCGCCGTCGGCGGAGCGGTTGGCGTCGGCGTTGGCGCGTCCGTCGATCCGCTCGCAGGAGTGGTCGGCTGCAGAGCCTCTCGGGTCAAAGCGTCGCCGAGCGCCGAAAATGCCGGTGTCGTCACCGGCTCCCCGAAGTCGCCCGGCAGCGTCGGATCAACCGCCGACATGCCCTCGAAGTAGTGAACCCACGAGTTGAGGCGTGCCTGTTCGCAGGATGTGGTCTGGATGCCCGTCGGCACCGGATTCGGCGCCGAGGCTCCATCGAGCATGGCCAAGTCGTACCCCACGGGCGTGCAGTGATACGTCGACTCTCCGTGGGTCATCAGCACGAACACCTTGTAGTCCTGTGGTGTGTCCGCGTAGTAGCTCGCTGCCTCGAACTCGTCGTCCGGGTGCGGCAGCGCGACGTAGAGGACCTGCGACGGTGCCGACGTGGCGGCCTGGACGGATGCGCTGGCAGGCACGCCGAGCAGCGTGACTGCGGCCATTACTCCGGCTGCTGCAGCAGCGATGACAGTGTGCACGATTCGCACGAGCGGTGCCTCCGGATTTGGGGGCAGGGCCCGTGAGGTTCACTCGCAATGTAAGTCATCCGTCGCGCGGTTCCGGTCGGGACATCCCCTCCGCGCACGTTTGGTCATGAGTCTTCTGACAGGGAACGGGTGGCGTCGCCCACGCTTCGCCGACCGCGGCCGCTCAGGGGCGCAAAAGGACCTTGCCGACCCGGCCCGGCTCGAAGTTCGCGCGGCTTGCGTCGGCGATCTCGTCGAAGCTGTACGTGGCTGAGACGGGCAGGGTCAGGGAGCCGTCGCCGATGCGCTGCATCAGTTCGCCGAGGAGCGCAGCTCGACGCTCCTGCGCCATCGCGCTGCTGACCTTCGCGCCCCAGAACCCGCGGACCGTCGCCTGCTTGAAGATCACATCTCCCGACGCGATTTCCATCGTCGGGGAGGCCATGGCTCCGAACACGACAAGCGTCCCGTTCTCCGCGAGGAGGGAGAGAACCTCCCCTGATGCGGACCCGCCGACCGAGTCGACCCCGGCGATGATCGGCGCGCCTCCGGTGGTCGCGGTGACACGCTCACGCCAGTCACTCGTGTCGGTCGCCACGATGTCGCCAATGCCCTGCTGTTCGAGCTCGTCGACGCCCGCACTGCGGCGTACGAGGCCGAGCACATGCACGCCGCGCGCGGCGGCGAGCTGTGCGACGAGCCGGCCGACGGCACCGTTCGCGGCGTTCTGCACGAGCCACTGACCCGGTTCGAGCTGCAGCGAGTCGAGGAGGGCGATTGCGCTGAACGGCATGGAGACCAGCTGTGCAGCGGTCGCATCGTCCATGGCGTCCGGAACGGGGATGAGACCGGCTGCGGGTGCGACGAACGCTTCGGCCCAGACGCCGAATGTTCCGCCGGTAACGACTCGCTGCCCGACCTGCAGGGCAGTAACGCCGTCGCCGAGTGCGTCGACGACGCCGACCGCTTCCGTTCCCGCTTGCGCCGGAAGGGTGGGCTGATATCCGTACGTTCCGCGAACAGTCCACAGATCGTGGTTGTGAATCGGTGAAAGCAGTGTGCGAACACGGACCTGACCGGGCCGGGGCTCGGGTGTGGGAATCTCCGCGACGGAGAGGACTTCCGCAGGATCGCCGAATCGGTCGTGAATGAGCGCACGCATGGCATCGATTGTCTCAGCGACGGTCACTGTCCGCCGAGCCGCGTCGGCACCCGTGCACATGTGTGCACGCCGTAGGGTGAATCCGTGTCGAGGGAGTCGCAGCGCCGGTGGTGGCGATTCGCCATCGTCATGGTGATCTGCGCCGCCGTCCTCTATCCCCTCGAGGGCACCGTGTCGAGCGCACTCGGCATCAACGCCCTTCGGGCCGGGTTGCCCGTCGGAGCGTGGTTTCAAGGACTTCGGCAGTCCGTCGGATTCGCGCTGCAGCCGCCGTCGCAGTACTGGTTCGAGAACAGCCTCATGCTCGCCGTCGGCGCCGTCATCGTGTGCACGCTCCTTGGCGCGCCGGCTGGCTATGTGCTCGCCCGAGCACGTGGTCGGGCCGTTTCCACGTACGCGCTGGTGATCTTCCTGCTGCAGTCGTTCCCGCCGGTCGTCCTGCTCGTCCCGCTCTTCCTGTTGTTCGCCCGGATCAACCTCATCGACAACCTGTTCGGACTCGGTCTCGTCTATCTGGCATTGACGCTCTCGTTCGCGGTGTGGATGTTCGCCGCCTACGTCGACACGATCCCGATCGAACTGGAGGAGGCGGCGTGGATGGACGGGTGTTCGGTGTTCGGAGGCTTCTTCCGCGTCGTTCTGCGGAACGCGCTCCCCGCCATGCTGACGTCCGCGATCTTCACATTCCTCACCGTGTGGAACGAGTACATGGCCGCGTTCATCTTCATGCGCAGCATCAACAACTACACACTGGGCGTCGGGCTGCAGGCTGCCGGGCACTCACCGACGCTCGCGGTGCTCATTGCGCTGCCGCCGGTCCTCGTGTTCGTGCTCCTCAACCGGTACTTCAGCGTCGGCGGGGTCGGCGGTTCCCTCGCGGGTCGCTGACACCCGATTCCGGAGGCAGCGCCGACGCCCCCGCACCGGCTTCCGGCGACAGCATCGACGCCCCCGCACCGGCTTCCGGCGACAGCATCGACACCCCCGCGCCCGCCTCGGAGACCGTCGTCAGTTCACGCACGGAATCGCGCCGGAGGCGAGCGGCTGAGCGGCACTGGTCGTGGTTGTGGAGGGCGTCGCCGCGGCCGAAGCAGTCGCAGAAGCGGTGGCCCCCGCCGTTGCTGCGACGGCGCCGGTCGACGGGCTTGCCGACGGCGCGGCTGTTGCGGTACTCGCGGTGCCATCGGAGGCGGCGATGAGTTGTGCCGCGACCTGCTGGTCCTGCGCCTGGTTCACAATATTGACGTCCTCGCCCTGTTCGACGCCGTAGCCGACGATCGGCAGCGTCTGGAACGTCATACCGCCGCCGGCCATCTTGTTCGCTTCCGACGCGAACTGCAGCAGATTGAATCCCGAGTCGAGCGCGATGTTCTGCTTCGCCGTGTCGATGAGCTGCTGCACGAGCCCGAGATTGCCGAGAACGTTCTCGTGCCGCAGCTTGTAGGCGAGCGCGACGATGAACGCCTGCTCGCGGCGTTCACGGTCGAGGTCAGTCAGCTCGACTCCGCTCCCGCTCGTGTCCCGCCGCTGACGGACGAAGCTGACCGCCTGCGACGCTGAGAGCTCCTGATACCCCTTCTGGAAGTTCGCGCCGGAGTAGGTGTCGGTGGTGGCCTCGTTGAGACAGACCTCGACCGGTTGCACGGCCTGGGCGATTTCATAGAACGCCGCCATCGTCACCTCGATGAAGTGATCGATCGGTTGTCCGATGAATTGGGAGACGGTGAGCAATTCCTCCTGGCGGGCCGCTGCACGTGCCTCCTGATAAGCGACGTCGTGGGAGACACCGACCTCGGTGTTGACGATGTGCCGCAGCGTCTGGTCGAGCTCCAACCCGTAGGCCTGCTTAATCTTTCCCATGACCGCGCCGTCGGGCGCGCCGGGAAGCGACACCCAGTCGTCGCGCGGAATCGAGATGCCCACCGGATTCCCATGGGCTGGGATGTGGATCAGCATGAGGACGTTGGTGTTGTAGCCGCCGTCCGACCCGTCCCCCGCGTGCAGCGCTTCGTACGTGGCGGCCGGGAGGGGATTGCCGTTCTCATCGAGGCGGCTGTCCAGCCCCATGATCAGGATGTTCGTCGCCTGCTGCTGCTCCGGAGCGGTGGTGGTCCGGCCTGCGGGGACGACACGCGGCAGTGAGATCGCGGACCGATGAATGCCCGTGCTCAGGTCCAAGTACGACCGCGCAACGGCGATGCCGCTGCCGGCCAGCGCGAACACCGCCAGCATCGCGACGCCGAACAGCACGCGGTCCCGGATTCGCCGGGCCCGCGGGGTGCGACGGCGATGGGCGACCGGCCCCGATGCATCGGCTTTCAACACTGGCAACCGCCTCGCAGTTCGAGCCCGTCTGAATGCTTGCGCGAATCAGGGGCGTGAGTGAGCGCGGACGGTCGCCGCGGTTCATTGTGTACCGACGACGCAGCGAACTCTCTCGATGCTGCATGAGGGTCCGCGCAGCGATGAAGGCGGATGGCTGGAGTCGACCCATGCCGCGCGGGCGCAGCGTCACGCCGGGGGCGCCACCATGACCTCGACCCCGGCTTCCCGGAATCGAGTGAGTTGCGCGTCGTCCGCGCCGCTGTCGGTGATGAGGGTCCACGGCTGCTCGATCGCGGTCCACCAGTGCGACGTCTCCGCGCCGAGCTTTGTCGCGTCGGCGAGCACATACACGCGCTGCGCGTTCTCGACCATGATCCGCTTCAGCGCTGCTTGCTCGGGCGTCTGCTCGCAGAGTCCGCGATCAGCGCTGACACCGTCGGCGCTGAGGAACGCGATGTCCGCGGTGATGCCCGACATCGTTCGCTCGGCGATCGGTCCGACGAGTCCTGAGCTGATGTGTCGCAGTGATCCGCCCAGCACGACGAGGTCGATTCCGGTGCTGTGCTCCAGTTCACGGGTCGTCGTGAGTCCGTTCGTCACGACCGTGAGATCCTCGCGATGCGCAATGCACCGTGCGAGTGCGCCGGCGGTCGTTCCGGCATCGAGGACGATGAGCGCCGAGGCGGGAATGAGCGCACTCGCCAGGCGCCCGATCGCCGCTTTCTGGTGGATCGCGATCTGCTCTCGTTCCCGCAGGCTCTGCTCGTGCGCGCCGACGGCTCTGGCACCGCCGTAGGTCCGCACGATCGCGCCGCTCTGCGCAAGGGTCTCGAGGTCCCGTCGAATCGTGGACGCCGTCACCCCGAATCGGCTCGCGAGGTCATCGACGCCGATCGGCGCCTGCCGCAGCAGGGAGCCGATCTCCTGTCGACGCTCGCGAGCCGTCATCGCTTCCGCGCCGTCAGGCGTCAGCGCTCTCGTGGGTCGGGGCAAGCTCGATCGCCTGCCGGAGCGCTTCGATCAACGGCTCGTGGTCCGCAATGTTCTTGCCGGCGATGTCGAAGGCCGTGCCGTGGTCGACGGAAGTCCGGACGAACGGGAGTCCGACGGTCACGTTGACTCCGTTCTTCAGTCCGAGCACTTTGACCGGGATATGGCCCTGGTCATGGTACTGGGCGACGACGAGGTCGAAGTCACCGCGGGCAGCGCGGTAGAACAGCGTGTCAGCGGGCAGGGGACCGACGACGTCCATCCCTTCGGCCACCGCGCGCTCGACCCCGGGAGCGATCTTCGATGCCTCTTCGCCGTATCCGAAGAGCCCGTTCTCGCCAGCGTGCGGGTTGATGGCGCAGACGGCGATCCGCGGTCGCTCGGTACCCGCGCCGACGAGCAGGTCGTTGCCACGCTTGATCGTTCGATAGACGCGGGCGCCGTCGATCGCGGCAACCGCGTCCACGAGGCCGAGGTGCGTCGTCACGTGGATGACCCGCATGTTCGGCGCCGTGAGCATCATCGAGACCTCCTCGGTGCCGGACAGTGCCGCGAGGAGCTCGGTGTGGCCCGGGAATGCGTGGCCGGCCATGTGGAGGGCCGCCTTGTTGAGTGGTCCGGTGCAGATCGCGTCGATCTCGCCGGCCATCGCAAGTTGCACCGCCTTCTCGATGAACAGGTAGGAGCCGTTGCCTGCGTCCGCGGACAGCTCGCCCCACGGCAGGTCCGCGGGCACCGCGTCGATGTTGAGGACAGGGATGCTTTCGTCACCGTCGGCGACCTCCCCGGGGTTGCTGACCTCACGCACCGACAGCGGCGAGCCGACGATCGCGGCGGCCTGGCGCATCCGTTCGGCGTCGCCGACGACGAAGAGGCGTGCCGCGGCGCGAAGCTCCGGCTCGGCGAGCGCCTTGGCGATGATCTCGGGTCCGACGCCTGCCGCGTCGCCCATGGTGATGCCGATCGTCGGCTTCATGCGGTCCTCATTTCCTGGCTGGTGAGATGTGGCTGTGTTCGAAGGTGGTCCGCGGCGCGCGCGAGCGTTTCCGCGTCGCCGAATGCTCCGGCCTTCGTGACGAGGAGCGGCCTCGCAGCCCCGGCACTGCTGACCACGACGCCCGGCTCGAGTTCACCGAGGACGCGCAGCGTTCGAACGCCCAAGGCGTCGATCACGGCGCGGGCGGTCTCGCCGCCGGTGAGCACGATTGCGTCGAACGGTTCCGCTATGTCGACGACCGCCGCTGCGACGGACGCGGCCACCCGCAGCGCGTTTCCCGTGTCGACGGGCGCGGCGAGGTCCGGGGTCAGGACGAGGTCCTCGTGCATGTGGTGGACGTCGGTCGGGAGGCCCGTCCCGGCTTCCCGACTGACGGGCACCTGAAGATGCCGGGCACCTCGGTCGACCAACCGATCGATCTGTGCGCGGGCGAGGTCGGAGTAGCTGCCCACGACGGTGAGCACCCGCGCGGCCCCCGGTGCCGGTGCCGGTGTGGTCGGCGTTCGCGACGAGTCGCGACGCGGAAGGACGTGTCCGGCGAGCCCACCGGACCCGGCCAGGAGCGTCGGAAAACCGAGGCGCTCGTTCGCCGCGACCACGAGCGCCAGATCCTCGTCGCTTGCAGCATCGATAACGGCGCCATCGAGCCCGGCATGGTGCAGCGCTTCGAGGCGCACGACGAGCGCGTCGAGCGTGAGGGCGGCTGGAACGCGCTGGGCACGCACGCCATCGGCGCCGATGGCGCGGACGGCGTCCCCGCCGAAGGGGCAACGCGACGCCACGGTGCCGCCTACGTGGACGACACCGTGCTGCGTCGTCCGGCCGACCCCGGGATATGCGGGAGCGAACAGGACGAACGCTGAACGCGCCTCCTGTCCGGTCATCGCTGACGCCGCTGCAGCGATCTCCGCGCCGATGTTCCCGCGGAGCAGGGAGTCCACCTTTTTGAACACCGAGCGTCCGGCCCGAAGCGCGTCCGCGAACGCGGATGCCACGGTCTGGCGCGCCTCGTCCGGCGCTGCGTATCTCGTGGCGGTGTCGATGGCGACGATGTCGGCGTCCTGATCGGCGGCACCGGCGTCGAAGACGATGGACGTCCGGTAGTGCGCGCCGTGTGCGCCCACCGCGTCTGCCGCGCCGGTGAGGTCGTCGGCGACAATGGTGAGAGGCAGGTCGAGCGCGGTCATCGCTCTGCCAGGGCCACGCCGCGAGCGGTCTGGCGTCGGGCAAACCATGCGACCACGAGCGGCGTGCCGATGGCGGTCACGACCACCGATGCGGATACAAGCACGGTCGCCGGCCCGGCTGCCTGGTGATAGGCGGGGTTCGCTGCGGCCACGAGCATGGGGACGGCAGCTGCGTTGCCGGCGGTCGAGGAGGCGGCGAGGCCCCCGAGTCCGGTGCCGCCGGTCAGCTTGTCGGCGAAGAACAGGACGACGCCGCTCAGGAGGAGCACGACGAGGCCGAGCGCGATGCCGAGGAGGCCCGCCTTGAGCACCGTCTGCAGGCTGATGCCGAACCCGAGCGCAAGCCCGAAGAAGAAGATGAGGACCGGTGCCGCTCCCGCCAGGAATTTGCGCATGGCCGGGTCGAGGCTTCCGAGGATCATGCCGAGGAGCAGCGGGATCAGGGCACCGAGGAGCGCCTGCCACGGGAAGGCCGAGAGTCCAGCGACGCCGAGGATCACCATCGTGAGGAATGGACCCGACTCGATCGTCATGATCGAGTACGCTGCGACGTCCTTCGGCTTGCCGTACTGGCCCATCAGCGCCATGTACAGACCGCCGTTCGTGTCGCTGAACGCGGCAACGATGGCGAGCACCGACAGCCCGGTGAGGATTCCGTGATTGATCGGCGCCTCGGTCATGAACCGACCGGCGATGATGCCGAGGACGACGGCGAGCAGCACCTTGCTGCCGAACAGCGCCCCTCCCTTTTTCAGGATGTATGGGGTCGCGCGGAGGTCGATGCTCGCGCCCATGCACACATAGAACACGGCCAGGATCGGCGTGCTCCCGGTGAGGAGTCCCCCGGTGAACGATCCGAAGAAGTCAGCCGTTCCGGGCGCGACCGTCGCGAGGATCGCGCCCGCGAGCAGGGGGACGAGCATCATGCCTCCGGGCACTCGCTCGATCGCAGCTTTGATGGGCACTGACATCCGCAAACCTCATTGTCTCGTCGGGTCCCGCTTCGCGGGAGGGGCGTCGACAATTATTGCGCGATTCACGCAGACTGCTGCGCGTTGTGCGCAATATGGAGCGGCTTCGGCTATCCCAGCTCAGCCCGCACCCGACTGGCAGCACCAACGGCCACCGCATCCTTCCCGAGCGTGCTGTGCTCGATCCGGATCGGCAGTCCGCTCACGGGTGGTTCGTCCGTCAGGTATTCGTGCATCGCTGGCGCGAGCAGATTCCAGGCGCGCGAGACCCCGCCGCCGATGACGACCGTGGTGACATCGACGAGCGCTGAGGCGGCCGCGATCGCCTGTCCCACGGCCCGGCCCGCGGTCCGGAACACTGCGGCCGCACGGGCCTCCCCTGCGGCGGCGCGTTCCGCGATCGCGACGCCCGAGAGCCGCTCACCGCCGGCCTCCTGATACCGCAACTCCATCTGCCGGCCGGCGGCAAGGGTCTCGAGGTGCCCATGACGGCCGCAACTGCACACCAGATCACCGAAACCCGGCATGTGTCCGATCTCTCCCGCAGCGCCGTGCGAGCCGGCGAACAGACGCCCGTCGGTCCACAGTGCACCGCCGACGCCGGTGCCGAGCATGATCGCGAGCGCATCACGCTCCCCTCGGATCGCCCCGGCCGCGATCTCGCCGGTCAGGAAGGCATTGACGTCGTTCTCGAGGAACGCGGGGACGCCGGTGCGCGCCGTGACGGTGCGGGTCACCTCGTACCCGGCCCACTCGTGGAACGTGTCGCTCGCGACGAGCACGTTGCCCGCGACGGCGTCGACGACACCCGCAGCGCCGATCCCGACACCGAGCAGCTCGCCGCCCTGTTCCCCACCGCGTGCCGCGAGGAGACCACCGATCATCCGCAGCGTCACGTCGATCATTGCGTCACCACCGCGCGGCGTCGGCGCAGCCGCCCGACCGACGATCTCGAAGTCGGGCGTGCACAGGATGACCTGTGTTGCGGTTCCGCCGATGTCGACGCCCGCGATGACTGGTCCGGAGCGGGCCTCCGTCGCGTCGGGCCCGCCGCTCGCGTGACCGGCCGGACCGGGCACGCGGTCGGCAGCGGTCACGCGGTCGGCAGCGGTCACGCGGTCACCGCCGTGGCTTGCTCGCGCCGAGCCCGTTGCACGACCGGGTCCGGAACCGGAACAGCGGCGAGCAGCCGCCGTGTGTAGTCGGTGTCTGGGTGCGACAGCGTGACCGCGGTGGGGCCGGTTTCCACAACGCGACCGTTCCGCATCACGACGACCCGGCCCGCGAACTCCTGCACGACAGCGAGGTCGTGCGACACGAAGATGCACGCGAACCCCAGCTCCTGCTGCAGCTCGGCGATCACCTCGAGCACGGTCCGCTGGACACTGACGTCCAGCGCGCTCGTGGGTTCGTCGGCGACCAGGAGGCGCGGGTTCAGCACCAGCGCGCGCGCCAGGCTCACACGCTGCCGCTGCCCGCCGGAGAGCTCACGCGGAGCGCGGTCCATCACCGCCGCTGGAAGTCGGACTGCCTCGAGTGCCGCGGCGACCCGACGCCGCCGTTCGGCGCGGCCAACGCCCTTCTCCTGGACCAGGAGCGGCTCGGCGACGCACTCCGCGACGCTGAGTCGAGCATCGAGCGAGGCGACCGGGTCCTGCAGGACCACGCCGATTCCGGCGCGGAGCCGTCGGAGCGCCCGGCCGCGGGTCCGGTGCACGTCCTCCCCGAACACCCGCACCTCGCCGGAACCCGGCGTGATGAGCCCGAGCACGACGCGCGCGATCGTCGACTTGCCGCTTCCCGACTCACCGACGAGGCCGACCGTCTCGCCGTTCGCAACATCGAGATCGACCTGCTGCAGCGCCCGTACGGCGCGGGTGCCGCGTCCGAACGTGACATCCACACCGGAGGCGGTGACCGCGAGATCCTGTCGACTCGCCAGCGTCTGCTCCCCCACCGCATGCTCCCGAGCGAGGCCCTCTCCGGACGAGGCCTCCGCTGGCGACGCTGGGGCGAGCGGTCGTTCACTGATCGAAAGGCGCGGCACTGCGGCGAGCAGCGTACGCGTGTAGTCGTGCTGCGGGCGCAGGAGGACCTCGTCCACCGGACCGCTCTCGACGATTTCGCCCGCATTCATGACGGCGACTCGATCGGCGAAGTCCGCGACGACGCCCATGTTGTGGGTCACGAGCAGGACCGCCATGTCGTTCTCGGTCGCGAGCCTCCGGAGCAGGTCGAGGATCTCCGCCTGCACGGTGACATCGAGCGCGGTCGTCGGCTCGTCGGCGACGAGCAGCTTCGGGCGGTTCGCGATCGCCATCGCGATGACGACGCGCTGGCGCTGGCCGCCGGACAGTTGGAACGGGAACGACCGGATCCGCGCCTCCGGATCGGGCAGGCCCACGTGACCGAGCAACTCCACGGCGCGCGCCCGCGCGTCGGCGACACTCGTGTCGCTGTGGTTCCGGATCACCTCGGCGATCTGATCACCGATGCGCATGAGCGGGTCGAGTGCCGTCGCCGGCTCTTGGAACACCATCGACACGACGTTGCCGCGGAGCGCTGCGAGCTGTCGGTCGTCCAGGCCGAGCATCGCCTCGCCTGCGAGCGAGACGGATCCGCCGAGCACTGCGGTGCTCCCGAGCAGACCGAGCGCTGCGAGGGCGACGGTGCTCTTGCCCGAGCCAGACTCGCCGACGAGCGCGAGTGTCTCCCCCGCCGCGACACTGAGCGTCGCTCCGCGCACTGCCTCCACCAGGCCCGTATCGGTTTGGAACCCCACCGTGAGCCCGTCGATCGACAGGACACTCTTCGACGTTGCCATGACTACCGCCCCCGAATCGCGAATGCGTCGCGAAGGCCATCGCCGATCGCGTTGAATGCGTAGACCACCAGGATGATCGCGACCCCCGGCGGCACGATGAGCCACCAGCGACCCGAGTACGCCGCGTCGAGGCCCTGACTGAGCATGCCGCCCCAGTCCGTCTGCGGGGCCTGTACGCCGAGCCCGAGGTAGCTCACATAGGCGACCAGGAGGATCGCATCGGCGATCTGGAACGTCGCGGATACGACGATCGTGCTGACGCTGTTCGGCAGGATGTGCCGACCGATCGCCCGAGCATGACCACCTCCGAAGGCGCGCAGGGTCAGGATGTAGTCCCGGTGCTTCAGGGTGAGCGTCTCCGCTCGAACGAGTCGCGACGGCACCAGCCAGGACACGAATCCGAGGATCACGATGAGTCCCGGGACATGCGGCGTCGAGATCGCCGAGATGACGAGCAGGATGAACAAGGCCGGGATCGCGATCCCCGCGTCGACGATGCGCATCATCACGGTGTCGACCCAGCCGCCGACGTACCCGGCGACAGAACCCCACACCATGCCGATCACGATCGCGAGCAGCCCCGCGGCGATCCCGACCGTGAGCGAGACCGTTCCGCCGTACATGAGCCGACCGAGTTCGTCGTGCCCCACGGCGTCCGTTCCGAGCGGATGCGCGCCGCTCGGAGCGAGGTTGATCGCTTTGAGGTTCGTGCTCGTCTGCGCCGTGTGATAGATCAGCGGGCCGACGAAGCAGAACAGGACGAAGAAGACGACGATTCCGAGGCCGACGACCGCGAGACGATTCCGGCGGAATCGGCGCCAAGCGATGCCGCGGGACGATGGCGGCGCAATCGGGTCGACCTCGGGTGGCGCCGTGAGGATGGTGCTGGACATGGGGTCGGTTCCTGCCTTACGAGCGCGTAGTCTTCACGCGGGGGTCGATGAGCGTCTGCAGAATGTCGGCGAGCAGCGTGCCGCAGACGGTCGCGACGGCGATCACGAGGACGCAGCCGAGCAGCACCGGGAAATCCGAGCTCTGCGCGGCGTTCCAGAACAACAGCCCCATGCCGGGGTAGTTGAAGAGCTGCTCGACGACGAGCGAACCGCCGAACAGCACGGGGACGTAGTAGCCGAGCATCGCGACGACCGGCGTGAGCGAGTTGCGGAACACATGGCGGACGAGCACCGCGTTCGTGGAGGCTCCTCCTGCACGCGCAGTCCGGACGAAGTCCTCGTCGAGGTTGTCGAGCGTCGCGGAGCGCATGAATCGGCTGAAGACCGCGACCATCGCGGCTGCACCCGTCACGATCGGCAGGACCAGTCCGGCCGGATCACTGAACACCTGCGCGAGCGTGTCGCCATTCGGCGCCTGGGACGGGAACAGCGGCACGATCTGCGTGAACACCGCGATGAGGACGAGGCCGAGGAAGAACACGGGCGTCGAGTACAGAACGAGGCTCACGGTCGTGATCACGTAGTCGGCCGGACTGTTGCGCTTCCGCGCCTGCCACATGCCGACCGGGATCGCGATGATGAGCGCGAGGACCGCCTGCGCGAGCGTCAGGACGAGGGTCTTCGGCAGCCGCTGCACGATGAGCTGCGACACCGGCTCGTTCAATGTGAACGAGTTGCCGAGGTCGCCGCGGAGGATCTGCCCGAGGTAGATGAAGTACTGCACCGGTAGCGGCTTGTCGAGTCCTTGCTGCCGGTTGAACTGTGCGATCTGCTGCGCTGTGGCATGGATGCCGAGCACCCCGCGTGCGGGGCCGCCGGGCAGCGAGTGGAGCAGGGCGAACACCACGATGGTGACGATGAAGACGACGATCGCCGCCTGCAGCAGTCGTCGGAGGAGGTAGAGCGTTGTGGTCACGGGCGTCCTTGGTCGCGGTGGGACGATGCGGCTGATGGACCGGACGCCGTGCGGCGTCCGGTCCATCAGGAGCGGCTACTGGCCCCAGCTCCAGCGGGCCGGGTGGAAGTTGGCCATCGGGTCCTGCGGAGCAGTGAGGCCCTTCTTGATGACGGAGATCTGGTAGTCGGGCTCCGGCAGCCAGATCACCGGGAGTTGCTTGGCAAGGGTCGCGCTGTAGCTCTTGATCGCGGTCGAGCTGTTCGACTGCGTCGTCGCGGTGATGAGCGAGTCCGCCTCGGGGTTGCTGTAGTTGCCGAAGTTCGCACCGCCGCCGGTCTGGAACAGCGAGTCACCGGTCGGGTAGGCCGCGAAGTACCAGCTGCCCGCGGTGCCGAAGTACGACAGCTGCCACTGGCAGATCGACTGATCCGAGGTGCACTGCGGGGTCTGCGAGAGCACCGTGTTGACCGGGGCTTGCTTGATGGTGAAGCCGATGCCGCTGCTCTTGAACTCGGACTGCAATGCGCTCATCTCGTTGTCCGTGACGCTCGACCCCGACTGCGCGAGGACCTGCATCGTGAACTTCGTCCCGGCGGGCACGCCGGTACCGCATTGGTTGGCACCGCTGCCCGCATTCTGGCAGACCATGATGCCGTCGGATCCGGCGGTCCACCCGTGATCGGTGAGGAGCTTCTTGGCGGCCGTGTTCGAGAACGGATACGGGTTGTTCGCCTGCGTCGGCGAGAGGAAGTCGGACTTCGTCGACTGCGGGATCGGCCCGTAGCCGGCGGTCGCGGTCCCGTGGAAGATCGCGCTGACAAGCCCCTTCTGGTCGACCGACTCCTGAATTGCCTGCCGGGCGTACATCTGCTTGAACACCGGACCCATGGTCGGGTTGTTGAAGTTGTACGGGAAGTAGGTGATCGCCCATCCGGTCCACGGGTCGACCGTGTATCCCTTCGCTGTGAACGATGCCTTCTGGTCGAGTGACGTGGGCTGGATATAGCCGTAGTCGACCTGACCGCTTCGGACCGCGTTCTCCTCGGCGTCGGCCGACGTGAACGGCATCAGGTTCACCGTCGCGATCTTCGCCTTCTCACCGCCGTCGTACTTGCTGTTCGCGCTCAGTGTGACGTTGCCGGAGGTCGTGAACTTGCTGACGGTGTAGGGGCCGTCGACGACCTTCCACAGCGGGTTCGTCGCGTAGCTCGAAATCTGGCCAGCCTGCTGATTGAGGAACTTCCAGACCTGCACCGCGCCCGCTGCCGTCTCATCGGCGTTGCCGACACTGCCGCTCGCGCTCGTCTTGTCCCAGGCGTGCTGGGGCATCGGGGTGATGAGGCTCAGTTCGTTCGCCAGCATCCACTGCGTGTTGTACGCCTTGTCGAACGTGATCGTGAAGTGCGTGTCGTCGACGACGGTGAGCTTGGTCCAGTTGTCCGGCGCCTGCCCCTTGTTGTAGTTGCCCCAGTTGGCCTTGTTCGCCTTCACGAGGTTGTACCAGAACTCGACATCGCGGCTGGTGACGGGCTTGCCGTCGCTCCACTGGCGCTTCGCGAGCGTGATCGTCGCCTCGGTGCCTGCGGAGTTGAACGTCACATTGCTCGCGACGCTGGCGTCTTTGTGCCATCCGACGGTGCCGGTCGACCCGTCGTATGCGACGAGCGGCTCCCACAGCGCGGCCGCGATCGAGCCGTTGTTCGTGTTGAGCTTGCCGGGGGCGCCGACCGGGAGGATCCAGTTCGGTGTGAAGTTCGGCGGGAGCGCGTAATTGATCGAATCCTTGCCGCCCGATCCGGACTGCGAGGACCCGCCGCCGGAGCATCCGGCGAGCAGGAGGGCGGCAGCCGCCGCCGTGGCGAGCACGGCGACGGTGCGGCGCGCTGCTGAGCGTGCAGGAAACATCGTTCTCCTTCAGAGAGTGCGACCGAGGGGGAGTCGGCTGGTGACGGCGACGGGGACGCCGTGGGCAACAGTTAAGGGCAGATGAACGAAGAAAGTAAGAGCATGTTGTAAAAACTTGATTACGCCAGTTTTGGCGAAACTCCGGGGCTTGGAAGCACGGTTAGGCTTCCATCGACCCACCTCATCAACCGGGCTGGAATTACGAAACCCATGGCAGAAAAAACTCACGAGTCCTTGGCCGGACGGGTGCTCGCGCTCGTCGCCGGAGGTCAGGCGACGACGCGAACCGAGCTCGGCCAGCAGCTCGGCGCCCCGGCAAGCAGCGTGTCGCTCGCGGTGCAGCAGCTCATTGCGCGAGGGCTTGTCACCGAGGAGGGCCAGCAATCGTCGACGGGAGGGCGCCCACGGAAGGTCCTGCGCGTCGGGCACCGGGACGAGTTCGCGGTGGCAGCCGATCTCGGCGGCCACCATGCACGGATCGGAATCGTGCGCGGCGGCGGAGCGCGGGAGCGCCTCAGCACCGTTCCGCTCGATCTCGCAGCCGGCCCCGAGGCCTGTCTCGACCTCCTCGTCGACGAGTTCGCGCGCCTGGTCGATGCGACGCCGGGCAAGCTGTCCGCAGCGGGTCTTTCCCTTCCCGGCCCGGTCGACGTCGAGGCGGGCTGCGTGGACAGCCCCTCCCGGATGCCCGGTTGGCACCGGTACCCGATCCGCGAGCGTCTCGCCGATCGCCTCGGCGTGACCGCAGCGATCGGGAACGACGCGAACATGATGGCCTTCGGTGAGGACGCCGCCCATCAAGGCGAGCGGCAGTACTCGATCACGGTGAAGGCGGGCACGGCGATCGGCGCCGGGATCATGCTCGACGGACGGCTCTACCTCGGTGCTGGTGGGGCGGCCGGCGACATCACGCACGTTCGCGTCCTCGCCGCGGGCGACATTCCATGCGCGTGCGGGAACACCGGCTGTTTGGAGACCGTGGCATCCGGCGCGGCGCTGCAACGGATCCTCCGCGAGAGCGGTCGATCCGTCTCGACGACGGAGGACGTGGTCGCGTTGGTCGAGTCCGGCGATCCGGTCGCGAATCAGGCCGCGCGCCAGGCGGGCTCATACCTCGGCGAAGTGCTCAGCGCGAACGTGAACTTCTTCAACCCGGACACCGTGTTACTCGGCGGCATCCTCTCCACCCTCGAGCCGTTCGTCGCCGCGGTCCGTGGCCAGCTCTACAAGGGCTGTCATCCCCTGCTCACGCGCGACCTGCGCATCGAGCCGACCAGCCTCGGCGCCGATGCCGGGCTCGTCGGTGCCGGGCTGCAGGCATTGCAGCAATCCCTCGCCGCGACGCTCGAGTCGCTCCCCCGCACGCCAGTCGCCCCGGTGGCGCGTCTCCGGAAGGAAGTCCATGTCTGACACCACTCGTCGCCGCCCGCTGATCGCGATCGCCGGACTCGGGATCGAGGCGAGCACGTTCTCCCCCGCGCGCACGGAAGCCCCCGCGTTCCACCCGATGCGCGGCAGCGAGATCTTCGACCGGTATGCCGCGTTCCTCGGCGAGGGCACCGAGCTGCGGCGTGCGGCGGACTGGCATCCGGCGCTCGTCGGCAAGGCGCTCCCTGGCGGCACCGCGACCGCAG
This sequence comes from Curtobacterium ammoniigenes NBRC 101786, assembly GCF_001571045.1. Lineage (GTDB taxonomy): Bacteria > Actinomycetota > Actinomycetes > Actinomycetales > Microbacteriaceae > Curtobacterium > Curtobacterium ammoniigenes. The sequence goes on from NZ_BCSV01000004.1 coordinate 395,395, forward strand.
CCGCGTTCGCGACGCTCTCCGACGAGATCGTCGAGCGCCTCCGCGCGATGCCGCCCCTCGACGGACTCTGGTACGACATCCATGGCGCGATGACGGTCGAGGGCCTTGCGGATGCTGAGGCGGTCCTCCTCCGCCGGATCAGGGAGGCCGTCGGGCCCGACGTGCTCATCTCGACGACGATGGACCTGCACGGCAACGTCAGCCGGGAGCTGGCGCACCAGAGCGACCTCATCACGTGCTACCGCATGGCTCCGCATGAGGACGCGGAGGAGACCAAGGAACGCGGCGTTCGGAACCTGGTTGAGCGCCTCCAGAACGGAGCCGGGCGACCGCTGAAGGCGTGGGTGCCGATTCCGGTCCTGCTCCCGGGCGAGAAGACGTCGACGCGGATCGAGCCGGCGAAGAGCGTATATGCGCAAGTGTCCGATGCCGCCGCGCAGCCGGGCGTGCTCGACGCGGCGATCTGGGTCGGCTACGCCTGGGCCGACGAGCCGCGGAATCGCGCGGTCGCGGTGGTCACGGGCGACGACGAGGCAGCCGTCGGCGCGCAGGCGGAACGGCTCGCCCGCGCGTTCTGGGAGGCAGGCCCCGCGTTCGACTTCGTCGCCCCGGTCGGATCGCTGGCGGAGACGCTCGACGCGGCGATCGAATCCGACAAGCGTCCGTACTTCATCAGCGACAGCGGCGACAACCCGACCGCCGGCGGCGCGGGCGATGTGACGTGGACGCTCGCGCGACTCCTCGAGGACCCGCGGGTGCTGGACACGCAGCGGGTGGCGATCTACGCCTCCATCCCGGGACCGGACGCGGTAGCTACCGCCGTCGAAGCGGGCGTCGGCGCGACGGTCACGGTCACCGCCGGCGCCGCCGTCGATGACGTGCACGAGGGTCCGGTGACCTTCACCGGGGTGGTCGATGGAATCCGTCACGGCGACCGCGATGCCGAGATCGAAGTTGTCATCCGGGTCGGCGGGGTCCGAATCATCGTCACGAAGTTGCGCAAGCCCTACCACCTCGAGCGTGACTTCACGGGCCTGGGGCTCGACCCCCGGAACGCGGACATCGTGGTCGTCAAGATCGGCTACCTGGAGCCGGAGCTCTACGACATGGCGGCCGGATGGATGATGGCGCTCACCCCGGGCGGCGTCGACCAGGATCTCGTGCGGCTCGGCCACGACCGCATCCGTCGGCCGATGCTGCCGTTCGACGCGCCCGACTTCGACCCGGACCTGCATGCACGATTCATCGCGCCGTCCAACGAGCCGCTGACCGGGCCCGACGAGTGATCGGTCGCCCGCTTCTGGAGGCTGCGGTCACGTCCGCCTCGGCCGCTGCGGCCGCGATCCGGGCAGGGGCCGACCGCGTCGAGCTGTGCAGCGCGCTCGAGGTCGGCGGCGTCACACCGTCGCAAGCCCTGCTGGAGGCGACGCTCGCCACCGGTGCGGAGACGCACGTGCTCGTCCGGTGCCGCCCCGGGGACTTCGTCTTCGACGCGGACGAGGTCGACCTGATGTGCGGCGAGGCTGCATCGGTGACCGCAGCCGGCGCGGCCGGGGTGGTGATCGGGGCGCTCGGCGACGACGGCCTGCTCGACCTCGACGTGATCGCCAGGATGGCCGCGGCGGCCCGTGCGATCCGCACCGACGTCACGGTGACGATCCACCGCGCGGTGGACGTCAGCGCCGACCCGATCCGCTGCGCAGCGGCCCTCGCTGCCTCCGCCATCGCGCCGGATCGCATCCTGACGTCGGGTGGCGCTCCAGCGGCCGGCGAGGCGCTCGCGGTGCTGCACCGCATGGTGAGCGCCGCTGGTCCCATCGGCGTGATGGCAGGAGGCGGTGTGACCGTGTCTGCGATCCCCGCGATCGTCGACGCCGGGGTCAGCGCCGTGCACCTGTCCGCGAAGCGGCGGGAGCGCGACCATTGGGCGCTCGACCCGCAGATCGTCGCGGCTTCGCGGGCGGCGCTGGAGCGGAGCGGTCGTCATGGTCCGACATCTTCCGCCCACTTGTCGGAGTAACCCCGTACCCTCGCCCCCATGAGTGGTGGCGTCGCAGTGGCGGTCCTCGCCGGCGTGCTGGCAGTGACCGTCCTACTCGGGCTGATCCTGCGCACCCGTGGCGGTCGTGCCCGCGCTTCGAGCGCGGGCACCGTCGCCGACCTCGCGGCTCCCGATGCGTTCGGCGAGCGGGCAACCCTGATCCAGTTCTCGACCCCGACCTGCGCGCGGTGCCCGTCGACGGCTCGCCGCCTCGATCGGTTGGCCGCCGAGCATCCCGGCGTCCGGCGACTGGAGATCGATCTCGAGGAACACCGGCATCTCATCGGACGATTCGACGTCCGTCAAACCCCGACCGTGCTCGTGGTCGACCGACGGAACGCGGTTCGCACGCAGATCAGCGGCGTTCCCCGCGAACCCGAGCTCGTCGCCGCCCTGCACGCTGTCCTGAACGAGGAGTGATCCATGTCGAACGGTTCCAGCGCTGCGGGTATCGACCCGCGCTCGCCGCGCTTCGGTGCGAGCATCACGTCGGTGCTCCTCGCGATCGCCCTCGTCCTGACGCTGACCGCGGGAGCGGAGCCAGCGGGCGTGCTGCTGCTGGCGCTCATCGCACTGCTGTTCGCCTGGGGTGGCTTCGCGGGAATCACCCGGCACCCCTACGGCGCGCTGTTCCGCCGCGTCATCCGACCGCGGCTCGATCCGCCCACCGCGCTCGAGGATCCGGCAGCACCCACGTTCGCGCAGCGCGTCGGCTTTGTGATCACGGCGCTCGGCGTCTTGCTCGCGCTCGTCGGCATTCCAGCGGCGGCGCCGATCGGCGCCGCACTCGCGCTCGTTGCGGCAGTGCTGAACAGCGTGTTCGACATCTGCATCGGATGCCTTCTGTACGTGTGGCTGTTGCGCGTTGGCGTGATCAGGTCTCGGGACTCGGCGAGCGCTGCGCATTCCACTCCTCGAGGAGCTCCGGAATCCGCCGCTGAATGAAGCGGAAGAACCCGGCCATGTCGAGGACCCGCTCGCGTGCCGCGGATTCCTGGATGGAGGCGGCGGTCGTCTCCGCGACGGAGGCGAGCCGCTCGTACAGCGCCTGATTGTTGACGGACGCCGCGTACCAGGCATGCTCGGGCAGCTCGTAGACGAACCGCCGATCTCCCGCGGCGGCGCGTTGCCGTCGCATCATGCCGACGGTCTGCAGATACCGCACGGCGCCGGATACCGCCGCGGGGCTGACGTCGAGCGCTTCGGCGAGCTCGGCGGCGGTGAGCCGGGACTCCGCGCTCGTGAGGACGGCGACGAGGGCGGCGGCTGGCATGCGCGGGAATCCGGCGTCCGCGAACGCGTCCACGAGGCGGTTCGACTCCGGGGTCATCGGGCGGTGTCCTGACGTCGGGCGAGCACGAGCGCCACCATACCCACCGCGATCGTCACGGCGACGAGCCACCACGCACCGGACCAGTCCACGTGTGCGGCCGGAACCCCCGGCGTGTGGCTGAACGGGCTGACCTGCCGCGCCCACTCCGGAATCTGCAGGACGCCTCCGAACTGACCGAGCACCACTGCAGTCACGAGGATCGTCCACGAGAGCCAGCCGCTCGCACGCGGAAGCACCGCACTGAGCAGGGCCGCGACGGCAACGACCGCCACTGAGGCCGGGATCTGAGCGGCACCGGCCTCGATCGTGGACCAGAACCGGGGCTGCCCACCGGCGGCAAAGCACGCTGCGCCGACTGCGCCGGCGACGAGATCGACGAGCGCCGCCGCGACCAGTCCGAGCGCAAGCCACTCCCCGAACTGCCGCACCCGACTCACGGGGGCCGCGAGAAGCAGCTCCGAGCGCCCCGCCCGGTCGTCGTCGGCGGCTCGGCTCAGCGCACCGATGCCGGCGGCGGCGCCGAGCACCGAACCGATGCCGAGCATCGCTGCGACGAAGAGGTCGAGGAGCGCGCCCTGCCCTCCCGGCACGAGGGTAGCGACGAGCCGAGCGACGGATGGGGAGCTCTGGAGCGCCGATACGGCCGTTCCGCCGAGGCTCCCCGCGAACACGCCGAGCAGGGCCGCCCCGATCGCCCAGGCGAGCAGGGAGACGCGGTGCAGCCTCCAGGCCAACGCGAGCGACGAGCGAACGCGTCCAGCGCGCGCACCAGGCCGTTCTCGCAGCAGGCTTGCGCCGAGGTCGCGCCGAGTCTGCACCCGCAGGCAGCCGCAGCGCACACGACCGCGAACGCGACGCAGAGCACGATCGGCCACCCCGATGCGCGAGTGAAGGGGGCGACGTGCTGCCCCCACCCGATGGGGCTCAGCCAACTCGGCCACGCACTGGTGGTGCGCAACCCGTCCGCCGATCGTGTGCCCACGGCATCGCCGATCGCCCGAAGCGCCCAGGTTCCCGCAAGCACACCGACCGCAACCCCGTTCGCTGCCCGGGCAGAAGGCGCGATCTGCGCGGCGAGCGCAGCGACGCCCGCGTATGCGCTGCCGACCGCGGCCGCGGCTGCGCCGGACAGCAGGCTCCCCACGAGCGGGAGTCCACCCAGCGCGAAGCCGCCCGCGACGAGCGCTCCGAGGATGAGATTGGCCGCTGCCGCGACGATCAGTCCGACGACGAGCGGGCTGCGCCGGTGCACCGGAGCGGCGAGCAGCAACTCGGCCCGGCCGGTGTCCTCATCGCCGCGAGTGAGTCGGATGACGAGGAACACCGACATGAGTCCAGCCACGATCGCCAGGTAGGTGAAGACCTCGAAGAACGCGAGGGCGCCCTCGCTCGTCCCGTCCGGAACACCACGAATGGCCAGGAGGCTCGGCGTTGCGGTGACGAGTTGCACCACCGTCCGCCGCGCCGTCGGGTTCCCGAACGTCTGTGGAACCGCGCCCGCGGTTGCGAGGGCCAGAAGGCCGGCGACGAGCACCCAGATCGCGGTCCGGACCCACTCGCGACGGATGGCGGCCTCGATGAGGCGCAGCGGGCCTCCGGATCGGATTGCGAGGGGGCGCGCACGTGGTGTGTGGATCGCCGTGCTCATCGGGGGCGTCCGACGGGAGCGGTGCTGTCGTGGTCAGCGCGCGAGGCGGAGTCATCGGCGCCGTACTGACGGAGGAAGAGTTCCTCGAGCGACGGCGGTTCGACGGTCAACGCGTCGACGCGATACGCCTGCAGACGCGCGACGATTGCGGGGACGGACGCCGCGTCCGCGGAGAACCGGAGCGAGCCTCCGATCTCGACCGGGTCGTGCACGCCCGCCATCGTGCTGAGAACCGAAACCGGTGCCGTTGTCGACACGGTGACACTGCTCCTCGTGAGGTGCCGCAGGTCGGCGAGCGCACCCCGCTCCGCGACTCGTCCCCGTCGGATGATCGTGACACGATCAGCGAGCGCCTCGACCTCGCTGAGCACGTGGCTGGAGAGCAGCACGGCCGCACCTTCGGCGCGAACGCGGCGGACCTCCGCGCGGAACACGGCTTCCATCAGCGGGTCGAGTCCGCTGCTCGGCTCATCGAGCAGGTACAGGCGCGCACGCCGTGCAAACGCTGCGATGAGCGCGACCTTCTGTCGATTGCCCTTCGAATACGATCGCGCGTGCTTTCGCACATCGAGTTCGAAGTCGCGAACGAGCCGATCCCGCAATTGCGGATCGGCTCCGCCCCGGAGGCTCGTGAGCAGCTCGATCGTCTCGCCGCCAGTGAGATTCGGCCAGAGCGCGACATCGCCCGGAACGGCGGCGAGCTCGCGGTGCACCGCGACGGCGTCAGCCCACGGGTCGAGACCGAACACGCGCGCCTCACCTCCGTTGGCGCGGACGAGACCGAGCAGGACCCGGATCGTTGTCGACTTGCCTGCGCCGTTCGGGCCGAGAAAGCCGTGCACCTCCCCCGCCGCCACCGCGAGGTCGAGACCGTCGAGCGCTCGCACGCGGCCGTAGCGCTTGACCAGTCCGGAGGCGGCGATCACGGTGTCCATACCGGCGATCGTACGCGTGATTCACGGACTTGTGAATCTTCTAAATGAACTGCGGGTGTTCCATTTCAATCGTCGACGAGGCGCTTGCCGAACGTTGCCACATCGTTCGGTGTGTATCCGAGCCGGTCGTAGAAGTCACCGGCAGCCGAGTTGTCACGACGAACCATGAGCATGACCTTCGGGCAGCCGAGGGCTCGGAGTCGGAACTCGGCCTCGTCAATGAGTGCCCTTCCGATCCCCGATCGTTGATTGGCTGTATCGACAGCGACGTAGTAGATCCAGCCGCGGTGACCGTCGTAGCCGCAGAGCGCCGTGCCCACGACTGCCGCACTCTCCTCCGCGATGAGGAACAGGGTCGGCCACGTGGCGATCGCGCGATCAATGTCCGCGTTCGGATCGTTTCAAGGACGCGTCAGGCCAGTGGCGCGCCAGAGCTCGAGAACGGACGCTCGATCATGCTCGGTGAAGCTTCTGATGCGCATGAGGGAACCGTATCCGGGTGACCAGGCTTCTCCGACGAAACGAACACCGGAGACGGCACTCGACGCTGCACCCGCCAGAGGAAGTCCAGGCGCGGCTGGGAACGTGGATGGGCAGGGAGACTCACTGCACGTCAAGGTGGCGACCGATCGAAACGGAGACGATGTGCCGAATGCAGTGACCGGATGGACCGCACGGTGAGGCCCGACAAGGTGCCGGCGAGGCTCGGGGGCCGTCGGCTCGTCGCGGTCGACACGGTCGAGATGACGTTCTTGGTGGAGGACGATGTCCAGTTCCGAGCTGGTCAGTACTGTCGGGTCGACCTCGGAACGCTCCGGTGGAAGGATCGCAAGACCAGCCGGAAATTCTCCATGGTAAACGCGCCGTCGGAGTCCGACCGCATCGTCATCGCCACGAGGGCGAGCGACAGCGGTTACAAGCGCTCGCTCGACGCGCTGGTCGATGGCGATCCCGTGACCATCGAACGAATCAAAGGTGATCTCGTCCTGCCGGAGAAGCGTCGGCGCCCACTGTCCTTCATCGCCGGAGGCATCGGGATCGCGCCGTTCGTGAGCATGCTCCGTGAGCTGGATCATCGCAATGCGTTGCACGATGTGCGACTCGTCTATCTGAATCGAAGTGCGTCATCGGCGGCCTATCTCGCCGAGCTCCTCAAGCTCGCCGAAGACAACCCGGGCTTCGAGATCATTCCGGTCATGACGCGGGACGAATCATGGCAAGGGGAACGGCGGCGCCTCAGTGTCGAGACGCTCCGGTCGACTCACGGCGAGCCGCGGGATTACGACCATTACGTGGTCGGGACGCCCCGCATGGTTCGTGCAGCGGTCGATGCCCTCTCAGATGCGCACGTGAAGCGCAGCCGCATTCATGACGAGGACTTCTCCGGCTACGACCGCTGAGTGTCGCGCCCTTGCTCTCTTGGCACCTCATCGCGGGCGTGCGCGAAGCGGGTCGGCATTTCGTCCGTCAGCCGGCCACGGCCTCCGACAAGGCGGATGCGTTCTCCGACAGCCAGCGCTGCCGACGAACAATACGGTCGCCGACCCCCTCGTCCCACATTCGTGCCCACCCTCCCCCGAGGGTGTGGGCGCGGCGCCGCATGAGGTGCCATGAGCGGTCTGCGACGTTCTGCGACACCGGCACAACCTCCGCTCGTCCCGCGGCATCCAGCCCGTAGGCGTCCACGATGAGTCGGCCGCGCTCGAACGGATCGGCGTCGCGAAGAACCGGCTCACGGTCCTCCGCGGGCATCCACGGCGCCCACCACAGGAGCACGTTCGCAAGTTCCCATGCTCTGGTTGCGGGCCGTGCGAGATCGAAGTCGATGAGCGCCACAGCGGCGCCGTCCCGAAAGACGACATTCTCCGGCGTCACGTCCAAGTGGCCGATCAGCGTCGGATTCCGGATTCGGTTGGGAGGCGCCCCCTCCGGATCCGGGGTCGCCAGCGTCAGCGACCACTCCGGCACACCGATGTGTTCGGCAGCGTCGTCGTAGCGCCGAAGAAGTCGCGCGACGCTGCGTGCGCGCTCCGGGTCCGCGACCCAATCCGGCCACGGTCGAATCGCAACCTCGCCGTCGATGAACGACAGAACGTCTCGGCCCTGGGTATCGGTGCCGAGGTGCCGAGGAGCGCCATCGAAGCCCCTGCGTTCGAGTTCTCGGAGCAGCAGGCCGACCGGTTCCGATGATGCGGACCGCGGGCGGCGAACCGTGTCGCCCTTTCGAACGAGTCCCTCGGTGACGTCGCCACCGTGCAATGGGATCTCGGCAGCGTCCAAGTCGAGTTCCCGGAAGTGCACTGGGTCATCTTGCCATCGATGCGGGTCGGACGAGCCGGTCCGGCAGGGTCGGCGCGGGAGAGTGGGGCGTCGTCAGAACTGACGCGTTCAGGGATGGTTGCTTGCTCGCGGTTCGACGAACGCGACGTCCGTCGCTTCGTTCTGCCCGGGAGCTGAACGAAGCGTTCCCCGGTTCCACGATGCGTGCTCAGCGCGCCGTGCGAACCACCACGGCCCGACTGTCCGCTGCCAGGTATAGAAGACGTCCTTCAGCGGCTTGAGTCCGTGGTACTGATTCTTCTCCTCCGAGACGAGTTCCACTTCCGTGTCTCCCTTGACGATCCGCCATCCAAGCCGCTGAGCGACAAACGTCATCCACTGGTCCTCAAGGAACGCGTATCTCCGAGGCAATCGAACAAAGAACCGGTCGTCGGCGACGATGTCGACATCGAGCATCGTCGCTCCGGTTCCGGCGTGGTCGGGAACATCGCCCGCGCCGATCTCCGAACGGCGCCAGTAGGACCCGTGCAGACGGAAGCCCCACCACGGGATCACAGAATGGTGGGACCAGTCGCTGAGCAGATCGAGAACAAATCGCGTGCTGACGTTCTGATCGTCGTCCAGCGTGATCACTGGGCCGGCATACCCCGCGTTGCGAACGAGCCGCGCCACCACGAATCTGCCCAGTCCCCCGATGTTCCTGGGACTGTTGACCAGGTCAACCGCGCGAAGCGCACCGGTACCGCCCTGAGCGGGATTCGGCTCGTGGTTCTGCCGCCAGATCCCGACTTCGCGGTGGTAGTACTCGGCGTCGTTCGGGTTGTTGTTCCACAGAATCAGTTGAACCGGACGCTCGTTGTCGAGCTCGTCCAGCATGTTCAGGATGTGATGGAGACGCTCGGGACGATTCCACAGGCACATGATGATGGGTATCGCCGGAGTCCGAGCGTTGAATTGGAGCGGTCCGCTCGTCTCGATCCCGTGGACGAGGATCGATCCGATGTGTCGATGCCACGCACGGTCTTGTGGAAGGTCTTTGACGAGCCGGAGCACGTGCCGGGATCGCTGATACAGCGGCGCGCCTCTCGCTGTGAGTCGCCGTGTCAGGGTGCCGAGCAATGCCTTCCCTTTCCCTCACCGACAACGCACGCGCACTCCCGCTTCAGCGACCGCGCTGGGGTCCGGCGGACAGACGAAGGCCGAACACGCGCCTCCATCGGAGACGAGGTGACGAGCCGTTCCGACGTTCGCGCGCTCGCCGAAGCGAACCGGGTGCGTCGCCAGGATACGGGGTCGCGGCCTGAGACGAGCTCGCAGAGCCTCCCAGCGCGACCGTCGCGGAGAATCGGTTGGGTCGCCGGGGAGTGGTGATTACCCGACCCCCCCTTACGCAGATGTCCGCTCGCTCACCGCGCCGCCTCGGCGTCAAAGCCCGTGATCTCGACGAGCTCGTCTCGGTTGATCGGAGGCATCTCGAACACGACGCGCGCCGGAACGCGTCCGGCCAGCACATCCGCCATGGAGTCGTTGACGGTGTCGAGAGGACGCCGCTCCAGCACGACACGCGTCCGGCCGGCGGCGTGCAACGCGAACACCTCCGCGAGATCCTGACGGGTCCCGACGATCGAGCCGATGATCGAGATCCCTTTCAGAACCGTGTCGAAGATCGGGAGGCTCATCATGCCCTCCGCGGGAAGCGCAACGCATACAAGTCGGCCTCCGCGCCGCAACGACCGGAACGCCTGCTCGAACACGGTCGACGATGCAGCCAGCACGATGGCGACATCGGCGCCTCCCAACTCCCGGATCTGCGCGTCCGCATCGCCCGACGAGGCGTCCGCGGTCATGTCCGCACCGAGGTCACGGGCGAGCTGCAACTTGTCAGGCTCGACATCCACGGCGATGACCCGCGCGCCGAAGACCCGCGCATATTGAACGGCGAGGTGACCGAGACCACCGACCCCGAACACCGCGACCGTCTCCGATGGCGTAACAGCGGCGACCTTCAGAGCCTTGTACGTCGTCACGCCCGCACACGTCAGCGGAGCCGCGTCCCAGGGGTCAACGCCCGGGGGAACGGGAACAGCGAACCGCGCATGCGCAAGCGCGAACTGCCCGAAGGCACCGTCGACCGAGTACCCGGTGTTGCGCTGCTGTTCGCAGAGCGTCTCGCGGCCGTCGATGCAGTACCGGCACTGTCCGCATGCGTATCCGAGCCACGGGAGCGCCACGCGCTCTCCGACAGCACGACTCATCACTCCACGGCCAAGCGCCTCGATGATCCCGACTCCCTCGTGCCCCGGAACGAACGGCAGAGTCGGCTTCACGGGCCAGTCACCGTGCGCAGCATGAATATCGGTGTGACAGAGCCCGGACGCCTCGATCCGAACGAGGATCTCACCCGGCCCAGGATCGGGGATATCCCGCTCATCCATGGTCAATGGTTCCCCGAATGCGTGGACTACTGCTGCCTTCATGTCTGGCGCCCTCCTGATCAGGGGCAACGGGCTTGTGTGCTCGCGTTGCCCGGTGCGGCTCTCGCAGCCACAGCCTCCCGAGGTGCACGGACGCGGAGGAGGGCCGAACGTCCCGGCTGGGTCCGCGTCGCGACGCCGGATGGTGCGTTGCGCGTCCGGGAGGCCCGGATCGCGACGAAAGGTGCCCGGCCGCGCGCTACAACAACGAACGAGGCCACGTCCCCGGATAAGCAGGATTGGGCCTCTCCCAGCGTCCCGGTTGGCGGGAGTGGCGCGATCGTGGCGTCAAAGGGGCTTGTTCAGCAGCCGTCGTTGCGTGCAGAAGCGCCGATGACCGGCCGCCGGGGTGTTCCTATGCTCTGGCGCATCCAGTTGCCTTCTCGCCCGCCCAACCACGGTCCGCTGGGCATCATCCGGGGCTCAGCGCCGACCCGAACCGCGCCCATTCAGGGTCGGGCGCGACCCAGGACAGACGGCGAAGAAGGATAGAGCGGTGAAGGCATGCCTCAGGTGCGGGTGGAACGCGACGTCCGATGGTGAGATGCGAGGGCACCCCGAGATAGGCGGCTCGTCGAGCTAGAGCACCCGTTAGGCCTCCGTGTGAACCGGTCGCCGCCTCTGCTACTGCTCCCAATCAGAGCACTGCTCGCACTCGTGCCGAGCAGACCGCTGCCGGCACTTCAAAACTACGCAGCGGACGGTGGAGCTACTGGAAGTGCGAGCTGCGCTTGCGCGAGGCGCCCAGTGTTGCTCTTCGCCGCTTCCAACGCCGCGGACGCGGCCAGCACTGCTACTTCGTCCATCTGCTCCCGCTCGAGGCTCTGCTGCGCTTCTGCGGCGGCGATAGCGCGACGTTCCGCCGCAACCGTGGAGTTTATCGCCGCCTGCCGAATTGTCATTGCCAACTGCCGGACCTTCTGTCCGTCGTTGGGATCGCACGTGACAAGCACGGCGAATTGGTTCGGTGATTCCACGAGCAGGTAAAGCTCACGCGTGTCGTGCACTTTGGACTTCTTTGCGATGCCACCCAGCAGCATCCCTGCGGGCCCGAGGAGGAGGCCGCCCGCGGCGATGCGAGTGAGGGTAGACCGACTCGATGTTGCGAGTCCGCCCGCGGTATCGGCGACTGCGGTGACATTGGGATTTAACGGGAACGTCCCCTGGCTCGTTGTGATGACACGTTCGGTGACGGTGACAGCACCGTCCTTTCCGCGATAGCTCCCGAGCGTCCGATTCCCCATAGCTACAGCTGCAGACACCATGGCAGTTGCTTGCTTGATGCGCCGGTCACGGGCTTTCAACTCGGCGGCGAGGTTCCGTTCCGCGGCGCGTACAGCGAGGTCATATTCGTCTTGCGCGTCATGGAGCTCCCGCTCCGCTGGTGACATCGCATTGAGCTTCTGTTGCTTCCGCCGGCGCACGAGCACGAACGCCGCGACAGCGGCGGCGAGCAAGAAAAGAACGATGAGTGCGACCATCTTGTGTTCCTACCGATCTTCGATTCCGGGTTCAGCCAGATAACCACACATTACTGAGGTTGAGTCATGGATTGGCTCCCCCTTTTGGGGGAACTTTTTCGCTTTATCGGCACACGCATTTGGCGCTGCGAATCGCACGGTACATCGGAGCGATGCCCGGGCCGGTGTCGGCGGTCCTGGACGCCGCTTCGGGCTGCGGAACCCGCACAGGTGCGCTACTGTGCGATGGAATTCGCAACCATCATCCGCGTCGGTGCCTCCATCACGAGCGGCCGGGGGACCACATGATCATTCATCGCAGCAAGCTAGGGCGCCCGATCGTTGGATTGGTGATCGCCCTGATCGCGGCGCTATTCGCCACCTCGGCTGGTTCTTCGCCGGCTCAAGCCACCGTCACCGCGACGATTAGCGGCACCGTGCTCACGTCTGCGGGAGTGGTGTCATCCGCGGGAGAACAGGTTCTTGCGTTCCAGCAGACCGACGATCCCTCTCAAGCCCCGGCTCCCCTCTACGGATCGATTGGAGCGGACGGAACCTACACAATCACGGGGCTGGCAGCTGGCTTCTACGAACTCCAGGCCCCGTCGCGGACTTCGGGCTTCTCGGACACCGGCATCCAATACGCCATGGTAACTGTGGCTGCTGGCGCCAGCGTTACCGTCAACTTTGTCGTGGACCACGTGTCCGCGCTCGTCGCTAACGTGACCTGCGGCGATTGCGCGGCAGCCGCCCAGTTGAAGATTTCGGCGGAATGGCTCCAACCGGACGGGCAATGGCAGTCAGCCGCGCTCCCTCAATCGCTCAGCGGGATAGGCGGCACGACGACCTTCCAGGATCTGTGGCGAAGCACCTACAGGGTTGTCGCCACCGGACCTTCCGGAGTCATCGGCGTGTCCGAGCCGGTGACGTTGATGGCCGGGCAGGACTCACAGGTCTCCTTGACCGTCGCGCTCCCCACATCCACCCGGGTGTTCGGTTCCGATCGCTACAGCACCGGCACAGCCGTCTCGTCACTCACCCTCGACGGAAGGCCTGTCTACCCAACGGGCGTGAACGTAGCGTTCCTCGCTGATGGGCAGAACTTTCCAGACGCGCTCGCCGCGGCGCCCGCGGCCGCTCACCTCGGTGGACCACTGCTACTCACCGAGCCCAACTCGCTCCCAGGGTTGGTGGCTTCGGAGTTGCAACGTCTGGCTCCAAAAACGATCGTCATCGTCGGCGGGAGTGTTTCGGTGTCGCCAACCGTCGCTGCTCAAGCGCTAGCGGCCTCCCCAGCGTCGACGGAGATCCGACTCGCGGGAGCGGACAGGTTCGGGACCTCACGTGCCATCGCTGACTTCGCCTATCCCAGCGGCGCCAGCAACGCTGTCGTCGCAACCGGGAACAACTTCCCCGACGCACTTTCTGCGGGCGGCGCGGCCGCATGGCTACGAGCCCCGATCCTGCTCGTGAACGGGTCCGAAGGGACCCTCGACGCGCAAACCAAGGCGGAGATCGACAAGCTGGGCTCGAAGGTGATCTACATAGCGGGTGGGACGAACACGGTGTCCGCCGGAATCGAACAGGACATCAGCAACGATCTTGAGGCCAAAGCGACGCCGAGGACAGGCTGGGATCAGCCGGTACGGTTGGCGGGTTCCGACCGTTATGACACGTCGGTGCAAGCCAACGAATGGGTCGACCTTCCGGAGGAGCCAAGTAACAGCACCGCAGTCTTCGCGCTCGGCACAAATTTTCCGGACGGCCTGGTGGCCGGGGCGCTCGCGGGCACCCTTGGAGCGCCCGTATACATCACGCCCGGTGACTGCGTGCCTCCTGGCACTCTCACCGCGCTCGGCCAGCACGACGTGCAACGTGTGATTATCATCGGCGGTCCCGCAGCTCTGTCGGCCGATGTCGAGGCCCTCACGCCCTGCCCATAGTGGCCGACCTTCGGGACTGAGCCGGCCGTGAAGCGAGAGCTTTGCCCGGATCAACCCGATGACCGTCTTCGCCGTACTCGGCGTTGAGTTTCGCGTGCCGCGGTCACTGTTCGTCCGGGGCTAACCGGTGGAACTGCTAGAGATTCCGGACCTATCCCATGACCTGATTACCTGTTGCGCTATGAAGATCAGGTGGGGAAGGGGACTGCTGCCGCGGGGGAGTACGCTGCGCCTGTGTGCAACATCCGGCGCGGCGTGCACCAATGCAACGCACATAATCAGGCTCGTCGCAAACGAGGGTGTAGCCGGGGCGTGCGTGGCGGTGTGTTGCGCCCCGGCTTTATCGGAGGCTCGCGGTGACCCGTTCGCTGTTGCGATCCGGGGTTCGGTGTGAATGGTAGTGCTGCTGTTCGTGTTCGATGGGTGGGATCATTCCGATCGCTGAGTGCAGGCGTCGATGGTTGAACCAGTCGATGTACTCGGCGACGGCGAACTCGAGGTCCTCGATCGATCTCCAAGGGCCGCGGTGACGGACGAGTTCGGCTTTGAAGAGCGAGTTGAACGCCTCGGCGAGGGCGTTGTCGTAGCTATCGCCGCGGGAGCCCACAGACGCGACCGCGCCGGCTTCGGCGAGTCGTTCGGTGTAGCGGATCGCGCGGTATTGGACTCCTCGGTCGCTGTGATGGGTGAGCCCGGTGGTGTCGTGGCCGTCGTGTTCCCGGGTCCAGATGCCCATTTCTAGGGCGTCGAGGGCGAGATCGGTGCGCAGGTTGGTGGAGAGCTGCCAGCCCACCACCCGTCGAGAAAATACGTCGGTCACGAACGCCGCGTAGACCCAGCCGGCGAAGGTGCGGATGTAGGTGATGTCCGCGACCCAGAGCTGGTCGGGGCGTGTTGCGGTGAACGCGCGCTCAACCAGATCCAGGGGCAGCTCGGCAGGATCACCTGCGACCGTTGTGCGCGGGCCGCGGGCTCGAGTGACTCCGCGCAGCCCGTCGCGACGCATCAGCCGTTCGACGGTGCACCGTGCGAGCGTGTGCCCCTCGCGGCGCAGCTGAGCGTGCACCTTTCGGGACCCGTAGACGCCGAGATTCTCAGCATGGACCCGGCGGATCTGGGTCAACGCGCGCTCATCGCTGAGCGCCCGCGCGGACGGCGGGGCGGTCTTCGCGGCGTAATACGTCGACGGGGCGATCGGCAGTTCCTCGCAGATCGGCTCGACCCCGAACGCATCCTTGTGCGCGTCGATGTAATCAACCATCAGCTGTGTGGGCGGTCGAGCTCCGCCGCGAAGAAAGCCGACGCGCTCCGAAGAATCGCATTCGCCCGACGCAACTCGCGGACCTCGCGTTCAAGGTTCGCAATGTGTTCCGCGTCGTCGCTGGAGCGGCCCGGCCGCAAACCGCCATCGACCTCGGCTCGCTGAACCCAGCCGCGAAGCGTGTCCGACGGGATCCCGAGCTGCTGCCCGACCCGAGTGCACGCGCCACGACGGCCACCATCCTCATCACGCGCGGCCAGAACCAGCCGCACAGCCCGCTCTTTCAACTCAGGCGGATACTTCCTCAACTTCGGCATGCCCCTCATCCTTTCGGGATATCAGGAGCCTCCACCAGACCCGGGGCGCAACACGTAACAGAATCCTGCCCAGGTGCGCACATAGCTGAAGTCCGCCACCCAGCGCAGGTTCGGCGCGGGCGCCGTGAAGTCACGATCCAGCAGGTCCGGCGCCCGGGTCGCGTTCGTATCCGGGATCGTGGTGCGCACGCCCCGACCCCGGGTGCGCCCGCGCATGCCCAACTCCCGCATCAACCGATCCACCCGCCGGGCCGAGACGGCCAGGCCGCGGCGACGCAGCAGCGCCGTCATCTTCCGTCTCCCATACATGCTCTCCGGGGTCCCCACCGTTTCCAGCAGCGCGTCGATGACCAGCGCATCGGCGTGGTCCCGGTCGCTGGCGCCGGCATGCTTCCAGGCCCGATATGTCCGCGCGGCGACCCGCACGCCCTGCGATCGCAGAACGTCGCAGACCGACCCGACCGCGGGGCCCTTCATCCGCTGCTCCTCGATGAACGCGAGGATCAACGGCGTCGGGGGTCGAGTTCCCCGGCGAAGAAAACCGCCGCGTCCTTCAGGATCGCGTTCGCCTCACGCAGCTCACGGTTCTCCCGCTCGAGCCGGCGGATCCGCTCGGACTCGGACGAGGTCACCCCGACCCGGTCACCGGCATCGACCTGCGCCTGACGCACCCACCGACGCAGCGACTCCGCGCCGATGCCCAACCGTGACGAGACCGTCTCGCATGCGGCCGTCAGGTTCGGATACTCATCCAAATGATCCAGAACCAGCCGCGTCGCCCGCTGCTTGGTCTCCTCCGGAATCTTCTTCGGCATGATCTCTATCTTCCTTCCACGCTCGAAAGGAAGCGGCATCAAACCGGGGACGGTTCAGAACGATTCGGCGCGCCCAAAAGCGCGTCGAAATCCATCCCGCTCAACCAAACCGACCGAACACGCAGCAGCTGAGCCGCCCCGACCGCCAGCCACACTGAAAAAGTGAAGGCCCGCCGTCCATCGACAGCGGGCCTTCACTTTTGCGGAGAGTTCTTAAGACAGTTGTTAACACGCCCCTGCGGTCGGGCTGACAGGATTTGAACCTGCGACCCCTTGACCCCCAGTCAAGTGCGCTACCAAGCTGCGCCACAGCCCGAGAGCCCGGGGGCTCTGGTGCCGCTCGACCAGAGCGACCAAGCAAGCATACCGGACCCGCGCCTCCAGGTCGGACGCTCAGTGAGAACCGATCTACCGCCCCGGGCGGCGCTCACGTGACGGCTTGGGGTACGCAGCACGCATGTGCTTCGTGTGGAGGAAGCCGGCGATCACGAGCATCAGCCCGGCGAAGATGATCTGCTCGGCGATCATCCACATCGGGTAGAGCCCGGGAATTGATGCGAGGACGAGCGTCACTGCGGGGAAGATCACGCTGAACAGCTGGAGCCTCGAAAACGCCCACCAGTAGCCGAGTTGCGCCCGCCACGCGAACACATAGAGCGAGAGCGTGATGAGGAGCACCACCGTGGCCCGCAGCCATACCGCGAGCGGCACGGCGACTCCGGACCTGGCAAGCACGATAGCGACGACGAGCGCTGCGATACCGACGAGTGTCTCGATCGCGAGGAATACGCGAACCCAACGGAAGATCCTCGCGGTCGACGGGTGCTGTCGCATCTCTTCTTCGATGCGATACCGCCAATGCCTGCCACCCGCGAGCATGTCGATGCGCAGCACCCGGAAGAGTCGATCGGCCAGCGCCGACACCCCGGTCGGTTCGCTTCGATGCAACACGTCCGCCACGGGTGCGCGGCCCCTTCCACGATTCAGGCTCCTGCCCACCCATCATCGCGCATGCGATGCGCCGCAACCGTCACGTCGCCTGGGAGGCCAGGTTGCGGAACGCGGGTACTGAGCCAGTCTGTGCTGCGCTCACTCCCAGCCCCCGCCGCACGGCGACTTAGCGCTTCCGGCGCTCCCGCACCCGCATGTTCACGACGATGGGGCTTCCTTCGAAGCCCCACACCTCGCGGAGTCGTCGGGTGATGAATCGCCGGTACTGCGGGTCGAGGAACCCGGTCGTGAAGAGCACGAATGTCGGCGGCCGGTTGGCGGCCTGGGTGCCGAACAGGATGCGCGGCTGCTTGCCACCGCGCACGGGGTGCGGGTGCTCCTGCGTGAGTTCCGCGATGAACGCGTTGACCTTGCCGGTCGGGATACGGGTGTCCCACGACTCGAGAGCGGTCTCGAGCGCGGGCACGAGCCGGTCGAGGTGTCGGCCGGTGCGCGCGGAGATGTTGACCCGCGGCGCCCACGCGACGTGTGCGAGGTCTTGCTCGATCTCTCGCTCCAGGTACCGACGACGGTCGTCGTCGAGCATGTCCCACTTGTTGAACGCGAGCACGAGCGCGCGACCCGACTCGAGGACGAGGTCGATGATCCGGAGGTCTTGGGTCGAGATCGTCTCCGTCACGTCGAGAATCACCACGGCGACCTCGGCCTTCTCAAGCGCGGCGGTCGTGCGCAGGGATGCATAGAAGTCGGCGCCCTGCTGCAGATGCACGCGCTTCCGGATACCGGCGGTGTCGACGAACCGCCAGATCTTGCCGCCGAGCTCCACCTGCTCATCCACCGGATCGCGAGTGGTCCCGGCGAGATCGTTGACGACGACCCGCTCCTCCCCCGCGGCCTTGTTGAGCAGCGATGATTTGCCGACGTTCGGGCGGCCGAGAATGGCGACTCTCCGCGGGCCCCCGACCTCTTGCTTGGCCACCGCGGACTCGTCGGGCAGCGTCGCGATGACGACGTCGAGGAGGTCCGCGACACCCCGGCCGTGCAGCGCAGACACCGGATGCGGCTCACCGAGACCGAGGTTCCACAGCTCGGACGCGTCGAGGTCACGACGCTCGTCATCCGCCTTGTTGGCGACGACGATCACAGGGCGCTTCGACGAGCGCAGCATGCGAACGACGTATTCATCCGTCGCCGTGATACCGACGGTCACATCGACGACGAACAGCACTGCGTCGGCGAGGTCGACGGCGACCTCCGCCTGCGCTGCAACAGACGCGTTGATGCCCTTCGCGTCCGGCTCCCAGCCGCCAGTGTCGACGACGGTGAACCACTTGTTGTTCCACTCCGCCTTGTAGGACACGCGGTCGCGGGTGACGCCGGGGACATCCTGCACGACGGCCTCCCGGCGGCCGAGGATCCGGTTCACCAGGGCGGACTTGCCAACGTTCGGGCGCCCGACGATCGCGAGCACGGGCAGCGCCGGCAGGTAGTGGTAGCCGTCCTCGCCCTCGATGCCGGCGTCGAGCAGGGAGAGGTCTTCGTCCTCCAGCTCGTAGTCGCGCAGGCCCGCGCGCAGTGCGGTCGCCCGCTGCTCGGCCTCGACGTCGTCGATCGCGTCGAGCCGCTCCGCAAGCCGCGAGTCGTACTCGGGGAATTCGTCGTCGCTGTCGTTCCAGTTGCCCTGTTGCGCCATGATGCCGTCCTTGCGTGCGGGCCGATGCTGCGTCAGTTCGCGGCGCGGGCCAGATCAACCACCGCTTGCACGGTCTGATCGAAGTCGAGATGAGTGGAGTCGAGGGTTGTCACGCCCTCTGCGGCGTTCATGAAGTCCACGACCTTCGAATCCGCGCGATCGCGGCGAGCGAGGGCCTCTGCGCTTTCGCGCGCGGAATCCGGGGTGTGCTCCGCGGAGCGCCGAGCCATTCTAACGGACTCGTCCGCGGTCAGCAGGATCCGCACCTCTGCATCGGGGGCGACGACGGTCGTGATGTCACGTCCTTCCGTCACGATGCCGGGCGCATCGGTGTTCCGCATGATTGTGCGGAACAGCTGCACGAGCCGCGCGCGAACCTCAGGCAGTTTGGCGATGTGAGCAACCGCGGCAGTCACCTCCGGGGTGCGGATCGCCTCCGTCACGTCGACGCCGGCGACGCGCACGAAGTAGTCGTCCGGGTCGGTCCCGATCTCGTAGTGGAACGTGTCCCAGCTCGACAGCACCGCTGCGGGGTCGTCGAGGTCGTCATGGTCCTGCAGCGCATGCCACGCGAGCGCGCGGTACGCGGCTCCGGTGTCCTGGTACGCAAAGCCGAGCGCTCGCGCCGCTGCTCGAGATACCGACGATTTGCCGCTCCCTGCCGGTCCGTCGACCGCGATGACGAACTTCGCAACGTAGGCGCCGTCCGGCATGCCCGCGGGCAGCGGCGACCGCGTGAACCCTGGCTCCCCGCCACCCTGGCCGTCATCGCCACCGGTCAGGTCGCCGCCCGGTGCGAGCGGCCCCTGCTGGCCCGCCGGCGTCGGGAGGCCCGTGTCCGGTCCGTCCGGCCCTCCGGTGACGCCGGACTGCGCGTCCGCCGCATCGTGGATGCGCTGGTCGTATCCCCCGGCGCGCTCGTTCATGGCAGCGTCGCTGCCGGCAGTCTGATCGGTCATGCGGGATGCGCCTCCAGAGGTGTGGTGCGGGCATTGGGATCCGGGATCGGAGGGCTCACGCCCATGCCGCCGCGATCCTCCAGCCTGCGGACTCGAGTTCGTCGACCAGGCGCTGCTCGGCTTCCGGAACCACCGAAACTTCGACGATACCGATCTGCGCGCCGGGCGAGTGCTCCAGTCGGAGGTCTTCCAGGTTGATGCCGAGTTCGCCGATGAAGGTGAGGAGCGCCGCGATCTGTCCCGGCCTGTCGTCGATGAGGACGACCACCTGGCTGAAGCGGCGTGTCGTGCCGTGTTTCCCCGGCAGTCGCTCGACCCCGAGATTACCGGCGGTCATCGCCTCAG
This sequence comes from Curtobacterium ammoniigenes NBRC 101786, assembly GCF_001571045.1. Taxonomy (GTDB): domain Bacteria; phylum Actinomycetota; class Actinomycetes; order Actinomycetales; family Microbacteriaceae; genus Curtobacterium; species Curtobacterium ammoniigenes. Next base: position 415,850 of record NZ_BCSV01000004.1, read on the forward strand.
CCACCGCGCGACGCGAACCGGGCGCAGACGGTTCGGCGAGCGCCTCGATGAGGGTATCCAGCTCGGCGCGAAGCGACTCGAGCACTGGTCGCACGTTGTGCGCGTTGGCTCCGATGATCTGCACCCACAAGGCTGGGTCGCTGCTCGCCACCCGTGTGACGTCGCGGACGCCGCCGCCGGCGAGACCGAGGGCGCCCTCCGGCGCATCACGCAACCGTGAGCCCATGAGCGTTGAGACGAGCTGCGGCGCATGCGACACGAATGCGACCGCGCGATCGTGCGTTTCCGGGTCCATCGGCACGACGGTCGCCCCGAGGTCCAGCGCAAGATCCTCGACGCAGGCGGCGTCCTGGTAGCGCACGGCGTCATGCCGGGCGATCACCCACGGTCGGCCGGTGAACAGGTCGGCCCGCGCCGCGATCGGTCCGCTGCGTTCCCGTCCGGCCATCGGGTGCGAGCCGACGTACCGCGTGATGTCGGCGCCCTGGCGCTGCAGTTCGGTCAGGAGGCCCGACTTCACGCTCGCAACGTCGGTCACGATCGCGCGTGGGAACGCAACGAGCTCACGCGCGACGACCTCCGCGGTCACGTCCGGCGGCACGGCGACGACGACGAGCTGCGGATTGTCGTCCGGTTGCGCTGCGCGGCCCGCACCGTAGTCGACGGCGAGCGCGAGGGCTGCCGGTGATGCATCGGCGAGGATGACGTCGACGCCACGTTCCCGGAGCCCGAGCCCGATCGACGCGCCGAGAAGGCCAGCGCCGACCACCCGGACCGGGCCGGGGAGGCGGCGGTCTGGTGCGGAGTTCGGGTCGGTCACGCGGCAAGCCTAGCGAGCGAGCCCAGTGATCCGGGCGCCGCAGGACGCGGTGTGCAGTGCATGCCGAGGACCTGTGGATAGGTGCGCCGTGGACTACTCGGACTGCTCCGCCGACCGCCTCCCGGGCGGCGATGTGGCCCCCCGCGCGATCGTGAGCAGCGCGCCGAGTTCCTGCCGGGTGAGCTCGCGCATCTGCCCGACGCCGAGGGATCCGAGGTGCACGGGCCCGAACGACCGCCGCACCAGCTCCTGCACCGGGTGACCGACCGCGTCGAGCATCCGACGCACGATCCGGTTCCGCCCCGAATGCAGCGTCACCTCAACGAGCGACGATCCTCGCCCGGTCTCGAGCAGCCGCACCTTGTCGGCGGCGATGGGCCCGTCCTCCAGATCCACACCGTCGAGCAGGCGCTGCACGGTCGCCGGCGTGACGGCGCCGCGCACCTTCGCCACATAGGTCTTGGTCACGCCGAACGAGGGATGCGCCAGCACGTGCGCCAGCGCCCCGTCGTTCGTGAGGATCAGCAACCCGGAGGTCTCCCCATCGAGCCGGCCGACGTTGAACAGACGTTCCGCGAACGCGTCCGTGAACTGCGACAGGTCGGGGCGCCCCTGCTCGTCGCGCATGCTCGACACGACTCCCCTGGGCTTGTTGAGGACCACGTATCGGCGCGACTGATCCAGTTGCACGGCGACACCGTCGACCGCGATCTCGTCGGAGTCGGGGTCGACGCGGCGCCCCAGTTCGTCGGCGATCTCGCCGTTGACGGTGACGCGCCCCTCGACGATGAGATGCTCGGCCACACGTCTGCTCGCCACGCCCGCCGCCGCGAGCACCTTCTGCAGTCGCTCACCCTGCGGCTCGGCCGGGAGGCTCCCCCCAGCACCCGACGTCACGTCACGGTCGTCCCACTCCGGGATGTGCGGACGTTCGGGAGTGCCCTCCACAGGGCGGCCGTGGCCGTCCCGCTCCCCCTCACGACGATCGACCGTGGGGCGACCCTCGGGCCTGCCCCGGCGATCCGTGGCCGGTCGTCCGGCGCGAGCGCCGCGGTCGGTCGCAGGCCTTCCAGATGCCCCCAGCCGACGGTCTCCCGTCTCGTCTGCGTGCTGATTGGAGCGGCGATCACGGACGTTTCGAGCGTCAGCAGTCCCGCCGACGTACCGGCGGCCGTTGAATCGCACGGTGCTCCCCTGGCTACCGCGCCCTCCGGTGTCGGCACGACCTCCGCGGTCCGACCGGTCGCCACGGTCCCCGGGCCCACCGCGCCCACCGCGCCCACCGCGATCGCCGCGCCCGCTGCGGTCGCCGCGTCCGCCGCGCCCACTGCGTTCGCCGCGTCCACCGCCGTTGCCGTAGCCGCGCCGCCTATCACGGTCGCGATCGTTCTCGTCACGCTCGACCATCGCCGAATCCTTCCGAGCCGTCTTCGAGGAGCGGCGAGATCAGCGGCAACTCGTCGACCGAGTTGATGCCGAGCTGCTGCAGCAAGAGGTCCGTTGTCACGTAGTTGATCGCGCCGGTCTCGGCATCGGTGAACGATTCCGCGATGAGTCCTCGTGCGACGAGCGTTCGAACCACGCCGTCAACGTTCACCGCACGGATCGATGCGATCTGCGAGCGGGTGATGGGCTGCTTGTATGCGACGACCGCGAGCGTCTCGAGCGCGGCTTGGGAAAGCCGCGCCGGTCGCTCCGCCTCGACGAACTGCTCAACCACCGGGTCGAGGTCCGCGCGAACGTAGAAGCGCCAGCCGCCACCGACCTCGCGCAACTCGAATCCTCGCCGGATCCCCCCGTCCTCACCGTCGAAGTCGGCGACGAGCCGCTCGATCGCCTGACGGACGGCCGGCACCGGGGCACCGACAGCGGCCGCCAGCATCACCAGACTCAGCGGCTGATCCGCGATCATGAGGATCGCTTCCAACTGCCGATCAATGGGGATGGTCGCGCGAGCGGCGGCTGCCTCCCGGGCGGCGACCACAGCCTCCTGGCCGTCGCCCATCTCCGCGTCGTGCGCGGCGTCGATCTCGTCGGCGCCACCCGGCTCCGCAGTCGCGTTGCCGCCCCCGTGCCCAGCACCTGCACCGGCTCCGCCACGACCACCAGCACCCGCCCCGGCACGACCGCCAGCACCAACGCCGCGCGCTTCATCCGTCATAGTCGGCTCCCAGGTTGGCGAGACTCTCGTCGGACCACGCGTCTGCGGTCCAGCGGAGGATGAGTTCTCCGAGTGGCTCGTCCTGCTCGAAACTGATCGACGCGTTCCGGTACAGCTCGAGGATGGCGAGGAATCGAGCCACCACGATACCCGTCACGTCGACCCCGGCGACCAGTTCGCGGAACGGCACATCCGGCGTTCCCGCTTCGGCGCGGGTGCGGAGGATCGACACCACGATCGCGGCCTGCTCACGGATGCTGATCAGCGGCGCATGCAGATGATCGAGTCCGACCGTCGGGATCGCCTTCGGCGCGAGCGCAAGTGCGGCGAGCGCCGCGAAGTCCTGCACCGACAGCGTCCACACCAGCTCAGGCGTCCGGGCGCGGAACCGCTCCTCGAGCCGAACGTTGCGGACGTGCCGCTGCGCCTCGGTCGCCCACTGCGCTCCGAACCACGACGCGGCCTGTTTGAACGCGCGGTATTGCAGGAGGCGCGCGAACAGCAGATCCCGTGCCTCCAGCAGCGCGACGTCCTCGGCATCGACGAGCTCGCCCTGCGGCAGCAGCCCCGCAACCTTCAGGTCGAGCAACGTCGCGGCGACGACGAGGAACTCGCTCGCCTCGTCGAGTTCGTCGACGGATTCGGCATCGCGCACGTAGGCGATGAATTCCCCCGTCACCTCACCGAGCGCAACCTCGGTGATGTCGAGCTCACGCTTCGTGATGAGGGAGAGCAACAGGTCGAACGGCCCGTCGAAATTGCGGAGCCGCACACGGAAGCCAGCCGGCGGCACGGCCTCCTGCGGATCGCCAACCGCCTCCGCACCTCGGAGGCTCGACTCGCCTCCGTCAGGCGACGGCACCACGCGCGACCAGCTCGCGGGCGAGCTGCCGGTATGCAGCAGCGGCCGGGTGGTCCGGCGCGGTCTCCGTGATCGGACGGGCGGACACGGTCGCGTCGGGGAACTTCACCGTGCGGCCGATGACCGTGTCGAGCACGTCGTCCTGGAACGTGTCGACGACGCGCTCCATGACCTCCCGCGAGTGCAGGGTCCGCGAGTCGTACATCGTCGCGAGGATCCCGTCCAGCTGCAGCGCCGGGTTCAGCCGGTCGCGCACCTTGTCGATCGTCTCGATGAGGAGCGCGACACCACGCAGCGCGAAGAACTCGCACTCCAGCGGGATCAGCACGCCGTGCGCGGCGGTGAGCGCGTTGACGGTGAGCAGCCCGAGCGAGGGCTGGCAGTCGACGAGGATCACGTCGTAGTCCGCGGACACCTTCCGCAGCACCCCGGCGAGGATCTGCTCCCGCGCGACCTCGTTGACCAGGTGCACCTCTGCCGCGGAAAGGTCGATGTTCGCCGGCATCACATCGAGGTTCGGCGTCGCCGTGCTCTGAATGATCTGCTTCGGGTCCTTGATCGACCCCATCAGCAGGTCGTACACCGTGGGCGCGTCGTGCGTGCGCACGCCGAGACCCGCCGACAGCGCTCCCTGCGGGTCGAAGTCGATCGCGAGCACCCGCCGCCCGTACTCGGCGAGCGCGGCCCCGAGGTTGATCGACGTCGTCGTCTTCCCGACGCCGCCCTTCTGGTTGCAGAGCGTGATGATGCGAGCCGGGCCGTGCCCGTCGAGGGCAACCGGCACCGGGAAGTCGCGCACGGGCCGCCCGGTCGGACCGACGGTCGCAGGGGCGGAAGATTTCGTGCTCACCCCGTCATCGTACCGAGCGCACCGACACCGGCCGGGAGGCGCGGGGCGCGTCCGTCACACCCCTCGCGCCCGCGGATGCGCGGTCTGGTACACGTCGCGCAGCATGTCGGCGGTCACCATCGTGTAGATCTGCGTGGTCGCGACGGACGCGTGCCCGAGGAGTTCCTGCACCACGCGGACATCCGCGCCGCCTTCGAGCAGATGCGTCGCGAAGGAGTGCCGAAACGTGTGCGGTGACACGTGCGCAGTGAGATTCGCCCGCTCCGCGGCTGCCTGGATCACGAGCCAGGCGCTCTGCCGCGACATCGGGGCACCCCGGGGGCCAAGGAACAGCGCATGGGAGCCGATCCCTCGCGCCGCGAAGATCGGCCGCGCCCGAACGAGGTACGCGTCGATCGCGGCGTGTGCGTAGCTGCCGATGGGGACGATGCGCTGCTTGTCGCCCTTACCGGTGACGCGGACCACCGTGATGTCGTCGTCCGTCGTGTCGGCATCGATGATGTCGTCGACGCTGAGTCCGATCGCCTCGGAGATGCGCGCGCCGGTCGCGTAGAGGAGTTCCAGCAGGGCGCGGTCGCGCAACCGCACCGGGTCGTCGCCGTCGACGGCGCTGAGGAGCGCCTCCATCTGCGGGATGCTGATCGCCTTCGGCAAGCGCATCGGCGCCTTCGGCGGCGAGACCGACACTGCCGGATCAGCCTGCAGCACGCCCTCTGCGGTCAGGAACGCGGTGAACGATCGCACGGAGCTGAGCATGCGAGCGATCGAGCGCGGCGCGAGCGGCCCCTCCGGCCGGGTTGCGAGATGTTCGACGAATCCGCTGATATCGGCGCGGGCAACGCTCCCGATGTCGTCGAGCGCCTCGCGCCCGCCAGTGCGCCCCGCGGCCGCTTCGGCGACGGGCGCCGAAGCGGCCAGCCATTCGCGGAACACCGCGAGATCCCGGCGGTATGCGGCGAGCGTGTGCTGCGAGAGCCCCCGCTCGATCGTGACGTGCCGCAGGTAGGTGTCCACCGCCGCGTCGAACGTGGTCACGCGCACACGCTCGTGGGTCAGCGTTCGGCCGTGCGCCGGTCAGCCGCATCCGCGGCGAGCACCGACAGCATCAGGATCGAATTCGTGAGCTCGCCGTTCAGCGCCGCCTCGATGAGCTCATCGCGTGCCACCCAGCGCTGCACGATGTCCGCTTCTTCCAGCTCGCGGTCGAACGCGGCGTCCGTCGCCCGGAGTCCGCGGGCTCGGAACACGTGCAGCATCTCGTTGTTGCCGCCCGGGGAGGTGTGGAACTGCAGCAGCGGATCCCACTGCTCAGCGATGAGGTCAACCTCCTCGGCCAGCTCGCGCTGCGCTGCGACCAGCGGCGATTCGCCCTCCTGGTCGAGGAGACCTGCCGGCAACTCCCAGTCTCGCTTGCGGATCGGGTGCCGGTACTGCTGGATCACGAGAACGCGGCCGTCCTCGTCTTCCGCGAGCACAGCGGTCGCGCCGGTGTGCGCGACGTATTCCCGGACCATCTCGGAGCCGTTGTAGTCGACGCGGTCCCGACGGACATCCCACACGGCGCCCGTGAAGACGACCTCGGACTCGATGATGGGCGGGTTCGCGGGCTCGTCAGCGATCGTCATGCATCCATCCTGCCCGCGCTCGGACGGACCCGGCCACAGCCTCCCCGTCGGCCCGCGACCGTCAGCGCGCCGCAGCCTCCGCAGCGGCCCGCGTGGCTCAGCCGGCCACAGCCTCCCCGTCGGCTCGCCTGCGTCAGCCGGCCACAGCCTCCACGTCGGCTGCATCGACAGCCGTCTCGCTGGTGGTGTCCTCCCCGTCCACTTCGAACAGGCGGGACGCCTCCGCTCGATCGATCGCGGCGGCGACAAGGCCCGCGAACAGCGGGTGCGCGTGGTTCGGGCGAGAGCGCAGTTCCGGGTGCGCCTGCGTGCCGATGTAGAACGGGTGCGTACCGCGGTCGAGTTCGACGTACTCCACAAGGGTGCCGTCGGGTGAGGTGCCGGAGAACACCAGGCCAGCGTCGGCAATCTGCTCCCGGTAGTGGTTGTTCACCTCGTAGCGGTGACGATGCCGCTCGGACGCCTCCGTCGCGCCGTAGAGATCGGCGGCGAGCGAGCCTTCGAGCAGGTGCGCCGGGTAGAGGCCGAGCCGCATGGTGCCCCCGAGCTCGCCTGCGGCGATGATGTCGACCTGCTCCGCCATCGTGGCGATCACCGGGGTCGGGGTGTCCGGATCGAACTCGGACGACGACGCCTCGTGCAGCCCGGCCACGTGCCGTGCGAATTCGATCACCATGCATTGGAGGCCCAGGCACAGTCCCAGCGTCGGGATCCCGTTCTCGCGAGCGAACCGAAGCGCTCCGAGCTTGCCCTCGATGCCCCGAACGCCGAACCCGCCGGGCACGCACATGCCGTCGACGTCGGAAAGCTGCTTCGCGGCGCCCTCCGGGGTGGTGCAGTCGTCGGACACGACCCACTTCAGGAGGACCTTGGTGTTGTGGGCGAAACCGCCGGCGCGGAGCGCCTCGGTCACGGAGAGGTAGGCGTCGGGCAGGTCGATGTATTTGCCGACGAGCGCGATCGTGACCTCGCGCTTGGGCTCGTGCACGGCACGAAGCACTTCGTTCCAGCTTGACCAGTCCACGTCGTGCGCAGTGAGACCGAGCGCGTCGATGATGTAGGCGTCGAGGCCCTGGTTGTGCAGCATCGTCGGGATGTCGTAGATCGAGGGGACGTCGACCGCGTTGACGACGGCGCGCTCGTCGACGTCACACATCAGCGCGATCTTGCGCTTGTTCGCGTCCGAGACCGGGCGGTCGCTGCGGAGCACCAGCGCGTCGGGCTGAATACCGATCGAGCGGAGCGCGGCGACGGAGTGCTGGGTCGGCTTGGTCTTCTGTTCCCCAGACGCATTCATGAACGGGACGAGCGACACGTGCACGAAGAACACGTTCGCCCGGCCGAGCTCGTGGCGGACCTGCCGGGCGGACTCGATGAACGGCTGCGACTCGATGTCGCCGACGGTGCCCCCGACCTCAGTGATGATCACGTCCGGCTGCGGTTCGTTCGACGCCTGCTCGCGCATGCGGCGCTTGATCTCGTCGGTGATGTGCGGGATCACCTGCACGGTGTCGCCGAGGTACTCGCCGCGACGCTCTTTCGCGATCACCGTCGAATAGACCTGGCCTGTCGTGACGTTGGCCGCCTGGGACAGGTTGATGTCGAGGAAGCGCTCGTAGTGGCCGATGTCGAGGTCGGTCTCGGCGCCGTCGTCGGTGACGAACACCTCGCCGTGCTGGAACGGGTTCATCGTGCCCGGGTCGACGTTGAGGTACGGGTCGAGCTTCTGCATGACGACGCGGAGCCCGCGGGCGGTGAGCAGATTGCCGAGGCTGGCGGCGGTCAGGCCTTTGCCGAGAGACGAGACGACCCCGCCGGTGACGAAGATGTGCTTCGTGACCTTCGGGGTCGGGTTGGTCTGGGTGCCGCTGCTGAGAGTGTCCGCCACGGGCTTCCATCCTATGCGAGCCGGAGCCTCTGTCGCGACCGGCGCGCTTCTCGCGCGTGTCAAGCGTGCGCCGGGCTTCTTGCGCCCGAGCGCTGCTCGCCCAGGTCAGGCGTGCGCGAGCTCGAGCAACTCTTTGGCGTGTTCGATTCCGGATTCGCTTTCGGTGAGTCCGGAGAGCAGGCGCGCCATCTCCTCGACCCGTTCGGCGCCGGTGAGCCGTTGCACGCTCGACGCGGTCACGGCACCGGAGGCGTCCTTCACAACGCGGAGGTGGTTCGTTGCAAACGCCGCGACTTGCGCGAGATGCGTGACCACGATGACCTGCGTGGTCTTCGCGAGCTCCGCAAGGCGACGACCGATCTCAATGGCGGCCGCGCCTCCGACGCCGGCGTCGACCTCGTCGAAGACGAACGTCGGCACGGGCGCCGTACCCGCCATCACCACTTCGATGGCGAGCATCACCCGTGAGAGTTCCCCACCCGAAGCACCTTTGGCGATCGGTCGAGGGTCGGAGCCGGCGTGGGGCTGGAGCAGGATCGACACCTGATCGCGCCCGTCGTGCCGATACTCGCCCGCGTCGTCCACACGCACCACGAGCTCCGCGCCCGCCATCGCAAGATTCGCGAGCTCGTCGGTGACTCGGCGCGCGAGCGTCGCGGCGGCGTCACGTCGAGCCGTCGTCAGTGCATCCGCTGCTTCGGCGAGCTCCCGTTCGTCGTCGACGGCTGCTGTCTCGAGTGCGGCGATTCGATCGTCGTCGCCATCGAGTTCGAGCAGCCGGTCGGACGCCTCCGCGGCGAACGCGAGGAGCTCATCGACCGATGCGACGCCGTGCTTCCGAACGGCCGCGGTGAGCGCGGCGCGCCGCTCATTGACGAGTTCGAGATCGTGGCCGCCGTCGGAGTCCAACGATCCGAGGTAGCGCGAGACCGCCGCGGACGCTTCGGCGGCAGCGAATCCGAGTTCGGCAAGTTGATCGATCACCGGAGTGAGTTGCGGGTCCGCACCGGCGACGCGTTCGAGCGCGCGTCGTGCCGCTTCGATCAGACCGACGACGTCCTGGGTGTCGCCCACGGATTCGCTCGACAACGCCTCGTGCGCGAGGCCCGCGGCGAGCCGAAGCTCCTCGAGGTTGCCGAGACGTTCGGCGCGCTCCGCGAGCGCGGTGTCTTCGCCAGGCGCTGGGGCGAGCTGTTCGATCTCGTCGACTGCTGTCCGGAGGCGCGCAGCCTCCTGGAGCCGCGCCTCCCGGTCGCCAGTGAGGCGCGCGAGCAGCGCCGCGTGCTCCTGCCAGCGCGTGAACACGTCGCGATACACAGTCAGCGCGCGCGTCACCGCCGCACCGCCGTACGCGTCGAGCGCTGCGCGCTGCGCCGCGGCTGCCGTGAGTCGGATCTGATCGGATTGGCCGTGCACGGCGACGAGCGCATCGGCGAGGTCGCCGAGCACGGCGACCGGAGCGCTGCGGCCGCCGACGGTCGCCCGGCTGCGCCCTTCCGCGGACACCGTCCGGGTGAGGATGAGGTCGCCGTCTTCCACGGCGCCTCCCGCGTCTTCGACCCGTTCGACGACGGACGCGGCTGCCGCAGGGTCGGCGGGGAGGCGCCACCGGCCTTCGACCACGGCCGTCGGCTTGCCGCGGCGCACGGCCCCGGGGTCTGCGCGGGCGCCGAGCAGCAGCCCCAGCGCCGTCACGATCATGGTCTTGCCCGCGCCGGTCTCGCCGGTGACGACGGTGAACCCGGGTCCGAGTTCGAGGGTCGCATCACCGATGACGCCGAGGTCTTGGATCCGGATCTCCTCGATCATCGGAATTCATCGTCCTCATGGTGCCGCCCCCGCCACCCCTGCGTGGGGAGTTGGAACTTCGCGACGAGCCGATCGGTGAAGGGACCGTTCTTGAGCCGTGCCAGCCGGACCGGCTCCGGTGATCGTTTCACCTCGACCCGCGCCCCGGGAGGCAGATCGTGCGTCCGTCGGCCGTCGCACCAGAGGACTCCGACGCCGCTGGTGCGTCGGAGGACCTCGACCGCGAGGACGCAGTCGGGTCCGACGACGATGGGCCGCGAGAACAGCGCGTGGGCGCTCAGCGGTACAGCAAGCATCGCGTCCACGTCAGGCCAAACTACGGGGCCGCCGCCGGAGAACGAATATGCGGTGGACCCGGTCGGGGTGGACATCACGACGCCGTCGCATCCGAATGACGAGAGCGGCCGGCCGTCGACTTCGATGACGACTTCGAGCATGCGCTCCCGCGACGCTTTCTCGACCGTGGCTTCGTTCAGCGCCCACGATGACCAGACGGTCTCTTCGCCGACGACGACGTCGACCTGCAGGGTGACGCGTTCCTCGACCCGATAGCTCCGCTTGAGGACGCGCTGGACCGTTTCGGTGAGGCCGTCGCGCTCACTCTCGGCGAGGAAGCCGACATGGCCGAGGTTCACGCCGACAACGGGTGCCGTGGTCCCGCGGACGAGCTCGGCGGCGCGGAGGATCGTGCCGTCGCCGCCGAGCACGATGACGATCTCGAGTTGGGCCGGCTGGACATCGACGCCGAGAATGTGGACGGCTCCGACGTTCGCTTCTGCGCGCCGGATGTCCGCATATTCGTCGAACGGCATGACCGGGGTGAGTCCCGCGCTGTGCAGGATGTCGCAGACTTCGAGTGCCGCGCCGATCGAGTCACTGCGACCGGTGTGGGACACGAGCAGAATGTGCCGCTCGTCGTTCATCCGGCGCCTCCTGTCAGCTGTGTCACTCGGTCGATCCATTCTGTCGGATTGCGCCCGTGCGACCGCCGCAGATGCACAAGATATTCGCGGTTGCCGTGGGTTCCGACGACGGGCGATTCGATGACGCCGTCCGTGCCGAAGCCGAGGTCCCATGCTGCCCAAAGAACGTTCATGACCGAGTCGTGCCGGAGGTCCGCGTTATGGACGATCCCTTCACGAACACCACTGCGCCCGACCTCGAACTGTGGTTTGACGAGCAGCACCATCGTGTCGGCCGGTGTGCATGCGGCGAGCGCTGGAAGCACGAGTCGCAAGCTGATGAACGAGAGGTCTCCGACGATCAGCGACGTGCGGCATGCCGCGCTGTCGATCGCGTCGAAGTCGACAGGAGTCAGGGTGCGGACATTGCATCCTTCGACGGCGACGACGCGTCGATCTGCTCGTATCTGCGGGTCCAATTGGCCGTGGCCGACGTCGAGCGCGAGCACTCGGTCTGCTCCACGGGCGAGGAGCACCTGCGTGAATCCGCCGGTGGACGCACCGACATCGAGTACGACACGGCCATTCGGGTCGACGGCGAATGCATCGAGCGCCGCGATGAGCTTGCCTGCGGCGCGCGACACCCACTCGGACTCGACCTCGACGGCGAGGGAGGCCGTGTCATCGACGAGCGTGGAGGCCTTCACCACGGGTCGCCCGTTCACGGTGACGCGACCGTCTTGCACGAGCCGCGCCGCTGCGGTCCGCGACCGCACGAGTCCGCGCGCTGCGAGCAGCGTGTCGAGCCGCGTTTCAGGCACCCGCCGCGTCGCCGTTCTCGAGGCGGTCCCGGAGGGCATCGTGAAGCGCCGCGAATCCTGCGACATGCTGATCGAGCGGAAGCGCCTCGACCGACGCGACAGAGTCCGCGATCGTCGATTCCTGGGCGGCGCTGTCGCTCTCAGCTCCGCTGGTGGCGTCGTGGACATCCTCGACGCTGTCGGCCCCCTCCTGCATGGCGGTCACGCTACTCGCCCGCGTAGAGCTGAGGGTCCACGTCGAGGCCGTAGATCGCGAGGCCCGAGTCCCAGATCGCGACCGCCCCTGCGCGCAGGAGGTTGAGGAAATCACCGCCGGCTTCCTCGACGCGGACGATGTGTTGCCGCATCCGAACGACGGCGCCGCCGATCCGAACGACTCGGGTCCCGTCGGCAAGTGTGGTGCGCTCGACCGCTGGATACGGTTCGCTGAGACCACGGAGGTCGCGAAGCACGTAGGTCGGCCGGGAGCGCTCGTCAGCCGCCAGGACCTGCTTCGGCTGGTCGATTCCGGTGAGTACGAGCGCGCTGTCGATCCCGGCCGCATTCGCGCCCTTGATATCGGTGTCCAGACGGTCGCCGATGAACAGCCGACGGTCGCCGCCGAATCGCTCCACGGCCGTGTCGAAAATGGCCCGCTCCGGCTTGCCCGCGACAACGGGCATCCGGCCGACCGCGTTATGCACGGCCGCGACGAGCGTTCCGTTCCCGGGAGCGATTCCACGTTCGACCGGGATCGACCAGTCCATGTTGGTGGCGACCCAGGGAATGTCGGACGCGAGCGCGAACGATGCCTCTGCGAGCTGCTTCCAGCCGATCTCCGGCGAGAAGCCTTGAATGACAGCGGCAGGCCCGGCATCCGCAGAGTCAGTGACGCGGAACCCAGCGTCTTCGACGATAGTCGTGAGCCCGACCCCGCCGACGACGAGCACGGTCGCGCCATGGGGAACGAGATCTGCCAGGAGGCGCACCCCTGCCTGCGAGCTCGTCACCACGTCGTCCGCGCCGACGGTGAGCCCATACCCGCTGAGATGTGCCGCGACGTCTTCGGGGCGCCGGGAAGCGTTGTTCGTGATGTAACCGACGCGTGCACCATCTGCTGCAGCGGTGAGGGCTTCCACGGCGTGCGGGATCGCGTTGCGGCCGCGGTAGACGACGCCATCCAGATCGGCGAGGAGAACGTCGACGCCCTCGAGCGGGGCTCGAGGTTCCCGCTGGTCAGTCTGCAGCTGATCCGTCGACGTCGGTCGGGTTGTCGTCGTCGATGGCATAGCTGTCGCCGGCGTCGGACTCGTCGAACCCGCCTGGCTCGTCCGACTCTTCGACTGTTTCCTCGACCACATCAATCGTCTCCCATGCATCGTCATCGGCGGCTTCCGCGAGCGCAGCAGTCGCTGCGTCGACGCGGGCCCACCATTCGTCCGCCTCGTCCTGCCGACCGAGCTCTTCGAGGGTTGCCGCGTAAGCACTGTAGAGCCCGGGCGACCAGGGGTAGGCCGTCGTGGGATCCAGCTGTGGAATCTCAAGCTCCCCGAGCGCAGCTTGGGGATCACCGAGGTCGAGGCGCGCGCCGGACATCGCGATGGCCAATTCGACCTGTACGGCCTGTTCGAGGTCGGCCCGGTCCACCGAACGTCCGAGCTCGAGGGCCCGCTCGGGCCGTCCGAGGCCGCGCTCGCAGTCGACCATCATCGGGATCTGGTCGTTGCGACCGGAGATCCGACGGTACGTTCGCAGTTCTCGGAGCGCCGCCGCGTAATCGCCATTGCGATACGCGGTGATGGCGAGCGTCTCACGGACGACTGCGACCCTCCCCGCGCGCCGCCCGGCGCTCAGCGCATGTTGATGCGCACGTTCGGGATCGTCGTCGATGAACAGCGCCGCGGCCACGAGGTGACGCGCAACCCAATCCGCGTTGTCTTTGCTCAGCGTCTTCAATTCCGCACGAGCGCCCCGGTCGAGGTCGCGGGTTTGGATGGTCTCGGGAATCTCTGGATCGTCGTGACGAGGACGAACCGAGCGCGTCCCAAAGGGGTCGCGGTCGACGTACTCGTCCCGCGCGCCTTCGCCGAAGCGCGCCCCAGGGCGACGGGATCCGTCTCCGAACCGACGGCGGCCGCCGTCGTCGGAGCCACTGATTCGGCCCCTACCGCCACTGGACGAATCACCGAATCGACCTCGACCGGTCTCAGAGGACGTACCAAACCGCCCGCGGTCCTGCTGGCCTGGCCTCGACCCGTATGGTCGCTGCGGACGCTCTCCGTCACGTCGATCAGATCGAGACCGGCCGCTGCTACCGCCGCCGTGCGTGGGAGCGCCCGGTTCATGACGGTTCCACTGCGGCCGCTGCTCGTCACGATCTCGCGAGGAACCACTGTCTTTGCGCCAACCGTTCCCGTCGCGGCGGTCGGGCCCGTGGCGGTCGCCCTCGCGACGGTTGGAACGCGACCAGTCACCGTCACGCCGGTCTGGACGCGATCGGTCAGCGCCTCGACGGTCGGGACGGGACCGATCACCGTCGCGGCCGTCTGTTGAGTATCGGCCATCGTCGCGGCGGCTGCCTCCGCGGAACCCGCCACCGCGCTCCACGCCGCGGTATTGGTCACCGAATCGACGCGAGCCGCGGGCATCTCCTGAACTCGTTCCGCCCTGGTGACCGCCCGGCCGTTCCGGCCTATCGAAGCGACGCTCCGCCCCATCTCCCGAGCGATCGTTCCCGCCCTGCTGCCGATAGCCTCGACCTTCGCCCGACCGCGGTGTCCGGCCATGGTCGTCTGTGCTCCGACGTTCGAACTCTCGTGGACCGCTGGACCATCGGCCGGATTGGGAGGATCGATCTCCCCGTGCGCGGAAGTCGCCGCGTCCCGCTGCTCGGTCGCGTCCCGCCGAATCGGACCGGCGGTCGCCACTGCCTGAAGCATCCGGGCGACTGTTACCGTCGCGCGATCCGTAGGAGCGTCCGCCCGCGCCGCGTGGATCGCGACGCTCGTCGCCTCCGCGGTGCCAACGAGCGGCACCATGGCCACGCTGAGAGCCGCCCCCGCTGCCGCTTCGGTCACGGCCGGAGCCGGTGTTCTGACGGTCGCCTGATCGTCGCCCATCTCCATGTCCGTAGCCCTGAGAACCGCTCTGCCCCGACTCCTGACCGTTCCGGCCGCGATCGTCGCGATCGTTCGAATCGCTGTCATGTGCGTTGGACACGGAGGCTCCTTGATCATTGTTGGCCGCTATGGCCGGCGTCGCTGTTCAGTTGGGGTTCACGCGGCACATGTCCGCATGTCCCGGTATGGTCCGCTCGAGGCGGGTTGACTGCGCTGGTCGATCGTACTCAACAGCCGCGCCGAGGACACCTAACGAGGACTTCGCACGGGGCCCGCCGGGAGCGGGGCTGACTCGCAATGGCGGCGATCTGGGCATGAAAAA
>NZ_BCSV01000005.1 GCF_001571045.1 Curtobacterium ammoniigenes NBRC 101786
CGGTGTGCGTCGCGCCGCGATCGCGCGGAGGTCCCAGATCGTCAACGCGTTGTCGAGCCGTCGTTTCCGCGCGTTCAGCGTCGGCTTCTTGAACTGCAGCAGTGGCGCGAGATCCCGAACCTTCGGCAGCTGCCGCTCCACGCCGATCCGCGCATCCGTCGCGGCGGCAGGCCCGGGCATCGGCGCTCCGGTCGCCGGGTCGACAAGGTGCGCTCCGGCGCTGCCAGCGCTGCCGGCACCGCGCGGGTCAGCCGCGCTCGCTCCAGAGCCGGTCGAAGAGGACGTCGTCGTCATACAGAGTTCCTTACGCTGTCGGGTCGAGTGGCGGGTGTGCGCTGCGCCAGTCGGGAGGCCCGTGGCAAGTATCGGACGAGCCGCACGGACCGCGCGACCCGGCTGCGCAGCGCGTCCAGTGAGGCGCCGGCGAGACCGCCGAGCCCCGCGGCGCGCGCCTGGACGAGCACGTTGCCGAGCGCCGTCGCCTCGACCGGTCCCGCGAGCACGGGACGTTCGGTCCGGTCCGCGGTGAGCTGGCAGAGCAGCGCGTTCTGGGCGCCCCCGCCGACGACGTGAACCACGCGGATCGCGCGCCCGGTCACGCGCTCCAGGGCCTCCACCGTGTCGGCGTAGGCGGCCGCGAGCGATTCGAGGATGCTGCGCACATGCTCGGCGGGGGACGTGGGCGGTGCGATGTCGTGCTCGCGGCACCATGCGTCGATCCGCTCGGGGATGTCGCCCGGCGGCGTGAAGCGCTCGTCCATGGTGTCGAACAGGGGGACAGGATCGGTGACGTCGGCGGCGGCGGTGAGGAGCGCCTCCAGATCGATCGTGTGGCCGGCCCGCTCCCAGGTTCGGATGCTCTGCGACAGCAGCCACAGCCCGGACACGTTCTTGAGGAACCGGACCCGTCCGTCGACGCCGCCCTCGTTCGTGCAGTTCGACGCGCTCGCCGCCGCAGTGAGGATCGGCCGCTCGAGCTCGACCCCGACGAGGGACCAGGTGCCGGATGAGATGTACGCGAAGTCCGGGTCCGTCGCCGGCACCGCCACCACCGCCGACGCGGTGTCGTGCGACCCGACGAGCGTCACTCCGAGGGAGGCTGGCGCCCCGAGCTGGGCGTGGACGGATGGGAGCAGCTCGCCGAGGGCATCGCCCGGAGACCGCAGCACCGGGAGCAGGCCGGTCGGAACGTGTGCGGCCGCGCGAATCGCCGGATCCCACATGCCGGTCCGGGCGTTGCGCAACCCGGTCGTCGACGCGTTCGTCGTCTCGGCGGCGGCCTGTCCGGTCAGCCAGTACCCGACGAGGTCTGGGATGAGGAGCGCCCGGTCTGCCGCGTGGACCAGCGGGTCGGCGGCCATCTGGAACACCGTGTTGAACGGGAGATGCTGCAGCCCGGTGCGCTGATAGAGCTCCGCGGGATCCATCGCCCGCTGCACGGTCGCGACACCCTGGGTGTGGCGCGCATCCCGGTAGTGATACGGGAGGCCCACCATGCGTCCGCCCTGCAGGAGCGCGTAGTCGACGGCCCAGCTGTCGACGCCGATGCTGGCGAGCAACTCCGCCTCACGGTCGGCCCGCTCGACGGCGACGCGGAGACCGTCGAGCGCCTCGGCGAACAGGCTCGGCAGGTTCCAGTGCAGCGCGCTCCGATGGTCCTCCCAGAGTTCGATCGGCTCGTTCGGGAACCGGGCGATCTGCTCCAGCTGCACGCGCTCCCGGTCGACGTGCCCCACCATCACCCGGCCGCTCGTCGCACCGAGATCCACCGCCGCGACGGAGCCGCTCCCTGCAGAACGTGCGCCCTGCCCGCTCGACGCCACCACGGCCTCCCTACCGGAGGAACGCGGCGGCCACGCCCGCGTCGACAGGGACGTGCAGCCCGGTGGTGTGCGAGAAGTCGTCCGTGCAGATCGCGGCGACGGCGTTGGCGACGTTCTCCGGAACGACTTCACGCTTCAGGATCGTGCGTTGCGCGTAGAACGCGCCGAGGTCCTGCTCGTCGATCCCGTACGTCTTCGCGCGATTCGCTCCCCAGCCGGAGGCGAAGATCCCGGAGCCGCGGACGACGCCGTCCGGGTTGATGCCGTTGACGCGCACCCCGTACTCGCCGAGTTCCGCGGCAAGGAGGCGCACCTGATGCGCCTGGTCGGCTTTCGTCGCGGAGTAGGCGATGTTGTTCGGGCCGGCGAACACGGAGTTCTTGCTTGAGATGTAGATGATGTCGCCGCCCAGGCCCTGGTCGATGAGGACCTTCGCCGCCGCCTTCGAGACGAGGAATGAGCCTTTCGCCATGACGTCGTGCTGGAGGTCCCAGTCGGCTTCCGTCGTGTCGAGCAGGCTTTTCGACAGCGATAGTCCCGCGTTGTTCACGACGAGGTCGAGTCCGCCGAAGTGGAGGAGCGTCTCTGTGATCGCCGCGTCGATGTCGGCCGCGCTCGTGACGTTCGCGGCCACGCCGATCGCGCGGTCCGGTCCACCGATCTCCGCTGCGGTCTGCTGAGCCTTGCTGAGGTCGAGGTCGGCGATGACGACCGCGGCGCCCTCCGCCGCGAGACGTTTCGCGATCGCCTTGCCGATCCCTGACGCGGCACCCGTCACGAGCGCGATGCGGGTCGCGAGCTTCGCAGGTTTCGGCATCCGCTGCAGCTTCGCCTCTTCCAACGCCCAGTACTCGATGCGGAACTTCTCGGACTCGTCGATCGGCGCGTAGGTGCTCAACGACTCGGCCCCGCGCATCACATTGATGGCGTTGACATAGAACTCACCGGCCACGCGGGCGGTCTGCGCGTCCTTGCCGTAGGAGAACATGCCGACGCCGGGCACGAGGACGATCAGCGGGTCGGCTCCGCGGATCGCCGGGCTCGTCGCGTCGGCGTGCCGGTCGTAGTACGCCTGGTAGTCCGCGCGATACCGCTCGTGCAGGTCGTGGAGGCGCGTGATCGACTCCTCGACACTCGCCGTGGCGGGCAGGTCGAGGATGAGCGGCTTGACCTTCGTGCGGAGGAAGTGATCGGGGCAGCTCGTCCCGAGCGCGGCGAGCCGGGGTGCGTTCTCGCTCGCGAGGAAATCGAGCACGACCGCGCTGTCGGTGAAGTGGCCGACCTGAGGTCGATCGTGGCTGGCGATGCGCCGGATCGTCGGCGCGAGCGCGGCCGCTCTGGCGCGCCGCTCCGTGTCCGGCAGCGCTTCGTATCCGGGTCGGACGGCACCGAACGGCTGCGCCTTCCCGTGATCTCGGATGAAGGCCTCGGCAGTCTCGATGATCCAGCGGGAGTTCGCCTCCGCCTCGTCGGATGTGTCACCCCACGCGGTGATGCCGTGGCCTCCGAGGATCGTGCCGATCGCGTCTGGATGCTGGTCCTTGATCGCCGCGATGTCGAGTCCGAGCTGGAAGCCCGGTCGGCGCCACGGCACCCACACGACCTTGTGCCCGAAGATGCGCTCCGTCAGCGCGGGGCCGTCGGCGGCGGTCGCGATCGCGATCCCCGCGTCGGGGTGCAGATGATCGACGTGCGCGGCATCGACGAGGCCGTGCATCGCGGTGTCGATGGACGGCGCGGCTCCGCCCTTGCCGTGCAGGCAGTAGTCGAACGCGGCGACCATCTCGTCCTCGCGCTCCACTCCCGGGTAGACGCCGCGAAGCGCACGAAGACGGTCGACGCGGAGGACCGCGAGTCCCGCTTCCGTGAGGGTGCCGAGGTCGCCACCCGACCCCTTGACCCACAGCAGCTCAACCGACTCGCCCGTCACCGGGTCGATGCCCGCTCCCTTGGCGGAGGTGTTGCCGCCGGCGTAGTTCGTGATCCGCGGGTCCGCGCCGAGTGCGTTCGACCGCGCGAGGAGTGCCGCCACGGTCTCGTCGGCGGACGTGGGATGCGATGCGGGGTTCACCCGTGCCTCCAGGCTGGTATCGGTCATCGTGCGATTGATTCGGTGTCGAATGCGCCGGTCAGGCGCCCCAGCCGGCCTGCACGCCGCCGACCCGTTCGTCGGCGATCTGCCGCTGGTAGCCGGAGTCGAGGTAGGCGCGCATCGGATCCCCGGGCAGACCGCGGGCTTCGCGCCACGCGGCGAGCGCCGGCCGAACGTCGGTCTGGAATGCGTCCATGAAGATCGCATTCGCGGCGAGGACGTCGTGTGCTTCTTGCGCCGCCGTCAGGGCGACCCGGTCGAGGAGCAGCGCCCGCGCCGTCATCTCCTGCACGTTGAGCACGGAGCGGATCTGACCGGGGATCTTGTCCTCGATGTTGTGGCACTGATCGAGCATGAACGCCACGTCCGGGTTCGCGTAGCCGCCGCCGCGGATCACTTCTACCAGGATCCGGAAGAGCTGGAACGGGTCCGCGGCACCCACGATGAGGTCGTCGTCGGCGTAGAAGCGGGAGTTGAAGTCGAAGCTCCCGAGCTTGCCGAGGCGAAGGAGCTGCATCACGATGAACTCGATGTTCGTGCCCGGGGCGTGATGACCGGTGTCGAGGCACACCACCGCGCGGTCGCCGAGCGCCGCGACCTGCACGTAGCTCGTCCCCCAGTCGGGAACGTCGGTGTGGTAGAACGACGGCTCGAAGAACTTGTACTCGAGCACGAGGCGCTGATCGGGGCCGAGCCGGTCGTAGATCGTGCTGAGGCTGTCGTGCAGACGGTCCTGTCGGGAGCGCATGTCCTCCTGGCCGGGATAGTTCGATCCCTCCGCGAGCCAGATCTTGAGATCACGGCTCCCCGTCTGGTGCATGACGTCGATGCACTGGAGGTGGTGATCGATCGCCTTCTGCCGTACGGCCGGGTCGACATGCGTCAGGGCGCCGAACTTGTAGTCGTCGTCCTGGAACGTGTTCGAGTTGATGGTGCCGAGGCGGACGCCGTGCGCTTCAGCGTGGCGGCGGAGGTCGCCGAAATCGTCGACGTGGTCCCACGGGATGTGGAGCGCAACCGTCGGCGCGAGTCCGGTGTGCTTGTGGACCTGGGCGGCGTCCGCGATCTTCTCGTACGGGTCGCGTGGTGTGCCGGGCGTCGCAAAGACCTTGAAACGCGTGCCGGAGTTGCCGAACGCCCAACTGGGGAGCTCGATCTGCTGCGCGGCGAGCTGGTCGCTGATGCCGCCGATGTCGACAGGGCCTGTCATCGTGTCACTTCCTCGTGTCACCGCACGTGCAGTGTTGAATCGTTTCACGAGCGTAGCGCGTTCGACCGCTGCTCTGCAAGGGCCACTGAACCGCTCCTACTGGTCGCCGAGAAGCTAGCTCCCTGACGACGAGCGCGCGCGCGGTCGGACGGCTGCGACGGTCCCCCCGGGGTGCAGCGGGCAGGGAATGAGCACCTGTGCGCGCGGCGCATCGCGTCCTTCGAGGCGCGCGATCAGCGCCTCCGCGGCGGCCCTGCCGACCTCCGCGCCGGGCGCTTCGTAGACGGTGAGCGCGGGTTCCGTCAGCTCGGACAGCGATCGGGCCGTCGCCAGCGACACGATGGACATGTCGCCGGGCACATCGATGCCGCGGTGGGGGAGCGTGTTCACGAGCGCGAGGTTCACGTCGTCATGCATGCCCAGGACTGCCGTCGTCGCTGGCGCCTCGCGCAGCAGCCGGTCCGCGAAGCCCGTGACCTCGCGTGCCCTGTGGCCGATTCGAAACACGCGTCCATGGAGCCGACGAGCGCTGACGATCTCCCCGAACGCTTGCTCGGCACGGAACGGAGGCGCGTATCCGGCAAGCGGCGTCCCGCTCACGTCCTCGACCACGAGTGTCAGATCACGGTGGCCGAGTGCAGCCAGGTCATCGATCGCCGTCTCGACAGTGCGTTCGAAGTCGATGTCCACGTAGTCGATGCCGTCGAGTTCGCGGGTTCTGCCGATGAGGGTGAACGGTGCCTCCATCGTGCGGAGATGTGCGACGCGCTCGTCCTCGAGCTGCACCTCCATCAGGAGCACGCCGTCGACGAGCGCCGCCTGGATGAGCGACGTGATCTCGGACGTCACGTTGTTGCTGTGGAGCGGCCAGAGCACGAGGTTGTACCCGTGCTCTGCGGCGGTGGTGGCCGCCGACTCGACGAACCGGTGTGGGTAGCGGTGGTCGAGCATCGGGTAGATCAGCGCGAGGATGTGCGTCTTCCGGCTTGCGAGCGCCCGAGCCATGCTGTTCCGCCGATAGCCGAGGTCGGCGATCGCTTGGAGAACCCGTTCGCGGGTGGCCGGCGTCACTGGCTTCGTATCGTTCACGACGAACGAGACCGTGGAGATGGACACGCGGGCGCGGTCGGCGACCTGCTGCATCGTGACCACGGCGTGCGACTCCTCGTCTCGGGCTGCGGTCGGCAGCCGGTCGCGCTCAGTATCGCACGCGCCTTCGGCCAGTTTGAGTAAAGCGCTTGACTTTCCTTCCGCGGGGTGCCCAGAATGCTGGCCAAGCACTTCCGAGTGATCGACGAAGACCTCGAGGTCTTCTTTTTTGGGCAATCGGTCAAGCGCTTGACCGCGCCTCAAATCGGAGCGGCATTCCATCGAGCAAAGGAGCTCTTTCGTGAAGAAGTCACGCATCGTCGCGATGCTCGTCACCGGTGCAGCGATCTCGCTGTCACTGGCCGCCTGTTCGTCAGGCACACCCAGCAGCGGTGGCACGCCGACCCTGACCGTCGAGGACTACTACACGTCGAACCCGGCGACCGACGGATACACCTCCACCTACAAACAGTGCGGCAGTCAGATCGGCGCGAAGATCAACGCTGTCCATATCGCCGGTGCGTCGCTCATCCAGAAGGTCCTCCAGCAGGCTTCGTCCAAGACGCTCCCGGACGTCCTCATGCTCGACAACCCCGATGTGCAGCAAATTGCCGCAAGCGGCGCGCTCGCACCGCTGAAAAACTTCGGTGTGTCAGCTCCGTCGGGCGACGTGCCCGGCGTGGTCAAGGCAGGCACCTACCAGGGGCAGGTCTACGGGCTCGCGCCGGTGATCAACTCGATCGCGCTGTACTACAACGTGGACATGCTGAAGGCGGCAGGTGTCACGCCGCCGAAGACCTGGGACGAGCTGCGCGCCGACGCGAAGAAGCTGACCGATCCGAGCAAGAGCGTCTACGGCTTCGCGATGAGCAACATCAACACGTACGAGGGAACGTGGCAGTTCCTGCCGTTCTTCTGGACGAACGGCGGCAACGAGAAGAACATCGATACGCCGCAGGCTGCGCAAGCGCTGCAGTTCGATGTCGATCTGCAGAACGACGGCTCAATGTCGAAGAGCTCGGTCAACTGGAATCAGCAGGACGTCAACAACCAGTTCGTCGCGGGGAAGGCGGCGATGATGATCAACGGACCCTGGCAGCTCCCGGTTCTGAACGGCACCAAGGGTCTCAACTTCGCGAGCGTCCCGATTCCGACGCGAACGGCCTCCCAGAAGGTGGTGTCGCCCCTCGGAGGGGAGACGTTCAACGTCCCGAACACTGGCGACAAGACCAAGATGGCCCTCGCAGCCAAGCTCGTGCAGTGCCTGAACACGCCAGCGACTCAGTTGAAGATCGCGAAGTTCTCCGGCAACGTGCCGGCGGATGAGTCGTCGGCCGCCACCTTTGCGAAAACGCACCCGCAGGTGCAGTCGTTCGTGCAGACCGTGAAGACGGCACGCGCTCGCACCGGCGAGCTCGGCCCGAAGTGGCCAACCGCTGCGACCGCCATCTACACCGCCGTGCAACTCGCGCTGACCGGGAAGGCGAGCCCGCAGGCCGCCTTGCAACAGGCCCAGGCGCAGAACAAGTAGTCGCGGATCGTGGGGGCCGGTACTCGGTCCCCACCCTCCAACTCACGCAAAGGAGCGTGCAATGGCTTCAGTCGACGCAAGCGTCGCAGCTCGCGCAACCGGCAGCCCCCGCCGCCGTCGCCGAGTCAGCAGGGCGATCACCCGCTGGCTCTTCGTCGCCCCCGCCGTGGTGTTCGTCCTCGTATTCTTCGGCTATCCGATCGTGCAGAACATCGTGATGTCGCTGCAGAACTACACGACGAGCACCTTCTACACCGGCATCGCACCGTGGGTCGGATTCTCGAATTACACGAGCGTCTTCGCCAACCCGATCTTCGTGACAACAGTCGTGAACACCGCGCTGTTCACGGTCGGATCGATCGTCATGCAATTCGCGATCGGCCTCGGTCTCGCGCTGTTCTTCAAACGGCATTTCCCGCTCAGCGGATTCCTCCGGTCCTTGCTGCTGCTCCCATGGCTGCTGCCGCTCATCGCCTCGGCCGCCGTCTGGAAATGGATCCTCGACCAGGGGAGCGGCGCGCTCAATCAGTTTCTCGCGATCTTCGGCGTTCACCCCGTTCCGTGGCTCGTCAGCCCGAGCCTCGCGCTCATCGCGGTCATCGGTGTGAACATCTGGCTCGGGATCCCCTTCAACGCGACGATCCTCTACACCGGACTCCAGGCGGTGCCGGAAGAGCTGTACGAAGCAGCCTCGCTGGACGGCGCCGTGGGCTGGCGTGCGTTCTGGCACATCACGTGGCCGAGCATCCGCTCGGTCGTCACGGTCGTGATCGTTCTCGGGGTCGTCCTCACGCTGAAAGTCGTAGACATCATCCTCGGCTTGACCGGCGGCGGCCCGGCGAACTCGACGCAGACGCTCGCCACCTGGGCCTACCAGAACTCGTTCGTGCAATTCGCGTTCGGCAAGGGGGCTGCGATCAGCAACGTGCTCATCGTCGTGTCGCTGCTCTTTGCGCTCGTCTACCTGTACATGAATCGAAAGGGAGTCGACGAATGACCGCAGACGCAGTGATCGCCGTCCCGAGGACGCGAACGCGGGCGCAGCCGCCGCGTCGCCGACCGGTGCGGTGGCCGATGACCGTCCTCGGCATCGTGTTCCTCGCGATCATGGTGTTCCCCGTCTACTGGATGATCAACACGAGCCTCCAGTCGAACTCGGGAGCCGCCAACACGGCATGGTTCCCGCTCCATCCGACGCTCGCCGGGTACCAGGTCGCGATCCAGCAGCAGGGCGCCAATCTCGTGACCAGTCTCATCGTCGCGCTGAGCACCGTCGTGCTCACGATCCTCATCGCGACGCCCGCCGCATACGGGCTCGCGCGGTTCAAGATGCGGGGCATGACGGCATTCGTCTTCGTGCTGCTGATCACACAGATGATTCCCACGATCGTCATCGCGAACGCGCTCTACACGCTGTTCAACGACTGGAACCTTCTGAACTCGGACCTCGGCCTGATCCTCGCCGACAGCGCGGCGCAGATCCCGTTCGCGATCATCCTGATGCGTGCGTTCATGGCGTCGATCCCGCAGAGCCTCGTGGAAGCGGCGCTCGTCGACGGAGCGAACAACCTTCGAGCGTTCCTGTCGATCGTCGTCCCCATCAGCAAGAACGCGATCATCACGGCGGCGCTGTTCACGTTCCTCGGCGCGTGGGGTGACTTCCTGTTCGCGCTGACACTCACCACGACGCCCGCGGTGCGTCCGATCACGCTCGGCATCTACAACTACATCGGCGCCAATGTGTCGCAATGGGGACCGGTCATGGCGACCGCGGTGATGGCCTCCGTGCCGGCCGGGGTGCTGCTGATCCTCGCCCAGAAATACATCGCCGCCGGCGCGCTCGGCGGCGCGATCAAGTGACGCCGAGTACATCGAATCTCACGTCCACGAAGAAGGAGAACCCCGTGAACCACACCCCCGAGCATCCGTTGCGCGTCGTCGTCTGGGGCGAGAACCGGCACGAGCAGGTCGAGCCGCACGTCGCCGAGATCTATCCGGACGGCATGCACACGGCGATCAAGACCGCCATCGAAGACCACCTCGGCACGGCGGCGACGGTGAGCACAGCGCTCCTCGACGACCCGGAGCACGGCCTGACCGAGGAGCGCCTCGCCGAAACCGATGTCCTCACGTGGTGGGGGCACGCGGCGCATGGTGAGGTGTCGGACGCGGTCGTCGAGCGGGTGCACCGCCATGTGCTCTCCGGGATGGGGCTCGTCGTTCTGCACTCCGGTCATTGGTCGAAAATCTTCCAGAAGCTCATGGGGACAACGTGCACGCTGCGCTGGCGCAGCGAGAACGACCGCGAGCTCGTCTGGACCGTCGACCCGACCCACCCGATCGCGCAAGGCGTTCCCCACCCCATCGAGATTCCGCAGCAGGAGATGTACGGCGAGCAATTCGACATCCCGAAGCCTGACGAGATCGTGTTCATCAGTTCCTTCACGGGCGGTGAAGTGTTCCGGAGCGGGATCACCTATCGCCGCGGCAACGGCAAGATCTTCTACTTCAGCCCGGGCGATCAAGACTTTCCCGTCTACCACCACAAGGACGTCCGCCGAGTGATCGCGAACGGTGTGCAATGGGCTGCGTCGGACCGCTCCGAACGCGCCGTGCCGACTCTGCTCCGCTACGAGACCGGCGACTTCTTCACCGGGCGGAGCTACCAGGGCGCCATGAACAATCGGGCGGACGACGAATGAGCTTCGCGACGATCGACGCTGAGGGGCCGATCCGCGTCGTCCTCGTCGGCGCCGGGAACATGGGCCGACACTGGCTCGACGTCATCGCCCAGACGCCGGAGATCACCCTCGTGGGCATTGTCGATCTCGACCTGGAGCTCGCGCAACGAACCGTTGCCGAGCGCAGGCTGACTGTCTCCGTCGGCGCGTCGCTCGCGGAGGTGGTCAACGCGTCGACGGCTCAGGCTGTGATCGACGTCACGGTGCCGCCCGCGCACCACGCGGTGAACACCGAAGCGCTCTTCCTCGGACTTCCGGTGCTGTGCGAGAAGCCGATCGCGCCGACGGTTGCCGATGCCCTGTCGCTCATCGCCGCGGAGGAGGTCTCCGGACAGCTGCTCATGACCAGCCAGTCCCGCAGGTACTATCCGGCGCTCGCCGAGCTGCGCGAATTCGTCGGCACGCTCGGCGAGATCGGCGCCGTGACGACCGAGTTCTTCAAGGCTCCGCACTTCGGCGGGTTCCGGGACGAGATGGACCATCCGCTCCTCGTCGACATGGCAATCCACGCCTTCGACGTCGCCCGCTACCTGCTGCACGCCGATCCGGTGGCGGTCGACTGCCGAACGTTCAATCCGTCGTGGAGCTGGTATCGCGGCGACGCGGCTGCCACCGCGGTGTTCGAGTTCGCGGACGGGGCGCGATACACGTTCACCGGCAGCTGGTGCAGCCCCGGCCTGGAGACGTCGTGGAACGGATCATGGCGAATCAGCGGTGCGCTTGGAAGCGCCACGTGGGATGGCGAGGGGCGCCCGACGGTCGAATACGTCGACGACGCAGGGGGAGCCTCCCGCCCGACGGGCGCGGCCCCGAGCGAAGGGGGACGCTCCGAGATCGCGGGGGCGCTCGACGAGTGGGTGCACGCCCTGCGGACGGGATCCGTGCCGTCGGGCGACGTGCACGCCAACGTCTTCAGCCTCGCCATGGTGGAGGGCGCCGTCCGTTCGGCGGAGACGCTGCGGCGCGTGTCCGTCGATGAGGTCCTCGACGATGCCTACGCGATCGCGCTCGAGGCCGAGCGTCGGTCCGACGTGCGCGCCGCGCTCGCCGCGTGGGGGTCCGCACGGGCGCACCTCGTCGACCAGGAGGCCCGAGTCGCCGCCGCCGGGTGAGCATGCGGCACGGCTCGCGCCGGTCCGACGACGGTGCAGCCGTGCGTGTCCCGGCCGGATGCCCACGCGGGGACGCGCGTCCTGACCTTCACATCGTGAGCGTCCTTCGATACTGTCGAGGTGCGTCGCCGGAGGGCGTCGCACCAGAGGGGGGCGCGGTGAAGCGTTTTGGAACAGTCGGGGCAGGACTTGCGATTTGCGGGGTGACGATGTCGCTCGCCGGCTGCGGAGCGGCGAGTTCGGGCACTGCTGGCGCGGCACCGCTGCCCCGCCAGGCCGCGGCGAGCGCGTCCCCATCGACGATGCCGGACGCGCCGACGGTTCCAGTGCCGGCGCCGGGCGTCAGCGCCGATGCGGCAGCCCAGGCGAAGGCCGGCGCGTGGCTCGCCGGTGCTGTGCTGCCTCCCGGTGCGCAGCGGGTCAGCGAACCACCATCGGGAACGTCGATCGACAACGAGACGCAGGGATGGTGGTGCGCACCCATGGCCACTGCCGATGCCTACTGGACCATCAGCGGCATGGACATGGTCGCCGCAGCGAACTGGCTCCGCACCCACCCGAGCGATGGGCTCGCTGTCGTCTTCCCGCAGCTCGAAACGCCGGCTGCCGACCTCACCAATGATTCGGTGAACGATTTCGCGACGCCGACGGCCAAGGAGGGCATGACGTTCGAGCTCGCGCGATGGGGTTCCGGAACCGTCGTTCATCTTCAGATCGGTGTTCTCGCGGCGAATTCGGTGTGCGCGAGTGCCGCGCCCGGTACCGAGCTCGGTACCGCGGGAGGCTGAGCACATGCATCTGCAAGTCATCCTTCGGGAGGACGCGGTGACCTGGGCGACGACCGTAGCCTGACGACCATGATCGAAGTCGAGCATCTGACAAAACGGTACGGCGCGAAGCTCGCGGTCGATGACATCTCGTTCGTCGTCCGCCCCGGCAGTGTCACTGGGTTCCTCGGGCCGAACGGCGCGGGCAAGTCGACGACGATGCGCATGATCATGGGGCTCGACCGTCCGACCGCTGGCCGAGCAACCGTCAACGGGCATGACTACCGAACGCTGCGCGACCCGATTCGCCAGGTCGGCGCCCTGCTTGAGGCGCGTGCCGTGCATCCGGGGCGCAGTGCGTACAACCATCTGCTCTCGCTCGCCGCAACGCACCGCATCCCGAAGCAGCGGGTGCATGAGGTCATCGAGATGACCGGCCTCGAGTCGGTCGCACGCAAGCGGGTCGGCGGATTCTCGCTCGGTATGGGTCAGCGGCTCGGCATCGCGGCAGCGCTCCTCGGCGATCCGCGCACGCTGATCCTGGACGAGCCGGTCAACGGTCTTGACCCCGACGGTGTGATCTGGGTGCGCAATCTCGCGCGTTGGATGGCCTCCGATGGGCGCACCGTGTTTCTGTCGAGCCATCTCATGAGCGAGATGGCGCAGACCGCGGATCGCGTGGTCGTGCTCGGCCGCGGTCGCGTGCTCGCAGATGCGCCGATCTCCGAGTTCGTCGCGGGCGCCGGGGTGAGCGGCAGCACCGGGCTCTCGACCGCACGGACGGTTGTGCGGACACCCGATCCCGGAGCGCTCTTCGAGGCCGTCGGAACCGGACCCACGGTGGAGCAGCGCTCGGACGGCTCCTTCCTGGTGGTGGGCGCCGATGCCGCAACCATCGGCGACGCGGCCTGCCGGGCAGGCGTCGCCCTCCATGAACTCACGCCCGTCGGCGCGACGCTCGAAGAGGCGTATATGGCGCTGACCCGCGACGACGTCGAATACCGATCGGAGAACGTCCGATGACCGCCGAGACCAGCGCTTCGACGCGTCGCTCGCAGGGACCTTCCTCGCTCCCACCGTCGAGCAGGTTGTCCTTCGCCGCGCTCGTCCGCAGCGAGTGGATCAAGCTCCGAAGCATCCGCTCGACCGTGTGGTGCTACCTCATCCTCATCGCGCTGACTCTGGGACTGGCCGTTCTCGTCGGCTCGGTGACCAACCGGGGTGGTGCCGCGATGCCGCTCCGTGACGCGAACATGACCTTCGTCATCGCGAACACGGCGAGCGTCTCGCTGACGGCCCTTGTCGTCGGCGTGCTCGGGGTGCTCATCATCACCGGTGAGTACGGCACCGGACAGATCCGGTCGACGTTCGTCGCCGATCCGCGCCGAATCGGCGCGCTCCTCGCGAAGGCTGCAGTGCTTGCCGCGGTGACGTTCGTGGTGAGCATCATCGCGACCTGGATCGGCGTCGCCGCCTCCGCCGGTCTGCTCGCCGGGAACAACGTGCACGCCCACCTAGCAGACTCCGCGGTCTTCCTGCCGATCGTCGGCGTATCCGTCTACGTCGCCCTGCTCTCGCTGTTGGCGTTCGGGATCGGCTTGCTCGTTCGCTCGAGCGCAGGCGGGATCGCGATCACGCTTGGCATCATCCTCGTGCTGCCGGTCATCATGACGGTCCTCGCTTCGCTCACGCACGCGCAATGGGTGGCGGACGTGACGCAGTTCCTCCCGACCGAAGCCGGGCATCAGTTGTATGCCTACAGCGGGGCGACGAGTTCAGGTCCCGGCGTCCACCTCAACGGATGGACGGGATTCGCGGTTCTTGCCGGCGAAGTTCTCGTGGTCGGCGCAGCGGCGATCGCCATCGCGCGGCGACGCGACGTCTGACGCACCCGGTCACGCCGCCGAACGGGATCCCGGAGGTCGCCGACGCATTGTCGGCTCGGTGACCTCCGGGCCGCGCGGTTCGAGCACGGAGCCGCACGGCCAGCGTCAGACGTCGACCGAGTAGCCGAGCTCCAGGTCTGCGCCGTTCAGCCCGCGGATTCCCCAGTTGACCCGTGGCGTTTCTGTGATCGTGATCTCGACGCTCTGCGGGTCGAGACCGACCTCGGTCTGGAGGCGCGTGAACAGTTCTCGAATCAGGGCCCGCTTCGCCGCGTCGCTGCGGCCGGCGAACATCGAGATCTCCACGATCGTGTAGTCCTCGCCGCGATCCGCGGGATAGACGAAGTCATCGTCCGAGAGCGCGACGAATCGGTGGAAGCGCTTGTCGGGCGGGTACGCCAGAGCGGCCATCACTGCTCCGTGGATGGCATCCGATAGTGCGCGCCGACGAGCGTTGATCAACGAGCGACGACCCCACACGACGACCTGAGCCACAGCAGCACGCTAACCGGCGGTTGGTCGATTGGGAAGGCCACTGTGAGTACGCTCCGGCGCATGAACACCGATGCGGACGCCGTGCCGCGGCTTGTTGCGACGGTCCTCGACTCGCCTGATCCCATCGTGCTCGCCCGCTTCTACGGCGCGCTTCTCGGCTGGACGGTCTTCGAGGATGACACCACGTGGGCTCGGGTTCGCCCGGATGTCGGTCCTGGATTGTCGATGCAGTTGGAGCCGAATTACCGTCGACCGGTCTGGCCGACGGAGGACGATGCGCCCGGGATGATGCTGCATCTCGACTTCGTCGTCGAGGACCTGCCATCCGCCGTTGCGCGTGCTGAAGCGCTCGGAGCCCGGCAGGCGACCTGGCAGCCGAACGATGACGTTCGGGTGCTGATCGATCCGGATGGGCACCCGTTCTGTCTGTTCCTCCCGACGGCCTGACGAGGTTCCGGAGCGACGTCGGGTCGAGCATCGAACGCGATGTCAGGTCGAGGCTCGAACCACGAGCTCGGGATCGAATCGCACCTGCTCGAATGCAACGGTTTCGCCCGCACTGACCTGCCCGATCTGTCGGGTGAGCAACGCGATCGCGCGAGACCCGATCTCGTGGCTTGGCTGCCGAACCGACGTCAGCGGCACCACCGTGGCCTCCGCGAACGCGATGTCGTCGTAGCCGATGAGTGCGATGTCCTCGGGGACGCGCACGGCTCCGCGCATGATGAACGCCTGCTCGAGCCCCACCGCGAGCAGATCGTTCGCCGCGAAGACAGCGTCCGGTCGGTCGGCTGCCGGACGGCGTTCGATCGCCTCCCCGACGCGCCGCCCCTCGGCGACCGTCAGGCTCCCGGTCTCGATCACCTCGATCAACGCACCGGACCGGGACGCGGCCTCCGATGCCCCCGCGAACCGGTCAGCCACCTGCCGAATCGTGAACGGGCCTCCAACGAAGGCGAGGTGGCGGTGGCCCCGCTCGATCAGGTGGGTCGCCGCAATACGGCCCCCCGCGACGTCGTCCACGGATACGGACGAGAACGTTCGTGCGTCGGCCAACCGGTCGACGAGGACGACCGCCGTCCCGTTGCGCTGCAGGCGTTCGAGCCGAGACAGGTCGTCACCGGCCGGTGAGATGAGGAGGCCCGCAACTCGCCGCTCCTCGAACAGGTCGACGTAGGTGCGCTCGCGGCGCGTGGACTCGTCACTGTTGCCGACGAGGACAGCGAGCCCCTCCTCGGCGGCCGCATCTTCCGCTCCACGCGCGAGATCGGTGAAGAACGGGTTGCTCGCATCCAGGACGATGAGTCCGATGGTTGAACTGCGGCCAGCGCGAAGCTGCCGTGCGGAGTCGTTCCGGATGAAACCGAGTCGGTCGATCGCGTCTTGGACTCGCGCCACGGTGTCCGGCGCGACCTTCTCCGGGCGATTCAGCACGTTCGAGACGGTGCCGAGTGACACGCCGGCGAGCGCAGCGACCTCTCGAACGCTCACAGCCATGGAGCAATCCTCGCACCCTGCGGCGCTCGGTCGACGACTGCACGACGCAAAGCGGGTCGACACCGACGTGGTGCCCACCCGCTTTGGGTTCAGACCGCTCAGTTCCTGAACGCGTCCTTGATGTCTTCGCCGGTCTGCTTCAGGTGCGCAGCGGCCTGGTCCTTCTTGCCTTCGGCGACCTGCTCGTCGTTGCCAGTGGCGTGGCCGACTGCCTCCTTCGCCTTGCCGCTCAGGTCCTGCGCAGCGTTCTTGATCTTGTCGTCGAGACCCATGATGGTGTCCTTTCTCTGGTGAGTGATGGAGCCGATCGGCTCCGGGATTGCCGCGGGCGGGATGCGTCGCGGCGGGGTCAGCGCACTCGGATCGGCCTCGCGAGCGCGGACGTTGTGCTCCGTGTCAGATGCACGAGGACCGGCACCTGTTGACCAAGGGTGCGGTCCAGCTCCGACAGCGCCTCGTCGACCATCTCCAGGGCCGCGACGGCGTTTCCGCCGCGTCGAACGGCAACCCGCATCCGAAGCACCCGCTGACGCCGGACCCGGTACGCGTCGACGCCGGTGCTGACGATGTCGGGCGCGCCGCGGAGTGCGTCGTCGATCACGGCCCGAATCAGTGCGATGTTGATGGTGACGGCGTCGCGGCCGAATGCTCGTCGGGCGGCGATGGAGGTTCCGCCGCGCCCACGCGTCACGATCCAGATCAGGCTGAGAATCACGATGACCCCCGCGCCGACCGCGATCGTCCAGTCCGTCGCTGCTGCGATCGTCAGGTGGGTGGGCAACGAGACGGTCCGCTTGAGAGCGGCTCGCGCCGCCGGGACGGACCCGCTCCCGAGCAGGAGCCCGGCCGCAATGGCGATGAGACCGAGCAGGATCAGGATCAGCCGATTCATGGTGCGGTTGCTTTGCGTCATGCCAGCGTTCCCTTCTCGCGGATCCGGACGCGCACGCGCCCGCTGAAGCGCGGATCCAGCACCGCGACCCGAGCCTCCACCGCGGCCCGGACGTGGTCTCGGTCCACGCCGACGCCGCTGATCGGGGTGATCTCCACAGTCGTCCGGAAGCGACGCACCGATGCGACGGCATGGTCGGCCGGCACTGCCGCTGCGTGGCTTGCGGCGTTCGCGGCCGTTGCAGCGACGATGCGCGTATCCACGATGACTGCACCGCGGTCGTGATCGACGGGAGTCCGGTGGCGGTGCCCGGGAAGGACCGCGAGTGCGATAGAGACGATGCCGAGGACTGCGAGCGCCGCGGCCACAGCCGCCATGGTGGCGCCAGCGGCTGGCGTAGGACGCATCAGCGTGGTGGCGAGCGTCTGCGGTGTCGCGACCAACGGGTGGGCGCCGATCGCGGCGAGGACAGCCTCCGTGCCGATCCACGCGGCGACCACGACGAGCACGATGAGTGCGATCGACACGGCCACCGAGCGGGAGCGGTGCAGGCTTCGCCGACGAACGCGCCGTTCGATGACGTGCTGACTCATTGGTGCTCCTACTTGACTCGGGTGCGGGGTGCGGAGACCACGCCGGTCAGTTCGAGGCGTGCCGAACCGACGGCGCGGCCGGTCAGTGTGCCGAGGTGTTCGCGAATGCCTGCGGCGACCGCGCCGGCGCGGGTGATGAGGTCTGCGCCCGACGCGATCGGCCCGACGACGCCGATGGCGAGTTCGCCATGCGCGTCTTCGAGCGTCACGCGCACACGGGCGGGCGAAGCACCGAGTCGCTCTGCCGCGACCGCGCGCGCGCATGAGGCGAGTGCGCGCTCGGTGAGGATGATCTGGCCGGGGATCGCGCTCATCGGGAGCTCCGGCGTCCGGTCAGCACGTCGGCGAGTGCATGACGGTCGATCCGGCCCACGGCGATCGCCGCGACCAGCGCGCCGATGGCGGCAAAGACGAGCACGAGGATGAATCCCCAGAAGCCGTACTGCAGCGCCACGACGGCGAGCAGGGCGCCGATGATCGCTCCGAGCATTGTCGTGGAGAGGTTCATGCGACCCGGGTCCCTTCGGCGTCGTCGTCGCCGGGGATGAACACGTCCTGCACCGTGACGTTGACCTCGGCGGTCTCCATGCCGACGATCTGCTCGACGGCGCGGCTCACGGCGGCGCGAACCTCGTTCGCAACCTGCTGGAGCGCCACGGGGTAGTCGGCGACGATCACGACGTCTGCGGCGACCTGCTTCTCGCCGACCTCGACCTTGACGCCCTGCCCGTAGTCGCGCTGACCGATTGCGTCGCGGATTGCGCCGAGTGCGCGCGCGGCGCCGGTGCCGAGCGAGTGGACGCCCGAGACCTCGCGTGCCGCGATGCCCGCGACCTTCGCGACGACGGCGTCGTCGATGATGGTGGCGCCGGTGTCGCTGCCTGCGCCGGTGCTCGGGGTGGTGACCGTGGTGGTCGATGCGGTCTCAGCCATGATTGCTCCTCTCGTTGCTCCGCCGGTTGCCCAGCGGATGCGCTGTTCACGAGGAAGACGGAGCAGCACCGACGATCATCACGAGATCGGCGCAGGACACGGCAAACACTCAGCCACGATCGATTCGGGGCACAGGAGGCATCGTTCGGAGGTCGGCCCAGTGCCCTCCTGGCTCAGATTGTTCGTTTCGCGGCCGGAGCGCTGCGCTGCGCGTCGAGCGTCCTTGAGGGGCTCTCACCGAAACGCGCGCGGTAGGAGGCCGCAAATCGTCCGGCGTTCTGGAACCGGAGGCGCTCCGAGATTTCAGACACCCGAGTCGCGGGTGTGGCGAACAAGAGGGCGAGTCGTGCCGCATCGAGTCGACGCATCCGGAGGAACTCCAGCGGCGCGACCCCGAACGACCGCGCGAACGCCTGCTGCACCCCGCGCGCGCCGATTCCGGCCGCCGCGGCCACGTCCTCGAGCGTCGTCGGCTCCTCGAGGCGCCCGCGCAGCAGCTCGACCGCGCGCCATACCGGCGTCGTCGGGGCCAGGCCCCGCAGGTGCCGAAGGGGGAAGCATCGGAACACCACCATGGCGATCTCCTGGTTGAGCGCCGCGCGCAGCGGCCCCCGCACGCGGTCATCGCTCAGCGCTGGTCCGAGCCGCATGATCGTGGTGCGCAGCAGGGCGCGGGTCGCTGTCAGATCGTCCTGCTGATCGAAGAGCACCGGTCCGCTCGGGAGCGGGATCCGCAGCTGCGTCGCGGTTCGCCGCACCAGCCCATCGGCAAGGTGCAGGCCGTTGTAGCAGGTGCCGTCGGACTCGAATCGGTAGGCCTCCGCGGCGGAGGCGACACAGGGCCTCCCCGGCGTGACGAGGCGGGTCGCATCGGCGAAGTGCATGACCGACGAACCGCGGGTCAGCCAGAACAGGACGTGCTCGTCGCGCGGCCCGATCGTGCCGCTTCGGCGCCCCGGCCCGGCATCCATCGTGCGCAGAGTGAGCTCGTCGTCCCCGACTACGGAATAGCGGAAACTGGTCGCAGCGTCGATGGCTCCGCCGGACTCGAGGCCGGTGCCGTGATAGTCGTCGGTGAAGATGGCGGCGTAGCCGGAGCCCCCGCCATTCGAGTACGTGCGTCGCCGGGGTGGATCACCGATCAACGATGGTGCCGTCGGGCCGTCCGGCTCGGTTTGCACCGCGAGGAGCGGGCGCACGGACGGCGCGTCGATTCCGGAGGCTCCGAGCACGGTCACGAGATACCGCCCGCTGGACTCGTGGTCGCCTCCCGCGACCACCCGACGAGCAGGCGCTCGAGGATCCCCGCCGCGGTCCGCGCATCTGCGGTGCTCACGCCCAGGTGGGTGACGAGACGAATGCGGTCCGGTCCGAGCGTGCTGAGGCGAACGCCTGCCGTTGCGGCGGCGGTGACGAAGCCGGCAGCGTTGGGAACGGTCGCGATCACGATGTTCGTGTCGACGGCGCGCGGGTCCACCCCGACACTGGCCGCGAGGAGCCGTGCGTGATCATGATCCTCCACGAGCCGAGTGACGTTGTGACGGAGCGCGTACCGGCCCGCGGCCGCGAGGATGCCGACCTGGCGCATGCCCCCGCCGAACCGCTTTCGCCAGACCTTCGCCTCGTCGATCCGGTCTCGGGAGGCTGCGAGTACCGATCCGACCGGCGCGCCGAGCCCCTTCGACAGGCACACCGAGACGGTGTCGAACCCGTCGGCAAGCGCTGCGAGCGGCCGGCCGGAGGCGACATGCGCGTTCCAGAGGCGCGCGCCGTCGAGGTGCAGCCCGAGCCCGTGCTCGCGGGCGAACCGCTGCACTGCCAGGACCTCGGCGTGGTCCTGCACCGAGCCTCCGCCGAAGTTGTGCGTGTCCTCGATCGCGATCGCCGCTGTGGAGACCATGTAGCTTCCCGCGTTCGGTGCGGCGAGCGCCTGTACGGTCTCGGCTCGGACCCGTCCCTCGACGCTCTGCCAGGTGCGGGTCGTGATCCCGGAGAGCACGGCTGCCGC
This sequence comes from Curtobacterium ammoniigenes NBRC 101786, assembly GCF_001571045.1. Classification (GTDB taxonomy): domain Bacteria; phylum Actinomycetota; class Actinomycetes; order Actinomycetales; family Microbacteriaceae; genus Curtobacterium; species Curtobacterium ammoniigenes. Next base: position 20,670 of record NZ_BCSV01000005.1, read on the forward strand.
TCCGAGTTCCGCGCGGACGACATGCGCGTCCTGGTCGGCGAGCAGTTCGGCACCCGGACGTACCAGTGCGCGGAGTCCGAGTTGATTCGCCATCGTGCCCGACGGCGTGAACAGCGCGGCCTCCATGCCGAGCAGGTCGGCGACCTCGTCCTGAAGGTCACGGACCTCCGGATCCTCGTCGTAGACGTCATCGCCGACGCGGGCGTTCGCCATCGCATGGCGCATGCCGTCGGAGGGCATGGTGACGGTGTCGCTGCGCAGGTCGATACTCACGGTGCGACGCTATCGTGACCGGCATGCAGCCTCCCGCATCGCGCGCGTTGCGCATCGTGCATCTGTCCGACACACACCTCACCGGCGACGGCACGCTGCATCAGGGGACCGTCGATACGACGGCCGCGCTCGATGCCATCCTCGACCAGCTCGAGCAGATCCCGGGCGTCGGTCTCGTCGTCGTGTCCGGCGACTGCTCCGAAGACGGCAGCCCCGCGTCGTACACCGCCCTCCGGGATCGTCTCGTGCCGTGGGCGGCGGCGCGGAAGGCGGGGCTCGTGCTCGTCCCGGGCAACCACGACCAGCGGGTCGGCTTCCGCGAGGTCCTCGGCACCGGCCACCTGCTCGGGGATGGCGGTGGGCCGATCGTGCATGATCTCGTGCATCGCGATGCGTCGGTGCCGATCGGGGCGGTGTCGTCGGTCGCCGGGCGACGCATCGTCACCCTGGACACGAGCGTCCCCGCTGCCGGATGGGGCGAACTGAGCGACGAGGCGCTTGACCGCCTGCGGTCCACCCTTCGTGAGCCGAGCGAACTCGGTTCCGTGCTGGTGCTCCACCATCCGCCCCTCGTCGCACCGAGCCGTCTGCATGCCGCGTTGCAGCTGCAGAATCCGGACGCGCTCGTCGCCGCGCTCGATGGGACCGACGTCGTCGCCGTCCTCGCCGGGCACTACCACCACGCCTTCACTGGACAGGTGGCGACGCCGTCCGGCGCCCGCATTCCGGTGCTTGTCGCACCGGGCGTCGCGAATGACACGGACATCACCGGGTCCTACGAGGAGGAGCGTGCCCTCGTCGCCTCCGGAGCGCTCATCGTCGATGTCGACGCCGACGGAGCGCTCTGGTCGACCCCCGTCCGGACCGTCCGTCCGAGTGACGGCCAGGAGGCTGTCCACCACTCCGCTGCGCAAGTCCAGGAGATCGCCGGTCGCTTCGGGCGGTGAGCCGCGGCACCGGTGGCGTGAGATACCCGGACCTGCCAGACCTGCCCAAACCTGCGAGTCGGTTGCGTGATCCGGACAGTGGCCCCCGCGGCAGGCATGCTGGCGCAGTCGGTTGGACAACCGCGAACCGCAACGGAGGAACACTATGCGTCAGGGCAGCGCGGTCGAGTACGACCAGTACGGTGACTTCGACGTCGTCCACCTCGTGCCGCAGGATCGACCAGAGCCGGGCCCGGACGACGTGGTGATCGAGGTCGTTGCGGCCGGCCTGAATCACATCGAGCGCTTCCTCCGCGAGGGGAAGCTCCGCGAGTTCACCGAGGTCCACTTCCCGGCCCGGCAAGGCGTCGACGTGGCCGGGGTCGTCCGTGCGCGCGGCGCGAATGTTCGCGATCTTCCGATCGGTGCGGAGGTGATGGGACATGTTCCCGGGAGCGGCTCACACGCGACCTGGGTGTGTGTGCCGCGCACGGCGGTCGTGAAGAAGCCCGCGTCGCTGGCATTCGAGGTCGCCGGGGCCCTGTACCTCGCGGGCTGCACCGCGATGTCGATCGTGCGCGAACTGCGGCTGGGCCCCGACGACACGGTCGTCGTGTCCGCGGCGGCCGGCGGTGTCGGGCACATCCAGTGCCAGCTCGCTCAGGCGGCCGGCGCCCGCGTGATCGGAACCTGCAGCCCGCGCAACCACGACTATCTGTGGCAGATCGGCGTGACGCCCGTGACCTACGGCGAAGGTCTGGAGGCACGGATCACCGAGGCCGCCGCGGGTCGCCCCATCACCGCCTTCATCGACAATTACGGTGGTGACAACCCGGAGCTGGCGACGCGCCTTGGCGTTCCTGCTGACCGATTCGTGTCCAGCGAGCACCGCCGCGATGTCGAGCTTCGATTCCTCCGCGCCCCGGGCGATGACCGTGAGGTCACGGCGCTGCTGAACGACCTGTCGGCGGCGCTGGAGGATCACGCGCTCCGAATTCTCATCTCCGGCTACTATCCCTTCGACTACATCGTCGACGCGTACGAGGATCTCGCTGCCATGCATTCACGAGGCAAGGTCGTGATCGGGATGCAGCCAGTGGAGACGGGTCGGAACCTCGGCTGGTACCGATCCGAGAAGATGCGGACCGTGCACGAAGCCCGTCCCTGAGCCGGGCGCTCTCGCCAGCCAAGCCCTGCCGCTTGGGCCGTCGACCGAGCTGCTCAGCTCAAGATGTCCTTCGTCGTGAATCGCCAGATGGCGAGACCGCCGAACACGACGAGGTAGCCGAGCTGGAGCCACGCATTCGACGCGAATGACGCGAAGGAGATCGGATCGCGGAGCAGGTCGCCGAACCCGAGCCAGCTGTCCGAGAACAGGAACGGATGCAGCCAGTCCAGCTGCGGCAGTTGGTCGGCGATCTGCGATGCTCCCGCCAGCACCACGGTGGCAGCCATCGCACCGATCGGCACCGACGTGAGCGTCGATGCGAACAGGCCGATCGCTGCCAGGCCGAGCATGGACACGGACACATACGCGACCAGGAGGAGCATCCGGCCCGCGTAGGCCGCCCCGCCGATCTGCGTGCCCGAGAGCAGCGTGACGGGGCCGATCGGGAAGAGGATCGCCCCGATGATGACTCCGACGACGGTGAGGGTCATCGTGGCCGCGACGATGAACGCGATCGTCCCGAGGTACTTCACCGCGATGAAGCGCAGCCGCCCGACGGGCGCGACGAGCAGATAGCGGATGGTTCCAGCGTTGGCCTCGCCAGCGACCGTGTCACCCGCTGCGACGCCGATCGTGAGCGGCAGGAACAGCGGAATCGACACGGTGAGCGCGGTGAACGCGACGAACAGCCCGTTGTTCGTGATGTCGGACAGGAACGCCGGGCCTCCGGTGCGATGGTGGGTGCTCACGCGCACGGCGATCGCGATGAGGATCGGCACGAGCGCCAGGGCGCCGAGCATCGCCCAGGTGCGCCACCGGCGGAACACGAGTGCGAGTTCCGCACCGACGAACGCGAACGGGCGACGGGCCGGACTAGCCTGCGACATCGAAGCCCTCCCCGGTCAGCTCGACGAACAGGTCCTCGAGGCTGCTGCCGGATGCGCTCAGCCCGCGAACGCGTACATCTGCCTCGACGAGCGCCGCCGTGACGCGCTCGATCGGGAGGTCCGGCGGAAGCGCGCCGGATGCGCCGGCGGCCTCGACGTGCGTGTCCGTGACGCCCAGCCGCTGCAGCACCGCCACCGCGCGATCCGGGTCCGGCGTCGCGACGGTCACGCGCGCGCCGCGTGCCGAGCGCAGGTCGTCGAGCGAGCCCTGCGCGACGATCGACCCCTGCCGCATCACTGCGGCGTGCGTGCATACCTGCTCGATCTCGGCGAGCAGATGGCTGGAGACGAACACCGTGGTGCCGTCGTCTGCGAGCGAGCGGATGAGGTTGCGCACTTCTCGGGTGCCTTGCGGGTCGAGGCCGTTCGTCGGCTCATCGAGGATGAGCAGTTCTCGCGGGGCGAGCAGCGCGTTGGCGAGCCCGAGGCGCTGCTTCATCCCGAGGGAGTACGCGTGCGCCTTCTTGTCGGCGGCATGCAGGAGTCCGACGCGTTCGAGTGCGACCTGGACGCGCTCGTCGCGGGTCTTCGCCACCGAGCGCACGTCCGCGGCGTCGAACCGTCGCAGATTCGCGCGCCCGGAGAGGAACGGGGTGAACGCCGGTCCTTCGACGAGCGCACCCACCCTCGGGAGCACGTCCGCGAGCGAGGCGGGCATCGGCGACTCGAGCACCTCGATCGTCCCCGACGTGGGCTTCGACAGGCCCAACAGCATCCGGATCGTGGTGGTCTTCCCCGAGCCGTTCGGCCCGAGGAACCCGAACACCGACCCCCGGGGGACGAACAGGTCGATGCCGTCGACGGCGTGCTGCCGCCGGAAGGTCTTCCGAAGGTCGACCGTTCGAATGGCGGCGTCAGTGCTCACCCGGCAGCTGCCTGCAGCGCCGACAACGGTACCGCCCCGGCGAAGACCCGGCCGTCGGTGGTGATCAGCACCGTAACAAGCGAGGTCTGCACCGCGCGGCCGTCCGACACCGGCGTCGTGAGCTCATCGAGGAGGCGAGCCGAGCCACCCTTCCCAGTGTTCGACAGGCCCTTCGCCGCATCGGCGGGCAGCTGAACGATCGTGTTCCAGCCGGTCCCGGTCACCGTCGGCTTCGGACCGGTGCCCGCGTGCTTCGGCGTCTGCGTCGACGGGGTCGGAGCCGTTGACCCCTGGATGGTGCCCGGCGTCATCGAGTCGGGGTGCTTCTTCGTGGTCCCGTGCGGGTGCGCCGGCACAGCGTGGGTGGACACGTGCGCGCCCGAGGGGGGTGTGAACGAGAACAGGTTCGCCGCCGGGGTCGAGAAGTCGATGCTGGTGTAGGCGACGGAGAACGCCGCGGCCTTCTGCCCCTTTGCGTCGATGCGAGCCGCGAGCGGCACACCCGTCTTCTGGTCGATCGAGAGGACGACATCGGCCACCAGGGTCGACGAGGACTTCGGCCGGAGCGTGATCTGCCATGCTGCGCGGCCAGCGACCGTGGACCGCGTCGGCGCGCTCACGTCGGTTGTCGGCGTGATCGCACTGATGGCGCGCTGCGCGATCGTCGTCGGCGTCTCCGTCGACGGCGCGGCCGGGGTCGCGCCGTTCCGCTTGGTCGGCAGTGTGTAATGGGTTGCGTCCTGGGTCTTCGAATCCCAGGTCCAGACGCTTGCGCCGTTCACGATGACGTCTTGTTCCGCGAGTTGACCGAGGATCTGCACGCGCGCCTTGCTCGGGCCGTCGACGTAGACCCGCGCGTCGTGCGCCGCGGTCAGGAGCCCGAGCACGGAGGCCGCTCCGGCGCTCGCAGAGCCCGCCGGCGTCGCGACGCCGCTGGGAAGCGACGGGAGCCCGAGGTCCGTCGATTGGTGCACGCGGCCGGAGAAGGCCGAGGAACTGGACCGAGCGACGCTCGCGAGCACCTGCGCGGCGGTCGGCGAGCCTGCGGTCGACGTCGTGGAACCGGTCGAGGCGAGCGCCGGTGCGGCGACCGCGCCGGCAATGACGACCGGGGCGATGGCCGCCGGAATCCACACAGAGCGTTTCATGGTGTTCCTTGCTGAGTCGCTGAAGTGCGATGACGGTACAACGCTTGTCCGTGTGTGTCCTGACCGACTCAGCGCGTGGCGCGGACATCCCACAGGTGATGGATCGGATCGTGCAGCATGTACCGTGCAAGGGTCTCGACGGTGAACGCCGCGCCATCCGATCGGAAGCCCACTCGGCCGAGCGCATTGTCGGGCACGTCATCGAACGCCGCCGCCAGCGTGTGCGCGGCCTCCCCGAGGTCCCGCACGACCTCGCCCGGGTCCTGTTCGCCGTACCGGGCTTCGATCGCGGTGGCGTCCTGATCCCAGTTCGGGAACGACGGCCCGTCCTCGTGCAGCATGAGCGCGAGCCGGTCGCCGAAGATGCGGTACACGTCGCGAACGTGCGCGGCGTACTCGAGGGGCGACCACGTCCGGTCATCGGGCCGCGCTCGCACGTCCGGCCGTTCCATTTCGGTCGGCCAGGCGCTCGCATTCGCAAGGATCAGTCCCGGGACAGCGCGGAAGCCGACCTCCCTGCCGTCATAGCCGCACTGCGCGCAGCGGCCGTCGATCACCCAGGTCCAGTCCTTGCGGTCCGGTTCGATGCTCATATCGTCCACGGTAGCGACGTTGCCCTCGGGGCAGAGAGGTCCGTTCGTATCGTGGAGCCATGCGACTGCTCCTGATCCGGCACGGCCAGACCCCCGCGAACGTGGACGGCGTCCTCGATACGGCGACACCGGGACCCGGGCTCACGCCGCTCGGTCGTGAACAGGCTGCCGCGCTCCCTGCCGCACTGGCCCCGATCCGTATCGACCGAATGGCGGTCTCGAGCCTTCGTCGAACCGCGGAGACGGCCGGCCCGTTGGCGGCAGCCGCGAAACTGATGCCCGTCGAGCATCCCGGGCTCGGTGAGATCGAGGCCGGGGAGCTCGAAGGGCGCAACGACCGGGCTGCGGTCGATCAGTATCTGGCGACCGCCGCGGCGTGGATACGCGGCGACCGCGCGGCGCGCATGCCGGGAGGCACGGACGGGCACGCCTTCTTCGCTCGCTTCGACGAGGCGGTCGCCTCGGTCACCGCGGGTGGGGCCTCGACGGTGGTCGTCGTCAGTCACGGCGCGGCGATTCGCGTCTGGGCGGGAGCGATCGCACGGAATGCGAGTGCGGCGGTCGCTGTCCAGCCGCTGGAGAACACCGGCATCGTCGAGCTCGACGGAACGCCCGGCGGCGGGTGGGAGCTCCTTCGATGGGCGAGTGCGCCCGCCGGAGGAGCGGCGTTCATCGATCGCGGTGCGCCGGACCCGACCGGCGAGCGCATCTGAGACGATGGCGCCCGCCGGTCGGACGATGGATCAGACCGCGGAGGCGGTGAGCGGCACGATCACGCCGTGCGCCTCGCGCAGGACGTTCAGGGTGTCCTGGACCTCGGCGTCGCGGCGCGCGTGATCCCACCCGGCGGGGCCGGCCATTGCGTCGGCGAGCTCGGTGAGGAGTTCGATCGTCACGCCGCCGACGAAGGCGAGATTGGTGCGTCGGAGCACCACATCGCTGAGATGCACCGCCTGCTCGTGCGTGACGAAGAACCCGACCTCTGCACGCGTCAGTTCCGCGTCGGCCTCGAGCGGCTCGACGCCGGACTCGACGAGCACATCGATCACGACGGTCGCGCGGGTGCCGTAGCGGGTGAGCAGGCGATCGACGATCGCGGGGTCGATGCCATCGCGATGCGCGCCGATCCATGTGGCCCGCGCCGTCTCGTCGGTGGGGAAGCCCTTGCCACCGCCGATCGGCATGCCCGCGGTGTCGACCGATCGACGCGTGCCGAGGCGCTTCGTAGCTTCGGTCGAGAGGTGCGCGGACAGGGCGCGGAACGTGGTCCACTTGCCGCCGACGAGGCTCAGGACCGCGGTCGCGGGAAGTCCGGCGATCGGCGTCTCGACGATGCGGTAGTCGCGCGACACGAATCCGGGTGCCGTGTCCTCGTGGCGCGGCAGCGGACGGATGCCCGAGTACCGATAGACGATCTGCTCGCGGTGCAACGCGATCTGCGGGAATACGTGACGAACGAGTTCGAAGAAGTAGTCGACCTCTTCTTCGGTGCACACCGTCGGCTTCGCGGGGTCCGCGTCGATGTCGGTCGTTCCGATGAGGACCCGGCCCTTCAACGGATAGATGAGCACGATCCTGCCGTCGCTGTTCTCGAAGAACAGCTCGCGCCCCTTGGTGGCGGCGAGCAGCTCCGGATTGTCGACGACGATGTGTGAGCCCTTCGTGCCGCCCATGTACTGGGTTTCGCCGCCGAAGGCCGCGTTCGTCAGGTCGGTCCAGGGGCCGGATGCGTTGATGACGACCTCTGCGCTGACCACGAATTCCTCGCCGGTCTCGCGATCTCGGAGCAGGACACCGCCGTTCTTCGTGCCGATCGCTTCGACGTAGTTCGCCGCTCGAGCCGTGGACTGGGCTCCCGCGCCGCCGCCGGCGGTGATGCCGTCCTTGAGGACGTCGAGTGCCAGCCGCTCCGGCTCGTGCACCGATGCGTCGAAGTAGGTGCCCGTGTACTGCAGATCGTGGTTGAGGGCCGGCATGTCCTCGAGCGCGGCCTTCTTCGTGAGGAACCGGTGCTTCGGCACGGATCCGCCGTCCCGCGAGAACGAGTCGTAGATCGTCATGCCGATCTTGATGAGCAGCGCACCGCGCTCCTTCGTGGAGCGCTGCTTGTGCGTGAGCATGCGGAGCGGAGCGTTCATGATGCCCGAGAACGTCGAGAACACCGGCATCGTCGTCTGCAGCGGCTTGACGTAGTGCGGCGCGATCTTGATCAGCCCGTTGCGCTCCTGGACCGACTCGCGAACCAGTCGGAACTCACCGTTCTCGAGGTAGCGGATCCCGCCGTGGATCATGTGGCTCGAGGCCGCGGATGCGCCGGAGGCGTAGTCGTTGCGCTCGACGAGCACCACGTCGACACCCTGCAGTGCGAGGTCACGAAACGTTGCGATTCCGTTGATGCCGCCGCCGACGATGAGGACCTGCGCGTTCGGCCGTGCGGTGATCGCGGTGACAGTGGCTCGTTGCGGTGTCTTCGTCGACATGATCGTCTTGTCGCTTTCTCGTGGGGCGAATGCGGAATACATCGATCGTGCGCCGTCGCGCGCAGTGCGAGCAACTCGCGTGCACAAATGTGCAAAGATGCGACGGGACGGCGCGGACGCACGAGGATGACCAGTGGTTCGCGCCGCCGAGGACCGTGCACGATAGTGCAGCGCGAATCGCGGGTGCGCCGCAGCAGCGCGGTCATGGAAGGAGCGGCATGAGCGACGCGGGACAGGGCATTCGTTCGCAGCAAGCGTTGCGAGCAGCGCACCTCTATTACATGCAAGACCTCACGATGGAGGCGATCGCCGACGAACTCGGCATGTCTCGGTCGTCGGTGTCGCGCCTCCTGAAATATGCCCGCGAGACCGGCCTCGTCGACATTCAGATCCGATCGCCGCTCGACCAGGCGGCGGCCCTCAGCCGACGGCTCCGGCAGCGGTTCGGCGTCCACGCGCACGTCGTGCCCGTGCCGGACCACACGAGCGATGTGGAGCGGTTGGAACGGGTGGCCCTGTCAGCCGCTCGGATCCTCACCCAGTACATCGAGTCGAACATGATCATCGGCATCTCCTGGGGATCGACGATGAGCGCGGTGAGCCGCTTCCTCGTTCCGAAGACCACGTACGGCAGCACCATCGTGCAGATGAACGGCGCGGCGAACACGCGGACCACGGGCATCGTCTACGCATCGGAGATCCTCCGACGGTTCGGCGAGGCCTACGGCGCCGTCGTCCAGCAGTTCCCGGTGCCGGCCTTCTTCGACGACCCCGCGACGAAGGAGGCGCTGTTCCGGGAGCGGAGCATCCGTCGCGTGCTCGATCTGCACGAGCGCATGGATCTCGTCGTATTCGGGGTCGGTGCACCGCAGGCGCCCGTCCCGAGTCACGTGTACTCGGGCGGATACCTCGACCCGGAGGACCGCGACGAGCTCGCGCGCGAGCATGTGGTCGGCGATGTGGCCACGGTCTTCTTCCGCGCCGACGGCTCGTGGCGCGATATCGGCGTGAACGCCCGCGCGGGCGGCCCGGATCTCGACACCATCAAGCGAGCGCCGCGGCGCGTCTGCGTCGTCGCCGGTCGCTCGAAGGTTGCGAGTCTGCAGGGTGCGCTCGCGGCAGACCTCGTCACCGACCTGATCATCGACGAGAGCGCTGGTCAGGGACTGCTCGAGTAGTAGGTCGGGCCCCGCGGCGATCGAGCCTGGTGTCCGTGCCGCGCGTACGGCAGGCTGGGGAGCATGAGTGCCTTCGTCGATCACCTCCGCGCCGAGCTGGGCACCGATCGGGACATCGTGCGCGACGACGACGACGCACTGCAGGCCGCTCGGGTGGACAAGTCAGGCCTGCCCGCACCGGGCGTGCCCGTGTGCGTGGTCGGGGCGCTGACGCCCGAGCAGGTGCAGATCGTGATGCGTGCTTGCAGCCTCTACCGGGTTCCGGTCGTGCCGCGCGGCGCCGGGACGGGGCTCGCCGGCGGCGCCACGGCCATCGACGGCAGCGTGGTCCTCGATCTCTCGGGCATGCGGCGCATCGTCCGGCTCGACCCCGACAACGAGCTCGCCGTGGTCGAGCCCGGGGTGCTCAACGCCGACCTCAGCGCCGCCGCCGCACCGTTCGGACTTCGCTTCGCGCCGGACCCGGCGAGTGCCGCGATCGCCACGGTCGGCGGGAACATCGCGACGAACGCCGGCGGCCTCCGGTGCGTCAAGTACGGCGTGACCCGGGAGGCTGTCCTCGCGCTGGACGTCGTGCTCGCGGACGGCAGACGCATCTCCACCGGCCGCACCACGGTCAAGGGCGTCGCCGGCCTCGATCTGACAGCGTTGCTCGTCGGGTCGGAGGGCACGCTCGGCGTGATCGTCGGAGCGACGGTGCGACTCGTACCCGTTCCCCGCGGATCCGTGCACACTGTTGCCGCAGCCTTTCCCGATGTGACCGCGGCCGCCGCCGGAGCGTCGGCAGTCACATCGACCGTCGAGCGCCCTGCGCTCCTCGAGCTCCTCGATGCGGCATCGCTCGAGCGAATCGGTGCACTGCTCGGGGCGAGCGTGATGGCGGATGCGATGGGCGCCTCCTGGTCGGGGGATGCATTCCTGCTCGCGCAGTTCGACGGCCCGGGTGCGGAGGAGGCTGCGGCAGCCGCGGCGCGCGCGCTCGGCCTCGCGGGCGGCGAGGTGCGGCTGGCTCCTGACGCCGACGCGGGTGAGCGGCTCGTTGCGATTCGCCGGGCGTTCCATCCGGCGATGGAGCAGTTCGGAAGCGTCCTCATCGAGGACGTGTGCGTGCCGCGGAGCAGGCTCGCGGACATGTTCCACGCGATCGAAGCGATCGGCGCACGGCACGGCATCGTGATCCCGACCGTCGCTCACGCTGGTGATGGCAACCTGCACCCGAATTTCGTGTTCGAGGGCAGTGAGGTCCCGGAGGAGGTGTGGCTGGCCGCCGACGAGATGTTCCGTGCGGCCCTCGAGCTCGGCGGCACGCTCACCGGCGAGCACGGCGTCGGGACGCTCAAGGCCCGGTGGCTGCGCGACGAGATCGGCGATGACCTGCTCGCGTTACAGCGCGGGATCAAGGAACTGTTCGACCCGCTCCGAATTCTCAACCCCGGACGCGTCTTCGGCTGAACATCTGCGCGAATTCCGCCCCCTGTGTTGCTGATTGTTCGGCCCCCACCGGCCGCCTCCCGCAGTGTGGATGAATTGCCGAGTCAGAGCGGCGCCCTCGTCCCATCAGAGCGAGTGCCGACGGTCCACGAAGGAGTCCACCATGCTGATCGGCGTCCCGACCGAGGTCAAGAACAACGAGTTCCGGGTCGCGGCCACGCCCGGCGGCGTCGCCGAACTCACCCTGCACGGCCACGAGGTGCTCGTGCAGCGCGGAGCGGGAGCGGGGTCCGCGTTTCCCGACGCTGAGTTCGAGTCGGCCGGCGCAATGCTCGTCGATGACGCCGACGAGGTGTGGGAGCGCGCAGACCTCGTCCTCAAAGTGAAGGAGCCGACGCCGGCCGAGTACCACCGGCTCCGCGGCGACCAGATCCTGTTCACCTATCTGCACCTTGCCGCGGATCGGCCGCTCACGGACGCGCTGATCGCCTCCGGAACCACCGCGATCGCCTACGAGACGGTGCAACTCGCCGATCGATCGCTGCCGCTCCTGTCGCCGATGTCCGAGATCGCCGGCCGACTCGCCCCACAGGTCGGTGCGCACCACCTCATGCGCACCATGGGCGGTCGCGGCCTGCTGCTCGGAGGCGTTCCGGGCACCCCGAAGGGCCGGGTCGTGGTGATCGGCGGCGGCGTCGCGGGAGAGCACGCGGCCGAGATCGCGCTCGGCCTCGGTGCCGAGGTCACGATCCTCGACATCGACCTGCCCCGGCTTCGGAGGCTCGACGCACGGTTCGCGGGCCGGGTCACCACCCTGCGGTCCAGCTCCTACGCCATCGCGGAGTCGCTCCGCACGGCCGATCTCGTCATCGGGTCGGTGCTCATTCCCGGTGCCGCAGCACCCAAGCTCGTCACCGACGCGATGGTCGCGGACATGCGCCCGGGTGCGGTGCTCGTGGACATCGCGATCGACCAGGGTGGGTGCTTCGAGGGCTCGCGGCCGACGACCCACGACGCCCCGACCTTCGCGGTGCATGACGCGGTCTACTACTGCGTCGCCAACATGCCGGGCGCCGTGCCGCGGACGTCCACGATCTCGCTGACCAACGCGACCCTGCCGTACGTGCTCGCGATCGCGGGGAACGGCTGGGAGCGGGCGCTCGCAGCGGACCCTGCGCTCCGGGCAGGGCTGAACGTGCACGCGGGCCGCGTCGTGCATCCTGCCGTCGCGGCGGCGCACGGTCTGCCGCACGAGGAGGTCCTCCCCGCTCGATAGGCTGAGGACATGCCGGACGCGAGCCGAACCACCCCGCGTTGGGTCGCCAAGCTCGTCGTCGTCACGGCGCTGGTCGGCATCTCCGGCGGGGTCGCCGGCATCGGCGTCTACGTCGCGCTCCATGTGATCCAGGTGGTCGCCTTCGGGTTCCCATGGCACACCAGCGCGGAAGCCGCGGACAACTCCTCGGCGATCGGCAGGTTCCTCGGCCTCGCCGCGGCAGGTGTGATCGCGGGGCCGGCATGGTGGGCGCTCCGACGGTTCGGCAAGCCGATCGTGTCCGTGCAGAAGGCGGTCGCCGGGACGCGAATGCATGGACTCGTGACCGTCGCGAACGCCGGCGTGCAGATCCTCTCGGTCGGTCTCGGGGCGTCGATCGGCAAGGAGGTCGCGCCGCGCGAGGTCGCCGCCTGGCTGGCGCAGGTCGTGACCGAGCGTGCCGGCCTGTCCAAGCGTGAGGCGCGCATCCTGATCGCGTGCGGAGCGGCCTCGGGTCTCGCCGCGGTCTACGACGTGCCGCTTGGCGGCGCGCTCTTCACGCTCGAGGTGCTCCTCGGCGAGCTGACATTCGCCGCTGCGCTTCCCGCGTTCGCGACGAACGCCATCGCTGCGTTCGTCGCGCGGCTCGTCGTCCCGGTCGACACTCTCTACGCGGTGCCGCACATGACGATGTCGGCGTCGCTGGTCGCCTGGTCGATCGTCGTCGGACCGGTGCTCGGCATCGCGGGGGTCGGGTTCTCGCGCCTCACCGGCCGCATGCAGAACATCGCGCCGCGTCGCTCCGGCGTGCTCCTGTCGGTGCCCATCGTGTTCGCGATCGTCGGACTCATCGCGGTCGCGTTCCCCTCGGTCATGGGCAACGGCCGCGCGATGGGTCTCGTCGCGATGAACGAGCGGCTTGGCGACCCGTCCGTGCTCGGGCTGGCGCCGATCGTGCTGATGCTCGTCCTCGCGCTCGCGAAGACGGTGACGACGACCGCAACGATCGGAGCGGGTGCCGTCGGCGGCACGCTCACGCCATCGATCGCGATCGGCTCGGCGTCCGGCGCGTTTCTCGGTGGGCTGTGGCTGCTGTTCTGGCCCGGCTCGGGCCTGGCCGCGTTCGCGTTCATCGGTGCAGCGGCGTTCCTCGCGACGACGATGCGCGCGCCGTTCACAGCGCTCGCACTGGTCGCGGAGTTCACGAATCAGGGCACGCAGATCTTCATCCCGGCGATGCTCGCCGTCTCGGGTGCTGTGGCCGTGAGCTACGTCATCGGGCGGCGCCGACTGGCGGGCGTCGAGTAGCTCGATCGGCGGGGGAGCGCGGCGGTGTCGTCCGGCCTCAGCGCACGGACAGCGCGAGCGGAACGAGCAGCCCCGCGACCCAGACCGCGATGAACACCAGGCCGCCGATGACCGTCATCCTCCGCCAGCGCCTGGTGGTCGCACCCTCGGACGCGCCCCACATCTGCGCGCGCATCACCACGCGATTTGCTTGTGCAACCACCCGTGCGACGTCGGCGTCCGTCGTGTCCAGAAGCCCGCTCGCCGCGTGCTCCGCGATCCGTTGCGCTTCGTCGAGCGCCATCGCGACGCGTGGCGCTCGTTCCCGTCCGCGGGTCCGCTCGTGCTGCATCCGATCCTCCACGTTGAGTCTGCTCCTGAACGTCTGCACACGTCCAGTCGCGCGGCGCTAGCTGCGGTCCGCTTTGGAGGCTGCTGCCGCGGCTTTCGCCCGGGAGCGAATGGCAGCCCAATCGTCCGGTGTCAGGCGCGTGAGGTCCGAGAACGTCGCCGGACCCGCGAGTCGCTGGCCGCCGTCCATCGCGATCGTCTCACCCGTCAGGTAGTCGCACGCCCGGGAGAGGAGGAACAGCGCGAGGTTCGCGACCTCGTCCGGACGGCCGTATCGACCTGCGGGTACGCCCCGCACGTCCGTCGCCCCGATGACGTCGGCCGATCCAGGATCGAGCACGTCCCACGCGAAGTCGGTCGGCACAGGACCGGGTGCGATGGCGTTGAGGCGGATTCCGTAGTGCGCCCACTCGACCGCGAGGGACATCGTCATCGCGTTCACGGCGGCCTTCGACATCGCGGAGGGGACGACGTACGCGGAGCCCGTCTCGACCCAGGTCGTCAGGAGCGACAGCACCGAGCCGCCGCGGCCGTCCGCGATCCAGCGGCGGCCGACCGAGTGCGTGACGTGGAAGGAGCCGCTGATCACGGTGCTCGTCACGGCAGCGAACGCGCGGGCGCTCAGTGATTCGGTCGGCGCGATGAAGTTCGCCGCGGCGCCGTTCACCACCCCGGTCAGCGGACCCTGCTGCCAGAGCTCGTCGACGGCGGTGTCGACGGCGTCGGCATCTCTGACATCGACCGTCTGAACGGCGACCGAGCCAGGCCGGGCAGACGCGAGGGCAGCCGCCGTCGCGTCCAGGACCCCGCCTCGGCGCCCCCAGAGGACGGCTGTGCCACCGTGTTCGATGACCGTGGCAGCGATCGCCCGGCCGAGCCCGCTGCCGCCGCCGGTGATGAGCACGCGCTCCCCGGCCATGAGGTCCGGAGCGAACGGATCGGCTGGCGCACCACGATCAGGCGTCGGCACGGGAGCTCCCGGAAGCGGCATCGAGGCCCGGCTCCGTGCTCGGAGCCGCGCCGATGGTTCGCGCACTGGCCGCGGCGAGTTCCTCGAACCCCGGTCCGGTGACGACGACTTTGCCGACGGCCGAGCGGGTCTCGATCCGGCGGAGCGCGGCGGCCGCCTCGGTGAACGGGAAGACCCGATCGATGAGCGGGCGGATCCTGCCGGACGCTGCCAGCGCCTCCACCGCGTCGCGAACCATCCGGAGCGTCCCCGGGAACTCGTGGTCATAGGTGTCCATCGATATCCCGGTCACGGACAGGTTGCGAAGCAGCAGCCGATTGACGCGGATGCTCGGGATCGCGCCGCCCACGAATCCGATGACGACGAGGATTCCACCCGTGCGCAACGCGCGGAGCGAGTCGGTCATGCGGTCGCCGCCAACTGTGTCGAGGACTGCATCGACACCGTGACCGCCGGTCAGCTCGCGGACCCGGTCCCTCCAGTTCGCATCCGCGACCACCGCGTGGCTGGCGCCGGCCTGCAACGCCGCTGCAGCCTTCGTCTCGGTCGAGACGAGTCCGATCGCCCGGACGCCGAACTCGTGCGCAAGACCGAGCGCCGCGGTTCCGACGCCGCCGGCGGCGCCGTGCACGAGCACTGTGCCCCCGACCCGGCCGGGCGCGCTGTCCGCGCCCGGGCCGGACTCGGGCCGCCAGCCGGCTCGCCAGTACGCGAACCACGCGGTCGAGGCGTTGAGGTAGAGCGCGGCGCCCTCGACGAACGACATGCGGTCGGGCAGTCGAAGCGTGTAGTCGGGCGCGACCGCGGCGTACTCGGCCAGACCGCCCCAGAACACGATGCTTCCGACGCGATCGCCGACGGAGAACCCGGATCCGGCATCCGCTTCGACGACGACGCCGGCCACCTCTGAACCGAGGACGTACGGCGGCTCGGTGCCGTACTGGTACTCCCCGCGCGATTGCAGGATGTCGATGACACTGAGCCCGACCGCGTGCACGCGGATCACGAGCCGGACGCCGCCTGACCGGTGGTGGGGGAGGCTCGGTGCGGGAACGTCGCGGATCGTCGCGACACGCGGCCCGTCGAGCCCTGGAATGACGACGGCCTGCACAGCATCGACAGTAGCGCGACGGCTGTGCGCGCGCGGTCGGGGGAGGATGGTCCTATGGATCCTCGTCGTGTCGCCGTCACTGGTCTCGGTGCGATCTCTCCCGTCGGTGCGACCGCACCAGCCACCTGGGACGCGTTCGTCGATGGGCGGTCCGGCGTGCGCCGCATCGACGAATGGGGCGACGAGCTCCCGGTGCACATCGCGGCCCTCGTGGATACGGACGTCTCCACATCCCTGACGGTGCCGGAGCGCAAGCGCATGGACAGGGCAGAACAGCTCGCCATGGTCGCCGGCCGCGAAGCGTGGGCGGATGCGGGATTCGCCGGACCGGCGATCGGCGAGGAGCGCGACCGCGTCGCGGTCGTCGTCGGCAGCGCGATCGGCGGTCTGCACACCACCATCGACCAGCAGCACGCGCTCGAGCGGTCCGGTGCGCGGCGGGTGCTGCCCCACACCGTGACCATGATGATGGCCAACGGTGCGGCCGCGTGGCTGTCGATGCAGATCGGTGCTCGTGCCGGAGCCTCCGCACCGGTGTCGGCCTGTGCTTCCAGCACGGAGGCGTTGCACTGGGCGCGCATGATCATCGCGTCCGGTGCGGCCGACGTCGTCCTCACCGGTGGAACGGAGGCGTGCGTGGAGCCGCTCGTGCTCGCGGCACTCGCGCAGACCCGCGCGCTTTCCCGGTTCGATGGCGATCCGGCGCGCGCAAGTCGGCCCTTCGATGCTCAGCGCGACGGCTTCGTGCTCGGTGAGGGCGCCGCGATGCTCGTGCTTGAGTCGTCAGAACACGCCTCCAGGCGGGGCGCTCGGGTCCGTGCCTGGCTCGACGGAACGGCCGTGACCTCCGACGCGGCCGACATCGTCCAGGCCGACACCGACAATCAGGCTCGGACGATGCGCCTTGCACTTCGGACGGGCGGGATCGACGCGTCGCAAATCGGAATCGTGCACGCGCACGCCACCTCGACACCGCTCGGCGACCGGAACGAGTCCATTGCGATCGCCGATGCGATTGGCGTGCACCCCGTCGTCACCGCCACCAAATCGATGACCGGGCACCTCCTCGGCGCCTCGGGCGCCCTCGGAGCGCTGGCAACCGTGCGTGCGCTGCAGGAGCAGCTGGTGCCTCCGACGATCAATCTCGATCAGCTCGATCCGGAGATCGCGGTCGATGTGGCGGCCGGAACGCGGTCAGTGCAGGCCGAGGCGGCGATACTCAACTCGTTCGGGTTCGGCGGTCACAACGCCTCGGCGGTGTTCTCAGCGGCCTGAGGGCGTCCCGGGCGCTCCCGGGCCGGCGTCGCCGACAGCATCCGGAAGGCGCACGACCTGCGCCGCGTAGGCAAGGCCCGCGCCGAAGCCGAACTGCAGCGCCAGCTGTCCGGGCTTCGCGAGTCCTTCGCGCAGGAGCCGCTCGGTCGCGAGCGGCACCGACGCGGACGAAGTGTTCCCCGAGTCGACGATGTCCCGGGCGACGACGACATCGTCGCGGAACCCCAGCCGCTGGTGGAGCCCCTCGACGATTCGGAGGTTCGCCTGGTGCGGAATGAACACGTCGATGTCGCTCGGCGTCAGCCCCGCTTCGGCGATCGCGGCCTCGGCCAGCTGCGGGAGCGCCGTCTGCGTCCACCGATACACGCTTGGCCCGTCTTGCCGCGCTGTCGGCCATGGGACATGCTCGTCGTCGGCTGCGGTCTTGAAATCGAGCCACGAATGCGTCAAGCCGATGGCGCCATGCAACCGGCCATCGGACCCCCAGATGGTCGGCCCGATCGCGGGTTCGTCCGCCGGCCCGACGACGGCGGCGCCGGCGCCGTCACCCATGATGAACGACATCGTCCGGTCCGTCGGCTCGATGAAGTCCGAGATCTTCTCGGCACCGATGACGAGCACGTGCTCCGCGGTTCCTGCGCGCACCAGGGCATCGGCCTGTCCGATCCCGTGGCAGTACCCGGCGCATGCGGCATTGATGTCGAATGCTGCGGTCCCGGGGCCGCAGCCGAGTCGATGGGCCACGAGCGGCGCCATCGCCGGCGTGGTCTGCATCCAGGAGATGCTCGCGACGATGACGGCGTCGATACGAGCAGGATCGATCGCGGCTGCAGCGAGCGCGCTTCGACCTGCCTGCTCTGCGAGGTCCTCGACGAGCACCTCACGACGGGCATAGCGCCGCGTGACGATGCCGGTCCGGCGTCGGATCCACTCGTCCGACGAGTCGATCGGCCCGACGAGCGCGTCGTTCGCCACGACCTGGTCGCCGCGGACGCCGGCCACGCTGAGCATGCGCGACCCGGCGCGCTGGCGGGCGGTTCGGATCATTCGGGTCATAGGTGCCATTCGGCGCCCGCTGTGGATCGGTTTGCCGTGCCCCGTCACAAAGCGCTCGGGAGGCTGTGGATGGCTAGTATCGGCGTCACGCCGCCCACGCGGACTCGCCTCACGCACCCTCGGGAAGAACGGGATCGAGCATGACCGGAACCATCTACGACAACATCACGCAGGCCTTCGGCAACACGCCGCTCGTGCGGTTGAACCGATTCCCGGAAGCGGATGGTGCCGAGGTGCTCGTGAAGCTCGAGTTCTACAACCCGGGCGCGAGCGTGAAGGACCGCCTCGGGGTCGCCATCGTGGATGCTGCCGAGCAGTCCGGAGCCCTCCAGCCCGGCGGCACCATCGTCGAAGGGTCCTCGGGGAACACCGGCATTGCGCTGGCCATGGTCGGTGCTGCGCGCGGGTACCGGGTCATCATCGCGATGCCCGAGACCGCGAGCGTCGAGCGCCGCGCGGTCATGCGCGCCTACGGGGCAGAGATCGTGCTGACGCCGGGACCCGAGGGGATGTCGTCTGCGGTGGCTCGCGCCGAGCAGATCGTCGCCGAGACGCCTGGTGCCATTCTCGCCCACCAGTTCGAGACGCCCGCGAACGCGGCGATTCACCGTGCGACGACGGCGCCCGAGATCATCCGTGACACCGACGGTCACGTCGACATCTTCGTCGCGGGCGTGGGAACCGGCGGAACGATCACGGGCGTCGGCCAGGTCCTGAAGCAGGAGATCCCCGGCGTGCAGATCGTCGCCGTCGAGCCGAAGGACTCCCCGCTGCTCACCGAGGGCAAGGCCGGCCCGCATAAGATTCAGGGACTCGGCGCCAACTTCGTGCCGGAGGTGCTCGACCGCTCGGTCATCGACGAGGTCGTCGATGTGTCCCTCGACGACGCGCTGCGTGTGGCGCGGGACCTGGCAAGCACGGAAGGCATCTTCGCGGGCATCTCGTCGGGGGCGATCGTGCACGCGGCTCTTGAGATCGCCGCACGACCGGAGAACGCCGGCAAGCGCATCGTGGCCATCGTCTGCGATACGGGCGAGCGCTACCTCTCCACGGTGCTCTACGACGGGCTCACTGCGTGATCAGAGCGCTGCGCGCGATGCGCGACGATCTCGCCGCAGCGCGACAGCGCGACCCGGCAGCGCGCAGCGATCTTGAGAACGCCCTCGTCTACTCCGGCCTGCACGCCATCTGGATGTACCGCTGGACGCACCAGCTTTGGATCAGCGGGCGGCCGGGGGCGCGATTCGCTGCACGCGTGCTCGCACAGCTGACGAGGACCGCGACCGGCATCGAGATTCATCCCGGTGCGCGGATCGGGCGACGGTTCTTCATCGACCACGGGATGGGCGTCGTTGTCGGGGAGACGGCCGTGATCGGGGATGACGTCCTCATGTACCACGGCGTGACGCTCGGCGGGAAGAGCCTCGTGCACGGTCGGCGACACCCGACGATCGGCGATCGCGTCGTCCTCGGGGCTAACGCCTCGATCCTCGGCGATCTCGTGATCGGCTCGGACTCGGTCGTCGGTGCGAACACGGTCGTGACCCACGACGTTCCGGCGTGGTCCGTCGTCACCGGTCAGCCCGGGGTCGCACGACCCAGGCGAACCGGCGCGACCGGTGACCGAGCAACGCCGCTGGACGAGCCGCTCAGTAGTAGTTGAGCGCCTGCGAGTGTGCCCACGCGGCGCACGGCGTGCCGTAGGCCGACGCGATGTACTGCAGGCCCCACGCGATTTGTGTGGCCGGGTTCGTCTGCCAATCACTCGCGATCGTGGCCATCTGGGTGCCAGGGAGCGCCTGCGGGATCCCGTACGCGCCCGACGGGTTCTCGGCGCGGTAGTTCCAGCCGGACTCCTTGGTCCAGAGGTTGTTGAGGCACGCGAACTGCGAGCCGGACCATCCGTAGCGGGACGCCGCCATGGAGCTGCCGAGCGCTCGCGCCCCGGAGGGGGTCTGCGCGGCGGCTGCGGCAGCGGCTGCCTGGGCAGCGGCTCGCTGCGCTGCGGCTTGGGCCGCAGCCTGTGCCGCTGCGGCGGCGGCCGCCTTCGCCCGCGCGGCCGCTTCGGCCTGGGCGGCGGCTGCGGCGGCGGCCGCGCGCTGTCGATCGATGGAGACGCTCTGCTCGGCGACCGCGTCCGTGCTCTCCGCCGTGCGCTCGATGTGTCGATCGAGCGTGGCGACGGACATGGAACGGTACGACCGCAGCCCGGTGATCTGCGCCTCCAGGGCGGTGGTGTCGGTTCCAGCGTTCACGTGTGCGACGACGTGGCGTGCTGTTGCGAGGGTCGCGCGGGCCTGGGCTCGGTGCAGCGCGGCCGCGCTGAACGCGCTTCCGCCGACGGGACTCGCGGTCGCGTCGCGACTCGCCCGTGCGACGCCGATCTGCGTGGTGGCTGCGATGGCGCCGCCGATGAGCGCTGCGGCAGCGACTGCGGTCACGAGACGGCGAGGACGCGAGCGGAGCGAGGATTCGAGCAGGTGTTTCGGGTGGTGACGGATCATGCACTTCTTGGTTCGTCAGCCATCGGCGCCGGGGCATGGCACGCATGATCGGAGCGGGTCGCGGTCGATTCAGCCCAGGGCGGCGTGCGGCCGCGGCGTTCGCCGCTGGCGATGCTCGATCAATCTCGGGTGACCAGCGGGCCGGAGGCACGGGTCACCGGAGTGCGCGTCGCTGCGGGATTCCGATGGCGGGTGGATCTGGCGGTCGTATGTTCCCGCCGGTCGGGAACTCTCGCTGGCGATCCTGGCCGAGGCCTCCGTACCACCGCAAAGAACGGTGAATCGGCCCTCGCTGCGCGTGCGCGCATGGGGCCGAATGCACGCGCTCAGCTCGTGGAGGTGAGTGTCTCCTGACCGACGCGGGCGACGCGCTCGAGCGCGGTCAGCGCGCCGCCGATCGACGCGATCTCGTCGTCGTCGAGTTCGTGCATGAGCTCCGCGAAGATGCCTGCGCGCTCGCGTCGAGCCTCGAGGACCGCCGCTTCGCCCGCGGGGGTCGCCGTGACCACGAACGCCCGTCCGTCGGTCGGGTCCTGCTCGCGTCGGATGAGCGCCTTCTGCTCCAGTTCGCCGAGCACTCTCGTCATGGTCGGTTTGGTGACCACCTCGGCTCTGGCGAGATCGCCGGGACGCATCGGCCCGAGTCGCACGATGCTCGACAACGCCGACACCATGCCGTACGAGAGCGCTCCCGGGCTCACGCGGCTGCGCCGGGACAGGCGGCCGACGACCACGGCCAGCCGCGACGCGACCTCGCCGCGGTCGGGGCTCGCGGGGGTGTGCGCGGGTGGGGTCATGCTCGTACTCCGTCGGTTACCGGCTCCGGGGTCGTGGAGATGGTACCGGTGTCCGCGTCCTGGTGCACGTACTGCCGGCCCCGGATCAGCGAGGCGATCGCGGCGATGATGGACATGATCGCCGCGGCGGCGAACACGACCACGAGACCGTTGTGGAACGGCTGCGAGATCAGGTTCGGGAAGAACTCTTTTCCAGTCAGCGTGGCAGCGTCGACCCCCTGCTGATGGAGGACGCCTGTGGAACCCAACAGGCTTTGAATCGGGTTGTACCCGAGGAATGCTGCGAACAGCGAGCTGACGGGCGGTGTCTGCCCGATCTGATGCGCGGGCGCCGCCGGCACGCCGTATTTGGTCAGCCCGTTTGTGAGCGTCTGCGGCAGCGTCGACGACAGCCCGACGATCATCAGTGAGAAGAAGATCCCGATCGACAGTGACGTGCCGGCGTTCTGCACGGTCCCGGCCATGCCGGATGCGGAACCGCGCTGATTCTTCGGGACGCTGTTCATGATCGCGCTCCGGTTCGGGGCGCCGAACATGCCGGAGCCGATCCCGGACATGCCGGTGATAAGCGCGAAGACCCAGTACGGGAAGTTCACCGGGATGAGCAGCAGGGCGACGAAGGTCGCGGCGACGACGACGAGGCCCGTCGTTGCGAACAGGCGCGCTCCGAAGCGGTCCGAGAGCGTCCCGGACAGCGGACCCGCGATGAGGAATCCGATTGTGATGGGAAGCATGTAGATCCCGGCCCACAGGGGCGTATCCGCGTAGGAGTATCCGTGCAGCGGAAGCCAGATGCCCTGCAGCCAGATGATGAGCATGAATTGGAGCCCACCCCGGCCCACCGATGCCAGGAGGCCCGCGAGGTTCGCCATGGCGAATGCGCGGATCCGGAAGAGCCCGAGGTTGAACATGGGTGCGGACGACCGCACTTCGATCGCGACGAACGCGACGAGCAGGAGAACGCCGCCACCGATCGCGCCGAGCACCCACGGGTTCAGCCACCCGGTCGAGCTCGAGCCGTAGGGCTGGATGCCGTAGGTGATCCCGGCGAGGATCGCGGTCAGGCCTGCGGCGAAGGTGACGTTGCCCGGGATGTCGAGCTTGCCGGGGTTGCGGGTACCGACCTCGTGCAGCGACTTGAACGCCCAGATCGTCCCGGCGATGCCCACGGGCACCGAGACGAAGAACACCGCGCGCCAATCGATGACCGAGAGCAGGCCGCCGACGATCAGCCCGATGAAGGAGCCGGCAATCGCGGCGACCTGGTTGATTCCGAGCGCCATGCCGCGCCGGTTGGCGGGGAAGGCGTCCGTGATGATCGCGGTCGAGTTCGCGAAGAGCATCGCTCCGCCGATGCCCTGGACGACGCGCCAGATGATGAGCCACATCGCACCGGTTCCGCCCGTCCACGGGTCAAATGCCAGTGCGATCGATCCGATGGTGAAGACGACGAATCCGGCGTTGTAGATCCGAACGCGTCCGTACATGTCGCCGAGGCGCCCGAATCCCACCACGAGTACCGCAGTGACGAGCATGTAGCCCATCAGCATCCAGAGCAGGTAGCTCACGTTGCCCGGCTGGAGGGGGTTGAGCTTGATGCCGGTGAAGATCGCGGGGAGGGAGATGATGACGATCGACGAGTTGATCGTCGCCATGAGCATGCCCAGGGTGGTGTTACTGAGCGCCACCCACTTGTAGTGCGGGTGGTCTTTCGTGAAGAGCGCCGGTCGCGCAGTCGTCAACGTCACTCCAACAGTGATCTCGAGGTGAAAGTAAGTAAGCGGTGCTAACTATACGCTGTCTCGTCACCCGCTGCCCACCCCGGAAACGGTGAGGAGACCGCCCGCCATGCGGCGAACGGTCTCCTCAGTGATGTGTTGTGTTGCGTTGTGTCGAGCGATCCGGTCCTCAGCGATGCGGCAGCTGGTGAATCGCCTCGGTCGCGAGCTCCGCTTCGATCGCGTCCCCAGCCTCCGTTGCGGTGCGAAGGCTTCGGAAGTCCTCGATCATCCGATCCCAGTCGACCAGCGTGTCGAGCTGCGGCAGGCGAAGGCGGTATACGAGACCGTCCATCGTGTCCTTGCATACCCGCACGAGGCTCGGATTCCCGCACTCCTCCACATACCGTGTGAAGAGCGCGAGGGAGTCCCGATTGACGCTGACGACATCGTGGGCCTCCATGTCGCGGACGAGGGCGTCGATGGCGCTGAGGACACCCTTCTTCGCTGGACCCTCGAGGCGGGGGACTGCGAGTCGCACGACGCCTCCGAAGAGGACGCCGAGTGTCTGGAGCGACTCGATGACCTCCGCCGGATTGGGCGTGGTGACGCGGGTATATCGATTCGGTGCCATCTCGATGAGTCCGGCGCGCGCGAGCTGACTGAGCGCTTCGCGGATCGGTGTTCTGGAAACACCGAGCCAGGCGATCAATTCGTCGTCGTTGAGTCGTTCACCGGGTTCGAGCGTGCCATCCATGATGGCGTCGTGAATTTTCTCGCGAACGGTGTCGCGAAGGAGTTGGTGCTCGGTTGGTTCGCTCCGGGGGACCGGCATGATGAGGCCTCGTTCCTGGAATGGACGGTGAGGACCGCGGCGGGTCGGGACGCACGCATGCCCTACCGAGAAGCGGCGGGACTTCTCGTTGTAACCGTACCTGATATACGAACGAAGGCACGGCCGGATGGTCACATGTCGAGTCGATGCTGCGTATGCGAATCCAAGACGCCACCGAACCACCGGTCGATCACGGACTGGAATGGCGTCGGATCAGCGTCGGTACTGAGAAACAGCGTCATCGACGAGCGGAGCTTCATCGCGTCGACGGCGCCGAAGAGCATGTCCACATCGCGCGCAGGCGCGGCGGTGACCACGGTGCTCGCCTCGACGAGTCGTGGGCCGAGCACCGGATGCCGGGCGTAGGCCGTCGCCTCCGCGATGCCCGAGATGCCGTAATACTCCGCAGTGGATGACCGACCGAGCCCGCGCAACTGCGGAAACACGAACCACATCCAGTGCGACTGCTTCCGGCCGCTCCGGAGTTCCTCGATCGCGGTGTCGTAGACGTCCGTCTGCGCGCGCACGAACCGGTCGAGATCCCACGGATCGTGCTGGTCACCATGCGTCCTCATGGCGTGCTCACGTCAGCGCGGTCGCGACGAGGTCGAGGAGCACGTGCGCGATGTCAGCCTTCGACCCGCTCGCCTCGCGGACCACCCGGCCCCCCGGAACGAGCACCTCGATGGCGTTGTCGTCGCGCTCGAACCCCGCCGCCCACCCGACGTGATTCACGACCAGCATGTCCGCGGGCTTCCGGAGCAGCTTGGCTCGGCCGAGCTCGATGCGGGCCGCTCGGTCCGGTTCGGTCTCGGCCGCGAAACCGACGATGAGCTGGCCCGTGCGCCGACGCGCAACAAGGGTCGCGAGCACGTCTGGATTGCGGACGAGCTCCAGCGCGAATCGATCCGGAGTGTCGTCTTTCTTCAGTTTGGTGTCGCGTGGCGCTGCTGGCCGGAAGTCGGCGACCGCGGCCGTCATGACGACGACGTCGGACGCATCCGCACGCTGCAGCACCGCGTCCGAGAGCTCCTGCGCGCTGCCGACACGAATGACGGTGGCGTTCTCGGGCAGGTGGGCGAGGACGTCGCGGTCGATGTTGGCGGCGACGACGGTCGTCGCGGCACCGCGCCGGGCCGCTTCGGCAGCGATCGCGATGCCCTGGCGTCCGCTCGACCGGTTCCCGAGGAAGCGCACCGGGTCAAGCGGCTCGCGGGTGCCGCCCGCGCTGACGAGCACGGTTGTTCCGGCGAGATCGCCTAACCCGTGACGCACCGCGGGCGCGTCGGCCGCAGCCGTGCCCAGGTCGGACAGGAGGCGCGTTGCGGCTGTCACAATGTCGTCCGGTTCGGCCATCCGGCCGGTTCCGACGTCGTCACCGGTGAGCGCTCCGGTGGCCGGCCCGACGAAGCGGACCCCACGGTCGAGGAGCGTCGCGACGTTGGCGCGCGTTGCCGGGTGCTCCCACATTTGCGGGTGCATGGCCGGCGCGACAAGGACCGGCGCTGTCGACGCGAGCAACGTCGTCCCGAGAAGGTCCGGCGCCAGTCCCGCCGCCATGCGGGCGAGCGCGTCCGCGGTCGCGGGCGCGATCACGATGAGATCGGCGTGCCGCCCGAGCGCCACGTGGCGGACCTCGGCGACGTCGTCGAAGACGTCGGAGGTGACTGGATTCCGGCTGATCGCCTCGAGTGTCGGACGACCGACGAATCGGAGCGCCCCAGCGGTTGGAACCACGTGGACGCTGTGGCCGAGTTTGACGAGGCCGCGGACGACGCTCACCGCTTTATATGCCGCGATGCCGCCCGTGATGCCGACGACGATCGTTCGCCGGAGCGGCATCGCTCCGCTCTCGTGTTCGCCCAGTTCCATCCCGACTCGCCTCCGCTTCGTCTGACCTGCGCAACAGGTGCGCGCATGGAGGACGCTACCCGCGCCTCCGGTTCGACGGGGGTGGGAGGATCGACGCATGTGCACTGTCGTCATCCGCACCGATCCGGGAGCCGACTGGCCGGTGACGATGCTCGCGATGCGCGACGAGTCGCCGTCACGGCCATGGGATCCGCCAGGCGCCTGGTGGCCCGACCGCGACCCGACGGTGCGAGGCGTGCGCGACCGGTCCGCCGGCGGTGCGTGGCTTGCCGCCTCCGATGCCGCCGGGCTCGCCGTCGTGCTCAACCGATGGGAGCCGGTCGACCCGACCGCCGCCGGGGGGTGGACGACCCGCGGCGTCCTTCCGCTCGATGCGGTGATCGACGGCGTCGAGCCGAACCCGGCAGGGGAGCAGCCCACGACGCGGGCGTTCAACCTCATGCGTGTCGCACCCGACGGTGCCGTCACGGTCACCGCGTGGGATGGCGAGCGGGTCCGGCGCACCGCGCTCGGTCCTGGTGTGCACATGCTGACGCACGGCGCGCCCGACGATCCCGCGGTCGCGCGGATCGCGGCCTGGCTCCCGGCATTCCGGGAGGCGCCACCCACCACCCCGCCTGTCTCCGGTCCGCTCGAGGAGATCGCGCGCATCGACGACGAGCCAGACCCGTGGACGCCGTGGTTCCGAACCCTGGTTGCGTCGACGGCGGACGGGCCGCACGCAGCGACATCGCTGCTCCGGGACAACGACGGGCCGGAGGGGCGGTTCGCCACGCTCTCGATCGTCGCTGCGGCGGTGCGACCGGGTCGTGTCGTGCTTCAGCACGCACGACTCGCGGAGCCGGGCAGGATCGACGCCGATGTCATCCTCGGGCATGCTTAGCGCGTGACCATCTCGAAGGACGAGTTCCGCGACCGCTTCCGCTCGCCGCAGGGGCGCGCGGAGCTCGGCTATCCGCACGTGGACGACGCGCAGGCGGAGGCCGTCGTCGGTGACGACCGCATGCTCGGCGCCACCTACGACGGGTGGCTGCAGGCGCAGCAGTCGCGCGGGCCGGCGGCACCCTACGGGTACCCGGGGCAGTCCGGCCAGCCCGCCGGATATGGGCAACCGGGACAGTACGGCCAGCCCGGCCAGTACGGCCAGCCCGGCCCCGGCTCCTACGGACAGCCCGGCCCCTTCGGCCAGCAAGGCCAGCCCGATCCGTACGGGCAGCCCGGCCCCTACGGCCAGCAAGGCCAGCCCGATCCGTACGGCCTGCCCAATCAGTACGGCGCGCCGGGCCCCTACGGGTCACCGAACGGGCGGCGACCGTACGGATGGTCGGGCTGGGGTGGTCGCGGCGGCTGGGGTGCCGGCTCGCCCGGAGCAGCGCTCGGCTTCGCCATCGCGGGAATCGTGCTCCCCATCGTGCTGCTCGGCGCGCACGTCGTCGGCACCCTCGGATTCGTTTTCGGCGTGATCGCGCTCCGACGCTCGCTCGGGCTCCGCCGCATGCTTCGCCCAGGCGCACCGGGCTGGACGCTCACGACCGTAGCGTTCGTCCTCAGCATCATCGCGATCGTCGTCGGCGGGGTGTCGCTGCTGACGTTCATCTTCACGGTCGCGAACCGCTGAGCGACCGTCCGTCGATCAGCGATCCGCGCGCACTGCCGGCTCAGTCGGTGTGAAAGCTCGTGCCGGTGAGGCGCTCCGCGACGCTCCAGAGCGAGGCGGCGAGGTCGGTCCCGCGCGCGGCGCGGGGCACCGAGGCGACGGTCGTCGGGCCGGTCAGGCCGAGGAAGCCGTTCGGCCCGTAGTAGACGCCGTTCTGCGCGCCGCGGCCGACGGCGGCGAACAGGAGCGGTTCGGTGCCCTGTTCCACGGCCTGGTTCCAGGGACGCGGGCGGTCGATTCCGCTCCCGGAGACCGGCTTCTCCCGGCCGAGGCTCCGACCCGCCTGCTGCAGGTTCGTTCGCGTGTACCCGGGGTGCGCGATCGTGCTCATCAGGGGCAGTCCGCGCTCTGTCGCGAGTCGGGCAAGATGCTGGCCCATGAGGAGGTCGGCGAGCTTCGACTGCGCGTAGGCGCGTGCCGATGACCAGCTCTGGGCCCATTGCAGATCGTGGAATCGGATCGACCCGAACGAGGCCGCGAGACTCGACATCGTTGCCACGCGTGGGCTGTCGCCGCGAAGGAGCAGCGGCATGAGCAGGTTGGTCAGCGCGAACGGCCCGAGGAAGTTCGTCCCGAACTGCAGCTCGAACCCGTCGGCCGTCAGGATCCGTTTCGGCGGGAACATCACTCCCGCGTTGTTGACCAGCACGTCGACGGGCGTTCCGTCCGTCAGCAGTGCGTCCGCGAACGCTCGAACGCTTGCGAGGTCGGCGAGGTCGAGCTGTCGAACGGCGATCGTCGCGCTCGGCGACTCGGCGAGGATCGCGGACCGAGCATCCTCGCCCTTCTCGACCGAGCGGACCGCCATCGTGACGTCGGCTCCTGCGGCAGCGAGACGTCGCGCGGCCTCCCGTCCGGTCCCGCTGTTCGAGCCGGTGATGATGATGCGCCTGCCATGCTGGTCCGGAATCGTCGCCATGGCTCGGACTGTACGCGAATGGACGGACCCGATCCTGAGCCGCCGCTGCTGACCTGACTGGGAATACCCGACGGGGGATCCGAGTTCCATTTCCATGCAAACGTATGAATAATGGAGCGATCATGAGCAGTGCATTCGGCAACATCGGCGCCACCCGTCCCGCGGACGTTCCTCCTGCAGCCCCGGAACGGATCGGCGACGTGGAACTCGGGCTCGACACCTTCGGCGACGTCACCGACGATGCGGCAGGAACGCCGCTCTCGCAGGCGCAGAGCATCCGGAACATCGTCGACCAGGCGGTCCTCGCCGACGAGGTCGGTCTCGACTTCTTCGGCGTCGGTGAGCACCACCGCGCAGATTTCGCAGTCAGCGCTCCGGAGGTCGTCCTCGCGGCAATCGCGGCACGCACCGACCGCATCCACCTCGGCAGCGCGGTCACCGTGCTCTCCTCGGACGATCCGGTCCGCGTCTACGAGCGGTTCGCCACGGTCGACGCGCTCTCGAACGGCCGCGCCGAGGTCGTCCTCGGCCGCGGGTCGTTCACCGAGTCGTTCCCGTTGTTCGGCTACGACCTCAGCGACTACGAGGTGCTGTTCGAAGAGAAGCTCGATCTGTTCGCGCGGCTCCGACAGGGCGGCCCCGTCACGTGGTCGGGCACGAAGCGTGCCCCGCTGACCGACCAACGGGTCTTCCCGACGACCGAGCACGGCGCGATCCCCACCTGGATCGGCGTCGGAGGCTCGCCGCAGTCCGTCATCCGCGCCGCCTCGTACGGTCTCCCGCTCTTCCTGGCCATCATCGGAGGTCAGCCCGCGCAGTTCGCCCCGTTCTCCCGCCTCTATCGGCAGGCGCTCGAGCAGTTCGAACTCCCGCAGCAGCCGATCGCGATGCATTCGCCCGGGTTCATCGCGGCCACGGACGAGGAAGCGGCGGAGACGTTCTTCCCCTATCACCGCACCGTCACGGACCAGCTCGGCCGGGAGCGCGGCTGGCCGCCCTTCACCGAAGCGCAGTATCGGGCCGGGCTGTCGGCCGGTGGCTCGTTGTACGTGGGGTCGCCGGAAACGGTCGCGGCGAAGATCGCGCGCAACATGCGCGTGCTCGGGGTGAGTCGCTTCGACATGCGGTACGCGACCGGGCGCCTCCCGCACGACCACATGATGCGCTCGATCGAGCTCTTCGGAACGCGGGTCAAGTCCCTCGTGCAGGAGATGCTCGCCGCGCAGGAGGCCGCTCCGGTCGCATAGGCCGGCGCCAGCCGGATCGCCGGGCTGCGGGCCCCGTTCGAAGGACCCGCAGCGCCAGCGGGTACGGTCGGAAGCATGCGCGAAGAGCAGCGGTTCCGTGGGCGCATCCTCGGTGCCGGGACCACGAGCGGCGTGCGCATCGTCGTCGGCCTCTGGGAGTCATCGCCGTTCGGCGCGTTCACCGATGTGTTCATCGAGAAGCCCGACGACACGAGCCTCCTGCTCGCCCCGGACGAGGTGGTCGCGGCATACGTGTCCGGCACATACCGGTTCGATACCGTCCGCGTCGTCGACGTCCACGCCCGCCGGACCGCGTCGACGCTCGAGCTCGACGCGGGCCCCCTCGTCGCGTCGTTCCGCATCGGCCCGATCACACCGCTCGGGCGCCTGCTGCGCGTCGTCCCGCGGCGCGTGGCGACCAGTCCGGCATGGCTCGCCGCGATCGATCCGGTTGCACGGCGGATCGTTCCCGGCGCGGGCACCGCGGGGACCGCCGGCGGGGGTCGGCGCGAGTACTACGGGGTGACCCGCTCGCACGCGGTGCTCGATGTCCGCGGCACATGGCTCGGCGACGACCTCGGGAGGCTCGCACCGCTCGACCCGCCGGTCCGGTTCGGCTTCGCATCCCTTCCGCCCACGCCGCAGGTCGTCACGGTCGAGACGATCATCCGATCCGCGGTGACCGGCTGACCCGGTCCGCGTCCAGCATCCGCGTGCACAATCGGACCTCGACGCGGCCGCATCGACGATCCCATCGTGGAGCGGTCGGAGGGGTCGAAGCGGAGCCGCAACGGAGCGGCAACGACGGAGGGAGCACCATGACCGACACGCAGAACGACGAACGAGCCGCCATCTCCGACATTGTGCACGGGGCTCACACCGCGCTCCTGACCACGGTCAGTGAGAAGGGGGAGTTGCACGCGCGACCGCTCGCCGTGCAGGACAAGACGTTCACGGGCACGCTGCGATTCCTCGTGCAGGCGGACAGCGAGAAGGTCCAGGACATCGCCGCCAACCCGAATGTGAACGTCGCGATCGAGTCGCAGGGTGGCTACCTCTCGATCGCCGGGCACGCAGCCGTCACCCGTGACGAGTCGGTCATCGACGAGCTCTGGTCGCCGTTTGCGGAAGCCTGGTTCCCCGGCGGCCGGACGGATCCGTCGATTCGTCTCCTGACGGTCACCGGCCGGTCGGTCGAGTACTGGACGCAGAACGCCGGTCCGGTCGGGAGCCTCGTCCAGACGGTCAAGGCTGCGCTGACCCACTCGCAGCCTGATCTCGGGTCGAACGGCACCGTCGAACTCTGACACCATCGGCGGTCGCGCCGACACCATCGGTGGGTTCGAGCGTCGGGCTACGGCGGGCCGAGAAGCCAGAGCACCGCGATGCAGACGGGCTGACCGACGAGCGCGCCGATGACCATGGTCCAACGCGCCCAGGGCCGGCTCACGAGTTCTCGGGACCCGAACAACGGCGCGAGTGGCATGAGCAGTCGCGGCGTGGACGCCATCGGCAGCGACACCGCGAAGATGTACAGCGCGTAGGCGGCCGAGAAGGTGACCGGGACGACGCCGAGCTCACGGGTGGAGCGTCGGCTGAGCCAGACCACGTACGCCGCGATGAGCATGAGCACCAGGAGGATGCCGCCGATGCCGAGCCATCGGCCGGCGTTGTAGAACCAGGGCGCCATCGGGATGAATGGCACGCGCCCGACGAACCCGACCCACCACGACATCTCCGTCTGGAGATATGCGCTCGACACCCCCGTCACGCGGGCCGCGATCAGCGGCCAGGAGAATCCGGCGAGGGTCATCGCTGCGCCGGACGTCACGATCGCGACCCATTCGCGGGGTGGGATCAGCGCGAGGACACGGCCTCCGGACGCACGGAGGCGCCGAGCATCGCGGAGCCGGACGAGGGTCACGACAGCGAGCGTGAGCGGGATCGCGAGACCGCCCGGTCTGGTGAACGCTGCGACGATCCCGAGTATCGCGAGCACCCCGTACTGGCGTCGTTGGATCGCGAGGAGCGACCCGAATACGAGCGCGAGGAACATGCTCTCCGCGTAGCCGACCTCGAGGAGAAATGAGATGGGCCCGATGCAGAAGAACAGCGTGGCCCAGAGCGCCGCCGAGCGGCCGCCCCGCTCCCGCACCACGAGGTAGAGCAGCGCCGCCGCGAGCAGACCGGCGACCGTCGCGACCAGTGGGGCGCCGAACTGGAACGGCAGACCCGTCGACGCCGTCAGCATGCGAACGACGAACGGGAACGCCGGGAGGAACGCCCATGCGTTCGGCAGCACGTGGCCGGCTCCGTCGATCGGCAGCACCGTGGGATATCCGTGCACGGAGATCTGCTCGTAGTACTGGCCGTCCCAGCTCGTGAGAAAGCTCAGGAACCCGTGGTCGTTGCCGCGAATCGCTCCGGCCGGTTGGTCACGACCGATGAGCGGCCACACCGCCGCGAGCCACAGGGTCGACACGGCCCGGCCGGCTCCCCAGATGCTCAGCACGGCGGCCCATCCGGGCATGCTCTGCACGAGTTCGGCCAGACGGCGGATGCCGAGCGTGCGACCGAGACCGGCGAGCGTGCCCAGGTCAGCTGCGACGCCTCGGTCCGGTCTGGTCCGAATACCGTTCGTGTCGGTCACCGCGCTCCAGCGAGGCGGTCGATAGGGGCGAGCATCACGAGGTGACGATATCCTGCCGCCGCTGAGGGCCGGGTCACAGCTTGCCGATAACCGTAAGCTACGGACTGCAATGGATCAGCCTCGACAGCACGCAGCGACCGCGCTCGCGGCGCTCGTGGCTGGCACGTTCTTCATGGAACTGCTCGACGGCACGATCGTCTCCACCGCCGCCCCGGCGATCGCGCGGAGCTTTCACGTGCCGTCCGCGACGGTGGGCATCACCGTGACCGCCTATCTGGTCACGCTCGCCGTGCTCGTCCCGATCAGCGGATGGTTGACCGACCGCGTCGGCACGAAGACCGTGTTCGTCGTCGCGATCCTCGCCTTCACTGTCGCGTCGGCGCTCTGTGCGGCGTCCGGATCGCTGCCCGAACTCGTCGGGTGGCGGATTCTGCAGGGGGCGGCGGGGGCGCTCATGGTGCCCGTCGGCCGCCTCGTGGTGCTGCGCACCACCGGAAAAGATGACCTGGTTCGCGCGATCGCGATCCTGACATGGCCCGCACTCGCGGCTCCGATCGTGGCCCCGTTCCTTGCCGGTGTCCTCGTCGACGCACTGTCATGGCACTGGATCTTCCTGGTGAACGTCCCCGTGGGCGTGCTTGCGATTGCGACTGCGCTCGTGCTCGTGCCGCAGGAGCGCGCGGCTCAGCGCGTTCCCTTCGATTGGCGCGGGTCGGCTCTGGCATGCGCCGGTCTCGGAGGGCTCGTGGTTGCCGCATCGCTCTTGGCGCTCGCCCAGATCCCGATCGCCGCCACGCTCATCTTCGGGATCGGAGGCGCGGTCGCCTGCTGGCTCGCTGTCCGCCACTTCCGGCGCGCCGAGCACCCCATCCTCGGGCTCGAGGCCTTCCGTCTGGAGACGTTCCGCGTCTCGCACGCGGGCGGAAGCCTGTTCCGCGGCGCCGTGTCGGCGATCCCGTTCGTCCTGCCGCTCCTCTTTCAGGACGCCTGGGGCTGGAGCGCGCTGCGCGCCGGAACCGCGGTGCTCTGGGTGTTCGTCGGAAACCTCGGCATCAAGCCTGCGACCACCCCACTGCTGCGGATGTTCGGATACCGGTCCGTGGTCATCGCCTCGACGGCGGTCGCGGTCGTCACGACCGTGGCCATGGTCGCGGTCGCGCCCACGACGCCGTTCTGGATGCTCGCGACGCTGCTCGTGATCAGCGGCGCGGCGCGATCCACGGGCTTCACCGCGTACAACACGCTCGCGTTCGCGGACGTGCCGCAGGAGTCGATGACGCCGGCGAACACGCTGTCCTCGACGCTCCAGCAGGTCGCGTCCGGGTTCGGCATCGCGGTCGCGGCGGTGGTGCTCCGTGCTGCGGCCACGCTGTCCGGTGGCAGCCAGGCGTCGCCGGCGGCCTACGCCGCGGCGCTCTGGGTCATCGCCGCGCTCCTCGCTGCCGCGTGCCTCGAGGGAATCCTCATGAGCCGCGGAGCCGGAGAGCGCGTTCGGCCGCGCCGTCGCCAGTCAGCCTGACGAACGACTCCGCGAACGCGCTCGATCGTCAGGCGCCGGGTTTGTCGTCGCCGGTCGGGACGTCCTCAGGGTGGACTTCGAGGGCCGCCTCCGACGAGCCGGCCTCCTCGAGATCGGCATCGGTGTCCGGCTGCTCGGGCGCCTCGGGTGTTGCGGCTTCCTCGGCGGGGTCTGGTTGGCTGTACGTCATGCTGCGGACGCTACTCGGCTGACCCTGCGGCGCTCGGGGGTAGCGTGGCGAACAAGCGGTGCCGAGACGCCCGAAACTGAGGGGACGAGGAATGGAAGCGCAGCGGCAGACCGACGATTCGGATCGCCCTGGGATTCGCGTCGTCAGCTACAACCTGCGCGAGCACACGGCAAACAGCGAACTCGCCGCGCTCGCCGAGGAATCCGACGCCGACGTGCTCTGCGTCCAGGAGTGCGATAGCGATGACCTCGCCGAGACCGTCGGTGCGCTCTCGCTCGCCGCCTCCACCAAAGCGAATCGGCTCGGCCTGGCCATCTACAAACGCGACGATCGATTCGACGTGAAGGACTTCACGATCCACTCGCTCCGCAAGTCGATCCATGACCGCGTCCTCGCGCCGGCCCACGAACGCCTCATCGCCATGCATTTGGAGGACCGGGCCGCCGAGGCGGAAGTGATCGTCGCCTCCTTTCATGCGTCGCCGCTGACCGCGACGAACAGCCTGCGGCGCAAGCAGATCGAGGCCGCCCATCAGTTCGTTCGCGACCTGTCGAGCTCCGCGCCGGCGATCATGGTCGGAGACTTCAACTATCCCTGGTTCCAGACGAATCTGCGGAAGAAGATCGAGGAGCACGGGTTCGCGCTCTCGCTCTCGGACCAGCCGACCTACCTGCGATATCGGAAATTCACCGGCCATTTCGACTTCGCTACGAGCGTCGGCCTCGATATTCAGGGGGTCGAGACGCTCCCTGCCGGCGTCTCGGATCACCGTCCGATCCTGGTGCGGGCCCGATACGAGCCGGGGGCCGAGCGCGTCTCGCCGGTACACGGGGCGGCCTGACGGCGATCCCTCCCGGACTGGGGGTTGGCGCCGGGCGGCGGGGCGATCGACGATGCTCTGGCCCTGTTCCATCACGAGTGAGACGACGATGTTCATTCCCACCGTGTCCGACGCGTTCGACGGCCGGCTCCGCGCGCTTGCCGCAGCCCGCGACGCCGACGAGACCACCACTGCAGCATTCGTCGCCTTCGTCCTCGGTGAGTATCACGCGACCGCGGACTTCGAGCGCACGGCCGACCTGTCAGCGATCTGGGCCGCGTTCTCGCACGTCGCCGCGCGGCCGTTCGACAGTCGGCTGCTGCTCACGGCCTG
This sequence comes from Curtobacterium ammoniigenes NBRC 101786, assembly GCF_001571045.1. GTDB lineage: Bacteria > Actinomycetota > Actinomycetes > Actinomycetales > Microbacteriaceae > Curtobacterium > Curtobacterium ammoniigenes. Next base: position 56,045 of record NZ_BCSV01000005.1, read on the forward strand.
ATCGGTGCGCAGCGTCGAGATCACGTTCGATCGGGAATCGGACGCGCTGATCCGCCGAGAGTGGGACGCGCTCACCGACGCCGGGCTGCCGAGTCTCGCCCTGCATACGGCAGCGTCGAATCGTCCGCATCTGACCCTCGTCGCGGGCGATGAACTGGCGCCGCTCCCATTCGATCAGGAGGACGTCGACGCGATACCCGCCGTCATCGACCTCGCGGGCCTGATGGTGTTCCCGACGGCGCGCGATCGCTGGATTCTCGTGCACAGCGCCGTGGTGTCGCAGCCGCTCGCCCGCCTGCAGGAGCGCGTCGCCCGGCGATTCCCGGGCGGCGTTCCCACGACGCGGCCTGGTGCCTGGGTCCCGCATGTGACGCTGGCTCGCCGCCTGACCGCCGAGGGCGTCGGCAGGGCGCTCCACGCCCTCGCGGAGGTCGGCGTTCGTGAGCAGCACGCGATCGCCGTCGCGGCAATCCGCTTCTGGGAGGGCGATACCCGCACCGTGAGCGTGCTCTGGCGCGATTCAGCAGCCGAGGACCCGCTCACTGAACGGTGATCGGAATTTCTGGTCCGGGTCGAGCGCGCGGATCAGATCGCGGAATGCCGGGAGGCGCGGGTACAGTTCCGCGATCGCCGAACCGTCGAGCGAACTCATCTTGCCCCAGTGCGGTCGGCCGCCGAACGAGGCGAGTCGAGCCTCCAGATCGGGAAGGAGCGCCTGCACCGCTTGCGGATGCTTCTTCCACGTGAAGGCGATGCAGAGCTGCGGCTCACCCTGGGACGGGCTCAGCCACAGGTCATCGGCCGCCATGGTCCGCAGCTCGGTGACGTGCAGGTGCGGCCGGATCCGCTCGTGCAGTGACATCAGCGCGTCGAGCGCGTCCGCGGCGAAGCGCAGCGGCACGAAGTGCTCGCTCTGCACCTCGCTCCCGACCGATGGCGTCCCGGTGATCGGGAAATGCGGGAGGCGGTCCCACCAGGGCCCCGCAGTGCCGTCGACGGCGGTCCGATGCTCGCTTGCGGGTGTGGGCGGCAGACGCGGTGCGCCGAGCAGCGCGTCGGGCACGACGAGAGACGGCCCGTCCGTCGGGATGCGCGACTTCAGCAGCGTCTCCCGGACCTGGCCATCCCAGCCGGTGAAGCAGCACACGCTCGTCGCCGCGTCGAACACGGACGCGATGTTCGCGAGGAACGTCGACCAAGGGATCGGACCGAATCGGTCCTGTCGCATCTCGTAGCTCGGTTCTGCGGCGAGGGTGACGCGCGTGACCACGCCGACACGGCCCAGGTGGAGCACGAGACCGGGAAATGATGCGTCGCCCGCGGCGGTGCGTCGGATCGAGCCGGAGGCGTCGACGAACTCCATCGCGGTCACCGCCGTCGACAGCGATCCGAGCGCCGTGCCGGAGCCGTGTGTGCCGGTGGCGATCGCTCCGCCGATCGAGATATGCGGGAGTGAGCCCATGTTGTGCAGCGCGAGTCCGGCCGCGTCGATCGCGGGAGCGATCAGGCCGTACCGCGCTCCTGCGCCGAGGGAGATCGTGCTGCGCTCTGCGTCCGGCACCAGGTCCGCCGGAACGCCGGTCATGTCGATGAGTACGCCGTCGGTGTCGGCAACGTCATTGAACGAGTGGCGCGTGCCGAGCGCACGCACGCGCGGCAGGCGGGCGACGAGGTCTTGGACAGCCTCGACGCTGGCCGGCCGTTCGATCGCCGATGCGCGATAGGTGATCGTTCCGGACCAGTTCTGCTCGTCGAGCATCGGCTGCGCCTCCTCGCGCTGGCGGGGTCAGTGCGCGAGGACCGGGGCTTCCACGGCGTCGGGTGCGCTGACCGGTTCGATCGGACGGTGCACGAAGCACGACGCGACGATCCCGCCCACCGAGATGATCGCTCCGAACAGGAATGCGGTTCGCACGCCTGCGGCCGTTGCGCTCGCGATGTCGGAGCCGTGCCCGGCCGCGAGGCCGGTCCCGATCGCGAGGACCGTCACGAAGAGGGCGGTGCCGGCCGCTCCCGCGAGCTGCTGGCCGGCACCGACCAGGGCCGAGCCGTGCGAATAGAGATTGGGGGTGAGGCCGCCGAGAGCTGACGTGAACAGCGGCGTGAAGGTCAGCGCGAGGGCGATGCTCAGCACGATGTGGGCGCCGAGTACGAACCAGACGGTGGTGTGCGTCCCGACCGTCGCGAGGCCCCACAGCACAGCGCTGACCAGTACGGCCCCCGGAATCGCGAGGATGCGCGGACCTCGCCGATCGTAGATGCGGCCGACGACGGGGGAGAGCAGCCCCATCAGCAGACCGCCCGGCAGGAGCAAGAGCCCGACCGTGAGCACGCTGAGGCCGAGCACGCTCTCGAGGTAGATGGGCAGCAGGATCAGCGTGCCGAACATGCCTATCATGCTGATGCTCATGGCGACCATTGACACCGAGAAGCTGCGGACGCTGAAGGTGCGGAGATCGAGCAAGGCGGCATCGCGACGTTCGAGCCGTCGTTGACGCCGGACGAACACCACGAACGCGACCGCGCCGATCGCGATCGATGCCACCGGCTGGAGAAGGCCCGCGGAGCCAGCTGTGCCGATGCTCGAGAGGCCGTAGACGACGCCGCCGAACGCGACGGCCGAGAGCACGATGCTCGGCACGTCGAGCGGAATCCGGCGCGGTTCCGAGATGTTGCGCACGAGCAGCGCGCCGACGATGAGTGCGGCGAGTGCGATCGGCAGCACGAGGCCGAACATGGCCCGCCAGGGCAGTGCATTGAGGATCAGCCCCGAGATCGTCGGACCGACGGCGGGCGCGACGGAGATCACGATCGAGATGTTCCCCATGACGCGCCCGCGATGCGCTGGCGGCACGAGTGCGAGCACGGTGGTCATGAGGAGCGGCATCATGATCGCGGTACCGCTCGCCTGGACGACCCTGCCGACGAGCAGGACCGGGAAACCCGGTGCCAGCAGGGCGATGAGCGTGCCCGTGGAGAACAGGCCCATGGCCCAGACGAACATGGTCCGGGTGGTGAAGCGCTGGAGGAGGAATCCGGTGACCGGGATGACCACCGCCATGGTGAGCATGAAGCCTGCGGTCAGCCATTGACCGGTCGTCGCGGTGATCCGCAGGTCGTGCATCAGCCGAGGCAGCGCCACACCCATGATCGTCTCGTTGAGGATGACGACGAAGGTCGACACCAGCAGGAGTCCGATGACGAGGCGGTTGGCGCGGGCGGCGTCGGTCACGAGGTCTCCGTCCTGCGATGCGTGCGGTCTGAGACTACCCGCAGGCGGGCGAAGAGTCAGTGGAGGATGTTGAACGCCTCGTCGTCCCCGTGCGGTTCAACCGTTCGGATATCGACACCGGTCACGGTCGCGGTCGGTGGTCCGCTCCAGAGGAGCTCCATCAGCTCGTCGACCGCGTCCTCCGGCCCTTCCGCCTCGACTTCGACCGTGCCGTCGAAGCGGTTGCGGGCGTACCCGCCGAGCCGCAGGCCATCGGCTTTCCGTGCCGTCCAATACCGAAACCCGACCCCCTGAACGGTCCCGGAAATGACCGCGTGCATGCGAGTGATCGGCATCATGCGGCCACTGTACGGGTGGGTCGTTTCGTCGCCGTCACCGTCGCTTTTCGGGCAGATGACGCACCTGAGGTCGCGCGGCCAAAGCAACACGAGTAGAGTCACCCAGACCCGAACAGTTCGAGTCGTGATGACACTAAGGTGAGGTGATGAACGAACCGATCCGCCTCGCCGTGTCGACCGTGATCCTCGCGCTGCATCCCGACCCGGAGACCGGCGCGCTCGTGCTGCGAACACCGCTCGTCCGGCGCCAGCGCGAACCGTTCCTCGACAGCTGGGCGCTCCCCGGTGGGTGGGTGCACCCGGATGAAAGCCTCGAAGCGTCCGCCGCGACCTCGCTCCTCGACACCACGGGCGTGCGCCCGCGATATCTGGAGCAGCTCTACGCGTTCGGCGACGTCGACCGGGCGCCGAGCAGGGTGGTGTCGATCGTGTACTGGGCGCTCGTGGGCGGGCGCGAGACCATCGCGGTTCCCGATGACTTCAACGTCCGGTGGTTCCGCGTGGACGATCGACCGCGGCTCGCGTTCGATCACGACCGCATCCTCGAATACGCACTCTGGCGGCTCCGGAACAAGGTGTCCTACTCCCGGATCGCGCAGGGCTTCCTCCCGGAGCGCTTCACTCTTGCCGAGCTGCGTGCCGCGCACGAAGCGGTGCTCGGCCGTCCACTCGACCCTGCGAACTTCCGGCGGCAGATCGCCGGAACCGACCAGGTCCTCCCGACCGACGCGATGAGCACCGGCGGCCGCCACCGCCCAGCCCGTCTGTATCGAACCAACCCCGCACTCGGCTTTGCCGACAACGGCCCGCTCTCCCCTCGTTAGGAGCACCATGTCCGTCGCAACCACCATTGAACTCATCTCGAACGGCCGGGCCGCAGGAGGCGTGTGCACGCCGTCGCTCGCGCAGCCCACCTGGGACATCGACGCCGCCCCCGGATACGGTCCCGGCGCCTCCATGTCCGATCGGATCCCGACCGGTGCACCGCGACAAGGCGGGATTCCTGAGGAGTATCGACGTGCCTCCGCCGACGAACTGCGCGACCGTGTCATCGCCGCCAAACGGGCGCTCGGGGACCGGGTCGTGATCCTCGGCCACTTCTACCAGCGCGACGAAGTCGTCGAGCACGCTGATTTCCTCGGCGACTCATTCCAGCTGGCCAAGGCCGCGACCACGAGGCCCGAGGCTGAGGCGATCGTGTTCTGCGGCGTGCACTTCATGGCCGAGACGGCAGACATCCTTGCGCGGCCCGATCAGCACGTGATCCTGCCGAACCTCGCCGCCGGGTGCTCGATGGCGGACATGGCCGACATCGACAGCGTCGAGGCCGCGTGGGAGCAGCTGCTCGACGTCCTCGGCCCGACGGCTCCGGATGGCAGAGCCGCCGTGATCCCGGTGACCTACATGAACTCCGCCGCCGATCTCAAGGCATTCTGCGGTCGGCACGGTGGCATCGTCTGCACCTCGTCGAACGCGCGCGAAGTGCTCGAGTGGGCGTTCGAGCGCGGTCAGCGGGTGCTGTTCTTCCCCGATCAGCACCTCGGCAGGAACACGGCGCACGCGATGGGAATCACCGACGATCGGATGCCGCTCTGGAACCCGAACGCGGCGCTCGGCGGCAACGACGAGGACACTATCCGCGATGCGCGCGTGATCCTCTGGCACGGATTCTGCTCCGTGCATCGCCGGTTCACCGTGGACCAGATCGAGGCGGCACGCGCCGCTCATCCGGGAGTTCGTGTGATCGTCCATCCGGAATGCCCCGCCGCTGTGGTCGACGCCGCCGACGCCGCCGGGAGCACCGACCTCATCCGCCGCACCGTCGCCGCAGCAACCGAACCGACGACCTTCGCGATCGGCACCGAGATCAACATGGTGCAGCGGCTCGCTGCCGAGTTCCCGCAGCACACGATCTTCTGCCTGGACCCGGTCGTCTGTCCGTGCTCCACGATGTACCGGATCCACCCGGGCTACCTCGCCTGGGTGCTCGAGGCGCTGGTCCGCGGCGAGGTGCTCAACGAGATCGTGGTGCCCGACGAGGTGCAAGTGGATGCCCGCGTCGCGCTCGAGCGCATGCTCGCGATGGCGCCGGCCGCCCGCTGATGGACGTCCTCATCGTCGGATCGGGCGTGGCCGGGTTGACCGCTGCGCTCCGTCTGGCCGGGAGGCACGACGTCACGTTGGTGACGAAAGGTCGCCTGACCGACGGGTCGACCGGGTGGGCCCAGGGCGGCATCGCGGTCGCGCTCGGCGCGGACGACGCGCCGGCGCTGCACGCGGCGGCGACGCTCCGCGCCGCGTCCGGTCTCGCCGACCCTGCGGCTGTCGACGTGCTGTGTGGTGACGGGCCGAACGCGATTCGTTCGCTCCTCGCACTTGGGGTCCCGTTCGACCGCTCGACGCATTCCGCGGACATCGCCCAGTTCGGCGACGACCTGGCGCGCGGTCTCGAAGCCGCGCACGACCGCCGACGCATCCTGCACGCTCGTGGCGACGCCACCGGAGCCGCACTCGAGGAGACGCTCGCCGCCGCCGTCCGCCGGTCGCCCGCCCGCATCCTCGAACGAACACATCTCGTCGACCTCATCATCCGCGGAGGCGCCGTCGTCGGCGCGCAGCTCGTCGGAGCGGGCGGCACACCGATCGCGCAGCGTGCCGACGCCGTGATCCTCGCGTCCGGAGGAGCGGGCCGGCTCTACAGCACGACCACGAACCCAGTCGTGGCAACGGGTGACGGCCAAGCGGCGGCATGGCGCGCGGGAGCGGTGCTGACCGACCTCGAGTTCGTGCAGTTCCACCCCACGCGGCTCGCCGTGGACGGCGGCCCGCTGATCTCGGAGGCGGTCCGCGGAGAAGGGGCGCGACTCCTGGACGCATCCGGACGGCCGTTCATGGCCGCGGTGCACCCGGCTGCCGAGCTCGCGCCCCGCGACGTCGTCGCGCGCGCCATCGCGGCCGCGATCGTCGAGCGTGGCGGGCCCGTGCTGCTCGACGCGACCGCGTTGGAACGGTCCGACCCGGGCTTCTTGACGCGTCGGTTCCCGGGGCTCACCAGGGCAACGCGCGCCGCGGGCTTCGACTGGCGCGTCGAAGCGGTGCCGGTCACGCCCGCAGCGCATTACGCGATGGGCGGGGTCGCAACCGATCTCGACGGCAGGACCTCGATCCCCGGCCTGTTCGCGGCCGGCGAGGTCGCCTGCACCGGGGTCCATGGCGCGAATCGACTCGCATCGAACTCGTTGCTCGAAGGGCTCGTGTTCGCAGCGCGCGCGGCAGATGCGATCGATCGGCCATATCCGGAGCGTGTTGCGGTGCGTGGCTCCACGACCGTCGAGGTTGTTCCTGACGCGATGCCGTCGGCGGTCGCACCGGACCGCGCCGCTTCGATCGCGTCGGGGACGCGCCTCCCCGCCGATTCTGTGGCGAGTCCCTCGGTTCGGCAGGCAGTACAGACCGTCATGGAGGCACGGGTCGGCCTGTTGCGCGACGAAGCCGGCCTCGCGCGCGCACTGCGCGACATCGAGGCACTGCGCGCCGATCGTTCACTCCGCAGAGGGGTCAGCGCCGTACCAGAGTCGGTCGACGCCAGCGAAACCGAGAACCTCCTCGATCTCGCGCGACTCACCATCGTGGCGGCGGCATCGCGAACGGAATCGCGCGGCGCGCACGCCCGCACGGACTGCCCCGCCACCGACCCGAATCAGGCCCGACCGCGTGCGTGGCGGCGGGTCGACGTCCAGAGCGCATCGGCCTTCCCGGCCGAGGTGCGTCGCAGCCAAGGAGCCGCAGCATGATTCACCCGATTCCCGAGCACGCGCTCCGCGCCGTGATCGACATGGCACTCGCGGAAGACGCTCCCTGGGGTGACATCACGAGCGAGGCGTTCCTTCCGCCGAATGCGATCGCCGACGCGGAACTCCGTGCGCGCGAACCCGGCGTCCTCGCGGGCGCGACGGTCGTCGCTGCGGCGATGGCGGCGTGCGGAGCGGTGGACGTGATCGCACATGTCGAGGATGGCGAGCGGTTCGCGTCCGGAACGCTGCTCGCCACCGTTCGTGGCCCGGCGCGAGCAGTGCTTCGTGCAGAGCGCGTCGCGCTGAACCTGGTTCAACGGATGAGCGGCATCGCGACCGCAACCGCGGCCTACGTCGATGCGGTGTCCGGCACGCGGGCGAGGATCGTCGACACGCGGAAGACCACGCCGGGACTTCGGGCACTCGAGCGATACGCAGTCCGCTGTGGCGGTGGCTTCAACCACCGCACGTCACTCTCCGATGCCGTCCTCGCCAAGGACAACCACCTCGCGGTCCTCGCCGCGAACGGCGTCGGCATCGCGGACGCCATTCGAGCCGCCCGCGGCCAGATCGGTCACACCGTGCATCTTGAGGTCGAGGTCGACCGGATCGACCAGATCGAGCCCGTCGTGGGCGCCGGCATCGACACGATCATGCTCGACAACTTCACGCCGGACATGCTCCGCGAAGGCGTGCAGATCGTCGCGGGTCGCGCGCTCGTCGAGGCGTCCGGCGGTGTCTCGCTGGACACCGTTCGGAGTATCGCGGAGACCGGCGTGGACCTCATCTCCGTCGGTGCGCTGACACACTCGGCCCGTGCGCTCGACCTCGGGCTCGACATCGCGATCGCATGACCGAGCTCATCGCATGACCATGACCGAGTTCATCGGATGACCGAGGAGTCGCGATTCGCCGAGATGTATCTCGACGTCGCTGCGAGCGCGCCGATTCGACCCGAGGTGCTGGCCGCCATGTGGCCGTACCTGACGGTGCACGTCGGCAATCCGGCCTCCACCCACGATCGCGGCCGCGAACTCGCGCAGACGATTGCGCATGCTCGGACCCAGATCGGTCGGTCGCTCGGCGCACGCGCGAACGAGGTGATCGTGACCGCAGGCGGCACTGAGTCAGACAACGCGGCGATCAAGGGGATCGCGCTCGCACGTCCACGCGGGCGGCACATCGTCACCGCAGCCACGGAGCACGAGGCGGTCCTCGCGAGCTGTGATTACCTCGCGCGTCTGCATGGCTTCGCCGTCTCGTTCGTGCCCACGGACCGCCACGGCGTCGTCACGCCGGAAGCGCTCCGCGAGGTCGTCCGAGCCGACACGACGCTCGTCACCATCGCGCATGCCAACAACGAGATCGGAACCGTCCAGGACATCGCCGCCCTCGCGAAGGTCGCGCACGAGGTCGGCGCGCGCATCCACACGGATGCCGTGCAGTCCGCGCCGTGGCTCCCGGTCGACCTGCGGGAGCTCGGGGTCGACGCGCTCAGCATCTCCGGTCACAAAGTCGGCGCTCCGACCGGTGTCGGCGCACTGCTGCTGCGCAACGGGGTGCCATTCGAACCGCTCATGCATGGCGGCGGCCACCAGCAGGGGCGCCGCTCCGGCACCGAGGACACGGCCGGCACGGTGGCGCTCGCGACCGCACTCGCGCTCAACGCGGCGGACCGGGAGCAGCGGTCGGCGGCAGCGGCGTCTGCCCGCGACGCCCTCATCGACATCGTGCTGCGCCGTGTGCCGGGCGCGCTGCTGACCGGGTCGCGCACCGCGCGCCTCCCGGGTCACGCGTCGTTCTGCATTGCCTCGACGACACTGCCGGACGGTCGGACGGCTCCCGCACCCAACGGCGAGACCGTGCTGATCGAGCTCGAGCAGCGCGGCGTCATCGCGTCGGCGGGGAGCGCCTGCGCGGCCGGCTCGTCAGACGTCTCGCATGTGCTCCGTGCGATCGGTCTCGGCGATGACCTGGCGCGCACGTCGCTTCGCTTCTCGTTCGGCGCGGAGATCACCAGGGAGAGTGCTGCCGGCGTGGGGGAGGCGATTGCGGAGACCGTCGCACTCGTTCGGGAGGCCCACCAAAAGTAGAATAGACGGTCTACTCCATAAAAGGGGCCCGGTCCCCCATTGTGCGGACACGCGCTTGTCGGCACAATGGAGGACATGGCAAACGCAATGGGAAGCATGCGAGACGGAGTGGACCGCGTCCACGCCGTGCAGTTCCTTCCGGCCCCGGTGACCCTGCTGGCGCTCGCCGTCGGCGGCACCCACCACCTCGGAGTCGCACCGCTCGGTGTCATCGCGATCATCGGTGCGCTCGCCACGATCGGCAGCGTGCTGCTGCCGATGCTCCGCCCCGCATCCGCATCGTCGGCGCTCCCGATCCCTCGCGAGGAAGATCGGATCCGCTGATCCCCCTGTGCGCCCCCGGTCTCGTCCCCCCTGCCGACCGGGTGCGCCGCCGGACATCCTGTCGTCCGGCTCGGGGCGCGGCTCACCCCTGAAGCCGCGCCCCACACCTCGGCTCCCGCCGCGGGACCGCCTCTGTGCGGAACCCCCTGATCCCGCGGCGGGACCGATGGGTCGTCCCTCGCCCGCTCACCCCTGGTCTGGCATTGCGGCGCCCGGCCACACGTAGGCCAGGTCGTCCGACGTATCCGCGAATCGGTCCCGGTAGAAACTCGGCTCCTTCTGCACCAGGCGCGATCGATGCGACTCGTGCACTGCGGGATCGCCGAGCCACGGCGGCATGGTGATCTCGCCGCGGTGGTACGCATCCGCGTCCTCCGGGACGCGCTCGAGGTCGAGCAGCGTCTTATCGCGGCAGGTGTCCGGGTGGCCTCTGGCAACCCATTCCGCGCAGATCGCGTCCTGATACCGCATGAGCGCCGGTCGATATCCGCGCCACATGGTGACCACTGGATGGTGCTGCCAGCCGTAGCCGGGCAGTGTCAGGGCGCGCATGACCTGCAGCGTCTCGACGCGCTGCTTGCCGAGACGACGTGCGTCGAGGGCCGCTGCGCTCTCGGCAAAGTCCGGATACGGCAAGAACGTCTGCATGCCCTCGCACCGTACCCGTCGTGCGTGCGGAAGCGGTGCCGTCCTCATGCGGCGCCTGGCAGTCGGAGCGGACGCACAGCAAATGTGGCGGGTGTTTCGTCAAGCCGTGAGGTGGATGCGGAAACGCTGCGCGCTGTCTGCGTGTACTGTGCCCCGATGGGTCCGGCACGACGCCGGGCCTGTCTGACGCAGGGGAGCGGCCGTCACGAGCGGCGCTGTCCCCCGAGACTCGTTCGTCTCGCAGACGCACCGTACCGACGGGGAGTGCCCATGGTTTCCGCCGCAGCCGCCAATCCGATCCAACTCAGTCTGAGCTGGGTCGACTATTTGATGATCATCGTCTACTTCGCCGTCGTCATCGGCATCGGGTTCACGGCGCGACGCCAGGTCCGGACGAGCATGGACTTCTTCCTGTCCGGCCGATCGATGCCCGCGTGGATCACCGGACTCGCGTTCGTCTCCGCCAACCTCGGAGCGACCGAGATCCTCGGGATGGCGGCGAACGGCGCGCAGATCGGAATGGCGACGCTGCACTACTACCTCATCGGTGCCGTACCGGCAATGGTGTTTCTCGGCCTCGTCATGATGCCGTTCTATTACGGGTCGAAGGTTCGCTCGGTGCCGGAGTTCATGCTCCGTCGATTCGGTAAGGCGCCCCACCTCGTGAACGCGATCGCGTTCGCGGTGTCGAACGTCCTCATCGCCGGCATCAACCTCTACGCGATGGCGATCGTCATCGAGGCGATGCTCGGGTGGCCCGAGTGGCTCGCCATCATCGTCAGTGCCGGATTCGTCCTCGTCTACATCACCCTCGGCGGGCTCTCGAGCGCGATCTACAACGAGGTCATGCAGTTCTTCGTCATCATCGCCGGGCTCATCCCGCTGACGATCGTCGGTCTGCATCGGGTCGGCGGGTGGAATGGGCTGTCGTCGGCGATCGCTCACACGCAGGGTGTCGAGCACCTCTCCACCTGGGCGGGCACCGCGATCGGACACACCACCAACCCGATCGGAGCGAACTGGTTGGCCATCGTCCTCGGTCTCGGCTTCGTGCTGAGCTTCGGTTACTGGACCACCAACTTCACCGAGGTGCAGCGGGCCTTCTCGGCGAAGAACATGTCGGCTGCCCGTCGAACGCCGCTCATCGCCGCGATCCCCAAGCTCTTCATCCCGTTCATCGTCGTGATCCCGGGACTCATCGCAGCGGCCGTCATCGGGAACCAGTTCGCCGACCCGCACTCCGGGCTCACCTACAACGACGCGATCCCGAAGCTGATTCAGATGTACCTGCCGACCGGTGTGCTCGGGGTCGCAGTGACGGGCCTCCTGGCAAGCTTCATGGCCGGCATGGCGGCGAACGTCTCGAGCTTCAACACCGTGTTCACCTACGACATCTGGCAGCGCTACATCAAGCCGAACATGCCCGACGTCCACTACCTGCGCACCGGCCGCTGGGTCACGATCGCGGGTGTCCTGATCGGGATCGCCACGGCGTTCATCGCAGCGCAGGCGCAGAACATCATGACGTACATGCAGACGCTGTTCTCGTTCTTCAACGCGCCGCTGTTCGCCGTGTTCATTCTCGGCTTGCTGTGGAAGCGCATGACCACCTCGGCAGCGCTCTGGTCGTACATCCTCGGCATCGTCACCCCGACGATCACGTGGATCGCCTATCTCGTGAACCCGAAGCTCTTCGCCACGGCCACGGCCGAGACCCTGTACGGCGCGATCATCTCGTTCGTCACGGTGCTCGTGGTCGGCGTCGTGATCTCGCTGTTCACGAAGCCCAAGGCGGAGCGCGAGCTCTCCGGGCTCGTGTACGGCATCGGCAAGATCGACCTTCACGGCGACGCCGTCGCGACGGACACGGCTTGGTATCGATCGCCGGCGCTCCTCGGGACCGTCGCGCTCGTTCTCTGCGTCGTCCTGTACCTCCCCTTCCTCTGATCGAGCCGGCACGTTAGGAGCACTGCATCATGACTGAAGAGAACGTTCCGACCCGGCCGCTGACCGACGCCGAGAAGGAGGCGCTGGTCCGGTCCACACGACGGCTCGACCTCCGCCGCATCCTCGGTGGGCTGTTCGTGCTGTACGGCGTCATCGTCACCATCGTCGGGATCGTCAATTACTCGAGCGATCCGGCGAAGACCGGCGGAATCCACATCAACCTCTGGACGGGCATCGCGATGCTCGTCGCCGGGCTCCTGTTCTTCGTGTGGGATCGGATGAACCCCGTCCCCGCTGAGGACATCGTCGGGCAGGTCGAGCATGAGGCCGACATCCGAGCTGAGGGGGAGGGCCGCGCACCCCAGCACTGAGCTGCGTCCCCTGGCGGTGCCGTCGGCCACTCGATCGGAGTGTCCGACGGCATCGCTACGCTCGCCCCATGTCGGATCTCCTCGTCGGCTCAGACGGCCTCGCTCGCCCGGTTTGGGCCGCAACCGATCCGCTCCTCCGCGACTATTACGACCACGAGTGGGGCATGCCCGTCCACGACGAGCGAGGGGTGTACGAGCGTCTCAGTCTCGAGGCCTTCCAGTCGGGTCTGTCCTGGCGGACGATCCTCGCGAAGCGACCGGCGTTCCGCGCGGCGTTCGCCGACTTCGACCCGGAGGCCGTGGCATCGTTCGGCGACGACGACACCGCGCGTCTCCTCGCTGATGCCGGTATCGTCCGCAATCGCGCGAAGATCGCCGCGACCATCGTGAACGCCCGAGCCACGGTCGCGCTGCGGGCCGAGGGTGGGCTCGGCGAGTTCGTCTGGTCGTTCCGGCCCCCGTCCACACCGGCCCCGCGCCTCCTGTCCGAGATCCCGACATCGAGTCCAGAGTCGACGGCGCTCGCCCGCGGCTTACGTGCCCGCGGGTTCGCATTCGTCGGCCCGACCACGATGTTCGCGCTGATGGAGGCGATCGGCATCGTGGACACCCACCTCGTCGGCAGCCACCGCCGCGGGAGCTCCGGGGTCTGGACCGAGGGCCGTCCGCAGGACTAGGTTCTCGCCATGAGCGGGCACGACGGCGCACACGGGCACGACGGGTCGGCTGGGCGGGCCGTAGCGCGACCGATCACGCCGAAAGACGCGTTCACGGTGGAAATCGCTGCTGACGCGTCCGCGCCAGCACCGGAACCAAGTCCGACGACGGCCATGCCGCCCGAGCACGATCCGGCGATCGTTCGGATCGTGTTCGTGCTCTTCTCCGGCATGACGCAACTCGACTTCACCGGCCCCGCCGAGGTGCTCACCCGCGTGCCCGGAGCGACGGTCCAATATGCGGCCGCGTCGCTCGAGCCGCTGGCCACGGACTGCGGGTTCTCGGTCGTGCCCACGCACTGCTTCGCGGCGGTACCGGCGGCGGACGTCCTCGTCGTGCCCGGCGGCGACGGCGCGTTCGACGCCATGCTCGACCCCGCGGTCATCGACTTCATCCGGACACAGGCCGAACGGGCGACGTGGGTCACATCCGTGTGCACCGGCGCGTTCGTCCTCGGGGCGGCGGGACTGCTGGCCGGCAAACGGGCGACGACGCACTGGGCGTCACTGCCGATGCTCGACGCGTTCGGCGCGCACCCTGTCGGGGAGCGGGTCGTCGACGACGGCAGCGTCGTGACGGCCGCCGGCGTGAGCGCTGGAATCGATATGGCGCTGTGGCTCGCTGCCGAGCTTGCCGGCCAACCGGCCGCCGAGGGGATCCAACTGCAGCTCGAGTACGACCCGCAGCCACCGTTCGCGGCGCGCTCGGCAGCGAGCGCCGATACCCGCGTGCTCGCCGCCGCTCGCGCCGACGCCGAACGCCGACGCGGGGAGCGCGTGTCACGCGCGGCTGCAGCAGTGATCGGCTAACGACTCCGACGGGGACGACCGCTGCCCTTCGCGCCCCGACCGGTACGCCGGCCGGTGCCGCCGCCCCCGGTCCGCTGGGCAGGGGAGCCCGACCGCGAGCCCGACGCGCCGCGCTTCGTCGACGCGGCACGGGCCTCCCGCTCGGACGCATCGGGTGACGGGCCCCGCGAGCTGTTGGCCGTGCGCCCGCGGACAATCCCAATGAACGCGTCGATCAGCGCCGAGTGATCTTCGGTGCGCCAGATCAGCGCAACCTGGGTCGGCGGAATGCCCTCGATCGGCCGGGAGACGAGCGATCGCCGGCTGGCGGCTCGAAAGAGCGACTGCGGGATGACGGCGAGACCCGCACCGGCTTCGACGAGGTCGAGGAGGCCGGAGAGGTCATCCGGGATCGTTGCCACCGGCGCCCCGACTGCTCCGAGTGCATCCGCGAGGATGGTGGCGCCCGCGAGGTCCGCCACCATCAGCGTGTCGGCGGCCGTGAACACGGAGTCCTTCGGCATCGCAACGACCGGGGTCTCCGTCCAGAGCGGAATCGCATTGAGTCGATCCGGAACGGGAAGTCGGCCGAATGCGATGTCGACCGTGTTCCCGAGAGCATGGACAACGTCCGATGCGGCGACCGGCTGCAGCGCGAGCTCATGCTCGGGGAATCGCTCCCGCCAGGTGCGCACCCACTTCGCCGGACTGACGCCCGGCACGAATCCGATCGTCAGCGCGGCAGCCATGCGAATCACCATACGGGTCGCTCGCCATCGTCCCGTACGCTTAATCCATGGTGAAGGAACAGACGATGAAGCCGGAGACGGCCGCCAAGAAGCTCGGCGTGCTCCTCCAGGCCACGCCTGACGACTTCCGGTCGACGCCGATGACGCGCACCGCATTCGATGCCCTTCGCACCGATCCGCCGGAATGGCTCGAGCACCTCCGCCGCGTCGGACCGCACCCGCGCCCAGTCGTCGCTGCCAAGCTCGGCGTGTCGGTCTCAGGGCTCGCGCGAGCAGGGGTCGACGAACCGCTGACAACCGATGAGATCAAGCAGCTCCTCGAGACCATGCCGGAATGGCTCGTCCGGGAGCGGGCGACGCAGGCGGCGGTTCGGGCCGAGAACGTTCGTGTGAAAGAGCAGCGCGCCGCGCGGGCGGCACGCGCTGTGCACTGAACGGCAGACGCAGACTCGTGACGGCGCTGGAGCAGCGATCGGGCACCGGGGCACCACGCTTCGACGCCATCGACGAGCGGATCCTGTGGCTCCTGGCCGCCGACGCTCGGATGCCGAACAATCGGCTCGCCGCTGAGGTCGGCATCGCCCCGTCGACCTGCCTCGCCCGCGTGCGCGCGTTGGAAGAGGCGGGCGTGATCCGCGGCTACTCCGCCGACATCGACATCAGTCGACTCGGCTTCGCGATCGAAGCGGTGGTGAGCGTCCGGGTGCACGCCGCCGCCCGGCATGAACTTCGCGCATTCGCGAAGCGTCTCCTCCGCGTTCCGGTGGTGCGGGACGTCTCATTCATCGCCGGTGAGAAAGATTTCCTCGTGCACATCGCCTGCTCCTCCACGGAACAGCTCCGCGACTTCGTCGCGGACGAGCTGTCTGGGGACCCATCGGTCGCGGCGACGCAGACGAACATCGTCTTCGAGCGCCTGGTCGCCGATCGCCGCGGTCAGGCTGCGTCGTTCGACGAGTTGCGTCGCTGGCACGCCTGATCAGCGGGCGGAACGCTCACCCGGCGTGCCCGCGGTGGACGTCGGTGCAGGCGTCGTGATCCTGACCATCGGGGTGTGCGGAATCCCGTCGTCGAGGAACACGGTGCCGGTGGGATTGTCCGCTTCGGCTGGGCCAGCGTCATCCGCCGATTCCGGTGACAGGAACGCAGCATCAGCCGAACCAGTCCTCGGCGTCGAGGGAGCGCAGGCCCCGCTGCTCGCACAGCCAATCCAGCAATTGCCCGCGGCGAGGCGCGATGCGGCCCCTCCAACCGCGTCAACCATTGGTACCGGTCGTCCTGCATTCCTTGTGCCGCCGTACAGCGCGCCCGGAACAGGCGGAGCCCTGCCTACGGCGGGTGGCGCGGGGCCCGGAGCTCCCGACGGCGGCGCGGGACCCGCGGGTGCACCAGGCGTCGCCGACGTTGTGGGCATCACTGCACCGTCGATCGCGGTGGGGACGGCGTCCCCCCGCCTCGCGTTCCTAGCTCCCGAATCCCCGGTCTTCGCCCACGACACCACTCCTGACTGAGGTGCGCTCGCCCCTGCCCGTACGGCAGGACGAGCACTGCCGCACCAGCGGCATGAGAACACCTCGATTACAGGAGTACTTCCATGAACAAATGGGTTACGAGAGGCCTTTGGTTCGGCCTCCTCGTCGGCGGAATGTCGCTCGGCGGCGCTGCCGCCGCAAACGCGGCAACGACCACCGGATCTGACGGGATCGGTTCCGGAACGCAGGTGGCCGGCGTGGTAAGCGTGCCGCTCAGCGTCACGGGAGACGCGTTGAGCGTCCTCGGGTCCAGCACGAGCACCACCCCGACGACCCCGGCGCCGTCTTCCATCTCGACAACGCCGGCATCGACAGTGCCGGGCGGGGGCGCGTCTCCCTCGGGCACGTCCACGTCCGGTTCCTCCGGCACAGCATCGGGAACGCAAGTCGCCCCCGTCGTCTCGGTGCCGGTGACCATCACGGGCACGTCCGTCGCAGTGGGAGGCACGTCTGCGGCCTCACCGCAGGTTGCGCCGGCTACGAGCCCCGCAAAGGCTGCTCCCGCGACCTCGACCTCCGGTTCGAACGGGACCGCTTCCGGTTCACAGCTCGCGCCCGTCGTCTCTGCTCCGGTGACGCTCTCCGGCAACGCGATCAGCGTGCTTGGCCACTCGAGCGCTCCGGCGTCGGGATCCGCACCATCATCGCCGACGGCCACGACGTCGACGGGGTCGACGGAGCCCGGCGCGTCCACCGGCACGCCGGCCGACACGACGAGCGGGTCGCACAGCATCGCGTCCGGCACGCAGATCGTCCCCTCGGCCAGCGCACCGATCAGCGTTGGTGGGAACGCGCTCGCGCTCCTCGGCACTGCGGCCGTCACCGGGTCGCCGGCCGACACGACGAGCGCTCCCAGCGGCGCGGGAAGCGGGCAGAACGCCAGCACGTCCGGTGCGGGCGGCACGGGATCGGGAACCCAGATCGCGCCAATCCTCGGGATTCCGCTCACGGTCTCCGGGAACAGCATCTCGCTGCTCGGGTCGGCCAGCACGTCGCCGAGTGGTTCGGGTTCGACGACGACTGGTGGTTCGGGTTCGACGACGACCGGTGGTTCGGGTTCGACCACGACGGGCGGCACGGGTTCGACGACGACCGGTGGTTCGGGTTCGACCACGACGGGCGGCACGGGTTCGACGACGACGGGTGGTTCGGGTTCGACCACGGCTGGTGGGACCGGTTCGACCATGACGGGTGGCATCGGTTCGACCACGACGGGTGGGGTCGGTGTGGCGTTCGGTGACACTCCGGCAGTGATCACGCCGGCGTCCGCGCAGACTGCCCTCCGATCGTCCGCGGTCCCGACCGTCACGACGGCCGGGAGCGGGGGCGAGCTCGCGTTCACCGGGTCACCGCAGAACCTTCCGCTGCTGTTCGCGGGTGCGCTCGCCGCAATCGCGCTCGGCGGAGGCCTGCTCATCGCGCGGCGCCGACTCTAGGCGTCGGGGGCTCCGTCCTGACCACGGGAGGGACGGAGCCCCATTCTCCGCGTCCATCGCGGCTGCGATCTCGGTAGCCAGGCCCGTCTCCTTTCCATAGCATGGGAACTCGATCAGTGCCGATAGTCCGTTTCCTGTGAGCAGCCGTAGTGGCGGCATCCCCTGTTCGCAGGGACCATCGGGGACGATGAGGCGGTACCGAAAGGCCCATCGTGTTCTCGTCCTTGCTCCACATCCCGATCATCTCGCCGTCGGTGCTCGTCCCCGCGTATGCGCTTGCGGCCGTGACGACGATTGTGGTGCTGCTCGATCTCGGCCTTGATCGTCGGCTCTTGTCCCAGCGCGACCGCGCGTCTGCTTCACGTGTGCGCGTGCGGCGGTTGCGGAACCTGCTCATCGCGGCCGTGATCGGCGCGGCTGTCGGGCTGACCGCGATCTGGTGGGTGGGGGACGTTCAGGACGCCTTCGGTGTCGCCTTCACGCCTGTCGAGCGGATGTGGATCGCGTTCACATTCGCCGCCGCGGCGATGTTCGTCGTAGCGATGGTGCAGGGCGGTCGGCAGCGGAGGCTCGTCGCCGTCGCGTCGCTGGCCAGCGTCGCGCTCGCCGCCGGCCTTGGAATCAACGTGGACTTCGGGGCGTACCGCACGCTCCAACAGGCGCTGATGATCAACCCGTATCCGACCGTCGGACTCGCGTCGCAGCACCCGGCGAGCCCGGGGGCCACGCTCGTGGACGCCGCCGCGTGGACGCCGCCGACCGGCATGCCGAAACATGGCATGCTCACTCGGCTCTCGATCCCGGGGGTGGTCTCGGGCTTCCACGCGCGCGACGCAGTGGTGTACCTGCCGCCGGCCGCGCGCGTTGCCGATCCGCCCGTGCTCCCAGTCATCGTCAGCCTGTCCGGGCAGCCGGGCCAACCGTCCGACATGTTCCAGTCCGGGCAGCTCGCGGTACAGCTCGACAAGTACGCGGCCGCTCACAAAGGACTCGCTCCGATCGTGGTCGCCCCGGATCAGCTGGGCGCGCCCAATCGGAATCCGATGTGCGTCAATTCCCGGGCCCTCGGCAACAGCGGAACGTACATCACCACCGACGTCGTGCACTGGATCAAGCATCACTTGAACGTCGCAGCGACCCCCGACTCGTGGGGCCTTGTCGGCTTCTCTGAGGGCGCCACCTGCGCGGTGCAGTTCCTCAGTGGTGATCCGCACGACTTCGGGAGCGCGTTGGCGATCTCCAGCGAGCTGCAGCAGCAGGAGGGCAGTATCCGACAGACGGTCACGGCCGCCTACGGCGGGTCGATGCGGCGCTACCTGGATGCGACGCCGATCGCACTGATGCGCGAGCATCAGCCGTTCGCTGACCACCTGATCGTGTTCGCGGTCGGGCAGAACGACCATCGCTACCGAAAGTCCACGCAGGCGCTGCAGCACGCCGCAGTGTCCGCCGGCATCCAAACCGCGGTCATCGTGTCACCACATACCGCCCACGACTGGTACACGGTGCGATATTCGTTGCAGCACGGCCTGCTCAAGGTGATTGCGCACGAAGGTCTGCCACGATAGCTCCGATGCAACAGCGCGCGGGGATTCCGAACGCTGCGCGAGCAGCGGGGCTCGTGCGGCGGTACCCGTTCACGGCGATCGTCGCGGCCCTCGTTGTCACGGTCAGTGCGGCCGATCTCTGGATTCGGCTGGCGACGCGAAGCACGGGTTCGCATGACCCGCTTCTCGCCGTCAGTCCGCTGCGATCCTTCGCCGTCGTCGCGGTCTCGAGCAGTGTCGCATCATTTCTTCTGACGGTGCTCGGCGTTGTCGTGATCCTCGGCGCAGCCGAGCGCCTCATGGGATGGCGTCGCTCGCTGCTCGCGTTCCTGGTGACCACGGTCGTTGGAACGGGCATCGGCGCGTTGGCGACCGTGATCGACACCGAGTCGCAAAGCCCGGGTCCGCTGTTCCTCGGTCACGCCACGAGCTTCGACCCGTGGACTGCTGTCGTCGGAACCATCACCACCGCGAGCGCTTTCGCCGGTGCGCTGTGGCGCCGGCGCATCAGAGTCATCGCGCTCGTCGCTGTGCTCGGACTTCTCCTGTACGCGGGGCATGCGTCTGACCTGTACGCGACGCTCGCAGCGCTCGCCGGTATCGCGCTCGGCGAGATGCTCCGCAAGTCGCCGCGGCGCCTCGGATGGCGCCGCAGTTCGCACCGGGAGAGCCGGGTGCTGCTTGCGGCGGTCGTCTTCGTGTCCGCCGTGGGACCGGTCGTCGCACTCGTGTCCCGCGCCCGAACCGGTCTCCTCGCGCCGGTCGCAGCGGTCGTCGCAAGTGGGTCCGTCGCCTCGCGCCCGCAGTGCAGCGTCCGTCAGGTCACCGACCAATGCGTGCAGAGCCTCCAGAGTTTCCACGTGCACGGTCCGGTCGAGTTCCTCCTCGGGATCGCGCCACTCGCGGTCCTCGTGATCGGAGCATTCGGTCTGCGGCGCGGGAGTCGGTTCGCACTCTGGACCGTGGTGGGCGTCGAGGCGCTCAACGGCCTCGCGACGGCGATCTACTACGGCGTCTCCCCGAGCAAAGCGGTCAGCGACATCGATCTCTCGCCGCCGGACCAGCAGCTCGTGGTCTCGCTCTCGCTCGCTGCGTCGGTCGTACTTCCCCTCGCCACCGCGCTCGTGCTGATCATTCGGCGCTCAGACTTCCGTGTCCCGACGCCACGGCATCGGGCTCGCACGTTCACGTTCGTCGTTGTCGGTTCCGGAATCGTCCTGGCCGCAGCCGTCGTCGTCGTCGCGATGTTCGTTCGTGTGACAACGATCGACCCGATCGTGCTGGCACTGGCGGTGCTCGGCCCACTCACGCCGGCCTCCGTTATCGCGACGGCGGCCCACGCCCACCCGATCCTGCGTCTCGCGGTCGGCCTCGCCGGCCCCATCGAATGGGTGGTCATCGCCGTCGCACTCGCCTGGGCGACCGGAGCGGGGACACCGCGGGACGGCGGCGAGGACCGGCGCCTCGGCCCGGTCCTGCCTGGCAGCGCGCGAGCCGCGCGCGAACTCGTCCACGTCGGCGGGGACGGCTTCGCGTGGATGACCACCTGGGAAGGCAACGATCTCTGGTTCAGCGACGACGGTCGAGCGGCGATCGCGTACCGCAGAACGGGACATGTCGCGGTGACGCTCGGCGGTCCCTTCGGATATCCGGAGGCGCGGAGTGCAGCCTGGGAGGGGTTCGCGCGATTCTGCGACGACATCGGCTGGACCGCCGTGTTCTACAGCGTTGCCCCGTCGGATGTTGCGGCGCTTCGCGACCGGGGATGGTCGATCGTCCCCGTGGCGGAGGACGCCGTGATCGATCCCACCGACTGGACGATGTCGGGAAAGCGGAAGCAGGACGTCCGGACCTCGGTCAATCGCGCACAGCGCGCGGGTATCACCGCGCAGCGGCGTCGGTGGACCGAGCTCACTGCGGCTGAGATTCGTCAGATCGAGTCGATCTCGGAGGAGTGGGTCGCGACGCGCGACCTGCCCGAGATGGGCTTCACCCTGGGCGGCATCGACGAGATGCACGATCCGGAGGTGGAGACCCTGTTCGCCGCCGACGCGGACGGCCGTATCCTCGCGGTGACGAGCTGGCTGCCGTCGTTCCGGGATGGTCGACTGATCGGGTGGACGCTCGACGTCATGCGGCGCCTCCCCGATGCGCCGAACGGCGTGATGGAGTTCCTCGTTGCACGCGCGGTCGAGGATGCTCGAGAACGGTCGCTCGAGTTCATCGGGCTCTCTGCCGCGCCGCTCGCCGGCGTCGAAGCGGGTGCCGGCGGCGTCAACGCAGCGCTCGACATCGTCGGGAATGTGCTCGAACCCGTCTACGGATTCCGGTCGCTGCTTCGATTCAAAGCGAAGTTCGGACCGGAGTTCCGTCCGCTCGTCATGGCGCTCCCGGACCCGGTCGCGCTGCCGGCCATCGGACTCGCCGTCGCTCGCGCCTACCTGCCGGGGCTGTCCGCCCGGCAGTCGATCGCGCTGCTGCGGTCCCGGTCGGACGCCGCCCCTCGGGAACCTGCGCGCGAGCCGGAGCGCCAGCCCGCAGGTCACGACTGAGTCCCGCTGGGGTATCGTTCCTAGCACAGCGCTCCGGGGTCGGTGCAATTCCGAACCGGTGGTGACAGTCCACGAGCCGCAGGCGGCGCAATCCGCCGGCGGTTGACTCGGTGCAATTCCGAGACCGACGGTGAAAGTCCGGATGGGAGGCAGCGCTCACGACGACGGCCCTGCCGTTCGCCGTGCGACCGACCGTCGATGCTGCCCCGGAGTCCCACCAGACAGAGGACATCGTGTTCACCGGCATAATCGAGGAAATCGGCGTCGTCGACGGTATCGACGACCGTGGCGACTCCATCGCACTCACCGTTTCCGGCCCGACGGCTGCGAGCGACGCGCGGCATGGGGATTCGATCAGCGTCTCCGGCGTGTGCCTGACGGTGGTCGAGCACTCACCGACGACCTTCACGGCGTTCGTGATGCGGCAGACGCTCGCGATGAGCGCGCATGGCGCGTTGCGCGTCGGCGACCACGTGAACCTCGAGCGGGCCGCTCGTGTGGGCGACCGACTCGGCGGGCACATCGTGCAGGGGCACATCGATGGGACGGCGCGCATCGTCGAGATCGAGAACGGCGCCGAGTGGCGTCGCGTTCGCCTCACGCTCGATCCGGCACTTGCTCCGCTTGTCGTCGACAAGGGGTCGATCGCCCTCGACGGTGTCAGTCTCACCGTGAGCGCAGTGGCTCCGGAATCGGCTGACCCCGAGACAGCGTGGTTCGAGGTGAACCTCATTCCCGAGACGCTCGCCGCGACGACCTTCGGCGAGCGCCGCGTCGGAGACCTGGTCAACGTTGAGACCGACGTGCTCGCGCGGCATGTCGCTCGCATGCTCCGTCTGGAGGCGCGATGACCGACACCGACGCTGGCTCGCCGACCAGCGCCTCCCGGCTGGCGACGATTCCGGAGGCGCTGGTCGCCATCCGTGCGGGCCGTCCGGTGATCGTCGTCGACGACGAGCACCGTGAGAACGAGGGCGACATCGTGTTCGCCGCGGAGACGGCCACTGCCGAGTGGGTCGCGTGGACGGTGGCGCACTCGTCCGGGTTCATCTGCGCGCCGCTCAGCGGGTCGATCGCGGACGCCCTGGACCTTCCGCCGATGGTGCAGCGGAACGAGGACGTCCGACAGACTGCCTACACCGTCACCGTGGATGCGGCATCGGGCGTGACGACGGGGATATCCGCGCACGACCGGGCCCGGACGCTGCGCGTGCTCGCGGACCCGCGGTCGACCCGAGACGATCTCCACCGACCCGGGCACGTGGTCCCGCTGCGGGCGAGACCAGGCGGAGTGCGCGAACGTGCCGGCCACACCGAGGCGGCGATCGAATTGGTGACCCTCGCCGGGCTCCGTCCTGCGGCGGCGATCTGCGAGATCGTCGCTGCCGATGGGGAGATGATGCGATTGCCGGAACTCATCGAGTTCGGGGGTCGCGAGGAGGTGCCGGTCATCACGATCGCCGCACTGATCGAATGGGTCGCAGGAGCGCCAGCGGCGCGTGCTGCCGAGACAGGGAGTGGACGATGAGCGGAGCCGGAGCGGCGGAGCGCGACGATGTCGATGGTCGCGGGATTCGCGTCGCGGTCGTGGCCGGATCATGGCACGCGGTGATCGCGGATGGGCTGCTGCAGGGCGCGCTCCGCGAGATCGAACGCCTTGGCGCCACGCCGACGGTCATTCCGGTTCCCGGGAGCTTTGAGCTGCCGGTCGTGACGAAAGCGGCGTTGGACGCCGGTGCGGATGCGGCCGTGGCGCTCGGTGTAATTATCCGGGGCGGGACGCCGCACTTCGACTTCGTGTCGGATGCGGCGACGAGTGGCCTCACCCGCGTCGCGCTGGACACCGGCAAGCCTGTGGGCTTCGGGGTGCTGACACTCGACGATGAGCAGCAGGGGATCGACCGTGTCGGGTTCGCCGATTCGAAGGAGGACAAGGGCGCTGAAGCCGCTCACGCTGCGATCGCGACCGCGGTCACCCTCCGAGGCATTCGAGACTCGGCGCGATGAAAGCAGCGACCGATGTGGGGAATCAGCGACCGTTGCCGGAGATCGGCAACGGAGCCGGAGATCAGCGGCGGCTGAAGACGTGAATCGGGAGCGCGAACGAGATCGCCATGAGGATGATGCCACCGAAGAACACGAACGCCTGACCGCTCGCCACCTGAAACGCGAAGGCGAAGAGGTACATCGCGACGAGCAGGAGCAGGATCGAGAAAACTGCGGCGACGACGCGTCCCACGGGCACCTCCGGAATGAGCGGTTGTTCGAGAGCCCAGTCTAGTCCCCATGCTCGGCGGCGCCGGCCGCGAACAGGATGCCGGCGGACCTACGCGGCCGGGCCGTTCGCGATCAGCCGGTCCACGACCTCCAGAAGGCGTTCGATGTCGACGACGTCGACGGGTGAGAGAGGGGCAGCCGGTGCGTGTACCGAGCCGAGCGCCGCGGCGTGGTACAGGCCATCGCCCATGAGCTTCACCGCTTGCGCGGTTGGAACATCGCCGAGCGCGTCGACGAGCGCTTCGAGCCACGCATGTTCGGTCTCGTCGAGCGTTCGTCGGGCTTCTTCGTATCCAGCCTGCTGGAGCCGCGCCGCCGCGAGCAGCGCGAGGTCCAACTCGCTGCCGACGAACTGGCAGTTGCGGACGAAGTAGCGCGCCGCGCCGTCCGGGGCGGAGCGCATCTTCGCAACGTCGGCGGCCGAGAGATCCGACAGGCGGTCGCAAAGGCCATCAACGAGCGCCGCTTTGGAACCGAAGTGGTAGAGCAGGCCGCCCTTCGAGACGCCGGCGCGCGCGGCGACGGCATCGAGCGTTGCGACGCGCTCGCCGTCGTCGCAGACGATCGCGACGAAGGAATCGAGGATTCTGTCCCGCGCGCTCGCCATTCCGGCAGTCTACGGATTCGCCGCCGACGGATCGGAGCGTCGGGGCGGCAATTTGCCAGCCAAACCGTCCAGACGGTACAGTAATGCGCGCGCATTCGCCGGGCCGTGCTCCGAGTGCCGTCCGCATCATCGTGTCGTTCGTCATCGTTTCGGTTTGGAGTCCCGTGTCGCTGTCCACGCTGTCGCTTCCCGTCGCGCGCCCGGTCCGCTCCGGCCGCGCGCGGCGGTTCGGCGCGCTTGCGGTGCTGATGCTGCCGGTTCTGCTGATCTCGACCGACAACACGATCCTCAGCTTCGCGCTGCCTGCGATCTCGAAGGCACTGCGGCCCGATGCCCGAACCCTCCTCTGGATGGTCGACGCCTACCCGCTCGTCCTCGCCGGCCTGCTGGTCATCATGGGGAGCCTGGGTGACCGAATCGGCCGACGTCGCATCCTGCTGATCGGCGCGAGCGGGTTCGCCGCGTTCTCCGCCGTGGCCGCGTTCTCGGTCGCCGCCTCCATGCTCGTGCTCGCGCGCGTCGGCATGGGAGTGTTCGGGGCGATGCTGATGCCGGCAACGCTGTCGATCATCCGAAACGTGTTCACGGACCGCGCGGAGCGGCGTACCGCGCTCGCAGTCTGGTCGACGATGTTCGCCGCAGGCAACGCCCTCGGTCCGCTCATCGGCGGCGTCCTGCTCGCGCACTTCGCATGGGGGAGCGTGTTCCTCGTCGCGGTCCCTCTGCTCGTGGTGCTGCTCATCGCCGCACCGATCTTCATCCCGGAGTCGCGCGACCCGAATCCGGGCCCGGTCGACCTGGTGAGCATGGCGCTCTCACTTGGCGCGCTGACCCCCACCGCCTGGGCGATCAAGACCGTCACCGATCCGACCATGCGTGGCGCGGCGTTCGCGGCGCTCGTCGTCGGTGTCGTCTGCGGAACGCTGTTCGTGCGGCGCCAGCTGCGCGCTCGGACGCCGATGCTCGATCTGCGGCTGCTCCGGAGCGTCCCGTTCACCGGAAGCATCATCGTGAACATGGCGGGGATGTTCTCGCTCACGGGCTTTCTCTTCTTCACCGCGCAGCACCTGCAGCTGGTCGCCGGCCTCGGCCCGTTCGACGCGGGGCTCGTCCTCATCCCCGGGTCGGTGCTCTGCATCGTCGCAGGGCTCGGCGTCGTGCCCGTCGTTGCCAGGGTGGCGCCGCGGTGGGTGGTCTCGGTGTCGCTCCTCTTCTCTGCCGCCGCGAACATGCTCGTCGCACTGCTCGGACATGAGATCACTGTCGCCGGGATCGCCATTGCGTTCGTGCTGCTCGGCATCGGTATCGGTGCGTCGGAGACCGTGACGAACGATCTCGTAGTCGCCACCGCACCGCCCGAGAAATCCGGCGCCGCATCGGCGATGTCCGAGACCGCGTACGAGATCGGCGCCGTCCTCGGGACGGCAGTGCTCGGCACGATCCTCACGACGATGTATCGGATGGGTGTTGCCGTGCCCAGTGGTCTCACTGGCGCGCAGCGGGCGGCGGCGGCCCAGACACTCGGCGGAGCGATCGATGCGGCGCACGCGCTCGGCGGGTCACTCGGGCAGGCGCTCGCCGCGTCCGCGCGGGCAGCGTTCGATTCGGGCGTCACGATCACCGCCGGGGTCGCGGCGGCGTTGATGCTTGCATGCTCGGTCTGGAGCTGGTTCACGCTGCGGCACGCTCGCTGAATCTCCGAATCGGCTGATCAGCGGGGCCCGTGAGGTTCTACGGTGGAGGGGTGACGGAAACGTCATGATGCCGAGCCCTTCGGGGCGCCGTCCACTCGAGAACCTGGTTATGTCTGACGTCGATCAGGGGCAGACGCCCAGCGCAGTCGCACCCGCGCCATCCAACCTGGCGGATGCCTACCGTGCAGCGTTCCGAGCACACCCGGCGGGCGTCGCCGTGATCACCGCTGACGGGTCTGACGGGCCCCGTGGACTCACCGCATCCTCCGTCGCGTCGGTTGCACTCGACCCGCCCGTGCTCGTCTTCTCGCTCTCGACGAATTCCGGCTCGGCGGCCGCGATCCTCGGCGCTCCGGTGTTCGTCGTCCACCTCATGCACAGCGGCGGCGTGCAACTCGCCCGCCGATTCGCGTCGACTGGTGCTCCGACCATCGACGAGCCCGGTGTCTGGGCGACCCTGCCGACAGGCGACTGGTATCTTCCCGCCGCGGCGTCGGTGCTTCGATGCCGACCGCTCTCAACGACTCCCATCGAGAGCTCGACGGTCGTGGTCGCCGAGGTGCTCGACATCGTGCTGGGCACCGACCGGGGCGACCCGCTCGTTTATCACCACCGCGAGTTCCACTCGCTCTCCGAACGTTCCCGGCTCACCTGAGTTCCGGGACGAACTGACGTCCAACCACACGAAAGGACCATTCATGGCTGAGTACACACTGCCGGACCTGCCGTACGACTACGCAGCGCTCGAGCCGCACATCAGCGGCAAGATCATGCAGTTGCACCACGACAAGCACCACCAGGCATACGTTACCGGGGCGAACACCGCGCTCGAGCAGCTCGCGGAGGCACGCGAGTCGGGCAACCTCGCGAACGTGAACAAGCTCGAGAAGGACCTCGCCTTCAACCTCGGTGGTCACGTCAACCACTCGATCTTCTGGACCAACCTCAGCCCGGAAACGAAGCGTCCCGAAGGCGAGCTCGCCAGCGCAATCGACGAGTTCTTCGGCTCCTTCGAAAAGTTCCAGGCGCACTTCGCGGCGGTCGCCGCGGGCATCCAGGGCTCCGGATGGTCGGTGCTCGCCTGGGATGTCGTGGGGCAGAAGCTCAGTGTCTTCCAGCTCTTCGACCAGCAGGCGAACGTGCCGCTCGGCCTCGTGCCGATCTTCATGCTCGACATGTGGGAGCACGCGTTCTATCTCGACTACCTCAATGTCAAGGCCGACTACATCAAGGCCGTCTGGAACATCGTCGACTGGGAGAACGTGGCGAAGCGATTCGCGAACGCCAAGTCGCAGCAGTTCGTCACCGTCTGACAATCGGCACGTCCAAGGTCGGCGCCGAGCGGTGCCGACCCGGCAACAGCGATGGCCGCCGCGTGCAGAGGTGGCCATCGCTGTGTCGCCAGTGTCTCTGATGGTCAGGCGAGCGCCGCAGCGGCGCCCGGAGCGGTGGCAGTGACGCCGTTCTGGTCTGGAGCCGCGTGCCAGCGCTCGTCTGCCGTGTGCGCCACCGCTCGAAGCGCTCCGTCGAGATCGAACCGGTCGTCAAGCAGCGCACCCCATTGCGCTCCGCGCGCGGCGAGGACGATCCGTTCCGCAATGGTTCGTGCCGCGACGGGGTCTGACACGCGCGTTGCGCACCATGCCGTCACCGTGGTGACGTCGCGCTCGTGCAGCGTGCGGTGGACGGCTCGGCCCGTGAGTGCCGCTACTGCGCCGACCTCGAACGCGAGCCGGGCGGCGAGTGCGCGGTCCGGGTCATCGAGACCCCCATACGCGTCGAGAAGGAACGCGGCCAACGCCGTCTGATCGCCGTTGGGGTCAAGGGCGGCGGACCGCGTGTTGTCGGCGAGATCGACCACGATCGCGTCAATGAGGTTGGCGCGATTTCCGAAGTGGTAGACCACCGGATACGCGCTGGTGCCGAGCACCTGCGCGAGACTGCGAACGGAGACCGACTCGAGTGGAGTGGTTCGCAGATGCTCGGCGACTTTCCGAATGATGGCGGGCTTCAGCGTCGGGTCTGGCTTGCGGGGCATGGAGTTCCTCGAGGTACCGGATGGGGAACTCATATATTAGCGACGAAACTCTGAATGCCGAACCGTGGGCCGGTCAGGAGGCAGCGGACCCCTCAGATGACCAGTCGACCGTCAGCGCCTGCACTCTCCCCGACATCGGCGGAGCGAGCCGGATCGCGACGACCACTGAGCCGTTGGACCCCGGGTATCGCCACGCCAGGTGCGTCGGCGCTTCGCTCCATTCGTCGATGGCACCGCTCCGAGCAGCACCGATCCCCGCGCGAGCGAACGCCTCCGCGGCTCGGCGGCGGCGTTCGTCGTAGGGGCAGTCGAGCCGAACGTTCGCGGTGAACAGGTCGTCGGCGGCGCGGTCGCTCCAGTCGGCAAGGAGGCGCATGGTCAGGAGTTGCGCGCGTCGCGTTGCGTCGAGCACCCGTGCTGTGCCGATCGAGGTGTCGCCCACGGGGTCGGTCGCGCGCAGGATCCGGAGCGACGCATCGTGGAGCTGCTCGGCCGCGTCGATGACGCGCGCGCCCGTTGCATTCTCGAACGCGATCGCGCCGATGCCGTCCTCGACCGACCAGCGCATGTGCGCGGAGTACCCCGGATACCCACCGGAGTGCGAGACAACCGTCCCGATGCCCGGACGTTCCTCGACCATCAGGCCGAAGCCGTACCCGATGCTCCTCGCGTCCTTCGGCATCGTCCTCGCCGCCTGTTGCATCGCCCGCCGAGCAGCCCGAGACGGTCCGACATCGCCCTGCTCTGCGACCGGTACTGCCGAGTCTGCGAACGCGTCCGCCAGGAACCCGCACCACCGCGCCAGGTCCGCTGTCGTCGAGAACAGACCGCCGATGCTCGAGAACGCGCCGGGACCGGTCCAGGGCAGCGATTCGAAACGCCCGTCGCCGACCGGCCGGTGTCCAACCGCAACGGGCACGCGGCTGGGTGCGCTGAAGGCCGTGTCGGTCAGCTCGAGCGGTCGCAGCAGCTCGCGTTCGACGAACGCGTGGTAGCCGATGCCCGAGGCCACGCCGACCACGCGCCCCAGCAGCGCGTAGCCGAGATTCGAATAGGCGAACCGGGTTCCCGGCACGCTGTCGAAGAGCAGCCCGTCGCTGAGGATCGCGTCGAGCGCGTCGTCGTCGATGGACTCGAGTCGGTCCGCCCAGGGATCGTCTGTCGGGAATCCGGCCGACATCGTCACGAGCATACGGAGCGTCGGCACCGGCGCATCCGCGCTGGGGAGTCGAACGCGGCCGAACGTGGGCACCCATGCCGTGATCGGGTCGTCCAGGGCAACAGACCCTCGCTCGACGAGCAGCATGATCGCCGCCGCGGTGAAGCTCTTCGTGCAGGAGGCGATGCGGTACGCCGTCCGCGCATCCGGCGGTCGTCCGTCGCCCCGGTCTCCGGCGCCACCCGATGCGATGACTCCGCCCCGATCGAAGACCGCCCATGCGCTTGACGGAGTGAACTGCGCACGCACCCGCTCGTGGAACAGTGTGTCCGCGGCCGCTCGGATGCGCTCGATGCGCTCGTCGGCCGGGCCCCCGCGTGCGCCGGCCGGGCCCCTGCGTGCGTCGGCCGTGCCCCCGCGCGCGTTGGTCGGCGTCATGCGTGCCGCATGCGGTCGTACGCGTCGAGCGCGCGCTGACGCGATGCCTTGAGGTCGACCATCGGCTCCGGTCGCTCCTCGTCCGTGGGCAACCACCGATCGATGTACCGCCGGTCCGGGTCGAACCGCTTCGCTTGCAGATCCGGGTTGAAGACCCGGAAATAGGGAGCAGCATCGAACCCTGACCCGGCGACCCACTGCCAGTTCGCGGGATTGTTCGCCGGGTCCGCATCGACGAGGGTGTCCCAGAACCACTGCTCGCCGACGCGCCAGTCGACGAGCAGGTTCTTGACGAGGAAGCTCGCCGCGGCGAGCCGAACCCGGTTGTGCATGATCCCGGTCGCCCACAGCTCGCGCATTCCGGCGTCGACGAGATCGAACCCGGTCCGCCCAGACCGCCACCGCTGTACGACATCGTCGTCTGGCTCGCGCCACGGGAACCGATCGAACTCGGCCCGCACGTTGCGGGTCGCGAGATCGTCGACGTGGAAGTACTCGTGCCAGTTGAACTCCCGCCACGTGAGCTGCCGCAGGAACGACGCACGGTGCGCTGCGGACGCGTGCCGCGCCTCCTGGACGAGGTGCCAGATCTGGAACGGACTGATCTCCCCCCAGCGCAGGTGCGGCGAGATGGCGCTCGTCGCCGACCGCGCCGGCTCGTCGCGGTGGTCGTAGTCGTCGAGACCGTTGTCGAGGAACCGGTGGAATCGTCGGTGCGCACCGAGTTCTCCCGGCTCCCAGACCGTGCGCATCGTCGACGCCCAATCGGGACGCGTGGGATTCAGCTCCCACGAGTCGAGGTCGTCGGAGGCGATGCCGTGCGGAGGGCGCGGAATGGCTCTCGGCTTCGGGAGGGGCTCGCGGGGTGGCGTCGCGTTCCGCGCGGCATTCCAGAACGGCGTGAAGACCTTGAAGGGGTCGCCCTGGCCCGTTCGCAGTGTCCACGGCTCCCACAACAGGTTCGCCGCGAAGCTGCGGACCGTGCGGCCCTCGTCCCGGAGGCGCGTCTTGATTTCGGCGTCGATCCCGCGTTCAGCCTGGCCGTAGCGCCGATTCCAGAACACGGCTTCCGCGTCCGTCTCCTCGACGAGTTCGCCGATGATGGGCGCCGCCGGTCCACGGCGCAGAATCAGTCGGGAGTCGCGGCTGTCGAGCTCGTCCGCCAACCGTGTCAGCGACTCGTGCAACCACCAACGGCTCGCGGCGCCTGCCGGACGCACACCCGGACTGACATCGTCGAGAATCCAGACGACCGTGACCGGGCGGTCGAGCTCGATCGCAGCGCGAAGTGCCGGATTGTCGCCCAGTCGCAGGTCTTCTCGGAGCCAGACGATCGATCCGCTCATCGGCACGGATCCGATTGCGGGGCCGTTGTGGACTGCCGGGTCAACGAGGCGGGGACGCCGTGGCGCAGCTTGTCGGTCAGCCGCTCGAGCGTTGCGAGCTCATCGTCAGTGAGTGCGCCTCCGACGACGTCGGCGATGGTCGCGGCGTGACGAACGGCCACCGATCGATAGAGCGAGTACCCGAGCGCGGTGAGACGGACCACGACACCGCGCGCGTCGGCGGTGTCCGGACACTTCTCCACGAGGCCGCGCGCGACGAGTCGGTCGACGAGCCGACTGACGCTCGGCTGCGTGAGGAGAAGATGTTCGGTGAGGTCGCGCATTCGCGCCCGGCGGTCCGGCTGCCGCGACAGGTTGAAGCAGACGTCGTATTCGTTGAATGACAGCTCACCCGACGGAAAGTCCGCGTTCAGCGCGCGCATGACCGTGACCTGCGCTCGGAAGAGGGACTCCCACGCGGCGACGGCCCCGGCTTTGTCGCTCATGAGCCGCTCCTTTCGCTGGAGTTCCCCACCCTATCCGCGCGAACGCTCGGTGCGCCGCGACAGCAGGCGCACTGTGCTGACAGGCTGGCGCCCGAACGCTCGGTGCGC
Source organism: Curtobacterium ammoniigenes NBRC 101786 (assembly GCF_001571045.1). Lineage (GTDB taxonomy): Bacteria > Actinomycetota > Actinomycetes > Actinomycetales > Microbacteriaceae > Curtobacterium > Curtobacterium ammoniigenes. Next base: position 88,265 of record NZ_BCSV01000005.1, read on the forward strand.
CGTGACGTCGGGCTCGCGTGCCGGGACGCAATGAGGGCCGGCCACCGAGGTGGTGGCCGACCCTCTCCCTTTGCACCAAGAGTTTCCTGCAATCACATTCCACAGCCTCCGCCACAGCAAAACGGCGACTGCACGATGAGAATATAACGACTCGGTAACGGACGGGAGGCCCGGGCTGCTCTTTTTCGCTGCGAGTTCGCTATGAGGCCCACGGAACGATCAGAAGACGTCGGGCGAGGGGGTCGAGGAGTACCGGACAGCCACATCCGCATGCCGGTCGAACCGATAACCGACACCGCGGACCGTGCGGACGATCTCCTCGAACGCGCCGAGCTTCGCACGGAGCCGTCGCACGTGCACGTCGATGGTTCGCTCGTTCGGCGGCTCTTCCTCGCCGTCCGACCAGAGGCCCTCGATGATGGCCTGGCGGTCGACGGTCCGTCCCTCGCGGAGCACGAGGAACTGCAGGAGCTCGAATTCCTTGTACGTCAGGGTCGCAACGTGCCCGTCGAGGGTCACACGCTTGCGCGAGATGTCGATCACCACGCCGGTCTCTTCCGGCTCCGGCTTCTCCGCTTCCCGGCGCGCCGCGACCGCCGACCGGTCCTGCAGTGCGAGCCGAACAACGTCGACGTCGCGACCGCCCGAGCCCTCCGCGGCGACGGCTACGGCTGCGTACGTCTCGGCCGAGGGCGCGAGTGTTCCGAGCAGGGCCTTGAGCTGCTCCACGATCGCCGCGAGCGACGTTCCCGCCGCCTCCGCCTTCGCCTCGTCGATGCCGACGTACAGTGCGAACCCGCGAGCCTCGGTGCCTTCGGGGAGCGTTCGATTCCGGGGCCGCTGGGCGCCAGGGACGCTCCTGGGCTGGGGGCCGACGGTAGCGGGCTGGGGGCCGCCGACGATCGGACTGACGGGCACCGTGGTGTCAGCGGGACGCGGCCGGATGGGGGATCGCGAGGTGGTGTCCGGGGATCCGGGCTGAGGGACGGGGGAGTGAGTGCGGCTGCGCGGCTGATCGAGCGTGAGCGACATGGGGTTCTTCCGGGAATGCGGCATTGGTGTGCCGAAGCGTCGAATGCGTCAACCTCGTCACGACCTACTCGTCGGGCGAGGGAGTGCGGCTGCCGACGCGCGCCGTCACGAGTGACGAACGCGGGGCATCCGAGGGATCACGCGCGCGCGGCGGGGGTGGTACCGCGGGGGATCCGGCTGGAACGGGCGCCGATCAGGCACACATTCGACAACGCATGACCGAAATCGCCGGCATCATCATGCCGGTCGTCCTCAGCGCCTCGATGAGGGTGTGAGAGGACACGGATGCAGTCATAGCGACGAGTATGTTCGGTATACCAAGGCGCTGTCAACCGTCCGGGCGGACGGCACGAGCCAGGCCGCCGACCGATCCCACGGAGGCACGAGCCAGGCCGCCGACCGATCCCACGGAGGCACGAGCCAGGCCGCCGACCGACCGCACGGAGGCACGAGCCAGGCGGCCGACCGATCGCACGGAGGCACGCGCCAGGCGGCCGACCGATCGCACGGAGGCACGCGCCAGAACTGACGGCTTCAGACAGCGAGCCCGTACGGCTTCAGACGGCGAGCCCGTATAGCCGATCGCCCGCATCGCCGAGGCCAGGGACGATGTAGCCCTGCTCATTGAGACGCTCGTCCAACGCGCCGAGCACGATCGTCACGTCGCGCTCACCGACCGCGGCTTCGACCGCGGACAGTCCTTCGGGTGCCGCGAGGATGCAGACGCAGGTCACGTCGACCGCACCGCGGTCGAAGAGGAACTCGATCGCGGCCGCGAGTGTGCCGCCGGTCGCGAGCATCGGGTCGAGCACGAAGCACTGCCGATTGGACAGGTCGTCAGGCAGTCGCTCCGCGTAGGTCTGCGGCTGCAGCGTGTCCTCGTTCCTGGCCATGCCGAGGAACCCGACCTCCGCGGTCGGGACCAGCTTGACCATGCCTTCCAGCATGCCGAGACCGGCGCGGAGGATCGGAACGACGAGCGGTCGCGGCTTGGCGATCGCGACGCCGACCGTGTTGGCGACAGGGGTCTCGATGGCGGTCGCGGTGACGCGCACATTGCGCGTCGCCTCGTACGCGAGGAGCGTCACGAGTTCTTCGGTCAGAGCCCGGAACGTCGGCGATGGGGTGGTCCGGTCGCGGAGCACCGAGAGCTTGTGCGTGACGAGCGGGTGGTCGGCGACATGGACTCGCATAGGCTCAACGGTACAGGTCCCCGTGCCCCGGCGGGGGCGGTCAGGAGTGGCTGTGGAGACCCCTGCTGGGCGAGTGTTCGTCGCGCCGATGCAGGCCGCGCTCGAGCTCGCGCGCGCGTGCGATGACTCGAGCGATGTGCCGGTCGGGGCCGTCGTGCTCGACCCGTCGGGTGCGGTCGTGGGCAGCGGCCGAAACGAGCGGGAGGCGCGGCGTGACCCGGTCGCGCACGCCGAGATCCTGGCGCTCCAGGCCGCCGCATCAGCGCTCGGCGACTGGCATCTCGATGGGTGCACGCTCGTCGTCACACTTGAGCCGTGTCCGATGTGCGCGGGAGCGATTCTCGCTGCGCGGGTCCGGCGGGTCGTGTTCGGGGCGTGGGATCCGAAGGCGGGAGCGGCGGGAAGCGTCTACGACATCCTCCGCGACCGGCGGCTTCCGCATCGAGCGGAGGTGATTCCCGGAGTCCTCGAGGCGGCGTCGATCGCCCTCCTCGATGGATTCTTCGCGGAGCGTCGATAGGTCCGAGCCACCCCGCGCGTCCGCGCCCACTCGGGACGACCGTCCGACGGCTCAGTTCCAGAAGACGGCGATGATCACATTCACGATGGCGAGCGCGCCGGCCGAGTGGAAGAAGGGGAGCGCAGCCTTCTCCGACGCGGTGCCTGCGTCCGCACGCTTCTGGCGTGCGCGAGCGACGTACGCGAGCACGAGCGCGATCACGGCGATGACGAGCTTGACTCCGAGCTTCGCGTGATTCGCGCCTCCGTGCTGCGTCGCGTCGATGATGCCCATCATGATCAGGCCGGTCACGAGCTGCGTGATCAGGCCGGCGATGATCCAGAACGTGTCGAAGCCGCCCTTGCGTCGGACTTGGAAGAGGAACGATCCGATGACGGCAGCGAGGCCGATGAAGTGGATGACAAGGAAGACCGACAGAAGCACCGACATGCGTCCATCCTGGCAGGCTCTGGCACGCACGCCGTGCCCTGGTGAACGGAACTGGCCGCGGATCCGCACAGCTGAGCGCGCAGGCAAGTCGACGTGCGGGGCCCGGTAGCCTTTCGGGATGACCGACGACGCGATGAACGGTGCGTTCGCGCGCACCGCGTTCCTCGGCACCGGCTCCATGTCCGGTGCGATCCTCCGTGGCCTGCTTGCGGCAGGGGCACCGGCAGATCGCTTCCGCGCGACCACACGGACCGCCGCTTCAGCCGAGCGTCTCCGCGCCCTCGGCGTCGATGCGAGCGCCGTCGAAAACGATGCCGACGCGAATCGCGCGGCCGTACAGGGTGCCCGGCTGGTCGTCCTCGGTGTGAAGCCGTTCGCCGTGGCCGACCTTCTTCGCGAGATCGCTGACGCGCTCGAGCCGAATGCGATCGTCGTCAGTGTCGCGGTCGGTATTCGATCCGCCACGATGGAAGCGCTCTTGCCCCCGTCGATCAGGGTCGTCCGGGCACTGCCGAACACGCCGGTCGCTGTCGGACGCGGAGTGACCGGCCTCAGCGCCGGTGCACGAGCCGACCCCGCCGCCGTCGATGAGGCAGCAGCACTGTTCTCCGCCTCCGGAAGCGTGGTGCGGGTCGAAGAGCCGCGTCTCGATGCCCTCAGCGCGGTGTCCGGGTCGGGCCCCGCGTACGTGTTCCTGCTCATCGAGCAGTGGGAACGCGCTGCCGTGTCGCTCGGATTCACGCCGGCGGAGGCTGCGGTCCTGGTGCAGGGCACGGTTCGAGGGGCGATGGAACTGCTCGCGGCGACGGAGTCGCCGGATCCCGCTGCGTTGCGCAGGGCGGTCACCAGTCCGCGTGGGACCACCGAACGGGCCATCGCCGTCCTTGAGACCGCGGACCTTGAATCGCTGCTCGTTCGCGCTTCGGAGGCTGCGATCGCCCGCGCGGTCGAGTTGGCGGAGTCGAACTGATCATGCCGCCTCGGGCGCCGCGTCACTAGCCTGTGCTCATGGCCGACATCTTCAGCGTCATCGCCGACCCGACGCGGCGGTCGCTGCTCGCGGTGCTGCTCGAGTCATACGACTCCGACGTCACCGGCGGCGAACTCAGCGTGGGCCAGATCGTCGCACGGCTCGGCATCAGCCAGCCGACGGTGTCCAAGCACCTGCGTGTGCTGCGGGAGGCCGAGCTCGTTTCGACCCGCGAGGAGGGGCAGCACCGCTACTACCGCCTCGACCCGGAGCCGCTCGTCGCACTCGAGGAATGGATTGCGCCATTCACGAGTGCCGTGGACGCCGACGGTGCGCCGGCGACGACCGCGTGGACGCCGGATGGACAGCCCGTGTCGATTCGACGTGCCGCTCAGACCGGGAGAACGACCCTCGAGGTCGGTGCGGAATTGGGCCGCGTCATGGCCGAGGCGTCCTACCGCGCCACGGCCGCGTTCTCGGGAGCACAGCACGGTTGGGAGCGCGTCGTCCAGCCGGTGCGACGGCGGCTCGGCAAGCGTGCAGACGAGGACTGATCACCTACTAGACAGCCGGACTCACGCGCCCCTACAGTTGCCAGAGACCACTCAGGTCACATACTGAGCGTGCACAGCCGTGGCGTCCACAATCGCTGTCACCCGAGCTACCCGAAAGCGAACAATGAGCGCCAATTTCGACGACGTGCGATTTCTCACCGTCGCTGAGGTCGCCGAGATGATGCGTGTCTCGAAGATGACCGTCTACCGCATGGTTCACGCGGGGGAGCTCCCCGCGATCAGGTTCGGGCGGTCGTTCCGCGTTCCCGAATCCGCGGTCGCGGAAGTGCTCCGCACCGGAATCGCGGACGCCGGCTGAGCGGCACCCCGCTCTGCCCAGCATCCCGTTCGACATCGCTCCGGTGAGTCGGTAAGCTCGGGAAGGTTGTTTTTCCGCGGTCCCCCCCGACCGGCGGTTTCCGCAACATGTCGTCAGTGAGGTCCGTATGGGTTCAGTCATCAAGAAGCGTCGCAAGCGCATGGCGAAGAAGAAGCACCGCAAGCTGCTTCGCAAGACGCGCCACCAGCGTCGCAACAAGAAGTAGCACCAGCGCTTCCGCAGAAAGCCCCGGACCTCCGGGGCTTTTTTCGTTCGGTCCGCACTGCCGGGTCATCGCGCTCTCGTGCCATGCTCGGCCGGGGTGCGCATCCGGTCAGACGCCGACGACGCGGCGCTACGCTGGCCTCATGCCGTCCGTGACCCTTCTGACGAAGCCGGGGTGCCATCTCTGCGATGATGCTCGACCGATCGTCGAGTCGGTCGTTCGACGGCATCCCGGCGTCACCCTGACCGAGCAGTCGATCCTCGACGATCCAGCGCTCCGCGAGGAATATGCCGAGGACATCCCAGTCGTCCTCATCGACGGACGAGTCCATAGCAACTGGTTCGTCGACGAGGAACGGCTCGTCGCGGCACTCGACCGGGCTGGAGCCGCGTCATGATCACCCACGTCGTCATCTGGACACTCCGACCCGAGATCGAACGGGAGGCTGCGCTCGATCGGATCACGAGCCTCCTGACCGAACTCGACGGGGTCGTCGAGAGCCTCCGGTCGATTCGAACGGTGCGCAATATCCCTGACGTCGAACACAACGGGGACATCGCCGTGATCGCAACATTCGACGATGTCGACGGGCTTGAGGCGTACCAGGTTCATCCCCGTCACCAGGAGGCGGCGGCCGAGATCCGCTCCCTCGTCGCGTCGCGCGCGGCGATCGACTGGGCGGAGATCCCGACTACGGAGTGAGCCGCGTCGGTCCGCGGAACAGGTACGTGACCTCGCGGATCGACGGCTCGTGCAGCATCAGCATGAGCACGCGAGCGAGACCCATACCGAATCCGCCGTGCGGCGGGACGCCGTACCGGAAGAAGTCCAGGTACCAGCCGAGCTCTGCGGGGTCGAGCCCCTTCTCGATGGCCTGCTGCGTCAGGACATCGACGCGGTGCTCGCGCTGCGCGCCTGTGGCGATCTCGGCTCCGTTGAAGATCAGGTCGTAGCTGTTCGTGAGGGTCGGATCGTCTGCATGCCGCATGTGGTAATACGGGCGGATCGTGGCGTCGTAGTCCGTCACGAACACGAACTCGGAGCCATGCGTCTCCTTCGCCCATGCCGCAATGCGGCGCTCGCCCTCCGGGTCGAGGTCCCCATCGGCGCGAGGGATGACGTATCCACTGTCCGCGACGATCTGCCGTGCCTCCGCCAACGGAATCCGCGGGAACGGAGCCGTCGGCACCACGAGCTCGAAGCCGAAGACATCACGGATCTCATCGCCGTACTTGTCCTGGACCGCGCGGAACCCCGTCACGAGGAGCTCCTCGTGCATCCGCATCACGTCTTCATGGGAGCTGACCCAGGAGAACTCGGCATCGACACTGGTGAACTCCGTCGCGTGGCGCGACGTGAACGACGGATCTGCCCGGAAGGCGTCGGCGATCTCGAAGACTGCGCCGAACCCGGCCGGCTGCGCCATCTGCTTGAAGTTCTGCGGCGACTGCGCAAGGTAGGCAGTCGATTCGAAGTACTCGAGCTGGAAGAGTTCTGCCCGGGACTCGGAAGGCGACGCCATGAGCTTGGGCGTGTGGATCTCGACGTAATCGCGGTCCACCCAGTACGAGCGGAAGGCGTGCTCGAGGGTGGTCTGGGTGCGGAAGATCAGGTTCTGCTTGCGGTGCCGAAGGTCGAGAAAGCGCCAGTCCAGTCGCTTGTCGAGGGAGGAGTCGTCGGCGATCGGGGTCTCCGGCAGTGCCGCGCTCACGACCTCGAGCGCGCCGACACGGACCTCGATCCCGCCGAGCTTGACGCGCTCGTCATGCTTGAGCGTGCCGACGACGTGCACGAAGGATCCGTGTGCGAGTGTCGCGATGCGCTCGGTGACCGCAAGTCGCTCGGCGGCGTCCGGGTCGTCCGCGTCGGCCTCCCGCGTCGCCGGGTTGACGAGCTGCACAGCGCCCGACTCATCGCGAAGAACGACGAACTGCACCTTCTTCTGATCGCGGACGGTCTCGACCCATCCGCCGACGGAGACGGGCCCGTCCGGCAACGCGGCGAGTTCGGCGATTCGGGTGCGTTCGATCACGGTCACCGAGTCTATCGGCCGCGCGGTACCTCACTGAGTGACTCCACATCGCACTCTCACAGGTGCGACGAGGTCTCGCCCGGGAGACCGACCTACACTGGACGCCATGCCTGCGAACCGTCTCCACCTCGTCCGGCATGGCGAGGTGTACAACCCGCAGCGCATTCTGTATGGGCGCCTCCCGGGCTACGGTCTCAGCGAGCTCGGCGCCCAGATGGCCGCTGCGGCCGCGGAAGCGTGGTTCGCCGAGGGGCACGACGTTCGCCGCATCGTCGCGTCGCCGCTGCAGCGTACCCAGGAGTCGGCGGCCCCGTGGGCCGAACGCTACGGGCTCGAGATCGCCACCGACGAACGCCTGATCGAACCGACAAACCGTTACGAGGGGCAACCTCCGGGATTCGTGAAGCGGTCGCTCGCGCGCCCACGGGAGTGGCCCTGGATCGCCAACCCCCTCCGCCCGAGCTGGGGAGAGCCCTACGCCGCGATCGCGAGCCGGATGCTCGCGGCGATCGACAGCGCATGGCGCAGTGTTCCTGAGGGTGACGTCGTCCTCGTCTCGCATCAGCTGCCCATCTGGACCACCCATCTCCGCTTAGCCGGAGAGCATCTCTGGCATGACCCACGGCAACGGCGCTGTGACCTCTCGAGCATCACCACGCTCGAGCACGTGTCCGGTTCCGCGGCCCGCGGAATCGACTTCCGGGAGGTCGCGTACGCGGATCCCGCGGCCGGTCTCCGCGACCGGGCCATCGATTTGGGAGCGGTGTGAGAGCAGTCATCAGAAGACGAGTGCGGGCCGTGCTTGCCGCGAGCACCGCCCTCATCGCGGTCACCGCGCTGGCGGGTTGTGCGTCGAGTTCCAACAAGGACCTCAGTGCCCAGTACGGCAAGGGGACAACGCAGAACTACATCTCCGGGACCGGCGCCGTGTCCGAGATCGCGCTCGATGAGCGGAAGGCGCCGGTGACGTTCTCGGCGACGGCCACCGACGGCTCACCCATCAGCAGCGCCGCGCTTCGGGGCAAGGTCGTCGTTCTGAACTTCTGGTACGCCGGCTGCCCGCCGTGCCGTGCGGAGGCGAAGTACCTGAAGCAGTCGTACGCGACCTTCCACGGTCAAGGCGTCGAGTTCGTCGGGATCGACGTCCGTGACGAGGCTGGGACCGCCGCAGCGTTCGATCGCACCTTCCAGATCCCGTATCCCACGGTGCTCGACGCGCAGACGGGCACGATGCAGCTCGCGCTCTCGGGCGCGATCGCACCGAACGCGGTGCCGACGACGATCGTGCTCGACAAGCAGGGTCGGGTCGCCGCCCGCGTCCTTGGCGCGATCGACGGACAGAGCATTCTCGACACGCTCGTCTCCGACGCACTCGCCGGCCGCGCGAGCTGACGCCATGACAACCAATCCGTTCGCCGACGCGATCCTCAGCGGGCAGCTCGCCCTCGCCGTGCCCGTCGCACTGCTGGCCGGAGTCGTCTCGTTCCTCTCTCCGTGCGTGCTTCCGCTCGTTCCCGGGTACCTGGGATACGTCGGCGGCGTCGCCGGACCGGATCGTTCCGGTCGTGGGCGCCTCGTGCTCGGAGTGCTTCTGTTCGTGCTCGGATTCACGGTGGTGTTCGTCGCCGGATCCGCGGCCGCCGGCGCTGTCGGATTCTGGCTGATCCGGTGGCGCGACCTCATCACCCAGCTCATGGGCATCGTCGTCATCGCGATGGGTCTGGTCTTCGTGGGCCGCTTCACCGTGCTGCAGCGCACCATGAAGTGGGGGATCACCCCGCGGACCGGGCTGATCGGCGCGCCGCTGCTCGGCATCGTGTTCGCGCTCGGCTGGACCCCCTGCATCGGACCGACGCTTGCGGCGATCAATCTGCTCAGCTTCCAGTCCGGCAGCGTGTGGCAGGGCGCCGTGCTCGGCGTCGCATACTGCGTCGGCTTGGGCATCCCGTTCCTGCTGGTCGCGCTGGGCGCCGGGTGGGCTTCGGGGGCGATTCGCGCCGTGAAGCGGCACATGCGACTGGTCAACATCATTGGAGGCGCGATCCTGATCGTCATCGGACTGCTCATGGTCACGGGCCTGTGGACTGCTCTCATGACAAGCATCGGGGCGGTGATCCAGAGCTTTGTCCCCCTCGTCTGATGACCGCGGCACCACGACGGAGGCTCAGGACGAGTCCGTCGCGGCCCTCACCGACCCGATGCGCCCGTCCGACCACGTCGACGGCGCAGGTCAGGAATCCGATGCGGCGGAGATCACGCAGCCGCGGCTCAATGTGCTCGGGTATCTCCGGTTCTTCTGGCGACAGCTCACAAGCATGCGCACGGCGCTCTTCCTGCTCATGCTGCTGGCGCTTGCGGCCATCCCGGGTTCGCTCGTACCGCAGCGTGAGGCCGACCCGAACGGTGTGGCGCAGTACCAGGTCGACCACCCGAAGCTGTATCCGATCTTCAACAGCCTGCAGCTCTTCACCACCTACCAGTCGGTGTGGTTCTCGGCGATCTATCTCCTGCTGTTCATCTCGTTGATCGGCTGCATCCTCCCGCGCACGAAGCATCACTGGCAGGCCCTCCGGACGAAGCCCCCGCGCACGCCCGCTCGCCTCGGTCGACTCGCGGGGTTCCGGTCCATTCCGGTCGACACGAACACGATGCTCGCGGAGGGCGCGACCCCGGTTCCGGCGTCTCTGGCGATCGACCGCGCGATGGCGCGCCTCAGGCGGAGCGGGTACCGAGTCGAGCGCTTCGGTGACTCGGTCAGCGCCGAGCGCGGGTACCTCCGCGAGACCGGCAACCTCGTCTTCCATGCTGCGCTCGTCGGCGTTCTCATCGCCGTCGGCATCGGCGGAGGCTTCAGCTACACGGGGCAGCGACTCCTGGTGGAAGGGCAGACGTTCACGAACGTGATCGGCGCCTATGACTCGTTCAACCCGGGCCGATGGTTCAGCGACGCGCAGTTGCCCGGATACAACCTGACATTGAACAAGTTCACGACGACGTACGAGGAGAAGAACCTCAACGCCCTCGGACAGCCGCTGAACTACGACGCGAACGTCACCGTTCGGACGAAGAACGGCGCCCCGCGGACGACGGACATCCGTTCGAACGACCCGCTCTCTATCGGTGGTTCGAACGTGTATCTGCTGGGCAACGGCTACGCCGTCGACGTGACCGTCCGGGACGGTCACGGAAACGTGGCCTTCCATGACGTCGTTCCGTTCCTGCCGCAGGACTCCAACTTCACGTCCCTCGGGGTCATCAAGGTGCCCGACGCGCAGCCGAAGCAACTCGGCATGATCGGCTTCTTCTATCCCACGGCGACGAAGCAGTCGACCGGCGCGTACGCATCCGCGTACCCGGACACGGAGAACCCCCTGCTGAGCCTGCAGGTGTACACCGGCAATCTCGGTCTCGACAGCGGCGTTCCCGTCAGCGTGTACCAGCTGTCGACGAAGGGTCTGACGCAGATCGCCGGCACGAAGGCCAAGCACGGCAGCATCGAGCTGAAGCCCGGGCAGACCTCGAAGCTGCCGGACGGCGCCGGGTCGGTGACGTTCAACGGGGTCAAGCGGTACGTGTCGCTCGACATCCACCACGATCCGTCGCAGGTCTGGGTTGCGGGCCTTGCGCTGCTGGCGGTCGCGGGGCTCCTCACGTCGCTCTTCGTTCCCCGTCGGCGGATCTGGGTGAAAGCAGTCCGTCGGGGCGACGATGAGGACGGATACGACCTTGAATACGCAGGTCTTGCCCGCGGGGAAGACCCGAACCTCGAGCGCGCGGTGGCCGACATCGCCAACAAGCACGTGTCAGACCTCGGAGTTAGGATGCCCCAGTGAGCGACATGACGACGACTCTTGCCGAGTACTCGCTCGTGCTGACGTACTCGGCGATGGCGATCTACGTGATCGCGTTCATCGCCTTCGCCCTGGACGTCGCACACCGAGCGGGTGAAGCTGACGCCGCTGCCTCTGGCGCTGCGGCGCAGCAGGGCCAGCAGACCGCCGAGACCGTCGCCACGGTTCGGGGCGGCACGGTCGTGCTCGAGCGGGTGCAGGCCCAGCCCAAGCGGGCAGAGCGACGCAGCTCCAAGTTCGAGCGCGTCGGCATGGCGATGATGATCCTCGGACTGATCGTGCACGTCGGTGCCGTTGTCCTGCGCGGTGTCGCGGCGGACCGCGTGCCGTGGGGCAACATGTTCGAGTTCTCGCTCACCGGCACCGCGCTCATGGTCGCGATCTTCCTGCTCGTGCAGCTGTGGCAGAACCTGCGGTTCCTCGGCGTGTTCATGAGTGGGCTGATGCTCATTCTGCTCGGCGTTGCGACCGTCAACTACTACGTCCCGGTGGTGCCACTGGTGCCGGCGCTGCAGTCGTACTGGCTCGTGATCCACGTGTTCGTCGCAATCGCGGGCACCGGGTTCTTCGCGTTCGGCGCAGGGCTCGCCATTTCACAGCTCCTGCAGACCTTCCGGGAGGCGCGCGGCGGCGACGTCCGCCAGCTTCGCTTCATGACGACGCTGCCCGACGCCGATCGGCTCGAGGTGCTCAGCTACCGGGTCATCCTCGTCGGGTTCGTGCTCTGGACGTTCACGCTCATCGCCGGCGCCATCTGGGCCGAGAAGGCATGGGGCCGCTACTGGGGCTGGGACACCAAAGAGGTCTGGACCTTCATCATCTGGGTCATCTATGCCGGATACATCCACGCCCGCGCGACGCGCGGCTGGCGCGGAGCGCGCTCATCGTGGCTCGCCCTGATCGGCTTCGGCGCCGTCATGTTCAACTTCGCGGTCGTGAACGTCTTCTTCAAGGGTCTGCACAGCTACAGCGGCCTCTGATTCCGCCGGTTGGCGGGCAGAAGCCCCGCGAGAACGATGGGTCCGATCGAGCGCCGACGTTACCCCGCGGTTTTCACCGACGCGCTCATGATGCGATGAGCGCGTAGGTGCGCCGCAGTCGATCGATCCACCACGCCCTGCGGTCCGGGGCAGCCGCTGTCTGATGGAGCAGCGCTCCGCTCACCTGTGGCCGACGGACCGGAATCCGACCGTCCACGGGCCGGAGCGGTTCGTCGGTGACGTCCGCACGGAACATCGCTGCCGTACCGAGTCCGCACGCAGTCTCCGGGCCGCTCACCGAGGCCGCGAGGAATGCCCCCATCGCGATGCCGACAGACGTGTCCAGCGCGCTCGACACCACGCAGGGGAGCCCGGCCTCCTGAATGATCGCAAGCGCCGCGTGAATGCCGCCGAGTGGCTGCGCCTTGACGATGAGGAGGTCCGCGGCACCGGCGCGAGCGACCGCGAGCGGATCGGCCGCCTTGCGAACGCTCTCGTCCGCGGCGATGCGAACGCCCCGGCTCATCACCCGCTCGCGCACCGTTGCGAGTTCCGGAACCGTCGCGCATGGCTGCTCCGCGTACTCGAGTCCATACGGTGCAAGGGCCACGAGCGCGCTGACCGCGTCCTCGACTGACCACAGTCCGTTCGCGTCGACGCGGATCTGTCCGCTGTCGCCGAGTACGGCCCGGACCGCAGCGACCCGGGCGACGTCATCGTCCACGGAGCCGCCCGGCTCGGCAACCTTCACTTTCGCGGTCGTGCATCCCGGGTATCGCGCCAGCACCGACGGGACCTCGTCCGCATCGACGGCGGGCACGGTCGCGTTGACAGGAATCTCGGCGCACGCGGGCTCCGCGCGTTGCCACCCGAAATCGATCGCCGCACGAAGCCACGCGCTCGCCTCCGCGTCGTCGTACTCGACGAAGGGCGAGAACTCGGTCCAGCCCATCGGCCCCTCGAACAGCATCGCCTCACGCACCGTGATGCCACGGAAGCGGACATGCATCGGAAGCGCGACAACGCGCGCGGTGGCGATCAGGTCCTCGAGCGGCGGCAGGAGTGCATCGGACATGTGCCCATGCTGGCATCGGCAGATGTCCAGGCGCCGTGCCGGGTGTTCGGAGGGGACCGCCAGGGCGACGCATTAGCATCCTTGCGTCGGTTGTTCCACTGAGTAACCGTCTTCGTCGTCGGAACAGCGAGGACGAACAGCAAGTCCGCGTCGCAAAGGCGACGACCGATCGTGGAGGGTTCGTGACGACGAGGGATCAGCGCGCAGAGCGGGCCGCTCCGGTCCGCGCTCGCTCACAACGAGCTTCCACTGTCGAACGATCCACGACGGATGCCAATCGCTCGTCGGCGCGTCCGACGACCTCGTCGAGCGCATCCACCAGCCGAGCCGGAACCAGTGGCCGCGCGGATCCGTTCGAGCAGCTCATGCGGTCGAATACCGTCGTCGTGCGGCGCGGCGCGGGAGCACAGCGACGGAAGAACCCGCTTGCAGGCAAGATCGCGCTCGGTCTTGCTGTCGTCTCCGCTGCGGTGGACGCGAGCGCATTCGCCGTGTTCATGGGCGGCGATCAGCGGTTCGCGCTCGGGATCTGCTTCGTCGTCGTGTTCCTCACGTTCGTCGCCGCGGTCGTCGGGTTCGTTGCTGCGGTGGGTTCCTTCGGGCGCTGGTACGGCGTCCTCGGCGTGGTGCTGGCATTCGTCGCGAACCCGGTGATCCTCATCGTCATCCTGCTCTTCGCCGCGCCCGGCCTCGCGAAGAGCTTCGGGGTCTGACGCCATCGGAGCCACCGGCGCCGTCGGGGTCGCCTCGGTAGGCTCGCCCCATGCCAGATCAGATCTCCGACCTCTTCGACCCGTCGATCTGGACCCCCGCTCCCGCTGGTGCCGACTGCACCGACATCACCTACCATCGCCACGTGACGAAGGGGATCGTGCGCGTTGCGTTCAATCGGCCCGAAGTGCGCAACGCCTTCCGTCCGAGAACGGTCGATGAGCTCTACCGGGTGCTCGACGACGCGCGGCAGGACCCGACGATCGGGTGCGTGCTCCTCACGGGCAACGGCCCGAGCCCGAAGGACGGCGGCTGGGCGTTCTGTTCCGGCGGCGACCAGCGCATCCGGGGGCGCAGCGGGTATCAGTATGACGATGCCGATGGTGCGCCGCCCGCGGGCGTGGCAGGTGCGGCGGCAGCAGCGTCGATGGGTCGCCTCCACATCCTCGAGGTGCAGCGACTCATCCGCATGATGCCGAAGGTCGTCATCGCGGTGGTGCCCGGATGGGCTGCAGGCGGTGGCCACTCACTCCACGCCGTGTGCGACCTGACGCTTGCGAGCGCCGAACATGGCCGGTTCAAGCAGACGGATGCAGACGTCGGATCCTTCGATGGGGGCTACGGCAGCGCCTACTACGCGCGGCAGATCGGCCAGAAGTTCGCGCGGGAGGTGTTCTTCCTCGCCCAGGAGTATTCCGCGCAGCGCGCCTACGAGATGGGCGCAGTGAACGCGGTCGTGCCCCACGCAGAACTCGAGCAGGAGGCGGTCCGGTGGGGAGAGATCATCCTCGGCAAGTCGCCGACCGCGATTCGCATGCTGAAGTACGCGTTCAACGCGGTCGACGACGGCCTCGTCGGCCAGCAGGTCTTCGCCGGCGAGGCGACTCGCCTGGCGTATGCGGCCGATGAGGCGGTGGAAGGGCGCGATGCGTTCCTGGAGAAGCGGGCGCCCGATTGGAGCGGGTTCCCGTGGCACTACTGAGCTCTCGGGGTAGTTCGCTCGCGGTCGCGCCGTGACTCGACCGCTTCTGCGGGTGAGCGCCTCCGATCCGACGGCCGTGCTTCGCTCGCTCGCATCCGCACTGACCGGCGGTCCGGCGCTGCTGCCGACCGCTGCCGACGTACCGGAGGCCGGAGCGGCTCCGCTGCCTGCGTCGGTGCCGCAGCGTGTCGCGCTGGTCGTGGAGACCTCGGGCTCGACAGGTCGGCAGAAGCGCGTGGCATTGAGCGCGGACGCCCTGCTCGCGAGCGCCGCCGCCGCCGACGCCGCCATGGGTGGTCCCGGACGCTGGCTGCTGGCGCTCCCGACCCACTACATCGCGGGAGTCAACGTGCTCACGCGATCGATCGTCTCGGGCACGGACCCCACCTTCATGCCTCCGGGGCGATTCACGGCCGACGCGTTCGCGCAGGCAGTGAGCGGGATGGCAGCGCCGACGCCCGAGGTTCGTCGCCGCTACACGTCGCTCGTCCCGGTCCAGCTCGCCCGAGCGCTCGAGACGCCCGCAGGGGTGGATGCGCTCCGAACGTTCGATGTGGTGCTGATCGGCGGCCAGGCGATGCCCACGACCCTGCGGCAGCAGGCGGAGCAGGCCGGCGTGCACGTCGTGGCGACGTACGGGGCGAGCGAGACGAGCGGCGGCTGCGTGTACGACGGGGTGCCGTTGGGCCCCGTCCACGCCGAGCTGGTCGACGGCGAACTCCAGCTGGCGGGACCGATGCTTGCCGAAGGGTACCTCGACGATCCGGAGCGCACCGCGGCGGCCTTCGTCGTGCGCGACGCGATGCGCTGGTATCGCACCGACGATCTCGCCGTGATCGAGGCGGGCGTCGTCCAGGTCGTAGGGCGACGCGACGACGTCATCGTCTCCGGGGGAGAGAAGGTCGCGCTCGGCGCGATCGAGCGGGTCGTCCGTGAGCTTCCCGGTCTCGACGGCGCCGTGGTGACCCGACAGGCGTCCGAGGAGTGGGGCGAGGTGCCGGTGGTCGTCACCGACCAGCCTGCCGCGCTCGACGTTCTCCGTTCGCTGCTGGAGGCTCGGCTCGGCCGGGTCGCCCGCCCCGCTGCGGTGATCGTGGTCGACGAGATCCCGATGCTGCCGACCGGCAAACCGGACCGGCGCGCGATCGCGGGGATCGCGGCTCAGCGCCGCCCGATACGATAAACGGCCGTGGCGACTCGGCAGACGGCGAAATCACGATCCTCCAGGTCCGGGCGACCGGGCGGACGACCAGGTGGCCGTCCCGGGGGATCGGTGAAGCGCCACGCGACCGCTGGCGACTGGATCGAGGGCGCCCGGCTCCGCACGCTGACGCTCGGCGTCGTGCCGGTGATCCTCGGGACGGTCATCGCGTACAACGCGGGCTCGTACAACCTCGGGGTCGCGCTGCTCTGCCTGGCTGTGGCGGTGCTCCTGCAGATCGGCGTCAACTACAGCAACGACTACTCGGACGGAATCCGCGGGACGGACAAGTTCCGCGTCGGACCGGCCAGGCTCACTGGTGCGGGGCTCGCGAAGCCCCGCACCGTGCTGACGGTCGCGCTCGTCTGCTTCGGGCTCGCCGGCGTCGCGGGCATCGTGATCGTCGTGCTGACCGGGCACTGGTGGTTGCTCGCGGTGGGCGCCGCGGCAATCCTGGCCGCCTGGTATTACACGGGCGGTCGTCGTCCGTACGGGTACAACGCGCTCGGCGAGGTGTTCGTCTTTCTGTTCTTCGGCGTCGTCGCCGTCATCGGTACCGAGTACGTGCAAGTGCATGCCATGAACAGCACAGCGTGGGTGAACGGTGCGGTCGCGGCCGGCATCTCCGGGTTCTTCGCGTGTTCGGTGCTCATGATCAACAACGTCCGGGACATCGAGGAGGATCGCCTCGCGGGGAAGAAGACCCTCGCTGTCGTCGTCGGGCGGGTGTGGGCACGGGTGCTGTTCGGCGTGTTCCTGCTGCTGCCGTATGTGCTGCTCGGGTGGTTCGTGCTGCTCTATTTCTGGGTCGGGTACACGTATTTCACGCTGCTGCTGGCGCTGCCGGCGCTCCTCATCGGTGTGATGTCGCGGCAGCCGCGGGAGCTGATCCGAGCCCTGCAGATGTCATCGATCACCGCGTTGCTCTACGCCATCGCGTTCGGCGTCACCCTCGCGTTCCAGCCCTGACTCACCGTCGGCGGCGACCGCCGCGTCGGAGGCGTTGGCCGGCGTTCGACGCGCCGCGTGACGCTGTGCATCGGAGACAGGCTCCTCGTGCGGGTGTGCAGCGGCATCGAGATCCAGCTGCGCGTCTTCGAAGTCGGTGTCGGCGTCGTGCTCGCGAACGTCTCGGCGTGCAGCGAGGCTGGCTGTGACCTCGTGGCGGAGCTTCGGCAGGGCGATGTAGGAGATCAGGAGCCCGATGAGCGCGGCGACGATCGCGGCGAAGTACCAGGGCAGGCCGAGCAGCAGCAGAATCACGAGTGCGCCGGCGAAGATCCCGAGTCGGGCGAGCGAGTAGAGCAGCCAGGGTTTCACCCGGTCAGTGTACGAAGGCTGCGCGGCGGAACGGCTGAGCACGCTCCCGGGATCGTCCTCCGGTTGAGGACGTACACTCCCGCTCATGATCCAGCTGCTGGTCGCCGGCGCGGTGGCGTTGCTCGCTTTCGTCGTGTTCACGGTGGTCGATACGGCGACCATCTCCGCGAGTCGGATTCGTGCGCTGAATCGGGTCGTCTGGATCCTGCTCGAGCTCGTCCTCCCCATCCTCGGCGCGGTGCTGTGGTTCGCGCTCGGGCGAGCGGGAGCGCGTTCGCAGGCATCTCGTTCGGGCTACCGTGGACCGGAGGACGATCCAGGCTTCGTCCCGTCAGCCCGGCCCGTATCCCGGACCCGAACCGACAAGGAACGAGACGACGCCACCCTCCGACAGCTCGAACAGCAGCTCCTCAACTCCGACGAGGACGGCCGCGACTCCGACCGCGGGCACCGGTGACGCACCGTCGGGCAGCCCAGCGAGCGATTTCGCCCTTGCGCTCCTGAAGGCATTCGCCCGTGCGGGCGTGACCGAGATCGTCGTCAGCCCGGGGTCGCGCTCGCAGGCGCTGGCGCTCGCCGCAGCCGCGCTCGAGCGGGCTGGTGGTGTTCGCGTGCATGTGCGGCTCGACGAGCGGACCGCCGCGTTCTTCGCGCTCGGGCTTGCGGTCGAATCCGGCCGCCCGGCACTCGTCGTCACGACCTCCGGCACGGCCGTTGCCAACCTGCACCCGGCGGTGCTCGAAGCGCACCATTCCGGCGTGCCGATGATCCTCCTCACGGCCGATCGACCCGCCGAGCTCCGGGGCATCGGGAGCAATCAGACGACCGTGCAGCCCGGCATCTTCGGCTCCGCGGTGCGCATGCTCCGCGACGTCGAGGCGCCTCGCGCGAGCGGTGTCGACGAGTCCGTCCACGACACGCTCGGGGGGCTCGCACGGCAGGCGGTGGCGGCCGCAGCAGGCCATGCCGGACCACCCGGACCGGCGCACGTCAACGTCGCCTTCCGCGAGCCGCTCTCTGCGGCGCTGCCCTCGGTCGCCGCGGTCCCCGATCACGAGATCGACCGGGCCTTCGCCGCGCGCCAGGTGTCTCCGGGCGCCGCCGGAGTTGTCGATGACGACATCGCTGACACCAGTGCCGTGCCGCTCCGCGGGCAAGCGACCGCGACCATTGCTGTGGACGATGAGCCGGGCACCGTCGTCATCGCCGGCCACGACGCGAGCGCGCTGGCAGAAGACGTCGCGTGGCGGCTCGGCGCACCGCTGATCGCCGAAGTGACGAGTGGCGCGCACTTCGGGCGACATCTCGTGACCGCCTACCGTCCGCTGCTTCGGGACGCCGCGTATGGCGGCACGATTCGGCGGGCAATCGTGTTCGGCCACCCGACACTCAGCAGGGAGGTGCCGGCACTTCTGCAACGCCTTGGTGCATCGGTCGTCGTCGTGCGCGGCGGCGCGCCGGAAGCCTATGATCCCGCCCGCTCGCGCACGCCGGACGTCGGCGCGACCGTCGTCGATGCGATTGCCATCGAGGGCACCACGACGGCGGCGCATCGGCAGTGGGTGGGTCGGTGGGTGCTCGCCAGCCGCGCGCTCCTGGGCGACGGCGACGCTGCCCCGGACCTCGATGCCAAGCGCTCTCCCGAAGCAGCGGAGCGGAACCGTTTCCTGCGTGATGAGCTGTCGTTGCGTCGGCGCCCCGTCACGCGCGAGCTCTTGATGGAGGCGGTCTGGGGGGCAACCTGGCCGCACGACCGGCTCGTCCTCGGCGCGTCACAGCTGATTCGGGTCGCCGACGCGATCGTCCCGGGCAAGAAGATCCGGGTACACGCCAACCGCGGCCTCGCGGGAATCGACGGAACGATCTCCACCGCCCTCGGTATCTCCGCCGCAACCGAGCTGCGTGGTGATGCCGCCGCGGCGGGAATCACACGCGTCCTCGTCGGCGACCTGACGTTCCTGCACGACGTTGGAGCCCTGGCAACAGGTGAACACGAGGTGCCGCATCGGCTGCACGTGATCGTCGGCAACGATCACGGCGGGGCGATCTTCCGTGGTCTCGAGGTCGCTGCGACAGCACCAGCTGCCGATATGGACCGAATGATGCTGACTCCGCAGCGGTTGGACATCGCCGCGATCGCGACCGGATTCGGATGGGAGCATCGACGTGTCGCGACCTGGGGCGACCTGCTTCGCGTGCTGACCGACCCGGCACCGCGACTCGTCATCGAGGTGCCCCTCGCCGATGCCGATGCCTCGGAGCGCGACTCCTAGGCGTCGTCGGCACTGTGCCGCGCGGCGGCGCGCGCGACGGCGAGCGCGTCCACGATCGGGCGGAACTTGAGCGCGGTCTCCGCGACCTCGCGGTCGGGGTCCGAATCCGCGACGATCCCTGCTCCCGCCCACGCCGTGACCGTGCCGTCGTCGTCGATCTCCGCACTCCGCAGCGCAAGCATCCACTCGCCGTCGCCGGACGCGCCCATCCAGCCGACCGGGCCGGCGTAGCGGCGCCGATCCCGGGCCTCCAGCCGCGAGATCAGTGCGACCGCCGCATCACGCGGCGTTCCCGCCACGGCTGCAGTGGGGTGGAGCACGTCCGCAACATCGAGCGCGGTCGTTCCTGCAGGCAGGACCGCGCGCACATCCGACGCGAGGTGCCACACGTTCGGGAGCTGCAGTCGGAACGGCTCCTCGTCGGCATGAACGGATGTCGCAATCGTGCGAAGCGCGTCGACAAGGCTCGTGCGCGCGAACGCATGCTCCTCGAGGTCTTTCGTGCTCGACGCGAGCGCCTCGGCGGCAAGCCGATCGGACCACGGATCGGACCCGCGAGCCGCGCTGCCGGCGAGCACCCGCGCCGTGAGCGTCGTGCCGTCGGTCCGCGCGAGGGTCTCCGGTGTCGCCCCGACGAGACCGTCCACAGCGACGGTGACGCAATCGGGGTAGGCGCGCGCGAGCTCAAGGAGCAGCGGACGGAGATCCGCCCCGACCGGGAGGCTCCCCACCAGATCGCGCGCAAGCACCACCTTGCCGACGGCGCCGTCACGGATCTCGTGCACAGCCGAGCGCACAGCGGCCGCGTACTGCGACTCGTCGATGACGCCGGGTCGGAACGCGACCGTCGAGCGGCGGCCGACGGCGGGCATCGGCACGGACATCGAACGGAACGGGAGCGCGCGGGCGTTCGGCACCGGATCGATCGCCGTGAGCCACGCCCTCCCGTGCCGACGGCCGATGACGACGCGCGGGACGATGAGCACGCTCTCCGCGGCTGAATCGTCGGCGAACGTGAACGCACCGAAGGCGATCAGGCCGGTGCCGCGGAGGCCGACGGGGTCGTCGACGCGGGCAGCGCGGACGACCTCTCGCCACTGTTCGGACGCCTGACGCATCCGGTCCGGGCCGGAGAAGGTGTACCGGAGTGCTTCTCCGATGCCGATGATGCCGTCCCCGCGACGAACGAACGCCAGCGGACGGTCGGGAAGCGTGTGTCGGAGGATCTCGCCCGGGTCGTCGAGGACCCGCGTGGAGACCGTCAGAACAGGCGCCGCTGTGGCGGTTTCGAGCACCCCCTGATCGTACGCGGGCGCACTGACGGCCGACCGCTTGCGGTTCTGTCCGAGTCCCGCGGCCGACGGGCGCGATCGCGGCGCTCGGAGGTCGCCGGGAACGCACCGTTCGCTACCCGTAGGATGACTGGGATGAGCAGAGCGGACTTGAACAAGCGGCCCGAGCAGGTGGCGGCCATGTTCGACGACGTCGCTGCCCGATACGACGTCACGAACGACATCCTCTCTGCCGGAAACGCCGGCCTGTGGCGCGTCGCCACGGTGCGCGCGATCGATCCGCAGCCGGGTGAGAAAGTCCTCGACATCGCGGCCGGAACCGGGACGAGCTCTGCAGCGATCGCCAAGCGCGGCGCCACCGTCACCGCGCTCGATCTGTCCGAAGGCATGCTCGAGGTAGGCCGCTCACGCCACCCCGAGATCGAGTTCGTCCACGGCGACGCCGAGTCGCTGCCCTTCCCGGACGACACCTTCGATGCGGTCACGATCTCCTTCGGCCTGCGGAACGTGAACGATCCGATCCAGGCGCTCGCCGAGATGGTGCGGGTGCTGAAGCCCGGAGGGCGCCTCGTGGTGTGCGAGTTCTCCACGCCGCCCCTCGCCCTCTTGCGCATGACCTACACGACCTACCTGCAGCGCGTGCTCCCATCCGTCGCGAAGCTCGCGAGCAGCAATCCCGCCGCCTACAGCTATCTCGCCGAGTCGATCGCGGCGTGGCCGGAGCAGCAGGTCCTCAGCCAGTGGTTGCGCGGTGTCGGGTTCACCATGGTCGCGTACCGCAACCTCACCGCGGGGATCGTGGCGCTCCATCGCGGCCGGAAGCCGGTTGCCGGCCCGGTTCGCGCATCGGTGGCCCGCCGTGCCCGCGCGCGACGCGAACACCAGAGCCCCGCGGCGCCGTCCGGCCTCCGTCATGACGAGCCCGGCTCGGCACCGGACACGACGCCAGACGCGTCCGGCACCGCGAGCTGACCGCACCCCGTCCCGAATACGGAGCAGCACTTGAATCCGAGCGTCCCGGTCGCGAAACGCGCGCCGAGCCTTCGCACCTCACTCGGCATCGGCGCGCGCCTGTTCGCGACCCCGGCGGAGCGGACGTTCATCGCACGCGTCGACGAGGGCCTCGAACTCGTCGAACAGGGGCTTGAAGACGCGATGCGATCCGCGGACACCCTTGCCGACACCACGAGCCGCTACCTCCTGGCCGCGGGCGGGAAGCGGATCCGCCCGACGCTCACGCTCCTGCTCGCGCAGCTCGGCGAGGGCGTCACGCCGGCTGTCGTGAAGTCCGCCGTCAGCATCGAGATCACGCACCTGGCCTCGCTGTACCACGACGACGTCATGGATGAAGCGCCGGTGCGCCGCGGCGTCCCTGCTGCCCACGTCACCTACGGCAACAACGTCGCGATCCTGACCGGGGATCTGCTGTTTGCGCGGGCATCGCTCATCACGTCCGAGTTGGGCGCCGAGGGCATCCGGATGCAGGCGGAGACCTTCGAGCGGCTGTGTCTTGGACAGCTCCACGAGACGACCGGGCCGCAGCCCGGCGAGGATCCGATCGCGCACTACATCGACGTCCTGAGCGACAAGACCGGGTCGCTCATCGCGACCGCCGCGCGCGCCGGCGTGATGTTCTCCGGCGCCGATCGCACCTACCTGCCGGCGGTCGCGGAGTTCGGCGAGAAGGTGGGCGTCGCGTTCCAACTCGTCGACGACGTCATCGACCTCGCGCCGGCCGGGGATCGTACCGGCAAGATCGCGGGCAACGACCTCCGCGCCGGCGTCGAGACGCTTCCTCTGCTCCAGCTTCGTCATCGGGCCGCAGCCGATCCGAGCGCTGCGGCGCTCCTCCAGCGCGTCACCGACGACGTCGCCGGCGCCGACGACGACGCCGTACTGACCGACCGATACCAGTCGGCGGTGGCAGCACTGCGCGAGCACGATGCGACGGCAGCGACCCGCGCCCTCGCCGCCCAGTGGGCGCACGAGGCGGTCGCAGCGCTCGCACCGCTCCCGGACGGCCTCGTGAAACGAGCGCTCGTCCGATTCGCGGACTCGGTCGTCGACCGCTCACGGTAAGCGACCGCCCCGGCCGACCAGCCGATCCGAACGTTCCGATTCCAACGAACAGGAGACCCCGGTGTCCACACTTCGACTCGCCATCGTCGGGGCCGGTCCCGCCGGCATCTACGCCGCCGACATCCTCCTGCGGGAAGCGCGCGGATTCGATGTGTCGATCGATCTGTTCGAACAGCTTCCAGCCCCGTACGGCCTCGTCCGCTACGGTGTCGCGCCCGACCATCCGCGCATCAAGGGCATCATCAACGCCCTCCGCGACGTCCTCGATCGCGGGGACATCCGCATCTTCGGCAACGTGCACTTCGGCTCGGACATCACGCTCGCCGACCTGAAGCGGCATTACAACGCCGTGATCTTCGCAACTGGAGCGATCCGCGACGCCGAGTTGGGCCTCCCCGGTGTCGAACTCGAGGGCTCATACGGCGCGGCGGATTTCGTGAGCTGGTTCGACGGGCACCCCGACGTGCCCCGCACGTGGCCGCTCACCGCGGAAAGCGTCGCCGTGATCGGAAACGGGAACGTCGCACTCGACGTGTCGCGCATCCTCGCGAAGCATGCCGAGGATCTGCTGCCGACGGAGATCCCCGACAACGTCTATCAGGGCCTGAAGGCATCGCCCGTGACCGATGTGCACGTCTTCGGCCGCCGCGGCCCGGCGCAGGTCAAGTTCACGCCGCTCGAGCTTCGCGAGCTCGGCGAGATGCGGGACGTCGACATGATCGTCGCCGACGAGGACTTCGAGTACGACGAGGCATCGAAGACGGCAATCACGACGAACAAGCAGATCATGGTCATCGACCGGGTCCTCCAGTCGTGGCGGAAGCGACCGGTCGGCAACGCCTCGCGTCGACTGCACCTGCACTTCTACGCGAAGCCGACCGAGTTCGTCGGCGACGAGCACGGCCGTGTGACGGCCATCCGGTACGAGCGCACCAAACCCGACGGGCAAGGAGGCGTGGTCGGCACGGGCGAGATGCGCGAGATCGCGGTGCAGGCCGTGTATCGCGCCGTCGGGTACTTCGGATCGCCGCTCGCGGACGTGCCCTTCGACGACCGCCATGGTGTCATCCCGAACCACGAGGGTCAGATCCTCGACGCGGACAACCGTCAGCTTCCCGGCATGTACGCGACGGGCTGGATCAAGCGCGGGCCGGTGGGGCTCATCGGCCACACGAAGTCCGACGCGATGGAGACCATCCAGCACCTGGTGACCGATCAGGCGAGCTGGTGGTCGCCGGAGCAGCCAAGCCCAGACGCGATTCCGGAGCTCCTCCACGAGCGCGGCGTGCGGTTCACCGACCTCGACGGATGGCACAACCTCGACGCGCACGAGATCGCGCTCGGCGAGCCGGAGGGGCGGGCCCGCATCAAGGTCGTCCCGCGCGAGGACATGGTCGCGGTATCACTCGGTGAGGAGACGCCCGCGACCGCATGAGCGCGTTGCGCGGCCGGCACTGAGGAGTGCTGGGCCTGCTGGGCCTGCTGGGCCTGCTGGTCGCTCTGGGCCTGCTGGTCGCTCTGGGCCTGCTGGTCGCTCTGTGCCTGCTGGTCGCTCTGTGCCTGCTGGGCGAGCTGGCGCTCCGTGCGGGCCGCCCGACCGTGCGCGCCAGTCCGCGTTACTGGAGTGCGGCGGTGAGCCGCGCGACGTTGTCGAGGACTTGCGAGCGCGTGGGTCGTTGCAGCCATTCGTCGAGCGTGATCTCGAAGCTATCCGACTTGTACGAGTCCTGAATCGTGCGGAGCGCCTCCACAAAGGTTCGACCACGGACCATCACGGAGATCTCGAGGTTCAGGCTGAATGACCGCATGTCCATGTTGCTCGACCCGATGACGGCGACCTCGTCGTCGATCGTGAAGTGCTTGGCGTGGAGGATCGTCGGACGGTTGTAGAGCCAGATCCGCACGCCGGCGCGGAGGAGCCCCTCGTAGTAGGAACGCTGCGCGTGCCAGGTGAGGGTATGGTCACCGATCTCACCGACGAAGAGCTCCACGTCGACGCCGCGCTGCGCCGCGGTGGTGATCGCGTACAGCATGGAGTCGTCGGGCACGAAGTACGGCGAGGTGATCGACACCTTCTGCTGGGCGGAATACAGCAACGCGTTGAAGAGGCGCAGATTGTTCTCGCCGACGAATCCTGGCCCGGAGGGCACGACCTGGCAGTCGAGCGCGTCCTGCCGATCAGCGCGCTGGACGGGGTCGCTCTCGCGCACGAGAAGCTCGTCGGTCTCGCTGTACCAGTCGGTCACGAAGAGCGCGTTGATGCCAGCGACGACGGGACCCTCGAATCGGACGAGCAGATCCTTCCACCGCAGCCCGCGCTCCTGGTGGGCAGGGAGGTCGTAACTGGCGTCGATGAGGTTCTGCGAGCCCGTGAACGCCACCGCGCCGTCGATGACGAGGATCTTCCGATGGTTGCGGAGGTCCGGCCGCTGGAATTTGCCCTTCAGCGGTTGGATCGGCAGCATGAGATGCCATTCGATGCCGATCTCGTCGAGGCGGGCGAGCGTTGCCCGATACCCCGGATATCCGCGGCTCGCGATGTGGTCGAGCAGGAACTTCACGGTGACACCGCGGTCGATCGCGCGCTCGAGCGCGGCGAAGAACGGCGCCGTGGTCGCGTCCAGTGTTGCGATGTAGAACTCGACGTGGACGAATCGACGCGCCCCGTCGACGGCTCGCGTCATCTCGGCGATGCCTTCGTCATAGTCGGGATACAGCTCGGCACTGTTCCCGCCGACGAGCGGCATGGATCCGAGCCCGCGGTTGAGCTCGGTGACCCGTTCGAGCCACGGCGGCCAGGGCGGGTCGCGGCGAACGCGGTCCATGCCCTCTGTCTGGTCGAGGATGTACTGGTTGATCTCGGCCTGCTTCTCACGACGCGCCTTCGGCAGCTTCGTCGAGCCGATAAGCAGGAAGATCACGAACCCGATGTACGGGATCAGGAAGATGGCGAGCAGCCAGCCCGTCGCGGTCTGCGGCTTCCGGTTGATCGGAACGTAGATGATCGAGAAGGCGCGGATGCTGAGGTCGAGCAGGACGAGGACGACGACGATCGCCGTGCCGAGCCAGCCGTTCATCGTGCAGCCCGTTCGACGGCGCTCAGCGGAAGTTCACGAACTGGAGCGGGACGTCGAAGTCCTGCCCCTTGAGGAGAGCGATCGTGGCCTGCAGGTCGTCGCGGCTCTTCGAGGAGACGCGCATCTCATCGCCCTGGATCTGGCTTTTCACGGTCTTCGGCGCCTCTGCCCTGATGACCGCGCCGATCTTCTTGGCGACGTCCTGCTCGATCCCGTTCTTGAGCTTCGCCTCGATGCGGTACTCCTTGCCCGAGGCGTACGGCTCGCCGGCGTCGAGGCTCTTCAGGCTGATCCCGCGCTTGATGAGCTTGGACTCGAAGACATCGAGCACCGCTTTCGCGCGGTCCTCGGAGTTCGCCTTGATGAGCACGTCCTCGCCACTGAACGCGATCGACGCGCCCACACCCCTGAAGTCGTAGCGCTGCTCGATCTCCTTCGCGGCCTGATTGAGTGCGTTCTCCGCCTCCATCTTGTCGACCTTGCTGACCACGTCGAAGGAGCTGTCTGCCATGCCGCACAGCCTAGCGGCGGCCGGGAGGCGCGGTGCCGGTCAGCAGGGGAGCGCACGCCGGTCTGTGGTCGGGATCCGCGCCTCCGATCCGGTATGCTCGTGGGGCGCCTTCGGTCGGTGATCACACGGGCCGGGTGCGCATGGCGAGTTACCCAAGCGGCCAAAGGGATCTGACTGTAAATCAGCCGGCGTAGCCTTCGGGGGTTCGAATCCCTCACTCGCCACGGTTGAAAGGCGTTCGGCTGGTCCGAGCGCCTTTCGCGGTTCAGGAGCATCACCATGCCCGTTGCACAGCCACTCGACCAGTCCGAGCTGCGGCAGCTCGCGGAGCTCGCCGAGCGCATCGCGCGACAAGCCGGCGAGATCGCCGTTCGTCGTCGCGCCGAAGGGGTCGAGGTCGCGGACCGCAAGTCGAGCATTGTCGACGTCGTGACGGCGGCCGACCGCGAGGTCGAGGCGTTCATCCGCGGTGCGATCGCCGCGGCGCGGCCGGCCGATGGATTCCTCGGCGAGGAGACCGGCGCGGCGGCCGGCGCGAGCGGTCTGACGTGGGTCGTCGACCCGATCGATGGCACGGTCAACTACTTGTACGGGTCGACCGCATACGGCATCAGCATCGCGGTCGTTGCGGGTGAGCCTGACCCGGCCCGGTGGACCCCGCTCGTCGGCGTGGTTGTCGTGCCGGCGATCGATGTCGTCTACCGCGCGGTGGCGGGAGGCGGGGCGACGCGGAACGGGACATCACTGGGGGTCGCAGCCCCGGCCTCCCTGGCGGAGACGATGCTGGCGACCGGGTTCGGATACACCGCCGACCGGCGTCGGCAGCAGATCGCGGTGCTCGGCCCAGTGGTCGGTGCGGTTCGCGACATCAGACGCGTCGGTGCCGCGTCTGTCGATTTCTGCTCGGTCGCCGACGGCACCGTCGACGCGTATTACGAGCGCGGCCTCAATCCGTGGGACATGGCGGCTGGGGCGCTCGTGGCGACCGAAGCCGGGGCTGCCCTGCACACGTGGGACGCGTCCGGCGTGCGTGCATACCTGGTGGCCGCGCCGGGTGTCGACTCGGCACTGCTGACGCTGATTCGCGACGCCGAGGCAGCCGTGCTCGGGAGCGGTGCAGCCTGAAGCTGGTAATCTGCTCAGGCTCGTCGCCCGGTGTCGTCGCTGTGGCGGTACCCACCCACCCGACGGAGTCCTCGACGCATGCCGAAACACGCCGCCAGCACCCGTTCCCGCGCCCGGATCCGACGCACCGGACGACACATCGCGGTCGCTGCGCCGCTCGCGGACCGGAGGCAGAGGGTCACCCCCGTCCGTCGCCCGGCGGTCCAGCGCATCCTTGCGCCGGGAGCCGCAGCGGGACTCGCGCTCGTCGCCGCGTTCCTCGTCGCCACGACCGTCCCGGCTGAGGCGGTCACACCGAGCTCGGATCCCGCGGCGCTCCGACTCGGCGGAGGCCCGAGTGACCAGGTGGTGTCGGGGCGGGCGCTGGGAGAGCCGCCGGTGCAGCGCGACGGCTACACCGTCGTCGACGGCTCGGCTGGTCGTTCCGCCAACACATTCACCAACGATCCGACGGCGGCGATCCAGTGGCCCTTCCTGACCGGGGTGCCGATCACATCCGGGTTCGGCGCGCGGTCCGTCGCCGGGTGCTCGTTCTGCTCGACCTCGCACCCGGGCGTCGACTTCGCGCCCGGCGCCGGGGTTCCGATCCGGGCGATCGCCGGCGGGGTCGTGACACGTGTGCAGGCCCACGACGGAGGTTATGGGAACGACGTCTGGGTAACCCACGATGTCGATGGGCTGCGGTTCGTCAGCGTCTACGGGCACATGCAAGACGGCTCGTTCGCTGTCACGGTCGGGCAGCGTATCGCTGTCGGAGCGGTTCTCGGTCGCGTCGGCAGCACCGGAAACTCGACCGGCCCGCACCTGCATCTCGAGGTGCATGTCAACGGGCAGCCGGTCGATCCGCTTGCCTGGCTCCGCGCGCACGCGGGGTCCGGGTCGAGCGCGGGTTGAGTCGGGGTTGAGTCCGGGTTGCGCGACGGAGCAGCCGTGCGGCTCTGCTATCCTCGTCTGGTGCCGTTCGGCGCCCGGTCTCCGGGCATGCGCGGCAGCGCCCCGATAGCTCAGTGGTAGAGCACTTCCATGGTAAGGAAGGGGTCGTCAGTTCAATCCTGACTCGGGGCTCCGACTCTCACGCCACGCGTGCGAGTGTCGCGGCGGGGTAGCTCAGTTGGTTAGAGCACACGGCTCATAATCGTGGTGTCGCGGGTTCAAGTCCCGCCCTCGCTACCAGTAATGATCTCTGGTCTTCGGGTTCTCGAAGCGGTTTTCTGCGAAGACACCGCCTCACGTGCTCGGCGCTCCGGCCGCTCGGCATCCAGATCCTTCGGCGATCCCTGCATCCGTCCTCCCAGGTTTCGGGCCACCGGTCCTTTACCGGGGTCGAGCCCTTCGACACCGGCATCGGCCCTGCCGTCGACTCCTGCGACTCCGACGCAGTCGGCAAGCCCGTCCACCGGCGCCACCTCGGCAGCGCCGGTCGGCAACGCCTACGGGACAACCGGGACCTGCATCAACTGACGGCGACGGCTGAACACGCCGTTCGGGCTTCGTCGCGGCGTCGGTGGGAGGATCGCGGCATGGGCACGTCGGGATCCATCCGACGGGTGCAGGAGAACACCCTGGACCCGATGCCGCGCGGGCCGTGGCCAACCACCGTTCCGGCTGTTCGGCAACTCCTCGACGATGGACTGGATCTCAGCCCGATCACCATCCTCGTCGGCGAAAACGGAGCGGGGAAGTCGACCGTCGTCGAGGCGGTCGCGCTGGCCTTCGGCATGTCCGCGGAGGGCGGCTCCACTGGCGCGAATCACTCCACCCGCCCGTCCGAATCAGCCCTCTGGCAGCACCTTACGCTCGTTCGAGAACCAGGCGCACCGCGCCGCGGATTCTTCTTGAGGGCAGAGACGATGCACGGCTTCTTCACCTATCTGGAGGAGCACCCGGGCGCACGCGCGGAACCGCGGTTCCACGAGCTGTCCCACGGCGAGTCGTTCCTGGAGGTCATCGTCGATCGGTTCCGCGGGCCGGGGCTCTGGGTGCTGGACGAGCCCGAGTCTGCACTGTCGTTCTCCGGATGCCTCGCGCTCATCGGAGCGCTCGAGGAGGCGACGAGAGCGAATGGATCGCAAGTCATCCTCTCCACGCACTCGCCCATCCTCGCGAGGATGCCCGGTGCTCGAGTCCTCGAGCTCGACGACTGGGGATTCCACGAGACCAGCTGGGAGGAACTGCCCCTCGTTCAGAACTGGCGGTCGTTCCTCGACGACCCCGAACGGTACTTCCGGCATCTCCGGTAGTCGGGTGTCAAATGACCGTTCTCCCAGCCCCACGCAACGACGGGCGGATCCGCGGGTGTCAGCGGGCCAGGAGGATCTGCGCGATCGCGATGACGACGATGCCGCAGATCGGTACCCCCGCGATGAGAAGGCCGGCTCGGACCTGGGTGCGACGAATGGTGTGCGGGCCGTCGCCCCCTGCGGCGATCTGCGTCGCGGCGACGAGTTGCGGCGAGGCGGCGGGAGGGATCGGTGGCGGTTCCGGACGGTCGTCCTCGAACGACGGCACCTCGATCACGAACGAATCCGGGTCGATTGCCGCTGGCAGCCTTCGGTAGGAATCGCGTTCAGCCATTCCGCACCTCCTTGTTTCGTGACAATACGCTCCTCCCGTACGGTGAATGCATGAGGGGGTACGAGGTGCGGTCTTTGCGACCCGTCCGCGTCCTCAAGGACGACGACCCAGAGGCCGCCGCACTCCACCGGGATGGGTGGCGCGTCGTCGCCGAGTCCTGGGGTGCTCGGTTGGTGCTCGACGACGGATTCGATCCGGCGCCGTTTCGTTCGTTCGTCGAGCGGGCCGAGCAGCAGGACGTCGCTGTCGCCGAACTCGACGAAGGCTGGACGGAGGCGCTGCTCGCGTTCGAAGCGGCGACGCACGACGACTACCCGGTCACCCCTGCGACGCCCGCTCCGCCGCTCCGAGATGGCGACGACATCGCCGAGCGGCGCGCGGCAGGCTGGCGCGTCTTCGGCGCGGTGCGCGACGGGGTCGTGCTCGCGGCGTCATGGATACGGGTGCACGGCGACCAGGCTGAGACGGAAACCACCGCCGTGCTCGCGACGGAGCGCCGTCGCGGACTCGCCGTTGCGGTGAAGGCCGCCAGCGTGCTCGCGGCAGCAGCGGACGGGGCGCGCACGTTCGCAACCGGTGGTGCTGGTGTGAACGCCGGCAGCATCGCAATGAATCAGTCCCTCGGGTACACCCTCACGGAACGGTGGCTCAGTCTGTCGGCGCCGGAACCGAGCGACTCCTCCAGCGGTGCTGCAGTGTCGGATGCGTCGGCGCGGCCGACTACCCGCTGACGCGAGCAACGAACCCGCTGGTGGCCTCGACGATTCGATTGCGCGCTGCTGTCGACGTGATCGTGCTTGAGTGGTCGCCAGGCTGGGGCCCGTAGGCGCCGAAGTCGGCGTGATTGCCGCCCTGCACCACGGTGAAGGTGGTGTTCGCGGGAAGGTTGCGTCGCGAGGCTGCGATGTCAGCCGGGGTGGCGAGCCCGTCACGAGATCCCGAGACCGACAGCACCGGAATCCGGAGCGACGCGTGCAGGTCGCTCGCAGGGTATGAGGCCCAGAAGAAGAGTCCCACTACGGGCGAACGGCTGTCGTGCTGTCCGTCGTTCGCCTCGATGGCGGCAACGGTGCCGCCGAGTGAGTGGCCGCCGATCACCCAGCGCGTCACCTGCGGGAACGACCGTTGGGCTGCCGAGAACGCCCCGGTGGCGAGAAAGGCGATGTCGAGCGGCTGCTTCGCGATCACCACGATGTGGCCCTGCTCTGCCTCCGGGCGAAGCGCCGCTGCATAGGCGCGGGCGTCGACGAGGGCGCCAGGTTGAAAGAAGACGCCGGTGGTGTCGGGCGCGCTCGTCGGACGGATCACGATCCGGGTCGCGGTCTCGGACACGCTGACGGTCGAGTCGGACCGCATGGCGGCGAGGGCCGGTTCGACGGCGGAGTGCGGGCGGAGCCACGCGATCGCCGCGATCCAGCCGGCGGCGAGGACAACGCCGGCGATCCGCAGCACGGTGAAGCCCCGCCGCCTGCGCTCGCCGCGATCGCGCTGAGGACGCGGCTGATGCCCTCTGCCTGGTCGGCCGAGACGTGTCGCACATGCCAGCGCTGCGATTCCGCCGAGGGCAGTCAGCACGAGCAGCACCGGATAGGCGGGATGCGAGTGCACGACACCGCCCCATGCCGTCACCGCCACCCAGAGGACGATGCCGAGGCCGGCGAGCGCTTCCAGGACGGCGATCCAGGTGACGAGGTTGCGCCTCCAGGTGTGAGCAGCAGCCATGACGTTCCTTCGCGGTAGCAGCAGGTGCGCCGTTCAGGACGAACGACGATATGCACCACGCTACCGTTCAGCCGGCTGACGAAGCAGAGCGGTCATCTGAGCATGCTTGCCATGCTCGACGCGTGCCGGTCGTTCGTTCCGAGCGGTGGAACGCCGAGCCCCTCTTCGATGGTGCGGAGCAACGAGTAGTGGTTGTACGCCGTGCTGTCCCTGGCTCCCGACCGAGCCACCGGGCCTGCGAAGACGCAAGCGACCGAGTTATTGAGGTCGTTGCCCTCGTCGAACGTGATGGCGAGCAACGATCGTTGGCTCCTGAACGCTGGGGACGCGAGGATCGCCGGGACGGTTCGGCGGAGCCACGCGTCACCCCTGGCGATGGAGCAGTCATGCATGTCATTGCACAGGTTGGGGCTGATCACGGCGAGGCTCGGGGTCGTGCTGGCCGCCGCCAGATCGTGGGTGAGTTGCGTCAGCGGAACGTCGTGGCGGTGGCAGGCCGCCTGATCGCTCGTGACGCTCGGGAAATACAGGAACGGGTTGTGCTTGACCGCGTATCTCGATGTGTTCGCGGTCGAGCACGGCGAGGGCATGCTCTCCGCGTACATCTTCCAGCTCTTGCCGGCGCGCTCGAGCGCCTGCGCGATGTTCGGTGCGCGGTCGACGCAACGCCCTCCCGGCGGATTGCAGTCGCTCGTGATTCCTGCGGTCGTGCCGCTTGTGAGTGCGAGATAGTTCGGCAGGCTCGGATGCGTGATGGCCGAGTAGTTCGTCGCGACGGCGCCGCTGTTGGCGAGCTGATTGAGGTAGGTCGCGTCGGGGTTTCCGAGGATCGCCTGCGTCGGCTTGTTCTCCTCGATGATGACCACGACATGCGCGAGCGGCGGGACTCCGGCGGTCGCCGTCGACGCTGCGGGGGAGCGTGCGGCGGAAGCATCCCCGTGCGCTGGAGCGGACGAACCGTCGCTGGAGCGTGCGCAACCCGCGAGCGCTGTCACCAGCAGCACGCCGGCCAACGCTGCGCTCCGGCGTCGGCGAGAAGCGACGACGCCTATCCGAGTGCTCCGATGGTCTGCTGCTCGGGAACGAGCGAGGCGGCCGGCTCCAGTCGGACGATCACCGCTTTCGAGACGGGTGTGTTGCTGCCGGTGGCCGCGCTTTGCAACGGGACGAGCACATTCGCCTCCGGGTAGTACGCGGCTGCGCATCCCTTCGCCGTCGGGTACGAGACGATCCGGTACCCGCGGAGCTCACGATCGGGCTGACCCGGCCACTCGCTGAAGATGTCGACGCGCTGGCCGTCGTGCAGCCCGAGCTCTGCGAGGTCCTCCGGGTTGACAAAGATCACGTCGCGGCCGTTCTTGATGCCGCGGTAGCGGTCATTCAGGCTGTAAACGGTCGTGTTGAACTGATCGTGCGAACGGAGCGTCTGCAGAATCAGACGGCCGGCGGGACGCTCGAGCGGCTCGAGATAGTTCACGGTGATCATCGCTTTGCCGGTCTTCGTGTCGAAACGGCGCGCGTCTCGCGGACCGTTCGGCAGCACGAAGCCGCCCTTCTTGCGGACATCGCGGTTGAACGACTCGAAGCCGGGCACCACGTGGCTGATGTGCTCGCGGATGATGTCGTAGTCGGACTCGAATGCGCTCCAGTCGATACCGCTTTCCGAACCGAGCGTGGCCTTCGCGAGCTCGCACACGATCGCGATCTCGGACAGCAGGTTCGGCGCGACCGGGGGCACCTTGCCGTGCGTCGCGTGCACGGCGCAGACGGTGTCCTCGACCGAGACGAACTGCGGACCCGATGCCTGCAGATCGACCTCGGTGCGGCCGAGCGTCGGCAGGATGAGGGCTTCGTCACCGGTGATGACGTGGGATCGATTGAGCTTGGTCGAAACCTGCACGGTGAGGGCGCTCCCGCGCATCGCTGCCTCCGCAGCGGCGGTGTCCGAGATTGCGGCGACGAAGTTGCCGCCCATCGCGAAGAACACCTTGATATCGCCCCGTTGCAGCCCTTCGAGCGTCTGCACGGCGTCGAATCCGTGGGCGCGCGGCGGGTCGAAGTGGAATTCGCGCTGGAGGGAGTCGAGGAACGTGTCACTCATCTGTTCCCAGATGCCCATGGTCCGGTCGCCCTGCACGTTGCTGTGACCACGGATCGGAGAGGCGCCAGCACCCGGCTTGCCGATGTTGCCGCGCAGCAGGAGGAGGTTCACGACCTCCTTGAGGGTTGCGACGGCGTTCTTGTGCTGCGTGAGCCCCATCGCCCACGTGATGACAACGCGGTCCGACCGCATGTACAGATCGGCCAGCATGTCGATCTCGGCCGTCGTCAACCCGGTCGCCGCGAGGACCTCGTCCTCATCGACGTTTGCGATGTGGTCCCGGAATGCGTCGAGTCCGAGCGTGTACTTGTCCAGAAACGCATGATCGAGGACGGTGCCGGGCGCGGCCGCCTCGGCGGCGAGAACCCGCTTGGACACCGCTTGGAGCAGTGCCATGTCCCCGCCGGACCGGATCTGCAGGAAGTGATCGGCGATCTGGGTTCCGCGGCCGATGATGCCGCGCGGACGCTGCGGGTTCTTGTACCGCATGAGACCTGCTTCGGGGAGCGGGTTGACGGCGACGATGGTTCCGCCGTTCCGCTTCGCCTCCTCGAGCGCGGTGAGCATGCGCGGGTGATTGGTGCCCGGGTTCTGTCCCATCACGATGATGAGGTCGGACTTGCCGAAGTCGTCGTAGCTGATCGTCGACTTGCCGACACCGATCGTTTCGCCGAGCGCTGTCCCGGTGGACTCGTGGCACATGTTCGAGCAGTCCGGCAGGTTGTTCGTGCCGAACGCGCGCACGAACAGCTGATACACGAACGCGGTCTCGTTCGCCGTTCGTCCGCTCGTGTAGAACGATGCCTGGTCAGGGGAGTCGAGCCCGTTCAGGCGGTCGGCGATGATCTGGAACGCGCGCTCCCAGCTCACCGGCTCGTAGTGGTCGGCGCCGCTCGGCTTGTAGACCGGCTGCGTGAGCCGGCCCTGCTGACCGAGCCAGTACTCCGACTTGTCCATGAGGCTCGACAGGGAGTTCTCGGACCAGAAACTCGTCGGAACGGTGATGGGCGTCGCTTCCCAGGTGACGGCCTTGGCGCCGTTCTCGCAGAATTCGAGCACGTTGCGGTGACCCGGGTCGGGCCACGCGCAGCTCATGCAGTCGAAGCCCCCCTTCTGGTTGATCGACGTCATCAGGCGGGCGGTCCGCGCCGCGCCCATCTCCTTGATCGCCGGTTCCATCGAGTTGAGGATCGCCGGCACGCCGACGGCCCAGTCCTTCTTGTGCCCGACCTCGAGGTCCGGGTACTCGTTGCCTGGATTGACGTCGTTGTCGTGCATCAGACTGCTGCTTTCTGGTCGGCGGTCGCCTGGGTCTCACCAGACAAGGGAACCGTAGGGGTCGAAGTGGAAGCCGAAGTCGAGCTCGACTGCGGTGTTGCGTGCTCCGGGGGCAGAGCCTGCGTCTCGACGGCGACGACGCGCTCGCTGCGCGAGTAGATGACCATCGATTGGCCCCGCAGGAAGCCGACGATCGTGATGCCGAGCTCCTTCGCGAGGTCGACGGCGAGCGATGACGGTGCCGAGACCGCAGCGAGGATCGGAATGCCGGCCATCGACGCCTTCTGCACGAGCTCGAAGCTCGCACGCCCGGAGACCATCAGCACGGTGCCCGCCAGCGGGAGGCGGTCTTCTTTCAGAGCCCAGCCCACGACCTTGTCCACGGCGTTGTGGCGGCCGACGTCCTCTCGGAGGACGAGCATCTCGCCGGTGCGCTGATCGAACAGTGCGGCCGCGTGGAGCCCACCCGTCTTATCGAACATGTCCTGGCCGGCGCGCAACCGATCGGGAAGGGAGGCCAGGAAGGCATCGGTCACCGTGGTCCGATCGGCCGCGACGGGGTGGGCCGACTTCGTGCGCACCGCATCGATGCTCGCTTTGCCGCACAGGCCGCAGGAACTCGTCATGTAGAAGTTGCGGTCGAGGCTGGGGTCGGGGAGCGGGACACCACCGCGCAGACTGACATCGAGCACGTTGTAGGTGTTCTCGCCGTCGACCGCGCCGCCCGCGCAGTACCGGATGGCTCGCAGTTCGTCGGTCTGGGCGATCACCCCTTCGGAGACAAGGAATCCGGCGGCGAGGTCGAAGTCGTGGCCCGGTGTGCGCATCGTGATCGACAGCGGCGACCCCGCCACGCGAATCTCGAGCGGCTCCTCGACCGCGAGCACGTCCTCGCGACGGAGCCGTGACTCACCGACGCGCACCCGCGTGATCCGCTTTCGGATCGTCGTCCGTCCCATGGAGCAGGCTTATCACAGGCCGCTGACGGCGGTGCTTCGGCGGGGGAGATCGGCAGGAAGTGCCTCGGTAGACTGCCGGGGTGTCCGTGAATCCTGAGCTTGTCGGCAGAACGTTCCCTCCGGCTCCGCCTTATCTGGTCGGTCGCGAGAAGGTCCGCGAGTTCGCCCGGGCCGTCATCGCGACGAACCCCGTGCACACCGACCCCGACGCTGCACGCGCCGCCGGATACGACGACGTTGTCGCACCTCCGACGTTCGCGGTCGTCGTGCAAGAGGCGACGCTCGCCCAACTCCTCGCGGACCCCGACGCCGGAATCGACTTCTCGCGCGTCGTTCACGGCGAGCAGAAGTTCGTCTACGACCGACCGATCGTCGCCGGCGACGAGCTGACCGCGACCCTCACGGTCACGAGCGTGAAGACGCTTGGCGGAAACGCCATGGTGAGCGCCGAGACCGCTGTGGTCGACGCGGGCGGCGCGCATGTGGTGACTGCGACATCGACGCTGGTGGTCCGCGGCGACGAGGATGGAGCTGACGCATGACGACCCCCTCCCAGACCCTGGCGCACTCGGTGGGCGACGTGATCGCCGAGCGTGAGTACCCGATCTCGCGCGACAGCCTCGTGCGCTATGCGGGCGCCTCCGGCGATTTCAACCCGATCCACTACCGCGACGATGTCGCTGCAGGCGTCGGCCTGCCCGGCGTGCTGGCGCACGGCATGCTGACGATGGGCATCGCGGTCCAGCCGGTCGTCGACTGGCTGGAGGATCGTGGCTGGGTCGTCGAATACGGCGTTCGATTCACGCGCCCCGTCGTCGTCGACCCGGTCGACGGTGCGGTCATCTCCGTGGTGGCGACGGTCGGGCAGGTCGACGAGTCCGGGGTGCCGTCGCGCATCGACCTGACCGTGCGCGCCGCCGCCCAGACGGTGCTCGGCAAGGCCCAGGTCCGCGTCGCGTTCCGGTGACCGATCTCGCAGCGCTCACGTCGTTCCGCGTCGGCGGTCCGGCCCGTCGCCTCGTCACCTGCGCATCGACGGACGACCTGGTTGCAGCCGCGCTCGATGTGTGGGCTGACGACGAGCCCTGGTTCGTCCTCGGTGGCGGCAGCAACGTCCTCGTCGCCGACTCGGGGATCGACGCCACGGTGCTGCTTGTTCGCAGCGCCGGGATCGACGTGCTCGAGGAGTCCGCTACGAGCGTGCGCGTGCGTGTCGCGGCAGGGGTGTCCTGGGACGCGCTCGTCGCGACCGCACTCGAGCGCGGATGGTCCGGCCTCGAACCGTTGAGCGGGATCCCCGGCACGGTCGGGGCTGCACCCGTGCAGAACATCGGGGCGTATGGCACGGAGATCGCCGACGTGCTCACCGGCATCGACTTCCTCGATGCGACCACGGGTGCGCGGGAGTGGATAGGAGCGGACGATCTCGGCTTCGGCTATCGCACGAGCGCGCTGAAGCGTGGGCGAGCAGGCATCGTGCTGGCTGTCGAGTTCCTGCTCGGTCGCAACGGTGGGCTCGTGCCGGTCCGGTACGCGCAACTGGCCTCCGCGCTGCACGTCGAGCTCGGCACTGCGGCCGATGCCGCTGCGGTCCGCGAGACGGTGTTGCGCCTCCGAGCGTCCAAGGGGATGGTGCTCGACCGTGACGACGCGGACACGTGGAGCGCGGGTTCGTTCTTCACGAATCCGATCGTCTCGACGGCGTTTGCGGAGACGGTGCCGTTCGACGCCCCGAGGTGGCCCGTGCAGGACGAGCCCGCGCGCGTGAAACTGAGCGCGGCGTGGCTGATCGAGCAGGCGGGGGTCCCGCGGGGCTACGCGCTTCCCGGCTCTCGTGCGGCAGTGTCGACGAAGCACACGCTCGCGCTCACGAACCGAGGGGGCGCCACGGCGGAGGAGATTGCCGAGCTCGCGCGGTACATCCAGGCGCGGGTATTCGCCCGCTTCGGGGTCTCGCTCGTGCCCGAGCCGGTCGCGGTCGGTGCGTTCGAGGTCTGAGCGCCGCGCGCGCCCTTACCGGAAGAGTCGCTGGAGGCGCGCAACACCTTCGGCGATGTCGTCGTCCCCCAGCGCATACGAGAACCGGAGGTAGCCGCTCGGTCCGAACGCCTCACCGGGGACCACCGCGACCTCGGCCTGATCGAGGATGAGGTCGGCGAGTTCGAGCGTGGTGGTCGGCACAACGCCTCCCCACTCCTTGCCGAGCAGTTCGGAGACGTCGGGATACACGTAGAAGGCGCCT
This sequence comes from Curtobacterium ammoniigenes NBRC 101786, assembly GCF_001571045.1. Lineage (GTDB taxonomy): Bacteria > Actinomycetota > Actinomycetes > Actinomycetales > Microbacteriaceae > Curtobacterium > Curtobacterium ammoniigenes. The sequence continues at coordinate 126,893 of NZ_BCSV01000005.1, forward strand.
TGCGGCGTCGGGGTCCGGAAGCCCGGGATCGCGTTCAGCCCGGCGACGATGGCGCGACGACGTCGGTCGAAGGCGTCTCGCATCGCGGTCACGGGCTCCTGCGGGCCGGTGAGCGCTGCGATCGCGGCTCGCTGCGAGACGTTCGCGACGTTCGACGACAGGTGGGACTGGAGGTTCGATGCGGCCTTCACCGCGTCCGCCGGCCCGATGAGCCACCCGACCCGCCATCCCGTCATGGCGTAGGTCTTCGCGACGCCGTTCACCAGGATGGCCGTGTCGGCAAGCGCGGGAACGACACCGGTGATCCCGGGCGCGCTGACGCCGTCGTAGACGAGGTCCTGGTAGATCTCATCGCTGATCACCCAGATGCCGTGCTCCAGCGCCCACTCGCCGATGGCGCGCGTCTGCGCCGCTGAGTAGACAGCCCCGGTGGGGTTCGAGGGGGAGCAGAAGAGCAGCGCCTTCGTGCGTGGGGTGCGCGCCGCCTCCAGCTGGTCGACGGTCACGAGGTAGCCCTGGTCGCTTCCGGCGAACACCTCGACCGGGGTGCCGCCGGCGAGTCGGATCGCCTCGGGGTAGGTCGTCCAGTACGGCGCTGGCAGCAGCACCTCGTCGCCGTCGTCGACGATCGTCGCAAACGCCTCGTAGACGGCCTGCTTGCCGCCGTTCGTGACGATCACCTGGGAGGCGCTCACGTCGGCGCCCGCGACGCGTCGCGTTTTCTCCGCGATCGCCTCTTTCAGCTCGGGGAGGCCCGCGGCGGGTGTGTAGCGATGGTTGCGTGGGTCACGCGCGGCGGCGACGGCAGCCTCGACGACATGGTCGGGCGTTGCGAAGTCGGGCTCGCCCGCGGCGAACGAGATCACGGGACGACCAGCGGCCTTGAGCGCCTTCGCCTTGCTGTCCACTTTGAGCGTGGCGGACTCGGCGATCGCGCCGATACGTCGGGCGATCCGGGGGCGGGTGGGGTGCTCGGTGGACTGGGCGTCGGTGCTCACGCGGCCAGCCTAACCGGGGCCGAGTGGACACCGCTGCGAGACCTCCCGTACACTTGCTGCCGGTGGTTGGAGTCCACCAGGATCTCGTGCGCCACGTCGTCGGCAGTTCTTGCGAACGGATGACCAGCAGCCGGGTTGACGGCCTGCTCAGTAGGCGTCTCTGGTCTCCACACCCGGACGGGATTGCCCGTCTGAAGGGCGGTGGCTCAATTGGTAGAGCAGCGGTCTCCAAAACCGCAGGTTGCAGGTTCGAGTCCTGTCCGCCCTGCACTTCGGAAGGGTTGAGATTTTGGCGAGGAAAGACGTGGAGACGACGGCCGACGATGTCGTCACCCGAGCGCGCGACGACCGCGCGCGCCGCCGTGGTCCCATCGCTGCGATCGCCCTCTTCATCCGGCAGGTGATCGGCGAACTGCGGAAGGTCGTCACGCCCACGCGGCGTGAACTCGGCAGCTACACGCTTGTCGTCCTCGTCTTCGTCGTCGTGATGATGGTGCTCGTGTCGGTGCTCGACCTCGCGTTCGGAACCGGTGTGGCCTACCTCTTCGGCAACGGCACCGGCTCCTGAGCCAGCTCCAACCGGCGGCGCCTACCGTTGCTCCGGTTCCGGACGGCGCATGGCCGTCCATTCATCGAGATCTGCACACCGAACGGAAAGTACCGACACAGTGGCTGACAACCCGCGCGACGACATCGACCTCGCGACTGCTGCAGAGCAGTCCTCTGAAGTCGAAGAGAACCAGGAAGGCGACGTCGAGACGGCGGAGGAGCGCTCCGTCGAGTCCGCCGAGGAGCGCGCAATCACCGTCGAGGACGAGAACGATGCGGAACTCGGCCTGACGGGTGGTCTCGACGACGCGCTCGAGGCCCTCCGCGAGTCCGCCGACCCAGAGGCCGACGCGGTCGTGGACGACGCACTCGATGTCGACTCCGTCGACGAGGCGGAGGCCGCAGTCGAGGCTGTCGAGGACGAGGAAGAGGCCGACGTCGAGGACGCCGAGGCCGCGGGCGACGCCGCCGGGGCCAGCGCCGACATCGCCGCCGAAGAGGCCGCCGACGCGCTCGACGACGAAGAGCAGGCCGAGGTCGACCCCTACGACGCGTTCAAGGCCGAGCTGCGGATGAAGCCGGGCAAGTGGTACGTGATCCACTCCTACGCGGGCTTCGAGCGTCGCGTGAAGTCGAACATCGAGAACCGCATGGTGTCGATGTCGATGGAGGACTACATCTACCAGGTCGAGGTCCCGATGGAGGACGTCGTCGAGATCAAGAACGGGCAGCGCAAGCTCGTGACACGCGTGCGCATCCCGGGATACGTGCTCGTGCGGATGGATCTCAACGAAGACTCATGGTCGGTCGTGCGACACACGCCGGGCGTCACGGGGTTCGTCGGCAACGCGCACAACCCGACCCCGCTCCGCTTCGACGAGGCGTTCAACATGCTGAAGTCGCTCGTTCAGGTGGCGGAGGCCGCGCCGACGAAGGGTGGCGCGAAGGGCGGCGCCCAGGCGAAGGCGGCCGCGCCCGCCGAGGTCGACTTCGAGATCGGTGAGACGATCACGATCAAGGAGGGCTCGTTCGCCGGCCTTCCGGGGTCGATCTCGGAGATCAAGCCGGAGAGCGGCAAGCTCACGGTCCTCGTCTCGTTGTTTGAGCGCGAGACGCCGGTGGAACTGAGCTTCGACCAGGTCACGAAGCTCTAGTAGACTCATCAGGTTTGACCCCGCGCCTCTGGGCGCCAGGTCGTCACCGCGGCTCGGAACGTCCGAGTCGGCGGGAGAGTGCGCAGGCTCTGCGCGTTCGACATCAAAGGAGAAGCAAGTCATGGCACCGAAGAAGAAGGTCACGGGTCTGATCAAGCTGCAGATCCAGGCCGGCGCGGCGAACCCCGCCCCGCCGATCGGTCCGGCGCTGGGTCAGCACGGCGTCAACATCATGGAGTTCTGCAAGGCGTACAACGCTGCGACGGAGTCCCAGCGCGGCAACGTGATCCCCGTCGAGATCACTGTGTACGAGGACCGCTCGTTCACGTTCGTCCTGAAGACGCCGCCGGCGGCCGAGCTCATCAAGAAGGCGGCGGGTGTGCCCAAGGGCTCGTCGACGCCGCACACGGTGAAGGTCGCGAAGATCACGATGGACCAGGTCCGTCAGATCGCGGAGACCAAGCAGGCCGACCTCAACGCGAACGACATCGACGCAGCGGCGAAGATCATCGCCGGCACCGCCCGTTCCATGGGCATCACCGTCGAGGCCTGAGCAGACCACCATTGACCCCACCGTGGGAGAGCCTCGCCGGCTCGCCAACCACGGATCTCGCAAGGAGAGCAACCATGGCGAAGAAGTCCAAGGCCTATCAGGCCGCGGCCGCGAAGATCACGGCCGACAAGCTGTACACCCCCACTGAAGCCGTCGCGCTCGCGAAGGAGACCGGCTCAGCGAAGTTCGACTCGACCGTTGAGGTCGCGCTGAAGCTCGGTGTCGACCCGCGCAAGGCAGACCAGATGGTGCGCGGCACCGTCATCCTCCCGCACGGCACCGGGAAATCCGCCCGGGTCATCGTGTTCGCGACCGGTGCTGCCGCTGAGGCTGCCATCGCCGCCGGTGCTGACGAGGTCGGTGGCGACGAGCTCATCGAGAAGGTCGCCGGCGGGTACACCGCGTTCGACTCGGCCGTTTCGACGCCGGAGCTCATGGGCAAGGTGGGTCGTCTCGGCCGCGTGCTCGGGCCGCGCGGGCTCATGCCGAACCCGAAGACCGGGACCGTGACGCCGAACGTGGCCCAGGCCGTGTCCGACATCAAGGGCGGGAAGATCGAGTTCCGCGTCGACAAGCACGCGAACATCCACTTCGTCGTCGGCAAGGCCTCGTTCACTCCGGAGCAGCTCGGCGAGAACATCGGCGCAGCGCTCGACGAGATCGTGCGCCTCAAGCCGAGCGCCGCGAAGGGTCGCTACATCACGAAGGGTTCGGTGTCGACGACGTTCGGCCCCGGTATCCCGCTCGACGTGACCTCGATCTGATCATCTGATCCACACGACGGGCCCGTCTCTCCGGAGGCGGGCCCGTTCGGCGTCTCGGGACGGTCGTGCCGCTCACCACTCCCGCCTTTGCCCGATATCCGATACGGTGCATATCGTGCGATCTCTCGTTCTGTCCCTGCGCCTCTTGGCGGTCGTTGCGGTCGTGGCTGCGATCGTCGCGCAGTTCGTGCGCAGCCTGGAAGCGCCGAACTTCGTGTTCTGGAACTTCTTCGGCTACTTCACCATCCAGTCGAACATCATCGTGGCAGTGGCGTTCGCGGTGACCATCGTCTCCGCGGCCCGACGCGGCCGGCGCGCCGAGCGGTGGACCGTTCTCCGCGGAGCAGCAACGGTGTACATCGCGACAACCGGACTCGTGTACAACACGTTGCTCGTGCACGCGACGCTTGACAACTCGTTCACCGTGCCCTGGTCGAATGACATCCTGCACAAGTGGATCCCGGTCTATGCGGTCCTCGACTGGATCCTGTTCTCGGACCGAGCCCGCATGGTGGCGCGCCAGGTGTGGCTGATCCTGATCTATCCGGCTGTCTGGCTCGTCGTCATCCTCATTCGCGGTGCGACCGACGGCTGGGTGCCATACCCCTTCTTGAATCCCAAGCTCGGGTACGGGTTCGTTGCGCTGTACTGCCTCGGAATCGCGCTCTTCATCGCCGTGATGGGCCTCTTCGTCATCGCGCTCTCACGGGTTCGGCTTGTCCGAATTGGGCGCGCCTGATCGCTTCCAACCAGATCAGCGCGTGCGCGACGTACGAAGTCGTTCGAGCACCAGGTCTGCGAGTCCGATGAGCGCGGCTATCTGGCTGTCATCGCGGTCGATCCACCGGCACCGGGGCTCGTCGGCGACCGGCACGAAGTCTTCGTGCCGTTCCCACACGAACAGTGTCCGTTCGGCACCGACGACGTATTGCTGCCACCAGATCTGACGCAGGTAGTGCCGCGGGACCGCACGCCAATCGGTCGAGGTGGTCTTGATCTCAGCGAGCACGACGCGCCCGTCGGCGTCGAATCCCACACCGTCGGGCGTTGCGAGGTGTGCGCGGTTGGTCGCTGCATGAAACAGCGCGCTCGACGGGGTGATGCCGTGGGTGGCGGCGACCCACGCGGCGATCACGGGTTCGCGTTCCCGGCCGTGCTCGGTGAACGGATTGCCGGAAAAGCGGCTGCCGAAGCGCTTCTCGGCGACCACGGCCTCCACGCCGCGAAGCGATGCAAGCCGAGCGACATCGGTTGCCGTGATCCCGGCGGCCCGAGCACGAAGCCAGGCGACGCGGTCCGCGCTATCCGCGACGATGCGCTCCGTGTGCGTCCGGAGGACCGTGAACCGGTCATGATCGACGCTTCGGTCGTCGTCCTCCCACAGATCGAGAGTGGGTTGGACGAGCGACATGCCTCTCATTCTCGCCCACCGAGCCGCGATCAGCGGACGACGAGACGGCGATCCTCAAGTGTCGCGACCATCTCATCGACACCGGCAGGTGAGAGCGCATAGTCGATCGCGAGCGCCGCGGCACCGGCCAGGGCGGCGCCCGCCCCGGCGCGGGACTGGGCGATGATCAGGTGCTCGGTCGCGAGCGGCATCGAGCGGGCATAGACGACTTCCCGCACCCCGGCGAGCAGGTGCTCACCCGCTCGCGTGACGGACCCCCCCACCGCGATGACCGACGGATTGATCAGCGAGACGCATGTCGCGAGGACCTCGCCGATCATCCGACCCGCTTGCCGGACGGCGCCGATCGCATCGATGTCGCCGCGCGCCACAAGCGCGATCACGTCGTCGCTCGACGCGACGTCGTGGCCGGCTGCTCGCAGGGCGCGTGCGATCGCGGGTGCTGACGCGACAGCCTCCAGGCAGCCCGTGTTTCCGCATCGGCACGGAGTGTCACCGGCGCTGGCGACGCGAACGTGGCCGATGTCACCAGCGGTGCCCTGCGCGCCTCGCTGGAGGCGCCCCTCCGAGACGATGCCGGAACCGATGCCGGTCGCCACTTTGACGAACAGCAGGTGGTCCACGTCCGGCCACCCATGTTCCCGTTCGCCGAGCGCCGCGATGTTCACGTCGTTGTCGACGAGCACGTGAGCGGGGATGTGCGCGCGCAGCCACGCCGGCACGTCGAACCCGTCCCATCCCGGCATGATGGGCGGGTTCGCGGGCCGACCCGTCGAGAACTCGACCGGACCGGGAAGTCCGATGCCAACCGCAGCGATGTCGGCGCGCGTTCGATCGATGTCCGCGAGCATGCCGTCGATCGCGCCGACGAGCCAGGTGAGGACCCGTTCGGGACCGTCCGCGATGTCGAGCCGGGCGTCGGCGGCGGCGAGTGGGCTACCGGAGAGGTCGGTCATGGCGACGCGGGCGTGCGAGGCACCGATATCGGCGGCGGCGATGAGACGCGCCTGCGGCAGGAGCGCGACTTGCACGGGCGGCCGACCGCCCGTCGATACGGCGGTCTCCGCTGCGCCCACGAGGCCGATCTCGGTCAGGGTGTCGAGCCGGACGCCAACGGTGGATCGAGCGAGTCCGGTCATGGCTGCCAGTTCCGCGCGTGTCCGCGGAACGCCGTCGCGCAGGATCTGGAAGAGCTCGCTCGTGCCGACCGCGGGGATTCCCCCTGAGCGCATTCCCTCGGCCATGAGCGGAAGTGAAGCACAGATGTGACGGCATGAGCAAGGAAGTCAGACGAGGTTGCCTGTGCTTTTGCTTGACGATCGGCAGAAGTGCTCGTAGTGTGGCGCTCGCCCGGTCGCTCCCGCGCGCGCAGCCTGTCGGCCCGCTCGTCGCGAACCCGCTCTCGGCCGGCCACTCGAGGAGGAGTCCGCTCGGTGCCCAAACCGCTTTCCGTGCAGCTGTACACCGTCCGCCATGCGATCGCCGACGACCTACCCGGTGCTCTTCGCCGAGTGGCGGACATCGGGTTCACCAACGTCGAACTGTTCGGGTATGTCGACCGCGTCCCCGAGTACCGGGACGCGCTCGCCGCCGCGGGCCTCACCGCGCCGAGTGGTCACGCGCGTCTGCTCGGTCAGGACGTCGACCAGATCATCGATGCGTCGCTCGTGCTCGGTGTCCAGACGCTCATCGACCCGCACATCGACGACGCCCGCTGGACGACGCGCGACGACGTCGAAGCGATCGCCCACGAGCTGTCCGCGATCGCCGCGCGCGCCGCCGATCGGGGACTCGCTATCGGCTACCACAACCACGCGTTCGAACTGGAAAATCGCATCGACGGCGCCCCGGCGCTCGAGGTGTTCGCGAATGCGCTCTCCGACGCGGTCGTCCTCGAACTCGACACCTACTGGTGCGAGGTCGGTGGCGAGTCCGCCCCCGCGATCCTCGGGCGACTCGGCGACCGCGTGCAGTTCCTCCACGTGAAAGACGGTCCCAAGACGAAGGTCGACACGGAGCAGACCGCCGTTGGCTCCGGTTCGATGCCGATCCAGGCCATTCTCGACGCGGCCCCCCAGGCGCAGCGGGTCGTCGAACTCGATGACCACGACGGCGACGTGTTCCAAGCCCTCACCGACTCGTATTCATTCCTTCAGAAGGTTTCCGCATGACCGACGCAACCACAGCCTCCCAGCAGCGCACCACCGACGTGACCCGTACCGGCCCGGTCGGCGTGGGCGTGATCGGTGCCGGAGTGATCTCGGATCAGTACCTGTCGAACCTCACCGTGTTTCCGGATGTCCGTGTCGTCTTCATCGCGGACATCGATCTCCCTCGTGCTGCCGCGCAGGCAGAGAAGTGGGGGGTGCCCGAGTCCGGCACCGTCGAGGAGCTCCTCGCCCACGATGAGATCGAGATCGTGGTGAACCTCACCATTCCCGCCGCGCACGTCGACGTTGCGACGCGTGCCGTGCAGGCCGGCAAGCACGTGTGGGGGGAGAAGCCGTTCGCGCTCGACCGCGAGTCCGGCCGTGCCCTCCTCGCTGCGGCGGCAGCCGCGGGCAAGCGCGTCTGTGTCGCCCCCGACACGTTCCTCGGCGCGGGCCTGCAGACCGGGCTCCGGACAATTCGAGACGGCCGGATCGGGCGGCCGCTCAATGCCCTCACGATCATGCAGAGCCCCGGGCCGGAGTCATGGCACCCGAGCCCTGAGTTCCTCTTCGCCGTCGGCGGGGGACCGTTGTTCGACATCGGCCCGTACTACCTGACCACGCTCGTGCAGGCGTTCGGCCCCGTCGCGAAGGTCAGCGCGACCGCCTCGAAGGCGCGCGCCACCCGGACGATCGGGTCCGGCCCGAAGGCGGGCACCGAGTTCCCGGTCGAGGTGCCGACGCACTACTCGGCACTGATCGAGTTCGAGAACGGGGGGAGCGCGCAGTCGATCTTCTCGTTCGAGTCCGCGCAGCCGCGCGCCGGGTTCGTCGAGATCGAGGGTGAGCAGGGGACCGTCGTGTTCCCCGATCCGAACAACTTCGATGGCGACAGCACGCTGTGGACATTCGGCCAGGAGGGCCCGGAGACGATCCCCGCGGTGGGGTCGACGTACTCGCGCGGAACCGGTGTGGTCGAACTCGCTCGCGCGATCCGTGCGGACGTCCCGGAGCGCGTTCCCGGTGAGCTCGCGTTCCATGTGCTCGACATCATGGTCTCCATCGCGGAGGCCGCGGACCGCGGCGAGGCGATCGCGGTGACGAGCACGGTCACGCCGAGCGACGTTCTCCCGGACGGCTGGGACCCGGCAGCGGCGACGCTCACCGAATGACCGAGCCGCGGGGAAGGCAGCTCCGCCCCGGGCAGACGAGCCGGGTGCACGTCTTCGACATCGTTGCGGGGACGAGTCGTGTCGTGTTCGAGAGCGACACGGTGCTCGTCGAGGCGCCGAACGTCCTCGACGAGCGCACGCTCGTGCTCAACGGCGACGGTGATCTCGTTCTCCTGACGGTCCCGGAGGAGCCGGGTCTCGTGCTCGACGCGGCGGCGCTCCAGCGGGTGCCGATGGCGGGCGTGCCGGAGATCAACAACGATCACGTGTTGGATCCCACGCGATCCTCGGTCGTCGTGTCAGCGCGCGACGGCGAGCTCTATCGAGTCGCGCTCCCCGGCGGCAGCGACGAACAAGCGGTCACGCGGATCACCGACGCGGCGTCGGTGCTTCCGATCCGGCGCAAGTATTACCTGCATGGGATCGCGCCGGACGGTTCGCTGCTCGCTGCGATCGTCGGCGAGCTCGCCGAGGACGGCTCGTGGACGACCGACGTGGCGCTCGTCGATCCGTCGAACGGCGCGACCACGTTCATCACGCGGGACGAATACCCGGATGACGGATGTGCGTTCACCCCGGACGGCGGAGCGCTGCTGTTCAACTCCGAGCGCTTCAGCCCGGGGAGCGCGGAGCTCGTCGGCGTACGGATGGATTCCGTCCGGCGCGGTTCTGGTCACGACGCGATCGGCGCCGGCCAGCGGCAGGACGCGCACGCTGTCGCGCCGTTCCGAATCACCGACGACGAGCGTGTCAACTGGTTCCCGCACGTCTCACCCGACGGCGAGTGGCTGCTCTACCTGTCGTACCCGCCCGGAACGCAGGGCCACCCGGAGGATCGTCCGGTCGAGCTGCGGATGCTGCCGGGCTCGGTGGCGGCCGGTCAGGAGGCTGCGGGCGAGCCCGCCGTGCTGGCGCGCCTCCACGGCGGGCAAGGGACGATCAACGTGCCGCCGTGGTCGCCGTCGTCGCGCTGGTTCGCGTTCGTCGACTATCCCGTCTGACGGCGTGTCACTGCATGTCCCGAACTTGACCCTGCTTGATATGGAGGCGCCGCTCGGCCCTCCGCGCGACCCATGAGTCGTGCGTCACGACGATGACCGTGATGCCACGGGCAGACCAGACTCCCTCGATGAGGTCGATGATCTCGTCGCGAGTCGTCTCATCCAAGGCGCCGGTCGGCTCGTCGGCGAGGAGAACCGCCGGATCCTTGACGAGGGCGCGGGCGATCGCGACGCGCTGCTGCTGGCCGCCGGAGAGCTCGGTGGGCAGATGGTCGAGGCGATCGCCGAGCCCCACGTCCTCGAGGGCCGTCGCGGCACGTTCACGGAGCTCGCTGACCGGCGCGTTTGCAGCGCTGCCCGCGAACGCCGACTGCACGTTCTCGAGCGCGGTCAGCGTCGGAATGAGATTGAAGCTCTGGAAGACGAATCCGATGGCGGCGGCGCGCAGTTCGGTCAACGCCCGGTCGCCGAGGCGAGCCAGGTCGTGTCCGCCGAACTCGACGGACCCGCTGGTCGGTCTGTCCAACGCGCCGAGCATCTGCAGGAGGGTCGACTTGCCTCCACCAGTCGGCCCCTGCACCGCAACCATCTGTCCATCCGGAATCACGAGATCGACGCCGGCGAGCGCGGTGACCGTCCGGTTCTTCTGACGATAGGTCTTCGTGACGCCGCTCAGTCGATAGGCGGTGCCGGCGGGGCGGGCGTCGCCGTCGCGGACCGCGATGCTTCCCGTAGTGGTCATGGTCGCTCCTTCTGGGCTGGTTGCGGTGTCGTGCGTGGTGTGGTCGATCGAGGCGATGGTCCGGCCGGTCACGCGACGCTCCGGAGGGCCTCTGCGGGGCGCAGTCGGGACGCGCGCCAACCGCCGAGTACCCCGGCGAGCACCCCACCGAGGATGGCGAGCGCGATCGCGACGAGGATGATGTCGACCGTGAGCGGGGCGTGGAGGACCACGTCGCTCGTTGCGGCGGCGGCGCGACGCGCTGCGCCGAATGCGCCGGCGCCGGAGAATCCGCCTGCGCCGCCCGCGCCCGGCGCGCCCGAGGGTGCGGCCCCGGGTCCGCCGCCGGTGGCTCCACCGCGCGACGCCGATGCAGCTGCGGAGATCGTCGGTCGGATCAGGTTGATGACGACGACAGCGCCGACGCCGACGAGGACGCCGATGAACCCGCCGATGATCCCCTGGACGATCGACTCGCCGGCGACCTGGCGGGTGATCCGGGCGTTCGACCATCCGATCGCCTTCAGCGTGCCGAACTCGCGGGTGCGTCGGGTGACCCCCGAGATCGTGAAGAGGATCGCGATGAGGAACGCCGCGGCGAGGACCGCGATGGACAGCCAGGTTCCAAGGCTCGACACCAGCGCCGATGCGGTCCCGAGCGAGCCGGACACGCTCGATGCAAGATCCGCCTCGGTCGACACCGTGGTCCCGGAGAGCTTCCGCTCCAGCGCGGACTTGATGGTGTCGACATTCGCCGACGAGGACGCAGCGACATAGATCGTCGTGACCTTGCCGGTCTCACTCGACAGCTTCTGTGCGGTGTCGAGCGGAATGTAGACGTTCGATGCCGTGGTCGACGACGAGTCGGTCGATGCGACGATCCCGATCACGGTGAACGTCGAACCACCGAGCGTGATCGTGTCGCCCACCTTCTTGGACGCGGTCTTCGCGTAGCTCGAATCGAGCACCGCGACGTCCTTCCCGCTGTCGGCGGATGTGAACGATCGACCGCTCGTGCTCGCCGTGCTCGTCAACGGTCCGACGATCGTCCCGGTCACCGGGACCCCCTCGACCGTCGTCTGATCGACGCTGAAGTTGCCGCCGCCGAACCCGCCGAAGCCGCCGGTGCGACCACTGGTGCCGCTGCTGCCAGCGGAGGTGGAGCCTCCGGTGCCCCCGGATTGCGCGCCGCCCGTGGTACCGGTCCCGGTGCTGCTTCCGGACTGCTGCTGGGTGACGGTGCCGCTGAACGACACGTTCTCGAGCTGCAGGACGCCGGTCGCGTCAGCCACGCCCGACGTGCGCGTGACGGTTGCGACATCCGAGGCGGACATCGTCGCGCTGCCACGAGCGACCGACAGGTGGGATTGGTTCAGCGTGGTGGTGCTTCCGGATCCGCCGCTCGTGCCGGACGTACTCGAGCCACCGGGCGTTGCTGCGGATCCGGGCCCGAATGAGAAGTTCGGTCGACCTCCGTTGGCGCTCGCCGTAGGAGTCTTGGTGACGGTGATGTCCGTCCCGACGCCGTACACGGATTGCAGGACGCTTGCCTGGGCCGCTTTGACGCCGCTTGCAATCGAGGAGACGACGATGACAAGGGCGATGGCGAGCGCCATCCCAATGGCGATGATGACGGTCTGACGTTTGCGATTGACGAGCTCTCGTCGCAGGTAGGTGGGAAACACGCGGCTCCTCCGTTCGGCGGGTGGAGAGGCCGACGGTAGGAAGCGCCGCTATGCCGGACGTTGCGCGCTGCTATGTGCGCCATAAGCGTCCAGCCGCGCGGGTGTCGCGATCCGGTGGCTCGTGTCCCTATAGTGCGTGCGCCCCCACTGTTGGCGTGCAGACGCGATTCAATCGATCCACAGGATGGGCTGTGTTGCTTCACGGATGGCTCATAGGAAACCCTCGATACTCGGAAGGGTGACGATCTCCCAGCCGACCACCGCCCCCCGTCTCACTCGCGCGGACGGCTCGCCGTTGCGCATCCTCGTCGTCGACGACGAGTCGAGCCTGACCGATCTGCTCTCGATGGCGCTGCGCTACGAAGGCTGGGAGGTCCAGAGCGCGAACGGCGGTCAGGAGGCGCTGACGAGGGCGCGCGAGTTCAAGCCGGACGCCATGGTGCTCGACGTCATGATGCCCGATCTCGACGGGCTGCAGGTGCTCGGCCGGCTCCGTCAGAACGGGAACGACACCCCGGTGCTGTTCCTGACCGCGAAGGACAGCGTGGAGGACCGCGTCACCGGACTCACCGCTGGCGGCGACGATTACGTCACGAAGCCGTTCTCCCTGGAGGAGGTCGTCGCCCGGCTCCGGGGGCTCATCCGTCGCTCGCAGATCTCCGTCGCGGAGAGCGGCGACTCCCGAATCGTGGTCGGCGATCTCGTGCTCGACGAGGAGTCGTACGAGGTATCGCGCGCTGGACGTCCGATCGAGCTCACGGCCACGGAATTCGAGCTCCTCCGATTCCTGATGCGGAACCCACGTCGTGTGCTGTCGAAGTCGCAGATCCTCGATCGCGTCTGGTCGTACGACTTCGGAGGCAAGTCGAGCGTCGTCGAGATCTACATCTCCTACCTGCGCAAGAAGATCGACGCGGGTGCCGAACCGATGATCCACACCGTGCGGGGCGTCGGCTACGTGATCAAGCCGACATCCTGATCCCCGTGACGGGAGGCGCGTCGTCCGTCCGACTCGCCCCGCGCCTCCGGCAATTCCACCGAAAGCTCCACCCATGACGCTTCGCCGCCGCCTCGTGCTCAGCATCGTGGCGCTCGTCGTCGCGGTGAGCGCAGTCATCGGTACGGGCAGCATCATCGCGCTCGCGACGATCCAGACGTCCTCGATCGACAACCAGTTGCACTCGGCGACCATGCGCGCGCAGCACTTTCTCGACCGCGGGGAGGGGTATGGCCCACCCGGGAACGACCTCGCACACCCGGCCGGGCAGGCAGCGGGGACGCTCACCGCCTACTTCCTCGACGGCAACCGGGTGGTCGGAACGATCATCCAAGACAACGGCTCCCTCGCGACGCTCACCGATGCGCAGGCGCAGGCGCTCGGTCGGGTGACGGTCAACGGTGGATCGGAGACGGTCACGCTCGGTGGCGGGATCGGCGACTATCGGGTCGCAGCGACGACCGTCGGCAATGCGGTCCTCGTCGTCGGGCTCCCGATGTCCTCGGTGTACTCGAGCGTCTGGAAGCTCGTCTGGACCGTCGTCGTCGTAATGGGGGCCGCCCTGGTCGCCGCGTCGGTCGTCGCGGCCTACACCGTGCGGCGATCCCTTCGACCGCTCGAGCGTGTCGCCGAGACGGCATCCTCGGTTGCTCGGTTGCCGCTCGAGCGGACGGGGAACCTGGCGGACATTCGTGTGCCGGACACCGACCCACGTACCGAGGTCGGCCGGGTCGGCACAGCGTTCAACCGCATGCTCGGGCACATCGGCAGTGCGCTGCAGGCGCGGGAACGCTCAGAGCGCAAGGTCCGGCAGTTCGTGGCGGATGCCTCCCATGAGCTTCGCACCCCGCTGGCCTCCATCCGCGGGTACGCGGAGTTGACCCGGCGGATGCAGGCCGACCTTCCGGACGATGTCGTGTACGCCCTCGCACGCGTCGAGTCCGAATCGATCCGGATGACCGCGCTCGTCGAGGATCTCCTGCTGCTCGCGCGGCTCGACGAGGGTCGCGATCTCGTCCTCGATGACGTCGATCTGACCGGTCTGGTCCTCGACGCGGTCAATGACGCGCACGCGGCCAGCCCCGATCATCCGATCGAGGTCGACGTTCCCGACGAGCCCGTCGAGGTGGTCGGGGACGCGGCGCGACTCCATCAGGTGATCGTGAACCTCGTCACGAACGCGCGCACGCACACGCCCGACGGGACGATGATCACGGTCGGTCTGACGGACCGTGGCGACACCGTGGACCTGACGGTGCGCGACACCGGTCAGGGGATCGATCCCGAATTTCTCCCGCAGTTGTTCGAACGGTTTGCGCGCGGTGACTCGTCGCGGTCGCGGACGGCCGGGTCGACGGGACTCGGACTCGCGATCGTCGACGCCGTCGTCCAGGCCCACGGCGGCTCGGTCGCGGTGTCGAGCGTGCCGGGCGACACGGTGTTCACGGTGCGGCTCCCGAAGGCCGCTGACGACCGCGACGACGTGGCTGGACCAGGCGCCGTCACCCGGGTGATCGATGCCGGTGCCGAACAGCCTCCCGGCGAACTCGAGCGGTTTGCCGACCCGGCGACCGCCTGATACCCTCATCGGAGCCAAAGACCGCCGGTTACCGGCGTTCCTGCCCGGAACTCGTTTCGATGCAGTGCACGTCGGTCGAAGGTTCTCCATCAAGAGAATGCCTGCGCAGGTGTTTCGAACTGCTCCACCCATCGTGGGGCCTGCTCCGAGCGTCTGCGCGTCGGGGCTTTTTTCTTGGGCGCGCACGCCGTGCCGCCGTGATGAAGATCCTGGGGCTACCGGCACACGACCCCCAAGGAGAGCCATGGCGAACAAGGAAGCCGCGGTCGCCGAGCTTGCGGACAATTTCCGCAACTCGAACGCCGTTCTGCTGACCGAGTACCGCGGGCTCACGGTTGCGCAGCTCAAGCAGCTCCGCAACGAGATTCGTGAGCACGCCACGTACGCCGTGGTGAAGAACACGCTGACCAAGATCGCGGCCAACGAGGCCGGTATCTCGTCGTTCGACGACGAGCTTGCCGGACCGTCCGCGATGGCATTCGTGCACGGTGACACTGTCGCCGTCGCGAAGGCCCTGCGTGCATTCGCCAAGGCGAACCCCCAGCTCGTGGTCAAGGGCGGTTACTTCGACGGTAACCCCCTCTCCGCGACCGAGGTGGACAAGCTCGCCGACCTCGAGTCCCGCGAAGTGCTGCTCGGCAAGCTTGCCGGCGCCTTCAAGGCCTCGCTGTTCGGTGCTGCGTACCTGTTCAACGCACCCCTCTCGCAGGCCGTCCGCACCGTGGACGCGCTTCGCGAGAAGCAGGAGTCCGCAGCCTGACCGGGCGAGCGGAACATCACCCCCCACATCACGTAGTCATCACTAGGAGTACACAATGGCGAAGCTCACGCAGGACGAGCTCATCGACGCGTTCAAGGAGCTCACGCTCATCGAGCTCAGCGAGTTCGTGAAGAAGTTCGAAGAGGTCTTCGAGGTCACCGCTGCCGCTCCGGTTGCGGTCGCCGCTGCCGGCGCCCCGGCCGGTGCCGCCGCTGAAGAGGTCGAGGAGAAGACGGAGTTCGACGTCGTCCTCGAGTCGGCCGGCGACAAGAAGATCCAGGTCATCAAGGAGGTCCGCGGACTCACGTCGCTCGGCCTCGGCGAGGCCAAGGCGCTCGTTGACGGTGCACCCGCGAAGGTGCTCGAGGGCGTCAACAAGGAGACGGCCGACAAGGCCAAGGAGGCGCTTGAGGGCGCCGGCGCGACCGTCACGCTCGCGTAGTCTCCTCCACACCGCGCGAAGGCCGCTGCCCCATCCGGGGCGGCGGCCTTCGTCGTCCGTCCGGATTACGCTGTTCGAAGTGAGCAGGATGGATTCGGTCGTCTCTGGCGGCGGCATGCGCGGCGGCATGGGTGGCGGCATGCGCGGGCGCATCTCGAGCGGCGACCCGGAAGCGCAACGAGCCGCGAACGCGCAGGCTCCGACCATTCCGCATCTGTTCCGCCGGATCGTCGAGCTGTTCGCCCCGCATCGCCGCGCGATCGTCCTGACGGTCGTGCTCGTGCTCATCGGGGCCGCGCTGACGGTGATCCCTCCGCTGCTCACGCAGCGCGCCTTCGACCAGGGGCTCTTCCCGAGGTCAGGGCATCCGGATTTCCCGGTCCTGTTCGCACTCGTGGGCGGCATGATCGGCCTCTGGATCCTGTCGGCGGGCATCGGCGTCTGGCAGACCTACCTGACCGCGACCGTCGGCAACCGGGTGATGGGCTCGATGCGCATGCGTCTCTTCGGCCATCTGCAGCGCATGGAACTCGCGTTCTTCACGCGGACGAAGACGGGAGTCATCCAGTCGCGCCTCCAGAACGACGTCGGCGGCGTTGCGAGCGTGCTGAACAACACGATCTCGTCAGTGCTCGGGAACACGGTGACCGTCATCGCGGCGGTCGTGGCCATGATCCTGCTGAGTTGGCAGATGACGATCGTCGCCGTCGTTCTGCTGCCGATCCTCGTGATCGCACAGCGGCGCGTCGGACGGATCCGCGCCCGCATCGCCGCAGAGACGCAGGAGTCGCTGTCGGACATGACCGCGATCACGCAGGAGGCCCTGAGCGTCTCCGGGATCCTGCTCGCCAAGAGCTTCAACCAGCAGCAGAGCGAGACCCACCGATTCGGGGTCGAGAACCGGAACCAGATCCGTCTGCAGGTGCAGCTGCAGATGTCCGGCCAGTGGTTCTTCGCGATCGTGCAGATCTTCCTGTCGATCATTCCGGCGATCATCTACGTCGTCGCCGCCTACCTCATCACGGGCGGCGTGCCGATTACTGCCGGCACGATCGTCGCGTTCACCACGGTGCAGTCACGGTTGCTGTTCCCCACGGTCGGGCTGCTGCGCGTGGTGCTGGACCTGCAGACCTCGGCGGCGCTCTTCGCCCGGGTGTTCGAGTACCTCGACCTCCGGCCGGCGATCACCGACCGACCGACGGTCCGGCCGGTCGACGAGACCCGGATCGGCGCGGTCGCGTTCGAAGAGGTGTCCTTCTCGTACCCGGACAGTGACCTCGATCGACCGACCCTCGACGCGGTGTCGTTCGCACTCGAGCCCGGACAGTTCGCCGCATTCGTCGGGCCTTCCGGCGCCGGCAAGACCACCGTCTCCTACCTCGTTCCCCGGCTCTATGAGGCGACCGCTGGAACCGTCCGGTTCGCCGGCGCCGACGTTCGCGACCTCGCCCAAGACGATCTCATCCGCCATATCGGGATCGTCAGCCAGGAGACCTACCTCTTCCACGCCACCATCGCCGAGAACCTGCGCTACGCCAAGCCCGATGCGACCGACGCGGACCTCGAGCGCGCGGCTCGTGCAGCAAACATCCACGACACCATCGCATCGTTCCCCGACGGCTACGACACCGTGGTCGGCGAGCGTGGCTACCGCCTGTCCGGGGGCGAGAAGCAGCGAGTCGCGATCGCGCGCGTGCTCCTGAAGGACCCGCCGGTACTGATCCTCGACGAGGCGACCAGCGCGCTCGACTCCATCTCGGAACGGGTCGTGCAGCAGGCGCTGGACACCGCCTCCCGTGGGCGGACGACCATTGCGATCGCCCACCGACTGTCCACGATTCGCGCTGCGGATGTGATCTTCGTGCTCGAGCACGGCCGCATCGTCGAGCAAGGGACGCACGATGCCCTGATCGGATTCGACGGCGTATACGCCACGCTCTATCGGCAGCAGTCGATGGAGGACGACCTCGCCGGCGCCTGACGGCGCTGTCGACCAGGACCGAGCGACGTAGACTCGACTCCCGTGCAGTACGCGGAAACCATCGTCGATCTCGTCGGCAACACCCCTCTCGTCAAGCTGCACCGAGTGACCGACGGGATCACCGCGACCGTCCTCGTCAAGCTCGAATACCTGAACCCGGGCGGGTCCGCGAAGGACCGGATCGCCACCCGCATCATCGATGCGGCCGAGCAGGCCGGTGACCTCGGACCAGGGGGCACGATCGTCGAACCGACGAGCGGGAACACCGGGGTCGGGCTTGCGCTCGTCGCCCAACAGCGCGGGTACCGCTGCGTCTTCGTCCTGCCGGACAAGGTCGGCGAGGACAAACGCAACGTGCTCACCGCGTACGGTGCGGAAATCGTCGTGACGCCGACTGCGGTCCCGCCGGACCATCCCGAGTCGTACTACTCAGTGTCCGATCGGCTCGCTCGCGAGATTCCGGGGGCCTACAAGCCGAACCAGTACGCCAACCCGAACGGACCGCTGAGCCACTACGAGACCACCGGTCCGGAGATCTGGCGCGACACCGACGGACGCATCACGCACTTCGTCGCCGGCGTCGGAACCGGCGGCACGATCAGCGGCACCGGACGGTACTTGAAAGAGATCTCGGGCGGGGCGACGCGCATCATCGGCGCCGACCCCGAAGGCTCGGTGTACTCAGGCGGAACGGGACGCCCGTATCTCGTCGAGGGCGTCGGTGAGGATTTCTGGCCTGGGGCATATGACCCCGACGTTCCGGACGAGGTCATCGCGGTGTCGGACGCCGACGCGTTCGCGATGACCCGCAGACTCGCGCGCGAGGAGGGCATCCTCGTCGGTGGGTCGAGCGGCATGGCTGTCGTCGCGGCACTCGAGGTCGCGCGCGCAGCAGGCCCGGACGACGTGGTCGTCGTGCTCCTCCCGGATGGCGGGCGCGGCTACCTCGGCAAGATCTTCAACGATCGATGGATGCGTGCCTATGGATTCCTCGATCAGGACGAGGAGCAGACCGTCGAGACGCTCCTCGCCGGCAAGAGCGATCGGCTGCCCGATCTCGTTCACGCGCATCCGACGGACACGGTGCGTGACGTCGTCGACATCATGCGCACCTACGGGGTCTCCCAGATGCCGGTGCTCAGCGCTGAGCCGCCCGTGGTGATGGGCGAGGTGGTCGGGGCCGTATCGGAGCGCGATCTGCTCGATCACGTGTTCGCGGGGACCGTGAAGATGTCCGACCCGATCGTCGGACTCATCGGCGACGCGCTGCCGCTCATCGGCCTCGGACAGTCGGTCGCGTCCGCGCGGCGCGCGCTGCAGGCGAGCGACGCGCTGCTCGTCGTCGCCGATGGCAAGCCGCTGACGGTCGTCACACGACAGGACCTGTTGACCGCGCTGTCCCACCAGCACCACTGAGGAGCCCCATGACCGAGTTCAGCACGCGCGCGATCCATGCCGGCCAGGAGCCGGACGCGTCGACGGGCGCGGTCGTCCCGCCGCTGCATCTCACGTCCACGTACAAGCAGGACGGGGTCGGCGGTCTCCGGAGCGGGTACGAGTACTCGCGGTCCGCGAACCCGACGCGGGACAGCCTCCAGACGTTGCTCGCTGATCTCGACGGCGGTGCAGCGGCACTGTCGTTCGCGTCCGGGTTGGCGGCGGAGGACGCCCTGCTCCGGGCGGTGCTCCGACCGGGCGCCCGCGTCGTGATGGGCAACGACGTCTACGGAGGCACGCATCGCCTCGTCAACCGCGTTCACGTTCCCTGGGGCGTCCGGCTCCAGACCGTCGACATGAGCGACTCCGACCTGGTGCGCGCGACGATCGGCGCGCCAGGTTCCGATCCGTTGGTGCTGTGGATCGAGACGCCGACGAACCCGCTCATGAAGATCGCGGACATCGCCCTGCTCGCGGAGATCGGCCACAGCGCCGGGGCGACGGTTGTCGTCGACAACACGTTCGCGTCGCCCTATCTGCAGCGACCGCTGTCGCTCGGTGCCGACGCGGTGGTCTACTCGACGACGAAATACCTGGGCGGGCACTCGGACGTGGTCGGGGGAGCGGTGGTGCTCGGGAGCGAGGAGCTCGCCGAGCGTGTGGCGTTCCTCCAGTTCGCTGCCGGAGCGATCTCGGGGCCGCTCGATGCGTGGCTCACGGTCCGCGGCATCAAGACGCTCGCGGTTCGGATGGACCGGCACTCCGCGAACGCGCAGGCCGTCGCGGAGGCGCTGGTCGAGCACCCGGCGATCGACCGAGTGTTCTATCCCGGTCTGGCCGACCATCCGGGGCACCGCATCGCGGCGCAGCAGATGCGTGGATTCGGCGGGATGCTGTCCGTCGCGCTCGCCGGCGGCGCGTCGGTCGCGCGGCGATTCGCGGAGTCGACGGAGATCTTCACGCTTGCGGAGTCGCTCGGCGGCGTCGAGTCGCTCATCGGCTATCCCAGCGAGATGACGCACGCCTCGGTGCGCGGTACCGAGCTCGCGGTTCCGGAGAACCTGGTCCGGCTCTCCGTCGGAATCGAGGACGTCGACGACCTCGTCGCCGATCTCCATCAGGCGCTCGAACGCGCCGCGCGGGAGTGACTTCCTCGGCCGCCTCCGGGGTCGAGCGTCGCCGCGAGCGGGGGATTCTCAGCGGCGCGTTGTTGCTGCCGACGCTCGGCACGGTCGCGATCGCGGTGGTCGCGGCGTTCCAAAGCCTCGCAATGACGACGATCATGCCGGAGATCAGTCGGGATCTGAACGGCGCTGCGCTCTATTCGCTGAGCTTCGCCGCCCCGCTCGCAGCGGGCGTCCCGGGGATGGTCGTCGCCGGCAACTGGTCCGATCGCAGCGGTGGGCGCGCTGTGGCGTGGGTCGCCGGGGCGCTGTTCGCGCTTGGCACCGCCGTCGTCATGCTCGCGACGTCGATGCCGATGTTCCTCGGCGGACGACTCGTCGAAGGCTTCGGCGGCGGGGCGCTCAGCGTCGTCCTCCATGTGATCGTCGCGCGGTTGTTCCCAGACCGACTGCATGGCCCGATCTTTGCTGCCTTCGCGGGTGCGTGGGTCGTCCCTGCCCTTGTCGGGCCGGCGATCGCCGGCATCGTCACGGACATCTGGGGCTGGCACTGGGTGTTCGCCGGCGCGTTGCTGATCGGCGTCTCCGGCTTCGCGCTCCTCACGCCGAGCCTGCGGCACATCGGTCCTCCCGCGCACGACCGTCGCCCCGGGTGGGACGCCCGCCGCATCGTGTGGGCCGTGCTCGCGGCAACCGCCGTGCTCGTGGTGAATCTCGCGCCCGATCTTCCGGCAGCGGTCGGCGGGACCGTTGCCGCGGTCAGCGGGGTGGCTGCGTTGCTCGCCGTCCGACCGCTGCTGCCGGTAGGCGCATTCCGTGCCAGGCCGGGCCTCCCGACGGTCGTGGTGCTCCGCGGCCTCGCCGCGGCCGCGTTCTTCGGCGCGGAGGCGTACGTGCCGTATCTGCTGCAGCGTCACGAGGGGATGACGCCCGGGACTGCTGGAATCGCGCTGACGGTGTCGGCGATCGCCTGGGCGACGTCGAGTTGGCTGCACGGGAGATTGTCCGAGCGCATGGTTCCCGCGCTCCGCGCGTTCCGGGGCGGGTTCGCGCTGGTGATCATCGGGATCGGAGCACAGCTCGTCGTCGCCGCGGCGGGTGCGCCGTGGTGGCTGTCCGTCGCCGGCTGGTTCGTCGCCGGAGGCGGTATGGGGTTCGTCTATCCGCGCACCTCCGCGCTCACGCTTCGGTTCGCAGGCACGGACGACAAGGGGTTTGCGAGCAGTGCCCTCACCATCGCGGATTCGGTCGGCGCGGTCCTCGGACTCGCTGTCGCCGGAGGTCTCCTGCAGGGGCTCGGCGGCGCTGCCGACCGAGGGGCGTTCGCCGGGGTCTTCGTCGGCATGGCACTCATCGTCGCGCTCGCTGTCCTCATCACGCATCGAGTGGGAGTCGTTCCGCCTCCGCGCGAGTAGCGCCGGGGCGCAATCGAACGACCCCCAACCGGGGTACAGCGAGTGTCGGCTGTTTCACTGACTGTCGCAAATCGCGCTCCGCAAATTAGCGTCGAGCAACGATCTGCCGAGAACTCCCTGGATTTTCGGCATCCCCTCAGAGAGGACATCCGTGATACCTCGGTCACGTCGGCGCTCGATCAGCGCCGCCATCGCCGGCGCTGCAGTCGTCGGCACATCCCTATTCATGGTCGCGCCGGCGCAGGCCGCGGCGAGCGACCCCGTTCCGAACTCCGTTCCGGCGTGGGCGAGCGCGCCCAACGACGCGGGCGCCGCTCCAGCTGACACGAGCGTGGAGGGGGAGGTCTACCTGCCGCTCCGCAATGAGGCCGGGGCGACGGCCCTCGCGACCGCGGTATCGACGCCCGGAAGCCCGCAGTACCGGCGCGGCATCGCGCCGAATGTCTGGATCGACCGATTCGCACCCACGCGACAGGACGTCTCGCAGGTCGTGTCGTACCTCCAGTCCAAGGGGTTGACGATCACCGCGGTGCCGGCGAGCCGCCAGTACGTGGTGTTCCGCGGACCGGCGAGCGTCGTTGCGACGACGATCAATGCGCCGCTGCACACCTACCGTCACAACGGCAAGAAGCTCATCGCGCCAGCGAGCACGCCGACACTTCCCGCGGACATCGCCTCGAAGGTCTCGGGACTCAGCGTCGACCAAGCCCGTCTCGAGACGCGCCCGGACCTCATCCAGCAGGGCTCGTCGACGAACGCGAGTGCTCCATCGCAGTCGTTGTCATCGGGTGCGGCGACGTCGTCCGGGATCAACGCCCAGTGCTCGACGTACGACGGCCAGCACACGGCGACCGTACCCGCCGCGTACGGGCAGACCGTGGTCCACACCTTCAACTGCGGATACATTCCGTCGCAGCTCCGGTCGGCGTACGGCGTGGACACGCTCGCCGCGCACGGCGTGCAGGGGCAGGGACAGACCGTTGCCATCATCGACGCGTACGCCTCGCCCACGATCCTGCAGGATGCGAACACGTATGCCGCGAGCCACGGCGATCCGCAGCTGACGAACGCCACGTTCCAGCAGATCGCCCCGGCACCGTCGAGCTTCACGGATGAGGCTGCGTGCCAGTACCCGAGCGGATGGCAGGGGGAGGAGACGCTCGACGTCGAGTCCGCCCACGCGATCGCTCCGGGGGCTCGCATCCTCTACGTCGGTGGCACGAACTGCGGCGGTGGCCTCGACGTGGCCATGTCGAAGATCCTTGACAACAAGCTCGCGACGATCGTGTCGAACAGCTACGGCGATGTCGGCGAGGACCTGCCGATCTCCAGCATCCAGGGCGAGGTGAACCTGCAGCTCCAAGCGGCCGGCGAGGGCATCGGGCTCTACTTCTCGAGCGGTGACAGCGGCGACGAGTCGCTGAACCTGGCGACGCCGCAGCCCGACTTCCCTGCCTCGTCGCCGTGGGTCACCGCGGTCGGTGGAACGAGCATGGGCATCGGCGCGGATGGTCACAAGACGTTCGAGACCGGCTGGGGCGATGTCCTCGACCGCATCGTGTCGACGAACGGTGTCGAGTCCTACACGGCCCCGCTCCCAGGCAACTTGTTCGGCGGTGGCGCCGGCGGAGGCGCGAGCACGTACTTCGCTGAGCCGAGCTACCAGTACGGCGTGGTCCCCTCCTCGCTGTCGAAGGGCAAGCGGGTCTCGCCGGACCTCGCTGCGCTCGCCGACCCGTACACCGGATTCTCGATCGGAATCCGGCCCATCGTCGACGACGCGACCCTGGCCTCCGGCGGGTACGTGACCGAGACGTACGGCGGGACGTCGCTTGCATCGCCGATCACGGCGGCGCTCATGGCGATCGTGCAGCAGACGACGTCGACGCAGATCGGCTTCGCGAACCCGACGCTCTACGCGGTCGACCGCGTCGCGCCGTATGCGTTCAACGACGTCACCGCGCCGGCGTCGCCGATCGCGCTTGCGTACACGTCCGCTTACTCGGGTCACGACTACCTCGTGACACTGAACCAGGATGAGTCGCTGAAGAACGCGCCCGGCTACGACGACATCACCGGGCTCGGCTCTGTGTCGTTCGCGGCGCTGACGAGCGTGGGACGCCACCGGTAATTCGGCACCCCGGCGCCCGTCGCGCACCTGCCTCGGCAGGGCGCGGCGGGCGCTTCGTCGTGCTGGAGGCGCGGTGTCGGTCAGCGGGAGCGTGACCGCCGCGGCTGCGTGCGCGGCGCGGCGTCGGAGAACCGCCCAACCGTGGGGCAGGTTCAGAGGGGCGGTGTCGGTCAGCGGGAGCGCGACCGCTTCAGAGGGGGAGCAGCACCCCGAGTTCGGCGGCGAGCACACCGGCGATCAAGAGGACGGCCAGGCCGATCGACGCGGCGATGCCGGAGCGACGCTCGTACCAGAGGCGGCTGGACGGGTATCGGCGGATGAGTTCGCGGAGCGGGAGTGGTTTCGGGAGCTCGGTGAGCTGCACGCCGAGTGCTGCCGCGATGTCGGTGATGGACGCGTCTGCCCAGATGCTGCCATCGAGGCGGAACAGGGCAGCGCCCTCGTGGTCGAGCGCGATCAGTTCTCGCGTCTGCCGTTCGATCGATGTCGTGAAGACCGTCGCCAGCACGATGCGGTCGATGCTGTTGCGGAGCACCAGCCGACTCGGCGTCAGGACCGATCGGACGCTCACGTGGGTGCCGTTCACGCCCACGAACGCGATGCGGAGCCTGACCAGGAGCACCACCGCGAAGACCGCGAGGATCAGAACGATCGTCGCCAGCGCCGCCCAGAGCCGGAACGGCAGCGAGACGAGCACCAGCGCGACAACGAGCGGGATGGCCGAGAGGGCAACGCTCAGGGCTGCGCTCCGGAGCAACGCCTGCCGGGGCCGAATCACCGCCTCGAAAGTTGGACGAGCGGTTCTGCTCTCGCGTGCCGCCAGTTCCCCCACGGCGATCTCCTATCCCCACAATGGCGCCGAGGTTCCGTGCGATTCGAACACGGTTCGGTGCGCGTCCGTTCGGGTCGGACCTCTGGTCAGCATAGGGCAGGACCGCTGTGCCGAGAAGAAGATTTCGATTCGTTTGTATAGAGAGGACGGCCTGCGGGCCGGGAGCACGGAAATCGGATATATTCCGCGGCTCCCGGCTCGTCGCCGCGGCTTACAGCGGGAGGTGCGCGCCGAGCGCCATGTTGTAGACCGCCGCGATCATCAGGTACATCAGCCACAGGCCCACGATGATGTGCATGAGACCGAGCAGCCGCTCGCCGACCGCAATCCCGATCGTCGCAATGAACTCCGAGATGTAGACGAGGGACAGACCGAGGAAGAGCAGTCCGACCGGCCAGTCGCCCGCCGTGAAGAACACCGACATGCCGAGCACCGAGATGATGAAGAAGGCGACGCTCATACCGGCGTTCGGGCGCGGGTCGTGGCCCTTGTATCGGTTGTATCCGAGCGCGAACCAGTGGATGCCGTATGCGCTGAAGGCGAGTGCCGCCATGTAGAGCGGCGCCTCGTTGAAGACCTTGAACCACGTCAGCCCGATGAACAGGATGACGCCGGTCACGAACTGGCAGAAGCCCGGTAGCCAGATGCCCCAGATCCCGGTTGCGGCGTCGACGCGCTCATCGCGTTTCGGCCAGCCCAGCAACTCCTGGGGCCCATAGATGAGGTAGCCGGTTCCGAGTCCGAAGAACCCGAGCGCGAGTGGAACGAACGGTGTGATGGCGAACGACATGTGAGCCTCCAATGCGACATTGCAATCGAGTGCACGCTATGCCGAAAACGCGTGGAATGTTCCGGTTGCGCACCATCAGGTCGCGAGGAGGGGGATCACGCCCGCAGCCCATCGCATCGAAGGGCGCCGCTACCAGGCCGTCCACCCCGTATGCGGCTCGTCATGAGCGTGCATGCATTCTGCTAGCATGGTTGCAGAAGGGAGTGCCCGTATGGCGGTATTGACGGTCCGCAACGTGGACGACGAGACTCGCGCCGGCTTGAAGCAACTCGGCGCCGAGCATGGGCGATCGATGGAAGGGGAGGCTCGGGTCATCCTTGCCGAGGCGGTGCGATCGAGACGCGCGGCCGGTGGAACGAACGGACTCGGAAGCAGGATCCATGCACTGTTCGCCGGGCTCGACTGGGAGGGCGTCGAGCGGCAGGCTGAAACGGTCCGGGTGGCGCCGTTCGACGAGCAATGATCGTTCTCGACACCAACGTCGTGTCCGAACTCATGCGGGAAATCCCGAATGCTCGTGTGCTCGCGTGG
Source organism: Curtobacterium ammoniigenes NBRC 101786 (assembly GCF_001571045.1). GTDB lineage: Bacteria > Actinomycetota > Actinomycetes > Actinomycetales > Microbacteriaceae > Curtobacterium > Curtobacterium ammoniigenes. Next base: position 153,070 of record NZ_BCSV01000005.1, read on the forward strand.
GCAGACTCCCAGGTCGCGGAGGAGCTGCACCTGACCTCGATGACGTCAGCTGAATTGCTCTCCGGTGTCGCTCGGCTGCCCGAGGGGCGTCGGCGAGAGCGGCTTTCGCGGCAGGTGGGTCGACTCGTTGACGAGGTGTTCGACGGTCGAGTCATCCCGTTCGATCTGTCAGCATCGGTCGACTATGCCCGGATTGTGCAGGCTCGTGACCGAGCAGGCTCCCCGATCAGCGTGGCTGATGCGGTCATCGCCGCAACGGTCGTGGCGGCCGGCGCCGATGCGCTCGCCACGCGGAACGTTCGCGACTTCGTCGGGACGGGACTACGAATCGTCAATCCCTGGGAGACGTGAGGACGGGGCCCGTTCGTCGAACGGTCCATCCGTCCGGTGCAGGAAGCGCCGAGCTCGGCCCCCCGCGAACGACGGGCGGCCGCAGGCGAGCGTCTGGTGGCGGAGGATGGGGGATTCGAACCCCCGAGGGCTTGCACCCAACACGCTTTCCAAGCGTGCGCCATAGGCCACTAGGCGAATCCTCCTGGGCGACGCCTCACGGCGACGAGTCCCCATGGTACAGGGCTCCGGACGTGCGAATGACCGCCGACCAGGGGATCACCGCGACGGCTTCGGACCCACTTGCGTCGCGCCTCCGTTCGAAGGCGAATCCGATGCGCTCGCAATACTGTGAACCGGTGGCGACTCGCATCTACATCACATCGGCCGAGGGACACACCGGCAAGAGCACCGTCGCACTCGGGGTCCTCGAGGCGCTGACACGCACCGTCGGGCGAGTCGGGGTCTTCCGGCCGGTATCCCGCTCCGCTGACGAGCGCGACAGCATCCTCGATCTGCTCCGCGCGCATGCGTCCGTCGACCTGCCGTACGAGGAGTGCGTCGGCGTGAGCTACGACGATGTGCACGCCGACGCGGACGCGGCGCTGGGCACGATCGTCTCGCGGTTCGCGGCGATCGAGCGCGCCTGCGACGTGGTCGTCATCGTCGGCTCCGACTACACGGACGTCGGAACGCCCACCGAGCTCTCGTTCAACGCCCGCGTTGCAACGAACCTCGGGGCGCCCGTGCTCCTGGTGCTGGGCGGACGGTCACCCGCGGATGGTGCAGCACGCACTCCGGGAGAGATCGCGCAAGTCGCCGACGTGACGACGAGCGAACTTCGCGCGCTGCACGCGGCGCTCCTTGGCGTGGTCGTGAACCGCGCGGACCCGGACGCGCTCGAGCGCACGAACGAGGTGGTCGGGCGTGCGATCGCCGCCCACCATGCCGGTGCCCCGGTCTGGACCATCCCCGAGGATGCAGTCCTCGTCGCGCCGACCGTTCGCGCGTTGCTCGCCGCGACCGGAGCGACGCTGATCCGCGGCGACGAGTCTCTCCTCGACCGGGAGGCGATGGGCACCGTCATCGCCGGCATGAGTATGGAGAATGTGCTTCCGCGGCTCATCGAGGGCGCGATCGTCGTGGTCGCCGGTGACCGCAACGACGTGCTGATCGCGACGGTGCTCGCCCACGCCTCCGAGACGTTCCCGAGCGTCGCCGGCGTCATCCTCATCGGGGGGTTCGAGCAGCTTCCGCAGATCCAACGCCTTCTCGAGGGCCTGCCGTCGAGCCTCCCGATCGCCCGCACCGATCTCGGGACGTACGACACGGCCCTGCGAATCACGCAGACGCGCGGGAGGCTCGCGGTCGAGTCGCCGAGGAAAGCCCAGCTCGCGCTCTCCCTCTTCGAGAAGCACGTCGACGCCGACGTCCTGCAGGAGCGACTGCAAGTGACGCCCTCGCAAGTGGTGACACCGCTCATGTTCGAACGACAGCTGCTCGATCGCGCTCGCGCGTCGCGCACGCGGATCGTCCTGCCCGAGGGCGACGACGACCGGATCCTCACGGCTGCCGCGACCCTGCTGCAGCGCGACGTCTGCGCGCTCACGATCCTCGGGGAACCGACCACGGTGCGAGCGCGGGCCAGCGAACTCGGCCTCGACATCGAGGCGGCCGAGCTCGTCGACCCCCAGCACAGCCCGCTGCGAGAGCGATTCGCGGATGAGTACGCGCGCCTCCGAGCCCACCGTGGAATGACGGTCGAACTCGCGCACGACACCGTGGCCGACGTCTCGTACTTCGGCACGATGATGGTGCAGTTCGGCTACGCCGACGGGATGGTCTCGGGCGCCAAGCACACGACCGCGCACACCATCCGCCCAGCGTTCGAGATCATCAAGACCCGCCCGGGCACCTCCGTCGTGTCGAGCGTGTTCCTCATGGCGCTCGCAGACCGTGTCCTCGTCTACGGCGACTGCGCGGTCATCCCCGACCCGACGAGCGACCAACTCGCCGACATCGCGATCTCCTCGGCGGAGACCGCTGCGCAGTTCGGCATCGATCCCCGGGTCGCGATGCTCAGCTATTCGACCGGCGACAGCGGGACCGGTGCGGATGTCGACAAGGTGCGGCAGGCGACCGCCTTCGTCCGCGAACGTCGACCCGAGATGCTCGTCGAAGGCCCGATCCAATACGACGCCGCTGCCGATCCGACAGTCGCTGCGACCAAGATGCCGGACTCGCCCGTTGCCGGCCGAGCGACCGTGTTCATCTTCCCGGACCTCAACACGGGCAACAACACATACAAAGCGGTGCAGCGTTCGGCTGGCGCCGTCGCGATCGGACCGGTCCTTCAGGGGCTGCGAAAGCCGATCAACGATCTCTCGCGCGGTGCGCTCGTCCGAGACATCGTCAACACGGTCGCCATCACCGCCATCCAGGCCGCGACCACCGACGGAACAGGAGCCTCACGGTGACCACAGCCCTCGTCGTCAACTCCGGCTCGAGCTCGTTCAAATACCAGTTGATCGAGCTCGATGGTGAGCAGACCCTCGCCTCCGGTCTTGTGGAACGCATCGGCGAGCAGTCGGGCGCCTGGCGCCACCGAAACCACCTGACCGGCGAGGCGACCTCGAACGACGCGGCCGAAGTGCCCGACCACGACGCCGGGTTTCAGGCGATGCTCGACGCGTTCGACAACACGGGCCCGTCACTCGAGGACCACGCGCCGGACGTCGTCGGCCACCGGGTGGTCCACGGCGGCACCACGTTCGACCGCGCGACAGTCGTCACCCCCGAGGTGGAAGCGCAGATCGACGCGCTCGCAACGCTCGCGCCGCTGCATAATCCCGCGAACCTCCAGGGGATCCGTGCCGCATCGCGGAAATTTCCCGATGTGCCCCAGGTCGCCGTCTTCGACACGGCGTTCCACCAGACGATGCCGCCGTGGGCGTACACGTACGCGATTCCCCGTGACCTGAGCGAACGGCATGGGATCCGCCGGTACGGCATGCACGGCACGAGCCACAAGTACGTGTCGGAGCGCACCGCAGCGTTCCTCGGACGACCACTCGAGGACGTCAAGACAATCGTGCTGCACCTCGGCAACGGCGCCTCGGCGTGCGCGGTCGACGGGGGCCGATCGATCGACACCTCGATGGGGCTCACACCCCTCGAAGGGCTCGTGATGGGGACCCGCTCGGGCGATCTGGACCCGGCGATCCTCATCCACCTCCACCGGGTCGCCGGTCTGTCCTTCGACGAGCTCGACACGATGCTGAACAAGGAGTCGGGCCTCCTCGGTCTGACCGGCAACGGCGACATGCGCGACGTGCAGGACGCCGCGCTCGCCGGCGATGACGATGCAGAGGCGGCGCTCGCCGTGTATCGCCACCGGATCCGCCGGTACGTCGGCGCGTACACGGCGCAGCTCGGCGGCCTCGACGCGATCGTGTTCACCGCGGGTGTCGGTGAGAACAACGCGCTGCTGCGTCGACGTGTGCTCGCCGGGCTCGAACACCTGGGCATTGAGATCGACGACGATCGGAACGAGTTGCACTCGTCGGAGGCGCGCCGCATCTCCACCGACACCTCGCGCGTCGCGGTGCTGGTGATTCCGACGAACGAAGAGCTGGAGATCGCTCGGCAGTCCGCCGAGGCGGCGCTCGCTACCGGATCGTGATCGCGTCGAGGGCGTCGGCGATCGGCGCGCTGCCCGAGGTGAGGTCGAACTGACGACCCACCGCCGTGCCATCGAGCAGTGAATGCATGACGACCGCGGCGACGTCCGCGCGGGGGATCGAGCCGTGCGGGAGCGAGTCACCGACCGCCACGAGGCCCTGACCGGGCCGGTCGGTCAGCGTCCCGGGACGCACGATCGTCCAGCGGAAGCCGCGAGCGCGGATGCTCGCATCCGCCTCCGCCTTCGCGCGCAGATAGATCTGGAACACGCTGTTGTCGTCGCGTGCGGGCAGCACCGCTGCGACGCGGTCGTATGCGTCGGCGCCCTGGGCGGAGATCATCACATAGCGGTCGATTCCCATCCGCTCTGCAGCGTCCGCGAGCAGGAACGCGGCGTCGCGGTCCACCGTGAACTTGCGCTCGCCACCGCTCCGCGCGCCGGCGCCAGCGGCGAAGACGACCGCGTCGTAGCCGCGCAGTTCGAGCGCGAGGTCGTCGTCGCTCCAGTGCTCGAGGTCGGCGACGAGTGCCTTCGCGCCGGTCGCCTCGACGTCGCGGACGTGCGCGGGGTTCCGCACGATGCCGAGCGCCTCGTGCCCGGCGTCGACGAGCATGCGCTCGAGCAGGAGTGCGATCTGACCGTGTCCACCAGCAATTGCGATCCTCATACAACTGATCAAACTCCAGCCGGCATGGGAGCGGCCGTGGCAGTCCGCTAGACTCGTCGGCGGCTCCTCACGTGACGCCATCCAGGCCAACTCCCCCAGGGCGGAAACGCAGCAAGGGTAACCGGGCTCTGGCGGGTGCGTGAGGAGTCTTTCTCGTTGTCCGGCGGCGTCGGCTGGTGCCCATCCACCGCCCGTCCGGGAGGCGCGTCCCTGTCGCCGGTCCCGGTTACCCTTGTCGCGTGGTCACCGCCCTCTATCGCCGTTATCGGCCTGAGACCTTCGCCGAGCTCATCGGCCAGTCGCAGGTGACCGAACCGCTGCGCACTGCGCTGCGGACGAACCGTGTCAACCACGCATATCTCTTCAGCGGACCCCGCGGGTGCGGCAAGACGACCTCCGCGCGAATCCTCGCCCGCTGCCTCAACTGCGCGGAAGGGCCGACCGACACCCCGTGCGGTGTCTGCCCGAGCTGCGTCGAACTGGCCCGCGACGGCGGCGGTTCGCTCGACGTGATCGAGATCGACGCGGCGAGCCATAACGGCGTCGATGACGCGCGTGACCTTCGTGATCGCGCGATCTTCGCTCCGGCCCGTGACCGCTACAAGATCTTCATCCTCGATGAGGCGCACATGGTGACCCCTCAGGGGTTCAACGCGTTGCTGAAGCTTGTCGAAGAGCCGCCGGAGCACGTCAAGTTCGTCTTCGCCACGACCGAGCCCGAGAAAGTCATCGGGACGATCCGCTCCCGAACCCATCACTACCCGTTCCGCCTCGTGCCGCCGGCGACGATGCTGCAGTACGTCGAGGAGCTCTGCGAGCAGGAGTCCGTGACCGTGGCTCCCGGGGTTCTCCCGCTCGTCGTCCGCGCTGGCGGCGGCTCGGTCCGCGACACGTTGTCCCTCCTTGATCAGCTCATGGCCGGGAGCGAGGAGCGGTCGATCGCGTACGACCGGGCCGTCGCGCTGCTCGGGTACACCGATGGCGCGCTGATCGATGACGTCGTGGACGCGCTGGCCGTGCGCGAGCCGGCCTCCGTCTTCACCGCGATCGACCGGGTCATTCAAACCGGGCAGGACCCGCGGCGCTTCGTCGAGGACCTCCTCGAGCGGCTGCGAGATCTCATCATCGTGGCAGCGACGAACGAGGGCGCTGCTGCCGTGCTCCGCGGGGTGTCTCCGGACGAGCTCGCGACAATGAGCCGTCAGGCCGCGGTGTTCGGTGCGGTCGCGCTGTCCCGTGCTGCTGATATCGCCAATCGCTCGCTCACGGAAATGACGGGTGCGACCTCGCCGCGCCTCCATCTCGAGCTGATGGTCGCGCGCATGCTCGTACCGGAGAGCGACGACTCCCAGCGCGGCGCGTTGGCGCGTGTCGAGCGTCTGGAGCGCCGGATCGGCGTCGACGCCCCGTCGGGATCCGCTGGAGGCGCGCAGTCAGCGGGCGCGATGACCCCAGCACCACCCGTGGCACCGGTGCGAACCCCGGCAGCCGCTGTGACTCCATCCACGCCCGTCGCACCGGCTCCCGCCCCGGGGACGGACTCGCGCGAGCCGGAGCGGACGGTACCTGTCGCAGTCGACGCAGCGCCCGCTCCGGGCAACCCGGCGCCCGTGAGCGGAGCATCGGCGCCTGCGGTGCCGCCGTCGGCTCCCGCGGAGAGCAATGCGGTGCCCGCGCAGGGTGCGACGCCGGCGTCGCCGATTCGTGCCGTGGATCTGCAACAGATCCGGGACAGCTGGACGCAAGTCGTCGAGCATGTGCAGCGGGCCCGCCGGTCCGCCTGGACGGTTGTCGTCACGGCGCAGGTTTCCGCCTTCGCCGAGGACGTCCTGACGCTCACCTTCCCGAGCCAGCAGGACGTCGCATCGTTCAAGGAGCGCTCTGATCCGGGCGCGAATGTCAGCGAGCTCTTGCGTGCGGCGATCCTCGACGTGCTCGGTGTTCGCGTGAAATTCGTTGCCAAGGGCCCTGGCTCGCCGGCGTCGAACGCTGCGGCGCCCGCGGCGGTTCCGTCCGGGTCGGTTGCGCCGCGCACTGATTCCCCGAGCACTGAGCCTGGCGCCGGGGCTCGGGGCACGACGACGGCTCGCGCCGCAGACGCGGCGGTTCGCTCATCGTCTGGCAGCTCCGACGGCGCGGCCGTCGTGACCGATTGGGCGGTCGCCGTGATCCCGACGGGTCCTCTGGCCGACGAGACGGCTCCCGACACCGGTTCGGCGCCCGCCCCGGCGGATGCGCCAGCGACGGTCACGTCACCCGCGGCCCCGGTGACTGCCGCGTCACCCGTGACTCCCGCGGCGCAGCAGGCGGCCGCGGAGCACGCCGTCGCCACTGCCCCAGGCGCTGTCTCCGACGTGTCTGGATCGGCCGAAGCGCCGCCCGCCCGGCGCGACGACTACCCAATCGACGACTACCCACTCGAGGACGACCCGTACGACCCAGGCCCCTCCGATGCAGTCGGGGCTCCGCGTCCGGCAACAGGTGCGTCCCCCGCTGCCCAGCCTGCCGGGTCGGCGCAGCCACCCACGCCGCCCTCCCGCGCCGCTACGAACGGCTCCGGCGCGCTCGACCAGGCTGCCGCCTCCGCGCCGGCCCCGTCCGGCCCGCGGGTGCAGCGCCCACCGGTTCCAGGTCGGTACGGAGAGGCTGTGGTTCGCGAGATTCTCGGTGCGCAGTTCATCGAGGAGACCGCGCTCGATGACGGGCGGCGAGCCTGATGTACGACGGAATCGTGCAAGACCTGATCGACGAGTTCGGTCGCCTTCCCGGGATCGGGCCGAAGTCCGCGCAGCGGATCGCGTTCCACATCCTGCAGACCGAATCGTTCGACCCCACGCACCTGTCCGAATTGCTCGCCGCCGTGAAAGAGCGCGTCCGCTTCTGCGAGGTCTGCGGCAACGTCACCGAAACCGAGCGATGCAGCATCTGCCGTGATCCGCGGCGCTCGCCCGCGGTGATCTGCGTCGTCGAAGAAGCCAAGGACGTCGCGGCAATCGAGCGCACCCGAGAGTTCCGGGGCCTCTATCACGTGCTCGGTGGTGCGATCAGCCCCATCGACGGTGTCGGTCCGGATGACCTCCGAATCCGGCAGCTCATGACGCGCCTCGCAGACGGCACCGTCGACGAGGTCATCATCGCCACCGACCCCAACCTCGAGGGGGAGGCGACAGCCACCTATCTGAGTCGGCTGCTGGTGCCGATGGGCCTCCGCGTCACGCGTCTCGCGTCTGGACTCCCCGTCGGCGGGGACCTCGAGTACGCCGACGAGGTCACGCTCGGGCGCGCATTCGAAGGCCGCCGAGTGGTCGGCAGCTGACGACAAGGCGGTGGAGGCCTGGACAGGCGAGACGATCTCAGCAGCGTGCCCGCGCCTCCCGGGGTGATATCGGTGCATTGTTGCGTCGCAGACGCGTGCACGCAACGTTTCCCGAACACCGCTTACCATTGACACGCGCGCTGCATCCGCGCGCAGCGACCCCAGGAGTACGAGCCCGTGGCCTTGATCGTGCAGAAGTTCGGCGGATCGTCAGTGGCGGACCCCGAGAGCATCAAGCGCGTCGCAAAGCGGATCGTCGCGACGAAGAAGGCGGGCAACGACGTCGTCGTCGCCGTATCGGCGATGGGGGACACCACCGACGAGCTCATCGACCTCGCGGCGAAAGTCACGCCGCTGCCACCCGGGCGTGAGCTCGACATGCTCCTGACGGCGGGGGAGCGCATCTCGATGGCGCTGCTCGCCATGGCCATCAAGAGTCTCGGGGTCGAGGCATCGTCCTACACCGGCAGTCAGGCCGGGATGCTCACCGACGCGCAGCACGGCCGCGCGCGGATCGTGGACGTCACCCCCAAGCGCGTTCGCGAAGCCCTCGATGCCGGCCACGTTGCGATCGTCGCCGGCTTCCAGGGGTTCAATCGCAACACCGGCGAGATCACGACGCTTGGCCGTGGCGGATCGGACACGACCGCCGTTGCGCTCGCCGCTGCGCTCGATGCCGACGTGTGCGAGATCTACACGGACGTCGACGGCATCTTCTCTGCAGACCCGCGCGTCGTTCCCAACGCCCGGAAAATCGATCGCATCACGAGCGAGGAAATGCTCGAGCTGGCGGCGTCCGGCGCGAAGGTCCTTTACATCCGTGCCGTCGAGTATGCGCGGCGGCACGGTGTGACGCTGCATGTCCGGTCCTCGTTCAACAACAACGAGGGAACCATCGTCTACAACCCTGAAGCGGGGGAAACCGTGGAAGAACCGATCATCACCGGCATCGCCGGCGACCTCTCCGAAGGCAAGATCACCGTGGTCGGCGTTCCCGACCAGCCCGGCAAGGCGGCAGAGATCTTCACGATCGTCGCGCGGGCCGGCGCGAACATCGACATGATCGTGCAGAACGTCTCCGCCGCCTCGACCGGGCGGACGGACATCTCGTTCACGCTCCCCAAGGAGCAGGGGCAGACGGTGCTCACCGCGCTTGAGTCGGCGAAGCTCGACATCGGCTACGAAGCGATCCAGTACGACGATCAGATCGGCAAGCTCGCGCTGGTCGGCGCAGGCATGCGCACGAACGCAGGGGTGTCCGCGCAACTGTTCCGCGCCCTGCACGAAGCATCGATCAACATCGAGATGATCTCCACGTCTGAGATCCGAATCTCCGTCGTCACCCGCGCCGACGAGTTGCACGAGGCGATGCGCGTCGTGCACAGCGCCTTCGGGCTCGACACCGACGTGCAAGCCGTCGTCTACGCCGGCAGCGGGCGCTGACCCAGGCTCCCGGAAGGAGACCACCATGTCTGAATGCACCGTCGCCGTTGTCGGCGCAACCGGGCAGGTCGGCGCTGTCATGCGGCGACTGCTCGAGGAGCGCGAGTTTCCCGCCACCGCCGTCCGCTTCTTCGCGAGTGCGCGATCGGCCGGCACCACGCTTCCGTATCGCGGCGAGCAGATCCTCGTCGAGGACGCAGAGACCGCCGATCCGGCGGGCGTCGACATCGCGCTGTTCTCGGCGGGCGCCGACGCGTCGCGGCGACTCGCGCCACGGTTCGCCGCGGCCGGCGCAACCGTCATCGACAATTCGAGTGCCTGGCGGATGGACCCCGATGTTCCGCTCGTCGTGAGCGAGGTCAATCCGGACGCGCTCGACGAGGTTCCGGCCGGCATCATCGCCAACCCGAACTGCACGACCATGGCGATCATGCCAGCGCTCCGCGCCCTCGACCAGGAGGCCGGGCTCCGGCGCCTGATCGCGACCACGTACCAGGCTGTCTCCGGGAGCGGCCTTGCCGGCGTCGAAGAGCTCCTCGAACAAGCGCGGGCTGCCGTCTCGCAAGACGTCGCGGCGCTGACCCACGACGGGGCAGCGGTCGTGTTCCCCGAACCGAAGAAGTACGTCGCACCCATCGCGTTCGACGTCGTGCCGCTCGCCGGCAGCATCGTCGAGGACGGCCTCGGCGAGACCGACGAGGAGAAGAAGCTCCGGAATGAGAGTCGCAAGATCCTCGGGCTTCCCGAACTGCTCGTCGCAGGCACCTGCGTGCGTGTCCCGGTGTTCACCGGCCACTCCATCGCCGTGAACGCGGAATTCGATCGGCCACTGACGCCCGAGCGTGCCGCAGCCGTCCTTGCAGGGGCGCCCGGCGTCGAGCTCCGCGACGTTCCGACCCCGCTCGGCGCCGCGGGGAACGACCCGACCTATGTGGGGCGCATCCGCGCCGACCAGTCCGCCCCGGACGGACACGGTCTCGCGTTCTTCGTCAGCAACGACAACCTGCGAAAAGGCGCGGCGCTGAACGCGGTGCAGATCGCCGAAGCCCTGCTGGCACGTCGCCCCGTCCACGCCTGAACCGGCGCAGGCGGCTGGCTGTCCTCGGTCGCTTGTAGGATCGTCGCGTGGCAGAGAAGTCAGTGCAGCCGTTGGACGTCGTGCTCATCGGCGGCGGAATCATGAGCGCAACGCTCGGAGCGCTCATCCACCGGCTGGAACCCACCTGGACCATCAAGATCTTCGAACGCCTCAACTCGATCGCCGAAGAATCATCGAACCCCTGGAACAACGCCGGAACCGGCCACTCCGCCCTCTGCGAACTCAACTACACCCCGCAGCTGCCCGACGGTCGCGTTGACATCGCCAAGGCGGTCACGGTCAACGAGCAGTTCCAGGTCTCCCGACAGTTCTGGGCCCACCTGGTCGAGACCGGTCAGCTCGCCGAGCCGACGACGTTCATCAACCCGACGCCGCACATCAGCTTCGTGTGGGGCGCGGACAACGTCGAGTACATGCGTCGCCGGTACGAGGCAATGAAAGACCATCCGCTCTTCGCCGGACTGCAGTACAGCGACTCCGCGGCAACGATCCGCAAGTGGGCACCCGCGCTCATCCCAGGACGCCGAAAGGATCAGCCCATCGCGGCGACGTATTCCGCGGCGGGATCGGACGTCGACTTCGGGTCGCTCACCCGGCAACTCCTCAACGGGCTCGTTCGCGACGGCGTCGTCTTCGAGCCGAACCACGTCGTGAAAAGCCTCCGCCGCCGCCAGGACGGCACGTGGAACATCCTCGTCAAGAACGAGGTCGGGCAGTCGCGAGAGCGCATCGCTGCACGCTTCGTCTTTGTCGGCGCGGGTGGCGGTGCGTTGCACCTGCTGCAGAACTCCGGCATTCCGGAGATCCGGGGGTACGGCGGCTTCCCGGTGTCGGGCGAATTCCTCCGCACCGACGACCCCGAGGTCGTGGTCAAGCACTCGGCCAAGGTGTACGGCAAGGCCAGCGTGGGCGCGCCTCCCATGTCCGTGCCGCACCTCGACACGCGCATCGTCGACGGCAACGCGTCGCTCATGTTCGGCCCCTATGCGGGCTTCAGCCCGAAGTTCCTGAAGAACGGGTCCGTGCTCGACCTGTTCCGGTCCATTCGCCTGCACAACATTCGGCCGCTGCTCAGCGTCGCGTTCTCGAACTTCGATCTCGTCAAATACCTCGTCGGGCAGCTCGCCGCTTCCAAGAAGACGAAGTTCGCCGCGCTGCAGGAGTTCATGCCCGCCGCCCGTCCGGAAGACTGGCACAAGATCATCGCCGGTCAGCGTGTCCAGGTCATCAAGCCCACGGACGGAGGTCGTGCCGGTTCGCTGCAGTTCGGAACCGAGGTCGTCGCGTCTGCGGACGGCTCGATCGCCGGTCTCCTCGGGGCGTCGCCTGGGGCGTCGACCGCCGTGCCGATCATGCTGAACCTGCTGGAGCGGTGCTTCCCCGGCGAGTGGTCGCGATGGATCTCGACCGTGCAGGAAATGATCCCGACGTACGGACAGCAGCTCAGCGACGATCCCAAGCTCGCCGACCGGACGCTTGAACGCACAGCAAGGGTGCTCGGCCTCCACCACTGATGGCGCGGTCGCCGCGTGTCGGATGAGCGCTAGAGCTTCACGGTCGCGGTGTCACCGCGTGGCGTGTTGACGTGTTAGTCGAACACATGTTCGAATAGCTGCATGCGATGGGACGGTCAGACGCTCGGTCACGAGCGCGCTGACGCGCTTCCGGGGCTCACCGGGCCAGCCGGTCTGATTCGATCGGTGTCCACGCCAGAGTTCGCCGGCATCACGTTTCACGAGATCGCCGCGAAGTCGGCGCTCAACAGGGTCCCGGGGCGTGATGGCAGTGTCTGGGGCTGGACCATCAACCCGTACCGGGGCTGTTCGCACGCGTGCGTGTATTGCTTCGCCCGCCCGACGCACCAGTACCTCGAGTTCGACGGCGGCGCGGACTTCGACCGCCAGATCGTCGTCAAGACGAACGTCGCCGACGTGCTCCGCACCGAGCTGCACCGGGCGTCCTGGCATCGAGACCCCGTTTCACTCGGCACGAATACCGACCCGTATCAGCGGGCCGAGGGGCGCTATCGGCTGATGCCCGGCATCATCCGCGCGCTCGCCGACTCCGGGACCCCGATGAGTCTCCTGACCAAAGGAACGCTGCTGCGACGCGACATCCCCGAGCTCGTCGCGGCGGCACAGCGCGTTCCGGTCGGAGTCGCCCTGTCCATCGCGATCTACGACGAGGCCCTGCAGGAACTCACCGAGCCCGGAACCCCGTCGACGGAGGCGCGACTCGCGACCGTCGCCGCGGTGCGCGCAGCGGGGCTCGACTGCTCCGTGTTCCTCATGCCAGTGCTGCCCTATCTCACGGACACGCGCGAGCATCTGCGCTCGGCGATCGAGCGCGTCGCAGCCGCGGGGGCGACGAGTCTCCTGCACTCGGCGCTGTTCCTGAAACCCGGCGTGAAGGAGTGGTTCATGGCGTGGCTCCAGCGCACGAACCCCGATCTCGTCCCGCGCTACCGCTCGATGTACGCCGGAGGGGCGTATGCGCCCACCGCCTACCGGTCGTGGCTGCGCGATCGGGTTCATCCGATTCTGCGCGAGTTCGGCTTGCCCGTTGGGCGAACAGATCCGGCAACCGGTTCGCTGTTGGTGGGGCACGCGCCGGCCCGTCGTTCGTTGGAACAACCCTCGCTCTTCTGACACCGCATCCGCCCCGATCGCCCGACCCGATCGCCTGACCCGATTGGGGTACAAACCAGAGCGGCGAGCGCCCGGTACTATTCAGATCGGCGGTGCACCGACCTTCTCAAGGGGTACACCACCTGGTCGGACGGTGCCGCAGCAGAGCCGTCCGCGGAAAGGACGATCGCGTGCTCGGCATTCCCACGCACCTCGCGCCGCGCGTGAGTGCCTGGTCGCTGATCCGCGCGTTCCACACCGGAGCGGTCGCCGCGCTCGTGCTCGCGATCGCGGTGCTCCTCGTATGCGGCGCGTGGATTCCGGGCATCCATGTCGTCGCACCGATCCTCGCGCTCATATGCTCGCTCGGCGCCGCCGCCGCCCACATCAGATGGAGCACGAGGTGGACAGCGGGTCTGTTCCTGCTCGTCGGCGGCGTCGGCTCGGGTTGGGTCGCGTTCGCCATCCAGCGCGACCTCGCCATGCTCGGCTACGTCGGATCGTTCCTCGTCTCGCTCGCGATCATTCCGCTCATCCTGGTGGGCGGAGAGCAGGCCGGGGCGGCTCGCGTGATCGGCTGGTCGCTCCTCGGTTTCGCAGTGGGGCGCGCTGCGACGATCATCGGCGCGGCACTCGCCGGCGGTGCCTACCGCCCCGCCGTGCTCTCCGTCATTGCACTGGGGTTCGTCGTCGGCATGATCGCGGCGGGCACTCGCCGGAGTCGACGCGCCCAGCTCGTGCAACCAGAGCTGCTGCTCGCCGCGCGCGATGAGCAGATGTGGCAGGTGCGACAGGAGATCGAGATGGAGGCTGCCGCGATCGTCCACGACACGGTCCTCAATCACCTCAGCGCCATCGCCCTCGCGCCGCCGGGAACGCTCGATCCGGAGCTCGCCCGCATGCTCCGCGACGACGTTGCGATGCTCGATCGCCGTGAATGGCTGCGACATGCCTGGGAGCCCGAACCGACGCCGGACTCGCATCCGTTCCTCACGATGATCGAGTCCAGCCGAAGTGCCGATCTTGCGATCACGGTTTCCGGGGATCTCGCCGTGCTCGGCACCCTCGAGCCGGAGGTCACCGCCGCGCTCACCGGAGCGGTCGGTCAGTGCCTTGCGAACGTGCGCAAGCACGCGGCGACGAACCAGGCAGAGGTGAGCGTGTTCGTCGACGGGCAGCGCTGCACAGTGATGGTCGTCGACGACGGCCGCGGGTTCGACGAGCGGACCACGCGGGAGGACCGGCTCGGTCTGCGCACGTCGGTGCGGCAGCGCATCGCGCGCGTCGGCGGGGAGGTGCGAATCTGGTCCGCTCCTGGAAGCGGCACGAGCATCATGCTGACGGTGCCGCGGAGCGCGCAGGAAGCGGTCGGCGCGCTCGGAGGGTCGCAATGAGCCCGAACCGCCGCGCGTCGGACACACCCCGCGTCGAGCTGGCATCGGTGCAGCGATACGACCCGCTCGGCGCCTATCGCGTTCGCCCGTTCACGATCGCGGTCAGCATCGCGTGGGTCGTGTGGTCTGCAGTGCAGTCGATCTGGGGCCGTGATGTCCCGGGGAGCCCGGCGCTCAGCATCCTGACGGTCGGACTGCTCCTCGTGGCGGCGCTGCTTCTTGCGAGAATCACGGATCCGGCGCGTGCTCCAGTGTCCAGAGGTGCCTTCGTCGCCTACGTCGCGCTGCTCGCGGTGGCGACGGTTGGGAGTGTCGCCGCCCAATGGGGTCCGGATCGGAACGCGTTGAACGACTTCATGCCGCTCGTCTGCGCTGTCGGAATCCTCGTGATCGCGCCATATCGCCCATGGTCCGAGCTCGTCATCGCCGGCAGTGCTTTGGCCGCCCTGTGCGTCTGCTGCTGGGCGGTCGCCGACGCGCGGTTCCCCGTTGGTGTCCCGCCGACCGTGGTGGCGCTCCTTGCGGCCGGTCCGACGCTCATCGCGACGCTGGCGAGCGCCGCGTTCTCGATGACCTTCGTGCAACTCGCCGCGCGGGTGCAGATCCGCGCGCAGTCGTATTCGATCGAGCGCGCGGACCGGGATGGCATCACGCGCACCGTCCAGGCGGACCGAGCCGTGATCCTCGCGCGCGATGTCGCCCCGTTTTTCGAGCGTCTCGTCCGCCAGGGCGCTGCATCGGCGGAGGATGCGGAACGGGCACGAGCGATCGCGGACGGCATCCGATCGGTCATGGTCGAGGATGCCGACCGGACCTGGTTGCAGCACGCAGTATTCGTGGCCGGAGGCAACGCCGACACGATCGATGATCCGGACGCGCTGGCGCGCACGATGAGCGCGGACGAGCGCGCCGTTGTCCGCGCCACGCTCCGGGCGCTGATCGCTTCGGCTTCCGTGGATCCGGCTGGAATCGCCGTCTCAGTCCGCCGCGTCGATCAGGAGGCACGGAACCGGTCCGAAATGCGCATTCACGCGCAGATCGCGGGCCAGGAATCGGATATTCGGGGAATGCTGAATCCCTATCTTGCGGTACTTCGAATGACGTTCCCGAGCCTCCGGATAGCGGTCAGCAACTCCAATCTCGCACTAAGATTCGCCTATGACCAGCGTTGACCCGAGCAGGCTGTCGGACGAGGACTCCGCGCTTCCTGCATCCGCACCGCGGCGCGTGCGGCTGGCCATTCTCGATGATCACGAGGTGCTGCTCGACAGTCTGTCGAGCTGGATCGCAGTGAACGCCTTCGACTTCGATCTGGCGCTCACGGCCCATACTTGGCTCGAGATGGTGCACAGCAGCAGCTTCCCGACCGACCTTGTGTTCCTCGACTTCCAACTCCGTGAGCCGGTGTCGATTGAAGCGCGGGTGCGCACCTGTCGGGCTGCCGGAGCGAAGGTCATCGTCCTCTCGAGCGTCGACACGCGGGAGTCCCGGGAACGCGCCCTGCAGGCTGGCGCAGCCGCGTTCCTCCCGAAGTCGCTGCCGATGCGCGAGGTCATGGACGTTGCGCGGCAGGTGATGGGCGTGGCCCGTGAGGCGCTTCCGCCACGCGATTGGCGACCCTTGCCGACCGGTGCAACCCCGCATCAGCGTCCGAAGCTGAGCCACGGCGAGGAAGAAGCGCTGAAGCTCTACGTCTCCGGCTTCTCGACGAACGAAGTCGCGGCGCGAATGAATGTGCAGTACGAGACAGCGAAGACATATCTGCGCAGGGTTCGCGAGAAATACGGCAAAGTTGGGCGGCCGGCTTCCAAGAAATCGGATCTGATTCGTCGCGCCGCCGAAGACGGCTATCTGCAATGACGGTCGGCTGATGGCGAAATTGTATTTTCGCTACGGCGCAATGAATAGCGGCAAGAGCACTGCGCTCTTGCAGGCGGCGTTCAACTACGAGGAACGCGGGCAGCGCGTGCTCCTTGCAAAGCCGAGCGTCGATACGAAGGGTGATGACGCCGTGGTGTCCCGACTCGGTGTGACACGTCCCGTGGACCTCTCGCTCGCGGCGGACGACGACGTCCGCGCGCTTCTGCAGTCCGCGCAAGCACTCGATCCGGAGGCGCGTCAACTCGATGGGATGGCGCGTCCGGTCCGATGCCTCCTCGTCGATGAGGCGCAGTTTCTGACTCCTGCGCAGGTCGACGATCTCCTGCGGATCGCAGTCCTCGATGACATCCCGGTATTGGCATACGGGATTCGGACCGATTTCCGCACACGAGCGTTCCCCGGTTCCCGTCGGCTGCTCGAGATCGCCCATTCCCTTGAGGAGCTGAAGACGATCTGTCGTTGCGGTCGAAAGGCCGTGTTCAATGCTCGGAAAATCGACGGGTCCTTCGTGTTCGACGGCTCGCAGGTCGCGATCGACGGCGTTGCGGTTGAATACGAGTCGCTCTGCGCGTCCTGCTATCTCGCCGAATCGCGGGGTGTCCTGTCCGATGAGCCGGATCGCGTCGCCAGCGAATAGCGGCGGCGTGTGTCGGGAATCCTGGTGCGCGGATGGCGGTTGGATGTGGCATGACCGCTGCCAGCCCCGTCCATCTCTCCGTGCTCGATCTCGCGACGCGTGAATACGGCCAGACCAACGCCGATGCACTGCGCAACAGCATCGCGAACGCCGTCGAGGCGGAGCGCCTGGGGTATGAACGATTCTGGGTCGCTGAGCACCACGGCATGCCCGGAATCACGTCGTCCGCTCCGGCCGTGTTGCTCGCCGCGATCGGAGCAGCAACGAGCACCATCCGGATCGGAAGCGGGGGTGTGATGCTCCCGAACCATGCCCCGTTGGCTGTGGCAGAGCAATTCGGCACGCTTCGAGCGCTCTACGGTGACCGGATCGATCTCGGTCTCGGTCGCGCTCCGGGGACTGACGGGCTGACCGCGATGGCGCTGCGCCGCACCGATCGCATGGACGTCGACGATTTTCCGGAGCGGCTCGCGGAGCTGATCGGCTTCTTCAATGGGATGGAACCGTCCAGCCCCCTCGCGCGGATCCGGGCCGTCCCGGGGTTCGGCGACGCGCCGGAGCTTTGGCTCCTCGGGTCGTCCGGCTACAGCGCGCAGGTCGCCGGCGCGCTCGGCGTCTCCTTCGCGTTCGCCCATCACTTCGCGTCCGACAACACCGAGGCGGCGCTCGAGCTCTATCGAGCGTCGTTCCGTCCGTCACGTTTCCTCGAGGCTCCCCGCGCGCTCATCGGCGTTCAGGTTGTGACCGACGAGGATCCGGCGGTCGTCGACGAGCAGTCCGCGCCCGGGATGATCTCGTTCATCCGGATGCGGCAGGGTGCCAAGCCGGAGCCGGTCTCCATGGACGAGGCTCGTGCCTACGAGTTCAACGACCTCGAGCGCCGGTTCATCGAGGCGAGGACCGCCCGGCAGGCATACGGCGATGCAGACGCCGTCGCATCGAAACTGAACGCGCTGCTCGCGTCGACCGGCGCGGACGGAATTATCGTCGCACCGGGTGCGGCCCAGTCGCGGTACCGGCGGCAGGCACTCGACGTCGTGATGCAGCTCCAGCGGAGCGGTCGATTGGTCGGCGCCACCCAGGAGGCCATGGTCCGCTGAACGTGGCGGCACCGGTCGGCCGCCGTACCATTAGTGCGGGTGGTCGGAAGCGACCTCGATCATCGGATAGACTGCTCGGGTTGCTTCGCACGAAGTGACGGCCACGGGGTGTGGCGCAGCTTGGTAGCGCGCCTCGTTCGGGACGAGGAGGTCGCAGGTTCAAATCCTGTCACCCCGACCAGTGGGAATGGCGCATCCGTATGGATGCGCCATTCGTCGTTTCCGGCGATCCATTTCAGCAGAGGGGTCAGCCTTCGGGTTCGTCCGTACGGGCGGTGAGGGTCACGACGACTGCCTCCGGGCGGCAGGCGAATCGAACGGGCGCGTAGATCGACGTCCCGAGGCCAGCCGACACCTCGAGCTGGGTGGAGGACCCATTGTGGCGCCACGTGTGCAGGCCGCTCGCATAGGCACGGGGAAGGTCGCAGTTCGTGACGAGTGCGCCGATCCCCGGGATCGCGACCTGACCTCCGTGCGTGTGGCCGGCGAAGACGAGCGCGGCTCGGTCGTCGACGAATGCATTCAGAATCCGCCGATACGGCGCGTGTGTGACACCGATACGCACTGGCGCACCCGATGAGTCGTCGCTCCACGCGACCTGGTCGCGCATTGCCTGTCGGCTCCGGGCCAGTGCGCCGAGGTCATCCCAGCCGCGGTGGCCGTCTGCGGTGCCGAGGAGTTCGATGCGGGACCCGCGCACCTCAACGGCGTGGGCTCGATTATTGCAGTCGAGCCACCCCAAGCTTTCGAAGAAGGCGGTCTGTCGCTCGACGTCGAGACCGGCAGGCCGCTTCTCGGATCCGTGCGAGGACGGCCCGGTGAGATAGGCGAGCGGATTGCGTGGCCGCGGGGCGAAGTAGTCATTTGATCCGTAGACGAAGGCACCGGGGATGCCGCGGAACGGCTCGAGTGCATACTCCACCGCGGCGTTCGCCGTCGGGTGCCCCAGGCTGTCCCCGGTGTTCACGATGAAGTCGGGCTCCACGAGGCTGAGATCGCGCAGCCACTGCTGCTTGTCGGTCTGCCAGGGTGCCATGTGGATGTCGGACAGGTGCAACACCACGATGTCGCGCGAGCCTGGCGCGAGAACGGGAACGGTCTCCCACCGGATCTGGAACCGTCGGCGTTCGACAGCGATGCCCCATGCAGCGACACCGAGACCCACGATGGCGGCGCCGGTTGCCAGACCACCGGTGGTCCGTGCGGCCGCGCTCACTGACAGTTCCCCGGGTCGGTGCCGTCCTTCTTACCGGAGAGCGTGAGGGTGATCGATGTGCTCGTGGGGGCCGTCGTGCCGGCGGCAGGGCTCATCGCGACGACCGAGCACTGTTGCGCGGCCGGTCCGGGTTGGAACGTCTGGCTGACCTGCACGTTGGTGTAGCCCTGTGTGGCGAGGTCCGATTTCGCATCGGCGACGGACTTGCCGACCTCGTTCGGCACCTGCACCTGGCTGCCATCGCTTGCGTACACGGTGACCGAAGCGCCCTGCGAGAGCCTCATGCCGGCAGTCGGCGCTGTCGACGTCACGGTTCCGGCCGGTGCCGAACCGGGCTGGGTGCCGCCGTTCACGGGCGTGAAGCCATCGGCGCTGAGTGTGGCCTCGGCCTGGGCGACGGTCTGCCCGGACACGTCGGGAACAGCGATCGAGTTGCCGTTGATCTCCTTCGCGGTGGGCGTCGGGAACGGCGTGGCCTTGTAGCGGGTGTTCACGATCGTCTGCGCCTTTCGCCAGAGCGACGCGCGCGACCCGGCGTAGTAGCCGTATGGGCCGCCGTACTGGCGAAGACTGATCGTTCGTCCGTCGGTGTTGCCCATCCAGGTCGCCGTGACCACCTTGTCTGTGCCGCCGATGAGCCAGATCTGGTCTGCGTTGTCGGTCGTTCCCGTTTTCGCGAACTCGTCCTGCCCGTAACCGTCGTACGTGGCACCGCCGGCTGCTGTCCCGTAGTTGAGCACGCTCTTGAGCGCATACACCGCGGTCTGCGCGATCGCCGGGTCGACGGCTTTCGTGCAGTTCTGCTTCTGCCCCCCGAGGCTTTCGCCGTTCGGGCCCGTGATGCTGTCGATCGCGATCGGCTCGCAGAACACGCCGTTGTTGGCGACCCCCGCGTAGGCGGCGGCCATCGTGAGCGGTGCGATGTTGTTGGTGCCGAGAATCGACGAGGCGTTCACCTGGGGAGCCGTGGTCGTCTTCTCGCCGCTCTTGTCGAAGTTGCTCGCGTTCGCGGTCCGCGGCTCGCCGAGATGCACCCCGAGCTTCTCGGCGACGGATCGGATCTTGCAGTAGTCGAGCTGCTGCGCCATCGCCATGTAGGCCACGTTGATCGACGCGGCAGTGGAGCTCAGGACCGTGCGGTTCCCGCTCTCGGAGCCCTCATCGTTCTTCGGCGTGTAGTTCACGTTCACCTTGGTCGAACAGGCGGTGTAGCTCGTGAACGCGCGGGGCGTGGCATTCACGGTCTCGTAGAGCCCGTGCCCCTGCTGCAGCCACTCGAGCAGGGTGAACAGTTTGTACGTCGAGCCGGTCTGGAATCCGATCGAGCCGCCGTACTGCGAATCGGTCGAGTAGTTGATGCTCGTGTCCGTTGTCTGGGCACAGGCGTTCGGGTCGGCGCCCGCCGCCGTGCAGGACGGCAACTGGTTGTAATTCTTGTTCTGCGCCATCGTGAGGATCCGGCCGGTACCAGCCTCGACGGAGTCGATGACGCCACCGAGCGCAAGGCGCTGCTCCGTGTTCGGCGCGTACGAGTCGATGAGCGCCTTCTGCTGGGCGTTCAAATCGAGGTTCAGGCTGGTCTGAATCTTGTAGCCGCCGGTCCGCCAAGCGGCGTCGCGGTCTTTCTGCGTTGCTCCGAGCTGGGGAAGGGACTTGACGATGTCGATCGCGTACTCGCAGAAGAACTGTGCGCCAGTCGCGCTCGTCGCATCGCAGCCCTGCGTCGGCGGCGTGAGGTGCACGTACTGCGAGGGATCCGTTGCGAGCGACTGCTGCAGCTGTGCCGGCGTGATGTCACCGGCGCTCGCCATCGACTTGAGGATCACGTCGCGGCGCGCCTTGTTCGCGGCGTAGAACTTCGGGTCCGAGAGGTTCCGCTGGTTCGGCGACTGCACGATCGCGATGATGGACGCCGCTTCTTCCGGTGTGAGGTTCGACGCGTCCTTGCCGTAGTAGTGCTGCGCGGCTGCCTCGACACCGTACGTGTTGTCGCCGAAGTAGGCGATGTTCAAGTAGGCGGTCAGGATCTCGGTCTTCGAGTACTTCTTCGCAAGGCCGATCGCGAGCTTCATCTCTTCGAGCTTGCGGCCGATCGACTGCTGGGTCGCCGCGTTATACGCAGCGATCTGCTCTTTCTGCGTGGGAAGCTCAAGCGCCTGTTGCATCTTGATGTTGCGCACGAGCTGCATGGTGAGGGTCGAAGCGCCGCCCGAGTCGCCGAGCGCACCGCCGGCTGCGCTGCCCACAGCGGCGCGAATGATCGACGGGACGTCGACCCCGCCGTGCTCCCAGAAGCGGCGGTCCTCGCCGTCGACCGCAGCGTGCTTCAGTTGGTCGCTGATCTGGTTGTACTGCAGCTCTTCGCGGTTCTGGTCGTAGATCGTCGCGAACTGCACCGGCTTGCCGTCCTGGTAGCCGTACAGCTCGTTGCGCTGCGGCAGGTCGCCGATCGTGATGTACTCGGGCAGCGATTCGAACACGCCGATGGTGGAGGTCGTCGTGACTCCGGCGACAGCGATTCCAGGCGTGACACCGACAGCGATCAGCAGACCTGCGAGCACGCTGAAGCCGATGAAGCCGAGGAAGGCGCCGGCTGCGGTAGCGGGCTTGCGCCCGGAGGCAGACGTCTTCTGGGCAGACATAGGATGCAGCCTAGATGATGCCCCCGACCCGCCACCTGACAAGGAGCCCCATGCGCTGGGAGTACCTGACCACCCCGCTGATCATCCACAACACCACCGCGATCCTGAACAATTTCGGCGCTGACGGGTGGGAGCTCGTGCAGGTCGTTCAGGGTCCGGAGGGCGGACTCGTCGCCTATCTGAAGCGTCCGAAGGCCGACGCGTGACGGTGTCGAGCCGGCTTCGGGAACTTGGGGTGAGCCTCCCGGCCGTCGCCGCACCAGTCGCCGCCTACGTCCCCGCGGTCCGCTGGGGCGATCAGGTCTTCACGTCGGGCCAGCTCCCGTTCGTGGACGGCTCGCTGCCCACGACCGGCAAGGTCGGCGCGGCAGTCGCAGCGGAGGACGCCACTGCGCTCGCGCGGCAGTGCGCGTTGAATGCGATCGCCGCAGCGGCACAGCTCCTCGGCTCCGTCGATCGGATCGAACGGGTGGTGAAGGTCACGGGGTTCGTTGCCTCCGACCCCGGGTTCACCGGGCAGCCGGCGGTCATCAACGGCGCGTCGGAGGTGCTCGGAGCCGTCTTCGGCGACGCTGGTGCTCATGCGCGCAGCGCGGTCGGAGTGGCGAGCCTCCCGCTCGACGCCCCCGTCGAGGTCGAGGTCGTGTTCGGCGTCAGCGCGGAGTAGCAGCAGCCGCGTTGGAACGGGCCGCCGCGATCACATCGCCGCGGCGATCTGGTCCATGACCGTGGGGTCGGCGAGCGTCGTGGTGTCCCCGACGCTCCGCCCCTCGGCGAGGTCGCGCAGCAGGCGGCGCATGATCTTGCCCGAGCGTGTCTTCGGCAGTTCGGGCACGATCACGACCGACTTGGGCTTCGCGATGGCACCGATCCGCTGCCCCACCCAGTCGCGGAGCGTCGTGCTCATCGCCGCACGATCGAGGCCGGCCGACCCCTCTGCCGTCATGATGACGAACGCGTGGACCGCCTGACCGGTGGTGTCGTCAGCAGCACCGACGACCGCGGCCTCGGCGACGCCCACGTGTTCGACAAGCGCGGATTCGATCTCCGCCGTCGAGAGTCGGTGACCGGAGACGTTCATGACGTCATCGACGCGTCCGAGCACCCAGATGTCGCCCTCGTCGTCGATTCGGGCGCCGTCGCCGGCAAAGTAGCGTCCGGGGAATCGTGCCCAATAGGTCTCGACGAATCGATCGGGATCGCCCCAGATCCCGCGCGCCATGGACGGCCAGGGTTCGCTGAGAGTGAGGTAGCCGGAGCCGCCCGGTTCGAGGGGGTGGCCGTCTTCGTCAACCACCTCGGCGACGATGCCCG
Organism: Curtobacterium ammoniigenes NBRC 101786; assembly: GCF_001571045.1. Classification (GTDB taxonomy): domain Bacteria; phylum Actinomycetota; class Actinomycetes; order Actinomycetales; family Microbacteriaceae; genus Curtobacterium; species Curtobacterium ammoniigenes. The sequence continues at coordinate 176,418 of NZ_BCSV01000005.1, forward strand.
GGAGCGGATCCTGGGCAGACCCCGGCTTCAGTTGCGTGACGCCCGGGAGTGCGGAGATCATGATCGCCCCGGTCTCCGTCTGCCACCAGGTATCGACGATCGGGGTCCGGTCGTGGCCGATCACGCTGCGGTACCAGTGCCACGCTTCGGGGTTGATGGGCTCGCCGACACTGCCCAGGAGGCGCAAGGTCGACAGGTCGCGTGCGTCCGGTATCGCTCGACCCGCCTTCATGGCGGCACGGACGGCGGTCGGCGCCGTGTAGAGCACGGTGACTCCGTATGTGTCGACGATGTCCCACCAGCGCCCTGGCTGCGGCTCATCGGGCGTCCCCTCGTACAGGACCTGCGTGGCTCCGTTGGCGAGTGGACCGTAGACGACATAGGAGTGCCCGGTGATCCACCCGATGTCGGCGGTGCACCAGTACACGTCGCGCTCGGGATGGATGTCGAATACCGTTCGGTGCGTGAATGCGGCCTGCGTCAGGTACCCACCTGATGTGTGAACGATGCCTTTCGGGCGCCCCGTGGTCCCCGACGTGTACAGGATGAACAGCGGCTGCTCCGCGGGGAACGCCGGTGCCGCATGCTCCGGGGCCGCCGCGTCCATCTGCTCGTGCCACCAAAGGTCACGCGCGTCGTCCCAGTCGACGGCGTTCTCGCATCGGCGGACGACGATAACGCGGCTGACACTCTCGGTGCCCGGTCCCCGAAGCGCCTCGTCGACTGCCGGCTTCAACGCGGACACCTGCCCGCGACGCCACCCGCCATCGGCAGTGATGACGAGGGTCGCCTGGGCGTCCTCGATTCGCGCGCGCAGACTCTCCGCGCTGAATCCTCCAAAGACGACCGAATGGATCGCGCCGATCCGCGCCACGGCGAGCATGGCGACCACCGCCTCCGGGATCAAGGGGAGATAGATGACCACGCGGTCGCCGGCGCGCACGCCGAGGTCGAGGAGCATGTTCGCTGCGCGCTGCACGGAGGCGGTCAATTGGGCGTAGGTGATCGTCTGACGGTCGCCGCGAGCTCCCTCGAAGTGGATGGCGACGCGGTCGCCGAGCCCCGCACGGACGTGGCGGTCGAGGCAGTTCTCGGCGACGTTGAGCGTCCCGTCGGCGAACCAGCGCGCGACGGGCGCGTCCGAGAAGTCGAGCGTCTGCGTGAAGGCGCTCCGCCAGTCGAGGAGCGATCGAGCCTGCTCCGCCCAGAAGCCGAGCCGGTCTGCGGCGGCCTCCTTGTACAGGGCGTGGCCGGGCGCATCGGCGGTCGCAGCGGATGCGCCTCCGCCGTCGTGGAAATCGGTCGAACGGGCCTCTGCCGTCATTGCGCGTCCTTTCGCCTCGTTGCGAGCTTCCGTCCGAGCCTAACGCGGGCGTCACGGAGCCCGCGGGGGCGCTCGGCGGACGGCCGCGGACCGCGCGCGAATCCCGCCCGGCACCGCTGCGGCATGGCATCGATCGTTCGGCGAAATGATGTCGTGCGAACTGTGTCTGATGGGGTACACTCAATCCAGTCGGGCTCGTTCCCGATGGCAGCGATTCACGGATTCCCCCCAATCCTTCGTTGTCCTGGCGGCACCTGTTCCCCCCAACTGGTGCCGCCTCTTTCTTTTTCCCGATCGGTCCAGTGCTCGCGTCGATGGACCGGCGTGTTCTCCCCGTGTCCCGCGTCGTTCCGGGGAAGACGGAGACAGACCGGTCAGTCGCCGGCCCCGAGCGGGCAAGCGCGGCTGGTGCCAGTTGTCTCGGCGCGCCGCGTGACGGCTGGCGCTGCACTCGGACATGGCGGCGTGGCGGAACGACATCGTCGGCCGGTGCTCCCATGCGAGCGTTAGGGTACGGCCCACCGATTCGGGGTACAAAACCAACGGGTCTGGCCCTGCACAGAAACGCCGATCACGTACACGTCCACAGCGGCGGACACGGGCCGAGCTGGCTGGACCCCGGCGAACGTATCGTCCGACCATGCCTCTCGCCCACGATCAGGATGCAGCCGCTGTCCACCCGCCGCCCCTGGCATTCGTGCCCGCTCCAGACGGTGTCGATCTCGTCCCGGCGCCGTCCGCGGGCGTTCGCCGCAACCGCGCCCTGATCGAGTTCGATGAGTTATATCCGTTCGTCGTCGATGGCTCCGTGTCCGATGTCCTGGCCGTCGGGGGCGGCAGCGTCTGGATCGATCGCGGCGGTGGTCTGGTGCGCACGGCGATCGCACTGCGTGAGGATCGTCTTCGCGAACTCGCCATCAGACTCGTCGGCCTCGGCGGTCGGCATGTGGATGAGTCGACTCCCGCCGCAGATGTCGATCTTGGCGAGGGGATCCGGGTGCATGTCGTTCTCTCCCCGATCAGCGTGGCCGGAACTGCGCTGTCCATCCGGCTGCCGCGGATCGAGATCCTCGGTCTCGCGGAACTCCATCGCGGGGGTCTCTTCGACGCTGCCGACGAGCGGTCGGCTCCGGATCGAGCGTTCCTCGAAGCACGCGTCCATGATCGGACGAGCTTCCTGATCAGCGGCGGAACCGGGACCGGGAAGACCACGCTGCTCGCAGCGCTGCTCTCAACCGTGCCGCCGCACGAGCGCATCATCGTGATCGAGGATGTCGCAGAGCTGCGGGTCGAGCATCCGCACATGGTTCGTCTTCAGGCGCGGCAAGCGAACAGCGAGGGCGCGGGCGGACTCGGTGTCGATCGTCTCGTCCGGGAGGCGTTGCGCATGCGTCCCGACCGGATCGTCGTCGGCGAATGCAGGGGTGCTGAGATTCGCGACCTGATGACCGCTCTGAATACGGGGCACCGTGGCGGCGCGGGAACGGTCCACGCGAACTCGCTCGCCGACGTACCGACGCGCCTTGAGGCGCTCGGCTTGCTTGCGGGACTTGCTCCGCCGGTACTCGCGCGGCAGGCCGCGAGCGCCTTCGATCTGGTGCTGCACCTCGAGCGCGACCGAACGGGTCGACGCCGCCTCGCCGCGGCCGGCCGCCTGCGGGTCGACGGGGAGGGTCGGCTGGACATCCAGGCGATGGTCCGGTGACCGAGAACTCCGTACTCGTGATCGCGCGCACCCTCGATTGCGTTCGGAGTCTCGTCGAAGGCGGCGTTCCAGCACGACGGGCGTGGGAACTGGGGTTCGAGATCGTCGGCGACGTCCGGCGATCCACGTCGCTCGCGGCCGGCGGGCCGATCGCGGATGTCCTCGAGGCGCCGACTCCGGCTGCATCGGCGGTTGCGACGCACCGGCGGACGGCGCGTTCGTCGGAGCAGGTCCGCGTGGCCGCAGCGTGGATCGGTGTGGGCGCCGTCTGGCGGCTCGCCGAGCGGACCGGTGCTCCCGTCGGGCCATCACTCTCGGCGATAGCCGGCGCGCTCCGTGACACCGCGGACGCTGACCGAGCGTGCGCCGTCGCGCTTGCAGGTCCCGCGGCGAGCGCGCGAGTCGTCCTCGTCCTTCCGCTCATCGGTGTACTGCTCGGCGCGCTCACGGGTGCTGACAGCATTCGCGTGCTGGTGTCGACGCCGCTCGGCTGGTGCTGCGTAATCGCGGCAGCCGGGCTTGTCCTCGCAGGGCATCAGTGGTCGGTCCGGATGCTGCACCGCGGCTCGCCGGAGCCGGGCATCTCGGGAATCCTGTTGGAAGCGTGGGGGATCGCGGTCTCGGGTGGCGGGAGCCTACGCGACGCCGAGACGGCCGTCGCGGATCTCTTCGCAGGTCAAGCGGCTCAAGCGGTCGTGGCATCCGAGGCCGCTGAGCAGTATCGACTCATCGAACGTGCGCGGGACCTGGCCGCAAGAGCCGGTGTGCCGGTGGGTCCCTTGCTGCGTCGTTCCGCGATCGATCTCCGGCGCGACGCTGCCGCGCAGTATCGCATCGCAGCCGAACGCCTCGGGGTCCGACTCGTCATGCCGCTCGGTGTTTGCGTGCTGCCGGCGTTCGTCCTCGTGGGCGTCGTTCCGATGCTCGCGGGCATCTTCTCCTCAACACCCCCGCTGCTGCCCTGAGCCACTCCCCGACGCCACCCGCCATGTCTGGGCGCCGGAGCGGCGGGGCGATGCTCGAACCACCTCAAGAACAGGAGAAACTCGATGCCCTCAGCCGCCATCCTCGGATCGCTCCGATCCAGCGCACCGGCCGCCGCGAAACCATACGTCTGGCGTCCCGATCAGGGCTCCGTGACTGCGGAGTACGCGATCGTCATCCTCGCTGCTGTCGCGTTCGCCGGAGTCCTCGTCGCGGTCATGCGCTCCGGCGAGATTCAGCAGATCCTGACCGACCTCGTGCGTGGAGCACTCGCGCAATGAGGTTGTCGATCATCCGCGGTCGCCGAGCTGCTGACACCGGCTCGGCGACCGTGGAGCTCGCTGTGGCGCTCCCCGTGGTCGCCGCGGTCCTCGTGATCGGCATCGGGGCGCTCTCGGCCGCTGCAGCGCAGATCCGGCTGCAGGGCATCGCCAATGGCGCGGCGCGCGCTGCGGGCCGGGGCGATGATGCCGCTGTTGCGGCGCTCCTCGCGCACGCGGACGGAGCCTCCGCGATGACGAATATCGGCGAGGCCGTGGTGTGCATCACGTGTCGTCGTCTCGTCGCGGTCGGTGCGCTCCGGCTTCCGCTCGAAGCCGAGGCATGCGCGCCCGCCGCTGGCGCATGAACGATCGCAGGGTTCCGGCCGACGGCGGCGCCGCCACGCCCATCCTGGCAACCGTCGCCATGCTCCTGATGCTCGAGACCGCGTCGCTTGGTGCGGCAGCGCACTGGCCCATGCTCCAGGCACGCGTCGCCGGTGCGACCGATGCGGCCGCCGTCGGCGCGGCGGCCGCGGCCGCGGGGCTCGTCGCCGGGGAGCCGTGCGCGGTCGCGAACGCCGTCGCGGAACGGTCCGGCGCCCGAGTGGAGGAGTGCTCGCAGGAAGCGGATGCGGTGGTCGTGTCGCTCAGCATGGCGACGGGGCTCATGGTCGCCAGGGCGCGTGCGCGGGCAGGGCAACCGTCGCCGTCCGCTATATATAGGTACGACACCCGCACTGGAGCGCTCGGAAGCACTGTGTATGGTGTGCCTGTCGGTCCGCCGACACATGACCTCCCGGCGCCGTCGATTCCGGACGCAGCCGGCCCGGTCAGCAGCATCGATCAAGGAGTCACGTGCCAGGCACGAAGAAGCTTGTGATCGTCGAGAGCCCCGCGAAGGCGAAGACGATCGCCCAATACCTCGGCGACGGATATGAGGTCCAGGCGTCCGTCGGCCACATCCGAGACCTCATCGAGCCGAAAAACCTCCCCGCGGAGCTCAAGAAGGGCGCGCTCGGCAAGTTCTCGGTCGACGTCGACAACGGCTTCCAGCCGTACTACGTCGTGTCCGATGCCAAGAAGAAGACCGTCGCCGAACTGAAGCGTGCGCTGAAAAACGCCGACGAGCTCTACCTCGCAACCGATGAAGACCGAGAGGGCGAAGCCATCGCCTGGCATCTGCTCCAGGTGCTCCAGCCGAAGGTTCCGGTGAAACGCATGGTGTTTCACGAGATCACCAAGGAGGCGATCCAACGGGCGAAAGATGCGACACGCGAGCTCGACAACGCGCTCGTCGACGCGCAAGAGACACGCCGGATCCTGGATCGCCTCTACGGCTATGAAGTCTCGCCCGTCCTATGGCGCAAGGTCGGTCCGGGTCTGTCGGCCGGGCGCGTCCAATCCGCCGCAACCCGACTCGTCGTGGACCGCGAACGCGAACGGCTTGCGTTCGTCTCGGTCAACTATTGGGATCTGACCGGAACGTTCGACAAGGACGGCGACCGCTTCGACGCTCGTCTCGCCCGACTCCACGGCACGCGCGTCGCCTCCGGCCGCGATTTCGACGACCGCGGCGCCGCGAAGTCGGACGCGGTGCTCCTCGACGAGGCCTCGTCGATGGCGCTCGCCGACGCGCTCAAGCGTGCCGAGCGCGCCGTCGTGCGCAGCGTCGATTCGAAGCCGTACACGCGTCGTCCGGCCGCCCCGTTCACGACGTCGACGCTCCAGCAGGAGGCGGCTCGCAAGCTGCGGTTCTCCGCACGGCAGACCATGTCGGTCGCGCAATCGCTCTACGAAAACGGGCACATCACCTATATGCGGACCGACTCGTCGTCGCTCTCTGAGCAGGCGATCGCCGCCGCACGGACGCAGGCCGCTGCGCTCTACGGTGCCGACTCCGTCCCCGCGAAGCCTCGCACGTACGCCGGGAAGAGCAAGAACGCTCAGGAGGCCCACGAGGCGATCCGCCCGGCGGGTGACACGTTCCGCACGCCGAGCGAGATGCAGAACGTCCTGCGGGGCAACGACCTGCGTCTCTACGACCTGATCTGGAAGCGCACCGTCGCGTCTCAGATGGCCGACGCCAAAGGCTCCACAGCATCCGTCGTGATCGGCGTCACGAGCGACGCCTCAATCCCTGGCCTCGACCTGACGGCGGACGGCATCGACGCGGAGTTCACCGCATCCGGCACGGTCATCACCTTCCGGGGCTTCCTCAGCGCCTACGAAGAAGGCACGGATGACGAGCGCTCGGACAACGCGGACAGCGCCGAGACGCGTCTCCCGGTTGTCGCCGAAGGCGACTCGATCGGTGTCGACGGAATCGTCGCGAAGGGGCACGACACGCTCCCGCCGCCGCGCTACACGGAGGCGAGCCTCGTGAAGACGCTCGAGGAGCTCGGTATCGGTCGCCCGTCGACGTATGCGGCGATCATCTCGACCATCGTCGACCGCGGATACGTCACGCCGCGCGGATCGTCGCTGGTACCGAACTGGATCGCATTCAGCGTGGTGCGCCTCCTGGAAGAGCACTTCCGCGACCTCGTCCAATACGACTTCACGGCCGAAATGGAAGACGATCTCGACCGGATCGCCGACGGGCAGCAGGATCGCACCGATTGGCTCAGCGGGTTCTACTTCGGCAACGACGACCAGCGCGGGTTGCGCGGCGTCATCGACAACCTCGGCGACATCGACGCGCGTGAGATCAACTCCATCGAACTTGCGCCCGGGCTCACCCTCCGCATCGGCCGATACGGTCCGTACATCGAAGCGCCGAGCGACGACCCCGAGCACCCCCGCCGCGTCAACGTTCCGCAGGACATCGCCCCGGACGAACTGACGGCGGAGAAGGCCCGCGAACTCATCGAGGCACCGGTCGTCGGCGACCGCGTGGTCGGCGTCAACCCCGAGACCGGAAAAGAGGTGATCGCGAAAGACGGGCGATTCGGCCCCTACGTTACGGAACGAACGCCGGAGCCCGAGGCCGAGGTCGACGCGCGGACAGGTGAAGTCCTCGACACCGCGAAAGGCGCTGTCACCAGTGCGGCGGGAAGTACGAAGACCCCGGCGAAGGCAACCGCTGCGAATAAGAAGGCCGCACCCCCGAAGGAGCGGACCGCTTCACTGTTCAAGTCGATGGACCCGCAGACCATCGATCTCGAAACTGCCTTGCAGCTGCTCTCGCTCCCACGCGCTGTCGGAGCCGATCCCGAGTCGGGCGAGCCGATCCTCGCGCAGAACGGTCGGTATGGGCCGTACCTCAAGAAGGGTACGGACACGCGGACCCTCCCCTCGGAGGACGCGATCTTCGACATCGACCTGCCGGGCGCGCTCGAGCTCTTCGCGCAGCCGAAGTACGGCGCCCGTCGCGCATCGAGCGCGTTGAAGGAGTTCGAGGCCGACCCGACCAGCGGAAAGCCGATCAAGGTCAAGGACGGCCGGTTCGGTCCGTACGTCACCGACGGTGAGACGAACGCGACGATCCCGCGGGGAGAGGACGTCGAGAGCGTCGACTTCGACCGAGCAGTCCAACTGCTCGCCGATAAGCGTGCGAAAGGACCGGCGAAGCCGAAGCGCGCCTCTGCCAAAAAGGCGCCGGCGAAGCGCTCGAGCACGAAATCGTGACGACCGCGCCGACGCAGTCGGACCGCCCGCGGGACGCCGGGTTCTTCCTCACGCTTGAAGGCGGTGACGGCGCGGGCAAATCAACGCAGGCCGCGCTCCTCGAGTCCTGGCTCCAGGAGCGCGGCCATCGCGTGCTACGGACGCGCGAGCCCGGTGGCACCCCGCTCGGCGAGCAGATCCGGCAGATGGTGCTCCACGAACGCGGCCACATCGCCCCGCGAGCCGAAGCGCTGCTCTACGCTGCCGATCGAGCCCACCACGTCGAGACCGTCGTCCGGCCCGCGCTCGACGACGGCATCGTCGTCGTCCAGGACCGCTACATCGACTCGTCCGTGGCGTACCAGGGCGTCGCACGACACCTCGGCGACGCGATGATCCGAACGATCTCCAACTGGGCGGCCGACAACCTCCAACCAGATCTCACGGTCGTCCTCGACATCGATCCGGCGATCGGCAGAGGCCGGATGACGCGGAGTCGCGGGGGCCTTGACCGGCTCGAACGGGAGGCCGTGGCATTCCACACGGCCGTGCGCGACGCGTTCCTCGCGATGGCGGGCAATGACCCGGACCGCTTCCTGGTGCTCGACGCTACGCGACCGGCGGAAGACCTCGGCCGAGCGATCCAGGCTGCCGTCGCCGCGCGCCTCCCCGCCGCGCACCGATGACCACGTCGGCGGCATCTGGAACGATTGCACCATGAGCGTGTGGGATGGCCTCACCGGCCAAGAAGAAGCGGTCGCCACCCTCCGCGCTGCCGCCGAGTCCGCCGACGGCTCCGGCACGATGACCCACTCGTGGCTCATCACCGGCCCTCCGGGCTCCGGCCGCTCAACAGTCGCGCGGGCGTTCGCCGCAGCCCTCGTGGGCAGCGGCCCCAACGACGACCGCACCCTGCAGCAGGTCCTCGCCGGAACCCATCCGGACGTCTCGGTGCTCACCACCCAGCGGGTCATCATCACCATCGACGAGATCCGCTCGCTGGTCACGGGCTCGCACTACGCCCCGTCCGTCGGCAGGTACCGCGTCATCGTCGTCGAAGATGCCGACCGCATGACCGAACGCACCTCCAACCTCCTGCTGAAGGCGCTCGAGGAGCCGCCGCCCGGAACCGTCTGGATCCTCTGCGCGCCGAGCGAGGCCGACCTCATCCCCACCATCCGGTCACGGGTGCGGTCGGTCCGGCTCCGAATCCCAGGAATCGAGTCCGTCGCTGACCTCATCGTCGCTCGGACAGGTGTCGACCGTCCGCTCGCCATGGACGCCGCCCGGCAGGCGCAGAGCCACGTCGGGATGGCGCAGCGCCTCGCCACGAGCACGGAGGCCCGAGACCGCCGCCGCCGCACCCTCGAGACCGTCCTCGCCGTTCGGACCGTCGGGGAGGCGGTGCTCGCCGCCGCATCCCTGCTCGCCGTGGCAGACGAGGACGCCAAGGCGATCACGCAGGAGCGGGACGCGGAAGAGCGTGAGGCAGCACTGCGGTCACTCGGTATTGAACCGGGTGGAACGGTGCCGCCTGCGCTCCGTTCCCAATTGCGCGCGCTCGAAGAGGACCAGAAGCGGCGAGCCACGCGCAGCCTCCGCGACGGTCTCGACCGCATCCTCGTCGACGTGATGTCCCTGTACCGCGATCTGCTCCTCCTCGGTCTCGGCGCGCCCACCGATCTCGTCAACCTGTCGATGCGCGACGAGCTCCGCGACCACCTCGCGGCCGTGCCGCCTGCAGCCGCGCTCGAGATTCTGGACGCTGTCACGCTCGCGCGGCAGCGGATCGCGGCGAACGTCGCCGCGCTCCTCGCGCTCGAGGCGCTCCTCGTCACCGTCGCCCGTGCCACCCGATAGCGCGCGAGCGCTGCGGAAGCGCGTCGGGGCAGCACGAGCCCGCGGCCGTTCCGGCCCGCGGTCATCGGGTCACGTGTCGCTGCGCCCCCGACCATCCTGTATTGTGGACACCCGTGCCGGTCACCGTCACACCCGCCGCCTTAGCTCAGTCGGCAGAGCGATTCACTCGTAATGAATAGGTCAAGGGTTCGATTCCCTTAGGCGGCTCCACAACGAACAAGCCCCCCGGCAGAAGCCGGGGGGGCTTGTTCCATCTCACACGCTGGTCACGAGCGTGGATACACCGCGACGAAGTCACGCGACGACGGCTGGATGTACCGACTCGCGTTCACGTAGGAGTTCGGCGGCGGCAACACGCTCGGCACGGCCGTCGTCGGCGTGGGATGGCTGTAGGTGATGTAGTTCGTCCACGACGGGTTGATGTCGAGTTCCATCGCGTTCACCGCACCAGCGGCCTTGAGCACGCCGGCGAGCGTGCCGATATCCATCGCAGGTCCGACGACCGACACGATCGACCCGTCGGCGCGCACCCCGATCGCACTGCGCCACACGTACGCGGCATTGCCGACCGTCCGGCCCCAGGCGACCGCGTTGGCCTGGTTTGCGTCTGCGGCGACGACGCCGTTCTGAATGAGCATGTTGAGGTTCTGCCGCACCGCCACGACGTTCGGTCCCGGGTCGCCGCCCGGCCACGCCTCCACGCTGACGTGTCCGTCGGCGGTGAACACCATCGACGCGGCGCCGGTGCGCAGCGGTATCACCGCGTGCCCGTTCTGCCAGTAGCCGCCGTTCGCGTCCGCCATGAGGAATCCCGAGTTGAAGGTGGCGAGGACGGAGCCGAGCTTGTCCGCCGGGATCTGGTTCGGGCCTCCAGCGGCGGGGCCGGGCACCTGGTAGCCGGGGTAGAGCTGGAACGACACCAGCTTCGGGTCCATCCAGATCACCTGCACGTAGTACGAGGTGTGGATGGTGTCGGGTCGGAGGAACGCGACGCGAGCAGCGGGGGAGCCGTTGACCGAGTACAGGGTGCTCCACTGCCCCTCGCCGGCGAGCGTCGGCGACGACACGATCGGCGTCAGATCCGCGGGCGCGGGTGACGTCGTGGGCGTCGCCGACGGTGTCGGGCTCGGCGTAGCGCTCGGGGACTTCGTGCCGACCTTCGGAAGCCCGCCGGCGACCGTTCCGCCGGTCTTCGGCTTCGTCAGCTGGTACTGCACGTGCTCGAGGCCCGTGATGGCCCATCCGAGCCCGTGGACGCGCCCCCACTCGGCGACACGCGCAGCCACGCTGTCCGTTCCCGGCGCCGCGAGCGCAACGCCGAGCGAGCCGCCGAGCCAGACGCAGATCGCGATCACGATGACGAGCACGCTCGAGATGACGGCTCGAACGGGCGTGCCGAAGAACCGGCTGAAGCCACGATAGGACCGGCGGTCCGAGCGGGAGGAGCGTGCATGCTGCATGGTGATGTTCCGTTGCTGGGTCGGCGGTGCACCGACGAGGTGAAGGCGGTCGGGTGACCGATGGACTAGAGGTCGAGGCGATTGAAGATCGGCGCGGGGATCGACCGCACGACCAGCATGATCGGGCGCCAGATCGCCGGCGCGTAGACGGTCCGTCGGCGCGCGGCGATCGCGGATGCGACGCGAGCGCCGACGTCGTGCGCGTCGGCGAGACGCGCACCCACTTGCGCAAGATGGTCCGTCATCGGCGTGCGCGTCGGCCCCGGCTTGATGAGCACGACGTGGACCTGCGATCCGGCGAGCCGATGCTGCAAGCCCTCGGCGACGCGTTCGATGAGGCCCTTCGCCGCCCCGTAGAGATAGTTGCTCTTCCGGCCTCGATCGCCCGCCACCGATCCGATCACGGCGATCGTGCCCCGGGTCATCCGGTCGGCGAACGCTTCCATCCAGAGCGCCGGCGACACTCCCGTGACCGTGAGCTGCTCGTGCGCGAGGCGGAGATCCTCCTGCGCCCGCTCCTGCGACCCCAGCGAGCCGTGGGCGATGAGGACGAGTTCGGGTGCGGACTCCTCGGTCAGGCGCGTCGCTGCGGCTGCGATCGCGTCGATGTCGGTGAGGTCGAACGCCTCCACCGTGAACGACGACGACGGAAGCCGCACTGCGAGGTCGGCCCGCACCGCATCGAGGCGGTCGGCGTCGCGGCCGATCAGATGTACTTCCGCGTTGCTGCTCGCCAGACGCGCGCGGAGCGTTTCCTGCGCGATGACGGACGTCGCTCCGACGATGACGATGCGTTCCACGATGCTGATCAGCTCCCCAGGAGTCGACGGGACAGATCCGAGCTGATGCCCGGATCACGGAAGGCGGCGAACGCGGCCGCACGCGGATAGCCGGCAGCGAACATCGACCGCGGCATGCGGGCGTCTTTCGCCGGATACAGCCGGCCGCCCGCTGCCATGACGATCGCGTCGAGTCGCGCGAACAGTTCCAGGGTTCCCGGTGCACCGGCGGGAAAGTCGAGGGCGAAGCTCACCCCGGGTGCGGGGAAGCTGAGCAGGCCGACCGAGGGAATGGTCCCCATAGTTTTCAGCACGCCGAGAAACGATCCGAGTCCGGAGGCCGATACCTCGGCCAGCATGGACCGGGTCGCGTCCGCAGCGTGCTCCGGTGGCACCAGGCTCTGGTACTGGTAGAACCCCTGCGGTCCGTACAGCCGATTCCAGTCACCGATGGCGTCGAGTGGGGCGAAGAACTGTCGGTAGTGCTCGATCGCGTGACCGGCGGCAGCTCGCTGCGCCCGGTAGTAGGCGCGATTCAGCAGCGGCAGGGTCGCGCGATTCACGCCGGAGAACGGCGGTGTGACCGGGACGGCGCGACGCCGATCCGCCGGCAGCGGGCGATCCGCTGCCGCGACCGGATTCGCTCGCGTGACCACCCCGCGTCGCCCACCATCGGTGGTGATGTCGATCCAAGCGACGCTGGAGTCCCAGTCGGCGCTCGCCGCGGTGATCGCGAAGAACTCATCGAGCGTCTCGAAGACGACTCGCTCCGTCGCATACCAGGGGCCGGGCACACGGCGCAGTCGGATGCGTGCGTCGAGGATCACGCCGGTCAAGCCGAGACCGCCGACCGTTGCGGCGAACCACTCGGGCTCGGTGTCCGGGCCGCACTCGATCACCGTGCCGTCGGTGCGGAGGAGTGTGATGCCGACCACGTGGTTCCCGAACGATCCGACCCGATGGTGGTTCTTGCCGTGCACGTCGTTCGCGATCGCACCACCGACGGTCACCCATTCGGTGCCCGGCGCGACGGCGAGCATCCAGCCGCGACCCGAGAACAGCTCCTGGATGTCGCGCAGCAGCACCCCGGCCTCGCAACGCAGGACGCCGGTCTCCTCGTCGAACGCGATCAGCTTGTCGAGGCCACGCGTGTCCCACAGGGTGCCCGCGGCGTTCGTGGAGACGTCGCCGTAGCTGCGTTCCATGCCGGCAGCGAGACCCGGCCGACCGGACGCGACCACGGCCTCCCGCGCCGATTGGCGATCGCGGAGCACGACGACCTCGTGCGGGTCCGCGCGCAGTCGTCCCCACGAGGAGACGGGAACGCGCGTCATAGCTGCACCACCACGGCTGCGATCGCAATGACGATCACGAGCGCGCCGGTCACGATGCTGGCGCGATCCCGGAGCGCGAAGACGACAGGATCGTCGTGCATCCAACCTCGGTTGGTCAGGATCCACGCGCGCGCGATCCAGTACAGGAGGAGCGGGACGATCAGCCAGAGCAGCACCGGCGCCTGATACAGCCGGTTCGCCGACAGGCTGTCGATGTAGAGCCCGAAGACCAGGGCCGATGCCACCCCGGACGTGGCGCCGAGCGCGAACAGCATCGTGCGGTCCGCCGGGATGTATCCGCGCTTGTTGCGGGAGACGTCGGACTCGCGAGACAGCTCGGCACAGCGCTTCATCAGCGCGAGGCTGAAGAACAGGAAGGCGCAGTAGAGCAGCAGCCAGACGGACGGCACGATGTGCAGGGCGGCGCAGCCGGCGAGGACGCGTGCGATGTAGAGGCACGCCAGGACTACGACATCCGCCACGAGGACGCGTTTGAGATACGCCGAATAGAGGATCGTTCCGACGAGGTAGACGCCGATCGCGAACGCGACGAGCGGATCGATGGCGATTGCGAGCACGAACGCCCCGACCGCGAACAGCAGTGCGACGATGAGGGCGCTCGGAATGCTGATCGCTCCCGAAGCGAGCGGACGGAATCGCTTGCGGCTGTGCGCGCGGTCCGCGTCGAGGTCACCGAGATCGTTCCAGATGTACACGGCGCTGGTCAGCGCGGTGAAGGCGACGAACACGAGCACGCTCGCCTCGACATCCGACCAGCTGCGGTCGCGGAGGCTCGCGAGGAGCGGGAGGAAGACGAGCAGGTTCTTCACCGACTGATGGATGCGGATCTGCCGCACCCAGGCGCGCCAACCGGCCCGGGTTCGAGCCGTCGTATCGATCGTTGCGACGTCGATGCCGAGGCTGCGCACGCTGCGGATGACGGCGGCATCTGCGTCGACAGCGACCGCCCGGGCAGCATGCCGCCACACCGCGACATCGCGGCGCGAATCCCCGACATAGACGAAGCCGCGCTCGCCGTACCGGGCGACCAGCGCCTCCGCTTTCGTCGCGCCGGCGAGGTTGTGCTCTCCCGACGTGGCGATGACGTCATCCATGAGGTGGTGCACAGCGGCGACCTGGTGCGCCCAACGCTCCGGTGACGCAGTGGCGAGGACGGTCCGCGCACCCAGAGCCCGCTCCGTCCGGACGAGGTCGAGGACGGGTTCCTTGAACGGCAGGTCTGCGACGTCGATCGACACGCGATCAGCGAGCCACTGCTTCAGGCGAGCGCGTCCACGAAGCACCATGACGATGAGCACGAGAATGCGGAGCGGGTTCGGAGCGATGTATCGCACCGCCGCTTCCCAGAGCAGGTCGGTCCGGATCAGCGTGTGGTCGAGATCGACGCACAGCACGGCAGTCTGCGTTCGCGGCGCAGGTCGTGTCGCGGGCGCACTGTCGATCATGCACGACCTTCCATACCGTGAGGGCCGACGAGCGGATGTGTCGTCGAGGCCTTGCTTTCACGGAACAGAGATCGGGCTCGGAATCGACCAAGAAAGCGGGCCGCGATAAGAATGTCAGGCGAATCGCGATCCGGACAGCGCCGAGCTTGTGATTTCGCTCATTTGTCAGGTTCCGTGCACTCGCGGAAGACCCGGGCCTCCCACGGCGCGAGGATCCCGACATTGAGAACGTCATCGGCTCGCGGTCCCGCCGCCTCGACTGACTCGGCGCCTGCAGCATCCGCATCGTCCGGCCCCTTCGTGAGGGCCTCTGCACGCTGGAGGTTGCCGAGGACCAGTGGTCCGAGCCGCGCGCGCAGCGCGTCCGGCACCGGGCAGGGCTCGTCGCTGCAGTTCACCAGCACGATGCGCGCGTCGGCGCCGCGACACCGCCGGAAGGCCCAGAGCTGCTTGTGGTCCGGCTCGAGCAGTGCGAACGCGCCAAGGCGCACGACCTCGGAGTCGTGTCGAAGCGCGATCAGACGGCGGTAATACTCGAAGACGGAGCGAGTCCCCGCTGCGCGATCGTCGGCGACATTGATCCGGTCAGCGGCGGCCGCCATCCCGATCCACGGGACGCCATCGGTGAACGAGCTCGCGCCGTCGCCCGTCCATGGGATCGGGGTCCGTGCGTTGTCGCGGCTCCGGAACCCGATGGCCTCGAGCACCGTCGCCGCAGGCACGCCGCGACCGACCTGCGAGCGGTAGTAGTTCAGCGTCTCGACATCGCGATAGTCGTCGATGGTGGTGAATCCCGCGTTCGTCATCCCGATCTCGTCGCCCTGGTAGATATACGGCGTGCCGCGATGCAGGTGCAGGGCGGTCGCGAGAGCGGTCGCTGTCTCATATCGGAGCCGGTCTGAGCCGGGGGGCACGGTGCCGAAGCGGGAGATGGCGCGCGGCTGGTCGTGATTCCCCAAATACAGCGAGTTCCATCCGCGGTCGGCCAGGCCGTCCTGCCAGCGTGCGAGCGACCGCTTCAGCGCGCCGAGCGGGGCCCGATGGTTGTCGAACTTCGAGTCAGGACCCCGATCGAGGTCCACATGCTCGAACTGGAACACCATGTCCAGCTCGTGGCGCTTGGGATCGGTGAACCGGATCGCATCCTCGATCGTCACGCCAGGCATCTCGCCGACGGTGAGGAGCGCTTCCTGCCGCGGCGCGAAGACGCGCTCGTGCATCTCGCGCAGGTAGTCGTGCGCCTGCGGCTGCATGACGTAGCGCTCGCTCGACGGGTCGATGAGCGCGTCCGGATCCTTCGCGATGTGATCGATGACGTCCATCCGGAATCCATCGACACCGCGGTCGAGCCAGCGATTCATCATCGTGTAGATCGCGTCGCGCATCGCCGGGTTCGCCCAGTTGAGGTCCGGCTGCTGCGGCGCGAACATGTGCAGGAAGTATTCCTGTGTAGGCGGGTTCCACGCCCAGGCCGGACCGCCGAACGCGCTCCGCCACCGGTTCGGCTCCGCACCGTCGATGGGCCGGCGCCAGATGTACCAATCGTGCTTCGGGTTCTTCGTCGACGAGCGTGCCGCCTGGAACCACGGATGCTCGTCGCTCGTGTGGTTCACGACGAGGTCCATCATCAGCTTCATCCCGCGTGCGTGGATCTCGCCGAGCAGCGTGTCGAACTCGTCGATCGTGCCGAACATCGGATCGATGTCCTCGTAGTCGCTGATGTCGTATCCGTTGTCGGCCTGCGGCGACCGGTAGATCGGTGAGAGCCAGACGACGTCGACGCCGAGATCCTGCAGATGATCGAGATGCCCGCGGATCCCGCGCAGATCGCCGATGCCGTCCCCGTTGCCATCCGCGAAGCTCCGCGGATAGATCTGGTAGACGACCGCCGTCGTCCACCACGCCGGAACGGTGCTGTCGGTCATCGTCGTCCTCCAGTGCTCATCGCCGACTGTACCGACCACTGCTTGGGGCATCATCCGGATCGGCCAGGAGGCGCGGTGCGGCTCGCGCACGCCTGCGGCCGGGTGCGCGTGGTCGCGTGTGCGATCGGGCCCGGCTTGCGCACACCTGCGGCCCGATGCCCTTGGTCGCGTCGGCGGACCCCGTGCGGCGTGCGCGCGCCGCCGCCCGGGCGAGCCGTGCCCAGGTAGACAGGGTGCATGAGCATTCGATGGGGCGTCCTCGGCACCGGCGGCATCGCGCACACGTTCGTCGCGGACTGCATGGCCGGCGGCATCGCATTCACCGCGGTGGGATCGCGGACCGCCTCGCGCGCCGCCGCATTCGCCGCACAGTATGGCATCGCATCCGCATACGGGTCGTACGACGAGCTGGTCGCCGCGTCCGACGTCGACGCCGTGTACGTGGCCACGCCGCACGCCATGCACGCCGAGGACGCGCTCCGCGCGATCGCGGCCGGAAAGCATGTGCTCGTCGAGAAGGCCTTCACGGTCACCGCGGCGGAGGCGAGCGCCGTCGTCGACGCAGCACGAGCCTCCCGGGTCGCGGTGATGGAGGCGATGTGGACCAGGTTCCTCCCGCAGAGCGCGCGGATTCGCGCCCTTGTCGCCGAAGGCCGCATCGGCAGGCCACGGATCGTCGAGGCCTCGCATCGGCAGGTGCTCCCCACCGACCCTCGGCATCGGCTCAACGATCCGGCGCTCGGCGGTGGCGCGCTCCTCGATCTCGGTATCTATCCGGTCTCGTTCGCGGTTGACATGCTCGGGCTCCCAACGAGCGTGCGCGCCGCGGGAACGCTGAGCGACCAGGGCGTCGACACGCAGATGGCCATGCTCCTGACCCACGAAGGAGGCGCGCAGTCGCTCCTGCACTGCGCGCTCGACCTGCGCAGCCCGAACACCGCGTCGATCATCGGCGAGGACGGACGGATCGACATCGACAGCACCTGGTACGCCCCCACGACCTACCGTCTCTGTGACCGCGACGGCACCGTCATCGAGTCGTTCGACGGTCGGGAGGATCTCGCCGGCTATATGCACGAAGCCCGCGCCTTCGAAACGATCATCGAGGACGGCTCGCTCGACTCGCCCCTCATGCCCGCTGCCCAGTCGGTGGCGATCATGGGCGTGCTCGACGCGGCGAGAGAACAGGTGGGTGTGCGCTATCCCGGTCACGACTGAGCGCCGGGCAGCGGGGCCGCGGGGACGGCTGATAGACCGGTCAGGACGCCGGCCAGACGCGCGGCAGAACGTACCATTGGTGAGATGTCCGGACCCGCCGCCCCGCGCGATCCGCTCGGCGTGCGCCGGCTGCGACGCTCCATCGCCTCGCGCCCGATGGCATGGGGTGTCACGGCGCTGATCGCCGCCCTCCTGATCGGGTCGGGCGGAGCCGTCGCGCTCGCGTTTGCGACGACCCCGAGCGGCGCCCCGCTGGCCGCGTCGTCGGCGTCGACCGCTGCATCGGGGACATCCGGCGCGTCCGCGGTCGCAAATGCGACACCGACACCCAGTCCGACAGCGACACCGACACCGACGCCCAGCCCGACCGTCGTGCGAACCTGCGTGATCGACGCAGCCGCGACAGCGCCCGGGCTCGGACGGTTCGAAGGCTTCGTCATGAATGCCGCGACGGGAACGGCCCTGTTCGACCGCTCCGGCGAGACCCCGGCAGCGACCGGCAGCGTGATGAAGACGCTCACCACGGCAACCGCGCTCGCCGTGCTCGGGCCGGACTACCGGATCCCGACGACGGTCACCGACGAGGGGGCCGGCACCATCGCGCTCGTCGGACACGGCGACCCGACCCTGTCCCAAGGAGGTCAGACGGTCTACACGGGTGCCCCGACGCTCGCGGCGCTCGCCGCGCAGGTGAAAGCGCATCTCGGCACGACGCCGATCACGACGATCGTGACGGACGACAGCTACTGGAACGACGCCGACGCGTGGGACCCCTCGTGGCCCGTGACGGAACGAACGATCGGGTACCAGCCAGAGGTCACCGCGCTCATGGTCGACGGCGATCGCGCAAATCCTGCCCTTGAGACCTCGCCGCGTTCGACCGACCCGGTCGGTCGAGCCGGGTCGCTGTTCCGGACCGCGCTCGAGCAAGCCGGCGTCGTCGGTGCTGCATCGGCGCAGATCGTGCATCGCGCGACGACGAGCACGACCGTGATCGGCGAGGTCGAGTCGCAGCCCGTGTCGACGCTCATCGCGCAGATGATCCCGGTCTCGGACAACACACTCGCCGAGATGCTCGAGCGGATCTCGTCCGTCCGGGCGGGCTACGGCGGTTCGGCCGCAAGCCTGACCGCGCTCGACGAGCACGAGCTCGCAACCGCCTACGGCATCGACGCAACCGGGATCACCATCAGAGACGGCTCTGGTGAGAGCCCCGACAACGCCGTGCCCCCGACGCTCATCGCGCACCTCATGGTTCAAGTGCAGGCCGGCGCGCACGGACTCGGCGTGCTCGCGCAGGCGCTGCCGGTCTCGGGCGAGACCGGCACCCTCGTCGGCCGGTTCACCGGCGCGAACGCGGTCGCACGGGGCCACGTGCACGCGAAGACCGGCTGGATCGACGGCGCCGAGACGCTCGGCGGCTACATCGACGCGGCGGACGGCACCCGCCTCACGTTCGCGTTCTACGCGCTCGGATCGACACTCGCGGCGGCGCTCCCCGCCCTCGACACGGTCACGACCGCGGTGTACCGATGCGGCAACAACCTGTCGAACGCCTGACGGCTCCGCCGCGGTTCGCCGAGACGCCGTGCACAATGGGCGCATGACTCGCGCGCTCATGATCGTCGACGTTCAGAACGACTTCACCGAGGGCGGCGCCCTCGGCGTCACCGGAGGCGCGCGGGTCGCGAGCCGGATCACCAACTTTCTCGAACGGCATGCCGACGAATACGACCTCATCGTCGCCTCCCGTGACTGGCATGATGCGGACAACGACAACGGCGGTCATTTCGCACTCGACGGACAGCCCGACTTCGTCACCACGTGGCCGGTCCACTGCGTCGCGGACACGCCTGGTGCCGGGTATCACCCCGATCTCGAGATCGACGACGTCGACATCCACATTCGGAAGGGGATGGGGGTGCCCGCCTACTCGGCGTTCGACGGCGTCGATGCGGCGAGTGGCGCCTCCCTGGCGGACATCTGCGCGAAGCGACGGGTGCACGCGATGGACATCGTCGGCATCGCGACCGACCACTGCGTCCGCGCGACCGCGCTCGACGCGGTCGCCGCGGGCCTCGATGTCTTCGTGTTCGAGGACCTCATCGCAGGCGTCGCGGCCGAGCCGAGCGCGGCCGCGCTCGACGAGATTCGCGCCGCCGGCGGTCACACCGGCGTCAGCGACGTCGACACCGGCATCGAGCAGCCCGGCGGCGCGCAGCTCTGACGAGCGGAGCGAGCGGCCCGCTCACACCAGCAGCTGGTGCTTTGCGAGGTCGCGGTAGAGCGGCACGGTCTGCACCAGCTCGGAGTGCGTGCCCTGGCCGATGACGCGCCCGTGTTCGACGACGACGATGATGTCGGAATCGACGACGGTACTGAGCCGATGGGCGATCACGATCAGCGTTCGATCCGCGGCGACCGCATCGATCGCCAGCCGCATGCGCTGCTCGTTCACGCCGTCCAACGATGAGGTCGACTCGTCCAGCAGCAGGATCGGGGGAGCTGCGAGCAGCGCACGAGCGATGGCGAGTCGCTGCCGCTCGCCGCCCGAGAGCATCACCCCGTCTTCTCCGACCTGCGCGTCCAATCCGCGCGGGTCTCGGTCGAGGACATCGCCGAGATTGACGGCCTCGAGCACCCGGATGCACGCGTCCTCCGACGCATCGGGTGCACCGAGCAGCAGGTTGGCGCGGATCGTGCCCGCGAGCACCGGGGCATCCTGCTCCACGTACCCGATTTGCGACCGCAGGTCCGCGCGATCGATGCCGCGGATGTCGATGCCGCCGAGGCGGATGACCCCGTCCGTCGGGTCGTAGAAGCGTTCGATGAGGGCGAGGGTCGTGGACTTGCCGGCACCGGAGGGCCCGACGAGTGCGACGCGTGCTCCGCGCGGAACGCTGAACGAGACGTCGTCGAGGACCGGGTGCGAAGCGCGGTGCTCGGCAGCATCACCGTCGGTGGCTCGTCCGGACGGGCGCACGGGATCGAGCGCGTCCGGTGCGGTCGGTGTGCCGTCAGCGGATGCGTCGGCGTTTTCGGACACCGGGTACGCGAACGACACGTGTTCGAACGTGATCGCATCGGTCGTCGTGATCGCCGGCGCTGGAGTCACGGCGCGATCGTCGTGGGACTCGTCCGGCAGATGCAGGATCTCCTCGATGCGCCCCAACGCGCCCAGCGCCTGGTTGACGGCGATCGCCGCGCCCATGGCCTGACCGAGCGGGGCGACCATCATGAAGAGCAGGAGGATGAACGTCACGAGGGTGGCGATCGACACAACGCCGGCCGCGACCTGCGCCCCGCCGACGCCGATCACCACGATGAACGACACCTGCAGTGCGATGAAGGACACCGGGACCACGAACGCGGACATCCGGGCGATGTCGAGCCCACGGCGGTAGGCAGCTTGGGCGTGCCCGTCGATTTCGACGATCTCGCGCTCCGTCGCGCCAGCCGCGCGGATCGTCCGGACGCCGTCGATCCCGCGCTCGACGGCCGCCGTCAGATCACCGACCTTCTCCTGAGCGGCCTTCGACGCGATGCGAATCCGTCGCGACAGCGCGCCGACGAACACGATGGAGAGGGCGATGATCACCACGGTGATCCCGAGGAGGAGCGGGTCGATGATCGCCATGCCGATGATCGCGCCGATGAACGTGAGTGCGCCGCCGATCGCCTCGATGAGGCCCTGCGTCAGCACAGCGCGGAGCAGCGTCGTGTCGCTGCCGACGCGGCTGACGAGGTCGCCGGTTCGTCGCGCGTCGAACTCCGAGATCGGGAGATGAAGGATCTTGGCGACAAGCCGTCTGCGGCTCGAGAGGACCACGCCCTCACCAGCGCGCTGCAGCATGAAGTGCTGATACCCGTTCAGGACGCCGGAGAGGACGACAAGGCCCGCCAGACTCCAGACGAGGAGCGTGAGGGTCCGACCGTGCTGCACCGCCACGATCACCTGGTTGACGAGCAGGGGCTGCGCGAGCGACGCGAGCGCACCGAGCACGCTGAGCACGATGATGAATGCCATCGTGCCGCGGTGCTCGAAGAGGTAGGGCAGAAGCGTTCCGAAGGTTGCCCGCGGACCGGTCTGCTTGCGGCCTCTGCTGAAGAACGTGCTCATGATGCCTTCCGGGTTGTGCCGTTCTGTGCTGGGCCGCCGGACGGCGAGGCGGGGGTCGGTGTCAGCGGCGTGTTTCTGCGCCGAGCCGCTCCGGCAGGACGTGACCCATGCGTTCTCGCTTCGTGTCGAGGTAGCCGCTGTTCTGGGCGGACACGCCGACGACCAGCGGGACGAGCTCGGTAACGATGATGCCGTGTTCTTCGAGCTGGCGCTGCTTCTCCGGGTTGTTGGACAACAACCGGACGCTCCTAAGGCCGAGATCGCCGAGGATTCCCGCAGCGCCGCCGTATTCACGTGAGTCGGCCGGAAGACCGAGCGCCAGGTTCGCGTCGAGGGTGTCCAAGCCGTCCTCCTGCAGGCGGTACGCCTTGAGCTTGTTGATCAGACCGATGCCGCGACCCTCCTGCCCGCGCAGATAGACCACGACCCCGCCGTCTACCGCGATCGCATCGAGCGCGGCATCCAGCTGCGGACCGCATTCGCACTTCAACGATCCGAACGCTTCGCCCGTCAGGCACTCGGAATGCACGCGCACGAGGGCGCCGTCCGTCGGGGCCGCACCATCCGGCATCGGCGCGATGATCGCCACGTGCTCGGCGCCGGTCACCAGATCGCGGTACGCCCGCATCTCGAACGTGCCATGCACCGTCGGCACGCGCGTGGACACCTCGAATTGGACCGGGCTGCCCGGTGTCGGCGAAGTCAAAGCATCGGTCATGTCGTGCTCCGGTCGATGCGGGCGCGGATAAGGAGATCTGGGCCCAGGGTGGTGGTCGATACGACGATCAAGCGTGTTCGGTCGGCGATTGTTCCGACGCCGATGTCTGCGACGGCGGAGTACGGGCCGCCGAGAAGGATCGGTGCGACGTAGATGAGGAGCTCGTCGGCCACGCCCGCGCGGATCAGCGCCGACGTGAGGGTCGGCCCCGCCTCGGCGAGCACCGTGTGGATGCCGCGGCGATGCAGCACGTCGAGCGCGGCGGGGAGATCGTGGCCCGAGCATTGCAGGAACCCCCGCGGGTGGCGCATGACCTGCGCCTCGGCCGGCACCAATCGCTCGCCGAACACGACGGGGAGCGGCTGCTCCGACAGCAGTTCCCCGGCATCGCCGCGCGCGGTGAGGCTCGGGTCGTCGGCGAGCACCGTGCCGCTTCCGACCAGGATCGCGTCGTGCGCGGCGCGTTGCTCGTGCACGTGCTGACGGGCCGCCGCCCCGGTGATCCAGCGACTTGTCCCGTCACTCGCGGCGACGCGTCCGTCGAGGCTGGCGGCCCACTTCACCGTGATCCAGGGACGCCCCAGCCGGACGGAACGAAGCCATCGTTCGAGGAACGACTCGGCCTCCGACGCCATGACGCCCGAGACGACGTCGATTCCTGCCGCGCGCATCCGCTCGGCACCACCGTGCACGGTCGGGGACGGGTCATCGATTGCATACACGACCCGCGCGACGCCCGCATCGATCAGCGCGACCGCACACGGCCCGGTCCGACCGTGGTGGTTGCAGGGTTCGAGGGTGACGACCGCCGTGCTGCCGGCAGCCGCACCCGGCGCGAGATGTGACAGCGCGTCCACCTCGGCGTGCGGGGTGCCGGCTCCACGGTGATAGCCCTCGGCGAGCACACTGCCGTCCGGCGCGAGGATCACCGCCCCGACGCGAGCATGATCGCCCGTGACCGGCCCGTACCCGGCCAGTTCGAGAGCCCGGCGCATCGCGCGTTCTTCGGCGGCCAAAACTGCCTGTCGCCCTGACTCCGTCACGGATCGAGCCTATCCACAGCGACTGACGTGCTACCGAACGGGATGCCTGCGTTCACGAACAGCGAAATGTCTCACGCGTGGTGCGATGTTTCTGCGGGCCACGGAAGGGCCCCTGCGGGCGTCCCGGTGGCGGCGCGCAGCCCATGCCAGACCAGGTTCGGCTCTCCGTCTCGCCCCGGCAACAGGCCGATGCCCGTCCCGGTGTACACGAACCCGCACCCGCGGGCGACCGCTGCAGACGCGACGTTGCCGACGTTGCACTCCCAGTAGACGTCCGGCCAGCCGAGCTCAGTCAGCGCGAACGCAGCCACGAGATCGAGCGCCGCGTGCATGAGGCCCCGACCACGCGCCTCCGGTGCCATCCAGAAGCCGACATCGCGATGCTCGGAGCGGAGCGAGATGACGCCGCGCAGCCACGTGCTTCCCGGCTCGCGGATGGCCCAGGTGCGTTCGCGACCTGAGGCCCATCCGGGACCGACCAACGCGTCCACGAACGAGTGCGCATGGCGCGGGGTGTACGGCGACGGGACCGTCGTCCAGCGCTGAATCTCGGGATCGACGCAGGCCGCAGCAATGGCGACGGTGTCGGCGCGGGTCGGAAGATCGAGGCGGACGCGGGGCGAGCTGAGCGTGACCGGGACGCTCATCTGCGCGGGCTCGGGATGAAACCGATGCGATCGTAGACGCGCTCGAGCGTCGGCTCGGCGATGGACGCCGCACGCTCGGCTCCGACGGCGAGCAGCCGATCCAACTCCGCCGGATCGGCCAGAAGCTCCATCGTTCGACTGCGAACCGGCTCGAGCTCAGCCACGACCGCATCCGCGACGGCGGACTTGAGATCGCCGTAGCCCTTGCCGGCGAACTCGTCCTCGAGCTGGTCCAGGGAGCTGCCCGTGCACGCCGAGAGGATGGATAGCAGGTTCGTCACGCCTGGCTTGGACTGCCAGTCGGCCCGAATCGTGCGCTCGGCGTCGGTGACAGCCGATCGGATCTTCTTGGCGGTCCGCGCCGGCTCGTCGAGCAGCTTGATCAATCCCGCGTCGGTGGCGGCGGACTTGCTCATCTTGCTCGTCGGATTCTGGAGGTCGTAGATGCGCGCCGTCTCGGTGAGAATGCGTGCCTCCGGTACCACGAATGTCTCGCCGAACCGGCTGTTGAAGCGGTTCGCCAGATCGCGCGTCAGTTCGACGTGCTGGCGCTGGTCATCGCCGACCGGAACGATTGCCGCGTCGTAGAGCAGGATGTCCGCGGCCATGAGCATCGGGTAGGTGAACAGGCCGACCGAGGCGCTCTCGGCGCCCTGACGCGCGGACTTGTCCTTGAACTGCGTCATGCGACTCGCCTCGCCGAAACCGGTCAGGGTGTTCAGCACCCATGCGAGCTGTGCGTGTGCCGGGACATGGGACTGGATGAACAGCGTCGCCTTGGTGGGATCGATGCCTGCGGCGATGTACTGGGCGGCGGTCCGACGCGTGTTCTCGCGGAGCTCGGTCGGGTCCTGCGGGGTGGTGATGGCGTGCATGTCGACGACGCAGTACACGGCGTCGTAGTCGCTCTGCAGGTCGCGCCATTGGATGAGCGCGCCGATGTAGTTCCCGAGGTGGAGAGAGTCGGACGAGGGCTGAATGCCGGAGAAGAGGCGAGGTGTGGTCATGAGGAGCTCCAACGGAGAAGATCGAGGTGTGCGGTCGGCGAGGCGTCAGACGTCGTAGTCGACGACGACGGGGCTGTGGTCCGACCATCGCTCGTCGTATGCGTCCGCGCGGTCGACCGCACAGGCCGTGACCTTCTGCGCAAGATCCGGGGTGGCCATCTGGTAGTCGATGCGCCATCCGCTGTCGTTGTCGAACGCCTTGCCGCGCCAGGACCACCACGTGTATGGACCGTCGACATCGCCGGCCTGCGCGCGCCCGACGTCCACCCATCCGAGTCCGGTGGCGTGGGTTCCGTCGGCGCAGGTGATCTGCTCGTCGCGTGCCCCGAAGAACCGATCGAAGTACGCCCGTTCGCGCGGGAGGAATCCGGCGCGCTTGACGTTGCCCTTCCAGTTCTTGATGTCGCGCTCGTCATGGCCGACATTGAGGTCGCCGACGATGACGGCGAGCGGATTGTGTCGTTCGAGTGCGGGAAGTCGCTCCGTCATCGCGTCGAGGAACTTCCATTTCTCGTCCTGCTTGGCAGTCTCGGCCTCACCCGAATGCACATAGGTGGAGACGACCGTGACGACGGTGCCGTCGACGTCGTAATCTGCCTCGAGCCAGCGACCGGCGGAGTCGAAGTCGTCCGGGCCGAGCTCCACTCGATGGATCTCGGCGCGATGCCGCGAGGCGAGCGCGACGCCGGCGCGGCCCTTTGCGGTCGCGGGATCGTGCAGGACGTTCCATTCATCGCCGAGCAGCGACTGCAGATCGTCGGTGCTGGCGCGAACCTCTTGCAGGGCGAGGATGTCGATGTCGCGTCCGGAAAGCCAGTCGCCCATGCCCTTGCGGAACGCGGCACGAATGCCGTTCACGTTCACGGTAGCCAGGCGCAGGCGGGTCATGAGCCAACCCTATCGGCGCCCGGTGTCACCCCCGGTGTCGGTTCGGGTCGGAGCCCACGCGCCACGGCCCGGCAGCGCGGGCGGATGAATCAGGCCGCGTCGTGGTCGGTCTGGAGGAACGTGACCAGGTCGTCCGCCACCGCGTCGGCGTTGTCGCCGCCGACGGTCAGCGTGACCTCATCGCCGTTTTCGACGCCGAGACCGAGCAGACCGAGGATGCTGCCCGCGTTCGCCGACTTGTCGCCCTTGGCGATCGTCACCTGGTGTCCGGACGTCGTGACCGCCTGCACGAAGAGCGAGGCGGGTCGGGCGTGCAAGCCGGATGCGCTCGCGACGGTGACGGTACGGGTTGCTTCAGACATCGGTTCTCCTGTCGTGGTCGGACGAGCGTCCTGCGCTGGGCCCTCATGGTAGCGAGGGACGGGGTATCGGGTGCCCGGTGCCGAGCGCCTCCGAGTGAGGCGATCGGCGTGCGTGCGTGCGGGGTGGTCAGGAGCGGCCCGGCCAGTACACCTCGGTGCCGGCGGCCTCTACCTCGCGGACGAGATCGAGGTTGACGGCTGGATCCGTGATGATCGTGTCGATCGCCGCGAGCGGCGCGACGCGTCCGAACTCTTCGCGGCCGAACTTCGTGTGGTCAGCCAGCAGGATGCTGCGGCGTGCGGCTTTGATGAGCGCCGATTTGACTGCCGCTTCCGCGATGTTGTGCGTGGTGAGCCCGCGTTCGGGCGTGATGCCGTTGATCGACAGGAACGCGACGTCCACGCTCACCATCCCGACGAGCTGATGGGTCCACGTGCCGACTCCCGCAAGCGAGTCGCTCCGCACATTTCCGCCGAGCAGATGGAGGTCGATCCCCGGCCGATTCGCAACCGCCATGGCGACCGGGAGGCTGTGGGTCACGACCGTGAGACCGCGGTCGGCCGGCAGCATCTCGGCGAGGCAGATGGTCGAGGTTCCGGCGTCGATGATGATCGACCCGTTCTCGGGCAGCTCGTCGAGCGCGGCCTGCGCGATGACCATCTTCTCTGCCTGGTTGATCGCGCCGCGGTCGCCCACCCCGGGATGCAGCGTGATCCGTTCGACGGCGATGGCGCCGCCGTGTGCACGACGGATCAGTCCTCGGCGTTCGAGGCTTGTCAGGTCGCGCCGGATCGTCTCGGGGGTCACCTCGAGCAGCTCGGCCAGGTCCTTCACGTCGACTCTGCCGTGACTGCGTGCCTGTTCCACGATGCGCTGGTGGCGTTCAGGTGCGTACATGCCGGCCCTTGTCTGTGGTGCTCGTATCGGGACTTCTCAGGATCCCGCGTCGGCGCGTGATGCTGTCCGACCGTCATTCTGCCCGTTCGGAGCGGAATTCGGACAAGCTCGGGCACGCATGTCCGAACGGATCGCAGATCGGCGCGAAACGGGTGTCTGTTT
Organism: Curtobacterium ammoniigenes NBRC 101786; assembly: GCF_001571045.1. Lineage (GTDB taxonomy): Bacteria > Actinomycetota > Actinomycetes > Actinomycetales > Microbacteriaceae > Curtobacterium > Curtobacterium ammoniigenes. The sequence continues at coordinate 204,187 of NZ_BCSV01000005.1, forward strand.
CTGCATTTTTATCGCCGGATGTGTTTGTTTGTCAACGCGGATCGATGTATGGTGCAACGCAGCGAACGCTCAGCCCCGATGCCCTCGATGAGATGAAGGAGTCTCGAATGCCCGAACTGCTCGGAACCGGAGTCGGCCGAGGCATCGCGAGCGGACCTGTCCTTCGCATGGCCGATCCGCTCGGCGAGCCGGACCGCACGCCGCTTGCCGAACCGGCCCCCGCGGCCAACGAGCGCGTGCACGCGGCCCTCGCCGCGGTCGCCGAGGATCTCACCAAGCGCGGTCAGCTCGCCGGCGGCGACGCCCAGGCGGTGCTCGAGGCACAGGCGCTCATGGCGCAGGACCCGACCCTGCTCGACGACGTGCACAAGCGGATCGCGGACGGCTCCAACGCGGAGCGTGCCGTGTATGACGCGTTCGGCGCCTTCCAGGAGATCCTCGCGGCCATGGGCGGCTACATGGGAGAGCGTGCCGCGGATCTCGGCGACGTCGCGCAGCGGATCATCGCGAAACTGCGCAACGTCCCCGCGCCCGGCGTCCCGGAGTCGGACCACCCGTTCGTGCTCGTCGCGCACGATCTGGCTCCCGCGGACACCGCCTTGCTTGATCTCGACAAGGTGCTCGCCCTCGTGACGCGTGATGGCGGCCCGACATCGCACACCGCGATTCTCGCCAGAGCGAAGGGCATCACGGCGATCGTGGGGGTCGCCGAGGCGGACACGCTGAGCGAGGGCACCGTGGTCGTCGTGGACGCCGCCGCCGGCGTCGTGATCGCCGACCCCACCGAAGCGCAGCTCGCCGATGCATCGCGGCGCATCGCAGAGCGAGCTGCCGCAGCCAGCGAGCCCGTCACGCCCGGGGCGCTCGCCGACGGCACGCACGTGCCGCTGCTCGCCAACCTCGGCAACCCGGCGGACGCCGCCGAGGCCGTGGCGCTCGGTGCAGAGGGCGTCGGACTCTTCCGCACGGAGTTCCTGTTCCTCGATGCACCCACAGCTCCGACCGTCGAGGCCCAGCAGCGCGCCTACGTGCAGCTGCTCGAAGCGTTCCCCGGCAAGAAGGTCGTCGTGCGAGCGCTCGACGCGGGGGCCGACAAGCCACTGTCCTTCCTCACCGACAAGCACGAGGAGAACCCAGCGCTCGGGCGCCGCGGCCTGCGGGCCCTCCGCAACCATGAGTCGGTGCTCCGCGACCAGCTCACGGCTCTTGCCGCGGCCGACGCGGAGACCGAGGCGGACCTCTGGGTCATGGCACCGATGGTCGCGGACGCGGAGGAGACCGAGTACTTCGTCCGGATCGCTCGCGAACTCGGCATCCGGACCGCGGGTGTGATGGCTGAGGTCCCGTCGCTCGCGCTGATGGCGGACCAGGTCTTCCATCACGCGGACTTCGTCTCGATCGGCACGAACGACCTGACCCAATACACGCTCGCCGCCGACCGCCTCCTCGGCACCGTCGCGCACTACCAGAACCCCTGGCACCCGGCGGTCCTCCGGCTCGTCGCGCAGCTTGGCGCGGCGGGCGCCGACGCCGGCAAGGCCGTCGGAATCTGCGGTGAGGCCGCAGCCGATCCGCTCCTCGCCGTCGTCCTCGTCGGCCTCGGCGCGACGACGCTCTCGATGACCCCGGCTGCGCTTGCAGACGTGCGCGCCGAACTCCGCCGCCACACCCTCGATCAGGCGCGCGACATGGCCCGCGCGGCACTCGCCGCGCCGACGGCGGCGGCGGCCAAGGCTGCCGCACTCGCCGCCCACGTGGTCTGACCACGTTCCCGACCCACCGCAAACCACTCCGTCCGCAGCACTCCCTCCACAGAAAGAAACGCTCATGACAACGTCGTCCGTTGCAGCGACCGAAGCGCCGAAGCAGCGCGCGTCCGGCCGCGTTCACGTCCAGAGGTTCGGTTCGTTCCTCGCCGGCATGGTGATGCCGAACATCGCGATCTTCATCGCGTGGGGTCTCATCACCGCGCTCTTCATCCAGACCGGATGGACTCCGGTCGGCATCCTCGGCGGCTTCGGTACCACGAACGGCGTCGCGAACGTCGGCGTCGTGGGACCGATCCTGACGTATCTGATCCCGCTCGCGATCGCCATCCAGGGCGGACGGATGATCTACGACATCCGCGGAGCGGTGGTCGGCTCGATCTTCGCGATGGGCGTCATCCTCGGCGCCTCCGGCACCACGATGATCCTCGGCGCGATGATCTGCGGTCCGGTCGGCGCGTACGCGGTCAAGTGGATGGACAAGATCTGGGACGGCAAGATCCGCCCCGGCTTCGAGATGCTCGTGAACAACTACTCGGCCGGTGTGCTCGGGTTCGGCCTGTTCATGCTCGGCTATTTCATCCTCTCGAAGGCGTTCCTCGCGATCGCAACGGCGCTCGGTGCCGTGGTGAAGTTCCTGGTGAGCGCCCACCTGCTGCCGCTCGCCTCGGTGCTCATCGAGCCGGCAAAGGTCTTCTTCCTGAACAACGCGATCAACCACGGTGTGCTCGACCAGCTCGGCGCTCAGCAGGTGCAGCAGTCGGGCAAGTCGATCCTGTTCCTGCTCGAGGCGAACCCGGGCCCCGGTCTCGGGATCCTGCTTGCGTTCACCTTCTTCGGTGTCGGTATCGCCCGCTCGACCGCCCCTGGTGCGATCATCATCCAGTTCCTGGGTGGTATCCACGAGATCTACTTCCCGTACGTGCTCCAGAAGCCGATCCTGTTCATCGCGGTCATCCTGGGTGGTGCGACCGGTGTTGCCACGAACGTCGCGTTCGGCTCCGGTCTGGTCGCTCCGGCATCGCCCGGCTCGATCATCGCGGTGCTCACGAGCACGGCGAAGGACAGCTACGTCGGCGTGATTCTGTCGGTCGTGCTCTCGGCCGCGGTCTCCTGCGCGGTGGCGTCGTTCTTCCTCATCGCGACGCGGAAGCGTGACCTCGAGAACGGTGGCGGCGACATGTCGGCAGCGCTCGCCAAGACACAGGCGGCGAAGGGCCGCGACATGAACAGTGCGACGGCCGGCCTGTTCGGTTCGAACACGCCGAAGAACGACGAGGAAGCTGAAGCCGCGTTCGGCGGCGTCGGCTCGCCGACGGCGACGGCGACGGCGACGAAGATCCACAACGTGGTCTTCGCGTGCGATGCCGGAATGGGGTCATCGGCAATGGGTGCGAGCGTCCTCCGCAACAAGGTGAAGAAGGCCGGCGTCGAAGGGGTGACGGTCGTCAACAAGGCGATCGCGAACCTGTCCGGCGATGAAGACCTCATCATCACGCAGGCGGAGCTCACCGACCGCGCCCGACAGAAGAACCCGAACGCGCAGCACGTGTCGGTCGGCAACTTCATGAACGCCCCGCAGTACGACGAGGTCGTCGAGCTGCTGAAATCCCAGCAGTAGTCCACAAGGGTAGGTTCGGCCCCGTCACGGGAAACGTGGCGGGGCCGAACCGGTTCCCCGCCGGCCTGCATCTGCTGGCCGGTCGATCGTCGAGCGGGTCACCCCGCCGCACACCCAGAGAACGAAGGAGACCTCGATGCCCGTCCTGCAGGAAAGCCAGATCCGTCTGAACACCGCGGAGACCGCCACCAAGTCCGAGGCGATGAAGGAAGCGGCCGACATCCTCGTCGAGGCCGGCGCCGTCACCTCGGATTACCTTCCGGCGATGATCGAGCGGGAAAAGAGCGTCTCCACGTACATGGGGAACTATCTGGCGATCCCGCACGGCACGAATGACGCGAAGGACGCCATCAAAGCCTCCGCGCTCTCGTTCGTTCGCTACGACACCCCGATCGATTGGGACGGCAACCCCGTTCGCTTCGTCGTCGGCATCGCCGGCGTCAACAACGAGCACCTCGACATCCTGTCGAAGATCGCGATCGTGTTCTCCGATGAGGACCAGGTCCAGGCCCTCATCGAGGCGCCAGACGCCGCGGCGATCATGGCGATCCTCGCCGAGGTGAACGAGTGAGCCTCGCCGTTCACTTCGGTGCGGGAAACATCGGCCGCGGGTTCGTCGGGCTCCTCCTGCACGAGGCGGGGTACGAGCTCGTGTTCGCCGACGTCGCCGCGCCGCTGATCGATGCGCTCGATGCCGCGCAGTCGTTCACAGTGCACGAGGTCGGGGCCGGTGCGCGCGACCACGTGGTCACGAACTTCCGGGCCATCAACAGCGCGTCGAACGAGGCCGACGTGGTCCGGGCGATCGCCGAGGCCGAGGTCGTCACATGCGCGGTCGGGCCGAACGTTCTTCGATTCATCGCGCCGGTGATCGCCAAAGGTCTGGAGGCCCGTCACGGTTCCGCCTCGCCCGTCGCCGTGATGGCATGCGAGAACGCGATCAACGCGACCGACCGTCTTCGTTCCTTCATTGTGGAAGCGTTGGACGCCTCCGGGGCGGATGTCGAGGATGTGCTCGATCGCGCAGTGTTCGCGAACACCGCGGTGGATCGCATCGTGCCGGCGCAGCCCGAGGGAGCGGGACTCGACGTGACCGTCGAGACGTATTTCGAGTGGGCGATCGACCGCACGCCGTTCGGCGGCGGTGAGCCGGACATCCCAGGCGCGCACTACGTCGACGGTCTGGCCGCATCGATCGAGCGCAAGCTCTTCACGGTCAACACAGGGCACGCGACGGTGGCGTATCACGGGTTCCTCGCCGGCGCGGAGAAGATCTCGGACGCGATCGCGATCCCGGCGGTTCGGTCGCAGCTGGAGGCGGTGCTCGCGGAGACCTCCAACCTGCTGGTCGAGCGCCACGCACTCGATGCAGACGTGCACCGCGCGTATGTCGCTGCGATCATCGCCCGGTTCGAGAATCCGCATCTTCCAGACACGGTGATTCGGGTCGGGCGCCAACCGTTGCGCAAACTGTCGCGCGATGAGCGGTTCGTGTCCCCGGCTGCGGCGATCGCCGAGCATGGCGGCCAGCCGACGGCGCTGCTCGACGCCATGGGAGCGGCGCTCCGATTCGACGTGCCGGATGACGAGCAGAGTGTCGAGATGCAGCAGCTCCTCGGGTCCGGCGCGTCGGCCGTCTCGGTGGCGACGCAGATCACCGGGCTGGACGAGGGGCACCCGCTCGTGGCGCCCTTCGCCGAACGGGTCGAGGCTGCGCGGTCGACTCGGTCGTAGCGACCGCTGACCGCCGCGTGGGAGTCGGCCGCACCTGACGGGTGTTGAGTGGGCTCATGAGCACAGAGCGTGGGTGGGTAGCGCCGCGTCCCGGCGGCAGTGAGGTTTTCGAGCTTGTCGAGATCGAGGTCCCGGATCCGGCAGTCGGCGAGGTCACGATCGAGATTCGCGCCGCGGGCATGAATCCCGCCGACTACAAGCATCCGCGCGGGGCGAAGCCTGAGCAGCTGCCGGTGCGGATCGGGTACGAGGTCGCCGGGGTCATCCGAGCGATCGGTCCGGACACGACCATCGCGAGCGGACCGGTATCGATCGGCGACGAGGTCATCGCGTTTCGTGTCAGCGGCGGATATGCCACCGCGATCACCGTCCCTGCGAAGGACGTCTTCGCGAAGCCGGAGAACCTGACATTCCCGGAGGCTGCGAACCTGCTGCTTGCCGCCGCGACGGCCGCAGACATGATTCGGGTGACCGGAGTCCATCCCGGTGAGACCGTGCTCGTGCACGGCGCGTCGGGTGCGGTCGGCGTGAGCCTGCTGCAGCAGTTCCGCGAGATCGGCGGTATCCGCGCGATCGGTACCGCCTCGGCGTCGAACGCGGACGTCGTGCGTCAGTTCGGCGGTGAGCCCGTCGAGTACGGCTCCGGGCTCGCGGATCGCGTGCGTGCCATGGCGCCGGAGGGCGTCTCGGCAGCGTTCGATTGCGTTGGTACGGATGAGGCCGTCGAGGTGTCGCTTGCGCTCGTTGAGGATCGCGACCGGATCGTCACGATCGCCGCGCAGCACCGGGCGGCGGATGACGGGATCCGCCTGGTTGCGGGAGCGATTCCGGAGAGTGCGGCGTTCCGGGACAGCGTTCGCGGACGCCTGATCGATCTCGCCGCCGCTGGCACGCTCGTCGTTCCGGTGGCTCGAACGTTTCCGCTCACGCAGGCGCATGAGGCGCTCGACCTCCTCGAGTCCGGGCACCCGGGCGGAAAGCTCGCGCTGATTCCGTGACCGAGCGAGCGGCGCGTGTGATCGTTCACCGCCGCGCCGCATCCGCGTGTTTGCTCCGTTGCCGGTTCGTGGTTGAATCCTGAGCAATTTCTGGCAATCGAAGTGGGGAATCCATGAGCGACCAATACCCGAACGGTGAGTCTGGCGACGGGCGCGATCAGCCGTGGAACGGCGAGCCCGCTGGCGGCAATCCTCCGTCATTCGGAGGCGATGCGGAGCAGCCGCCGCGGTTCAGCGTTCCGCGCGACAGCGGACCAGCGGACGGCAGCGGCCAACCGCCGTACGGGCAGCCGGGCTACGGCCAGCCGCCCCAGTACGGGCAGCCAGGATACGGGCAAGGGCAGTACGGCCAGCCGGGCTATGGCCGGGCAGGCTCGGGGCAGCCGCCGTACGGCCAGCCAGGATATGGGCAAGGGCAGTACGGCCAGCCGGGCTACGGCCAGCCGGGCGCCGGGCAAGGACAGTACGGCCAACCGCAATACGGCCAGCAGCCGGGTTGGTCCGGCGCCGGTGGAAGCGGCGGAGAGCCACCGCTGTGGGCTCCGTGGTACGGCATCTCGTTCGGCGGCGCCATTCGACGCTTCTTCACGAAGTACGCCCGGTTTGATGGGCGCGCGAGTCGCAGCGAGTTCTGGTGGTGGGCGCTCGCCTCGGCGATCGTCAGCATCGTGCTCGAGGTGCTGCAGTCAATCGGCCAGGCGAGCTCCCAGATGACGACCGGAAGCTACGGGCAACAACAGGTTGCTGTCCCCTCGCCGCTCTACATCATCGCCGCGATCCTGCTGGTGATCTGGGGTCTCGGCACGATCGTTCCGAATCTCGCGCTGCTGTTCCGGCGCCTGCACGACACGGGCCGATCGGGCTGGTGGTGGTTGATCGTGCTGGTGCCGTTCGTCGGCTGGATCATCCTGCTTGTGTTCGAGCTGCTTCCATCGCGACCAGACGGCGCTCGGTTCGACCGCCCGATGCGGTGACCGCGTGGGGCGCCGGAGTCTCGACCTCGGCGCCCCGGGCCCCCGGGGCTGGTGTCAACCCGCTGCAGTCGCCGTCGGGCCCGCGCAGGGCGAACGGCCGCAGTGGCGAGGCGAGCTCAGACAGCGCGGATGCGCGTGAGCGAGCCGTTGACGACGAGATCGCGGACGGTCTGCAGCGGATCCGCGATCGCGAATCGGAGCGCACCACCCGGCTGATCGAACCATGGCTGCACGAACCGCACGCTGACGAGGAACGGCCGCTCCACGATGTAGCGGTGGATGTCGGGTTGTTCGAGCGCGTGCTGCGGCAGGGACCGCGCGGGCATCGGCGTGTCCAGCGGGTGGAGCAGATAGCCGTCGGGCCCCCCGACGCGGTCGACCGGGATGCCGGCGGGAATCTGCACGGTGGTGCCCGCCGGCCCGCTCATGCGCACCTGCTCGGCCAGCTGCGGATAGGAGGCTGCGGCTCGGTCGCGGAGGCCGTCCAACTCGTGACGCGGTACGTCGCGCACCGGCGGGAACGGCCGATTCAGGAATCGCCGCAGCAGTTCGACGGCGTCGTCCTCGGACTGGGCGACGGCGAGCCGACGCGGCGTCCCATAGTCGACGACCTCGAGCGCGAAGTCGTGCGCTCGCTCGTCGACCGGAACGATCCGAAGCGCACCCTCGACCGGGTGAACGTCGTGCGTGTCCGTCGGCAGGCTGACGTATCGGGTCGTGTACCCGAGCTGGTCAAGGATCGGACGGGTCTCCGCGAAGGTCATGAGCGGAGCCTAACGCCCTGCCCTATGACGATGCCGGTGCCGGTGCCGGTGTCGATCCCGGTGCCGGTGCCGCGGATGCCGCAGTGACGTGCACCCACCTGCTGGTGGACGTCACGCACGGATGATCGCCTGCTTGACCTCTGCGATCGCCTGCGTGATCTGAATGCCGCGCGGGCAGGCGTCAGTGCAGTTGAACGTCGTCCGGCAGCGCCACACGCCCTCTTTGTCGTTGAGGATGTCGAGCCGCACGTTCGACGCGTCGTCACGCGAGTCGAAGATGAACCGGTGCGCGTTGACGATCGCGGCAGGGCCGAAGTACTGGCCGTCGGTCCAGAACACGGGGCATGACGACGTGCACGCGGCGCAGAGGATGCACTTCGTGGTGTCGTCGAACCGTGCACGGTCCGTGACCGACTGGATGCGCTCCTTGCCGGGCTCCGGGGTCGACTTCGACTGCAGGAACGGCTGCACCTCGCGGTAGGACTTGAAGAAGGGTTCCATATCGACGACGAGATCCTTCTCGAGCGGCAGCCCCTTGATCGCCTCGACGTAGATCGGCTTCGAGATGTCGAGGTCTTTGATCAGCGTCTTGCAGGCAAGCCGGTTCCGACCGTTGATACGCATCGCGTCCGATCCGCACACGCCGTGCGCGCACGAGCGACGGAACGTGAGCGAGCCGTCCTGGTCCCATTTGATCTTGTGCAGGGCGTCGAGGATGCGGTCAGTCGGCAGCATCATGACGTCGAAGTCCTGCCAGTGCGGCTCGCTGTCGACTTCGGGGTCGAAGCGACGGACGATGATCGTCACCTGGAAGCTGCCGGGAGGCGCGTCCTGCGCCGCGGGGGAGGGTGCGGTCGTACGAGGGGCATCGGCGACGAGCGTGTCGGTCATCAGTACTTCCTCTCCATCGGCTGGTACCGGGTGATGACCACGGGTTTCCAGCCGAGCGTGATGTGGTCGTCTGCGAGCGACGAGTGCGGGTCGCCCGTGAGGTAGGCCATGGTGTGCTGCATGTAGTTCTCGTCGTCACGCTTCGGGAAGTCGTCGCGCATGTGACCGCCGCGCGATTCCTTCCGGTTTCGAGCGGAGAAGACGACGACCTCGGCGAGATCGAGCAGGAATCCGAGTTCGACCGCCTCGAGCAGGTCGGTGTTGAATCGCTTGCCCTTGTCCTGCACGGCGACGTTGCGGTAGCGCTCGCGCAGCGAGTGGATGGTCTCCGTCACCTTCGCGAGCGACTCGTCGGTGCGGAACACCTGCGCGTTCCGGTCCATCTCCTCCTGGAGCTCCTTCCGGAGCGCCGCGACCCGTTCGGTGCCGTTCGACGTGCGGAGTGAGCCGAGCATGGCGCGCACGCCCGCGGTCGGGTCATCGGGCAGCGGGACGAAGTCGACCGTCTTGACGTACTCCGCCGCGTTGTTGCCGGACCGCTTGCCGAACACGTTGATGTCGAGCAGCGAGTTGGTCCCGAGACGGTTTGAGCCGTGCACCGATACGCATGCGCACTCGCCGGCCGCGTACAGCCCTGGGACGACCGTGTCGTTGTCGGAGAGGACTTCCGCCTTGACGTTCGTGGGGATGCCGCCCATCGCATAGTGGGCGGTCGGCATGACCGGGACCGGCTCGGTGACCGGGTCCACGCCGAGGTAGGTGCGCGCGAACTCGGTGATGTCCGGCAGCTTGGTCTCGAGGACCTCGGCGCCGAGGTGCGTGCAGTCGAGGAGCACGTAGTCCTTGTTCGGTCCGGCTCCCCGGCCCTCGGCGACTTCCTGCACCATGCACCGGGCGACGATGTCACGCGGTGCGAGGTCCTTGATGGTCGGCGCGTAGCGCTCCATGAACCGCTCACCGGAAGCATTCCGGAGGATCGCACCCTCACCGCGGGCACCCTCGGTCAGAAGGATGCCGAGCCCGGCGAGTCCGGTCGGGTGGAACTGGAAGAACTCCATGTCCTCCAGCGGGAGGCCCTTGCGCCAGACGATCCCGACGCCGTCGCCGGTCAGCGTGTGCGCGTTCGAGGTCGTCTTGTAGATCTTCCCGAAGCCGCCGGTCGCGAAGATGATGGCCTTCGCATGGAAGACGTGCAGCTCGCCGGTCGCGAGCTCGTATGCGACGACGCCGACCGGCTGCTGACGCGTGACACCGTCGTCGCCGGTGACGTCCGCCATCACGATGTCGAGCGCATAGAACTCGTTGAAGAAGTTGACTCCGAGCTTGACGCAGTTCTGGAACAGCGTCTGCAGGATCATGTGCCCGGTGCGGTCGGCCGCATAGCAGGCGCGCCGAACGGGAGCCTTGCCGTGGTCTCGCGTGTGGCCACCGAAGCGGCGCTGGTCGATCTTGCCTTCCGGGGTGCGGTTGAACGGGAGGCCCATGTTCTCGAGATCGATGACGGCATCGATCGCCTCGCGCGCGAGGATCTCAGCGGCATCCTGGTCGACCAGGTAGTCGCCGCCCTTGACCGTGTCGAAGGTGTGCCACTCCCAGGTGTCTTCCTCGACGTTCGCGAGCGCCGCCGCCATGCCGCCCTGAGCAGCGCCGGTGTGTGACCGGGTCGGGTACAGCTTGGAGATCACCGCGGTGTTCGCCTGCGGGGCCGCTTCGATCGCGGCACGCATCCCGGCGCCTCCGGCGCCGACGATCACGATGTCGAACTGGTGGTGGTGGACGGGGATGCTGTCGCTCACGGACTTCTCTCGCTGGATCGTGTCAGACATGGTTTCTCAGGTCGTTCAGCGGGCCGGGCAGAACGACGGGAGGTCGGCGGCGTGGGCGCCGACGGGGCAGGGGTTGAACGTGAAGCACACGAGGGTGCCGAGGACGATGAGGACGATGCACGCGCCGAGGATGCAGGCGAGCAGCGTCTTGCGAACCGCCGGTCGCGAAATGTAGTCGTTCACGATCGTCCGCATGCCGTTCGACCCGTGGATGAGCGCGAGCCAGAGCATGGCGACGTCCCACCACTGCCAGAAGGGGTTCGCCCACTTGCCCGCGACGAACGCGAAGTCGACCTGCCGGACCCCGCCGCCGAGCACCATGTTCACGATCAGGTGGCCGAAGATGAGGACCAGGAGAACGACGCCGGAGGCGCGCATGTAGAGCCAGCCCCACTTCTCCCAGTTGGTCGTGCGGCTCGCGGCCGCGGCGCTCCGCGGCGCTTCGATGGTCTGCGTTGTCATGTGATGCGCTCCGCTTACTGCACGTCGTGGACGAAGTTGGCGATCTGCGTCGGCAGGAATCCGGCGATGAGGACCACCCAGATTCCGAGGACCACCCAGAACATGGCGCGCTGATACCGCGGCCCCTTGCTCCAGAAGTCGATGGCGATGATCCGGAGCCCGTTCAGTGCGTGGAACACCACGGCCATGACGAGGGCGGTCTCACCGATGTTCATGATCGGCGTCTTGTAGGTGCCGATCACCGCGTTGTACGCCTGGGGGGACAGGCGCACGAGCGCGGTGTCCAGGATGTGGACGAGCAGGAAGAAGTAGATCGCCACGCCGGTGATGCGGTGCAGGACCCAGGACCACATGCCGGTTCCGCCGCGGTAGAGCGTGCCGGCGACTCCGCGCGACCCGGACGGCGCGTTCGGAGCGTCGATCGTCACTTCAGGTTCGACGACTGCCGAACCCCCTGCCGTCTGCTCGGCCATGAGCGGGCCCTCCCGGGGACAAGACCGACCGCGCGACCGCGGGCCGGTGCCGTTCGATTAGGAACCTGTCCATCCTATGACCGCCCGCTGACGTTCTCGTTCGCGGCGGGGAGCGCCGCACGCGCCCCGATCGGCCGCGCGCCGAGGACCCGGGCGCGATCGTGGTGCGCGAGGAGCTCGTCCCCGATCCGTTCCCATGTCAGTGCTTCGACCCGCACGCGACCCGCGTCGCCCATGCGTCGTCGAAGGTCGGCGTCGAGATGGAGCGCGAGGACGGCTCGCCGGAGCGACTGCACGCGATCCGGGTCGAACAGGACGCCGTCGAGGCCCGTTGACACGAGATCGAGCGGCCCGCCGGCCGCCGGAGCGACGACTGGGAGCGCGGTTGCGTGGGCCTCCTGCAGTGTCTGTCCGAACGTCTCCGAGGCACCGGTGTGCACGAAGATGTCGAACGCCGCATACGCGTCGGCGAGGGCATCTCCGCGGAGCGGCCCGAGAAAGACGACGTCGAGGTGCGCGAGGCGACGCTCGAGCGCAGGCCTAGACGGGCCTCCGCCCACGATGACAATGCGCATTCCGGGGATGCCGCCGAGTTCGGCGAGTCGTTCGACCTCCTTCTCCGGCGCGAGGCGACCGACATAGCCGACGATCGTCTCGCCCCGGGGTGCGAGTCGACGACGGAGGGCGCGTACCCGCTGCGTATCCCGGCGGTCGGGGTGGTACAGGATCGCGTCGACCCCGCGCCCCCAGCGCTCGACGCGAGGGACGCCGTCGGCGGCGAGCATCCTCGCGGTCGCCGACGACGGGGCGAGCGTCAGCGTGGCGCCGCTGTGGATGCGCGCGAGGACTTTGCGAACCAGCGGAGCGGCGGCCGCCATCCCGTGGCGACTCGCGTACGACGCGACATCGGTTTGGAAGACGGCGACCGACGGGATCCCGAGACGTGCAGCGGCGGTGATCGCGCGGCCGCCCAGCAGGAACGGACTCGCGGCGTGCAGGACGTCAGCACCGGACGCGGCGAGGATCGTGTCGAGCACCGGGTGCGGCAAGGCCACGGGGAACTGCCGATAGGCGACCGCCGGGACACGGTGCACGTCGAACCCCCGATACTGCTCGACCCGCGATCGTCCGATCGACCGGCCGGATGCGTCGGGCGCGATGACGACGGCGCGGTGTCCTCGACGCTCGAGGTGGTCGAGCACCGCAAGCACACTCGTCGTCACGCCGTTCAGCGTGGGAAGGAAGCTCTCGGTGACGAGCGCCACCGTTCGCCGGAGATCAGGGCCGGAGCGAGGAGCGCGCGTCGTATTCATGACACCCTCACGCTCCGCCCCGGGGGTTGCCCGACGGCGGCGGCGACATGAACGACGAGCGACGGATGCTCGAACGCGCTCGTCTCCGGCGCGGCCCGGGGAGCGCTCCGCCCGCACCGATAGGGTTCCGGCATGGCAGACGAACTGCGCTCGTTCTACGCGATCATTCCGGCCGGGGGCATCGGTTCCCGCCTTTGGCCGCTGTCCCGCGCGGACGCCCCGAAATTCCTGCACGACCTGACCGGCTCAGGAGCATCGCTGCTCCGGCAGACCTGGGACCGGCTGTCGCCCATCAGCGGTGAGCAGCGGATCATGGTCGTCACCGGTCGCGCGCACCGCGCCGCGGTCGAAGAGCAGTTGCCCTCGCTCGCCGATCACAATGTGGTCTTGGAGAGCGAAGGGAAGGATTCGACGGCGGCGATCGGACTCGCGGCTGCGATCCTCCGAAAGCGCGAACCCGACGTCATCATCGGCTCCTTCGCCGCCGACCACGTCATTGCCGACACGCGCGGATTCCAGCGCTCCATCCGCGCCGCCGTCCGCGTGGCCGAAGCGGGGTACATCACGACGATCGGCATCACGCCGACGGAGCCGGCGATCGGATTCGGGTACATCCACGCGGGCGCGACGCTCGATGTTCCCGGCGCCGCGGGTGCGCACGCCGTGACCTCGTTCAAGGAGAAGCCGGACCTCGAGACTGCGCGGTCGTACCTGCGCGACGGCTCGTATCTCTGGAACGCGAGCATGTTCATCTCCCGCGCGGACCTGCTGCTCGAAGAGATCGGGCGGAGCGACCCGGCACTGCTCGCCGGGCTCGAAGAGCTCGCTGCAGCCTGGGACACGTCATCGCGAGGCGCCGTGGTCGACCGCGTGTGGCCGAGCCTCCCGAAGATCGCGATCGACTACACCGTTGCCGAGCCGGCCGCGGCCGCGGGGCGGATGGCGGTTGTTCCCGCCGACTTCGACTGGGACGACGTCGGCGACTTCGCCTCGCTCGCGAAGCTCCAGTCCGGAGGGCGCGCGAACAACCTCGCGGTTCTGGGTGACGGCGCGCGAATCTTGGCGGACTCCTCGAGCGGCATCGTCGTCGCGGGCAGCAACCGGCTCATCTCGCTCGTCGGTGTCGATGACATCGTCGTGGTCGATACGCCCGACGCGCTCCTTGTCACGACGAGCGCCCATGCGCAGCGCGTGAAGAGCGTGGTGGACGCCCTGAAGCTGTCCGGGCGCGACGACGTGCTCTGATCCCGGCGCGCCTTCGCTCTGGAGTCGCCGCTCTGTAACGGGCGCGTTACGGCAATATCCCGATCGAATAACCGATCGGGATACCAGTCGTCGCGTGTCCTGAACCGGCTGGCCGGTCGTGTACCGTCATGTCGATCGCCCGCGCGCACGAGCCGGGCCGGTACCCGGAGGATTCCCCCAGTGACACTCACCTTCCGCCGCGCCGCAGTCGGCGGCCTCGCTCTCGTCGGCACCGTCGCGCTGCTCGCAGGCTGTGCCGCACCGCCGTCGAAGACCGCAGCGAGCGCATCCACGTCGAGCTTCCTGCCGTGCATGGTTTCCGACAACGGCGGCTTCGACGACCACTCGTTCAACGAGCTCGGCTACGACGGTCTGAAGGACGCGGCGTCGTCGCTCGGCGGCATCCCGTACAAGAAGGTGCAGTCGACGAGCTCGAACGACTACAACCCGAACATCCGGACGATGCTGTCGCAGAAGTGCAACCTGATCGTCACCGTCGGCTTCAACCTGGAGGCCGCCACGCAGTCGAACGCGAAGGCGAACCCCAAGACCGACTTCGCGATCATCGACGACAGCATCCAGGCGCCGAACGTCAAGCCGATCACGTTCGACACCTCCCAGGCCGGGTTCCTCGGCGGATACGCCGCCGCCAGCTACTCGAAGACGGGCGTCGTCGGCACCTTCGGCGGACAGAAGATCCCGCCGGTCACTATCTACATGGACGGGTTCTACGACGGCGTCCAGTACTACAACCAGCAGAAGCACAAGAACGTCAAGGTCGTCGGCTGGGACGAGACCACCCAGAACGGCTCGTTCACGGGTGGCTTCGCCGCTGGCACGCAGGCCAAGTCGGTCGCGCAATCGCTGCTGCAGCAGAACGCGGACGTCCTGTTCCCGGTCGGCGGCCCGATCTACCAGTCGGCGGCAGAGGCGATCATGGACGCCAACAACGGGAGCGTGCTCATGGGCGTGGACAGCGACCTCTACAACGCTGATCCGCGCTACCGCTCGATCACGCTGACGAGCGTCGAGAAGGGCATTCGCCAGGCGACCAAGTCCGTGATCGTGGACACCGCCAAGGGCAACTTCTCGAACAAGCCCTACGTCGGCACGCTGCAGAACGACGGCGTCGGTCTCGCGCCCTTCCACGACTTCGCGTCGAAGGTGAGCCCGTCGCTCTCGAGTGAGCTCGCCACGATCAAGGCCGGCATCATCAGCGGCAAGATCACGGTCGCCACGAAGTCGGGCGTCTGATCCCACTCGCCGCCCGATGGGGCGGGTCGCCGACCGGCGCCCGCCCCATCGCGCTGCCCGCCCCGGTTCCGTCCTCAAGGGAAATAGAATCCGCCCCATGAAGCTCGAGCTCCGCGACATCACGAAGCGCTTCGGCTCACTCGTCGCGAACGACCACATCTCGCTCACGGTCGAGCCGGGTGAGATCCACTGCCTCCTCGGCGAGAACGGTGCCGGCAAGTCCACGCTCATGAATGTCCTGTACGGCCTCTATCAGGCCGACGAGGGCGAGATCCTCCTCGACGAAGCCGTCCAGCACTTCGGTGGCCCCGGCGACGCGATGCGCGCCGGCATCGGCATGGTCCATCAGCACTTCATGCTCGTGCCCGTCTTCACGGTCGCGGAGAACGTCATGCTCGGACATGAGCCGACGACGTTCGGGGGACGGCTCGATCTGGCCGGCGCGCGGAAGCGGGTGCGCGAGATCTCCGACCGCTTCGGGTTCGACGTCGATCCGGACGCCGTGGTCGAAGATCTGCCGGTCGGCGTGCAGCAGCGCGTCGAGATCATCAAGGCGCTCTCCCGCCAGGCGGCGGTGCTCGTGTTCGACGAGCCGACCGCCGTCCTCACCCCGCAGGAGACGGACGAGCTCATGGGCATCATGCGGCAGCTCCGCGATGCGGGCACCGCGATCGTCTTCATCACCCACAAGCTCCGCGAGGTGCGCGAGGTCGCGGACCGCATCACGGTGATCCGTCTCGGTCGCGTGGTCGGTGAGGCCGCACCCACTGCCTCCAATGCGGACCTGGCCGCCCTGATGGTCGGGCGCGCGGTCGAGCTGGTCGTCGACAAGACTTCGGCGCAACCCGGTCCGGAGGCGCTGGTCGTCTCCGACGTGACCGTCGCTGACCAGAACGGGCATCGCCTCGTCGACCATGTCTCATTCGCGGTGCGGCGCGGTGAGATCCTCGCGATCGCGGGCGTGCAGGGCAACGGGCAGACTGAACTCACCGAGGCGATCCTCGGCCTCGAAGCGGTGCAGAGCGGTTCCATCACCCTTGACGGCCAGGAGCTCACCGGTGCGAGCGTCAAACGGGTTCTTGACGCCGGTGTCGGGTTCGTGCCAGAGGATCGTCAGGAGGACGGCCTCGTCGGCGAGTTCACGATCGCCGAGAACCTCATCCTCGACCGGAGCGGCTCGTCCGAGTTCTCCGGCGCCGGAACCGTGCGCGCCCGGGTCCGCGACCGATTCGCCGACGAGAAGATCGCCGAGTTCGACATCCGCACGCCGAATCGCACGACGGCCGTCGGCCGGCTCTCCGGCGGCAACCAGCAGAAAGTCGTCATCGCGCGCGAGCTGAGCCGAACGCTGCGGCTCTTCGTCGCCGCGCAGCCCACTCGCGGCATCGACGTCGGATCGATCGAGTTCGTGCACAAGCGCATCGTCGCCGCGCGCGACGAGGGCGTGCCGGTGATCGTGGTCTCGACCGAGCTCGACGAGGTCGTCGCGCTCGCGGACCGGATCGCGGTGATGTACCGCGGACAGATCGTGGGGATCGTTCCCGCAGACACGCCGCGAGACGTCCTCGGACTCATGATGGCGGGGGAACGGCCCGCCGGAACGGAGCGCGCAGCATGACCGATCGCGAGAGCGCGCCGGAGCCCGGAGCGTCAGGGACGCTCACCGAGCTGGAAAGCGATGACCGCCTCCAGGAATCCGAGCCGGGCACATCGCTCACGACCGAGCGACCGAGCGACGCGGAGGGCGAGCGCGGCGACGATCGCTGGAGCACTGCGCTCCGGCGCATCACCGACGGCTCCGTCCTGGTGACGATCCTCGCGGTCGTGCTGGCGTTCGTCGCGAGCGGCATTCTGATCGCGGTCACGGACCCCACGGTGACCGGGGCGATGGCGTACTTCTTCGGCCGGCCATCGTCCACGTTCGCGGCGCTCGGCCACACGGTCGGCGGTGCATTCGTGTCGATGTTCCGCGGGGCGATCTACGACCCCGGTCAGTCCTCGTTCGGCGCCGGGATCGAATCGCTCTGGACCACGATCGGGTTCGCGACGCCGCTGATCGTCGCCGGTCTTGGCGTCGCGGTGTCGTTCCGCTCTGGTCTGTTCAACATCGGTGGCCAGGGGCAGATCCTCATCGGCGCTGCATGCGCCGGCTGGTTCGGATACTCCTTCTCGATGCCGGCGATCGTTCACATTCCCCTGACAGTGATCGCGGGCATCGTCGGAGGCGCGATCTGGGGCGGGATCGTCGGACTTCTGAAGTCGCGCACCGGCGCGCATGAGGTGATCGTCACGATCATGCTCAACTACGTCGCGCTGTATCTGCTGCAGTACGCGCTCAGCACGAAGGGCCTCATGCAGGCGCCGGGGAGCACGAATCCGCAATCCGCGGCAATGCGGCCGACCGCGATCCTGCCGACGTTCCTCGGTGCGCACGGGGCGGGCGTGAACGTCGGAATCCTCATCGCGATCGGCGCTGTCGTGGTCACGTGGTGGCTGATGAACCGGTCGACGCTCGGGTTCCAGTTCCGCACGGTCGGCGAGAACCCGCGCGCCGCTCGGGTTGCGGGCATGAACGTCGGCAACCTGACGATCTGGGCGATGCTCATCTCCGGCGCGCTCGTCGGCATCGCGGGCGCCTACCAGGTGCAGGCGGCCGTCACCACCGGATTCGATTCCGGCATCGACGCGGGCATCGGATTCGACGCCATCACCGTCGCGCTCCTCGGCCGCTCGAAGCCCTGGGGCGTGTTCTGGGCCGGCCTGCTCTTCGGCGCGCTCAAGGCGGGCGGGTCCTACGTGCAGGCGAGCCAGGGGATCCCCATCGACATCGTCAGCGTCATCCAAGCGCTGATCGTCCTGTTCATCGCGGCGCCCCCGCTCGTTCGCGCGATCTTCCGTATCCCGCAGCCGGGCGCCCGCTCCAAGCGCTCCACGAAGTCCCGAAAGGCGGTCGCCGCGTGAGCTCGCTCGCACCAGGTGCCGATCTCGCCGCTGCCACGCGCATCGACGGCGCTCGCCGCTCCCGCAGTTGGAAGCTCCCGATCGGGTACGGCGTGTTCGCCGCGCTCGCGGTCGTGCTCTTCGGCGTGTTCCACAAGGCGGGAACGGCCACGTTCTCGCTGTCGAGCGCCCACGACTTCGTGCACCTTCCGAGTGTGCCGTTGCCCTCGACACCGACCGGCATCGTCGTCATCGTGCTGTTGCTCGCCGCGACGGCGTTCGCGATCGCCCGGGCGTCGGCCGGTGCTCGCACGCCGATGTGGGTGACCGTCGTGTTCGCGATCGTGTTCGTCATCGGGTTCCTCGCGTGGACGGCGCCGGGTGCGACGATCCCGATCCCCGGCCTCCTGGTCGGTGCGCTCGGACTGTCGGCCCCGCTCATCTTCGGGTCGCTCGGCGGCGTGATCTCCGAGCGGGTGGGCGTCGTGAACATTGCGATCGAGGGGCAGTTCCTCGCCGGCGCCTTCGCGTCCGCCGTCATCGCCAGCGTGACCGGTTCGGCGTTGGTCGGTCTCGTCGCAGCGGTGGTCGCGGGCGTGCTCGTGTCGTTCATCCTCGCGGCGTTCAGCATCAAGTACCTCGTCGACCAGGTCATCGTCGGCGTGGTGATCAACGCGTTCGTCTCCGGTCTGACGGGGTTCCTCTACTCCAAGGTGTTGGCGACGGACACGGCGCTGAACGTCGGCGTCCGCTTCCCGGCGCTGCCGATTCCGGGGCTGTCGGGTATTCCGATCATCGGGCCGGTCTTCTTCAACCAGTCGGTGATCGTCTACCTCATGTACGTCGCGGTCGCCGCCGTGACGATCGGCCTGTTCACGACGCGCTGGGGTCTTCGACTGCGCGCGGTCGGTGAGCACCCGCAGGCAGCTGACACGGTCGGGATCAACGTCGCGTGGACGCGCTTCTGGAACGTGTCGCTGGCGGGCGCGATCGCCGGGCTGGGCGGGGCGTACTTCACGCTCGGCTCGGTGGGGCCGTTCGCGAAGGACATGACCGCGGGAGCCGGCTATATCGCGTTGGCCGCGGTGATCTTCGGCCGGTGGGACCCGATCAAGGCGACCTTCGCGGCGCTCCTCTTCGGATTCGCGTCGAATCTGCAGAACACGCTCGGGGCGATCAACTCGCCGGTGCCGAGCGAGTTCCTGCTGATGCTGCCATACGTGGTCACGATCTTCGCCGTCGCCGGTCTCGTCGGTCGGTCTCGGGGCCCGGCAGCATCTGGCAAGCCGTACATCAAGGCGTAGCGGGCCGTCGCGCCCGCGCCGTCTCGCCGTCTCGACGCCTGTCTGGAGGCCTGTCCCCGTGAATCCCGCACCGCCCGAATCGCCCGCGCCCACTCCGCAGGCATCGCCGATTGACTGGGCGGCGCTCCGCGACGCCGCCACAGCGGCGCTCGTCCACGCGTACGTGCCGTACTCGCGGTTCCCGGTCGGGGCCGCGGCCCTGACCGATGACGGCCGCGTCGTGTCCGGCTGCAACGTCGAGAACGCGTCCTACGGCGTGACGCTCTGCGCGGAATGCTCGCTCGTGTCGCAGCTGCACATGACCGGCGGCGGCACGCTCGTCGCGTTCACCTGCGTTGACGGGGACGGCTCGACACTGATGCCGTGCGGGCGGTGCCGACAGCTGCTCTTCGAACACTCGGCGCCGGGCATGCTCCTGGAGACCCTCTCCGGCATTCGCACCATCGACGAGGTCCTGCCAGACGCGTTCGGGCCGCGCACGCTTCGCACCTACCAGGAGTCGCATTGACCGAGAGCACCCGCACGTCTCCCGCAGATTCCGATGCGGTTCCGACCGCAGAGCCGTTCGACGTCGTCGACCTGATCCGTACCAAGCGGTCAGGTGGGCCGCTGGATTCCGACGCGATCGGCTGGCTGATCGATGCATACACGCGCGGGTACGTCGGCGATGAGCAGATGGCATCGCTCGCGATGGCGATCTTCCTTCGGGGCATGAACCGGCGCGAGATCAGCGATTTCACCCTCGCGATGATCGCCTCGGGGGAGCGGATGTCGTTCGACGGGCTCGGGAAGCCGACGGTCGACAAGCACTCGACCGGCGGCGTCGGCGACAAGATCACGCTGCCACTGGCGCCGCTCGTTGCGTCGTTCGGCGTGGCGGTGCCGCAGCTCTCGGGGCGTGGGCTCGGCCACACCGGCGGGACCCTTGACAAGCTCGAGTCGATCCCCGGCTGGCAGGCGGCGCTCTCGAACGAGCGGATGCGTGCGATCCTGCGCGACGTCGGCGCGGTCGTCTGCGCCGCAGGGAGCGGGCTCGCACCAGCGGACAAGAAGCTCTACGCGCTCCGCGATGTCACGGGCACGGTCGAATGCATCCCGCTGATCGCGTCGAGCATCATGTCGAAGAAGATCGCCGAGGGCACGAGCGCCCTCGTGCTCGACGTGAAGTTCGGGTCGGGCGCGTTCCTCCAGGACATCGAGCAGTCGCGAGCCCTCGCGCGCACGATGGTCGATCTCGGGACGGATGCCGGCGTGGCCACGACCGCGCTGCTCACCGACATGTCGGTTCCCCTCGGCCGGACCATCGGCAACGCCCTCGAGGTCCGTGAGTCGATCGAGGTGCTCGCCGGTGGCGGCCCCGCCGATGTGGTGGATCTCACGATCGCGCTCGCTCGCGAGATGCTCCGCCTCGCTGGGCAGCCGGACGCCGACCCCGAGCGCGCGCTGCGCGATGGGTCCGCGATGGACACGTGGCGGCGGATGATCGTGGCGCAGGGCGGTGATCCGGATGCGGCACTTCCGATGGCGCGCGAGCAGCACGTCGTCGTCGCGGACCGTTCGGGCGTGCTCGCTGAGCAGGACGCGCTCGCGTTCGGGATCGCTGCCTGGAGGCTCGGTGCCGGTCGAGCGCGCGCAGCCGACCGCGTCCAGGCCGGCGCCGGCGTCGAGCTGCACGTGAAGCCCGGTGACCGCGTTGTCGCCGGTTCTCCCCTGTGGACGCTGCACTCCGATGAGCCCAAACGGTTCGATCGCGCGCTTGCGGCGCTCGAGGGCGCGTGGTCGGTCGCCGACACCGCTCCGGAACGCGGACCGCTCGTCGTCGAGCGCATCGGCTGATCGGCGCTGGTCCGGCCGGTAGGCTCGGTTCCGCCAGCGCGGCCGACGCCACAAGCGCCCCGCGAACGCGTTCGATGCGGTCATCTCGACGAAGCGATGCCCGTGACAGGAGGAACCCTCGTGACCAACGATCCCCGCTCCGCGCCCCTGACCCGTACCGAGACCGATTCGCTCGGCTCGCGTGAGGTCCCGGCGAACGCCTATTGGGGGGTGCACACGCTGCGGGCACTCGAGAACTTCCCGATCACCTCGGTGCCGATCTCGGTCTATCCGGATCTGATCGAAGCGCTCGCCACGGTCAAGCAGGCAGCCGCCCGGGCGAACAAGGCCATCGGCGTGCTCGACGCGGAGCGTGCTGACGCGATCGATCAGGCCGCGCAGGAGGTGCGCGACGGCGCACTTCGCGATCAGTTCATCGTGGACATCGTGCAGGGCGGGGCCGGCACGTCGACGAACATGAACACGAACGAAGTGCTCGCCAACCGTGCGCTCGAGATTCTCGGCCGCGAACGCGGCGACTACGCGTTTCTGCACCCCATCGACCACGTCAACCGCAGCCAGTCGACGAACGACACCTATCCGACGTCGATCAAGCTCGCCATGATCTTCGGTGTCCGCCGTCTGATGACCGCCCTGGAAGCGCTCTCGGCAGCCTTCGCCGAGCGCGGCGTCGCCTTCGCGGAGGTGCTCAAGGTGGGGCGGACGCAGCTGCAGGACGCCGTGCCGATGACGCTCGGGCAGGAGTTCACCGGGTTCTCGCACACCATCGCCGAAGACGTCGTGCTCCTCGGCAAGGTCATTCCGCTGCTCGCGGAGATCAACCTGGGCGCCACTGCCATCGGGACGGGTATCACCGCCGACCCGCAGTACCGAACGGAGGTTCGTCGCCAGCTTGCCGAAGCCTCCGGCATCGAGGTCGTCACGGCTCCCGACCTCATCGAAGCCACGAGCGACGCCGGGGTGTTCTTGACCCTGTCCGCGTCGGTCAAGCGCAGCGCGACAAAGCTCTCGAAGATCTGCAACGACCTGCGGCTGCTGTCGTCAGGTCCGCAGGCGGGCCTCGGTGAGATCACGTTGCCGCCGAGGCAGGCGGGGTCGTCGATCATGCCAGGCAAGGTGAACCCGGTCATTCCGGAGGTCGTGAACCAGATCGCGTTCGCGGTCGCCGGAGCGGACACGACGGTCACCATGGCGGCGGAGGGCGGGCAACTGCAGCTCAACGCGTTCGAGCCGATCATCGCGCACTCGATCATGCAGTCGCTGCAGTGGATGGCGCGCGGATGCGACACGCTGCGAGAGCATTGCGTCGCGGGTATCGAGGCGAACGCGGCGAAGCTCGCTGCGCAGGTCGACACGAACGTCGGCGTCGTGACCGCGCTGACCCCGTACATCGGGTACGCCGCGGCGGCATCGATCGCGCACACTGCGCTCACCACGTCCACGCCGATCGCCACGCTGGTCGTCGCCGCTGGCCTCATGGACGAGGCGCAGGTGCATCGGGTGCTGAGCCCGGCACGATTGTCGGGCATCGAACTGGCGACCGGTGCGATCCCGATCGTGACCGAGGAGATGCTCGACGCGCACGCGACGAGGCCGCGGAACGGTTGAGCGGTGCGTGGCGCTCAGCGCCCGACGGAATCGTCCACGTTCCGGCGTGACGCCGCCTCCCGAAGCTCGCGTTCAGCCTCCCGCTCACCGTCGCTGTCCGGCGGGAACCGCCTCGCATCGTGCCGAATCTGCGCGGCGGTCTCCTCGTCCTCGCGCTTCCAGCGAGCAATCGCGGCAAGTCGCTTCGTGTCGCGGAATGGCAGCGGGATCCGTGACACCGCGTCGATGTCGGCGAAGAGCTGCCGCTGACGGATCATCTCCGTGTCGAACTCGCCTCCGACGACGAGCACGAAGTTCGAGACATAGAGGTACGCCAGCAGCAGGATTCCGCCGCCGAGCCACCCGTAGGACCTGGTGGATCCGCCGAGCGTCTGCACATAGGCGGTGAATCCGACCGTGGCGAGCGCCCAGACGATGATCGCGAATGCGGCGCCGGCGGACACCCACCGCCATGCAGGCGGCCGAACGATGGGTGTTGCGGAGTACAGCACTGCGACCATCACGACGAGCACCGCCACGAGGACGGGCCATTTGCCGATGTCCCACACCAGTGCCCAGGCCGACGGCAGGTGCAGCTGACGTTCGCAGATCGATCGTGCGACCGACGGGGTGCCGAAGAGCACCACGAGTGCGATCGCGGTGCCGCCCATGAGCAGCAGCGCGACGCCGACCATACGGGAGCGGAATCTCCAGATCCGGCGGCCCTCCTGGACGTCATAGGCGCTGTCCATCGTGCGGCCGAACGACGTCGCGTACGACGACAGCGACCAGGTGGTGAGCACCAGCCCCAGTGCAAGGCCGACCCACGGGTTCTGCATGTGCAGGAGCTGCTGCAGCGGACCCCGCAGGTGTTCCGCGACCGATTTCCGGAACAGCACGCCGACGACGTCGACCGCGATCGTCAGACCGCCGTCTTTCGAGTGCAGGATCGCGAACGTCGACATCACGGTCAGTGCTGCTGGGAACAGCGCGAGGGTCCCGAAGAATGTCAGTGCACCCGACTCGTCGATCACCCGATGCCGGGCGACGTCGTGGTAGGTGCGCCGGATCGCAGCGCGCACGCCTCGGCGCTGCAGCGCGCGCTCATCCCGCCGCGTCATGGTCTGCACGCTACCGACGGGGCGCCTTCGTGCGCGTGGAGCGTTGTACGCCGAGCGACGGTCGCACCCGCGCAGACGCCTCAGCGAAGGGTCGGATGCTCGGCGTCGTAGCGTCGGAACGACGGCACGACGCGAAGCAGCACGGCCACGAGCGCGATGATCACCAGGCCGCCGAGGATCGGCGGGGCGGCGATCCCCGCCGCGACGACGAGACCCGCGAACAGGCTGCCGAGCCGCGGGCCTCCGGTCACCACGACGACGAAGATGCCCTGGAGGCGCCCCCGCATGCCGTCCGGCGATGCCGCCTGGAGGATCGTCCCGCGGAACACGGAGCTCACGTTGTCCGCGCCTCCGGCGAGCAGCAGGCAGGCGCACGCCAGCGCGACCGCCGGAAGGATCTGGGGAACGAACCCGACGTGTGCTGCACCCCCGAGGAGCCGCGCCGCGGCGATGACGATGCCGAACAGAGCGATGCTCGCGCCGTACGCGCTGATCGCCCAGCCGACCGCCGCGCCCTGCCGGCGAACGTGATGCAGCGGGCCGGAGAACACTCCGGAGAGCAGCGATCCGGCGGCGTAGGCGGCGGTCATCACCCCGACGGTCACGGAGCCGCCGCCCACGACGAGTGCACCGATGGCGGGAAAGAGCACGATCGGCTGCCCGAACGTCATCGCGACGATGTCCAGCACGAACGTCATGGTGATCGTCGGGGCGCCGCGGAGGAACGCGACGCCCTCGACGAACGAACCGATCCCCGGCCGAAGCGCCCCGACCTCGGGTGCCATGCGCGGCAGCGCGAGGATCCCGAGGAATCCGAAGCTGAACAGCACGACGTCGACCGTGTAGGTCGGAGCGAAGCCGACCGCGGCGACGAGCACACCCGCCACTGCTGGCCCGACCGTGACGGCGAGTCCCGCGGAGATCCCGCCGAGCGCGCTCGCCGCTCGAAGCTGATCGGGCCCGACGAGTCGCGGGATAATCGCAGACCGGGACGCGCTCAGCACAGTCCCCGCAACGGTGTTGATCGTCGCGAGCAGATACAGCAGCCCCACCTCGTGCAGGCCGAGCCAGGCGTGCGTGGCGATCATCGCGGTCGATCCCCAGGCGAACAGTGCCGCGATGACGGCGACGTGCCGTCGATCGAACGCGTCGGCGAGCATGCCGCCGTAGAGCCCGGCGACCACCATCGGGATGAGCGCGATGACGGCGACGAGCGACACCGCGAACGTCGACGCCGTGATGGCGTAGACCTCGAGCCCGACCGCGACGGTGGTCATCTGCGTCCCGATGCCCGAGATCGTGCTCCCGATCCAGAGTCGCGCGAACGCGGGGGAGCGGCGGATCGGAGTGATGTCGGCGAAGACGCGAGAGCGCGCGGGCGCGTCAGATTGTGTCACGGTGGAACCATTCTGTCGCCTCTGCGGGCGTTCCGCCGCGTCTGGTTGACTTGCCGCATGACAGACACGAGCAGCAAGCCAGAGATCGACGCGCCCGACGGACCGGCGCCCGCGGACCTCCAGATCGTCGACATCGTCACCGGTGACGGCGCGGAGGCGGAGGCGGGCTCGACCGTCAAGGTGCACTACGTGGGCGTCGAATACGACTCGGGCGAGGAATTCGACTCGTCGTGGAACCGCGGCGAGCCCATCGACTTCCCGCTTGCGGCGCTCGTCCGCGGGTGGCAGGAGGGGATCCCCGGGATGAAGGTGGGCGGACGGCGCAAGCTCGTCGTGCCTCCGGAGCTGGCCTACGGCCCCGCGGGCGGCGGACATTTCCTTTCCGGCAAGACCCTGATCTTCGTCATCGATCTGCTCGGCGTTCGCTGATGACCCCGGTCGTTTCGACCCGCGAGCTCAACGACGGGCACCGTCTGCCGGTCCTCGGACTCGGGACATACGGGCTGAACGGCGACGCGGGAACCGCTGCGGTCGGCGACGCGATCCGGTCGGGCTACCGCCTGCTCGATACCGCGTTGAACTACGGCAACGAGGATGCGGTCGGTCGCGCGGTGCGTGCATCGGATGTGCCCCGTTCCGAGTTCGTGGTCACGTCGAAGCTGCCCGGTCGGCACCACGGCTGGGACGAGGCCCACCGCTCGGTCGAGGAGAGCCTGGCGAACCTCGGCCTCGAGTCGATCGACCTGTACCTCATCCATTGGCCGAACCCGTCCGTTGGCAAGTTCGTCGACACCTGGCGGGCCCTCGTGGACCTGCGCGACAGCGGCGTGGTGCGCTCGATCGGCGTCTCGAACTTCACCGAGGAGCACCTGACGCAAATCATCGACGCGACCGGTGTGGCCCCGGCCGTGAACCAGATCGAGCTGCACCCGTTCTTCCCGCAGGAGGCCATGCGAGCCGTCCACGAGCGGCTCGGCATCGTCACGGAGTCGTGGAGTCCGCTGGCGAAGCGGAGCGAACTCCTGCAGGAGGCGCCGATCCGGTCTGCGGCGGCCGCGCACGGTGTCGAACCTGTCCAGGTGGTGCTCCGTTGGCACGTCCAGCTCGGCGCCGTGCCGGTTCCGAAGTCGGGCGACGCCGGGCGCCAGCGGGAGAACCTCGATGTGTTCGGGTTCACACTGACTGACGACGAGATGTCGGCGATCAGCGGACTCGAGCGGGGTCGGCTCTGGGACGGCGACCCGGACACGCACGAGGAGATGTAGTTCACGATCGTTGCCGAACGGCGGGGAGCGTCCATCGGGGCGCACCCCGCCGTTCCTCTGCGAGCGGTAGGATTGTTCCCCCGTCGAGAAGGGTTCGGTGTGCCAGAACAGAGCGAGATCGACCGGGAGCGACGCATTGTCAGCGAGCTCTTCGCGCGGCTCGACGAGCTGACCGAGCAGGCGCGCGTGCAGCTGGCTGCCACGCGTGCCGAGGCCGTCGGCGGCAACCATCAGAGTCGCAGCGAGCGCGACGCGTATGCGCGGCTGTACGAAGACACCGTCCGAACGCTCCAGCATGTGGGGGATCGCCTGGTCTTCGGGCGACTGGAAGTCGCGGACCCGCCTGACGATGAAGCGCCTTTCCGGTATATCGGCCGGGTCGGCCTCCGCGACGCCGAGCATCGTCCGATGCTGCTCGACTGGCGCGTGCCCGGGGCGAGCGCGTTCTACCAAGCGACCGCCGCGCACCCGATGGGCATGCGGGCGCGCCGGCACCTGACGCTCGACGGTCGGAACGTGGTCGGCATCGACGATGAAGTGTTCGATCCGGACCTCTACGACAGCGACCGCACCCATCTGCAGGGCGAGGCCGCGCTGCTTGCGGCGGTGACGGCCGAGCGCACGGGGCGGATGACCGACATCGTCGCCACCATCCAGGCGGAGCAGGACCGGATCATCCGGTCCGAGCTCGAGGGTGTGCTCATCGTGCAGGGTGGCCCGGGCACGGGCAAGACCGCGGTCGCGTTGCACCGGGCCGCTTTCCTGCTCTACTCCTATCGTGCGCGGCTCCGCGGGTCGGGCATTCTCGTCGTCGGTCCGTCCGACGCCTTCCTGACCTATATCGAGCAGGTGCTGCCGTCGCTCGGCGAGACGGGCGTCGTGATGGCATCGCTCGGCACGCTCTATCCCGGGGTCACCGCGACCGCGCACGACGCGCCGGCGACTGCGGCGGTCAAGGGGTCGGCGGAGATGGCGGATCTGCTTCGCCGCGCGGTGCGGTCACGACAGGTGCCCCCGACCGCTGCGGTCGTCGTCGACGTCGACGGTGAACGGCTCGAGGTTCCGCCCGAGCTCGTCGGAGAGGCCATGCGACGTGCCCAGGATCGCGGCCGACCGCACAATGTCGGCCGAGTGACCTTCAATCGGATCGCGCTCGATGCGCTGACGCGGCTGCTCGCCGAGCGGCTGCGGGAGCGTGGGACGACGATCGACGAGGCCGACGAGAAGGTGCTCCGCGAGGACATCCGGTCCTCGTACGACGTGCGGGTGCTGCTGAACACGGCATGGTTGCCGCTGTCGGCCCAGAAGCTGATCGAGGACCTGTATGCGCGGCCCGCGTGGCTGGCGTCGCTGACGCCACGGTGGTCCCCGGAGCGACGTGCGCTCCTCGCTCGGGCTCGTGGCGAGGCGTTCACGATCGAGGACATCCCGCTGCTCGATGAGGCGGCCGAGCTTCTCGGCGCGTTCGATCCGAGCGGCGGCTCGAAGAAGCGTCTCGCGCGCGCTGCGCACCGTCGCGACCTTGAGAACGCCCGGCAGGCGATCGAGAACATGGGCGTCGAAGGAATTGTCAGCGCCGAGCAGGTCGCCGACGCATTTGCCGAGGGCGGTGACCCGCGGACGACGGCCGAACGTGCCGCGGAGGACCGCGAATGGACCTACGGGCACATCGTCGTCGACGAGGCGCAAGAGCTCTCCCCGATGCAGTGGCGTCTGCTGGCGCGACGCAACCCGCTCCGGTCCTTCACCATCGTCGGCGATATGGCCCAGGGGTCGTCGCCGGCTGCGGCTCGCACCTGGGACGACGTGCTCGGCGCGCTTGCGCGGCGCCGTCCGCACGGCGCGGGTGGGGCGGTGCCGCACCGGATCGAGCGGCTCACGGTGAACTACCGCACGCCGCGGCAGATCGTCGACGCCGCGGCCTCGTTCGCGAAGGCCTCCGGGTTGCAGGTCACGCGGACCGACGCGGTTCGCGACGGCGACGAGGTGGAGCGCGTGGGTCGCGGCGCGGATCTGCTTCGGACCGTCGAGGAGGTCGTGCGCGCGGAACGAGCGCGAATCGGGTCCGGCACGATCGGTGTGATCGTCCCGGAAGGGCTGGTCGCGTCTGCACGCGCTGCACTCGCGCCGTCGGGCGACGTCCGGTCGGTCGACGCGCCCCGGCCGGGCGCGACCACGGTGCTGACCGGTGCGGCGGCGAAGGGACTCGAGTTCGACGGCGTGGTGCTCGTCGACCCGAGCGGAGTGGGAGCCGATGCTGCTCGCGCCGCTGCGGCCGTGTACGTGGCGATGACCCGACCGACGCGACGACTCGTGATCGTCGACTGAGTCTGCGTCGCGGGCGCGTGTACCCCGGAGAGGTCCTACCGCTCCTGCCCGTGAGCCGACATGCTCGCTGTTGGCGGTCGCGTGAGCGCCGGAGAGGCGAGGCGTGGTCGAGGTGCGTGAGGACCCCGGGGTGGGCCGGGTCGCGTTCGACGACCTCGGGCGCCGGCTTGCGGGGGAGGGTGCGATGGCGCTGTGCCTCGCTGCACAGCGCCGTGCGCCGGAGCGATCACCGCTGGCCGCGCTGTTCGGCAGTCATGTCCTCACGCTGGAGGCTCGTGCCTGGTACCTGACCGCGCTGGCCGAACGGACATCCGGTCGCGTCCTGGAGTCGCTCGACGCGGAGTACGTGGTCCTGCACAGCCTTCCGGATACTCCGGACCGAGTGCCGATGCCGGGTTCCGGACTCGCGCACGTCGTCGTCGGTCCGATGGGCGTGCTCGTGGTGTCGACGAAGCGCTGCCCGGATCAGCGTGTTGTCGCCTCGGTGGGCTCTCGTCACGCCGCAGATGTGGCGGCGATGACCGTGGACGCACGTGCCGCTGCCACGCGGGTCGCGGCGATGCTCGCGATGCGGAGAATGCCGGCGGTACCGGTGACGCCGGTCGTCGCGGCTGTCGGCGCGATTCAGGTCGCTGTCGAGGTAGGGGCCGTCCCGCATGCGCTGGTGACCGACGTTCGGCGGCTCGCGCGGGAGGTCGCCGCGATGCCCGCGGTCCTCGACCATGAGGCGGCGTGGCGGACGGCCACGGTCCTCCGGTCGGCGTCGGCGTGGTCCGACGAGATGCCGGATGGCGACGGGTCGGTTGCCGCAGCCTTCGCGGTGCTGGACCGGTCGGTGCGCGCGGCCCGTCTGGCGCGAGTGGCGTGGGCTCTGGCGCTCTGCGGTGGGATCGCGGTCGCTGCGGTGCTCGTCGCGGAGGCGGTGCCCGGCTTGCTCTGACCGGTGTCGGATGCGAGTGTCGCGCTCTGCTAGGCTCCTTTGGTTGCCGTCCAACGGCCGCGGAGAGAGAGCGCCCGCACATCCGGTGCGGAGCACCGCGCAACAGCGTCCCAGACCTGGGGCAGAAAGGGGATCACCTATGGCACTCGATGCAGACGTCAAGAAGGCGATCATCGACGAGTACGCGACCCACCCGGGCGACACGGGATCCCCCGAGGTCCAGGTGGCCGTGCTCACGCAGCGCATCAAGGACCTCACCGAGCACCTCAAGGAGCACAAGCACGACCACCACTCGCGTCGTGGTCTGCTGCTCCTCGTCGGTCAGCGTCGTCGACTCCTCGGCTACCTCGCCGATGTCGACATCAACCGCTACCGTTCGCTCATCGAGCGCCTCGGCCTGCGTCGATAAGTCCGGTTCGTCCGGCCACGGTCGACGATCGAAGTACCTCCCGACCGGGAGGGTCCGGTCTTGACTCGAACGCCCCGTCACCTTCGGGTGGTGGGGCGTTCGTCGTTCTCGGGGAATGCCGACGTGTGGTGGGCGGTTCATCGTGATACATGCAAACGCATGGACTAGCGGCGTCGTGATCATGCCGCGGTCGAACGCAGAAGAGGTGCACGCATGACCACGATCGCCGTCGTCTCCGCCGGGCTGTCGCAGCCCTCGTCCTCGCGTCGGCTCGCCGACCGCCTGGCAGATGCGGCCGCCGTCGCCCTCGATCGCGCCGACCGGGCGGGAGGCGCGTCCCGCCGCATCGACATCGACCTGCGTCCCCTTGCGCATGACATCGTGGAGGCCCTGCTGACCGGGCGATTCGGGCCGGAGCTCGAGCGTGCCGTCCGCGAGGTTCAGTCCGCAGATGCCCTGGTCTTTGTGACCCCCGTCTTCAGCGCTGGAATCTCCGGCGTCGCCAAGTCGTTCCTCGATGTGCTCCCGCCCGATGCGGTGCACGACCTCCCGACGCTGCTCGGCGCGACCGGCGGATCCGCCCGACACTCCCTGGCGCTCGAGCAGAGCATCCGGCCGGTCTTTGCGTATCTCCGTGCGAGTGTCGCACCGACGGCGGTCTTCGTGGCGCCTGAGGACTGGTCGTCAGCCGGCGCGGCGCCGCTGGAGGCCCGCATCCGTCGAGCGGGGGACGATCTCGCCTGGCTGGTCGGCGCCTCCCGTCGGTCCCGAGCAGTGTTGCCTGCGTGGGGCGATGTGGAGGAAGCGAGCATCGACGGGACGCGTGGCGCCGAGGAGGAGGGTGCGATGCCAGGGCATGGCACGTCGGGTGCGACCGAACTCGTCCGGGCGACCGGGGCCTGAACCGGCGAACTCGCGGATACGACGGAATCAGTACCAGTGCGGGTTCTGGCTCATCTCATGCGCCCACGCCGCACAGGGGGAACCGTAGGCGTCCTTGATGTAGGCGAGACCCCAGTCGATCTGCGTGTTCTGATTCGTGCGCCAGTCCGCGCCGGCCGTCGCCATCTTGCTCGCCGGGAGCGCCTGCGGGATGCCGTACGCGCCACTGGACACGTTGAGCGCGTCAGCGCGCCATCCGGATTCCTGCGT
Organism: Curtobacterium ammoniigenes NBRC 101786; assembly: GCF_001571045.1. Classification (GTDB taxonomy): domain Bacteria; phylum Actinomycetota; class Actinomycetes; order Actinomycetales; family Microbacteriaceae; genus Curtobacterium; species Curtobacterium ammoniigenes. Next base: position 235,787 of record NZ_BCSV01000005.1, read on the forward strand.
CCACAGTTGCCGAAGGCACGTGAACTGGTCCGACCCCCAGCCGTAGGCGCCGATCGCGCTGGCGGCGTAGGCCTGCGCCGCGGCCGGATTGACGGTCACGCCGACGGTGGACGGCGCGCCGCTGCTCGATGACGAGCCTCCGCTCGAAGTCGTCGAGGTCTGCTGCTGCTGCTGCTGCTGTTGTTGCTGCTGTTGCCGTTGGCGGGCGGCAGCCTCCTGTTCGGCGGCGCGGCGCGCGGCCGCCTGCTGCGCGGCGACCTGGGCCGCAACCTGGACACCGATCTGGTATTGCCGTGCCGTCTCCGCAGTCACGTTCTGGAGGGTCGCCAGCTGCGCGTACATCGTGGTCGCGTGCGATTGTGTCGTCGCGACGGCGGCATTCGCCGTGGCCACCGCCGCGTCTGCTGCCTGCGACTTCTGCTCCGCGATACCGGCGAGGCGGCTGCGCTCCGCTTCGGCCCGTGCCGCCTGCTCGTGCAATGCCGCCGCGGTGTTCGCCGCGACGCTCGCGTCGCTCATCACGCCCGCCCACGTGCTCGACAGCTGGCTCAGCGTGCCGAGCTGGTAGAGCAACTGGTTCGGGTCCTTCGATGCGGCGAGCTGTGTCGTCACAGAGTTGCCGGCGCCGTCGCGGTACAGGTTGGCGGCGAGCTGTCCTGCGCGCTCCTGCGCGCGAGCCGCCGTCGCGGCGGCGGCGGTTGCCTGCGCGTCCAGGTTGGATGCCGTCTGGTCGGCTGCTGCGAGCGCTGCCTCAGCCTGATTCTTCTGCGCACTCGCCACGAGGGCCGCCTGCGACTTCGCCGCGGCATCGGCCTGGTCCGCCTGGAGCGCCGCCTGGATCGTCTGCACCTCGGCCTGCTTGGCGGCCTGGTTCGCCTGTGCTGCCTGGACGTCGGCCCACGTCGGATAGGTGGTCGCCTGCGCCGCGCTCGGGACGGCGACCGCGGCACCGACTGCCAGGAGCGCGGCCGTGATCGCGGCGGCAGGCATGCGCAAACGTCGGGCTGCCGGCCAGCGTCGGCCTCCGCGCAGGGTCAGGCTGGTACTGCTCGGCATAGCATCCAGGGTAATGACCGCAGCACGCATCTCCGCGCGCCATGCCGAACCGCCACCCCCTCGATGACAGCACGAATGCTAGACTCTCGACAGTCCGGAGCATATCCGGGCTGGAATCATCCCATCCGGAGCAGGCTGGCACGACGCTGGTCATCGGTGGTGGCGAGCGGGTTCGAGCGACCCGAGCACTTCTACTGCTGACCAGGCATGCGTCCCGCATCCTTACGGGCCCGCGTGTGCACCAACGTGCCCCTCTCGCCGCCTGCGCATGACGACGGAGCGTTTCGACCTCCGCCGACGAAAAGGAGGCGCCCTTTTGGAGGGTCCCGAAATCAAGTTCGCCGAAGCGATCATCGACAATGGTCGGTTCGGCAAGCGCACCGTCCGGTTCGAAACCGGCCGGCTCGCGCAGCAGGCCCAGGGTGCGGTCGCCGCATACCTGGACGACGAAACCATGCTTCTGTCGGCCACGTCCGCGGGCAAGCACCCGCGCGAGGGCTTCGACTTCTTCCCGCTGACCGTCGACGTCGAAGAGCGTTCGTACGCAGCGGGCAAGATCCCCGGTTCGTTCTTCCGCCGTGAAGGTCGCCCCTCGACCGAGGCCATCCTGGTGTGCCGTCTCATCGACCGGCCGCTCCGCCCGTCGTTCGTGGACGGCCTCCGCAACGAGGTCCAGATCGTCATCACCGTCCTGAGCATCGCTCCGGATGAGTTCTATGACGCGCTCGCCATCAACGCTGCCTCCGCGTCGACGCAGATCTCCGGACTGCCGTTCTCCGGGCCGATCGCGGGCGTTCGCCTCGCGCTCATGCCGGACAACAACGGTGGCGGCCAGTGGGTCGCGTTCCCCAAGCACTCGCAGCTCGCTGATGCCGTGTTCGACCTGACGGTCGCGGGCCGTGTCGTCACGGACGAGTCGGGCAACGAGGACGTCGCGATCATGATGGTCGAGGCGGAAGCGACCGAGACCGCCTGGGATCACATCCAGGGCGGTGCGATCAAGCCGGACGAGGCCGTCGTCGCCGAGGGGCTGGAGGCGGCCAAGCCGTTCCTCAAGGTCCTCGTCGAGGCGCAGGCGAAGATGGCCGCGCAATCGGCCAAGGAGATCCAGGACTACCCGGTGTTCCCGGCGTATTCCGACGAGCTTTACGCGGCCGTCGAGGCGCTTGCGCTCGACGAGCTCTCGGGCGTCTACAAGATCGCCGACAAGCTCGAGCGCCAGAACGCCGACGACGCGCTCAAGGACCGGGTCAAGAAGGCGATCGCTGACAAGGCAGCGTCCGGGGAGCTTCCCGCCGACGCCGAGTCGCAGGTGAGCGCGGCGTACAAGTCCGTCACGAAGAAGGTCGTCCGCGGCCGGATCCTCACCGAGCAGGTCCGCATCGACGGCCGTGGGCTGGCGGACATCCGTCCGCTCGATGCCGAGGTTGCGGTCATCCCGCGCGTGCACGGTTCCGCCATCTTCCAGCGCGGTGAGACGCAGATCCTGGGCGTGACCACGCTGAACATGCTCAAGATGGAGCAGCAGATCGACTCGCTGTCGCCCGTCATGAAGAAGCGGTACCTCCACCACTACAATTTCCCGCCGTACTCGACCGGTGAGACCGGCCGCGTCGGTTCGCCGAAGCGCCGCGAGATCGGGCATGGCTTCCTGGCCGAGCGGGCGCTCGTCCCGGTGCTGCCGTCGCGCGAGGAGTTCCCGTACGCGATCCGTCAGGTCTCGGAGGCCCTCGGCTCGAACGGCTCGACCTCGATGGGCTCGGTCTGCGCGTCCACGCTGTCGCTGCTCAACGCGGGTGTTCCGCTGCGCGCGCCCGTCGCCGGTATCGCGATGGGTCTCGTGTCCGACACCGTCGACGGTCAGACGCGCTATGCGGCGCTGACCGACATCCTCGGCGCTGAAGACGCGCTCGGCGACATGGACTTCAAGGTCGCCGGCACGTCCGAGTTCGTGACGGCGATCCAGCTCGACACGAAGCTGGACGGCATCCCGTCGACCGTGCTCGACGCCGCGCTGAAGCAGGCGAAGGAGGCGCGCACCGCCATCCTCAGTGTGCTCACCGAGGCCATCGACGCTCCGGACGAGATGGCGGAAACGGCACCGCGCATCATCTCGGTGCAGATCCCCGTCGACAAGATCGGCGAGCTGATCGGCCCGAAGGGCAAGACGATCAACGGGATCCAGGACGAGACCGGCGCGGAGATCTCGATCGAGGACGACGGAACCGTCTACATCGGTGCGGTCGACGGTCCTTCGGCTGAGGCAGCTCGCGCACAGGTCAACGCGATCGCCAACCCGACGAACCCCGAGGTCGGCGACCAGTTCCTCGGAACCGTCGTCAAGATCGCGACGTTCGGCGCATTCGTCTCGCTGCTGCCCGGCCGCGACGGGCTCCTGCACGTGTCGGAGATCCGCAAGCTCGCCGGTGGCAAGCGTGTCGAGAACGTCGAGGACGTCGTCGGGGTCGGCCAGAAGGTGCTTGTGGAGGTCACGAAGGTGGACGACCGCGGCAAGCTGTCGCTCGCGCCGGTGATCGCCGAGGACGCTGACACGGACTCGTCGGGCGCGACGCCTGAGACCGTCGACGCAACCGTCTGAGGCTGCTGACGACAACGGCCGCTGCACCATTCGGTGCGGCGGCCGTTGTCGTTGTACGGGGTCGCTTCGGCGAGCGGTGGACTGCCCGGAGCCTGGACTGCCCGGACTGCCCGGAGCCTGCACTGCTCGAGCCTGCGCCACTCGGAGCGGCTTCGGCGGAGCCTGCCCGCACTCCCCGGAGCCTGCCGTGCTCGGACTGCGAGGGAGGCGGGTCGAGCCGGACTATGCGGCGAGGACGCGGTTCGCGACGCGGTTGAGTGCAGCAGTGGCAGCGATCGGGTCGCCCGCATAGGCGCCCATCATTGCGCCGTCGCGTGCGAGGAGGAGCTCGTCGGCTCCATCGCCCGGGAGCGGGTGGCCCGCGGCGCTCAGCAGATCCGCCAGTTGCTCGGTGTACCAGTCGCGATGCGCTGCGACGAGTTCGCGGACTGCATGGCGAGGATCGTGATATTCGGCAGCGGCGTTGAGAAACGCGCAACCGCGGAAGCGCGCGCGATTCGTTGACGCGACGACCGCCGCGACCCAATCCCGGATCGCGGACGCGGGCGTCCCGGCATCGTTGCGAATAGCGCTCATGGTCGTTGACGCCGCCTCGTGCTCGGCGCGCATGTAGGCGAGGATCAGGTTGTCCTTCGAGCCATAGTGCTTGTAGAAGGTCGCCTTCGTGACGCTCGCCTCGGCGATCAGCCGGTCGACGCCGACGGCGTGGATTCCCTCTTCGTAGAAGAGCCGCGACGCCGTCTCGAGAATGCGCGCTTTCGCCCCTGGTCGTGCACCGGTGTGCTGTTGGGCTTGCGAGTCAAGGAGACGCTGGACGGTCGGTTGGGGGGAATCGACCGTCACAGCGTGGCTCCTTGGGACTCGTCGGCCGGCGCTCCGGCGGGGGAACCGGGTTCGCGGGACGAAATGTCCCGAGCCGCCGAGACGGATCTAGGGGGGCGTCCGCCTCGGTGACACGACAGTAGCACAGTGAGGACATACAGACAAGTCAGTCTGTCGGCATTTGGTGTCCCCCAGTTTGCGGGAGGTCCGATCGGTCCACAGGGTGAGGCGCCATCCTGAGCCGTCCTCCTGCATGAATCAGTAGGCTCGCCCACGATGAGTCATCCAGTCCCGTTGCCCCTCGACGATCCGGACGCGTCATTCGCGACCTCCGGCGGGACCACCGTCCGTCGCACCGTGCTTCCGTCCGGTGTTCGCGTTCTCAGCGAGCATGTGCCCGCAGCGAGCTCCACATCGGTCGGCTACTGGGTCGGGGTCGGGTCTCGAGACGAGCACGAGGAGCAGTTCGGGTCGACGCACTTCCTCGAGCACCTTCTGTTCAAAGGCACCGCCGAACGCTCGGCGCTCGACATCGCGGTCGCGTTCGATTCGGTCGGCGGCGAGCACAATGCTGCGACGGCCAAGGAATACACGTGCTATTACGCCCGGGTCCGCGACGTCGACGTGCCGATGGCGATCGAGGTCATCGGTGACATGGTGACGTCGTCCGTGCTCTCGACCGACGCCTTCGACGTCGAGCGCGGTGTGATCCTGGAAGAACTCGCCATGGCAGCCGACGACCCCGCGGATGTCGCCGGCGAGGCATTCTTCGCCGCGACCTTTGCGGGACATCCGCTCGGTCGCCCCATCGGTGGGACCCCCGAAACCATCAGGCGAACTGCTCGGAGCCAGGTGCTGTCGCACTATCGCGAGCACTACATCCCGAACAGCATCGTTGTGACTGCCGCGGGAGCAGTCGAGCACGATCGGCTCTGCGAGCAGGTCGCCGCCGTCTTCGGCGACGCCCCCGATGCTCGTCCGACTCCTCGACGAAGCGCGCTGCCTGCCGCCGAGCCGGTGGTCTCACGCCTTGAGGTCGTGGCACGGCCGACCGAGCAGGTCAGCATCGTGCGCGGGTCCCAGGGGCTCGATCTCCGCGACGAGCGTCGCCCGGTGCTCAGTGTGCTGAATGCCGTCCTGGGCGGTGGAATGTCCTCGCGGCTGTTCCAAGAAGTCCGGGAGCGGCGCGGCATGGCCTATGCGGTCTCGTCGTTCGCCCCCGCATACATCGACAATGGTGCGTTCGCAATCTACGCGGGCTGTTCCCCGGACAATGTGGCGGGCCTCCTGGCCGTGATCGACGACGAGTGTCGCCGCATGACGGACACCGGGATCACGGAGAGCGAGCTCGCGCGCGCGAAGGGGCAGATCGAGGGGGCGCTCACGCTCTCCCTCGAGGACACCGATGCGCGCATGACGCGCCTCGGTCGCGCGGAACTCGGTGTCGGCGAATTCACGGACCTCGAGACCGCGCTCGGGCGCGTTGACCGCGTCACCGCGGACGACGTCCTCGACCTGGCCCGTGACCTCCTGACGCGCCCGGTCGTCACCGCGGTCGTCGGCGCCGTCGACCGGGCCGGTCTCACTGTTGTCGCCAAGGCCGGGTAGCGCGGTGTCCCACTATCTGTACCTCGTCCGCCACGGCGAGCACCAGGATGCCGAGCACGGGCTTCGCGATGGCACGCTGTCCGAGCGGGGCAAGCGGCAGGCCACGCTCATCGCGGACCGCCTGAGCGGGGTGCCGTTCGACCGCGTGTGCCACTCGCCGCTCGAAGCAGCCACCTCCACGGCGCGCATCATGCGCGACCGCCTACCGGCGATCGAGCCAGAGCCGTCGACCCTGCTCTTCGACTGCATCCCCTCGGGGCCCACCACGGAGATGCCCGAGGTGTACAAGAAGTTCTTCGGCGGCATCACCGAAGAAGAGATCGTGGCGGGTCAAGCCCAAATGGACGACGCCGTGGCGGAATGGTTCACGCCGTCCATGAACGATCGACACGAACTGCTCATCACGCATAACGCGGTCATCGCGTGGTTCGTCCGAGAAGTGTTCCAAGCGCCGGCCTGGCGCTGGATGGGAACGAACGTGGCACACACGAGCCTCACGATCGTGCGCATCCGCTCGGCGAAGCCGCCCGAGCTCGTCACGCTGAACGATCTCGCCCACTTGCCTGTCGAACTCCGCACGGGACTCCCGGTGCCGCAGCCGCTCTGAGGGTCATCGCCCTCCGATCGTCATTCGATACCAGGCGGTGGCATTCGGATTGTCGTTGAACGCATCGACGCGCTCGTACCCGCGACTCCGGTACATGGCACCCGCAGCAACGAGCGCATCGTTGGTGTCGAGCACGATCGACGCGCCTCCCATGGTCTCCGCCGCTGCCTCGACAGCATCCATGATCCGTGTCGCGACTCCCCGCCCCCGCGCATGCGGTTCGACGAAGACGTGCTTCACCTCGAATCGGGGGCCATCCTCGTCGTCCGCGATTCGACGGAGGCCGCCGCATCCGACTGCCACACCGTCAAGCCAGGCGACGACAAACGTGCCGTTCGGTGCCGTGAATGACGCCGAAGGCGTGCGGTTCCTCGCATAGACGCCCTGCGCCGGCGGAAAGGTCGAGGCGCGTTCATCGAGGTATCGCGCGAGCAGCAGATCCGCCTCGGGCGCATCGGACGGCGTCACACGAAGAACGATCGCGGAATCGGACATGATGCGAGCGATCCTACGATGGGATGCATGTCGTCCCTCCCCGTCGCCGTCGTCGGCGCAACCGGTCGGCTGGGCCGACTCGTCACCGACGTTGTCCGTGCCTCCGACGCATTCGAGCTCGTCGCGGAGCTGTCGTCCCGCGACGACGTCCACGTGCCCGGCGCGAATCCGTTCCGCGGCGCGCGCGCCGTCATCGATGTGACGATTCCGGCGCTCAGCCCGGCAATCGTGGAGAACGCGCTCGCTGCCGGCGCGAACGTGCTCGTCGGGACGTCCGGCTGGTCTTCCCCCCGTCTGGCGACGCTGGCGAGAAGCCTCGAGTCCCGGCCCGAGCAGGGTGTGCTCGTCGTTCCGAATTTCTCGATCGGGTCCGTGCTCGCAACGCATCTCGCCCGACTCGCGGCGCCGTGGTTCCCCGCCGCCGAGATCGTCGAGGCGCATCACGCTGGCAAAGTCGACTCGCCGTCGGGCACGGCCATCCGGACGGCTGAGCAGATCGCGGAGGCACGACGAGCGATCGGTCCGGTCGACGCACCCCATGTCGACCAGCGGGCGCGCGGACAGCAGGTCGCCAGCGTCCCGGTGCACTCGCTGCGACTCCCCGGCGTGATCGCACAGCAGGACGTGATGTTGAGCGGTCCCGGAGAGACCCTGACCATTCGGCACGCGACCACCGACGATGCCGCGTACGTTCCCGGCATCCGCGCCGCGCTCGACGCGCTCCCGGAGATGCGTGGTCTCACGGTCGGTCTGGACACCGTGCTCGGGATCGGCTGATCGTGGGGCGCAGCGCGGGGGTCGGCCGGTTCGCGGGTGCGATCGTGATGGCGGTGCTTCTAGCCGTGTATATCGCGCTCGTGGGGTGGCGTGCCGTCGCCTTCGTTGCGACCGGCATTCCGATCGGGATCGGTATTGGGATTGCGCTCGCAGTCGTGGCCATCATCGGCGTCGTGGTGCTCGTGTTCGAACTTCGGTTCGGCTTCCGAGTGACCCGACTCGCAGCCCGGCTTGAGCACGAGCACGGGACCCCCGCAGAGATCGTGCCGCTCCGGCCATCGGGGCGCCCGGATCGCGCTGCAGCCGACGCGCTGTTTCCGCGGTACCGAAGCGATGTCGAGGCGGCGCCGACGGACTGGAGGCCCTGGTTCCGTCTCGGAGTTCTCTACGATGCCGCGGGCGACCGACGGCGGGCCCGTGCCGCGATGCGGACGGCGCTGCAGCACGCCGCGGGAGAACGCGCGGCGGCGAATCGACGCTGATCGCTCAGTCGAAGATCGCGTCCACCGCGGATTCGACCGTCGGGTGCGCGAACGCATACCCGGACTCGAGCAGCCGGGTCGGAACCATTCCCTGGCTCGAGAGGAGCAGTTCGTCGGCGGCCTCACCGAGAACGAGCCGCAGGGCGCCCCCCGGAATGCTGAAGAGGTACGGACGATGCATGTCTTCGGCGACCCGGCGCGTGATGCGATCGCTGATCGCGAGCTCCGGACCGGCGAGGTTCACCGGTCCGGAGACGTCGTGCTCCGCGAGATGCACGATCGCGCCCACCTCGTCGTCGAGAGCGATCCACGGCCAGTACTGGCCACCCGGTCCGAGACGGCCGCCGAGCCCGAATCGCGTGAGCGGAAGAAGCGGCGCTGCAGCGCCGCCGCCCGCGCCGAGCACGAGGCCGGTGCGCAGGAGGACGATTCGGGTGCGCTCGGGCGCAGACGCGGCAGCCGCCTCCCATTCCACGCAGACGTCCGCGAGGAATCCGGTGCCCGCGGACGCGTCGTCGTCGAGCTGATCGGCCGGCCGGTCCCCGTAGTACCCGGACGCTGACCCGGAGAGGAACGCGGCTGGCGCGGTGTCCGCCTCGTGCATCGCCTGGACGAGGGTCCGGGTCGCGTCGATCCGCGACGTTCGAATCGCGCGTTTCGTCTCGGCCGTCCACGGCAGTTTCGCGATGCTCGCTCCGGCGAGATTGATGACGACATCCGCGCCGCTGACGATCGTCGGGTCGAGTGGCCGGGAGCCGGGCGCCCAGCGGAACTCGTGCGGGGAGCGCGGGTCGCGGCGCGTCAGCGTCGTGACCGTATGCCCGCGGTCGCGCAGGGCTCGGACGAGCGGGGTGCCGATGAAGCCCGAGGCGCCGGCGATGACGATGGAGAGCGAGTCGGCCATACGGACGACGCTACGCGGTCGAACAGCGCCCCGTGCGATGTCGGAAGCCTGCCCTAGAGTGACGACCGTGAGCGACACCGATAGCCAGCGCGTTTTGCCAGATCCCACGCTCGAGACACCGTATGAAGACCTGCTCCGATCGGTGCTGATGAACGGGCGACCGAAGTCGGACCGCACGGGTACCGGCACCCGATCCGTGTTCGGCGCGCAGCTGCGGTACGACCTGTCGAAGGGCTTCCCGCTCATCACGACCAAGCGCGTCCACTTCAAATCGGTTGCGTACGAGCTGCTGTGGTTCCTGCGCGGCGACTCGAACGTGCGCTGGCTGCAGGATCATGGCGTTCGGATCTGGAACGAGTGGGCGGACGAGTCCGGGGATCTCGGGCCGGTGTATGGCGTTCAGTGGCGGTCGTGGCCGACGCCGTCAGGCGCCCACGTTGATCAGATCGCTCAGGTGATCGATGCCATCCGCACGGACCCGGACTCGCGTCGCCTGATCGTGTCCGCCTGGAACGTCGCCGACATCCCGTCAATGGCGCTCGCGCCGTGCCACGCGTTCTTCCAGTTCGCCGTTCAGGACGGTCGACTGTCGTGTCAGCTCTATCAGCGCAGCGCCGACATGTTCCTCGGGGTGCCGTTCAACATCGCGTCCTACGCGCTGCTGACACACCTGGTCGCAGCGCAGACCGGCCTGCAGGTCGGCGACTTCATCTGGACGGGCGGCGACTGCCACATCTACGACAATCACGTCGACCAGGTCGAGGAGCAGCTCCGCCGTGACCCGTACCCGCTCCCGCGGCTGCACATTGCTCCGCGTGACTCCATTGACGCGTACGACTACGACGATTTCGCCGTGATCGACTACGTGCACCATCCGGCTATCAGCGCGCCGGTCGCTGTCTGATGCCATCGACCGACCCGGTCGGCTGGAGCGAGCCGCTTCCCGGCGTCGGCCTCATCTGGGCACGCACGCCCGCCGGTGTCATCGGCGCCGACGGCGGCATCCCGTGGCGGCTGCCCGAAGATCTCGCCCGGTTCAGAGCCATCACCGACGGAACCCGCGTCGTCATGGGGCGTCGAACCTGGGATTCCCTGCCGGAGCGCGTGCGGCCGCTGCCGGGCCGCCGGAACGTCGTCTTGACCAGCGACCCGGAGTGGTACGCGTCGGGAGCCGAGCGAGCTCCCGATCTGGCCGCTGCGCTCGACACGGACGAGCCGGTCTGGGTGATGGGCGGCGGGCGCGTGTATGCGGACGCGCTGCCGTTCGCGGACCGGATCGCCGAGACGATCGTCGACCTCGATGTTCCGGGCGACGCGTTCGCACCGGTGATCGACGCCCGCTGGGCGTGTACGGAACAGGGGCCGTGGACCGAGTCCGCTTCCGGCCTGCGGTATCGGTTCCTGGAGTGGCGAGCCCGCTCATGAGTGGTGGGCCGCGCCTCCCAACCGTCTGTCTGGACGGGAGCGGCGTGAGGGCCGCCCGGTAGGCTTGACGGGTGTCCGCTGTAGAGAATCCGTTCGGCCAGGTGCTCGTCGCACTTGTGACTCCGTTCACTCCCGACGGCGAGGTCGATTGGCCAGGTGTCGAGCAGCACATCGAGCACTGCATCAGTGCCGGGGCGGACGGCATCGTCGTCACTGGCACCACGGGGGAGACCTCGACGCTCACCGACCCCGAAAAGCTTCGCCTCGTCGAGGTCGGCAAGTCGGTCGCCGCCGGCCGAGCGAAGATCATCACCGGAGGCGGGTCGAACGAGACCGCGCACGCCATGCAGCTGTACAAGCAGAGCGAACGAGCAGGCGCCGATGGGGTGATGATCGTGACCCCGTACTACAACAAGCCCACGCAGGCCGGCATCCTCACGCACTTCCGGATGATCGCCGACGCGACCGATCTTCCCGTGATCCTCTACGACATCCCGGGCCGCACTGGTGTTCCGATCCAGTACGAGACCATCGTCCGTGCGTCGAAGCACCCGAACATCGTCGCCGTCAAAGACGCCAAGGGCAGCTTCGCCGAGGTGTCGCGCGTGCTGAACAACACCGACCTCATGTACTTCTCCGGCGATGACGCGAACGTGCTCCCGCACCTCGCCATCGGCGCCACCGGCCTCATTGGCGTGACGGCGAACATCGCCGCGGCGCCGTACCGCACCATCGTCGACGCGGTCAACCGCGGGGATCTGCACGCTGCCACCGAGCAGCATCGCCGTCTCGAACCGCTCGTTCGGGCCGTGATGACGCATGTCCCCGGCACCGTCGCTGCGAAGTACATCCTGCACGGTCTCGGCCGCATCGGGAGTCCGCGCGTGCGGCTTCCGCTCGTCGGGCCAGAAGAAGCAGAGGCCGCGGCGATCGAGACCGAGCTCGAGGGCGTCCACGACCTGGCCGGTGCCGATTTCTCGAACTTCCGTCCGGATCGCAACGCGGCAGCCGGCGGCGCCCTGCCGAAGGTGCCCGGCACCACACGCTAACCACCGCGGCGCAGCCGCACGATCGTCAGGAATCAATGCCCACGAAGATCATCGAACCGCCACCACTCGCGCCCGGGACGCTCCGGGTGATCCCGGTCGGCGGTCTCGGCGAGATCGGTCGCAACATGACCGTCTACGAGTTCGACGGCAAGTTGCTCATCGTCGACGCCGGCGTGCTCTTCCCCGAGGAGCACCAGCCCGGCGTGGACCTCATCCTGCCGGATTTCGCCCCCATCCGGCATCGCCTCGATGATGTGCTCGGCGTTGTGCTGACCCACGGGCACGAGGACCACATCGGCGCGGTGCCATACCTGCTCAGACTGCGTTCGGATATCCCCCTCATCGGTTCCACGCTCACGCTCGCGCTCGTCGAGGCGAAGCTGAAGGAACACCGGATCAAGCCGTACACGCTCGGTGTTCGCGAGGATCAGTCCGAGCAGATCGGTCCGTTCCATCTCGAGTTCGTCGCCGTGAACCATTCGATCCCGGATGCCCTTGCGGTTGCGATCACGACCCCGGCCGGCCGCGTCTTGCACACGGGCGACTTCAAGATGGACCAGCTGCCGCTCGATGATCGGATCACGGACCTCCGAGCGTTCTCGCGGCTGGGCGAGGCCGGCATCGACCTCTTCCTGCCGGATTCGACGAACGCCGACGTGCCGGGATTCACACCATTGGAGCGAGAAATCGGTCCGGTCCTCGAGAACGTGATCTCCCGCGCGCGGAAGAAGGTCGTCGTCGCGAGCTTCTCGTCGCACGTGCACCGTGTGCAGCAGGTCCTCGATGCAGCGGCCGCCGCTCACCGCAAGGTCGCCTTCATGGGCCGGTCGATGGTCCGGAACATGAACATCGCGGCCGAGCTCGGGTACCTGCGCGTGCCGGAAGGGATCCTCGTCGACGCGAAACGCGCCTCCGACGTGCCGGACGACCAGATCGTCTACATGTCGACCGGATCCCAGGGCGAACCGATGGCGGTTCTTGCGCGGATGGCGAATCTCGAGCATCAGGTCGAGATCGGCGAGGGCGACACCGTCATCTTGGCGTCCTCGCTCATCCCGGGCAACGAGAACGCCGTGTACCGGGTGATCGACGGTCTCACCAAGCTCGGTGCTCGTGTCGTCCACAAGGGCAACGCGAAGGTCCACGTGTCCGGGCATGCTGCTGCGGGCGAACTGCTCTACTGCTACAACATCCTCCGACCGAAGAACGTGCTTCCGGTGCACGGGGAGCATCGCCACCTCTTCGCCAGCGCAGACCTGGCGATCCAGACGGGCGTGCCACCGCGGAACGTGATTCTCGGCGAGGACGGCACGGTCGTCGATCTGCGCGACGGCGTCGCCACGGTGGTGGGCCAACTCGATCTCGGGTACGTCTACGTCGACGGCTCGACCGTCGGATCGATCACGGACGCGGACCTCAAGGACCGTCGAGTGCTCGCCGAAGAGGGGTTCATCTCGGTGTTCTGCGCGGTCGACTTCACGACCGGGCAGTGCGTCGTCGGTCCGGAGATCCAGTCGCGCGGATTCGCCGAGGACGACTCCGTCTTCGACGACGTGCGCCCGCAGATCGTGCGCGCACTTATCGACGCTGCCGCGAACGGCACCCCGGATCAGCATGCGTACAGCCAGGCCGTTCGCCGAACCGTCGGTCGGTGGGTGAACACCCGCCATCGTCGTCGTCCGATGATCGTCCCGGTCGTCATCGAGGCCTGAGCCGGCCACGCGGCACGGACTGATCCCGATCAGGAGGCGCGGCGCGGCTCGCCCGGTCCGCGCGCGCCTCCTGCCCATTGTCCGGAGTCGCAAGTAGCGTTACCGGCATGGCCGGAGGCACCAAGTCGACCACGCGCGGCCGCGCGAGCACGTCGTCGCGCCCAACAACGCGGTCGGGGTCCCGCTCTGGAACGCGCGAGGCCGGACGCACGAAGGTGCTTCCCGAGCCCATCCCGAGCGGCGGACCGAACCCGCTGGTCGCGTTCTGGCTCGCGATGGCGCACGGCGTCGGGGCGATGTTCCGGTTCCTCGGCTCGGAAGCCCTCGATCGTGCGGAGCGCCGCGACGGATTCCCGTTCCTGCTCTTCTTGCTCTCGATCGCGGGCGCGGTCGTCGAATGGCTGAATCCGACGAATGCGGTGTCCGTCGCGCTCGATGCGTACACCTTCGGGGGGCTGTTCGGCCGCCTTGCATTCGCGCTTCCCGTGATCATGATGGTCTTCGCCGGATGGCTGTTCCGGCATCCGTCCTCCGTGCATGACAACACCCGCATCGGCATCGGTCTCGGGCTGATGGTGATCGCGATCTCCTCGCTCTGCCACATCTATGGCGGTCAGCCAGCCGCTTCAGATGGCATGCCGGTGCTTGCCCACGCCGGTGGCATCATCGGCTGGGTCGTGATCGGGTGGCTCACGGCAGTCGCGACCGCCTGGGTCTCTGCGCCGCTCGTGATCGCACTGCTCGTGCTGTCACTGTTCATCATCACGAAGACGCCGCCGAACAAGGTCGGCGTGCGCCTGCACGAGCTGTACGCCTACCTCTTCGGAACGACCGCACCGGTGACGGACGAGGACGGCACTGCCGCGGACGCGCCGACGAAGCCGCTTCGGGGCCGCGGTGCGAAGGGGACCGATTTCGACCCCTTCGCGGACCTCGGCCTCGACGACGCCGCTCCGGATGACGACGCCGGCCAACTGCCCTGGTGGCGACGGAACAAGTCCGGCCGTGAGGAAGACCCCGCGTTCGACAGTCCGGTGCTCATGCCCGCGGACACGGCGGCGCAGTCGCCTGCGCCTGACGTGCCGTCGTTCACGGACCTCATCGATCGGACGCCGCAGCAGCCTGCCTCGCTGAACCTCAACGACTCGATGGACGTCACCGATGCGGAGGTGCGCGCATCGGGCCCGGCGACCGCATCGATGTCGTCGGAGGCGCCGTCCGACGCGCGTCCCACCGAGATCATCCCCGCGGAGGCGCCCAGGGCGCCCGGCGAGAGCGCGGCCGACGAGGGTGAGCCCGCTGAGTCGATCGATCCTGCGCTCGTGGACGGTCTCGCATCGGAGGGCCCTGCCGCCGACCGTCCGTATCGGCTGCCTGCCGCGTCAACGCTGAGTTCCGGCACGCCGGCGGTCGCCGCCAGCCAGGTGAACGAGGACATCGTGGCCGCGATCACGGGCGTGCTGAACGAGTTCAAGGTCGACGCGAGGGTCACCGGGTTCTCACGCGGGCCCACAGTCACGCGCTACGAGATCGAACTCGGTCCGGGCGTGAAGGTCGAGCGCGTCACTGCGCTCTCAAAGAACCTCTCATACGCGGTTGCATCGAACGAGGTCCGGATCCTTTCGCCGATCCCTGGGCGGAGCGCGATCGGTGTCGAGATCCCGAACACCGACCGAGAGATCGTCTCGCTCGGCGATGTCCTGCGCTCGAATGCGGCCGCCAAGTCGAAGCATCCGATGACCATCGGCGTCGGAAAGGACGTCGAAGGCGGATTCGTCGTCGCAAATCTCGCCAAGATGCCGCACCTGCTGGTCGCGGGCGCGACCGGTTCGGGGAAGTCCTCGTTCGTCAACTCGATGATCACGTCGTTGCTCATGCGCGCCAAGCCGTCCGAGGTGCGGATGGTCCTCGTGGATCCGAAGCGCGTCGAACTGTCGATCTATGCTGGCGTGCCGCACCTCATCACGCCAATCATCACGAACCCGAAGAAGGCGGCGGAGGCGCTGCAGTGGGTCGTCAAAGAGATGGACATGCGCTACGACGACCTCGCGTCGTTCGGGTTCCGTCACGTCGATGACTTCAACCGCGCCGTCGTGAACAACGAGATCGTCCTCCCGGTGGGCAGCGAGCGGACCCTGAAGCCGTACCCGTACCTCCTCGTCGTGGTGGACGAACTCGCGGACCTCATGCTCGTCGCTCCTCGCGACGTCGAAGAATCAGTCGTCAGGATTACGCAGCTCGCCCGGGCGGCGGGGATCCACCTGGTGCTCGCGACGCAACGGCCCTCGGTCGACGTCGTGACCGGCCTGATCAAGGCGAATGTGCCCTCGCGGCTCGCCTTCGCTGTGACCAGCGTCACCGATTCGCGAGTCATTCTCGACCAGCCGGGCGCGGACAAGCTCATCGGACAGGGTGACGGTCTCTTCCTGCCGATGGGGTCGTCGAAGCCGGTTCGCGTGCAGGGCGCGTGGGTGCAGGAATCCGAGATCGCCGAGGTGGTGGCGCATGTCACCCGGCAGGCGCGGCCCGAATACCGCCAGGATGTGCAGGCGGTTGTCGAGCGCAAGGAGATCGATGAGGACATCGGCGACGATCTCGAGCTGCTGCTCGCCGCGGTCGAACAGGTCGTGACGACGCAGTTCGGCTCAACGTCGATGCTGCAACGCAAGCTTCGCGTCGGGTTCGCGAAGGCGGGTCGCCTCATGGACCTGATGGAGTCGCGCGACATCGTCGGTCCGTCGGAGGGGTCCAAGGCCCGCGACGTCCTGGTCTCCGCGGACCAGCTTCCCGCAATCCTCGCGAAGCTGCGCGGCGAAGACGTTCCGCGCGCCGCGGAGCCGGCCACCGCCTCCGGGGCCTCGGGGGCCGGAAACGCGCCTGGCGAGTGGGCCGCTGGCGTCTCCGGCGGTGCAGCGCCAGCCTCCGGTTCGGAGGCCGGATACCGCGGGTCCGAAGACCCGGTCGCAGAAATGACGCGTGGGTACGATGAATACGACGCCGATCCTGACGAGGACGCCTGGGGTCTGACCGGGAGGGAGTGATCGGCATGGTGAGCGAGCACCCGCCGACCGGCGCGCGATTCCCATGGCGCGGACGACTGCTCCGTCAGGGAGACGGTCCGGCCTCGACCGCGAACGTCGCGAACATCATCACCGTTGTCCGCATCCTGATGGCGCCGCTGTTCTTCGTGCTGCTACTGGCCGATGCTGGGCACGACGGATCGCTTCGGATCACCGCGGCAATCCTGTTCGTCGTCGCGATCATCACCGACTCGGCGGATGGCATCATCGCGCGGCGGCAGAATCTCGTCACCGACTTCGGCAAGCTCGTCGACCCGATTGCCGACAAGGTGCTCATCGGCGGTGCGCTCATCGCCCTATCGATCCTCGGCGAACTGCCCTGGTACGTCACGGCCTTGATCCTGCTTCGGGAGGTCGGCATCACGGTCTTCCGATTCATGGTGCTGTCCGATCGGGTTATCCCCGCAAGCCGCGGGGGAAAGATCAAGACGGTGCTGCAGGCGGTCGCGATCACGCTCGCACTGTTCCCGTTCTGGAACGTGTTCGGATCCTGGGTGGACATCGTGAACATCGTGCTGATGAGCGCGGCGCTGGTGGCAACCGTCTGGAGCGGACTCGACTACCTGTACCAGGCGTGGAGACACGGCCGGACAGCGGCGTGAGCGGGCTCGCAGCAGCCCTCATCCGTGCCCTCGTCGCGTCTGACGCAACACTCGCGGCAGCGGAGTCCCTGACCGGCGGCCTCGTCACTGCGGAACTCGTCGGTGTGCCGGGTGCGAGCGCCGTCGTCCGCGCCGGGATCGTCGCCTACGCGACGCCGATCAAAGCATCGTTGCTCGGCGTCGATCCGGCGCTGCTGCACCAGCATGGCGCGGTGCACCCTGACGTCGCGCTGCAGATGGCGATCGGGGTTCGGAGAGCGGCCGCGATCGATGGACGGCCCGCGACGTGGGGGGTCTCGACGACGGGGGTTGCCGGTCCGGACCCACAGGACGGTCAGCCCGTGGGCACGGTCTACGTCGGAATCGCGAGCGCTCAGGCGGCGGCGGCATTCGGCTTGCAGCTTGTTGGCGATCGATCGGCAATCCGCACCGCCACGGTCTCCGAATTGCTGATGCGACTGCACCGAGCAGTGACCGGTGTGGAGTACGGGGAATAGGTCCCGTTTCCATCCGGTTACAGATCGTGCATTCACACGCTTCATCCACTGTCGTCTGGTTAGCATGCAACAACCGACAGCAGTAGTGTTGCTGCCTCACCTCAGCCATCCGGGCCGGTGAGCGTTGGATGACAGAGAGGAGGAGATCTCATGGTTCTCGTTCGTCAGGAAATCGGCGACGTGCTGCGGGACTTCCGCTTGCAGAAGGGCAGGACCCTCCGCCAGGTTGCATCCAAGGCAAGCGTCGCGCTCGGCTACCTCAGCGAGGTTGAGCGTGGACAGAAGGAGGCGAGCTCCGAGATCCTCGCCTCTGTCGCGGACGCGCTCGACACGCCGATCTCGGTGATCATGCGCGAAGTCGGCGACCGGCTCGCGGTCATCGAGGGTCTCGCGCCCGTTCCGGACACGCTGCCCGACGACCTCATGGCAGAGTTCGACAAGGACCTCGCCGTTCGCTGACCGGCCTGAGCAATCACGCAAACCACCCCGTCGTATCCGACGGGGTGGTTTCGTCGTGTGTAGAACGGCACGAGGCATCCGTGGCTCCGCGCTTAGGCTGGATCGATGCGAGTGAGCGAGTTCTGGCTGGCGGTCGAGCAGGAGTTCGGTGAAGGCTACGGTGCCGTTGTGACGCACGACGTCGTGCTCGAGGCTCTCGGCGCTCGGTCTGCGGCGGATGCCCTCGCGGTCGGCATCGATGCACGCACGGTCTGGGAGGCGCTGTGCGAGTCCCAGGACATCCCGCCGTCGCGCCGGCACGGGAAGGGCCTCGCTGCGCCGAAAGACTGACGCCGCACCCCATGCGTCCGCGCTCAAGGTGGACGGGAGCAGTTGCTGCTCGTGCGATCTCCGCTGATGGGGCAATCCCAACGGATTCGAAGATGTCTTCGGCGTGTTGATCGAACATCTGTTCGGCTGGTGTTAGCGTCATCCCCACGCAGGTCTTTCCGGCCACTGTCCACAGGACAGCCTTCTTCGCCGAGCGGTGTCGGTGGCTGTTCCTAGATTCAGAGCACGGAAATACCTACGAGCCTTGTCGGCGACACGACGGCCTTGCTCCATCGGCCATCGGAGAGCCGACAGCCTAGAGGCGCCGACCACGAGCAGAGAGAAGCACATCATGCCCTCACCGGCAGACCGCGAGAAGGCCCTCGAGACCGCCCTCGCGCAGATTGACAGGCAGTTCGGCAAGGGCACCGTGATGCGTCTGGGCTCGGATGAGCGCGCGCCGGTCGCGACGATTCCGACCGGTTCGGTCGCGCTCGACGTCGCTCTCGGTATCGGTGGCCTGCCTCGCGGCCGCATCATCGAGATCTACGGGCCCGAATCCTCCGGAAAGACGACGCTCACGCTGCACGCCATCGCGAACGCACAGCGCAATGGCGGTATCGCGGCGTTCATCGATGCTGAGCACGCGCTCGACCCCGACTACGCCAAGAAGCTCGGCGTCGACATCGATGCGCTCCTCGTCTCGCAGCCCGACACGGGTGAGCAGGCGCTCGAGATCGCGGACATGCTCGTCCGGTCGGGCTCGATCGACCTGGTCGTTGTCGACTCGGTCGCTGCGCTTGTGCCCCGCGCGGAGATCGAAGGTGAGATGGGCGATTCGCACGTCGGGTTGCAGGCTCGCCTCATGTCACAGGCGCTCCGCAAGCTCGCGGGCGGGTTGAACCAGACGCAGACCACGATGATCTTCATCAACCAGCTGCGCGAGAAGATCGGTGTCTTTTTCGGCTCGCCGGAGACGACCGCCGGCGGTAAGGCGCTCAAGTTCTATGCGTCAGTCCGGCTCGATATTCGTCGAATCGAAACGTTGAAGGACGGCACCGAGGCCGTTGGGAACCGGACTCGAGTCAAGGTCGTCAAGAACAAGATGGCGCCGCCGTTCAAGCAGGCCGAGTTCGACATTCTCTACGGGGTCGGGATCTCCCGCGAAGGATCGCTGCTCGACTTCGGCGTCGATCACGGCATCGTCAAGAAGTCCGGGGCCTGGTACACCTACGACGGTGATCAGCTCGGTCAGGGCAAGGAGAACTCTCGGAACTTCCTGATCCAGAATCCCGAGATCGCTGCGGACATCGAAGGCAAGATCCTTGCGAAGCTCGGTATCGGCGCCGCAGGTTCGGCTCCCGCACCGGTTGAATCCATCGAGCCGAAGATCGCAGCGCGAAAGGGTGCCTGACTCGGTCAGCCCGCCGGGTGAGGACGCAACCGAATCCGACCGTGGCACGCTCGCCCCGGTGACCGAGTTGTTCTCGGCTCGCCGGGGGAGCGCACCACGCTGGCTGCCGCCGGTGACCGGGCTGGCGTCCTCCACAGCGTCGGATTCCTCGCCGGACGCCGAGCCGAACGCGCCGGTCACCCCAGTGAAGCCCGTGAGTGGTCTCAGCGACGTACCGCGTGCATCGGCGCAGGCCAGTGCCGCGATCGACGGGAATGCTCCGGCACTCGACGCAGCGGCCGTCGAGCGCCTGAGTATCCGTGCTCTCAGTCGTCGTCAACTCAGCAGCTCAGAGCTCCGAGCGGCGCTCCAGCGCCACGACACCCCAGCAGATGCCATCGATGCGGAGATTGCCCGCTTAGAGCGCGTCGGCCTGCTGGACGATCACGCGTTGGCGGGGGAGCTCATCGATCGGCTCCGTACTCGGAAGCAACTCGGACGTATCGCGCTGGTGCAGGCGCTTCGTCAGCGCGGTCTCCCAGCCGCTGTCATCGACGAAGCACTCGACGCCGACACGGCGACGGACGACGACGAAGCATCTCGCGTCAATGAGTTGGCCGAGCGACGCGCTGCGCAACTCCGCAACCTCGATCGCGCGACCGCTGAGCGGCGCCTCGCCGGGTTCCTCCAACGCAAGGGGTACAGCGGGTCGCTTGTGCGCGACGCCGTGACGCGCGCGCTCGGCGGCGCGGCGCCGGGAAGCACCTCGACGGTCCGCTTCGAGTGAAACCCCGACGTAAACTGTCGGCACCATGGCGAGTATCGCGGCGACCCCCCGCACCTATCAGGTCCGCACCTACGGGTGTCAGATGAACGTGCACGACTCGGAGCGATTGAGCGGCTCGCTCGAAGCAGCCGGCTACGTCGCGGCCACCGATGACAACGCCGACATCGTGGTCATCAACACCTGTGCGGTGCGCGAGAATGCGGACAATCGCCTCTACGGGAACCTCGGCCACCTCGCCTCGGTCAAGCGCGACCACCCCGGCATGCAGATCGCGGTCGGCGGCTGCCTTGCTCAGAAGGACAAGAACGTCATCCTGGAGAAAGCTCCGTGGGTCGACGTCGTGTTCGGTACCCACAACATGGGTGCGCTCCCGACACTCCTCGAACGTGCCCGGCACAACGGCGAAGCCCAGGTCGAAATCCTCGAGGCGCTCGAGGTGTTCCCGTCGACGCTCCCGACGAAGCGCGACTCCACCTACAGCGGGTGGGTGTCGATCTCCGTCGGCTGCAACAACACGTGCACGTTCTGCATCGTGCCCTCGCTCCGCGGGAAAGAAAAAGACCGCCGTCCGGGCGACGTGCTCGCGGAGATCCAGGCACTCGTCGACGATGGCGCGATCGAGGTAACGCTGCTCGGGCAGAACGTGAACTCCTACGGCGTCGAGTTCGGTGATCGGCTCGCCTTCGGGAAACTGCTGCGAGCTGCAGGCACAATCGACGGGCTCGAGCGCATCCGGTTCACGAGCCCTCATCCTGCAGCCTTCACCGACGACGTCATCGATGCGATGGCCGAGACGCCGAGCGTCGCACCACAGCTCCACATGCCGCTGCAGTCCGGCTCCGATCGGATTCTTCGCGCTATGCGTCGGAGCTACCGAAGCGACCGCTTCCTCGGGATCCTCGACCGCGTGCGCGCACGCATCCCCGACGCAGCGATCACGACGGACATCATCGTCGGATTCCCGGGCGAAACGGACGAGGACTTCGAGGACACGCTCCGCGTCGTTGAGCAAGCCCGGTTCTCGTCCGCATTCACGTTCCAGTACTCGATTCGTCCTGGAACGCCCGCGGCGACGATGGACCATCAGGTTCCGAAAGAGGTTGTGCAGGAGCGATACGAGCGTCTCACTGCCCTGCAAGATCGGATCACGGCGGAAGAGAACGCGCGGCAGGTCGGGCGAACGATCGAGGTGCTCGTCGCCACCGGCGAAGGTCGAAAAGATGACGCCACCCACCGAATGTCCGGCCGGGCCGCTGACGCGCGACTCGTCCACTTCTCAGTGCCCGCCGGCCAGGAGGCTCCCCGTCCTGGCGACATGGTGACCGTCACGATCACCAGGGCAGCGCCGCACTACCTCATCGCCGACACCCCGGTCGGCTCGCAGCTTCCGATCCGGCGCACGCGCGCCGGCGACGCATGGGATCGGGCAGAAGCGGCGTCCTGCGCTGTCCCGGAGCCGACCGTCGCCGGAACCAGCCGTGTGTCGCTCGGTCTCCCGAGCCTCCGAATCGGGAGCTGAACTGGGCCAAAACGGCGCACCGCCCCCGGCCGCGGGTGGGCGAGCGTCGCACCGATCGCCGATCGCAATCGTCGGAGCCACCGGGACCGGAAAGACGGCGGTGTCCCTCGCGATCGCGGAACGCCTCGCCGCCCGCGGGATCATCGCGGAAGTCGTCAATGCGGACGCGATGCAGCTATACCGCGGAATGGACATCGGCACTGCGAAACTGCCGCTTGCAGAGCGCCGCGGCGTGCCGCATCACCAGCTCGACGTTCTCGAACCGACCGACGAGGCGAGTGCTGCCGCGTATCAATCGGAGGCTCGGCGCGACATCGAGGACATCCAGCGCCGCGATCACGTGCCGCTCCTGGTCGGCGGCAGCGGCCTCTACGTGTCGAGCGTGCTCTTCGAGCTCCGATTTCCGGGGACCGATCCGGTGCTGCGCGCGGAACTCGAACAGGCTCTCGAACGCCGGGGCGTCGGTGCCTTGCTCGCGGAGCTTGCCGAGATCGACCCGACCGCAGCAGCGACCATCGACGCGCAGAACCCGCGGCGGATCGTGCGCGCACTCGAGATCGCTCGGACCGTCGGTTCCGCGACCACGCGCCTCCCATCTGAACCGGTCCCGTGGCAGCCGGCTCGGATCGTGCACCTTGTGCGGGACCGCGGTGAACTCGTCGATGCGCTCGATCGGCGTGCCGCGGACATGTTCGACCGCGGGCTCGTCGAGGAAGCCGCCACACTGCAGCGCCGGACGGGTGACCTTGGTCGAACGGCGCGCGCGGCCATCGGATACGCCCAGGCGTTCGATGTGCTCGCGGGCCGACTGACCGGTCCGGAGGCTGTCGCCGCGGTCGCGCATTCCACGCGGCGCTATGCGCGCAGACAGGTCTCCTGGTTCCGCCGATACGACGCCGAGCAGGTCGACATGACGGGCGTTCCACCCGGTGGTGTCGCCGCGGTGGCCCGTAGGATCGTCGGGTGACGGAGATCCATTTCACCAAAGGCCACGGCACCGGCAACGACTTCGTCCTCTTCGCCGACCCGGACGGCCTCGTCGAATGCACTCCGGAGCGCATCCGGGCGATTGCCGACCGCCGGTTCGGCGTGGGCGCAGACGGCGTCATCCGGGCGGTCCGTTCTGCGTCGCTGCCGGAGGGGAGGGCCCTCATCGTGGACGCGCCGGAGGCCGTCTGGTTCATGGACTATTACAACGCCGACGGTTCCGTCGCAGAGATGTGCGGGAACGGTGTGCGCGTGTTCGCGCGGTACCTGACCGAGGCAGGGCTGGTGGAGCTGCCCGCCGGTGAGACCCTCGCAATCGGAACCCGGAAGGGTGTCGTCGATATCCAGCGCCAGACGACCGGCTTTCAAGCCGACCTCGGGCGATGGAGCCTCGGGCTCGACGGGAACGGCAGCGACGACATCATGGTCCGGGCGCGCAATCTCGACGGTGCCCGGCCCGGAATCGGGATCGATGTCGGCAATCCCCACGTCGTGGTGGCGGTCGCGACCGATGACGAGCTCACCGACGTCGATCTCACCTACGTCCCCGTCCTCGATCCCGAGCCGCTGCACGGCGCCAACGTCGAGTTCGTCCTTCCGGGCGATCCGCTGATCCGCGACGGCGTGGGCCACATCACCATGCGGGTGCACGAGCGCGGCAGCGGTGAAACCCTGTCGTGCGGCACCGGCGCGATCGCGGCGGCCCTCGCTGTTCGGTATTGGGCGGGTGCCGGCGCACCGGATACGTGGCGAGTCCGAGTGCCGGGCGGGGATCTCACGGTTCGCATGATGGCGACCGAGGAGGGCGAGCATGTCGCCCTCGCTGGTCCTGCCGAGCTGGTGTTCGTCGGCGACCTGACGGTCTGACGGCCGGCCCCATCTGACCCGCGGCTCAAGCGGTCTCAGATCCGCGCTCGACGTGGAGAACCCGGTACCCCTTCGCTGTCGATGCGCGGCTCACCGCGAACCCGGTTCCGAGCGTGTCGGCCAGCCACTGCTGCAGCGAATCGGCGCCGAGCTGCTTCGCAACGACGAGCCACGCCTCCCCGCCATGCTCGAGACGCGGCAGCCACTCGAGCAGGAGCCGGTGCAACGCGGCCTTCCCGACCCGGATCGGCGGGTTCGACCAGATCGTCTGGAACCGGACGTCCGGCGGGACGGACTCCGGGTCGCCGACTCGGACGTTCGCCGCGCCGGCCGCCACGGCGTTTGCGGCCGCGAGTTCGAGGACACGCGCATTGACGTCGATCGCCCAAACCGTCGCGGCGGGCGCGCGCAGCGCCATGTCGATGGCAAGGGGGCCCCAGCCCGTTCCGACGTCGAGCAGATTGCCGTGTGACGAGGGTGTGGGGACGGCTTCGAGCAGGACCCGCGTTCCGGTGTCGAGGCGTTCGGGGCTGAAAACACCGGAATCGGTGGCGAGTTGCAGGGGCCGTCCGGCAAGCACCACTTCGATGCGACGCGGACGGGAGGCGCTCGCGGGATCGGCAGAGAAGTAGTGCTCGTTCGCCATGAAAGAACCGTACCGGCGGGGCGGTGTGTCGCCCGTCTCCCGGAGGTACCCTGTGCACCGTATGACGAATCCACAGCCGAACAACGACTTCTCCGACGAGGGTGCCGGAATCGTCGAGCGAGTCCTCCGCAATGCTGAGTCGCGCGCCGCCGTGTTCGCGCCTGCGCAGGCGATCCAGACTCGTCGGCTTGGCGAACCCGATTGGACCGGAGACGGCGATCAGTTCGACCGCGACGACCGTGCTGCGCTTCGCCGTGTCGCCGGTCTGTCGACCGAACTCGAAGACGTCACCGAAGTCGAGTACCGACAGCTCCGACTCGAGCGCGTGGTGCTCATCGGCGTGTATGCCCAGGGCGATGCCGAGGACGCCGAAAACTCTATTCGTGAACTGGCGGCGCTCGCCGAGACCGCGGGCGCGATGGTCCTCGACGGTCTGCTGCAGCGCCGACCGCACCCGGATCCGTCGACGTATCTCGGTCGGGGCAAGGCCGACGAATTGGCCATGATCGTGAAATCGACTGGTGCCGACACCGTGATCGCCGACACCGAGCTCGCGCCGAGTCAGCGGCGTGCGCTCGAGGATGTCGTGAAGGTGAAGGTCATCGATCGCACTGCAGTGATCCTCGACATCTTCAGTCAGCACGCGAAGAGTCGCGAGGGCAAGGCGCAAGTCGAGCTCGCACAGCTCGAGTACCTCCTCCCTCGGCTGCGAGGCTGGGGTGAGTCGATGTCACGGCAGGCCGGTGGTCAGGTCGGCGGTGCAGGCGCCGGAATGGGCTCGCGAGGTCCCGGTGAGACGAAGATCGAGCTCGATCGCCGACGCATCCACTCGCGAATGGCGAAGCTTCGTCGCCAGATCGCGTCGTTCCAACCGGCACGCGAAGCGAAGCGTGCGGAGCGTCACCGCAACGAGGTCCCGAGCGTCGCCATCGCCGGCTACACGAATGCCGGGAAATCGTCCCTCCTGAATCGGCTGACGAGCGCCGGCGTGCTGGTTCAGAACCAGTTGTTCGCAACGCTCGATTCAACGGTCCGACGGTCGACGACCGAGCAGGGACGGCCCTACACGTTCGCGGACACGGTCGGATTCGTCCGAAACCTGCCGCATCAGCTTGTGGAGGCGTTCCGATCGACACTCGAAGAGGTCGCCGACGCAGATGTGATCGTGCATGTCGTCGACGGGTCGCACCCTGACCCGGCCGCGCAGCTGAGTACGGTCCGCGACGTCATCGGGGAGGTGGGCGCCCGTTCCATCCCCGAGATCGTCGCCTTCAACAAGGCAGACCTCATCGACGACGCGACGCGGCTGATTCTGGTGGGTCTCGTGCCGGACGCGGTGTTCGTGTCGGCCCGCACAGGCGAGGGCGTTTCGGACCTTCTCGCGGCGATCGAACGACGGCTGCCGGAACCAGACGTCGCACTGACGCTCGTCGTGCCGTATTCGCGCGGTGATGTCGTGTCGCGTCTTCACGATCTCGGCGCAGTTCGGTCGACCGAGTACGTTGCCGATGGCACGCGACTCGACGTGCGCGTCTTTCAGCGCGATGTCGCCGAACTCGACGCGTTCATCGTTGGCGTTCCCGAGGTCGCCGCGGCGTCGATGAGCTGATCCAGTTCGTCGGCTGCTCGGGAGGCCACCGACGGCGCGCTCGTCCCGTTAGAGGGAGCGGAGTACCGCGACGACTTTGCCGAGCACGGTGGCTTCGTCACCGAGGATCGGTTCAAAGTTGGTGTTGCGGGGGAGCAGCCAGGTGTGGCCGTCGCGCTGGCGGAACACTTTGACCGTCGCCTCTTCGTCGAGCATGGCGGCAACGATGTCGCCGTTCTCGGCCGTCTGCTGCGCACGCACCACCACCCAGTCGCCGTC
Organism: Curtobacterium ammoniigenes NBRC 101786; assembly: GCF_001571045.1. GTDB lineage: Bacteria > Actinomycetota > Actinomycetes > Actinomycetales > Microbacteriaceae > Curtobacterium > Curtobacterium ammoniigenes. Next base: position 262,336 of record NZ_BCSV01000005.1, read on the forward strand.
GCAGATCGCAGCGTCGATCATGGACTCGCCGACGACCTTCAGCATGAAGAGATCCCCGGTGCCGACGAGCTGTCGGGGGAGCGGCACGATCTCGTCCACGTGCTGCTCCGCCGTGATCGGGATACCTGCGGCGATGCGTCCGACGAGGGGCACGAGTGTTGTCGCGTCGATATCGGGAGCGTCGGTGTCGGGCTGGGCCTCGACGAGAACTTCCAGTGCGCGGGGACGGTTCGGGTCACGTCGGATCCAGCCGCCGAGTTCGAGCTGTCCGAGCTGATGCGAAACGCTCGACAGGGAGGCGAGCCCGGCTGCGTCCCCGATCTCGCGCATGCTCGGCGGATATCCGCGGGTCGCGATGGAGGCGCGAATCGCGTCCAGGATCGCCTGCTGCTTCGCTGTCAGTGGCTTCTGTCCGCGCTGCCCGTCGACCACGGTGCTCCCTCTCGGATCGGTCCCGCCCAGGAGCGGCTGCTCCGAATGTCAGTGGTCGGGGTTTGACTGTTTCCAGTTCTTCGAAACTGTATCCAACGGGACACGGCCGAACAAACATCCGTTCGAGCGTGTCGCTGAATTCGGGGTGGTCACACCCGAAGCAGTCGCTGTATGCTCGAGCAATCGAACATACGTTCGGTACACAGATTCGCAGCCACCTCGACGAAAGGGATCAATCATGAGCTCCACGGCGATCAGCGCTCCCCTGTCGGCCCGACCGAGCGTCCGCACGCGGCTGCGCCTCACACGGCGCGGGCGCGCTGTGCTGACCACCCTCGCCGCGGTTCCGGTGGTCCTGGCGATCCTGCTGGGCGTGCTGAACAGCGGCCAGGCAAGCGCCGGCAACACGGCAAGCCACGTGCATTTCCAATACGTCACCGTCGAGCCGGGGAGTTCGCTCTGGCAGATCGCCGAGACAGAGGCGCCGAAGAGCGACCCGAGTCAGTTCGTGCAAGACGTGGTCACCCTCAACAACCTGCAGACGTCGGTCGTGCAGCCCGGGCAGCGAATCGCGATCCCGCCGCAGTACACGGCGTCGCACTGAGCCGGCCGCTCCAATCCGATCTGCCCTCGCCCGTCCGTCTGGACGGCATGGCAGTGCGGCAGTCGCGTCGCCATACCATGGTGCGGTGGCAATCACGCTAGAAGAACTGCCGATTCGAGACGACCTGCGCGGGGCCGTACCGTATGGCGCTCCGCAACCGCACGTTCGCGTCGCCCTGAATGTGAACGAGAACACGCATCCGGTGCCGCGCGAAGTCGCCGACGACATTCTGGCCGAAATCGACGCCGCCCTGCGCACGATCAATCGCTACCCCGATCGTGAGTTCACCGCGCTCCGCGCATCGCTTGCGGCATACCTGGGGCATGGCCTCGAGGCCGCGCATCTCTGGGCTGCCAACGGTTCGAACGAGATCATCCAGCAGTTGTTACAAGCGTTCGGCGGGCCTGGGCGAAGTGTGCTCGGCTTTCCCCCGACGTACTCCATGCACTCGATCATCGCGGCGGGCACTGGCACGGCATGGATCGCGGGAGCCCGCGATGCCGAGTTCGCGATCACGGCTGCCACGGCCGTCCGGCACATCGACGAGCACCACCCCGATCTCGTGTTCTTCTGCGGTCCGAACAATCCGACCGGGACTCCGCTCGACCTGGAGACCGTCGAGGCCGCCTACGATGCGACGACCGGAATCGTGATGGTCGACGAGGCATACGCGGAGTTCATGCCGCACGGACAGCGCACTGCACTTGATCTCCTCCCCGGACGGGAACGCCTCGTCGTCTCGCGAACAATGAGCAAGGCGTTCGCGTTCGCCGGTGCACGCGTGGGCTACCTTGCCGCAGATCCGGCAGTGATCGACGCGCTCCGGCTCGTTCGCCTGCCCTACCACCTGTCCTCGCTGACGCAGGCCGCCGCTGTCGCTGCCCTCCGGCACGCGCCGATCATGCTGAGCATGGTCGACGACATCGTTGCGCAGCGCGACCGGATGGTGCGTGAACTCCGCGCGATGGGATACACGCCGCACCAAACCTGGTCGAACTTCGTCCTCTTCGGCGGTGTTGCCGACCCGCAGGCGACCTTCGCGTCGCTGCTCGCGAAGGACATCATCGTTCGTGACCTCGGCATCCCCGGTCACCTTCGCGTCAGCGCCGGGACCGCGGCCGAGACAACCGCGTTCCTCGACGCAATGCGCGAGATCTCGCGCTCGCAGCCTCCCGTTAGGGTTGTCGCATGACCGCCAGCCGGACCGCGACGATCACCCGGACGACGAGCGAGTCGAGCGTCACGCTCCGGCTCGACCTCGACGGCAGCGGGACCTCGTCGGTGTCCACCACCGTGCCCTTCTTCGATCACTTGCTGACCGCGTTCAGCAAGCACTCGCTGATCGACCTCGAGGTCGACGCGCACGGTGACACCGATATCGACGCCCATCACACGGTGGAGGACACCGCGATCGTGCTCGGTCAGGCGATCCGTCAGGCGCTCGGAGCGCGAACCGGTATCGCTCGATACGGCGACGCGACGGTGCCGCTCGACGAGGCGCTCGCCCAGGCGGTCGTCGACGTATCCGGCCGTTCGTACCTCGTCCACACGGGGGAGCCAGACGGGTTCGCGCTCCACCGCATCGGCGGCCACTTCACTGGATCGCTCGTCCGTCATGCGTTCGAGGCGCTGACCGCACACAGCGCGGTCACCATGCACGTGCGCGTGCTGGCGGGCCGAGATCCGCACCACATCGCCGAGGCAGAGTTCAAGGCGGCCGCTCGCGCCTTCCGCGCCGCCGTCGCCCTCGACCCGCGCGTCCACGGGGTGCCCTCGACCAAGGGCGCTCTGTGATCGGCGATTCGGCGTCGCGGTGACCGCGCCATCGGTGGTCGTCCTCGATTACGGCTCGGGCAATGTGCATTCCGCGGTGAAGGCGCTCGAGCGTGTCGGTGCGCAGGTCACCCTGACGGCGGATCGCACGTCGGTGCTCGCGGCCGATGGTCTCCTCGTGCCTGGGGTCGGCGCGTTCGCGGCCGTCGTCTCGCAGTTGGAGTCAGTGCGGGGCGGCGAGCTGATCGGCCGCCGACTCGCCGGTAGCAGGCCTGTCCTCGGGATCTGCGTGGGCATGCAGGTGCTTTTCGAACGGGGCGTTGAGCGTGGCGAGGCCGTCGATGGGCTCGGCGAGTGGCCGGGCACCGTCCGGGCGCTTCGTGCCGACATCGTGCCGCATATGGGATGGGACACCGTGGAGGCGGCGCCCGAATCGGTCCTGTTCTCTGGCATCGAGGATGAGCGCTTCTATTTCGTGCACTCCTACGCGGCGACGGAAATGCCGATCGACGCGAATCCGCGGCGACGCCCGCCGCGGATCACCTGGGCCGAGCACGGCGAGCGCTTCATCGCGGCCGTCGAGAACGGCCCGCTGTCGGCGACCCAGTTCCACCCCGAGAAGTCCGGAGATGCCGGGCTGACGCTCCTCGAGAACTGGGTGCGGTCGCTGTGACCGACCCGCGCCTCCAGACCGACGAAGGTTCCTCAATGGCAGACACCGCCCCGATCCTCACCCTGCTCCCCGCGATCGATGTCGTCGACGGGACCGCTGTCCGACTGACCCAAGGCGAAGCAGGAACGGAGACCGGGTACGGCTCGCCGATCGAGGCCGCGCGCACGTGGGCCGCGCAGGGCGCACGGTGGATCCACCTCGTGGACCTCGACGCGGCGTTCGGTCGAGGCGACAACCGTGCCCTGACCGCGCAGGTGGTTGCCGAGGTGCCCGACATCGCCGTCGAACTGTCCGGCGGAATCCGCGACGATGCGACGCTGGACGCCGCTCTCGCGACCGGTGCCCGCCGCGTGAATCTCGGCACCGCAGCGCTGGAGCGTCCGGAATGGACGGCCGAGGTGATCGCTGCCCACGGCGATCGGATCGCTGTTGGGCTCGACGTCCGTGGAACGACCCTGGCCAGTCGAGGTTGGACCGAGTCCGCGGGTGACCTCTTCGCGGCGCTGGAGCGACTCGATGACGCTGGCTGTGCGCGCTACGTCGTCACCGATGTGACGAAAGACGGCACGCTCACCGGCCCGAATCTCGAGCTGCTTCGGCTGGTCACGTCTCGGACGTCGCGTCCGGTCGTCGCGTCCGGGGGTATTTCCACGCTCGACGACCTTCGTGCACTCCGCTCGCTCGTTCCGATCGGGGTGGAGGCTGCGATCGTCGGCAAGGCGCTGTACTCGGGGGCGTTCACCCTTGCCGAGGCGCTGCAGGCGGCCACCGCGTGAGTGCGGGGATCTCGAACGGGCTCCCGCCGGAAGGTGGCGACGCCCCTGGGGGAGCCGACAGCGCCGGAACCCCATGGGCCGGCCGTTCTTTCGGCGGTCACGACGACGCCTACGCAGACGACGACGGCCGCGCGGATCCGCGCCTCGTCAGCGCCATCGAGGCTCTCCAGGGGGGCGGCTCTGCGCGGGGCGTCGTCGATGCCGTGCGTTCGGCTCGGTTGCTCGTCCCGCTTCTCGCCGAAGCCGGAGCCATCGGCCACACCGCCGATGGCCGTCAGGTCGACAAGACGCAGGAACTCGCGGTCGTCACCGTTGCCGGTCCGGACGGTCGCACCGTCATGCCCGCGTTCTCGTCCGCCGACACGCTGACGGCGTGGAATCCCGAGGCACGTCCCGTTCCGGTCGATGCCCGGAAACTGGCGCTCGCCGCGGTCTCCGAGGGCACCGAGCTCATCGTCGTCGATCCTGGAGGCGCAACCGAGTTCCTGATTCGGCGACCGGCCGTGTGGTCACTCGGCAAGGGCATCCCGTGGATCCCCTCGTGGGAAGATCCCGAGGTCGCGGCTGCATTCGCTGCGAGCAGCGCCGTCGATCCGCGTATCGCGCAGATCGTCGTACTCCCCGGGGACCGGCTCGGGCGCTCCGCCGGGCCGGAACTCCGCGTCGACCTTGCGATCGCGCCGGGACTCGACGCGCAATCGGTGCAGGCCATTCTCGGCGCTGTACAACGGCGTTGGGCGGAGACCACGATCATCGCCGAGCGAGTAGACAGCCTCTCGGTCGCGGTGCGCGCGGCCGCCTGACGCGCGCCGCTCCGCTCAGTTCACGGGACCGGTGAACTTCTCACCGGGGCCGTTCCCGGGGGCGTCCGGGATCGCGGACGCTTCTCGGAACGCGAGCTGCACCGAGCGCAAGCCGTCCCGGAGGGGTCGCGCGTGATGGTCGCCGATCTCCGCAGCGGCGGCCGTGACGAGGCCGGCGAGCGCGGTGATGAGCTTTCGCGCCTCGTCGAGGTCGAGCTGGGCCTCCGGGTCGTCCGCGAGCCCGACCTTGACCGCTGCTGCGCTGAGCAGGTGCACCGCGACCGTGTTGATGAGCTCGACGGCCGGGACTTCGGCGATGTCGCGCGCAGCGGCCATCGTGTCCTGTTCCGACTCCGTCGGTGACGGTGTGCTGACGTCTGGACTGTCGGTCACGGTGCTCCTCTGATACCATCGTCGGCGGCAGTTGCTGCCCGGTGTCATTGATGCCGGTCGGCATCAAGAAGAGGAGCTCGCTCCCACCCGGCGCTCTGCCATCGGAACCCGCTCGCGGGTCCGAAGTCAGGCTACCGGGTCACTTCCGCTCCGCCGCACGGACGAGTCCTTGACTCGGCTGTGGGCCGGTCGGTCTGTCGCAGTCACTGATTGCCGGCAGGACGACGTTGGGCGGGAACCACGGCGATCCGTGCGTTCGAACTCCTCTCTGCGCTGAAATCTGGGGTCCGTCCCAGGCTTCCGACTCAGATTGAAGGAGTTCCGCATTCCCGATCCCCGTACCAACGACCGCATCCGTGTTCCCGAAGTCCGACTCGTCGGCCCCGGGGGCGAGCAGGTGGGCGTTGTCCCCATCGCCATGGCACTGCGCCTTGCGCAGGAAGCCGACCTGGATCTGGTCGAGGTCGCTCCGAACTCGAAGCCGCCCGTGGCCAAGATCATGGACTACGGCAAGTTCAAGTACGAAGCTGCGCAGAAGGCCAAGGAGGCCCGGCGCAACCAGGCGAACACGGTCCTGAAAGAGGTTCGGTTCCGTCTCAAGATCGACGCGCACGACTACGAGACCAAGCGCAAGCGCGCTGAGGGCTTCCTCGCTGCGGGCGACAAGGTCAAGGCCATGATCCTGTTTCGTGGGCGCGAGCAGTCCCGGCCTGAGCTCGGTGTTCGTCTGCTGCAGCGCTTCGCCGAGGACATCGCCGACTTCGGCGTTGTCGAGTCCCGTCCGACGCAAGACGGTCGAAACATGACCATGGTCGTCTCGCCGATCAAGAACAAGTCGGACGTCAAGGGTGAGCAGAACGCCAAGAAGGCGGCGGCCAAGGCCGCGGCTCGCGCAGATCGTGCCGCGACCCCGCGTGAGGAGGCACCAGCGCCGATGGGTGCTGCCGCGTCCTCCGCTCCCGAAAGCTCCCCGGTCTCGGCCCCTGCGGCGTCTCGGACCCGTTCGGCAGACACCGCTGCGACCTCGGCAACGGCTCCGTCGTCCGCTGCTCCGGCATCGTCGTCCGCCACTCCGCGGACGAAGGCTCCTGCTCCGGCCGCCACGCCGGCGACATCGGCTCCGGCCGCCACGCCGGCTCCGGCATCGGCAGCCGCGCCGGAACCGGCGGATTCGGCGCCGGCGACCGCAGCGAAGCCCGCCGCAGCGAAGCCTGCTGCAGCGAAGCCCGCTGCGGCCAAGCCGGCCGCGGCTCCGAAGGCGACGCCGGCCGCTCCCCGGGCTGCCGCTCCCAAGGCGCCCACTCCCAAACCCTCGGCTGCGAGCGACGCGCCGGCGACTCCGCGACCGACTCCCGGTCGTCCTGGTCCCGGCCCTCGTCGCGGCTGATCACCCTCATCCCGTAGGAAAGGCACCCAATGCCCAAGCAGAAGACCCACTCCGGGTCCAAGAAGCGTTTCAAGGTCACCGGCAGCGGCAAGATCATGAAGCAGCAGGCCGGCATGCGGCACAACCTCGAGGTCAAGCCCGCGAAGCGCAAGGCGCGCCTCAACGAGGACCTGACGCTCGCGAAGGCCGACCGCAAGGCCGTGAAGAAGCTCCTCGGCCGCTGACGCCGACTGACCACCGCGAAGGAATAGATCAATGGCACGTGTAAAGAGAGCGGTCAACGCCGCCAAGAAGCGTCGCGTCGTCCTCGAACGCGCTGAGGGCTACCGCGGACAGCGGTCGCGCCTGTACCGGAAGGCGAAGGAGCAGGTCACCCACTCCCTCGTCTACGCCTACCGCGACCGTCGCGCGAAGAAGGGCGAGTTCCGTCGCCTCTGGATCCAGCGGATCAACGCCGCGGCCCGTGCGAACGGCCTCACCTACAACCGCCTCATCCAGGGTCTGAACCTGGCTGGGGTCGAGGTCGACCGCCGCATCCTCGCGGACCTCGCCGTCAACGAGCCCGCGACCTTCGCGAGCCTCGTCGCGACCGCGAAGGCTGCGCTGCCCGCCGACACTTCGGCGCCCAAGGCCGCGTGACCTGACCTGCCTTGACAGCCCCGCCCGGTCCGCCGGGCGGGGCTGTCTGCGTCGTACGGTGCTAGCGGCACCCGAATACGTGGGCCCAGAGACCCTGGAAGACTTGACGCGTGCCAGAGCTGCTTGAGAACCCTCGCGCCGGCCGCGTCCGAGCGGTCGCGGCCTTGTCCCGAAAAGACGCCCGTCAGGAATCCGGCCTGTTCCTGGCCGAGGGTCCGCAAGCCGCGCGCGAGGCGCTGCGCTTTCGTCCTGATCTGGTGCGCGAACTCTTCGTGACCCCGAGCGCCGCCGAACGCTACGGCATCGCGGACGACGCGCGCGCCGCCGATGTGCCGCTGCTCTTCGCGAGTGAGGATGTGATCGCTGCGATGGCGGACACGGTCACACCCCAGGGCGTGGTTGCGGTCTGCCAGCAGTTCCCGGTATCCGTCCGCACCGTCTTCGGCGACGCCGCGACTGGTGACAATAAAGGACGGCCGCAGATGGTCGCCGTGCTCGAGCAGGTCAGGGATCCCGGGAACGCGGGCACGATCCTCCGTGCCGCGGATGCCGCAGGGGCGGCAGCGGTCGTGATGACCGGCCGATCGGTCGACCCCTACAACCCCAAGGTCGTGCGATCCACGACGGGATCGCTGTTCCACGTTCCGGTTGCGGTCGGCGCGGAGCTGAAGGACGTGGTCGACCGGGCGCGCTCGGCGGGCTTCGCAGTTCTGGCGGCGGACGTGTCAGGAGACGACTTGCCGACGGTGCGTGGCGACGGTGCGCTCGACGGTCCGGTCGCCTGGGTATTCGGAAACGAGGCGCGGGGCCTCACCAGCGATGACCTGGAACTGGTGGACCGCGCCGTGCGTGTTCCCATCTACGGGCATGCCGAGTCGATGAACCTCGCGACCGCGGCCTCGGTCTGCCTGTATGAGACAGCATTCGTCCACAGGAGCACTACGGCGGATGGGGGACCGGACCTGGCCCGGTAGGGTTGAGAACCGTGTCAGACCCTGTGGAGATCAGTGGACCCGCTGTGGCGGAGGCCGTCGAAAGCGCGCTCGCCGCTGTGCGTGCGGCGTCGTCGATTGCCGAGCTGAAGGCGGCGCGGAGCGTGCACGCGGGCGAGCACTCACTCCTGGCGCGAATGAACGCGTCGATGCGTACTGTCCCACCCGCGGAGAAGGCGGCGGCAGGCAAGCTGATCGGTCAGGCCCGAGCAACCGTCGCAGAAGCGATCGCTGCGCGTGAGGCAGGGCTCGCTGAGGATGAAGAGCGCATGCGCCTCGCCTCGGAGGCGGTGGACGTGACGGCGCTCCCGTCGCGGTGGAACAGCGGAGCGCGGCACCCGCTCTCGCTCCTGCAGGAGACCGTTGCCGACATCTTCGTCGCGATGGGGTGGGAGATCGCGGAAGGGCCCGAGCTCGAGCACGAGTGGTTCAACTTCGACGCGCTCAACTTCGATGAGGACCATCCCGCCCGCGCCATGCAGGACACACTGTTCGTCGAGCCGGCGGACCGTCACCTCCTCCTGCGCACGCATACGTCGCCGGTGCAGGTCCGGTCCTTGCTCGACCGTCCCCTGCCGCTGTACGTCATCGCGCCGGGCCGTGTCTACCGGTCTGACGAGCTCGATGCGACGCACACGCCCGTCTTCACGCAGGTTGAGGGCATTGCGATCGACCGCGGGCTGACCATGGCGCACCTGCGCGGCACGCTCGAGCACTTCGCGCGGCAGATGTTCGGCCAGCAGGCCCAGATCCGGCTCCGCCCCAATTACTTCCCGTTCACGGAGCCGTCCGCCGAGATGGACGTCTGGCAGCCGAATGCCAAGGGCGGAGCCCGGTGGGTCGAATGGGGAGGCTGCGGCATGGTCAATCCGAATGTGTTGCGTTCTGCAGGCATCGACCCAGCCGAATATCAAGGATTCGCCTTCGGCATGGGTATTGAGCGCACCGTCCAGTTCCGGCATGAGATCGCTGACATGCGTGATTTCGTGGAGGGCGACATCCGGTTTTCGCAGCAGTTCGGAATGGTGGTCTGATGCGCGTCCCGCTTCGCTGGCTCGGAGAGTACGTCGACCTCCCCGAGGACGTCTCGCTCGAGCATGTGCATGCCGCGCTCGTCTCCGTCGGCTTCGAAGAGGAGGCCGAGCACACGTTCGATCTCACGGGTCCGATTGTCGTCGGTCGGGTCATGGAGCGCCTTCCGGAGCCGCAGTCGAACGGCAAGACCATCAACTGGTGCCAGGTCGACGTCGGTGAATCGGAGCCGCGTGGCATCGTCTGCGGGGCGCACAACTTCGATGTCGGCGACCTCGTGGTCGTCACGCTCCCGGGGGCGGTCCTCCCCGGTCCGTTCCCCATCGCCGCGCGCAAGACGTACGGGCATATCTCCGACGGCATGATCGCGTCGGCGCGGGAGCTCGGCCTTTCGGAGGACCACGAGGGCATCCTGCGGCTTGCGGATCTCGGCCTCGATGCCCCAGTCGGTCACGATGCCATCGCCCTGCTCGGCCTCGATGATGCAGCGGTCGAGATCAATGTGACGCCTGACCGCGGATACGCGCTGAGCATCCGGGGTGTCGCCCGCGAGTACGCGCACGCGACCGGAGCGACCTTCACCGACCCAGCAACGACGGTCACAGCGACACACGGCGATGGATTCCCCGTCCTGATCGACGATGCCGCACCCATCCGCGGACGAGTCGGTGCAACCACGTTCCTGACCCGCACCGTCCGCGGAATCGATGCGACGCGTCCGACACCGCCCTGGATGCGCGCACGGCTCCGGCTCGCCGGAGTTCGGTCGATCTCGTTGCCGGTGGATATCACGAACTACGTCATGCTCGAGCTCGGGCAGCCGCTGCACGGCTACGACCTTGCGAAGGTGCAGGGCGGTCTGACGGTTCGTCGGGCGTCCCCGGGCGAGCACCTCACGACGCTGGACGGCACCGACCGCACGCTCGACCCGCAGGATCTCGTCATCGCCGACGACGCCGGGCCGGTCGGACTCGCCGGGGTCATGGGCGGAGCGCGGACCGAGATGGGTGCTGGCACCACCGATGTCCTGATCGAGGCCGCCCGCTTCGAGCAGGTCTCCATCGCCCGTACCGCGCGTCGGCACAAGCTCGGCAGTGAGGCATCGCGGCGGTTCGAGCGCGGCGTGGATCCGCTCGTGGCGGAACCCGCAGCGTCTCGCGCAGTGCAGCTGCTGGTCGAGTTGGCTGGCGGGACCGCGGACGAGCTCGGTTCGACGGTCGTCGACGATGCGCCCCCGACGCCGATCGTCTTGCACATGGACCGGGCCGCATCAGTGATGGGCGTCGACTACTCCGCGGCCGAGATCCTCGGCACGCTCCGGGCGATCGGCGCCGAGGTCGCGGAGTCCGGTCCGGTGCTGACCATCACACCGCCGAGCTGGCGGCCAGACCTCGTCGATGATGTCTCGCTGGTCGAGGAGATCGCGCGCATCGTCGGATACGGCCGCATCCCGAGCGTGCTTCCGGTCGCCCCGCCCGGACGCGGTCTGTCGCCATCGCAGCGGGCAGCACGCCGCGTGTCGAACGCGCTCGCTGCCGTCGGTCTCACCGAGGTCGTGACGGCCCCCTTCGTATCGGCCGTCACCGCGGCACAGTTCCCGGGAATCGACCCGTCCGGAGGGCCGTCGGTCGCGCTCGCGAATCCGCTCGATCGTGCGCTTCCGCTCTTGCGTCGGAGCGGGCTGCCCGGTCTCGTCGAAGCTGTTCGACGGAACGTCGGGCGCGGACTCACCGATGTTGCGGTGTACGAGACCGCTCGTGTCTTCCTGCCGCCGGCCGGCGCTGAACTCGGCACCGCGGACATCCCGCAGGGCGGAGCGCTCCCGTCGGCCGCGACACTGGCAGCGATGAACGCGTCGCTGCCCGCGCAGCCACGGCACGTGACGGTCGTGCTGGCCGGGGATCGGGTGCTGAAGCAACCCGGTCTCGCGGCGCAGCCCTGGGGGATCGGCGACGCGCTGGATATCGCTCGAGCGATCGTCTGGGCTGTGGGAAACGCCGAACTGTCGGTGCGTCAGACGGTGCATCCGTCGTTCCATCCGGGGCGCGCGGCGGTGCTCGCGATCGGCGAGACCGAGATCGGCGTGGCCGGCGAGCTGCTGCCGTCCCTGACCTCGGAGCTCGACCTTCCACGCGTCGTCGCTGCCCTGGAGATCGATCTCGACGCGCTCGTCGCCGCCACGCCCGAGGCGCTTACGGTCACGCCGATCGTGAGCTTCCCTGCCGCAACGCAAGACCTTTCGCTCGTCGTGGATGACTCCGTTCCGGCGGGAGCGCTGCTCGACGTCATCAAAACAGGAGCGGGTGATCTGCTGGAGTATGCTCGCCTCGTGGACGACTATCGGGGCGCCGGCGTGAACGAGGGGCAGAAGTCCCTGACGTTCGCGCTGCGATTCCGCGCCGCGGACCGCACCTTGACTGCCGCTGAGGCGAGCGCCGCTCGTGACACGGCCGTCCGACGTGCGGGCGAGCGATTCGGGGCGACCCTGCGCGACTGATTCCGCATCGGATCAGCGTTGCCGGGGTCGCCGCCTTCGACCGCTTGAGCCAAGTCCGATCACGAGGTGGAAATCAGATGTCCATATCCGTTGCCGTCGCAGGAGCGAGCGGCTACGCGGGCGGCGAGGTCCTTCGCCTGCTCTCCGCGCACCCCGAGTTCGACGTTCGCACGGTGACCGCGTTCCGCAGCGCCGGGGAACGACTCATCGACGTGCAACCACATCTGCGCTCGTTCGCGCATCTGCGCCTGTCCGAAACGACGTCCGCGACGCTCGCGGGACACGACGTGGTGTTCCTCGCGCTCCCGCACGGTGAGTCCGGCGCGATCACGGCGGATCTGCCGGACGAGACCGTGGTGGTCGATTGCGGCGCTGACCACCGCCTCACCGACCGGGCGGCGTGGGATCGCTTTTACGGGGGTGACTACTTCGGCGCGTGGACGTACGGTCTCCCGGAGCTGCTTCGTGCCGCCAGTGTGACCGATCGGCCCGCGCAGCCCGACGAGTGGCGGGACACTGGGGCGGACCATCCTGGGGGCGCCGATGACGGCAAGCAGCGTGCGCTCCTCCGTGGCACGAAACGCATCGCCGTGCCGGGCTGCAACGTCACCGCGGTCACGCTCGGAATCGCGCCCGGCGTGCACGCCGGCGTCGTCGAGTCCGACGACCTGGTCGCCGTGTTGAGTGTGGGTCCATCCGGCGCCGGGAAGAAGCTCGCGCCGTCGTACCTCGCAGCGGAGATTATGGGCTCCGCGAGTGCGTACGCAGTCGGGGGCACTCATCGGCACATCCCCGAGATTCAGCAGAACTTGCGCGTTGCCGGCGCCTCGAGCGTTCGCGTCTCGTTCACACCGGTGCTCGTCCCGATGGCGCGAGGGATCCTTGCGACCACCACGGCGCGCCTTGCCCCGGGCGTCGGCGCGCACGATGTGCGCTGGGCCTGGGAGCAGGCGTACGCCGACGAGCCGTTCGTTCACCTGCTTCCCGCCGGGCAGATGCCGCGTGTGGCTGACACGATCGGCGCGAACACTGCGCTGATCGGGCTCGCGGTCGACGAATCGGCCGGCCGCGTGGTCACGGTGACCGCGCTCGACAATCTCGTGAAGGGCACCGCCGGTGCGGCGATCCAGTCCGCGAATATCGCGCTCGGACTTCCCGAAGCGCTCGGCCTCAGCGTGAACGGGGTAGCACCATGACGACGATCCCAGCATCCGACGCAGCCGCGACGAACGACGCGTCGTCGCAGGGAGTGACGGCCGCCGCCGGCTTCCGAGCCGCTGGCGCGACGGCCGGCTTGAAGACGAGCGGAAAGCCCGATGTCGCACTCGTCGTGAATGACGGGCCCGCCGACGCGGTGGCCGCGGTCTTCACCTCGAACCGGGCGAAAGCGCACCCGGTGATCTGGTCCCAGCAGGTCGCTGCCGACGGCCGTGCGCGTGCCGTCTTCCTCAATTCGGGAGGCGCGAACTGCTTCACGGGGTCCTTCGGCTTCCAGACGACCCACCTGACGGCGGAAGCGGTGGCCGCGGCGCTCGATCTGTCGGCGACTGATGTCCTCATCTGTTCCACCGGTCTTATCGGCGTCGGGGATCAGACGTTCCGAGACGGCGTTCTCCGCGGCGTCGAGCTGACGGCGTCCGCGCTGTCAGGAGACGGCGGACCTGGTGCAGCGACCGCGATCATGACGACGGACACGAGGCCGAAGACGTCGGTGGTGACCGAAGACGGCTGGACGGTCGGCGGCATGGCGAAAGGCGCTGGGATGCTCGCGCCCGGCCTTGCGACCATGCTCGTTGTGATCACGACCGACGTTGCACTGTCCTCGGACGACCTCGACCAGGCGCTGCGCGCCGCGACCCGCGTCACGTTCGATCGCGTCGACTCCGACGGCTGCATGTCGACGAACGACACGGTCATCGTGATGGCGTCGGGAGCCTCCGGCCAGAAGCCTGAGGTCGGTGACTTTCAGGAGGCACTCACCGCGGTATGCGCGGACCTTGCGCGCCAGCTCCAGCAGGACGCCGAGGGCGCAAGCCACGACATCGCGATCGAGGTGGTGGGTGCGGCGAGCGAGGACGACGCGGTCGAGGTGGGGCGAGCAGTTGCGCGGAACAACCTGTTCAAGGCAGCGGTGTTCGGCAATGATCCGAACTGGGGCAGAGTGCTCGCTGCAATCGGCACGACCTCCGCGCGTTTCGATCCCTACGAGGTCGATGTGCACATGAACGGCGTCCGTGTCTGCCACGCGGGTGCACCCGATCGACCGTCGGACGACGTCGATCTCACACCGCGCGACGTTCACGTCCGCATCGACCTGCAGGTCGGCCCGGCGTCGGCGACCATCCTGACGAACGACCTCACGCACGACTACGTGCACGAGAACTCGGCGTACTCGAGTTGAGCGAGGGCGACCCGATGCAGAGCGAGCACGAACTCGCCGCCGTCAAGGCAGCGACGCTGATCGAGTCTCTCCCGTGGCTCAAGCGATTCTCAGGGAAGATCGTCGTCGTCAAGTTCGGCGGGAACGCGATGGTCGACGACGACCTCAAGCGCGCGTTCGCCGAGGACATGGTCTACCTGCGGTACGCGGGTCTGTTCCCGGTGGTCGTGCACGGCGGCGGACCGCAGATCTCTGCTGCTCTCAACAAGCAGGGGATCGAGTCCGAGTTCCGCGGGGGCTATCGCGTGACGACCACGGCAGCCATCTCGGTGGTCCGCGACGTGCTCGCCGGCGAGATCAATCGCGAGATCGTCGATCTCATCAACGAACACGGTGAGGGGCTCGGTGTCGGCGTGTTCGGCGATGGGGGATCACTGTTCACCGGCGAGCAGCGCGGAGTCATGATCGACGGCGAGCTGTTCGACCTCGGCCACGTCGGTGACATCACGCACGTCGATCCCTCCGGCGTGCGCGCCGCGCTCGCCGCAGGCAGCATTCCGGTGGTCTCGAGCATCGCTGTCGACGGCGCGCACCCGGACCAGGCGCTGAACGTGAACGCCGATGCTGCTGCCGCCGCACTGGCCATCGCGCTCGGTGCTGCGAAGCTCATGATGCTCACCGACGTGCCCGGGCTCTATCGGAACTGGCCGGACCGCGACTCCGTCATCGATCTCATTGCGGTCGACGAACTTCGGGAGCTGCTGCCCACGCTGGAGTCCGGGATGATCCCCAAAATGACGGCATGTCTCGATGCCGTCGTCGGGGGCGTCGGCGGAGCGACGATCATCGACGGTCGCATCCCGCACTCCATCCTGCTCGAGGTGTTCACCTTGCGCGGCGCCGGAACCGAGGTCATCCCGGATCCGCGACGACGATCCGAGAACGAGACCGCGCACGCGCAGGTCGGGCCGCGCCCCAGCAGACCCGGAACGCCGTCGCCGCTCGTTCCGCACCAGCATTCCGCTTCGACAAGCTCGACAAGCCAGGGAGACGACCAGCAATGACGACGAGTACCGAGACTGCCCCGTGGGCCGATCGCTTCGGCGCGTCGCTGATGCGTTCCCTCGTGCCGCCGAAGGTCATGCTGGATCATGGGCGCGGATGCCGTGTGTGGGACGTCAACGGCAAGGAGTATCTGGACTTCCTCGCCGGGATCGCCGTGAATTCACTCGGGCACGCACATCCGGCGATCGTTCGCGCAATCACCGAGCAGTCGCAGAAGCTCATGCATGTCTCGAACTATTTCGCCACCCCGCCGCAACTCGAGCTCGCCGAGCGGCTAAAGCGGATCACCGGGGCCGGTGATGCAGGGCGGGTGTACTTCGGGAACTCCGGTGCCGAGGCGAACGAGGCCGCGTTCAAGCTGGCTCGACTGAACAAGGGTGCCGACGGTCGACGCACACGAATCCTGACACTGCAGAATTCCTTCCACGGTCGCACCATGGGAGCCCTCGCGCTGACGGGAAAGCCCGCGCTCCGTGCCGACTTCGAGCCGATGGTGCCGGGCGTGGAGCACATCGACTCCACGATCGAGGCCCTTGCGGCGGTGATCGACGACCGCGTCGCAGCGCTGGTGGTCGAACCGATCAAGGGAGAAGCCGGGGTCGTGGATCTCCCGGAGGGCTACCTCCAGGAGGCGCGTCGCTTGACCGAAGCGCACGGCGCCCTGCTCATCCTCGACGAGATTCAGACGGGAGTCGGTCGGACCGGCTCGTGGTTCGCGTTCCAATCCCACGGCATCACCCCGGATGCGATCACGATCGCGAAGGGCATCGCGGGGGGCTTCCCGATCGGGGCCCTCGTCACGTTCGGGTGGGCTTCGGACCTCTTCTCCGCAGGGCAGCACGGCTCCACGTTCGGGGGCAACCCGTTGGCGACCAGTGTCGCGAACGCGGTGCTCGCAGAAATCGAGACGTCCGGTCTTGTGGACGCGGCCATCGAAAAGGGCAAGCGACTTCGTGCAGGCATTGCGCGCCTCCAGAGCCCGCTGGTGGAAGAAGTGCGCGGCGCAGGCCTGCTCGTCGGCGTCGGACTCACGAAGCCGGTCGCTGCGGCGATCTCCGCCGATGCGCTCGAGCGTGGCGTCATCCTGAACGCGCCGAACGAATCGAGCTTGCGTATCGCACCCCCGCTCATTGTCACAAACGATGAGATCGACGAGTTCCTCGGCGTTCTCGCCAACAGCTTGGAGGCTGTCGCATGACCCGCCATTTCCTTCGGGACGACGATGTGACGCCTGCAGAGCAGGCTGCGATCCTCGACCTCGCCGTGGCTATGAAGCAGGACCGGTGGGGTGCGAAGCCGCTTGCCGGCCCGCAGAGTGTCGCGGTGATCTTCGACAAGTCGTCTACCAGAACCCGCGTGTCGTTCCACGTCGGGATCTCCGACCTTGGCGGCATCCCGCTCATCATCTCGACCGCGAACAGCCAGCTGGGCGGCAAGGAGACCCCGTCGGACACCGCGCGCGTGCTCGAGCGCATGGTGTCGGCCATCGTCTGGCGTACCTACGGCCAGGACGGTCTCGAGGAGATGGCCGCGGGTACCACGGTTCCCGTGGTCAATGCGCTGTCGGACGATTTCCACCCCTGTCAGCTGCTCGCCGACCTGCTGACGATCCGCGAGCATCGGGGTGCGCTTGCCGGGCAGACCGTCGCATTCGTCGGCGATGGCCGCAGCAACATGGCGCAGTCCTACTTGCTGGCGTGCGCGACCGCTGGCATGCACGTCCGCGTAGCAGCCCCCGACACGTTCGATCCGAGCCCCGACGTGGTCACTGCGGCCGAGAACAGGGCAGCTGAGACCGGCGGCTCCGTGCTCGTGGTCTCCGATCCGGTTGCTGCCGTCGCCGGAGCGGACGTCGTCGTCACGGACACCTGGGTGTCGATGGGCAAGGAGGACGAGAAGCTCGAGCGCCTCCGGATCTTCGAGCCATACCGTGTCGACGATCGGCTGATGTCGCACGCAGCGCCGGACGCGGTGTTCATGCACTGCCTTCCGGCGGACCGCGGCTACGAGGTCACCGCGGACGTGATCGACGGTCCGCGCAGCATCATCTGGGACGAGGCGGAGAACCGCCTGCACGCGCAGAAGGCGCTGCTCGCCTGGCTGCTCGCGGCCTGACCGTCCTTCCTTTTCCCGTCATTCAGCAAGGAGAACAGAAATCATGGCAGATCGGGTCGTACTGGCGTACTCCGGGGGGCTCGACACCTCCGTCGGCATCGGCTGGCTTCGTGACGCGACCGGCAAAGAGGTTGTCGCGCTCGCCGTCGACGTCGGACAGGGTGGCGAAGACATGGAGAAGATCCGTCAGCGCGCCCTCGACTGCGGCGCCGTGGAGAGCATCGTCGTCGACGCGAAGGACGAGTTCGCGGACGACTACCTCATGCCGGCCCTGAAGGCGAACGCTCTCTATCAGAAGCGCTACCCCCTGGTGAGCGCACTGAGCCGGCCGCTCATCGCCAAGCATCTCGCGCTCACGGCCAAGCAGCTCGGCGCAGACAGCGTTGCGCACGGATGCACCGGCAAGGGCAACGACCAGGTGCGCTTCGAGGCGGCCGTCGCTGCGCTCGCGCCCGACCTCTCGAGCATCGCCCCGGTGCGAGACCTCGCGCTCACTCGCGACAAGGCGATCGTGTACGCGAACGAGCACGGGCTTCCGATCGAGCAGAGCAAGAAGTCGCCCTACTCGATCGACCAGAACGTCTGGGGTCGTGCGGTCGAGACCGGGTTCCTCGAGGACCCGTGGAACGCTCCGATCGAGGATCTCTACGCCTACACGCAGGATCCGTCGGTGCCGCGTGACGCCGACGAGGTCACGATCACATTCGAGCACGGTATCCCGGTCGCGATCGACGGGCAGCGCTTCAGCGCGCTCCGCATCGTCCAGGAACTGAACGCGATCGCCGGCAAGCACGGTGTCGGCCGGATCGACGTGGTCGAAGACCGCCTCGTGGGCATCAAGAGCCGCGAGGTCTACGAGGCTCCGGCGGCGATGGCGCTCATCGCGGCCCACGAGGAGCTCGAGAGCCTGACACTCGAGCGCGATGTGAACCGCTACAAGCGAGGCGTTGAGGCCGAGTGGGCAAACCTTGTCTACGACGGCCTGTGGTTCGGCGGGTTGAAGCGCAGCCTCGACGCGTTCATCGAGCACACGCAGGCATCGGTCTCCGGCGACATCCGACTGAGCCTGCAGGGAGGCCGCGCCACGGTCACGGGGCGCCGCAGCGATCAGAGCCTGTACGACTTCGATCTCGCCACGTATGACACCGGCGACACGTTCGATCAGTCGCTCTCCAAGGGCTTCATCGAGATCTGGTCGCTTCCGAGCAAGATCTCGGCGCGCCGCGATCTCGCGAACTGATCGGCTGCCGATGAGTGACGTTGCACCGGGGACCACGAACGCTGGAGCGCTCTGGGGGGCGCGCTTCGCGGGCGGCCCAAGCGTCGAGCTCGCGACGCTCAGCCGCTCGACGCACTTCGACTGGCAGCTCGCGCCCTACGACATCGCCGGGTCCCGCGCGCACGCGCGGGCTCTCGGTGCCGCTGGCTTCCTCGACGATGTCGAGCTCGACGCGATGCTGTCGGGACTCGACCGGCTGCTCGATCGTGTCGAATCGGGCGCGGTCGTCCCGAGCGAGGCGGACGAGGACGTGCACGGCGCACTCGAGCGTCTGCTCATCGCGGATCTCGGCCCGGCGCTCGGCGGCAAGTTGCGGGCCGGCCGGAGTCGCAACGACCAGATCGCCACACTCGTCCGGTTGTTCCTGCTCGATCATGCGCGTCAGGTCGGGCGCCTTCTCGTCGACCTGATCGACGCGATCAGCGCGCAGGCATCGGCGCACCCGGACGCGATCATGCCGGGCCGCACCCACCTGCAGCACGCGCAGCCCGTGCTGCTCGCGCACCATCTGCTCGCGCATGCGTGGCCGCTGGTCCGCGATCTTGAGCGCTTGCGGGATTGGGCGAGCCGTGCCTCCGTGTCGCCGTACGGCGGGGGTGCGCTCGCCGGGTCATCGCTCGGGCTCGATCCCGTTGCGGTGGCCGCCGATCTCGGGCTGTCGCGCCCGAGCGAGAACTCGATCGACGGCACTGCCGCGCGCGATGTCGTCGCGGAGTTCGCCTTCGTCGCGGCGCAGATCGGTATCGACCTCTCGCGATTCGCGGAGGAGATCATCCTCTGGAACACGAAGGAGTTCGGGTTCGTGCGCTTGCACGACGCCTTCTCGACCGGGTCGAGCATCATGCCGCAGAAGAAGAACCCCGACATCGCGGAGCTGGCGCGGGGTAAATCCGGCCGGTTGATCGGGAACCTGACCGGGCTGCTCGCAACGTTGAAGGGCCTCCCGCTCGCGTACAACCGAGATCTGCAAGAGGACAAGGAGCCGGTCTTCGATTCGGTCGCGCAGTTGGAAATGCTGCTCCCCGCATTCACCGGCATGGTCGCCACGCTGAGTTTCGACCTCGACCGGATGGCGGAGCTCGCACCGCAGGGGTTCTCGCTGGCGACGGATGTTGCGGACTTCCTCGTGCGTCAGGGCGTGCCGTTCCGGGAGGCGCATGAGATCTCTGGCGCGCTGGTGCGGTTCTGCGAGGACCGCGGGATCGATCTGGACGAGCCGACGGACGCGGAGTACGCAACGATCTCGCCGCATCTGACGCCGGCTGTTCGCGCGGTACTGACGATCGACGGGAGCGTCCGCAGTCGGGGCGGCGTCGGCGGGACCGCTCCGGAGCGCGTCGCCGAGCAGCTCGTGGAGCTGACGGAGCGGGTGGGGCACCTGTCGTTGGAGCCGCCGCTCAATCGATGATCACACTCGACGAGGTCCTTCGCGCGCCGGCGCTCGACGTGGCGCCGGTGCTGCTCGGCGCCACGATCAGTGGCCGCGGTGTGCGGGTGCGCATCACCGAGGTCGAGGCGTACATGGGAGACGAGGACCCGGGCTCGCACGGATTTCGTGGAATGCGGGTTCGCAATCGGCATCTCTTCGGCCCTGGTGGGCACCTCTACGTGTACCGGTCGTATGGCATCCACACGTGCGTGAACGTCGTGTGCGGCGAAGCGGGGGTGTCGTCGGGCCTGCTCCTCCGGGCTGGGGAGGTGGTCGGCGGCATTGATGTTGCACGGAGCCGGCGCGGTTCGGTGGCAGACACTGCGCTCGCTCGTGGTCCGGGAAATTTCGGCACGGCGATCGGCGCGCGCCTTGACGAGGACGACGGGACCAGCCTCCTGGGCGGCGGCCCGTATCGACTTGAACTCGGCCCGACCGCTTCCGATGCCGACTCCGTTCGCACGCTGATCGACGAGATCTCCGCGTCGAACGCATCCGGTGCGCACCCACGTGTGCTGCGTGGACCGCGCACCGGCATTCGCGGTGTCGCCGGCGGCAGCGCCTACCCGTGGCGGTTCTGGCTCGCAGACGAGCCGACGGTGTCCGCGTATCGGCGGCACCCGGCGGCGTTCGACGAACCGGGCGCAACGGTCTGAGCGCCGCACGGGCTCGCTACGATGGCGAGCGTGTCTGAAACCGCGACCGACCTGCTGACGCGCCAGGAGAACGACCCGTCCTTCGAGTCCATTTGGGACGAGATCGTCTGGCGCGGACTCGTCCACGTCTCCACCGACGAAGGGGGCATCCGCGAGGCGCTCTCGTCGGGGCCGGTCACGTTCTATTGCGGCTTCGACCCGACTGCACCGAGCCTGCATTGCGGAAACCTCTACCAGCTCTTGCTCATGCGGCGTCTGCAGCTGGCGGGGCACCGTCCGCTCGGCCTCGTCGGCGGGTCGACCGGTCTGATCGGCGATCCTCGGCCGACTGCGGAGCGCACATTGCAGGACCGCTCAACGGTTGAGCATTGGGTCACGCGTCTGCAGGCGCAGGTGTCCCGGTTCCTCAGCCCCGATGGCGATAACGGCCTCCGGATGGTGAACAACCTCGACTGGACGGCTCCGATGAGTGCGATCGATTTCCTTCGGGATATCGGCAAGTACTTCCGGGTCAACACCATGATCCGGAAGGATGCGGTGTCCGCGCGTCTCAATTCCGAAGCGGGGATCAACTACACCGAGTTCAGCTACCAGATCCTGCAGGGACTCGATTTCCGTGAGCTCTACCTCCGGTACGGATGCACGCTGCAGACCGGCGGGAGCGATCAGTGGGGCAATCTCACGAGCGGCACGGAGTTGATCCGCAAAGCGGAAGGGGCGGTTGTCCACGCGCTGGGAACGCCGCTCATCACGAATGCGGACGGCACCAAGTTCGGCAAGAGCGAGGGCAATGCGATCTGGCTCGACCCGGAGATGACCTCGCCGTACGCGTTCTACCAGTTCTGGCTCAACACGGCAGATCAGGACGTCATCCCGCGGCTCAAGGCGTTCACCTTCCTCCCGCGCGTCGAGATCGAGCGCCTGGAGACCGCTGTCGAAGCGGAGCCGTTCCGGCGGGAGGCGCAACGCGCGTTGGCAGTGGCCGTCACCTCCTTGGTCCACGGGGAAGCGGCGGTTGAGGCCGCGGTCGCAACGTCGGAGGCCCTGTTCGGAAACGGCGATCTGTCAGCGCTGGATCCGGCCACGCTTCGGGCGGCTGTGGGCGATCTGCCTGGCGCCGCGGATCTCGAGCCAGACGTCGATCTCGCACACGCGCTCGTGTCGACGGAACTCGTTCGCTCGCTGGGCGAGGCCCGACGTGCGATGGAACAGGGGGGCGTGTACGTCAACAACGAGCGGTGTGACGATCCGGCCGCGTCGCTGGCGACGTTCGCACTCCCCGGGGACGTCGTCGTGTTGCGTCGCGGAAAGAAGACGCTGTCGGGTGTGACGCTCGTGGTGTGAGAGCGCGACACGCCCGGGACGCGCCTCAGTTTGGCCCCCCGGGCAGCCGCTCCGTAAAGTAATCACTCGTCACCCCAAAGGTGCGAACGGAACGGCCGGAGCGAGAGCCCGGCGCCGGTCGGCCTCAAGCGGGACCGTCCTCCACCGAAGCTCAGATCGGCTCTTGCAGTTGGTCGCTTCGACGCTTAGGATGTAAAGCCCACCGGCGCTCTCCTTCTGGATGAGTACCGAACTCGCCCCGCGAGTTCGTGCGGTGGCAGACCTTTAAGCCATGAGTGATTGCCTCCGGGCAGGATCTCTTGTGCGTCTGGTCCTTGAGAACTCAACAGCGTGCACATTGTCAATGCCAATTTATTGACCCCGTGCATCCCATTTTGGGGTGTCGGAGACAATTCCTTTTGGATTGAATTGATTGTCAGCAATGATGGTCTTTACGGTCAGTTTCAACTCGGCCATGGTTTTCGGATTGTGGTTGTAATTTTTTT
>NZ_BCSV01000006.1 GCF_001571045.1 Curtobacterium ammoniigenes NBRC 101786
CGCGCCGGGGCGGAGGCGCGGGGAGCCGCCTCGCGGCTTGCTCGCGGCATCCGTCCGCGACACGCCCGGCTCCGGTCGCGGGAACGCGAGAACTTGCTTCGACCCGCGTCCGATGCGCAGGTTTCTGGCTGCGCGCCGAACGTGAGCGGCGTGTCCGCCCGGGGTCACACGTACGCTCGGCCAGCGCCAAGCCAAATCGTCGTATGTATCTGATACATCTGATGGATGCGTGTTCTCGTAGCTGACGATGAGGCGCCGCTCGCGGAGCTCGTCGCGCGGGGGCTCCGGCGCCAGGGTATGGCGGTCGACACTGTTTTTCGGGGCGATGACGCCGAAGAACTGCTCACGGTGACCCCCTATGACGTGGTCATCCTCGACCGCGACCTCCCCGGAATGCACGGGGACGATGTCGCGCGTCGTGTGCACGAGCTCGGCACGCCGACTCGGATACTCATGCTGACGGCAGCGATCACCCTCACTGACCGCGTGACGGGTCTCGAACTCGGGGCAGACGACTACATGACGAAGCCCTTTGAATTCCCAGAGCTGGTCGCCAGGGTTCGAGCACTCGGACGACGTGCCAGCCCCGCCATTCCTCCGATTCTCGAGCGGCGCGGGATCCACCTCGACACGGGCCGCCGGATCGCGACGAGCGACGGAATGCCACTCGACCTGACCGCGAAGGAGCTGGGCGTGCTCGAGGCGCTCCTCAGCGCAGGTGGCAGGGTCGTTTCGGCGGAAGAACTGCTGGAGCGTGTCTGGGACGCCAATATCGACCCGTTCACCGCAGCAGTGCGCGTGACGATGTCGAAGCTTCGTGCCAAACTGCGCGCGACCGGCCGAGCGGACGATGTCATCACGACCCACCCCGGGCACGGGTATTCACTGTGAGCCGGTGGAGTATCCGAACCCAATCCGCCGTCGTGTTCGCCACCGCGGCAATGGCATTGACCACGCTCGTCGTCGTCTTCACGAACCTCGCATCGCAAGCGGGCCTTCGACGCCAGCTGGGACCGACCACGGCCACATCCGCTGTTTCGCACACACCGAGGGCGAGCGCGGAAGCCCTACCGACCGTGGCGACTGGACCGGCCACAGCAACCCGCGCCGATCACATTCCCGAGGGCGCGTCCAGCATCGTGATCGTCCGCGAAGTCGCCGCCCAGCAGTGGCAGTGGGCGCTCGTCGGCATCGTCGGTGCAGGCATCATCGCGGCGGTGTTGGGCTGGCTTGTCGCCCGGCGAGTTCTGGCACCGATCGACCGAGTCAGCACCACAGCCTCCCGGATCTCCGAGTCGAACCTGCACGAGCGCATAGCGGTCTGCGGCCCGAACGACGAGTTGCGGCGGTTGGCAACCAGCTTCAACGCGCTCCTCGACCGCCTCGGGACAGCGTTTGAACGTCAACGGCGGTTCGTCGGAATGGCGGCACACGAACTGCGCACACCGCTCGCGGTCCAGCGCGCCGCTGTACAGGTGGGGCTCGCAGATGGTGTCGAAATCACCGAGATCGCTGCGATCCGGAACCAGCTCCTCGAGCAGAATCGGCGCACGGAGCGGCTTATCGAGAGTCTCCTGGCGCTCGCGGACGCAGAGCGTGACCTCGACGGGCGCATTGAGTGGGTCGATCTGGCCGATGTCGTTCGTCAGGTGGTCGCAGAGCGCCGCGCGGACGCAACGACAGCTGAACGAACAGTGTTGATTGACGCTCCCACGACCTCGATGATCAAGGCGGAGCCTCGCCTCGTTGCACAACTCGTCGCCAACCTCGTCGCCAACGCGATCGAGTACAACAAGCCGGGCGGCAGCGTCGAGGTGCGGGTTGGGGCGGACGGCCTCGTGGTGCAGAACGACGGCAGCCACCTGCACGCGGAGCACGTCACACGACTTGTCGAGCCGTTCTTCCGGGGTGAGTCCCCGGATGGCGCAGGACGGCATAGCGGGCTTGGGCTCGCGATCGTTGCGGCGATCGTCAGAGCCCACGGATGGACTCTCCGAATGGTGCCGCGACCGGCCGGTGGCCTGAGCGTGACCGTCTGTGTTTCGTCGTCGTAACCGCCCGTAGCCGCTTGCCGAAACTCGACCTCTGGTGGTCTGGGGCCATGAATGATTTTGCTACCACCGTGGTGCGCGGCCTCGTCGTCGTTGTGGCGTCGGTTCTGCTGCCGTTCGGATTGGCCGCCTGTTCGCCCGCCACCGCTGATCGGGCGTCCTCGTCGACATCCTCGCCGCCGCGCAGCGGCCTGCTGCAGTCGTGCTTGACAGAGCGGGGGTACTCCCTGCCGAGCGGGCAGGACGGCGGTGTCTCGACGCTGCAACGGCCGGAGGGTGTCCACGAGCAGCAGTGGCTTGACGACATTCGAGCCTGTTCCGACGGCAACGGGATCGACGTGGGATCGACAGCCGACAACGCCGATCCGGGGCAAGCCGCAGCGATGGCGCGCTGCATGCGAGCGAACGGTGTCGACGAATTCCCGGACAACGCCGATGAACAGGTCGCGTTCAACCGATCGCACCCGGACCTGCGCCAGACGCTCACCGAGTGCATCAAAGAGGTCTACTGATGCGACGCCGAACGATCGGGATCGCGGCGATCGCGGCTCTTGTGGCGATCGGAGGAGGAGCAGGCGCGATCGGCCTCGTCGGTGACCCGGCAACGCGTACCGCGCCCTCCGCAACCGCTCCGCGCGCCAGTACCACGGCCAAGGTCGAGCGGGCAGACCTCAGCGAGATCAAACGGCTCGTCGGATCGCTTGGGTACGAGCAGCCCGTCGCAGTCACGAGCGGAACGCCCGGTACGGTCACGTGGCTTCCGAAGCCGGGAACCGTTCTCCAGCGCGATCAGCCCGCGTTTGCGATCGATGAGCAGCCCGTGCGTTCGATGCACGGCGCGGTGCCGGTGTGGCGCACGATCGCCCCGGGCATGCGTGGGGCCGACGTCCGCCAGCTCAACGAAAATCTCTCGGCGCTCGGCTACGACGTGGCCGTCGACAGCGTCTACGGCCCGCGAACAGGACGAGCGGTGCGCCAATGGCAGCACGAGCGTGGGCTCGACCAAACCGGTCGGCTCGGTGCCGACAGTATCGTGTTCCTCCCGGGCGACGTGCGCGTTGCATCTGTCAGCGCGAAGCTCGGAGGAGCGTCTGGTGGTGAGATGCTTCGCGTGACGGGAACGGGGCGCGTCGTCACTGCGAACGTCTCGGCCGCCGACGCCGACCGGCTCGGCATCGGGACGAGCGTGGCGCTCGACATTCTCGGTGTCGGCGAGTTCGAGGGAACTGTCGTCGACACGGCGCCGCGTGAGGGAGCCGCAGGCGCCGAAGAAGTTGTGATCGTGGTCGCCTTCGACCCGGGGGAGTCGGAGTTGCCGCCTTCGGGAGGTGCGCGCCTCGAGGTCCGCGGTGTCACGAAATCCAATGTCCTGACGGTGCCGCTCGCTGCGATCGTCGCCGGTTCGCGTCAGGACGATTTCGCCGTGGAACGTCGCGAACCGACCGGAGGCACGCATCGCGTCGCGGTTCACGTGACCTTCGTTGCAGACGGCCGGGCCGCGGTGGAGGGAGATCTCGCTGAGGGCGACACCGTGGTGGTTCCGTCATGACCGCGGCAGTTCGGCTGCGCCAGGTCAGCAAGACGTATGGAGGCGTGCGCGCACTGGATGGTGCATCGCTCGAAATCACGGCCGGTGAACTCGTCGCAGTGGTCGGGCCTTCGGGATCAGGCAAGTCGACGATGCTGAACATCATCGGCACGCTCGACCGTGCCAGTTCCGGAACGGTGGAGATCTCCGGGCTCAGCGTCGAGCGGATGTCGGACGACGAACTCTCGTTCTTGCGTGCGCAGCAGATCGGGTTCGTGTTCCAGCACTTCCACCTGCACAGCGGGGCGACGGCCGCCGAGAACGTCGCCGACGGACTGCTCTACGCGGGGGTGGGCCGAGCAGAGCGGTTGCGACGGGCCGAGGAAGCGCTCAACCGCGTGGGATTGCCCCACCGTGTTGGCCATCGGCCGGGTCAACTGTCTGGCGGTGAGAAGCAGCGGGTCGCGATTGCCCGTGCCATCGTCGGTACGCCGTCGCTCGTGCTTGCCGACGAACCGACCGGCGCGCTCGACGCCGCATCCGGCGCCGCGACCGTCGATCTTCTTCGAGCGCTCAACGCTGCGGGAACCACTGTGATCGTGATCACGCACGACCTGGACCTCGCAGCGTCACTCCCGCGGCAAGTTCGGATGCGTGACGGCCGGATCTGCGCCGACGCTTCTGCCTCGCGGGCGGAGCTCGGAGCGGCGATCGGGGAGGCGCGATGAGCGGGCGATCGTCGATCGGAGCATTCGATCTGCTGCGGCTCGGACTGTTCGGGCTCCGTACCCGGCCGACGCGCGTCGTTCTGTCGGCGCTGGGCATCGCGATCGGGATCGCAGCGATGGTCGCGGTTGTTGGGATCTCATCGTCGAGCAAGGCGAAACTCGACCAGGTGCTCGATCTGCTCGGCACGAACGTGCTCACGATCAGAGCATCCCAGCGCGCAGAATTGCCGATACCCGATACCGCGGTGCAATCGGTTCTCCGCCAAGACGGTGTGCTCGATGCCGCGGCCGTCGCGACCGCCGGCACAGGTCGGGTGTACCGGTCGCCGCTCGTCCCTGAGTATCAGTCGAGCGGCATCAATGTCATGGGGTCGTGGGGAGACGTCCCGGGCGTGCTCGGCGTCACGCCGACGTCCGGTCGATGGCTCCCCGACGGCGCTGAGGCGCTTCCGCAGATGGTGCTCGGCTCGGCCGCCGCACGCGCCCTCGGAATCGGCGCGGTGAACGCGAATACCCGTGTCTGGGCGGGCGGCCAGTGGGTGCAAGTCGTCGGCGTGCTCCCTCCGGTGGAGCTTGACCCCGAACTCGACTATGCGGCGTTCGTTCCACGATCGCTCGCGCGAACGATGGGGTTCTCGGGGAACCCGGAGCGCGTGCACGTGCGGGCCGACCCGAACCGCGTCGCATCGGTCGGGGCGCGTCTCGCGCGTGGAGTGAGCCCGCTCGATTCGCAGAATCTCGCCGTGTCGAAGCCGACGGACGCGCTCGCGGCGAAGAACGCGAGTGATGACTCCTTTGCCGGCCTGTTGGTTGGCGTCGGCGCAGTCGCCCTGCTCGTGGGTGGCATCGGGGTTGCCAACACCATGGTCATCACCGTGTTGGAGCGTCGCGCCGAGATCGGTGTTCGTCGCGCACTGGGGGCTCGACGTCGGCACATTCTTGACCAGTTCCTCGTCGAGTCGCTCCTGCTGTCATCCATTGGAGGCATTGCAGGTGTGGCGATCGGGATTGCGGTCACCGCGGCGTTCGCGGTCGCGCAAAGCGCTCCGATCGCGGTTCCCTTCTGGGTGGTCGGCGGGGCGGTTGTCGCAACCGTCGTGATCGGCGGGGTGTCCGGACTGTATCCCTCGACACGGGCGGCACGGATCCCCCCAACGAGTGCGTTGGCAGCCGTTTGAGCCAATCTTTGACTGTGTGAGGTTTTTGCTTGTGTTCATGTTGCAATGCATTTACACTTCTTCGAACACGACGAAGGAGCCTGCCGGATGTACGCAACGGAGCGTCACGACGCGATCGCAGCGCAACTGCTCGAGACCGGCCGTGTCTCGGTGGCTGGGCTCGCCGAGTACTTCGACGTCACCACCGAGACCGTCCGCCGCGATCTCGACGCGCTGGAAGCTGTCGGCGTCCTCCGCCGCGTGCATGGCGGCGCGGTCCCGGCGGCGCGAACGAGCGTTGCGGAGCTCAGCGTCGCCGAGCGCCAAACCCAGCACGGCGAGGCGAAGCTCGCCATCGCCCACGCGGCGATGCGCCTCCTGCCCGCCACGTTCACGGGCTCGATCGCCCTCGACGCGGGCACCACGAGCGCGGCGGTCGCGGAGCAGCTCGCGCTCTGGACGCCGTCGAGTCCGGGCGACACGATCACCGTCATCACGAACTCCGTTCCCATCGCCGCGATCCTGCAGAGCAGCGATCACATCGAACTGCACTTGCTCGGCGGTCGTGTCCGTGGGGTCACGAGCGCAGCGGTCGGCACGGCCACCGTCGAGCAGATCGGCGCGCTGCGGCCCGATATCGCGTTCATCGGCACGAACGGCATCTCCGCCGGGTTCGGCCTGTCCACGCCCGACGAATACGAGTCGGCGGTGAAAGCCGCCTACGTGCTCGCCGCGCGTCGTGCCGTGGTCCTCGCCGATCACACGAAGCACGGCCTGGAGGCGCTGATGCGGTTCGCCAGGCTGGACGAGATCGACACGCTGGTCACCGACCGCATACCTCCCGCCGACCTGGCGGGCGCGCTCGACGACGCCGACGTCGAGGTGGTCGTCGCATGAGCGCCCGCATCGTGACGGTGACACCGAACCCGTCGTTCGACCGGACCATCGACCTCGCCGGCGAACTGCAACGCGGCGCGGTGCAGCGCGCCGTCGCGACAACCGCAGAGCCCGGCGGCAAAGGTGTCAACGTCTCCCGTGCCATCGCCCGATCAGGCGGCGACACGCTCGCCGTCCTGCCCGGCGACCCCGCCGATCCCGTGATCGCCGCGCTCGCCGACCGCGGAATCCCCACGGCCACCCTGCCCATCGGAGCGCCGCTCCGATCGAACGTCACCATCACCGAGCCGTCCGGCACCACGACGAAACTCAACGAGCCGGGTCCGTCGCTCGCCGGCCGTCAGGATGCGTTCGTCGACCTCATCGTGCGTGCCGCCGCTGGCGCGCGCTGGGTTGTGCTGGCGGGGTCGCTCCCGCCCGGTCTTGATGACAGCACGCTCGCGCTCATTGTCGCGGCCCTCCGTGCGCAGCCGAACCCGCCGCGCATCGCGGTGGATTCGTCGGGCGAGCCGTTCCTCGCCGTGCTGCGGGCGGGCCTCCCGATCGACCTGATCAAACCGAACGCGGAGGAGCTCGCCGAAGTTGTCGGCGGCGACGCGGACGCGTACGAGGAAGACCCGACGCTCGCGGCGGCCGCTGCCAGCCGCCTCGTCGCCGACGGTGTCGGTGCGGTACTGCTCACCCTGGGAGGCGCCGGTGCGGTTCTCGTCACCGCCGACGGTGCCTGGATGGCTGCTGCGCCGCGGATCGTGGCGCGCTCGACCGTCGGCGCCGGTGACTCGGCGCTCGCCGGGTATCTCCTCGCCGAATCGTCCGCTGCCGGTCCGGAGCGATGTCTTGCCCAGGCGGTCGCGTCCGGCTCGGCAGCCGCAGCGCTGCCGGGGAGCCTGGTGCCCGCACTCGACCAGACGGCTCCGGACGCGATCGCCGTCGTCCGGCTCGCGCCGTCCGTCGCCTCCGTTCCCCATCCGATCCCCTGACCGTTCCCCCACCGACGATTCCCCAGTCGCCGACCCCCCGCATATCCGACGCCTCAGCGTCCTTCCCCCACCTCAGTTCCGCGCACCTCGCGCGTTTGCAAAGGAGCAATCATGTCCGCCGTGCACAGCGTGGGCACCGGCCCACGCCTCATCAGCACTGACCTCGTCGGCCTCGACGAGGATCTCGGTGCGACGTCGTCAGACGTCATCCGCGTTCTTGCCGACCGCGTCGCCGCCACCGGCCGTGCCGCGTCCGGCGCGACACTCGCCGAGGACGCGATCAAGCGCGAAGCATCGGTGGGCACCGGCGTGCCGGGTGGAATTGCGATCCCGCACGCCCGTTCGCAGTCGGTGACTGAGCCGACACTCGCAATGACGCGGCTCGCCCGGAAGGTCCCGTTCGGGGCGCCCGACGGTGACGCCGACCTCGTCTTCATGATCGCCGTCCCGGAAGGTGCCGACAAAGACCACCTGACCGTGCTCTCCACGCTCGCCCGCGCGCTGATCCGGGAGGACTTCACCGCGGCACTGCGGGCGGCGCGCACCCCCGACGAGATCGTCGCGCTCGTGGATCGCGAGGTGAGCGGAGCGGTCGCCGACGCCGGTGTCGGGTCGGTGAGCCGCGCCTCCCACCCGGGAGGCACGACGGGGCAGGCGGCGGATCCTGCCGCCGCCACGCCGGCCGACGGCGGGCAGGGCGACAGCGGCAAGCGTCGGGTGCTCGTCGGCGTCACCGCGTGCCCCACCGGGATCGCGCACACCTACATGGCCGCGGACGCCCTCGTCGCCGCTGCGAAGCGCGCCGGCGCGGAGATGCACGTCGAGACCCAGGGGTCGTCGTCGGTGGAGCCGCTCGACCCGGCGCTCATCGCTCGGGCCGACGCGGTCGTGTTCGCGGTGGACGTCGACGTGCGCGACCGTGGCCGATTCGCTGGCAAGCCGGTCGTCGAAGGTCCGGTCAAGCGCGGCGTCGACGAACCGGACGCCATGATCGCGGAGGCACTCCGTGCTGCGGAGAACCCGACCGGTGCGCGCGTCGTCGGGGGAGCGTCGGTCGCGTCCGGCCCGGTGATGGCCGGCGGCGGACAGCACCTCGGGCACCACCTGAAGCGATGGCTCCTCACCGGAGTGAGCTACATGATCCCGTTCGTCGCCGGCGGTGGCCTGCTGATCGCGCTCGGGTTCCTCCTCGCCGGGTACGGCATCGCGCTCACGCCCGCCGGTCACACCGTGAACAATGCGGTGTTCGCGCTGCAGAACTACACCCTCGTGCACCTGCCCCCGCAGGGGCTCGGCTACTACCTCGGTGCGGCCGCGTTCGAAATCGGAGGCACGTCGCTGGGCTTCCTGGTCGCGGCACTCGCCGGATACATCGCCTACGCGATCGCCGATCGTCCCGGGATCGCGCCCGGCTTCGTCGCCGGTGCCATCGCCGTGTTCATGAACGCCGGCTTCCTGGGTGGTCTCGTCGGCGGTCTGCTTGCCGGCGGAGCGGCCTACTGGATCGGGCGCATCCCGACGTGGCGGTGGCTGCGCGGCCTGATGCCGGTCGTGATCATCCCGCTGCTGGCATCGATCATCGCGTCGGGTCTGATGCTGCTCGTCCTCGGCGGTCCTATCGCGTGGGTGATGAGCGAACTGTCGAAGTGGCTGAACTCGCTGACGGGCGCCTCCGCGATCGTGCTCGGGATCATCCTCGGGCTCATGATGGCGTTCGACCTCGGTGGCCCCGTGAACAAGGTCGCCTACGCGTTCGCGGTCGCGGGTCTGTCCGCGGGGTCGCCGACCCACCTTGCTCCATACGAGATCATGGCGGCGGTCATGGCGGCCGGAATGGTGCCGCCGCTCGCGATGGCGCTCGCCTCCACCGTGCTCTACCGGGGCGGATTCACGAAGCCGGAGCGCGAGAACGGCAAGGCCGCGTGGCTGCTCGGCGCGTCGTTCATCTCAGAAGGAGCCATCCCGTTCGCCGCAGCCGATCCGCTTCGCGTGATCCCCGCCTCCATGGTCGGTGCGGCCGTGACCGGGGCGATCTCGATGGCGGCAGGTGTCACCTCCCGTGCCCCGCACGGCGGCATCTTCGTCTTCTTCGCGATCGGCAACCTCGGGATGTTCATCGTCGCGCTGCTCGCGGGCACCGTGGTCGCGGCGCTCGTCCTCGTCGGGCTCAAGCGGTTCGTGCGCCGCACTCCGGCTGAGGAGATCGTCGCCGAAGCATCTGCCGACCAGGGCGCGCTCGTCGCCGCCTGAGGCCGGTGCTGCGCTCGGAGCCGCTCTCGTGGCCACGCTTGTGGCCGCTCCGTTTCGGGCCGTTGCGGCTCCGCTCGACCGCGCCTGCCGTACCGCTCCTGAGGGGGAGCCGTACGGCAGGCGCGTGTTCGTTTCACGGCCGCTGGATGCGCCCTGCCGCGGACACCGCGCTGTCCGGACAATCCGGCTCTGATCAGGCCAATCCAAGCCGGACCGGCGTCACGAATGGGTAACGCGCACGCCTGCAGACCGACCCCCGGGTACCGTGAGCCGTGCGCGACGAGAACCCCCGTCTCGCGCTCCGAACCCCTCAGAATCGACGTGCCCATGAGCCTGGTCTCCACCACTGCGCAGACCGATACGGTCCTCGCTGGGCGCTACCGCCTGATGGAACTCATCGGGACGGGCGGCATGGGGTCGGTGTACGCGGCGAAGGACGAGCACACCTACCGCAACGTCGCCGTCAAGCTGTTCGCGGCCCCGCAGGCGATGACGCATGCTGACCGGGTCCGGCAGGAGCGGGAGATCCGACTGCTCAGCATGCTGTCGCACCCTGGGCTCATTCCGCTCTACGATGCCGGAACGCATCAGCTCCCGGATGGACCGCATCGGTTCATCGTCATGGAGCTCATCTCGGATCCGACCCTGCTCCGGCGACTCGCCGACGGACCGCTGCACAGCTATGAGGTCGCCTCGCTGGGTGCGCAGCTCGCGGATGGGCTCGCGTACGTCCATTCGCGTGGCATCGTGCACCGCGATGTGAAGCCCGCGAACATCCTGATCAGCGATCAGGGATCCGCCGGCTTCAGCCGGACGGTCAAGCTGACCGACTTCGGCGTCGCGCACTTCGTCGACGGCACGCGGCTCACCGGCGATGGCACCATCATCGGCACGGCCGCCTATCTGAGCCCGGAGCAGGTCGCCGGCGAGCCCATCACGTTCGCAACGGACGTGTATTCGCTCGGTCTGGTCCTGCTGGAGGCGCTGACCGGCGTTCAAGAGTTCAACGGCACGCTGGTGGAGGCTGCGCTCGCCCGCCTGCAGCGCGACCCGGTGATTCCCGACACCGTCGCCCCCGAGTGGCGGGAGCTCCTCAGTGCGATGACGGACCGCGAGCCGGCGAAGCGGCCGAGCGCGATATCGGTGTCCCGCGTCCTCCGCGGCGGCTCCAGCACGATCACCGGCCCGATTCCGCTCGGCCCGGAACGCGAGGAGCACCGGCGCGACCACCGTCTGCACCGGCGCGCGCATCGCCACGCGAAGCGCGGGACGTTCTCCGCGGTTCGACGCTGGCGGCGCCGGAACGTCATCCTGGGTTCGGTGGGGAGCGTCGCTGTCGGCGCGCTGTGCTGGGGCAGCTATCTGCTCGGTGTGCTGCAGGCGCACTGACCGCACCGCAGCGCGCGGATTTCTCGCGCGAGTGTGACACGACCCGCCTTGCCGGACAGGATGGACGCATGAGCGACCAGCGGTGGATCAAGATCTGCGGTCTCTCCACCGAGGAAACGGTGGAGGCCGCTATCGATGCTGGGGCGGATGCCGTCGGCTTCGTCTTCGCGGAGGGCAGCCCGCGCACGATCGAGCCCGAGCGGGCGAAGGAGCTTGTCGCCGGGGTACCTGATGACATCGATGCTGTCGGTGTGTTCCGCGGGCAGGAGATCGACGAGATCATCGGCATCGCCTCCATGGTCGGGTTGACCACGCTCCAACTGCACGACCGCGAAAGAGCGGCGGACTTCTCGCGAGCGCGGGACGCCGGGTTCTTCACGATCCGAGCGCTGTCGGCGAGCACGTATATCCGAGAATCCGTGGATCAGCGGGCGCAGTTCGACCACGATCTGCTCCTGCTGGACGCCGCGGAGCCCGGAAGCGGCATGACCATCGATCCAGCGGTACTCACGGACGCGGTCGACGAAGCGTGGATCCTCGCCGGCGGACTGACCCCCGCCAACGTCGTCGAGATGATTCAGCGGCTCGAGCCGGATGGTGTCGATGTTTCGAGCGGCGTCGAGTCCGAGCGTGGCGTGAAGGACGTGGGCAAGATCCGCGCGTTCATCGAAGCGGTGCGGAGCGCTCCGGCCTGAGTGTCGGGATGAGGGCGCGGAGGAACTCGTCGGTGTCCTCCCAGCCGCGGACCGCGTGGCACGGAACGCCCAGAGCCTTCACCGGGTAGTCGTTGCCGTCCGGATCGAGGCGGTCGCCGACGAAGAGCATGTCGGCGAGCGCGATGCCCGTGTGCTCGGACAGCTTCTGCATGCCGTACGCCTTGTCGATACCCTTCCGCGTGATGTCGACGCTCGTCGACCCGCCGGAGCGCACCTCGAGATCGGGGAGCTCGCTCTGGACGATTGCGCGGAGCCGGTCCTTCTTCGCACCGGTCGGGTCCCACGCCTTCTTCCGGTCGACGGGCGCGGCCTGCCCGAGGGCGGAGAACGTGATCTGCGACCCACGGTCCTCGAGGATCGGCCCCCAGGTCTCGGTCTCCCAGAGCCCAGCAGCTTTCGCCTGTGTCTCGACTGCGGCAAGCGCGCGCGCCTTCTCGTCGTCCGTGAGGTCCTCTGCGTAGAGCAGCGACCAGTCGGAGCCCGACCACCGGTAGTAGCGGGTTCCGCAGGTCGGGAGCAGATGCAGGTCGTCGACCGCGACGTCGTCGCGAGCGCGGAGGGCGCGAACGAGCTGCTCGTCGAACTGCTGGAACTGGCCGCCGGAGATCACCGCGACCGGGACCTCGGCGAGCAGCGCCGCGAGGGTGTCCACCATGCGGGGATCGAGGGGCGACTTCGACGGAGCGAGCGTGTCGTCGAGATCGAACGCGACGAGGCGGGGCGTAGTCATGGCGACAGTCTGCCAGGGTCGCGGGACCCGACCCTGGCAGCGGCCGTCGCGGCTACTCCTTGACGAGGACGATTTCGTCGAGCGGCAGGCGGGTGCGCGGTGCGGTCTCCCGAGCGGCGGCCTGCTCGTCGAGCACGGACGGGTCGGCAACCGTCCCGATTGCGCTCACGGTGACGGGCACGAACCGGTCGGGCAGTCCGAATGCGTCGCGCAGGCCGTCGACCTCGAAGCCGCCCATCTGGTGGACGTGCAGCCCTTCGGCGTGCGCCTGGACCGCGAGCGCGGCGATCGACTGTCCGAGGTCGTACTCGGCCCAGCGACGCGCGTCGCCGTCTGCTGTCGCGACCTCGGCGATCGCGACGATCAGGGCGCTCGCGCGGAACGCCCACGCACGGTTGAACCCGACGAGGTGCGACTCGATGGCGCGGAACGTCTCGGTGCCGCGACGGCCGACGATAAACCGACGCGGCTGCAGGTTCGCGGCCGATGGGGCCCAGCGAGCCGCCTCGAGCAGCGCGTCCAGCGCGTCGTCGTCGATGGTGGCCTCCGGGTCGAAGGCGCGGGGACTCCAGCGTTCCTCGAGCAAGTCGACGAGCGGCTGGCTGGAGTCGGTGTTCCGGGTCAGTGTGGCTGTGCTCATGGTTGCGCGAACATGCCGTGACGGCACGCTATTCCTTGTCGTTGCAAGTATTTCTGTCGCGGTCAGAAGATCATCGGGCGGTCGTCGTCGAGCGCCGTGTCGACGTCGAGGTCGACCGAGACCGGCACGTGGTCGCTCGGGCCGTCGCCCTTGCGCTCATTGCGGTGGATCGCGGCGTCGGTCACCGTGTCGGCGAAGGCGCTCGACGCCATGATGAAGTCGATCCGCATGCCTTCGTTGCGTGGGAACCGGAGTTGCTTGTAGTCCCAGTACGTGTAGCCCGTGGGGACGAGGGGTCGGACGACATCCCGGAGGCCGCGCTCCTCGAACGCGTGGAACGCGGCGCGCTCCGGCGGCGTCACGTGCGTGTGGCCGGCGAAGACCGATACGTCCCACACGTCGTCGTCGCGTGGCGCGACGTTCCAGTCGCCCATGAGCGCGAGCGGCAGCGTCGGGTCGGCGTCGAGCCACTCGCTCGTGTGGTCGGCAAGGCGGCGGAGCCAGTCGAGCTTGTATGTGTAGTGCGGGTCGCCGACCTCGCGGCCGTTCGGCACATACAGGCTCCACAACCGGACGCCCTCAACGGTGACCCCGATCGCCCGCGCCTCCACCGGCAGGTCGTCGCCCTCGTGCCCCTTGAGGAAGCCCGGCTGGCCGGGGAAATCCCGCTCCACGTCCTGCATCGGCAGCCGACTCGCGAACGCGACCCCGTTCCATTGGTTGTGTCCGTGCGCCTCGACCTGGTACCCGGCCTCCTCGAACAGGTCGGTTGGGAACTGATCCGGTCGACACTTGATCTCCTGCATTGCGAGCACGTCGACGTCGGTGCGAACCAGCCAATCCACGATTCTGGAGGCGCGGGACCGGACCGAGTTCACATTCCAGGTGGCGACACGCATGCGTCGAACTTATCGAACCGGGGCGGTTCCACGCGGCGGATGCCGGGCCGGGATGGACGCTGCGCCGACGACCAGTGGAGGCCAGGCCTCGCCGGCGAGGCGCGCGTCCGTACGAGCGATGCACGGCTGAAAGGTGCACTGTGTCTGTATCGGCGCCGGAAGCGCGCCAGCGGGATGAGGAAAGGTATCGGCGATGGCAGGCGCGACGAACAGCAATCGCAATTCGACCACTGCGACGGCGTTTCCGGAGGGGTCCGGAGCGCAGCCGCGATCAGCGGCTCCGGCGATGACGCGCGGTCGGACGATCGTCGAGGACGCCGTCGTCGCGAAGGTTGCCGGTATCGCGGCTCGAGAGGTTCCGGGCGTCTTCGCGCTCGGCGGTAACGCCGCGCGCGCGTTCGGAGCGCTCCGCGACGCCATCGGATCGAGCGACTTCGGTCAGGGTGTCCGTGTCGAGGTCGGGGAGACGCAGGCAGCGGTCGACCTGACGATCGTCGTGGACTACCCCGTTCCGATGCTCGAAGTCGCGTCGGCGGTTCGTGAGGCCGTTGCGCGGGCCGTCACGGAGCTCGTCGGGCTCGAGGTGACCGAGGTGAATGTCGCCATCCATGACGTGAACATTCCCCACCAGAACGATGCGCTCGAAGGACGACGGCTGTGAACGGCACCCTCATCGGCGCCGCGATCGGAGCACTGCTGGGCATCGTGGCGGTGGCGTTCGGCTTCTGGCCGATGGTGCTCGTCGCCGCGTTGATGGCGATCGGTGCGCTGGTCGGCCGCGTCGTCACCGGCGCGATCGACCTCGGCCGACTGGTCGACGTGCTCCGCGGGCGTCGGAGCTCATCGTGAGCGGGGGCTCGGGCCAACGGGCGTCGGTAAGCGGGTGGGAGCGGATCGACGCTCCCGCACTGATCCGCACCGCGCAGGCCGTGGCGGCGGAAGCGATGTCTGTGCCGAGTGACGCAGTGAGCGCTCGCGTGATCGACGACGGGCGTGGAGCCCTCGCGATCGTGATCGACGCTCCGCTGATCGCACCGATGCTCGGCGCGCCGTCCGCATCGTGGTCCGGAGGACGTGCCTTCTCGACGAGGGCGCTCGCGGGGCCTGATCGGGGTGGAGCGGGCGATTCCTCGGCCATCGTTCGCGCCCACCGGTCCCGGTCCGAGATCGCGGAGCGTGTGCAACGCATCACCGGGCGCCGCGTGCACCGCGTGGATATCGACTTCACGGCTGCCGTCATCGACGCGGGCCGGCGGGTTCGATGAGTGCGGGCCCGACGGAGCGTCTCGCGAAGGACCGGGTGTCTCCGGGGGACGTGCGCGATGGTGGCGACCGCGATGATCGGGCCGCCCGGGCAGCGGTGGAACGGCGCGTCCTGCGTCGGGAGGGTTCGGTGTCGCGATCGGGTGCGGCGGCCGTGGTCGCGGTGATCGCGCTCCTCGTCGCGCTCGGCGTCCTCGCGGCGGGCGTCGCAGGGCTCCTGGGTGAGCGGATCGGTGTGTTCGATCCGCGAGCGGCAGCAGCCGCCGTCCCTGTGCTGCCACAGCAGACCATGCCGTGGGTGCTCGCCGTGATCGGCGTCGCCGCCATGGTCGTCGGGGTGTTCGTGCTCGCGCTCGGCGTGCTGCCGAAGCGTCGCCCACGGCACGTTGCCCGGGCGGAGCGACTGGCTGTGATCATCGACGACGAGGTGATCGCCTCGGCGCTGGCACGAGCGGCACGATCGCGGACCCGGCTCGGTCCGGAGGCGTCGGTCGCCTCCGTCGGTCGATCCACCGCGGACGTCGTGCTCCGTCCACCGGCCGGGCTGGATGTCCCCGCCGTCGCCGCGACCGGTGCCGTCGAGGACGAGCTGACCTCGATCGGTGCTGAACCGCCGATCACCGCGCGCCTTCGCGTCCTGCCCACGGGGCGGGTGGGCGGATGAACCGCGGCAATCGAGCCCTCGGCCGCGGAGCGCTGATCGTTGCCGGGTTGGCGCTCATCATCGCCGGCGTGGAGGCGCTGCTCCTGGCCCTCACGCCGTCAGCGCGCCAGATGTGGCGGACGGCAACGGCAGGGGCCGCGCGGGCGCTCGCGTCGGCAACCCGCGGGCCGAGCGGCGGCGCCGCGGCTGGCCCCGTTTCGGCCTGGTGGGTCGTGATCGGCGTGTCGACGGCGGTGGCGATCCTCGCAATCGTCGTCCTCGCGACGCGTGGTGGTGGGCGAACCGACGAGGTGATCGTCGACGAAGACCGATCTGGCCGGATCCCGGGGGTGGTCCGCGTGTCCACCCCCGCGGTTCAGCGGGCGCTGTCCACTGCGATCGATGCGCTTCCCGAGGTGCAGTCGCTCGCCGTCGACGTCTACGCGGTGCGGAGAGTCCCGACGATCCGGGTCCGGGTGCGGCCGCATCGAGGCGTCGCGCCTCGACGACTCATTGACGACGTCACGACGATCGTCGAGGGGCTCGATGATCTGCTTGGGACCCACCTCCCGGTGCTGCTGCATGTCGCGCGGAGCAGCGGCAACGATCGGGCACCCCGCGTTCGCTGAGCTGCGAGGCGGCCGGTGACCGCAGCCGTCCGATCGGTGCGAAAGTGCTGGGGCGGCCTCAGAAGTGCACGCCGTGTGATGCCATGAACGGGACCGGATCCACCGTCGTGCTGCCCCGACGCGTCTCGAAGTGCAGGTGGCACCCGGTCGAGTTCCCTGTCGAGCCGACCAGCGCGACGACCTGACCGGCATTGACGTGCTGGCCGACGCGGACGCGGATGCCCCCGTCGACGATGTGTCCGTAGGCGGTGGCGGTTCCGTCGGCATGGTCAATGCGCACGAAGTTGCCGTATCCGCCGAACCACCCCGTGTACCCGACGGTCCCGCCGGTGGCGGCGACGATGTCCGAGCGGCAGGCGCTCCCGAGGTCGATCCCGTCGTGCTTCGTCGCGACGCCGGTGATCGGGTGGACGCGCCACCCGTAGGGGCTGGTGATGCTCCCGCCGGCCGGGCGGACCCATCCGGACGGGGTGCCGCCTCCGGCGCCGCTGCCCGGGTCACCCCCGCTTCCAGCGCCGCCGCCCGCGCCTGGATTCGGACGATTCGCTGCAGCCGCCGCAGCGGCTGCGGCCGCCCGCGCGGCTTCCCCCGCACGGAATTCGGCTTCTGTCCGGATGCGACCCGATGTCAAGGTGGCGAGCTGGGCCTGCAGTGTCGCTTGCTGCTGCTCTTGCTCGGCGAGCGCCTTCGCCGCTCGGTCGGAAGCAGCCTGTGCTTGCTCCATTCGCCGCTGCGCCTCGGC
Organism: Curtobacterium ammoniigenes NBRC 101786; assembly: GCF_001571045.1. Classification (GTDB taxonomy): domain Bacteria; phylum Actinomycetota; class Actinomycetes; order Actinomycetales; family Microbacteriaceae; genus Curtobacterium; species Curtobacterium ammoniigenes. Next base: position 17,243 of record NZ_BCSV01000006.1, read on the forward strand.
GCGCTGCGCGGCGAGCGCCTGCGTTGCCCGTGCGGCCTGCCGTTGCAGCGCACCAGCGGACCGAGCGGCCGAGCGTGCAGCGGATTCGATATCAGCGGCCCGGCGGCCGAGTTGTGCGGCAGTGCCGAGCTGGAACAGCAGACCCTCAGTGTCGGTCGGTGTGCTGATCGCGGCGGCAGCGAGGTCGCGTGCGCCGGATTGGGCACTCCGTGCTGCGAGTGCTCCGGCGAGTGCCGCGTGCGCTTCAGCGCGGAGCTTCTGCTCGTCGGCGGCATGGTGGAGACGGGCCTCCTCGTCCGCGGCGAGGTCCGCGGCGCGCTGCGCTGCGAAATAGGCGTCACCCTCGCTGCGCGCGACGCGCTGTGCGTCCGCCGCCGCGCCTTCCAGTTCGGCAAGCGACGTGCGGAGGCGATCGATCGTCGAACGCGTGGAAGCTTCGTTGCCGCGCGCGGCAAGCACGTCGGCCCACGAGGGGAACGCCCGGTCGGCGGCGACCGCGGGTTCGGGCGCGGCGATGGCGGCGACCACGGCGGCGACCAGCGCGGCTGCTCGGAGCACTCGGCTTTGCCGGTGCGCATGTCGCGCTCCGCGCGGGAGATCGGAGGAGCCGATGCGTGCAAGGCGGACGCGGTAGGAGGGCACGAGACAGTCCTTCAGTCAGGGTGTCCGGAAATATTACAGAATGCGGCATATCTGCCCAACGTGACAGGATGTCACTGGGGAAAGCCGCGCCTCCTGAGTTCGGCGATCCCGGACGAGCGCACCGCCGAGGCGAGCGTGTGCGCGCCGGCTGTTCCGGCGTAGTCCCAGATGTCGTACCCGGTGCAGTGCGTCACGCGTGCCGGCTTCCCGAGGCGGTCCTCGACCGGCACCGACCAGACATCGCCCGCACCGACGACGACGTACGTCGGATGCGCCCACCGATAGGCGCCGAGATCGTTCAACCACGGGTAGACGTGGAAGTTCGAGCGAACCTGCAGGAGGTCGACGCTCGGATCCCCGTACGCGGCGAGCGGCCTGACCGTCCAGTACTGCCCGACCCCCTGCACCGATCGCGACCCCACCCATCGGTCGAGGCACTGCGCCGGGTCGTAGGCGGCCGCGCGGACCGTGGCCACGGCCGGCGGCGCGAGCGTCGCCCCGAGCGCGAGGGCGATCACCGCGCCGACCGTGGTGAGTACTCGGCCGAGCCGGAAGCGTCGCGCCACCCGCGTCGGGCGAACCGTCGTCCGGACGAGCTCGGCGACGGCAATGAAGCCGACGAGCAGCATCACGACGATCGGCTCCAGGTAACGAGGCGTGTTCGAGCCCGAGACGATCACACCGACCGAGAGTGCGGCGACGGTGACGACGGAGAGGCTCGACGCGACGAGCACCGGGAGTGCGGTGCGAACGCGCCACGACCAGACCATTCCGCCGACGCCGAGGAGGACGCCCGCGAAGAGGAGCACCAGCTCAGCAGCGCTCGCGGGGGTTCCGGTCATGCTGTCCGTGACTTGCGCGAAGAACTCGACCGTCGCGGCGGCCCGCTCCGGCTTGACGTACGAGCCGGGGGTGAGGGTGACGAATCGGGCGAACGGGATCCGCCCGAGATAGCCGAGCGACGCGCCGATGCCGACCGAGGCCGTCACCAGGACGCCGGCACGGATCGGAACGCGGCGAAGAACCACCAGCAGCCACATAGTGACGATCGCAGGGCCTGCGGACCATGGCACGTACAGCGGATTGGACAGCGTGACTGCCGCGGCAACGACCGCGAGGACGATCATCGGCAGGAGCGGGACGCGCTCCGGCACGAGGAGGGTCGAGCGCAGGATCCTCAGGACGAGCGCGACGCTGCCCAGCGTGGCGAGCAGCGCGCCGTAGTAATACGTCGTCGTCAACAGCAGGGAGGCCAACTCCAGATTCGTCGGCGAGCTGTCGGACTCGAGGAACACCAGGAGCGTCAGCAGAGCCAGCGCGGCGGCGGCGACGGCGATCCGGTCGCGCTGTCGTGCCGCGGGCATGAGCTGCGCGGCGACCGCACGAAGGAGCGGATACACGGCCAGCAGAATGAGGAAGCCGTTCAATGCCAATGCTTGCTGCGGGGTCGCCGTCACCGCCGCGCAGGCGAGGTAGACCGGGATCTCCGGGATCACGAAGAGCGTCGGCGACATGGCCCACTCGATCGGCAGACCTGCTTGCATCGCTCGTCGGATGAGCGGGAGGAGCACCGAGTCCGCGTTGTACCAGAGCAGTGCAACACGAGGAGTGACGAGAACGTGCCAGAGGGCCGCGATGGTGAGCGCGACAGCCGTCGCAGCACCGAGCACCTCGGCGGCGAGCGCTCCGCGGCGACGGTCATCGGCCTGCCGTGGTCCGGCAGGATCCATCCGCCGGAGATCACTCATGGAGGGGAGCGTACCTGTCCCGGTTCCGGGCTGACTGTCGTGCGCAGGGACGCCGCGATACCCTGGGTCGTTGTGAATGACGCACGCGCGAAGCTGATCGACCACATCACCGCTGAAGCGGTGTTCCACGGCGACTTCACGCTCACCAGCGGCAAGAAGGCGTCGTACTACATCGATCTTCGCAAGGTCAGCCTGGATCACCGTGTGGCGCCGCTCATCGGTCAGGTGATGACCGATCTGATCGCGCCGATCCCCGACGTCGCCGCCGTCGGCGGATTGACCATGGGTGCCGATCCGATCGCCACGGCCGTGCTGCATCAAGCCGCGGCGCGTGGGCTCACGTACGACGCCTTCGTCGTTCGGAAAGAGCCCAAAGACCACGGTCGCGGACGGCAGGTCGAAGGACCGGATGTCGCGGGTCGGCGCGTTGTCGTGCTCGAGGACACGTCGACGACGGGGGGCTCACCGCTGAAAGCGGCAGCCGCACTCGAGCGTGAGGGCGCGATCATCGCAGCGGTCGCCGTTGTCGTCGACCGCGCGACGGGCGCGCGGGAGACGATCGAAGCAGCCGGATACCCGTACTTCGCCGCGATCGGACTCGCTGACCTGGGGCTGGCCCCGTGACGGGACCAGACGAGCGCGCTGGCCAGGGCTCGGACGAGCATCGCGGGACCGGCGGCGAACGAGACGGGGCTCCTGACGACGACCGGACCGCCGCGTTCCCGGTGCTGCCGTCCGCCTCGTCCATCTTCGGCGAGGCACCGACCAGGGAACAGTGGGCCACCCGCCGGGAGCGGCGCGCGGCCGAGCGCTTCCGGAATGCAGATGGCGTTCCGAGGGAGGAGCCGACGCCGCCCGCAGCGCCCGAGCCGCCTGTTGCGCCCGGGCCGCCTGTTGCGCCTGAGCCTCCCTCGGTGCCCGCTCCACCTGCTGCGCCGGTGCCACCTGTCTCGTCTGCTTCACGCCCTCCGCTCGTCATTCCTGAACCCGCTGCGACGCCGCCCGAGCCGCGGAGCGCGCATCCGCTGGCGATCGAGCTGCCCACTGCGAGAGCGCATCGCGACGAGCGGCGTTCGCTCTCGCAGCAGGTGGACGCTGTCCGACGGGCGGCGGATCCGAACGGCGACGGGCGCACGGACGTCGACTGGCTCGGTCGAGCTCGCGCCGACGCGGAGCAGACGCCAGCTGCTCCGGAGGTGCTTCCGCCGGCAGCACAGCCGAGCCCTCCCGATGGGGCGCACGCGGCGATACACGACGCGCCGACCGATGACATTCCGGTCGTGACCGGTCCGATGCTGCCGGTGCCGCCGACGATCGCCGACCGATCCGCGGTCGACGAACCGCCGAGCTTCACCGATCTCCTCCGACAACCCGTTCCGCCGCCCGTGCGACATCGGGTCCCGCCACAGCTCCCGCCGCTTGGCGCTCCCGCGCCCGAGGCGGAGGCCCACCTCCCTGCCGAGGAAGCGTCGGTGGCCGCGAAGGCCGCGCGAGTGCCTTCCGAGGAAGTGCCGGTGGTCGCCGAGGCCGCGCCAGTGCCTCCCGAGGCATCGCCGGCTGTCCCAGAGCGCGCTCCGACGTTCGGCGAGGCGCCGGAGGACGTACGAACCCAGGCGTTCACGCTCCCGCCGTCGACGTCTGCTCCTCCTCGCCCAGAGGAATCCGCGCCGAGCATCGACGAGATACTCGGCCTCAGCGCTCCGCCCGCGCCCAACCCGCCCGCGCCGATCCCACCGGCGAGCCGTCCGTCGCGGACCGCGCCACTGGATACTCCCGCGCCGTCGCCGTTCGTCCCCCCGTCAGCGCGTCCGGGCGCTTCACAGTCGTGGGCCGCCCCTGGGGACTCCGACACAGCCTCCGCGGCCGACATCGACCAGTCCGAGTGGGATGGCCGTGAGACGAGCGACACGAGCGCCATCCGCGCAGTGTTCGGCACCGGCGCTCTACACACGGTCGACGCGCCGGAACGGGACCCGTTCGACAATCAGACGCGAATGATGCCCGTGGTCGACCGGGCCCCCGGCTCGCTCCCGCCCGAGGCCGCACCGAGACCGGTGCAGTTCATGAACGACGGGTTCGCGCGCCTGCAGTCCGAAGGCCGCCGCGGGAAGCAGCTGCTCGTGTGGGGTGCGATCGTCATCATCGTCGTCATGATCGTCGCGGTGTTCCTCCTCACGCGGTGGATCATCGGCGGCGACATCAGCAACCACCAGTCGCCGTCGCCGTCGCCGTCGTCGTCGTCGCAATCAGCGACCCCGAAGGCGGCCGGGGTCTGGAATCAGAGCTCGGACTCGACCGGGCCGCTCGCGACGAGCTCGTGGACACCCTCGATGATCTCGCTCGGACGGAACGGATAGCGTTCGACCTCGGTCATGTCGCTGATGCCGGTCATGACGAGCACCGTGTGCAGGCCCGCCTCGATTCCGGCCTGGACGTCGGTGTCCATTCGGTCCCCGATCATGCCGGTGTTCTCCGAGTGCGCCCCGATGCGGTTCATGGCCGATCGGAACATCATCGGATTCGGTTTCCCGACCACGTAGGGTTGTTTGCCGGTCGCTTTCTCGATCAGCGCCGCGATGGCTCCGGTGGCGGGCAGAATGCCTTCTGTGCTCGGTCCGGTCGCGTCCGGGTTCGTCACAATGAACCGCGCGCCGTCACGGATCAGACGGATCGCCTTTGTGATTGCTTCGAACGAGTAATTCCTGGTCTCGCCGACCACGACGTAGTCCGGGTCGGTCTCCGTCATGATGAACCCGGCCTCGTGGAGCGCAGTCGTCATGCCGGCCTCACCGATGACGAACGCGGAACCACCTGGCATCTGCGATGCGCAGAAGTCGGCGGTGGCGAGCGCGGAGGTCCAGATGCGGTCCTCCGGGACGTCGAGCCCCGAATACCGCAGTCGCGCGCTGAGATCTCTCGGCGTGAAGATCGAGTTGTTGGTCAGCACCAGGAACGGGGTTCCGGTGTCGAGCCACTGTCGAATGAGCTCTGGCGCTCCTTTGAGCGCGGTGTTCTCATGGACGAGAACCCCGTCCATGTCCGTGAGCCAGCATTCGACCTCGTCCCGTCGTGCCACCATGCGCTCACCATATCGGCCGGGCGTCGCCGTACGCTCGGAGGGTGACCGACCGCCTCCCGTCCGACCCGCAGCGAGTCGCAACCATGCCGCCGCCGTCCCCAGAGCAGACGACCCACGGCGTCGGACCGCATCCGCGGCCGTGGCCCGTCGGTCCGCAGTGGGACCCCGATCTCCTCGAGCATGGCGACAGCCGGAACGTTGTCGACGCCTACCGGTACTGGACGATGGAGGCCATCGTGGCGGACCTGGATACGCGTCGGCACCGCTTCGACGTGGCGATCGAGAACTGGCAGCATGACCTGAACATCGGATCGATCGTTCGGACCGCGAACGCGTTCCTGGCGGGAACCGTGCACATCGTCGGTCGACGCCGGTGGAACAAGCGGGGCGCCATGGTGACCGATCGCTATCAACACGTGCGGTACCACGCGGACATCGACACATTCGTCGCTGCCATGCGCGAGGACGCGCGTCCGATCATTGCGATCGACAACCTGCCCGGTGCGCAATTCGTTGAGCGCGTGACGGTACCGGAACGCTGCGTGTTTCTCTTCGGTCAGGAGGGGCCCGGTCTGTCCGACGCTGCCCTCGCGGCCGCCGATACGCATCTGGCGATCGCGCAGTTCGGTTCGACGCGGAGCATCAACGCCTCAGCCGCCGCAGCGATCGTCATGCACGCCTGGGTCCGGGAGCATGCGTCGTTGCCCGAATAATCTTGGTTGCGCTAGAAGGATAAGTATTTAGCCAAACTAGCGATCGTGCGATCATGAGGTCATGCACGATCGGAAGAATCTCGCTCTCCTCCGTCAGAACCCGATGGAATGGCGCCGCCACGGCCTCACGCCACCCGCTGCCCTGCAGGCGATGGTCGAGGCGCGCGTGCGCAGCTACGACCCGGCCCCGAGCACCGAACCGAGCTACGCGGACTTCTTCGCCGCCTGACCTCCCGACACCGCCCCTCCTTGGCGAGTCGATAGACTCGGGTGGACCACCGGCCGGCCCGGTCGTGTGCGGTCCTCCGCCAAGGTGAGGAGAACCACCATGCCCGCAGTCGTCATCGTCGGAGCCCAGTGGGGCGACGAAGGAAAGGGCAAGGCCACCGACCTGCTCGGCAGCCGGATCGACTTCGTCGTGAAGTTCAACGGGGGCAACAACGCCGGACACACCGTGGTGGTCGGCGATGAGAAGTACGCGCTCCACCTGCTCCCGTCCGGCATCCTGACGCCGGGCGTCACGCCGATCATCGGCAACGGCGTCGTCGTCGACATCGAGGTGCTGTTCCAGGAGCTGGAGGCGCTGAGCGCCCGCGGCGTCGACGTCTCCCGCTTGCGCGTGTCCGCCAACGCGCACGTCATCACGCACTACCACCGGACCATCGACCGGGTCACTGAACGATTCCTCGGCAAGCGGCAGATCGGGACGACCGGTCGCGGCATCGGTCCGACCTACGCGGACAAGATCAATCGCGTCGGCATCCGGATCCAGGACATCTTCGACGAGAACATCCTGCGGCAGAAGGTCGAGGCCGCGCTCGACCAGAAGAACCACCTGCTCGTCAAGATCTACAACCGACGTGCGATCTCCGTGGACGAGATCGTCGACTCCCTGCTTGCCTACGCCGACCGGCTCCGTCCCATGGTCGCCGACACCGCGCTCGAGATCCACCATGCCCTCGAAGGCGGCAAGACGGTCTTGTTCGAAGGCGGCCAGGCGACGATGCTCGACGTCGATCACGGCACGTATCCGTTCGTCACGTCCTCGAATGCCACTGCCGGAGGCGCGTCCACCGGCTCCGGGATCGGTCCGGGCCGCATCGACCGCGTCATCGGCATCGTGAAGGCGTACACGACTCGTGTGGGGGCCGGGCCGTTCCCGACCGAGCTGTTCGATGCCTCTGGGGACTTCCTGCGTGCGAACGGCTTCGAGTTCGGCACGACCACGGGGCGCCCGCGCCGGTGCGGCTGGTACGACGCGCCGATCGCGCGATACTCGGCGCGCATCAACGGCGTCACCGACTTCGTCCTCACGAAGCTCGACGTGCTCACCGGGCTCGACGAGATTCCGGTGTGCGTCGCCTACGAGGTCGACGGCGTTCGCGTCGACGAGGTCCCGGTGTCGCAGACCGACTTCCACCACGCGAAGCCGATCTACGAGCGGTTCCCTGGGTGGAGCGAGGACATCACGGGCGTTCGCCGGTTCGAGGACCTGCCGAAGAACGCGCAGGACTATGTCCTCGCGCTCGAGGCGATGTCCGGCTCGCGGATCTCGGTGATCGGCGTCGGACCCGGCCGCGATGCAGCGGTCGTGCGTCACGACCTCCTCGGATAGCCGCCAAGCGAAGCCCGGCTTGTACCCCTGTACCCCGGAGGCGCCGCCGTCGACCGGCGAGAATCCGCCAAGAAATCAATGGATAGCGCTTGAAGAACCTTGAGAACGCGCGGATCCTCTAGCAACGGGCGTCGCGCCTCCGTACCGTAAGAGGTACACAACGTCGTACCCCGAACGGAGAAGGAGCGCAGCCATGAGCACCATTGCACCCCGCCCCGAGGTCACCCTCGACACGGAGACCATCGAGACGATCGCAGCGATCGAGGCCGAGGTGTCGGTCACCGTTCCCCCGACGCGCGCCGTGATCAGTTGGACCGAGACCGACGAGGGCCTGTGGGCAGCGAACTACGGCGGCTACTTCGGCGGCACCGTGGACAAGCAGGGCCGGCACTACTTCGTGTCCGATACCTTCGGGTCCTACGTCGGCGACTTCGCCTCCCTGGAGGAGGCGCAGGCACAGTTGGCGTCGCGCTTGCACGTGATGCTGCCGAACGTCATTCACCCCATCGACTGAGCGTCGCGTTCGGGTCGCCGCTCCCGGCGTCGCCCGCTCGCCTCGCTAGCCCTCCTGCACCGGCTCGATCAACATCGGGCCGGTGCTTTTGGCATTGTTGACGGCGCGCGAGACCTCGTACTGGTCCAGTTCGCCCGCCACGGAGCGCGACTCGCTGTCCAGCATGGCGAGGAGCTCATCGGAGGATGGGCCGGCCTCCGAACAATCGAGCCACGCATCGTACGAAGCCGGCGTCAGGAACGCAGGCATCCGATCGTGCACCTCGCCCGGTGCCACGTGCGCGTCGCGGGTCACGATCGCGAGCGACAGGCGCCACCGCTCAGGATCCGCCCGGTCCTTCGTCGGATCGGGCCACGCGCTGACGACCGCGGCCATGGCGATCGCGCCGCTCGGGCGGAAGATGTAGTGCGGCTCCTTGCCGTCCTCGCGGACCACCCACTCGTAGTAGCCCTGCGCCGGCACGATGCATCGGTTGCTCTGGAAGGCTCTGCGGAACATGCCCGACGTGGCGACCGTCTCCATCCGTGCGTTGATCGGCTGCGGCCGCTGCCGCCGGAAGTCCTTCGCCCAGGAGGGGACAAACCCCCACTGGATGTCGGTCAGCGCACGCTCGCCCCGGAATTCACGCACCGTCTGGATCGGCGTGGACGGCGCGACGTTGTAGTTCGGGACGAGACCCGTGACGATCTCGCCCGTGTCCGCATCGACGTGCTCCGTACGATCCGCGAGCTCGCCGACCAACTCCGGGAGCAGGTCGGCGGTTCGATCCGACACAACGAAGCGACCGCACATGCGTTCAGTCTGCCGTCTCGGGTGCGCCGATGCGCTCGGGAAGTCCCACGCTCACCCGCATCGCGCGGCGGACTGCGGATTCGTCGGGGAGTGGGCTCTCGACGTCGCCGCCGACGAACACCCGAATCTGCCCGATCGCCTGCTCCGTGAGCATGTCGAGTCCGTTGAGGACCCGACCACCTGCCTGTCCCCACGAGCGTGCGATCGCGGTGGGCCAGGGGTCGTAGGCAACGTCGAACAGGACCGCGTCGGGCCCGGATGGATGCAGCGGCAGGCCGTCCGCCGCTCCTCCCGGCAGGGTCGAGATCACAAAGCCGAGCGGACCGGCATCGTCGAGGGCCGACAGGGACTGCACGTCGAGGGACACACCGAGCCGAACGGCGAGCTCGATGAGCTCGGACGCGCGACGCGGGTCACGAAGGTAGACGCGCACAAGCTCGGCGCCGAGGCGGTGACTCGCGACGAGCGCGCTCGTTGCGGTCGCACCCCCTCCGATGATCGTCGCCGCACCCGGCACGTGCCCAAGCGCCTCGACCGGACGGACGAGGCCGTCGACATCGGTGTTCACGCCGTACCGCACGGGCCCCGCGGCGTCGTCGACGAAGACGAGCGTGTTCGCCACGCCGAGCTCGTCGACGAGCGAGGTGGACCGGTCGAGGAGGGGGATGACCGCTCGCTTCAGCGGCATCGTGAGGCTGAGTCCACGCCAATCCGGGCCGAGGTGTTCGAGGAACTCGGGAAGCGTGCGCTCGGTGATTTCGTGACGCTCGTAGACGAACGGGAGGCCGAGAACCTCGTACGCGGCGCGATGCATCGTCGGGGACAGCGAGTGTGCGATGGGGGATCCGAGCACCGCGAGGCGCGTGCGAGCGGGAGCGATCGTGTTCGGCACACACCGACCCTATCCGCGGGCAGCGACAGCCAGAGGGACGCGCCATCGGGGCGCCGTGCGTTCAGAGTTAGGTTAGCCTTACCTACATGATCCGATTCCCTCTTCGTCGTCTCTTGGCAGGGGTCAGCGTCGCGCTCGCCGCCGCCGTGGCCCTCGCGGGCTGCGCACCGTCCTCCTCATCAGCGAACAGAACCACCGACGCTGCGCCCTCGGCCGGCTTCCCGACATCGATCACGACCGCATTCGGGACGACCACGATCCCGTCCAAACCAGAACGCGTGGTCGCGCTCGGGTGGGGCGATGCGGAGGTCGCGCTCGAACTCGGCGTCCAGCCCATTGGAGCGAGCGACTGGCTCGGCTTCGGCGGTGACGGGGTAGGACCGTGGCTGAAGGACGCATATCGAACCCGCCCGACGATTGTCGGCACGCTTGAGCCGAACTACGAGCAGATCGTGCGACTCCGGCCCGATGTGATCCTCGACGTCCGGTCCTCAGGTGACGCCGGCCGATACCAGAAGCTCTCCGCCATCGCGCCGACGGTTGCGATCCCGCCGAAGGGGGCGAACTACCGGACGACGAGCGAGCAGCAGGTCACGATGATCGCGAAGGCCCTCGGACGCGAGCAACGCGGAGCGGCACTGCTCGCCTCGGTGTCCTCAGCCTTCGACGCCGCCCGCGCCGCCCACCCGGAGTTCGCCGATACTTCGGCGGTCATCGGCTCCTACAGCTCGCAAGGGTTCGGTGCGTATGCCACCGGCGACGCACGGGTGTCGTTTATGAAGCGCCTCGGGTTCACACAGCCACGGGCCGTCGACCAGGCCGCGGGGAACGGGTTCTCCGTGGCGCTGTCCGAGGAGAATCTGGGCCTGCTGAGCGCGGATCTCACTGTTATCCTGCCGATCTTCACATCGGCAGCGAAGGCTGAGGCGGATCCGTTGTTCCAGCGAGTGCCGTCCGTGGCGGAGGGGCATGCGCTCGTCGTCGACGACGCGCGGCTCGCCGACGCCTTCTCGATCGGAACGCCCGCGGCGACGATCTGGGCCCTGGACCGACTTCCGAGCCAGTTCGCGAACGCACTCTGATCGCCGGCACCTGTCCGAGGGGCGTCGGGGAGTAACACGCACGCCCCTCGGATGGAGGCTCGCTAGGCTTCCCGCATGACCGCCGACCAGCCGCTGCCGCCGGACGGCGCCCCAGATTCCAGCGCCGGCACGACCGCGCATCCGCCGTACGATGCCTCCGCCCTGGCAGAACTTGCGAGCATTCGCCAGAGCATCGACAACATCGACGCGGCCGTCGTGCACATGCTCGCCGAGCGGTTCAAGTACACGCAGCGGGTGGGCTACCTCAAAGCAGCCGCGGGGATGCCGCCCGCCGACCCCGACCGCGAGCACATCCAGGTCGCGCGACTCCGATCGTTGGCGGCGGAATCGCACCTTGACCCAGCGTTCGCGGAGAAGTTCCTGAACTTCATCATCGCCGAGGTCATCCACCACCACGAGCGGATCGCGACCGGAGACGAATGATGTCTGCGGCGCCGCTCACCATGCTCGTCGGCTCCTACACGGCGAGCAGCGGGGGGCACGCCGCGGGCATCTCGCTCGTGCGGAGCGTGCCGCACGATGCCGACGCGGACGCTGGGCACGGCGAAGATGCATACACGGTCACCACGGCTGCCGTGATCGATGACCCATCGTTCCTCGCCCTCGACGGCGACCGGCTCTACGCCGTGTCCGAAGCGTCCGCCGGCAGCGTGCACGCGTTCCGATTCGATGGCGCCCACCTCGAACATCTCTGGGACATCACGAGCGGCGGGGACTCCCCGTGCCACCTCGCTGTGCGCAGCGACGGATCCGTCCTCGTCGCGAACTACGTCAGCGGGTCGGTGGCGCTGCTCTCGGCGGCCGGCGCGATCTCGGACGGTGACCGCGTTCGCGCGGCTCTCCTGACCGCTGCGGCAGACGAGCCGCACGGGGCGGAGACGGTGACGCGCCTCCAGGCCGATCTGATCCGTCTGCATCCATTGCCACCGGCGACCGGTCCGGTGAGCGATCGGCAGGAGGGGCCGCACGCGCATCAGACGCTCGAGACCGACCGCGGAACCGTCCTCGTCGCCGATCTTGGGGGCGATGCGCTGCACGAGTTGCGCATCGAGTCCGATGGGTCGATCGCCCCACTGCACGTGCATCCGCTCGCGCCAGGAACGGGGCCGCGCCACATGGTCTGGCACGACGGTTCGCTCTTCGTGACGGGCGAGCTCGACGGCCGCGTGCATCGGCTCGAGCGCGACGAGCATGGGCGTCTCGTCGAGCGGCGCTCCGCATCTGCGGTCGAGGGTCCGAGCGCGGAGGCGCTCCTCAGCCACATCGACGTGGACGAGTCCGGGCGCCTGTACGCCGCGGTCCGGGGTCCCGACACCATCGCCGTCTTCGACACCGCGAACGGCGGCCTGCGCAGGCTCGCGTCCGTGCCGACTGGAGGCGCGTGGCCGCGTCATTTCGCACGCGTCGACGGATTCCTCCTGGTTGCGAATGAGCGATCCGATGCGATCACGGTGCTCCCGCTCGACGCTGACGGGATTCCAGGCCAGCCGATCGCGAGGATCCCCGTCGGCAGCCCGACCTGCGTCCTACCGGTCGGACGCTGAAACCGTCGGCTCGACGACGACGTTCTCGAAGGGCTCGCCCTGCGCAAGCGCTCGCACCTGTGCGCGCATGAGGTCGAGGGTGCGCGGAACCGTGAGATCGGTGAAGCCGCCGACATGCGGGGTCAGCACGGTGTTCGGTGTGCTCCAGAGCGGGTGGCCGGCCGGGAGCGGCTCCGGGTCGGTGACGTCGAGGGCCGCGCCGATCCGGCCCGACGTGAGTTCCGCGACCAGTGCCTCCGTGTCGATGACGCGACCGCGAGCGACGTTCACGACAAGGGCGCCGTCTGGCAACGCGGCGAGCAGGCCAGCATCGACGAGCCGATCGGTCTCCGGTGTCAGCGGCGTGATGAGAACCATGACGTCGGCGGCCCGGGCGAGGTCGTGCAGCTCGTCGAAGCCGTGCACCTGCCGTCCGTCCTGCACACGAGCGGAGCGGGCGACCACCGTGACAGCCGTGCGGAAGGCCTCGAACCGGGTCGCGATCGCTGTCCCGATCGCCCCGTATCCCACGATGAGCACGCGCCGATCCGCGAGGGCGCGTGTCTGCCGGGGGGCCCAACGCCCAGCGGTGCGATCCCGCTGGAAGCCGTCGATGTCGCGCAGAGCGGTCAGGGTGAGTCCGACGGCCAACTCGGCGGTCTCGTCGTCGTGGATCCCTCGGCCGTTCGCGAGTGCGGCATGTGCCGGGGCGCGCCCGAGCGCATACTCGTACCCGGCGCTCGGAAGCTGCAGCAGGCGCAGGTTCGGCAGCGACTCCAGGTAGGCCCACCGGTGGCCGCCCGCGAAGTAGAACGGGGTGAGCACCACGGCCGGCGCCTCGGGCTCAGGGAACGGTGCTTCGAGGTCCCAGACGGCGAGTTCGATTCCATCCGGGACCGGACCGAAGCGATCGACGAGCTCTTGGAACGGCAGGGTGACGATCGGCATCAGTCGGCCAGCAGCCCACCGCCGAGAACGCCCTCGGTCATCGTCTCCTCGACGATGTGCCCGAAGTGCTCTGGGAGTGTGGCGCCCCAGACCTGGCGCAACTCGTCGACGGACACCTCGAACTGGTCCTGCACGGCGAGGGACCCGGATGTCCGGTCGGTGACACCGATGCGGAGGACCGGATAGCCGCGCGCCTCGCACATGCCCTGGAATCGGACATCGTCTTCACGGCGCACCGTCACGATGACCCGACCCGTCGACTCCGAGAACAGAGCGGTCGCGGCGTCGATGCCGTCGCGCTCCTCGACGCCGTCGAGGACGATGCGTGCCCCCACTCCGAAGCGGAGGACGCCCTCTGCGAGCGCTTGGCCGAGGCCGCCATCCGCGAGGTCGTGCGCCGACGTGAGCAACTGCTCATCGGCAGCGCCGTGCAGCAGGTCCGCGAGGGCGCGCTCTCGGCCGAGATCGAGCGCCGGCGGCCGGCCGCCGAGATGCCCGTGCACCGTACCGGCCCACGCAGAGCCATCGAGTTCGAGCGAGGTCGTGCCAAGTAGGTAGATGTTCTGGCCGTCGTCCTGCCACCCCGACGGGATGCGCTTGGCGACATCGTCGATGATGCCGAGCACGCCGACGACCGGAGTCGGATGGATCGGTGTGGATCCGGTCTGATTGTAGAAGGAGACGTTGCCGCCGGTGACGGGCACACCCAGTTCCATGCAGGCGTCGCCGAGACCGTCGACCGCCTCGGCGAACTGCCACATCACCTCTGGGTCTTCGGGGGAACCGAAGTTGAGGCAGTCCGTGACGGCCGCGGGAACGGCACCCGTCACCGCCACGTTCCGGTATGCCTCCGCCAGGGCGAGGCGTGCGCCGGCGCGCGGGTCGAGGTAGCAGTACCGCCCGTTCGCATCGGTCGCGATCGCGACCCCGAGGCCTGTGGTCTCGTCGACGCGGATCATGCCGCCGTCGTCCGGGAAGGAGAGCGCAGTGTTCCCGAGGACATACGTGTCGTACTGATTCGTGACCCAACGCTTGTCGGCGAGGTTCGGCGACCCGAGCAACTGGAGCAACTGGGCGCGCAGACCGGCGCCGTCATCGGGGCGATCGAGCGCCGCGGCGGAATCGGACTGCACAGCGTCGAGCCAGTCCGGGTACCGCACCGGGCGGTCGTACACGGGGCCGTCGATCGCGACGGTTCGCGGGTCGACGTTGACGATCTCCTGCCCGTGCCAGTCGATCACGAGGCGTCCGTCCTCCGTGACCTCGCCGAGCACGCTGGTCTCGACGTCCCACTTGCCGGTGACGGCGAGGAACGCGTCGAGTTTCCCGGGCTCCACGACCGCCATCATGCGCTCCTGGCTCTCCGACATCAGGATCTCTTCGGCGGTCAGGGTCGGGTCGCGCAGGAGCACGTTGTCGAGCGAGATGTGCATGCCGCCATCGCCGTTGGACGCGAGTTCGCTCGTCGCGCAGGAGATCCCTGCGGCGCCGAGGTCCTGGATGCCTTCCACGAGGTTCTGGTGGAAGAGCTCGAGGCAGCACTCGATGAGCACCTTCTCGGCAAACGGGTCGCCGACCTGCACCGCGGGCCGCTTCGTCGGGCCGCCCGCCGTGAACGTGTCGGACGCGAGGATCGAGGCGCCTCCGATGCCGTCGCCGCCGGTCCGCGCGCCGAACAGCACGATCTTGTTGCCGGCGCCGGACGCATTCGCCGTGTGCAGGTCCTCATGGCGGAGGACGCCGACAGCGAGCGCGTTGACGAGCGGATTGCCCTGGTACACCGGGTCGAAGTAGGTCTCGCCGCCGATGTTCGGCAGTCCGAGACAGTTGCCGTAGAACGAGATCCCGCCGACGACGCCGTGGACGACGCGCGCCGTGTCCTCGTGATCGATCGCGCCGAACCGGAGCTGATCCATCACCGCCACCGGCCGTGCGCCCATCGAGATGATGTCGCGAACGATGCCGCCGACACCGGTTGCAGCACCCTGATATGGCTCGACGAACGAGGGATGGTTATGCGACTCGACCTTGAACGTGACCGCCCAGCCGTCGCCGACGTCCACGACGCCGGCGTTCTCACCCATGCCGACCAGCAGGTTCTTCGTCATCTCCGGGGTGACTTTCCTGCCGAAACTCCGGAGATAGTTCTTGCTCGACTTGTACGAGCAGTGCTCCGACCACATGACGGAATACATCGCCAGCTCGCCCGAGGTGGGGCGGCGGCCGAGGATCGCCTTGATGCGGGCGTACTCGTCGGGCTTGAGCCCGAGGGCCTCGTACGGCTGCTCCTTGTCGGGCGTCGCGGCGGCGTCCTGGACGGTGTCCGGGTGGGGGACGGAGCCGGTCGCTTGATCGTGCGGCGAGTCGGGCTGCGCTGTGGTGTTCTGCGCTGGCGTCACGTGCGGAGTGCTCCCGTGGTCGGTGGCCGTCATCGGGCGAGCGCGTGCTCGACGACGGATGTGAAGAAGGTGAGGCCGTCTGTTCCCGACGCCATCGCAGCGTCGGTGTCCGGCCCGAAGCCGGGCTCTGTCGCATGCTCCGGGTGGGGCATGAGGCCGAGCACGTTTCCGCGCTCGTTGATCACCCCGGCGATGTCATCGATGGACCCGTTCGGGTTCACGCCGACGTACCGGAAGGCCACCTGCCCGTTGTCTTCGATCCGCTTGATCGTGTCCGCGCCGGCGACGAATCGGCCGTCCGCGTTCTTGAGCGGGATCACGATCTCCTGCTCGGGAGCGAATCCTGTCGTCCAGTCGGAGGCGGCGTTCTCGACGCGGAGGCGCTGGTCACGCCGGATGAACTGCTGGTGGGCGTTGCGGGTGAGCGCGCCAGGCACGAGGTGCGCCTCCGCGAGCATCTGGAACCCATTGCAGATGCCAAGCACGGGCACGCCCTTGGCCGCCGCGTCGATGACCTCCGCCATGATCGGCGCCTTCGCCGCGATCGCTCCGGCACGGAGGTAGTCGCCGTACGAGAACCCGCCCGGCAGGATGACGGCATCGACGCCCTGGAGGTCGTGGTCACCATGCCAGAGCGCGACGGCTTCCGCGCCGGCGAGGCGCACCGCGCGCGCAGCGTCCCGGTCGTCCAGCGACCCCGGAAAGGTGATGACGCCGATCCGCACCGCGGTCACTGCCCTTCGACGGTGACCGAGACCACGTCCTCGATCACGGCGTTCGAGAAGACATCCGCGGCGATCGCGCGCACCGCGTCGAGGCGGGCCTCGTCGACCGCTCCATCGACGCTGATCTCGAACCGCTTACCGATGCGGACGTTCGCGAGGTCGGCATTGCCGAGCCGGACGAGCGCCCCGCCGACTGCCTTGCCCTGGGGGTCGAGGATCTCAGCCTTCGGCATGACCTCGACGACGATCGTTGGCACGTGTTCACTCCAGCACGGTGGACGGGTCGGGACGGCTCCAGTCTAGGGGCGTCCCGGGCTCCGGATGTCGCTCGCTCATGCCATGCTGAGCGCACGATCCCGGAGGAACTGAACGATGTCAACAACGATTGCGCCTGCGCAGGCCAGCCACCAGGAGCGTCGGCCGTGGCCCGCGCTCTGGGCGCTTGTCGTGGGCTTCTTCATGATTCTGGTCGACTCGACGATCGTGTCCGTCGCCACGCCGACCATCGCCGAGAAGCTGCACGCCGATATCAACGCGGTGATCTGGGTGACGAGCGCATACCTCTTGTCCTATGCGGTTCCACTGCTCATCACGGGCCGGCTCGGCGACCGCTTCGGACCCAAAGTGCTGTACCAGATCGGTCTCGTCGTCTTCACGCTCTCGAGTCTCTGGTGCGGACTCTCGACCTCGATCTCCATGCTGATCGTCGCCAGGGTCGTGCAAGGCCTCGGGGCTGCGCTGATGACTCCGCAGACGATGTCGGTCATCACACGCATGTTCCCGCCGCACCAGCGTGGCTCCGCGATGGGACTGTGGGGGGCGACGGCCGGGGTTGCATCGCTCGTCGGGCCGATCGCCGGCGGTCTGCTCGTCGACGGGCTCGGCTGGCAGTGGATCTTCTTCGTCAACGTCCCCGTCGGCGTCGTCGGCTTCGTGCTCGCCCAGCGTCTCGTGCCTCGCTTCGAAACGCACCCGCACCGCTTCGATGTGCTCGGCATTCTGCTGTCCTCGGTTGGCATGTTCCTGCTCGTCTTCGGCATTCAGGAAGGCGAGACGTACAGCTGGGGCACGATCGCGGGCCCGATCACGGTGTGGTCGCTGATCGTCACCGGGCTCGTCGTGCTCGCGGCGTTCGTGGTCTGGCAAGGGGTGCAGAAGCGCGGCGAACCGCTCTTGCCACTGGGTCTCTTCCGTGACCGCAACTTCACCCTCGCCAATCTCGCGATCACGGCCGTCGGTGTCGCCATCGCGTCCTTCGCGCTCCCGCTCATGCTGTGGGCGCAAGACGTCAAGGCGTTCTCGCCGACGCAGGCCGCGCTGCTGCTCATCCCCATGGCTGTCCTCTCCGCAGGGCTCGCGCCGGTCGTCGGTCGGAACATGCACCGAATCAATCCCCGGTGGATTGCCGCATTCGGTCTCGCGTGTTTCTCCGCGGGGCTGTTCTGGTTCGGCAAGCTCGTCGCCGGCAACAGCGATTGGCAGCTCATTCTCCTTCCAAGCGCGATGCTCGGCCTTGCCAACGCGTGCATGTGGGGGCCGCTCTCGGTCTCGGCAACGCGAAACCTTCCGCCGCGGATGGCCGGGGCGGGGTCGGGTGTCTACAACACGACCCGCCAGATCGGTGCTGTGCTCGGCTCCGCGGGTATCGCGGCGCTGATCGAGGCGCGCATCACGGCGAACTTTCCGTCGCACGCCGGAAGCGCGGGTGGCGCTACGGGAGCGTCCGCGCAGAGCGGGATTCTGCCCGAGTTTCTCAAGCTGCCGTTCTCGGCAGCGATGGGGCAATCACTCGTCCTTCCGGCGGCCGTCGTCGTCATCGCCGTGGTCGCCGCGTTGTTCCTGGCCAAGCCGAATCAGACCGTTGCGTGGACGCAGACGAGTTCGACTCCGACGCAGGAGGGGAAGCAGCCGAGCGCACCGCAGGACCCGAACGGTGTTCGGACGACACACGGACGACACGCGGCACCCGTCGCCATCGACCGTCCGCTGGCTGACGAGGGGGCTCCCGGCGAGCAGTCACGCGATCACCGTCATCTGGAGCAGTCTGATCCCGTTCCGACACCGACAGCGGTCGACTGAGCCGAAAGCAGTCGACAGAACCGACAGCTGTCGAGCGCGCCGACACCGGTGGACGGCGCCGACAGCGGTCGACTGAACCGACAGCTGTCGACTGCGCCAGCTCGAGGGCTGTCCGGGAGCGGTCACCGCTCGCGGAAGCGCTCCAAGTGCGCCCGCGAAAGCGCCTCGACCTCCTCGTCGGAGAGGTCATCGATCGACTGCGCCTCGCGGCGATCGGTCCGCTGCCAGCGAATGAACAGCGCGATGAGCACGGGAATATCGGCGATCTCCGCGATGAACCAGAGGACATCTCCGGCAAGCTGCTGATCCCGCAGGGGCGTCGGGAACCAGCTCGGGCCGATCGCCGCCGTGGTCGCGCCGTCGAGCACGCTGCCGCTGATCCGCAACACAATGCCCGGGATCGCGTCGATCATGAGTTCGACGAACGCGAGCAGGAACTCCGCCGTCACGAACGTCGACGATCGCAGGACGTCGGGCTCCGCAATCGGCGCAAGCAGCAGGAACCCCAGGAGTGGAACCAGCACGGTGATTGCCACCGCCGCGACGACCGACGTGCGCAGCCCGGCGGACAGTGGCGTCAGGAGGAGGCTGAAGAGCACCAGGCCGATGATCGGCGAAACGATCGCGTTCCCCAGGATGCGGACAGCGCGGGAGTGCAGCGCACGCTCGGCGATCTCGGAGACGCGGGGCGGGCCTCCCAACCGGAGGAGCGCAATCGGCGCACCGAGCGCCGCGAACGTTGGCACGGCGAAGAACAGCAGCGCGAGCCGCAGCGTGAACGCCCAGCGCAGCTCCCGGCTGTAGAGCCCGACGATGCCGAATTGCAGCAGTCCGAAGAGCACGAGCGCAGCCAGGAACGCGAGCGAACGGTACCAGGGCCAACGCGCACCTCGGCGCCCGGCACTCACGACCCAGACGCCATACGCGGCGGCCGCGAGCACGATCATCACCGCGGCCAGCGGGTCGAAGTGCCAGATGCTCCAGAAGACGGGGGGAGTGGGCGTGGCGGCCTCCTCGGTCGATGTCGTCCTCTATTGTCCGCCTTTCCGCAAGGGTTCCTGACCGTTCTCCGCACCGTCGATATTCGTCAAGCCGAGCGTGGTTGACTCCAGCCAAGGGGGCCCGCGTCATCCGGCGCGCATTGGCTCGGAGCGCCACGAACGCGCTCGACACACAACCGAAGGGAACGATTCGTGACCGAAGAAAGCTTCCAAGACGATCGTCCGATCGCGACCGCGAACAACGGTGCACCCATCGCCAGCGACGAGCACTCGCTCTCGGTCGGAGCTGACGGTGCCATCGCCCTCCACGACCACTACCTCCTCGAGAAGCTCGCGCAGTTCAACCGCGAACGGATCCCCGAGCGCATCGTGCATGCGAAGGGCGGCGGCGCGTTCGGCACCTTCACCGTCACCGGCGACGTATCCGCGTACACCCGGGCTGCATTCCTGCAGCCTGGTCAGAAGACCGAGATGCTCGCGCGGTTCTCGACGGTGGCCGGTGAGCAGGGATCGCCCGACACCTGGCGCGACCCGCGCGGCTTCGCGCTGAAGTTCTACACGTCTGAGGGCAACTACGACCTCGTCGGCAACAACACCCCCGTGTTCTTCATTCGGGACGGGATCAAGTTCCCCGACTTCATCCGGTCGCAGAAGCGCCTGCCGGGCTCGCACCTCCGCGACCACAACATGCAGTGGGACTTCTGGACGCTCTCTCCTGAGTCAGCGCACCAGGTCACCTGGCTCATGGGCGACCGCGGTCTCCCCGCCAGCTGGCGCCACATGAACGGCTACGGGTCGCACACCTACCAGTGGATCAACGCCGACGGTGAGCGGTTCTGGATCAAGTACCACTTCATCTCGCAGCAAGGCATCGACATCCTCAAGCAGGAAGACGCCGACCGCATCGCCGGCGAGGACGCCGACTTCCACCTCCGCGACCTCGGCGCGGCGATCGACCGCGGCGACTACCCGCGGTGGACGCTCAAGGTGCAGGTCATGCCCTTCGACGACGCAAAGCAGTACCGGTTCAACCCGTTCGACCTCACCAAGGTGTGGCCGCACAGCGACTATCCGCTGACCGAGGTCGGCACGATGGAACTGAACCGGAACCCGGAGAACTACTTCGCGCAGATCGAGCAGGCAACCTTCGAGCCGTCGAACTTCGTGCCGGGGATTGCTGCGAGTCCGGACAAGATGCTGCTCACGCGAATCTTCAGCTATGCGGACGCGCACCGCTACCGTGTCGGCACCAACTACGCGCAGCTTCCGGTCAACGCCGCACGCGTGCCCGTGCATTCGTCGGCGCGCGACGGAGCGATGCGATACGACTTCCAGCCGCAGGACGTTCCGGTGTATCGACCCGATTCAGTCGGCGGTCCGGTGGCGAACCCGGCCGCGGCCGGCGAGGTCTCCGGGTGGGAGTCCGACGGCGAGCTCGTGCGAACCGCTGCGACGCTCCACGCCGAGGATGACGACTTCGGTCAAGCGGGATCGCTCGTTCGCGACGTGATGGACGACGAGCAGCGCGATCGGCTGGTCGCGAACATCGTCGGGCACGTATCGAAGGTCACTCGTCAGGACCTGTTCGAGCGGATCTTCGAGTACTGGTCGAAGGTCGACGCGGAGCTTGGTCGTCGGGTCCGCGAGGGCGTGCAGCCTGAGGCTCCCGGAGCACAGGAGCAGCCCGAAGCCGTTGGCGTCGGTGTTCCCGGCGCCTGAATCAGCGCAACGACAGCGCCCCGGACGAGCATGAGCGCTCGCCCGGGGCGCTTCGTCATGAGGTCGGATCCTGCGTCCGATATTCTGCATGCTCATGTACGTATCACAGCCCCGCGCGAGCCGTAGCGAACGACGAATCCAGGCGCGGAACGCCGCACGAGCACGCCGCGAGGCGATACGTCGACGGGCCCATCGACGGCGATTGCTCGGGTGGTCCGGTGCGCTGCTCGGGGGCATGGCCGCATCCGTCGTGCTCGTCCTGATCCTGACGCAGGCGCCCGCCCCTCCCGTCGCCGGTCCCCGCAACATGCCCTCTGGCGGTCTCCGCCTCATCGGATCGGAAGGGGCCGCTGTTCCCGTGCGGGCGCGCGCAGCTGCGACCCACGAGATGATCCAGCCCGTGTCCGCCCCGGATGGCGCGGTCGGAGTGGTCATCTACGAAGATCTGCTCTGCCCAGCGTGCCGCGTGTTCGAGGAGGTCAACCTGCCGTATCTGCAGCGACTGGTCGCTGACGGTGAGGCTGAACTCGAGATCCATCCGATCGCGATCCTCGACAGGATGTCCGCCGGGTCACGCTATTCGACGCGCGCGGCGTCGGCGCTCGCGTGCGTCGCGGATCGACAGCCGGACGCGTTCCTCCCGGCCAACGTCGCCCTGTTCGCTCGACAGCCGTCTGAAGGGAGCCGCGGACTCTCGAATCGCCAGATCGCGGACGTCCTGTCCGAGGCTGGCGCCGATGACCCGACCACGGCCTCCTGCGTGCGGTCCGGTGCGTTCACCGACTGGGTCGGCGCGGTGACGACCATCCGAACGAACACGCCCGCTCCCGGAACCGGTGGCGAGCGCATCACCGGGACACCGACGGTGCTCGTCGACGGTGAGCGCTTCGACGGCTCGATCTCCGACTCTGCCGCGTTCCAGCGCTTCGTCGAGTCGGCGCGCGACCGGCGCGGCAGCCGCTGACCGGAGCGCGTGCGCGGAGCGCGACCAGGTGATGCGATCAGACGAGCTGACCATCCCACGAGATCGCTCCACGAAATCGCTCCGCGGTGTCGCCGAGCGGCAGGACGCGCCATCCGCTGTCGTCGGTGACCGTCACACCGGCGCCGTTGACGGAGTAGTCGACGTACGTGACGGTCGCCTCGTCGGCCGCGGCCCAGCCGCACGCGCCGAAGAAGGCCGCTGACTCTTCACCCGCCTGCACGACCGCGAGCGGAACGTCGAGTGTACGCAGCGTCGTCTCGAGTCGTCGCATGAGTGCGCTGCCCACGCCCGCTTCGCGCGCCTCCGGGCTGACCGCGATCAGCCCGACGGCGGCGACGAGCAGCGGACCGTCCGGCGCACGCACGAACATCCGACGAAATCCGGCGTGCGCAACGATCGCTCTGGAGGCCGTGGTCGCCAGCACGCGCGCCTCCGGTTCGATCCCGGCCCAGCTCCGGCCGCCGACGAACCAAAACGACCAATCATCGAAGGAGCGTGCGAGCATCGCCGCAATCGCTTCGTGCTCATCGAGTGACAGGTCTGACTCGGCCGCGACGCGCCAGCGGAGGGCGCGATCGCTGTCATCGTCGGTGGTCGGCATCGCTCCATTCAACGCTCCGAACGCGGGCATCCAGCGTTCGGACGAGCGATTCCCGCCAGGATAGGTGCATGGCATCTTCCGGTCAGACCGCTCGGCGCCGCGGTGGCAGCCTTCGACTGCTGCGCGACATCGCGATCATCATCGTGGCGGCGCTGATCGCCTCGTTCCTGGTGCGGTCATACCTGGTCCGGTCGTTCTACATCCCGTCAGCTTCGATGGAGAACACGCTGTTGATCGGCGACCGTGTCGTCGTGAACGAACTCGTGCCCGGCGTTGTGCCCCTGCAGCGCGGCGACGTGATCGTGTTCAAGGACCCCGGCGGCTGGCTGAGCGCCGGAGAAGGCAACGATCTCATCAAACGGGTGATCGGCCTCCCTGGCGACCACGTGTCATGCTGCGGAACCACAGGGCAGCTGTCGGTGAACGGCCACACGGTGCCGGAGCCCTACGTCGTCGTGCCGGCCGGCACGAACCGTGTGTCGTCCACGAACTTCCAGGTGACGGTGCCCCAGGGCAAGCTCTGGGTGATGGGCGACAACCGATACGATTCCGCGGACTCCCGCATGCACGGGTTCGTGCCGGTGTCCGACGTGGTCGGCCGAGCGTTCGTGATCACCTGGCCGGTCAGCCGGTGGAACCTGCTGTCCCGGTATCCCGCGTCCTGGGACGCCGTGCCGAAGCCGTGATCAGTTGGCGTGCTGCGCCGGTGCGGGCGATGCGGGGGCTGGGTCTGCGGTTCCCGCCGGAGCGGGATGCTCGAGTGGCAGCCGCTTGATCGGTTGGCCCGGTGCCGAGTATGTGAGGTAGTTCAGTCGGCTCGTCTCGCGCCGCAAACGCGTGATCCCCTCGAGGACGAACCCGAGCACCCAGGTGAGGATCGCGATCACCATGAGCGATGCTGCGAGCACTGCGGTCGGGAACCGGGGGACCAGCCCGGTGTGCGCGTACTCGACGAACAGCGGGATCGCCAAGACGATGGCGATGAGCGCGAAGATCGCTCCGATGAGGCCGTGAAAGAGGACCGGGCGCTCGAAGCGGATGAGGTGGCCGATGAGCGACAGGATCTTCAGACCGTCGCTCACCGTGTTCAGCTTCGACTCCGTGCCCTCAGCACGATCTTTGAACGCCGTCGGGATCTCGATCTGCGGAACCCGCAGGTTCATCGAGTGAACGGTGATCTCGGTCTCCGTCTCGAACTCGCGCGAGAGGGCCGGGAACGACTTCACGAAGCGCCGTGACATCACGCGGTACCCGCTGAGCATGTCCGTCACAGGGAGGCCGAACAGTCGGCCGACGATCCGATTGAAGATCTTGTTGCCGGTGGCATGACCGGGTCGGTACGCACTGGCATTCGGGTCGTCCACGCGCGTCCCGAGCACGTGGTCGTAGGGGCCGTCGAGCAGGGTCTGGATCATTCGCGGCGCCGCGGACGCGTCATACGTGTCGTCACCGTCAATCAGGACGTACACGTCCGCATCGATGTCGCCGAACGCGCGACGGAGCACGTTCCCCTTGCCCTTCATGCGCTCGTAGCGCACCTCCGCGCCGGCCGCACGCGCGACCTCCGCGGTGCCGTCCGTGCTGTTGTTGTCGTACACGTAGACGTCGATTCCGGGGACCGCCCGCTGCAGGTCGCGGACCACCTTCGCGATCGCCGGCGCCTCGTTGTAGCACGGGACGATCGCGGCGATAACGAGGTCGGGAGCAGTCACGGGTAGGGTCCTTTTCATGCGCGGCGCAACGAAGCGGGGCAGCGGAGACGCGGCCTCGGACACCGGCAGCGACGATTCGCTGCTGTCCCGTTGCCGTGGGGAATCCTACGGGGAGCGGGGGAGATGACGCGAGCGAGCACCTGGATCGTCGGGCACCTCAGGCGCGGCGGGTCGTTTCTCGTCGTCGGCGGGGTCGGGTTCGTCGTCGACGCCGCGATCTACAACGTCCTCGTCTTCTGGGGCGGGCATGGCGTGCTCTCGTCCCTCCCGCTCGTCGCGAAGGTCATCTCGATCGCCGCGGCCAGCGTGGTGACGTATATCGGGAGCCGCCTGTGGACGTATCGGGATCGGAACGCGGAGCCGTCCCTTGCGCGGTTCTCACTGTTCGCGCTGCTCAATCTGGTCGCTATCGCGCTGCAGCTCGGGTGCCTCGGCTTCTCGAGATACGTGCTCCACCTGCACTCGCCGCTCTCGGACAACGTCTCGGGAACGCTCATCGGGCAAGCGGTCGCGACCCTGTTCCGCTACTACGCGTACGGGCGCTGGGTGTTTCCGGCGCAGTCAGAGGCGCGGAACGCGGCGCTGCTCGGCGGGGGCGAGCCGGTTCGGCGCGAGCCGTGAATGCACGCCGACATGCGGGGCCGACCACACGTGCGGCATTGGTGCCCTGACGCGTGAGCGAGGCACCCGAGGAGGCAGCGCTCGTTCTGGGGTGAGAAGCGGCACGCTGCAGCGATTACCGTTGTTGGTATGAGCTTGGACGCGTCGAGCACAGTGGATTCCCCGTCGGCTGGATCGGGCACCGAATCGAGTGCCGGGGCACGTCGCGCAGCCCTCCTCGAGGCGCTCGATGTGGTCGACGTCGGCCCTGAGGAACGCTTCGAGCGCATCACGCGCATCGCGCGGGAGGTATTCGGCGTCAGCGGCTCATTCCTGAACCTCGCGGGGACAGACACGCTCACCATCAAGTCGCAGCAGATCGACGAGCCCCTGGAGCGGGAGTGGCGGCTCGCTGACACGTTCTGCGGCCGCACGCTCGACCAGGACGCGCCCGTGATCATCCCGGACGCGCGCGCGGACGAGCGGTATGCCGATCTCGGATTCGTGACCGGTGACCTCCAGATCCGGTTCTATGCCGGCGCGCCGCTCCGTCTTGGGGATGCCGGTGAGAAAGTGGGCACACTCTGCCTGATCGACCCGCAGCCGCGGACGCTCCGTGAGGACGAGGTGGAGTTGCTCGAGGATCTCGCGCGATGGGCGCAGCGAGAGCTGGAGAGCGGCGCCGATCACGACCGCCTCCGAGCGGTCGTCGACGGCATGGCCCCGTCCGGCGAGCAGGTGTCCGGCTACGAGATCGCCGCACTGTCGATTCCCCATGGGGTCGTGTCGGGCGACTACTACGACTGGAGGCGCACCACCGACGGCGCCGTCGTCACCCTCGCGGACGTGATGGGCAAGGGCATGGCGGCAGGCTTGCTCGCGTCGAGCCTCCGCGGCGCCTTGCGCGCTCGGGCGGAGCTCGCGCCCGACGACGCGGTCGGCGCGCTGGAGGCGCAGATGGCGCCGGAGCTCGCCCGATCCGAGGCGTTCGCCACCCTGTTCCATGGGCAGTTGTTCGCGGAGACGGGGCGGCTCGACTTCGTCGATGCCGGGCACGGGCTCGTCCTGCATCTCGCAGCGAACGGTCGAGCAAGCATCCTTCGATCGCTGGACCTGCCGATCGGTCTGCACCCGACGGGAGCTCCCCGTGCGTCGAGCTCTCTGCTCCTCGGGAGGGGTGACGCCCTCCTCGTCGTGTCGGACGGCGTCCTCGAGCTCTGGGATTCGACACTCGACTCGCTTCGCACGCTCGGTGCGATCTACCGGGAGGCCGGCTCGATCGCCGCGTTCTTCGATGCGGTTCGCGCCCGCGCGCGCAGCCAGGATGCCGGCGACGACGTCACCGTGCTCGCGATCGCCCGAGCGGGTTCATGACCCAGCCGACGCCGGCAGCAGCCGCGCCGTCACTGCGTGCGCTCGTCGTCGCACCGCATCCGGACGACGCCGAACTGGGCTGTCCGGCGCTCATCGAAGCGACCGAGGCCGACATCCTCGTCCTGTGCGGGAGTAGCCCTGAACGCGTCGCCGAGGCGAAGAACGCGGCGCAATCGCTGTCCCGGGGTGCCCTCCGGATCCTCAGGTATCAGGACGGATCACTGCAGCCGACGCAGGACCTGATCCGTTCGCTCGACGCACTCCTGCCCGGCTACGACATCGTCGCCGGTCCGCCGCAGCTCGATTCGCACCAGGACCACCGCGCGACGGCACAGGCCCTCCGGAGTGCCGTGCGGCGCAGTGCGACGACCCTGCTCGAGTACGAGACGCCATCGACGCTCGCGGAATGGGCGCCGACCGCCTACCTGCCGATCGACGCTGGCCATGTCGAGCGCTGGACCGCATCCGCCCGGGAGCACGTGTCGCAGAGCGGCGCCTCCTACTTCGACGTGGAGTACCGCCTGTCCCGTGCGCGAGTGCACGGGTACGCAGTGGGCCACGACAACGCCGAGGCCTATCGCGTGGTGCGGACCGATGCGCGTCTCCTGCTCGGGACGGAGGAGCGCACGTGGTCGCCGGTTCGAACCCCGGTGGTCAGGCCCCGAGTCGCTCGATGAGTTCGCGGTAGCGCTCCGCGGTGCGCTCGACGATCTCGTCGGGCAGGCGCGGCGGTACGCCGCGGCTGTCCCAGTTGTCCCGCAACCAGTTCCGGACGATCTGCTTGTCGAACGAGACCATGCTGCGTGAGCCGCCCTCGGCAGCGGCGTCCCAGTATCGGCTGGAGTCGCTCGTCAGGACCTCGTCTGCGAGACGGATCACGCCGGCGTCGTCACGACCGAACTCGAACTTGGTGTCGGCGATGATCACATCGTGCTGGCGCGCGAGGTCGGCAGCGGTTCGATAGGCGTCGAGTGCGACGTCGCGAAGCACGGTGGCGGCATCCGCGCCAACGAGCTCAACGGTGCGGTCGAAGGTGATGTTCTCGTCGTGCTCGCCCTGCGGCGCCTTGAATGCGGGGGTGTAGATCGGCTCCGGAAGCGGATCGCCGGCCTCCAAACCAGCGGGCAGCGGGACGCCGCAGACGCTCCCGGTCTCCTGGTACTCGATCCAGCCGCTGCCGGCCAGATATCCCCGAACGACGCATTCGATGGGGAACATCTCGAGTTCGAGCACGAGCATCGAGCGGTCCGCGATACTCGCGGGCACCGTGGGCGCGTCCGTGTCCGCGGACAGGAGGTGGTTCGGGATGTCGGCGAGCTGCGCGAACCAGAACCGTGACAGGCGAGTCAGGAGCGCACCCTTCTCAGGGATCGCCGGTTCGAGCATGTGGTCGAATGCGCTCACGCGATCTGAGGCGACGAGCAGCACGGGTCGCGCGCGGGCGTCCGGCGTGTCGGACGGTACGTAGAGGTCTCGCACCTTGCCGGAATATCGATGCGTCCAGCCGGGGAGGCTCGGCGCGGCCGTGTCGGTCGTCTCACTCATGCGGACACCTTCTTCGCGATATCGGTTCGATGCTGGCCGCCGTGCAGCGAGATGCGCGCGATGCCGTCGTATGCACGCGCTCGCGCCGTCCGCAGGTCGGGGCCGACGCCGACGACGCTGAGGACGCGGCCTCCGGTTGCGACGAGCTCGCCGTCGAGGATGCCGGTCGCGGCGTGCAGCACGCTGACCCCGTCGAGCGATGCGGCGTCATCGACGCCGTGGAGGACGCGGCCGGTGTGTGGGTTCTCCGGGTACCCCTCGCTCGCGAGCACCACGGTGACAGCGGCCTCCGCGCGGAACGTGAGCGCCGGCGCTTCGGCCAGACGTCCGGTCGCAGCAGCAAGCATGACCTCGCTCAACGGAGTCTCGAGCCTGGGGAGGACGACCTGCGTCTCGGGGTCGCCGAATCTCGCGTTGAACTCGATGACCCGGACGCCCTGCTCGGTGACGATCAGACCGCAGTAAAGCAGGCCGACGAACGGCGTGCCCTCGTGTTCGAGCTGTCGGACCGTGGGCAGAGCGACGAGCTCTTCGACCTCGCGGACGAATGCCGCCTCGGAGCCCCAGCGCTCGTCGAGCCACGGCAGCGGTGAGTAGGCGCCCATGCCCCCGGTGTTCGGCCCGGCATCGCCATCGAGGAGCCGCTTCGCGTCCTGCGCAGGGCTGAGCGCACGGACGTCATGCCCGTCGCTGACGAAGAACAGGGAGACCTCCTCGCCGTCGAGGTATTCCTCGACGACGACGCCGCCGTACTGCAGCCAATAGGCGGCGTGATCGAGTGCTGCTTGCCGATCGTCGGTGACGAGAACACCCTTGCCCGCTGCGAGGCCATCCGCTTTCACGACGTGGGGCGCGCCGAGGTCGTCGAGCGCGCGCGTCGCGTCGGCGAGGGTGGCCGCGAAGACCGGTCGGCCGGTCGGGACTCCGGCCTCGTGCATGATCCGCTTCGCGAAGGATTTCGATCCTTCGAGCTGCGCGGCCGCTTTGCTCGGTCCGAACACCGGGATGCCGCGCGTGCGCACGGGGTCTGCGACGCCCTCGATCAGCGGCGCCTCGGGGCCGACGACGACAAGATCGATGGCGTTCTCGAGCGCGTACTCCGCGACGAGCGCGCCGTTCGTGGGATCGATCGAGACGACCGGGACGTCTGCGGCGATTCCGGCGTTGCCGGGCGCCACCGTGATCGCATGGCCGGCATCTTCGGCGAGCAGCGCGGTGACGATCGCGTGTTCGCGCGCTCCGGATCCGAGAACGAGGATTCGCACGCGACAACCCTATCGAGCGCCGCGGTAGCGTGAGGCGGTGGCAGTCAAGCGGATCGAGAACGAGGCTGGCGCCTCTGCGCTCGCCGCTGTCCGAACCGGCACCGCGCAGCGGCCGCAGACCGCGACGGCCGTGCGGTGGTTGCTGCAGCTCCTGGCTGACGCCGTGCCCGGCAACAGCGTTGAAGTTCGCGTCCCGCCGTTCGGGGCGGTGCAGGCCGTTCCGGGTCCACGTCATACGCGGGGCACGCCGCCGAACGTCGTCGAGATGGACGCCGGAACGTGGCTGGCGGTCGCGACGGGCGACACGTCGTGGGGAGATGCGGTCCGGTCGGGGTCGGTGCACGCATCCGGGTCGCGCGCCGACCTGACGGCGTTCCTGCCGGTGCGGATGCCGATTTAGGTATCCATTACCGATGCCGCATCAAGGGTGCGATCAGTACGGTAATGAGGTGCCGCCGGGATTCGGGCCCGACCCGAACGGGCCCGAACCCGACGACGACCCCAATGTACGGGAACATCTCGCGCGCGGCGAATGCGCCGCGCAGTCTCGTGCCGCGCGTCAGAGCAGCTCGCGCAATTCGGATCGCGTGTGCAGTCCCCATTTCGCGAAGACCCGGGCCAGATGTGCATCGATCGTCCGCACCGAGACACTGAGACGTGCTGCGATCTCGCGATTGCTCGCTCCCTTGGCCGCCAGGGTTGCGACCTCGTGCTCGCGTTTGGTGAGCGGCGGGCGAATCGCCGTCGAGATGCTTCTCGGGAACCCGGCCCGAGCGAGCGCTGCGCGCGCGGCTCGCATCGCCGGGAGGTCGTCGGTGGCTTCGGCGTCGAGCATGGCGATGACGGCTTCTGCGACCGGAGTTTGAACGCGTGTCGCGAGGTCGCGGGCGCGCTTGGTGATTCGTGTCACGTTCTGACCGAGCTCTTCAGTGATGCGCATTTGGAGCAGCACGCCGAAGAGGGCCGGCAGCCACGATTCGGTGGCGATCGACCGCTCGGTGATCTCGACGGCGTGTGGAAGCGCGGCGGGGCGCCCGAGCACCATCTGGGTGAACGCGTTGGTGCTCGGCACCTCTTCCGCTGTGATCCGCATTCCGCGAAGTGGGGTGGCCTGTGCGCGGTCGAGGGCGGCCGAAGCCTGAGTGGTATCGCCGAGCATTGCGAGCGCGAGGGCGAGCCGCGACCAGGCATACGCGCTGAAGCCGCCGTGGTCGCTGATCGCGAATCGATCGGCGGCCGCCGAGAACGCGGCGCGCGCATCCTCCCAACGCCGCTGGGCGATCGCCACGTTGCCCTCGGCGAGCAGCTCGAGGGTGAAGTCGTATTTGAAGAACGGGTTGGGCCGGAACGGCGACACGTGCGTCGGGATGTCGTCGATCAGTCCCGCCCACATGTGGACCTGATGGGTCACGCTCATGATTTCGCCGACACTCCAGGGGGCGACCTCGACGTTCGCAGACGCAGTCGCGAGCGCGAATGCGGCGAGGCGGAGCGCATCGGGCACGCGTCCTGCCACGGCGAGCGCGACGATCGAGCACGGCACGAGTGCCAGCGCGGCGACCGGCACCGAACCGTCGAGCATCCCCGAACGATCGGTCTCGACGAGCACCCCTTGAAAGCGGCCGCCCCACCCTTCGTGGGCGAGACGCAGGATGCGGAGCCGCGCCCTGCCCTGCTCGTCGAGCAGGGGTTCCGCGGCGTCGACGATCGCGAGCGCGCCGTCGACGTCGTCGTCGTGGAACTGCACGAGGTTCGCCATCGTCTCGGCGGCTTCGATCAGCAGTGCCGGTGGGAGCGCGTGCGCATGTTCGCGCGCTTCCTCCCACGCGGTGCTGGCGTCACATCGGGCCGCTTCGCGGCCACGGAGGAACGTTGTGGCGGTGGCTCTGAGCACGCGCGCGGCGACGGTCGCAGCGGGCTCTGCGGGTGGTGTGCCGAGCACCGCGGTGGTCAACTCGATCGCGCTCTCGTACTCCTGGAGGCTGATGGCAGCCTCCGCCGCGTCGAGGAGGTCGTCCGCTGGAGGGACGATCCCGCACTCGAGCGACCAGAGGCACGCGCGCAGGCGTCCGGCCGGTGTCGCTGCGGCCGAGGTATCGGCGCGAAACGCGTTCGATCGCGCGAACAGCGCTGTTCGGCGGGCGACCGGCACGAGGTCGCGGACGGCCTCGCCGAGCAGCGGGTTCGCGGGGCGAGCGACCGGCGTGCCGTCCGGGGCGCCGCGACTCTCGAGTCGGATGAGACCCGTCGCGACCGACTGGTCCAGGTCGGAGTCGTTCACGAGTTCGCGGAGGTGTGCGAGGGGCAGCGGATCTGCGAGCGCGACGATGTCCACGGTCTCGCGGATCGGATCCGGGAGACCGCGCAACGTGGTCCGGTACATGTCGATGAGACTCGACGCGGCCGTGATGCGCCCGCGCCAGAACCACCCGGACGCGGTTCGTTCGAGCGCTCCGGACGCGAGACCGTCGCGAACGACCTCGCGAAGGTACAGGGGGTTCCCCTCGGTCGCTCGGTGGAGACGGTTGACGGATGCGGCGTCGAGCGGCTGTCCGAGCACGTCGGCCAAGAGCCGATCGACGCTGTCGAGGGAGAGTGGCTGAAGCGCTACCCGGTGCAGCAGATCGTCGTTCCAGAGTCCCTGCAACGGCTCGGGGACCCGCGCGAAGTCACGACAGGTCAGGACGATTCGCGCACCCCGCTCGCGAACCAGCCACGCGAGGTATCGCGCCGTGAGGCCGTCGATTCGATCGCCGCCGTCGAGGTGGAAGATCACGTCGGCGTCCGTGATCGCCGCGGCGTCCCGAATCGCTCGATCCGCGTCCAACGGGTGACTGTTGGCGCCCGCGGGGAGGTCGGCGAGTGCGTCGGCACCCGCGGCGAACGGCTTGGACGACTCGTGCGGACCGGGCTCGATCGGGACGACTCGGACCGCGCTGGTCGTCGCGGCCCGGTCGATGACGGCACGGGCGAGCACCGTCTTGCCGATCCCCGGGCCGCCCACGATGGCGACGCTGCGCCTGTCGTCGATGACGAGTCGGGCGATGGTCAGCTCCTCGGGGCGGGAGAGGACCGGCCAGGGGCGACGGATCGACGACTCGCGGGCGCCGCCGGTGTTGGCGCTCCTGGACATGTGCGCCTCCCATCGGTGCTGCATCGCGCACCAATCCTGACAACTGTGCCCGGTGGTTCGGACGTCCCAACCCGGGGGGCAGATGAACGATGCGGGCCGGATCAAGGGTGTCGGCGGACTGGGGGAGAATGGTGCTGTGAGCACCACCCCACCAGACAGCTACCGCGAGGCGGACGTCACTATCCGTCGTGCGCCGAAGTTCGGCGTCTTCATCGTCGGCGGAGCGATCGCCGGCTTCGTGGTGTCGTTCATCGTCGTCGCTCTCACCCAGAATCTCGGGCAGGGCGCGAACGTCGTCGACACGACGGGAACCTCAGCCTCGGCCGTCGGCTTCTGGGGGCAGGTAGGCTATTTTTCGCTCTGGGGCATCACCGCGGGACTCATCATCGGTGCGGTGGTTGCGGTGCTGCTCGATGCCGTTCTGCGTCGCCGGTCAGCGCGGCTCGTCGCACAGCGGCGCGTCGTGGAACCGGAGCCGGAGACCGTTGAGGGTGAGCTCGACGCCGACGCCGACGCGGACCGGTCGTAGCCCGCTGTCGAGCGGACGATTGCGGCGTCAGCTGAGCTGGTTCGCCTCGACCCAGCTGAGATACTCGCCAGTCACGGTCCCTGTCACGTAGTCGCCGGTGAAGCAGCTCATCTCCAGGTCGGTGACGTGGGAGCCCTCGATGATCGCATCGCGCATGTCGTCGACCTCCTGGTAGATGAGGTGGTCGCTGCCCAGTACGGCATTGATCTCGGGAATCTTCCGGTCGTGCGCGATCAGCTCGAGCCGTGTCGGCATGTTGATCCCGTAGACGTGCGGGTACCGAACGGGAGGCGCGGCTGAGGTGAACGTCACCTCGTTCGCCCCGGCGGCCCTCGCCATCTCGACGATCTCCTTGCTGGTCGTGCCGCGCACGATGGAGTCGTCGACGATCAGAATGTTCTTGCCCTTGAATTCGGACGACATCGCGTTGAGCTTCTGCCGAACAGAGCGCTTGCGTTCCGCCTGGCCCGGCATGATGAACGTGCGTCCGACGTACCGGTTCTTGTAGAACCCCTCGCGATACTCGATCCCGAGCTTCTGCGCGACCTGCATCGCAGCTGGTCGCGAGGAGTCCGGGATCGGCATCACGACGTCGATGTCGCCGGCGGGGGCGTGTCGGGCGATCGTGTCTGCGAGTCGGTTGCCGAGTCGGAGCCGTGCGTCGTACACGGAGATGCCGTTCATGATCGAGTCGGGACGTGCCAAGTACACGTATTCGAACGAGCACGGGACGAGGCGAGGGTCGGCCGCGCATTGGCGCGCGGACATCTGTCCGCCCATGTCGATGAACACGGCTTCGCCGGGGGCGACGTCGCGGACGATGTCGTAACCGCCGGACTCGAGAACGAGTGACTCGCTGGCGACGACCCACTCGCTTCGGCCGGCGTCGTCGAAGCGGTGGCCGAGGATGAGCGGCCGGATGCCGAACGGGTCCCGGAACGCCAGGAGGCCGTGCCCGGCGATCATGGCGATCGTTGCGTAGGACCCTTCCACACGCTCGTGAACCCGCGCTACGGCGTCGAAGATCTGACCGGGGTCGAGCTCGGTGCCGCCGCGCACCTGCGCCTGCAGCTCATGCGCAAGCACGTTGACGAGGAGCTCCGTGTCGGAGCTCGTGTTCAAGTGCCGCCGATCGACGTCGAAGAGCTCGCGCGTCAGCTCCCGGGTGTTCGTGAGGTTGCCGTTGTGGACCAGGACGATCCCGTACGGGGCGTTCACATAGAACGGTTGCGCCTCTTCTTCGTTGCTCGCCGCGCCTTTGGTGGCGTAGCGGACGTGTCCGAGTCCCATCGTGCCGAGGAGGGAGCGCATGTCCCGGGTGCGGAACGCCTCCCG
Organism: Curtobacterium ammoniigenes NBRC 101786; assembly: GCF_001571045.1. Taxonomy (GTDB): domain Bacteria; phylum Actinomycetota; class Actinomycetes; order Actinomycetales; family Microbacteriaceae; genus Curtobacterium; species Curtobacterium ammoniigenes. Next base: position 51,814 of record NZ_BCSV01000006.1, read on the forward strand.
GACGTGGCCCTTCGTCTTGTGCTGGTGGAACACGTGGCCCTCGCACGTGGCGATGCCGGTCGAGTCCTGACCCCGATGCTGCAGGAGCAGGAGCGCGTCGTACACGGATTGATTGACAGGTCCGTGCGAGACAAGACCGACGATGCCGCACATGCGCAGCACTCTCCAGACCGTAGAATCGGGTGGTACCGAATAAGTCTGCCATGTGTGCGGAGGATGAACGAATGGCGAATCCCTACGCCGCGGCAGGTGTGGACACGGCGGCCGGTGATCGCGCGGTCGAACTCATGAAGGCGGCGGTCTCCGCGACGCATCATGCGGGGGTGCTCGGCGGTGTCGGCGGATTCGCCGGGCTCGTCGACGCGACCGCGCTGAAGTCGTATGACCGTCCGCTGCTCGCGACGTCGACAGATGGTGTCGGTACGAAGGTCGCGATCGCCCAGGCGCTCGACAAGCACGACACCATCGGACAGGACCTCGTCGGCATGGTCGTCGACGACATCGTCGTCGTCGGGGCACGCCCGCTGTTCATGACGGACTACATCGCGTGCGGCCGGGTCGTTCCGGCTCGGATCGCCGCCATCGTCGAAGGCATCGCTCGCGCGTGCGCCGCAACCGGTACGGCGCTCGTCGGCGGGGAGACAGCCGAGCACCCGGGGCTGCTCGGACCGGATGACTACGACGTCGCCGGCGCCGCGGTCGGCGTTGTCGAGTTCGAGCGCCAGCTCGGCCCCCATCGTGTCGTCGAGGGGGACGCGGTCGTAGCGATCGCCTCGTCTGGTCTCCACTCCAACGGGTTCTCGCTGGTGCGGCACATTCTCGCCGAACGCGGCATCGGCCTCTCGGAGCGTGTTGACGGCCTCCCCGATCCGATCGGCGAGGCGCTGCTCGAACCGACCCGTCTCTACACGGCGCCGCTGCTCGACGTGCTCGACGATCCGGATCTCGACGGGGCGGTGCACGCGCTTTCGCATGTCACCGGCGGCGGCATCGCCGCGAACCTGGCACGCGTGCTGCCGACCGGATCCTGGGTCGAGGTGGACCGTGCGACCTGGAGCCCGAACGATATTTTCCGCGTCCTCGCCGACCTCGGTGGGCTCGACCTCACTGAGACCGAGAGCACCTGGAACCTCGGCGTCGGCATGTTCGCCGTCGTCGCGGCCGGATCTGTGCCGACAGTGCTTCGGCGTCTCAGCAGTGCCGGACTGCCCGCGTGGACGGCCGGGACCGTCTCACGCGAGGTCCGCTCGCTCGAAGGCTTCGAGCAGGGTGCGAAGGGCGTCAACGGGGGCGCCGTGCGGCTGATCGGCGACTACCGCTGATCCTCGCGGAGCCGGAGCCGGAGCCGGAGCCGGAGCCGGAGCCGGAGCCGGAGCCGGTACCGCCGCCGTTGCCGCGTGCTGCATCGTCCGACCCCCCACGTCGGCGGATCACCGCGCTCCGACACGCATCCGTCCGACGAGGCGCGCGGCTGCGCATCCCTGGTGAACCGGTATGGCAGCCGGAATCGCACGAAAATGCCGCGCACCCGGTCAGGGGCGCGCGGCACGGGACTGCCGAATCAGGCGGTCTTGTTCTGGTCCTGCTCCTGCGGTTCGAACTCGTCGTCGTCGGCGTACTCATCCGCCCAACGGTCGACGTAGTCGTTCTCGTCGGAGTGTTGCGCTGCAGACAGCTCACGCTCAAGTGCACCGTAGTTGGTCTCCGGGCTGAAGTACTTCAGCTCCCGGGCTACCTTGGTGTGCTTTGCCTTTTGACGGCCGCGCCCCATGCGTGACCCCCTCATATTCGGCTCGGCGCCCGGGGGGATGTCTCGCTGGAGAAATCGGGTGAGACCACCGGACGGTACTGGTTGGAAATCTCCGGCCACTTTACCATGTACCCCGATTCGAACCTGGTGGATGCAGAGGTACGCGCGCCACAATCGGTGCAATGGATTCGCTCGCTCGCGTCGGCACCGCCGACAGTGCTTCTGTCGTGATCGTCGGTGCCGGTCAGGCGGGCCTCTCCGTGGCGTACTTCCTGCAGCGCATGGGCGTCCAGAGCGACGATCGCCTCCGCATCGTCGATCGCGCGCCCAGCCCGGGAGGCGCGTGGCAATTCCGCTGGGAAGCCCTGCGGCTCGGCGTGGCGCACCGCGTCAACGACCTGCCGGGCATGCCCGAGATGGGCCTCCGTTTCGAAGATGCCGACCAGTCGCGGCCCGCACGCGATGTCGTCACCGCCTATTACGGGCGGTATGAGGCGCACTACGGGATTCGCGTGCATCGGCCGCTCGAGGTGCTGTCCGTCGAGGATGCGGGGGAGCGGCTCGCGATCCGCACGCGTCGCGCGGACGGCGGGGGCGCCTCAGGCTCGAGTGCGAGTGCGAGTGCGAGTGCGAGTGCGAGTGCGAGTGCGAGTGCGAGTGCGAGTGCGAGTTCACGTGCCGGTTCGCGTGCCAGTGCAGGCGCGGATGCACGGACCGAGACCATCGTGGCTGACCTGCTCGTCAACGCGACGGGAACCTGGGGCACGCCGTTCGTGCCGTGGTACCCGGGTCGCGACCTGTTCCGCGGGCGACAGGTCTCCACTGCGAGCTATCGATCGGCAACCGACTTCCTGGGCGCCGATGTCGTCGTGGTCGGTGGGGGAACGTCCGCTGTCGGGTTCCTCCTCGAACTCGAGGGAATCGCATGGTCGACGTACTGGTGTGCGCGCCATCCCGTCGATTGGCGCGACACGACCGAACTCGACGTCGAGTCAGCGCAGGCAGCCGTCGCAGTGCAGGACGCGGCCGCGCGGGATGGCGCTCGCCTTCCGTCGATCGTCAGCGGCACCGGGATCCCGAAGAGCCGCCGGATTCAGGGCGGCATCGATCGGGGCGTTCTCGCGCCGAACCCGATGTTCGTTCGACTGGACGCTGATGGCATCGTCCTCGCCGACGGCTCGCACCGACACGCGGACGCCGTGATCTGGGCGACGGGGTTCCGTCCGGACATCGCGCATCTCGCGCCGCTGCATCTCCGTGAGCCCGGAGGCGGGGTGCGGGTTCTGGACGGGCAGTCGGCCCGCGACCCGCGGGTCTTCTTCGCCGGATACGGTCCGAGCGCATCGACGATCGGCGCGAACCGCGCGGGTCGTCGGATCGCCCGGGCCGTCGTCGATGCGCTCCGGGCGATCGATGACCGCGTGAGCGCGCCGGCGTGAGCCAGGCGTGGATCCGAGCCGGACTCCTGCTCGGCGAGCACGGCGTCGGATCGAGTCAGGCCGGCTCCGCGGAATAGCGGACCAGATCGGGGCCGAACGCCGAGACCGCGAACGGCACGGCGCGACCGTCACGATGCACCCACATCGTGTGGGCCTGTTCATCCACGCGATCGACCTCGTGTCGCGTGCCGTCGACGATGACGAAGGCGCGAATACGGACGGATCGCGATGCGGGCCGGGCGGAGGTCCCCGGGAGGTCTCCCGCATGATCCGGGTAGACGCCCGGTGACAGCACATGGAGGACGGGTCGGCTCACGAGCGCGACCATCCCATCGCCGTCGTCCGCCAGTTCGACGGAGACCAGGCGAACGGCTTCCTCGCGCGGGAGCGGCGTGTCGAGCGTCGGGGTCTCGACTGGACCGGTCAGCGCTCGAAATGCTGGTCGCCCGTCGGGACCGAGGTGGCCCTCCGGATCTGCGACGCGAACTCTGCCGCGCGTGCGGGTGTCTGCGTAGAGGCCCGGGTCGAGCCCCGCTGCGACCGCGTCAGCCTCGGACACCACCAGCCGGTCAGGTCGGTACCAGTCGCGAAGCGACTCGGGCGCAACCCAACCGACCGCCGGCACACCGCGCTCGAGAGCATCGGACGGGTCGTCCGGATGCTCGTCGGCGGCATCGAGCGGATGTCGTCCGCGGACCGCAACGAGCCCGGCCCGCGGGTCAGGAGCGTCGACGAGGACCTCGACCCGTTGCGAGACCTTGCCACCATGCGTGTCGAGCGTCGCGAATACGCGAAGGTCCGCGGCCACCGCTGACATTCGCGCGTCCGTCGGCTCGTTCGTCATGTCGCGCTAACTTACTCGGCAGCGCCGACATCGCAACCCGCGGCCGCCTTGCTCCGGCTCACGACGCTCGCGCCCGCGCGGCGCGTGCGCCGGCTCGCCGCGGCGAGAGCGCCGCGCGCTACTCCTGCTCGACGATGCGGCGCACGTCGTCCAGTGCGGCGTGGAGGCGCTGCACTGTGGCGCTGTCCAGGGTCCCGCGGGTGGCCTTCCTGCGCAGCGCGCCGTGAATGTCCTGTCGGAACGTCGTGAGGAGCATCTCGGCTTCGCGCAGTGCGCGCGCGGACTCCGGGATGGTTGTGGTCTCGGTGGCCGGCCGCCCGGTCTTCGCATGTTGCGCGGACGCGGCGAGTTCGGCGCGAAGCGACTTCATCGCCTCCGACACGGAGGCGCGCACCCCGTCCGCCAAACTCCGCACCGTGTCGGCGACTCCGGCCTCCACATCGGCGACCTCGTCCTCGCGAGCCGCGAGCTCCGCGCGACCGTCCTCGGTGATCGCATAGACCGTCTTCCGGCCGTCGCTCGAGGAGGTGACCAACCCTTCGGTCTCGAGCTTCGCGAGGCGGGGATAGACGGTGCCGGCGCTCGGAACGTAGGTGCCGCCGAAGCGTTCCCCGAGCGCTTGGATCAGTTCGTATCCGTGCATCGGGCGCTCGGAGAGCAGCACGAGCAGGTAGAGGCGGAGGTGGCCATGTGCGAACACGGGGCTCATGCCGGCACCTCCTCGGAGGCGGGCGCCGCATGCAGGACCGCGACATTGCCCGACACCGTGTTCACGCGCATGTCGAGCCATTGCCCGGACAGGTCGCCACTCCGCTTCGTGTAGGAGCCGTGGATGCCGCGGATTTCTTCGCCATCGAACTGCAGCGTGCCGGAGGCGGTCGCGACCGAGCACGCGAACGGGACGCCGTGCTGCAGCCGCAGCCGGATGTCCCCGGAGACGGTGTTGATCCGGGCGATGTCGGGCACCCCGTGGATGTCGAGGAGGACGTCGCCGGAGACACCGTCGCAGGTGAAGCGGGAGATCGCCCCGGTTGCCGCGACAGCGCCGGAGACGGTGCGCACAGTGACCTGCCCGTCGTGCTCGCGGACCGCGACCTCGCCGGAGACAGCATTGACCTGCAGGTCGCCGCCGATCCCTTGCGCGACGACATCGCCCGAGACCGTGTGCAGGGTTGCCCCGTGGTTGACGCCGCTCACGAGCGCACCGGCCGAGACGACGCCGACCGTGACGGAGGCGTCACGCGGGACGAGGATGCTGACGTCCGCGACGGCCTTGCCGCGGAACGAGCGGAGAAAGCCGATGGGGTCGTCCCAGCGGACCTGCGGGTGGTCGACGGTCAGGGTGTCGCCATCGATCTCGACCTTCAGCGGTTTGCCGCTCACGCTGTGGATCTCGATGCGAGCCGTCGGTTCGTCGTGCGCGATGACGTCGACCTGGCCGGCGACGAGTCCGACCCGTAGCCGTCGGACGATGCCGGTGTCGATGACCTTCGGCTCGTCGACGAGCCATTTCTCCTGAGCCATGGTGCGCCTCCTCATGTTTCGCGCTATATCGCGACTTCGAGACACACGGTATATCGCGAATCGGAGGGCTGCAACCGGATACCGGCAAACCCGCAGGAAGCCTCCACTGCCCTCGCGTACGGTCGCAGCGTGCACCTGCTGTCCCTGTTCAGCCTCCGGAATCGCGCGCTCATCGCGCTCATCACCGTGGTCGTTGCCGTGTTCGGCGTGGTAGCACTCACCAACCTCAAGCAGGAGCTCATCCCGAACGTCGACTTCCCGCAGGTCGCGATCGTCAGCGTCTATCCGGGGGCGACGCCCCAGGTGGTGTCGAACGACGTGTCGACCAAGATCGAGCAGGGCATCCAGGCGGTCCCGGATCTCAAGCAGACCACCGCCACCTCCTCGACAAGCCAGAGCGTGGTGTCCGCGCAGTTCAACTACGGCACGAATCTCGCCAGCGCCGAGGACAAGATCCAGACCGTCATCAATGCGCTTTCCCTGCCGAGCTCGGTTCAGACGCAGATCGTGACCGGCTCCTTCAGCGATATCCCGGTCCTCCAGGTGGCCGTCTCGGATCCTGGCGTGAACACCGAGGTGCTCGCCGACCGCCTCACCGCGACCGCTGTCCCCGACCTGCAGAAGCTCACCGGCGTACGATCCGCCAGCGTCTATGGGAACCCGGGTCGTCGCATCGTCATCGAACCGGACCAGCAGAAGCTGGCGGCGCGCGGACTCTCGGAATCGGCGATCAGCACGGCGCTCGACAACAACGGAACGCTGATACCCGGTGGCACGATCACGCAGAACGGCTCGACCCTGTCGATCCAGACGGGCAAGCAGATCACCGGCACGTCGGACATCGCGGCGATCCCGCTTGCCGGAGGCTCATCCCCCACCACGATCGGTCAGGTCGCCTCGGTCCGTCTCACGGAATCACCCGCGACGTCGATCAGCCGAGTGAACGGCAAGCCGGCGCTCACCATCGCCATCACGAAGACGCAGTCGGCGAACACCGTCGACGTCTCCAACACGGTGCGTGCTGCGCTCCCCGGCATCGAGGCGAAGGTCCAGGGGTCGCCGCACTTCACGGTCGTGTTCGACCAGGCGCCGTACATTCAGCAGTCAATCCGGTCGCTCGCCGAGGAGGGACTGCTCGGCCTCGGGTTCGCGGTGATCGTGATCCTGATCTTCCTGCTGTCGGTTCGATCGACGATCGTGACGGCCATCTCGATCCCGACGAGCGTGCTCCTCGCAGCCATCGGCATGCAGGCCGCCGGCTACACCCTGAACATCATCACGCTGGCAGGCCTGACCATCGCGATCGGGCGTGTCGTCGACGATTCCATCGTCGTGATCGAGAACATCAAACGACATCTCGGGTCGGGTGTCTCGCGCGAACGCGCCGTCATCGACGGTGTGCGCGAGGTTGCGGGCGCGGTGACCGCGTCGACGATCACCACGGTGGTGGTGTTCCTCCCGGTTGCGTTCGTGCAGGAGCTCGTCGGCGAGCTGTTCCGGCCGTTTGCGCTGACCGTGACGATGGCGCTCGCCGCATCGCTCCTCGTCGCGTTGACGATCGTGCCGGTGCTCGCCTATTGGTTCCTTCGGGCGCCGGCCGGATCGATGCTGCCCGACCGCACGCCGCGCGCCGGCGTCGCCGTGGGGGATGCGGCCGCACCCGCGCGCCTCCGTCGCGGCTATCTGCCGGTGCTGCGGTGGGCGCTCCGGTTCCCGGCGATCGTCCTTGTCGCCGCGGCGGTGGTGCTCGGAGGCACGGCCGCGGCGCTCCCGCTCATCACGACGAACTACCTCGGCGATTCCGGCCAGAACACGTTCACGGTGACGCAGCAGCTGCCTGCGGCGACGAGCCTCGACAAGCAGGCGACCGACGCGGCGCCGGTCGAACGCGCCGTGAAGAGCGTGCCTGGCGTGCAGGTCGTGCAGACCACGATCGGCACCAGCGGCAATGCGCTCCAGGCTGCATTCGGGGGCGGAGGCTCGGGCTCCATCACCTATTCGGTCACCACCGCGCAGAACGGCGACCAGACCCAAATCCAAGCGGCTGTCCGGAAGCGCCTGAACGCGCTGCAGCACGAGGGGACGCTCTCGGTGTCGTCGGCGTCGAGCTTCGGGTCGGATACGAACATCGAGGTCGATGTCACCGCTCCCACCCAGAGCGGCCTCACGAGTGCCGCGAAGACGGTCCTCGCACGAATGCAGCACGTCCCGAACACGACGGGCGCGACGAGCAACCTCGCCGCGGCGCAGCCGTACCTCGCGGTGCAGGTCGACCGCAGCAAGGCGGCCGCGATCGGACTCACCGAGGGTCAGGTCGGCGGTCTCGTCGCTGCATCGGTGTCGCCGCAGCAGAAGGGCACCGTGCAGCTCGACGGGACGACGCTCGACATCTATCTGCAGAACCCGAACCCGCCAACCACGGTCGACGCGTTGAAGAACCTGGCGATCCCGGCCGGCCGAGGGACCGTCCCGCTCTCGAGCATCGCAACCGTGGCGCGATCGAACGGGCCGACGAGCGTCACGACGCTCAACGCGGTACGCACGGCAACGATCACGGTCACTCCGTCGGCGACGAATCTGGGCGCTGCGACCCAATCGGTCACCGCGGCCGTGAAGGCGCTGCACCTGCCGCACGGCGCTTCCGCATCGATCGGCGGCGTCGCGGCGAGCCAGTCGACCGCGTTCTCCGAGCTGCTTCTCGCCGCACTCATCGCGGTGCTCATCGTCTACGTGGTGATGGTCGCCACCTTCCGAAGCCTCCTGCAGCCGCTGCTGCTGCTGGTCGCGATCCCGTTCGCGGCGACGGGTGCGATCGCCCTGCAGATCATCACGGGAATTCCGATCGGCGTCGCCTCGCTCATCGGGGTGCTGATGCTCGTGGGCATCGTCGTCACGAACGCGATCGTGCTCATCGACCTCGTCAACCAGTACCGGCGTCGAGGCCTCGCGGTCACGGAAGCGCTCATCGAGGGAGCGACCCGTCGCCTCCGCCCGATCCTCATGACCGCGCTCGCGACGATCTTCGCCCTGATCCCGATGGCCGCGGGCCTCACCGGGAAGAACGGATTCATCTCGCAGCCGTTGGCGCTGGTCGTGATCGGCGGCCTCGTCTCGTCGACGCTGCTGACGCTCGTCGTCCTCCCGGCGCTGTACGCGGTCGTGGAGCGCCCACGGGAGCGCCGCGCGGCCCGGCTCGGGCGGACGCTCGACCGTGACCCGTTCGACGCGGTGTCGCTCAGTGCCAGCCGCGACGGCGCTGTTCGACCGGATCAGGCGGCTCGGCCAGCAGGTTGACGATGACGCCGGCGGCGGCGCAGCAGCACACCACCAGCGCGACCTCGGCGGGGAGCTCGTGTCGTCGCAGGGCCCCGACGCCGCCGAGCGCGACGGTTCCGAGGATCGACAGGGCGAAGAGCACCTCGCATGCGGTGCGGATCACCGTCATCGTGCGCGCCATCGACGGTCTGGAAGCGCGACCCGGCTCCTCGAACAACACGACCGCAGTCTGATGGCACGTCCGATGCGCTCGGGGGCGGCGCGCCGCAGGGCTCGCGCTTTTGCGCGCGGTCGCGTAGGGTAGGTCGGTCGGCCTTCGACGCTGCAGCGTGATGCTGCGGTTTGGGTGTGTGTGTTTCGAGGGCTGGAATCACGTCGAATCGCGACGGGATGAACCCCCTCCGCAACCTGCCCCCGCCGATGTCGCTGCCGGGTGAATGCGGCCTGTTCGCACCCTGGAAGAAGCAAATGCCCCATTTCGAGAAGGGCGCGTCGTCGCGCGCCGACAACAGGACCCGACACGCCAACGGAACGCCGGCCTCCCGGAGCCCGAAGCACCGCGGCTACCGCGCAGAAGACCCGGCATCCCCGCGCCGGAAGCAGCGCTGGGACGCTGAGGATCGCCGGAACCGGACGTCGAACGGCGAGCGCTCCGCGCGCCCCAACTGGGAACCACGCGACCCCGACGCGAACCGTGGACGCGGCCGCTTCGAGCGCGACGATCGCCGCGCTGACCGCGGCGGGCGTAACGGCGAGCGCGACGCTTCCCGCAACGATCGCTTCGGCCGTGACGAGCGTCCGCAGCGTCGGTTTGATCGCGATGACGCTTCGCGCGGCGGTCGTTTTGACCGTGATGACCGGCCGCAGCGTCGGTTTGATCGCGATGACGCTTCGCGCGGTGGTCGTTTTGACCGTGATGACCGGCCGCAGCGTCGTTTCGATCGTGATGACCGGCCGCAGCGTCGGTTCGATCGCGATGATGCTTCGCGTGGCGGTCGCTTCGATCGTGACGAGCGGCCGCAGCGCCGCTTCGACCGTGATGACCGTCCGCAGCGTCGGTTTGATCGTGACGACGCGCCCCGGGGCGGACGCTTCGATCGTGATGACCGTCCGCAGCGCCGCTTCGACCGTGATGACCGTCCGCAGCGTCGCTTTGACGGAGACGACCGCGCTCCCCGCGGGGACCGCTTCGGACAGCGCGATCGCGACGACCGGGGCCGCGGATATCAACGCGACCGCAATGACCGTCCGCAGCGTCGCGACGCGGACGCACCACGCGCCTCCCGCCAGTGGGAGCAGAGCGCGGGCGACGCGGACCGCACGCCGTTCGTGCCGCAGGAGGACGTCAAGCTCGAGAAGCTGCAGGCTGAAGCGATCGTCGCCGAAGACGTCGAGGGTGTGACCTTCGCGGACCTCGGAATCGGTGCGAACATCAGCCGCGTTCTCGCTGAAATGGGCGCCTCGAGCCCGTTCCCGATCCAAGCCGCGACAATCCCCGACGTCCTTGCCGGCAAGGACGTGCTCGGTCGAGGCCGCACCGGATCCGGGAAGACGATCGCGTTCGGTGCACCGCTCGTCGAGAAGCTCATGGAGAACAGCGGCGGCAAGAACCGGCGCATGGGCCGCAACCCCCGCGCGCTGATCCTCGCTCCGACGCGTGAACTCGCGCTGCAGATCGACCGCACCGTCCAGCCGATCGCTCGCGCCGTCGGTCTCTTCACCACCCAGATCTACGGTGGCGTGCCGCAGGGCCGGCAGGTCGGGGCGCTGCAGCGCGGCGTCGACATCGTCGTGGGGACTCCCGGTCGCATCGAGGACCTCATGGAGCAGGGTCGGCTCGACCTGAGCGAGGTCGTCGTGACGGTCCTCGACGAGGCCGACCACATGTGCGACCTGGGCTTCCTCGAGCCCGTGCAGCGCATCCTCAAGGCCACGGCCGAGGTGACGCCGACCGGTGCGCGTGCGCAGAAGCTGCTCTTCAGTGCCACGCTCGACACGCAGGTTGCTGCGCTCGTGGACGAGTTCCTCGTCGAGCCGGCGGTGCACGAGGTCCTCGGTGAGGACCAGTCATCCTCGACCATCGACCACCGCGTGCTCGTCGTCGACCAGCGCGAGAAGGATCAGATTCTCGAGGAGCTCGTCGCAGGACCGGGCAAGACGGTCGTGTTCGCGCGGACTCGCGCCTACGCCGAGCGGCTCGCCGACCAGTTCGAAGACGCCGGTATCCGCGCCACGTCGCTCCACGGCGACCTGAACCAGTCGCGGCGGACCCGGAACCTCTCGCTGCTCACCAGCGGACGGGTGAACGTCCTGGTTGCGACGGACGTGGCGGCTCGCGGCATCCACGTCGACGACGTTTCGCTCGTCGTGCAGGCGGACGCGCCGGACGACTACAAGACGTACATGCACCGTTCTGGCCGCACCGGGCGTGCGGGCAAGGAAGGCACTGTCGTCACGATCGTCCCCCGAAACCGTCGGCGGAAGATCGAAGGCATCCTCGACCGCGCGGAGATCGACGCGGACCTGGTGCCGGCTGCTCCCGGCGAGGATCTGATCGGCGAGCTCGCCGCGCGCTGATTCGGCACTGCGCTGACTCTGCACTGCGCTGACGATGGGCGTCTCCTTCGGGAGGCGCCCATCGTCGTCCGTGCGTTCCGGGCTACGCGAAGAACAGCAACCCGCGGACGTAGCCCGCTTGACCGGCGTGCTGTACGTCGTCATCGAGGATGCTGATGATGCGCACGCCGCGCGTGACGGGCGGGTCCCAGGAGTCGTCGACGACCTCGTCGAACTCGTCGGGCTCCAGCCCACGCACGTATTCGACCGTCCGTGCGGTCACTGCGCGCAGGTAGTCGAGCAGGAGGTCCGCCGAGGCACGGACCCGCCCCACCTCGTCCGACGACATCCCATACCCGAGCGCATCCGCCGGGAAGGGAAGGTCGAATCGCTCGTACCAGCCGTCCGCAGTCCACAACTGCTCCGACCCCTGCAATGCCGCGATCTGGGCGTCCTGGCCCCGCGCGATGTGCCAGGCGAGCCACGCAAGCGTATTCGCTCCCGCGGCGGGTCGAGATGCGAGCTGGTCCTCGGAAAGTCCGCGCACGGCGCGTTCGACGGTTTCCGGGACACGGGAGAATGCTTCAACGAGCAGGTCCGATGGCGTCATACGGTCGACGGTACGCCTGGCGGTGTCCGAGGTCGCCGCTAGCGTTGCTGCCGATCGGGCCCCGCCGGAGCTCGGTCGGAAAGGACAAGCGGTGCGAATCCTGCACACTGGCGATTGGCACCTCGGCCGCACGCTCCTCGGTACGGACCTGCTCGAGCACCAGGCGGCGTTCCTCCGGTTCCTCACCGATGTCGTCGACGAGCGCGCCGTCGATCTTGTGGTGGTCGCCGGCGATGTCTACGACCGTGCCATCCCGCCAGTGCCCGCGGTACGTCTCCTCTCTCATGCGCTGCATGAGCTGTCCCGCCGCGCCCAGGTCGTTGTTGTCCCGGGCAACCACGACTCGGCGGTGCGACTCGGCTTCGGGGCGGACCTGATGACCGGTCGCGTCCGGATCCTTGCCTCGGTCGACCGGCTCCACGAGCCGATCCTCCTCGCGGACGAACACGGCCCCGTCGCCGTGTACGGGATCCCGTTTCTCGCGCCGGACATGGTGCGGCAGACGCTCGCACCGACCCCTGATACCCCGCTCGCGCGCTCGCACCAGGCGGTCGTCGGGGCTGCGGTCGACCGCATTCGATCCGATCTCGCCACCCGCGGGGTTGCCCGATCGGTGGTGATTGCGCATGCGTTCGTCGCTGGCGGCGCGCCCAGCGAGAGCGAGCAGGACATCCGGGTCGGTGGCGTGGACCGCGTCGCGGCCGCCACGTTCGCTGACTTCTCGTACGTGGCACTCGGCCACCTCCACGGTCCGCAGCAGGTCGGCGAGAGCGGCCGGATCCAGTACGCCGGCTCGCCGCTGGCCTTCTCCTTCGGCGAGCGGCACCAGCGGAAATCGGTGGCACTGGTCGATCTCGGACAGGCCGGCTCGGTCACGGTCGAACGGATCGCCGCACCTGTGCCGCGGCGTCTCGTGGACATCACGACGACGATGGCGGAGCTTGAATCCGGCGAGCACGGCGGCCATGCGGACGCATGGGCGCGTGTGTTCGTGACCGATCCAGCTCATCCGGATCGGATGGTGGCCCGCGTGCGGGAGCGGCTCCCGCACGCGCTCGCCGTCGTCCACCAGCCAGCCGTGCGCCGAAAGGAAACACCCGTCGTGGTGCATCCGGGTGCGGATCCGGTCGACGTTGCCGCCGACTTCGTCCGATTCACGACCGGCGCTGCTGCGACGACCGACGAGCGGGGCCTCCTCCGCGAGGCATACGAGGCCGCACGGGCCATGGAGGTGGCGCGCTGATGTATCTGCACACGCTGGATCTCCGCGCGATCGGCCCGTTCCCCGGCACCGTGCACATCGACTTCGCCGCGCTGGGGGCATCTGGAGTGTTTCTCCTGGACGGCCCGACCGGCGCCGGGAAATCGACGATCATCGACGCCATCGCATTCGCGCTCTACGGGTCGTTGGCCGGCGAATCATCGAGCGTGGACCGGCTGCACAGTCAGCATGCGGATCCGGGCGTCGAGCCGTTCGTCGACCTCGTCTTCGAGACCGCTGCAGGGGTGCATCGTGTTCGGCGCACCCCCGCATACGCGCGCCCGAAGCGCGGAGGCGGAACTGTTCGCCAGCACCAGTCTGCGCAGCTGTGGCGGCTGGCAGCCCCGGACGATCAGGTCGGGGAGCCCATCTCCGACCGTGCCCAGGAAATCGGCGTCGAGATCCCTCGGATCATCGGATTGGACCGCGCGCAGTTCGTGCAGACCGTGATCCTGCCGCAGGGCGAGTTCGCGCGGTTCCTCCGATCATCCGGTGAAGACCGTCGCCGGCTGCTGCAGTCCCTGTTTGCGACCGACATCTACGAGGCAACGACAGAGGTACTCGTGCAGCGCCGACGGGATGCCGCCGGAGCTGTGCAGACCGCGGACGCCGCGGTCACTGACGCACTGAGCCGCTTTCAGCAGGCAAGCGGCGTCGCAGACGCGGACATCGACACCGTTCCCAGAGTGGTCGACGAACTCGCAGCAGCAGCCGCAAACACCGCTCGCCACCTCGCGGCGGAGCGCGACCGCCTCGCCGAAGGGCGCCGCGTCGAACACGCGGCGGAACAGCGGCTCGCCGCCGTGCATCGTCGCGCCGAGTTGCTGGCGCGGTCCGCGACGCTCGACAACGCTGCTGCCGACGTCGCGAGCTCGCGCGCTCGGCTGCTCGCTGCCGAGCGGGCCTCGCGCGTGCTCGGAGTCATCGGCGGGCTCGAGGCCGCACGAGAACGGTTCAGCTCTCGTGAGCGCGACCATGATCGGGCATTGGAGGCGGCAGCGGCAGCCCTGCAGCGCGCTTCGTTCGTCCAGGTATCCGCGGCCCCGGGGCGTCGCGGCGATGACGTCGGCTCCGACGATGCGGTGTTCGCCGCTGGCCTTCCGGACGACGTCGAGCTCCTTGAGGACCGAATCCGCGCGCTCCGCACGGCCGTCGCGGAAGCGGCGACGGTGATCGGTCGAGCGGCGGTGTTCACTGACCGACGGCTGCAACGGACGCGGACCGCCACGGCCCTCCAGACCGAACGAGAATCGCTCGCGGCACTCGACGCCCGCATTGCGGCGCGGCCGGCCGAACGCGCCGCGTTGATCGAGGCGATTGGCGAAGCATCGATCGGCGCCGCCGAACTGGATGACCTTCGACGCGAGCACGAGATCCTCGAGGCCGAGCGCACGGCGCACGAGACGCTTGCGGCGACTGAGCGCGAGCTTGCGGCGCTTGCCATCGACGTGTCCTCGGCGACGAGCGCGGCGCAAGCGGCCGTTCACCATGAGGCGGAACTGCGCGAGCGGCGTATCGCCGGACTCGCCGGTGAGCTCGGGGCGGAGCTCGTGGCCGGAACGGCCTGCCCGGTGTGCGGGTCGATCGAGCACCCGAACCTCGCACGACCGGCGGACGACCATCCGACGCCCGACGACATCGACCGAGCCGCGGCCGCTCGCGCCGACGCAGAGATGTCGCTCCGTGACGTCGTCGGCACCCACGCGGCGTGCCGGGAGCGCCGCGACGCGCTGCACGAGCAGCTTGCTGCGCGACCTCGCGACGTCCTCGACACCATGGCGCGCGACCTCGAACGCCGCCGCGCGCAGGCGCTCGACGCTGCCCAGCGCCTCCGGGACGCGCAGTTCGCGCTCGACGTCTTCGACGCGGAATCCGCAGAGCTCACCGACCGACGTTCGGTCAGCGCCAGCGCGATCGCCGCGGCAGTGGAGCGGCTGCAGTCGCTCGATGCGGCGATCGACGAAGACCGATCGCTGCAGGCCTCCGCAGCCGAGACGCTGCACGCACTCGGCGCCGACCCGGAGGCGGAGCTCGATGCGGCGCGCGACGTGCTGGCCGCCGACGCGGAGGCGCTGCAGCAGCTCGTGCAGAGCGCGGCGCAACTCCGCAGCGCACGCACCGATCTCGATGAGCGCGGCGTCGAAGTCGCTCGGGCACTCGACACGGAGGACTTCTTGGACGCGGCGGCAGCGCGCCAGAGTGCCCTCGACCCGCCCGCAGCGAGCGCACTTCGCGCCACGGTCGCAGCGCATGAACGTGAAGCGACGATCGTGGCCGCGGGGCTCGCCGAGCCGGCGATCGACGCTGCGGCCCACG
Source organism: Curtobacterium ammoniigenes NBRC 101786 (assembly GCF_001571045.1). Classification (GTDB taxonomy): domain Bacteria; phylum Actinomycetota; class Actinomycetes; order Actinomycetales; family Microbacteriaceae; genus Curtobacterium; species Curtobacterium ammoniigenes. The sequence goes on from NZ_BCSV01000006.1 coordinate 67,390, forward strand.
ATGCAATCGACGACGCCGAGCTCAAGATCGTGCGCGCAAACGCGAACGACCTCGAGCAACTCGTTGCGACTCTCGCAGCGCAGGCGGCGACCGCGGCGGAACGAAGCACACAAAGCGCCGCATGTGCGATCGCGCTCGCCGATGCGGTCCAGGCACGTGACGCGATCGCGGTGCGGACCCGCGCGGTGGTCCGCCTTGCGGATCTCGTCAGCGGTCAGCCAGGTGTCAATCCGAGCGGGATCACACTCGGCACCTTCGTGCTGATGCGCCGCTTTGCAGACGTGATCGCGGCGGCGAACGCTCGGCTCGTCACCCTCTTCGGCGGCCGGTTCGCACTCGAGCCGTCGGATGAACGGGAACGCGGCAGCAAAGCGCGACGTACCGGACTCGCGCTCGCCGTCCGGGACCACCACACCGACCGCACCCGCGACCCACGAAGCCTGTCCGGGGGCGAGACGTTCACCGTCTCGCTGTGCCTCGCGCTCGGTCTCGCCGATGTCGTGCAGGCAGAGGCCGGCGGCACCCGACTCGGAACGTTGTTCGTCGACGAGGGATTCGGGACACTGGATCCGGAGACGCTCGACGATGTCCTCGGGCAGCTCGCGCAACTCACCGCAGACGGACGCCAGGTCGGCATCGTCAGTCACGTCGAGGAGCTGAAACAGCGAATTCCGGAGCGCATCTCCGTCAGGCGGTCGGCGACCGGAGGCTCGACGGTCACGACGACGGTCTGAATGGCGTGGCGCGACCGTTGGCGCTCAGTGCAGCGCCAAGACCGCGCTCGAGGCCACTGCGAGCGCAATGCCGGAAGCCTGGATCGTCGTCAGCCGTTCCCGGAGCGCTACGCACGCCAGGGCGATCGTGCCGATCGGATAGAGCGCATTGAGCACGCTCACGACCGGCAGCGTCGACGGATCCCCGCTGGAGTGGAGCGCCGACTGGATGAACACGTTCGCGCTGGCATCGCACACGCCGCAGGCGACGACCACCAGCCAGAACCGCCATCCGAGACGCGACCGGAGCGCTGCACTCGCAACGAAGGGTGCCCGTTGCCGACGTCGCTGGCGCCGACCCGTGCGACTGAGGGAGGCGACGGCCGCGAGTGACAGCAGCACCGCCTCCAGGATGCGCGCGACGACGAGGGGAGCGACACCGGCATCCGCGGGGGTTGCGTCGTACGCCAAGACCAGGCCGCCGAAGCCGCACCCGGCGATCACCGCGGCGAGGATCCCACGGACCGTGAGACGCGCGCCACTCCGGTCCGGAACCGCGGCGACGAGGACGACGGAGATGATCCCGGCGATGAGTGCTCCGATCGACAGCGGGGGCAGCGCGCTGCCGCGTGCCAGTCCGACGACGGCCGGGACGAGTGCCGAGAAGACCGCGGTGATCGGCGAGAGAACGCTCATCGGACCGACCGCGAGCGCCGCGTACAGCAGCAGGATCCCAATGCCGCCCGATACGCCGCCGATGAGGCCGAACACGACGGTCGCGGGTGAGAATCGGCCGCCGAACAGGGCCAGACCGACGATCAGCGGAAGGATCCCGATCGTCGCCGTCATGGCGGTCACAGCCACGGGGCGAAGCTGACGAGAAGCAACACCCCCGAGGAAATCGGCGAAGCCGTAGATGATCGCGCCGCAGAGACCGAGAACGACAGTGATCACCGGTCAATCCTGCCCGCTCGGCTCGGTCACGGCGAGCGCATGACTCCGGCCGATACCCTTCCCCTCGTGAGCGTCGCCTACCACCGGCTGTTTCGCGTCCACCCGCGCTACCGCTGGTGGCGCCCGCTTGTCGCACTTGCGATCATGCTCGGGTTCTGGTTGGCAACACAGATCGTCATCGCGGTGGTGCTGCTCCTCATCGAGTTCAGCATCGGCGGCGCGGATGCGGCGCGATCCTTCACGACGCGGCTCGCGAAGGACCCGCTCGATCCGTCGCATCCCGCGGTGCTCGCTCTGACGCTCGTCTCACTCGCCGTTCTGCTGCCAGCGATGATGGTCGCGGTGCGCCTCGCGGGTCTTGGCCCGATCGGGCAGTTGTCGAGCGTCGCGTTCCGGATCCGATGGCGGTGGCTTGCCCGCTGTCTCCTTCCGCTTGCAGCGCTCGCGGTGCTCACCGTGGGGGTGCAAGCGGTCGGCATTCCGGGCGTCATGTCCGGATACTTCGTCGTTCGCCATGGAGCGTTCGTTCCGAACATGGCGGAGATCGGCCACCCGACCGTGTCCGCGACGACGACGATCGTCGCGATCGTCATGGTCATCGTGCTCGTTCCCCTCCAAGCGGCAGCCGAGGAGTACATGTTCCGCGGCTTCGTGCAGCAGACCGTGGGGTCGTGGGTGCGGAACCCGATCGTCGCGTTCGTCGCGTCGACGGTCTGCTTCGGCGCGGCGCACGTGCCCAACGGCTACGACCCGATCGCAATTCTCGACGTCGCCTCGTTCGGATTCGTCGCGGCCCTCCTGACCTGGAGGACCGGGGGATTGGAGGCTGGAATCCTCGCCCACGCCTTGAACAACGTCGGCATCTTCGTCCTACAGGCGCCTGGCTGGTCGAAGATCAACCCGAATGATGGTCACGAGTCGGTGCTGCAACTGGGGATCACGGTCGTCACCCTGTTCGTCTACGCGTTCCTCGTCGAGATCAGCGCTCGCCGCGCCGGGCTGATCCGGCGTCGACCCGGACGTGAGGCGCCGCGCCTCCGGCATCGGGCACCCTCGTGGGTCGCAGCCGGCGCCGATCCAGCCGATTGGGGACAGATCCAGCAGAACGATGCCGGCGGACCGCTGTCCACAGGCTCCATGGTCGAGCAGAGCGGTGTCGGCGGGGCTCTCTAGGCTGACACGCATGACCGTGAGCTCCGGAGTCACTGCGCCGCCGACCCAGCGCGCCGCGTCGGAATCGCGTCAGCTCGCGCTCGAGACACTGCAGCGTGTCTGGGGGTATCCCGCATTCCGGGGCGAGCAGGCGGACATCGTCGACCGCGTCGTGTCGGGCGGCGACGCCCTGGTGCTCATGCCGACCGGTGGCGGGAAATCGATCTGCTATCAGGTGCCGACGCTCCTCCGTAACGGCGTGGGCGTCGTGGTCTCGCCGCTGATTGCGCTGATGCAGGATCAGGTGGACGCACTTGCGGCGCATGGCGTGCGCGCCGCATTCCTGAACTCGACGCAGTCGCCGGCTGACCGGGCTGCTGTCGAGCGAGACCTGCTCAGCGGTGAGCTCGACCTGCTCTACCTCGCGCCGGAGCGTCTGCGGTCAGAGCAGACGCGCGCGCTCCTCGACCGCGCCACCATCGGGCTTTTCGCGATCGATGAAGCGCATTGCGTTGCGCAGTGGGGGCACGACTTCCGCCCCGACTATCTCGAGCTGAGCGTGCTGCACGAGCGCTGGCCGACCGTGCCGCGCATTGCGCTCACCGCCACCGCGACCCCGCAGACGCACCGAGAGATCGCCGAGCGCCTCGGCCTGGTCGATGCGGCGCACTTCGTCTCCGACTTCGACCGGCCCAATATCCAATATCGGATCGAACCGAAGACCGCGCCGTTGCAGCAGGTGCTCAAGTTCATCCGCACCGAGCATGACGGCGACGCCGGGATCGTCTACTGCCTGTCGCGGAACTCTGTCGAACGCACCGCTGCGCAGCTCCGCGAACACGGCATTGAAGCGTTGCCCTACCACGCCGGTCTCGACGCGGACGTTCGAGCGCGAAACCAGGCGCGCTTTCTTCGGGAAGACGGAATCGTCATGGTCGCGACCATCGCCTTCGGCATGGGCATCGACAAGCCCGACGTCCGGTTCGTGGCCCACCTGGATCTCCCGAAATCGATCGAGGGCTATTACCAGGAGACCGGTCGCGCTGGCCGCGATGGTCTCCCGTCGACCGCGTGGCTCGCGTACGGACTGAACGATGTGGTCCAGCAGCGCCGGATGATCGACCAGTCCGAGGGTGGCCCGGCGCGTCGTCGCCAGCTGAGCGCCCATCTCGACGCGATGCTCGCGCTCTGCGAGACCATCGAATGCCGTCGCGTCCAGCTGCTTGCGTACTTCGGGCAGCAGTCCGAACCATGCGGCAACTGCGACACGTGCATCGCCCCACCGGAGGCATGGGACGGCACCATCCCGGCGCAGAAACTGCTCTCTACGATCGTGCGACTCGATCGGGAGCGGCATCAGCGGTTTGGCGCAGTGCACCTCATCGACATCCTCGTCGGGAAACGCTCGCCGCGCGTCGCCGAACTCGGTCACGAATCGCTCACCACCTTCGGGATCGGCTCGGACATCGCCGAGCAGGACTGGCGAGCGATCGTGCGGCAGTTGCTCGCCCAAGGGCTCGTCGGCGTTTCTGGCGATGGCTACGGGACTCTGACGCTCGCGGCGGGAAGCGCCGCTGTCCTGTCGGGTACGACGACCGTCCGGCTGCGCAGAGATCCTGTCCGGGCGCCGAAGGGCGCTCGGACTCGTCGAACTGCTCCGCCGGACATCCCGGCGGAGGCGCTGGATCTCTTCGAAGCGCTCCGTGCGTGGCGTGCGGAAACGGCTCGGGCGCAGAGCGTCCCGGCGTATGTCGTGTTCAGCGATGCGACTCTTCGAGGAATCGCCGCGACACGACCCACGTCGATCGAAGCGCTCCAGGAGATCAGCGGCATCGGCGCCGCGAAGCGTGACGCCTATGGCGAGGCTGTCCTCGCAGTCGTCGCGCGCGAGAGTGACGCGCAGGTGCGCTGAGGGCGCGCGCCCGCCGGCGACGCGTAGGTGCGCTGAGAGCGCACGCACACGGCGGCGTAGCGTCGGTCGAGCGGCCGGGGAGGGCCGCTCATCGTCTTCGACAGGAGGATCGACTATGCGCGTCGCCGTGCTAGGAACCGGTGCCATGGGAGCGGGCGTCGCCCGTTCACTCATTCGAGAGCACCACGACGTGACCGTCTGGAACCGAACAGAGGACCGCGCGCGTCCCCTTGCCGACGACGGCGCGCACGTGGCGTCGTCCGCCGCAGACGCTGTCGCGAACGCCGAAATCGTGGTGCTCACCCTGTTCGACACGGACGCCGTCGTCGACGTGCTCGACGCTGCGGCGGGCGATGCACCGGCAGACGCGATCTGGGTGCAGAGTTCCACGATCGGGCTGGAAGGCACGGAGACCGTCGTCGCGCTCGCCGACAAGTACGGCATCACCCTGATCGAGGCGATGATGCTCGGCACCAAGGCGCCGGCTGAGCAGGGCAAGCTGACGATGCTTGCAGCCGGGCCCGAGCACCTCATCGATCGAGTACGACCGGTCCTCGATGCGATGGGGTCGAAGACCGTTGTTGCGGGCCATACCGTTGGCAACGGCTCTGCGCTGAAGCTCGCCGCGAACGCCTGGATCGCGTCGATCACCGCCGCGACCGCACAGTCGCTCACGCTGACGCGTGCGCTCGGGCTCGACCCGGGACTCTTTCTCGCCGCCATCGAGGGCACGGCATCCGACTCTCCCTATGCGCACGCCAAGGGAACGGCCATGATCGACGACCAGTTCGCGCCGCAATTCGCATTGGATGGGCTCCGGAAAGACATCGGGCTCATGCTCGACGCGGCGACACCGGCGGGCGTCGGAACGACCCTGCTCGAAGCGCTCCGGGACACATACGCGGCCGCGAGTCGGGACGGTCACGGTGCGGACGACATCGCCGCCGTGGTGACGGCGTTCCGGCCGGAGCGCTCGAACTGAGACCAGCGGCTACCGTTCTGATGTGAGTGCCGTCCAGGCCAGCGGCGAACCGGATACCGACGCCCGGAGCGCTGGCCGTGCCTCCCTGACGCGCGCAGTCAGCGTCGCCGGAACCAGCGCCGGATGCGCGCCGCGACCCGACGGGTCCACTCGTCGTTGAGCGTGTTCGCGAGGTCGAACGCCTCCAGTGCCGGGTCGCTGCCGCGCCGGATGCGGTGGAGTGCGACCTCGGCTCGAGCGTACGAATCGAGTTCGCGCAGCGGCATCGACTCCTCCGGCGCACTGGGGTGCGCCTCCCCGTGGGAGGCTTTCGGGTCTCCTCGAACAGTTCGATCGCTCACTGAATCATCCTGCGCCGCACCGAGGCCGAGTGCGAGTCAGTGGGAAAAGAACAGCAGCCCGGCGGATCAGGTCGCCGGGCTGCCGCCTGCTCCCGCGAGCACCTCGACGGGAGGCCGGCAAGGTACCCGACCTGCGCCGACCCATTCATTGTGCACCAATATCGCTAGAAGGTCTAGCGATCAGCGGGCTCACTATCGCGTGTCCGCATCGCCGCTCCTCGAGCGTCTGCCCCCGGGGAGTCGATCGATTGTGAATCGTCGTGAGACTCGGTCTGGTCCTGAACGTCGACGGCGCTCGTCATGGTGTTGAGGAATCGAACGATGACATCGGTCGCAGCTGCGGGGAGGTCGCTGGCCGCAGCAACGGTGCGGTTGTCCATCGCTTCAATGATTGCGAGCGCTTCACGCATCGCGCTACCAGTCGCTGTGAGGATGATGCCGCGGCGGTCGTCGGGATCGGCCTCCCGCTCGACGTAGCCCGACCGGACCAGCCGATCGACCAGCGCTGATGTCGATGCTGCTGTGATGCCGAGGCGTTCAGCCAAGAGCTTCGCGTTGACCTTCCGGCCCTCGTGCTCGGCGTTGATCAAGATCCGCAGCGCGGCGAGTCCGTTCTCGCCGACGCCGAGCGCTTCTCGGGCGCGCCGCCCGGCCGCGGCTTCAGCGGTGCGATAGCGGCGGAGGGCGTTGAGGACATCGATAGCCGATGCCTCGGGACTTGCTCCATACCAGAATCCCGAGGCACCAGGAAGGTGCTGGGAGGACATGTGATCAATGCTAGACGCTCTAACTAGTTTGTCTAGCAGCGGGGGGCTTTGCCGCGCTATTTGACAGGGTCCCACCGTGCTCGTCGTCAGAGCGTGATCCTGTCGGTCACACCCCGCTCGAGCGGTCTGCGACGACTTCGTCCCGCTCCAACGCGCGGCGCAGTCGTCCGTCCGCTCCTGACGCCGTGGCCGCGGATGCCGTCACGACGGCGAAGCGCAGCGGCGCGCGGGAGTCGAATCGAAGGCGCAAGTTCTGTGATCGGGTGAGCCAGACCGCAGCGATCGCGAATGCGACGAATCCGGAAGCCGCTCCGACGCCGAGCGACCATCGTGGTCCGAAGGCGTCCGCGACCCAGCCGACGACCGGGGCTCCGAGAGGTGTGCCACCAGCGAAGATCGCCATGTAAAGCGCCATAACGCGGCCCCGCATAGCGGCCTCCGTGGTCGTCTGCACGAGCGAGTTCGCCGTGTTCATGAATGTCATCGACACCAGGCCGAGCAGCGCGAGCACTGCGCCGAACGTCCAGTAGGTCGGCATCAGGGCCGCGACCCCGCAGGCGACACCGAACCCAGCGGCCGCCCCGACGAGCAGCCGAATCCGTGGGCGGTCGCGGCGCGCGGCGAGAAGCGCGCCGCCCACCGACCCGATCGCCATGATCGAGTTGAGGAGCCCGAACTCTCCCGCGCCTCGGTGGAACACGATCTCGGACATCGTCGAGGTGAAGATCGGGAAGTTGACTCCGAATGTGCCGACGACGAACACCATCGCCAGCACGATCATGATGTCCGGTCGAGTCCGGACGTATGCGAATCCCGCTTTGATCTGGCCCGGCCCACGGCCCGCTTTCGAGCGCTTCGTCAGCTGTGCGGGGTCGATGAAGCGCAGTGCGCCGAGGACCGCCAGGAACGATGCCGCGTTCAGGATGAAGACCCAGCCAGAGCCGATCGCGGTGATCAGGAGGCCGGCCACGGCCGGTCCGATCAGTCGCGCGCCATTGAATGACGCGGAGTTCAGCGCGACCGCGTTCGGCACATGCTCTCCGCGTACGACGTCAGAGACGAATGCCTGTCGAACGGGGGCGTCGAAGGCAGCGACGACGCCGAGGGCCAGCGCGAACCCATAGACGCTGAGGAGCGTCGCGGTGTTCGTCAGCACCATGATGCCGAGCGCGAGTCCGAGTGCGCCCATCAGCAGCTGCGTCAGCATCAAAGTGCGTCGCCGGTCGAATCGATCCGCAATGAGACCGGAGATCGGCATGAAGAGCAACTGGGGGCCGAACTGGCAGGCCATCGTGACACCGACAGCTACGGCGCTGTTGTGCGTCAGGTGCGTGAGCACAATCCAGTCTTGGGCGGTGCGCTGCATCCAGGTGCCGACGTTCGACACGAGGGCGCCCGAGAACCAGATGCGGTAGTTTCGCCCGCTGAGCGATCGGAACATGGAGCTCACTGCTGCGCGAGCCTCCTCAGAATCAGGGTCGCGGCGGCAAGTGTCTTCCGCTCGTCGGGCGAGAGTCGAGCGAGCCGGGGGCTCAGCCACGCATCACGGCGCCGCCGGGTCTCGGCGACGAGCGCGGTGCCGGACGCTGTCGGCTCGAGAAGCACGCGTCGACGGTCCGCGTCGTCCACCGACTTGGAGATCAGTCCACGGTCGAGGAGCGCAGCGACAGTCTTCGTCATGGAGGGCGGGGTCACCCCTTCGACACGGCTCAGCTCTCCGAGCGTCTTGGCGCCCTCGCGATCAAGGCGGGCGAGGGCTGAGAAGAGCGAGTCCGGGAGCGAGGCGTCGGCCTTCTCATTGCGCAGTCGTCGAGAGAGACGGTTGACAGACACGCGGAGGTCGGTGCTGAGGGACGCATGGGGTGCGGCTCGCGGGGGCGAGGGTATCGGCGGGCTCATGGTCACGTCAGCGATCGTAGCAAATTAGTTCGGTGAACGAATCAATGCGCGCACAGGATCGTGTCCGATTGGCGCATCCGTCTGCCAAGATGGCGCTGTGCCAACGTTCTCAGCCGCCCGGGGTGATGCGTCGTTCCGCGATGCGTTCGGGGTCGAGATCATGTACTCGACCTGGCGAGCCGGAAAGCCGCGCGGGCTGGTTCAGATCGCGCACGGCGTTGGTGAGCACGGCCTCCGGTACGAGCCCCTCGCCCAGGACCTCGTTCAGGCGGGCTTCACCGTCTACGTGAACGATCATCGGGGTCACGGTCGCACGGGCATGGCGCAGTGGGATGGCGATCGATCGAAGCTCGGTCGTCTCGGGCCCGGCGGTCTTCGAGCGGCGATCGCGGCGGTCCGACAGATGACGCGCGTCGCCCAGGAGGAGGAGCCGGGCCTCCCTGTGGTGCTCCTCGGCCACTCGTGGGGCTCGCTCATGGCGCAGAAGATCGTGAACGAGGACAGCGGGGCCTATGCAGGAATCGTGCTGTCGGGATCGGCGTATCGGCTGCCAGGGTGGATGAACAGCGGCGATCTCAACAAGCGCCACGCAGCCTTAGGACCGACGCGATTCGAATGGCTCACACGAGACCGCTCGATCATCGACGCAATGGCCGTGGATCCGCTCGCGGTCGAGGCGAAGGTCGTCGAACTGTTCGGGATCGCGGACACGCTTCGACTTCTCGGTGTGCCGCGTCGGGGCGTGCAGCACGACGTCCCGATGCTGCTGCAGGTCGGATCCGACGACCCGCTGGGCGGCCCGCGCTCGATCGAGCGGCTTGCGCGCGCATATCGGGAGCGTGCCGGGCTGTCCGACGTTGCAGTGCGGGTCTATCAGGACGCGCGGCACGAGATCTACAACGAGCTCAATCGCGACGAGGTCATCGCGGACCTCGTCGCCTGGCTGAACCGGATCGTGTCCTGACGCGCCAGCCGCCGACGCGGCCGAGTTGCGGCGCGTAGGGTCGAGCGATGGCACGCGTTCACAACGACGAGGACCGACACCAGTATTCGCTTGTGGAGGACGGTGAGGTCATCGGATTCGCGGCGTACGAGCTGGACGACGATGTGATCCGCTTCGTCCACACCGAGGTGGACCCGCAGTATCGGGGCGGGGGACATGCCTCCATGCTCGTCGAGCAGGCGCTCGATGACGTCCGGTCAAGCGGTGGACGGACTGTGGTGCCGCAGTGCAGCTACGTCCGTGCCTGGATCGACCGTCACCCGGACTACCAGGAGCTGGTCGCGGAAGACTGACGCGGCTCCTCGAGGGGGCGGCGTCGTTCGAAGACCCCTCGAGGAGGCCGTCGCCGTTTGAGCAAGCTCGCGTCAGGGGACGCGACGAAGCCATGCGTCGGTCGCGAATTTCGTGTCGACGAGCTGCTGTGCCCGGGCTCGCTCATCGTCCGTCACGGCACCGGGGTGCGCGTTGAAGCGCGCCGTGAATCCGGCGATGAGGCGGTCGATGATCTCGGCGCGGGAGAGGCCCGTCTGGGATCGGAGCGGATCCACCCGCTTCGCCGCACTCGTGGTCCCTTTGTCGCTCATCTTCTCGCGTCCGATGCGGAGGATCTGCACCATCTTCTCGCCGTCCATGTCGTAGCTCATGGTCGCGTGATGGAGGAGTGCGCCGGTCCCGAGCCGCTTCTGGGCCGCGCCCCCGATCTTGCCCTTGGCGGAACTGATGTCGTTGAGCGGCTGGTAGAACGCGTCGATCCCCATGCCGCGGAGCGCCTCGATCACCCACTCGTCGAGATACGCGTACGAGTCGGCGAAGCTCATTCCTTGCACGAGGTCGGTCGGCGCGTAGAGCGAGTAGCTGATGATTGCGCCGGCCTCCATGAGCATCGCGCCGCCACCCGAGATGCGACGGACGACCTGCACACCGTGCCGTGCAGCGCCGTCGGGGTCGACCTCGTTGCGGAGGGATTGGAAGCTCCCGATGACGACGGCGGACTCGTCCCACTCCCAGATCCGCAGGGTCGGACCGCGACGACCGGCCCCCACTTCTTCGGTGAGCACCTGGTCGAGCGCGAGGTGCTCATTCGGGGCGATCGGCCCTTCGTGGATGATCTCCCAGTCGTAGTCGCGCCAGCTCGTTGCGCGGGCCATCGATCGCCGCACCGCGACCGCAACCGCTTCCGGCGAGAATCCGAGCAGCACGGCGCCCGAAGGAAGCGCCTCCCGCACCGCAGCGGCAATCGCTGCCGTGTCGGAATCCGCTCGCAGTCCGTTCACCGCGGCATTGATGTCACCGAGGGCGTCGTCCGGCTCGAGGAAGAAGTCGCCGGCGAGCTGGAAGTTCTGTATCCGACCGTCGACCACATCGAGGTCGACGACGACGAGCTTGCCGCCCGGGACTTTGTATTCTCCGTGCACGCAATCAGCCTATGACGCGGGCGAGTCTCCCGTGTGGCGGCCGTGGGCATGCTCGCTCGAACTGACCGCAGGGTCGGATTCAACGGCGGAGTCCGCGCGGCTCGATCCCTCATCGACGGGGTCGGCTTCGAGGACGGCTGCGTGCCGGGGAGTTCCACGAGAGCTCGTGTGCGCCGGCTCCGCGTCGACGGACCCCGTCGCGGAGTGCGCCCCGTGGGTAGGGGCGTCGGGAAGCGGGGCACGCGTGTCGCGCTGCGCGGCCGCGTCGGCACGAACGGGCGCGGGGGAGACGTCGGGCGACACGGGGATGGAGTCACTGCCATCGCTGTTCGGGGCGACGAGCGCGACGCCGGCATTTGCTGCGGCCTGCGCCTCCACGGGCACCTGGTCGGCGTTCGTCGCGGTGCGCGACACGGCATTCACGCCGTCGTCCGAGTCGCTTGGGTTCGCGCCCGCTGACGCTCGGGCCGCGTCGGCCTGTTCCTGGAGCCCGGACACCTTCCGCAACGGTGGGACGCGGAAGAACCACGTCAGGACGAACGCGAGGAGGATGACGCCGAGACCGACGGTGTAGACGGTGACGGCCGAGTCGCTGAACCCAACGAGGAACGGGCGGGTGAGGGCACGGTCGGCACCGTTCAGGAACGACGTGTCGGTCGTGTCGGAGGCGCTCCCACCGCCCGTGCCGGAGCGGAGCTTCGAGAGGATGGTCGGCACGGACTTGTCGACGTAGTACCGACGATCCGCGCTGTTCGACCAGTCGACGACGAGGGCGCCGTTCTGCACGGATGCGTGCGCCTGCTTCGCAACGGCTGCAAGCGCGTTCGCCTCGGCTTTCGGTTTCGCCGCGGCGACCTGCTGGTCGATGACGGATTGCTCTGCCGATGCTGGAACCGCTCCGGCGGCGACCTGCCCCTGAACCGCCTTCGTCACCTGCTGCGTCACTGCTGCGTCTGCTGCGGCCTTCGCTTTCGCCTCACCCGCGCTGAGCGATCCGTCGATGCCCTTCTTCAGCGGCGTCACGATCGGGTCCCAGATCTGATGCATGACGCCTTGGTTTCGTGGAGCTCCGGCGACCGCCGGGTTCAGCGCGGCGTCCAAGGCGTTGGTCAGGTCCGCTTTGTTCGACAGGGCGTTCGTGATGTTCGTCGGCATCAGCGAGAACAGAACGGAGAGCAGCACGGCGGTCCCAAGCGTTCCACCGATCTGTCGGAAGAAGGTCGCGGCGCTCGTCGCCACACCGATATCGCGCGGAGCGACGGAGTTCTGGGCAGCGAGCGTCAACGTCTGCATGAGCTGTCCGAGTCCGAGGCCGATCCCGAACATGCCGAGCATCAGGAACCAGAGGGGCGTGTCCGCCGTGATGCGCGTGAGGAGCACGAAGCCGATCGCCGTGCTGGCTGTTCCGGTGACCGGGAAGATCCGGTAGTGGCCAGTGCGCGAGACGATCTGGCCCGAGCCGATCGACGCGATCATGAGGCCCAGGACCATCGGAAGCATCGAGAAACCGGACTGCGTCGGAGTCACGCCCTTGACGATCTGCAGGTAGAGCGGGATCGTCAGCATCGCGCCGAACATCCCGAATCCGACGAGCACGCTGAGGATCGTCGCCATTGAGAAGACATGGGACCCGAACAGCTTCAGGGGGATGATCGCGTCGTCGCCCATGAAGCGTTCGACGATGACGAAGAGCACGAAGCCGACGGCGCCGGTCACATAGCAGGCCCATGAGCCGGGGCTTGTCCAGCCCCAGGTCCGTCCTTGCTCCGCAACCAGCAGCAACGGGACCAGGGTGACGATGACGAGCGCGGCACCCCACCAGTCGATTCGCGGCGCTCTCCGTTCGCCAACCTTCGGCAGGTGCAAGAAGGTGAGGACCATGAAGAGCGCGACGATCCCGATCGGCACGTTGATGAGGAACACCCACCGCCAGCCGCTGATGAAAAAGATCTGACTGGCGCCGGCGAACACTCCGCCGACCAGGGGGCCGATCACGCTCGAGATGCCGAAGACGGCGAGGAAGTAGCCCTGGTACTTCGCGCGCTCACGGGGAGCGAGCATGTCGCCCATGATTGCGAGCGGCAGCGACATCAGACCTCCGGCGCCGATGCCCTGAATGGCACGGAACGCCGCCAGCATCAGCATGGTCTGCGAGAACGACGACGCGAATGACCCGACGATGAAGATGCCGATTGCGGTGAGGAAGAGCGGTCGGCGACCGAAGATGTCCGAGAGCTTCCCGTAGATGGGCGTCATGATCGTCGACGCGATGAGGTAACCGGTCGTGACCCACGCCTGCTGGTTCAGTCCGTGCAGGTCGTCGCCGATGGTTCGGATCGCGGTGCCGACTACCGTCTGGTCGAGTGCGCCGAGGAACATCCCGGCCATGAGCCCGTAGATGACGAGAAGGATCTGGCGGTGGGACATCACCGCGCTGGATGCCGTCGTCGGCGCCGGGGCGGGAGCGGTGGCGGTCTGCGTCATGGCGGTTGTTCTCGTTTCGTCCTGGGAGATCGACGTGAGGCCAATCCGGCGCGCGCACGAACGACAGCGCCGACAGACGGCCAGGGTATTCCTTCGGGTTCGAATCCGATCTCGGATGCTCCGGTTGCGCCGCTCGCTGTCCGCGAACGCTGTCGCGTTGTCGGCGTCGTGCGTGCGGCGTCGACGTCAGGGGCGCAATGCTGCGTCCACGATGTCCTTTGCTTCGTGCTGGACCTGCTGCAGATGCTCGCGTGACACGAACGACTCGGCGTAGATCTTGTAGACGTCCTCGGTACCCGAAGGGCGTGCGGCGAACCATGCCCGGTCGGTGACCACCTTGACGCCCCCGATTGCCGCGCCGTTCCCCGGCGCCTTCGACAGTTTTGCCGTGATCTGGTCCCCGGCGAGCGTCGTCGCGCTGATCGCGTCGCCGTCGAGCTTCGCGAGCGCGGCCTTCTCGGACTTCGACGCTGCCGCGTCGACGCGTTCGTACACGGGGTCGCCGAAGCGCTCGGTGAGCTCGACGTAGAGCTGGGACGGTGTCTTCCCCGTGACGGCGATGATCTCCGAGGCGAGCAGCGCGAGGATGATGCCGTCCTTGTCGGTGGTCCACGCAGTGCCGTCCATGCGAAGGAATGAGGCGCCGGCGGATTCCTCTCCGCCGAACGCGACCGACCCGTCGATGAGGCCGGGCACGAACCATTTGAAGCCGACCGGGACCTCCCAAAGTCGGCGCCCGAGCGATTCGGCGACACGGTCGATCACGCTCGATGAGACGAGCGTCTTCCCGATCGCGGCGTCATCTCGCCAATTCGGACGGTGCGCGTAGAGGTACTCGATCGCGACCGCGAGGTAGTGGTTCGGGTTCATCAGGCCGCCGTCGGGGGTGACGATGCCGTGGCGGTCCGCGTCGGCGTCGTTTCCGGTCAGGACCTGGTACTCATCCTTGTGGGCGACGACGGACGCCATCGCCGACGGGCTCGACGGGTCCATGCGGATCTTTCCGTCCCAGTCGAGCGTCATGAAGGACCATGTCGGGTCGACGTCGGGGTTGACCACGGTGATGTCGAGCCCGTAGTGATCCCGGATGAGGTTCCAATACGGGAGGCTCGCGCCGCCGAGCGGGTCAGCGCCGATGCGGACGCCCGCCCGTTTGATGGCGGCGATGTCGACGACGTTCTCCAGGTCATGGACGTAGGTGCGGAGGAAGTCGTATCGACCCGGCGTCGCCTGTTCCTGCCGCCGAACGTCGGCATTCCCGCCCGCCAGCAAGTCGTTCGCGCGGTTTGCGATCCACGACGTCGCGTCGCTATCCGCTGGTCCGCCATGCGGTGGGTTGTACTTGAAGCCGCCGTCGCGCGGGGGGTTATGGCTCGGGGTGATGACGATGCCGTCGGCGGTGTCGTCGTGCCCTGCGCGGTTGTACGTGATGATCGCGTGGGACAGCGCGGGGGTCGGCACATAGCCGTTGTCGCTGTCTGCGAGGACGGTTACACCGTTCGCAGCGAGCACCTCGAGTGCGGTGCGTTCGGCCGGACCGGAAAGCGCGTGGGTGTCACGGCCAATGAAGAGGGGGCCGGTCGTGCCCTGCGACGCTCGGTATTCGACGATCGCCTGCGTGATGGCGGCAATGTGCGCATCGTTGAAGGCCGTGTCGAGCGACGACCCGCGGTGACCGGAGGTTCCGAAGACGACCCGCTGCTCCGGCACGGAGACGTCCGGTACGCGGTCGTAGTAGGCCGCGGTCAGCTCCTGCAGATCGACGAGGTCTTCAGCGGTGGCTGGGGTTCCTGCTCGGTCGTTCATCGCTCCATCCTGGCACCGGCGAGAGAACGATGCGCGAGCGGGCGATGCCCTGTGGATAACACTGGTTGCAGCGACAACTGATTGATAATCTGCTCTGCATGACGGATACGCCACCCGACGACGCCGTCCGCTGGCTCCGACCCGACGAACTCCGCGCCTGGATGAAGCTCGTGGCGGTTATCGAACTGCTGCCTGCGGCGCTCGACTCCCAGCTGCAGCGCGACTCGGAACTCACCCACTTCGACTACATGGTGCTCGCGATGCTCTCCGACGCTGCGGGGCGTCGTATGCGGATGACCGCGCTCGCTGCGGCGACGAACAGCTCGCTGCCGCGTCTGTCGCATGTGGCCACGCGCCTCGAGCGACGCGGGCTGATCGTCCGGAGCCAATGCTCGTCCGATCGTCGCGCAACCGAGGTGCAGTTGAGCGACGAAGGGTTCGACCTGCTCGTCGCTGCGGCGCCGGGCCACGTCGCAGCGGCTCGGGAGTACGTCATCGATGCGTTGAGCGCCGAACAAGTCGCCCAGCTCGACGCGATCGCGCGGGCCATGCTGCAACGCCTCGACCCGGACTGCCGGCTCGCCGCGCTCTCGAACCCGCAGGGCGCTGCGACGGAGGCGAGTGGAGCCTCCCGATAGGCTTCCCGGCATGACCGACCCTGCTCGCCCCGCCGCGGACACCTACAGCTATCTCGGGCCTGCCGGAACGTTTACCGAGGCCGCGTTGAAGCAGGTGCAGGCGGCGGCCGGACAACACTGGCGGAGCGTGAACAACGTCGGTGAGGCGCTGAACGATGTCGTCTCCGGCCGCAGCGTCGGTGCCGTCATCGCCATCGAGAACTCCGTCGACGGCGGCGTCAGTGCCACGCAAGACGCGCTGGCCCGAATCCCCGGGGTGCGGATCACGGGGGAGTACCTCGTGCCCGTGGACTTCGTGCTCGTCGCCCGCCCCGGGACGCGGCTCGAAGGCGTTCGCACAATCAACGCGCATCCCGTCGCCTACGCGCAGACGCATCTCTGGCTCGAGCGGAACGTTCCCGGGCACGGACACATCCCGTCCTCGTCGAATGTCGCGGCTGCCGCGTCGCTCTTGCAGGCGGGTGGGCCGAGCGCGGATGCCGCGGTCGCGCCTCCGGGAATCACCGACCACTACCCGCTCGAGGTCCTCGCCGAGTCGATCGGCGACAACCCAGGAGCGTTGACGCGGTTCGTGCTCGTCAGCCGGAGTCGCGCGATCCCCGCGCGCACCGGCTCGGACAAGACGAGCGTCATCGTCGAGCTGCCGGACGACCACCCGGGCGCGCTCGTCGACATGCTCGAACAGTTCGCCACCCGTGGCATCAACATGGGGCTGCTGTCATCGCGTCCGATCGGGGACGAGTTCGGTCGCTACCGCTTCGTCATCGACCTTGATGGTCATGTCGACGACGAGCGCGTCGCGGACGCGCTGCTGGGTCTCCGCCGGTTCAGTCCGCGCGTCACATTCCTCGGGTCGTACCCGCGTGCCGACGGCAAGCGCACCGAGATCGCGGACCGATACTCCGACGCCGCATTCCAGGAGGCCCGTGGCTGGCTCGACCGCATCCGCGCCGGCGAGCCGGTGGACGAGTCGCGATAGCGCTTCGTCCGCTGCGTCAGCGATCGCTGCGGCCGCACGCCGTCAGTGCGGGATCCGATGTCCTTTCGGAACCCGAACCCGGAGGGACGCAGGATCGATCTCCGCGCGGAACGCGGCGACCTTCCCGATCGAGTCGCCGTCGATCTCGAACTCGTCCGCGTGTTCGAGGCGCAGGGTCATGCTCGTGCCACGGAGGTAGCGCAGCGTGCGCTCCTTCTTCGCGCCGTTCACGATGCGGCGGCCCGCAGCGCTCGACCCGAGACGCGACCGGTTCACCCAACGGAGGATCGCGTTCTCCCAGAACACCCGCGCCACGATACGGAGCCAGCCGAGAATGGTCCGGGGCCGAAGCACCACGATGTCGAAGACGCCGTCGTCGATCACCGCGTCCGGCAGCAGCATCGCGTTCGCTTGGAGCGTGCCGCAGTTGCCCACGATCACGGTGTGCGCTCGGAGCGCGCGGGTGGGTCCGTCATCCAGCCGGAATCGGAACTCGATGCCGTTGGAGTCGCGAAGACTGCGGATCAACGAGTCGACGTATGCGAGCCAGCCGACTTTACGCTTGAGGTCGTCGTTCGTGTTGGCGAGCATTCGGGCATCGAGCCCGAGGCCCGCCATGACGAGGAAGCCGAACGGTTCGCGCTCCCCGGATTCGCGTTCGACCTGCAGGGTGCCGAAGTCGATGGTGAGATCGTCGCCGGAGAAGATCGTCTGTGCGCTCGTGTCGAGCGAGTCGAGCGGCAGATGCATGTTGCGCGCGAGCAGGTTGCCGGTTCCGCTCGGCAGCAGCGCCAGCGCGGCATCGGAGCCATGCACCGCCTCGGCAACGGCTCGCACCGTTCCGTCGCCACCGGCCGCTGCGACGACGGTGGCGCCTTCCTCGATCGCGCGCGTGGCAACGCCCTTGCCGGTGTCCTCGACGGAGGTCTCGTACCACCGGGTCTCCGCCCAGCCCGCCTCCTGCTCGAATCGGCGCACGGTGCGCTGCAGGGTAGGGAGGTCGACCTTCGTGGGGTTGTACACAACCGCGGCCGTCTGTTCGGGCATGCCCCAACGCTACTGACGCACCGCTGACGGTGTGCGCCCCGCGGTTAGGATCGACGCGTGATCGATCCCCAGCTGCTGCGCGACCACCCGGACACCATCAAGGCCTCGCAGGCGGCACGCGGCGACTCCGTCGATCTCGTCGACGACGCCGTGGCGGCCGACACTGCTCGACGCAGCGCGATCACGGCGTTCGAGGCGCTTCGCGCCGAGCAGAACGCCTTCAGTAAGACCGTCGCCGCGGCGCCGAAGGCAGACAAGCCCGGTCTGGTGGCGCAGGCGCAGGCGCTCGCCGCCCGCGTCAAGGCTGCTCAACAAATCGCGACGGAGGCCGACGAGGCCTTCCAGCACACCCTGCGGTCCATCTCGAACCCGATCATCGATGGCGTTCCCGCCGGCGGCGAGGACAACTTCGTCACCCTCCGGACCGTCGGCACGAAACCGACCTTCGACTTCGAGCCGCGCGACCACGCCGATCTCGGCGAGATGCTCGGCATCATCGACATCCCGCGTGGCACGAAGGTCTCGGGGTCGCGCTTCTACTTCCTCCGCGGGTGGGGTGCCCGCCTCGAGATCGCGCTCATGACGCTCGGCCTCGACCGAGCGGTAGCCCACGGGTTCGAGCCCCTCATCACGCCTACCCTCGTCCGACCGGAGGCGATGGCCGGAACCGGTTTCCTCGGCAAGCATGCGGACGAGATCTACCACCTGCCGGCGGACGATCTCTATCTCACCGGAACGAGCGAGGTCGCGCTCGCCGCGTACCACTCGGACGAGATCCTGAGCCTGCCCGACGACGGGGCGATCCGCTACGCGGGTTGGTCGACCTGCTACCGCCGGGAGGCCGGCGCTGCGGGCAAGGACAACCGCGGCATCCTTCGGGTGCACCAGTTCAACAAGCTGGAAATGTTCTCGTACGTGCATCCCGACCTCGCGGAAGCGGAGCACGAGAAGCTCGTCGGCTATCAGGAGTCGATGCTGACCGATCTCGGCCTGCACTATCGCGTCATCGATGTCGCCGCGGGCGATCTCGGACAGAGCGCTGCGCGCAAGTTCGACATCGAGGCTTGGGTCCCGACGCAGGGCACCTACCGCGAGCTGACGTCCACGTCGAACTGCACGACGTTCCAGGCGCGCCGCCTCGACATCCGGTACCGGACCGAGTCCGGCAAGACCGCTCCGGTCGCGACCCTCAACGGCACGCTTGCGACGACGCGCTGGCTCGTCGCGATCCTCGAGACGAACCAGCAGGCGGATGGCTCGGTCGTGATTCCGCCGGTTCTCCGGCCGTATCTCGGCGGTGTCGAGGTGATCGAGCCCCGATGAATGAGCTCGACGCGCGCGCCGGCCGCGACATCTCCGATGCAGCGGTCGCTCGCGCCGAGAACGCGCTCCGGGGAGACTCCGCCGCGCCGCCCTCGCACGGCGCCGTCGGCTCCGAGCATGCGAGCACGCGAACGAAACGGTGGCTGGTCGCGCTCGACATCGACGGCACTGTCATGCGCGAAGACGGAACCATCACGGAGGCCGTGGTCGCCGCCGTCAACCGTGTCGCCACCGCCGGCCACGAAGTCATGCTCGCCACCGGCCGGAGCGCCGCGTCAACGCTTCCTGTCGCGGAGCGCCTCGGCATCCGACCGCGGTTCCTGGTGTGCGCGAACGGCGCAATCACCCTCGAGCGCGACGACACCGAGCCGACGGGCTATCGCCGAGCGCACGTGGAGACCTTCGACCCGACGGACGTGCTGCAGACGGTGCACGGGGCGCTCGACGGTGCTGCGTTCGGCGTCGAGGATGAGACCGGCAAGTACCGCATTGCGGGCCCGTTCCCGGACGGTGCGATCAGCGCACCCGCGGAGCGGGTCTCCTTCGAGGATCTGCTCGGATCCGTCGCATGCCGCGTCGTGGTGATCTCACCCGGCCATGACCTGGACGACTTCCTGAGCGTTGTCGACCGGATGGGGCTGCACAAGGTGTCGTACACGGTGGGGTGGACGGCATGGCTCGACATCGCGCCCGACGGGGTGACGAAGGCGACGGCGATGGAGCGGGTTCGGGAACACCTGGACATCCCGCGCTCCCGGGTGTTCGTGGCCGGAGACGGACGCAACGACATCGGGATGCTGCAGTGGGCCTCCACGTCCGGTCGCGGAATGGTCATGGGCCAGGCGCCCGAGGATGTCGTCGAGGCCGGTAACGAGCGCACCGCGACCGTCGACGACGACGGCCTCGTCGCCGCGCTCCACACGCTGCCTCAGTAGGGGCCACTAGACTCGACTGCGCCGGTCGCGCGAGCGACCCGGTTCGGGAGGGTTGTCCGAGCGGCCGATGGAGCTTGTCTTGAAAACAAGTGTGGCGAGAGTCACCGTGGGTTCGAATCCCACACCCTCCGCTTATAAATCAAGGGATCGGGGCGGTTGCCCGGCCTAGTCTGACCCGTCAGGGTCGCTTTGTGTGTGCGATGTGTGCAGTTGCTCCTTTCGGCGTGCGCATGAAGTCGTCCATCGCCTCCGCTGCGCGACGGTTTGTCTCGTCGAGCAGGTGACCGTAGAAGTCCGAGGTGGTGGCGAGGGTCGAGTGTCCGAGCCGCTTCGACACTGTGCCGAGGTCGACGCCGGAGGCGAGCCTGAGGGACGCGTGCAAGTGTCGGAGGCCGTGGAGTCGCAGCGGTGGAAGGCCGGCGCGTTCGACGAGGGTGGCGAGCCGCTTGCTCACGTAATCGGGGCGGAGCGGATCTCCGATCGGGTTCGTGAAGACGAGCCCTTCCGGGTTGTAGCTGCTGCCGAGCGTGGCGGCTTCCTCGGCCTGCCGGATCTGCCATGCCATGAGTGAGCCGACGAGGTTCGCGCCGAGGTGCACGCGACGGTCCTGACCTGCAGCGGTCTTGATGCTGCCGGTCTCGACGCGCTTCCCGACGAGGACGCGCTGCTGTCGGACTGTGGCTTGCGATGCGATGAGGTCGACGTCGACCCATCGGAGGCCGACGATGTCGCCGCGACGCATGCCGGTGTAGATCGCGAACTCGAACAGGACGCCGAGCCGTTCGTCCTCGAGGGATTCGAGGAACCGCCGCGTTTGGTCCAGGGAGCGGGGCGCCGACTCGACGCCGTACTCCGCGATCTCGCATCCGAGCACAGTCGACATCGCCGGACCTAAGAGTTCCGCTTCGACGTTTCGAACTCGTCCCGTGTCAGGCTTCGATGACCCCGCGAGGCGCCGGTTCGTCGGACGAAGCTCCGTAGCCGGTTCGCGCGCGCTTATCCATGCGGCGAAGCGGGGTCCGGTCAACTTCGCGGGTTTCCGCGGATAAGTCGACTGACCCTCGAATGGGGGTTTTCGGTTCGGTCCACGTTTGGGCGTAGCGTCCGGATTTGTTAGGGGTTCGAAGCATTCTCGTGTTCGCGGGCGTGTTCATCGCTCGCAGGGGTGCGGGCGCGAAGAGGGGACGTCCGGTGTTCGGATGGTCGAGCGTGCACGGTATTCGTCATGTCTTCGTTGCGGTAATCGCAGCGGTGGCGCTGGTGATGGCGGGGTTGGTGTTTGTGTCACCGCCCGCGCGGGCGGCGGCAGCGCCGGGCACGGGCGGTCAGTTCGTATCGGCTAGCGGGGATCGTCAACGGGGTGTCCATGAGTGCGCACACGTGGATGACGGTGCAGGTCGCCGGCCAGGCGGGTATCCCTTCAGACGGTTCAGCGGGCGCAGTGGTGGTCAACGCGACTGTTGTGAACATGCCTGGGCTTGGTCAGCTCAATAGTCGGACTGACTCGTCGAGCCCGTCAGCGCTTGTGACGACGTACGACGGGTCGGGGCTCGGGGCTTCCTCGGGCACATCGACGATCGCGATCAGCTCTGCGGGGACGATCCAGGTGGAGGCGGATACGTCCGCGTCGTTGTATCTGGATGTGCAGGGCTATTACACGACGACCGGCGGCGGTGCAGGTGTGGCGCCCGGCGGCTTTGTGCCGGTCCCGGGGACCCGCATTATCGACACCCGAAACGGCACTGGTACGGCGCAGGCGACTATTCCTTCCGGTGGTTCGTTGACCGTGCAGGTCGCCGGCAATGCGGGGGTTCCGGCAGGAGCATCCGCGGTCTCGGCGAACATCCTCGTTGTCAACGCGTCACCGTGGGTCGGTTGGGTCACGCCGTATCCCACGGGCAGCACTCCTCCGGCGGAGTCCCTGCATTACGTCGGCGGAACCGTGCCCACGTCGAATACCGCGCAGGTGGCGTTGAGCGCGGCCGGACAGTTCACCGTCACGAACACGGGTGGCACCATCAATTTGGTTATTGACGTGCAGGGATATTTCACTGCCGTGAACTCGGGCGGCTCGTTCACCCCGGATGCCGGCGGTATCGTCTGGGATTCTCGTACGTCGCCGAACACGACGCCGGCTGCGCAATCGACGACGCCGATCACCGTCGACGGTGTGGCGGGGGTGCCGAACGTAGGGTCCGGCGTCTCCGCGGTGGCCGTGCAGCTCACGGCGATCAATGGTCCCAACAACATCGGTAACGCTGAGTTGTGGGCCGATGGTGTGGCCCAGCCAGGAACCACGTCGCTGAGTTTCAACGGTGACGATATCCGCTCGAACTCAGTGATCGTCGCTGTCGGGTCCGACGGAAAGATCGACCTGTTCACTACCTCGAAGACGGACTACCAGATCGTTCTGGAAGGTTGGTACAACTCGCTGCCGACGGGCCCGTCGTCGACGAATGTGACGGGCTCGCGACCGTCGGCAACAACACTGCCGTTCCCGATCGACGATCAGACGACTGCATCGGTTGATGTCGGGACGGGCAATCTCGAAGTCTCCAACCGCGCTCTGACGCTCCCGACAGTCACCGGGTCCGCGAGCTTTGGCGCGTCGTACAACTCTCGAGGGTGGGAAGCAGAGAACTCAGCGAACATCGACGCGAACAAGTGGGCGTACAACTTCGACGCGGCAGGCAGCCTGTCGGCGAACGCGAAGGGTGTCGTGTTCACCGCTGCTGATGGTTCAACTGATCAGTTCACCCAAACCGCGGCGAACACCTTCGCGGCACCGTCGGGGTTCAACGCGGCTTTGACGCCAACATCCTCCGGATATGTGCTGACAATGCTGGCGACTCGCACCGTCACGACCTTCAATCAGTCCGGACAGCCCACCGGCGTCGTGGACAAGAACGGCAACGGGGTGGCGTTCCGCTATTCCGGCTACCTCCTGTCCGGCGTCCTGTCGAACGCCGGGCCGGCCAGCTCCCTGTCCTCGCACAGCGCTGTCGGCGTCACCTATGCGAACGGCACGACGACGTTGACCGAGGCGAACCAGGCGGGAACCGCGACGCGATCGATCTCGTACTCCAAAGACACCTCTGGGAACATCACCGCGTATATGGACGGCGACGGGAAGAAGACCTCCTTTACATACTCCGGAGGCCTTCTCACCGCGATCACCTCTCCCGATGGCGCGGTGACGTCATTCACCTATGACAGCTCGGCTCGCGTCCTCACGGTGACGCAACCAGCCTCGACGGGCACCGGCACCGTAACGACCCGGTTCGATTACGTGTCGTCGACGCAGACTGCTGTCGCTGGGCCGGACACTGACCCCGGTCAGGCGGTTACGTCTGTGCCGCACACGACGTACACGATCAACAGCACCTACCTGGTGACGCAGGCGGTGGACCCGGATAACATCACCCGCTCCACCACGTACGCGAACTCGGCGAACAACACCGAAGCAACGCAGGAGAGTGTCGGCTCGGCGACCCCGTCGAGCACGAGCTACACCTACGGCGCGAACGGTGGCCAGTCCGTCACGGGCGCGTCGACGACGAACGGGCCGTCCGCGTCCGCGACGTACACCTCCTCCTCCGAGTACCAGCCGGCGTCCACGACGGACGGGAACGGGAACACGCTGACCTACGGCTACGACGGCTCCGGGAATCAGCTCTCCACCTCCAGCCAGGGCTCGTCCGGCGCCGTGCCGGCATCGTTGACGTACAACGGCAACGGCACCGTCGCGACCGCGACTGCTCCGTTGAACGCGTCGTCGGGTGCGAAGACGACGTACGCGTACGACGGCAATAACCAGCTCTCCACCGTGACCGCGCCCGCCGGGACCACGCTCGGGGTGAAGACGTACACGTATGACGCGTTCGGCCGGGTCGCGTCGGAAACCGACGGGAACGGGCACACCACCTCGTTCACCTACGACAACGACGACCGGCAGCTGACCGAATCGTTCTCGGATGGCACCCATCAGGTGTCGAACACGTTCGACGGCAACGGCAACGAACTGACCAGCCAGTCCGCGACCGGCACCATCACGAACACGTTCGACCAGGACAACCGGCTGCTCAGCACCGGGAACAGCGCCGGCGGGGGCCTCATCCGCTACGGCTACGACGCGGCGGGCAACGAAACCACCAGCACGGACGCTGCGGGCACGGTGACCTACGGCTACGACCCGGCGAATATTCTCTGGTCGATGACGTATCCGCACGGCTCTGGGACGGAAACCGACCGGTACGCCGTGGATGACCACGGCCGCCGCACCGACAGCTACCTCAACGCCGGCGCGTGGCCCGCCGGCACCGGGAACGCTGTCACCACCAGCAAACCCGCCACGTATACCGGGCACATCGCGGTCAGCTACGACACGGCCAGTCACGTCACCGCCGTCGCCGCGTACACGGGGCAGGACGCAACGAAGGTGTTCGACACCACCTACAGCTACCTCAGCCCCACCCTGTCCGCGCAGACCAACCAGATCTGGTCCGCCACCGACACCCTCACCGGGAAGACAACCGCCTACCGCTACGACACCTCCGGCCGGCTCACCCAAGCAGCGCAGTCCGGCGGCACCGCGGATGTGACCTGGTCGTACAGCTACGACGCGGACGGGAACCGGCTGACCGCGAACGAGTCCGGTGCGGCGACCTCGACCCAGTCGCTGAGCTACAACGCGGGAAACCAGATCACCACGACCGGGTACAGCTATGACGCTGCGGGGAACCTCACCGCGAGCCCGGGAGCGACGTACACGTATAACGGTGCGGAGCAGATGGTGTCTTCCACGGTCAACAGCACGACGACCGCGTATGCGTACGCGGGGGCGTCGCAGGATCAGCTGCTCACTGAGACCATCAGCGGCGGCGCCGCGTACACCTTCACCTACGGACGCAACAGCGGTCAGGGGGTGCCGGAGATCGACACGGAAACCAGCGCTGGCGCAACCTCGCGGGTGCTCTCGGACGCGGCGAACGGGCAGGTGCTCGGGTTGACGAACTCGGCTGGGGACACGGCGGCGTTCGTGGTCGACGGCACCAACAACCAGGTCGCTGCGCTCACCGACACCGGCACCGTCGCCTTCCAGGCCGCCTATGACCCGTACGGGACCGGCGGGGTCACCAGTGGTGGGTCGAGCAGGTTCTGGACGCAAAACCCGTACGGCTTCTGCGCCGGCGACCGCACCAGCACCAGCCAGGGCGGGTTGGTGAAGTTCGGACAACGCTGGTACAACACCGCGACCGGAAACTGGACGCAGCAAGACACCCTCGACGCACCCCTCGACCCCTCGAACGCCAACCGTTACGCCTATGCCGGTGGAGACCCGATGAATCTACTCGACATGACAGGGTTGCTAACCTGTGGTCAGAAAATTGCGCTAGGTCTCATCGGTGTACTCGGAGGTATAGGTGAGATTACCAGCTTCATCGTGGGTATTCCGCTCTCAGACGGTTTTGACCTAGTTCTTGCGCCAGCTCTCGCGACAGAGTCGGCGGCGATTATTGCTCTTGGCGTTGGGTTCCTGGGGAATGCGGCGAGCACGTGCGGATAGCCCGGGGAGATGAGAAAAATCAGATGAAAGCTTTCCAAGTGACTCTTTCCTGGATCATGCTGGGATTCGAAGTCCTGGCTATTTTCATCGGAGTGACGATGATAGTTAATAGCGGCGGGGGTGATCGCGGCTTCGGAATATTTCTGGTCATCGTAGCCGGGATCGCTCTCCTCGCGAACATCTACCGCGTCATATACCGGCTGACCCGGAGTAGAAGCT
The DNA here is from genome assembly GCF_001571045.1 of Curtobacterium ammoniigenes NBRC 101786. Taxonomy (GTDB): domain Bacteria; phylum Actinomycetota; class Actinomycetes; order Actinomycetales; family Microbacteriaceae; genus Curtobacterium; species Curtobacterium ammoniigenes. The sequence goes on from NZ_BCSV01000006.1 coordinate 93,525, forward strand.
GATGGCAAGAAACCGATTTGGTCGACCGACTATATTTGTTAAAAAATCGGCAAAGCGTGTACAGGGGCGAACTCGATCGGCAGTACGCATATGACTGCTATCACTTTGCCGGTCCCCAGATCTGCACTTCCCGCTCTGGTACACGAGGCCGTATCGTCAGTATCTTCAGCGACGCTTATCGAGGTGACTGAATATGGCGCACTGATTGGTCGCAGGACTAATTTTGTGATGCGTACTGAAACAAATCGATTCAGCTTCCGCTCGTCCGGGCCCGAGTCGACAGTTGTGACCGTAGTCTCGACAACCGGGGGAATCGTGGGCCACGCCAAGCCACCTGATGTTCTCGCTGACACCGGCAGAGCTGTCCTCGATGCTTTGGCGGCGGGGGCTCAGAACTGGCGCGAGAGGCAGTCCCGCGGAACTGGCGGATAGTACCGACCGCGAGCCCGGGAGCGACGTACGCGTATAACGGTGCGGAGCAGATGGTGTCTTCCACGGTCAACGGCACGACCACCGCGTATGCGTACGCGGGGGCGTCGCAGGATCAGCTGCTCACTGAGAGCATCAGCGGCGGCGCCGCGTACACCTTCACCTACGGACGGAACAGCGGTCAGGGGGTGCCGGAGATCGACACGGAAACCAGCGCTGGCGCAACCTCGCGGGTGCTCTCGGACGCGGCGAACGGGCAGGTGCTCGGGTTGACGAACTCGGCTGGGGACACGGCGGCGTTCGTGGTCGACGGCACCAACAACCAGGTCGCTGCGCTCACCGACACCGGCACCGTCGCCTTCCAGGCCGCCTATGACCCGTACGGGACCGGCGGGGTCAGCAGCGGCGGGTCGAGCAGTTTCTGGACGCAGAACCCGTACGGCTTCTGCGCCGGCGACCGCACCAGCACCAGCCAGGGCGGGTTGGTGAAGTTCGGACAACGCTGGTACAACACCGCAACAGGAAACTGGACGCAGCAAGACACCCTCGACGCACCCCTCGACCCCTCGAACGCCGACCGTTACGCATACGCCGGTGGGGACCCGGTCAACGCCACGGACCCCCGAGGATTGGCATCATTTTTAAACTGCACCGTCGCTTATTTGGGGTTGCTTCTTACAACCGGACTCCTGATCGGAGCAGTTGCAGCAGGACCGATAGGATTCGGAGCCAGCCTGATTGCTTACGGCTTTGCTTCTTATGCGGTGCTTGCCGACTGCTACGGGATAGGGGACTGAGTTGAGCGCATTGCGAAGCGCGGCTGGGTTTCTACTCGCACTCATCGGCTTGATACTGCTCATCATCTCGCCGCCTGGGGGAAAAATTGCCGGCGCCGGACTTATCGTATGCGGTTGTTTTTTAGGAATACTATATTTGCGCAAGAGTCGTAATTAGTCACTCGGCTGTGATTATGTGCGTTGCATTGGTGCACGCCGCGCCGGATGTTGCACACGGGCGCGGCGTAGTCCCCGACGGCAGTAGGCATGTCTCGGAGCAGTGTTCGCGGTCGATGAGCATGTCGAGGTCGAAGCGACGTGGGAACTCGTTGTTGTGGGTCATGACGTTGTTGACGCTGGCGGGGTGTGAGGAAGCGGGCCCGTTGCCGGTTGGATTGGGAGTGCTACCCACCCATCCCGACCGCAAGGACCCGCTTCGTGACCCACCGTAACGCTCCGCTGTCCGTCGAGGGCCGCCGACGCCTGATTGACCGCTGCCGCACCCGCCCCATCAGCCATGTCGCCCAGGAGATGGGCATCAGCCGGGCGTGCGCGTCGAAGTGGGTGAACCGGTGGCGAGCCCACGGCGACCTCGGCCTGGAGGATCGTTCCAGCGCACCGGGATCCTCGCCGGCCGCGACACCGCCAACGCTCGTGGACCGGATCGAGCAGCTGCGCCGTGACGGCAAGCAATCCGCGCGCCGCATCGTGCTCGAGCTCGCCGCGGGCGAGATCACGATCTCGGTGCGGACGGTCACGCGCGTGTTGGACCGGCTCGGGTTGAACCGCCGTCGTCACATCGATCCCGACGGCGACTCGAACCGTGCTCCGCGGAAGATCGTGGCCCGGTATCCAGGGCACATGGTGCATCTGGACGTGAAGAAGGTCGGCCGGATCCCCGACGGTCGACCACGATCGGGTTCTTCCACCGAGCACGAGCGTTCTTCACAGCGCACGGCATCGTCCGGCTGACCCGGGTCGTGACCGACAACGGCTCCAACTACCGCGCCGACGCGTTCCACGCCGTGATCCTCGCGCACGCGGCCCGGCATCAGCGGACCAGGCCATACACGCCCCGCCACAACGGCAAGGTCGAGCGCTACAACCGGATCCTCGCCGAGGAGTTCCTCTACGCCCGAACCTTCACCTCGGAACAGCATCGCGCCGACGCTCTGCAGGTCTGGAACGTGCACTACAACTACCATCGGCCACACACCGCCACCGGCAACCAGCCACCCGCGAGCAAACTCCGCACCGGCGTCACCAACGTCATGGCCTCATACAATTAGGTGCCCCTGCTCCCGGCGTCTCGTGAACACCTGAAACAGGTTTAGTCCTCCGCCGTAATTCCCTCTCGGGCCCCATCGGCGAAAGTGGAAAGGGGCGCAGATCCGAGCGGGAAGCGTCCAAGTCACCGCTCCCCAGTGCTCCGAAGGTGGACTCGACCGGCTACCACGGCACCGGTCTCATGTCGATCTCGGGACGGTGGACGGGTCGTCCACGACGAAGTTGGGCTGATTTGCGAATTTCTTCGCATTCGATCCAGTGTGGGCGCCTCGTGCTCGACGTGATCGGCGTCGCTGCGCATGACCCGCATAGATCGCGCTCTGTCAGCCTCTGGGGGCGGCAGCTCACTCGGCCGAGTGATGATCCTGTCGCTACTCACGCATGACCGTGGTCATGCTCACTCGAGACGCACGCACGGCGGGGACCACGCTCCCAATAAGCGCGGCGGAGCAACTCACGCCGAGTGCGATCCAAGCGCTGTTCCAGGGGTAGTGCGGTGGTGTTACTCCGGGCGGAGCGCCGAGAGCAGCGGCGATGAACCGATGACCAACGACCGACATCGGCACGGCGATCATGCTGGCGGTGATTGCGATGAGTTGCGACTCGATGACGAGTGCCAGCGCAAGATACCGCGGTCGAGCCCCCAGTGAGCGCCGGAGCGCCATCTCGGACGCACGTTCCCTGACGGCGCTCGCTCCGACGTTCACGATGCCGATCACGGCGCTGAGGAGTCCCAGCACCCCGACCGCCGTGAAGCTCACGCGGGTAACGCGAAGGGCATCCGCGACCGTATCGACGGTGTCTTGCCGCGCCACGTTCCATTGGGCGCCGCTCCCGTCCAGTGCGCTGAGCCGAGCGAGATCGCCCCTGACCGTGGGAGCGTCGAGTGCAGGACCGGTGAGCTCGAGCGAGACCGATGCCGCTTGTGACTGGGCGAGGAGATCGGAGCGGTGGAGCGATACGTAGAGCGCGGGTGCGGTGCTGCCGTCCTCGATCACACCGCCGACGCGAAATGTAACGGGTTCCCCCGCAATACGCGCCTCCACCGACCTGCCCAGGCTCGCGCTGGCGGTTGTTGCGAGGGCAGCGTTGACGGCGACGGTCTCGCTGACGTCGTCGGAGAGCCATGTGCCATCGAGGACGGGAAAGCGTCGAATGGCGATGAGGTCGCTGGACACGAAGTGCAGGTCGGTTGCGATCCCGTCTGCGCCGTTAACACGGATGCTCGAGTCGGGGACGTCGATCCGGACGGCAGCAGCGTCGTAGCCCGGGAATCGGAGGAGCGCTTGCCGAGCGAACTCCGCCGTCCGCTGGCCGACGAAGCCGGTCGGCCCGGTTCCGACGAAGGTTGAGGCAGCGCCGCCCGTGAGAACCGCGCGAAGTTCGGACGTGGCCTGCACGGTCGTTGATGCGGCGGATACGGAAACGAGCCCGACGAGGCCCACCACGAGGCTTGCAGCGGTGAGACCATTCCGCACGGGGAAGCCACGCACTCCCTGCCAAGCGTCTTGGAAGATCGATGTCGTCCTGCGCCTGAGCGCCTCCCACCGCTTGATCACGCCTGCCCGTCGACAAGGGTGATCGATCGCTCCATCCGGCGTGCGATGACCGAGTCGTGGGTGACCACGACCACGCTTGTCCCGTCGCGCTCCGAAGCCGAGAGCATCGTACTGATCACGTGATCAGCGGTCGCCGCATCGAGCGCGCCCGTGGGTTCGTCCGCGAGGAGCACCGTTGGCCGTGTCACCAGCGCTCGAGCAACGGCAACCCGCTGCTGCTCACCGCCCGAGAGCTCCGTCGGCCGTTGCGACTCGAACCCCTCGAGGGCGACCGAAGCAAGTGCCGATCCGACTCGCAATCGCAGCTCCCGCCTACCCACCGTGCTCGCGTATCGAAGAGGGACGGCCACGTTCTCGAACACGTTCAGGTGGCGGATTAACGCAGCACGTTGGAACACGAACCCGATGTGGCGCCGTCGGTATTCGTCCCGTCCTGCTGGCGAAAGCTCGCCGACATTGTGGTCGGCGATCTGGAGGTCGCCGCTGTCAAACCGGTCTAACAGCCCGAGGATCGCCAGCAATGTGCTCTTTCCGGATCCGGAGCGGCCGAGAATCGCGCAGCTGCTTCCTCGGTCCACATCGAAGGAGACGTCGCGAAGTATCGTCCGGCCAGCGAGTTGCTTCGAACCCCGGCGAACGCGGATGGCGGTGCCGTCAGCCATGGCGGAGGGACGGACTTGGGATTCGCACGCGGTCGCCATCGCGAAGCTCCGACCGTATCTCGACGCGGACTCCGTCGGAGACGCCGAGTTCGACGGGAGTCTCGGTTGCGGAGCCGCTCCCCATTCGGAAGACGGAGCCGTTGCGAACGCTGCCAGCGACCGCCTCGACAGGGAGTGAGAGCACGTTGCGAGCTGGGGGTAGGTGCAATGCGACGAGGCCTTCCAAGCCGTTGATCGGTTCGGTCTCGGCCGGAACCGTGCAGTACAAGGCTGCAGTGCCCCCGTCCTCGACCGTCGGACGCGGGTCGAGCAGACTGCACTCGAACGGGCTGCCCGCGCCATCGATCTCCGCGCGGGCATGATCGACTCCGCCGCGCACCGCGAGTGTCTGCTGCGGACTCAGCGCCGCATGGAGCGTGAACCCGACGTATTCGGCCGTCGCGATCGGAAGGCCCCGCGGCACCGTGGTGCCCGATGGGACCGCCCATTCGCTGATGGCCGCGTCAGGCTGCGTTTCGATCGAGACGGTGGACCCCTCAGGCGAGGTGATGTGTGCTCGTCCGTCGCCGTGACGGATCAGTGTTCCGGCCAGCGGGGCTGTGACGGTGTACGAGGTGTTGCTGGTCACCATTGCTCCAACGGTGATCACCGGAGTGATCGTGGCGCGCTTCACGACCGCTTCTCGTTCCGCTCGATCTCCGGATGCGCGTGCACGCTCCGACGGAGACGAGAAATCCCGAGCCGGAGGCGACATGCAGGCACTGCAGAGCCCAACCACGATGGCGCTTGCCACGAGCGGGGCCAGATTATGGCGCACCGTTGCTCCCGAGCACCGAGGGACAGCTCCCCGCGAAGTCGGAACGAACACCAGACGGGTCACCGAGCCGCGTCGGCGCGAGCACATCGCGCTCCCAACCCTGTTCAGGGTCGTCCACGTACTGCCGCGTAAACGGGAGGGTCGGCCAACGGGCGAGCTCTGTGAGCGCGCGTTCGGCCGTTGGCTCGTCACCTGCATCGATTCCTTCCAGGTAGTCGCGTTCCCACGCGCAGAGCCAGTAGAAGTAGATCGCTCCGAGCGCAGTGCCCCGCTGGCCGGCCGATCGGAGCGATGACGGAGCGTCACGGGGAAGCGTCACCCCGTCTGGGAGTGGCTCAGCGAAGTGCTCGGCTTCGTTCCGGTAGACGTCGCGCAACTGATCCGCCGTGAGAACAGGATCACCGACGGAGGCGGAGCGGTCGTCGGTCGGAGACGTGGCGCAAGCGGTCACCGACAGAGTGGTGCCACTCAGCAGAAGTGCGAGGACCAGCCGACGGCAACTGAGCAGCATATATTTCACACTACAGGGTGTGAGCGGCACGCTCGTGCCTCCGGCCATTGCCCCCGAACCGACCTGCCTAGGCTGGCTGCATGGGAACTGTGATCCTCGTCCGCCACGGGCGCACCTCCGCCAATGCCAGCGGCATCCTCGCCGGGCGGGCCGGAGGCGTCCGTCTGGATGAGGTCGGCGTTCAGCAGGCCGACCGTGTTGCGGAGCGGATCGCGGCGATCCCGCTCGCGGGCATCGTGTCGAGTCCGCTCGGACGCTGCAGGGATACCGCGCGCCGCATCGCACGAAGTCAACGGGAGCCCGCGGCGGTCAGCATCGATCGGGCGCTCACTGAATGCGACTACGGCTCGTGGCAGGGTCGCCCGCTTCGCGAGCTCACCTCGGAGCCGCTCTGGCCGACCATTCAGCGTCAGCCGTCGGCGGTGACCTTTCCGGGCGGCGAGTCCATGGCATCGATGCAACTGCGGGCCGTCTCCGCGATCCGGCGACTCGATGCCGCGTTCGAGGCCAAGGCTGGTCCGCACGCGGTGTGGGTCGCGGTGAGCCACGGAGACATCATCAAGTCGATCCTCGCCGATGCGCTCGGTATGCACCTCGATCTGTTTCAGCGGATCATGGTGGGCCCAGCCTCCGCGTCGATCGTGCACTACGGGGCTACGCAGCCCGACGTCCTCGCGATGAACACCGAGACGGGTGATCTCGGATGGTTGGCGAAGCAGGCCGAGGTGACGCAGGAGACCCAGGTGGGCGGCGGCGCCGGTCACAGTGGGCCGGCCACGCCCGCCCGACCCGATGCAGATCCGCAGCCTGCGGACGGATACTTCCGGGCGAGCGATCAGGGCGGCTCCTAGAATTCGACGTATGCCAACGATCGTCTACGGTTTCGACTGGCCCGATCGGTTTGTCGTCGGCACGATCGGCGAACCGGGCGCCCGGGCGTTCTACATGCAGGCGCGCGCTGGGAACCGTGTGACGAGCGTCGCGCTCGAGAAAGAGCAGTCCGAGGTTCTCGCAGAGAAGCTCGACGAGCTCCTCGACGAGTTGATGCAGGTCGAAGGCAATCGGCACAGCGTGCCCGCGCAATCGCCCCGTGAGCTCATCGACGATGATCCACTCGATCAGCCGGTCGAGCCGGAATTCCGCGCAGGGACGATGAGCCTCGGATGGGATCCCTCGACCGCGCAGGTGGTGATCGAGGCGTACCCGCTCGATGACGCCAACGACGAGCCCGAGAGCGTGGAGCTCTTCGGTGACGCTGAGCATGAGCCGTCGGAGATGCTGCAGGTCCGAATCCCGGTCGGGACCGCTCGCGCGTTCGCGAAGCGGACCCTCAGCGTCGTCGGAGCGGGTCGCCCTCGCTGTCCGCTCTGCGGCCGACCGCTCGAGCCGGTGGGGCACATCTGCATCATGCCCGGCGACGACATATGACCGCTGTCGACGGGGCGGTGCACGGTGAGGTCGAGCTGCTCGGCCGGATCGAGACCGCGTCGAACGCGACATTTCTCGCGCGGATCGGCGATGTCGAGGTCGTGTACAAGCCAACCGCGGGGGAGCGACCGCTGTGGGATTTCCCCGACGGCAATCTGTCGAGCCGTGAGTACGCCGCGTTCCTCGTGTCCGAAGCGCTCGGATGGCGCATTGTTCCGCCGACCTGGCTCGCGGACGGGCCGTTCGGCTCCGGCATGTTTCAGCGGTGGCAGGACATCGACCCGGATCAGGAGGCTGTGGACCTGGTGCCGATCGAGTCCATTCCTGAGCATGGCTGGCTCGAGGTCCTGCACGCCACTGACGAGACGGATCGTCCGGTTGCGCTGGTCCACGAGGATTCGCCGCAGCTTCGGCGCATGGCCGTCTTTGACGTCCTGGTGAACAACGCGGACCGGAAGGGCGGACACGTGCTCGCCATGTCCGACGGACACCGATTCGGGGTCGACCACGGACTCACGTTCCATGTCGAACACAAGTTGCGCACCGTGCTCTGGGGATGGGTCGGCGACGCGCTCCTCGCCGATGAGATCGCCGGCGTCGAGCGTCTCGCCGCTGCGCTCCGGGGTTCGCTCGGCGCGCAGCTTGCGGACCTGTTGACCGCTTCGGAGGTGAGCCGCGTCGAGCAGCGGTGCGCGCGACTCCTGGACCGCGGGTCGTTCCCGGCGCCGCGTGGATCGATGCCGGCCGTTCCCTGGCCGCTGTTCTAGACGCTGTTCTCGACGTGGAGGGCCCGACCGCTGCCCTTCCTGGGGGCTACCCTCCCCAGCCGCTACCCTCCCCAGCCGCTACCCTTCCCAGCCGCGACCGAAGAGCCCATCGCCGAAATCTCCCCAGGCGCCCGCGCCGCCGAAGGCGCTTCCCCAGCGGCGGGAACCCAGGTAGGAGCCGACAACCGCGGCTCCGAGATCGTCGGACTCCGGGGCGACAACGGTCCCGTCGACGCGCTTCGCCATCGCGTCGATGAACCGCGCGAGCCCTGGATCGTCGCCGAGTCGGAAGAAGCTCGTGTGCGCACCCAGTCGACCGGCATTGTCGAGTTCGCGGATCGTCGTGGCGATCGTGATCGCATCGGGCGGATAGCTGAAGGCTATGCCACCGTTGGGCTCGAGGTGCGAGGTCGGCTCGCCGTCGGTCACGATGAGCAACACGGGCTGTGCGGTCGGATGCTTCCGGAAGTGCCGGTTGGCGAGCAACAGCGCGTGGTGCAGGTTCGTGCCCTTGTCCCACATTGCGTCGAGGCCGACGAGCTGCTCGATGTCCATCACTTCGGCGTGGCGGCCGAAGGCGATCAGTTGCAGATCGTCTCCACGGAACCGACTCGAGATGAGTGTGTGCAGTGCCAACGCGGTGCGCTTCATCGGGACCCAGCGGTCTTCGATCGCCATCGAGAACGAGGTGTCGACGAGCAGCGCGACGCACGCCTGGGTGCGCGCCTCGGTCTCCTGCACCTCGACGTCGTCCATGTGGAGCCGCACCTGACCACGATCACCGTCGGCGGCCATGCGAGTCATTGCGTTCGTGATCGTCCGCGTGACGTCCCAGGGCTCGGTGTCGCCGAACTCCCACGCACGGGTCGCGCCAGAGAGGTCGCCAGCAGCCCCCGCGCGCCGGAGGTCGCGAGCTCCACCGCGGCCGGACATCTTCTCGGCGACATCGCGGAGCAGACTCTGCCCGAGCTGGCGCATCGCCTTCGGGGTGAGGCGCAACTGCCCGTCGGCGCCACGCCGCAGCGCGCCGGAATCGCGCAGCGCCTGCTCAAGCCGTTGGAGCGTCCGCGCGTCAACGGCGGCCTCCGAACCGAGCTGACGGGTGAGGGCGTCGAGGTCCAGGTCGTCGAGTCGCGAGCCGTCCTGCGACTGCGCCAGCTGCTCAGCCAACGCGTCGAGGTCGGCGAGGTCCTGGAAGACGCCGGTCCCGTCGCCGAGGCCAAGCCCCTGCTCGCCGTCCATGCGCTCCGCCCCGCCCCAGTCCTCTCCAGGACGGAGGGTCTGCAGGTTCGCATCGAGCGCGGCGAGCGACTCCATCAGGTCAGGTGAGCCGAACGCCTGTTGAGCGAGGGCATCGAGTTCCGCCCGCTGTTCAGGCGTCATCGAATTGCGCAGTCGTTGCGCGGCGGCAGCCCGGGCGGCGAGCGAGTCGAGCAGCTGATCGACGTTCTCTGGGCGGTCCGGAAAGAACTCCCCATGCTTCGCCATGAAGTCGTCGAATTGCACCGAGGTGTCCTCGCCGCGAGCGTGCGCTGCGAGCAGCGCGTTCAGGTCGTCGAGCATCTGCTTGACAGCGGCCCGATCGCTGTCGGAGGCGTTCTCGAGCGCCTGCTTCATTCCGGCGAATCGCTGGTCGAGCATCTCGCGACCCAGCAGGTCTTTGATCTGTTCGTATGTCTGCGCAGCCTGCCGGCTCTGCCACTGGTAGTCGCTGAGTTCGCTGACCGCGGCAGCCGGCGATGGGGAGAGGCTGTCGAGTTGCATCTGCGCGAGTGCGCGATCGGCATCGTCGATGTCGACGTCACGGGCCAACTGTCCGCGCTCCTGCGTCACGGCGCGGTCGAGGAGCTCCTTGATCTGCTGCAGGGTTCCGTCGAGGTTGTGTTTGCGGGTCAGGTCCCGCCGACGCTCAGCCACGCGCCGCGCGAGATCGTCGAGGCCGCGCCGATCGGCTCCGCCGCGACGCAAGTACTCGCGCATCGCACGCTCGGGAGAAGTCCCGGCCATGACCTGCTCGCCGATCGCATCGATCGCGTCCGACAAGTCGACGGGCGGCGCAAGCGGATCGGGGCCGCCGCTGTACGCCCGGTAGCGAGAGTCTCGAGCGAGACGGCGATTTGTTCTAGCCACGGTGGAATCCGTTCCGAGCGCGCTCACATGCCATAGGCGGCTTCACCTCCGCCGCTTTCTTTGCTGACCCGTCGGGCAAGGTAGAGCCCTTCGAGCGCGAGCTCGATCGCACCTGCCCGCTCGCCGTCGTTCTCGGCACCGAGCCGCGCGCAGACCTCGTCGTAGAGCTCGGACTCGCCGAGCGATGGGAGGCCCGCCAAGAATTCCCGCGCCGTCACCTGCTCACCGGTGGTCACCATGGCGCCGTTCTCGAGTGCGTCGACGAGGACGCTGAAATCGATGCCGCGCAGCCGCGCTCGAACCGTCTCGGCCGTCGCGGTGCGGAGTAGATGCGTGAGGATCTCTTCGGCGCGGTCGTCCTCGCCGGACTCGAACTCGATCTTTCCGCCGAGAACATCGACCGCCGTCTCGAGATCGATCGGGCGGGCGACGGCCTCGGGTTCGCCCTGTCGTGTTGCGCGGTGGAGCGCCGCGGCGGCAATGGTTTCGGCGCCGGCGATGGTGAATCGAGCGCTCACGCCGCTTCGTTGATCGACCGAGCTCGAGTCCCGCAGTGCTCTGGTAAATCGCGCCAGGATCTCGATGAGGGAGTCGGGCACCTCAGCGACGAGGTCGGTCTCCTGCCGCACGATCGCGATCTCGTCCGCGAGCTCGGTCGGGTAGTGGGTGCGAATCTCGGCGCCGAAGCGGTCTTTCAGCGGCGTGATGATGCGGCCGCGATTGGTGTAGTCCTCCGGATTCGCACTGGCGACGACGAGCACGTCGAGCGGAAGGCGCAGCACGTATCCGCGGATCTGGATGTCGCGCTCCTCCATCACGTTGAGCATCGCGACCTGGATTCGCTCGGCCAGGTCGGGGAGTTCGTTGATCGCGACGATGCCCCGGTGGCTCCGCGGGATTAGCCCGAAGTGGATGGTCTCCGGGTCGCCGAGGCTCCGGCCTTCCGCGACCCGCATCGGGTCGACATCGCCGATCAGGTCGGCGACGCTCGTGTCCGGCGTTGCGAGCTTCTCGACGTAGCGCTCGTCGCGGTGCCGCCACTCGACGGGAAGGTCGTCCCCGAGCTCCGCGGCCCGTCGAATGCTCTCGGCGCTGATCGGCTCGAAGGGATGCTCGCCGATCTCGGACCCGGCGATGACCGGGCTCCACTCGTCGAGCAGCGAGGGCAGTGTGCGCAGAAGACGAGTCTTGCCCTGGCCCCGCTCGCCGAGCAACACGATGTCGTGGCCGGCGAGGATGGCGCGCTCCACCTGCGGGATCACGGTCGTGGCGAACCCGTGCATTCCCGGCCATGGGTCGCGGCCCGCGCGGAGCGCCGCGACCAGGTTGTCGCGCAGTTCGGATCGAATGCTCTTCTGCACGTGACCGGAGGCGCGAAGCGCTCCGACCGTGTTGATCTCTGGCCGCATCACCTCCGCCACGGTACGCCGCAGGAGCGACATCTCCGAGCGACCCATGTCCGCTGGTGGAGAACGAGGCGGGCTGGGTCGGGTGTGGACGCCGGACGCACGACGGGCCTCCTGTGAGAACGTGATGGTGTGTCACGGCGTACGGTCCGAAAGTGCGCCGCGCCGCCCGTGCACTGGCGCGGGAAGGCGGAACGATGAGCACGACCGACGTCGGTCAGCGCCGAGGCCCGATGGTGAGCCTCGTCCCCGCGCGGATGGACCGGCTCCCGTGGACGCGATTCCATTGGTCCGTCGTGGTGGGGCTCGGAATCTCCTGGGTGCTCGACGGTCTCGAGATTCAGATCGTCTCGAATGCGGGGTTCACGCCGGATCTGCACCCGTCGAATATCGAGGTCTCCTGGCTCGGCACGATCTACCTGATCGGCGAGGTGGTCGGAGCGCTCGTCTTCGGTCGTCTGTCGGACCGCCTCGGGCGCCGCAAGCTCTTCATGCTGACGCTGCTCATCTATCTGGTCGGATCGGGCGTGGCCGGTCTCGCTCCCGCGTATTGGTTCCTCGCGACATTCCGGTTCGTCGCCGGGCTCGGCATCGGCGGCGAGTACGCGGCGATCAACTCGGCGATCGACGAGCTCATCCCCTCGAAGTACCGCGGACACGTCGATATCGCCATCAACGGCACGTACTGGGGCGGCGCGGCGCTCGGCGCATTCGCCAACATCTACTTCCTCGACCCGCACATCTTCCCGGTGACGCTCGGATGGCGCCTCGGATTCTTCCTCGGACCGTTGCTCGGTATCGTCATCATCTTCCTGCGGCGGCACATACCGGAAAGTCCGCGCTGGCTCATGACGCACGGTCGCGAACAGGAGGCCGAAGACACCGTTTCGCGCATCGAACGTCGGGTCGAGGAGCAGAGCGGGCAGGCGCTAGAACCGGTCGATGCGTCGAAGGGCATGAAAGTCACCCCCGTCGACCGCGTGCGATTCGGCACGATCGTGCGCGTGCTGTTCCGCCAGTACCCGACGCGGACACTCGTCGGTGCGGCGATGATGATCACGCAGTCCTTCCTCTACAACGCGATCTTCTTCAGCTATGCGCTCGTTCTGACGAACTTCTACGGGCTGAAGACCGCACAGACCTCGATCTACTTCTTCCCGTTCGCCATCGGGAATCTCCTCGGGCCGATCCTGCTCGGTCGGTTCTTCGACACGTGGGGTCGACGGCAAATGATCTTCCTCACATATCTGGTCTCCGGGATCGTGCTGGCCGTCTCGGCGTTCCTGTTCAAGGCCGACATGATGTCGGCGACGGTGCAGACGCTGTTCTGGTGCGTGTCGTTCTTCTTCGCCAGCGCGGGGGCTTCGAGCGCCTATCTGACCGTCAGCGAGATATTCCCGCTCGAATTGCGGTCCCAGGCGATCTCGTACTTCTTCGCTCTCGCGCAGATCTTCGGCGCGGTCGCTCCGCTCATCTACGGCGTCCTGATCGGGAACGGCTCCAGCCGCGATCCACTCTTCTGGGGGTATCTGCTCGGCGCGGCGGTCATGATCCTCGGAGGCGTCATCGCGCTGATCTGGGGCGTGGATGCCGCCCGGAAGGGGCTCGAGTCGGTGACCCAACCGCTCTCGGTCGTCAGTGGCGACGAGTCGCGACGCCGGTGACGCGAACCGGGTGGCCGGCCCGGCGACCTCTCAGGGTTGAATGTTGAATTGGATATCGTTGGCGATTCGCCAGGACGAGTGCTTCTCTCGACCTCACCCGCAGAGCAGGCTGCGGGCGATCGAGGGGAGACCTGTTGCACCAGCTCGAAGGGCCTGAGGCCGGCGGTCCTCGTCGCGTTCGCGCCCTCCACAAGTCAACCGATCAGATTCCTGGGGCCTGGTCATCGTCGGTCTCGCGAATGGGTGCCGTCGCGTGATGCACGGTATGGCGATGCCTCGTCCCGACCGCCAGCTTCCGCGCGCAGAACTCATCCCGCGGAACCTGCTGCGCGACGTCGTCTTCACCCGGCTCCTCACTGCGATCCTCCGCGGTGAATATCGGGTGGGGCAGCGGCTGCGGCTCGAAACCATCGCCGCTGAGCTGCAGGTCTCGCGGACACCGGTGCGCGAGGCGCTCGTTGCACTCGAGGGCCACCGCATGGTGCATGTGCATCCGTACCTCGGGGTCGTCATTGCGCCGTGGTCGATGCTCGACATGACCGAGCGGATTGAGATTGTCTCGGCGCTCCTTCGCGACGCCGCGGGAACCACGCTCGCACGGGGCGCATCGGCATTCGACCCAACGCTGATCGAAGTGACGGAATCAGAGGGCGGCGCCTTCGCAATCCTCGCCGAATGGGTGCTGCAGGCGCACGGCCGCTCCATCAGCGCCGAGTGGGTCGCGTCTGAACGTGTTGTGCTCGACGTGTTCTACCGTCCCGACATCGCGCTCGCGCACGGACTCGACACGACGGTCGGCTGGGCCGGCCGAAACGCACGGTTGACGGATGCCGTGACCGCCGCGCAGGAGGGCGGGGTTCTCGCCGCCCACCGTCATCTCCTCGACTTCGCGGGCGAGCTCGTGGCGCTCCAAGACACGTTCGGTCCTGCGCGAGAACGCGCGCGGGTCCGCACGTCGACCTGAGCAGGTCAGGCCCAGCCGGTACGGTGTTCGCGACACACCGGAGGCCCGATGTTCGAGACCCCGCTCCTCGAGAGCTTCCTTGCTGTGGAGCGCTGCGGCAGCTTCACGGCGGCCGCTGCCGACCTTGGGCTCGGGCAGTCCACCATCAGCGGCCATATCGCCCGGCTCGAGCAGCAGGCCGGCCGTCAGCTGCTCCGCCGCGGTGCGACCAGCACCGAACTGACGACCGACGGCATTGCGATGGTTCGTTTCGCCCGAGAGATCCTCGCGGCGCAAGGCCAGGCGGAGGCGTACTTCTCCGACTCCGCGCTGACGGGCAATCTGCGGTTCGGGGCGTCTGAAGACATCGTCGCCACGGGCCTCCCGGACATCCTGCTCGATTTCCGGAACGCGTATCCAGCCGTCGATCTCGACCTACGCGTCGGGCTCACCACGGAACTACGCGAGGACGTCCGCGGTAATCGGCTCGATCTCGCGCTCGTCAAACGTCGGCCGACCGAGGATGTCGGCGAGCTCATCTTCCGCGACGACCTCGTGTGGGCAGGCCGAGCAGGCGAACAGGTGGACCCACGCGAAGAGGTCCATCTTGTGACCTACCCGCGCACCAGCGTGACGCGGGATGCCGCGATCGCCGCGCTCGAACAGGCCGGCATCCGGTATCGGATCACCTGCGTGTCCGCGAGCCAGCAGGGCATTCGCGCCGCGGTCTACGCCGGGCTGGGCGTGACCGTCCACGCCGGTTCGATCCTGCCGCAAGGCCTGGCGCCGCTGACCGGACTGCCGGACCCCGGGCCCACGGAGTTCACCCTCGTCGCGCGCTCTGGGCCGGAGAGCGTTGCGATGACCGAACTCACGAGAGCGATTCGAGTCGGCGCCGGGCGGATCATCGCCGGGCGATCCATCGGTCGGGTCTGAGGCGGAGCCGCCACACCGACCCTGTGCAGGACAGCTGGGCGAGCCGGTCTGGAGGCACGGGTCGAGTCCGGCGCGCGCCTCCCGTATAGTGGTCCACGCGCGCCCGCACGCGGGTTCGCATGGAGACGTCGCATAGTCAGGCCGAGTGCACCACCCTGCTAAGGTGGAGTCCCCTTTCGGGGACCGAGGGTTCAAATCCCTCCGTCTCCGCACATAGGGGTTCGGTCCTCTTGCCTTTCAGTCTCGCGCTGGCGATTGCGGTCTCCGTCTGGGGATATCTGCTGCCCGCGCGGTTGGCGGCGATGGCCGGATTATGCGGCGTGGCTGGGATAGTTTTTGGGCTGCGTGATGTGGCGGCACGGCCGTTAGATGCGATGACGTGAGCGCGCGCCCGATCCGCTGTTCCATCGTTGGGGCAGCGAGGGGGTGGGAGCGGCTCACCGCAAGTGACCCCGGCGGGCAACCTCTAGCGGCTCTTCGCAGTTGAGGGGGTAGCGGTGGTGGTGTGAGTGGGGCGGGTCGGTCCGGGTGAACGGGGTCGAGGTCTTCCAGGATGGAAGTTCTCACACTCACCGTCCGGAAGACCTCGACGTGTCCCACGCTACCTTCGCGCCTGCTGACCTGACGACGTTCTGCCGTCTCGACGAACTCGGCCTGACCGTGGTCGGGCAACGACTCGAGCCCGACCGGGCGGTGATCGAGTGCCGGCTGACGGACCCGGATCCGTGGTGTCATCGCTGCGGTGCGCAAGCGAGGTCGCGGGGAACGCTTGCTCGTCGTCTGGCCCACGAACCGTTCGGGCATCGCCCGACGACGCTGCTGGTCCGGCTCCGGCGATACCGGTGCGATCACTGCGGACATACCTGGCGAGAAGCCGCCCGGCGGGCCGCGTCGGACCGGGCGAAGCTCTCCCGTGGCGGGCTGCGGTGGGCGCTGGCGTCGATCGTGATCGATCACCTCACGGTGTCCCGGATCGCTGCCGGACTCGGGGTGTCGTGGCATACCGCGAACACCGCGGTCCTTGCCGAGGGTCGCCGGATGCTGATCGACCAGCCGGCCCGGTTCGACATCTCGCCGCCCGGGAAAACCTCCTGGGCCGACTTCGTCGCGGAAAAGAAGCCCGTGAACATGAACGACAAGTACGCAGTGTGCGTCCACTGGCTTCTGGACGTGGCGGAACTGCCGAAGGCGACGGTGAACCAGATCGTTACCCTATTCATCGCGGCGAGGTGGACACTTCCCAGCGACCCTCGCAACCAGACCTCCCAGGCGAGTCGCGCTGGCTATCTGGATTCGAAAGATCTGCAGGACATCAAACTGACGTCCATGGGGTCTGCTCGGGTTCTGAACGACCTCCCGGCCAAGTAATCACATGAGTATGACGCTGGTCGAGTTCCTCGGCGTCGTCAAAGGACAAAAGCGCGAAACGCTCGCGCTTTCAGTTCTGTACTGGCATGAGCGGTACGGCTCGAAGCCGAGTATGACCGCAGCGAAGGTCAAATCAGCCCTCGTCCAGGCGAGGGTGGCTGGAGCGTCGAAAGCCAACGTCCCCGACGTCCTCGCTAAGGCGGGCGCCAATGTCAATGTCACCGGCAACACGCCGGGTGGGGCAAGGCGCTGGGAACTGACCGCGACAGGCCGCGCGGCGGTTCGTCTCGCGCACGACCTGCCTGAGGCAGAGCCGGAGCTCGAGCACGGAGTTGGAGAACTCGAGAAGGTCGCCACCAAGATTGCGAACCTTGACGCCAAGAAGTTCATCCAGGAAGCGATCCAATGCTTGAGCGTCGATGCTCTCCGAGCCGCGATAGTGTTCGTATGGGTCGGCGCTATCGCGGACATAAAGGAACGGATTTGGCAGCATGGTGCTGCCTACGCGACAACTGCCTTCCAAAAATACAACCCGAAGGCGCAGTTGAGGACGTACGATGACCTGCTCAAGTTCCAGGAGTCTGACATTCTCAATGTCGCCCAGGATCTGGGCGTGATCGACAAGGCGCAGAAGATCGTCCTTGGGCAGGCGCTCGATCTGCGGAACCAGTGCGGTCACCCCAACAAGTACTGGCCAACCGTCGCGAAGGCGAAGGCCCACATCGAGGACATCGCTGGGATCCTCTGGGTCTAGGAGCTGCTCGAGGTAGAGCGCTCGATCGGGGGGCCACGAGCCTGACGGCGAGCTACAACCGCTAGCACACCCGCGTGCCGGGCCGCGCCGACGAGCTGCGGCTCGCCGTCCGTAGCGGCAGACTGCCATAGTCCGGACGGTCATCCTTACGGTCGCCGCGGAATAGTAAGGGGCTCCGTAATGTGGTCCGAGGTGAAGGGGCCATGACTCGTCCCACCGCACGGCCGGAGTTCGCGGATTCGTGTATTAGCGTATCGGGAACCCCCACGCGAGGCATATCGGGTGCCACTGGGGGCCCGGTCGTTGTCGGATCTATGGATAAGTCGAGACCATGAAACAGAATCGCGTGCGTTGGATCCTCGGGTTCACCGGTCTCGGGATCATGTGCACTGGGATCGTCTTGTCGGTCCTGATTCCACCCACTCATTACTTCTTCGCACTGTTCATGTTTGCAGGGGGAGTCTGCGAAGCAAGCGCGCTCACAGTGAGGTCACGGGAGCGATAAGCGGCAGGGGTCGAGAGTCCTTACTCGCCGATGAGGCCCGCCAGCCGGTGCGTTCCTTGACGGCCGAGTCCATTGCGGCGGCCGAAAAGCGGTAAGCGTTCGCCGCGCTTTTATCTTGCTCGGGCGGCCACTCATCCACGGGCCCGGGAACTACCGGTACAGCTCGAACGGGCTGAATGCTAACGCCGGCTTCGCGGCGGTGTCGGTCTCGCGCTAGCCGCCCGTCGCCGCCATCAGCCCGGCCGCCCGCCGGAGCGCTGTCACCTGGCGGAGGTAGCATGCGCGAACACGTCCATCCGCGTTGAGGAGGTCCCGGCGTGACCGACACTGCTCGATCGTCAACCGAGCGTTCGCTGCGCGATCGCGATCCGGCGGAGGCGAGCGTCGAGTCTGGACGATCCGGTCGCGGCGCGTTGCCGTTCGATCGCGTTCGCGCCCTTGGCAGCGAGATCATCACGGTGGTCGGCAGGGTCATCGATGGCAAGCCGGACGCGATTCGCACGGCGCTTACAGTGATGCTCGCCGAAGGGCATCTCCTCGTCGAAGATGTGCCTGGCGTTGGCAAGACCGTGCTCGCTAAGGCGCTCTCGGCTGCGGTCGGCGGAACCGTGAATCGCGTTCAATTCACGTCGGACATGCTGCCCGCCGATGTCACCGGCGTGAACGTGTACGACCAGTCCTCTGGGACATTCCGATTCGCGCCGGGGCCGGTGTTCGCGAACGTGGTCATCGGCGACGAGATCAATCGCACGAGCCCGAAGACGCAGTCCGCGCTGCTCGAGGCGATGGCGGAATCGCAGGTAACGGTCGACGGGGTGACGCGCGAGCTGCCGACACCGTTCATGATCGTCGCAACCCAGAATCCGATCGACATGGAAGGCACCTATCCGCTGCCGGAGGCGCAGCGCGACCGATTCATGGCGCGCATCGCGATGGGATATCCGAGCGTGGATGCCGAGCGCGAGATGCTCCGCAGTCGAGGCGGGGGCGATCCGCTCGAAGCGGTGCGCCCGGTCGTCGACCTCGCAACGCTGACCGCGATGATCAGAACCGTGCGAACCGTGCACCTGGCGCCCGACGTCGAGGCCTACATCGTCGAACTCGTTCGTGCCACTCGCAATCATCCCGATCTCCTGCTCGGCGCGAGTCCCCGTGCCACACTCCACATCGCCGCGGCAGCGCGGGCGCGCGCGGCGCTCGAGGGCCGCAACTTCGTGATCCCTGACGATGTGGCTGCGCTCGCCGCCGTTGTGCTCGCCCACCGACTGGTTCCGATTTCGCACGGGCTCGGCGCGAGCGCCGACGACGCGGTCCGTGAGATCGTGCTTCGCATCGTCGCGGAAACTCCGGTCCCGTTCACCCCGGCTGCAGCCGCGTCCTGATCGACTCACCGTGTCCAGACCCACCGGATCACGTCGGACGCGAGACATCCCTGTCCCGCGTCCGACCGCGCGCGGGTGGGCGCTGCTCGGTGTCGGCGTCGGCCTAGTCGCGGCTGGACTCATCGTCACGATGGGTGTCGTCATCACCGCGGGCCTGCTTCTCGTGTTCCTCGATGTCGCAGGAGTGGTCGTCGCCTTGAGTGTCGCCGCCCCGCTCCGAGCGGATCGGCGCATCAGCCGCGCGGTTGTCGAAGTCGGCGACATTCACCGCGAGCGCATCGAGCTCGTCGGCCTCCGCGCACGCCTCGCACCGACCGTCTCGGTGCACGTCCACGAAAGCATGAGTCCGCAGCTGACCGGACTCGCTGAGGCTGCCGCGACCGTGACGATCGGCCCGAACCGGCCGCCCGCACGACTCGAATTCGAAGCGCTCGCTGTGCAGCGCGGCATCGCATCCGTGGGGCCGTTGCGCGTTCGCGTAGTCGATCCCTTCGGCCTCGTGCGCGTCGACCGCTCCGCACTCCGCCCGACCGAGGTTGTCGTCGTTCCGCGCGGGGCGAACGTTGGCACCATCGACACCGGCGCCCTCGCCGGCGCGGTGTCCGCGGATCAGGGGCGCGTCGGTCAGGGTGGTTCCGCGGATGACAGCGAGCTCCGTCCGTACCGCCCAGGCGACCCGATCCGTCGGGTGCACTGGGCGCAGAGCGCGCGCCGGGGCGAACTGCACGTCCGCCAGACCACGCAAGCACAGCCTCCGGAGGCCGTGGTGGCCCTGGATCTCCGGCCGTCGGTCTACCAGGACCTCGGCCGGGATGATCTCTCAGAGCTCGCGGACATCGACGGACTCGTGGCGTTCGAGCACGCGGTCGTCGTCGCCGCCGGTGTGGCGCGGCAGCTCGCGGCCCGCGCCTCGCACGTCACGCTCGTGGCCGACGACGCTGCGGCAGGTCCGGAGCGGCCGCGCGGCGGGTCGGGACTTCAGGAGGCGCTCGTCGAGTTGGCGACCGTCCAGCCGCACACAGCTTCCAGCCCGCCTGAGACGATGCTCGCCGCGGCCGCCGCGCGGGGCCTCAGCGGAATGACAGCAGTGATCACCGGCCATTGCAGCGAGCACGAGGCGCTCGCGCTCGTCGGCCAAGGACAGCGAGGAGCACGCGGCCTGTTCGTCTCGATCGTTCCGCCATCCGGCGTCGTGCGCGGGATCTTCGAGCGCGCCGGGTGGCGGGTGATCACCGTGCCGGTGCCTGCCGGCGCCCACGGTCATCGCGGACACCGTCGGAGTGCATCATGACCGGCACGCTCACGAATCCATCGCATACGCGCCGGCCGCCGTTCCGGGGCGCCGATGACTGGGAGGAGCGGCGGGAGTCCGACACACCGTCGGCCTGGGTTGTGGTCGCGTCGGTGCTCCCCGTGCTCATCGCCGCGCTTGCCCTCCGACCGCTGGTGCAGGGGATCGCGTGGTGGTGGATCGCCGTCGTCGCGACAGCTGCCACCACGGGGCTCATGGTCGCCGCGCGTCGCAGCGGACGGGGACTCCGGTTCGTTGTTCTCGTCGTCGCCCTCGTCGCCGTCTCGTGCGCGACGTCGCTCGCCAGCGGCATGCAGCCATTCACCTGGCTCGATCGGACCGGCGCGCTCGGTCGAGCGATCGAAGCGATCAACTTGAACCCGGCCCCGCTCCTCGAGACGACCGACGTTCGCCTCATCGTGGCGCTCAGCATCGTCTGGGTGAGTGGGGCGGCCCTGTTCGTCGCGGCAATCGCGGGGACACCGGCACTCGCCGCTGCGCCGGCGCTCGTCCTCCTCGCGGTTCCCGCATTCGTGATCGGCTCGAATCCGAGTCCAATCATCATGGTCACGGTCGGCATCGCCTTCCTGGCGTTGCTCTGGCTGTCCGCCAGGCCCACTCGCAACGCCGTGCCGGCGGCGATTGTCGGCGCCCTCGCCCTGACAGTTGCGGTCGTCCTGCCGACCGTCATCCCGCTGAACTCCCCGTTCCTCTCCGGCGTCACCGGAGCGGTGCCCTCTCCGGTGCAGCCAGGTCGGCCCGGGACCCTCATCCGACTGGGTCAGGATCTCCGGGAGCCGTCGCCGCTCGAAGTCTTCGAATACCACACGACATCCGGCTCGCCGGAGTACCTCAAGCTCGCGAACCTCGATGATTTCAGCAACGGCGAATGGTCGCCGAGCGTGCAGGACGCGAGCCAAGCGCCGACCGCGAACAGCGATCAGGTGCCCGTCGGTGTGAACCCGGCGTTCGGCACCACGGGCGACGCTGTTATCCGCATCACCGGTCTGTCGAGCCAGTACCTCCCCGTGCCGGCGGGCGCGTCGAGCATCCTCTCGCGGAGCACCTCGCTCGACCTGCAGAACTGGCGGTGGCTCGCCGGGTCGAACACCATTCGCTCGACCGGGCCGGTCACGCGTCCCGGTGATGTCTACGCGGTCAGCGGGTCATCGGTCTTTGCGGGCCCGTATCTCGATTCGCTCGATGCGCGCGGTGCGCTCGCGAATCCGACGAGCAGAGTCTTCGCGCAACCCTCGGCAGCGCAACTCCGCCAAGACCTCGCACTCCCAAGCAACCTGCCGGCGATCATCCGGAACACGGCCTACAGCATCGGCGTCGGTGCGGCCGATCAGTACACCCGCGCTCGCGCGCTCCAGTCGTTCTTCCTGAGCGGGCAGTTCACGTACTCGACGACGACGCCGGTGTCGCAGGGCTACGACGGCGACAACATGCAGGTCATCGCCAAGTTCCTCCAGGTGCGGGCCGGATATTGCGTGCACTTCGCCTCAGCAATGGCAGTGATGGCGCGCGTCATGGGGATCCCGTCCCGCATCGCGGTCGGTTACCGGCCGGCCGCATCAGATGCTCCAGGGCAGTTCACCGTGACGAATCAGCAGCTTCACGCATGGCCCGAGCTGTACATCGCGAAGGTCGGCTGGGTCGGGTTCGAGCCGACGCCGGCCGCATCATCGTCGTCGAACGCCCAGGCCGCGCCGTCGGCTGCTCCGGCGTCACCCGCGGCGCCGACCGCGTTGCCGCTGCAGCACACGGCCGTGACGCCGCAAGCCGGTCCGACGAGCACGCCAAGCGCAACGGGAACGCGCCGCTCCTCGGCCGCTCCATCGTCGGCGCCGTCGCTGCCGCTCGGTGGGATCGCGTGGACGCTTGCGATCATCGCCGCGCTCCTCGCGCCTGCTGGCGCCCGGGCGCTGCAACGGCAGTCTCGGCTTGCTCGGCTGCGGAACGCTCGTGCCCCGGCACGAATTGCATGGCGGGAAGTGGTTGACGACGCAGTCGACCACGGGTTCCATCCAGCGTTGCGGTCACTCGACGATCCGCTCTCGAGCGTCCCGACCGCGCGGGCCGTGCTCGGGAGGCTGCCAGCCGATCTCCCGCCGGCGACGCGCGCTGCCATGCTCCGCATACTCGAAGCGCTGGAACGCGAACGGTACGCGCAGACCCCAGACGTGGAGGCTCACCCGGCGCTCGTTCTCGCCGTTCTGGAGGCGCGGCAAACGCTCGACGACACGGAGTCGCCGATGCAGGTCCTCCGGAGTCGTCTGCTTCCGGCGAGCCTCGTCCGGTGGGTGCGCAGCGGGTCCGGGGTGCACGCCTGATCGCGTTGGTGCTCGCGCGTTCAACGACGACGTCGAAGCATCCGTCCGCGACGGAGGAGCGTGGCCAGCGCTGACTGTGGCTGCCAGTTCCTGCCGTTCGGCAGACCCCACCCCCATCGGACCGCGCCAAGGCGGAGGAGCAGCGAGAGCAGGATCGCAACCACGATGCCGACGGTCGGTGCGTGCAGCGCAAGAGCGCCGACCATGACGCCGGAGGCCGCGACTGCGACCGAGGCGTAGAGGGCGTTTCCGCCGAACACGGCAGGGACGCGACGAAGCAGGAGATCGCGGATCGCGCCTCCGCCGACTGCGGTCACCGTGCCCATGATGACCGCAGCGGGCCAGGCGAGCCCGGCGTCGAAGGTTCGCTGGACGCCGGCAACCGACCAGAACCCGATCACCGCAGCATCGAGCACGGTGAACAGTCGGTCCCAGGTGCGTTCGGACACCTGGATGAGGAATGCGACGAGCGCGCCGGCGATGGCCACGGGAACGTACAGCGGATCGGTCAGGGCAACGGGAGGCCCGTGCTGCAGGAGGACGTCACGCAAGATCCCGCCACCAAGCCCGGACACGAACCCGACCACAAGGAATCCGAACAGGTCGAAGTCATTGCTTCGGGCGATCGCTCCGCCGAGGAGCGCGGACGCGAACACGCCCGCGAGATCGAGGGCGTTGGTCACGACCGTCAGGCCGTCGGCGGACAGCAGATGCATGGCACATATCATCCCGTGCCGGACCGTCCGGGCCCGCAAGCCGCCGCCGAACGGTGGACCGTTTCGGAACGCCTCCCGGCTATGGAGGCCGGGCGGCCAGGGAACGAGAAGGTGCCCTCCGTCGTTTCCCTGGAGACGGAGGGCACCGCGTCGCGGGGTCAGCGGACGGAACCGCCGTCCGCGCTGAGAGTCGACCCAGCGCGACGCGTCGCGCAGCGCGACGCTCGAAGAGTACTGCCGGAACCTTCGTGGCCACGACCCCTCCACACAGGTCGGCGCGAGTCCGCAATCCCGCATGTGCCGGACGCAGGGCCGAGAGTGCGTGCATGGTGCGAAGGTGGAGACATGCAGACGATCGATCTGAATGCAGACCTCGGCGAAGGGTTCGGCCGCTGGAGCCTCGGCGACGACACGGCGATGCTCGACCTGGTCTCGAGCGCGAATGTTGCGTGCGGCTTCCATGCGGGCGACCCACTCGCGCTGCTCGACGTTCTCAGCGCCGCCGCGGAACGTGGGGTGGCAGTCGGGGCGCACGTCAGCTATCGCGACCTCGCCGGCTTCGGCCGACGATTCCTCGACGCCTCGATCCCCGAGCTGCGCGCCGATGTCGTGTATCAGATCGGCGCGCTGCAGGCGCTTGCGCGTGCAGCAGGTACAAGCGTGGCCTACGTCAAGCCGCACGGTGCGCTCTACAACACCATCGCCACCGGCCATCAGCACGCGACCGCGGTGATCGATGCGATCCGCGCCGTCGACCCGGGCCTGCCGCTCGTCGTGCTCGCTGCGTCACCGCTCGTCGAGATTGCGAACCGCGCTGGACTTCGCGTCGTCGCCGAAGCGTTCGCCGACCGCGCGTATACGCCCGACGGCAGTCTGGTGGGGCGGCGTGAGCCCGGGGCGGTGCTGCACGACCCACGCGCCGTCGCGCAGCGGGTTGTCGAGCTCGTGACCACGGGAACGGTCCGCGCGGCCGACGGCTCGCGTCTGCAACTCGACGCGGAGTCCGTGTGCGTGCACGGCGACTCGCCCGACGCCGTATCAATGACGCGCGAGATCCGCGCCGCGCTGTCCGACGCAGGTATTTCCATCGCATCGGTCGCGACGGTGCCCGCGAACGAGCGCTGAGCGTGCAGATCCATCGCTTCGGTGCGAGTGCGCTCCTCATCGACGCTGACGGCCTTGAGGAGGCACTCGCACTGCACGAGGCCCTGACCGACGCACGGATCGACGGGGTCACCGAGATCGTGCCATCCGCCGCCGCTGTGCTTGTGATGTTCGATACCGCGGTGACGGACGAACAACGGGTGGCGAGGGCTGTCCGCGGTCGGTGGCACGGTGCTCCACCGGCGCTCGACGCCTCGGCCGACCTCGGTGACGCGGCAGGCCAGCCGGGGATCGAGATCCCGGTCACCTATGACGGCCCGGACCTCGAGGAAGTCGCTGCGCTCACCGGGCTGACGACCGCGTCGATCATCGACCGCCATCTCGCGTCGTCCTGGCGCGTCGCATTCGTCGGGTTTGCTCCCGGCTTCGCCTACCTCCTCGGCGGTGACCCTGCACTGCACGTGCCCCGACGCAGCAGCCCGCGAACGACTGTTCCTGCAGGGGCAGTCGGCCTTGCCGGGCAGTTCAGTGGCGTCTACCCCCGGTCGAGCCCCGGGGGATGGCAACTCATCGGACACACCACAGCCCGCATGTGGGACGCGACGAGATCTGATTCGCCTGCGCTCCTCATGCCCGGCATGCGCGTGCGGTTCGTCCGCGCACCGCGTCCCGTTGTCCCGCTGCCCGGCGGGTTCCCCTCCGACGCGGCATCGACCCACCAGCCACACGTGCGCCCCGAAGCGGCACGACTCAGTCCCAAGCGGTGGGCGAGCCGGAGTCCGCGTGCGGTCCGCATCGATCGGGTCGCACTGCTTGCGACCGTGCAGGATCTCGGTCGCCCGAAGCATGCTGCGCTCGGGGTCACACCGTCCGGCGCAATGGACCGCCCCGCTCTGCGCCGAGCAAACCGACTCGTCGGCAATCCCACCAATGCAGCCGCAATCGAATTCGTGGGACCCATTGCCGTGACCGCTGTCGGCGACCTGATCGTCGCCCTCACCGGCGCGGAAAGCCGGGCCGTGGTCACTCGGTCCGTGGTCACTCGAACTAGCAGGCGGCCCGTCGGCGCTGACGCTGTCGCACTCCAGCCCGATGCGGAGACCATCGACGACAGTGACAGCCTCAGCGTCGAACCGGAGCAGCCTGATCGGGCGTTCGCGCTGCACGATGGCGATCAGCTTGTCGTCGAACCGACCGGCCGCGGCCTCTACGGATACCTCGCAGTACTCGGAGGCCTCGGCGACGGTGCGGCGCTGCTGCTCGGCTCAGCCTCCACAGACACGCTCGCAGGTCTCGGGCCGACGCCGCTTCGACCGAACGACACCCTCGCCGTCGGGGCGCGCCGTGGTGCGGCGGTGGCCGACCTCCCGGAACCTGGGCCGCGCCTCCAGACCGTCGATGAATCGATCGCCTCGCCGCAATCCTTCATGGTTCGGCCCGGTCCGCGCGAGGACTGGTTTACCGACGACGCCCTTCGACTCGTGACAGAGCAGATCTGGACCGTTCACAGCGCGTCGAACCGCGTCGGGGTGCGCCTGACCGGGTCGCGACCACTGGCGCGTCGCGACGAACGGGAGCTGCCGTCCGAAGGAATGGTGACCGGTGCCATCCAGGTGCCGCCCAACGGTCAGCCAGTCGTCTTCACCGCAGACCATCCCGTGACGGGCGGCTATCCCGTCATCGCGACCGTTGAGCCGGCCGACCTCGCCCGGCTCGTGCAGATTCCACCCGGCGGCTGCTTCCGATTCACCACCGATGCGTTCGGCGTACCTTCGGCGCTATGAGCGATTCGCGTCTCGCCATGGGCGACTACCGACTGAGCGGCAAGACCGTCATCGTCACCGGAGCGGGTTCCGGCATCGGCCGCTCGATCGCACGCGCGTTCGCCGAGCAGGGCTGCTCCGTGGTCCTCGCCGGCCGCCGAGAGGACGCGCTCGCCGAAACCGCCGAGGGGATGTCCCCGGACCACGTCATCGCGGTCCCGACCGACGTGCAGGACCGGGAAAGCGTCGCCGACCTCGTCGCCATCGCGATCGACCGCTTCGGCTCGCTCGACGTGGTCGTCTCCAACGCTGCCGCCTACACGGCAGGCCCAATCGAGTCGCTCGACCCCGACGCCTACCGCGCGATGATCGCCACCAATATCGACGGCACCGTCGCGCTGGTGCAAGAAGCGATCCCACACCTCAAGCCAGGATCGTCGATCCTCTTCACTACGAGCGTCTCCGCGATCCGCGGCGACTGGAACCAGGCGGTCTACAACGCGTCCAAAGGCGCGATGACGATGCTCATGCAGTCACTGGCGCTCGACCTCGGCGCCCGCGGCATCCGCGTGAACGCGGTGGCGCCGGCCTTCACACCGATGGGTGCGCTCGGAGACCGCGTGCGATCCGATCCGGACTTCGCAGCACCCTTCACAAACCGGGTCGCACTCGGCCGCACCGGGCTCCCCGAAGACGTCGCGCCCGCGTTCCTGTTCCTCGCGAGTGACGATGCCCGGTACATCACCGGTGTGACGCTCCCCGTCGACGGAGGAACGAGTGCGTCGACCGGCCAGGCGCACATCGACTCAACCGGCCGTTCCTGAAGCCCACCGATCACCATCCGTCGACGCGGACTTCCCGCGTCGACATCCGACACACCCTTGGAGAACCGCGTGACGACGATCGAAGACGTTCTTGCCACTGTGCCCGAGCCCGCAGGCGCTGCGATCAGCGTCGAAGCCGTCCGTTACGAACACGACGGGACCGAACTCGAAGGGGTGCTCGCGAAAGACACCGCCATCGGCGAGCGTCGCCCCGGGATCCTCATCATCCACGACTGGCTCGGCGTCGGCGACCATGTCACCGCCCGGGCGACGATGCTCGCCCGGCTCGGGTACGTCGCATTCGCCGCCGACATCTACGGCGCGGACGTCCGACCCACTCCCGACGAAGCGCCGGGTATTGCCGGATCGTTTTATGGCAATCTCCCACTGCTCCGGGCTCGGGCCGAAGCGGGGCTCGCCCGCCTTGTCGCCGACCCGCACGTCGACCCCGAGAAGGTCGTCGTGATCGGGTACTGCTTCGGGGGGTCCACCGCGCTCGAGCTCGCTCGTACCGGCGCACAGCTCGCCGGAGCCGTCTCGTTCCACGGCGGCCTCATCGTGCACGACCCATCCGACGCCAGCGCGATCCGCGCCAAACTGCTCGTGCTCACCGGCGCGGCAGACCCGGTTGTGCCCGACGAGACCGTGCACAAGTGGGAGGACGAGATGCGCGGCGCCCCCGACGTCGACTGGCAGCTCGTCAGCTACTCCGGCGCAATGCACGCCTTTGCCGTCCCCGGCACGAACGCGCCCGACCACGGCGCCCAGTACCAGGCCGCCGCAGACCGCCGGTCCTGGCAGGCGTTCCAACTGTTCCTCGACGAGCTCTTCAACGAGGAAACGGTCCTCGCCTGACGCAACTCGAGCGGTCCGCGGCGGTCTGCAGTGCGCACCGCCCCCACCGCCGAACGGGAGGCGCGTGACGGATTCGCGCGCGCCTCCCGTCCCTGCTAGGCTCGTCTCCGGCCTTCGGGCCACGCGCTCGTAGCTCAATGGATAGAGCATCTGACTACGGATCAGAAGGTTGGGGGTTCGAGTCCCTTCGAGCGCACACTGTGTTGAGACAGCAGTAAGCAGTAAAGGTCCGATCGAGGGCCCAGGCGAAAGCGTCTGGGCCCTCGATCGCGTTTAAGTCGCGTTTTGCTGGCTGCGTGTCGCTTCGATTGCTACATGCTCGCCAGAGCAACGTCTATCAGCCGACGGAGACGAGCTTTCCGGCAGTGGCCTGTGCCCGCCGTGACGCGAGTGAATGCGGCAGGTCTGGCACATCCGTCCAGCGGGAGAATGCTCGGCTGGCAGGCGGCTGTTCCCGCGGTCTCCTTCGGATCGACCCCGCAGGATGGGAGCGCCTAGACGATGGGCACTGTCAGCACGTCCGTTCGACCGGGTGCCGTACAGTACTCCCATAAGGTGATATTGTCACATATGAAATTTGCGCTGCCCGTCCTTACTAGTTATCGTGTAGCCGGGGCATCTGCCTCGCGCCCGGCGCGACCGGCGCTCGAGAGCGTGACGCCTCGGTGCACCCGAGCACCCAGGGGCGCCGTCCGCAAGCTCAATCTCGCAGACGGCGCCCCTTCAGCCTTGGCTCGATAGTGGCGAGCGCAGATGCGAGCAAGTTCACCCCCCTTGTCGGTCGAGTCAAGGAGGCTCGCTGCTCACGAGCGCGTGTTCTGATGAACTCGGGGCTCCCGCTTGGCTACCTCATGTTGTAAGCGCCACGCGCTGCGGCGCCGCCAGACCTTTCCAGGAGAGGGTGTACGAGGATCTCGGACATTGGCGCGGGCGGGCGGTCGCCGGGGGGTGTCCCTATTCTTCCTGTCAAGCGGCGAGTGGGATGGGCGCTTGGTAGAGGGTGCCGTCGCGCAGCATGGCGTAGAGGACGTCGCAGCGTCGCCTGGCGAGGGCGATGAGGGCCTGGTTGTGGCGTTTCCCGGCGGCGATCTTCCGGTCGTAGTAGGTGCGAGAGACGGGGTCCCGAAGCGCTGCGAATGCGGAGAGGAACAGGGCCCGTTTCAGCGTCTTGTTGCCGCGACGTGAGGCGTGTTCGCCGCGGATCGATGAGCCGGAGCGCCGTGTGACGGGAGCGAGGCCGGCGTAGGAGGCGAGGTGGCCGGCGGATGCGAATCGCTTTCCGACGACCTCGGTGAGGAGCCTTGCTTCGGTCCTGACGCCGACTCCCGGCATGCTCGTCAGGACGGGGTGAAGAGGGTGTGCCTCCACGAGACGCTCGACCTCGACCGCGATCTCTGCTCGTTGCTGCCGCAACGATGCCAGTTGCATCGCCAACCGGGGCAGCACGAGCGAAGCGGCGTTCGTGCCGACCACGACGACGCTTTGCTCGGACAGTGCCTGCATGATCTGGGCCGCGAGGCGGCGGCCGATCCGTGGGGCGAGGACGCTCAACCGGTTCCCGAGGCGCTTCTCGCCGGCCGCGGCCAACGCCGCTGGTGATGGGTAGTGCTGCAACAGGTCCAGCACTGCCGGGTGGTCCAGGTGCGGGCCGAGGACCCGCTCGAGGGCGGGATGGATCTGGGTCAGCAAACCGCGGACTCGGTTGCTGGTTGCGGTGACCTGCCCGGCGAGGTCGTCATCGAAGCCGCAGAGCATGCTCAGTTCCGCGACCTGCGCATCGGCGAGCTGAATCGAGCGCAGCGCGTGCGGCAGCGTCCGGGCAGCTTCGGCGATGATCGCAGCGTCGCGAGCATCGGTCTTCGCCTCGCCGGCATGCAGGTCCGCGATGCGGCGCATCGCGAGACCGGGTAGGTAGCCGATCATGGCGCCCTCATCCTGCGCGACGGCGAGTGGCAGCGCACCGATCGTCGCGGGCTGGTCCACCACGACCAGCACCGTTCCCCGGTCCTTGAGGCCATGGATCAGCTCGCGCAACCGGTGTTCGTCGTTGGGGAGCGCCTTGTCGAACACCCGCTTGCCCGCCCGGTCGAGCGCGACCGCGTGGTGCTCTCCTTTGCCGACGTCGACGCCGACGAACACGTCGACGCCCTCGTAGCCGGCGATGCTCGACTCCATCCGAGCCCCTTCCAATCGCGACGGATGCCGACCCGAACCACGGCGACGAGTCCCGGCAGCCACGTTACGAACGACCTCGAGACGACCTCGGGCCCTGTCCCCATCAGCGATCACCCGCCACCAACCGGGCCCGGTGACAACACCCCCCAGATCATGAGCGACAGGGGGCAGCAATCATGCCGGGCCCGGCAGGCCGACAGCCACCAGCATCCTCATCCGGCAGCCGCGAAGAAAGTAACGGGGTCACCGCCCGCAGGACTTGGTAATGCCGGCAGTGCAGGCGACACGGGGGAGTTCGCACCGCGCGACTTTCGTGACGATTCGCTGCATGCGCGCCGCTGAGATCAACAGACGATCGAAGCGAGATCACCCGGTACGAAGGTTCCCCGCCTCACTCATTGCTCCATCCGGCGCGCGTACTCGACGTCCAGGAGGCGGCGAAGACGCGCGAGGTCGTGGGCATCGAGAGTTGGCAATGTCCCTGTCAACGAATCGAGGACTGCGCCCGTTGTGTCGCGCCCACTCGACGTGGCATTGGGGACGTCGACCGAGTGACCATTATCCAGGGCTTCGAGCGTCGCACGCACGTCCGGCGCCGCCTTTGCCCGCTCGATGTAGTGCTGTTCGGTAACCTGCACGCTGGCATGCCCGAGGAGTTTCGAGGCGGTATCGATGTCGTGGGCGCGCGCTACGAGTGTTGCGATGTAGCGCCGCAAGTCGTGCGGCGTGGCGCCCGGGAGACCTGCCTCGTCGCGGACCGATCTCCAGGAGCGGCTGAAGTTTGCCTTCGAGTAGGGCCTGCCGGTACGTGTGGCGAAAATGAGGCCTTCATCGCGCTGGCGCTGCCTGAGTCGTTTCACGAGCCACGCAGGGACCGGTACGGCGCGGAATGACGTCGACGACTTCGGTCGATCCTGAACGTGCAGTCCTTTCTGCCATGCGTCCGGCCCTCGGGCCACCTCGATGACCGTTCCCCGCACCGTGATCGTCGGAACTCGTGAGTCCAGGTCCACATGCTGCCACTTCAGTGCCAGCGCCTCGCCAACCCGCAGCCCTCCTGCTCCAAGGATCACATCGATGATGAGGTCGACCGGAAGGTGGTCCTTTCCCCCGACGGCGGCTCGCCGCCTTGCGACATCGCGAAGTCGCGTTACCTGGTCGGCCGTGAGCACACGGACCTCGCGTCGTGGCCGGGCAACGGAGGAGGTCGCGCGGGCGACATTGCTGTCGACCCATTCCTGTTCCATCGCGAAGCGGAACACCGCGATGAGAACGGAACGCAGTCCCCGCGCTCGCGCGTAGCGGCCCTGCAGAATGTACTCCCGCAGGAGTTGCTGCAGAGATGCTCGGGTGATGTCGGTGATCGGGCGGCTCCCAATGCGAGGCTTGAGGTGAATCCGTAGTTGTTCTTCGTATCGGCGAAGGGTGCTCGCAGGGCGTCCTGAGCGGGCGAGGTCGCTAAACCACTCCTCGGCGACCTCGTTGAAGGACTTGCTCGATTGGGTTGAGGGTTCCCATTGGCGCAGTTCGTTGATGCGCGAACTCAGTCTGGTGACGAGTACGCGCTTCGCTTCGGCTGGGGAGGCACCGGTCGCTCGAAGCTCTCGCGACTTACCGTCGGGATGGCCGTAGCGACAAGATGCACGGTATCGGCCGTCCTCGAGTCGGCGAACGGCAATGGTTCCCCATTGCCCGAGCGTGAGTGCTACTCGTCCCATCAGGCGGCCAATTGATGAGCTTCAAGCCAAGCATCCAGGTCCTGCTGGGAATAAACGACTCGCCCTCCGAGCGCGAACGCCCTCGGACCTCGGTCGCCGAATGCAGTTCCACGAGAGCGCCAATTGGCCAGAGTGCGCGGAGCCACGCCGAGATACCGAGCCGCTGCGTAGGACGGGAGCATTTCTTGTTGGGACTCGGGCGGTTCGTCGTCGCCAGTTCCCCGGAGTTCGCGTACGGCGTCAGCGAATCCGCGCTTATATCCCCGCTCGGTGGCGGATTCGACAATGCGGGCGAGCGCCTCCGCGAAAAGAAGCGCATCGTCTTCTCCGGAAGGATGTCCAAGGTCTTGGTGTGCTGGCATGACGGAATGCACTCCTCTGCTGAGGTTGATAATGCCATTCCGTCACCGACCTTCGGTGCTCCCATGTTGAGGGTAGCAGGCGGCTATTTCGCCGCCCCTAACGCTCGTTACGAATCGAGATCCAAGTCGGTCCCGTTCTGCATTGAAGGGCCTTGTTCGCACCGGTCCAAGACGCCCTGAACCCGTCTTGTCGTCCGCCAAGTAACTTGGCGGACTGCCACGCAGCGTGTCCGGAATTCTGAGGTGGGCAGGCCGTATGGCGGCGTCGACGCGACCCGTCGTTCTCGCGGAGCCGGGTGTCCTCTAGTTGGGCGATCGGTCGGCGTTTTTGGTCCGCGACGAAACAGCGGGACCACGAGAGGCGAGATCGCTCGAACGATCTACATCACCTAAAGTACCTTCACCGCATTTTTACGGGACAGGTACGGGAATGCCCGGTCAGGCGCAACGTGAGTGCGGTCTCGGGGTGTCGCTCAGGAGGTGATGCTGGTGAACGACCGGTAATGGCGGCACACTGCTGCCGTCCGTATCACCGGTGATACAATTGGTGACATGAGTCTCACAGCACCGCCCGACCACGAGGTGAGCGTGCGCGATCTGCGCAACCACGGCGGCCAGGTTCTCGGTCGCGTTGTCCGCGGCGAGACGCTCATCGTGACTAAGGATGGCACGCCTGTGGCCGAGTTGCGTCCCGTGCCCCGGCGCGGCCTGCCGGCCGCGGAACTCATCGCGCGGGCGAGGCGTGCGCCAAAGGTGGATGCCGAGTCGCTGCGCCGCGACATCGACGCGGTCTTGGACCAAAGCCTGTGAGGCACGAGAAGGGTGTTCTGGACACTTCCGCGGTGCTCCGATTGCACGAACTCGAGCCCGAGGACCTGCCGGTGGATGCCGCGATCACCACCGTGACGCTCGCGGAGCTTTCCGTGGGGCCGTTGCTGACACAGGACGATGAGGTGCGTGCCGCGCGCCTATCCCAGGTACAGCGCGCCGAGACGGACTATGGAGAGCCGATCCCCTTCGACGTCGAAGCTGCCCGCTCCTTCGCTCAGGTCGCGGCAGATATCCGCCGCTCCGGACGCAAGCCGGCCGCCCGGGCCTTCGACGCGCTGATCGCCGCAACCGCCAAGGCGGCAGGGCTTCCGCTCTATACCTTCAATGCCGACGACCTCCGCGGAGTCACCGGCCTCGAAATCGTCGCCTTGCCGCCAGAGCGCGGCGCATAGCGGTTCGGCACTACCCCGCTTCCATGGCTCTGCCGACCAGGGACTAAAACTCCCACGACGACGGATCCGCACCCCGCCCAGGAGCCGCCTGCTCAAGCGGGCGCAGTTCTGTCGGCCGTTGCCTTGCTCCGAGACACCGTGTTGCACGCGACTACTACGACTGCAATTTCGCGCAATGGAGTCGTCGCAATGAAGGCCGGTGCCGCTTCCGCAGGGGCGCGCGTGGCAAGGGTGCCGACGGGCACATGGCGATCAGGCTCTCTTCTACCCCGGGTCCTCGCCTCGCGACCTTCGCAGCCCTGTGGTCGCGAGCGCGCCTAAGCTGAGCGAGCCTGGTTCGCTAGGCGACGGTCTATGCCGCTTCACCCTCGATGTCGTCCTGAGCAGCCCCTCGGTGGCCGTCCCTCGTCGCTGACCGAGCTTCCAAAAGCCAGGCATCAATGTCTTGCCGTTCAACGGGCGCAAGATCGTTCAATCGGTGGAACTGCGCTCGAGCGTCGTACCGAAGCATCGCGGGGCTGCCACTCAACTCGAGCGCGAGCTGCCGGGCGGCGGGACGGAGGCTCCGCAGAATCGTTCCATCCTCAAGGCGAGCCTTCAGAGCGTATGCCAGCGCGAGCCGGATGCGCGGTGAGGTGGCCGCACGCATGACCCGACTAGCGCCCGTGAAATTATTCTTTGTCATGATCATGAGGCGGTCCACCTCGAAGACCCAAGGAACAAAGATCTCTTCAGCTCCCTCGTCAAGAACGATCAACCCGTTCTGATGCAGCGACTGCAGCGCTGAAGCAAACTCATCGACGGACAGCAAAGCGTAAGTGCGCCGCAGCCGCCCGATGCTCTCGCTCACCACACCGACCGTGCTCGTCCTGGAGGCGAGGAAGAAATACAACCCCGCGCTGGTCGCGGTAAACAGCCGCCGCATACGGAAGTCGAACAGAACGTCCGCATGAAACGCCCAGAAGCGCGTTCCCGCGAGCACCTCAACACGCTGCGGATCAGTCTTTTTGTTCGGTCTGATAGAAGCCATCACTCGGTCCCTTGCTGTCTCGGAAAATAATCGTTACCAGAATCATCACCGACCAGAGCGTCGAACGGGTCATCCAATTCAGGACCGCGTTCCCCCTTTTCAACGCACGACCATACGAGAGCACCTACCCCGCTCCCGTATCCGGCGCCGAGGGGTAGACGCCCACCGAGCAGATCTGCCGTTCCGCCCCGTGATGTGGCCACACGCGCGCATCCCGCAAACACCTCTGCCGTCACCGCTTCGAAACGGCGAGCACCATTCAAGCCTCAGATCGGCTCAGAAGCTCCCGATGCCCAGACCGAGACGACAGTGCCCCCGCGTTGCCGAATCAATCGGCGATCACCGGCGCACCCGTCCCCGAGAACGCAGACAAAAGCTCCCGCATCCGCGGTCCAAACCTCTCCAAACCCGAACGGAGCAGACGGACGCGAACACCCGCGGTGGCCGAGCCGACAGGCGATGACGCCACCGTGACCCCAGCGTCGCCCATCACTCGCAGCCAAATCCGCGCCAGCCCCTTCGCACGCGATGCGTACTTTGGTCGCGGTCTCCCGGTCGCCGGAACCCGCCCATGGAGCAGATTCACGACCATCACGACCCTCGCGCCGGAACAGCAGAGTCAACGCCCTCGCCAACCCATGAGGGCGAACGACAACCAGACGCTGCTGAAAACCGAGAGCCCTCGATGCGGCAGCTCGGCCCGCGCGTGCAAACCGCGCCATCGATCGCACCTATTGCAGCTACGACCAACGGCGCTGCCCGCGACCAAAGTACGCATGCGCACCCGTCGCCGCGACCGAAGTACGCACGCGCAGCACCACCGCGACTGGAAAACGCAGGTAGGACAGCGCGACCAGCGTCGACGCTCTTCGAAAACGTTGCCAGTGGTGCTCGAGCGAAACCGGTCCACTTTTCGTCGAGCGTCGACAGACCAGAGTGCGCACGCACGGACCTGCGACTGGGCTGGGCAGGGCAACGACCGGAGTGCCCATTGCTGCGACCAAAGTACGCACGCGCAGCATCGCCGCGACCGGAGTACGCACGTACACGCGCGACCAGAGTACGCACGCAAGGACCTGCGACTGGGTTGAGCAGGGCAGCGACCGGAGTGCCCACTGCCGCGATTGCAGTACGCGCTCGAACAGGAGGTCACTCGTCAGGATCGGTGACGCATTCGCAACGAGAAGAGACCAGGCGGACGAACAATTCCGCGACCTCGCACTCGAAGGTCCGGTAGTCGACCTCGTCGAACACCCAGCGCCCCATCGGCGTCGCCGGCACAGTTCCCCGACGGAGCCACCCCCGACCTGAGCGTCCTGGAGACGTGCTGCCAGACGGCGGACGCGAACAGGACCCTACGGCCCCGGCAGCAGGCGGCGATGGCGAGCACCCTCACGAGGCGCGTCTTTCCACTCCGGGCGCCCCTGAAAAGAACGACGATGCTTGCCTTGGTCAGGGCACCCCGGCCCGCGAGCGAGACGATCTGGTCTCAGCGGACGCCCGGCTCCTGGTGAAAACCGAACCCCTCCAGCATCTTCCGCGCTGGGAACAATGCACCCCCGATCCGCAGTTCCGCGCCCAAAACGCGCCGCTCGCGGCGCGAGTAGATCTGCTCCCATTCCACATCGACGAGGCCCACGGCCCCGACATAAGGTCCCCGATCGTTCTTTTATTCGCGATCGACAGCCAGTCCGCTAGCTGCGCACAAAGTCGCCGGCGACGCAAACGACCCGCGGGCATGAAGGAGGCCTCCCTGAGTCCAACAGCCCATTCAACAACGCCCTTAGCCCATCGAATCAAACGGCTTCGCCTCAACGAGGCGCTGACGGATAGGACAGTAGGAGCGGCGTAACGGCGTATGGACCCGCGCGAGTGGGCCGTGGACGGCGCGACCAACGGACGCCGCGACCAAA
>NZ_BCSV01000007.1 GCF_001571045.1 Curtobacterium ammoniigenes NBRC 101786
CACGCCCCACGACCCACGCCCCGCGCCCCGCGCCCGGCGCCCCGCGCCCCGCGTGCCACGCCCCACGACCCGCTCCCCGCGCTCCGCCCGCACGTACACTGTCCCCACGATGCAGTGCAGCTACTTCGATGCGGGAGTGTGCCGCTCGTGCACCCTCATGGGCGTGCCGTATCCGGACCAGATCCTCGACAAAGAGATACGGCTCCGCGAGATGTTGGCAACCGTCGGCACAGCCTCCGCCGCCGAGGACGGAACGGCGACATCGGCGCCTGCACCGATCGATTGGCTTCCGGCAATCACGAGCCCCGAGTCCGGCTATCGCAACAAGGCGAAAATGGTCGTCGGAGGCTCGGTGCAGCATCCGACGATCGGCATTCTGGACCACAAGCAGCGCGGCGTCGATCTCCGCGCCTGTGGTATCTGCACGCCGGGTATCCGACGGGCGCTTCCGGTCTTGGCCGACTTCATCGCGTTTGCGGGGCTCATTCCCTATGACGTGCCGAAGCGCCGGGGCGAACTGAAGTTCGTTCTCGTCACCGAGTCGCCCTCAGGCGCGCTGATGGTCCGCTTCGTGCTCCGTTCCGAGGGGCAACTGCCTACACTGCGGAAGCATCTCGGCGTCTTGCAGGAGGCGCTCCCCAACGCCACCGTGATCACCGCCAACCTTCTGCCGGAACACAAGGCGGTGACCGAGGGGGACCGTGAGATCGTCCTCACCGAATCGGACACGCTTCCGATGCCCCTCGGGCGCACCCTGCTGCATCTCCGACCGCAGAGCTTCTTCCAGACAAATAGCACCGTCGCGGAGCAGCTGTATGGGCAGGTTGCGGAGTGGGTGGACGTCGCGAATCCTCGGTCGCTGTGGGATCTCTACTGCGGAGTCGGCGGCTTCGCGCTGCACTCGGCCCGCGCCGGGCGCACGGTGCTCGGGATCGAGACCAGTCGGGAGGCGGTGGCGTCGGCCACCATGTCGGCTCGCGAGCGCGGCCTCCCGCAGGTGCGATTCATCGCTGCTGACGCAACCGAGTATGCGGTCCATGCGAAGCCCGACCGCGTCCCGGAACTCGTGATCGTGAATCCTCCGAGGCGGGGGATCGGCGCAGATCTCGCCGCGTGGCTCGACACCTCGACGGTGCAGACGGTCGTCTACTCGAGTTGCAACCCGACGACCCTCGTCCGGGACCTCGAGGCGATGCCGTCATGGCGGGTCACTTCCGCCCGGATGCTCGACATATTCCCGCAGACGGACCACGTTGAAGTCGTGACGCTGGTGGAGCGCCGGGGAGCGTGACGCGCGTCGGGGACGAGCGACGTGACGCTGCTGGAGCGCGGGGAGCGTGACCGGCCCGGGGCGCCGGCGACGTGACTGCTGCAGAAACAGAGCCGGCCTCGCCGTTCGATGCTGGACGTGACCTGAGCACCACCTCGGCCTCCGGTGGTTGACCGGTGGACGTACGCCGACTTTTCGGCGTTCCGTTGCGATTCTCAGTGAATTTGCAAGGTAGAACATTTGTGGACGCACATCCGCACTAGCACGGGGATGTGGCAACGTGCCTTCTGCTGCATATCGATTTGGTAACGGCATAGAACGCTCTGTCTCGGTTTGATAACGGCCAGGGGTTGCCTACGGTTGTGCCCCATGTCCACCGGCGCGAGCCGCTGCCTCTCGGTGGATGCATCGAACCGACCGATATCGGACGGGGTGGGCAGCGGACGCGCGACTGATCGTTGCGCGGAACGCGGCCCCCAGGAGTGAACACCGACATGAAGAAGCAGACCCGAACCCGCGCTGTTCTCGGCGGAATCGCCTTCGCCGGACTCGCAGCCGCGGGCGTTGGCCTGGCCGCAGCGCCAGCCAACGCGGCAAGCACCTCGACCTGGGACTCGCTCGCACAGTGCGAGAGCAGCGGCAACTGGGCCGCAAACACCGGGAACGGCTACTACGGGGGTTTGCAGTTCACCCTCGGCACGTGGCAGGCCTACGGCGGCACCGGTAACCCCGCAAACGCCAGCGCGGCCACGCAGATCGCGGTCGCCGAGCACGTTCTCGCCGGCCAGGGTTGGGGTGCATGGCCCGCTTGCTCCGCCAAGCTTGGCCTGTACGGCACCGCTGGTGCCGCCCCCGGCGCGATCCCTGCGCAGGCCGCGGCTCCCGTCGTCCACGCCGCCGCCCCGGCTCCGGTCACCCACGCTGCAACGCCCGCTCCGGCTGCGGCCCCCCGGCACGTGGCGGCCCCGACGACTGTCGCGCTCAGCGGCAAGACCTACACGGTCCAGTCGGGCGACACCCTCAGCGCCATCGCGACCAAGCTGGGCGTCAAGGGCGGATGGGAAGAGCTCCAGGAGGCGAACCGGACTGCCGTCCCGAACGCCAACCTGATCTTCCCGGGACAGGTGCTCCAGCTCCCCGCCTGATCACGGCACCCTTCGGTGCAGGCGCCTTGCGCGTGACACGCGACGACAACGGCCTCGGTCTTATGACCGAGGCCGTTGTCGTCGGTCAGTGACCGATCGATGCTGCTCCGCTTAGCGCTCGATCAACCGCAGCAGCGCGCTCCGGAGCTCCGGGTCGTCAGGGAGAATCTCCTGCTCCAGATGCTGCGCGGAGGCGAACGCGTCGCGCCCGCGATCGGTCGCCTGAACGGTCCGACGCCGGCGATCATCGGGGTCCGGTGTGCGCTCGATGAGCCCGTCCCGCTCCATCCGGTCGAGGGTCTTCGACATCGTCTGCGGCTTGACGCGTGCGGCCGCCGACAGCGCGTCGGCGCCCGTCGCTCCGCCCCGGATCAGGTGGTCGAGCACGATCACCGCCGCATGCGTGAGATCGATCGCGAGCAACCGGTCGTCCCACCGCCGTTCGACCCGACGCGCCGCGGCCGAGAGGAGGCGGCCGAGCGGCCAATTCGCGGGGTCGTAGTCAGGGGCGGTTTCGGGCACGCGCCTGATTGTAAATTGCGAATGGCGTGTCCGTGACGGAATTCGATCGAACCGCGTTATCCGCCTGGTTCTCCGGGGCCACAGGTCGCATTCTCATCGAATCCACCCGCGTGGGTCAGGGCTTTTGGAGGCTCGCATCGCCTATCGTGACGGGGTGACCGATGAGCATGACACCGCTCCGCGCCGCGCCCGGCGCGGTTCGTACTCCGCGCCACGACACGGCCGACTCCGCCGGGGCGGCCATGTAATCCTCCCCGCCATCGCGGGTGTGGTCGTGATGATCATCGTCCTGAGCGGCGGGTATGTCGCGTGGTCGTACACGCAACTGACCGGCAGCATCACGCAGATCGCGAACGCCATTCCGCACTCGCAGAAGTCGGCGGCCGCCGCCGCGACCGGTGCGCAGAACATCCTCCTCATCGGAGACGACCATCGCCCTGCCGGAGCGACGCAGGCAGAGCTCCAGCAGCTCGGCACCCAGCAGGACGGCGGCTCGACGAACACCGACACCATGATCGTTCTGCACATCGCACCGGACGGTCAGTCCGCGACGATGATCTCGTTCCCGCGCGACAGCTGGGTGACTATTCCCGGGTTCGGCAAGGGGAAGCTCAACAGCGCCTTCGCCGATGGCGAGTCGAACGGGGGCGGAGCAGCCGGCGGTGCGCGCCTCCTGATCCAGACCATCGAGAACATCAGCGGCCTGAGCATCGACCACTACATGCGGGTCTCCTTGCTCGGCTTCTACCAGATCGTCGGCACGCTCGGTCCGGTGCAGGTCTGCCTCAACCACGCCGTCTACGACCACTACTCGGGCGTCAATCTGCCCGCAGGTGTCTCGACCCTGAATGCCTCGCAGGCGCTCGCCTTCGTCCGTCAGCGCCACGGGCTTCCGAACGGCGACCTCGACCGTGAGGTGCGGCAGCAGTACTTCCTCTCCCAGGAGGCGAAGAAGATCCTGTCCGCCGGCACCCTGCTCAACCCGATCAAGCTCACCAAGGTGCTCGACAGCATCGGCAGTTCCATCGAAACGGACATGAGCTCGTCGGACCTGATCGGCCTCGGTACCTCGCTGCGCCATCTCAGCGTGTCGAACATCCGCTCCGCGACCATCCCGACGTCCGGAACACCCACGATCTATGTCGGAGGTGTCGCCGTGTCGACCGTCGCGCTCGACACCGCCGCGATCCCGGCGTTCATCGAATCCATCGTCGGCCCGCCCGCGGCCTACACGAACGCGACCGCGGCGGCTCCCTCGAGCGTTCAGGTCGTTGCCGAGAACGGCAGCGGCGTGCCCGGAGCAGCGCTGAAGGCGACGAGCGCGCTCCAGGCGCTCGGCTTCAAGACGGGCGCGGCGATCGACGCCTCAGAGAACACATCGACGACGAGCGTCGAGTACCCGGCGGGCATGGAAGCACAGGCCAAGGCCGTCGTGAACGTGGTGCCGGGCGCCATTCCGGTGCTGTCGACGACCGTGACCCAGGTCACCCTGCTGCTCGGCTCCGACGGCCACAGCGTGCAGTCGTCGGCTCCGGCTGCGCCCTCCACTGCACCCTCGTCACAGGCAGCCGCCCCGGCAGCGCCGACGTCGAGCGCTGCAGCACCCGCGGCGACACCGAGCGCGTCGACGAAGGCGTACGGCCAAAGCGGCACCTGCATCAACTGATGGTCGAGCGGTCAACTGATCGTTGAGCGGTCAACTGATCGTTGAGCGGTCAACTGATCGTTGAGCGGTCAACTGATCGTTGAGCGGTCAACTGATCGTCGAGCGGTCAATTGATCGTCGAGCGGTCAGCAGCCGTCGGTCGTCCGGATGGGCATCGGCGCACCGATCACGGTGACCGTCGACCCTGATGTCAGCGCGGCCGCACCGTTGACCTCCTGTCCCCGGTCGGCGGAGGCCCAGCCCGGTGCGAGCACGACCTGCCAAGCCGTCTCTGCGCCGGAGGCGAGCTGGACCCGGTCCGAGGCCGGCCCGCTCGCGAGCAGTGCGCTGATATCGCCGCCAACCCGCACCCCACCCGGCCCCTCAAGCGCAACGGCGTGCCCGGAGGCCGCGCGAACGGTCGACGCGAGGAACCGGATCTCCACCTCGTTGCCGGCGGGCGCCGGACTGGCGAGTGCAGTGGCGCGGACCGCGTCGTGCCATATGTACGACGTGCTCGCCGGCAGACACACGCCGCCATCGCCAGTTTGTGTCGTCGACCGGGATGCGGTCCCGAGGAGGTCACCAAGGAGCCGGACCATCGTCGACGCGTCGCGGAGTGAGATCGTGGCATCGACATCGCTGCCGTGTCGGAACGACATGCTCTCCGGCCCGAGCGCGACGGTGTCGACGGATCCGATCCAGGCAGGAGGGGCGACGCGCTTCGTGCCCGCGGCGCCGTTCGTCGCCGCGGAGCCGCTCGTCGCAGCCACCGATGCCCCCGCTGCTGCGGGTGACGCGAGAGTCCCCGGAGCGGTCCGGTTGCTCGGCGCTGAGCCCGCGCCTCCGGAGCCCGGAACAATCTGCGCGCCGACCGTGCAGCCCGCGGCGACCACCACTGCGGCAGCACACACGATCAGGACAGGCCGGGATACCACCCCTCGACGCTACGGGGCCGTGTGACGCGGAACCGGCGCTGTTATCGAACTGGAGCGCGGCTGTGATCCCGGCGTGACCTTCGAGCGACGCTCGCTATCTCGGAGCGCCGCACGAAGCGAGGTACTGCAGCAGTTCCCGTGCGGCCATCGCTGCAGCCAGCTCCACCTCCACGGGATTGATGCCGAATGCTCGCTCTAACGCGGCCCGACGAGGCATCTCGGACACCGGTACCTCAGGACGCTGCGGAAGCAGACCGACCGCATCGGCCGCAGCTTCGAACGCCCCCTCCGGGGAACCGAGGTGGTGCCACATGGCGCGGATGTCCCGTTCCACCTCGGCGGACGAGCCACCGAATTCGAATCCGGCGCTCGCCATGGTGGCAAGTCCTTGCGCGGTCGGATGGTCAGGAGTCACGACCCCATTCTTCTCCGTGCACTCGCCTCCGCGTGTCCACCAAAGTGCCGACACCCATTCCGGGGGCTGACCGAGAGAGAACCTC
Organism: Curtobacterium ammoniigenes NBRC 101786; assembly: GCF_001571045.1. Taxonomy (GTDB): domain Bacteria; phylum Actinomycetota; class Actinomycetes; order Actinomycetales; family Microbacteriaceae; genus Curtobacterium; species Curtobacterium ammoniigenes. The sequence goes on from NZ_BCSV01000007.1 coordinate 6,021, forward strand.
ACGGTTTGATTGAGGCGAGCGAACGGGTCGCCGTTCGCACCACCGCACGCAGGACATCACCACTCCGGCGCTGCCGAGCCCATGGAGGGGCACGATGATCGAAGAGACCAGCGCCGAGACGGCCGCTGCCGCCGCCGCGACCCTGCGCCTACGCATCAAGATCGTCGGAACCGCAGTGGACCTGCTCCGTGACGTCCCGTTTCACGAGGCACGCCCGGAGATGGTCGCCGACCGCATGGGGCTCACGGTCGCAGAGATGCAGCAGCACTTCCCGTCCTGGGACGGACTGGTCCTTGCGGCACTCGATCGCTGGAACGGTGCCCGGATGGACGCTGTCGCGGCCGAAGCGGCCGGCCGCAGCACGGTGGAACTTCTTCGCGCGATCGTCGCCAGCAACGTCGAAGACCCGGCGCTGATGCGCCTCATGGTCGCGCTCCTCAGCGTCGCGGGCAATCCCGATCACCCCATGTCGAGCTATCTCCGCTCGCGCTACCAGCTCTTCTACTCGCAGATCCGCAGGGGCCTCGAGCACGACGTCGCCACCGGGCGCGCCCCGCACACGATGAACCCGCGTCGCGGCGCCGAGCAGCTCATCGCCCTCTACGAGGGGCTCCAGCTGCAAGCGCTGCTGCGTCCCGAGCTCGAGCTCGTCCCAGCGTTCGATCGGGCGATCGCCCGGCTCGAGCGCGGTTGGATGGAGCGGTACGAGCCCGCTGTGCAAGCCCGTCTGGCCACCTGGGCCGTCGACGACTGGACCAAGTAACGAACGGGAGGCGCGCACCAGCCGGCGCCGCGCCTCCCATTCGCCAGACGGTCGCCCGCTACTGCTCGAGTTCTGCGGACAGCGTGATGTCCACTCCGGACAGCGCCTTGCTGACGGGGCAGGTCGCCTTCGCGTCCTCGGCTGCCTTCGTGAAGGTCGCCTCGTCGATGCCGGTGACCTCTCCCCGGACCTTCAGCGCGATGCCGGTCAGCTTGAAGCCGCCGGCGCTGTCCGGCCCGAGCGAGACCTCCGCGGAGACGTCGAGCGCCTCGATCGTGCCGCCGGCCTCGCCGAGCAGCGCCGAGAACTGCATCGCGTAGCAGGAGGAGTGCGCTGCGGCGATCAGCTCCTCCGGGCTCGTCGCGCCGTTCGCGTCATCGGCAGCGCGCTTCGGGAACGAGACGTCGAACGTCGCGAGCCCGGAGCTCGTGAGCTCGACCTGGCCGCTGCCGTCGTTCAGGCCACCGTTCCAGGCGGTGCGTGCGGTGCGCGTGGGCATAGGGATTCCCTTCTCGAAGGACGTTGACACGTCAGTCTTACCCGGTGCCGGTGACGGAAGGCTGCGCTGGTCGCCGTATCCGCTCAGCCGACGCGGAATCCCGCCTCGCGGGCGAGAAGGGGAGCGAGCGACCAGACCTGCTCATCCGAGAGCGTCGCACCGCGGAGCCCCTCGAGCCGGTCGATCCGATCGAGGTCGGCCCCTCGCAGGTCGACGTGCGCGACGCGAGCAGCCGTACCGGCAATCGCACCGATGGTGCACCCATCGAATGCGACGCGCTCGAAGACTGCGCCGTCCACGTCGAGCTCGTCGATCCGGCATCCGCGGAAGAGGACGTCGCGCAGCCGGGAGGCGCGGAGATTCAGGAAGCCGAGCCGCGCCTCCGACACGACGACGTCGTCGAAGCGAGTGTCGTACAGCTCTGCCGATCCGACGCGACCGCCCTCCACCCGCACGCCGTGCCACGTCGTGCGAGCCGCCCGAAGGACGGACGCGTCGAGCCGGTCGATGAGAACCTCCCGGAATCGCGCGCCCTGCAGCTCCGTCCCGTCGAGACGGATACCCGCGAACGTGCATTCCTCGATCGCGAGGTCGCGGAGCACGCGACCATCCAGGTCGACGTTCGCACCACTCCGGCCTTCGAGGAGGTCACCCGAGAGCAGTTCGCCCAACTCCTCGTCGTCGATCGGGTCCAGGCCGCCCGGCTCGATCCGGTTCAGCCGGGGTGCGTCGGTATCTGAGGCCACGCGTCCAGTCTGCAGCGTGGGTGGACGGTGTGGAACGAACGGCGCAGTCTGTCGGCGGAAGTGCCGACGTGCGTCGCGCGTCGAGCACGGGCTACGGTTTTCGGCGGGAGCGGGTCTTCCCTGGGACCCGCTCCCGCCTCGGCGGCGCTCAGCTCGAGAGTCGGGCGGCCACCCGGGATACTCCGGCGCTGTGCAGGCCGGTCATCTCCGCTACGGTGCGGTGCGTGGCCGACCGGAGCGCGTCGTGAGTCGCACCCATCGCTGCAAACCGGTCGAGCGTGCCGATCGCGGTCTGTTCGACGAACGTGTCGTACGAGCCGGCCGCCGCTGCGAGATCGCGGAGACCCACGTATTGGGCGACGAGGAGTTGCGCCTCGAACAGCACGTCGACATGCACCGGAACCTCGCCCCGCGTTGCCGCAACGCCGATCATCCGCTCGCACCGGTGGAGCCACAGGACAAATGGCTTTGGAATCGCGACGTCGGGGATCCGATCGGACTCGCGCTGGAGGCGGATCGCCGCGCGGACAATCGGATTCCGCTGCTCCTGCGCAGCGGAATGCACGGTGGTGAAGGCGAGGTCGTCGAGCGGAGGCAGCGGCGGCATCGAGGGCGATGGGTAGCGCTGCTCGCGGAACGCCGCATCGAACATCGCCCGGACGAAGTCGTTCTTCGACGGGAAGTGATAGCTCACGAGACTCTTCATCACGCCCGCTCGAGCCGCGATCGCCTGATACGAGGTGGACTCGTAGCCGTCGCGCTCGAACTCGTGGGCGGCGGCAAGCAGGATCGCATGCCGCGTCCGCCGCCGTTGATCCTCCCGCACGCCCATGTGGAGCAACCGTAGCGCCCGTCGACCGGTTCGACGAGCCTCGGCTCCGCGGTGTTTTGCGCATTCTGCGCAGTGCGTTTCCGAGCGTCATATTGCCTGGATGCCCGTCCTGTGAAATGCTCTCACCAGAGCCGGGGTGGCGGCATGGGGGAAGTGTCGCCGCGCGCGGTGGACGTGTTCTTGGGGGGACGTCCACCGCGTCTCGAGCTCAGGTGCGCCAGACCGGCCTTGGCGCGAGCAGCCGATGGCCCGCCGTCGGAGGCAGGACGGAACGCCCCGACGCGCCCATCAGCAGCTCGATCGCCGAGCGGGCCGCCTCGATGAGCGGTTGTTCGATGCTCGACAGTCCCAGTGCAGCGGCGACGGGCGTGTTGTCGTAGCCGACGACGGGCACCGAGCCTCCGGTCGCGATGCGCGCACCGATCGCGAGCGTGTCCGAGGCGCAGACCACCGCGTCGAACGACCGCCCGCGGGCGATCGCCTCGGAGACGGTCCGCGCGGCCGCGGTGACGTCGTCCTCGCACGCGAGGTCGAGCTGGTCGGCCTCGGATGCTGGCAGTCGAACGCGCATCTCGTCCCGCCATCCGCGGCGGCGTTCATCGCCCTGGCCGGACGGCGCGGGCCAGCCGAGGAACGCGATGCGGTGGCGATCGAGCTGCAGGAGGTGCCGGGTTGCGTCCCGGAGTCCCGCAGCGCCATCGACATCCACCCAGGGGAACGGCGCGGACTCCATGTCGGGAAGACCCCAGGGGCGCCCGAACGTCACGAACGGAATGTCGTGCTCCAGCAGCCACGATGTTCGGGGGTCATCGTGGAACGTCGACGTCAGCACGAACCCATCCACATCGGAGCCGTCCACCAGGCGCCCGAACTGCTCGATCTCGTCTGCGGGGTCCGCGGCGGTGAAGAGCAGGATGCGCATGCCGCGGCCGTCTGCGGACTCGACGAGTGCGTGCAGGAACCGGTCGAGCACCGCGCCGGAGATGCCGTTGAGGACAGGATCGAGCCGAACGCCGAGCGTGGAGCTCTGCCGGGTCCGCAGGCGTCGCGCGGACGCGTGCGGACGATATCCGAGGGTGGCGATTGCCCGCTCGACCCGTTCTCGGGTTGCGGGCGCGACGACGTCGGGTGCGTTCAGCACGTTGGACACGGTCTGCCGGGAGACGCCGGCTGCGGCAGCGACGTCGACGACGGTGGCGGACCGAGACATGCGGTTTACGGTACCGCCTCTTCGGTGTATGGTCGTCACGTTTGATCGATCAAATTGAACGATCAAACCCAGTCCGGTCTCGGTCCCCCCGCCAGAGGCCGGACTGCACCAGCACTCGACGAGGAGTTCCCTACATGCAACGACGCACCACACGCCTGCTCAGCGCAGGCGCTCTCGCCGTGGCCGCCGCGCTCGCGCTGAGCGCGTGCAGCAGCGGCTCCGGATTCTCGAGCGGCTCCAGCAGTTCGAGCAAGCTCACCAACGGCAGTGGGCAGATCAACATGCTCATCGGATCGTCCGGTCCGGCCGAGACGAATGCTGTCAAGGCGGCAGCCGCTGCATGGTCGAAGCAGAGCGGCGTTCCCGTGAGCGTGCAGAACGCGAGCTCGCTCGACCAGCAGATGGCGCAGGGATTCGCCTCCGGCAAGCCGGCCGACGTCTTCTACACATCGACCGCCGAGATGACGGGATGGGCGAAGAACGGATCGCTCCTGGCATACGGCGACCAGTTGAGCAACAAGAACGACTTCTACTCGACCCTCAAGAGCTCGTTCACCTACAACGGCAAGTTCATGTGCGCGCCGAAGGACTTCTCCACCCTCGCGCTGTTCATCAACACCGCGGACTGGAAGGCCGCCGGTCTGACCGACGCCGACATCCCCAAGACCTGGGACCAGCTCGCGACCGTCTCGAAGAAGCTGACCATGGACGGCCGGGTGGGGCTGACGATGAGCCCGCAGTGGGAGCGCCTCGGCGCGTTCATGGCGGAGGCCGGCGGTTCGCTGACCAATGCGTCACAGACAAAGGCCACGGTCAACTCCGCGGCGAACATCAAGGCGCTCGACTACGTCAAGCAGCTCCAGTCCGCAGGCTCGATGAAGTTCTCCAGCGACCTCGGCGAGAGCTGGGGCGGTGACGCATTCGGCAAGAACAAGGCTGCGATGACCGTGGAGGGCAACTGGCTCACCGGCGCGATGTCCGCAACCTACCCGAACGTCAGCTACAAGGTCGTGCAGATGCCGACCGGTCCCGCGGGCCCCGGAACGCTGCAGTTCACCAACTGCTGGGGAATCGCCTCCCAGTCGAAGAAGCAGGAGAACGCGCTGAAGCTGGTCGAGTACTTGACGACCGCAAAGCAGCAACTCCAGTTCGCGAAGGCGTTCGGTGTCATGCCGAGCGTGAAGTCCGCTGCCGCGCAGTGGAAGCAGGAATACCCGCAGTACGCGCCGTTCCTCGACGAGGTGTCGAGCGCCCAGGGCGTGCCGACCAAGGCCGGGACCGCAGCCGTGATCAGCGACTTCGATCAGAAGCTGAGCAGCCTGTCGTCGACCGATCCCACCACCCTGCTGGACGGCGTCCAGAAGAACATGGCCGCCGCCCTCAAGCAGTGACCGCCACCGCCACCAGCGGACCCCTCGCGGGCCGCGCACGACACCACGGTCGTGCGCGGCGCGCGGAGGCGGTGTCCGGCTGGATCTTCACTGCGCCGACCCTGATCGTTCTCGGCATCTTCCTCGCGGCACCCGTGGTCATGGCCGCCTGGGTGAGCCTCTCCGACTGGAGCGGCGTCAACAACCCGTTCTCCTCGAGCGTCTCATTCGTCGGCGGCAAGAACTACGCGCAACTCCTGTCCGGTGGCTCGCTCGCCGAAGTCGACTTCGCGACCTCCCTGCGCAACAACCTCTGGTACGTGGTCTTCGTGGTGCCGCTGCAGACGGCGCTCAGCCTGGCGCTCGCGGTCCTCGTGAATGCCGCCGTCGTCCGAGGGCGCGGGTTCTTCCGGACCGCGTTCTACTTCCCGTCCGTGACGAGCTCCGTCGCGATCACGGTCCTGTGGCTCTTTCTCTTCTCCTCCACGGGAGCGGTGAACGGCATCCTCAGCTGGCTCGGCATCAACGGTCCGAACTGGTTCAATCAGCCCGCCGGACTCTTCCAGGTCATCGGCGGCGCCCTCGGAATCCATCACGGGCCCGCGCTCTTGACCGGGAACACGCTCCTCGGCCTCTCTTACTCCGACTGGCTCGCCGGGCCATCGATCGCCATGTGCGCGTACATCCTGATGGGCGTCTTCACAACCTCAGGCACGTTCATGCTGCTGTTCCTCGCGGCGCTGCAGAACCTGTCGACCGACATCGACGAGGCCGCGATGCTCGACGGTGCGGGGTCCTGGGCACGATTCTGGCGGGTGACCCTCCCGCAGCTCCGGCCGACCCTCTTCACCGTGCTCACCCTCGGGCTGATCGGAACGTGGCAGGTGTTCGACCAGATCTACACCGGCACGAAGGGCGCGCCCGCCAACACGACGCTGACGCCCGCGTACCTCTCGTACGTGGACGCCTTCAACAATCAGCAATGGGGGATCGGGTCCGCGATCGCCTTCATCCTCTTCGGCATCATCGTGATCCTCACGATCCTGCAGCGCATCGTGCTCCGCGACCGGAAGGTGTCCCGGCGCCGCATGCGATGGATCACGCGGGCGGCCGCTGCCGGACCGTCCGTCGCGACGCTGCCCGCAGCCTCCGACCAGACGCCCCCGCACCCCGACAGGGAGGCTCGCCCATGACCGCGATCAGCGCACGACCCAGCGCGGCCCGTCTCACCGCCGCGACCGAACGTCGCCGAACCCGCACACCGCGTCAGCGCATCGGCCGCATCGTCCTCTACGCGCTGCTCGCACTCATCGCAGTGATCTACCTGCTGCCGTTCTACGTCGACATCATCAACTCGTTCAAGACGGACGAGGACGCATCCTTGCACCCGCTCGCGCTGCCGGCCACGTGGTCGGGCGCAGCGTTCGCGACCCTCTTCGGTGCGTCGGACTTCCCGGTGTGGGTGAAGAACTCCTTCATCGTCGCGTTCTTCGTCACGCTCGGGCGGATCTTCTTCGACTCGCTCGCCGGGTACGCGCTCGCTCGCCTGCGCTTCCGGGGGCGCGGCGTGATCTTCGCGGCCCTCATCGCGGTGATGGCGGTGCCGAACGTCGTGCTGCTCATCCCCAAGTTCCTCGTGATCAACGAACTCGGCATCTACGACTCGTACGCGGGCATGATCCTTCCGCTCCTCGTGGACGCAGCCGGCGTGTTCATCATGAAGAACTACTTCGAGTCGATCCCGGTCAGTGTCGAGGAGCAGGCGCGGATCGACGGCGCGGGCACGTTCCGCGTGTTCTGGTCGATCGTGCTGCCCATGGCGCGACCGGCCGTGGTGACGATCACGATCCTGTCGTTCCAGGGATCGTGGAACGAGCTGTCGCAGTTCATCGTGTCGTCGTCCTCGCCGCAGCTCACCACGCTCACGAAGGGCGTCGCCTCGCTCGCGAGCGGTGCGCTGTCCGCTGGAAACCAGTACCCCGTCAAACTCGCCGCCGCATTCGTCATGACGATCCCGGTCGCGCTCGCGTTCTTCATCTTTCAGAAGCGCCTGCTCAACACCAGCGAAGGAGCCGTCAAGGAATGACCGGCCCAACAACCACCACGACCACTGCTCCGATTCGACTGGCGCCGCTCCAGCCGCTTCTGCACGACGCGATCGTCACGCTGCGCGCTCCCGCGCAGGTGTGGTCGGACCGGCACGGCGACATCGACGGACGCGGCGTACACGGCTACTGGGTCGGCGATCAGCGCGTCGTCTCGCGCATCACGGTCTCCGTCGCGCGCTCAGCCATCGAGCCGCTGGACGTCGTCGCGGATCGCGCGGACGAGACGACGTTCTCGGCGCTGCTCCGCGGACTCGACGCGCCGGGTGCGGACCCCGACGTGCGTCTCGATCGTCGTCGGCAGGTCCGTGCGGATGGGGTGGACGAGACGTTGACCGTCAGCACGCGGCTCGCACCGGGCGCCCCCGTCGACGTGACCGTCCGAATCCAGCCGGACGCCACCGGGATGGACCCGGTCAAGCAGGGGGCTGAAGCGCTCTCCGCCGATCCGACGCCGACGGCCGACGGCGCCCGATGGCGGTCGGGTGGCACCGAGGTGGTGCTGCAGGTTCAGGGCGCGACGGCGACAGTGGTCGGGGGCACCATCGTCCTGCGGTGGCATGCGACCGCATCCGCCGGAGCCCCGGTGTCCTGCACCTGGACCGTCACCGCAGCAACACCCGATGCGGTGGTGCGCGGTGCAGACTCGGCCGTACCCTGGAGCGTTCCTGACGACGTCGGCGACGACCGGCTGTCCCGGTGGCTCGCACGCGCGTCCACGGACCTCGACGCGCTGCGCATGCGGCGAGCAACGGGCGAGGACGAATTCTTCGCCGCCGGTGCGCCGTGGTTCTTCACGCTGTTCGGCCGTGATTCGCTCTGGGCGGCACGATTCCTGCTCCCCGTCGACTGGCGCCTCGCGGCGTCGACCCTGCGCGTCCTCGCCGAGCTGCAGGGCTCACAGGTCGACCCTTCGACGGCGGAACAGCCGGGCAAGATCATGCACGAGATTCGGCAGGCGTCGCTGCCGATCGACAACCCGTCGATGTCGCTGCCGCCGCTGTACTACGGCACGGTCGACGCGACCCCGCTCTGGATCTGTGTGCTCTACGACGCGTGGAAGGCCGGCATGCCGGACGCTGCGGTGCGGGAACTCCTGCCCGCGATGGAGCGCGCGCTCGCATGGATGCGCGACTTCGGCGATTCCGACGACGACGGACTCCTCGAGTACGTCGACGAGTCCGGCCGCGGACTGTCGAATCAGGGCTGGAAGGACTCGGGCGACAGCGTGCAGTGGCAGGACGGAACGCTCGCCACGGGTCCCATCGCACTCTGCGAAGTCCAGGCCTACGCGTATGAGGCAGCAGTGCACGGCGCCGAGCTCCTCGACGCGTTCGGGCGCGCAGGTGGCGACGCGTGGCGCTCGTGGGCCGCGCGGCTGGCCGAGCGGTTCCGCGCCGCGTTCTGGCTCGCCGGACCGCGCGGACGCTATCCCGCGATCGCGCTCGATGCCGCGAAGCGGCCGGTCGACACGGTGACGAGCAATATCGGCCATCTGCTCGGAACCGGGCTCCTGTCGACCGCAGAAGAGCGCGAGGTCGCCAGCCGACTCGTCGAAGACGACATGAGCAGCGGATTCGGACTGCGCACGATGTCCTCCGAGGCGTCCGGCTACTGGCCGCTGAGCTACCACGGCGGCAGCGTCTGGACCCACGACACCGCGATCGCGATCGTCGGTCTGACGCGCTCCGGTTTCCGGGCCGAGGCACGGCTCCTTGCCGAGGGGCTGCTCCGTGCGGCCGTCGCGTTCGAGTTCCGCATGCCGGAACTGCACTCCGGCGACCCCGCTGCTCGCGGCGGACGGCCAGCGCCGTATCCTGCAGCCTGCCGCCCACAGGCGTGGAGTGCGGCCGCAGCCTTCCCCGTCTGGGTCGCACTCCGAGACGATGCAGCGTGAGCGCTCGTAGGTTGGATCCATGCAGCTGACCAAGTACACGCACGCAACGGTCGTCCTCACGAAGGACGACGTCACCATCGTCATCGATCCCGGTACCTTCACCCCTGAGGCGGAGCAGCTCGCGAGCACGGCGGCCGCGGTCCTCGTCACCCACGAACACGGCGACCACCTCGACGTCGACGCGGTGCAGCGGGCGCTCCAGGCGGCACCGGACCTCGTCGTCTACGCACCAGAAGGCGTCGCGGACCAGCTGGGTGCGGCCGACCGCGTCCACACCGTGCACGCGGGGGACGCGTTCGGGGTCGGTCCGTTCTCCGTGCAGGTATTCGGCGAGCGACACGCGGTGATCCACCGCGACCTCCCCACGATCGCGAACGTCGGCTACCTCGTGGACGGCTCGGTCTTCCATCCCGGGGACGCGTACCTCGAGCCCGGCGTGCCCGTCGAGACTCTGCTCATCCCGACGAGCGGGCCGTGGTCATCGACCGCGATGGGCGTCGACTACATCCGGGCCGTCGCTCCGAAGCGTGCGATCCAGATCCATGAGGCGATGCTGTCCGAGCTCGGCCAGAAGTCGACCGCGCGCATGCTCGGACCGGAAGGCCTCGGCGGCGTCCAGACCGACATCCTCGAGCCGGGCACGACCGTCACGCTCTGAGCGCCATCAGGCAGTCGGTTCGCCCGGCAGCGCAACGCGATGCTGTGGGCGTGCTCCGGACGGCTCGCGCCGTGCTGCGAACGTGCTCGGGCGTGCTGCGGACGTGTGAGGATTGTGGGTCGTGACCACGAGCCTCCCGTCCGCAGCATCGGACCCCAACGCTCCCGCCACCGACGGTCGACGTCGCGGCGTGATCATCGTCGGGTCGCTCAACGCCGATCTCGTCGTCCGAACCGACCGGTTTCCGTCGCCGGGCGAGACCGTCCACGGTTCCGATCTGCGTGTCCTTCCGGGGGGCAAGAGCGCAAACCAGGCGGTCGCCGCGGCGAGGCTCGGGGCCGACGTCCGCATCGTCGGTGCCGTGGGCGCCGACGCGAACGGCTCGCTGCTCCTCCAGTCGGCGTCCGCGGCCGGTGTCGACACCGCCGACGTGCGTGTGCTCAATGGCATCGCCACGGGGACCGCAATCATCACCGTGGACGCCCGGGGCGAGAACACGATCGTGATCTCACCGGGCGCGAACGGCCACCTGACCGAGGCGGACGTCTCCGCAGCGTCGTTCGACGGCGCCGCCGTGCTCGGGCTCTGTCTCGAGGTACCGATGCCGGTCGTCGTCGCCGCCGCCGAGCGGATGCGGAAGGCGCAGGGCCTGGTCGTGACGAACCTCTCGCCCTTCGGGCCCGTGCCGGCAGCGCTCCTCGAGTCCACCGACGTGCTGCTCGTGAACGAGCACGAGGCCGCACAACTCGGTGACCACGGCGTGCGGCGATGGATCATGACGTCCGGCGCAGCCGGCTGTCACGTGTATGACGGCGACACCGAGCCGGTGCACGTTCCGGCCCCGACGGTCGATGCGGTGGACACGACCGGCTGCGGCGACGCCTTCATGGGCGCGGTCGCGGCTCGCCTCGCTGACGGCGACAGCCTCCTGGCAGCGGCGCGATACGCGACGCTTGTCGGCGCGTTCGCGGCTACCCGCGAGGGTGCGCAGCCGTCCTATCCCACGTTCGCGGACATCGTCGCGTTCGCCGAGGCGGGGGCGTCGGCGGGGTCGTCCGGCCCCGGCGTCGACTGAGGTGTACGACTCACACGTGCCCCATCCGATGCCGGGTGGCTCCGATCAGTCGTCGACCTCGTCGCCGAGAAAGTCCGCATAGGTCACTTCGGGCTCCGGGTCGAGACAAGGCACCTGCTGACGGTGCGGCGTGTGGATTCCCCCCGCGCTGGCGCGTTGCTCCGGCGTGAACGGCGGCAGGTAGTTGCTGGGCGTCATGGTTCCTGCTTTCGTCGCTCCTGACGCTAGCGGGCCAAGCAGGCGGCGCGCAGGGTTCTGCGCGGATCGTCCCCCGAGCGGGAACCAAATGGGGGACCGCATTTCGCTGACAGCAGAGCCGATGCGTTGGCATGGATACGGGGGAGGCGCCTCACGCCTCCGCGCCTAGCTCGCGCATCTCCGCGGCGGGCTCGCGCACCACGTCCTCGGGACGCTTGTCCGGTCGCCAACCACGCCATGACGGATGCCGCAGCCGCCCTCCCGCAGTCCACTCCGTGAACTCGACCTCGGCGACGTAGCGTGGTGTGACCCAGTGCGCGTCCGCCTGATCCGCGCGCGGCACGTCGGTGCTAAACGGCGACGTCACGCGACGCAACGGCCGGAGCATGCGTTCGATGTCGTCGAGGTCTCGGTCGCGGAACCCGGTGCCCACCTTCCCGACGTACGCGAGTCCGTCCGCTCCCGGCACGCCGAGCAGGAGCGAGCCGACCCCACCTGCTCGCCGTCCCGCGCCGGGGCGCCAACCACCGACGACGACCTCCTGGGTGGCGTGATGCTTCCACTTCAGCCACGCATCGGAGCGGCGACCCTCTGCGTACCGCGACGATCGGCGTTTGGCGACCACACCCTCCAGTCCGAGCGACCGCGATTCGGTCATCGCGTCATCCAGTGTCCCGTCGAATGCGGGCGGAACCTCGATCACATCGCCCGGGTCGACGATCGTCGCCAGTGCCTCCCGACGGTGCGTATAGGACAGCCGTGTCAGGTCGTGGCCGTCCGCAGCGAGCACATCGAAGACGATGAAGCGGACCGGCGCGGTTCGTGCCGCTGCCGATATCTCGCGGGCGCCGGTTCGGCCCATGCGTCCCTGCAGCTGCCCGAAGCTCGGGCGACCATGCTCGTCGAGCGCCACGATCTCGCCGTCGAGCACGCCGTCGACGCCGACATGGTCGGCCAGCGCCTGCAGCTCCGGATACTGATCGGTCAGATCGTTGCCGTTTCGGCTGCGCAGCTGGACGCCATCGCCGCCCACCGCAGCGAGCGCGCGGATGCCGTCCCACTTCATCTCGAACGCCCAGTCGCCTGGATCGAGCGGACTCCGCGTGCGCGCGGGTGTCGCGAGCATCGGGCGCCGCTCCGCGAAGGGCGCCAGCGTGGACCGTTGGCCGTGACGCTCGCCGGACGCTGCTGTGCGGCGCGTCGCGGGAGGCGGATCGAGCGCGTCGGGTTGCTCCTTCGTGCGGTGGATGAGCCAGTTCTTCGTCTCCCGGCCGCCGCGCCCGCCGGTATGGAGGAGCGCGACGCGTCGACTTCCGCGGGTCCGACCGTGCAGGGTGACGATGACTTCGGCGCCCTCTCGCCACTTCTCGCAGTCGTACGTGCCGCTGTCCCAGATGGTGACGGTCCCCCCGCCGTATTCGCCCGCGGGAATGATGCCCTCGAAGCCGCCGTACTCGAGCGGGTGGTCTTCGGTCTGCACCGCGAGATGGTTCGCCGCAGGGTCCGTGGGTTCACCCTTCGGCAACGCCCAGCTCACGAGCACGCCATCGTGCTCGAGGCGGAAGTCGTAGTGGTCCCGCGTCGCGTGGTGCTCCTGAATCACAAAGGTGGGTGCTCCATCCTGTCTGACCGTCGGCACGTCGACCGGTACCGGCTCCGGGGTTCGCTCCGGGTCCCGCATCGACCGATACCGAGCCAGCCGATCATCAGCGGCACTGCCCCCGTGATCGTCATGGGAGGCGCGAGTCGCGTCCGCCCGCTCCGTCCCGTCGTCGGAGTGCCACCGCCCGTGATCCGGACGACCCACGGCGAGTGCGGCCGCAGCCACCGGGTGCAGCAGGTCCCCGTGGTCCTGCGCGCGCTCGAGGACCTCCTCGTATCGCAGTTGCCGGAGGCCGGGCTCGGTCAGCTCGTCCCATCGCCGCGGTGCCGCGACGGTCGGGAGGCTCGTGCCCCGAAGCGAATACGGCGCGATCGTTGTCTTGTTGCCGTTGTTCTGCGACCAGTCGACGAAGACCTTCCCGGCGCGCTCCGCCCGCGACATGGTCGACAGGACGAGATCGGGCATGTCCTGTTCGAGTGCGCGCGCGAGCTCGTGCGCGACCGCGCTGACGTCGGCCGTCGACGACGTCCCGTCGAGCGGGGCATACAGGTGGATCCCCTTGCTGCCGGAGGTCACCGGGAGCGGATCCAGGCCCATGCCATGCAGGATCTCGCGAGCCGCTCCCGCGACCTCGGCGCACTCGCGGAGCCCCACGCCGTCGCCCGGATCGAGATCGAGGACGAGCCGGTCGGGAAACTGCGGCTGACCGTCACGGTCGAAGCGCCACTGCGGCACGTGCAGCTCGAGCGCGGCCTGCTGCGCCAGCCACACGATCGTCGGGAGATCATCGGCGACCGGGTATTCGAGGTCGTGATGCTCATGGTGAATGGTGTGGTGCGCGATCCAGTCGGGGGCCCCGCGCGGCAGGTTCTTCTCGAAGAAGACGGGGCCGTCCACGCCGTCCGCCCACCGCTTCCGAGTCACCGGGCGGTCCTTGACGTGCGGGATCATCCACGGCGCGATCGCTTCGAAGTAGGCGATGACGTCGCGCTTCGTCGTGCCCGCGGCCGGATACAGCACCTTGTCCAGGTTGGTCAGGGTGAGCGAGCGCCCGGCGATCAGCACCCGCTGTCCACTGCTGCTCATTGCCCCATGCTGCCGCTGCGGCGCTGCTGACGTTCCCTGCTGATGCGCCGCCGCGGTCCAGACGCGGTTCCGCGCGCTCGTGCCAGCGTCTTCCGGGCCCACTCGGATTCCGGCGCTCCCGGGCGCGCTGGAGGATCATGGCCGTCATGAGGTCGATCTGGAAGGGATCCATCGCGTTCGGGCTGGTGAACGTCCCTATCAAGGTGTACGCCGCGACGGAGACGCACGACGTGTCCCTGCACCAGGTGCATGCCGAGGACAAAGGCCGTATCCGGTACAAGCGGGTCTGCGAGTTCGGGCACGAGGTCGACTACGGCGACATCCAGCGCGCGTATGACGACGGCGAGAAGACGGTCATCCTGACGCCGGACGATTTCAAGCAGTTACCAGAGGAGCAGTCGCACGAGATCGAGGTCCTCGAGTTCGTGCCCACTGAGCAGGTCGACCCGATGCTGTTCGAGAAGTCGTACTACCTCGAACCGGATTCGCGCTCGCCGAAGGCGTACGTCCTCCTGCGGGAAACCCTGGAGCGCACGGACCGGACGGCCATCGTGCAGTTCACGCTTCGGCAGAAGACGCGCCTGGGCGCCCTCCGCGTCCACGGCGACGTCCTGCTCCTCCAGGGGCTGCTCTGGTCCGACGAGGTGCGCGAGGCCGACTTCCCTGCGCTCGGCGGCGACACGAAGGTGAGCGCCAACGAACTGAAGATGTCGTCGTCGCTCGTCGAGAGCATGTCGTCCGATTTCGAACCGGACAAGTACACGGACGAATATCAGGTCGAGCTGCAGCAGCTCATCGACGCGAAGCTCGAAGCGGGCGACGACGTCGACACCGCCCAGACGTTCGGCGAGCGCGCGGAGGGGAGCGCTGACGACGGCGGCGACGTCATCGACCTCATGGCAGCCCTTCGCGCTTCGGTCGATCGGAAGCGCGCCAAGTCGTCCGGGTCGTCGTCGAGCCGATCCGGCGGGAGCGCGCGTGCCGACTCGGCCGACGATTCCGGCGATTCCGACAATTCGGCCGCCGACGCATCGTCTGGCGGAAAGAAGTCCGCCTCGCGGTCGTCGGGTGGGCGGGCGAGCGGTTCACGCTCCGCGGGCAGCACGGCAGCCGGTGCCGGACCGTCCGACACGAAGAAGTCGTCAGCGCGCGGGGGATCGAAGGCGCGAGCGAAGTCCAGCGACGCGGCGGACGCGAAGCCGCGCACCGCGAAATCGCGGTCGCGGGCCTCCTGAGCGTCGTGACCTGACGCCTTGATATCCGCCACCGATGCGACTGCGATGGTCGCAGCGGGCTCCTTATCGCGCGGGGCGCTGATGGACGTCGAAGTCCACCGCTGACGTCGGGGCGGGCGTCGACGGCATCGGCGGGGCGGCCGGGCCCCCGATCGCGTCAGCAGCGTCAAGTACGGCGCGCGTCGCCGCTGCGACGGTTCGCAGCGACTGCTCGAGCGGCATGGCTCGGTGCGCTGGCGTGCAGACTTCGACACCCCACGGCTCATCGAACCCAAGCGACCGCATCGTGCGGATGAACCCGGGCAGATCCCACGCCCCGCTTCCGGGCACGTAGCGCGCATCGCGACTCTCGTCCGCGAGCGTCAGCCCGCTCGGGGTGGACAGCAAACCGTCTGAGAGTTCCACCGCGAACACGGACCGCGGGTCGAGGGCGTCGCGCAGCGACGCGAGCGTCGACCCGCCGCGCAGTACGTGCATGGCGTCGACGAGCAGGCCACCGTTCCGGTGGTCGGCGCTCCGCACGAAGCGGGCGGCCCGTTCGATCGTCGGCAGGTTCGACCACGGCACCGGTTCCAGCACCAGCTGGGCGCCGACCGTCTCGGCCTGGGCGGCGAGATGGTGCCACGCGTGCAGCATCGCGTCGGGCGTGCTCGGGGTCGGCGACGTGTCTGCGGCGACGATCACGTGGGAGGCACGAAGCGTCGCCGCGGCCTCCAACAGCACTCCGCGGTCGGCGTCGCTCCGGTCGCGGAGCGGCCC
This sequence comes from Curtobacterium ammoniigenes NBRC 101786, assembly GCF_001571045.1. GTDB lineage: Bacteria > Actinomycetota > Actinomycetes > Actinomycetales > Microbacteriaceae > Curtobacterium > Curtobacterium ammoniigenes. The sequence goes on from NZ_BCSV01000007.1 coordinate 22,057, forward strand.
GTCGGCCCACCAGTGGTCGAGCGTGCCGAGCTGCACCCAGACGATGCCGGCGTCATCGAGCATTCGCTGCAGCGCGCGGAAGCCGATGGAGCCGCGGAGCGCGTGGAGGTCGTGCATGCCGAGACCGATGCCCGCGAATCCGGCCGCGGCGACCTCGGCGATACGGATCTCGATCGGGATCGCGCACCGCTCGTCGGCGTCACCGGGGCGTACGCCGCCCGCTGTCGTCCACGCGGTCGCGAGCAGGTCGTGTTCTTCCACGGCGGCCTCCCCAGTTTCGCGGTCGCCACCTGACGGCGCCCACGGTCGCTCTGTCTACCCGCTCTTCCTGAGTCCGCGTCCAGTCACCGCACCGAAACGCAGGTGCGGCCCGGGCAGCGACCTGGGAGCGGGGCTGCGAGACGCCGTCACCCGCCCGCCGGCTGGCGTTCACACGATTCGGGCGTGCACGGTTCCGACACCATCGAGCGACCCGGAGAGCTCCTGCCCAGGGGTGACCGGCCCGACGCCGTCCGGTGTCCCCGTGAACACGAGGTCACCGGGTTCGAGCCGTACCGTGCGCGAGAGCGCGGCGATCACATCGGCGACCGGCCAGATCATGTCGGCCAGGTCACCGCGCTGCCGGACGACACCGTCGACACGCAGTTCGATCGCCCCCCGCGCCGGGTCGACTCCGTTCGCGGGCCGAAGCGCGCCGATCGGCGCCGAGGCGTCGAAGCCTTTCGCGAGGTCCCACGGGCGCGCCAGCCGCTTCGCCTCCGCCTGAAGGTCACGGCGGGTCAGATCGATTCCGACCGCGTAGCCCCACACGTGTGCGAGTGCGTCCGCCGCTGCGATATCCGACCCGCCGACTCCGATGGCGACCACCTGCTCGATCTCGTACTCGAGCTGCGCGGTCTGCGGCGGATATGGCACGGCCTCGCCATGCACGACGATCGCGTCCGCAGGCTTTGTGAAGAAGAACGGCGGCTCACGGTCCGGGTCGTGGCCCATCTCACGAGCGTGGGCGGCGTAGTTGCGGCCGACGCAATAGATGCGCCGGACGGGGAACGCGCCTCCCGTGGTCGTCGGGACGGTCGGGAGGCTCGGGGCTGGGATGACGAGATCGCTCACGCCGTTATCTTCTCCCCGTCCTTCTGGCCGTCGCTCGTTGCATCGGCTTCCTTGTGGCGAGCCTCCTCGGCCTCGTCCGCGATGTGGATAGCCGCGTGGATGAGCGCGAGGTGGGACAGCCCTTGCGGAACGTTCCCCATGAACGCGCCGGTGTCGGCACTGATCATCTCGCTATACAGGCCGACATCGTTCGCCTGGTCGATCATCGCGTTCATCAGCGCGACCGCCTCGTCGATGCGCCCGACGCTCGCCATCGCGCTCGCAAGCCAGAAGGAGCAGGCGACGAACGGCGACTCTTCCGCCGCCATTCCCGAGTAGCGGTAGACCAAGGGGCCCACGCTCAGTTCCTTGAGGATCGCGTCGATCGTCGCGTTCATCCGCGCCCCCCGATCGAATGCCGCCGAGTGCAGGAGCATCGACGTGTCGAGCTTGTCGGACCCGGCGTACATGACGTAGCTCTGCCGTTCCTCGCTCCACCCATGCTCGCTGACCCACTCCTCGATGAGTTCGCGGTTCCGAACCCACCCCTCGCGGTCACCGTGGAGCTGGCCTTTATCGTGCAACTCGATTGCCGCGTCGAGCGCCTGCCAGCAGCCGATCTTGCTCGACACATAGTGCTGCTGCTCGCTGAGCTCCCAGAGCCCGCTGTCCTTCTCGGGCCAGCGCTTGCACGCGTCGTCCGCAAGTCCTTCGAGCACGTCGGCCGTGTGGCGGTCGAGCACGTTGCCGTTCGCGACGTACCCCCGCATCACCTCGAACACGTCGCCGTAGACGCCGAGCTGCAGTTGATGCGACGCGGCATTCCCTTCCACGACGGGTCCGATACCCCGCCAGCCGGGCACGTCCCTGTGGTGCACACCGTCGGCCTTCTCGCCTTCCAGCGTGTAGAAGATCGGCATGCCGTCGCCGTGTTCGGCAATGGTGCGCAGGACCCAGGACACTGCCGCGTGCGGCTCCTCCCGGAGGCCGAACCAATAGAGCGACCGAACGGTGAACGACAGGTCGCGCACCCAGGCGAATCGGTAGTCCCAGTTCTTGCCGCCGTGCTCGTTCTCCGGGAGGCTCGTGGTTCCGGCCGCCGCGATTGCTCCGGTGGGTGCGTAGATCAGCAGCTTGAGGGCGAGCGCGCTCCGCTGCACCGCCTCCGCCCACGGTCCGGTGTAGGAGAACTCTCGAGACCAGTCCTCCCAGTTCTGGAGGGTGCGGTCGATTCCGCGCATGCTGTCGCCGGGGTCAGGTCGATACACCGGCTCGTCGCGTGTTCCGACGATGGTCAAGATGTGCTGCGATCCCGCCTGCGTGAGGAAGCGGCCCGAGAACCGAGGCCCGTCTTCGTGGACCGGCTCGAACCCGCGCTCGACGATCGCGATGGTGACCCCGTCGATCGCGACGACCGGACCGTTCCCGGTGTCGTGGCGCACCGGGGTCGCCGTTCCGAGCATGGTGCCCGGCTCGACAGCCCATTCCAGCTCGACCTCACCGTCGACGCCCTGCACGCATCGACCGAACTCGAGCCACGGGAGCCGCCCGGCGACGCCGGTGATCATCGCGTCGGTGACGGTGCAGGACCCGGTGTCGGTCGTCCAGGTGGTGACGAGCACGTTGGTGCCCGGGTGGTAGTGCCGCTCCACGGATGCGGGACCCGTGGGCCGGAGTGCGATGTGTCCGCCGTGCTCGCTGTCGAGAATCGCGGCGAAGACGGGCGGTGCGTCCAGCGACGGGACCGGCAGCCAATCCACACGACCGTCGCGCGCGATCAGGCCGATCGTGCGGCCATCCCCGATCGCCGCGTAGGAGCGAATCGGCGCGTACCCGTCCACCCGTGACTCGACATCACCGTCTGCGCTGCGCTCGGCCTCATTCGGATATGTCTGCATGCGCTCTATGCAACTCCGCTCCGAGTGCATGCGTGGCGGTGGGGGTACACCAGAAGCATGGAGCGTGCGATTACCGGATCAGTCCGGCTGTTCTGTGATTCCCGGTCGACGATCTCGGAGAGCATCGTGTGGGACCCGGAACGGAGCCTGCTGTGGTTCACCGACATCGGGCTCGGTGTCCTGCACGCGACGGACTCCGCGGGCACGATCGCGGGGAGCAGTCCGCTGCCGCCACCGCTGGCATCGTTCCAACCCCGCGCTGCCGGCGGGTTCGTCGCAGCACTGCAGGATCGCGTGATCCTCACGGACGCTGCCGGTGCGATGGTCGAGACGATCGCCACGATCGAACACGCCGCGCCGGGCATGCGACTCAACGAGGGTAAATGCGATCCGTTCGGCAGGTTCGTCGTGGGCAGCATGGTGATCGACAAGGAGGCGCCGAACGCGGCGCTCTACGCGGTCGAGCCGGATGGTGCGGTGCGGGTACTGCGCGGCGGGTTCGGCATCACGAACGGCTTCGAGTGGTCGGACGACGGCGCCACCATGTACGTGACCGACACCGAGACGTCGACGATCTATCGGGCCGACTACGGGCCCGACGGCGACCTCGGCGAACTCGAACCCTTCATCACCGCCGGCAAGCACGACGGACTCGCGCGCGATGACGAGGGCTGCTTCTGGAGCGCCATCAACGGCGGCTCCCGCGTGGAGCGGTTCGGGCCGGACGGCTCGCACCTTGAGACGGTCGAGGTGCCCGTCTCCGGCGTCACCTCCGTCGCGTTCGGCGGCGACGACATGTCGACCCTGTTCATCGGGTCGTCGCGTGAAAACCTGACGGAGGAGCACCTGGAGCGCCATCCGACGGCTGGCTCCGTGTATGCCGTGCCGACGCGAGTGCACGGGAGGCCCGCCTTCCGATTCGCAGCATGACTGCCGCCGTCCGCGTCCCGACCCGCCGATTCGAATGACCCCCGTCCGGCCCGCCGTCCCGAATGACACCTGTCGGGCCCGCCGATTCGAATGACACCCGTCCGGGGGAGCGCTCGGTAGGATCGCCCTCCACCTACTTCGGAGGCATTGTGACCGATCCCACCCCGGCGGGTGCCCTTGTCGTCGAGCGAACCGGCGCGGAACGCGGACGGCCGATCGTGCTCGTTCGCGGAACCGCAGCCCGCGTGACGGATGCCGATCGCTTCGTCGAGCTCCTGGGCGAGCGCCACCCGGTATTCAGCGTCGAGCTCCCGGGGTTCGGGGCGCAGCCGCTCCCGCCCGGCGGTCGTGACCTCTCCGTCGAGACCGTCGCGACCGCGCTCGAATCCACCATCGATTCGCTGGAAATCACCGACCCGATCATCGTCGGGGAGACCGTGGGAGCGGCGTGCGTTGCGGCCGTCGCAGCGCGTCGGTCCGACTGGAACGACGTCGTGATGATCGCTCCCGGCGTCGATCCGGAGGCGCGCACCGTCAGCGAGACGCTGGTCCGGCTTGCGCAGAGCGTGCGACGTGAACCGGCACGTATCCGGTGGACTGCGTTCGTCGCGCTCCTGCTGCTCCGCTTCCCCGTGATACGGCTCCTCGTCCGCAGTCTTCGCTTCGACATCGGCGCCTGTGCGCCGACGATTCGCTCGCGCGTTCTGCTGATTCGTGGCGAACACGATGCCGTCGTCCCGCGGTCCGCGCTGCGCGAACTCGCCCGCGCCCTTCCATACGGCGTGATCCGCGAGGTCATCGGCGCCGGGCACTACGCGTCGGCGTCGCAACCGACCGCTGTCGCGGCCCTCATCGTGGCGTTCGCCGATGGAGCGATCGAGGATCGCGGGGTGGCATCGCTGCAGCGCGTCGGGGAGGAGAGCGCGGACGCCTCCCTCGACACGCTTTCGGGATCCGAGCGGTGGGAGATCCTCCGGGACCGCGTGCGCGAGCGGTTCGGACGTGCCTCGTCGGAGCCGGACGCCGTCAGTCGAACGGAATCGTCCCCGGAAGATCGTCTGCAGTAAGCGCGTTCGCCTCAGCGATGACCTGCCGGGCGTTGTCCGTCTTGTCCCAGACGTTCCAGAGCAGCACGCCGCAGACGACCCCGTCGTCGAGGTAGTAGACGACCCCCTGCTTCGTCGGGTCGGCCCAGTCCTCCACCGTCTCCAGGGACGCGTCTAGGCGACCGACCGCTTCGTAGCCCATGTCGAAGACGTCCGAGTAGTACATCGGCGTGTACGCGTACGGCTCATTCGCTCCGGCGAGGTTGCGGCCCGCCTGCCGGCCCTGGTGCTGAGCGTTGTCCACGTGCTCGACGCGTCGCTCGCCGAGCAGCATGTCCGGGTAGTGGGCGATATCGCCGGCGGCGAAGATATCCGGGTCCGCAGTCCGGAGTCGATCGTCGACGATCACGCCATCGTCGACGGCGAGCCCCGCTGCGGCCGCGAGGTCGTCGATCGGGTCGATGCCGAATCCCACGACGACCGCCGCTGCCCGGACCGTCGTCCCATCGTCCAGTGTCAGCGTGACGTCTTCCGCCCCCTCGGAGGCATCGACGACTCGGCGGCCGGCGCGCACATCGACGCCTGCGTCGACGAAGTGCTGATGGAATGCTTCGGCGAGGTCCCTGGGGAACATCTGCGCGCCGACCCGCTCGGTGGGTGTGATGAACGTGACCTGCGCGTTGTTCTGCGCGAGCGCCGATGCCATCTCCGACCCGATGTATCCGCCCCCGACCACGGCAATCGTGGCGTGCGCGGCGGCGAGCTCGCGGACCCGTCGATAATCGTGCGCGCTTCGGTAGGCGATGACACGGTCCGACGGTTCGAGGCCCGGCAGCGAACGCGGACGGCCGCCGGTGGCGATCAGCAGCTTCTCGTATCCGAACCGATCACTGCCCGCCGTCGCGACGACGTGCGCGTCGCGATCGATGGCGGTGACGACGGTCTGCAGTCGGATGTCGGCGCCGGTGTCGTCCGCAGTGTGCAGATCGACCTGATCCGGCCACGAGAAGTCCGGGTCGGTCCAGAGCTTCTTCGACAGGGCAGGTCGGGCATAGGGCGGGTCCATGTCGGCGCTGAGGATCCCGATTCTGCCATCCGCGTCGATCTCGCGAATGCCGCGGGCGGCTGCGTCCGCGGCCATCCCCCCGCCGATGATCAGGTACGTGTAGTCGCTCATACCGCCGTCATACTCTTCGCGCGGTGATCGTCGGTTGGGTCTTGAGTCCTGCGCTCAGATGGTGGCGACCGACCCGCCGTCGACCCGGTAGTTGGAGCCGTTCACGAACGAGGATCGGTCGCTGCACAAGAACGCGATCACATTCGCCACCTCTTCCGGCTCACCGCGACGGTGCTGGGCGAGGAACGGCCGCTCCTCGTCGAGGAACGAGTCGACCGCGTCGTCGAAGGAGGAGCCGAGCTGCTCCGCGCGCTTCTCCATCATCGCGTCGGTCATCGGGGTGTGGATGAACGCGGGAGAGACGGTATTCACAAGAAGACCCTCCGTCGCGTAGCTCCGCGACAGTCCTTTCGCCATGGACAGGACACCCGCTTTCGCCGCGCAGTAGGGCAGCTCGTCGTCGTAGGGCTGCACAGCATCCTCGCTGACCAGGTAGACGAGGCGACCCCAGCCTCCGGCCCGAAGATCGGGCAGGAACTCGCGAGTGATCCACACGGGGCCGAGGAGATCGATGTCGATCGTCGTGCGCCACCCGTCCTCGTCGATCTCGTGGAACTGACCCTGAGCACCGGTCACTCCGGATGACTGCACGAGGATGTCCACCGCGCCGACGCGCTCGGCGATGTCGGCATGGAGGCGCGCGAGGCTCGCCGGGTCTGTCACGTCCGCGGCCATCGCGAAGAGCCGGCCCGGATTCGCCTCAAGCTTCTGCGCGGCGGCATCGAGTTCGTCCTGGTCGACGTCCGAGAGGATGACCGTGGCGCCCTCCTGCAGAAGAACTCGGGCGGTGCACCAGCCGATCCCGGAGTCACCTCCGAAGATGAGCGCCGTGCGGCCGGAGATTCCGAGGTCCATAGTCGTTCCTTTGCTGGTCAGGCGGAGACGGCCGCAGCCTGGGTGCGGGTGCGGTGCCGGATCTCGGCCCGTTCGGTCTACTCGCGCGGGCCTGGTGCGCGCCCAGTGACCACCGCGGCGCTGTCCCCCACCCCTGGGACGGGAGGACAGCGCCGCGGGCTGCAGCCGAAGCTCGACAGATCAGGGGTTCGCCGTCGTGAAGTGACGCACCTCGCTTTCCGGAGATGCACTGTCGTCTGCGCCGATGGCGCTGACGCTCACGGAGTAGTCGGTGCCGCGCTCCAGCGGGGCATCGGCGAACAGGTGTTGCAGCGGTGCGCCGGGCCGTCGCGCAACCGTGAACGTCTCGTCGTAGCCTCCCGGTGCCGTTCGGCGCACGCGGATGCGCCAGGAGACCGCCAGATCGTCAGGCTGCGTCCACGTCACCTGCCACTGGGCAGGGTCGAGGTCATGGCGGCTCGCCACAGCGATGTTCGTCGGCGTTCCGGGGGTGAGAATCGGATCGGCTGTGAAGACCGTCGCGTAGCTGCGAGACGACACGTTTTGGGCGGCGTCGTAAGCGGAGACGGCGACCAGGTAGGAGCGTCCTGGCTGGAGCCCCGTGAGCGTCACGCGCGTGTCACGGACCGGTTCGCGAAGGGGCGTGCCGTCGACCTGAACGAGGTAGCCGACCACGCCGACGTTGTCGCGCGAGGGGTCCCAGACGAGGTCCACCGTGTTCTGCGTTGGATTCTCGCCGTGCACATTCGTCGGAATGCTCGGTGCGGTGATGTCGACGACCTGGTACGGCTCGTCGATGATGCCCCACTCCGACGTCAAGCCGTCGTTGTCGATCGCGCGGATCTCATAGCGATAGCGACCAGCGGCGATGTGCGGTGTGTCGAACGTGTACTGCGGTTCGGGTTCCGCATCGATATGGCGCTCCTGGAGTGATCCGTCCGTGAGACCGATCTCTCGCAGCTCGTATGCGACGACCGATCCGTCGGGGTCGGTCGACGGATCCCAGAACACGGTGACGTCGTCCTGATGCACGATGCCCAACTGACCCGCGACGACCCCGTCCGGCGTCGTCGGTGGAAGCAGACGAGCCGGAATCGTCACCGTCGTTCGCCCGGCGGTATCGGTCGGACCGAGGTTGGTGGAGCCGACTCCCGAGAAGGAGACCTCCGCGTCGCCGGGTCGTCCCTGAGCGTCCGCGATCGCGGTTGGCGCGATGCGGAACTCCGCCTGCCTCGGCAGCGAGAACCCGCTCCGCGTCTGGATTCGATACTCGGCCCGGCGACCGTCAAGAGCGATGCTTCCGGTCGCTGTGGCGGAAGCGGCTTGTCGCCACTCCTCCGTGTTCGGGAGTCGGTATTCCACCGGCGGCACCGGCTGATCGGTCACGAACCGGGCTCCGTCGGGCGCATTGAGCGTTACGACACTGTCGAGCGACGTGATCGGCCGAATCGCGCGGAACGTGGCGGGGACCGGTGCTCCCGCCTCGTGGCTCAGCGCGATCGGACCTGCGGTCACCGCCTGCGCGGCTTCGACGCCGGTGACCAGGGTCGAGGTCTGGCCGGTGATGTCGGTCTCACCGGCGCTGGTCGAGCCGGTGACGGTGAAGGCGAGTGCGCCGGTGCCCGGCGTCGCGTCGTCCGGAACGTTGACGGCGAGTCGGATCCGGATCTCGGTGTTCCTCGGCACGCTGAACTCGGGGGCAGTGCGCAGGAGGTACTCGGCTCGCGTGCCGTCTTCGTTGATGAATCCGGAGGCCGTCGCCGGCGCCGAGGACCAGCCGGAGGCACCGGGGCGCCGGAACATGACGGCGACAGGATTGACGGCAGTGCCGAACCGGGCATTGTCCGGTGCGGTCCCGACAATCGTGATGCAGAGCGCGGTGATCGCATCGTTCGTGGCGACGGTGACCGGTACCGACGTCGTTCCGGATCGGTCGAGGGTCACCGGACCGGCGTCGATCGGCCGAAGGGGTTCCCCCTGGGGGATGACGAGTTCGGTCGCGGCGCTAGCGTCGGACGCGCCCGCGTTTGTTGATCCGGTCAAATGGAATTCGGCGCGGCTCGACTGCTGGGCCGCTCCCGCGGTGACATCGAATCGAGGATCGAGGCGGAAGAGTGCGTCGGTCGGCAGGGCGAAGCTCCCACTCGTCGTGATGCGGAACGAGGCGGTGTCACCGTTCTCGGCGACCGATGCGGTGACCGTTGCGCTTCTCGCCGGCGACCAACCTGTTTCGCCGGGCTTCCGGTAGTTCAGCACGACGAACGACTGGTCGGCGCTGATTCGCGCGCCGGGAGCGGCAGACACGCGGATCGTGGCATCCAGCGACGTCAGCGGCGCCCTCACCGAGAGGATGAACGGAACCGCGGTCGGTGCAGCTCGATCGAGTGCGACCGGTTCTCCATCGTCCGCGTGCAGGACGTCCCCGTGAATCGTCAGCGTCTGCGCGTCGGAGGTTGCGGTTTCGTCGGCACGAACGGCCCGTACTGCGAACGAGTACGCCCTCCCGGGCTCTTGGCCTCGCACTGTCACGGACACGGAGCCCTGGCCGATCCCGGACCGAACGACCTCCCCGTCGCGGAGGATTTCATAGCCCTGGATCGGAAACGGATTCCGGCTCCAACCAATGAGAACGTCTGTGGATGCTCCGACCTGCTCCAGGAGCGTGATCGTCGGCTTGACGACGGGCAACGTCGGCCGAGTCGTGAGCGTCGCCGAGCGATAGATGGTCGCCCCGTTTTCGTCACCGTCGTGTCGACGCCCGGCGAGTACTGCGCCGGTCGGAGCATCGAACGCGTGCCCGGACTCCTTGACCGCAGGCGCAGCCTGGACATCGGACCGCTTCAGGGATGCGCCCGCGACCTGCAGCGTTGCACACTGGTAGCGCGTCTCGCCGTTCTCATCACCGACGTGCGAGCGGCCGACGAGCACAGTGTCGTCCGGACAGGTGAAGTCGGACCAACTCTCTCGGCCCACGCTGGTCCAAGACGCATCGGAGACGACCGCCTTGGCTGTGCCAACGAACACGTCCGCGCACCGGTACGTCGTCGTACCGTTCTCGTCGCCCGCGTGCGACCGCGCGACGAGAACGCCGTTCGCGGAGCAGGTGAGGGATCCGTGGAGCGACTCGCGCACGGTCCATTCGGTTGAGGAGCGGGGGACCACAGTGGCATCTGTGGCAGGGGCGGCGACCGCAGGCGGGCCGCTGGCGAGCGCGCCCAGGAGGGTCGCGCCACTGACGAGCAGCGCGATCGCCCCGCGGGCGGTTCGTCGTCGAAGGAACATGGGATCTCTTTCATCGCGGTTCGCCCCGGACGGGCAAACATGTCCCATGTAAAATATCAGAATGGAGCGAACGGCAGGGTTGGCCGAGCGGCGCGGTAGTCCGGCCGGCCAGCGCCCAATGCGCGTTGTGCTCGCTACTCTGCGGAGGGCTCGACCGCGTCGACCGCGTCGCGAATGCGCTCGAGGAACGACGCCACGATCGCCGCGTCCGTCGGGGAGAGCGATTCGGCGATGCCCATCATCCGTTTGTGCATGGGTCCGAGCGTTGCCCGTACCTCGGCGTCCGTCTCGGATGTCGCGACGATGATGAGCGCGCGGCGGTCCGTGGGATGCGGCTGGCGCTGCACGTGGCCGCTCTTCACGAGTCGGTCGATGAGGATCGTCGTCGAGGCCGACGAGATCTTCAGATATGCCGCGAGGTCCTTCGGACTGACGGCGCGCCCGGCGCGCTGCGCCGAAAGGAGGTACCGCACGGCGAGAAGGTCGGTTTCGCCCATGCGCATGGAGTCGCGCGTCCGGCGCCGCATCGCTGTCTCGGCGGCACGATATCGACGTAGGGCGTTGAGGACATCAACGCTGCGACGGGTCGAATCGTCCGGCGGGTACCAGTACCCAGAGGCTCCGACCGTCTCCTGCGTTGACATGCAAGTATCGTAGACCTTCTGGTTGCTAGGTGATCTAGGGAAGCGGCCGGATCCCGAATCTGCGCGTGCCCGTGCACCAGTTCGGGTTGCCCCAGCGCTTCGTGTCAGCCAGGGGCCGTCTTCTCGGGCTGTGTCGCCTCGTTGTCTCGGCCCGGTACGGTAGCCGCGTGAGTTCCCAAGCGTCTGCAATGACCTCCGCGTCGAGCGGGATCCGTCCCGATGCCGACTGGTGGCGACAAGCCGTGGTCTACCAGGTCTATCCGCGCAGCTTCGCCGACGCGAACGGGGATGGACTGGGCGATATCCGCGGGGTCACCAGTCGTGTCCCGTATCTGCGGGCGCTCGGCGTGGACGCTATCTGGCTGAGCCCGTTCTACCCGTCGCCGCTTGCGGACGGTGGGTACGATGTCGCGGATTACCGTGACGTCGATCCCCGCTTGGGGACGCTCGACGACTTCGACGCAATGGTCTCCGCGTGTCACGAAGCGGGCATCCGCGTCGTCGTCGACGTCGTTCCGAATCATTCGTCGGATCAGCACGCGTGGTTCCAGGAGGCGCTCGCCGCCGGAGCCGGCTCGGCGGAGCGAGCCCGCTACATCTTCCGGGACGGCGCGGGAGCCGACGGGAGTCTGCCGCCATCGGACTGGGTCTCGAACTTCGGCGGGAGCGCGTGGACCAGGGTGCCGGACGGTCAGTGGTACCTGCACCTGTTCGCACCCGAGCAGCCCGACTTCGACTGGACGAACCCGGAAGTCAGGGCCGACTTCGAGCAGACGATCCGGTTCTGGTCGGATCGTGGCGTCGACGGATTCCGAGTCGATGTGGCGCACGGACTGGCAAAGGACCTGACCGTTCCCTATCGCCCCTCCGACCAAGACCACCTGCCGCTGAACGGGACGGACCCGCTGTACGACCGTGACGCGGTGCATGACATCTTCGCAACGTGGCGGCGCGTGTTCGACGAGTACGAGCCTCCTCGCAATGCTGTCGCGGAAGCGTGGGTGCCGGCGCCACGCCGAGTGCTGTACGCACGGAAGACGGAGCTCGGTCAGGCGTTCAACTTCGATCTGCTCGAGGCGCCGTTCGATCCCTCCGAATTCCGGACGATCATCGCGCAGAATCTGGCGATGGCCGAGCAGTCGGGCGCATCGACGACGTGGGTGCTCTCGAACCACGATGTCATCCGCCATGCAACGCGGTACGGCCTGCCCGAGGGGACGGACACCACGGCGTGGCTGCTCTCCGATGGAACCGTGCCGCCCGTGGACGCGGCGCGCGGCCTGCGGCGCGCCCGGGCGGCGTCCATGCTGCAACTCGCGCTCCCCGGGTCCTCCTACCACTATCAGGGCGAGGAGCTGGGTCTCCACGAGGCGGCCGCCATCCCACCCGCGGATCTGCAGGATCCGATCTGGATCCGCACCGGGCATCAGCGCAAGGGGCGGGACGGCTGCCGTGTGCCGATCCCGTGGACTCGCAGCGGTCCGTCGTTCGGGTTCGGATCGGTCGCACCGCACCTCCCGCAGCCCGCGGACTTCGGTCGGAGCAGCGTCGAGGCGGAGGAGCAGTCACCGCACTCGACACTGCACCTCTACCGGTCCGCGCTGGCGCTGAGACGCGAGCTGCAGCGGGGCGAGGAGCTGCATTGGCTCGACGCGGATCCCCAGGTCGTCGCGTTCGCGCGGCACGACGGCTGGCGAAGCTACACGAACTTCGGGGTGAACCCCGTCCCGCTGCCACCCGGTCGCGTGGCGCTGTCGTCCGGCCCCGTCGTCGGCAACCTCCTCCCGGGTGAGACGACGGTCTGGATGGTCGACTAGCGACGAGCCCGCTCCGCTGTTCCTCCACACTCTGGAGGCGCGGCAACGCATCCGCATGTTCCCTCGCCCCCGGCGCACCCTCCTCGAGGGTCTCCGAGCATGGGCGCATGAGTACCCCACACCCATCTCCACGGCCACCGGAACGAACCACACGACGTCGCCGCGAGCGGCGCCGTCGTCGGGGCCTGATCATCGCCTGGGCGGCCGCTGCTGCGGTTCTCGCGCCCGCACTGGTCGGTTCCGTCGAACCTGCGAGCGCCGAAGCGCTCACCTTTCCCTTCACGACCACGTTCGACGATGCCTCGGGCGGCTCGCTGTCGGGCGACGCCCGGACGGAGGACGGGTGGCTCCTCCTCACCGGTGCCGAACACAACCAGGCGGGTGCCTGGTCCACGGATGGGGTCTTTCCCACCTCGCTCGGGCTCGAGATCGAGTTCCGGTACGCGATGTGGGGCGGCGATAAAGGCGCGGACGGCATCCTGCTGTCCCTTTCCGACGGAGACGCTCCGCAGGGCGTCGGAGAATACGGCGCGTCGATGGGCTATGGATGCTCCGACTCCTCCGGCGACTTCGGGTTGTGCGACACCCCGGGCCTGCCCGGCGCGTACCTCGGGCTTGCCTTCGACAGGTACGGCAACTTCTCCCGGTCGCTGAACGGGTCGGGTCCGGGGCAGGCTCCCGACCACGTCGCGCTTCGCGGCAGTGGAGACGGCACGAACGGCTATCGGTTCCTCACGAATCGGGCACTGCCAGATGGGGTCGACACACAGAATCGCGCGAACGCCCGCGTTGTCCGTGTCTCACTGCTTCCGGACGGCACGGGTCACATCCGGTTGACCGTCCGGGTGACATCCGCCTCCAGTGACGATCTCCTCACGGTGCTCGACAACGTGCCGATCGAGGGCGCCGATCAGGCGCTCCTGCCCGAGACGCTTCGCGTCGGGCTGTCGGCGTCGACCGGTTCGTTCGTGAATCGTCACGAGGTGGCGCAGTTGAGCGTCTGGGTCCCGACGGACCTCCGGTCCGAGCATGTGATGCCAGAAGCCGTGGCCGGCGGACAGTATTCGTACAACGTCGTGGTGCACAACGACGGGCCGAACGCTGCCGCCGGTGCGCCCGTCGAGATCGAGCCACCGGCCGAGTTGTCGGACGTGCACTGGACCTGCCAGGCCGATCGTGGCGCCTCCTGCGGGGCCAGTTCCGGCGCGCTGGGCTCCTCGACTTCGATCATGACAACGGTCGACCTCGAGAACGACAGTGGCGCGACGTTTACTGTCACGGGCACGGTCGATCCCGAGTCGACCGACGTGAACGCGGTGGCTTCTATCACCACCCCGCCGTCGCGGGCGGACACCGACGAGACGAACAACGTGTCGCGCGGCACCGCGTCAGTCACAGCCGGACCAGCCCTCGAGACCGACAAGTCGGTGTCGCTCGTCGGCGACGCGGCGGTGCTGCACCCGGGAGACGAGGTCGAATATGCGATCGGAGCGATCAATGTCGGAGGCGTTCCGCTCGAGCGCGTCGGCGCGCACGACCCGCTTCCGGAGGAGATGACATTCATCAGCTCCGAGAGCGGCTGCGAAGCGGCCGGCCGCCTCGTGACCTGCACGTCGGATGTCACGCTCCAACCCGGTGAGCGCCACGAGTTCCGGTTCCGTGCGCAGCTCGATGCTGAGTACCGAGGCGACGGGTCGGACGTCGAGAACATCGCGACCGCCACGTCGCCGACCGACCCGGACGACGGCAAACCGTCCGAGCCGGTCGTGCTCCCGCCCGTCGAGCACGGTGGTGGAACCATCGAGCCGCCGACCGAAGCGCCATCGCCGACGCCCACCACTCCCGTCGTCGACGGAGGCACGAATCCGCGGCCCCCAGCACGGCCCTCCGCGCTCGCCTATACCGGAGCCAGCGGGCTCGGCGCACTCGGGGGGATCGCCGCGAGCGCCGTGCTGATCGGCCTCGCCCTCGCATGGAGCGCGCGGCGCCGAGTCTCGTAGGCGAAGCGCTCGCCCCGGCCGGTGTCATGCGACCTCGTCCGGGGCGAGCGCGTGCGATCACGCGGCGCTGCACGCACGCACAGCATCGGAACGCGACCGAATCTGGGAGGGAGCACGGCGGCGGTACCATGGACGGGCCTCCCGCATCGACCCGAAAGAGATTTTGTGACCAACCCCGCGGATGCCGCCGAACCGCGATCGCGGTACTGGCTGGTCCCGGTGCTCCGCGCCGTCCCCGCAGCGGTCGTCGCGCTCATCATCACCTTCTCGGCGAATCACGCCGCCGGACTGGGTCTCGTCCTCTTCGCGACGTTCGCAGTGGTCGACGGCCTGATCCTCGAACTCGTCGCGGCCGGACGCGTGCCGACGCGTCGCGACGCACTCAACAACCGCGTGCAAGGCGCAATCGAGATCGTCCTCGCGATCGTCGCCGTGCTCCTCATCGGCGCCGGGGTGGCCGGATTCAAATGGGTGGCCGTCGTGTTCGGACTGGTCGTTGGCGGCCTCGAACTCGCCAACGGACTTGCAAGCCGTCGAGACGGCCCCTTCGCGCGCGACTGGCAGACGATCGGCGGTCTCGGAATCCTGCTCGCGATCGTCGTCGCACTGACTCCCACCGGATACCGAAAGGCGCTCGGCGGCATCGAACATGTGCAGGGAACCCTTGACGCGTCCGTCATCGTCGTCGGGTTTCTCGGCGCCTATCTCGCCCTGACCGCGGTGTTCCACATCATCGCCGGTCTCTCGCACAAGTGGGGAACGGCAGCGACGCAGCCGTCCTCCCCGAATGGAGCTCCGCCCGCATGACCGCACCCACCCGCCGCGACCGGCTCCGCCCCGTCGAACTGCTCGGCATCTCCGCAATCATCGCCGTGTTCGTCGGCGTCGTGGTCTTGATGTCCACGCGACAGATCAACCTCGGCACCATTTTCATGTGCGTCGCCTTCATCGTCGTCGTCGTGGTCCTGGCGATGCTGCAGCTCGCATCGGCGAGCGATCAGGACGACAACGACATGCTCGGCGGCCACCGGGACTCATCGCCCGACGACCACTGAGGTCGGGCGAGGCCGCCTGAGGCGCGGCAGGCCGCCCCTGAGGCACCACCTTGCCGCCTCAGGCCCGGCGAATTCGCCCCAGACCCGGCGAACTCGCCTCAGACCCGGCGAACTCGCCTCAGGCGCGGCATTGCCGCCTCAGACGCGTGGCCAACCCGCCTCAGGCACGGTGCACTTCCACGTTCACCACGGCGCGCCGAGCGGACTCCCGCGGTCAGACGTCGAGGTGGTCGACCAACTCGTCCGCCACGCCGGTGTATGCGGCCGGCGTGAGCCGTGCGAGCCGCGCCTTGGCGCCGTCGGAGATGTCGAGGCCGTTCACGAACGATGCGAGTTCGCTCGCGCCGACCCGGCGGCCGCGCGTCAGCTCCTTGAGCATGGCGTAAGGGTCCGCGATGTGCGAGCGACCGGCGGTGACCTCCGCGCGGATGACCGTCTGGATCGCCTCCGCGAGCACCTCCCAGTTGCCATCGAGATCCTCCGCCAACCGGGACTCGTTCACGGCGATCTCGCCGAGGCCGCGCCGGAGGTTGTCGAGCGCGAGCAGCGAGTGCCCGAATGCGACCCCGATGTTCCGCTGCGTGGTCGAGTCGGTGAGATCGCGCTGCAGTCGCGATGTCACGAGCGTCTCGGAGAGCGTCGAGAACAGTGCAGACGAGATCTCGAGGTTCGCCTCCGCGTTCTCGAACCGGATCGGATTGATCTTGTGCGGCATGGTCGACGACCCCGTCGCTCCGGCCTGCGGGATCTGCGTGAAATACCCCATGGAGATGTAGGTCCACACGTCCGTCGCCAGGTTGTGCAGAATCCGGTTCGCGTGCCGCACCCGGTCATAGAGCTCGGCCTGCCAGTCGTGCGACTCGATCTGGGTCGTCAGCGGATTCCAGGTCAGATCGAGCGACTCCACGAACGCCCGCGACAGGGCCGGCCAGTCCGCCTCCGGATCGGCCGCGACATGCGCCGAGAACGTGCCCGTCGCGCCGGAGAACTTGCCGAGATACTCGCTGTCCTCGATCTGCCCCAGCACACGCTCGAGTCGGTACACCGCGACGGCGAGCTCCTTGCCGAGCGTCGTGGGCGTCGCCGGCTGGCCGTGGGTGTGCGCGAGCATCGGAACCGACCGAAGCGCAAGCGCCGATTCGCGCAGACGTTCGATCACGGCGCGGAATGCCGGCAACCACACCCCCTGCACCGCGTCGCGGATCGTCAGGGCGTACGAGAGATTGTTGATGTCCTCGCTGGTGCAGGCAAAGTGCGTCAGCTCGGCGATCGAGTCGAGGCCGAGATCGTGGAGGCGAGCTCGCACGAAGTACTCGACCGCCTTCACATCGTGTCGGGTCGTCGCTTCGATCTCAGCGAGGTCCGCGATGCTCGATGCATCGAACTCGTCGACGATGCGGCGCAGCGCGGCCGCATCGTCGGAAGCCAGTGGCGACGTCGTGAACATCGCGTGATCCGTCAGGAAGATCAGCCACTCGACTTCGACGCGAACGCGTGCCCGGTTCAGGCCCGCCTCCGACAGGTGATCGCCGAGCGTGTGCACGACGGGAAAGTACCGACCGTCGAGCGGGCTGATCGGCTGCGGAGGAAGGGGTGACATCAGACTCCCTGGCGGACGGCCGGCTCGATCTGCTGGAACAGGGCCACACACGCGTGTTCGACGATTCCGAGAACGCGATCGAACTCACGCCGATCCGCATAGTACGGGTCGGGCACGTCGACGTGCTGTGGCCAGGCGGAGTCGTACCGCAGCAGGAGCGTCACCTTCGCGGCGTCGTCCATCGTAGGTGCCCACGAACGCAGGATGCGCTCGTGGGAGCGGTCGAGTGCGACCACCAAGTCGAGATCCGGGAACCGGTCCGGGTCGAACTGGCGGGCGCGATGCCTGGAACCATCGTATCCGCGCGCAGCGAGCGCTGCGATCGTCCGCTCATCCGCCGGTTCGCCCACATGCCAGTCGCCGGTACCGGCGGACTGAATGACGAAGCGATCACCCACACCGCCCTGGTCCGCCAGTGAGCGGAAGACGATCTCCGCCATCGGCGACCGACAGATGTTCCCGCTGCAGACGAACGACACCCGGAACGGCGACGACGCGGATGCAGCGGCGCCGGAGGTCATGCGCACATCATGGCGCACCGAACGGCGACGCGCGACCGGCGGCTGCAACCGAAGCGTGGGCCGGTTGCCCGACCAATCCCTGTCGGTCAGGCGCGCGCCTGCCGAAGCACCGGTCGGAGCACGAGCCCGATGAGCCAGGCCAGGATCGCCAGCACGATCGCGCCGACCACGCCCCACCCGAAGCTCGTCACCTGCAGGCCGAAGCCGATCGCTGTCGAGATCCCCGCGACGATCATCAGCAGAATCGCGTTCACGATGAACGAGATCAGCCCGAGCGTCAGGATGTAGATCGGGAACGCCACGATCCGGATGAGCGTGCCGATGACCGCGTTCACCAGACCGAAGATGAACGCGACCAACAGGAACGTCAGCACCGTGTCGATCGTGGAGTGACTGCCGAACGCGAGAACTTTCACGCCCGGCACGATGAGCGTCGTCACCCAGAGCGCGATCGCGTTGATGACCAAGCGGGAGAAGAAGCGCATGCGCCCATAGTGCCCGTACGATGACGATCGTGTCCGAGACTCCCGTGCGAATCCGGCCCGAGATCGCCGCCCTGCCCGCCTATCGGCAGGGGCGACAGGCTCCCGCCAACGCCTTCAAGCTCTCCAGCAACGAGAACCCCGCTGAGCCCCTGCCGGGCGTGATCGCCGCCGTACAGGCGCAGACGGCCTACAACCGGTACCCGGACGCGTCCGCCCTGGAGGTTCGCTCCGCCCTCGCCGCACGGTTCGGCGTGCAGGTGGAGAACGTGCACGTCGCACCGGGAAGCGTGTCGATCCTCCATGAGCTGGCCAAGGCGACGAGCGGCCCTGGCGACGAGGTGCTCTACGCCTGGCGGTCGTTTGAGGCCTACCCGGGCATTGTCACCGTCGCCGGCGCCGCGAGTGTGCAGGTTCCGAACCGCGCGGATGGGGGGCACGATCTCGACGCCATGGTCGCCGCGATCACCGACCGCACGAGCATGATCGTCGTCTGCACGCCGAACAACCCGACCGGCCCGACCGTCACCGCGGCAGAATTCTCGGCATTCATGGCCACCGTGCCACCCAGCGTCCTCGTCGTGCTCGACGAGGCGTACGCCGAGTTCGTCACCGACCCCGCAGCCGTTCACGGCGAGGGGCTGATCGGGCGGTATCCCAACCTCGTCGTGCTCCGTACATTCTCGAAGGCGTATGGGCTCGCCGGGCTCCGCATCGGGTACGCGATCGGCGACGAGCGGATCCTGAACGCGGCCCGGGCGGTCGCGATTCCGCTGTCCGTGACAGCGCAGGCGCAACAGGCCGCCATCGCGAGTCTTCACCACGAGGACGAACTGCTGCACCGCGTCGCCGAGATCGTCCAACGCCGCGATCACATTCGGGAGGCCCTGCTCCAGCAAGGCTGGGACGTTCCGGCTGCGCAGGGCAACTTCGTCTGGCTGCCCACGGGAGCCGACACGGCCCGCGCCGCCGACGCATTCGAGGAGGCCGGTCTGATGGTGCGTGCCTTCCCGCCGGAAGGCATCCGAGTCTCGATCGGTGAGCACGAGTCGGTGGAGAAGCTCCTGTCGACCGCTCGGCGTCTTGTCGGGAGCCTCACAAGGTAGGGGCGGTGCGGGCCATTACATTGGCCCGCATGCCTTTCCGCGCCGCGGACCCCGCGACGACCCCGATCCGCCTCCTCGAGCCGAATGGCGTTCTCGTCGAGAACGAGGACAACGCCGAGTTCCACGCGATCGTGGACAGCTTCGACACGACGATGCTGCTTTCGATGCATCGCGACATGGTTCGCACCCGTCGCTTCGATCACGCCGCGGCGAACCTACAGCGGCAGGGTCAGCTCGGCCTGTGGGTGCCGAGCCACGGTCAGGAGGCCGCCCAGGTCGGTTCCGCGCACGCGCTGCGGCCGCAAGACCACCTGTTCCCGTCGTACCGGGAGCATGCTGTCGCGCTCGTTCGCGGCGTCGAGCCGTTGGAGATCATCGGCGTCTTTCGCGGTCTCGCACACGGCGGCTGGAACCCGGACGAACGCGGCAACGTTCACATTTACACGCTCGTGATCGGCTCGCAAACGCTGCACGCGGCGGGCTATGCAACGGGACAGCAGCTCGACGGCGCGGTCGGAACCGGCGACCCCGCGCGCGACGAATGCACCGTCGTCTACTTCGGGGACGGCGCCACGAGCCAGGGCGATGTCAGCGAGGCCATGGTGTTCGCCCGCTCTTCGGACGCGCCACTCGTCTTCTTCCTCCAGAACAACCGCTGGGCGATCTCGGTGCCGGTCGCAGTGCAGTCGCCCACTCCGCTCGTCGACCGCCCGCGCGGCTTCGGCATCCCCAGTGCCCGGATCGACGGCAACGACGTGCTCGTCTCCTACGCGGCGACACGGATCGCGGCCGAAGCCGCGCGCGCCGGGTCGGGCCCGCGGTTCATCGAAGCCGATACCTACCGGATCGGCGCACACACCTCGTCGGACGACCCAACCCGATACCGGGGCGACGACGAACTGGAGGCATGGGTGCGACGCGATCCGATCCTCCGATTCGAGGCCTTCCTCCGATCGCGGGGCGTCGGCGACGCCGAGTTCGCCGCGATCGATGCCGAAGCGGACGAGCTCGCGCACGAAGTGCGAGCCGGAACACCAGCACTCGTCGACCCGCCGCTCGAGGCGATGTTCGACCACGTGTATCGCGATCCGCATCCGCGCATCGACGAGCAGCGGGCGTGGCTCCAGCAGTACGAGGCGTCGTTCGGAGCGTCATCATGAGCGCAGCGCAGTCGGTGCCGACTCCCGAGGAGCTGTTCGACTACACCCTTCGTGCACATCCCGACGCAGCCACCACGCCGACCGACCCGGTCGACATGCCGATGGCGAAGGCGCTCAACGCCGGACTGGCGGCAGCGCTCGCCGCGGACGAGCGCGTGCTGTTGCTCGGTGAGGACATCGGCACCCTCGGCGGGGTGTTCCGAATCACCGAGGGGCTGCAGGACCGGTTCGGGGCGAACCGCGTCCGGGACACGCCGCTCGCGGAGTCAGGCATCATCGGCACGGCGATCGGGCTCGCGCTCCGCGGATATCGGCCGGTCGTCGAGATCCAGTTCGACGGATTCGTCTGGCCCGGGTTCGACCAGATCACCTCGCAGCTCGCGAAGATGCTCAACAGGCTGCCTGCCCAGGCCGCGTTGCCGGTCGTCGTTCGGATCCCCTACGGCGGCCATATCGGCGCGGTCGAACACCACCAGGAGAGCCCGGAGACCTACTTCGCGCACACGCCCGGCCTCCGTGTGGTGAGTCCGTCGACGCCGAACGACGCGTACTGGATGATTCAGGAGGCCATCGCCGGGAACGACCCGGTCGTGTTCCTCGAACCGAAGAGTCGGTACTGGCCGAAGGGGCGCGTGGACGCGGTCGGGGGCGCGGTTCCGATGCACCTCTCCGTGGTTGCACGACCCGGTACCGAGGTCACACTCGTCGGTCATGGCGCGATGGTCGCCACGCTCCTCCAGGCCGCCGAGCTCGCGGAGGCGGAAGGTACGAGTGCCGAGGTGATCGATCTGCGGTCGATCTCGCCGATCGACTGGGACCCGATCGTCGACTCGGTCCAGAAGACCGGTCGCCTGGTCGTCGCACAGGAGGCCTCCGGCTTTGTCAGCGTCGGATCGGAGATCTGCGCCACCATCGCGGAGCGCGCGTTCTACACGCTTCAGGCTCCACCGCTTCGCGTGTCCGGGTTCGACATCCCGTTCCCGCAGTCACGGCTCGAGCATCTACACCTGCCCGACGCCGACCGCGTCCTCGAGGCCGTCGACCGCGCCCTCGCGTACTGACCGTTCCACCGCCGCAACCGACATCCGTCGGCACTGAAGGAGTCCGCATGCCCATCGCAGAGTTCCCGCTGCCTGACGTTGGCGAAGGCCTGACCGAGGCCGAGATCGTGCAATGGCGCGTCGCTCTCGGCGACGAGATCAGCGTCGACCAGGTGCTCGTAGAGATCGAGACCGCGAAGTCGCTCGTCGAACTGCCGTCGCCGTTCGCGGGTCGCGTCACCCACCTCTTGGCAGCCGAGGGCGACACCGTCGAGGTCGGATGCCCGATCATCAGGGTGCACTGTGACGATGCGGCGGCGAGCGGTACCGACGAGCCATTGAGGAGCGAGGGCGCCGACGCGCGCAGCGCCAGGTCCGACTCGAGCGGCGACGGTGCAGACGCGACCGGCGCCGCATCGACTGGAGCAGCGGTCACCGCCTCGATCCCGGTCGCCTCCGACACCGCACAGATCGTCGGCGTCGACGAGACGTCGGGAGCGGTCCTCGTCGGCTACGGCTCGGCAACGACGTCGCCGTCGCGCCGGAAGCCCGGATCTCGACGGGCCGCGGCCCTCGCTGCGGAGGCGGACCGCGCCTCCACCCGTGACGAGTCCGAACGAGCGCTCGCCGCGGCAGCCGCTGCGGAAGGAGGCACGTCGAAGGACAGTGTCGGCGCCGGGAGCGTTGCGGTCGTTGGCGCTGCAGACCCGGGGCGTCCCGCGCGGCAGCGGCCCGTGATCGCGGCCCTGCCCATCGTCGCGAAGCCGCCGATCCGGAAGCTCGCGAAGGATCTGGGCGTGGATCTGTCGACGGTGATCGCCACCGGCCTCGCGGGGGAGGTCACGCGCGACGACGTCCTCCGGCATGCGACGCAGGCGACGGTGTTCCGGAACCTGGAGACGCCCGAGTGGGGCGATGTCCGCCGGGAGACGATTCCGGTGAAGGGCGTGCGGAAGGCGATTGCGACCGCAATGACAACGAGCGCGTTCACCGCGCCCCACGTGTCGCTCTTCGTCGACGTCGACGCGACGCGCACGATGGAGTTCGTGCAGCGGCTGAAGGAGTCGCCCACGTTCGCAGGCGTCCGGGTCTCGCCGCTCCTCATCATGGCGAAGGCCGTGATCTGGGCAGTGCGCCGGAATCGCTCGGTGAACTCGACCTGGGCCGAGCGCGAGATCATCGTGCATCATTTCGTGAACCTGGGGATCGCTGCCGCGACGCCGAGAGGCCTCATCGTGCCGAACATCAAGGATGCGCAGGACATGTCGCTGCTCGAACTCGCCAAGGCGCTCGAGCAGCTCACCCTCACCGCCCGGGAGGGTCGCACGACCCCCGAGGAGATGGCCGACGGGACGATCACGATCACGAACATCGGCGTCTTCGGAATGGACACCGGAACGCCGATCCTCAACCCGGGCGAGGTTGCGATCGTTGCGATGGGCACGATCAAGCCGAAGCCGTGGGTCGTCGACGGCGAGGTTCGGTCGCGGATGGTCACGACGATCGGTGCCTCGTTCGACCACCGGGTCGTGGACGGAGATGTCGCGTCGCGGTTCGCGCACGATGTCGCAAGTGTGATCGAGGAGCCAGCGCTGCTGCTCGACTGACACTAGAGCGCCAGACTCATAATCTGATACTTTGCATCTCTGACGACAGGAGATGCCTTATGTCCGCCCGCCCCAAAGTGTTCAGCGCCACCCTTGCCGTCGCGAGCGCGGCTGCCCTTTCGGAGAACGGCGCTACCTGCTTCGCGGGCCGAGCCACGAGCAATTGGTCCTGACGCTCGTGAATGGTCCTATTGTCGAGGGGTTCGCAGCATGGCCGGAGGGCATGCTGATCGTTGAGGAGTGGCGTGACGAGCGTCTGCTCGCACTCCTGTACGCGAACTCCGCCTGGGGTATCGGTGCGAGATGCGAAGCGGGTGAACCGGTTCCGCCTCCGCCGCCGACGCCCGGTCCGCCGGATACTCCATCGCTATCGCTCGAATGGATCTCCGCGTGGGATGAAGCGATCCTGGCAGCCGCTCGTCTGCCCGCGGTCCTGGACCTCGACGAGGCCAGTTCGCGCGCGTCCATGCTCGCTTGGGTCCAATCGGCACCCGCGAGCTGGGAACACCGCTTTCCAGAGTTCTGGGAGCCCGAGGTCTTTCAGGCATGGGTCCAGGCAACTCGGCCTGACGACGTTGCCTGGGAGCCCAGCGCCGTCGGCTCCCTTGTTGCCGCGTGGCGATCAGGGTTGCGGATGGTTGTCGGCGTCCCCACTGCAGCACCGGTCGCTCGGGTACTCAACGGGCACACGCTTCTTCTGTCGCGCCGAACCCGTGACGACGCCGCGCTGCTTCAGGATGCGCTACGCACGTTCAGAGACGGTCGATCTTGACAATCATTATCATGTACGCGTAGCCTCCCACTGTGGGTTTCCGATCCGTCATCAGCATCACACTCGGCGCAGTGACAGCGGCACTTGTCCTGACTGGCTGTACGAGCGGGCTGCCGACGGGTGGGGCGGGAGCCTCCGCATCCCGAGGATCGTCACCGGTGCGCGTCGTCGCCTCCGTCAGTGAATACGGCAGCATCGTCGAGTCGATCGGCGGCCGATACGTGCAGGTGACGAGCGTCATCGCCAAGCCTGACCAGGATCCGCACTCGTATCAGCCGGGTGCTCAGGTGCAGCTGGCGCTCTCGAAGGCGCAGCTCATCATCGAGAACGGCGGCGGCTACGACACGTTCATCGACACCCTCCGGTCATCGCTGCACTCCTCGGCGCCGGTGATCAACGTGGTGCAGCTGTCGGGGCTCGATCACGGCAGCGCCGACTTCAACGAGCACGTGTTCTACAACTATCCGACCATGCTCAAGCTCGTCGATCGGGTCGAACAGGTCCTCGCAAGCACGGAGCCCACGCACGCAGCAGCGTTCCGATCGAATGCGGCTGCGCTGACCAAGCAGATCCAGCACCTCGAGGCGGAGACGGGCGCCATGCACGCGTCGTTTCACGGCGATCCCGTCGCCTACACCGAGCCGGTGCCCGGATATCTCTTCGACGCGATCGGGCTCGTCAACGTGACACCGACCGCGTTCTCGCACGCGGTCGAAGACGGCAATGACGTGCCCCCGGCAGCGCTGAATACCATGCTGCATCTCGTGAGCAGCCGTTCGACGGTCCGTCTCCTCGCATACAACGAGCAGGCATCGAGCGTCGAGGCCGAGCTCGTCAAAAAGCGCGCCGCCGCGTCGGGAGTCCCAGTCGTCGGCGTGACGGAGACGCTGCCAGTGGGCATGAACTACGTCGAGTGGCAGCAGTCCAACATCGATCACGTCAAGGAGGCGCTGCACCAGTGACCGCTCCCGCCCCCCTCGCGCTCCCGTCGTCATCGGCCGAGACCGATCCCGTCCTGTCGCTCCACGGCGCCGACCTTGCCTTCGGTGCCCGGAGGCTGTGGTCCGGACTCGACCTCGACCTCCGCCCTGGCGAGTTCATCGCCGTCCTCGGGCCGAACGGAGCCGGCAAGACCTCCCTGCTGAAGACCGTGCTCGGGCAGCAGCAGCTCACCGGCGGCACCATCTCGTTCCTGGGGGAGCCGGTACACCGTGGGCACCGCCGGATCGGCTACATCCCGCAGCAGCGGCTCATGGAGGCAGGCACACCGCTCCGCGCTCGCGACATGATCGCGCTCGGCGTCACCGGGCATCGGTGGGGGATCGGGCGCGAACGCGCCGACGAGCGTCGGCGTATCGACGCGATCGTGGCCGAGGTCGGAGCGACCGCGTTCGCCGACGCCCCCGTGGCGGAGCTGTCCGGGGGAGAGCAGCAGCGCGTCCGAGTCGGCCAGGCGATCGCGTCCGACCCGGCCCTCCTGCTGTGTGACGAGCCCCTCATCGCGCTCGATCTCCGACACCAGCGCGAGGTCACGGCGCTCATCGACCGACAGCGACGCAATGGCCGCGCGGCCGTCATGTTCGTGACGCACGACGTGAACCCGATCCTCGACGTCGTGGACCGCGTGCTGTACATCGCGGGCGGCCGGTATCGCATCGGAACCCCGGACGAGGTCCTCCGACCCGAGGTGCTGTCCGACCTGTACGGCACGCCCGTCGATGTCGTCCGCACGATGGGACGCATCGTCATCGTCGGCTCGACCGACACGCACGATCACCTCGGCGAGCACCACCACCATTCCGTCGAACCCCACGATCACGAGGATCGAGGTCACATCTGATGAGCGTGCTTTCGAGCATCTTCTCCTTCCAGGACTTCTGGCAGCTCGTCGCCCTGGTGCACAACTCGATCATCGCCGGAGCGCTGCTCGGGATCGTCGGCGGTCTCGTCGGTCCGTTCGTGGTGACGCGGAACCTCCCGTTCGCCGTGCACGGCATCAGCGAGCTGTCGTTCGCCGGCGCGTCGATCGCGCTGCTCGTCGGCGTGAATATCGTGACGGGGTCGCTCGTCGGATCGATGGTCGCAGCGCTCATCATCGGGCTGCTCGGCTCCCGGGCGCGCGAGCGGAACTCCGTGATCGCCGTGCTCATGCCGTTCGGACTCGGGCTCGGGATCCTCGCGCTCGCGCTGTATTCCGGACGCGCGGCCAACAAGTTCGGGCTGCTCACCGGGCAGATCGTGTCCGTGGACAACCCGCAGCTCGGATTCCTGCTCGCCGTGAGCGCTGCGGTCATCGTCGCGATCATCGCGATGTGGCGTCCACTCATGTTCTCGAGCGTCGATCCTGATGTCGCTGCTGCCGCCGGCGTGCCAGTGCGCAGCCTGTCCATCGGGTTCATGCTCGTCCTCGGCGCTGCGACGGCGGTCTCCGTGCAGATCGTGGGAGCGCTGCTGGTCCTCTCCCTGCTCGTCACGCCTGCGGCCGCGGCGCTTCGGCTGACATCCCGACCGGTGCTCGTGCCCGTGCTCTCGATGACCTTTGCGGTCGTCTCCGTCGTCGGTGGCATCCTGTTGGCGCTTGGCGGAGGCCTCCCGATCAGCCCGTATGTGACGACCATCTCGTTCCTCATCTGGGTCGTGTGCAGGCTCATCGGCGGCCGCCGCGATCGCCGGGGCGGGGTTCGGGCCTCGCACCGGGGCGACGGGTCGACCCGCACGTTGGCGGATGCGGCTCCCGCGACCGACACTGCGACTGCGACCGGCGCTGCGCCCTCGGTCCCTGCGACAATGGAGGCGAACCCGGAGGTGCATGCATGAACGACACCCAGCGCGCTCGTCGGAACACCTGGCAGCGCGATGCGGTCCGCACCGCGCTCGGCCACACCGAAGGGTTCGTCAGCGCGCAGTCACTGCACGCCCACCTGCGCGACGAAGGCTCGACGATCGGGCTCGCCACGGTCTATCGGGCGCTCGCGGATCTCGCCGCCGATGGTGCTGCCGACTCGTTGCAGCAGGAGGGCGAGTCGCTCTACCGCGCGTGCACCCCGGGAACCCATCACCACCATCTGATTTGCCGGAACTGCGGAACAACGGTCGAAATCGAGGCCGACGCCGTCGAGGCGTGGGCCGCGGATGTGGCAGCCGCCCACGGGTTCACGGCGCCGAATCACGTGGTCGACGTGTTCGGGCTCTGCGCAGACTGCAGCGTGCTAGCGGGTGTCGGCGAGGCGGACTAGCCTCGCCGCATGCGCACCCTCCTCGTCCCGGGCATGTGGCTGGCAGCCGATGCCTGGCAGGACGTGATCCCGCTGCTCCAGGGCGCCGGCCATGACGCCCGCGCGATCACGCTTCCCGGTCAAGAGAGCGCCGAGGCGGCCCAGGCGGAGACGACCTTCGACGATTGGGTCGACGCGGTCGTCGCGCAGGTCGACGCCGCGGACGGCCCCGTCGCGCTGGTCGGCCATTCGGCGGCCGGTGCGGTCGTGTCGGTCGCGGCAGACCGACGGTCGGACCGAATCGGCGCAGTCATTTACGTCGACAGCTTCCCGTTCCCCGAGGGCGATTACGAGAACGACGAGTTCCCCGTGACCGATGGTGTCATTCCGTTCCCAGCACGGAGTGGGTTCAGTGCGGAAATGCTCCGCGAGACCGACGGCGATGCCTGGGATCGCCTTGTCGCGCTTGCTCGACCGGTGCCCGGCGGCATCGCTCGGACGTCGTTTCGGTTTCACGATCCGGCTCGACACCGGATCCCGAGCACGGTGATCATCAGCGAGATGCCTCCGGAGGCGTTGACGGCTGCCATCGCGAGTGGTGCGCCGTGGACATCAGAGCTTGGCGCGTCGGATCCGCTGCGCATCGTCGGCCTCGACACCGGACACTGGGCGATGCTCACCCGACCGCGGGAGTTGGCTGCGTTGATCGCCGAGGCGATTCCGCAGTCCTGACCCGGGCATCCGCAGCCCTGACCAGGGCGCCCGCGCGTACGCTGCCGGGCCATGGACGCTTCGGTGCTCACTGCCTGGGCGGCGTCGGGTGATGCCGACGCGGCACGGCAGGTGCTGCAGCGCGGCATCGCCGCGATTGCGTGCGTCGCCTGGCTGTCGGCGCTCGCGCAGTTCCCTGCGCTGGTGGGTGAGCACGGCCTCCTGCCCGTGCCGCGATTCCTCGACCGTGGCGTCGCGCGATCACTCCCGGTCGTGTGGCGATGGGTCCGCTACTCCGATCGCCGATTCCGCATCCTCGCCTGGAGCGGGGTGATCGTGTCCGCGGCCCTCGTTGTCGGGGCGCCGCAGCTCGGCCCGTGGTGGGTGCCTGCGCTGTGCTTCCTCTTCATGTGGTTGGCGTATCTGTCGATCAGCGACGTGGGGCAGACGTTCTGGGCGTTCGGCTGGGAATCGCTCCTGGTCGAGTCGCTGTTCACCGCATCGTTTCTCGGGTCTGACCGGGTCGCGCCGCCGGTGATCACGATCATGGCGATGCGCTGGATCGTGTTCCGCCTCGAGTTCGGTGCCGGGACGATCAAGATGCGCGGGGACCGCTCCTGGCGGGATCTCACGGCGCTGTACTACCACCACGAGACGCAGCCGATGCCGAACCCGATGAGCCGGACCGCGCACCTCCTGCCAAGACCTGTCCACCGGCTGGAGACGCTCGGCAGTCACTTCGTGCAGCTTGTGGTCCCGTTCTTCCTGTTCGCGCCACAGCCGGTCGCATCCATCGCGGCCGCGCTCGTGCTGCTGACGCAGGCCTGGCTGGTCGTGACCGGCAACTTCGCCTGGCTGAACTGGCTGACCCTCGTGCTCGCGTTCTCGGCCGTCTCGGACAGCGCGGTGAGCGCGGTGATCCCGCCGCTCGGCCCGGTGCTCGTGCATGGTCCGACGCAGACGCCGGTCGCGTTCGTCGCCGTCTGCGTCGGCGTGGGGGTGCTGCTGCTGTGGTTGTCGAGGCGTCCGGTGCTGAATCTGCTGTCGCGGCGCCAGCTCATGAACGCGTCATTCAACCGGTGGCGTCTCGTCAACGCGTATGGCGCATTCGGGAGCGTGACGCAGCAGCGCAGCGAGGTCGTCGTGGAGGGAACGCTGGCCGCAGCGCCGGGGCCGGAGGATTGGGTCGAGTACGCCTTCAAAGGCAAACCGGGCGATCCACGTCGGCGTCCTCGCCAGTTCGCGCCCTACCATCTGCGGCTCGACTGGCTGATGTGGTTTCTTGCCCTCGGCGCGGATGACCGATGGTTCCGCGTGTTCTTGATGCGCCTGCTCGAGGCGGACCGCCCGACGCTCCGGCTCCTCGCGGCCGACCCGTTCGACGGGGAGGCCCCGCGCTGGGTTCGGGCGCGGATGTTCCTGTATCGGTTCGCGACGCGAAAGGAGCGTCGAGATACCGGCCTGTATTGGATCCGCGAGGAGCAGTTCACGCTGGTGCGTCCGACCGGGCTGCGGCGTTGAGAACGGCGGGTGCGGACATCCGCAGGCCACCTGCCGGGCGTCGGGTGCGCCTCCGCCTCGGAGGCCCGGGTTGCGTGCGCGCTATCGCTCGCGTAACGTAGACGCCTGGTTCTCTGCGCCCGCGCAGCGAACTCGTTTGTTTCGCCCCGTCTCGGTGGCCGACCTCGTCGGATGCCGTTCGGGGCGGTGCGTCCGTGCCCCCCGCGTTCGCACCAGGCAAGTGATCTTGGGTGCAGCCGATCGGCTGCACGGTAACCGTTTCAGGAGGAGACCATGGCAGCAGTCTGCCAGGTGACCGGCGCCGTTCCCGGCTTCGGGCACAACATCTCGCACTCGCACCGCCGGACGAAGCGTCGCTTCGACCCGAACGTGCAGAAGAAGACGTACTACGTGCCGTCGCTGCGTCGTAACGTCACGCTCAACGTCAGCGCCAAGGGCATCAAGGTGATCGACGCCCGCGGTATCGAGTCCGTGGTCAAGGACATCCTGGCCCGTGGGGAGAAGATCTGATGGCCAAAAAGGGTCAGGACATTCGTCCGATCATCAAGCTCCGCTCGACGGCGGGCACCGGGTTCACGTACGTGACCAAGAAGAACCGCCGCAACAACCCCGACCGCCTGGTGCTGAAGAAGTACGACCCGGTCATTCGCAAGCACGTCGACTTCCGCGAGGAGCGCTAAGCATGGCCAAGAAGAGCAAGATCGCCAAGAACAACCAGCGCGCCGAGGTCATCGCCCGCTACGCCGCGCGTCGCCTCGAGCTGAAGAAGGCGCTCGTCGACCCGAACGGGACCGACGAGTCGCGTGAGGCCGCTCGCGTTGGACTGCAGAAGCTGCCGCGCGACGCGTCGCCGGTACGCTACCGCAACCGCGACGCCATCGACGGTCGCCCCCGCGGCAACATCACCGAGTTCGGCATCAGCCGTGTCCGCTTCCGCGACATGGCCCACCGCGGTGAGCTTCCCGGGATCACGAAGAGCTCCTGGTAGGTCTTCCGACACTGCCGAGACAGAACGAACGCCCCTGGCCCGCTGGCCGGGGGCGTTCCGCGTCTCGCGGTCGCGTCTGGCGCGCCGCGTTTCGCGCTCCGCACAGGCGCTCCGCACAGGCGCTCCGCACAGGCGCTCCGCACAGCGGGGTGGCGCCTCAGGGGGAGCCCCATGGGGTGAGCTCATTGGTGACACGGGTTCCGTCGCCCGGTATCACTGGTCACGCCCGCCCCGTAGATCACTCTGACCCCGAAAGAAGCCCGGAAATACGGGCGAGTCGGGCTCCGGGCCTCCATGCGGCTGGTACGTTGACTGCGGCTCCACGGGCCCTCGGCCTCGTGGTGAGCTCCGTCCGGTCGCGGTCTGCGGCCGGCGTCCGAACGCATCGAGCGGGCGGGCGAAACCGTACAGAGTCCGAGGAGGACACCTATGGCTGAGAAGTCCCTGAACCGCACCGAGCTCGTTGCCGCCGTCGCCGCGGAGTCCGGCCAGAGCCAGGCCGCCGTGAACGGCGTTGTCGACGCGCTCTTCGCTGTCGTCTCGAAGTCCGTCAGCGACGGCACGAAGGTCACCATCCCCGGTTGGATCGCCTTCGAGAAGACCCACCGCGCAGCGCGCACCGGTCGCAACCCGCAGACGGGCGACGCGATCGAGATCGCCGCGAGCGACTCCGTCAAGGTGAGCGCCGGCAGCAAGCTCAAGGCCGCTGTCAAGTAAGGCGTTCGGCCCGTCCGACGCTGCGTCGGCGGAACGACAAGGGGACGGCTGCGGCCGTCCCCTTCGTCGTCGCCGGGGCTCACCGTGCACAGCGCGCATGCCCAGCGTCGCCGGCCCATGGCCCGCCCGTAGGCTTGTCGGGTGACCGGCCGTGACATCTCCCGCCGACGCGCCGTTCCGACGCTCGTCGGTTCGTCGATCGTGGCCGTTCTTGTGGGCGGCGCGATCGTTGGCGTTGGGAGCGTCTCCGCGTGGGTGGCCGCGTTCGCCACGCTCGCCACGTGGCTCGGGGTCGCGGCCGTGCTCGGGAGTCTCGCCGTGGTGGTGCTCGCCGCCCGATCCGGAGGCCGTGCCCGCGACCATCTGTTCGCCACCGCAGCGTCGGGGTCGGCTCTGTGGACAGTCGCGGCAGTTGTTGGCGGAGCGGCTGCATTTCTCACGGACGCGGCCGCAGCGGCGCCGAAGACCCAGGCCGCTGCTGAGCAGATGTTCGTCCGGTTCCTCGGCTCGAGCAGCGGCTCCGCGTGGATCGTCTCGGCGATCGTCGCTGCAGTTCTGACGATCCTCTGTTTCGCCGCACGCAGCCGGTCGGCTGCCGTGGGCGGCCTCGCGCTCGCGCTCATCGGCGGCTTCGCGCTCGGCGCGAGCGCGAAGGCAGCGATCAATCCCGTCGAAGCCGCGCGGACGCTGCTGCTCGTCGGTATCGCTGTCGGAGCAGGCATTGTCATCGGGCGCTCGGTTGCGGCGCAGTGGAGCCCGCGGACAGCGCACGCGACGATCGACGCCCGGATTCACCCGGTTCGAGCGACGAGCGCGCTGTGGGCAGCCATCGTCGCGGTCCTGCTCGCCGCGACACTGATCGTCCGTGGGAGCAGTGCCGGCGGAGCAGTCGTCGGCGTTGCGACCGCAGTCACGGCGGTGGCCGCGTGGCTGCTCTCGGCGCGGTCGGCGGAATCGGCGCGGTCGGCGGGGCTGGCTGGGTCGGCAGGGTCGGCAGGGTCGTTGATGCGCTCGGGGGGACCAGCACTCTCCGGAGCGGCGCTCGGGTTCGCAGTGGCGCTGGTTCGGTCACCGACCGTCTCCGTCCCGACGCTGACACTGCACACGCCGCCGGCGGTGGTGCTCACCGAGCGATCGCTTCCGCCCGCACCATCGTTCGACGCACTGGTCGGCACCTGGAGCCTGGCGCCCGGTTGGATCGCAGCGTCCATCATCGCGCTCGTGATGGCTGGTGGAATCATCCGAAAACGCAGCACGACTCGTCAGCCTGTCGCCGCGCGCCGTCTCATTCCATTCATCGTCGCGGTGCTCGTCGTGGTCGTGGTGGCAATCGGTCCCGGCGTTGCGTACAGTCGCGTGCTCATCTCGGGCGCCGTGATCGATCTGATCGCATTCGGATTCGTCGTGCCCGCGTTGCTCGTGGCGTCCTGGCCGGTCCGCACGCGCCCGCTCGTCCGTGCGTCGCCCCAGTCCCGGAGCCGGCGCACGCTTCGGTCGCCAGTCGCCGCGGCGGTGCTCTTCGGCCTGCTGTGGTGGATGTCGATCGACACGACGCTGCTGCGCGCTATCGCTGCCAACTGGATCGCTCGGGGCGTGGTCGACGTGCTGCTTCTCGCCCTTGGCACCGCCGTCATCGCGGGCGTCCTCGCCGCGACGCCGTCCCTCCGGACAGCTCCGCGACGAACCGAGGACAGTCTCCGCGCGGGAGCACGCCGCGCGGCTGTGGAGCGCATTGAGCGAGTCCTTGCGGGCGGTATCGCCGGCGGGACACTCATCGCGCTCGGTGTCGGTCTGTCGGGTCCACAGGGGCTGCTGGAACCGGGCTGGTACGGGGCGATGGGGCGGACCTGGGGTGCGCCTCCGGTCGCCGATCAGGCGGCAGCAGGGGCAGTGCTGATCGTGGTGGGCGGACTCGTCGTCCTCACGACCCTTGCGGTCGTCTTCGTGCGGCGCGCGCCAACGCACGGCGTGTTCGAACGGGGCGAGCCATGACGTTGGCGCTGACGCCGGAACAGCAGGCGGTATTCGACTTCATCGAGTCGACGAAGGAGCATGTCTTCATCACCGGCCGGGCCGGAACCGGGAAATCGACGCTGCTCAATCACCTGGCCTGGCACACCGACAAGCAGGTCGTCATCTGCGCGCCGACCGGTGTCGCCGCGCTGAACGTCGGTGGACAGACGATCCATTCGCTGTTTCGGCTGCCGATCGGGTTGATCGCCGACAGCGACATCTCGCTGAACGCGGAGATCCGGAAGCTGCTCAACACGATCGACACCGTGGTGATCGACGAGGTGTCGATGGTGAATGCCGACCTCGTCGATGCGATCGACCGGGTGCTGCGCAAGGCGCGGGGACGCGCTCTCGACGCGTTCGGCGGCGCGCAGATCGTCATGTTCGGCGATCCGTATCAGCTACCGCCGGTGCCCGGCGACGCGGACGAGCGCGCATACTTTCACGACCACTACCGCTCGATGTGGTTTTTCGACGCGAAGGTGTGGCTGGACGCCCCACTGCACATCGTGGAACTCGCGACGGTGCATCGGCAGAAGGATCCACGGTTCGCGGCGATGCTGACCGCCGTGCGGCACGGACGCGTGACCGCAGAGATCGCCGAGGAGCTCAACCGAGCCGGTGCGCGGACGGCCCCGGACGATGCGATCACCCTCGCCACGCGGAACGACACGGTGTCCCGAATCAACAAGGCCGCGCTCGATCGGCTCCCCGGGCGCGTGAAGACCGCGCGTGCGGAGGTCACGGGCGACTTCGGCGGTCGAACCTTCCCCGCTGACGAAGCGCTCGAGCTGAAGCCGGGCGCACGGGTGATGTTCCTCCGCAACGATGCGGACCAGCGCTGGGTGAACGGCACGATCGGGGTGGTCACAACCATTCGTGACACCGTCTGGGTCGAGGTCGACGGCGAAGAGTTCGAGGTCCAGCCGAGCGTGTGGGAGAAGATCAAGTACTCGTACTCCGCGTCGACGAAGGAGCTCCGGAAGGACACGGTTGGCGAGTTCCAGCAGTTCCCGCTCCGGCTCGCCTGGGCGGTGACAATCCACAAGTCGCAGGGCAGCACGTACGACCGGGCGATGCTCGAACTCGGGGACCGGGTCTTCAGCGCCGGTCAGACGTATGTGGCGCTGAGCCGCCTCACCAACCTCGGCGGCCTATACATGTCGCGACCGCTCCGACCGAGCGACATCATCGTGGACACCGATGTCCGCCGATTCATGTCGGAGGCGCCGCGCATCGTCGCGACCGCGCTCGAGCGGCCCGCAGACCGCGCCTGAGGCACCGCCCGGGTGCCCCGTCGCTCGAATCAGACGTGGCGGGTGACGCGCGCCTCCCCGCGGATGGCTCGCAGGTACTGGCGGTCGGCGCCGAGCGCCGTGAGGACGAGGATCGCACCGACGATGAGGTGGAAGACGCAGTCGGTGACGTTCGCCGCAAAGATGTTCGCACCGGTGGTCATGAACACGAATCCGTAGACCCCGAGGAACAGGCAGACGATCCCGACGAGCAGGTTCATGCCCCGCGCGCCGAGCACGGTGCCGAGGCCGCCGATGAAGAGCAGCGCGCCGAAGATGCCCCAGATGGCGGCCATGCCCGGGTTCACGTGGAACGAATTCCAGAGGTAGCCGCCGTTCGTGCCGAGCAAGGTGGCGTGATTGTCACCGGCGAAGAAGAAGCCGAGGAAGCTCCAGATCACGAACATCGTGCCCGCTGTCATCGCGAGGCCGCGGTTCGGTGACCCCGTCAGACCTGGTTCCTTGATGGCCACTTCGGTTCCTTCCTCACTGTCCTCAACGGGAGCACTCTGCCGTCCGTAGGCTGGCGCTGCGATGGAGGCGTTCGCACGTGCCATCGGAGCGGTCCGCTGCTGAACGGGATGCTGGACGTTCTCAGCGTGCGGCTGCCTGTCAAACGGTACCGTGTCGGGTCGCTGACGACCCAATCGCAGCGCTGTCCGAAGCCGGACGGCGACACCACCGATCACGACCGCGAGGAGGACGATCCCTGTGACGAGGAGCCCTGTTCGGGACCGCGCTGAGCCGTCGTCGCGCGCGGCGCGTTCGGCGCGGCGTGCCCGCTGGGCGATGCTGTCGGCGGTGGGTTTCGTGATCGTGCCTCTCGTCTACGTGGCCGCTGTGCGGACGGCCACGGGCCAGCGGATCGAAGATGCCGCCCTGAGCGGTGTGAGCCGAACGAATCTCTTCGGATCGGACACCGTGCTGAACGTCATCTCGGTTCCCGTCGTACTCCTGTTGATCGTGGTCGTCGCGGTCGTCGGGTTGGTTCGGCGGAGACTGGCCGTGGGGATCGCTGCCGTCGTTGTCCTGCTCGGCGCGGGCGCCACGGCGACGCTGTTCAAGCGTATCGCCGGGCGTCCCGAGATCGCCGGGTCGACGACCCCCAACTCGTACCCGTCCGGCCATGCGGCCATCGCGTTGGCGGCGCTGTTCGCGGTGCTCATGGTCACGCCCCGACGGTTCCGGCCTGCGCTGACGGTGATCGGCGCCGCCTATGCGGTCGTCGTGGCGAATCAGACCGTCGTCTATGGGTGGCATCGCATGAGCGACATCGTCGGTGCCTGCGGTGTGGCGGTGTTCTGGCTCGGGCTCGTCCGTGCCGTCGGACCGGTCGTCGACCGGGAGGCGCGCAGCGACCGAGCGGGTCGCGTCGCCCCCCAACGGCTCCTTGCGATCGTCCTCGGCGGCGCCGGCGGTATCGCCGTCCTCGGCACGGTCATCGCACTGCTGTTCGCGGTGCTTGGCGGCGTGCATCACGACCAGGAGGCGCTCCTCATCGCCGGCAGGCTCGCTGCGATCGCGTCGGTGCTGATCACGGTTCTCGTGGTCACGCTCCTCGACCGGCGGGCGCCGGAACCGAGCGTGGTGTGACGTGAGCCGGAGCCGGCGAGTCCTCCGCGCCTCCTGACCGGGGTATCAGCGGGGGTTGGCGGCCAGGAACCCGGCGAGCGACTGCGGGGCGTTGCCGGTCAGGGCCTCGACGTCGCCGCTGACCGGAGCCATGGCGTTGCTCCCGATCGCGGTGTAGGTGCTCACCCAGGCGTCGACCTGCCAGTCGGGTGCGCCATAGGCCGCCCGTGAGCGGTACGCCTCGTCGACGCTTTCGTTGTGGAACGTGACGGGGCGGTTGCGGATGCGACTGATCGTCGCTGCGACGTCCGCCATGCTGAGCGCTTCGGGGCCGGTCATGTCGTAGACCTTGCCGGCGTGCGAGGGCGGATCCGCGAGGACGGCGGCAGCGGAGGCGGCCACATCCGCGCGGGTGACGAGGGCTGCGCGCCCGTCGCCCGCTGGACCGCGGATGACGTCGTCGCCGCCGACGAGCTCCTCCATGAAGTCGATGTAGAAGTTGTCGCGGAGGAAGGTCCAGCCCATCCCGGATGCCCGGATGTGATCCTCCGTGCCGAAGTGGTCACGCGCGAGCGTGAAGACCGCATCGGGCGCTGCCGCGACGAACGACGTGTAGACGATGTGCCCCACCCCGGCCGCGGCCGCGGCGTCGATGAAGGAGCGGTGTTCGTCCAGGCGGGTTGCGCTCTCCGATGCCGACACCATGAACAGCGTGTGCACGCCCCGCAGCGCGGCGACCGACGCGGCCCGGTCGTTGTAGCTGAACGGATGGACGGTGCTGTTCGGGAGCTCCGGAGCCCGTGCCGGGGTACGCGCGAGCAGGCGGAGTGCCAGCCCGCGCTCTGCGAGCTGCTGCGCGACGAGGCGGCCGACGGTTCCCGTCACGCCGGTGACGGCGATAGGAGCGGTGCTGGTCATGGGTCGATCATTGCAACGGAGGCTGTCACGGCCAAGAAAAGTTAGTCCTCACCAGTGATGATTGCTCGAACGTGTTCGATCGGCAGTTTCGGCTCTCGGTGCTCAGTCAGGAGCCCGTTCGCCTCCTGCTCGGTGTCGGTCAGCTGCGTGTAGCAGAAGCCGGCGAGGAACGGGCTCGAGCGAACGGCGTCGAGCAGCGCTCCGATCCGCTGAGCGAAGTCGTGGGCGTCGGATGCTGTCGAGTATCCCCAGGCTCCCCCCGTGCGCTGCCCCACCTCGTACCGCACGCCGCCGAACTCTGTGAGCATGACCGCAGGGGCGTGCCCGAGCCCTCCTTCCGCGCGGGGTGCTCCAGCGGCTCCCGATACAGCACGCCCAGCCGACGTCGACGCCCTATGACCCCGCATGCAGCCAGCGTCGTCGGACAGGAGCACGCGACGTCCGGCCGGACCGATTCCCCCGAGGAGACGGGCGCGCGCCGCGTCATCTGCGTAGGTGGCCGCGAGCGTCTGGCCGGAGGCCTCGTAGTCGTGGATCGTGATGATGTCCGAATCCACGTGCTCCCATCCGTCGTTCGAGATCACGGGGCGTGTGGGGTCGAGTGCGCGGGTCACCGACGCGAGCGCCGTGGCGTACGCGCGCTGGGCGGGATCGTGCGCAATGTGCTGGACGCCCCAGCTCTCGTTCACGGGCACCCAGGTGACGATCGAGGGGTGTGAAAGGTCGCGCTGCACGGCCTCGACCCATTCATGCATGAGCAGCTCGATGCTGCGACGCGAGAACGCGAAGGCGCCCGGCGTCTCGCCCCACACGAGGAGGCCGAGCCGATCGGCCCAGAACAGGAATCGCGGGTCTTCGATCTTCTGGTGCACGCGTGTCGCGTTGAATCCGAGATCGCGAATCAATTCGACCTCGCGCCGCAGGGCAATGCGCGACGGCGCCGCGAGCAGCGATTCCGGCCAGTAGCCCTGATTGAGCACCGAGCGCACGAAGTAGGGGCGGTCGTTGAGCAGGAATCGGCCATGCTCAACTCCGACCTGCCGGAGGCCGAAGTACGAAGACACAGCATCGACCGCTTGGCCACTGCCATTGACAAGTTCGACGGTCGCATCGATGAGCCGGGGCTGCTCGGGGGACCAGAGCAACCGGTCGTACCCCTGGCCGTTCGCCATTGCCGGCAGGCCGATGGTCACCTCGACCGCGCCTGCCGCGTCCCGAGGCAGCGGCACCAGTGCGGCGCCGAGCGGTTGGCCGCCGAAGTCGGCCGCGATTCGGATCGACGCGCCGACCGAGGCGCGTCCGCGCAAGTCAACGCTTGCGCGGACCTGGCCGCCGACGACGTCCGGAGTCCACTGCACGCGCGCGATCGAGGCGTCCGGCACGGCCTCGAGCCAGACGGTCTGCCAGATACCCGTCGTGCGGTGGTACCAGATCGAGTGCGGGTCGCGTTGCCAGTCCTGCTTGCCGCGCGGCTGTTCGACATCGTGCGGGTCGTCTTCGGCGCGAACCACGAGGTCGAGCTCACGCGACGGATCCGGCGATGCTGTCCGATGGCGTCGAACCACTTCGGTCACGTCGAGCGTGAACGGGGTGTGGCCACCCTCGTGCGTGCCGACGGACTCTTCGTCGAGCCACACCTGGCATCGGTAGTCGACCGCCCCGAAGTGCAGCAGGATGCGGACCCGGTCGGCCGACATCGGGTCGTCGTGCGTGGCGCTGTCGAACGCGGCGAGGTCGAGACCGGCCGCGCCCAGGTCGGCGAGCCCGATGCCGCGTCGATACCAGACGACCGGGTGGAACCCGGTGTCGCCGACGCCAGAGGCCTTCGACTCCGGTGGGAACGGTACCCGGATGCGCCGTTCCGGGCTTTCGGCCGTGCTCCAACCGAGGTCCGTGTGCCACGCCTCCCGCATGCCGATGTCCGCGTCGTCGTGGCGGAACGCCCACACGCCGTCGAGATCCGCCCAGCGTCGGCGCAGCAACTGAGGGCGCGGGTATTCGCCGTCCTGTTCGGAGGCGCGGGGCAGGTCCGGCAGGCCGCCTTCGGCCGTGGGCGCTGCGTCCGATTCGGCGCCGGGCGCACTGCTGGTCAACGTCGTCATGGCATCAGTGTGCTGTAATTTTCCAGCGCTGTAAAACGTCGACGTGAGAATGGGCGTGGCGATTATCGCGACGACGACGGCAGGGGTGCGCTCTCGCGGACGATGAGCGACCACTCCGCGAGACGATGCCGACCCAGGCCGTCGAACCCGTCCACACGCTCTTGCAGCATGTCGAGCGCCGATGCGGCGAGCCCGGTCAGGTCGGGCTTGATCGTCGTCAGA
Organism: Curtobacterium ammoniigenes NBRC 101786; assembly: GCF_001571045.1. GTDB lineage: Bacteria > Actinomycetota > Actinomycetes > Actinomycetales > Microbacteriaceae > Curtobacterium > Curtobacterium ammoniigenes. Next base: position 61,415 of record NZ_BCSV01000007.1, read on the forward strand.
CTCGGGCTCGTGAACGATGCCATCGCGACGTCGTCCCAGCCGGTGATCGCGATCTCCTCCGGCACGCGGATCCCGCGTTCGGCGAGTGCACGAAGCGCACCGATCGCCGCGAGATCGTCTCGACAGACGATCGCGTCGAACTCGATGCCCGCGTCCAACGCTTGGGTCAGCGCCGACGAGGCGGCGCCGGACTCGACCGCCGCGCTCGCCACCAGGAGCGACATGTCCAGGGGGAGTCCGGCCTCCTCGAGCCCCTCCTGATAGCCCAGGAGGCGCACCTTGGATGTGTAGGTCTGCCCACCTTCTTCGTGTCCCAGGAAGCCGATCCGCGTGCGTCCGAGGGCTGCGAGGTGGAGGGTGGCGGCTCGGGCGGCAGCCACGTTGTCGATCATCACGTGGTCAACGCTGATCGGCGCGGGCGCCTCACCCAGCAGGACGACGGGAACGTCGCGGCGGTGTCGCGCTATCTCGGTCGAGGTGAGCCGGGATGGTTGGAACAGCACGCCGTCGACGATCCCCGCTTCGGCAGCGGAGACGACGGCGCGTTCGCCTTCGAGTGTGCCGTCGGTCTGCTCGAGGAGCAAGCGGTAGCCGCGGTCTGCGGCGAGTGCCGACACCGTGTGGGCGAGTTCGGAGAAGTACGGGATGCGGACATCGGCAAAGACGAGTGCGAGCATCCCGCTCCTGCCGGTGGCAAGGCTTCGTCCGCGCGCGTCGGGCCGGTAGTCGAGTTCGTCGATGGCGCGCTGGACCCGGGAGCGCATGTCGTCGCTGACGTGCTCGAAGCCGCGCACCACGTTCGACACGGTCTTCATCGAGACCCCCGCCAAGTCGGCGACGTCCTGCAGTCGGACCTTCCCCACGGCATACGTCCTCTCAACCGAAATCGGCACCGGGTGCGGAATCGTCCTCCGGCTGACTCGACAGTAGCGGTTGACATCGCCGTTTACAGCGCTGTAACTTGCTCACGCACCCCCGGTCGGGTTCGCTTCCCGATCGATGCACCGCGTGTTGCACCTGCGACGCAATCGTCGCCGGCTCGTACTCAAAGGAGAGCAGTAGATGCCCAACAACCTCTTCCGACGCGCGACGGCCGGAGCGGCCGTCGTTGCGCTCGGGATCGCCCTCGCCGGCTGCAGCTCGTCCGGCACCACTACCAGCGCCAGCGTCAACGGGTCCGCCTACACCGGGCCGAAGGTCACTGTGACGTTCTGGAACGGCTGGACGGGTGGCGCCGCGCCGACGCTCGTCCCGAAGCTCGTCGCGCAGTTCAACGCGTCCCACAAGAACATCGTGGTCAAGGACGTCCCGATGCAGTGGGCAGACATCTCGGCCAAGATGCCGCTCGCCATCAAGGCGGGCAAGGGACCGGATCTCGCGGTCGGACACGGCGACGACGTCGCCACGTACGCTGCGCAGGGTCTGCTGCAGAACAGCGGCGCGATCGTGAAGTCGCTCGGCTACACCGCGTCTGACTTTCCGGCGGGTCTCTTCGCCGGGAACCAGTACAAGGGCGTTCAGTACGGCGTCCCGTGGAGCGTGACGCCGCTCGGGCTCTACGTCAACAAGGACGTGTTGAAGAACGCGGGCATCGACCCGAGCGCGCCGGTCACCGACGCATCGACCATGGACAAGAATCTCGCCGCGCTGAAAGCCAAGGGTGTGCAGGGCGAGTGGGTTGACGGGTACGTCTTCACCGGTACCTTCCAGTTCGAGTCGCTGCTGTGGCAGTACGGCGGCCAGCTCTTCAACAAGGGCGTCACGAAGGCCACGTTCAACTCCCCGGCCGGCGTGCAGGCGCTCACACGCATGGTCTCGATGATCAAGAACGGCTACAGCCCGGCGAACGTCGCCCAGGACGGCGACATCAACGCACTGATCAAGGGGCAGACCGCCTACAACTGGAACGGCGTGTGGCAGACGACGAACCCTGCCCTCGCCAAGGTGAACTGGACCGCCCAGGCCGTGCCGCAGATCGGCACGCAGAAGGCGGTCTGGTCGAGTTCAACGGACTGGATGTTCCCGGCGAACAAGGGGCAGGACAAGAACAAGACCCAGGCGGCAGCAACGTTCGTCAAGTGGATGAACGACCACTCGATGGGGTGGGCGGCCACTGGCGAGATCCCTGCTGCGAACTCCGTGCATAACAATCCCGCGCTGGTGCAGAAGTACCCGAACATCAAGCCGTTCCTCGACGAACTGCCCTACGCCCACTATGAGACCGTGTCTCCGGGCATCACGAACGCCGAGGCGGAGATCACGACCGCGGTGAACGAGGCCATCCTCGGCAAGCAGACCCCGCAGGCGGCGCTCGATGGCGCCGTCGCGCAGGCGGACAAGCTGCTCCAGCAGAACGCGCAGACCTACGGTGGCTAGTACCACCCTGGTCACCCCGGCCGCGCGGAGCGCTCGCTCCGCGCGGCCCCGGGGCGTGCGCCGGAATCTGACGGCGTATGCATTCCTTGCACCCTTCCTCGTCCTGTTCTGCGTGTTCGTGCTCGGCCCGGCGATCTACGGGTTGTGGATCAGCCTGCACCGGTGGAACTCGCTGCTGCCGATCCACCCGTTCATCGGGCTGCAGAACTACGTCGACCTGTTCACGCCGGGCTCCACCACCTCTGGCGATTTCTGGCAGAGCATGGGCGCGACGGGCATCTTCACGCTGTGCAGCGTGCCGTTCCTCCTGGTTGTCCCGCTCGTGGCCGCGGTGCTGCTCAATCAGCGCATCCGCGGAACGACGGTCTTCCGCGGAATCTTCTTCGCCCCGTACGTGCTCGGTGTCGCCGTCATCGGCGTCATCTGGAAGTACCTGCTCGACCCGCAGTCCGGACCGCTCAACCATGTGCTCCAAGCCTTCGGCCTGCCGTCGAACACGCCCTGGACGGTCGACACGCCCTGGGTGTGGGTCTCGTTGGTCGGCGTGACCGTGTGGTGGACGTCGGGGCTCAACACGGTGATCATCCTCGCGGGCCTCAAGGGCATCGGCGCGGAGCTCTACGAGGCGGCCTCCCTGGATGGTGCGGGGACGATTCGCAAGTTTTTCAGCGTGACGATTCCCGGCCTTCGGCCCGTCATGCTCTTCGTCACGACGACCACCATCCTCGCGTCGGCCAACATGTTCGGCCAGTCCTACCTGATGACACAGGGCGGACCCGGCAACGCGACCCGCACGGCCATCATGTACATCTCCAACGAGGGTCTGTCGCAGGGGCAGATGGGCGCGGCCTCGGCGATGAGCTATCTGCTCTTCGCAGTGCTCGCGGTGATCAGCATCGTCAACTTCCGCCTGCAACGAGAGAGGGACTGATGACTGGCATCAGCACCGAGACTGTCGACCGGCCCACGCTCACGCCCCAGACTGTCGCGCGCCGGCTGCGCGAGGACCGGACCCCACGACGGTCGCGGCGCGGCCCGACGGGCGCGACGCTCGCTCTCTACATCGTGCTCATCGTGATGAGCCTGCTCATCATCGTGCCGATCGTCTGGATCGTGTTGACGTCGTTCAAGACGGACTACGACGCGATCAAGAACTCGGCATCCCCGATCCCGAACCCGTTCACCCTGCAGGCGTATCAGACGCTCATGAATGGGCAGGAGCCGATATTCCGCTGGTTCCTGAACAGCCTGGCAGCTGGTGCACTGCAGACCGCGCTGATCTTGGTCACCGCGTCACTCGGCGCGTACGCGCTCGCCCGTCTGGACTTCGCCGGCAAACGGATCGTCTTCGGCGCCATCATCGCCACGCTGCTCGTCCCGCCGGTGATCTTCCTGATCCCGAACTACCTGATCGTGGAGAATCTCGGCTGGCTGGACTCGATCTGGGCAATTACCGTGCCCGGGGCGGCCAGCGCATTCGGCATCTTCTTTCTTCGTCAGTTCTTCGCCAACCTGCCATCCGAGATCGAGGAAGCTGCGCGGATCGATGGCGCAGGCGATCTGCGCATCTTCCTGCAGATCGTGATCCCGCTGTCCCGCCCCGCGATCGCCACGCTTGCGGTGCTGAGCTTCCTCAACAACTGGAACGACTTCCTCTGGCCGGTCTACGTGCTCCTCAGCCCTCAGAACCTGACGCTGCAGCCCGGGCTGTCCGTGTTGAGCGGCGCCTATTCCACCCATTTCGGCATCGTCATGGCCGGCGCCGTGATCGCCGCCATCCCTGTCCTCATCATCTTCACCCTGGCGCAGCGACAGATCGTCGACAGTGTCGCCAGCGCAGGCGTGAAGGGCTGACGGCCGAGCCCGAACGACCAGCAGCACGTCCAGGAATCAATCGGCGGCCACACGCCGCCCGGCGATTCACCCTCAACGAAGTGGGAGTGTCATGTCGATTCGTTCTGTCGTGTCCGTGCTCGCCGCGGTGGCAATCGCCGCGCTGGCGCCGGGCCTCCACGGAGGAGCGGGAGTGCCGCCTGCGGCCGCCGCTCCGATCCACCCGGCGGCGGCAGCGCCCGCGCTGCCGCCGACCTACCAGAACCCCATGAGTCTGCAGCTGCCGGACGGTCAGCAGGCGGCGAGCTGCGCCGACCCGTTCGCCGCGCATAGCAGCACTCCCGGTGACAAGTACTGGTACCTGTACTGCACCGCTGACGCACTGACCTCCACCGAGAAGGACGCCAGCGGCAACCCGGTGCTTCATCAGATCCCGATGTTCCGCTCGCTCGATCTGACCCACTGGTCCTACGTCGGCGATGCCTTCCCGACGAAGCCGGCGTGGCTCGGCTCCGGCTCGGCGTGGGCGCCGGACGTCGTCTATCGCAACGGCACGTACTTCCTGTATTACGCGGCCTCCGATTCCGCAGCGGGGGGCTCGGCGGTCGGCGTCGCCACGAGCTCCAGCCCCACCGGACCGTGGACGGACTCGGGGAGCCCAGTCGTGCCTCCGACGAATGCGCCGAACTCGACCGCCAAGCGCTGGGAGTTCGACCCGGAGGTGATCACCGCGGACGACGGCACCAGCTACATCTACTTCGGCAGCTACTTCGGCGGCATCCACGTCCGGCAGCTCACCGCGGACGGCCTGCACACCATCGCCTCGAGTGAGCGTCAGATCGCGATCGACAACCGCTACGAGGGCACCTTCATCCTCAAGCACAACGGCTGGTACTACTTCATGGGGTCGGCGACGAACTGCTGTTCTGGTCCGCTTACCGGATACAGCGTCTTCACTGCCCGCTCGCGCAGCCCCCTTGGTCCATTCCTCGACAAGGATGGCGTCTCGATTCTCGCGAACCGCGTCGGAGGCACGCCTGTCCTCACACAAAACGGCAACCGTTGGGTGGGCGCGGGCCATAACGCGGTCGTCACCGACTTCTCCGGTCAGGACTGGATTGTTTACCACGCGGTCGACAGGACCGATCCGTACTACGCCGGACAGGTCGGATACACGAAGCGCCCGGCGCTCATCGACCCGCTGGACTGGCACGGCGACTGGCCGGTGGTCCGCGGGGGCGCAGGCCCATCGGATCAACCGATGCCTGGCCCGGTAGCGCAGCCCGGGGAGCGTGCGGCGTATCACGCCCAATTCGTGCACGACCCGCAGCCAGGGCGACCAGTCGCCTCCCTGTCGGACGAGTTCTCCGGCAGCAGCCTGTCCAATCAGTGGAGCTGGGTGCGACAGCCGGCGTCCACGACCTACTCCGAATCCGGAGGCTCGCTGCGCTGGCAGACGCAGGCTGCGGATCTCCAGCCTCCCGCGACCCCGCTGGCGTCCGTCCTCACTGAGCGTGCGCCATCGGGTGACTACATGGTCGAGACCAAGGTGTCCGTGAACACGCCTGACAATTCGCAGGTGCAGAACTACGTGCAGGGTGGCCTGATCGTCTACGGCGATGACGGGAACTATGTACGACTGACGTCGAACTCCATCTGGAACACGCGGCAGACGGAATTCGGCAACCATGTCAGCCCGGTTCCCGCCGGCTATCCCTCGTACGGCAACGGCGTGGTGGGGCCTGTGGGTGATTCCACCTATCTCCGTATCGTCCACACCGGCCGCGACCAGTACACCGCGTACACAAGCCTCGACGGCGTGCACTGGGACCGCGGCGACACGTGGACCCATGATCTCGGGCCCAACGCCCGGATCGGTCTGATCTCGTTGGGTGGCAGCGGATTCACGAGCACCTTCGACTATGTGCACGTGAATGCCATCGCCGGAGAGGGGCGGTGAGCGCGGTGCGCAGGAAACACGCCATCGCACTCGGGGCAGCAGGCGCGCTGCTCGTCGCCGGCGGCCTTGGGATCGGCATCCCCGCAGTCAAGGCGTCCGCGACGGTCACCTGCACGCTGAGCAACCCGATCACACCGGGAGCCGACCCGTCCGTCTGGTACCGGAACGGTCTCTACTACCTGGTCCAGTCCGACGGCGCCCGCTCGATCAACATCCGCTCGAGCTCGACGATCAACGGGCTCGGAACGGCGACACCGCGCACCATTTGGACGTCGCCGACCGGCACCGATCACAGTGCGGAAACGTGGGCCCCCGAGCTCGAATACCTGAACGGGCAGTGGATCATCTACTTCGCCGCCGCCACAGACGAAGGCGGCGATCCCGCGACGAACAACACGCATCGGATCTTCGCCATCACCGCGAACACCCAGGATCCCAGCGGGTCGTGGTCGTTCTTCGGGAAGATCACGGACAGCACCAACCAGTGGTCGATCGACCCGACCGTGTTCTTCTACAACAGCAACTGGTACATGCTCTGGTCCGGCACACCGACCGGAAACGGTGGGAACCCGCCGCAGCAGATCTACATCGCCCACATGAGTGATCCGCTCCACATCGACCAGGACTACCGCCGCCTGATCGCCAACCCCGACCAGACATGGGAGACATCCGTACAGGCAATCGAGGAGGGGCCGGAGGCATGGATCGGCCCGAACAACACGCTGACGATCGTCTACAACGCGAATGCCAGCTGGACGACGTCCTACGCGCTTGGGGAACTCGTCTACAAGGGCGGGGACCTGACGACCTATCAGTCGTATACGAAGCGCGGGCCGGTCTTCTCGTCCGGCGGCGGCGTGTACGGGCCGGGCGGGGAATCGATCCCTGTGCCGGGCGCGGCGGGCGTGAACTGGAACATCTACCACGCGAAGACAAGCACTGCGAACGGCTGGAACGACCGCGAGATCTTCGCCCAGCCGGTGCCGTGGAACACCGACGGTACGCCGAACTTCGGCACCCCGACGGGCTCCGCGGGCTACAACGAGGGGAGCGAGCAGCGCTGCGGATGAGGACGGTCCGGGATGGTGCGAGCGCCACACCACTGCCCCGGCGGTCTTCCCGGCTGGTGTGGTGAGTTGGCGAGGGCGGGCCGCTGCGGAGGCCTGCCCTCGGCTATGCCGCGCTCGCGTGTTGAGGAGTGACCACCCGGACAGTCGGCATCGCCGCGATCGTCGTCGCGGCGATGCCAGGGGGGCGACGGCAACGTTCGTTCCGGCAGTACGGGCGGCCCGATTGTTCGCGGCGTCGTCAAGCTTCAACTGGTGCGCGATACGGGGTTGGAACCTCAACTACCTCAAGAGAAGTCTCACTTGCGTTGAGAAACGACAAATGCCCAAAGGGCCCTCGGAGCGAGTGACGGGAATCGAACCCGCGCTACCAGCTTGGGAAGCTGGAGTTCTACCATTGAACTACACTCGCGTGTCCCGCAGCGCGTGCGCACTGTCTCCGGGAGTGAGCGCTAGCCTACCGGATCGCCGAGACCTCCGGACATGCCAGCCACCCGTGTGTACCGTCCATGAGGACCGAGCACACGCTCGGGCGGCGTCCAACCACCCGCCTGCAGCGTCCGCGAGTTTCCCTGGAGGCGAGCCGGAATGGTGAGGCATCCGCTCATCGATGCAATCGAGGATCAGGCGCTCGTCGTCGGGTCGGTGGCCCCGGTGATGTGGTTGTCGGATTCGATGCGAACCCTGCTCGAACGGGCGCGGGCAGCCCATCGTGCGGTCGTCTTGCGTACTCCGGCGACGACGGCGCTGACGCCCGCGCTCCGGCATGCTCTTGGCACGTCCGGTGGGGCGTGGGCGGTGGAGGGCGTGGACGGCGCGCTCCGCGACGGCCGAACCGGTGTTCCGGCGCGCGATGTGGCGGAGCTCCTTGACCGTGCCGCTGATCTGGTCGCGACGCCGGCTCCCGATCATCCGGTCGCCGCGGAGTCGGTGACGCAGATCGGCATCGATTTGACGATGCGCCACGACCCGGATCGGGTGGTGGATGTCGGCGGCGCCGTCGAAGCGCTGTGCGAGGCCGCCGGATCGTGCCCCGAGCGTTGGGGCACTGCCGAGCCTCTGTCGGTGCCGTGGGACCGCTGGATCGCGACGCAATACGCGAAGCATGTCGCCCCTGGGGTGAGCACCTCGTTCGCGGTGGGGGCGGGCGTCTCCGCGACAATGACGGCGCACATGGCCGACGACATCGTGGTGGAGACGGTCTCCGCGGTCATCACCGCCCCGCCTGACGGCGTGGAGCGCGTACTCGACGCGGTCCGCGCTGTGGCGGACTCGGTGGTGCCGGTGTTCGGTGTTGTGATGCGACGGTTCGGCGCTGTGGATCACCTGGTCCGTGCCGAATCGCACGGTGAGCCCGTGCCGGCCGCGGTCGTCGTCGGCCCGGAGGCGACGAGCCTCCTCGACCGGTCCGGCTCGTGGCCACCACCCGGAACGCGGGTGGAACCCTTCGGAGGCCCCGATTCCGATGGCCTGCTTGTCCGGTTGGACGGGGGCTGGGACGCGCTCGAGACGTTCCTCGACCGCGTTGATGAGGAGCGGTTCGCCGATCTCGTGGGTGGCGCGCCGCTCGAGACGGCAGTGGAGGACGGGCTCCTCGACGACGTCGGCCCGGCCCACGACCCGCGCGATCCACACCACCGGGATCGTTATCACGCGACGGAACGGGAGCCCCGCCGTGCCCCGTGATGTCACGCTGCTGTGCCGCGGGCAGGTCGATGCGCGGCAGGTCGCCGAGGCGTTGGTCGAGCACAACACCGCGTGGGGCATACGAGCGCTCGACGACGGGTCCATCCTGCAGGTGTGCCGTGACGCCGATCGGCCTGTGATCACGGTGCTCGGCGTGCACCGTGTGGACTTCTCGGACGAGATCGAACGGATCCTCCCTGATGCGCCCGCCATGCCCGTGCCGGTGTGGTGGGCCGACACGGTGACGCCCTTCGACGACGATGGCGAGGACGGTGTCGCCGCCGCCCTCGATGCGGCCGTCACGCTGAACGCGCTGTGCATCGTCCACGGCGACTGATCGACTGCCGCCGCACCGGCACGACCCGGGCCGACGTGGTCAACCGCACCGGCACGGACCCGAGCCGACGTGGTCATCCGCCGACCGCAGCTCCGCGGATACGATCGTTCCGTGCTGCTCTCCGATCGCGACATCCTCACGCAACTCGATGCTGGTCGCATCGGCCTCGATCCGCTTGACCGTTCGCTCGTGCAGCCGTCGAGCATCGACGTCCGGCTCGACAAGTTCTTCCGACTGTTCGACAACCACAAGTACCCGCACATCGATCCGGCGATCGATCAGCCGGACCTGACGCGGCTCGTGGAGACGGACGCCGACGAGGCATTCGTGCTCCACCCCGGCGAGTTCGTCCTCGGCTCCACGTTCGAAATCGTCACCCTCCCCGACGACATCGCTGCACGCCTTGAGGGGAAGAGCTCGCTCGGACGCCTCGGGCTCCTCACGCACTCGACAGCCGGGTTCATCGATCCGGGCTTCTCCGGGCACGTCACGCTCGAGCTGAGCAACGTCGCGACACTCCCCATCAAGCTCTGGCCGGGCATGAAGATCGGCCAGCTCTGCTTCTTCCAGCTGTCGAGTCCGGCAGACAAGCCGTACGGTTCGGCGGAGTACCAGTCGCGCTATCAGGGGCAACGCGGTCCGACGCCGTCCCGGTCGGCTCGGGGCTTCACGGTGGCGGACGTCTCGGGGGAGCTGTAGGCGACCTTCCCGGCCAGCGCTGGGGGCGCCTCCCCGCCGACCGCATGGAACTGAGCGAGCCCCGTCCTGCAGTGCAGGAGCGGGGCTCGCGTCGTTCGGTCTGGAGGCGCGTTACCGGCCCGCCCCGCGCCGCTTGTTGTAGAAGTCGAACGCGACAGCGGCCAGCAGCACGAGTCCCTTGATGAGCTGCTGCACGTCGGTGTCGATGCCGAGGATCGACATGCCGTTGTTCAGGATGCCGATGATAAGACCACCGACGATCGCACCCGGGACCGTGCCGATACCGCCGGTCACGGCCGCGCCACCGATGAACACCGCCGAGATCGCGTCGAGTTCGAACCCGTTGCCCGCTCCGGGGCTCGCAAGGTTCAGGCCCGCGGTGAAGACCAGGCCGGCGAGCGCTGCGATGACACCCATGTTCACGAACAGGAGGAACGTGACCCGCTTCGTCTTCACCCCAGACAGCTGCGCCGCCGCGAGGTTGCCGCCGATCGCGTAGATGTGTCGTCCGAAGACCGTCTGGCCCATCACGGCCGCGTAGACGACCACGAGAAGGGCGAGCACGATGAGCACGACCGGGGTGCCGTCGTAACTGGCGAGCAGGAAGCCGACCAGCAGGACGAGCGCGGCCGTGAACAGCAGCTTGATGAGCCACCACCACACCGGCTCGCTCTCCAGCGCGAATTTGCGGCGCACGATGCGCTGGCGGACCGAGCCCGCCGCGATCGCGAGCACGGCGACGACGGACAGGATGAGGGTCAGCGGCTCGTAGCCCGTTGTCCCAAACGAGGGGAGGAACCCCGATCCGAGGCTCCGGAAGCCCGCAGGGAACGGCGAGATCTGCTGGTTCCCGAGCACGATCTCGGCGGCGCCGCGGAATGCGAGCATGCCCGCCAGCGTCACGATGAACGCAGGAATGCCGAAGTAGGCGACCCAGAAGCCCTGCCACGCGCCGACGAGCGCGCCAGCGACGAGGCAGAGCACGATCGCGAGGGGCCATGGCAGGTGCCACTGGGTGATCATGACGCCCGCGATTGCGCCGATGAACGCAACGACCGATCCCACCGAGAGGTCGATGTGCCCACCGATGATCACCATCACCATGCCGACCGCCAGGATCAGGATGTAGCTGTTCTGAACCACGAGGTTCGACACGTTGATCGGCGCGAGGGTGATGCCGTTCGTCGCGAACTGGAAGAACAGCACGATCACGATCAGCGCGATGAAGAGACCGATCTGCCGGAGCTGGCCGGTGAGGTACCGGAACCCGGCCGCGATCGCGTTGGGTGCCGGCTCCCGTGTGTCGACCGGTCGCGGCGCTGTCTGCGACTCGGGCCGGTTCTTGATGATGCTCATGAGGTGGTCGTCTCCCGGAACGTGGTCATGAATTGCATGAGATGCTCGGCGGTCGCCTCATCGCGCGGGACGTTCGCGGTGATGTGCCCTTCCGAGAGGGTGTAGATGCGGTCACAGATGCCGAGCAGTTCAGGGAGCTCGGACGAGATGACGATGACGCCCTTCCCCTGATCCGCAAGACGGTTGATGATCGTGTAGATCTCGTACTTCGCGCCGACGTCGATGCCGCGCGTGGGCTCGTCGAGGATCAGGACGTCCGGGTTGGCGAACATCCACTTCGAGAGCACGACCTTCTGTTGATTTCCGCCGGAGAGTTTCCCGGTGATCGCCGTGACGGTCGGAGCTTTGATGTTCATGCTGCGGCGGTACTCGTTGGCGACCTGTGTCTCGCGGGCGCCGTTCACGAACCCCCAGTTGGCGAGCTTGCCGAGCGCCGATCCGGAGATGTTGCGCTTGATGTCGTCGATGAGGTTCAGGCCGTAGCGCTTCCGGTCCTCGGTCGCGTACGCGATTCCATGCTCGACCGCCTGTGAGACGGAGTTCGCCTTGATCTCCTGACCGCGTTTGAACAGCCGCCCGGAGATGTTGGTGCCGTAGCTCTTCCCGAACACGCTCATCGCGAGTTCGGTTCGCCCCGCGCCCATCAGCCCGGCGATGCCGACGATCTCGCCGGCGTGCACGACGAGGTTCGCGCCGTCAACGACCTTGCGGGATCGGTCGACCGGGTGGTGCACCGTCCAGTCCTCAATGCGCAGCAGCTCCTCGCCGATGTGCGGTGTCCGGTCCGGGTAGCGGCTCTCGAGATCGCGACCGACCATCCCTCGGATGATGCGGTCCTCGCTGACCGCGCCCTCGTGCATGTCGAGCGTCTCGATCGTCTTGCCGTCGCGAAGGATCGTGACGCTGTCCGCGATCGCCTCGATCTCGTTGAGCTTGTGACTGATGATGATCGAGGTGATGCCCTGCGTCCGCAGCTGCTTGATCAGTTCGAGCAGGTGCGCGGAGTCGTCGTCGTTCAGTGCGGCCGTGGGCTCGTCGAGGATCAGCAGACGGACCTCTTTCGAGAGCGCCTTCGCGATCTCGACGAGCTGCTGCTTGCCGACTCCGATGTCCACGATCTTCGTGACCGGGTTGTCGTGCAGCCCGACGCGCTCGAGGAGAGCGGCCGCTTCGAGGTTCGTGCGGTTCCAGTCGATGAACCCCCCCGCGCGCGCGTTCGTTCCCGAGATAGATGTTCTCGGCGATCGACAGGAAGGGGCTGAGGGCGAGCTCTTGGTGGATGATCACGACGCCCGCCGCTTCGGAGTCGTTGATCGTGCGGAACGCCACGGGCTTGCCATCGAGGAGGATCTCGCCGTCGAAGTCGCCGTGGGGGTAGACCCCCGAGAGCACTTTCATGAGCGTTGATTTGCCCGCGCCGTTCTCACCGCAGATCGCGTGGACGGTGCCGCGCTCGACGGAGATCGTGACATCCTGCAGGGCCTTCACACCGGGGAACGTCTTCGAGATGCCGCGCATCTCGAGGATCGTGTCAGCCATGGGTGTCCTTTCGTTCTGGACGGAGGACGGGGGTGGAAGGACGCGTCGCCCTTCCGCCCCCGCGGCCGATTACTGCAGTTGCGAGGCCGTGTAGTACCCGCTGTCGATCAGGACGGACTTGTAGTTGTCCTTCGTGACGACGACGGGCTGGAAGAGATAGCTCGGGACGACCTTGACCTTGTTGTTGTAGCTCTTCGTGTCGTTCACGGCCGGCTTCTTGCCGGTGAGCAGGTCGTTGGCCATCACCGCTGCCTGGTTGGCGAGCTTCCGAGTGTCCTTATAGATCGTGGAGTACTGCGTGCCCGCGATGATCTGCTTGACGCTGGCGATCTCGGCGTCCTGGCCGGTGATGATCGGCAGCTGCTTGCCGCCCGAGCCGTAGCCGGCGCCCTGCAGTGCCGAGAGGATGCCGTCCGAGAGGCCGTCGTACGGCGAGAGCACGCCCTGCACGGTCTGGCCGTTCGAGTACGACTTGGCGATGAGGTCCTGCATGCGGGCCTTCGCGGTGGCAGGGTCCCAGCCCTGGATCGCGACCGACTTGAATGAGGTCTGTCCGCTCCGGACAACGAGGGTGCCGTCGGCGAAGTAGGGCTTCAGCGTGTCCATTGCGCCGTTGTAGAAGAACGTGGCGTTGTTGTCGTCGGGGCTTCCGGCGAACACCTCGACGTTGAAGGGACCCTTCTTGCCGGTCTTCTTCCCGTTCGCGTCGAGCACACCGAGCCCGGTCAGCAGGCTGTTTGCCTGGTAGACGCCGACCTTGTAGTTGTCGAAGGAGACGTAGTAGTCGACGTTCTTGTCGCCGGTCAGGAGGCGGTCGTACGAGATCACCTTGATCCCGGCCTTCGCTGCTGAGTCAAGCTGGTCGGTGAGGGAGCCGCCATTGATCGACGCGATGATGAGGATCTTCGCGCCCTTGGTGATCATCGTGTTGATCTGCTGGACCTGCGTCGGGATGTCGTTGTTCGCATACTCGAGGTCGACTTTATAGCCGTCCTTCTGCAGGTCGGCCTTCACGGCGTTGCCGTCGGCGATCCACCGCTGGTCGACCTTGGTCGGCATCGCGACGCCGACGAGGGCGCCCTTGTTGTCGGTTCCGCTGCCGGTGGTGGCGCCGCGGCCCCCCGAGCAGGCCGCCAACGAGGCGACGAGTCCGGCCGCGACGACGAGTCCGGCCAGTTTCTTGTACTTCATGCGTGTTCCTTCGTGCACTTCATTGGACAGGCGTGAGTGAGCGCTCACGTTGGGAATCGCGGAACCCAGTTCCGAACAACTGCTGGGACCAGGTGTCGCTCGCACAGAAGGCGCTAGCCCACCGCATTCGGGCCGTACGCGATGGCCTTCCGTCGTTGGGGTCCGCCGCGCTCGATCCGGATGTTACCGGTCACATCAGTGGGATGATCCTGTCCGATCCGACAGCAAACGTCAACCAGGCCACCCGCTCCGCGTGTCATCGATATCGGAGCGTTACCGACGGTGTCAGAGACTTCGTGGCCGACTCGTCGATCCACGAACGACGAGTTGCGGTGTCAGGTCGACGGTTCGGAGCGCAACCTCGGATGGCGCGAGCAGCTCGACGCATCGGCGCCCGAGCTCAGCGAAGTCGATCGCCACGGTGGTCAGCGGCGGCCACAGGTGTTGCGCCTCCGGAATGTCGTCGAATCCGACGACGGACAGATCTCCCGGCACGTCGAGCCCATACGAGCGCGCCGCGTGCATCACTCCGAGCGCGATCGCGTCGTTGGCACAGAAGATCGCGGTGCAATCGCGCCAGCGCAACAGCTCGCGGCCCGCGTGAAACCCGAAGTCCGCAGTCCACTCCCCGAGGATCGGGGGCTGAACAGGCATATCGCGATCGGACATCTCACGCATGAATCCCTCCATGCGTGCGTCGGCTTCGAGCCAGTCGCGCGGGCCCGCGATGTGCCGAACGTACTGATGGCCGAGGTCCAACAGGTGGGCGGTAGCCAATCGTGCGCCGGTCATCTGATCCACCCAGAGGCCGCGTGGATCATCGCCGGCGCGGGACTGCAGCGTCATATACGGCGTGCGGACCCCGAGTCGCTCGATGACGTCGAATACGCGCTGCTGCGGGGCGATGATCACGATGCCTTCGACATCCTGGTCGAGCAGGTGGGCGAGGCCCGTTCTGATCGCCTCGTCCGAGGGCGCCGCGATGTTCGCGGTAACGACCGCATAGCCACGCTCGACAGCGGCGTCCTCGATCGCCTGGATCGCTCTGGCAGGCCCATACTGCGACCGCATGGACGTGAGCACCCCGATCGTGTTGCTCCGGCTCGTGACCAGCATCCGCGCGGCCCGATTCGGCCGGTACTGGAGCTGTTCCATCACTTCGAGGACGCGCGCTCGCGTTTCGGGGCGAATCGACTCCGAGTGGTTGAGCACGCGGGAGACCGTCTGATGTGAGACGCCGGCGGCCTTCGCGACGTCGCGAATGCTCGGCGCGCGGGGGTGGTCGACCTCGGCTGGCATCGCTGACTCTCTTCCGCCGGGCATGTGCACGGTCACATCCTGAGCGACATCATTATGCATTCCCCGAACGACGATGTGCCTCGTGCCTGGTGACCGAGCGCGCCCCGTCAGCCCGGCAGCACCTCGACGGGCAGCGCCTCGAGCTGCAGCCCGAGCCACGGGCTGAACGCGAACGGGGTTGCCGCGACCGATCGTCGGAGCGCGCCCTCGTCGACCCATTCCCACTCGGCGACCTCGTCGGCGGCCGGATTGATCACGTCTGCGGTGTGCGCGCGATAGACGGGGCAGATCTCGTTCTCGACGATGCCGGACGCGTCGACGGCGCGATAGCGAAAGTCGGGCAGGACGCATTCGATCCGTTGCACGGTGATCCCGAGCTCACGGGAGGCACGGCGCGCGATCGCCGCCTCGAACGATTCGTCCGGCGCTGGATGCCCGCAGAAGGAGTTCGTCCAGACTCCGGGCCACGTGGCTTTGGTGAGGGCGCGACGGGTGACGAGGACCTCTCCGCGGTCGTTCACGACGTGGCAACTGAATGCAAGATGCAGCGGCGTCGAAGCGGTGTGCACCGCGTACTTGTCGGCCGTACCGACCGGCGTGCCGTCGTCGGCGAGCAGGATCACGGATTCCCGGGCAGTGTTCATGTAAGTCGATATATTAGGCCAATGAACGAGGATACGACCGCGCTCGTGGGGGACGGCCTTGCGCTGGTCGACGAGTGCCTCGATCGCTTCTTCGCGCTGTCGGCGCAGCGAGCGAAGAGCTATGGCCGCGCCATGGAAGGGCTGTGGGAGGTCCTCCGCGACGCCTCGTCCGGCGGCAAACGATTCCGGCCGCGCATGGTCATGCTCGCGTATTCACTGCTCGGCGGCACGGATCTGCGCGCCGCTGCGAACGTGGCGGCGGCGTACGAGCTGCTGCACACCGCGCTCGTCGTGCACGACGACGTCATCGATCGTGACTGGTCGCGGAGAGGTGTCCCGAATGTCGCCGGGAGCTTCCGCGACGCGGCGACGACCGGCGGCGTACCGTTGCCCACCGCGGAGCATCGGGGGACAAGCGCGGCCGTGATCGCCGGCGACCTCGCCCTGTCCGCCGCATCGCGACTGGTCGAGGCGAGCGGCGTCGACGGCGAGCGGCGTTCCCGACTGCTGGACATCCTCGACGAAGCGATCTTCGCGTCGGCTGCTGGCGAGATGGCCGACGTCGACCTCGCGATCGGCGTGATGCCCAGCGTCGACGACATCATCGCGATGGAGCGCGCAAAGACCGCCGTGTACTCGTTCGAGGCGCCGCTGCAGTCCGGAGCGGTCCTCGCCGACGCACCGGAACACGTCGTCAGCGCGCTCGGCATCTTCGGTCGCGAGATCGGGATCGCCTACCAGATCGTCGACGACCTCCTCGGGGTGTTCGGCAACGAGGCGGTGACCGGCAAGAGCAACAGCGGCGATCTCCGCGAGGGCAAGCGGACCATCCTCGTCGCGCACGCCGCCACAACGGAGCATTGGTCGGCGATCGAGCCGTTCCTCGGCAAGAACGACCTCACCGATGACCAGCTCGCACACCTCCGGTTCCGCCTTGACTGCTCGGGCGCGACGCTCGTCGCGATCGAGCGCATCCGAGGCCACGTCTCCCTCGCGGAGGCGGCCCTCGCGGACGTCCCCGCGGAGCTCGCGGGGCGCCTCAGCGACCTGACCGCCGAACTCGTGGATCGGGTCCGATGACCGCCACCACGACGACCGGCCGGCTCGGACTCTACGACGCCACCGCGGCGGCAGCCTCGTCAGTGGTGATTCACCGATATTCCACCTCGTTCGGGCTCGCCTCTCGGTTCCTGCGCCCAGGGGTCCGCGAACACGTCGAGCATGTCTACGCGCTCGTGCGCGTCGCGGACGAGATCGTCGATGGGCCCGCCACCGAAGCAGGTCTCGATCCGGCCCTTGCCCGTGAGCTGCTCGACGAACTCGAGCGCGATACCGAACGTGCCCTGCGGACCGGGTTCTCGGTGAACCCGGTGGTGCATGCCTTCGCGCAGTCGGCGCGGCGCATTCGCTTCGGGGCGGAACTCACGCAGCCGTTCTTCGCCTCGATGCGGATGGATCTCGCGCCGGTCGAATACGACCAGGAGACCTTCGAGCGATACATCTACGGGTCGGCCGAGGTCGTCGGGTTGATGTGCCTGCGCGCTTTCGTCTATCAGACCGAGGCGCGCACCGCGGCCGAACCCGACCAGCGCCTCGTCGCGGGGGCTCGCCGCCTCGGCTCGGCGTTCCAGAAAGTGAACTTCCTGCGCGACCTCCGTGCCGACTTCGAGGAACTCGGCCGGTCGTACTTCCCCGGAGTCGATGTCGGCTCCTTCGACGAGGCGACGAAGCATCGGCTTGTCGCCGACGTGCAGTCGGACCTCGACGCGGCGGCCGCGGTCATCCCGCTGCTGCCGTCGGACGCACGTCATGCGGTCGGGCTGGCGCACGCACTGTTCCAGGAACTGAACCGGCGGATCGCTGCGACACCCGCATCGCGGCTCATCACCACACGAGTCCGCGTTCCGAATGGCGTGAAAGCTGCGCTCGCCGCCCGCGTGCTCGCAGGCCGGCGTCCGAATCCCACTGCGGCCCGGTCTGGAGGCGCGGCGTGAGCCCGTCAGACGCGTCCGGCCCCCGCACTGCCCGCCGCGTCCTCATCATCGGCGGTGGCATCAGCGGTCTTGCGGCGTCGGCGCTGCTCGCGCAGCAGGGGTATGCGGTAACGCTCCTCGAGCGGCGAGATCAGCTCGGTGGTCGAGCGGGCTCCTGGGAACGCGATGGCTTCCGATTCGACACCGGGCCGAGCTGGTACCTCATGCCGGACGTGTTCGATCACTTCTTCCGGCTCCTCGGAACGAGCGCGGACGCCGAGCTGGACCTCGTTCGCCTGGACCCCGGCTATCGCGTCTATGTGGACGGCTACGCGCAGCCGGTCGATGTCGCCGCGGACCGCGAGTCGAACCTCGCGATCTTCGACCGTATCGAACCGGGCGCCGGTCGGCGCATGGAGAAGTATCTCGACTCCGCTCGCGAAACGTACGACATGGCGGTCCGGCGGTTCCTTTACGGGACCTTTGCGGACCTCCGGAGGCTCGCAGCACCGGACGTGCTCGCTCGCCTGCCGCGCCTCCTGCGCCTGCTGACCGAGCCGCTCGCGACATTCGCCGGCCGTGCCGTTCGTGACGACCGCCTCCGGAAGATCCTCGGGTACCCCGCAGTATTCCTCGGAGCCAGCCCGTATACCGCGCCGAGCATGTACCACCTGATGAGCCATCTCGATCTCGCCGATGGGGTGCTCTACCCGCAGGGCGGCGTCACCGAGGTGATTCGAGCGGTGGAGCGGGTGGCGCGAGCCCAGGGCGTGGAGATCCACACCGGGTCGGACGTCGAGCAGATTCGAACGGCCGCCGGGAGCGCGGTCGGCGTGCGCTACCGCGATGCGAGCGGTGCAGCGGTCGAACTCGATGCCGACGTCGTCGTGAGCGCCGCGGACCTGCACCACACGGAGACGGCCCTGTTGCCCAGCGCGGCCGACCGGACGTACGACGAACCGTACTGGACCAGCCGGGACCCAGGTCCGAGCGCCGTGCTCGTCTATCTCGGGATCGACGGCACCGTTCCGGGTCTGCTCCACCACACGCTCATGTTCACCGCCGACTGGGAGGCGAACTTCGGGGCGATCTTCGGCAAAGAGCGGTCCGTTCCTGATCCTGCATCGATCTACGTGTGCGCGCCGAGCCTCACCGACCCTTCCGTGGCGCCGGACGGGGCCACGAATCTGTTCGTCCTCGTGCCGCTCCCGGCGGATGTGACGATCGGGCGCGGCGGCGTCGACGGCGCGGGTGATCCGCGGGTCGAAGCGATCGCGGATCGTGCCATCGCGACGATCGCGGAGAAGACCGGGGTCAAGGACCTCGCCGAGCGGATCCGCGTTCGCCGCACGGTTGGACCGCGTGACTTCGCCGACGACATCAACGCGTGGAGCGGTTCGATGCTCGGCCCGGCGCACACGCTTCGGCAGAGCGCCTTCTTCCGCGCCGGCAACCGTTCCAAGCGACTCGACAACCTGTATTACGTGGGGGCGTCCACGATTCCGGGCATCGGCCTCCCGATGTGTCTCATCAGTGCTGAGGTCTTGCTGAAGCGCTTGACGGGCGACACCTCGACGGAACCGCTTCCCGAGCCCTCCGTGGACACGCTGGCCGAAACGCGGACCTGATGCCCGGGCTGTACCTCGGGGGTCTCATCGTCGCGATCGTCGCGATGGTGCTGCTTGATGCGCGCTACCGGCTGTTCTTCTGGCGGGGCCCGCTGCGTGCGGCAGCGGTGCTCGTGATCGGACTCCTGTTCTTCCTCGGATGGGATCTCGTCGGAGTCCGCTCCGGGGTGTTCTTCCAGGGGGGCGGACCGTTCCTGATCGGGGCGGACATCGCGCCGCAGGTTCCCGTCGAAGAAGTCTTCTTCCTCACGCTGCTCTGCTACGTCACGATGAATCTCATCGGGATGGTTGACGCCATCGCACGTCGCTCGCGCACCGCAAAGGAAAGCCGCCGATGAACGCCGGACACGCGACCTACGCGCTCATCGACCTGGTGTTCCTCCTGGCGGCGGCGATCGTCGCGATCATCGCAGGCGGTGTGTCCGCGCAGCGCGCACGCAGTGTCGCACCGGCTCGCGCCAGGCGCTGGCGTCGCACAGCGCTGCTGACGCGCCTGGCCGCAGGGAGCGCGCTCGTCGTGATGACGGTCGTCTTCGACAACGTCATCGTGGGGCTGCGGATCGTCGCGTACGACCCGCTGCTCATCAGCGGAGCGCACCTCGGATTCATCCCTGTCGAGGATCTCGCATACTCGGTCGCTGCCGTGATCCTCCTGCCGTCGCTCGCGATCCTCTTCACGCGCCCGACCCCCGACCGCGCAGCAACCCCAGAAGGAGGGCATCGCCCGTGACTGCCCTGACCGCACGGCCACGCCCGTCCCTGCTCGCTTCGCTGTTCGTCGCCTCGCGGCCGATCAGCTGGGTGAACACGGCATATCCCTTTGCGGCCGCGTACGTGCTCGGCGCGGGCGTCGGCGTTCACGGGGGCGGGGGCTTCCATCTCGCGGTCCTGATCGTGGGGACCGTCTTCTTCCTCGTCCCGTACAACCTCGCCATGTACGGCATCAACGATGTGTTCGACTACGAGTCGGACCTCCGCAACCCGCGAAAAGGCGGAGTGGAGGGCGCGCTGCTCGATCGGGGTGTGCACCGGGCGACCCTCCGGGCGGTTGTCATCACGACGGTCCCATTCCTCGTCGTGCTCGTCGCGGTCGGCGGTCCGTGGTCCTGGCTCGTCCTCGCGATCAGCATGTTCGCGGTGGTCGCGTACTCCGCACCGGGGCTCCGCTTCAAGGAACGACCGTTCCTCGATTCGGTGACGTCGAGCACCCACTTCGTCTCGCCCGCGATCTACGGCCTGGTGCTCGCCGGCCCCGCCTGGACGCCGCAGCTCGTCGCGGTCTGCGTGGCCTTCTTCCTGTGGGGCGTCGCGTCGCACGCGTTCGGCGCCGTGCAGGACGTTGTCGCCGATCGGGCCGGAGGCATCGGGTCGGTCGCCACGGTGATCGGCGCTCGGACGACCGTTCGGCTCGCGTTCATCGCGTACCTCGTCGCCGGACTGGTGATGCTCGACACCGCGTTTCCCGGACCGATCGCCGCGATCGTCGTCATCCCATATGCCCTCAACGTGCTTCCGTGGTGGAACGTCCGCGACGACGCAGCCGAATCGGCGAATGCGGGCTGGCGCCGATTCCTGTGGATCAACTACCTGGCCGGGTTCCTCGTGACCATGGCGCTGATCGGGTACGCCGCGTCGCACTGAGGCGTCGCTGCCACCCACTGACGCGCCGCCCCGCGTCGCCGCGGTGATCCGGAGAGCGCGCTGGGAGCCTGAACGCGCCTCCCAATCCTGAGAGGCAGATGTGAGCCGTAGCGCGCGCAGCCGGCCGCGAGTACCGGTGAAGGAGCGCTCGGGACTCCGAGGGCGTCGACCGGAAGGAATCGCTCCATGAAGACACGACTGGTGTTCATTGCCGGAATCGGTGTCGGGTACCTGCTGGGTGCTCGCGCCGGACGCGCCTCCTACGAGCGGATCGTGTCACGGGCGCGAACGACGTGGAGCGATCCGCGGGTGCAGGAACGGGTCCACCAGGCCGAGGAGTTCATCAAGGAGAACGCGCCCATCGCCGCTGAGAAGGCGAAGGACGCGGCGGCGTCTGCGGCCACGGCTGTGAAGGATCGACTTGGAGACGGCGGCTCACGCGGTGCGGCCGAGGCCGGGAATCGCGCGGATCGATGAGCTCCGTTCCTGAGCTCGAGCTTCGCGCGTTCCGCACCCGAGAGGCGCTGAGCGACACGGTGCGGCGCATCCGTCGGCGCTCCAACGTGCCGGCCCGATGGCGCGAGCTCGTCGAAACCTCGCGTGAGCAGCTGTACCGCGACCCGACGCCCATCGTTGCGATGGGAGCGACGATCGGCGTCGGCATCGCCGCGATCGTGCTCGGCGTGTCCACGGCGCGCCACCCCGCATCATCGCTGGCGGCGGCTGACACGCCCATGCTGCTGCCCGCGTTCACGCCCGCCAAGACGAAGAAGGATGGCACGCCTGGCAGCGCGCCGAAGTTTGCGCGCGTGCCCGACAAGCAGAATCCAGTCGCCGAAAGCAAGCGCCGGGCGCGGCGCGGCCGCGGCACTCGCTGACCATCGCAGACCTCAGGAGCCCCGATGTCGACGACACAGCACCGATCCAGCACGGCGGAGCACGACCGATCCGGGCGCGGCCGGTCGCGCCGCGATACTGACGACGCTGCGATGCCGGCGCCCGACGACCCCCGCAAGCCGGACGACCCGACCGACCTCACGAAGCCGTCCGTCATGTACACGCTCGGCAAGACGCTGCGGGAGTTCGGCCGCGACCAGTGCACGGACCTCGCTGCCGCGCTGACGTACTACTCCGTGCTCGCCGTCTTCCCCGGACTCCTGGCGCTCGTCTCGATCCTCGGCCTGCTCGGGCAAGGGCAGTCGACGGTCGATGCGTTGCTCCGGCTCATGCAGCAGTTCGGATCGGCGCAGGTCGTCTCGCTGCTGAAGGCGCCCATCGAAGGTCTGGTGCGCTCGCCGGCTGCGACGGTCACATTCATCGTGGGCATTGTCGGCGCCCTGTGGTCGGCATCCGGCTACGTCGGCGCGTTCGGCCGGGCGATGAACCGGATCTACGGGGTCCGCGAAGGCCGCCCCATCTGGAAGCTCCGGCCCACCATGCTCGGTGTCACGCTGTTCACGGTGCTCATGCTCGTGGTCGGGATGCTCGCGCTCGTGAGCGGGCCGGTGGTTCAGCAGTTCGGCGCGCAGTTCGGTCTCGGCCAGGTCGGCGTGGTCGTCATCTCGGTCGTGCAGTGGCCGGTGCTCGCCGCCGTGGCGATCATCGTCCTCGCGGTGCTCTACTACTGGGCTCCGAACGTGCGGCAGCCGAAGTTCGCGTGGATCAGCGGAGGCTCGATCGTCGCGATTCTCATCTGGGTGCTCGCGAGCGTCGGATTCGCGTTCTACGTCGGGAACTTCTCCCACTACAACAAGACGTACGGCTCCCTCGGCGGCGTGATCGTGTTCCTGTTGTGGATCTGGATCACGAACAACGCGCTGCTCTTCGGTGCGGAGTTCAACGCGGAGTTGGAGCGCGGTCGCGAACTGCAGGCGGGCATGCGAGCCGAGGAGCGGATCCAGCTCCCGGTGCGCGATGAGCGCCAGATCGACAAGCAGAACGAGCAGCACGCGAAAGACGTGCTGAGCGCGGTCCGGATCCGGGAGAGTGCCGGCGCCCGTCGGTGAATCTGGTATACCGCGGCGGCGTGGCGCTCGATAGGCTGTGCGACCGTGACCGCTCCCGATGACGCCGAACCCGTTTCGCAGACGGCGCAGCTCTACGACAACCTGCGTGCGGCCATCCTCGCGCTCGACCTCGCGCCGGGCGAACGGATCTCCGAGCGCGGCCTCGAATCCCGGTTCCACGCCTCGCGGACGCCGGTGCGCGCCGCGCTGTCGCGCCTCGAACTGGAGGGCCTTATCGCCCACCGAGGGCGCTCCTGGACGGTGACGCCGATCGACCTCGACGAGATTCAGGCACTTGCCGAGCTCCGGGGAGTCCTCGAGCCGGCGAGCGCCCGTCTCGCCGTGGAGCGGGCCGCGGAAGAGTCGATCGCGACGGTGCGCGCGCACCTCGTCGCGTTGCGGCCGCTGCCCGACGAGCAGTCGAGCATCCACATGGGAAGCACGTTTCATCTCGACCTGGCGGCGCTCGGCGGCAACCGCTTCATGACCGAAGCGGTCGCGGACGCGCTGACCCGCCTGGAGCGCACCAGGTGGATCGAGGTCCGCACGCGGGCGGCGCGCGACATCGCCTGGCGGGAGCACAGCGCGATCGTCGACGCGGTCGCGGCGCGAGACGCGGACCGCGCGGCTTCGTTGCTGCTTGCCCACATCGTGGGGACAAACGATCGGCTGCTGGCGTTCATCGATGCGGAACGCCGACGACTGCACGGCGCCGGAATGGCGATCGTCGGCACGGGTCGGCCTCGGGGGCGAGTGGAGGCGCGATGAGCGGCAGCAGCGTCACCGTCGACGGGTTCGTGATGCGATTCGGCGAGCGGACCATCATCGACGGGCTGTCGTTCGAGATCGCTCCCGGCGAGACGTTCGGGCTGCTCGGCAGCAACGGCTCGGGTAAGACCACGACGATTCGCGCGCTCCTCGGCATCGTCGAGCCGTCCGAGGGGCGCCTCCTCATCGACGGCGGCCGGTACCGGGCGAGCGCGGGCGGCCAGGTCGGCTACCTTCCGGAGGAGCGCGGGCTGTATCGCAAGGAGTCCGTGCTCGACGTGATGACGTACTTCGCACGACTCAAGGGCATGTCGAGCCGCGCTGCGGTTGCGTGGACCATGAGCTACCTGGAGCGTGTCGATCTTGCGGACAAGGCGCGACTTCGCGTGGATCGTCTCTCGGGCGGCCAGCAGCAGAAGGTGCAGCTGGGGCTCACGATGATGGACGACCCGCGGCTGCTCATTCTGGACGAGCCGACCAAGGGCCTCGACCCGGTGAACCGTCGGCTGCTGCTCGATCTCGTCGACGAGCGCAAGGCGGACGGTGCGACCGTGATCCTCGTGACGCATCAAATGGATGAGGTCGAGCGGCTGTGCGACCGGATTCTCCTGCTGCGCGATGGAGTCGCCGCGGCATACGGATCGATCCCGGACGTGCAAGATGCCTTCGGCGGTGCTGTCGCGAAGGTGCTCTGTCACGGCACGATTCCCGCGAGCCCGCTGTATCGCCTCGCGCGGCAGGAGGGCAACGTGGCCTATCTCGTTCCGACGTCCGCGGCGGCTCCGGACGGCGCAGACATCGTGCACGCCCTGATTCAGTCGGGCGTGGCCGTCAGCGGCTTCGAGATGCGGCGTGTGCCGCTGGACGAGATCTTCGTGCAGGTCTACGGGCAGGATCCGAATGCGGAGGCAGGGCTCGCCCCCGCCTCGTCGGTCGCCGTCTCGGGGGAGGCGCGGTGAGCAAGGGGCACGGAGCGGGACGCGCGCTCACGACGGTCATCCGATTCGAGTTCCTCCGGGCGATCAAGAAGCCGTCGTTCTGGATCGGCACGCTCGCGCTGCCGCTGCTCGTCGTGATCGTCGGGGTCCTCGTCGGCGTGGGCAACGCTGCGGCGGGCAACGCTGCCGCCTCGAGTGGCTCGGCGGTCAAGCTGCCCTTCGAGTACATCGACCACTCGGGGCTCGTGGTGCCCGGCGTTGCGGCGAAGTGGGGCGGCACGTCGACGACGAACGCCGCGGCGGCGGTTCGAGCGGTCCGAGACGGTCACCTCGCCGCGTTCGTCGAGTTCCCCGACGATCCGGTGACGCAGTCGGTTCGGATCGTGGCGCAGGATGCGGGCCTGTTCGCGAACAACCGCTACAGCAGCGTCGCCACGACCGTGCTGCACGACAGCGCTGCCGCGCGGCTGCATGACAAGGCCGCGGTGCGCCTCCTCGAGGCGACGCCGTCGACACGGGTGACCGCATACGCGCACGGGCAGGTCGCGCAGGGCCTCGCGTCGGCCGTGCCGCCGCTGCTGTTCGCGGCGGCGTTCTTCGCGCTGGTTCTGCTGCTCGCCGCCCGCATGGTCGCCGTCGTGGTGGAGGAGAAGGAGAACCGCATCTCCGAGATGATCCTCACGACGCTCGACGCCACCGCGCTCATCCGCGGCAAGGTCATCGCGATGTTGCTCGTCGGCCTGGTGCAGCTCGCGGTGTTCCTGGTGCCCGCGCTTGGCACCATGGCGGTCCTCGTCCCGGTGCTCGCGCGAACCGTCGGACCGATCGTCATCGACCCGTGGCGGATGACCGTCGGAGCGCTGCTGCTCATCGGCGGCGTGCTCCTCGCGAGCGCGCTGTTCGTCACGGTCGGTGCAGCGGTGCCGACGATCAAGGACGCGAGCGCACTGCAATCGGTTGCGCTGTTCTCCGTGCTCATCCCGCTGTACGCGGCGTTCTACGTCGTTGCGAACCCGGGTTCGCCGATCACCGCCGTGTTCACCTATGTGCCGACCTTCACGCCGGTGACTGCCCTGCTGCGCAACGCGGTCGGGGCGCTCTCGCCGCTCGAATCGATCGTCTGCATCGTCGAGCTCTTCGTTGCCGCGTTCCTCGTCCTGCAGTTCGCGGTCTTCCTGTTCCGACACTCGATCGCCCAGTACGGCTCGCGGGTGTCGATCCGACAGGTCCGCTCCTGGTTCCGTGGAGGGCGAACCTCGGGATCTGCCGAAAGCTGAGTCTGTACGACGCAAGTTTTTGCTTGGATGAGTTGACGCGCCTCCAGACCGGAGTAATCTTGAGTCCAGCGGACGCAAGTTCGCGACGACTTTCGATATCAGTCAAGCACCAGCAAAAGGAGCACCACACATGGGACGTGCAGTCGGCATCGACCTCGGCACCACCAACTCGGTCGTCTCGGTTCTCGAGGGCGGCGAGCCCACCGTCATCGCCAATGCGGAAGGATTCCGCACCACACCGTCCATCGTCGCCTTCACGAAGGATGGCGAGGTCCTCGTCGGTGAGACCGCGAAGCGTCAGGCGGTCACGAACGTCGACCGCACCATCGCGTCGGTCAAGCGCCACATCGGCACCGACTGGAAAGCCGACATCGACGGCAAGAAGTACACCCCGCAAGAGATCTCGGCCCGCATCCTCGGCAAGCTGAAGCGCGACGCCGAGCAGTACCTCGGCGAAGACGTCACCGACGCGGTCATCACCGTCCCGGCGTACTTCAACGACGCCGAGCGTCAGGCCACGAAGGAGGCCGGCGAGATCGCAGGCCTCAACGTCCTCCGCATCATCAACGAGCCGACCGCAGCCGCGCTCGCGTACGGCCTCGACAAGGGCAAGGAAGACGAGCTCATCCTGGTCTTCGACCTCGGTGGCGGCACGTTCGACGTGTCCCTGCTCGAGGTCGGCAAGGACGAGGACTTCTCCACGATCCAGGTCCGCGCGACCGCCGGTGACAACCGCCTCGGTGGCGACGACTGGGACGCTCGGATCGTCGACTACCTGATCAAGAAGTTCAAGGACGAGCATGGCGTCGACCTGTCGACCGACAAGATCGCGCGCCAGCGCCTGAAGGAAGCGGCCGAGCAGGCGAAGAAGGAGCTCAGCTCTCAGACGAGCGCGAGCATTCAGCTTCCGTACCTGACCCTCACCGCGAACGGTCCGCTGAACCTCGACGAGACCATCTCCCGCGCGCAGTTCGAGCAGATGACCTCCGACCTGCTTGACCGCACCAAGAAGCCGTTCCACGACGTCATCGCGGAAGCCGGCATCAAGGTGGGCGACATCGCGCACGTCGTCCTCGTCGGCGGCTCGACCCGTATGCCCGCTGTGAGCGAGCTCGTCAAGTCGCTGACCGGCGGCAAGGAGCCGAACAAGGGCGTCAACCCGGACGAGGTCGTCGCTGTCGGCGCCGCGCTCCAGGCCGGCGTGCTGAAGGGCGAGCGCAAGGACGTCCTCCTCATCGACGTCACGCCGCTCTCCCTCGGCATCGAGACCAAGGGCGGCCTGATGACCAAGCTCATCGACCGCAACACGGCCATCCCGACGAAGCGGAGCGAGACCTTCACGACCGCGGACGACAACCAGCCGTCCGTCGCGATCCAGGTGTTCCAGGGTGAGCGTGAGTTCACGCGCGACAACAAGCCGCTCGGCACCTTCGAGCTCACCGGCATCGCGCCGGCGCCCCGTGGTGTGCCGCAGATCGAGGTCACCTTCGACATCGACGCGAACGGCATCGTGCACGTCTCCGCGAAGGACAAGGGCACCGGTAAGGAGCAGTCGATGGTCATCTCGGGCGGCTCGTCGCTGCCCAAGGAAGACATCGAGCGCATGGTGCGGGAGGCCGAGGAGCACGCAGCCGAGGACAAGGCGCGCCGAGAGGCGAACGAGCGCCGGAACTCCGCCGAGCAGCTCGTCTACTCGATCGAGAAGCTCATCAAGGAGAACGACGACAAGCTCCCCGCCGACGTGAAGTCCGAGGTGCAGGGCGACGTCGACGCGCTGAAGTCGGCGCTCGGCGGCGAGGACGACGACGCGATCAAGCGCGCCTTCGACAAGCTCAACGAATCGCAGACCAAGCTCGGACAGGCGATCTACTCGCAGGCCGCAGCCGCGGATGGAGCCGCCGGTGCGGCCGGCGGAGCCGGAGCGGGTGACGCGGGCGCCGAAAGCGGCGACGACGAGGACATCGTCGACGCCGAGGTCGTGGACGACGAGGACGACAAGAAGTAAGCGATGGCCGACCAGAACAAGAACGAGCACGAACTGCCCGACGAGCCGGAGCGCTCCTCAGAGGACGGCGACACCGCCGACGTCGAGGACGCCGAGGATCTGATCGAGGCGGAAGGACCGGACGTCGAGGTCGGCACCGAGGACCTGAGCCCGGAGGACCAGGCGCTGCTCGACGACGCGGCTCGCGCGATGGCGGAGGACTCGCTGTCCGCCGCTGACCGCGACCTCGTCGCCGAGATGCGCGCCGATATGCTCCGGGCGCAGGCCGAGCTGGTCAACTTCCGCAAGCGTGTCGAGCGCGACCGGGAGGCGAACCGCGACATCGTCATCGCCGAGGTCATCCGGGCGCTCCTCCCTGCCCTCGACGACCTGACGCGGGCTGAAGCGCACGGCGATCTCG
Organism: Curtobacterium ammoniigenes NBRC 101786; assembly: GCF_001571045.1. Taxonomy (GTDB): domain Bacteria; phylum Actinomycetota; class Actinomycetes; order Actinomycetales; family Microbacteriaceae; genus Curtobacterium; species Curtobacterium ammoniigenes. The sequence continues at coordinate 90,038 of NZ_BCSV01000007.1, forward strand.
CCGAGGGGCCGATGAGCGTCATCGCGCAGAAGATCCGCGGCGGATTCGACCGGTTCGGCGTGACGCAGATCGGTGTGAAGGGCGAGCCCTTCGACCCGACCATCCATGAGGCGCTTGTCCAGCTCCCGTCACCGGACGCGACCTCCCAGACCATCGCGGACGTCATCGAACCCGGGTACAAGCTCGGGGAGCGCGTGCTCCGCGCTGCGAAGGTCGCTGTCGCCGTTCCCGCCTGACCGGCAGAAAAGAGGTACCGGTGGCAAGTCAAGACTGGTTCGATAAGGACTTCTACGCGGTGCTCGGCGTGTCGAAAGACGCGTCCGACGCCGACATCAAGAAGACCTATCGCAAGCTCGCTCGGCAATACCACCCCGACTCGAACCCCGGAAACACGGCGGCGGAGTCGCGCTTCAAGGAGATCTCCGAGGCGTACTCGGTGCTCTCCGACAAAGAGCAGCGCGCCGAATACGACCAGATCCGCGCCATGGGCTCGGGCGCTCGCTTCACGGCGGGCGGCCCGGGCCAGGGCGGGTTCGAGGACGTTTTCGGCATGTTCAACCAGAGCAGCGGCGGACGCCAGCGTGTCCGGTTCGGCCAGGGCGGCGCAGGCGGCTTCGAGGACATTCTCGGCGGCATGTTCGGCGGAGGCGGCTTCGGGCAGTCGACCGGCGGCTATCGGGGGTTCGGCGGCCCGACGAAGGGCAACGACGTCCTGGCCTCGACGACCCTGGAGTTCCGTACCGCCATCGCCGGGGACACCGTCAAGCTCACGCAGGGCAACGGCCGTGCGGTGAACGTTCGCATTCCCGCAGGCGTCGCCGACGGTCAGAAGATCCGGCTCCGCGGGCGCGGCGAACCGAGCCCGGACGGTGGCGAGTCCGGCGATCTCGTCGTGACCGTCCACGTGCGGAAGCACCCTGTGTTCGAACGGGACAACCTGAACCTGCGCGTCGACGTGCCCGTGACGTTCGCCGAGGCGGCGCTCGGGGCGACGATCGAGGTGCCGACGCTCGGCGGCCAGCCGGTGCGGCTGAAGGTCGCGCCGGGGACACCGTCCGGGCGCGTGCTCCGCGTGAAGGGGCGAGGCGTCACCACGAAGAACGGCACCGGCGACCTGCTGGCGACCGTGCAGGTCGCGGTTCCGTCCCACATGTCTGAGAAAGCACGGAAGGCCGTCGAAGCACTCGCCGAGGCGCTGCCCAACGAGGATCCGCGTGCCGACCTCATGGCGCACGCCGCGGACTGATGCGGCAACCGGAGCAGGCGACATGACGACGGATGGGATGGATGAGAACTCGCCGATCTTCGCGATCGCGATGGCGGCGGAGCTCGCAGAGATGCATCCGCAGACGCTCCGGCAGTACGACCGGCTCGGCCTCGTCGTGCCGCAACGGACGCGCGGCGGGTCGCGCCGCTACTCGATGCGCGACGTCGCCCAGCTCCGCGAGATCCAGCGGCTGAGCGGCGAAGGCGTCTCCCTCGAGGGCATCCGTCGCATTCTCGATCTCGAGAATGAGGCGGCCGCGCTCCGGAGGCGCGTTCGAGAGCTCGAGAGCGCGCTCGCCGATCAGCTGATCAGCCGTCCGGGCGCGCGAGTGTTCGCGGCGTCGGTTTCCGGCACCGCGATTCCGTTGCGGGCGGGAGCCCGCCCGCAACGGAACACGCAGGTCGTGCTGTGGCGCCCTGAACGCTGATCGCGGCTCGACCGATACGCTGCGACGGTGTCCGCGTTCGATTTCGTCACTCACTTTCGTGGCGAGGCGGCACCGGGTGGCGCGGACCTCATCGCGATCGACGGCACGGATCGGTTCCTGCTCGACGAGGCGCCGCACGTCCACGGGGACGCGCTGCGGCACCCCGGAACCGTGGCGATCGTCGACGATCGCTACGGTGTCCTCACCCTCGGTGTGATCACGCTGCACGGCGCCGCCGACGTGCGCGTCGTGCAGGACTCCCTGGTGGGGGAGCGTGCGCTCGAGGCCAACGCGGGCCTGTTCCGCCGCGGAGGATTCCACCACCCTGAGTCGCTCGAGGCCGCGTTCCGCGATACCCGGCTCGTGCTGGTGCGGCTCGGCAAGTCGCTCGACCGCCTCGACGAGATCGCGCGGGCCGTCGCACGCTGGGCGGCGCCCGACGTCGTGCTGCTCGCCGGAGGCCGCACGAAGTTCATGACGCCCGCGCAGAACGACGTGCTGCGCCGGTCGTTCGGCGAGGTTCGCGCTTCGCGGGGCCGCGGGAAATCGCGGTTGCTCATCGCGGCAGATCCGCTGCGCGCGGCGGCGACCAGGGCCTCCATCACCGACCCGTGGCCGCGTCGCGTGTTCTCGGACGAACTCGGCTTCACCGTGGCGGCGCACGGCGGCGTGTTCGCGGGGACGTCGCTCGACCAGGGGACACGAGTCCTGCTCGGCGTCGTGGACGGGGCCGAGCAGGAGGCGCGCGACGCGATCGATCTGGGCTGCGGCAGTGGTGTGATCGCCGCCGCGCTCGCTCGACGCCGCCCGCGCCTCCGTGTGGTCGCCACGGATGTGTCGGCCGCGGCCGTGGCGTCGGCTCGGCTCACCGCCGACCTCGCGGGCGTCGGGGATCGCGTGGTGACCGTCAGGTCTGACGCGGGCGATGCCCTCGCCGACGAGTCGGCGGATCTCGTCGTGTGCAATCCGCCGTTCCACGCGGACACCGCGGTCAGCACGGCGACCGCGGAAGCGATGTTTCGGAACGCGGCCACGATCCTCCGACCCGGCGGCGAGTTGTGGACCGTCTGGAACGCCCACCTGCGCTATCGCTCCGCGCTCGAGCGCGTCGTCGGACCGACTCGACAGATCACGCGGACGCCGAAATTCGTGGTGACGGCCTCGCGGCGGGACTGATCCCTCCTGCCGCGCTCCTGCCGCGCGTCGTCGCGGGTGGGGATCAGATCGCGAGCGACGCGGTGATGTACGCGGCGAGGGCGAGGCCGTAGGCGTCCGCAGCCTCAGCGGCAGCGAAGGTTCGCTCGGCACCGTCGACAACCGCGGTCACCTCTGCGATCACGGTCGCGTCATCGACGATCCGCCGGAGGCTGCGGAACGTCGGTCCGAGCAGCTCACGGAGCTGGTCCTCCCGGGGGAGCCAGAGGGTGTCGTCGGCCGCGACCGAGTCGAGCGCCCACTCCGTTGTCCCGTTGAATCCGAGGATCGTGCCGGTCGGGTAGTCGTGCCGCTCGACGGTCATCTCGGACACGGTGTACACGTCGTCGTCGACGCCCGGCTTGTCGATGATGAACCGGTCCCCGGTGTTCGGATGCCAGCGCAGTCCCGCGGTACGGAGGGTTCGTGCAAGCTCGACGGAGATCACTCGTTCACTATGCCCGGCTCGACCGGAGGTGTCCTCCGAACCCGCTCGTCGTGGCCTGCGTTGCCTGCGGTGACCCGCCGAACTGGGTTCTCCACTGGCGGACGTACTACCATCGCCACGCACCGGGTTCTCCGTGGACCCGGGCGGCTCCAAGCCATGGCCGATCGTCCGGCCGCTCCGCGCCGTTCGTGCTGCGGGAACGTCGGACGTGCCCGACCGCGCCGACCACGCTCAGGTGGGTGCAGAGAAGGACACCGCATGACCCTGGAACGCGCGGAACTCACCGCCGGCTGGACTGCCGCGATGAGCACGGAGTCCGGGTCGGCGGCGGCGCATGGGGCACCGAGTGCCGCGACGAAACCGTTCCCGGCGTCTGTCCCGGGGCAGGTGCACACTGACCTCGCACGCGCCGGGATACTGCCGCCTTCCGCGGGTGGGGAGCATCGCGTCGTCCGAACAGCGCCCGGAGCGTCCGCAGCCGGCCGGCCGAGCCCGGGTGAGCCTGCTCGGTGGGTCGGTCAGGCGGACTGGATCTACCGGTGCACCGTCGACACCGAACCCCACGGCGCGGAGCGGGTCGATCTCGTCGCCGACGGGCTGGACACGATCGCGCAATTGTCCCTCGATGGCGTGCCGTTCGGCGCGACGCGCAACATGCATCGGCGGTACCGGTTCGACCTGCGTGGCGCGGGCGGCGCCGCCGCGGCGACGGCGCGCGAGCTCAGCATCCTGTTCGAGTCGCCCTATCGCGAAGCCGGGAGGCTCGCCGCTCGATTCGGGACGATGCCCGGTTCCGCAGACGAGCCGTTCCCGTACCTTCGCACGATGGCATCGGCGTTCGACGGCCCCTGGGGCCGCGGCCAGGTGTCCGCGGGCCCATGGCGTCCGATCGCGATCGAGCGGTGGTCAACGGCTCGGATCGACGACATTCGCCCGCTCGTCGACGTCGACGCGGGGGAGGGCGTGCTCGACGCCCACGTGAGCATTGAGCGCAGCGGTCCGTTGCCGACCGGAGAGCGCACCGGCGACCTCGATCACGACGGCGAGATCGACGACCTCGTGATCATCGTGACCGTCTCCGGCCACGGCACGAAACAGCGGTCCCGCGTGATCCTCACCGCCAAGGAGGACACGGCCGTCGTCACCGTTCGGATTCCGGAGGCAGCCCTGTGGTGGCCGCACGGCTCGGGCGAGCCGTCGCTCTACGACGTCGAGGTTGCGCTCCAAACCGTCGACGGCGAGCCGCTCGACCGGCGGACGTTCCGGAGCGGGTTCCGCTCGGTTCGGCTGAACACCGCTCCTGACGCCGCGGGCAGCCCCTTCATGATGTCGGTCAACGCGGCTCCGGTCGAGGTGCGAGGCGTCAACTGGGTCGCTCCCGTCGCATCCCAGCAGCAGGATGACGCGGCGCTCCGGCTGCTCGAGGCGGCAGTCGCTGCGAACGCGAACCTCGTGCGGGTCTGGGGCGGCGGCGTGTACGAGTCGGCCGCGTTCTACGAGGCGTGCGACGCGCTCGGGCTGCTGGTGTGGCAGGATTTCGCGTTCGTCGGCGCCGCGTATCCGGAAGGTGAGCCGATCCGGAGTGAGGTCATTGCGGAGGCGCGGGACAACATCTCGAGACTTGCCCGCCATCCGTCGCTGGTCCTGTGGAGTGGCGGGAGCGCGTCGCTGTGGCTGCACGAACGCGACGGCTGGAGCGCCGAACTGACGGATCGTCCCTGGGGAGAGGGATATTTCCTCGATCTGCTGCCGACGATCGTCGGCGAGCTCGACCCGTCGCGACCGTTCGTGCCCTCGACACCCTGGTCCGGGTCGGAATCGATCACTGCCGGCGATCCGAGCCGCGGCACCGTCCACGCGTGGGCCGGGTGGGACGGCCGGGACGACGCACTGTGGCAGGCGGAGGCACCACGCTTCGTGAGCGAGTTCGGGTGGCCCGGGCCGGCGACGTGGCGGACGGCGATCGAGCGCACCACGACGGCATCGGCCGCGACCGCGCCACCACCGCTGTCAGCCGAGATCACGGCCGCGCTTGTGCCGCGATTTGCAACATCGGTCGACGAGTTGCCCGACACGGACGAGCATCGACGGTATCTGGCGCAGCTCCAGCAGACGCGCGCTGTGGCGACGGCCGTCGAGCATTGGCGCATGTCCTGGCCGCACAGCGCTGGCGCCGTGTTCTGGCATCTGGCCGACCGCGAGGGCGATCTCGAGTGGGGCGCGATCGACGTCGGAGGCCGTCCGAAGCCGGTGCTGCACGAGCTCCGGCGGCTGTACGACGACCTGCTCGTGAGCATCCGCGCCACGGCATCCGGAGCCGGTCTGGAAATCGCCGTTCGCTCGGCTCGGCGACCGCTCGACACCGTGGTGCGCGTTCGACGGGTGGACATGGCTGGTCGCGTGATCGCCGAGTCCGTGCTGCCCGTCGTCCTCGATCGCGCGGGCGTCGTCGTCCTGCCGGTCCCGAGCGGGGTTGCTGCGATCGACGACGCTCGGGCCGAGTTGATCATCGCGGACATGGACTGGCGGCGCGCGACGTGGACACCATCCGCCGACCATCGCATGCGGTGGCACCCCGCGTCGTACCGGGCGACGCTGCGACCGGACAGCGAGGGTGCAGCGCTCGTCGTGGAGGCGAGCACGCTTGTGCGAGACCTTCTCGTGCAACCGGACCGCGTCACGGCGAGCGGTCGCGTGAATCGTGGGTTCATGACGCTGCTGCCCGACGAGGTCGTGGACTTCCGCGTCGACGGGGTCGGAGCCGAGCATGCCGAGGCGCTGCTCCGCGCGCCCGCGCTCCTCAGCCTCGACCGGGTGCTCGGCGCATCGTGACGGTGTGCTCAGCAGGTTCGGAGCGCTCGCCACTGTGCAGATGGTCCTGCGGGAGCTACGATGGACCATCGAACTAAGGAGTTCTGATGCTCGGAAATCTCACCGGCCTCCACCTGCTGATCATCCTCGGCATCGTGGTCCTGCTCTTCGGCGCGACGCGCCTCCCCGCTCTGGCCCGGGGCCTTGGGCAGTCCATCAGCATCTTCAAGCGCGAGATGCAGCACGACGACAAGCCCGCTGCGACCCCTGCCGACACCGCAGTCGCGCAGAACGCCGCCGCAGAGCCGGTTGTGAACCCGGCCGCGACGGTGCAGCCGAACGTCGAGACCAAGCCGTAATCCCAGCCCCGGGTTGTCGGGACGAAGCCGCCGTGCCTCTGGTGCGGCGGCTTCGTCGCGCCGGAAAGCAGTTCGCGGCTCGGCGCGATGAGGTGAGAATGTGAGCATCCCCGCTCGTGACCCGACGGGTGAAACTGCGCCGCTCGCATCCGAGCGGCGCATCGTGCTCCTCGTCGCCATCCTGTCGTCGTTCGTTGTCAGTCTCGACTCGAGCGTCGTGACCGTGGCGCTCCCGGCCATCGGTCGCGAGCTCGGCGGCGGGCTGACCGTGCAGCAGTGGACGGTCGACGCATACCTCGTGACGCTGGGGTCGCTGATTCTCGTCGCCGGTTCGTTGTCGGACAACGTCGGGCGGGTGCGCGTCGTCACGTGGGGCCTTGTCATCTTCGGGGTCGCGTCGATCGGGTGCGCCATTGCACCGTCCGGGGTGTTCCTCGTCGTGGCGCGGACCCTGCAGGGAGTCGGCGGTGCGCTCATCACGCCGAGCGCGCTCGCGTTGATCGTCGCCGCCTTTCGCGGGGCGGCGCAGACCACGGCCATCGGCACGTGGACGGCGTGGTCGAGCGCGGCGATCGTCGCGGGGCCGGTGCTCGGCGGCGTGATCGTCGACGGGCTCGGATGGCGATGGATCTTCGTGCTGACGACCGTCCCCATCGTCCTCACGATCGTGCTCGTTCGCGGTATCCGTTCGGAGATTCGGCCCCCGACCGGTGCGCGCATCGACGTGGTGGGAGCGCTGCTCGCGGTTGTCGGCGTCGGCGGGGTCGTTCTCGGTCTCATCGAGCAGGAGCGCCTCGGCTGGGCATCGCCGCTCGTCGTCGTGTCGCTCATCGTCGGCGCGGCGGCGCTCGTCGCGTTCGTCCCGTGGGAACGTCGCGTCGCGGCCCCGCTGGTGCCCATGCGGCTGTTCCGGATTCGGAACTTCGCGGTCGGGAACCTCGCCACGCTCTCGATCTACGGGGCACTCGGGATGATGGGCTTCGTCGTCACCCTGTTCGTGCAGGAGATCTGGCACTTCCCGGCCTGGCTGGCGGGCTTCGCAACCCTGCCGCCGACGTTGCTGCTGCTCGCGCTCTCGCCGGCTGTCGGTGCGGGGGCGGGTCGTGTCGGCGCCCGCTGGTTCATGGCGATCGGACCGGTGATCGCGGGAATCAGCATGCTCGTGGCGTTGCGGACGACGGCGTCCCCGGCGTATTGGACGAGCCTCCTGCCCGCGTTGATCGGGCTGGGCGTCGGGATCGCCCTCATGGTGACGCCGCTGACGAGCACGGTGCTCGGCTCGATCGACGGGCCGGAGGCCGGGGTTGCGTCCGGCGTGAACAATGCGGTCGCGCGCATCGCCGGTCTCGCGCTCGTGGCGCTCGCCGGGGTCGTGCTCGGTGGCGGCATGTCCGTGGGCGGGTTCCACCGGGCCGCGGTGACGATGTGCGTGCTCCTGCTCGCGGGCGGGCTGGTCAGCGCGATCGGTATCCGCACCCCGGGTCGCCGCTGATTGTGGTTGATAAACTTATCGCCGTGCGCACCCCGCTGAACAGCCCCTTCCTCCCCGGCTCGGACAGCATTCCCGCGGTCTGGGCGGGTCGCACTCCGCAGCTCAGCGATTGGCATGACGTCCTGCGCCCGCGACGCCTGGCGGGGCTCGCCGAGCGTGGTCGAGCCATCCTGGGCGAGGCAGGCCTCGGGAAGTCGACCCTGGTGCGCAGGATCGCCCGTGACGCCAGTGCCGCGGGGGACTGGGTCACGCCGCAGCTGCGGATTCCGCTCGGCGCCGATCCGCTCAAGCTCCTCGCGAGTGCCTTGCTCGCCCTCGCCGACGAGGCGGGGCTGCCGACATCGCGCGATCGTCGGATCGGCGCGCTGCTCGCTCGCATCCAGTCGGTCGCGGCGAGCGGGATTGCGCTGACGGTCCGGCAGGCACCGGGTCCAGACCCGTTCACTGTCCTCCGAGACCTCCTCATCGAGCTCGGCCGCGCGGCGATCCGCCGCGGCAACGTAGTCCTCGTCCATATCGACGAGGTGCAGAACGTCACCAACAAGGACGCGCTCTCGCAGGTGCTCATCGCCCTCGGCGATGCGATCGCGCACGAAGAGCCGGTCGATGCGCCCGGCGGTCTCCGGATCACCCGACACCTTCCGCTCGCGATCTACCTCACCGGCTTGCCCGAGTTCAAGGACATGACCGCAAGCCGGACGGGCGCCACCTTCGCCCGGCGTTTCCAGACAACGACGCTCGCCGCACTCGACGACGATGATGTCGCCGCCGCGCTCCAGCCGTTCGTCATCGACGGGTGGGAGGTCCCGGACGACCTGGGTGGGATGGGTCGCGTGCACATGGAGCCGGACGCGGTGCGCGCGATCATCGACCTCTGCCGTGGCGAGCCGTTCCTCTTCCAGCTCGCCGGAGAACGCGCCTGGTACGCGGCAGCGGATGGCGTCATCACGCGTGCCCAGGTGCTTCGAGGGTGGCGCGCCGCACGTCCCGAGGCGGCAACGCACGTCGAGCGGATCCTCGATCGGCTCCCCGAGCGTGAGCGGCAGTTCCTCGAGGCGATGGCGGGCCTCCCGCCCGAGCAGCGCACCCTCACCAACATTGCCTCGTCGATGGGGCTCGCCAAGGCGACCGAGGCGGGGCCCACCTCCCAGCGCCTCGACTCGACGCGCGGCATCATCGAGCGCGGTCGGCCGTACACGTTCCGGCATCGCGCGGCGGAGGCGTACCTCACCTCCGACTGGCCCGACGTCTCCTAGGCGGGGCCGGCCCACGACCGGGCGTGGCGCATCGAGTCGCACGGCAGATTCATGCTCGTGGGTGCCGCCACGCCCCTCCTGGCGCCAGGCCGAGCCGCAGGCGAGAAGAATCGGGAATGCGTTGCTGCGCGGAAAAGTTGAGCCGAGTAGACTCAATCCACGTCAGCCGTGGAGCACGACCGGCTTCAGCATGAAAGGAACGCCATGGCGAACCTGCAGGGCGCACCGTCCTCTCAGGAGGACCAGAAGAGCGCGCTCGAACAGTACGGAATCGACCTGACCGCGATCGCGCGGAGCGGCAAACTCGACCCCGTCATCGGACGCGACGCCGAGATCCGTCGCATCTCCCAGGTGCTCACGCGCCGGACGAAGAACAATCCGGTGCTCATCGGCGAACCCGGCGTCGGCAAGACCGCCGTGGTCGAAGGGCTTGCGCAGCGGATCGTTGCCGGCGACGTCGCCGACTCGTTGAAGGACAAGCGGCTGGTCTCGCTCGATCTCGCGGCACTCATCGCCGGCGCCAAGTACCGGGGCGAGTTCGAAGAGCGACTCAAGGCCGTGCTCAAGGAGATCGACGACTCCGACGGGCAGGTCATCACATTCATCGACGAACTGCACACGCTCATGGGCGCGGGCGGCGGCGAGGGCTCGGTCGCTGCCGCGAACATGCTGAAGCCGATGCTCGCCCGCGGTGAACTGCGCCTCATCGGCGCGACCACGCTCGATGAATACCGCGAGTACATCGAGAAGGACGCCGCCCTCGAACGCCGCTTCCAGCAGGTCTACGTCGGGGAGCCGAGCGTGGAGGACACCATTGCGATCCTCCGGGGTCTGAAAGAGCGATACGAGGCGCACCACAAGGTCACGATCGCCGACTCGGCGTTGGTGGCCGCAGCCTCCCTGTCGAACCGCTACATCTCCGGACGCCAACTGCCGGACAAGGCGATCGACCTCATCGACGAGGCGGCATCGCGCCTTCGCATGGAGATCGACTCCAGCCCGATCGAGATCGACGAGCTGAAGCGCGCCGTGGACCGCATGCGCGTCGAAGAGTTCGCGCTGAAGAAGGAGAAGGACGACGCGTCCAAGGCGCGCCTCGAGACCCTGCAGGGTGAGCTTCGGAAGATGCAGCAGCGCCTCGACGACCTCGAGCTGCGCTGGCAGGCCGAGCGAGCCTCCCTGAACCGCATCGGCGAGCTGAAGCAGCGGCTCGATGACATGAACATGCGGTCGCAGCGCGCGCAGCGGGAGGCCGACTACGAGACGGTCTCGCGGATCGAATACAGCGAGAAGCCCGCGGTGGAGGCCGAACTGCGTCAGGCCGAGCAGGCCGAAGCGTCCGAGCGGATGGTCAACGACAGCGTCACGGACGAAGACATCGCAGCCGTCATCGCCGCCTGGACCGGCATTCCGATGGGGCGGCTCCTGCAGGGTGAGACCGAGAAGCTGCTCCACCTCGAGTCGGAGCTCGGCAAGCGGATTATCGGCCAGCGTGCCGCTGTCGCCGCCGTCTCGGAAGCGGTGCGCCGCACGCGCGCCGGTATCTCCGATCCCGACCGCCCGACCGGTTCATTCCTGTTCCTCGGGCCGACGGGTGTCGGCAAGACCGAGCTCGCGAAGGCGCTCGCCGAATTCTTGTTCGACGACGAGAAGGCGCTCGTCCGCATCGACATGAGCGAATACGGCGAGAAGCACTCCGTCGCTCGGCTCATCGGTGCTCCCCCCGGATACATCGGCTACGAGCAGGGCGGGCAACTGACCGAAGCCGTGCGGCGTCGGCCGTACTCGGTGATCCTCCTCGACGAGGTCGAGAAGGCGCACCCCGAGGTCTTCGACGTGCTGCTCCAGGTCCTCGATGACGGCCGGCTGACCGACGGGCAGGGGCGGACGGTCGACTTCCGGAACGTGATCCTGATCCTCACGTCCAACCTCGGGTCGCAGTTCCTGACCGACCGGTCGCTGAACGATGTGCAACGCGAGGAAGCCGTGCGCGAGATGGTGCAGCAGGCGTTCCGCCCCGAGTTCATCAACCGCCTCGACGACATCGTCGTGTTCCAGGCACTCACCGCCGACGACCTCGGTCAGATCGTGTCCCTGTACGTCGACCGGCTCGCCGCCCGCCTGTCGGATCGGAGGCTCGAACTCGCCGTGACACCGTCGGCCCGCGCCTGGCTCGCCGACCGCGGCTACGACCCGATCTACGGTGCTCGGCCGCTTCGTCGGCTCATGCAGCGGCAGATCGACGACCAGCTCGCCCGCGCGATCCTGTCCGGATCGGTGCACGACGGCGATGCGGTCCGCGTCGACCTCGGCGCGGACGGGAGCGGGCTGACCGTGGAGCCGTTCGATCTCGACGTGACCGTGGAGTAGGGGCGCGGGGAGCGCCGGGACCGCCGGAGCGGAGGCGCGGGCAGCGCCGGGGCGGAGGCGCGGGGCGCGCCGGGCGGAGGCGCGGGCGCGGAGGCGCGGGCAGCGCCGGGTGGAGGCGCGGGGAGCGCCGGTCGGAGGCGCGGGGCGCGCCGGGGCGGAGGCGCGGGGAGCCGCCTCGCGG
>NZ_BCSV01000008.1 GCF_001571045.1 Curtobacterium ammoniigenes NBRC 101786
GAAGGACCGGCCGGGCAGGAACGAGGTCTCCAGGAACCCGTTCGCGCGTTCCACGACGCCCTTGGTCTCCGGATCGAACGGCTTCGCCTGCACCAGCTTCGTCGCGAGGGTCCCAGTGAACGCGGCGACCCCATCGGCGAGGCGTCCGTGCCTACCGATGCCAGCCTCGTTGTCCCAGAGCAGCCGCTTCGGGATCGCGCCGACCTGCTCGGACAGCAGCGACCACATGCCCGCGAGCAGGTCCGGCGTCGTCCGGGACGGCAGCATCCTGGCGGTGATCAGCCGCGAGTACGACGCCACGACCACCAGCACCGGCGGCGACCCCGTCTGCCCGGAACCGAGCGGGATCCGAGCCGGCGGGAACCACAGATCGCACTGCGCCTGATCGCCCGGCGCATGCTCCAGCCGATCCGCGGGATCCCTCGGCGCATACTCCGGCCGCAGCAACGCGACCCGCTTCCGGAACCACGACGCCGACCCCACCCAACCGACGCGTTCCGCGATCACCGTCGCGGGCATCGTGGGGAACGACGTCAGCAGCGCACGGACCCTCGGCTCGAACACGTCGAACGCGGACGGGCCCGACGGACGCGAATACTCCGGCGGTCCCTCCGACCCTAGGGCTCTGGCGACGGTCTTCCGCGCCACACCCAACCGGTCAGCGATCGCTCGCTGCGACAGTCCCTCCGCCACATGAAGATGACGGTTCTCCGCCCACTCCTGCACGTTGATCACCCAGCCAATCTCGGCCTCAGGTGGTCCCCTTTTCAACGAGCGCTACTGGCAACCTTTTCGAAGAGCGTCGACACCGATGTTTAGAGGCGCGGTGCGCCGTGACTGTTGCTGCCACCTCGGCCGCCGAGTGTGGCGGCTGGACATATCTGCCGCGCCCGGGGTGCATCGCCCACTAAATGGCGACGCTCGACACAGCCGTCTCTAGCGGAGTAACAATCGGTGCGATATTATCGGCGGCGTGGATACATCAACGGCCGAGGAGATCGCTCGGGTTTTCGCGCCAGTGGGCACCGCTCTTCACTCGGTAATGCCGCGCGGCGTCAGCCTGGCGAACGACATGATGAAGCTCGGCGGCTTGAGCATCAGCACCTATCGCACGCAGTTCGCGCACAACATCGTCGGCTGCACGCACAGCCTGCTCGGCGTCACCGACATCGGTGACTGGGTGCTTGATCCGAAGGCGCACAAGAAGCAGCTTCATCTCTCGCGCGACCTTTGGTCGGCTCGCATGCTCGCGAGCACGTACGACGGATTGGTCCCGACCGCTGGGTCGAACCACGCGCGTCAAGGCTTTTACTCGAACCCGTCGGTGGTCTCCAAGTCGGGGCAGCAGGTGCTGGTTGAACAGCATGGCTTCATCATCGTATGGACTCTGGATCGACAGTCTGGCGATGTTGCGCTTGAGTTAGTCCACACTCTGTCGCCTTGGCGGTATGGTCAGGCCGAGCGGATCGATCTCCGGATGCCGCTCGTTCCGACCGAGGGGGACCTCTCGACTCTCCGGTTCGTTCCTGCCGACGACGACGACCTTGACGGCCTCGGCCTGATTGATCCGCGTGGCCGCTTCCAGGGAGGCACTTCCAATGGCGCCGCCTCGTCCTGAACGGATTCTTGCCGCGCGTGATCTTCTGGGGGAAACACTCCAGAGCATTGCCGCGTCGGCGGGAATCAGCCAAAGCTATCTATCCGAGATCGCAGGCGGCACACGGCCATTTACGACCGAGCAAGCGGAACGGCTGGCAGAGGCCACGAAACTCCCAGTTGAGTTCTTCGAGGTCGAGGCGCCGGATATTGAGGGGACAACTCTTCAGTTCCGAAAGCTGAAGTCCACCAAGGTCAAAACCACCAAGAAGGCGATTCAGTACTTCCGCGAGGCGTCACGTATCGCCCAGCGGGCGGCAATCATCGCAGGACTCAAGAGCAAGGCACTGCCCTTCGTCGAGTCATCAACCGGCCAACTGCTTGATGACGATGAGATCGAGTCAGTTGCTGAACGCACTCGGGCACTCATGGGGGTGGACGCGCTGGCTCCTGTGCCGAATGTGATGCGCGCCATCGAGCGCCTCGGCGTTGTTGTCGTGCCAGTACTACTCGACCCGACCGACGACGTGCATGTTGTTGGCCAGGGTCACTTCGGCATCTCACATGGGGACGAACACGGAGTGTCGATGGTCGGGTATTTCCCCGGTGCATCGCCGGACCGGGACAGGTTCACGCTGAGCCACGAGGTGGGCCACGTGCTGCTTCACGCTCATAGGAAGTCGGACGATCCCGAGCGCGAGGCCAACCGTTTCGCAGGCGCGTTTCTACTCCCGGAGAGGGTGGCGCGACGTGAACTCCACTCGCAGATTACGCTCAATCAGCTCGCTCACGTGAAGGCTGCCTACGGCGTCTCGATCCAGGCGCTCATCATGCGCGCGGTGGCCTTAGGAATCATCGACGCGCAGCGGCAGCGTTCGCTCTTTGTGCAGCTGAGCGCGCGAGGCTGGCGGCAAAACGAACCAGTCGAGATCGGGCCTGAGCACCCTGTTCTGATGGGTCGTCTGCTCGACATCGCGGTCTCTGAGAATGCTCCCGTGCGTGAGATTGAGCGCATTACGGCACTCCCACGTGCCTACCTTCGTGCAATGGCGCCAAGCCGTCCGCGCCGCGAGTCTCCCATCGGTAACGTCGTGCCGATTCGTTCGGCGACAGCCTGAAGGCTGGGCGGCGCATTCGGCTGCGAAGCAGCTCCGCACCGGCTGGATTGCGGCCAGCCACGTCCAGACGACCCGGTCGAGGTAGGTGTCCTTATCGGTCTCTTTGTGAAGGCGAATCCCAAACGGAATGAAGATCGGAAAGAGATCACTTTCATCGCCGGTGGCGAACTGAATCCGGCATGCCCGGCCGAGATGGCGGTCGCCCAACTCACCCGTCAAGATGGCAGCGCGTCGCTAAAGGACACACTCCTGGTGGTGGTGTCGAAGCTCTCGCTGCCGAGCTTCTTTCGGAGTACTCGCTTCTTGCCGCTCGGAGATGAGGGCTCGCTCCCGGCTTTGCGCCGCATCGCATCAAGGGCCTTCGTCTCCAACTGGCGGATTCGCTCTCTGGTGACCCGCCAGACTTCGCCGATTTCGTCAAGCGTCATAGGGCCGTCGAGACCGTCGAGGAGGCCGAAGCGACGCTCGATAATGTCCAGCGATCGCTCATCGAGACCGTCGAAGAGGCCGCGCATAAGACGCTCGCGATCGATTCGATCCTCAAGTGCTTCGAGCCCACCGTCCCACGGTTCATCTTCTCCGCGGTCGTAAAGCATCGCCTCGAGAGACGCCAAGTCCTGCGCCCGCTCGTCCGACGCGCGCAGTGAATCGGTAAGATCCGCGGCGTTAGAGCCGAGTGCTTCCCTGACCTGGATTTCCCGTTTGAGTGTCCCGCAAAAGCCCGTTGAAGGGGCGCCAAACGCTAGGCGCGCGGCCGTGGGTCTTCGCCACCGGGGAGCTCCGGCAGTGCGTCCCGGAGCGTCTCCTGACTGGAGAGATGCTTGCCGTCCGCACCACTGGGATGTCCCGACTTCACTCGGATCAGCCGGTTCCGAGGCTGACTATTTTCCGCTTGGCGCGGGTCGGGGCTGTTTGCGTGCCAGGTCCTGCCGAGATCGATGGTCAGGCGAGGTCAGGGGGCAGCGTGATGTCCAGTTGTTGAGCTGCCCAGCGGAAAAAGCCCATTCCGCTGAGGCGCTTATGGTCCCGGTCATGGGATGACAGGTCTTCCTCGTCTGTGACCCATCGGCCGTCCTGGCGGTCAGCCCACGTCCATGGCCAGCCGTTGTATCCAGACCGACCCTTGTAGCCGGCGGCCGTGCCAATGGCTCGCTGCTCCTCTATGGTCGCTCCCCGCCCCTGGCGGACGTTGATGGCATGGACTCGACCGAAGAACACGACCATGCTCCATTGCTGCTCCTCCGACGTTCCCTTCGGTTTTGGTGGAAGGCGTGGCGCATCGAACTCCGGGTCGAACGTCGCCCCAGGCTGAATTGGAGCCGCGGCCGCGGGGCCTGCGGTTGATCGAGGCGACCGTCCGCCTTGCGTCCGGAGTGCCTCGAGTTGATCTGCGATTGCTCGGTGCCCTTCGATGAGGATTGTGAGGGCGTCTTCGTGCAGTGACATTTGGTTGTCCGATTGACTTGTCGCTAACTTCTTAATGAATAGCTTCAACGTACGCCAGCCGCCCCGCTTCGTCAAGAAGCCACCGACTTCTAGCTGCTCCAAAGCACCGCGGGCAGTTCGTCGGGTCCATGACCTGGGCGGAGAGGCGAACCGCTGGGGGCCGGCCCATCTGGGCAGGTTTGCTCCTCCGCCTCTAGAACAGCCATGGCGAGGGCACCTGTGGTGGCTCGAGCGTTCCCGCCGCCTTCCATCGACACCAGGTAGATCGTGTTCGTCGGCGTGACTAACTTCCAGGTCGAACTGCGGCCGGTTGTCGCCGGTGTCCGTGCTGAATAGGCCTGGCTTTCGTTCCGTTCTTTATCTCAGGATGGATGACGATGCCGAAGAAGTTTGACCCGGGGATGCGGGAGCGTGCGTTGCGGATGCTCGCTGAGGCGATGCCGGACCACAAGAACAAGACCGCAGCAGTGCAGCATGTGGCGGGGCTGCTTGGGATGAGTCCGGAGACGTTGCGCACGTGGGCGCGGAGGATGGACATCGACGCGGGCCGGGTGCCTGGCCCGACGAGCGAGATGCTCGAGGAGAACCGGCGGCTTCGGCGTGAGAATGCGGAGCTGCGGAAAGCGAACGACGTGCTGAAGGCTGCGAGTGTGTCTTTCGCGAAGGAGCCAGGCCGGCCCTCGACGAGATGATCCGGTTCATCGACATGCACCGGCATCGTCTCGGGGTCGAGCTCATCTGCCGGGTGCTGCGCCCGGCGGTCCGAGGGTTTCTCACCGCTCGTGGGTATCGGGCCGCGAAAGCCCGTGTCCCGTCCGCACGGCAGCTGCGTGACGACCTGCTGGTGCCGGAGGTGACCCGGCTGCACGCGGAGAACTATGGCGTCTACGGGCGCCGGAAAATGCACGCGCTGCTGCGCCGGCACGGGTGGGACGTCGGCCGCGACCAGACCGAACGGCTCATGCGGCTGGCCGGGGTGCGTGGCGTGCAGAAGTCGAAGCGGGTGTTCACCACTCGCCCTGACAAGTCGGGGCCGCTGCCCAGCGATCTTGTGAACAGGCGGTTCAGCGCCCAGGCGCCGCGGCGTCTCTGGGTGTGTGACGTGACCTACGTCGCAACGTGGTCCGGGTTCGCCTATGTCGCGTTCGTCACTGACGTGTACTCCCGGCGCATCGTCGACTGGAACGTCGCGGCGACGTTGCGGTCGGAGATCCTGCCGATGCAAGCGCTCGATATGGCCGCCTGGAACGCAGGTGGTCGACTGGACGGGCTGATCCATCACGCCGATCACGGATCGAACTACACCGCGATGGTCTACACCGACCGGATCGTCGAACTCGGCGCCATCCCGTCGACCGGGACCGTCGGCGACAGTTTCGATAATGCGATGGCGGAGGCGATCAACAACCTCTACAAGACCGAGCTGATCCGCCAGCAGGGCCCGTGGCGCACGGTCGAGCAGGTCGAGCTCGCGACCCTCGAATGGGTGTGGTGGTGGAACAACTCCCGCCTCCACGGCGAGCTCGACATGCGCACCCCGATCGAGGTCGAGAACGCGTACTACGCCGACCACGAATCAGGCCTACCGGCAACCGCCGGACAGGAAACCGGATAGGAACCAAAGCCAGGCCTATTCAT
The DNA here is from genome assembly GCF_001571045.1 of Curtobacterium ammoniigenes NBRC 101786. Lineage (GTDB taxonomy): Bacteria > Actinomycetota > Actinomycetes > Actinomycetales > Microbacteriaceae > Curtobacterium > Curtobacterium ammoniigenes. The sequence continues at coordinate 5,799 of NZ_BCSV01000008.1, forward strand.
GCCGCGGCGAGTGTCAGTAATCGGAAGCGAGCGTGGCCTAACGGACCCGGGCTCTACAAGGAAGAGCGGCGGGGCGACGAAATTCTTCCCCTTGTACCTCGAATTGGGAATGCTCCTTCCGTGCGCCGCCCGGAAGACTAACTGCGAAGCTGATCATCGTTCGGGTCTGCAGGCGGGGAGCATCGCGTGAGCACGGCGGGGAATTCTGCCCGTGAAGAGGGGCGACGCCTTCAAGCGATGGCTGCCGAGCATGAGCGGCTCGCGGTCCAAGCGCGGGAAGCAGCCGAACGCTGGATGCTGGCCCACCGAACCGAGCGCCACGTCGCCGGGAGCTTGGCCCCGCTCACCGCCGCCGGCTATTCGTTCCTGCACGATCGCGGGTGGCCCGGATCCCGGTCGCGAGCGCAGATTGACCATGTGCTTGTTGGCCCCGGCGGACTGTTCATCGTCGATACGAAGGCTTGGGCGGACGTTGAAATCGCAGCGGGGCATATCTTCCGCGGGCAAGCCGACGTCACCGACGAGCTCGGTGGTCTCGCCGACGTTGGCTACGGCACCGAGGCGGTCATGGCCGACCTCGGCCTGGCCCCGGGAGAGGTCCACGTTGGTGTGGTCCTTGCGGGCCGGGCGCTGCCGCCGACGGAGGTCAGTGGGGTCGTGGTGGTCGGCGAGAAGCAAGCTGCCCGACACGTGAACAGCTACGGCAAGCGGCTGACCGACACCCAGGTCAACGCGGTCTTGGGCGCCGCGCTGGTTCACTTTCCCGTCCTCGACTCATCGCCGATCTTCCTCGATACGAGTATCGCCGAGCCCGTTCTCGCCGAGGCGGAGCCCGAACCGCTCCTCGACATCGAGGAGGTCACCGACATATTGCTTGCGGGCCTGCTGGCCGCGCCGATCGAAGAGTGGATGGCGTTCCTCCATCCGTCGCAAGCAAAGCTCGTGCGGCGTGGGTTTAACGGACCGGCGCGCATCCGGGGAGCTGCGGGGACTGGGAAGACGGTGGTGGGCCTCCATCGCGCTGCATACCTGGCACGAGCGCAGGGTTCTAGGGTGCTGTTCACGTCCTACGTGCGGACACTTCCGGAGGTGCAGCGCAACTTGCTTGCACGGCTCGCGCCGGAGGCCGTCGAGCGTGTCGAGTTCGTCGGCGTTCACGCGTTCGCGCTTCGCCTGCTCAAGCAGCGTGGGATTCGTCTCAACGTTGATCCGGTCGAAGAGGAGCGGAGTTTTGTCGCTGCGTGGCGAACCGTCGGGCTCGGTGCGGCGCTCGCCCAGAGCGATCCGAACCCGAACTATTGGCGTGACGAAATCCGCTACGTGATCAAGGGTCGAGGGCTCAGTCGGTTCGAGCAGTACGCGGATCTCGTGAGGACGGGACGCAAGCGCCCGCTCGGGCTCGAACTCCGGCGCGAAGTCTGGAGGCTCTTCGTCGCGTACGAAGCCGAACTCCGAGCCCGCCATCTCCACGATTTCGACGACGTAATCTTGCGAGCCGAAGCATCACTCCGCGAGACTCCGACGGCCGACTACGGGTCGGTGATCATCGACGAGGCGCAAGACCTGACGTGCGCGATGGTGCGGATGCTCTTCCTGCTTGTCGGTGACCGTCCGGATGGCTTGACGCTCATCGGCGACGGCCAGCAGTCGATCTATCCCGGCGGCTTTTCTCTGACGGAGGCCGGCGTCTCAATCGCGGGACGCGGTGTCGTGATGTCGACCAACTACAGGAATACGAAGGAGATCGCCGCGTTCGCTGCGTCCGTGATCGAGGGCGACCAATACGCGGACATCGAGGGCAACGACCGTAGCCGCGACGAAGCGGCAGATATCCCGCGCACTGGCCCTGAACCGACGTCGCGCCGGTTCAGCAGTCGGCGCGAGCACGACAAGGAATTCGTCGCACAACTCAAGGCGCTTCCCTGTCCGCCCGGTGATGTTGGCGTTCTCTGCCTGACGAATCAGGGTGTTCGAGAGGCAGCCCGCGCGTTATCTGCCGCAGGCATTCCGGTTCTCGAATTGACCAAGTACGAGGGTCTGCCCGTCGACGCGGTAAAGGTCGGGACGATCAAGCGCGCCAAAGGACTCGAGTTCAAGCAGGTGCTGCTGCCGCGTGTCCCTCCGGCGCTCATGGAGCAAGCCGACGCGGACGACGAAGCGATGACGATTCATCGGCGAGAGCTCTACGTCGGGATGACGCGCGCGCGAGACGGGTTGTGGGTCGGCGTGTGCGCGTGACCGGGCGGAGCAGAAGTCGTGTTGACAGGGAGCCGAGTGGGTCTTGTGGCTATCAATAATTGGTGGGCGGCTGACACGTCCGAATCATTCTGGATGGAAATCACTGATCGGGATGACCTGGGGGAATCGCTTTGGGCCCCTCAAAGAGACGCGAGCGGAAAGGAATCTTGGTCCTACTCACTCGTGAACTATGTTCAGCCGGGCGATAAAATTTACCACTGGCATTCCGACCGGGCCGGAGAGCCGGCGATAGTGGGCTCCTCAATTGCGGTAGGGCCCTGGTCTGTAGAGCAAAGATCCTGGCAGGCGCACGGCACGAGAGGACGAGCGCGTGGCGTTCCAACCGTCGGACCGGCTTGGGTGATGCCACTCCAGGGGTTTGTCGAGCTTGAAAAACCCGTAACTAGGAAGCACCTCAATTCCATGTACGCGGAGGTGGCTCAGGTCCTCGAAGACGTTGCACTGGAGGCCGGCGGGCGTTCCTACGCGCCGTTTCAGCGGTACGGTGGCCGGGAGATTCGCGCTCAGCAGGCGTATCTCACGAAGTTCCCTCGTGCCTTGCTTGAACTCGTACTCGGTTCGAACCGCGATGCTCTTGCAAATATGCAGACTGAATCGATCCCAGCTCGCTCACCGTCTCAAGGTTACCTACGGGATGGGGAAGCTCGGTCGGCTATTGAACGCCATGCAGTCAGACTGGTTAAACGGCATTACCTTGATATGGGCGCGGTTCGCATTGAGGAGCGCGGGAAGCCATTCGATCTATTGATTGAGCTCGCCGGAGTAGAACGACATGTCGAGGTGAACGGTTCTACCGGTGCGGATATAGCCACAGTTCAGCTCACTCAGGGAGAAGTGCTGCACGCGGAACGCTTTGGAGTCACGGATCTCGTAGTGGTCGACGAAATCAAGTGCTGGCGAGATCAGCATGGTGAGATCCGCACTGACGGCGGGCGCGTCCGAGTCTGGCGAGAATGGATTCCACTCGCCCGTAACTTAACCCCCACTCACCTCAGATATGAGCTGCCGAGCTAACCGGCTCGCCTGGCAAGGGTCCGCTCGAACCCCCACTCGGGGGCTCGCCTCACGCCGTACCCGCCCGCTACCGTCACCCCGTGATGACAAATCCTCCTGTTCCTGTCGTTCCTTCGCCGACGGGAGGTGGCTTCCTCGCCGCACTGCTCGGTGCGGGCCTCGTCGGCTTCTTGCTCATGCTCGCGATCGTCGTGGTCGCGTTCGTCCTGAACGCCTGGATCGCCGGAATCTGGCTCCGGCTGCTCGTCCGGTTCCATCGCGGCTGGTTCGACCGCGAGTACGCGAGGGCGAGGGGTGTGTGGGGGCCGAACGTGCCTCCGTCTCCCGAGGGCCGACGGTTCCTTCGCGAGCGCGGCCCCCGGGACTGGTAGGGAACCCGACGCGCAAGCGGCACCGCTCAGCCGATCCCGCGCCTCCGGCCGAGCCCCGACTGCGCATCCCGGCTGTCCGATGGTCGCCCGACGCGGTGCGCCCGTTATGCTGAATCCGGCTTGCGGAGATCCCCCCATCTGCGCAGGTCCGACGCCCGGCGAGTCCCCCCACTTTGCCGGGCGTCTTCTCGTTTTCGGGCCGCATCGAGCATCGCAGCCCTCGCGTCAGTCGCTCAACCGCTCAACCGCTCAACCGCTCAGACACTCACGTGCGCACGCGCACAGACGCACAGGCGCAAGCGCTCAAGCCCCGCTGTGCCGCCCCGAGAGCAGTGCCGGCCCGTGCCCGGGGAGGATCGTGAACGATCGCGAGATCCGCTCCGCCGTCTGCCGCGCCTTCGCCGGGTCGGCGCTGAACATCGGATCGATCGCGCCGGCGCGCGGACGACGATAGATGGCGTGGTCGGTGACGAACGCGTCGCCGGTGATGAGGACGTCATCGCCGAGCACCTCGAACACGGTGCTGCCCGCAGTGTGCCCGGGCGCTGCGACCGCGCGGAGGCCCATCCGCGCAAGCTCCTGCGGCGTGAACGCGCGTGCGGACGGGATCGCGGTTTCGCGCAGACCGCCCGCCCCGATGGCCGCACGCAACCACGTGATCACGCGCGGGCTCAGCAGCTTCAGCCCGATCTTGCCGACCGTGATCTGCTCACGGTCTGGCCCGCGGACGGCGGTGACTTCCGCCTCCGCTGCGATCACTGCAACATCCGGATGCCGCTCGAGGATCGCCGGAATCGCGCCGATGTGGTCCGTATGCGCGTGGGTGACGAGGATCGCAATAAGGTCCGGCATCGCCGCCCCATCGGCAGCGGTCGCGATGGAAGCGAGCACCGCCTCCGCCTGGTCCGCGTACCCGGCGTCGACGAGCACGATCCCGCGGGGCGTGCGCACCACCGACCAGTTCACGAGCTCCGAATGCGCGAACCACGCGCGCTCTGAAATGCGCTTGACCGTCGCAGCGGCAAGGGGTGAGGCGGGCATCGGACTCCGTCGGGATTTCGGGTAGGCGGAGGAGACCGAAACCGCTGCACACACGTCGAGCCTGGGCGACTCAGCCGATCCGCGCCCGTGGGTGGCGTGCGTGGATCTCGTGCGTGCGGCGGGAAAGCCCCCAACTGCTCTGACCATAGACCGGTCGGTGCACCGCAACAAATTCGAGACGACTCAGGAGGAGCGGTGTGCGTTCAGCGTCCACATTGCGCTGTGGAGACTTCGCTAGAGCCAGGCGGCCACGCCACCGTGCGACGAGCAGGTGCCGCGGCGGCTCTGGCTGAAGCTGTAGGTGCCGTCGTTGCACTTCGCGGTCGCACCGCTCGGCGCGATCTGTACAGTGGCGCCCCGGGACTGATCACCGAAAGGACCCGCCATTCCATGAGCAGCAGCGCGCAACGCCGAGCAGCGCACCCGGCGCCGCATACCGCGATGACGCGCGGCCGCACCCTGCTGTTCGCGATCGGCGCGGGCGCTGCGGTCGGCAACTTGTATTGGGCGCAGCCACTGCTCGACGACATCGCGTCCGCCCTCCACACGTCCACGGCGGCGGCGGGCCTCCTCGTGACGCTCACGCAGATCGGCTACGCGATCGGCATCTTCTTCGTCGTACCGCTCGGCGATGTCCTGAACCGCAAGCGGCTGATCCCGGGGATCCTGCTCGGCTCGGCGGTGGCGCTGCTGTTCGCGGCAGTCGCGCCGACGTTCGGCGTGCTGCTGCTCGCGTTGGCGCTCGTCGGCGTGACGACCGTCGCCGGGCAGCTGCTCACGCCGCTCGCGGGCGATCTCGCCGATCCGGAGCGCCGCGGACACGTCGTCGGCACCGTGACCTCCGGGATTCTGACCGGCATCCTCATCTCCCGCACCGTGAGCGGGTTCGTCGCGGACCTCCTCGGCTGGCGCGCGATCTACGTGATCGCGGCGATCGCAGCCGTCGTGCTCGCCGGTCTCCTGCGGCGTGCGATCCCCGCGTTGCCGCCGAAGGACCATCTGCCGTATCCGTCGCTCATCGGATCGGTGTTCCGTGTTGTCGCCGATCATCGCACGGTCCGCGTAACGCTCGTCATCGGTTCCACGGGCTTCGCCGTGTTCACGATGTTCTGGACTGCCCTCACGTTCCTGCTGAGCGGAGCGCCGTACCACTACTCCACGAGCGCGATCGGGCTCGTCGGACTGGCCGGTCTCGCTGGTGCGCTGGCGGCGCAACGGGTGGGGCGCCTCCACGACCGCGGCCTGTCGGTGCCCGCCACGGGAGGTGCGCTCGCCGTCGCCCTGCTCGCCATGGTGGTCGCCGGGCTCGCGCCGCACTCCATCGTGGTGATCATCATCGCGGTGATCCTGCTCGATATCGGCGTGCAGGCCACGAACGTGCTCAATCAGACGCGCGTGTTCGCGATCGACCCCTCTGCCCGGAGCCGACTCAACACCGCGGTCGTCACCGTGAACTTCGTCGCGGGGGCGATCGGATCGGCGCTCGCGTCCGTGCTGTGGAACGCCGGCGGCTGGGTAGCCGTGTCGATCGGGGGAGCAGTGCTGTTCGGATTCGCGCTCACCGTGTGGGCCGTGCACCGGAAGGGTGCGCTCGTCCTCGGGGAGTGACGGAGGCGCGTCGGCGGCAGGACCGGTCAGCTCAGCTGATCTCGTACGTGCCGTCGAGCCGACCGCGCCCGATCACGTGCCCGCGCATGGCGGCGATCACATCGTCGAGCCCGAACGACTCCGGCATCTCCAACGCCGTATCGACCGCGTACAGCTGGAAGACGTAGCTGTGGGGTCCGTGGGACCGGACGGGGAGCGGTCCGGCGTATCCGCGCCTCCCGAGCGCCGCGCGACCATGCCGCAACCCGCGGACCGGGCTCGGATGCACGAGGGCGCCCTCCGGAATGCTCTGGAGGCTCGGCCCGATTCCCACGGTCAACACATGCACCGCAGGTCGCTTGGTTGGTGCGTCGGGGTCCTCGGCGATCAGTACGAGCTCCTCCGTGCCAGGCGGGGGAACGGTCCACTCGAGCGGCGGTGACACGTTCGTGCCTCGGATCCGCCCGCGGTACCGCTCAGGGATGGGGGTGCGGTGGTCGAACGCCGGACTCGTGAGCGTGATCGATGCGTCGGCCTGCAGCTCCGGGCGGTGCCAGGCGAGCGACTGCTCACCGGCACGCCGGTTGCGGAGCAGGACGCCAAGAGGGTTCGCGGGCATGTGTCGAGTATCCGCTCTTCTCCACAGCTTGCGTCTTCGTGCGTCCGCGGCCAGGTGGCAGGGCCGACAATTGATCCGACACGGAAGGAAGACTGATGAGCGAGCAGCTTCGTCTTGTCGTCGGCTGCGACGATGCAGGATTCGAATACAAGGAAGCCATCAAGCGTGACCTGGAGGCGGACCCGAGGGTCGCCTCCGTGGTGGACGTCGGCGTCGACGCGGACGGCCACACTGCCTACCCGCACATCGCGGTCGACGCCGCCCGAAAGGTCGCCGCGGGTGAGGCCGACCGCGCGATCCTGATCTGTGGCACCGGGCTCGGCGTCGCGATCTCCGCGAACAAGGTGCCGGGGATCCGAGCGGTCACCGCGCACGACTCGTTCTCGGTGGAGCGATCGATCCTGTCGAACGACGCCCAAGTGCTGTGCATGGGGCAGCGCGTCATCGGAATCGAGCTGGCGCGGCGCCTCGCGAAGGAGTGGCTCGGGTACCGATTCGACACCGCGAGCGCATCCGCCGAAAAGGTCGCCGCGATCTGCCAGTACGACGGGTCACAGCCCGTCGGCGTTGACGCCGTCGGCGGCACAGGCGCAGGCGCAGGCGCCGCGGACGCAGGCGCCGCGGACGCAGTCGGAGACGCAGCAGCGGCCGGCGTCGACGAAGGTTCCGCTGGAGTGAGCGTCAGCAGCGGCGCGCACGCAGGCTGATGGCGCTCGCCGCGGTGCGGCCGCCCTACACGGTCGGGGTGTCGCTGAAGATGTACTTCGGCCACGCCCAGACCGTGACCTGGGCGACCGACGTCGCATCCATCGCCCGCACGCACCAAGCGGTGCAATCCGGCCTTGTCGAACTGTTCGTCATGCCGACATTTCCGTCGCTCGTGCCTGTTCGGGAGGCCCTGATCGGCTCCGGCGTGATCCTCGGCGCGCAAGACCTCGCCACCGCCGACTCCGGCGCGTTCACGGGAGAAGTCTCGGGCAGCGAACTCCGCGAACTCGGCTGCGACCTCGTCGAGATCGGCCACGCCGAACGACGCCGCCTCTTCCACGAAGACGACACTGTGGTCGCCGCGAAGGTCGACGCCGCATTCCGAAACGACCTCACCCCACTTATCTGCGTCGGCGAGGGAGTAGAGCAGGATGCCACCTCAGCCATCGCCGCAGTGACGCAGCAACTCGCCGCATCGCTCGACGGACCGGAGGCGCGTGCCGAGTCTCACACGCACGCCGCGCCCCGACGCGGTCCGGTCGTCGTCGCCTACGAGCCGGTCTGGGCGATCGGAGCCGCAGAGCCCGCCCCCCGACCGCACATCGTCGCCGTGCTCGACGGCATCGAAGCATGGCTCGACAAACGCCCAGAGCTCGCCGGATCGCGTGTGCTCTACGGCGGAAGCGCCGGCCCCGGACTCCTCACCGCTGGCGAAGGCCGCATCCGCGGGCTGTTCCTCGGCCGCTTCGCACACGACCCATCGGCGCTCGCCGGAGTCCTCGACGAAGTGCACGACTGACTCCGATATCGACGTCAGGCACACTGACTCCGATATTGACGTCAAGTGCGTCGACTGCGATGCCGATGTCAGGTGCGTTGATCATGAGATCCGCAGGTCAGCGGCCGGCGGCAGCATTCACCGGCCGCCGCCACACCAGCACCGCGACCGTCGCAGCGAGCACGACACCGGTCACCGCGACTGGCACGGGGGTCAACGGATCGACGAGGACCAGTGTCGCCGCGACTGGTACCGCCGTGTTCACGATTCGGTCCGCATTCGGACGGATTAGGACCAACCAGGCGGCAAGAACGAACACGGCGACCGGAATCGAATACGCGAACGCGGCAAACGTCGAATGCGCCGCCCCGCGGCCCTCCAGTGCGTCGATCTCCAACTCGATCCCGGCCGAGAATGCGCCAGCAGCCGCGAAGACGAAATAGTGCCCGTAGCCGTAGACGAGCGAACTGCGCAGATTCCGAATGGCACGGTGATGCGGCGGCCAGAAATACATCCACCACAGCGCCGCCGTCACGACCAGTGTCAGCGCGCCAAGACCGACTAGCCCGAGCAGTCTCGCGTTCGCCCCGACCGAATCAGCGCCTCCGCTTCCGCCGCCGTCGAGCGCGGCGATGATTGCGTTCGCGGACGCCAGCAGGCTCTCGCCCAACACGATCAACGCGAACTCGCCATATCGCTCCGTGATGTGATGCGGATGCCATGGCGTCTGACCATTGCGCTCGCTCACGATCGGAACCGCCAACTCCGCAGCGACGAGCGGCACCAGCACGAACGGGAACACCGACCCCGGCAGCAACAGCGCACCCAGCCAGCAGATCTGGACGAGGCCGACGCCGATCGCGTACACACGCGCGGTTCGGTGAATGGCCTGATCCGAGCCTCCGGCCCGAAGCCATTGCGCGACCAACGCAGCACGCATCACCACATACGCAAGAACGAGCAGCCGGAAGTCTTGATGATCGGAGGCCGGCGCAATGCCCGCCGCAAGCACCAGCACGCCTGCCATCTGCACGAATGTCAGGAGCCGATACAGCCAATCGTCGGTGGCGAACGAGGTCGCGAACCACGTGAAATTCATCCACGCCCACCAGATCGCGAAGAAGACCATCGCGTAATTGGCAATAGCGGAGCCAACATGGCCCCCAGCCAGCCCGTGATGCATTGTCGACGCGCCAATGCCCACCGCGATCACGAACACCAAGTCGAAGAACAGCTCCAACGACGACGCGGTGCGGCCCGGCTCATGGGGATCGCGGGCGCGCATGGGAATCAGCCGCAGCCTCCCGACCGGCGGAGCAGTCACGGGACGAGCGTAACGCCGAGGCGGCGCAGCAGCACGAGACGATGACGCCGGTCGTCTCGCAGTAACATTGTCACAACAAAGTGCAGCGAGGACCCCATGCCCGACGATGGCCGACTTCCCGCCGACCTGTTCCTCGATCTGGACCGGTCGGGCCCGGTGCCGCTGTACTTCCAGGTCGGATCGCGCCTCGAGGAAGCGATCCGCTCCGGAAGGATCCCGCCCGGCAGCCGACTCGAGAACGAGATCGCGCTCGGGGAGCGCCTGAGCCTGTCGCGCCCGACGATTCGTCGCGCGATTCAGGACCTCGTCGACAAGGGCCTCCTGGTTCGGAGGCGCGGGATCGGCACGCAGGTCGTCCACGGCCCCGTATCGCGCAAGGTCGAGCTGACGAGCCTGTGGGACGACCTGCAGGCCGGATCGCAGGGGCCGTCGACAAAGCTGCTCGACCGCACCACAGTCGGCGCGTCGGGAGCGGTCGCGGAAGCGCTCGGCGTTCCGCAGGGCAGCGCTGTGCTGCATATTCGCCGCGTCCGGTTCGCAGATGACGCCCCGATGGCGGTCCTCGAGAACTATCTGCCGCCGGAACTCCTCGACGCCACCGACGAGGAGCTCGCCGCGCACGGCCTCTACCAACTGCTGCGCATGCGCGGGGTGACGATGCGCGTGGCGAAGCAGCGGATCGGCGCCCGCGCAGCGAGCCGTGAGGAGTCGAAGCTGCTCGAGATCGACGACCTCGCACCCGTACTCACCATGAGCCGTACTGCGTATGACGCGTCCGGCCGTGCCGTCGAATACGGCACGCACTGCTACCGGCCGGACCGCTACTCGTTCGAGGTCACGCTCGTCGACAAGTAGCCGCTGCCGCCACGCCGGCCCGACGACCGAACACCATGCCCGCGGCCAGCCCGGATCCGCCCGGATAGTTGCCGCTGAACAGGCCGCCGAGCACCTCGCCGCACGCGAACAGCCCCGGAATGGGCGCGCCCGCTGCATCGAGCACGCGACCGTCGACGTCGCCGCGGAGGCCGCCGAACGTGAAGGTCACCCCGCACGTCACGCCGAACGCGAAGAACGGCGCCGAGTCGAGCGCAAGCGCCCAGTTGCTCTTCGGCGGCTCTACGTCCGCGCGCCGACCATCCTTTACATTCGGATCGAACCGATGATCGGTCGCAATGCTCGCGTTGAACGCCGTAACCGTCCGCGCGAGCCCCGCCGGATCGATGCCCGCGCTCGTCGCCAACCCCTCGATGGTGTCCGCGGTGACCACCGAGACGCCCGGCATGTCGTACTCCTCCGACCGCAGCATCGGGCGGGTGCGGGCATCGAAGATCTGCCACGCCACCGATCCGGGCTGCTCGAGAATCCACCGGCCGTACTTCGCATAGGTGTAGTTGCGGAAGTCCGCGCCCTCGTCGACGAACCGGTTGCCGTCGCGGTTCACGATGATGCCGAGCGGATAGCTCTGCCGCGTCAACCGGTTCGTCAGTTCGCGGTTGCTTTCGTTCTGCGCCGAGAACGCGTCCCACTGCACGCTGTGCGCGGTCGACCAGTCCCCGCCCCGTGCCGCTCCGTGTGCGAGCGCGGCGAGCAGCATGTCGCCGGTGTTCGCAGGCGTTCCGCGGACCTTCGCTCGCGCCCAACCGGGCCCCAGATACTGCTCGCGGAGTTCCGCGTTCGCCTCGAATCCGCCCGCCGCGAGGACGACGGCGCGCGCTCGGTATTCGCGACGCGCGCCTCCCGATGCGTCCACGCCGACCACGCCGACGACCTGTCCGTCCTCCACGATGAGGTCGACGCAGTGCACCCCGTACCGGACGTCCTCGCCGAGCTCCTCCGCCACGCGTGTGTGATCAGCGATGTTCCCCTCGCCGCCGCCCACGTTGCCGATATGGAGGCCGCCCCAGAAGAGATAGCCCCCCTCGGTCTCGTAGGCCTGCCGCTCGAACATCAGCCGATACGCCAGGCCGAGCCGCTGCAGCCACCGCAACGTGTCCTGACTGTCCTCCACGAGAACGCGGGTCAGATCCGGATCGTTGCGCCCATTCGTGACCCGAGCGAGGTCCGCCGCGTACTCGTCCGCCGGGTACGGCGGAACGGTCGCCCGTTCGATGCGCGGGTCGGGTTCGATCAGGTCGCGGAGGTCGTCGAGCCCGTTGTGCGCGATCCGCGTCGCACCCGCCGTGTAATAGCTGTTGCCACCCGCGCGGTCCTTCGGCTCCCGTTCCAACACCAGGACGCGCAGCCCGGCAAGGCGTGCCGCATGCGCTGCGCTGAAACCCGCGTTCCCCGCGCCGACCACGATCACGTCCGCGTCCAGTGCGTCGCGACCGGGTTCGGGAGCGTGTGCATGAGCGGGGGTTTCCGTGGACATGGGGATCCTTTCGACGGGGAGTGCGCGGAGGTGGGGGTTGTGCGTGAGCGCTGCGCTGGCGCGGATTACTGCTGGTCCGCGGTGCGCGCGCGGGTGCTGGTGACGCACCACGGGCCTCCAGTTCCACACCGGAGGCCCGTGGTCGCGTCCGATCAGACGGTTGCGTCGGTGCTGCGCGCGACTGCCGCGCCCGCGGGCTGCCGCAGTCGTTCGTCGGGCTCGCGACGCTCGTTGAGGTCCTCGAGGTTGACCTTGCCGGTGCGGGGGCCGAACACGGCGATGCTCACCGCGACGACGAGCCAGCAGAGCGCGATGTACATGAACACCGAGCTGTAGCCGAGCGAACCGAACAGTGCCGCCACGATGAACGGGCCGCCGATGTTCGCGAGCCGGCCGATGCCGTACGTGAACCCGGTGCCGGAGTTGCGGACCTCGGTCGGGAACAGTTCCGGCGTGTACGTGTACAGCAGCGCGGCGAACGTCTGGATGAGCATGTTCACGCAGAAGCCGAAGATGACGATCGCGACCGCGCTGAACGTCAGCCCGTACAGGAAACCGCTCGCCGCCGTTGCGAGGCACACGATCACGAGCGGCATCTTGCGGCCGAAGCGATCCGAGATCGGCCAGGCGAGGAGCGCACCGGGAACAGCCCCGAGCGTCGTCAGCGCGGAGAAGCCGATCGAGTGTACGAGCGAGAATCCGTGGGCCACGAGGAGCGTCGGAACGAACGAGGTGAAACCGTAGAAGCCGAGGGTCTGGAAAATCCACACGACCGACAGGAACAGGGTGCGACGCCCGGTCAGACCGCTGAACAGCGCACGGTAGCGCGAGCCGGACTGCTGCACTGCCGTCAGCGACACCGTCACGGTCGACGGTGCGACGGACGGCTGCTGCGGCAGCGGTGGGAGCTGACCGGCGCCCGACTCGAACCGTTGTAGCGCCTGATCCGCTGCATCGGCCCGCTCGTGGCGGAGCAGCCACCGCGGGCTCTCCGGCATCCGCACCACGCCGGGGATCGCGAGCAGCGCCAGCGCGCCGATCACGAACACGAACCGCCAGCTTTCAGCGCTGATCGGGATGATCCCGCGCGCCGCGAACGAGATAACGGGAATGCCGAACAAGCCGATCGCCATCACCGCTGCCTGCATGCGGCCTCGCCGCGCGGCCGGCATCGTCTCAGACACGTACGTGGTGGCGGCGACCGTCATCGCGGACAGGCCGACACCGGTGATGAAGCGGATCACGGCGAAGCTCGCCTCGTTCCAGCCGGCCGCGTTCAGCAGCGAGCCGACCGAGAACACCGCCGTCGCGACGATCAGCGCCCGACGACGGCCGATCGCGTCGGAGAAGCGGCCACCGAAGACCGCGCCGACGAACATGCCGAGGAACCCAGCCGACGTGACGAACGCGATCGTTCCGACGCTGAACCCGAGCGTCTTCGTCAACACCGGTGCCACGTAGGCGAACGTGTTGAGGTCACCGAATTCGAACAGGAACACGACGGCGAGCGTGACGAGCACCACCCGGTGCGTTCGCGTGATGGGTAGGCGGTCCAGGCGGGCCGCCACCGTAGCTTGGTTGAGCATCTATCCTCCTTGATAGCTGTCTGGCTGGGGTCGGGTGGGGTGAAGTGGGCTGGGGTGAAGTCTCAGTCGGTGACGCGGGGTCAGGCGGCCGAGTCGGCGAAGACTGAGCGCGCGGCGGCTTGGGCTTCTGCGGCGGCCGGCGCTCCTGCGGCGCCTGGGGCTCCTGCGGAGGTCAGCGCGACGGCGGGCAAGGGCACCTCGAGCTGCGCGGTCGCGAGCCGGCGCGCGGCACGCCACAGGACGACGGCGACGACCGCGCCATGCTCGTCGCGTTCGATCTCGGTGGTGACGACGCCCGATGGTGTCCCGATTCGCAGCACGTTCGCATCGCCGCGCCGGGCGGCGGCGTTCGCGACCGTGCCGGCGTGGTCGGCGGCGATGGTGAGCGCAACCGCCGAGGTCAGTCCGATCGCGGGGTGCGGCTGCAACATCGACAGCATGCGTGCCGAGAGGTCGTAGTCGTCGGCGCTGACGAGCTCGCCCGTCGTCGTGCGGTAGTCCGTTGGCGGGGCGACGATGCCAATCTTCGGAACCGCGTCGGCGGCCTCCTCGATCGTGCGGCTGAGGCCCGCGGCCACCGACGCGTGCCTGCGGAACGTGATGAGGGCCTCCAGCTCTGCCGTGATCTCGTCGATCGACTCATTCCCACGGAGCCCGATGGACTCGGCGTCGATCAGCGCACAGATGGCGCCCGCGTCGACGATCGTGACGGTGCCGCTGCGGCCAGCCGCGTCGATGAGCTGGGCCGGACGTCCGGTCGGGAGGGTCGGCCGGCCGGCGCGGGAGAACGGAGCGAGGAAGCGCAGCCCGACGGGGACGCCCGTGCCGACGACGCCGGGAACGGTCTGCGCGCCGGTGTGCGGAACGCGGCCGCCCGGTGTCGCGACGACGGCGTCGAGCCGGGCCCCGGTGTTCGTGTTGAGCATGCGGACGACCGTGCGGTCCTCGTCCGGGGGGACGAGACCCTGCTGCACTGCGTACAGGCCGACGGCGGTCGCGCAGTTGCCGCAGTTGCTGCCCCACTCCACGATCCGCTGCCCAATGCCGACCTGCGCGAACGTGTAGTCGACGTCGACATTCGGCGTGCGTGAGCGGCGGACGATCATCGCTTTCGAGGTGGTGGACGATGCGCCGCCGACCCCGTCGATCTGCCGCGGGTCAGCGGCGCCGAACGCTGCTTCGAGGATCGTGTCGGCGGGCAGGTCGGCTTCGGCGAGACGATCCGCGTCGAACAGCCAGCACTTGCTTGTGCCGCCGCGGATCCACACCGCCGGAAGTTCCGTCCAACCTGTCGTCGTTGCCATGCAGCAATGGTGGAGGGTGGGCAGGATTCACACCAGATGAAAAACATGGAGCCGCTTTCAGTTCTGCTGGAGGCTGGGTAGGCTGCGCGCATGTCGCTCGATGTTCGTCGGATGCTGATTCTCGAGCAGGTTGCCGCGGTGGGGTCGCTGACTGCGGCGGCGTCTGCGCTGCATCTGACCGTGTCGGCGGTGTCGCAGCAGATCGCGCAACTCGAGCGGGAGGCTGGCCAACCGTTGGTTCTGCGCGGCCCGCGCGGCGTGTCCCTCACCCCGTCTGGGCGCATCGTCGCGGAGCATGCGGCGTCGGTGCGGATGCTGGTGTCGGCAACGGAACGGGAGTTGCGGGATCTGGAGGGCCTCCAGAGCGGGTCGTTGCGGTTGGGAACGATTCCGACGGTGACGGAATCGTTCCTGCCGGATGCGATTTCGGCGTTCCGGTCGGCGCACCCCGGGGTGGCGTTGTCGGTGCACAGTGCGCAGATCTCGGAGTTGCGCGGCATGTTTCTGGCGCGTGAGGTCGAGCTGGCGGTGATGTGGGAGCGGGAGAGTGAGCATCTTGAGCAGGAGCAGCCGCTGGTGACGACGCCGCTGCGGGAGGATCCGAGCGTGCTGCTCGTGCCGGCGGATCATCCGGCGGCCTCGCGGCCAAGCGTTCGGCTTGAGGAGTTCGCGCATGAGCACTGGATCATTCGCGCGTCGCCGCAGGTTCGCGCGGTGCTACGGGATGCGTGTGAGCAGGCCGGGTTCGAGCCGGTCGTGAGCTTCGAGGCTCGCGGCTATCAGGAGGTGCAGGCGATGGTCGCCATCGGCATGGGTGTTGCGCTCGTGCCGACGCTGTCGCTCGCGACGCTGCGCGGGGACGTTCGGGCGCTGCAGCTCACGCCGCATGCGCCAGCGCGACGGATCGTGCTGGTGCAGCGGCGGCGTGCGCGGCTGTCGCCGGCGGCTGCCGAGATGGCACGCGTGCTGCGTGTCGTCGCTGCCGCCTATGAGCCCGTCGGGCGTGGCTGACCGCGGCTATACGGCCGGGGGCCGGGGGCCGGGGGCCGGGGGCCGGGGCAGCTTGACGGGCGCAGCTGACCGCTAGACCGCCGGCACGAGCACGTCGCGCACGAGTGCGTCGAGGTCCGCGTCGGCCTGCAGAAACTGCCGAAGCGTGCGGACGGTCGCGCCGAATGCGTCGAACTCGTCGATGGTCATGCCGTCGGCGTCGTAGCCCTTCGCGAACTCCGGTGTTGCGGCCCGGAGCGCGTCGAGTACATGCGACGGGACGTCGTCGTCGATCGCGTTCGGGCGGAACGGGACCGCGTTGTCGTTGATGTCCTTCGCCCACTGGAATGGCGGCGAGATGACAAGGTCGCCGCCCTGCAGCTCGGACCACTGCATCGGGTTCCGGAACGCGGCGACGAGCACGCGTGAGCGGAATCCGCGCTCCCGGAAGATCCGGTAGGCGTGTTTGACCGCTCCGACCCCGGCCCACTCGAGGTAACCCGGGTCGATCATGATCCGGTCCCGGGCGATGACCGCTTTCAGCCAGTCGTCCAGCCGCCCCGCCATCAGCGTGACCACGTGTCCGAACTCCCGATCGGGAAGGCCGTCCGCCGCACGACGGTCGAGCGCGCGTTCGATGGCCTCGCCCACGGCGACGACCTGCGCCACGGTGAAGGACACGGTCGCGTTGATCGACACGCCTCGGTACGCGGCCTCTTCGATCGCGGCGATCCCAGTCTTCGTCGCGGGGATCTTGACGATGATGTTCGGCGCGAGCTGCGAGAACCGCTCTGCCTGCTCGACGAGCGCGTTCTTGTCGCGGTGGAGGCGCGGGTCGGTCTGCATCGACAGCCTCCCGTTCCGCCCGCCGGATGATTCGAATGCGGGCAGGAGCATCGCGGCTGCTGTCACGGACAGTTCCTCGACGGCCTTCCAGCCGAGCTCGGCTTCGGTTGCGGTCGGGTGCTCGGCGGCGAGTTCGCGCAGGCGCGGCAGCCAGGTCTCCGGGTCTTGCCGGATGCAGGTCAAGGCGATGACGGGGTTGCAGGTCGCACCGACTGCACCGAACTCGCGAATCGCGGTACCGAGTTCGCGGGGGTCGGCAGAGTCGTTCCACAGCGCGGTCGGCGTCTGCTCGACCGCCTGAAGGGTGACCGGACGCGAGTCGGTGCTCTGGGCGGCCGAGCCAGCTGGTCCCTGGGCAGGTGCGGTCTGCACAGGTGCTGTCTGGGCGGCCGCGGGCTGTGCGGCGGTCATGCGCGGTCTCCCGCGGCGACGGCGAAGACCTCGTCGTAGAACGTCGGTTTCGTGACCGCGTACTCGACGGGTTCGAGCGCGCCGGTCTGCTGTGCGCGGACGGCGACCTCGGCGACGACCGACGCGGTGTAGCCGTCCCAGGCGCTCGGACCGTCGATCCCGCCGCCGCGGGCCGCGTCGACCCAGCGCTGCACCTCTTCGTCGTAGGCGGCGCTGAATCGCTCCTTGTACGACGGCGTGATCGGCTGCGCCGAGAGACCGGCGGATACGACGGTCTGCGAGGTCTCGCGGCCGATGTACGCGACGCCGGACTCGAACACCGCCTCGGTCGTGACCTGATAGCCGAACTGCACGTTGACGCTGATCTCGACGATCGCGAGCACGCCCGATTCGGTCGTGAAGAGGACGAACTGCGGCTCGGGCAGTCCGGCCGGCGCAAGCGAGTTGGAGCGCGGCTTCTTCACTTCGACGGACATGATCGGCTCACCCGTGAGGAACGGGATGATGTCGATCTCGTGGATCACCGAATCTTTGATGAGCATGTCCTCGCCGTAGTTGGGCGGGGTCGTCGGGTTCCGGTGTGCGTGATGCAGGGCGAGGAGCGCGCCGTTCGCGCCGGATTCCCGGAGCGCGAGGAGCTCCTTGTATCCGGCGTCGAAGCGGCGCATGAACCCGACCTGGATCACCGGACGGCTCGCGTGCTGCTGTTCGAGTTCGACGATGCGAAGCGAGTCCTCGGCCAACGTGGTCAGCGGCTTCTCGCACAGCACCATGAGCCCGCGCTCGAGTGCGGTGACGAGGATCGGCTCGTGCAGGAAGCCGGGCGTCGCGATGATGACCGCGTCGATCGCGGTTGCGTCGAGCGCCTCGTCGAACGAGGCGGCGGCGATAGCACCCGGCGCGAGCGCCGCCGCCGCGGCGGCACGCCCTTGGTCGGGCTCGACGATCGCGACGACGTCGGCGTTCGAGATCTTCGCGGTGATGCGGCGCACGTGGTCGGCGCCCATTTGGCCGGCGCCGACGACGGCGACGCGGAGGTTGTCAGTGCTCACTGTGCTGGTTCCTTCAGGCGGCGCGGGCGGCGGAGGTGGATCCGAGGATGTGCTCGAACGTGCGGGTGGCGATCGGGCCGGGCACGTCGACGGCGCAGCCGTACATGTCCTGCTCGACGATCCCGAAGATGTTCGGGTTGAGACGCGCAACAGCTTCGATGATCGGCGCGAGATCGGGCGTGCCCTGTGGCGGCTCGATCATGATCCCGTTCGCGACTGCGGTGGCGAACGGCACATCGTTCTTCAGCACGTCGAACAGCTGGTTCGGGTCGACCTGCTTCAGATGCAGGTAGCCGATGCGTTCCGGGAACGCACCGATGATGCGGAGGCTGTCGCCGCCGTAGTACGCGAAATGCCCGGTGTCGAGGCAGAGGTTGGTGTATTCGGGGTTGGTGACCTCGAGGAACCGCACCGTCTCGGTGTAGGTGCCGACATGACTGTCCGCGTGGGTGTGGAACTGCTGGTGCACCCCGAACTCCTCGAGCAGAGCCTTGCCGAGCCGGTCGTGACCGGCGCCGAGGCGCGACCACTGTTCGTCGGTCAGCGTGCGCGGCTCGAGCACCTCCGAGGTCGCGTCAGAGCGCCACAGATCCGGAATCGTGACGAGGTGTTCAGCGCCGAGCTTCGCGGCGAGTCCGGCAACCTTGACGGCCTGGTCCCACGCACGCTGGAACTGGTCATCGCCCTTGTGGAATCCGGTGAAGACCGTGCCGGCAGACAGGCGAAGTCCGCGCGACTCGAGCTCGTCGGACAGCTGGCTGGGATCGGTCGGCAGGTAGCCGTACGGGCCGAGCTCGATCCACTTGTAGCCCGCTGCGGCGGCCTCGTCGAGGAACCGCTGCCACGGCACCTGCTTCGGGTCGTCCGCGAACCAGACACCCCACGAATCGGGCGCTGTGCCGATGCGGATGCTCGGAGTGGCGGAACCCGCTGGGGCGTCGTCGTCGGCGGCGGGCGCGGTGTCGGTCATGCGTCGGTGTCTTTCTGTGCGGTGCGGTCGAAGTGGCGTCGAGGAGACGGAGGAGACGGGAAGGCGAGGGGAGATGGGCTGGCGGTCAGCCGAGCAGGGGGCGCTGTGCGGTGACCTGCTGCTCGTACTCGGCACGGGCGCGCTGCGTGCTCGCGAGCGTCGATGTCTCCGCGACGGGGACGTCCCACCAGCCTTCGCCGTCGGGTGCGTACCGGAGCGGGTCGGCGTTGATGTGGATCAGGGTCGTGCGATCCGACGCTTTTGCGGAACGCACGGCAGCGCGGAGGTCGTCGATCGCGTTCGCGGTCGGCTCGATCTCGATCACGTTCACCCCGTAGGAGCGAGCGTTCGCCGCAAGGTCGACGGGCAGCGGTTCGCCGTTTTCGAACGAGCCGGTGTCGTCGCGGAACCGATACTTCGTCCCGTACCGCTCGGAACCGACCGTCTCGGACAGGTGCCCGATCGACGCGAACCCGTTGTTCTGGATGAGGACCACAACGATCTTCAGCCCCTCCGCCACAGCGGTGACGAGCTCCGTGTGCAGCATCAGGTAGGACCCGTCGCCGACCATGACGATCGCGTCGCGCTCCGGAGCCGCACGCTTCACGCCGAGGCCACCGGCGATCTCGTAGCCCATGCACGAGAACGCGTATTCGACGTGGTACCCGAGCGGGTCGCGGACCCGCCACAGTTTGTGCAGATCGCCCGGCAGGGAGCCGGCCGCCTGGATCACGACGTCCGTCGGGTCAGTGGCCGACTGCACGGCGCCGATGATCTCGGTCTGACCGGGCAGCGCAAGACCGGACGGTTCGAACGCGGCATCGACGACACGGTCCCACGCCTGCTTCCGCTCCGCGATCGCGTCGGCGTACGGCGCGTCGACCGTGAACGAGACGAGGGATTCCTGGAGGGCGACCAGGGCCTCCCGTGCGTCGGCGATCACGGGCAGCTGCGTGCCGTGCTTGTAGGCGTCGAACGCGGCCACGTTGATGTTCACGAACGTCACGTCGGGGTTCTGGAATGCCGTTCGGGAGGCGGTGGTGAAGTCGCTGTACCGGGTTCCGATCCCGATCACCACGTCCGCTTCTGCGGCGGTGCGGTTGGCCGCGGTGGTGCCGGTCGCGCCGACGCCGCCGAGGTACTGCGGGTGGTCCCACGGCATCGATCCGCCGCCCGCCTGCGAGGTGCCCACCGGGATCCCGGTGGCGTCCACGAGGTCCCGCAGTGCTGACTCCGCGCCGGAGTAGAGGACGCCGCCACCGGCGACGATGAACGGTCGCTTCGCGCTGCGGATCGCGGCGACCGCGCGCGCGAGCGGGCCGTGCTCGGGGAGCGGTCGGCGCAGATGCCATTCGCGGGGCTGGAGGAACGCGACGGGCACGTCGAACGCTTCGGCCTGGACGTCCTCGGGCAGCGCGATCGTGACCGCTCCGGTCTCGGCTGGGTCGGTGAGCACGCGCATCGCCTGCAGGGCGATCGAGAACAGCTGTTCGGGGCGTTCGACGCGATCGAAGAAGCGTGACAACGGACGGAAGGCGTCGGTCACCTGGAGCGACGTGTCGTGCGGCATCTCGATCTGCTGCAGCACGGGGTCGGTCGTGCGGGTGGAGAACGTGTCACTCGGCAGCAGCAGCGCCGGCAGTCGGTTCGTGGTGGCGAGCGCTGCACCGGTGAGCATGTTCGCCGCGCCCGGACCGACCGACGCAGCAGCCGCGAATGTGGCACGCCGTCGGCGCATTCGGGCGAACCCCACGGCTTCGTGCACCATCGCCTGTTCGTTGCGGGCCTGGTGATAGGGCAGCAGACCGGGCTGGTCCTCGTGGAGCTGCTTGATCGCTTGCCCGACCCCGGCGACGTTGCCGTGCCCGAAGATGCCGAAGATCCCCGGGATGGTCCGCTCGCGAATGTTTCCGTCAACGGTCCATTGGTTCGCGAGGAACTCGACGAGCGCTTGGCCGACGGTCATGCGACGGGTGGTGCTCATCGCAGGGTCTCCTTCGTGTAGGGCAGTCGGGGGTCGATCGCTTCGGACTCCCACTGCGCGCGCACCCAACCGTGCGCGGGGTGATCGGTGATGTTCCACACCCGTTCGGGATCGGGGCCCGCCATCACGTTGAGGTAATACATGTCGTACCCCGGGGCGGCGACGGCGGGGCCGTGCCACCCGTACGGCACGAGCGCGATATCGCCGGAATGAACCTCGCGGAACTCGTCGATCGCGCGGTCGTCCGACGCGGAGGTCCGGTGCAGCGCGAACGGGGCGGCGGCTGTCGGAGCATCGGCGCCGCGCTCGACCGCGGTCTCGTAGTAGTAGATCTCTTCGAGGTTCGACTCTGCCCCCGGCACGAGGGTGTCGTGCTTGTGCGGCGGATAGGACGACCAGTTACCCGCCGGCGTGATGACCTCGCAGACGATCAGCTTCGCGGCGTCGAGCGCCGCGGGGGTGCCGAAGTTGTGGACCTGCCGACTCGCTCGGCCCGCTCCGCGGAGTTCGACGGGCACGGCCGTCACGGGCACGTACGCTGCGCCGCGGTGGACCGTGGTCGGCGCCTCCGCGACGGCGACGCGACCAGCTCCCGTGATCGTGGCGCCCGTCCGCGGGCCGAGGTAGAGCGTGTCGGTCGGGCCCTCGAAGACGCTCGCCCGGCCCTCCAGCGACTGTTCTCCGTTGCCCGCTGCCCCGTCGAACCGCACGTGGAACGAACCGGCGAGCGGCACGATGATGCGTTCGACGTCATCCTCGGGGAGGCGCAACTCGCCCCCGTCGACGATCGCGCCGATGCGGATTCCCGTGTGCTGCCAGCCGGGGATCCTGCCGTCGATCACGTCGGTCCAGCCGTCTTCCGGGTGGGAACCTGCCGGGTGGAACCAGGTCTGTTCGTCTGCCACGATGCTTTGGCCGCGGTTCAGTTGTTCGACGGGAAGCCGAGGTTGATGCCGCCGTGCGATGCGGGATCGAGCCAACGGCTCGTGATCGCCTTCTGCCGGGTGAAGAAGCTCACGCCGTCCTGCCCGTACGCCTTGGTGTCACCGAAGAGCGAGTTCTTCCAGCCGCCGAACGAGTAGTAGGCGACCGGGACCGGAATCGGCACGTTGATGCCGATCATGCCGACCTGCACTTCGCGTTGGAATCGGCGTGCGGCGCCGCCGTCGTTGGTGAAGATGGCGGTGCCGTTGCCGAATTGGCTTGCGTTGATGAGTTCGAGTCCTTCGTCGTAGCTCTCGACGCGGACGACGCTGAGCACCGGCCCAAAGATCTCGTCCGCGTAGACGCGGCTCGTGGTGGGCACGCGGTCGATCAGCGTCGGGCCGAGCCAGAAGCCGTTCTCGTCCCCATCAGGTCGGACGGTGCGGCCGTCCACCACAACGACCGCACCGTCCTGCTCTGCGACCTCGATGTACGAGGCGACCTTGTCGCGGTGCTGTTCCGTCACCAGCGGTCCCATGTCGGCACCCCGTCGGCCGTCACCGGTGACGAGCTTGCCGGCGCGATCGACGATCTTCGCGATCAGTTCATCCGCGATGCTGTCGACCGCTACAACCACCGACACGGCCATGCAGCGTTCGCCCGCGGAGCCGAAGCCCGCGTTGATCGCGTTGTCTGCAACGAGGTCGAGGTCGGCGTCCGGAAGGACGAGCATGTGGTTCTTCGCGCCGCCGAGCGCCTGGACGCGCTTGCCGTGCGCGGTCGCGGTCTCGTACACGTACTTTGCGATCGGCGTGGATCCGACAAAGGAGATGGACGCGACGGCGGGGTCGGTCAGGAGGCCGTCGACCGCGAACTTGTCGCCGTTCAGGACGTTGAACACGCCGTCCGGCAGCCCAGCCTCCTGGAACTTCTCGGCGAGCCAGATCGCCGCCGATGGGTCTTTCTCGCTCGGCTTCAGCACGACCGTGTTGCCCGCGGCGATCGCGATCGGCAGGAACCATAGGGGCACCATCGCGGGGAAGTTGAACGGCGAGATGATGCCCACGACGCCGAGCGGCTGCCGGATCGAGTAGACGTCGATCCCGGTGCTGACCTGGTCGGAGAACTCGCCCTTGAGGAGCTGCGGAATACTCGTCGCCAGTTCGACGACTTCTTGGCCGCGAGAGATCTCGCCGAGCGCGTCGGAGAGCACCTTGCCGTGCTCCGCGGTGATGATCTCGGCGAGTTCAGCCTTGTCGCGATTGAGGATCTCCCGGAACGCGAACATGATCTGCTGCCGCTTCGTCAGCGACAGGTCGCTCCACGCCGGGAAGGCGGCCGACGCGGCCGCGATGGCGCGGTCGATCTCGTCCTGGTTCGCGAGTGCCACCCGCTTGGTCATCGCGCCGAGCGCGGGGTCGTAGACCGGGGCGGTGTTTCCGGACGCGGACTCGACGCGTGCGCCGCCGATCCAGTGGCCGACGACGGGGAGATCGGTGTTCGTGGCAGCGGGGGCGGGAGAGGTGCTGGTCATGTTCGCTTCCTAGTTGGAGGGCACTGGCGAATTCGAGACGGTGGGCCCGACTGCATCCGACGCGGTCGAGGAGGCCGACGCGCCCGCGGGATCGCTCTGATGGACGAGGGCGGCTGCGGTGTCGACGGCGGCGGCGACGTCGCCGTCGGGTGGGTAGAGCAGCGTGCGGCCGACGACGAGTCCGCGGACCCCGGGGAGCGAGAGCGCGCGTTCCCAGCTCGCGTAGGTCTCCTGGGGGTGGGACGACGGGTCGCCGCCGAGGAGGAGCGTCGGCAGTGTGGTCGCCGCCATCACGCGATCCATGTCGTCGACGACGGGGAGCTTCAGCCAGCTGTACGCGCTGGAGGTGCCGAGACCGGACGCGATCGTGACGGAGGTGACGACCGCCTCCGGGGTGAGGTCGTTGACGATGCGCTCACCCTGCCAGGTCGACATGAACGGTTCGAGCATGATCGGCAGCTGCAGCGCGACCGATTCGCTCACGGTGGTAGCGCTTGCTTCGAGCGTCCGCGCGGTGCCGGGATCCGCGAGGTTCACACGGAGGAGGAGCTTGGCGAAGTCGAACCCGGCGTCCTTGATCGCGCGGGGCGAGTACGCGGTGAATCGGTCGTCCATCTCGAATGTGGCGCCGCGGAGACCGCCACGGTTCATCGAGCCGACCACGACCTTGCCGTCGAGTGCGCCGAGCAGCACCAGGTCCTCGAGGATGTCCGGCGTGCCGAGCACTCCATCGACCCCGGGCCGGCTCAGCGCGGCAACGAGGCGTGCGAGCAGTTCGTACCGGTTCGCCATCGCGGATTCGTCGCTGCGAACAGCGAGCGCGCCGCGCGCCGGATGATCGGCGGCGACGATGAAGAGCTTGCCGTCGGCACCGAGCAGCGGACGGCGCCGACGCGTGGCGAGTGCCTCGGCGATTCGGTCCGGCGACTGGGCGCGGATCTGCCGGAGTGCCGCGAAGTCGAGTTCAGGCATGGGGGCCACCCGTCTCGCTCCCGGTGCCGGACAGGTCGCGGCGGGCGTCTTCGGCGTCGAGAAAGGCCCGAACTTCGGCGCTCGACGGCATGGCGGTCGAGCATTCGAACCGGGTCGTGACGATGGCTCCGGCCGCGTTCGCGAACCGGATCACGCGATCCAACGACCACCCGGCGAGGAGCCCATGGCAGATCGCCCCGCCGAAGCCGTCGCCCGCACCGAGGCCGTTGATCACGTCGACTCGATGCGGCAGGACCTCGACCGTTTCGTCGCGCGTCTTCGCGAGCACGCCCTTCGGACCTTGCTTGACGATCGCAAGCTCCACGCCGCGATCCAGCAGCGCATCGGCAGCGCGCAGCGGGTCCGTCTCGCCGACCGCGATCGCGCACTCTTCGCGATTGCCGACGGCGACGGTGGCGTGATCGAGCGCGACGGCAGCCTCTGCGGTCGCTTCTGCAGGGGTCGACCAGAACATCGGTCGGTAATCCAGGTCGATCACGGTGTGGAACTGTCGGCCGCGCGCCGCGTATGCCGCGTGGTGTGCGCTGCGGCTCGGTTCCTCGCTCAGGCCCGTCACGGTGGTCCAGAAGATGCGCGCCGACCTGATCGCGTCGACCGGGAGGCTCTCCGCCGTGATCATGAGGTCCGGCGCTTTCGGCGCGCGGTAGAAGTACAGCGGGAAGTCGTCCGGGGGGAAGATCTCGCAGAACGCGACCGGGGTGTTGAGATCCGGCACGGTCTCGACGAAGTCGTTCCGCACGCCGAAGCCGGGCAGCGTCTGTCGGATGTAGCGCCCGAACGGGTCGTTCCCGGTGCGGGTGATCACTGCGGTTCTGCGACCGTGCTGCGCGGCCGCGATCGCGACGTTCGTCGCGCTGCCGCCCACCGACTTCGAGAAGGTCTCCACGCCCTCCAGGGGTCCAGTGGTCTGCGGGTAAATGTCGACGCTCACGCGACCCATGGTGATGAGGTCGAGCACCGCAGACGCGACGGCGTCGTCGCTCTGTGCAGCAGTGCTGGTGGTCATGGCGCGGTGGAGGACTCTCTCGACGGTGACGGGCGACGCGAACCCGTGGGGCGCCTCCGATGCTACAGCCAGTTTGACGCTATGTCATTACATGGAGAGTGGGTGATGATGGAGACCTGGACAGCGACGGCGCTCCCGGCGCCCGCGGAAGCAGGAGACCCATGCACGCGCTCACCGCGCACGGCCCCGACGACCTCCGGATCGAGGACGTCCCGTTCGACCCACCGGCGGGATCGGCGATTGTGCGGCCCACACACGGTGGCATTTGCGGCTCGGACCTGCACTACGCCGCGGAGGGACGGGTCGGCGCATTCGTCATCCGGCAGCCGCTCATTCTCGGTCATGAGATCGTCGGCGTGGTCGAGAGCGACCCGTCCGGACGACACTCGCCCGGAACGCGCGTCGCGCTCCACCCGGCAACTCCCGATGGCACGTGCTCCGCGTGCCGCGCCGGAAGGCCGCACCTCTGTCCCAACGCTCGTCACCTCGGCAGCGCCGCCACCGACCCGCACACGCAGGGCGGTTTCGCGGAGCGGGTCGGGGTGCGGCCGGAGCAGCTTCGGGAACTGCCGACGAGCCTCCCGAGCGAACGGGGAGTGCTTGCCGAACCGCTCGCCGTCGCGATCCACGCCCTCGGTCGGGCGGGTGCGGTTGCCGGGCTGCGCGTCCACGTCTCCGGTGCCGGACCGATCGGGCTGCTCGTCGCCCGAGCCGCCGTCGCGCTCGGCGCGGCGCGCGTGACGGTCGCCGACCTTCTCGAGCCCCCACTCGACCTTGCCCGAACGCTCGGCGCAGCAGATGTGTTTCCGCTCCGTGATCGCACGCCCGAACCCGAGTCTGCGGACATCGTCGTGGAGGCGTCGGGTGCGCCCGCTGCGCTCGGCGCGGCTGTCGACGTGGTCGCCCGAGCCGGGATCATCGTGCAGGTCGGTTCGCTGCCCTCGGTGCCGCTCGGCGCCGACATCGCGCGCATCGTCAGTAAAGAGGTGCAGATTCGCGGTTCATTCCGATTCGTGCACGAGATCGACGACGCGATCGCGATGCTCGACCGCGACCCCGAGTTCGGCCGGATCGTCACGCATGTGCTGCCATTCCGGGAGGCCGTACAGGCCTTCGCCATCGCCGCGAACCCGGCGGTGTCGAGCAAGGTGGTGATCGCGCTCGACGAGGCGTAGGTCGCCTCCCCGCGGGCCCGTCCACAAGCACCATCGCCCGCGCAGTCCGCTCCGAACGAAGGTTGATACCGTGTGGCCGCTCGTCGGCCCAGCGGTGAGCAAGGCGAGGCGAGCACGACGAACGGAGCAGGCAGTGCGTGCGGGTGACGAACGAACGCGAAGCGCGCGGGCGTTCGCAGCGCTCGCGGGTCTCGCCGCCGGTGCGGCGTTCGTCGCCGGTGGTGAGGTCGCAGCGCTGGTCCTCGGCGGCCAGGGCAACCCGCTCGTGTCCGTCGGGGGCGCGCTGATCGATCTCGCCCCGCGGCCCGTGAAAGACCTCATGGTCAGCTGGTTCGGTACCGGCGACAAGCGTGCGCTGATCGTGCTCATCGTCGCGGTCATGGTGGTGCTGTGCGCGCTCGCCGGCGTCCTTGCGCTCCGCGCACTCGGGCGGGGCGTCGCGCTGTTCGGGCTCGGTGCCGTCCTCGCAGCGGCGAGCGCGATCACCCGCGCTGGCGCGAGCGGTCAGGCTGCGATCCCGTCGCTCGTCGGGCTCATCCTCGCGGTCCTCACGCTCGGGCTGCTCGTGCCGCGGGCCGCCGCGCTTGGGTCGCGTGCGCGGAATGCCGAGTTTCTCGGCGTCGGGGACACACTCGACCAAGCGCCGCCTCGTACCTCGCGACGGACGTTTCTCGCATGGTCGGTCGGCACCGCCGTCGTCGGTATCGGCGTCGCCCTGGTCGCGCAGACGAGGCTCACCGCAGCGGCGACCGCCGAGGCCGCGCGACGTGCGTTCCACCTGCCGAAGCCGGCGCGCGCAGCCGCACCCGTGCCTCCCGGATCGGATCTGCACATTGCCGGGCTGACGCCCTACGTGACGCCGGCGAACGATTTCTATCGGATCGACACGGCGCTGCAGATCCCGACGGGTGATGTCGCCTCGTGGGCGATCAGCGTCGACGGGATGGTCGAGCACCCATTCACGATGACGCTCGACGAGTTGCTTCGGCAGCCGCTCGAGGAGCACATGCTCACGCTGAGCTGCGTGTCGAACGAGGTCGGCGGGAACCTCGTCGGGAACGCGACCTGGCTCGGCTATCCGGTGCGGTCGCTGCTCGCGCGTGCCGCACCGAAGAGGGGCGCCGACATGGTGCTCAGCGCCAGCATCGACGGGTTCACCGCGGGAACGCCGCTCGCATCGCTCACCGACCCGAGCATCCAAGCGCTCATCGCGGTCGGCATGAACGGCGCACCGCTTCCGCCGCAGCACGGGTTCCCGGTGCGGATGGTGGTGCCGGGCCTCTACGGATACGTGTCCGCGACCAAATGGCTGACCAAGCTGACGGTCACCCGGTTCGCCGACGCGACGAGCTACTGGGTCGACCGCGGATGGCTACCGGAAGGCCCGATCAACCTGACCTCGCGGATCGACACACCCCTCGACGGGGCGACGGTCGCCGCTGGCAGCACTGTTGCGGTCGCCGGCGTCGCGTGGGAGCCACACGTCGGCATCAAAGCGGTCGAGGTTCAGATCGACGGAGGCGCGTGGCAGCCCGCAACGCTCGCCGACGCCGTATCCGCGGACACATGGAAGCAGTGGGTGTTCCGCTGGACCCCGAGCGCCGGAACGCACACCCTCCGTGCGCGAGCGGTCAACGTGAACGGTGCGGTGCAGTCGGGCAAGAATGTGCAGCCCGGGCCTGGCGGCGCCGAGGGCTGGCAGTCGATCACGGTGCACGCGCGGTGACGATGCGAGTCCACGCAGACGAGCTCCGCGTTGACGAGGGGACCGTCGCTGCACTCGTCCGCGCGCAGTTCCCGCAGTGGGCGGATCGTCCGGTGCACCGCCTCCAGGTCGACGGAACTGTGAACGCCATCTTCCGGATCGGCGAGGATCTTGCGGTTCGAATGCCGATGCAACCGGCAGATCCCGTCGCCCTGGGTGCGGCACTGGCTGCTGAAGCCGAAGCCATGCGGGCGCTCGGCTCCGCCATCCCGTTCCCGGCGCCCGAACCACTCGCAATCGGCCAGCCGGACGCTGCCTATCCGCTTCCGTGGAGCGTGCAGACCTGGCTGCCGGGAGCGGTTGCGGACCCGGTGACCCTCGCGCGGTCGGAGGCGCTCGCCGCGGACCTGATTCTTCTCATCAGCAGCATGCGCGCCCCTGACACGCACGGCCGCACCTTCGACCGGGCCGGACGCGGGGGCGATCTCACCCACTCCGATGGGTGGGTCGCCGAATGCCTTCGGCAGAGCGAAGGTCTACTGCCGGTGGAGCGGCTTGCAGCGTATTGGAAACAGCTTCGGACCCTTCCGCGTACCGGAACCGATGTGATGACACACGGGGACCTCATTCCGGGGAACATCCTGGTCCAGCGCGAGCGTCTCGTCGGCGTCCTCGATGGAGGCGCGTTCGGGCCCGCCGACCCCGCACTCGACCTCATCGCTGCATGGCACCTCTTCGACGCGCCACCACGCGACAGCATCCGACAGGCACTCGGCAGTTCGGACATCGAGTGGCTCCGCGGCGCAGCGTGGGCGTTCGAGCAGTCGATGGGTCTCGTCTGGTACTACCGGGAGTCGCTGCCCCGGATGAGCGCGCTC
Organism: Curtobacterium ammoniigenes NBRC 101786; assembly: GCF_001571045.1. Lineage (GTDB taxonomy): Bacteria > Actinomycetota > Actinomycetes > Actinomycetales > Microbacteriaceae > Curtobacterium > Curtobacterium ammoniigenes. The sequence continues at coordinate 35,229 of NZ_BCSV01000008.1, forward strand.
GGACGAAGCACCCTCGCGCGGCTCGGCGAGGATCCCGAGGTTCGGGAGTTCGTTGGAGGCGCCACCTAGTCGAGGCAGAACTCGTTTCCTTCGACGTCCTGCATCACGATGCACGCCTCGTTCGCGCCTTGGAAGACCCTCGCTGCGTCCGTCTCTACGGCCTTATTGATCTGCTGCAGTGTGATTGTTCCTGTAGAGACCGCCCGAGCCGCTACTACTGTTTCGGCATCGATTTGGAGCGCCGAGGAACTCTGATGCCGCTACAGGTCGCTTTCATTTACATCAACTCAGCGCTCGCGAAATTTTCCGCTCCAACTTGGGTGGAAGGAACAGCGCTCTGGTATTGGATTCAGCACCCAGGCTTCAATGCGCGACCAGGGGAACTTCGCGTCGGCCTCGACGTGCTCGGGAATCCGTATATCGCGGCCGCAGTAGCCTGGGGAACGATTGCCCTTGAGCTAGCTATCGGTGCCGCTATCATCCTTGCTGGTCGCCGTAGGAACCTCCGAATCGGAGCCATCGTCGTGGGCGCGACATTCCACCTGATAATCGCGGCAAGCATCGGACGTGTTGCGTTCTTCTTCGCAATGATCGGCGGTCTGGTTCTCGCACTGTGGCGCCCATGGGATGCCGTCCCATGGCTCTGCATCCGGCCAAGGCGGGCCTGAGTATGAGAGAGAGTCTCATGATGAATGCAAGTGTCGGCATCTTGCCCGCAATCGCGGTCGCGATTCTGTTGACGATGATCGGATGGGGCTTCTACATCACTGGAAAGGCAGCACAGAGCGGGCTACGAAATCGAGCGATCGGTTTTCGGCTTCCAGCGCTCATGCAAAGCGAACAGGCGTGGAAGGCCGGACACAGCGCCGCTCTACCGACGCTCAAGCGGTGGGCACTCGCCATCACTGTTCTCGCTGCCGGATCTATCGCGGCGAGCATCAATGCCATCGTGTACCTGATGACTCTGGCATTGACCGTCTTCACCCTCTTCATGCAAGTCGCCGTCGCAGCGATTCTCGCGCACCACGCCGCCATGAAATCCCGAACCGATCGACCGGGCTTTCACGCCAAAAACTGAAGCATCATGGCGATTCGGCCCGCCCCCTGTCGAGAAACACTTGCGCCCGCCCCGACCCCGCGCATACAGTGCTGAGGCCCCGTCGCGATTGCGCGGGCGCTGATGCGGGACGACCGGTCGGCGCCGCGGATGGCGGCCACGGGGAGCCCCGACCGAGAGCGATGTGCTTTGCGCCCGATCACCGGTACTGCGACGCCGCAGCAGCTGCACCTGCGCTGACACCGTGACCTTGCCCGCTTGACGCGAGCGCTGCACCCATCGTGGTGCTCCGGTGTCGTGCGCCCGATCGCGCATTCCGGGAGGCTCCCACATGCCCATCAATCCATCTGTCGTTCTCGACGACCTCACCTTCGCCTGGCCGGACGGCGACATCGTCGTGCGGCACCTCACCGCCGCGTTCGGTCGCGGTCGAACCGGTCTCGTCGGCCGCAACGGAGCCGGCAAGTCGACGCTCATTCGGCTCATCACTGGCAGCCTCCCGCCGACGGAGGGGACCATCCACACAACGGGAGCGGTCGACGTGCTGCCGCAGCGCCTCCAGACCGACTCTGGTGGCACGGTCGCAGACCTGCTCGGCATTCGCTCGACCCTGGCGGCGTTCCGAGCGGTGCTCGACGGCGATGCCGATCCGGCCCTTTTCGACGCGATCGGGGACGACTGGGACATCGAATCGAAAGCGGAGGCGGCGCTCGCGTCCGTCGGATTCCGCGCCTCCGATCTCGACCGACCAGTGACGACCCTGTCTGGTGGGGAGGCGGTGCTCGTCGCTGTCGCCGGGATCCGGCTCCGCGGCGCTCCGGTCGCGCTCCTCGACGAGCCGACGAACAACCTCGACGGTCGAGGACGTCGGCTGCTGCTCGACATAGTCGACGGCTGGCGAGGGAGCCTTATCGTCGTGAGCCACGACCGTGAACTCCTGGAGCACGTCGACGAGATCGCAGAACTGCGAGACGGAGGAATCACGGTGTTCGGCGGCACCTACGCCGAATACGAGGCGTACGTCGCCGTGCAGCAGGACGCCATCGAGCGGGAAGTCCGTGATGCCGAGCAGCTCCATCGCCGCGAGAAGCGGCAACGAATCGAGGCGGAGACGAATATCGCCCGACGTGCGAAGGCCGGCGCGAAGGCGGCCGAATCGCTCCCGAAGATCATCGCGAGCGGTCGCAAGCGCCGGGCGCAGGCGACCGCCGGACGCATCCGCGTCTCAACCGCGAATGCGGAAGCGGCCGCGCTCGCCGCGAGACAGGAGGCGGAGCTCCGGCTCCGCGACGACGAGTCCATCCACCTGGAACTGCCCGACCCGAACGTGCCGGCGTCACGGAGGATCGCGGTGATCGAGATCGCCGGACGGCAGCGCATCGTGCAGGGGCCGGAACGGATCGCCCTGCTCGGTGACAACGGTGCCGGAAAGTCCACCCTGCTCGAGCAACTCGTCGGCCACCCGCACGCGCGGCAACACCCCGAGTCGAACACGACCGCCAGCGCGTTCGTCGCTGCGGTCGCGTACCTCCCGCAACGAAAGGACACACTCGATGACGACCTGAGCGTGCTCGAGAACGTGCGACGCGTGGCACCCGCTGTCCCGCCGGCGGAACTGCGCAATCGGCTCGCGCGCTTCCTGATCCGCGGCGACACCGTGGACCGCCCAGCGCGCGTGCTCTCGGGCGGTGAGCGCTTCCGCGTCGCGCTCGCCGCGCTCCTGCTCGCCGACCCGCCGCCGCAACTGCTCGTCCTCGACGAACCGACGAACGACCTCGACCTGACGAGCATCGATCGGCTCGTCGAAGCGCTGAGCGCCTACCGCGGCGCGCTGGTCGTCGTGAGTCACGACACTTCGTTCCTCGACCGCATCGGGGTCGACGAGCGGCTGACGATCAAAGGTCGGGGCCGTGGAGGATCTCCGCAAAACGGCACTTGACCCTCCCGCTGCGGCAGGGTCGATGGTGGAGCCATGACATCTTCACCTGACGACGAGAACAGCATCAGCGTCGGCGCTGCCGCGGCGGAGATCGGTGTCACTGTGCGCACGCTGCGCCACTGGGACGAGATCGGGCTTGCCAGGCCGTCCTCCCGGTCGAGCGCGGGATACCGGCAGTACGCACCGGCCGACGTCGAGCGCCTCCGGCGAATCGCCGTATACCGCGCACTCGGCATGGAATTGGACGAGATCGGCCAGGTGCTCGACGATCCGGCGATCAACGTCGTCGACTCGCTTCGGAACGAGCGCGCGAAGCTCGGCGAGCGCATCGAAGAACTCCGTGCGCTTCAGAGCGACCTCGACCGGATGATCGCCGCGCAGCACGACGGCGTTCTCCTCAGTGCGGGGGCGCAGCGCGCCATCTTCGGCCCCGAGTGGGATCCGTCATGGTCGGAAGCGGCCCGCGAACGGTACGGCGACACTCCGCAGTGGCGGCAGTTCGCCGAACGTTCCGCGGGCGGGTCGGCGAGCGATTGGGCCGCCGCCACGGATGCCGTTCGCATCGTCGAGCAGGATCTCGCGCACGCGATGGACGCGGTGATGCCCGGCAGCGACGAGGCCAATGCCCTCGCCGAAGCACACCGCGCGACGTTGAGCGCCTACTTCCCGATCACACGGAGCATGCAGGTGTGCCTCGGTCGCACGTATACCGATGACGCGGCATTCATGGCGCACTACGAAGCGGTTCGGCCCGGTCTTGCAGGGTGGCTCCGCACCATCATCGAGGCGAACGCCCAGGCACATGGAATCGACCCCGCCACGGCGACCTGGGGGTGAAGCCCGGTACCCGCGGCACGTCCCGCGCCCACGTAGCCGCGTCGAGGCGGCCGCGCGCGGCGCGGCTCACCAGCGTTCGTGCACGACGCTCCGGAACCACCGGTCGTAGAGATCCCGGACCGTCGCGTCGAGCCCGTCGGGCAGTTCGAGCGACCCGGCGTCGGCGTTCGACCGCGCCTGCTGCGCGTTGCGCGCCCCGGGGATCGCCGCGGTCACACCGTCCTGCGCGACCACCCAGGCGATCGCAGCCTGCGGCACCGAGACGCCGTCGGGCAGGGCTGCAGCGAACTCTTGCGCCGCCTGCACGCCGTCGCGGAAGTCGACGCCGCTGAACGTCTCACCCTGGTCGAACGCCTCACCGTTGCGGTTGTAGTTGCGGTGGTCTTGCGCGGGGAACTCGGTCTCGGTGGTGTACTTGCCGGACAGCAGCCCAGATGCCAACGGAACACGCGCGAGGATGCCGACCCCGGCCTCCTTGGCGGCGGGCAGGACACGATCGAGCGGCTTCAGACGGAACGCATTCAGGATGATCTGCACGCTCGCCACGTTCGGCCGAGCGATCGCGGTGAGCGCCTGATCGGCGGTCTCGACGCTGACCCCGTACGCGGCGATCGAGCCGTCCGCGACGAGCGCGTCGAGGGCGTCGTAGACGGCGTCGTCCTCGAACACCGCCGTCGGCGGGCAGTGCAGCTGCACGAGGTCGAGCGTGTCCTGCTGCAGATTCGTCCGCGAACGGTCCACCCAGGTGCGGAAGTTCTCGGCGACGTAGTTCGACGCCACCTGCTCCATACGGCGGCCCATCTTCGTCGCCACCGTGAGCGGGACATCCGGATGGGAGGCGCGCCACTGTCCGATGAGCCGCTCACTTGTGCCGTCGCCATACACGTCGGCGGTGTCGAACAGGGTGACCCCGGCCTCCACCGAAGCGTCCATGACCGCGAATGCGTCGTCCTGCGAGACGGGACCCCAGTCGCCGCCGAACTGCCAAGTACCGAGACCGATCACCGAGACATCGCGGCCGGTGCGGCCGAGTGTGCGCTGCTGCATGAAGACGACGCTACTAGCGACGTGCCTGGTTCCGCGCTGGGTCCCATCCCGCGCGCGTCAGTGCCCGTTCGTCGCGCTGATCGACGTCGCGAGCGCGGTCAGCAGACGGGGTGCGTCGAGCGGCGGCACGACGACCTCGATGAACACCGGCAGGTCCCGGTGCTCGTCTGCGGCGACCAGGGCGCTGTCGAGCTCCCCGACGGTTCGCGCGGTGACCGAGAGTGAGCCCTCGGGCGCGCCGAGCGCCGACGGCACCTCAGCCCACCGCCACTGGGCGATGTCCTGGTACAGCGCCTCCGGGCTCCGGATGAGCCGTTCGACCGTGTATCCGCCGTTGTTGATGAGGATCACGACCGGCGCGAGTCCGCGGGCGTACACGGTGCCGAGCTCCTGAACAGTCAACTGGGCAGACCCGTCACCGACGATGAGGAGGCTGCGGCGATCCGGCCGCGCCAGCGACGCTCCGAGGAGCGCCGGCACCGTGTAGCCGATCGACGACCACACCGGCGATCCGAGCAGATCAGAATGCGCTGGCAGGTCGAGGTCGAGCGCGCCGTAGAACGCGGTGCCCGCCTCTGCGATGAGCGTGACCTCTTTGTCGAGCCACCCTTGGATCGCCGACCACAGCGTGGCCTGGTCCAGGGGAGTGGCGGGGTCGGCCGGCGGGACGGGGGTGAGGGGCGCCTCCGGTTCGGAACCCGCGCGAACGGAGGATGCGTGCGCGACCGACGGGGCGAGCGCGGCGAGCTCGTCGCGGAGCAGCGCGAGCGACGCCTCGAGCGGCAGCTGCATGACCGCGCCCGACGCGGTCGTCGTCGTCGCGTCGAGAACGATCGCCTGCTCCGGGTCGAACCCGGCGCTCGCGAACCCGGTGGTGAAGTCGCTGTTCACCGCGCCGACCACGATGAGGACGTCGGCGCCGTCGACGGCGGCGGCTGTCTCCGCGGCCCGGGTGAACTTGCCCATGTAGGTGCCGAGCGATGCCGGATGCCCCTCGTCGAGCGCCGCTTTCGCGCCGATCTGCGTCGCGACGCGGACGGCGGAGGACGCCGCGATCTCCGCGATCATCGGCTCGAGCGCACGACGGTGCACGAGGGGGCCCACGAGCAGCACCACATCCGAGGCGCCGGCAAGTCGCGTGCGCAGCATCTGCCGGAACGTCGCCGCGCGCATGCTCGTGTCGGCCGCGTGGGCGAGCGGCGCGCCGCCGTCGCCGGCCATGTCTGCGCCACCGAGGCCATCGGCGTCGATCTCGGCAACCGCGACGTCGAGCGGCACGCCGATGTAGACCGGCTTCGACAGGGACAGTGCGGCGCGGATCGCGGTCGTGATCTGCTCGGCCGCGTGGTCGGCGGTCAGCACGACGTGGTGGGCGGTGATCTCCGCGCCGATCCGGACGAAGCGGCCGAAGTCGCCGTCGAGGAACGTGTGGTGTATCGGTGCGCCGGACGCCATCGCGGGCGTCGCCGGCATGCCGACGATGTGCACGACGGGAACATCTTCCGCGTAGCTTCCCGCGATGCCGTTCACCGCCGACAGCTCGCCCACCCCGTACGTCGTGACGAGTGCTGAGATGCGCCGGCTCATCCGCGCGTTCGCGTCGGCGGCGTAGGCGGCGTTCAACTCGTTCGCCGCACCGACCCACTCGACCGCGTCCGCGGCGAGGATCTCGTCGAGCAGTGCCAGATTGAAGTCGCCAGGCACCCCGAACAGGTGCTGCACGCCAACGCTGTGCAGCGCGTGGGCAAGGTATCGGCCGACCGTCATCCGCTCACTCATGGTCGTATCGAACTGCGTGGAGGCGCGTACCAGCAATACCGCCCCGTATTGTTGGGCAGATCCGTCGATTTCGTCCCATCGACGGCGAAGAAGGTGATCAATATGACCAATGTTGATGCGGTCTCTCGGCGGATCCTACGCGCGCTCGACGAACAGCCGCGCGCCACCGTCGCGTGGCTCAGCGAGCGCCTCGCCGTCGCCCGCGGCACCGTGCAGGCGCGGCTCGCGGCGCTCTACGAGCCGGGCGTGCTCCGACCGTCCACGACGCTCGTCCGACCGGACGCACTCGGCCTGTCGGTCCGCGCCATCGTCACGGCCGAGGTCGACCAAGCCCGATTCGACGAGGCGATCCGCGCGCTCCGAGCGATCACCGAGGTCGTCGAGTGCGTCGCGATCGCCGGCCAGTCCGACCTGCAATGCCAGGTGTATGCGCGCGACTCCGCGGACCTGTACCGGATCGGGCAGCTCATCCTCCGCTGTCCGGGCATTCGCCGCACCGCGACCGCCGTCGTGCTGCGGGAACTCATCGAGTACCGCGTCGGCCAGCTGTTGGACGGCCACTGACCGGTGGCGTGGGAGGATCGGAGACCGTGAGCGACGCCGATCGCGCGCCCCGCGCCTCCCTGGATCTCCTCGGCGTGCCGCCGTTCGTGCGCACCGGGTCGACGTGGTTCCGATACGGGCAGCTCGGGCTCGTCGGATTCGTCATCGACGGATACGCACCCACGGTTCGGCTCGTCGCGAGAGACCTGCACATCCCGGTCTCGCTCGCATCCCTGCACGCGACGGCATTCGGCCTCGGGTTCATCGTCGCCTCCTTCGTCGCGCCGCGGCTGACCGCACGGGTCGGGAGGATCACCACCGGCTGGCTCGGCGCCGTCGGACTGTGCCTCGGGGTCGGGTTGTACCTCCTCAGTCCGGTGTTTGCGGGGACGCTTGCGGGCATCGGCATCGCAGGGTTCTCGGGCACACTCGTCCAGTCCTCCGCCTACGCGCACCTGTCCGCCTCGCACGGCGCCAACAGCCCGCGTGCGATGAGCGAAGGGTCGGCGGTGGCGCAGGCGACCGGCATGTTCGCGCCCGTCGCCGTCGGAGTGGCCAGCACCACGGTGCTCGGCTGGCGGGGCGGCCTCGCCCTCGACATCGTGCTCGTTGCGCTCCTCGGCTCCGCCGCGTGGGCCCTCGCCCGTCGTCGGTCGGGAGGCGCGACTCGCGGAACCGACGCCGCTCCGGTCCGCAGCATGCGAACCCAGCGCGCGGGGCGCCTCCCGACCCGGTTCTGGGGAGTGTGGGCGTCAGTCGTCGTCGTGCTCGGCATCGAGTTCTGCATGTCGGTCTGGGCGCCGGTCGACCTGGCGCGGCGGCCCGGTATCGCCGACGCCGTCGCGACCGCGAGCCCCGCGTTCATGCTCGGCGGGATGCTCATCGGCCGCGTCGCCATGGGGCGGCTGACGCAGCGCTGGCCGGTCGACGTGCTCATGGTCACGTCGATCGCGGTGAGCCTGATCGGGTTCGGCCTGTTCTGGGCGGTGCCGATCGACTGGGTGTCGGTCGTGTCGCTCGCCGTCGCCGGCCTCGGCATCGCGGGGCAGTTCCCGCTGTCACTCGCACGCCTCGTCGCCGCATCGGATGGTCGTCACGACGTCGCCTCGGCGTGGGGCACGCTCGCGCTCGGCATCGCGATCGCCGGAGCGCCGGCACTGCTCGGTGTGCTCGGCGCAGCGGTCGGCGTGACCACGGGCCTCCTGCTCGTTCCCCTCCTGTGTCTCGTGTCCGGAACGCTCGTGGCGCTGACGCCGACCAGCGCCGGACGCACAACGAACGCGTCCGGGCACGGCGCCGCCGCCACGGGTTGAATCGGGGCATGCTCGATCACCGCACCGGCGTGCGTCTGGAGGACGCGCCCGACGCCGTGCTCGCGAGCCGCGCTGCGGACGGGGACGTCCGGGCGTTCGAGTTCCTGATCCGGCGCTTCACGCCGCTGCTCCGTGCATATGCACGGCGGACGCTCGGCGCGACGGACGAGCTCGACGACGTTGTGCAAGACACCTTCATCACAGCGTGGGAGCGGCTCGACGACCTCGAGGACCCCGCCAAGGTGAAGTCGTGGCTCATGCGGATCGTCAGTCACCGCTGCATCGATCGCATCCGCGCCCGGCGTGAGCACGCGCAGGTCGACGACCTCGAGGTCCCGGGTGACGACAGCATCTCCCCGGACCGCGTCGCGGTCGCGCGATCGCGACAGGAGGCGCTCAACGCGGCGCTGGATGCGCTTCCGGACGCGCAGCGACGATGCTGGATCATGAAGGAGGCGCTCGAGTATCGGTACGAGGACATCGCGGCTGAGCTCGATCTCCCCGTGTCGACCGTTCGCGGCCTGCTGGCGAGAGCGCGAAAGAACATGATGCAGCTGATGGAGGCATGGCGATGACCGACCAGCCGCACGACGGAGCAAACCGCGACGCGCTCGGCACGGACGGGGTCGCGGCCGAGGTGCTCGGCACGGACGCGCTCGGCACGGACGATCTCGACGGTCACACCATCGACGAGCTCGCCGACTACCTCGATGCGGGGATGACACCGGCGGATCCGTCGATCGACGAGTCGCCCGCGTGCCAGAACGCGCTCGCCGCGCTCGTCCGGCTTCGCCAGGTCTCGATGGAGGCGCTCGAAGCGGACGCACGGAACGAGCCTCCCGCGGAGGAGTCCTGGATCTCCGGTCTACTGCGGAACATCTCCATCGAAGCCCGCTCCGGCCGTGACATCCCGCTGCAGGCTGAGCGTCCCACGGAGCGCGGCTACGTCACGGAGGGTGCGGTGCGGTCGCTCGTTCGCTCCGCTGGCGACGAGGTCCCGGGCGTCCTCGTCGAGCGCTGCCGTCTCGACGGCGACGTGACGGAGCCGGGAGCCCCCATCCGTGTCACGGTGGCGATCAGCGTGCGGTGGGGAGCCTCCATGCCGACCGCTGCTGACGACGTGCGCTCAGCGGTCGCCGAATCCCTCGCCGTGCACACCGACCTGCACATCGATGGCATCGACGTCGAGGTGCGGGACGTGATCGTCGAGGAGGGCACCGATGACTGAGATGGACCCGAGCCTCCTGTCCGATCTGGAGGCGGTGGTCGCCGCCGTCCCGGGCGTCGCCGCCGTCTACCCTGCGCGCCCGACCGCCTCGGTCCTCGCCGATGCGGCACGTCGGCTCGTCGCGACCAGGACCGTCACAGCGCTCCCCGGCGTCGTCATCGACGATGGCGTGGCTCGGGTCACGATCGGCGTGGCCGACGGGTCGGCTACGAAGGCGGTCGTCGGAGCGGTGCATGACGCGCTGCTCGCGGCGTGCGAGAAGGCGGGTATGCCGATCGACGCCGTCGTGGTGCGTGTCGCCCGGTTCGCCTGAACTCGATCAGCGCGAGTGCTCGCGGAACCACTGCTCGCGCCGACCGCTGGGCCGGCGACTCGCGCGGGAGGGCCCAACGCGATCGCCCGCGGCGGAGTCGTGTCACGACAACGGTACGGCCGCTGACCGGTAGTAGTCGGTCAGCGTCAGCCGTGCCGCAGCGGCCTCGTCGACGATCACCGTCGCTCGCGGGTGGAGCTGTAGTGCGCTGGCCGGAACCATCGCGGTGAGCGGCCCCTCGACGGCCGCGGCGACGGCATCTGCTTTGCGCTCGCCTTGTGCGACAAGAACGAGCTCTCGTGCCTCGAGGATCGTGCCGAGCCCTTGGGTGAGGCAGTGGCGAGGAACGTCATCGATGCTCTCGAAGAACCGCGCGTTCGCCGCGCGCGTCCCCGGGGCCAGTGTCTTCACGCGAGTGCGCGAGCCGAACGACGACGTCGGCTCGTTGAAGCCGATGTGTCCGTTCGCGCCGATGCCGAGGATCTGGATGTCGACGCCGCCCGCAGCGGCGATCGCCGCGTCGTAGGCTTCAGCGGCAGCGTCGAGGTCGGCAGCGCGCCCGTTCGGTACGTGCACTCGCTGCGGGTCGAATCCGAGTCGTTCGGTCACCTCTTGCGCGATCACGCTCGTATACGACTGCGGATGGTCCGCGGGGATGCCGACGTACTCGTCGAGTGCGAAGGCGCTCGCCCGTGCGAACGAGATCGAACCCATCTCGACGCGCCGCTGGAGGGCGGCGTAGATGCCAAGCGGGCTGGAGCCGGTCGCGACACCGATCGTGGCAGACGGGTTTGCGGCGATCACCGCCGAGACTCGCTCGGCTGCCGATTCCGCGACGGCCGTGCCCGATCCCATGATGAGCACCTGCATGTCTTATTCCTCCGTGTTCATGTGATCGAGGTCTACTGTCAGCGATTCGCGATTTCCGGTTAGCGAGTCGCGATTCCGCCGAGCATTCCGGAGATGAATCGCTTTTGGAGGAAGAAGTAGAGGATCACGATCGGCAGTGCGACGATCACGCCTGCAGCGGACAGCAGCGAGAAGTCGGTCAGGTGCTGGCCCTTGAAGAAGGCCAGGCCGAGCGGCGCCGTGCGGTGGTTCTCGCTGGTGATGAATACGAGTGGCATCAGGAACTCGTTCCACGTCCACATCGCCACGAGGACGCACATCGTCATGATGGACGGCATTGATGGCGGGACGATGACTCGCCAGAGCACCCGGAGATCGCGCGCGCCGTCGATGCGGGCGGCCTCAGAGATCTCGCCCGGGAACGTCCGGAATTGGTTCCGCATCCAGAAGATCCCGAACGCGAGTGACTGCGCGGTCTGCGGCAGGATCAGCGATGCGAACGTATCGGTGAGGCCGACCTGGCGAAGGTTGAAGTACAGCGGGATGATGAACGCCTCCTCCGGCAGCATGAGGCCCGCGAGCATCACGAAGAAGATGAGCCCGGAGCCACGGAAATCGAGGCGCGCGAACGCGAACCCTGCCAGGACTGCAAGCACCGTCGTCAACACGACGACGCCGACGGTGACAACCACGCTCGAGGTCATGTACTCGGCGAAGTGTCCCTGCGACCATGCTGCAGAGAAATTGCCGAGGTCGATCGTCGTAGGCACATGGAAGCCGCCGTCGTTGTTCGCGGGCGGGGTCACGGCCGAGAAGAGCACACCGATCAGCGGGATGACGGCGAAGAGCGCGAACAGGGTGAGGACGACGTAATCGACGGTCTTCTCACGAGCGGCGAGTTTCATGCGACATCCTTCGGTTGAAGGCGGTTGATGAGCGCCGTCACGATCATGATGACGACGGTCAGCGCGATCGCGACTGCCGCTGCGGACCCGACCTGGCCGGTGGTGAAGGCACGGTTGTATGCCTCGAAGGCGGGGACCGAGGTGGTATTGCCGGGACCGCCCGCGGTGGTCACGTAGACCAAATCGAAGGTCTTCAGCGCAGACACCACCGTGAGCGTCAATGCGACCGCGATCTGACCCCGGAGCGCGGGAAGCGTGATCGCGAAGAACTCGCGCGCCGGGCCTGCCCCGTCCAATCGCGCCGCCTCGAACAGGGTCGGTTGAATATTGCCGACGCCGGCCAGGAAGAGCACGAGACAGAGTCCGACATTGAGCCAGGTTCCGATGAACCCGATCGCGGGCAGGGCGAGCGAGTAGTCGCCGAGCCAGACCCGCGCGAGCGCACCGAGTCCGACGAGGCGCAAGGCCTGGTTGAGTAAGCCGCCGCTCGAATAGATCGAGACCCAGATCGTGGCGACCACGACGGACGCGATGACCTGCGGCAGGAAGAGCAGCGTTCGATATGCGCTCATGCCGCGCAACGCGTTCGCCCGGCTGATCAGGGCCGTCAGGAACAGCGCGATCGCGATTGGCACCGCCGCGTAGAACACCATGAGCAGGAGCGCATGACCGAACGCGCCGCGGAGGACCGGGTCGCTCAGCACGGAGACGTAGTTGGCGAATCCCGCCCATGTCGCCGCAGACAGGCCGTCCCAGTTGTAGAAGGAGTACTGGAGGGTCTGCAGGAACGGCCAGCCGAGGAAGATCGCGAATACCAGGAACGCCGGCAGGACGTAGAGGTACGCGGCCTTGCTTCTCCTGCGCTTGCGCGTCGTCGGCGGGAGAGACGGGGCCGTCGTGGCCGGCCGGTGGGCGGAGCGCGACGCCCCGCCCACCGATTTGGTCGTGACCGTCATCACTTGCTCTTCAAGAAGCTTGCGTAGTCGGACTGCAAGGTCTGCGTGAACTGCTGCGGGGTCACCTTCTCAGCCACAAGATCCTGTGCTGCTGCCGTCAGCGTGTCGTAGAACGTGGGCGTCGAGTAGTCCAAATACGCGGTGATCCCGTTCGATTGAGAGATGGTCTTGTACAGACCGGTGATGTCCCCGGCGAGCGTTCCGGTCGCAGGCTTGTCATCCGAAGGAACAACGGTGGGCAGGTTGCCGGTCTTCACAAGCACCTCGGAGGCCGCCCGGTCGGTGATGAAGTTGATGTACGCGGCGGCGGCGTCAGCGTGCTTCGTCTTCGACGTGAGCGCCCAAGCGAGGCCCTCTCCGCCTTCGGTCACGGGCGTCGTGCCGCTCGCGGGGGTGAGCGCCTGGAACCCGATGTTCTTGCCCTGGGGGGACTGCTCGAGCGTCGCCTCGTTCCACGTTCCGTCGATCAGGAATGCCGACTGACCCTTGCCGAAGTCTGCGGTGGCGACGTCCTGCGAGACGCCGTTGCCGCCCGGCGTGATGTAGCCGTCCTTCTGCCATCCCTGAATCGTCGCGGCGGCCTGAACCTCGTCGCTACCGGTCCATGAACCACTCTTGCCGGCAACGAGGCTGTTCACTGCATCAGCCCCGGCGAGCGCGGACAGGACGACGCCATAGATGTGGATTCCAGGGCTCTTCTCGACATCGCCGTAGCTGAGCGGCAGATCGCCCGCCGCCTTTACTTTTTGCATGTCGGTGGTGAATTCGTCGAGTGTCTTCGGCGGCGCCGTGATCCCGTCTTTGGCGAGGATCGACTTGTTGTAATAGACGCCGACGAGCTCTCCGGTCTGCGAGATGCCGTAGAGGTTGTCGCCTTGCCAGGTCTTGCCGTCGGTCGAGAACGAGTTCAACTTGAGCAGGCTCGACGGGTAGTAGCTGTTCCAGCCGTAGAGCTTCGCGTAGTCGTTGATGGGGCGGAGAAGTCCGGCTTTCACGAACGCGCCCATGTCGGGGTAGCCCTGGTTCGCCTGCACGACGTCCGGCGGATTGTTGCCGGAGAGCGCGAGTTTCAGCGTGGTCTTCAAATCGGTGAACGATCGGGATACGCGGTTGATGGTGACATTCGGGTACTTCTGCTCGAACTGTTTGTTCAGCTCCTGCTGAGCGGTGTTGATGCCGCCGTCAGTGTTCTGATCCCAGACGGTGAGCGTGATCTTGCCCGAGCCGACGCTTTTGGAGATCGGTCCGAGACTCTGTCTTGCCGAGGGTGCGGAGCCGCCTGGCGCGCAGGCGGCGAGTCCGACGGCGACGACTGCGGCGAGGCCGACAGCGACTGCGGCCTTCCTGAAGTGCTTCATGTGACTTCCGTTCATTCAAGCGGGGGAGGATGGCTGCTGCGAGCTCGGTGAGCGCGTCAGCGCGTGGTGGTCGAGGATGTCGGCATCAGGTCGTCAAGGAACGTCCAGTCGCCGGCGACGTTGTGGCGGGCGATGAACGCACGCAGGGTGGCTGGTGTTGGGGCGGTGGCAGCGCCTCCGAAGCCGGTCACGGAGATCGCTGCACAGGCTGCGGCGAACCGGAGGCGCGTCGCCAGATCCCAGTCGTGGAACCCGCCGGCCATGAACGTGGCGACGAAGACGTCGCCCGCTCCGGTCGGATCCCGCACGTCGACGGGGATCGACGGCGCCTCGGTGACTGTTCCGGCTGCCGCGTCCACGGCGATCACGCCGTCCGCTCCGCGGGTGACGACGGCGAGCGGCACCCGCTCGGCGAGCGCCTTTGCCGCGGCGAGCGCTGAGTCGGTGCGCGTGTACCGCATCGCTTCGAGGTCGTTCGGGACGAACACGTCGATCTCGGCGAGACGGTCGAGCACAGCGTCGGACCAGTCGCCCGTGTGGTCCCAGCCGACACCTCCGACGATCGTCGTGCCGCGGGCTCGGAGGCGCGCCACCCAGTCGGGCAGTGCGTGTCCCACGCCGACGTGGGTCGCGCCGATCGGACCGAGTGCTTCTGGCACGGTGAGCGGGACCTGCGGCTCTTCGTAGGTGATGAAGCTCCGGTCGTGCGGTCCGGTGAGTGCGACGCTGACGGGGCTCTGAAATCCGGGGATGCGGCGCAGGAGTGTGGTGTCCAGGTCGGGCTCCGCCTCGAGCACGTCGTGGATGTGGCGTCCGAGCGGGTCGTCGCCGAGCACGGCGAGGAGTTTGGTGCGTGCGCCGACCCGAGCGGCTGCGACGGCACGATTTGCGACACCGCCAGGCGTGATGGCGAACCCGTTCGCGTATACCTCGGTGCCGACGGCGGGCGCGTCGACGCCGGAGAACACGAGGTCGCAGAAGACCTCGCCAGTGAACAGCAGGTCGGCGCCGTCGGGCGCTGCGGGGTTGGGCACGGGGTCTCCTCGTCGTTGCGGATCCGTGAAAGCCGGTGCTCGAGTTTGCGCGACTTTGTACGAATTCCGCGTGATGTCGTTCAAGCCTGAGCGGCTAGTGTTTCGAGCACGTTACCGGAATGACGCACTTTTGTTAAGTCCCGTCATGGCATGGAACGAATGTGCGTGACTTTGCTCGACTTCGCGCAAGCGCGGGCTAGAGTGGCTGCATGATCCTGAGGGAGCGGCAGAACCGCATCATGAGCGCGCTGCGCATCGACGGCGCTGCCTCTGTCCGCGAACTGGCCGAGGCGCTGGCCGTCAGTGAGTCGACGATCCGGCGGGACCTCGAGATCCTCGATCGCAATGGCGAGCTCACTCGGACGTACGGCGGCGCGGTGCTCAAGCCGGGCGCCACCGTGCAGGAGACCGGGCCTGGTGACGTCGAGGAGCCGTTCAATGCGACGGCAGATGTCGATTTGAAGACCCGGCTCGCGGACGCGGCCGCGGCAATGGTGCCCGACGGCAGCGTGATCATCCTCGACATCGGAACCACGACGCCGATCCTCGCCCGGCGCCTGCGTGGCCGGGACATCACCGTCATCACGTCGAACCTCGCCGTGTTCGACGAGCTTCGCGACGACGAGGCGGTGCGCGTCGTCCTGCTCGGCGGCGTGGTTCGGCGGAACTACCGCACCCTGGTCGGCTCACTGGCCGAGCTGGCGCTCTCGCAGGTCAGCGCCGACATCGTCTTTCTGTCATGCACCGGCGTCCGCGCCAACGGGCACGTCGTCGACAACATGGCGGTCGAGGCGCCGATCAAGCAGTCGATGATCGCGGCATCGGACAAAGTCGTCCTCCTCGCCTCGGAGGTCAAATTCCCTGGCACAGGTGCGTTGCGCCTGTGCTCCCTCGCTGACGTCGACGTCCTGGTCACCACGACCGGTGCTCCGGACGAGACGCTGGCACTGTGCCGGAACGCCGGCGGAGAGGTCACGATCGCATGAAGCTCTGCATCCTTGGAGGCGGCGGGTTCCGCACGCCGTACGTCTACCAGGCCCTGCTCCGCGACCACGGTTCCCCCCGAATCGACGAGGTCGCGCTCTACGACGTCGACGAGAGCCGACTGCACACGATGACCGCGATCCTCACCGAGCTCGCGACCGGATTCGAGGACGCGCCCGCGCTCGCCCCCACGACGGACCTGCACCGCGCTGTCGAGGGCAGCGACTTCGTGTTCGCGGCACTGCGGGTCGGCGGCCTGGAGGGGCGTCGTTGCGACGAGCATGTCGCGCTCGATCTCGGCGTGCTCGGTCAGGAGACCACGGGCCCGGGCGGCCTCGCCTACGCGATCCGGACTGTCCCGGTCATGGTGGAGGCAGCGCGTGTGATCCGTGATCTCGCGCCGAATGCGTACGTCATGAACTTCACCAATCCCGCCGGGATCATCACCGAGGCGATGCAGTCCGTGCTCGGCGATCGGGTCCTGGGAATCTGCGATACGCCGTCCGGTCTTGGCCGTCGTGTCGCAGGAACGCTCGGCCTCGATCACACTCGCGTGCAGATGGACTACGTCGGCTTGAACCACCTGGGGTGGATGCGTCGCCTGCTCTACGACGGCCGGGACGTGCTCCCCGAACTCCTCGCCGATGACGGGAAGCTCGCCGCGATGGAGGAGGGCCACGTCTTCGGGGTCGACTGGATCCGGACGCTCGGCGTGATCCCGAACGAGTACCTGTTCTACTACTACAACAACCGTGATGCCGTGCGGACCATCGTCGACTCCGGCAAGACGCGCGGCGACTTCCTCGCCGAGAGCCAGGCGTCGTTCTACGAGCGCGCCGCGCAGGCGGGCGACAGCGCGGCCGACCTCTGGCGGACGACCGTGGCACGTCGGAGCGCGTCGTACATGGCGGAGGCGAAGGGCGGAACCCAGGACGCTCCAGCCGAGGTGCGTGAGCGGGAGACGGACCCGGCGCACCAGGGATACGCGGGCGTCGCGCTCGGCGTGATGGCGGCGATCAGCCGCAACGAGCGACAGACGATGATCCTGAACGTGCGGAACAGCGGAACCATTGCGGGCCTCCCGGCCGACGCCGTCGTGGAGGTCCCAACCATGGTCGACGCGAACGGCGTGCACCCCCTGACGACCGATCAACCGGATCTGCACCAGATCGGCCTGATGGCGCAGGTCAAAGCGGTCGAACGGCACACGATCGCGGCGGCGCTCACCGGCTCGAAAGACGAGGCGCTCAAGGCGTTCGCGCTGCATCCGCTCGTCGACAGTGTGGCGGTCGCGCGCGACCTCGTCCGCGGATACGTCGACCGCATCCCCGAGGTCGCTGCGGTCCTCACCCGCTGATACGGCGATGCCGGGTGCGAACCCTCCTGACGAGATCTGCACCCGGCATACGCGGTTGATCAGCTCGGTTCACGTGCCGGCTCGTCCCGGCACCGCAGACATCCGCTGATGGACGTCTCTTACTGCAGTGTCCAGCTCTGGTTGGAGGCGCCGTTGCAGTACCAGACATCGACTGTCGTTCCGTTGCTGGTTCCGGCCCCGGAGGCGTCGAGGCAGAGCGCGGGATTCGCGACCGAGGTGATCGCGCCTCCATTGGTGACCGACCATTGCTGGGCGGCGGAGCCGGTGCAGTCGGCAATACGCACGGCATCACCGGCGACGACGGACGCCCCGTTCGAGCCGGCCTGCATGCACATGTCGCCGTAGATCGTCAGCTCATTGCTGGCGGTGTGGTTCCACGACTGGTTGCCGCCGGCGTTGCAATTCCACAGGTCGAGCGCGGTGCCGGACGTCGTGCTGAAGCCGGGCACATCGACGCATCGTCCAGAGGCCGCACCCACGATCGCCTGCCCCGGCGGTGCTGCCGGGAGGCTGTTCACCGGCTCCGTCGACCCGTATCCGTAGCCCCACTCGAGTTGCGCGGCGCCGGATGCGCTGTTCGTCGTGAGGGTGCCGTTCGGCTGGAGCGCCTCCATCGAGTAGGAGTCGCCGGTGCGCAGACCAGGCCAGTAGACGAGCCCCATGTGATGCGCGCGGGCGAAGTCGGTCGTCGCCGCGAAGTACGACACACGGCGAAGAGTCGGACCAGCAGGGGCGATGGCGATGTTGACGTTAACATCTCGCGATGCACGTGATCTCCTTTGATCGATGGGGAGCCTCCACGGTGTCACGGCCGGTCAGGGAGCGTCAAGGCATCGCAGTCCAGGACCCGCGTGTCCGAGCGTTCGGGCAGCCGGAGTCCCTCGGACAGCAGCGCTCACGGCGACGACAATGGGCGTTCCCGTCGCTCGTCAGCGACCGCTCTTGTCGCAGTGGAGGCTCGGTGCTGCTCGGACCCGAAATCGTCGTCATCCTCGGCGTCGCGATCGCGGTGACCGCAGCGGTCGCGAACCGGATCCGGATCGCGCCGCCGGTCCTCCTGCTGCTCATCGGCGGGGTCCTCGGCTTCGTGCCCGCATTCGCAGCGGTGCACCTCCCGGCTGCCGCGGTTCTGCTGCTCTTCCTCCCGGCGCTCCTGTATTGGGACAGCCTGACGACCTCGTTCCGAGAGATCCGGAACAACTTCCGCGGCATCATGCTCATGGGGACCGTCCTCGTGGTCGTGACGGCAGCGGGGGTCGCCACGCTCCTCCACCTGCTCGACATGCCGTGGGGGCCCGCCTGGGTGCTCGGCGCCGCGATCGCGCCGACCGACGCGACGGCCGTGAGCGCGCTGACGCGGATGCTGCCACGCCGGAACGTCACCGTGCTGCGGGCGGAGAGCCTCGTGAACGACGGCACCGCGCTCGTCGTCTACGGGATCGCCGTGGCCGTGACCGCGGGTGAGCAGCATCTCACCGTCCTCAACGTCTCGGGCATGCTCCTGCTGTCCTACCTCGGCGCGATCGCCGCCGGGCTCCTGACGGCGTGGATCGGCATGCAGCTCCTGCGCCTGACAACAACGCCGATCATCGAGAACCTGCTGACCATGCTCGTTCCCTTCGTCGCGTTCCTCGCCGCAGATGCCGTGCACGCGTCAGGGGTGCTCGCGGTCGTCGTCGCGGGGATCGTCGTCAGTCAGGTCGCGCCGAAGCTCGATCAAGCGCAGACCCGACAGCAGGTGCGAGCCTTCTGGTCGCTGACCACCTACCTGCTGAATGCCTCCCTGTTCGTACTCGTCGGCATCGAAGCGAACGATGCTGCCCGACGACTGCCAGGCATCGAGATGCTGCGCGGACTCGCGGTCGTTGGCGCAGTGTCGCTGGTCCTGGTCCTGCTGCGATTCGCATTCATCAACACGGCGGTCGGCGCGATCTGGCTCGTCGTTCGCCGTACCGGCGGACGGGTTCGCGAGGGGCGGCGAGACCGTCTCATCAGCGGCTTCACCGGATTTCGCGGCGCCGTGTCGCTCGCTGCAGCCCTCGCAGTGCCAGCGACCACGGTCTCCGGCGCTCCGTTCCCCGATCGGGACCTCATCGTCTTCATCACCGCGGGCGTCGTCATCGTGACCGTGGTGGTGCAGGCACTCATCCTCCCCGTCGTCATGCGGCTCGCGCCGCTCCCGGCCGATGAATCCGTTGCCGAGGAGCGACGGCTCGCCGAACGAACCGCCGTCGAGGAGGCGCTTGACGCGCTCCCGCGGTTGGCGCGCGAAACAGGGGCCGACGACGACATGGTGGAGCGCCTCCGGAACGACTACCGGGCACACCTGGAAGTGGTGCGGGCACGCCAAGAAGAGGACGACGACCACCCGGTGCTGCAGCGACGCGACGCCGCGATCGAGCTCGAGCTTGCGCTCATCCGCCAGAAGGCCGCCACCCTCCTGCGGCTCCGCGACGAGGACAAGATCGACGACGTCGTGCTCCGTCAGGTGCGTGCCGAGTACGACGCCGAAGAGAACCGCCTGCTCGTGCATGAACAGAGCGACGAGCACGACGAGGGCGGCTCCTCACCCGCGTGACTGGTCCTCGCCGACCGGAGCCTCCGCGGTGGCGCGTAATTTGAACGTTCATGGTTGTGACCGAATCGCAACCTTGCGAACCGGACAGCTTCGTGACACCGTCTGGTGCGGAGGCATAGCTTTCCAGGAGCCGGGCGGTCGCCCGGTGACGGACAGCACCGCTCAACGGAGAGCGGGGCGCCAGCCTCGCGGCGACGCCCACGTTCTCGTCGACGGTGACGAGCACGAGGAGCACGAATGGTGTTCAAGAACGGCGGGACTTTCTCTCGCTCCCGGCGGATCAGAATGCAGGTTGCAGCGGCCATCACCGTGGCTGCATCGGCCATCGCACTGTCCGGGTGCAGCTCGTCCGGCGGCGGCTCGGGCAGCGGGTCGGGTGGCTCGTCGGGCAGCACCGCAGCGGCATCCGGCAACGCAACCAAGGGCAGCATCACGTGGTGGGCGAGCCCCATCACCACGAGTGGCACGGACCCGCGCACCGTCCTCATCAGCGCGTTCGAGAAGGCATACCCGAACATCAGCGTGAAGCTGGTCTCGGCGCCGAACGACACCGACACGAACCGCGCCACCCTGACCACCCAGATCTCGGGTGGTGGCGGACCCGATGTCTACATGGGTGACGTGATCTGGCCTGCGCAGTTCGGCGCGCACCAGCTTGCGGCGCCGCTGTCGAAGTACCTGCCGCAGAGCTACTGGAACACGTTCGCGAACGGCCTGGTCGCCGGAGCGACGTACAAGAACCAGGTGTACGGAGCGCCGTTCTTCGAGGACCAGGGCTTCCTGTACTACCGCAAGGACATCCTCCAGGCCGACGGCATGTCGGTTCCGACGACGTGGGACCAGCTCGTGTCGGACGCCAAGACGGCGCAGAGCAAGGGCCAGGTCAAGTACGGCTACGTGTTCCAGGGTGCCGACTACGAGGGGGCGACCTGCAACTACATGGAGTTCCTCGCGGACGCCGGCGGCAAGGTGCTGAACTCGAACGCGACGAAGTCGGCGCTCGACTCCTCCGCGGCGGTCAAGGCTCTGACATTCGAGCAGTCGCTCGTGAAGGACAACATCGCGCCCGCGGCGAGCTCGACCTTCCAGGAGACGCAGGCGATGAACACGTTCTCCGCCGGTGACTCGCTGTTCCTCCGCAACTGGGACTACGCGTACTCGACGTCGCAGGCGAGCGGCTCGAACGTGATCGGCAAGGTCGGTGTCGCGCCGATGCCGACGTTCTCCGGGCAGTCCACGCCGGGCTACTCGAACATCGGTGGCTGGAACCTGTACATGAACCCGCACTCGAAGAACCAGGCCGCCGACCTGACGTTCATCAAGTGGATGACGGGCAACGATGCGCAGAAGACCCTCGCCACGCAGTTCAGCGAGATCCCGACCAACCAGGCCGTTCGCACGTCGTCGGATGTCAAGAACGCCAACCCGGTGCTCGCGATCGTCTCGAAGACCAAGCTCATCGCTCGGCCGTCGCAGACGCCGAACTACCCGGAAGTGTCGAAGGCGATCTACACCGCGGTGAACGGTGTCCTCTCCGGTTCGACCACCCCATCGGCGGCCATCAAGACCGCATCGAATTCGATCAATACCGCTGTGAGTAACGGCGGCCTGTAGGCAGGACGAGCAGGCCGGGTGGGTTCGGATCAGCCGGACCCACCCGGCACTCGTGCCTCGCCCCGATCAATGGAGTGATGCATGGCAACGACGACCCTCCCACTGGCGGGTGCCCAGGCCGCGAGCCCGAAAGCGCCCCGCCGCGATAGTTACCGCCGGACCATGGCCCGGCTCGGTTGGGTGTTCTCCGCACCCGCCCTCATCGTCATCGGACTGGTGACGATCTTCCCCGTCCTGTTCTCCGTCATCATGAGCCTCAGCAACGTCAACGTGCTCGGCTCTGGGTTCCAGCTCGACGGCTTCACGCTCAGTAACTTCGGCGTCGTCTTCGGCAGTTCGCTCTGGCGGTATGCGCTGGTCTTCACGCTCGGGTACACGATCGTCACGGTGTTCGTCGAGATTGTCCTCGGCACGCTGATCGCGCTCGTGCTGGAACGGCTCACCGTCGGACGTGGATGGATGATGGCCGTGCTGCTCATCCCGTGGTCGCTCATCACGGTGATCTCGGCGACGCTGTGGGACTACATCTACGACCCGACCTACGGCGCGGCGACGCAGATCTTCGCGAGCCTCGGGCTCGGCCATCCGGTGATCCTTGGCTCGAGCGTGTCCGCGATCATCGCGATGATGGTCGCCGACATCTGGAAGACGACGCCGTTCGTGGCGATCATCATCCTCGCCGGGCTGGTCATGATCTCCCGCGACGTGTACGAGGCGGCGACGATCGACGGTGCGAACGGCTGGAAGATCTTCTGGCAGGTCACGCTGCCGCTGCTCCGCCCGACGGTTGCCCTTGCCGTGCTGTTCCGCGTCCTCCAGGCGTTCGGGGTGTTTGACCTTCCGTTCGTCCTCACCCAGGGAGGCCCGCAGAACTCCACGACGTCCCTCGCGATCCTGGGGTATCAGGCGATGTTCACGGACCTGAAGTTCGGCCCGGGCGCCGCGGTCGCGGTGACGACGGCCGCGCTCGTCGTGCTCGGCTGTCTGCTGTTCCTTCGGGTCTTCCGTTCACAGGTGGGAGAGGACTGACATGCGTCGATCAATCGGAGCGAAGGTCGGCCTCGGCGTCGCGACCTTCTTCGTCCTGCTCTTCGTGCTCGCGCCGATCTACTGGATGGTCGCCACGAGCCTGAAGACCACCGGCGGCGTCTCGGCGCAGCCGGCGCAATGGTTCCCGCTACCCATCTCGGGCGAGAACTACGTCACCGCGTTCACGCAGTACGACTTCGGTCGGTGGATCACGAACTCGCTCGTCGTCTCGATCGCCGCGACTGCGCTCGTGCTCGCGTTCGGCACCTTCGCCGGGTACGCCCTGGGACGGATGCCGATGCGTGGCCGCTTCACGATCCTGGTGTCGCTGCTGATCATCTCGGTGTTTCCGACGATCGCGCTCATCGCGCCGCTGTACCTGCTGATGCGCACGCTCGGCTGGCTCAACAGCTATCAGGCGCTCATCGTCCCGTACACGGCGCTGAACCTGCCGTTCGCGATTTGGATCCTGCGGAACTACTTCATGGGTGTGCCGAAGGAAATGGAGGAGACCGCCCGAATCGACGGGGCCTCCCCGCTCCGCACCGTGTGGTCGGTTGTCCTGCCGATGACGCTGCCGGGCCTGTTCACCGCCGGGATCTTCGCGTTCACCGCCTGCTGGACCGAGTTCCTGATGGCGCTCTCGTTCAACTCGGCCGACTCGTTCCGGACGATCCCGGTGGGCATCGCGCTCTTCGGGTCGGCGCACATCACGCCGTACGGGACGATCTTCGCGGCGTCGACGGTCGCGGTCGTCCCCATTGCGATCCTGACGTTCGTCTTCCGACGATCCGTCGTGTCCGGCCTCACTGCCGGGGCGATCAAGGGGTAGCGCGGGCCCGGGGCCGGGGCCCGGGCCGGGGCCCGGGGCGGGGCCGGGG
>NZ_BCSV01000009.1 GCF_001571045.1 Curtobacterium ammoniigenes NBRC 101786
GGCTCGACAACGCGTTGACGATCTGGGACCTCCGCGCGATCGCGGCGCGACGCACACCGCGCGCCGCGTTCGACTACACCGAGGGCGCCGCCGAGGCAGAGATCTCGCTTGCGCGCGCCCGGCAGGCGTTCGAGGACATCGAGTTCACCCCGGCGATCCTGCGCGACGTCTCCAACGTCTCGACATCGTGGGATGTCCTCGGTGCACCCGTGGCGTATCCGTTCGGAATCGCGCCGACCGGGTTCACCCGGATGATGCAGACCGAGGGGGAACGCGCCGGAGCGCACGCGGCCGGACGCGCGGGTATCCCGTTCGCGCTGTCCACGATGGGCACCACCGCGATCGAGGACGTGCGCGATGCGAATCCGCACGGCCGGAACTGGTTCCAGCTCTACATGTGGAAGGACCGCGAGAAGTCCATGGCGCTGGTCTCCCGCGCCGAGAAGGCCGGGTTCGACACGCTCCTCGTCACCGTCGACGTCCCGGTCGCGGGGGCGCGCCTCAGGGACAAGCGCAACGGCTTCTCGATCCCGCCGGCCCTCACCCCCAAGACCATCATCAACGCGATCCCCCGGCCCTGGTGGTGGTTCGACTTCCTGACGACGGAGCCGCTGGCGTTCGCATCGCTCGACCGCTGGTCCGGTACCGTCGGCGAACTGCTCGACGCGATGTTCGACCCGACCGTGACCTACGAGGACCTGCAATGGATCCGGTCGCAGTGGAAGGGGAAGGTCGTCGTCAAGGGCGTTCAGTCGCTCGCCGACGCCCGGCGCCTTGCCGACGCGGGCGTCGACGGGATCACGCTGTCGAACCACGGAGGCCGTCAGCTGGACCGCGCGCCGGTCCCGTTCCATCTCCTGCCGCAGGTCGTGCGGGAGGTCGGGTCCTCGCTCGAGGTGCACTTGGACACCGGCATCATGTCCGGTGCGGACATCGTCGCCGCGGTCGCGCTCGGCGCACGGTTCACGATGGTGGGCCGCGCCTACCTGTACGGGCTGATGGCCGGCGGCGAGGCGGGCGTGGATCGGATGATCCAGATCCTGTCGGAGCAGATCGAACGCACCATGCGCCTCCTGGGCGTCGCGACCCTCGAGGAGCTCGAACCCGGGCATGTCACGCAGCTGGCGCGACTCGTGCCGCTGCAGGGGCACTGAGTCCGCGGGGTCAGCCGACAGTGACGACGGCGGGCGTGCGCTCCCGTTGCGTCCGCATCCAGACGAAGAACCCGGTCAGCGTGAACGCGCCGTAGAACACGTACATCAGACCCGACGCGTAGTACCCGGCGGAAAACAGGAGCGGCACGCCGACGATGTCGACCGCGACCCAGATCAGCCAGAACTCCACCCACCCCTTCGCCATGCCGTAGGTGGCGAGGAGTGACCCGACGAAGATCCACGCGTCGCTCCAGACCGGGGCGTACGAGCCGAGGGCTCGGAAGATCGGCGTCAGGATGAGCGTGCCGCCGACCATGCCGACGGCGAGGAGCACCCGCGTGCGCCACGATGCCCAGCGGATCTCGACCGCGGGCGCGTCCGCGTCGGGGCGGCGGGTCCAGCGCCACCATCCGTAGACCGACACGATGATGAACATGACCTGGCGGCCGGCCTGGCCGAGCAGGTTCACCGGGTTCGGCGTGCCGAACACGGCCCCGAGGAACACCGTGAACAGCAGGGCATTGCCGACGATGCCGACCGGCCATGCCCACACCTTGCGTCGCATCCCGCCGAGCGCACTGAGCAGGCCGAACACGTTGCCGATGACCTCGCGCCAGAGCACGGTCTGGTGACCGATGACGATCTGCGCGTTGAACAGCCACTCGATCACGTTCATACGCCCATGCAACCGTATGAAGAGGGCGATGCATTCCCAGCGACGTCGGATCGTGCACGATGGGTGATGTGAGCGACGACCCAGGAGTGCAGGCGGCGCGTGCGCTCCTCGGCGCAGCGGCCGCAGCGCTCGCGGACGCGGACGTGCGCGACGAGGCGCTCGGCGTGTACGAGTCGGCCAAGACCCGCCTCGGCGTGCGGCGCGACGCGATCATCCGGCAGACGGGTCGGGTCTGGAGGCTCGGCGCGCTCCTCCTGGACCGGTCCGGCTCCGTCTGGGCGACCGCTGCGATCACGCGCGTCACGGATCCCGGCCGATCCCAGTTCGTGGCGCGCTCGATGGAGCTGCGCCGCGCCTACCGCGCCGCAGCGGTTCGCGGGCGAATCCCTTTCGGCGACACGGTGAATCACGGTGCGGTTGCGATCCCGCTCGACGACTCGCTCATCGGCGCGACCGGACCGCTGTTCGTGCGCGACGGTGCGCCGTACGTGCGATGGAGTCCCACGTCAGATGTCGCGGTCCCCCTCGCCGACTACCTGCGGGATCGGGTCGAATTGCTCCTGCATCCGCCGCAGGGATCGACGGACTGATGCAGGAACGCGGCATTCAACGACGGTCTTCGTAAACGCTGCGACGGTGCCCGGCGTCGACCACCACGATTGTCAGCCGCTCGTCTTCGATTCGGTAGAGCACTCGGTAATCGCCCGAGCGCACTCGCCATTCCGGCCGAGCGATGAGCTTTCGGGCCGTCGGAGGTCGAGGATCGGTCGCCAACAGTTCGATCATGGCTTGCACCCGCCGTTTGCCTTCGGGCGGTAGCTTCTTGACCGAGCGTGCCGCGCCTGGCAGCAATGCGACCTGATACGTCATGACAGACCCAGGTCGTGCTTCACCTCATCCCACGGAACAGGCAGCTCGCTCAGGCGCTCTGCTTCTGCCCACGCCGCGTCGACGGCACGGATGTCGGCGAGTTCCTCGGCGTCCTCCATCAGATGGGCGAGCAGATCTACGTCCACAATTGCAGCTACGGGTCGATGGTGCTTCAGCAGGTACACCGGCTCGCGATGCGCATCGTCGACGATCGTGGAGAGCCTGTTACGGGCGTCGGTCAACGCGACTTCGGACATGAAGACAGTTTAGCCAAATGTTCCAAAAATCGGTGAATTGTGCATTCGCGTGGGGATAGGGTCGCAGGGTGAGCGACGCCGACTTCGACGCACGATACGAACTCCGTTGGGGCGCTCCCGCCCTTGATACGACCGGCAAGCCCGACGCGGCGACGATGGCCCATATCGAGGCGATCGCGCTCGGGTTCCTGCAGGACGCCCCCGACCGCGATGCCCTGGCCGCCGACGTCCGCGATCACATGGAGGAGCACGAGGTCACGCTCGACGTGTTCCGCCGCGAACCGGCCCCCGATTCGATGGACGCTGCGGCACCGGTGGGCACCTTCGGTGCGCTGCCGAAGCCGATGAGCTGGGGTGACGGCACAAGCGTCGACACGTTCGCGATCCGCGCGGTCACGGTTCGGCCGACCGAGCGGCGCCGTGGGATTCTCCGCCGAATGATGACGGACGCGCTGCAGTATGCAGCCGCGCAGGAGTTTCCGCTCGCGAGCCTGACGGCGAGCGAGGGCACGATCTACCGGCGCTTCGGCTTCGGTCCGGCGATCCGGGAGCGCAAGGTCACCGTGCAGCGATCGAGGGCGCTCCCGCTCCTCGTCGCGCCGCGCGGTGAGGTCGTGGTGGTTCCGCCGGCATCGCTTCGCGATGGGCTGGCACGGGCGGTGTTCGACCGGTTCCACAGCCGGACGCTCGGTTCCATGGTGCGCAATGTGGGCGCGTGGGGGTCGCTGCTCGGCCACCGCCTCAGCGATCCCACGCCTGACCGCTCGATCCGCGCCGCCGTTCACCGGCTCGATAGCCACGTCGACGGATACGTGACCTACCGCGTGCACGAGCAGGACGGGTCACCGACGACTGTCGAGATCGTCGACCTCATCGCCGTGGACGAGCAGGCTTACCTCGGTCTGTGGGAGTTCCTGCTCTCGATCGACCTGACCGACCGCGTGATCTATCCGTTCGCTCGTATCGAAGATCCGCTGCCCCTCGTCCTCGCAGACACCCGGGCCTTCGACATCGACCATGAGGAGGACCATGTCTGGCTCCGCATCCTCGACCCCGCGGCAACACTCGAATCCCGACCCTTCGCCGCGGACGGATCGGTCACGCTGCACGTTCACGACACGCTGGGATACGCCGACGGAACCTATCGGCTGACCGTCCTGGGCGGCCGTGGGCGCGTCGACCGGATCGAGGGCGCCGGCGAGCTCGAGCTCGATGTCTCGACGCTCGGCTCGCTCCTGCTCGGCGCGGTGGACCCGGTCGTGCTGCACGATGTCGGCTTGGTCACCGGCAGCGCCGCAGCGGCCGAGACCCTCCGCTCCCTGCTGCGGCCAGCGCGAACGCCGCACGGGATGACGTACTTCTGAGCGTCCCATCCCTGGGGGTTCTCACCCGCTCGTGCGCCAGGGCGGTCCGGAACAGCGCGTGGGACTCGGTCCCTCGGGCCGCGCGACCGAGTCATCGCGGTACCGATCTTGGTACTCACTCCGTAAGCTAGGAGTATGCCGTCCCTCAACGTCACCTTCACTGAGGCCGAGCTGGAGGAAATCCGGACGGCATCCGCGGAGCAGTCCCTGAAGTCCTACGTGCATGACACCGCTCTCAACGCGGCTCGCAGCCGAAAAGCGCTGGTTGCGCAGTTGGCGCAGCGGGTCGCGGCAACCTCGGCCG
This sequence comes from Curtobacterium ammoniigenes NBRC 101786, assembly GCF_001571045.1. Lineage (GTDB taxonomy): Bacteria > Actinomycetota > Actinomycetes > Actinomycetales > Microbacteriaceae > Curtobacterium > Curtobacterium ammoniigenes. The sequence continues at coordinate 4,626 of NZ_BCSV01000009.1, forward strand.
AGCTGAACGCTCGCTTGGCGTGACCTACTTTCTGGATCGCGATGACGTCCTGACTGCCGCAGCTGCCGCCTTTGGGAGCTCGGTGTCGGTGCGTGACGTTGGCTTGCTTGACGCAGCCGTCGCCCGGCCCCGGAGCAGCGTTTTCGGCGTGGACGCGTATCCGGATGACTGGCAGAAGGCAGCAGCCCTGCTGCATTCTTTGGCGCGAAATCACGCTCTGATCGACGGCAACAAGCGTGCCGCCTGGGCTGCGGCATGGGTATTCCTCGGCTGCAACGGCGTGGAACTCCGGCCGAACTTCGATGTGGACGCTGCATTCAATCTCATGATCGACGCAGCTACCGGGCGCGCGGACGTTCCACAGATCGCCCGGGCGCTGGCCCAATTTGGCAGCACCAAGCTAGCCTGACAACTGGGTCGGATGGTTACGCTCGCCGCCGCACCCGCGGATCGACGACGCTGTAGACGATGTCGACGATGACGTTCGCGACGACGATCAGGAATGCGGCGAACACCGTGAAGCCGACGACGACCTGCAGGTCGAGCGAGTGCACGGCGTCGATGAGGAGCGCGCCGAGACCCTGCATCGAGAACACCTTCTCGGTGATGATCGCGCCGCCGAGCAGCGACCCGAGGTCAAGGCCGAACAGCGTGACGACCGGCAGGATCGCGGTGCGGAGACCATGCCGTACGACCACCTGACGTTCACTGATGCCCTTGGCGCGCGCGGTGCGGATGAAGTCCTGCCCCATCGACTCGAGCATCTCGCCGCGCGTGAGCCGTGCGTAGATCGCGCCGCTGACGAACGCGATCGTGACCCAGGGCAGGATCAGATGCGTGAACCAGGCGACGGGATCCTCGGTGAACGGCACATATCCGCTGGCCGGCAGGATGTGGAGCACGAACCCGAACAGCAGGATCAGCAGCAGCCCGACGAGATAGGTCGGTGCGGACACTCCCGCGACCGCGAACGTCATCACCGAGCGGTCGAGCGCGCTTCCTCGTTTCAGGGCGGATGTCGTCCCCCCGGCGACGCCGACGACGAGCCACAGCACCGCGGCGCCGACGGCGATCGAGGCCGTGACGGGCAGGCGGGACAGGATGAGCGTCGTCACGCTCTCGTGCAGCTGGAACGAGTACCCGAAGCACGGCGCGCCGCATACGAGCGCCGAGGAACCGGTGCCGAATGACCGGCCCGCGAAGATGCCGCCGAGATAGGCGAGGAACTGCATGATCCACGGCTTGTCCGTGCCGAGGAATGCCTTGACCTCCGCCAGCCGGTCCGGCGTGCACGGCTTGTCGCAGATCGCGCGCGCCGGGTTGGTGGGCAGGAGCGTGAACAGCGCGTACGTCACCGCGGCCACGATGAGCAGCACGAGCAGTGCACCGAGGATACGAACGACGATGAATCGGGCGAGCGTCAAGCCGGGCCTCCCGTCCGGGTCGGGCGACGCGGATCGATCGCATCGCGCAGCGCGTCGCCGAGCACGTTGAACGCGAGCGTGATGATGAACAGCGCCGCGCCCGGGAACACCAGGTACATCGGGTCGGTCTGCACCCACGCGATCGCGTCGCCGATCGTTCGGCCCCAGGAGGGGGTTGGCGGGGTGACACCGACACTCAGGAACGAGAGCGCGGCCTCCGCTCCGATCATCGACGGGATCGAGATCGTCGCGTACACGGTGATCGTCGCCGCGAGGTTCGGGAGCAGCTGCGTCCGCATCACGTGCCACGCGCCGGCACCCATCGCGGTCGATGCCACGACGAAATTGCGTTCGCGGAGCGACAGCGTCTGCCCGCGGATCACCCGCGCCACGCTCGGCCACCCGAAGAAGCCGATCACGAGTACCACGAGAATCGGCGCCGGGAACGTGCGCGGCACGATCGCCGTCAGGGCGATCATGAAGATCAGCGACGGGAACCCGAACAGCACGTCGACGACGCGACTGAGGATGCGGTCGTACCAGCCGCCGAGGAATCCGGTGGACACACCGACGAGCACGCCGATGACGATCGACAGGATCGTCGCGGCGACTCCGATCCCCAGCGAGGTCCGCGCGCCGTAGATGACGATGGCGAACAGGTCGCGCCCGCTGAGCGGCTCGAGCCCGAACCAGTGCTTCGGACTGATCCCGCCGCCGGCGCCGGTCGGGGCCCCGAAGCCGTTCAGCGCGTCGGTGTGGTACGAGTACGGATTCTGGCCGCTCAGCGCGCCGATGAGCGGTGCGAAGATCGCGACCACAGCGTAGACGCCGATGATGATCGCCGCCGCCAGCGCCCACCGGTCCTGGAACACGCGCCGAAGCACGGCACGGAGGCCCGTGGTCCGAGGGGCCGCGACCGCCGGTTCGTCGAGCATGTGCGTCGTCGTCATGCTGCCGTCTCCCCTGCCTGCTCGTCGGCTGCGAACGCCTGCCACGCCTCCCGGCGCTCGGCTTGACGCGCCGGGTCCGCGACCGGTGCGGCGGCGAGGAGCATGCGCGTGTACTCGCTCGTCGGCTGCGAGAGCACCTGCTCCGTCGCGCCGTGCTCGACGATGCGCCCCTGACGCAGCACGACGACCTCGGTCGCGAGCGAGCGCACGACGGCGAGGTCGTGACTGATGAGCAGACACGCGAACCCGAGCTCGGCCTGCAGAGCCCGAAGCAGGTCGAGCACAGCGGCCTGCACGGTCACGTCGAGGGCGCTCGTCGGCTCGTCCGCGATCACGAGCGTCGGTCGGAGCGCGAGTGCGCGAGCCACCGCGACGCGCTGCCGCTGCCCACCCGACAGCTCGTGCGGAAATCGCGTCGCCATCGCCGGGTCGAGCTGGACGGCCGCGAGCAGTTCGGCAACGCGCGCGCGGCGCGCAGCCTCGTCGAGGTCGGTGTGCAGCGTGAGCGGCTCCGCGATGCTCCAGCCGATCGTCGCGCGCGGGTTCAGCGACGACGCGGGATCCTGGAACACCAGTCCGACGCGACTGCGAATTGCGCGCAGCGCGCGTCCGCGGGCCCGCGCGATGTCCTGACCGCCGACCATCACCGTGCCGGACACGACCGGCACGAGGCCCGCGAGCGCCCGCCCGATCGTCGACTTCCCCGAGCCGGACTCCCCGACGAGCCCGAGCGTCTCCCCGGCGCGGAGCGTCAGGTCGATGTCCGCCACGGTGGGCTCGCCGGTCCGCGCGTAGCGGATCGACACATGCTGGAGGCTCGCGGCAGTCGATCGCGCGACCGCCGGTTCACCAGCGCCCGCCGTGTCGGAGCCGGGACGCGCCTCCAGCTCGGGAACGGCGTCGAGCAACGCCCGTGTGTAGGCCTGCTGGGGGTGTGCGAAGAGCGCGTCGACAGGCTGATGCTCGACCTCGACTCCGCGGCGCATGACGAGCACATCGTCCGCCACGTCGGCGACAACACCCATGTCATGCGTGATGAGCAGGACCGCGAGGGACCGCTCACGGCACAGCCTGCGGATCAGATCCAGGATCCCGGCCTGGACCGTCACGTCGAGCGCGGTCGTGGGTTCGTCGGCGATCAGCGCGACCGGGTCCCCGGCGAGCGCCATCGCGATCATCGCCCGTTGCAGCTGGCCGCCCGACAGCTCATGCGGAAAGGACCGCATGACGCGCGGGATGTCGGCGATCCCGGCCGCATCGAGCAGCGCGCGAACCCGATCTGCCACGCCTTCGCGGTCGAGGTCGGTGCCGTGGGCCCGAACCGCCTCGGCGATTTGGGTTCCGATCCGGAGCACCGGGGTGAAGGACGCCATCGGCTCCTGGAACACCACGCCGATCCCAGCGCCGCGAACCGCCTGCAGCGACGGCTCGGGTGCCCCGATGAGTTCATCGCCCCGGAAGCGGACGCTGCCGGTCACGTGCGCCGTTCGCGGGAGCAGCCCGAGGACGCTCATCGCGGATACCGATTTGCCGGAGCCGGACTCGCCGACGAGGGCGAGCACCCGGCCGGGGGTGAGGGTGAACGAGACATCGTCGACGACGGGCTCCGCGCGCCCGAAGGCAACGCGGAGCCCGTCGACGACGAGGATCGGCTCCTGCGCGGAAGAGGTCACTTGGCCAGTGTGATCTTCAGGTAGTTCGGATAGGCGGGGAAGTCCGCGATCTGGAAGTTCTGCACCTTGGAACCGTGCAGGAAGGACTGCTTCGCGTAGGTGAGCGGCACGATCGGCGCGTCGGCCATGATCTTCTTGTCCGCCTCGACCCAGAGCTTCTGCGCCTGCTGCTGGTTCACCGCGCCGGTCGCCTGCTGGATGAGGGCGTCGACGGCGGGGTTCGAGTAGTGCGAGACGTTGTATCCACCGTTGCCGATCTGGCTCGATGCGTACAGCGGCTGGATGTTCGCGTTCGCCGATGGGAAGTCCGGCTGCCAGCTGAACAGTGCGAGGTCGTAGTCGTCGTTGTTCGTGGCGTCCGTGTAGAAGGTGTCGGTGTCTTCCGGCTTCAGCGTCACGGTGATCCCCGCGCGCTCGATGCCCTGCTGCAGCGCCTGCGCCTCGGCAAGGGATGACGAGTCGTTCTGAGTGATCAGGGTGAGGTTCAGCCCGGAGACGCCGGCCTGCTTCAGCAGCGCCTTCGCCTTCGCGACGTCACCGGTGTCCGGCGCCGGGTACAGGTTGTACTGCTGGCGGCCGGCGATCCCGGGTGTGATGAGCGTCGACGCGTAGGTGCCGGCGAGCGATCCGCCCGCCGCGAGACGGAAGGACTGCTTGTCCACGGCGTACTCGAGCGCCTTGCGCACCGTCAGGTCCTTCAGCGACCCCTTCGAGGTGTTGATCGCAAGGTAGTTGATCGGCCCGGCCTTGCTCGTCGCGAGGCGGCTCTGCGCGTCCGGGTTGGCGCGGACCTGGTTCAGCTCGGCCGCGCCGAGGTAGCTCGCGTCGAACGAGGTCTGCGCGCTCCCGGCATCGGCGATGAGCGATTGGGTGACGGTCGAGGGGTCCTGGCTCTCCTGGTAGACGATCTTGTCGGGGCCTGCGGTCCGGACGCTGTCGGTCTTGGCGCTCCAGTACTTGTTCCGAACGAGCGTCAGCTGGGATCCCTGCTGGTTCGACTGCACCTGGTACGGGCCCGACGACACCGGGTTGCTGTCGTAGGCGGCAGTCGTCCCCTGGCCGACCGGAACCGGCGCGAACGCGGGCATCGACACGAGCCACGGCCAGTCACCGTACGAGGTGTTGAGGTGGAACACGATGGTCGAGGCGTCGGGCGTGTCGATGCTGGAGAGCGACTGCCCGGTGAACGGCCCCTTGTAGGTGTCCCCGCCGATGAGGAGCGACTTGTGGTAGCTGAGGCCGCCGGTGAGTGTCGGCGCGAACGACCGCTCGACGCCCCACTTGATGTCCTGCGCGGTGATCTCCTTGCCGTTCTGGAACTTGATCCCGCTCTTCAGGTGATACGTCCACGTCTTGCCGTTGTCGGAGGAGACCCCGGTGTTCGTCGCCAGGTCCGGAACGACCTTCGCGGGCTTGCCCGGCTCAATGTCCCAGGCGGTCAGGCGACGGACGATGAGCCCGAGCGTGGTGATGGCGAGGTTCTCGCTCGTCGCCGGGTCGAGGTGCACCGCCGATGCCGGTGTGAGCACGGTCAGCGTGCCGCCCGCGCTCGACCCGCTTGCCGATCCGCTGGGAGATCCGCCCGTCGACGAGCACCCCGCAAGAGCGAGGGCGGCAACGGCAGCGATGGCGGCGGTCTTCAGCGCGGTGAGGCGTTTCATCCGGGGGGTTCTCCTTCACGAGGTTGTCGATGCAACCAACGCGTCAATCCTTGCACTCGCTATGAATCGCTGCGAATCCGCCGTATTGCAGCGTCACAAAACGGATCGCGGTCGGATCCCGAACGCTCGAGCCGTGCGCTCCCCCACCCGACCGTCGACCCGCACAAGATCCGCCGGTGTGTCGACGTCCTGCCGCAGCCCGTCGATGTCGGAGAGCGCAAGGCGGACGAACGCCGCCCGCTCATGCGCACGCGCCGAGTCGATCCCGAACATGGGCGTGATCGCGTCCGCTCGACGGGCAGTGAGCAGGACCGTCCCGGTGCCCGATGCGTCCGGCACGATCGCTCGCTCGTACCGCCCGGCCGCGGCGAGCGCGCGCCGCAGTTCGTCTGGGCGGAGCGCCGGCAGGTCGCCCTGGAGGCACGCCGTCGGCTGGTCTTCCGGCATGCGTTCCAGCCCCCACCGGAGCGCCGCGTTGAGCCCCGCGATCGATTTCGGCTCGGTGAGCACCCGCGCTCCGAGGGGTCGGAACAGCGCCGGATCGGCCGCCGTGACGACGACGACATCGGCAACCGGAACCGCAGCAGCCACGGTGTCGAGGGCGATCGCGAGCGCCTGCTCCGCCGTCGCGCCGAGGCGCCGCTTCGCGGCAGCGGTTCCCTTCACCGGAATGAGCACGGTCCAGGCGGTCACGGCGCGGCTGACGCCCGCCCTGCGGCGAAGCCAGCGCGATACGCCTCCTCCGACCCCTGGCGGAACCAGTCCCGATCGGCGGGGTACTGCAAGGATCGTGCGCCCGGCGCGGCGTCGTCGAGCAAGTGCCCGAGCCCGCGGAGCACCGCCACCGGCAGCCCCGACGCCTTGCCGAGGACGAGATCGGCCGCTGCGGCGATCTCATCGCCGACCGCGGGCGCGGTCACCCCGAGCGGGCGTCCACCGGCGTCCGGTGTGCCAGCAAGGTTCAGCAGCACACGAACCCCAGCTGCTCCGATCACGACGTCGGTCTGGCCCTGCCGCCAAGCCCGGCCGAGCGTGTCGGTGACGACCACGCCGAGACGGCAGCCGAACCGTGCCTCCAGACCGGAACGGAGCCAGGCCGCGCTGGCGTCCGGATCGACAGGGAGTCGGAGGATCGTGCCCGGCGCCGTGTTCGACCCATCGACACCGGCCGCGGCACCGACGATGCCGAGCCGATTCTCGACGATCCGGGTGATTCGCCCGTCCGGGCTGGTCCGCTCCGCCACGATGCGGACCGTCTCTTCGTCGATGACGCGGCTTCGCTCCGACGCCGGTGCAGTTCGGCCCTCGGCTTTCGAGACCACCTTGCTGGTGACGGCGACGATGTCGCCGTTCGTGACCCCGTGCGGATCGCGGGCGAGCGCGTCCCCGATCACCACAAGCAGATCGGTGCCCGCGTCGATCTCGGGGATCCCGGTCGGCGCGAACACGAGCAGGTCGCTCACCGGGCGGGCTCGACGAGGGGCCGGAATGAGGCGAGTTCGACGGCGGCGGCAGCAAGGGCGCGCGTCGTCGTCGCGTCGCGCATCCAGAGCGGCACGGACCGGGCATGGATTCCGCCCATGGCGAGCGGCCCGATCGCATCGGCGTCGACCGTGTCCACCATCCAGCCGTCGAGAATGCCGCCTGCACTCCGAGCCCCGTAATACAGGCCGACGCCCTGTGCGGTGGCGGGGACCCCGACGACCGCACAGCACTGCTCGGCCATCCCGCGCACCGCGTGGCCGCCGATGATCGGCGCGACACCGATGACGCGGCCGCGACTGGCGCCGATGGACTCGCGAACGCCCGGGATCGCGAGCATGGGCGCGATCGAGACGATCGGGTTCGAGGGCGCGATGAGCACGATGTCGGCATCGCGGATGGCCTCCGCTGCCGCAGCGCTGATGCCCGCCGCTGCGGCGTCCTCGAACACGAAGCCGTTCGTCGGAATCGCTGCGCGGTGGCGAACCCACCACTCCTCGAAGTGGATGCGGGCCGGGTGGCCGTCCAGTTCGACGTCGACGAGGGTCGGAACCTCGGCGTCCGTGACCGGCAGCACGGTTGCCCCGAGTTCCCACCGGCGGCTGAGCCGCTGCGTCGCTTCGGTCAGCGTGGTGCCGCTACGGAGCAGGGCGCTCCGAGCGATGTGCGTTCCGAGGTCGAGATCGCCGAGCGTGAACCACGAGGTGTCCATGCCGAACGCGGCCATCTCGGCACTGACGCGCTCGCTCTCGCCGGCGCGACCCCAGCCGCGTTCGGAGTCGTTGACGCCCGCGAGCGCATACATGACGGAGTCGAGGTCCGGGCAGACGCGCAAGCCGGCGAACCACATGTCGTCACCGGTGTTGACGACGATCCGGAGGTCCGCATCCTGATCCGCGAACAGGTCCCGCACCCCGCATGCGAACCGGCCGCCGCCGACGCCGCCGGCGAGCACCGTGACCCGCTGTCTTCTCATTGCTCGATCCTGCCCGGAGGCGCGCCCGCTGTCCCCAGATTCGGGTCGCCAGCGCCGGTTTCCGGACAGATAGGTAGGCTAGTAGTAAGCATGCTGATAGCAGTCGAAAGGTGAACATGGCCGCCGAACCGAGCACGTCGTCCGACACCACCGTCAACCCACGTCGATGGATCGGACTCATCTTCATCAGCCTCGCCGTGGCGCTGATCATCGTCGACTCGACGATCGTCAACGTCGCGATCCCGTCCATCGTCGACGATCTCAAGGTCAGCTCGACCGGGGTGCAGTGGATCCAAGAGAGCTACACCCTCGTCTTCGCCGCACTGCTGCTCGTGTTCGGGTCGCTCGCCGACCGCGTCGGACGCCGTCGCCTCCTCGTGATCGGGGTCACGATCTTCGCGCTCGCGAGCATCCTCGCCGCGCTCGCGCCGAGCGGCGGCCTCCTCATCCTGTCCCGCGTGGTGCAGGGCATCGGCGGCGCAATGGTGCTCCCGACGACACTCTCGCTCGTCAATGCAGAGTTCCAAGGCCGTGAACGCGGCATCGCGTTCGCCATCTGGGGCTCGACGATCGGCGGCATGGTCGCCGTCGGCCCGCTGCTCGGCGGCTGGCTCACCACCGACTTCTCCTGGCGCTGGGCATTCGGCATCAATCCGGCGATCTCGATCGCGATCATCATCGGCGCACTCACCGTCGTTCGGGAGTCTCGGGACCGCGATCATGCCGGGCCCATCGACAGTGTCGGCGCCGTGCTGAGCATCGTCGCCAGTGCATCGCTCGTCTTCGGGCTCGTCGAGGGGCGCACGTACGGGTGGTGGTCGCCGAAGGAGCAGTTCACCGTCGGCGCCTGGTCGTTCCCGGCCTCGTTGTCGCCGATTCCGTTCGCGTTCGGTCTCGCCGTGGTCGCGGCGATCGCATTCGTGTGGTGGAGCCGTGCGCGCGCCGCGCGCGGCCGTGCAACGCTGGTCGCACTCGATCTGTTCACGATCGCGTCGTTCCGCAACGGCAACATCGCGGCGATGATCGTGTCGCTCGGCGAGTTCGGCATCGTGCTCGCGCTCCCGATCTGGCTGCAGAACGTGCTCGGATACTCGGCCTTGCAGACCGGCTTCATCCTGCTCGCGCTCGCGATCGGCTCGTTCGTCGCAAGCGGCTTCGCCGCCACCGCCGGTCAGCGCATCGGTGCACTCCCGATCGTCCGTATCGGGATCGCTGCCGAGATCGTCGGTGTCGCGTCGCTCGGATTCGTGATCTCGGCGAGCACGCACTGGTGGGCCGTCGTGCCGTGCTTGTTCGTCTACGGGTTCGGCGTCGGACTCGCGACAGCCCAGCTCACCGGCGTGGTGCTGAAGGACGTCCCCATCTCCCGGAGCGGGGAAGGCTCCGGAACGCAGAGCACCGCGCGGCAGATCGGATCGGCCCTCGGCATCGCGATCCTCGGGACGATCCTCTTCGGCCTGTCCGGCTCGCTGCTGCAGACGCGGCTCGAAGACCACGGCGTGCCTGCAGCGGCCGCGACATCGGTGGCCAACGCTGTAGTGAACTCGTCGGGCGGGGCGATCGCGGGCCTCCGACAGCAGCAGCCGGAGGCCGCAGCCCTCGCCGCCGAGTCCTTCAGCGATGCGACGCGGGTCGCCGCGTGGTCCGCCGCGGGGTTCCTGGTCATCGGACTCCTCGCGACGCTTCGGCTCGGGCGCGGCGAGTCCGCACCCGAGTCGGGCGCGGACGCGTCGGTCCGGCGTGGGACATCGGCAGCACCGGAGCGCGCCTGAGCCTTTACTCAGTGCAACATTGCACCGAGTGCAGCAGAGGCGTACAGTGCTCCCGTGACCACCACGACCGATCGGCGCAGGGCTCTCCGTGCGCGGCACCGCGAAGCAATCGTCGCGGCCGCACGTGCGCTGATCGCAGAAGGGTCGAACGAGTTCAGCGTGGACGAATTGGCCGAGCGCGCCGATGTATCGCGGCGGACGGTGTTCAACCACTTCCGGTCGCTCGACGAGATCGTGGTCACGGTCGGGACCGCCGAACTGCAGGTGGTCGTCGACCAGTTCCTCGCCGCGGCCGCCGCGACGCCGGTCGGTGACGGCAGCCGCGCGGCGATGTTCACCGAGCTCGCCGAGACCCTCCGGGCAGCCGAGCTGGGCGCGGCGATCAGCCGGGTCTCATCGATCCTCGGAGGACACGAGCACGACGACCGACGCGGCGTGGTCATGACACAAGAGGCGTTCGCCCGAACCGCAGCGAGCCTCCAGGCCGAGGTCCAGCGTCGCAATCCCGGCGCCGACCCGCTCGACGTGGAGCTCCTCGTCACCGGGCTGTTCAACGGCATCGTCGTCATCGCCAAACGCTGGCTGCTCGAAACCCACGGCGAGCGAAGCCCCGCAGCCGACCAGCGCTGGCTCGAGCTACTCAGCAGACTGCTTGAGAGCATCCGCTCCGGGTACCTGCCCGAGTCCTAAGACCACCCGTCACCCACCCGGGGTCCACCGACGCACCCCGATCCAAACCACGACGCAACCACAGCAACGGATCGGAGCACGCAAACCATGGCAGGCCTCCTCTATCGACTCGGGCGCTTCTCCGCGCGCCGGGGCGCCTTCGTCATCGTCGCCTGGGTCGTGATCCTCGGCCTCGCCGGAGGGGCGTACGCAGCCTTCCACGGGGCGCTCTCCTCATCGATCACGATCCCCGGGACCAAGACGCAGCAGGTCAGCGACCAGCTGGCGAAGCAGTTCCCGAAGGCGTCCGGCGGCAGCGGCACGATCGTCTTCGAGACGAAGAACGGCAAGCCCTTCACCGCCGCCGAGAAGACCGATGTCGGCAATCTGCTCACGTCGATCGGCAAGTTCAGCGGTGTGCGCGCCACCACAAATCCGTTCACCACCGAACAGCAGATCGCTGACGCGGGCAAGAAGCTGAGCGACGCGAAACAGCAGCTCGCCGATGGCAAGAGCAAGCTCGCGTCGGCGCAGCAACAACTCGATCAACAGAAGACCCAGTTGCAGCAGGCACAGCAGCAGCTCGATGCGGCGAAAGCGAAGGCAGCAGCAGCCGGAGCCGCCGCGCAGGCGGCTGCCGCCCAGCAGCTTCAGGCCGAGCAGGCGAAGATCGACGCGGGCCAACAGCAGATCACGAGCGCGCAGCAGCAGATCGACGCGAACACGAAGAAGCTGAACAGTGAGTCGGCGACGCTCTCCCTGAACCAGAAGAAGTACGACCTGTCGACCAGCACGAAGTTCGTGTCGAAGGACGGGTCGGCCGCCGTCGGCACCGTGCAGTTCACGAAGGGCACCTTCGAGGTCCCTGCGTCCTTGAAGGATCGGGTCATCTCGACGGTGCACGACGCATCGCTCCCCGGCGTGTCCGCGTACGTATCGAACGACATCGCGCAGACCGTGCCGAGCGTGCTCGGGCCCGGCGAGATCGGCGGTCTGGTGATCGCCGCGATCGCACTGTTCGTCATGCTCGGCACGCTCATCGGCGCGGGCCTGCCGATCCTCTCCGCGATCATCGGCGTCGGCATCTCCGCGCTCGCGACGCTCGCGTTCTCGGGCATCGTCGACTTCAACTCGACCACTCCGGTGCTCGGGGTCATGCTCGGGCTCGCGGTCGGCATCGACTACTCGCTCTTCATCCTGAACCGGCACCGTGCGCAACTCCGCCAGGGCATGTCGGTGCACGAGTCGATCGGCCTCGCGAACGGCACGTCGGGCAACGCGGTGGTCTTCGCCGGGTCGACGGTCGTCGTGGCGCTCGCCGCTCTGAACATCACCGGCATTCCGTTCCTCGGCCTGATGGGGACGGTCGGCGCCGTCGGCGTGGCAGTCGCGATCCTGATCGCCATCACGTTCACGCCCGCGATCCTCGCGCTCGTCGGGCAGCGAATCCTCCGCAAGAAGGAGCGCGCCTCGATCGGCTCGACCGGGGCCACCCGCGTCCCGAGCAAGCCGATGTCGACGGTTCGCGCGATCATCACCCTTGTCGTCGGCGTCGCCGCCCTGCTCACCATCGCGATCCCATCGCTCTCCATGCGCCTCGGACTGCCGAACGGCGCGTCCGAACCGACATCGAGCGACCAGTACAAGGCGTACAAGGTGACCGAGGCGAAGTTCGGCGCCGGCGTGAACGGCCCGCTGCTCGTCGTCGCGAACCTGCCGAGCGCGAAGACCGGTGACGCGCTGACCCAGCAAGAGGTCCAGATCGGCGACAAGCTCGCGTCGCACTCCGACGTAGCCTCCGTCACCCCGATCGGCGCTTCCAGCGACAACAAAGTCATCGCCTACGAGGTGATTCCGAAGTCCGGCCCGTCGAGCGTCGCAACGGAACAGCTCGTGCGGTCGCTCCGAAACATGTCGCCGATCTCGGGCAACATCGATCTCGGCGTCGCGGGCACAGCCTCCGGCAACATCGACGTATCCGACAAGCTCGCCGCAGCGCTCCCGCTCTACCTCGTCGTGGTCGTCGGACTCTCGCTCATCATCCTGATCTTCGTGTTCCGATCGTTCCTGGTGCCGCTGACGGCGACCGCCGGGTTCATCCTGTCGCTCTTCGCGGCATTCGGAGGTCTCACCGCGATCTACCAGTGGGGGTGGCTCGGCGCGGTGTTCGGTGTGCACGACCCGCAGCCGATCCTGAGCTTCCTGCCGACGATCGAGGTCGGGGTGCTGTTCGGGCTCGCGATGGACTACCAGCTCTTCCTGGTGTCCGGCATGCGCGAGGCATATGCGCATGGCGCATCGGCCCGGGTCGCGGTGCAGCGCGGCTTCCATGCCGGACGCACGGTGGTCGCGACGGCGGCGATCATCATGACCGCCGTGTTCGCCGGGTTCATCTTCTCCGACTCGTCGACCATCCAGCCGATCGGGTTCGGACTCGCCTTCGGCGTGCTCGTCGACGCCTTCGTCGTCCGGATGCTCCTCATCCCCGCTGCAATGCACCTGCTCGGACGATCCGCCTGGTGGTTCCCCAAGTGGCTCGACCGGATCCTGCCGGACGTGGACGTGGAAGGCGCAAAGCTCGAGCGCTCACACCCGCTTCCCGGCCAGCATGAGGACGCAGCGACCGCGTCGGCATCCGACGCCGATGCTCGGGCCGTCGCCGACCACCCATCGCGGAGCGCGCACGCGGCGACCGATCGCCCCGTTGACGACGTCGGCGCGGCAGAACAGGCCGCGGAGCCGGACGACCGGCATCCCGCACATCGCGCCTGATCCGATCGAACGGCCGTCATCCGGAAACGGATGGCGGCCGTTTCGGCATCCGCACTCACGCGTGCGCGTCAGCGCGACACGACCTCCGCCGGCGTGCCGTCGGCGGCGTCCATCCAGAAATCGAAGGATGCCTGCGTCACGTACCGCTCCGCGGCCGACCACTTCGGGTGGCAGGCCGTCAGGGTGAGCAGACGTTCGTCGTGCATGGGTGCACGCGCCGGATCGGTCGGCACCGGCGCGATCACATCGACGTCTGTCGGTGCGACGACCCGGCTCGCTGTGACCCGGTAGACATACCAGGCATCGACGCCCTGCTCCGGGGCGACGACCCGGATGATGATCGGATCCCCCGCCTCGAGCTCGGCAATATCGAACAGCGGGCGACCATACGTCACCCGGTGACCGGCGATCGCGACGTTCCCCGCGCCTCCCGGCAGTGCCGTCCCCGGATAGTGGCCGAGGCCGACCGTGTTCAAGACCGTGCGGCGATCGACCCCCTCCGCGATCGGACGGACGTAGTCGGCGCCGAAGCGGGGGACGCGCATCGTTGCGAATACCGAGCGGTCGCCGGGCGTCGCGACGACCGGCGGCGCGGACCGCCGTATCGCTCCGGGCTCGTGCTGTAGCGGCGGCTCGATGGCGGCGAGCATCGTTCGCTGATCGGACCGCGCGAGGACGTCGGTCCACCAGCCCGTCCAGACCGCGAATAGCGCGCAACCGATGCCGGCGATGATGAAGCCCTCGGCCGCGAGCGCTCGGAGTCGGCGCCCGAGCTCCAGTGCCGCTCGGCGTCCACCCGGCATACCATCCCTCCCCCGATCGAACAGTGGTAGGAGAATATCAAATGCCACTTCGAGGCGGACGGCTCTCCACAGGACCTGGCGGTCGGCTGGGTGGCTCAGCGCTCGGTCTGCGAGTCCTCGCCGCTCCCGGCTCCCTCGACGCCAGGGCTCCCGGCCGAATCGGTGGACTCGGCCTCCGGAGCCGGCGAGCCCGACGCGTCCGCGTTCGGTTCACCGGCCACACCATCCTGCGGCCAGCCGGCGAACCGCCAGCCACCGACCGCCGGGTGGTCCTCGCCGTTTTCGTACGCGAACGCGCGAGCGGCACCACGCGCGTCGGTCAGCGCGCCGAGCAGATCGCCGAACCGCTCGGTGCCGTCCGGCAGCCGGGAGAGCGCATCGTGGGCGAGCGCGAAACGGTCCATCTCGTTGCGCATGAGCATGTCGAAGGGCGATGTCGTCGTTCCCCGCTCCATGAAGCCGTGGACATGGAGGTCGTCATGGCCGTGCCGGTTGTACGTGAGCTGGTGCACGAGCGACGGGTAGCCATGGAAGGCGAACACGACGGGCGTGCCGGGCAGGAACAGGGCGTCGTACTGGTCGTCGTCAATGGGGTGCTGGTGCGATCGCGGGTCACCGAGGGACAGCAGGTCCACCACGTTGACGACACGGACGGCGACGTCGGACGCGTGCTGCCGCAGAATGTCCGCCGCCGCGAGCGCTTCGACGGTCGGGACGTCGCCGGCCGCTGCCAGGATCACGTCGACCTCGTCCCCGCGCGGAGCCGTCCCGGCCCAGTCCCACACGCCGACCCCGGCGGCCGCGTGCGCGACAGCATCCTCGATCCCGAGGAAGACGGGCTCCGGGTGCTTTCCGGCAACGATCACCTCGATCCGTTCGGTCGTCTCCATCGCGTGGGTCGCCACCGCGAGCAGGGTGTTCGCGTCCGGCGGGAACTTGAGACGCACGAGATCCTGCTGCTTCGACGCGACGACATCGAGGAACCCGGGATCCTGATGCGAGAAGCCGTTGTGGTCCTGCCGCCAGACGTGCGACGACAACAGGATCGTCAGATTCGAAACCGGAAGGCGCCAGTCGATCTCGGCACTCGACTCCAACCACTTCGCGTGCTGTCCGACCATCGAGTCGATGATGTGGGCGAATGCCTCGTAAGTGTTGATGATGCCGTGGCGACCGCTCAGCACGTAGCCCTCGAGCATGCCCTCGAGGAGCTGTTCGGACAGCACCTCCGTCACGCGGCCTTCCAGCGCGAGGTGAACATCCGTGTCCACGGTCCGGGCTCGCCAGACGCGCTCAGTGTCCTCGAACACCGCGTCGAGCTTGTTGGACACGGTCTCATCCGGCCCGAAGAGCCGGAACGTCTCCGGGTTCCGGCGGATGAGGTCGCGCAACCAGGGGCCGAGCGTCGCTGTCGACGACGCCGTCGTCCATCGTTCGTCGTCGACAGGGGCCGCGTAGGGCGCGAGGTCGGGACGATCCAGCGGAACCCGGATTCGACCACCGTTCGCGTACGGCGTCGCGCTCATCCGAGCGTCGCCATCCGGACGGATCGCGTCAAGGACCGGGAGCGGCTGCGCATCGGCGTCGAACAGCTCCTCCGGCCGGTACGAGCGCATCCACTGTTCGAGCTGCGCGCGGTGCTCCGCGTTCTCCCGGACGCCGGGCAGCGGCACCTGATGCGCGCGGAACGTGCCTTCGACCGGGAGGCCGTCCACCTCCTTCGGCCCCGTCCATCCTTTCGGGGTGCGGAGCACGATCATCGGCCACCGCGGACGCACCACACCGTTCCCGACCCGTGCAGCGTCCTGGATGTCCTCGATCCGGGCGAGCGCTCGCCGCAGCGCGCCGTCGAAGAGTGCGTGGACGGCGAGCGGATCATCGTCGACGCGCTTCGAGTCCACGATGATCGGCTCGTAGCCGGTTCCGCGGAAGAACGACACCAGATCGTCCTCCGGGATCCGAGCGAGGATCGTCGGATTGGCGATCTTGTAGCCATTGAGGTTCAGGATCGGCAGCACGGCGCCGTCCTTCACCGGGTCGAGGAACGTGTGCGCCTGCCAGGAGGCTGCAAGCGGCCCCGTCTCGGCCTCGCCGTCTCCGATGACGCATGTGACGACGAGATCGGGATTGTCGAGCGCAGCGCCGTACGCGTGGGCGAGCGAATAGCCGAGCTCGCCACCTTCGTTGATCGATCCCGGCGTCTCGGGCGCTGCATGTGAGGGGATGCCACCGGGGAACGAGAACTGTCGGAAGAACTGCTGCAACCCGCGGACGTCGCGGGTGATCGCGGGATAGAGCTCGCTCCAGGTGCCATCCAGCCACGCGTTCGCGTTCATCGCCGGTCCGCCGTGGCCGGGGCCGCAGACGTAGAGCATCGACGCTCCCCGCTCGGCGATCCACGCGTTGCAGTGCGCGTAGACGAGATTCAGGGCGGGCGATGTTCCCCAATGCCCGAGGAGGCGCGGCTTGATGTCGCCGGGGTCGAGCGGTCGTTCCAGGAGCGGGTTGTCGAGCAGGTAGATCTGCCCGACGGTGAGATAGTTCGCTGCGCGCCACCAGGCGTCGACGACCCGGATCCGGTCGGCGGGCGATTCGATGCGTGCCATGCGCATCACCGTAGTCACATCGCCTCCTTCACGCCGATGCGAATGAGCCACCAGTTCACCGGGTAGGCGCAGGCGAAGCCGGCGATCATGGCAACCTGCATGGCGACCCAGAACTCCGGGGTGAGCACGCTCGCGCGCCCTGCAAGCCATGCCGGGAGCAGGACGAACTGCGCGAGCGCCATGAATCCGTACATGCCGACCTGCCATGAGGTGATCGACAGCGTGTCCGCCTTCAGCGCGGCGCCGACACCCTTCCAGAACGAGAGCCCGCGCATCGGCACGATCGAGAAGTACTGGAACACGACGCCCGCAATGAATGCGATGACGAAGTCGATGATCCAGCTTGCGAAGATCTTGTCCGCATAGAGGCTGTGCAGTCCCACGAGCGCGCCGAGCGCAGGGACCGCGACCAGCGCGAACTCGCCGACCAGGTCCCCGATCGCGCATCCCGCTCCGCAATGGCTCGCGCCGACTGCGACACTGACGGGCATCCTCCGCTTCCCCTTGTCGGCGTGATCACCCCGGGGCGCGGCCCGACCGGATCGGAAGTAGAACGCGAGCCAGAGCACGCTGCCGAACAGCATGGTGAGGGGCCACACGACGTTCATGACGGCCATCCGCTGCGGACGGGCCAGCACGTCTACGGTCGCGACACCAGCACAGGCCACGGCGAGCGCGATGAGCATCCAGCAGATGACGGTCAGGGTCGTCGGGAAGTCGGAGACGGCGAGTTCGCGCATCGTTCCAGCCAACCGGAGCCCGAGTCAGCGCGCTTGGAGCCTCAGCAGAGCGCGATCGCGGTCCACGACACCGGCGGCAGGTCGATCGTCAGCGTGCCGCTGTCGAACGCTCCGCTGACGTTGCGGCGCGGGACCACGCGCTCCGGGTCCGCTCGGGTGTTCTTCGCGTGCGGGTCTGCGTCGGCGAGCGTCGTCGCCTCGGCGATGCGGGAGCATCCGAGGCTCCGAACGTCGATCGAAACCTGCGCTGATTCATCGAGGTTGCGGTTGACGAGGAACACCGCCGCGCGGTCGTCGTCGACCGTGACGATGGCGTCGACCTCATCCACGTCGCCGTACTTCCCGGCGTCATAGCGCTCGCTCTGCACGACCGGTCGAATCACGGTGCCGGTCGCCAATCTGCTCATGATCGCGAACGGGTAGAACGTGGTCTGCCGCCAGGAGGCCCCTCCCGGCTCGGTCATGATCGGCGCGATCACGTTCACCAGCTGCGCGAGCGACGCCGAGACAACGCGATCGCTGCGCTTCAGCAGCGTCATGAGCAGATTGCCCACGACGACGGCGTCCGCCACCGTGTACACGTCCTCGAGCAGCCGTGGCGCATGGCGCCACTCGCTCAGGTCGGGTGCGGCCTCCTGGTGTTCCTTGAGGTACCACACGTTCCACTCATCGAAGGAGAGGTCGATGCGCTTTCGCGAGCGCTTCTTCGACCCCACGTGGTCGGCGGCAGCAGCGACCGTGTCGATGAACGACTCCATGTCGACCGCCGACGCCAGGAACGGCGCGAGATCGCCGTCGTACTCCTGGTAGTAGGCGTGACACGACACGAGGTCGACGTAGTCGTAGCTGTGCTCGAGCACGATCCGTTCCCAGTCCCCGAACGTCGGCATCTGTGACCCGGAGGACCCACAGACGACGAGTTCGAGGTCGGGGTCGGCGGTCTTCATCGCGGCCGACGTCCGAGCGGCAATGCTGCCGTACTCATCGGCACTCATGAAACCGGTCTGCCACGGTCCGTCCATCTCGTTGCCGAGGCACCACGTCCGCACGTTGTGCGGCTCGATCGTCCCGTTGGCGATCCGCCAGTCGGACAGCGCCGTGCCCGACGGGTGGTTCGCGTACTCGAGCAGGTCGAGTGCCGGGAGGATGCCGCGCGTCGCAACATTGACGGCGAGCATCATCTCCGCTCCGACGAGGTCGAGCCAGCGTGCGAACTCGTCGAGGCCCACCTCGTTCGACTCGAGCGAGTGCCACGCCAGGTCGCGCCGGACCGGACGCTTCGCACGCGGGCCGACCGAATCCTCCCACCGGAAACCCGACACGAAATTGCCGCCGGGATACCGGACCATGCTGATGCCGAGCTCGCGCACCAGTTCGATGACGTCCGTTCGAAAGCCGTCCGCATTGGCCAACGGATGGCCGGGCTCGTACAACCCGTCATAGACGCACCGGCCCAGGTGCTCGACGAAGCCGCCGAAGAGGCGCCGATGGACTGGTGCGATGGTTGCTCGACGGTCGACGTCGATGCGAACGTGCGGCACGGGGCTCCTCTCAGCCCTTCACAGCGCCGGTGAGCCCACCGACGATGCGCTTCTCGAAGATCGAGAAGAAGATCAGCGCGGGCAGCATCGCAAGCGACGTGAACGCGAGGACTTTCGCGGTGTCCGACGAATATTGCGACGAGAACGCCTGGACACCTAACGGCAGTGTGTAGTTCGCCTGTGAATTGAGGATGTACAGCGGAAGGACGTAGTTGTTCCAGCTCCCGATGAACGCGAGGATCGCAACGGTCACGACGCCGGGCACCGACAGCGGGATCACCATGCGGAAGAAGAACCCGAGGCGGCTCGCGCCATCGATGGCTGCGGCCTCCTCGATCTCGTTCGGGATCGCCCGGAGGAACGGCACCAGGATGATGACGGTCGTCGGCAACCCGAACGCGATCTGCGGAATGACGAGCCCGAAGAGGTTGTCCACCAGCCCGAGGTCCTTGATCACGATGTAGAGCGGCGTGATCGCGATCACCATCGGGAACATCAGACCGGCGGCGAACAGCGAGTACATCGCGCCCTTGAGACGGAAGTCGTACCGCGCGATCACGAAGCTCACCATGAGCCCGAGCACGACGATGCCGATCGTGCTCAGCAGCGCGACGATCACCGAGTTCGCGAACTCGCCCCAGAAGGTCACCGAGGTCAGGATCTGCGCATAGTTGCCGAATACCCACGGATGCGGCCACGCGGCCGGGTTCGTGGTGATCTGCGAGCTCGTGCGGAACCCGCCGAGCACGATGTACAGGACGGGCGCGATACAGACCGCGATCAGCAGCAGTGCAATGAAGTACGTGACCGGGCTGCCCCACTTCTCGGGGCGGTCGCGGCGATCACGTTTCACGGGTCGGTTCGGCGTCTTGCGCAGCCCGAGTCGCGCTGAGGTCGTGCTCATCACACGGCTCCTTCGGTCACAGCCCCGCGCAGGTCACGGCGCAGGACGAATCGCTGGTAGATGAGGGCGACGATGAGCGAGATGAGGAACATGACCACGGCGACGGCGCTGCCGTACCCGTAGTTCCCCGCGTCGCGACCCTGCGCGACCATGTAGATCGCCATCGTCGAGGTGCCGGCGGTCCCGGACACGTACTGGCCCCAGATGATGTAGACGAGGTCGAACAGCTGGAGCGAGCCGATGATCGACAGGAATGCCCAGATCCGGATCGTCGGCCCGAGGAGCGGCAGCGTGATCCGCCGCTGAATCTGCCAGTAGGAGGCACCGTCGATCTGTGCCGCTTCGAACAGCTCGTCCGGAATCGACTGGAGGCCGGCGAGCATCAGGATCACGGCGAACCCGATGTACTTCCAGGAGATGATCCCCATCAGCGACCAGATCGCGATGGATGGGTTCGCGAGCCAGTCGGCCTGCAGGAACCCGAGCCCGACATGCTGGAGCAGGTCGTTGACGGCGCCAGTCCTCGCGAGCATCAGGCTCCAGCCCGTGCCGACGATGACTTCCGAGATCACGTATGGCACGAAGATCAGGACGCGGATGATCGAGCGGCCGCGGATCTTCTGGTTGAGCAGGAGCGCCAGGAGGATCGCGAGCGGGCCCTGGAAGACGAGCGACAGCACCATGATGATGCCGTTGTGCCAGAGGACTGCCTGGAACGCCGGATCGGTGAGGATCAGCTTGTAGTTATTCAGGCCGACGAAGTCGGTGGGTGCTCCGTAGCCCTGCCACCGGTAGAACCCGTAGAACGCGGCGAGGACCACCGGGAAGATGACGAAGGCCAGGAACATCAGGATCGCGGGTCCGGACAGGATCGCGATCTCGAGACGCATGCGGCCCCGTCCGCGGCGACCCGAGGTGGGCCGCCGCGAAACCGGGGGTGCGGAACGGCCCGCACCCCCGGCTCGAACGGTGCCCTGCGTCTGCCGGCCGATGGCCGAATCAGTACTCAGGGTGTTGCTCATCGGTCGATTCAGCCCTTCGCAGCCGCGGCGTTAGTTTGCGCAACAATGCCGGCGGGATTCGTCTGGCCGGCCATGAGGGCGACGACAGCCTGGTTGAGGGCGTTGCCGACGTTCTGCCCGTACTCGGTGTCCAGGAACTGGATCGCGTACGCGGCCTTGTTGAAGGCCTTCAGTGCCGAGATGTTGTACGGCTGAGTGACGACGCTCTGTGCGGCGGTGTTGACGGGGATGGTGTCGAACGCCTTCGCGTACGCCTCCTGCTGCCCCTTCGTGGTCAGGAACTCCAGGAACTGGAAGGCCGCAGGCGGGGCGTTCTTCGACAGCGAGTAGCCGTCGACGCCACCCATGATCGCGCTCGGGTCACCCTTGCCACCCGACACGGAGGGGAACGGGAACCAGCCGAGGTCCGGCAGCGGCTTCTGGTCCGGGGTGAGGCTCGCGATCACTCCGGGATCCCAGTTGCCCATGAGCTCCATGCCGGCCTTGTGGTTCGCGAGCATGCCTGCGGATGACCCCGCGCCCTGCTGCGACGAGGTCGTCAGGAATCCGGTCTGGAAGGGGCTCACCTTGAGGAACGCGGCCAGGTCCTGACCCGCCTTGGTCCAGCACGGGTCCGTGAACTTCAGCGTCTTCGCGGTGTCGACCATCGTCGAGTGGCTGCACTCGCGGAGCGCGAAGTTGTAGTACCAGTGCGCGGCGGGCCACGCGTCCTTCGCCCCGACGGCGATCGGTGCGACGCCGATGGTCTTCAGCTTCGCGACGTCGGCCTCGAGCTCCGACATGGACGTCGGCGTGCTGGTGATCCCGGCCTGCTTGAACAGGTCCTGGCTGTAGTAGATCCCCTCGGGCTGCGTGTCGATGGGCATGGCGTAGACCTTGCCGCCGATCGACTCGCTCGCGATGGCCGCGGTGCCGGTGTTCGACTTGTCGGTTGCCGTCAGATTCAGCGGCTGGAGCTGCCCGGCGTTCACCATCGCCTGCATCTTGCCGCCGCCTCGCTGCAGGAAGATGTCCGGCGCCGAGTTCGAGTTGAGCGCGGTCTGCAGCTTGCCGTCGAAGTTCTCGTTCTGGATGGACTGCAGCTTGATCGTGACGTTCGGGTGCGCAGCGTGGAACGCCTTGGCCGCGTTCTGGAAGAACTGCACGCCGGGTCCGGTCGTGGCGTTCTCCCAGAGGGTCACGGTGACCTTGCCGTTCGACCCCGAACCCCCGCTCGCGGTGCTCCCGCCGCCGCCGGCACAGCCGACGGCCGCGAGCGCGACGCCGAGTCCGATCGCGACAGTCGCTGCCGCGCGCGTTTTCCTCATCATCGTGGAAACTCCTCGTTTGTCTTCGTTGACTCGCTGGTGCAAGTTGCGCAAAAGAATTGCTGCTCTGAGCGCAAAGCACATGGTTGCATCCGGATCGCGTTGGCGCAACCGATAATTTTTCCGAAACTTTCGAACGGGCGAGTTCCGCCGATATGCTCTGCTCATGCCGCCACGGCCTCCCGCCACCCGTCCCACGCTGTCCCACGTCGCACAGACCGCGGGAACGAGCGTGCCCACCGTTTCGAAGGTGCTTCGCGGCGGCACCGACGTCTCTGCGGAAACCCGGGCCCGCGTGATGCAGGCGGTGCAGTCGGTCGGCTACACGCGCAAGTCGATCGCGGGCCCGGAGCGCCCGATCGAGGACCGCGTCCCCGCCAGCGTGATCGACCTCGTCGTGACCCATTTCGAAGGCTCCTGGGCGAACCTGACCCTTGCCGGCGTCGGCAGGGCCGCGACCGCCGCCGGACTCGACCTCGTCGTCACGCTCGCCGAACCCGGCACGGACTGGGTCGCGCGCGTCCTGCGTCGGCGGTCGATGGGTGTCGTCGTCGCGCTCGTCGATCCGACGTCGCACGAGTTCGCCACCCTCACCGCGGCCGGGCTCCCCGTCGTGCTCATCGAATCGCAGGGGCGACCGCCGCGCGGTGCCGCGAGCATCGGGGTTGCCAACTGGGACGGTGGTCGGCTCGCCGCCGAGCACCTGGTGGGCCTCGGTCACCGGCACCTCGGCGTCATTGCCGGGCACCGTTCGCACATCTACAGTCGAGCCCGCGTCGACGGGTTCCGGGCCGCAGCGGAGGCTGCGCTCGGCACTGCAGCGTCCGTGACGGTCCGCCACGGGGCATGGGATCCCGATCGCTCGGCGGAGGCCACCCACCAGCTGCTCGACGTCGACCCGGCGATCAGCGCGATCTTCGCCTGCTCCGACCCGATGGCGCTCGGGGTCTATGCAGCACTCGCCGACCGCGGGTTGCGCATCCCGGAGGACGTCAGCGTCATCGGATTCGACGACCTTCCCGAAGCGCACTGGATCTCCCCCGCCATGACCACCGTGCGGCAGCCCACCGCGGCGCTCGGCACCGAAGCAGTCCGGATGCTCCTCGAGCTTGCGCGGGCCGAGGACACGAGCGTCCATCCGCGAGCCAGGATGGAACTCGCGACGGAGCTCGTCGTGCGCGCGTCAACTGCCGCCGCGCGCTCCGAGTGAGGGATCGGCGCGCCGCTCGTTCATGACCCGAGGGACGCCGACCACACCGCGAACAGCTCGTCCGCCACGGACGGGTGTGCGACGAGCACCGGAGCGCCGAGCGGCGGGAACCCGGTGACCGGTCCGCCTGGCTCGAACACGCGCCCTCCCGCTTCCTGGACGATCAGGACCGCCGCTCCGTGATCGATCGGGTTGAAGGCGGAGACGCAGGCGCCGACCCCTCTCCCCGCAGCGACCTGTGCCAACGTGAGCGTGCCCGACCCCATGATGCGGAGGGTGCAGGAGCGGGCGACCAGCGCCTCCAGAAAGTCCGCGAAGCCTGGCCACGGACGGTGCCCGTCGAGCTCAGTCCCGACCACCCCGCCGACCAGCGATCGAGCATCGTCGAGGAGCACGAGCGAGCGATCACGAACGACGGCACCGCGGCCGGCTCGCGCTTCCAGCACCTCACCCCGCCACGGATCGGCCACCACGCCGACGATCGGCCGCCCACCGCGCGTGAGGCACAGCGACATGCTCGTCCACGGCACGCCGTTGACGAGGTTGGTGGTCCCATCCACGGGATCGAGATACCAGTGGTACTCATCGCCCGGTGCGACGCCGTACTCCTCGCCCGTGAAACCGTGCGTCGGAAACGCGACGCGAACCTGCCCGCGCACGAACTGCTCGACCTGCCGATCGACATCGGTCACGAGGTCCGCGGCGTGCGCCTTCGTCTCCACGGCGCCGAGCGGGTGCTCGCGCGTGAACGCGATGATCTGATGCGCGATCCGATGAGCGACGGTCTGTGCGCGCGACGCGACCACCGCCTCCGGAGCGCGTCGCCTGCCCGCCGAGGACGGCGCATCGAGTGCGGCACGGACCGTCGGAACGTCGTTCGTCGTGATCGAGTCGACGCCGAGCGCCGCCGCCCACACGGCGAGATCGGGGTCGTCGACGGTCCAGCAGGACACGGTGAGACCGAGCGCGTGCGCCGCCCGCACGGTGCCCGGCGTCAGGAACGCGACGTCGAGATTCAGTGTCGACGGGCGCAATGCGACGAGGTCTTCGGGCGTCGGTGGGGTCAGCGACGTCCAGGCGAGCCAGACGTCGGCGTCAGGGATCACCTCGCGGACCGCGCTCATCGCCTCCGGCGAACCGCACCACTGCACCGGCACAGCACGGTCGCGGTTCGTGAGCACGGTGCGAGCTGCGACGAGCGCATCGTCCCGGTCGGTGAGGTCGATCACCAGCAGGATGCCCTCGCCATCGAGGCGGTCGAGCACAGAGTCGAGCCTCGGGATGCGGTCGAGATCGTTGCCGAGACGTGCGACGTCGCACCAGGGCGTCGCATCGACGCGCCGCGGGTCTCCCCACATCCGACCGAGCGTCTCGTCATGCAGCAGGACCGCGACACCGTCGGAGGTTCGGCGAACGTCGATCTCGATGGCTGCGGCTCCGAGGGCTTCTGCCGCTGCGACTGCCGGCATCGTGTTCTCGCGTCGGGTGCGCGGGGACCCGCGGTGCGCGACGAGCCGAACCGAGCGCCGACTCCGCTTGCGATCGGGGGTTGCGTGCGACGGTGACGCCGACGGTTGCGGAGGCGCGGACGCCTGCGACGGTGACTGCTGCTCCGGTTCGTCGTGGCTCGGCACCCGGATCGCCGTGCTCACGATGCACCGCCGACCAGGAGGCCGTCGCGGTAGACGAGCACCCGGTCGACACGAACGCCGACCACGGAGCCGACCTCAGGCGGGCGGCCGACGAAGGCGTGCAGCCCGTCGTCGAGGACGACCTCGGAGAAGTGCCCGCGCATGAGCACCCGCTCGACCCGCATGAGTCGGCCCTCCGTCGGCGCGACGATGTGCACGGACTCCGGACGAACGAGTACCTCGTCGCCATCGCGCAGGCCACCGTCCACATCCGAGCGCGTCAGGAGCGCGTCATCGATGAGGCCGCGTGCGGAGCCGTCGAGCGCGCTCGTCGACCCGATGAACGACGCCACGAACCGCGTCGCCGGGCTGGCGTAGAGCGTGGCCGGCGCCGCGACCTGCTCGATGCGGCCGTCGTGCATGACGGCGATGCGATCGGACACGCTCAGCGCCTCGTCCTGGTCATGGGTGACGATCACGGTGGTGATCCCGAGCCGCTGCTGAATGCGTCGGATCTCATCGCGGACCTCGACACGGAGTTTCGCGTCGAGGTTCGACAGGGGCTCATCGAGGAGCAGCACGTCTGGCTCCTGCACGATCGCCCGTGCGAGGGCGACCCGCTGCTGCTCGCCGCCCGAGATCGCGGTGGGCTTGGACCGGGCGTGATGCGTCAGGTTCACCAACTGCAGCGCCGCATCGACGCGCTGATCGGCAACGGTCCGGTCGACGCGCCGGGTCCGGAGCGGGAAGGCCACGTTCTGCTGCACGGTCATGTGCGGCCAGAGTGCGTAGTTCTGAAACACCATCGCGCTCGGTCGCCGTTCGGGGCCGAGCGCGGTGACATCCGCCTCGCCCATGCGGATCGAACCGCTGTCTGCGTCGAGGAACCCTGCGACCATCCGGAGCGTGGTGGTCTTGCCGCAGCCGGAGGGGCCGAGGAGCGAGACGAGCTCGCCCTTCGCGACGTCGAGATCGATGCCGGCAACGATGTCGCGTCCGCCGAGCGTCTTGCGAAGCCCCCGGATCTGGAGGCCCTGGCCCCTAGTCGTGGTGGTGTTCCCGCCGCGATCGGTCGCCATCACCGTGGCGGGAGGTGTCGTGGTCATCGGCGGACCCCTTTCTGATGGCATCGGTCGGTCATGGCGCATTCGTCCGTCATCCGGCGTCCGGCGCTCATCGGATCTGGAATCCGTCCGCGAGACGTCCGCCCATGATGTGTTTGCGCGCGAGGGTCATGAGGACGACGGATGGAATGCTCAGCGCGATGGAGAAGACCGCGGCGACCTGGCGCGGATAGTTGAGCACGAGCGTGTACATCTCCGTGGGCATGGTCATGTACGCCGGAGCCCCGACGAGGTAGGTGCCCTGCGACTCGTCGAACGACGCGAGGAACGACATCACCATCGCCACGAGGATTCCGGGCCACGCCATCGGGAACGTCACCGACCAGAAGGTGCGCCATTTCGACGCCCCCGCGTCCCGCGCCGCCTCCTCGAGGCTTCGCGGCACGGACGAGAACGCGGCCGCCGGAAGCCAGGTCATGAAGACGATCGCGCCGAGCAGGTGCACGATCAGGATCCCGATGACGGTCTGCATGAGATTCATCGCCGTGAACAGCGCTGACATCGCGACGAACAGGCCCATCTTCGGGAACGCGTTGGTGGCGAACAGGCCGACGAGCACGACCCGGCGACCGGGGAATCGGATCCGACTGATCGCGTACGCCGCGGGCAGGCAGATGACCATCGCGACGCCGACCGTCATCGGCGCGAGGACAAGCGAATTCTGGATCGCAGTGCCGAGCGTCGGATCGTCGAACACCACCGACCACCAGTGCAGCGTCCACCCGTCCGGATAGAGATGCGGGTACGTCCAGGTCGTCGCGAACGCGCGCACGGCAAGCCAGAGCAGCGGACCGACGATGAAGATCGCCAGGACCACGACGGTGGCCCAGACGAGCGCGGATCCCGCGGCCCGCCGTGCCGTCAATCGCGATGTCGCGCCGGCCGTCGTTCGCGACACGCGGCTTCCGAGAGCGGTCATCGGTCCTCCTCGAGCGCGCTCCGGTTCGAGCGCACGGTCGACCACAGGTAGAAGATGCTGGCCAGCGCGGCGAATCCGAAGATCACGAATGCCTGCGCCGTCGACTCTTGCGGCCGGTTGAACGATTGGAAGTACTGCACGATGTCCACGCCGAGCATGGTCGGCGCATTCGGCCCGAGAAAGTACGGCACCGTGAACGAGCCGAGGACGCCGATCACCGTGAACGTCGTCGCGATGACGATCTGTGTGCTCGCCATCGGCAGGAGGATGCGCCAGATCACACGCCACGTCGACGCGCCGGCGTCCCGCGCGGTCTCGATGAGCGCGTCCGGCACGCTCTGCAGCGCTCCAGCGACCATGAGGACCGCGAACGGGAGGCTCGTCCACACGCTCCCGATGACGACAGCGACGAGCGTGTATCCCCAGGTCGGGAAGGCGAGCCCGACGCTCGCGAACACGCTGCGGAGAAATCCTGTGCCGTCGTAGAAGGTCAGGATGGCCCAGCTCGCGATGACCACGGGCACGAAGATCGGCATGACGGCGAGCACGGACAGCGCGGAACCGACGCGGCCGCCGCGCAGCCGGAGGATCGTGGCGACCAGGAGGGCGAGCACGAGCGTGATCCCGGTCGAGAGCACGGTCACGCCGAGCGTGGCGACGACGTCGCGCACGAACGTCGGCGTGCTGAACAGCGTTGCATACACGGCCCCGGAGAACCCGTGCACGACATCCTGCCCGATGAGGGACAGCGCCTCGTTGATGCCACCGGTGTAGCCGACGCTGAACGCGAACGCGTCCACCACGGGCACGCCGACGAACACGATGACGACGAGCACCGGCGCCGCGACGAGCGCCAGCCCGAGTGCGGCGCTGCGTCGGCGCGCCGCACGACGTGCGCTGGCCGTCCGTCCTGCCTGGTCTGCCCCGTCACTGCCGGACGGTGGAAACGCGGCCTGGAGGCCCGTGGCACTGCCGCCACGCGCCTCCAGTCCGTGATCAGGACGGGTCACCGTCACTGCGGCACCTCGGCGCTCCACGCCTGGTTCATGTCCGCGGTGAACTGCGAGGAGAACGGGAGGCGGAGTTGCGACGGGTCGGCGGCCTGGAACTGCTCGCGCACCGAGGCCGGCAGGGCCGACAGCGGAATCACAGGGAATCCGGACACTGCCTTCGCGATGTCCTGCTGTCCGGTCGAGGAGAGCACGAAGTTCGCGAGCTCGAATGCGGCCTGCTTCTTCGCGGCGGGCTCGGTCTTCGGAATGCCGAGGAACGACGCGCTTCCGGTGAACGACGGGTTCGAGATCTGCGTGTACTTGACGTTCTTGCCGATCTGTCCCGTCGATTGCGCGGTGATGAACTGGTCGCTCCACACGGGCGCCATCGAGATCTCGCCGGATCCGAGCATTTGCAGAACCTGGTCGTTGCCGTTCGGGTACACACCGTGCTGGTACATCGACGGCCCGAGCGCCTTGAGCTCAGCCCAGCCCTGCGACCATTCCGACTCCAACGACTTGTCATACGTCGTCGCCATCGTCTGCTGCTGCGCCTTGGTCATGTACTTCGACAGCACGGTGGTCACGAATGAACCGCCCGAGCCTCCGGATGCCGGCGAGTTGTAGGCGAACTGGCCCGGGTTTGCCTTGATCCATGCGAGGACGTCGTCAAGCGTCTTCGGCGGGTTCTTCACCTTCGTCGAGTCGTAGGCGAGGAGGACGCTCGATGCGCGGTAGGGGATGCCGCCGGTGCCGCCCTGGGCGATCGTCGCGGCCGGCACCTGCTTGAGATTGGGAATCTCGGTGTTGTTGATCTTGGTCAGGAGGCCCGCCTTGCCGACCGTCGAGACCCAGCCTGCGTCGACGAGGTCGTACCCGACCGTCTTGTCTGCCTTGACGGCTGCGGCAAGGTTCGCCTGCGTCTGCGCGTCGTGCTGGCCGTGGAGATCGATCGTGGTCGACACGGTGACGTTCGGGTACTGCTTCTCGAACGCCGGGATGAGCGACTTCTGCCAGAGGTCCTGGACGTTCGTGTCGCCGGAGATGAACACAGTCAGGTGTGCGGCCTTGCCGGTCGCGTTGCCTGACGCGCTGCCGGTCGCAGCGTTGCTGCTCTGGACACAGCCGGCCAGGCCGATCGACGCGACCGCTGCGATCGCGAAGGCGGTGAGTGCACGGGTTTTCACGAGGGTTCTCCTGACGCAAGAAGCGGGACGGGGTCGTCGTGGACGGTTGCGGGAACGTTCCCGCAACGTGCCTCAGTGTTTCGTGGCGCGGTGAACAACAGGTTCCCAACGGCCGTGCGGCCGGTGAATTCGAGCGAGTCGCGGGCTGACGCGGCTCAGCCGCGCGACGCAGGAACCGCCCGGGGACCGACGGTCCGGCCGTGGAGCACCGTGCCTCGGAGCGCGCGGTGCTCCACGGGCAGCGACGGGTCATCGATGCGCGCGACGAGCAGGTCGATCGCCTCAGAGCCGATGCGTTCGATCGGCTGCTGCAGGGTGGTCAGACCGATCCACGGCGAGTCCAGCGGGAACACACCGTCGAATCCTGTCACCGAGACATCGTCCGGGATTCGCAAGCCGGCCTGCATGAGCGGCGTGCAGACGTCGAGCATCATGCGGTCGGTCGGGCACATCGCCGCGGTGATGCGTCCGGCTCGAGCGAGGTCGACGACCTCTGCCGCGACCGATGCTGGCGCCCGCGAGAATCGTGCATCGACCGGGATCACCTCGACTCCTCGTGCGCGCAGTCGCCGCGCCATCGCAGCAGTTCGGGCATGCTGCGTGATCGCGAAGTCTTCGGGCACTTCGAGCACGGCAGCCGCGCGATGGCCGGCGTCGGCGACAACGTCCGCGATGCGTTCGCCGCCCTCGACCTCGTCGCAGAACACGCTCGCGAGCGACGGGTGCCGCTCTGGCCGCCCTGCGACGACGGTGGCGATCCGGGGCGCGAACTCCGCGATCTGGTCTGCCGGCAGCAGGCCACTGCAGACGACTAGACCATCGACCCGCATCGAGACGAGCGCGGCCAGCGCGGATCGCTCGTCCTCGACGCGTCCGACACCGGTCGTCGTCACGAGGCGGTAGCCGAGATCGCTCGCGCGCCGCTCCATGACGGCGTGCAGCGCGGTGTAGAGCATCGATGACGCGTCGCGCACGAGCATGCCGATCGTCTGCGTTCGCCCGGAGACGAGGCCGCGGGCCATCGCGTTGGCGACATACCCCAGTTCGACGACCGCGGCCTCCACCCGGAGGCGGGTCTCGTCGGAATACCGACCGGTCCCGGAGAGCACGCGACTCACCGCCGACTTCGACACACCGGCACGGGCTGCGACATCGACGATGGTCGGCTGGCCCGCGGAACGCGGCGTCGTGTGCATGCCTGCAGACTAGTGACCTGCCCGCGGGCAGCGTTGCACCCCGTGCGCCGCTGTGGAACCGTTATGCGGTGACGACCAGCCACAACCACGACCACGGCTCGGGCGGGGCGGATGCGAACCGAACCCGGCTGTCGGTCGCGCTCGCGATCACCGTGGCGATCCTGCTCGCTGAGATCGTCGGCGCGCTGCTGACGAACAGCCTCGCGCTCCTCGTGGATGCCGCGCACATGCTGACCGATGCTGGCGGCCTCGGGACGGCGCTGCTCGCGGCGCACCTCGCGGCGCAGCCTGCGAACGCGAAGCGCACCTGGGGGTTCGCGCGGGCGGAGGTGCTGTCGGCGACCGCACAGGCGGCGGTTCTCCTCGCAGTCGGACTGTTCGTGCTTATCGAGGGAGTGCACCGGCTGATCGCACCGCCGTCGGTTGCTTCGTCAGGCCTGCTCTTCTTCGGCGTGATCGGACTCGTCGGCAACGCCTGTTCGATCGCCGTTCTCGCCGCGGGTCGGTCGGCGAACTTCAACCTGCGGGCCGCATTTCTGGAGGTGCTGAACGACGCGCTCGGTTCGCTTGCGGTGATCGTCGCTGCGGTGGTCATCGCGCTGACCGGCTGGACCGGCGCCGACGCGGTCGCTGGCCTCCTCATCGGTGCGCTCATTCTTCCTCGGGCGTTCACCCTGCTCAGGGAGACGGTCAGCGTGCTCCTTGAGTCGACCCCGCCCGGGCTCGATCTGGACGACGTTCGTCGTCACCTGCTCGAACGGCAGGGCGTGGTCGAGGTGCACGACCTGCATGCGTCGCAGATTGCAAGTGGTCTTCCGGTTCTCACCGCGCACGTCGTCGTCGAACGCTCGCTGTTCGGCGACGGGACACTCCCCGCGCTGCTCGACGACCTGCAGTCCTGCGTGGCCGAGCATTTCGCAGTCAGCGTCGAGCATTCGACGTTCCAGTTGGAGCCAGCGGGCCATCGCGGGCACGAGCACATCGATCACGCGTGAGGTGCGATGGTGGCGTGCCGGCGGGGATATGCGCCAGCGGTGATTGGCACTAGCGGGGATTGGCGCCAGCGGTGATTGGCACTAGCGGGGATATGCCAACGGCGGCCAGAACCAGATGGTTCGTGGCCGCCGTTGGGTCACTGTCTCAACACAGTGTGCGCTCGAAGGGACTCGAACCCCCAACCTTCTGATCCGGCGTCAAGTGATGACGCACGCTGGCTTATCTAAAAACCCGGGCCCCGCAACGACGATTACACGCCACGGAGCACTCCGTGGACGCACGAGCGCATCCACGC
Organism: Curtobacterium ammoniigenes NBRC 101786; assembly: GCF_001571045.1. GTDB lineage: Bacteria > Actinomycetota > Actinomycetes > Actinomycetales > Microbacteriaceae > Curtobacterium > Curtobacterium ammoniigenes. Next base: position 36,478 of record NZ_BCSV01000009.1, read on the forward strand.
ATCACGGCGCGTCACGATGAAAACGCGTACCAAACCGCGACGCCACAGCGTCGTTCCGGTCGGTCCACGAGATCACCCGACGCCAAGAGGGCCGCCAGCGACGCTGATGGCATGACGCCCGCTTTCCGCCTGCAGCTAAGCAGGCTCAATACGGGCAAGCTTGTGGACGGCGACGGGCTCGGTCACTGCGCGAGCCAGTGGCGAGTAGGCGACGCCCATTTGCTCGACCTTGCTCAGGAGCGAGAATGAAACGCCCATGACCTCTTGCATGAGAGTGAACAAGTGCGCCTTGGATGAGTTGCATGGGCACCGCGGACGCCGTCACCTACGAGGAGACGACACGGTCGAGTACAGCTAGCCCATCTCCAACCAGTCGAATTGGAGACGGTCCAAGTCGAGAAGTCCGGCGTTCCGACCCGAAGCGCCCGGGGCGTGTCGGCTTACGTCAAGACTGAGGGTGCTCGATCCGTCGGCCGAGGTGGCACAGCCCTCGACGTGGATGTGTCCATGGAACGTGAGTCGCGGCCGCGTGTGATGCTGCAACTCAGTAATGCGAGCGCGCGATTCGGCGGATAGCGCCAGCCTTTCTGCATTCCACGCACCCCTGCCGCGCCGGATCACGTTCTCGACCGGTTCGACCCCCGCGTTGGGAGGCTCGTGGGTCAGCAGCACCTCGACCGGTCCACCTGCGGCGGCAGCGTTGACGTCGGTGTCGGTGGGTGCTTCTTCTGGTGGGGCGTCTTTGTCGACGGAGACGGCGCCGCCGAAGGAGAGGAACGAGCGGCCGTTGAGGGTGAAGCGGTAGCCGCGGGGCAGTACCCAGATCCGTGGGGTGAGAAGGTAGGGCTGGTCGGGGTGCTGCGCGAACCGGGGGGCGAGGAGTTTCCAGTCGTCGTGGTTCCCGGGCGTGAGGAGGAGCCGTTCGATGCCGGCTTCGCCGAGTTTGGTGTCGAGGTTGGGGATGAATCCGCCGTGTAGCCAGATGCGTTTGCTTGACCCGGTGAGCCGGACCGGTGCGTTCACGGTGAGGTCACCGAGATGCAGAATCGTCGACACGTCCGGCGCGGTCTGGGCGATCCGGTCGACGATCGCGAACGCGGACGGTTGATGCGCCTCCCAGTCACCGGCGATGGCGACGCGCTTCTCGCCCGGCAGCGTCAAGTCCGCGCCCGACGCAAGCGCCTGCCTTCGAGCTGCATTCGCTCCCACCGACTCTCCCTTCCTGTTGTCGGTGCCCGACGAGACCGTCCCCGATGCTCGAACCCGGAGCCATGCGAACGGTCGCCGTCGACGATCAGCGGCGGCATCGGCCGGTTGGCTTCCGTCCGTTACAGTTCAGCAGAGCCGTGCGTGTCCGACCCGGGGGGCGCGTCCTCGGACGTCATGCTCTTGAACGCTTCGGCCCGTGGGGTTGCGAACTGGCTCCAGTAATGGGTGAAGGAGCGGTTGGGTTGCGCGGGCCAGCCGCCCGCCTCGGCGACGAGGTTGTCATACAGCTCGTCCGGATCCCAGAACTCACGCCCGTCCGCGCCTTCTGCGGCGGCCAGGCGGTGGAGGTTCCGTCGGAGCGCCGCAGGATCGAGCGGGTGGTAGTGCCACATCGCGTCCACGAGCAGTTCCGCCGTGTTTTCGATGTCTCCCCAGTTGGCCAGGTACTCCACGATCGTTGCTTCAACACTGAGGTAGGGGATGTTCCACGTCCACCGAACATCATCGATCGGAACGTCACGAACCTGCACCGTCGTGTTCTCCGTCGGCTCGACCATCGGATGGGACGACGGCAGGTACAGCACGGCCGAACCCGCGCTCCGGTCAAGCTCCCAATGCTTCAACGCCGCACCGCCCCCGATCACCGCGATCGACGTCGCCGACGCGCGATCACGCCAACTCCGATCGACCGCGGTCTCGTGCGGGTCCAGCGACAGCCACAACGCAACCGCATCCTCGAGTTGGTACGTCGGCAGGTACGCCGCGTGCCGGAACACCCCGGGAATGAGTTCCGTCAGCTCGCCTGTCCGAACCATCTCCACCAAACCAGCGTCCGCCAGCCGTCGGCCGACCCGCGACTGCACCTGCCCACGCGTGACGTGAGCCTCCTGCTGCGGCGCGAGATCATGCACAACGTCTCGCACCCGGCGCAACCGCTCGGCCGCAGAGGACGACTGACCGCTGGCAAGCGAGCGTTCACGCAAAGCCGCGAGGCGTCGCATGGTTCGCGGCCCACCATCGCGGAGGAATCGAGAGACGTGGTGGCTCATGCAGGCGAGCATACGGCGAGCCGGAGGTTCGGAGACCAAACCCGAAAGACCGAACCCGAGTCAGGGCGGTCGGCGCTGAGGAATCATTTACGCATTCCACGCCGACCCTTACGTCACGACTCGGAAACCAGGGTTGTGGGCTACATCATCGCCGATCAGAACGGTCCCGAGCGCCCAACTTCCTCGATGCACGAGGCGGCGGAGGGTTCTTCCGTCCGCGAAGAGATAAGGACCCGCCTGCTAAGAGACTTTTGGCTTCTGCACAGCCGAGCCTGGTCACAGGACTGGTACCGAGTTGTGCTCACGCGGGACGAACGCGGTCGCCGCGAGGCAGGTGTGGAGTACTTACCGCGAGCAGGCCACGCAGAGCTGAGCCGGTGTTGAGCCCACCGCGTAACGACAGCCCCTCGGATGCCTTTCGATCTATAAAACAAGCCAATCTATAATCTCTATAAACTCTATAAACCCCGTCCCTGCTTGACAGGAGCGCGGCTGACGATCGACCTGCGTCCGCGACTCGCTCCATGCTTTCGACTATGGCCTGAGCGAAGAAGCCAGTCGAGCCGCAGGAGCGCCCGGCGATGGTGCGCCGAGGAACGCACCTACTGGTCACCGAACTAGTTCAGCCAAGTGCGTCGCTTGCGCCGTTGGAGGGATGTGATCGTCGCGTAAGAGGCCACCGGCGTGGGGACCGCGGTCGCCAAACCACACCCAGTTGCCCTGATCAGCATCTCGCTCCCGCTACGGATCGCGGTCGTGAACGACGGCACCGGCGCGCAGCTTTTACGGATGTGAGGAGAAAGGTGAGGCCGGACGCCTCTGGAACGCGGCACCATCCTCTGTTCCCAGGCCGCCACCCGGTTGGACGGCCGCTAGCTCACCCACTTGCCACCTCAGCCCTGATATCCATGCACGTTCTCAGGGGAGCTTGCCCCGGTTCCCCGGACAAGTTTCTTGTGGTGATCATGCCGCGGAAGCGACGGTGGTGTGCTGGTTCTCGAACTCGATGGGGCTGAGGAAGCCGAGGCCGGAGTGGCGGCGGCGGGGGTTGTAGAAGCCTTCGATCCATTCGAAGATCGCGGAGCCGAGTTCGGCCGGGGATTCCCAGTCGCGGCGGTTGAGCAGCTCGCGCTGCATGGTCGACCAGAACGATTCCATCAGCCCGTTGTCGACGCTGGACGCGACCCTGCCCATCGATCCGAGGAGGCCCGCTTCGCGGAGTCGATGGCCGAAGAGCCAGGACGTGTATTGCGATCCGCGGTCGGCGTGGACGATGGTTCCTGGTTCGGGACGGCGTTGCCAGCGGGCCATTTCGAGCGCGTCGACGACGAGTTCGGTGCGGATGTGGTCGGCGATCGACCAGCCCACGACGCGGCGGGTGAAGCAGTCCAGGACCGCGCAGCAATAGACCTTCCCAGTGTTCGTGGGGTGCTCGGTGATGTCGGTGAACCAGAACCGGTCTGGACGATCGGTGGTGAACTGCCGCTTCACGAGGTCGTCGTGCGGCGCCGGCAACGGGCGCGGCTTCCCGCCTTTGCGGCGGTGGCTGATGCCTGCGATGCCGGCCAGGGACATGAGCCGGGCGACGCGCTTCTTGCCCACGTGCCGGTCACGAGCAAGCCGCAGCTCGGCATGCACCCGCGGCGCCCCGTAGTTGCCGCGGGACTCGTAGTGGATCCGTTCGAGCACCATAGTCAGCTCGCCATCGCCGGTCTCGCGGACCGATGGCGGTCGGTCGCGCCACCCGTAGTAGCCCGACCGGGAGACACCGAGGATCCGGCAGGTCACCGCGACGGGGAACCCGTCGGCGACGAGTTCGTGGACCAACCGGAACCCTATTAATGGGAGGACGTTTTCCCTGGCGGAGTAAGCGCTGACGCGCTTGAGGATCTCGACTTCCATCTCGAGCACTCGGTTCTTGCGCCGCAGCTCGACCAGCTCACGCTTCTCCGCGGACGTCAGCCCCTCCGCTTGGCCGGCGTCGACAGCGTCCTGCCCCATCCAACGGCGGAGGCAGGACTCGCTGATCCCGAGGTTCCGCGCGACGTGGACAACGGGCTCACCCGACGCGACCAACTCGAGCGCACGACGCCGTAACTCCGGCGGCTTGGCAGCAGGCATCTTTCGGACTCCTTCCAGAAGCGATCGTCTCGCTCCAGATCAGGTGTCCGGAGAACCGGGTCAAGCTCCCAGGTTGCTTGCATAACGCTTACGCCCCACGCGATACTCGCGAGCAACCGCGCGGTCGGCGGATGCAATAGGTTCCAGGCTTCCATGCTGCTTCACGGCGGCTGGTCAAGATGAGTGCGCCAACCTCGCTCGTTGCGCTCGGTCGACGCCCGGCAAGAGCGGCTACCGTTCCAAGATTCGGTTCGTGCTTCCGATCGACTGGCCGATGGCACTGCTTGATGACTGGGGGATGCCCCGTGACGAACCCTGTTCGAAGCCCCGTCGATGCTCTGCTCGATGCGCGGTCGATGCCCTGTTCGATGCGCGGTCGATGCCCTGTTCGATGCGCGGTCGATGCCCTGTCGCTCTGGACAGGGCATCCTCCGAGTATTTGCTGGTGTTTCCTGCCCTCTGCATGGTCCCCTCAGTGCCCACAATGGTCGGATTTCGACGCTTCGAAGGACGCGATCGAACAGGCTATTCACCGACCCCAACAACGCGCCGGTACCGTTCGGCCTCCGAAGGCGGTCAGGTCAAAGCCTTTGGAAGCGGCTGGCGCGCACTAATCGCGATACGACCACGGAGCGATGACGCGAGATCCACACCGCTATAACCATCCGCGGTCCCTTCATCCGAGATGAGTCGTCAACGCTCCTGTCTAAGCTCGGGACCGCAATCACTCGTCTCGTGGTCGAAAGGGTGTACAGATTGTGCATCACGGTTGACGCGCGGTAGCCCCAATCCGCGGGGCAGAATTACCGGAAGCGTGGGATCCGGCCGGCATCGTGGAAGGCGGGATGTGGCGGCCGGAGAGGAACCGCCATCGGTTAGCGCGCAGTCAGCCCTCGTTATGCCTGCAGTTCGTCATCTTCGCAGCGCTTGGCGTCCACTTGCTGTTGTCAATTGGGTCGGATTCCGCTCCTTTGGGCGCCGTTCTGCGCCGGCTGGTTCGTGTCTCCCATCCCCGACCCTCTCCATTTGCGAGCGCCTCATCCTCGGCTCTGTCACGAGCGTCGCGCGGAACAGCGGGAGCGAGGAATTTAATTCGCTCGACGCTTCTCTTGTTACTTGCGGTCTTCTCCTTGCCCGCGTTCGCGTCGCGGGGGTATTGAGGGCGTGCTGGGTTGTTGGGTGCGGAGCGAAGCGGAGTACGCAATAACCCAGCACGCTCTCCTGCGAGGCGAACGGGGGCAAGGAGAAGACCGCAGTACCTCATGACCGGACGGCCACTCGTCAGCGACTATCTCGTAGACGTGCGCACGTCTTGCCTTCGGTCATCTCTTCTTCTTTGTTCGGGAAGGGTGGGACTCGAAGGACTGCGACGTTGTGAGCTAGGGCGTGTCTCCTTATGACTCACGAGCGCGTGGGCGTTGAGTAGGTTGGGTCCGTGGATTGGCGTGAAGACCGCATCGGAGCGGCACAACGGGGCGAGAATCCGACCGTATTGGCCGAGCTAGAAGGCGGCTTCGCGGTCATCGGGGATGCGCAGTTCCTGCCGGGGTACTGCGTGCTTCTCGGGAAGGATCCATCAGTGACGGCCCTCGCTGAGATGCCGCGAGCTGATCGTGTGCAGTTCCTCGCTGATGCCGATCTGCTTGCTACGGCTGTCGAGCGCGCATGCCGTGCGATCGATCCGGAGTTTCGACGGGTGAACCTTGACGTGCTGGGCAACGCGGACGCGTTCGTCCACGCCCACATTTGGCCCCGTTACGAGTGGGAGCCTCCGTCGTTGGTGACTCGTCCGGTCTGGCTCTACGAGCCCGACCGGTGGCGAGACCCGCTGACCGCGCTCAGCGCCGAGCACGCGGAACTGCGCGCTCGCATCACGACTGAGCTCGGCGTTCTGGCGAACGAAGACACGGTGCGCATCAGCGGATGATGCCGGTCAAGTGGCGACTCCATGCGATGACGGCGTTGAGGACGACCGCGGCGCGGTAGACGATTGCGAGTTTGTCATACCTGGTTGCCAGGCCTCGCCACTGCTTCAACCGGCAGAAACCGCGCTCGATTACATTCCGGTTCTTGTAGTCGGCCGGGTCGTACGAGACGGGCCTGCCACCACGGGAGCCGCGACGTTTCCGATGGCCCTGCTGGTCTCGTGGCTCGGGAATCACCGCTTCGATCCCGCGGCCGCGCAGATGGGCTCGGATGGCTCGGGACGAATACGCCTTGTCGCCGCGGACTCGGTCCGGGCGGGTGCGGGGCCTGCCGACGGGTCGTGCAACACGTAGTTCGGCCAAGAGTGGCAGGAGCATCGGGGAGTCACCGGCCTGCCCGGGAGTGACCAGGGTGACTAATGGCAACCCGCGCCCGTCGACGAGCTGATGCACCTTCGTGGACAGGCCGCCGCGGGAGCGGCCGAACCCGTGGTCAGGCGGCTCGAGCCCGATCTTCATGTAATTCGACTGTCCCCCCCGTGGTGCGGGTGATGTTCGTCGCGTGCTGATGCGCCCTGGCGATCGTGGAGTCCACCGACAGCGACCAGTCCACCGCGTTCGCCTGGTCAGCTTGGGCGGTCAGCGCGGACAAGACCCCGTCCCAGGACCCGTCGCCAGCCATCCGGCGATGCCACTTCCACACTGTCTGCCACGGCCCGAACACGTCCGGAAGGTCACGCCACGCAATTCCAGTCCGGTACCGGTAGATGATTCCCTCGACCATCGTTCGTGCGTCCGAGAACGGCCGCCCCGCGCGCCCTGTCCGCACCGGCAGGAACGGACCGATCAACGCCCACTGATCATCGGACAGCAACTCGAACCGCGACACGTCTCCCAGACTGGCAGCTGGCACCGGGACCGATTAAGAGACACGCTCTAGGTGTAGACGTAGATCCTTTCGTCCCGCTCATCGAACGTTGCGCCGGCTTCATTGGTGGACCAGGTGCGGCCGCGGCGCTTACGGTTCGGGGACCGGCACACAATCGCTTTGCTTCCTAGTTCCGGACTCCCGCGTACGGTGGCATCCACCGCGCCGCTTCAGTCGTTCGGACTATTCCTCAGCCGGCGGCGCTCCCGGTTGGATCGAGAACGGGCTACCGGGAATTCCATGGGAACCTACCCTGGCGTGCGACGCTGATGAGCCCAGGGGATGGCGGATGATCATCGCGCAACCTCCGATTTTGAGCGGGGGGGCTAAAGAGCCTGTTCTGCGCGTGGACGTACGTGACTCGCCGGCTCCTGTCGACGCTCTTCGAAATGTGAGCCGGTTGTGCTCGGGTGGTTTCTAGTGCTCGTCGCAACACTTCCGGAATTGTGGAGGTTGTGTTGTCGAGTCGTCGTGTGAAGAAGGGGCCGGGACGGTGCCCGCTGTCGGCCAAGCGTTAGAAGTTCATGGAGCTGCGCGATCGAGGTTGGAGTATCCGTGCGGCAGCTCGAGAGGTCGGTGTGTCGAGGGCCTCGGGAAACAACTGGGCATCGGAATGAAGGTGTATCGGAAGGGTCAGGTGGTCGGCTTCGTGCCGCCACTTGACCGTCTGTTCGTGAGTTCGATCAGTGCGCGCTTTCTGTCGCAGGACGAGCGCATCGAGATCGCGGATCTTCGCCGCGCGGGTCATGGTATTCGTCAGATCGCCGCGGTGCTGAACAGGGCGCCATCGACGGTCTCGAGGGAGCTTCGGCGCAACTGTCCGCGAGGGGCCAGTACCGGCCTTTTGACGCACAGGAAGGCGACGGCCAGGCGAGCCCGGGATCACGGCCGCCGCATCCACCGGGAACCCGGCCTCCAGAGTGACGTCGTCGACCGGCTGCGGAAGCGGTGGAGCCCTGCGCAGATCAGCCGTCACCTGAAGCGGATCTTCCCGGGCCGTGCGGCGCTGCATCTGTGTCACGAGAGCATCTACCAGCTGCTTTACGAGCCCGGTTCCTCGTTCCTGCGGCCATCTCGTCTCGCGCCGCATCGCCGGTCGCCGCTTCGAACAGGACGAGACCACCGGCGCGCCCACATGGACCTGAGACGGCGCCGGCCCAGGTTCCAGCAGCCGATGCTGACGATCCACGACCGCCCCTTCGAGCCGGAGTATCAGTCCGAGGCGGGCATTCGGAAAGCGACTTCGTCGTCGGCCGCGGGCAGGGTTCGGCGATCGGGACGCTCGTGGAGCGCCAGACCCGACTGTTGATCGACTTGCATCTGCCGTGCCGCGACGGCGAGGCCCTCCACGACGCTCTCGTCAGACGGCTCGCGGGCCTGCCCCAAGGTCTTGTTCGCTCGATCACGTGGGACCAAGGGACGATGGCCCGGCACCTAGACATCGCAAAGGGCCTCGGCGCGCCGGTGTTCTTCTGCGACTCCCACTCACCCTGGCAGCGAGGCTCAAACGAGAACATGAAGGGGCTGCTGCGCGACTACTTCCCCAAAGGCACCGACCTCGCAGTCCACTCGCCGGCACACCTGCTCGCCGCGGAGAACGAGATAAACCGACGCCCCCGGAACGCCCTCGCCGACCGCACGCCAGCGGAGCTATTCGAGGCCCTGCTGGCGTCGCAGAATCAGTCCATGTTGCGACATTGACTAGAACTTGCCAGAGTGCCGCTGGCTCACTTTTCAAGGAGCGTCGACAGGTCCGTACTCCAGTCCCGGGGTCCGTACTCCAGTCGCGGAGGTCCGTACTCCA
>NZ_BCSV01000010.1 GCF_001571045.1 Curtobacterium ammoniigenes NBRC 101786
GCGGGGCGCGGCACGCGGGGCGCGGGGCGCGGGGCGTGGGGCGTGGGTCGTGGGGCGCCGCCGGACGGGAAGACGCTGCGCCCGCCACGCCGTGCGCGGGCCGCGGTTGATCAAAAACGTGCGCGCAACGCGCGCGCAGCCTCAAGAACCTGCGCTCCCGCGGAACCTGAGCGGCGCGTCACAGCGGAAAGTGCCGCCGCGGCGAACCTGAGCGGCGCGCCGCAGGGCGCAAGGCGCGGTGCGGGCCCGGCGCCGGGATGCGGCTCGGCCGGAGGGCGATGAGGGCCGACCAACCGAAGCACGCCACGCCCGCCACGCCGTGCGCGGGCCGCGGAAGATCAAAAAGGAGCGCGCAACACGCGCACAGCCTCAAGAACCTGCGCTCCCGTGGAACCTGAGCGGCGCGTCACAGCGGAAAGTGCTGCCGCGGCGAACCTGAGCGGCGCGCCGCAGGTCGCGCCGAGGCGGGAGCGCGGGACGGGATCGCGGAGCGGGAGCGCAGAGCGGGAGCGCAGGGCAGGGCGCGCAGGGCAGGGCGCGCAGGGGCGGAGCGCGGGGCGGAGCCGCGGAGCACCCCGCGCCAGGAGCGCGGGGCCGGGAGGCCGGCTCACCCGCCGCCCCGCCCCCCCCCC
>NZ_BCSV01000011.1 GCF_001571045.1 Curtobacterium ammoniigenes NBRC 101786
CCCCCCCCCCCCCCCCCCCCCCCCCGCTCCGAGCGTCAGCGTCCGGTGTCGGTGATCGCGTCGAGTGCCGCGATGTCCTCAGCGGACAGCTCGAAGTCCACCGCGGCGTTCTCCTCGATCCGCGACGGCGTGGTCGATTTCGGCAGGGGCAGCACGTCGTACTCAAGCAGGTATCGGATCGCGACCTGCGCGACGGTCTTGCCGACCTTGTCGGCGATGCGCTTGATCTCTGCGTTGTCGAGCAGACCACCGGTTGCCAGCGGCGAGTACCCCTCGACGAGGATCTCGTGCTCCTTGCACCAGGCCGTGGTCGGGCCCTGCGTGTTGCCGATGAACCAGCGGATCTGGTTCACGTGCGGGACGACGTCGGTCGCGGCGGTGAGGGATTCGAGGTCGTCGACGTCGAAGTTGCTGACGCCGATCGAGCGGGCGGTGCCTGCGTCGTAGAGCTCCTCGAAGAACTTCCAGATCTCGATGTTCTCGGCCTTGTGGTCGCTCCCGATCGAGGTCCACGGCCACGGCGCGTGGATCAGGTACAGGTCGAGGTGGTCGGTGTCGAGCGCGGCCATGGTCTGCGCGTGCACCTCGCGGGCACGGGACACGTCCTTGATCTCGGCGGGCAGCTTCGTCGTGATGAAGATGTCATCACGCGGGATACCACTGTCGCGGATTGCTCGGGCGATGCTCGCCTCGTTCCCGTAGGCGCGGGCGGTGTCGATGTGGCGATAGCCGACGTCGAGGGCGGTCCGGGTCGCGTTGTACGCATCCGGACCGTCCGGGATCTGCCAGGTGCCGAATCCGAGCTTCTGAATGTGAACACCGTTGGACAGCACGAATGTGTCGGTCAGCGCGGGCATGAATGCTCCTTGTGATGGGGGTCAGACGACCGTTCGGACGCTACGCCGTCACGCCCTTGCCGTTCACACGAGCGGCACCGTCTCACGCAGACGCAGCAGTGCTCGGCCGCTGCACGAGCGACACCGCCTCACGCAGGCGCAGCAGTGCTCGGCCGCTCCACGAGCGGCACCGCCTCACGCCGGCGGGGCAGTGCTCGAACGCTGCACGAGCGACACCGGAACGATGCTGTTCTCGGCCGGAGTGGCACCGTCGATCGTGGCGATCAGTCGCGCGACGGCGCGGCGCCCGACCTCATCGAAGCGCTGGTGAATGGTCGTCAACGGCGGCCAGAACGAGTCGGACTCCGGCATGTCGTCGAATCCGACGATGCTGAGCGTTCCGGGGATCGACCGGCCGGCTTCGTGGCAGGCGCGCATCACGCCGAGCGCGGTCTGGTCGTTCGCCGCGAACACGGCGGTGACCTCCGAACGGCCCGCGAGCTCCCGGCCGATCCGATAGCCGGAGTCGGTGTTCCAGTCGCCGCGGAACACCTCCGGCACGGGGGCGCCGGCCGCTTCGAGCGTGGCACGCCACGCCGCTTCACGACGCATCGCCGAGTACGACGCGAGCGGTCCGCTGACATGCCAGACAGTCCGGTGGCCGAGATTGAGGAGGTGCTGCGTGGCGAGCCGAGCACCCTCCGCCTGGTCCGTGTCGATCGACGGATGCTCCGCCGTTCCCGTGGAGTCGATCACGACGACGGGAACGCCGTCCGGCAGGGCCACCTCGGCGGCGTCGAGGACATGCGACTCGATGATGATGATGACGCCGTCGACCGCCTCCTCGGACAGCCGGGAGATGGCGGACCGAACCCCGGCCTCCGTCCGGCTCACCATCGGCAGCAGCGTGATCGTGAAGTCAGCCGCGCCGGCCGCCTCGGCGATCGCTTCGAGGGTGCGCATGTTGCCGAACGACGACAGCGTGAACATGATCACGCCGATTGTGCGGAACCGCCCAGACCGGAGGGCTCGTGCGGCGCGGTTCGGCCGATAGCCGAGCTCGTCCATGACGCGCTGCACCCGCTCACGGGTGTCATCGGAGACGTTGTCGAAGCCTCGCGCGACCCGGGAAACGGTCTGCATGGAGACGCCGGCCGCGCTCGCAACTGCCGCCATGGACGGTGATCGGCGCTGCGGCGCCTCCCCACCGAGTGCGACGATGGCGCCGGCAGACGCCCCGACGGACGCACCGGCAGACGCGCCGGCAGATGTGCCGACGCCCGCGCCGACGGACGCGCCAACAGAGGCGCCAGCAGACGCACCGGAAGACGCGCCAGCAGAGGCATCAGCGGAAGCGCGGAGTCGTCGCGGCGCCAGCTCGGGCCGCACACCGTCGGTCGTCATAGCGCCTCCTTGCATGTTGACGTTGCCATGCTATGGTGGCGCACGGCAATGTTGACGTCAACACGACGGTCCGGCGGGAATGTTGACGTCAGCATCAGCGCCCTGCTCGACCGATACCCCCGACATTCGGCGTCAGACGAAGGAGTCTCATGACAAGCATCACGACCCGCGGCGGCGGCGCCTCTGGCGGCGTCCGGGCCGGGAGCGGCGCGTCGACCCGAGCGGGAGGATCGCCGGGCCGCCGCAACGGCCGTCGCCGGGGCCGCTGGACCGGCTGGGCATTCGTCGCGCCGTTCATGATCGTGCTGTTCGCGATGCTCGTCGTGCCGATCGCGTATGCCGTCTGGCTCAGCCTGTTCCAGGATCAGCTCATCGGCGGCAACCACTTCGTGGGCCTGGCGAACTACGTCACGCTGTTCAGCGACGGCAAGTTCTGGGGCGCATTCCTCCGCGTGCTGGTCTTCCTCGTCGTGCAGGTGCCGATCATGCTGATCCTGGCGCTCATCGCCGCACTCACGATCGACAGCGCACGCCTCTACGCGGGGTCGTTCTTCCGCATCGCGATGTTCCTGCCCTACGCGGTGCCCGGCGTCGTCGCAGCGCTGATCTGGGGATTCATCTACGGCAACCAGTTCGGCCTGACGGGCGCCGCGAACCAGGCACTCGGCATCAACATCTTCGAGCCGTTCAGCGCGCACTGGGTGCTCGCGTCGATCGGCAACGTGGTGACGTGGGAGTTCCTCGGCTACAACATGCTGATCTTCTACTCGGCACTCCGCGTCGTGCCGACCGAACTGTACGAGGCGGCGGAGATCGACGGCGCCGGCCCGCTGCGCGTCGTGACCTCGATCAAGATCCCCGCGCTCCGCGGTGCGATCGTCATCGCCACGATCTTCTCGATCATCGGGAGCTTCCAGCTCTTCAATGAGCCGAACCTGCTGAAGACGCTCGCGCCGAACGTCATCAACTCCGACTTCACGCCGAACATGTACGCCTACGGGCTGTCGTTCTCGGGGCAGCAGTACAACTACTCGGCCACCGTCGCGATCGTCATGGGAATCATCACCGCGGTGATCGCCTACGTCGTGCAGGTCCGCGGCAACCGAACGGAAATGCGATGAGCACCATTCAGACGAACCCGCCCGCGATGCCCGGCACCGCCGAGGGCGTCCGCGACGAACGCGGCGCCGTGACCCGCCGCACACGGTCTGGAGGCGCCTCCCGCCGCCGCGCACGCACCGCACCTGGCGCTCGCCCACGCAAGTCGGGCCTCCTGACCGCAGTCATGGTGGTCTTCACCGTGTACTCGCTCGCGCCACTGTTCTACCTGCTCGTCAACAGCACGAAGACGCAGGGGCAGCTGCTGACCACCTTCGGGCTGTGGTTCGGCAACGGGTTCGACCTGTTCACGAACATCGGGCAGACGCTCACGTACAACAACGGCATCTTCGTGCAGTGGCTCGGCAACACGCTGCTCTACGTCGTCGCGGGAGCCGGTGGCGCCACCCTCCTCGCAACCGTCGCCGGATACGGCATGGCGAAGTACCGGTTCCCCGGACGCCGCGCCGTGTTCGCGATCGTGCTCGGTGCCATCGCGATCCCCGGGACAGCGCTCGCGGTTCCGACGTTCCTGCTGTTCTCGCAGGTCGGCCTGACGAACACGCCGTGGTCGGTGATCCTGCCGTCCCTCATCAGCCCGTTCGGCATGTACCTCGTCTGGACCTACGCCGTGGAGGCGATCCCCGACGAGCTCATCGAGGCCGCCCGGATGGACGGAGCCGGCGAGTTCCGGATCTTCTTCACCATCTCGCTCCGGCTGCTCATGCCCGGCGTCGTCACGGTCGCACTGTTCGCGATCGTCGCCACCTGGAACAACTACTTCCTGCCGCTGATCATGCTGAGCAACCCGCACTGGTACCCGCTCACCGTCGGCCTGAACCAGTGGAACGCGCAGGCGACCGGCGCCGGCGCGCAGCCCATCTACAACCTCGTCGTCACGGGTTCGCTCCTCACGATCGTCCCGATCGTGGCCGCGTTCCTCTTCCTCCAGCGGTTCTGGCAGTCCGGCCTCGCGGCCGGATCCGTCAAGCAGTGAGCCGCACCTCCCCTCGCAATCACCTCCACACCACGATGAAGTGAAAGGCACCACCATGCACAAGCGACTCCGCCGCGGCCTCAGCGCCGTTGCAGTCGGCGTCTCGGCAGCGATCGCCCTGGTCGGCTGCGCCTCCGGCGGCTCCTCGGGCTCGTCGGGCTCGTCGAACGACGTCTCCGCCGCGCTCGCCAAGGGCGGCACGATCACCTACTGGAGCTGGACGCCCTCCGCAAAGGCGCAGGTCGCCGCGTTCGAGAAGGCGTACCCGAAGGTGCACGTCAACCTCGTGAACGCGGGCACCGGCACCGACGAGTACACGAAGCTGCAGAACGCGATCAAGGCCGGCTCCGGCGGACCCGACGTCGCCCAGGTCGAGTACTTCGCGGTGCCGCAGTTCGCGCTGTCGAACTCGCTCCTCGACCTGTCGTCGTACGGCTTCAGCTCGCTGAAGAGCAAGTACTCGGCGAGCACGTGGGAGTCCGTCGACATGGGCGGCAAGATCTACGGTCTGCCGCAGGACTCCGGCCCCATGGCGCTGTTCTACAACAAGAAGGTCTTCGACCAGTACGGCCTGACCGTGCCGAAGACGTGGGCCGAGTACGTCGCGGACGCCGAGAAGCTCCATGCCGCGAACCCGCAGGACTACATCACGTCGGACTCCGGCGACCCCGGCTTCACGACGAGCATGATCTGGCAGGCCGGCGGTCGTCCGTTCTCCGTGAACGGCACGAAGGTGTCCATCAACCTGCAGGACGCGGGCACCAAGAAGTGGACCGCGATGTGGAACCCGCTCGTCGAGAAGGGCCTGCTCGCGCAGACGCCCGGCTGGTCGACCGACTGGTTCAAGCAGCTCGGCAACGGCCAGATCGCCACGCTGATCACGGGCGCGTGGATGCCCGGCGACCTCGAGTCGAGCGTTCCCGAGGCGAGTGGTGACTGGCGCGTCGCCCCGATGCCGACCTACGACGGCGGCACCCCGGTGACGGCGAACAACGGCGGTAGCTCGGAGGTCGTCATGAAGGCCTCAAAGAACCCCGCGCTCGCAGCCGGCTTCCTGAAGTGGCTGAACTCGTCCTCCGCCTCGACGAAGATCTTCGCGAACTCCGGTGGATTCCCGTCCACGACCGCTGACCTCAGCTCGTCATCGTTCCTGAACGCCGCGCCGTCGTACTTCGGCGGACAGCAGATCAACAAGGTGCTCGCCGACGCGTCGAAGAACGTCGCATCCGGGTGGAGCTACCTGCCCTACGAGGTGTACGCGAACAGCATCTACGCGGACAGCGTCGGCCAGGCGTACCAGAACAAGTCGGACCTCAACCCGGGCCTCGTCGCCTGGCAGCAGGCCCTCGTGAAGTACGGCAACAGCCAGGGCTTCACGGTCTCCGGCAAGTGATGCAGGCGGCGCCCGGGAGCTTCGGTTCCCGGGCGCCGTTCCAGCACCGCCGGCTCGCGCTCGCGGGTCGCTCGCCACACCCCGGCGAGGCGATCCGCGCCTCCCCTCCACACGAAAGGCGCCTGATGCGCTTCATGATCGGCGCCGACCACTTCGAACTCGATGGTCAGCCGCACCGAATCCTTGCCGGTGCGCTCCACTACTTCCGCGTGCACCCCGACCAGTGGGCGGACCGGATCCACAAGGCCCGACTCATGGGCCTGAACACCATTGAGACCTACGTCGCATGGAACGCGCACGAGGCGCAGCCAGGCATCTTCGACTTCACGGCCGGGCTCGACCTCGGGCGGTTTCTGGATCTCGTCCACGCCGAGGGCATGCACGCCATCGTCCGCCCGGGCCCGTACATCTGCGCCGAGTGGTGGAACGGCGGCCTGCCGCCATGGCTGTTCGCCGACGGCACCGTCGGCATCCGGCGCAACGAACCCCAATTCCTGGAGGCTGTGCGCCGCTACCTGGACGCGCTCGCCCCGATCCTCGTCCCGCGCCAGATCGATGCGGGCGGTCCGATCGTGCTCGTGCAGATCGAGAACGAGTACGGCGCCTACGGCGACGATCACGACTATCTCCGCGCACTCGTCGCGATGCATCGGGACATCGGCCTGACCGTCCCGTTCACAACCGTCGACCAGCCGATCGACGCGATGCTCGACGACGGATCCCTGCCCGAGCTGCACAAGACGGGCTCGTTCGGATCCCGTGTCGAGGAGCGGCTCGCGCGGCTTCGTCAGGCACAGCCGACCGGCCCGCTCATGTGCTCCGAGTTCTGGGACGGCTGGTTCGACAGCTGGGGCGCGCACCACCACACCACGAGTGTCGCGGAGAGCGCTCGCGAGCTCGACACGCTGCTTGCCGCAGGTGCCTCCGTCAACATCTACATGTTCCACGGCGGCACGAACTTCGGGTTCACGAACGGCGCCAACGACAAGGGCGTCTACCGGCCGATCGCGACGTCGTACGACTACGACGCACCGCTCGACGAGGCGGGCAACCCGACCCCGAAGTTCGACGCGTTCCGCGAGGTGATCGCGCGCTACGCTCCGGTGCCGTCCGAACCGCTGATCCGCACAGCCACCACCGCCCCCGCCGCACTCCCCCCGATCTGCTTCGACCGGGCGCTGCCGCTGCACACGCTGCTGCCGCACCTCACGACCTTCACCGCGCACGACCGCGTCCCGACGATGGACGACCTCGGCGCTGCCACCGGCTTCATCCTGTACCGCACGGAGGTCGAGCTCAGCGCTCCGGCCGTGCTCCACATCGGGGAGGTGCGCGATCGCGCACAGCTGTTCCTCGACGGGGCTGCGGTCGCAATCCTCGAGCGCGAGCACCACGATCACGCGGTGACGCTCCCGGCCGTCGGCCGAGCGACGCTGGAGCTGCTCGTCGAGGATCAGGGGCGGGTCAACTACGGACCGCGGATCGGTGAGCCCAAGGGCCTCATCGGCCCGATCACGCTCGACGGGCGGCCGCTGGCACGGTGGAGCGCAGCACCCCTCCGACTCGAGGGCGCGTTCGACGCGGGCGCGCCAGCCGGCGAACTGCTCCGATCGGCGGCGGCGGACCCGGCCACGACGATCGCCGGGCCGGCTGTGGCGCTGGCGACGGTGCGCCTCCAGACCGTGCCGCAGGAGGTTCACCTTGCGCTGGACGGATTCGGCAAGGGTGTCGCGTGGGTCAATGGCTTCTGCCTCGGCCGATACTGGTCGCGTGGGCCGCAGCGCACGCTGTACGTCCCATCCCCGCTGCTCCACTCCGGAGACAACGAGGTCATCGTGTTCGAGCAGCACGCGTCACCGACGCGGTGCGGCGCATTCGTCGCGGCGGCTGACCTCGGACATCTCGAGGAGTAGCCGCCTGCCACGCCGCCGCACCGTCAGCGAACGCCGACCCATCCCCGATCAGAAACCAGGACACGTCTCGTGACCACGCTCTCCCTCTCGATTGCCGACACCGCTCCCGTCCGCGGCGACGCCGTTCCACCCCGCGCCTGGTTGCACTCCGATGCGCCGCGCCTCGACCTGAACGGCGAATGGTCGTTCCGGCTGCTGCCGGAGGCCGCACCGCGGGACGAGACGGCGGAGGCGTTCGCGGACCCAGCGACGGACGTCTCCGGGTGGGACACGATCCCCGTGCCGTCGTCGTGGGTGCTGCAGGACGGACGATACGGGTCGCCGATCTACACGAACGTGCAGTATCCGTTCCCGCTCGACCCGCCGTTCGTGCCCGACGCGAACCCGACCGGCGACTACCGCCGCGACATCGAGGTCGACGCCGCGTTCCTCGCCGGCGCCGAGCAGGTGCTCCTGCGGTTCGACGGGGTCGAGAGCATGTTCACCGTGTGGGTGAACGGCGAGCTCGTCGGGTCGTCCACGGGCAGCCGGCTGGCGCGCGAATTCGATGTGACGCCGCGGCTCCACGCGGGCCACAACACCGTCGCAGTGCGGGTCCACCAGTGGTCGGCGGCAAGCTACCTCGAAGACCAGGACCAGTGGTGGCTGCCGGGCATCTTCCGCGACGTCACGCTCATCGCGCGACCGGCCGCACGGCTGGACGATGTGTGGATCAGGACCGCGTGGGACCACGTGACTGGAACGGGTGCGGTCGCGCTTGAAGTGAGCGCTCCCTCGGCCGCGTTCCCGGTGCGATTCCGGATCGACGAACTCGGTGTGGACGAGACGTTCGACGACGCGGACGCGCTCGCGCACGCGTTCGCCGCGCCGGACGGAACCGCGACCCCCGCGTCCGCCGTGGCCGGCGCCGAACCGTGGTCCGCGGAGTCGCCGCGCCTGTACACGGCGGTCGTTGAGGCGCAAGGCGAGACCGTCACCCAGCGCATCGGCTTCCGCACCGTACGGATCGTCGGCGACCAGTTCCTCGTGAACGGCCGACGCGTCGTCTTCCACGGCATGAACCGGCACGAGACCCATCCGACCCGTGGCCGCGGGTTCGACGAGGCATGGGCACGCGAGGACCTTGCCCTCATGAAGCGATCGAATGTGAACGCGATCCGGACCTCGCACTATCCGCCGCACCCGCGCCTCCTGGACCTGGCCGACGAGCTCGGCTTCTGGGTGATCCTCGAATGCGATCTCGAGACCCACGGATTCGAGTTCGCCGACTGGCGCGACAACCCCAGCGACGACCCGCGGTGGCGCGACGCGTACCTCGACCGGATCGAGCGGACCGTCGAACGCGACAAGAACCACCCGTCGATCGTCATGTGGTCGCTCGGCAACGAGTCCGGCACCGGCAGCAACCTCGCCGCGATGGCCGCCTGGGTGCACGACCGGGACCCGGAGCGCCCCGTCCACTACGAGGGCGACTACCGCGGCGAGTACACCGACATCTACTCCCGCATGTACGCGCCGATCCCGGAGACCGAATCGATCGGCCGCGACGGCGACACGGCGCTGCTCCTCGGATGCTCGGCCGTCGAGTCGGCGCGCCAACGGAGCAAGCCGTTCATCCTCTGCGAGTACGTCCACGCCATGGGCAACGGACCGGGCGCGATCGATCAGTACGAGGACCTCGTGGATCGGTACCCGCGCCTCCACGGCGGATTCGTCTGGGAGTGGCGCGACCACGGCATCAGCACCACGACCGCCGACGGCACCCCGTTCTTCGGCTATGGCGGCGACTTCGGCGAGGTCGTGCACGACGGGAACTTCGTCATGGACGGCATGGTCCTCTCCGACGGCACCCCCACGCCCGGACTCGACGAGTGGGCCGCGGTCGTCGCTCCGATCCGGTTCGACGCGGTGCGCGGCACGAACGGGAGGCTCACCGCGGTTCGCGTTTACAACCTCCGTCACAGCGCGGACACCAGCGACCTGGTGCTCGGATGGGCGCTGTCCCGCGACGGCGCGCTCGTCGCGAGCGGACCGTTCGCCGACGGCGACGTTGAGACGGTCGACGCCGGGACGAGTGCCGAGATCGCGATCCCCGCAGCAGTGCACGAGCATGCGGGGGCCGGCGAATGGTTCCTCGACCTCACCGCCGCGCTCCGCGAGGACAGCGCCTGGGCGAGCGAAGGGCATGTGATCGCGCGGTCGCAGGTCGCGCTCGACGCGTCGGCGAGCGCCCCGATCCGCGCCCTGCCGCGGTGGCGGGCAGCGCAGGACCAGACGGACGCGGTGGACGGGGCAAACGCGGCCACGGGCCTCCCGGCCGACCGGCTGCCACGCCGGATCGGCGCATTCGCGTTCGACCGTGGATCCCTGACCGCGATCAGTGGCAGCGCCGTGGAGGGCCCGACGCTGTCGCTCTTCCGTGCGCCCACGGACAACGACCGCCTGAACTCGCGAGGCAGCTACGATCTGGCCGACCCGATGAGCAACTTCGGCGCCGGCGTCGCAGCACCGCCACTGGCCGAGCTGTGGACGGCCGCGGGTCTCGACCGGCTCGTGCCGCGGGTCGTGCACCGCTCGGCCGGCGACGATGGCGGCGTCCGCGTCGTGACGCGGTATGCCCCTGCCGCATCGCGCCTGTCCGTGGAGACCGATGTCAGGTGGCAGCCGCTCGACGACGGCGCGGTCGCGCTGAGCATCGCGATCGTGCCGTCCGCCGGCTGGGATCTGGTGTGGCCGCGCATCGGCGTGCGACTCGATCTGCCCGCGGACGTGGACCGGGCGTCGTGGTTCGGGCTCGGGCCGGGCGAGGCCTACCCGGACAGCATGCGTGCGGTCCGCGTGGGCCGCTTCGACGCCGGCATCGACGACCTCGCGGTGGACTACGCGATGCCGCAGGAAACCGGGCATCGGCCGGGCTTGCGGACGCTGACGCTGGCGCGGGGCGGCGCCCCATGGCTCGACCTGGAGGCGCTCCCCGACACCCGCGGACGTCGCCCCGGGTTCACGCTGAGCCGCTGGACGGCGGAACAGCTCGCCACCGCAGGGCACCCGCACGAGCTCCCCAGCAACGACCGGACCTACCTGTACCTCGATGCTGCACAGAACGGCCTCGGGTCGCGGGCATGCGGCGTCGATGTCTGGCCGGACAAGGCGCTCCGGCCGGAGGCGCGGACGCTGCGGTTCGTCCTGCGGGCGCGGTAGGGGTCTCGGGGCGGGACCGGGCTGGCGGCGTCGGCTGCCACGGGCCGAGGCGGCGTCGGCTGCACCGGTCACGGGCCGGGGCGGCGACGGCTGCCACGGCCCACGGCCCGCGGCCGCAGATCAGTTGCCGCGCTGGATTTGCAAGGACTGTCCGGAGGGCGTCCCGTCGAGCAGGATCCCTCGGGCGATGGTCGGGCCGCCGGCGGCTGGGATCTGCACCGTGAAGGCCGCGATTCCTGAACTGACCGTCACGCTTGAGGGCACGGTGTACGGACTGAAGCTGCCGTCATACGTGACGGCGCGCGGCGCGCTGGTACTCGTGAATCGGTATCGACATTGAACGACGCCGATCGGTCCCCCTGGGCCGACGATGTACGAAATCTGCGGGCGATCGAGCGGATTCCAGCTCCCGTTGTTCGCGTTGTAGATCTCGAAGACGAAAGCGAACGCCGAGCCGGTTGCGGTCAGTGTGGCGCTGTCGGACGTCGCATCAGGCGCGGAAGCGGTCACTGTTCCGCTTCCTGCCGCGTTCGGGGCAGTCACGGACGCAGTGAATTTCGCTGTCGCCGCCTCAACAGGGACGGACGCGGGACCGGAGAACCCACCGGTGTAGTTGAGGCTGACGGCGCTCGGTCGGTATCCGTTCGACGCTTTGAAGACGAGTCCCCCGACGGTGATCTGCGAACCAGCAGCGCCCGAATACGACGGGCTTGAAAACGCGATGGCGGCGGGGTCCACTGCTGCGACGTTTGCGGTCGCAGTGGCCACGTGCCCACTGTTCGATGCACTGAAGGTGAGTGTTCCCGCGGCCTTGAGCGTCAACCCGGAGAGGGTCAGGACTCCGTTTGCGTTCGTGGAGCCAGAGTATGCACCGCCATTCCCCGGGAACGATCCGACGGTCGTCGGACTCACCGACACGATGACCGGCTCGTTCGGGAGCGGAACCCCGCCCTGCGACCGAACCGTGACACGAACCTGCGAGTTGATGTCGTCGCCGATCGATGCCGATGCCGGGGCGACGATCTCGATCGTCGCGTTTGCGGATGCCGCAGCGGCCGGCGCTGCCGCACTCACCGCAATCGCCGGGACGGCGACCGCCGCAAGCGTCAGGGCGGTTCGGCGCGTGAGCGGCTGGGCGATTCGCTGCGGCTCTGTGGATGCCTGCTGCCCCGCCGGGATGGATGCGGGTTCAACGGGAGATGCGACCTCACCGGTGTCGTGCTCGGGCTGATCGGCGTCGTGGTGCAATCGGTCGATCCAGGTCGTGAGGGAAAGGCTTTCTGCGTCGGGCGTCGTCACGGATGTTCGACAAGCAGCCTGCCGGCCCCGGGTTGCCCCGACCGGACGTCCCCGCTCACAGGAGGCCGGCGCCCTCGCGATTTTCACCCGTAATCGACCCGAGAGCCTCAATCGATCCTGCGCGCGAGCACCTCCCACCCGCGCTCGATCGCAACGGACAACCCGCCGGCGAGCGTTCCTTCCGGCCCGGTTCTGGCGAGCGCAATTGGCGGAGCGGGGAACGGCAGGCGTCCGCCGAGCGCCTGCTCCACGACTGCGCAGAACGCTGCGCCGCCCGCGATCGCGACACTGCCGGAGAGCAGGATCCGCTCGGGGTTCGTCGTCAGCACCACCGTGGCGAGTCCGAATGCAAGGAGGGATGCTTCGGCCCGAACGATCGCCCTCGCCGCATCATCAGTCGCCGCGGCCGCGAACAGTGCATCGATCGTCGCGACAGCGACCCCCGCGTCCTGCGCAGAGCGAAGCAGCTGCTCCTCAGCCGCAGCCCGCTCAAGCGGCGCTGTTCTCGAGTCGATTGCCGGTTCACGACCGTCTGAGTGTGCGTGCAACGGCAGGTACCCGATCTCTCCGGCGAACCCGGAAGCGCCGACGATCGGCGCTCCATTCCGGACCTGCGCCGCACCGATACCGTGCCCCACGGTGACGAGCAGGAAGTCGCCGGATTCGTTGCGCCGTGCCTCCAGTTCGCCGCGGGCCGCGAGATAGACGTCCTTTTGCACCTCCAGCGAATCGACGAATCGCGCTCGCAGACCGTCGGTGAACTGCTGCTCAGCGAGCGCCGGGAGGTTCGGCGCAAGACTCACGCGAAACGTCACCGGATCGACGGCGCCGGGAACCCCCACCACCGTCCACGTCGGAGCGCCTGGCGAAAACGCCCCATCGATCGCCGCGTCGAGCGCAGCGAGAACCGCTTCCACCGAATCGCCGGTGATGGCGCTCGAGCCGCGCGCGACCACGCGCCCATCGATTGCAGCGCGCACGGCCGTGACGGATCGTGGTCCGATGTCGACGGCGAGTGCGGTACCCGCCGCGGCGTTCACTTGCCACAGCTCCGGCGACCGCCCCACCTGACCGGCTCGAACGCCCGAGCTTTCGACAAGGCCGGAACCGGCGAGCAGCCGGAGCGCCGCTGCGGCGGTCGGCTTGGTGACCCCGAGACGCTCGGCGATCTCTGGACCGGTCAGCGGGCCTCCCGAGCGGAGGGCTGCAAGCACGAGTTTCGCGTTCATCCGCTTCACGTCTGCAACGCGAACACCCTTTGGGGAGCGGGAGTCCTGCTCCTCGAGGGGCGGCCGGCCGCCGGGGGCTTCCACCTGGTGTCCTCTCGTCTACGGTGCGGCAGTTCCTGCGACTGTATCCCGGGACGGGCGGCCGGTTGTGCCATTCGTAAAGGATGTTTACGATTGACAGCACCCCAGAGAATGAAGGCCAGCGTGTCCGTAGTCGTCCCATCGCCCGACCAACTGATCGCCGCGGTGGACATCGGTGGCACGAAAGCGACCGCAGCGCTCGTGCACCCGAGCGACGGGATCGTCGGAACGACGTCGATGCCGACGGGAACGGACGTTTCATCCGCCGAGGTCGTCACTCGACTCGCCACCGCGATCGGCGATCTTCGCAGGACGGCTGGCGGAGCATCGGCGGCGAAAGGATCGGTCGTCGCCGCGGGCGTTGTCACGCCCGGAGTGGTGTCGCCACGCGGGATCGCGCTCGCACCGAACAACCCCGGCATGGACACGATCACCGCAGACGCACTGCGAACGGCACTCGGGGTGCCAGCGCTCGAGTGGTCGAACGACGTCAAGGCGGCGGCGCTGGCAGAGCATGCCTGGGGCAGCCTCGCCGGTGCGCGGAGCGGCCTGTACATCAACCTGGGGACCGGACTCGCGGCGGGTGCGGTGATCGACGGGCGCCCGCTGCTCGGGGCGCACGGCGCGGCACTCGAGATCGGATATCTCCTTCCGACCGGGCCGATGGGCGCCGGACATCGCAGCGGCGCAGCCCCACTCGAGGACCGGATCTCGGGACGGGGACTTCAAGACCGCGCGACGGCAGCCGGACACGCTGGATTGACCGCTTCAGCCGTCGTGCACGGGCACGGTCCCGGCGAGACCGCTCTCGTGGAGCTCGCGGCGGACTTCACCGAGGAACTCGTTCGCGCGGTCGTCAACCTCGCCATCACGCTCGACTCTGACGCCATCTGTTTCGGCGGCGGCATGGCGGCCGGCATCGGAGGCGGCATGGCGGCCGGCATCGGAGGCGCGGCGGACGTCTTCCTGGACCCTGTACGATCCGCGCTGGCTGAGTACGCCCCGTATCCACCTCGCGTCAGCCTGTCGACGCGGCCCGACCAGAGCTCCCTGTTCGGTGCGATCCGGATCGCGTGCGCCGCGGCCGGGTGGCCGACCGACAGCCTCCCGAACCCATACGCGTGAGCAGCGGGATCTCGTATCCGACCGCAGAAAGGAATCGAACCCGATGGAACTGATTGTCGTTGAGGGCGACGCTGCGATCGGCGCCGCAGGAGCGCACGCGATCGCGCGCATCCTCCGCGGACGGAAGGACCCAGTGTTCGGCGTCGCGACGGGGTCGTCGCCCATTCCCGTCTACCAAGCACTGCGTGACGAGCCGGGTATCCCATGGGACACGGTAAGCGCGTTCGCGCTGGACGAGTACGTCGGGCTCAAGCCGGACCACTCGCAGAGCTACGCCCGGTTCCTCGAGGAGCACGTGGTGCGGCCGCTCGGACTGCGCCGCGACGCGCTGCACGTTCCCGGATCCGGCGTGCCCGACGAACCGGCCGCACTCGCTGCCGCGGCGTCGGACTACGAGCGCGCGATCACAGGGGCCGGCGGCATCGATGTGCAGATCGTCGGTATCGGCCGCAACGGACACCTCGCGTTCAACGAACCCGGCTCGGCATTCGACTCGCGAACTCGCGTCGTCGACCTCACCGATGACACGCGCGCGGCGAATGCGCGCTTCTTTTCCCGGCCAGAGGACGTCCCGTACCGAGCGATGTCCCAGGGAATCGGGACGATCCTCCAGGCGCGGGCGATCGTGCTCATCGCGAGCGGCGCCGACAAGGCCGAAGCGCTCGATCGTGCCATCAACGCCGCACCCAGCCCGGACTGCCCGGCATCGGCACTGCAGCTGCACGGCAACGTCACGGTGGTGACGGACTGCGACGTGCGCGCGGGCGCTGGCGACGGCGCGGGCGGCGGCGGCGGCGCGGGCGGCG
>NZ_BCSV01000012.1 GCF_001571045.1 Curtobacterium ammoniigenes NBRC 101786
TGTTGTTTTTCTCCGCGCGATGGAGATTGACTGAGCGGCCCGAGGCGCAGAATTCGGCTCGACTTCTGGGTGAGGTGTCGCGCGGCGCGTTGCGCCGTCCATCTCCACCGGCACGAGCTTGATGCCGTGTGGGTATGAAGCCGCCGATAGAATCGGAGCCTCATGACTGCACCGTTCAGCACAGCCACCGGCTCCGACGTCGTTGTTCGCTTCTGTCCATCGCCGACGGGCACGCCCCACGTTGGGCTTGTACGCACCGCGTTGTTCAACTGGGCGTACGCGCGTCACACCGGCGGCCGGTTTGTGTTCCGTATCGAGGACACCGACGCTGCGCGGGACTCCGAGGAAAGCTACGCCCAAGTCATTGAAGCGTTGCGCTGGCTCCGCCTTGACTGGGACGAGGGCGTCGACGTCGGCGGCCCGCACGGTCCTTACCGGCAGTCCGAGCGCTCCTCGATCTACGAAGACATCGTCGCGAAGCTGACTGAGGCCGGCCACCTCTACGAGTCATTCGTCACACCCGAGGAGATGGAAGCGCGGAACCGTGCGAACGGCCGAGATCCGAAGCAGGGCTACGACAACTTCGAGCGTGAGCTCTCCGCCGACGACCGCGCTCGTTTTCGCGCCGAGGGGCGGCAGCCAGCCCTTCGGCTCCGAGTGCCAGATCGCGACCTGAGTTTCGACGATCTCGTCCGCGGGCCGATCACGTTCCCGGCCGGATCATTCTCCGACTTCGTCGTCGTGCGTCCGAACGGCAAGCCGCTGTACACCTTCACGAACCCCGTCGACGACGCACTGATGGGGATCACGCACGTCATGCGCGGTGAGGATCTGCTTTCGTCAACGCCACGGCAGATCGCGCTCTACGAGGCATTGGCGGAGATCGGCGTGACGTCGTTTGTTCCGCGGTTCGGTCACCTTCCGTACGTCATGGGCGAGGGCAACAAGAAGCTCTCGAAGCGCGATCCGGAGTCGAACCTGTTCCACCACCGTGACAACGGCTTCATTCCCGAAGGGCTCGTGAACTATCTCGCGCTACTCGGCTGGTCCCTGTCCGCTGACCGCGACGTATTCACACTCGACGAGATGGTCGCCGCGTTCGACGTGGCCGACGTGAATCCGAATCCCGCCCGGTTCGATCACAAGAAAGCCCAGTCGATCAACGGGGACCATATTCGGATGCTGAGCCCCGGCGACTTCGTCGATCGGCTCGTTCCCTACCTGATCGGAATCGTCTCGGATCCGATGACCGATCCCGAGCGTGCGATCCTGGTCGCCGCGGCCCCGCTGGTCCAGGAGCGCATGCAGCTGCTCAGCGAGGCTCCAGGCATGCTCGGGTTCCTGTTCGCTGCCGACGACTCGTACGCGTTCGAGGCGGACGCGCTCGGCACCCTCGGTGAGGATGCGGCGTCCGTGCTTCGCGCCTCCCAGCAGGCGCTGGCGGACGTTGATGAGTGGACGGCATCCAACGTCGAAGCGGCCCTCCGCGTTGCGCTCATCGACGGGCTCGGGCTGAAGCCGCGACTCGCGTTCGGCCCCCTGCGGGTAGCGGTCTCGGGCCGACGCGTTTCACCGCCGCTGTTCGAGTCGATGGAAATCCTCGGCAAAGAATCCACGCTGCGGCGCGTGGATCGGCTGACGGAGACGCTATGACGATGATGGACGCATACCATCCTTCTCCGGCTGGCGATGCGGTGAGCGTCGACGTCGCCGTGGTCGGCGCGGGGCCCGCTGGGCTCAGCGCTGCACTGAATCTTGTGCGGGCAACGCGGACCGTGATACTCATCGACGCGAACCGGCCGCGGAACGCCGCGACGCTTCGGTCGCACGGCTTCGTGACCCGCGACGGAATCTCGCCGCTCGAGCTCCGCAAGCTCGGTTGGGCCGAGGTGGACGGATACCCCGAAGCGACTGCCGTGCGCGCGAGCGTTACGTCCATCGTCCCGACGACCGGGGGATGGGCGATCGCCGCAAGCGGCAGGGACGGGGAGCTCGCGGCGACCGCGCGATCGGTGATCCTGGCTTCCGGGCTCCGAGAGACATTCCCGGCGATCCCGAGCCTGCGCGCCTACTACGGGACGAGCGTCCACTCGTGCGTCGAATGCGACGGCTATGAGAAGGCCGGTCTTCCGATCGCGCTCATCGGAGAGACGGACGACCTCTACGACCGCGCCGTGCACCTTCACGCGTGGAGCACCGACTTGATCGTCTTCACGAACGGGGTGGCGCGCCTCACCCAAGGGGAGCGAGCGAGGTTGGCGGAGCTCGGCGTCGAAATGTGCGATGAGCCGATCGCGGATCTCGAGGGCGACCGGTCCGGACTCACCGGAGTGCGCCTCCAGAGCGGGCGCGTCATCGGGCGCTCCGCCGGGTTTGTTCGTCCGCGTTGGAGAGCGGAGCTCGCATTCCTCGACGCGGACACGCAGGCGCAACTCCGGCGCGCGCCTGGGGAGGGGTTCCTCGAAGTGGATCGAGCCGGCCGGACCGGCATTGCGGGGCTGTACGCCGTCGGAGACATCACGGAGCCCGGTCCGGAGCAACTCATTGTCGCGGCCGGTCACGGTGCCATCACCGCGGCCGCCGTGCACCGCGACCTCATCGGCTCGCCGAATGGGATGGGCACGAGCACTGGGGCGGGCACGAGAGCTGGCGTGGTCACGAGCGCCGAAGGGATGCTGTACAGTAAATGACCGTGCTCGGACACCACGAGCACCGGCCGAATAGGCCATTGGGGTATGGTGTAATTGGCAACACGGCTGATTCTGGTTCAGTTGTTCTTGGTTCGAGTCCAGGTACCCCAGCAGTGACGGAAGCAGGGCTGCGCTCCTTCCGCTGATTTCTGCGGAATATCCGCTCCACATCCGCGGCTCTATGCGGATCGCGGCAGTTCGGTCGGGTTTCCTGCCTTCGCAACCTTGGTCACTCGATGTCACCGGTTGTCACGCGTCGCGCGTGGTGAGAGTTTGTGGAAATCTTTGGGCCGCGAGCTCGTGCCGGACTCGCGGTGCTGCAGGGCACGTACCGCGAGTGTCGGATCGACTGGATCGTCACTGTGCGCGCTCATCTCGGGAACCATCCCACCTCCGCCATCGTTGCCAATGCTGCACGGCGATAGAAGGTTCATCCAGCGGCACCCCGGGGAGGTCGTTGTCAAAGTCGACGCACGCCGTAGAAAAACGCGCCGACCCGGGCCGGGGCGGCCGAGCCCTACCTGCCGATACGTCTCACGCGCGTGAAGGACGTCAGTTCGGCGAAGTCACGTTCGTCAAACCACGCCGGTTCTCGGAACTGCAATTTGCGATCGCCTCGAGCTCCCTCGCACGTCCCGAGGGATCGGTCAGCGGGTCGCTCTCACGAGTCCAATGGTGTGTGCGTAGCGGGGCCTGGAGGAAAAGTCGGTCCACGACCAGATCGCAGGACGGCCTTCTTCGGCGCAGAGGTGCAGAAGCGCGTCACCCATGACGACCGCAACGTGCGCACCCCAGGCCTCATTCGAATTGTTGAACAGCACCAGATCCAGGTCACGGGCATCGACGCTGTCCGGATGCGCAAGGCGCTGGTCTTCCCACAACTCGGTGGAGCGGTGCGCGGGAACGCGCAGCCCGAACAGAGCCAACACGGCGTAGGCATATCGCTGACAGTTTGCTCCAGCCTCCAGCCCACTCAGGCCTGCCGCCTGTGGGTGCGCTTCAGGCCGGTATGGTGCAGCGGTCGCCCAGGCGGGCCAGCCGCCGACCGGCCGACGCCATCTATCAAGATCGTGCACGTCCACACCACGATTCCAACACGGCGAGAAACGCGTCCGGAACAACACCCCGGTATGCCTGCTCCCATACACGCTGCTGGAAGAGACCGATCGCTTCAGCATCTCCGATCCCAGCTCGACGGATATGCGAGTCGGGCGGGAACGCGGCGGATGTCAACCCGGTTCGCCTGGGCGAACGGGCAACGGCGGACTCCACAGCGGCTTCACGAGGATGAGCGTTGGGCCTGCCCAATCGAGGCCGTTGCGCTCCTCGACGGGGATGAAGCCAACGCGCGAGTAAAACCGGCGCGTGCTCTCGTATGCCTGGTCGTCAAAGGACGGGCCGACAGTGTGCACCGACAACAGTAGGCAGTGATCGGCCTGCAGGTCCTCGCTGATGCGGTCGATGAGCGCCGCGCCTGCTCCAGTGCCCCGAACATCGGGATGCACGGCGATGAGATGCAGTTCGGCTGACTGCGAGAAGTGTCGACAAACCAACGCCACAGCGACGACGGTCTCGCCCGCAAGGACGAGGTAGCCGTCCACGGTCGGGTCGTCAGCTGCCGCGACGTAATTCTCGACGGCTTCCGGATCCCCAAACCACTCCGGGAGCGACTGCAGGATTCGCCGCGTCGCCGCTGCATCACGGCCACGCCGAACCACCCTGCCATTGCGCCGTGCCACGGTAAGCGCCTGCTGCGCCGACGCGAGCAGCGTCGGATCCCCACCATCACGGAGCGTTACGACCCGTTCGAAATCGATGACAGCCTCCAACGCACGGCCAGCCACGAGAAGCGCCTTCCCACGATGCTGACGCATCACGGCTTCGCGAGGGGTCCCGAGGGTCTCATCAACAAGCGCGTCGTACTCCGCCACCGCAAACGCGTGTTCGCCCAGGTCCCGGCGACAGTCGGCGCGTAGCGCACGGACTCGAAGCGTCGGCTCGGCGGCGTTCAGCAGGTCCAGAGCTTGAATAGGGTTCCCGGTCCAGAGCGCCTCGATCGCCGGGGCGAGTGGATCCGCGGCGAGGTCTCGCCGGAAAGCGCCAAGATCGGTGATCTCGGGCCGCAGATCAGCTCCCCGGATCCGCCAGCCCGCGCCCCCAACGACATCGACTGTCACCCCGTAAGCGTACGACTCTCGGCGACGGCAGGACGCGTCACGGCAACGCGTCCAGTGCGCGAGAACGCTCACGGCACTGCCAGACCGTCAGGTCCTCCACCGCCCGGCTGACCGATTGTCAGCGAGAGCGGTGCTCGACCGAGTAACGGCGGTCCATGACCGCCGTTACATGTTCCCACACGCTTTGGGCTGCTGCGTGCTGGTGGAGCAGCGCGAATGCCCGTCGATCAGCGAAGCGCTCTTCGCGATCTCAGACGAGCCGCTCCCCGGTGAGGTAGTCGCGGGCGAGGACGCTCATGAGGAGTTCATCGTGGAAGCGGCCGTCGTGGAAGACGGCTTCGCGGCGGCGGCCCTCCAGGACGAACCCGGCTTTCTCGTAGGCGCGGATTGCGCGGGTATTGAACGCCCAGGCGCGCAGTTCGATGCGGTTCAGCCCGAGTTCGCGGAATCCGTAGGACAGCGCGAGTTGTGTGGCTTTCGGACCGATGCCATGTCCGACATGGTCGGGGCCGATGAGGATCGCGAATGATGCGCACCGCTCGGGGAGTGACGCTCCGTAGAGGGTGAGGTGGCCGAGCAGTTCCCCGGTGTCATTGCTGACGATGCTGAAGCCGGTGTCTCGGAGCGGCGTGTTCGCGCTCCAGTTCCGGAACATCTCCTCGACGGGACCGTCAGGTCTCGGCTTGATGATCCGCTGTTGGAGCGCCGCCCAGTCGGGGCGGTTCCACCATGCGACCAACCTGGGGATGTCCGACTCGGACAGGGCGCGTAGCGTGATCGTCCCATCGGTAAGCAGGCGGCTGCCGTACTCGGATGCTTCATCGCTGGAGGACCACTGCACTTCGCTCACAGGTTCACCTTAGGCAACCGAACTGGCGCGGCCGTGCTGGTCGGTCAGGTCTGCGAGTTGTGCGCCCACTTGGAGGCCTGTCGGCTTCATTCTCGATCCGGTCGATGAGGTCGAAATCCTCCGCGCGCGCCGGACGAATGAGGACAATGGGAGTGATTGTACGGTGTGCCAATGGCAACCTTCCGCTCCCAGGTGGACAGCATTTAAGTGCTGCTTCGACCGGCACTGCATCCGCTGCGCTTCTCGACGAGTTGCATGGACCTGTGATCGATGTCACCACCCAGCGCGGGCGAGCAACCACGCAGTTCATTGTCTACGGCACCATCGAACAGCTCCGCGACCGCGTGAGAGCGATCGTCGACCAGGACCGTCGATTCCGCTGGCGCGCGGGCGACAACAGCAGAATCATCCTGACGACAAGGCCCAACTGGGCCACCTGGGGTGAGACCATCACGCTCAGCTTCGGAGCTGCTGGCTCGACAAGGACCTCGGTCAATGTTCGAGCGAAACCGCGGCTCGCCACAACCGTTCTCGACTGGGGCCAAGGAGCTCGGACCATCCGCTTCCTCTACGAGCAGCTGACAGCAACGACCGGTTGAACTCACGCAATCCGGGACACGAGGACTGCGAAGCCCGGCCGCATCGGATGCTCTCGGCGCTGACTCCGGCCGCACGAGCGGTGGTTTCGTTCCGCCGTCGTCGCGGGGCGATCGCCTACGGGGCGTTGAGGAGGACGGTTCGCTCTTCGGATGCGGTGAGGCCTGATCTGCGTGGCCGGTCCGTTCCTCGTGAGCGTTCGTCCGCGAGCACCCCGGTCAGTGTGGCTTCGAGTGACCGAGAGCGTCCGCCCGTCTCCTGGAACGTTCTTGCGGAGCGCTGCGCGAATGCAGCGTCCGAGAGGGGCAGCCACAGCGGCAGCGACCGAGGTCCAGCCCAGTAGCGAACACCGTGGGCGAGGAGCGTGTCATCGTCGACTTCCACGAGTTCACCGTCGTACCCGGTGACATCCACTACGTGTCGGAAGAACTGGCTCATCGCCACCACGTCGCCGACGGCATTGACGACACCGGTGGCGCCGGTACGCCCGGCCCTGCCGGTCCACGCTGCGAGATCGGCAACATCGATGACCTGAACGAAACGGCCCAACGTCGAGGGCACCAGCGTCGGCCCGGGATTGCTCAGTCGGGCGGGCCAGTACCCGAATCGGTCACTTGGGTCGCCGGGCCCGACGATGAGGCCGGGTCGCACGATCAAGAGGCGAGACCCGAGACGGGCGGCACTGCTGCGCTCAGCGGCGACCTTGGCATCCGCGTACTCGGTCAGGTTCACCGGTTCCACCAGCGCGGCGGACTCGTCCGCCCCCGGCTCGTCGTTGTTGGCGTAGACCGAAACCGTCGACACGAGCGTCCAGTGAGCGGCACTGTCCGCGAGGATGTCGAGCGCCGGCTCGACGAGGTCGGGCTCGGAGGAGAGCTCGATGATCTCGTCCCACTCGCCGCGCACCAGCTCGTAGGCGCCGACTGTTCGCCGATCAGCCCGAACGAGACGTGCGCCCTCGGGCGCGTCACCGGTCTCGCCCCGCGCAAGGCAAGTGACCTCGGCCCCCGACGCGAGGAGGCTCTCGACGACGGCGCGCCCTACCCATCCAGTTCCACCCAACACCAGAACTCGCATCCGACCAGTCAAGCGGGCGGGCGGCCCGCTGATCCGCCTGTCCGCTCCCGGCGAAGCCGACGCATCCGGGGATCGGAGCCGCTACCGGTCTCCGTGCACGAGTGCTCCGTCATCGGCGGTCCCTCCTGCCAGACTCGCCTGATGGACCTCGTCGACCTCGGCCAGCGGATCTGCATCCTGGGACCGTCTAACAGCGGCAAGTCGACCCTCGCGGCAGCCATCGGTCGCGCCCGCTCGCTTCCAGTGACCCACCTCGACCAGTACCGTCACCTGCCCGGAACACACTGGGTCAAGCGCCCGGACATCGATTTCGAGCGCCTGCACAACGAGCCGATGGCCACCGATCAGTGGGTCATCGAGGGCAACTACTCGCAGTGGCTGCCAGGCAGATTGCGGCGAGCAACCGGCCTGGTGCTGCTGGATGCCTCGAGCACCGCGACCATCGTCCGGTACTTCCGCCGGACCCTCTTCGAGCCCGACCGAGCTGGGAGCTTGGAAGGCACTCGCGACCGCGTCCGCATCGAAATGCTCCGCTTCATTCTCGGACCCACACGGAAGAACCGGCACAGGTATCGGGATGCCTTCAACAAGTTCGAACGGCCAAAGGTGCTCCTGCCGGATCGTGCTGCCTCGGAGAACTTCTACCGCCGCAAGGGCTTTACCCGTCGGAGCTGATGAACCGGGCCCGCCGGAGCTGATGACCGGCCCGCCGGAAGCGAATCGGTCAGCGTGCCTCGCCGCGATCGCGTTTCTGACCAACCGGGCGTCGCTATTAAGCAGCCCTCGGGTGCGCTCCTGCGGCTTGGCGTTCAGGTCTCGGTAGCCGTCTCCCGAATATCGAGGGATGACGTGGAGGTGAAGATGGAACACCGTCTGGAACGCAGCTGCGCAGTCACACACCAGCAAGTTGATGCCCTCGCATTCGAGTTCCGAGCGGCGTACAGCTCTCGCGATGTCCTGCCCGACAGACCAGACGCGAGTGCTACTGGTTCTATCGACCTGGTCGAGGCCGTTCGCGTGCTCCCGCGGCACGACGAGAAGATGGCCGCGGGTGACGGGGTTCCGGTCCATGAACGCCATCACGATCTCGTCCTCGTAGACGACACTCGCTTCAGCAGTGCCCGCGACGATGGCGCAGAAGATGCACCCCTGCGCCGATGTCGCATCCTCTGACACGCTCACAATGATCCCAGTTCGCCAGTTCTGGCTGCGACACGCCCGGCACTGCACCGATCGTTAGCCGATCGTTGACGGGTCGGGTCGAGTTCTAGCCTGGGCCGGTGGGGGTATTGCGAGTTGTCTGCTTCGACTTGGACGGGACGCTGTTCGATCACCGGGGGTCAGCGCAAGCCGCTGCTTCCCACTTCTTCGAGGACCTCGGCGTGGCCGTGACGGCGTCCGCGCTCGAGTCGTGGTTCGCCGCGGAGGACGAGCATTTCGAGCGGTGGCGGTCCGGGCAGATCAGCTTCCAGGAGCAACGACGCGAGCGTCTTCGCACCGTGTTGCCACCGCTCGGCTACCGCCTCCCGTCGGACCTTGAAGGGTTGGACGCGTTGTTTGATCGCTACCTGAGCTTGTATCGTGCGGCGTGGCGGGCGTTCCCCGGAAGCATGTCGCTGCTGCACGAGCTGCGTGGACGCGGCTATCGCCTGGGCTTGCTCACCAACGGCGCCGAAGCCCAGCAGCTCGACAAGCTCGCTCGGATCGGTCTCGATGACGTCTTCGACGTGGTCTGTGTCTCCGAACGGATCGGCGTGCACAAGCCAGACGAACGGGCGTTCTTGACCCTCGCACACGAGCTGGGAGTCGACGCTTCCGAGTGCCTCTTCGTGGGCGACGACCAGGCGCACGACGTCGCCGGCGCGCAATCCGCCGGCATGCGCGGCCTGCTGATCGATAACTATGCGGAAGGAGCAGCGGATATCGAAACTGCCGTGCTCGCGTTCGTCAGCGAAAGCCGTGACGCCCGCTAACAAGCCGATCAGCGGACTGGGGCTGTTCGCAGTGGAGAGCGTGCAGCGACAACGACGGCAGCGATGAACACGAGAGTGACTGCCAGGAGCGCGTAGCCGGCACCGGCAACGGTCATAAGGGCACCGCCGCCGACCGCGCCGACCGCTGCGAGCGTGCGGTTCGCGCTGCGCATCGTCCCATTCATTCGGCCGAGGAGGGCGTCAGGTGTGAGGGTTTGGCGCAGGCTCATCTCGTTTGCGTTCTCGCATCCCGCGGCCGCTCCGTGCACCGCGAAAGCAACGAACAGGACGACCACCGTTGCTGTCGGCTCAGTAGCACCGATGCTAACCATCGCAAACGTGATAGCTGCCCACGCGACCGGGTATGCGGCTCGAGCGAGGATGATCGCGCGACCGGCTCCGAGGCGTGCGCCCAGGCGGGGAGCAGCAGTCGCGCCCACGAGCATCGCGGCTCCGCTGACGGCGATTATCGCTCCGTATACGGCTGCCGGGAGTGCAAGCGAGCGCAGCGCAAGGGTTGCGAAGACCGTCAGGGCTGCGGCGTTGGCGAGAAACCAAAGGTGTGTGGACAGCGCCAGCGGCGCGAGCGTCATGTGGCCGTACGTCCACCGCAGACCGTCAGCGATGTCGCGTCGGAGCCGTGTACCCGCCGTGCGCTCTGGCGCCTGCTCGTCGACGCGGATTCGGCTGATGAGGGCAGCATCGATGAGGTAGCTCATCGCGTCGAGCGCGATGGCAATCGGCGCGGTCATGATGCCCACCAGCACGCCGCCCAGAGCCGGACCCACGGTCTGTGCTGCTGCGTCGCTCTGGTCCAAGCGGGCGTTCGCCGCCAAGAGCAGGTGACGCGGCACGATCCGAGGCAGGAGGGACTGCGTGGCGGCAAAGCCCAGAACGGACAGGACGCCGAACACGAACAGCGCCATCGCCGTCACCCAAAGGTTCAGCAGCCCGGTCAGCCACAGAACGGGGATCGCACCGAGGCACACACCGCGTCCGATACTCGCCCAGATCAGCAGCGGCTTCCGGCGGACTCGGTCGACGTACGCTCCGACGAGCAGACCGAACAGTGCGTACGGAAGAAACTGTGCAGCGTTTACCAGACCCACTTCAAACGCAGTGGCGTGCAGCACCGTGACCACGAGAACCGGTACCGCAATCGCGCTCACCGCGGATCCGAACGAAGAGACCGTCGCGGCGGACCAGTACGAGCGGAACCCTGGGACCCGACGCGGCGCGGTCACGTCGTCGTCCATGCGTCGACCCTGACAGACCGCACCGCCACGAGCAAGCGAGCGCAAAACGAGCGCGCCGCCCCGGTAGCGGAGCTGCTGCGCGAGCTGCGAGGCATGTTCACGGGTCCTTGCCATGTTCACCGGTCCATGCCGTGGTCACCCGTAACGCGGGACCACATTGCTCGCGCTGTACCACGTACCGCTTGACTTGCTCAGCGCCCGGCGGTGGACTCGGCATCTGGCGTTTTTCGAACCGCTCCCCGCTGGTGAGGAGCCCAGATGCGAACCGGCTCCGGTGCCTGAATGGAGCGCCCCGCCGACCGATGAGCTCCCTGTGGGCGTTGGCGCGGGTGGGGTGCTGTGGCGTAACCCACTCATCGCGCTGTCGATCCGATGCATCGACGTCTTTTCAAACGGTGTGGATTTCCGGCTTGGGATCGACGCTCGAAAGGACGACCATGTCGAGGACGACGAGTGGTATGACCTCCTCGACAGGTTCACCGGGTCGTTCCGGCACAGCCGTCGAACAGCGAATCGCAGTCTCCGGGTCGGCGTCACGCTCCCGGACGGAGACAAGCTCACCGCGGACTTCCCCCGTCGACTCTCCCCCGAGGAGGAGGGAGGCCGGACCCTGGTACTGCATGGCGGAGGCGGTGGCGGGTCTGACGTCCGGCAGTCCAGAACCTACGGTGCATGGCTTTGGCCGCTTCCCCCGCGCGGCGACCTCACACTCCACTTCATATGCGAGGAGCTGGGCATCCCGGAGGGCAGCGCGACCTTCGACGGTGGTGAACTCGCCGACGCTGCGACGGCCAGCACGCCCATCTGGGACTGACGTACTTCGTCTCCTCGTTCCTGCATGGCGCCTTCGGCAGCGCACCCGCAGAGCGATCCGCGGTTGGGTGTAGCTCGCGCATGGAGGTCGCGGCGGCGGCGCCGCTGGCTGTGCAGTCGTCAGCGCGCGACGCGGTCCGTCTGCTGTGCGATTTCGGCGAAGTCTTGGAGAAGGTCATCCACTCGGTCCGGGCCCATCAGCGAGATCCCGCCGAACCGCGTCCGGAACGCCAGACGAAGCTCGCGTCCTCCGGTCAGCGTGAGTACCGCCACGGCGATGACGGCCCGCCCCTGCGGCATGGAGGCCGCGGCGGTCGAAACCACCTGCGCCCAGGGGATGGCGAGCACTGGAACGGACACCTCCGGCTGCCACATCTCCATGCCCTGCTCGTCGACCGCCCAGAGAACGGAACGAGGAGTCGCGGCCGACGGATTCAGGGCTCGGATGCTCCGCAGGAGAGCGTGATTGCTGACCGCACCGGGAATCGCGAGAGATCGCGGCCTGTGCGCGCGCACGAGCGCGAGGGCCGCTCGGTCCCGACGAGCGATGCTGATGACGAGCGGTGTGCCGATGCAACCCGTCACGCTCGCGACGACGCCGTAGGCGATGCCGATTCCCGCCCAGCCCGGAATGTTGTTCGGCCCTGGCCCGGAAACCGCCCCCCAGATCCCCGCAATAAGCGCGACCACTCCAGTGAGAGCAAGTACCGCGAAGACCACGTCGGTGTGGACTTGTCTTCCCGGTACGGTCGCCCCGCCTCGCTGTTTCCCCATGCTCCGACCTCCGCCCCGAGTCTCGCACGAGGGGCAGGGACGACCGGCGTGTGAGCGTCTCATAGTCCGATCCGTGATCGAGTTGGGCTGGGCTTGGTGTCACACGGTGGCGGTGTTCAGTTTCCGGACGTCGATGAGTGGTGGCTCTTCACCGATCTGCGCCGACAAGGCTTAGGAACTGAGATGCGGCACGCGATTCTGCATCTCGAGTTCGAGGGTCTGGGTGCCGTGGCAGCGGCCTGTCGGTGCTCGTCGAATAGGTGGCCGGTTTCGCTCGTCGAATAGGGGACCACGGTTCGTTTGTTCTAGTGTGCCTGCTCGGCGCGGACGCTGGGGAGGGTTTCCTCGGCGAGGTGCTTGAGCCGATAGCTGGCGCCTTTGAGCGTGAGGACATCGGCGTGGTGGACGATGCGGTCGATCATCGCTGCGGCGACGGTCTGGTCGCCGAACACGTCGCCCCAGCGGCCGAACGGGAGGTTGCTGGTCAGGATCAGCGACGCGTGCTCGTATCGGGATGAGACGAGCTGGAAGAACAGGTTCGCGGCGTCCTGCTCGAAGGGCAGGTAGCCGACCTCGTCGATCACGATCAGCCTGTATCGGCGGAGCCTTGCCAGTTCCGTGGGGAGCCGTCCCCGGTCGTGGGCGTCCTGGAGTCGGGCGACCCAGTCGACCGCGGTCGCGAACAGGACCCGGTGCCCTTGGTGGCAGGCCGCGATGCCAAGCGCGGTCGCGAGGTGCGTTTTCCCCGTTCCGGGCGGACCGAGGAGCACCACGTTGCGCGCTTCGGTCAAGTAGCCGCCGGCTGCCAAGGGGAGCACTTGGTCGCGGCGGATCCCGGGCTGGTGGTCGAACACGAACTCCTCCAGCGTCTTCCTGGCCGGGAACCCTCCGGCGCGGATCCGCAGCTCCGCGCCGGATGCGTTCCGGGCGGCGACTTCCCGATCCAGCACCGCGGCGAGGTAGTCCTCATGCGACCAGCCCGCTTCCCTGGCCTGGTCCGCGAGCCTGGCATAGGACTGCCCGATCCGGGGTGCTTTCAGCGCGGCGGCGAGATACCCGATCTGCTTCCCGGGGTCCTCGCCGGTCACGACACGGCCCCATCGATGGTGATCCCGAACGCTCTGTCGTAGTCGGCCAGGTCCCGGGCGAGGGGTCCTGCTCCGGGCTGCGGTGCTGGAACGCGTTCCGGAGCCTCGCTGCGGAGCGGACGTGGTCGGCGTCGATCACGGTCGCGGCCGACGTCCACGACCGCCGGTGGTCCCCGACGCGGCGGCCGTCGCCGCTGATCCGAACATGCTCGAGGTCCGCGACGACGTCGACCATCCTGCCGATCATCACCGGGTCCACGGAATAGTCGCTGCCGGCGATCC
This sequence comes from Curtobacterium ammoniigenes NBRC 101786, assembly GCF_001571045.1. Classification (GTDB taxonomy): domain Bacteria; phylum Actinomycetota; class Actinomycetes; order Actinomycetales; family Microbacteriaceae; genus Curtobacterium; species Curtobacterium ammoniigenes. The sequence continues at coordinate 13,578 of NZ_BCSV01000012.1, forward strand.
GGACGAAGTAGTCCCGGCCGAGGCGGATCCGGACCCGGTG
>NZ_BCSV01000013.1 GCF_001571045.1 Curtobacterium ammoniigenes NBRC 101786
ACGGAGAGTTTGATCCTGGCTCAGGACGAACGCTGGCGGCGTGCTTAACACATGCAAGTCGAACGATGATGCCCAGCTTGCTGGGTGGATTAGTGGCGAACGGGTGAGTAACACGTGAGTAACCTGCCCCTGACTCTGGGATAAGCGTTGGAAACGACGTCTAATACTGGATATGACAACTGATCGCATGGTCTGGTTGTGGAAAGATTTTTTGGTTGGGGATGGACTCGCGGCCTATCAGCTTGTTGGTGAGGTAATGGCTCACCAAGGCGACGACGGGTAGCCGGCCTGAGAGGGTGACCGGCCACACTGGGACTGAGACACGGCCCAGACTCCTACGGGAGGCAGCAGTGGGGAATATTGCACAATGGGCGCAAGCCTGATGCAGCAACGCCGCGTGAGGGATGACGGCCTTCGGGTTGTAAACCTCTTTTAGTAGGGAAGAAGCGTAAGTGACGGTACCTGCAGAAAAAGCACCGGCTAACTACGTGCCAGCAGCCGCGGTAATACGTAGGGTGCAAGCGTTGTCCGGAATTATTGGGCGTAAAGAGCTCGTAGGCGGTTTGTCGCGTCTGCTGTGAAATCCCGAGGCTCAACCTCGGGCTTGCAGTGGGTACGGGCAGACTAGAGTGCGGTAGGGGAGATTGGAATTCCTGGTGTAGCGGTGGAATGCGCAGATATCAGGAGGAACACCGATGGCGAAGGCAGATCTCTGGGCCGTAACTGACGCTGAGGAGCGAAAGCGTGGGGAGCGAACAGGATTAGATACCCTGGTAGTCCACGCCGTAAACGTTGGGCGCTAGATGTAGGGACCTTTCCACGGTTTCTGTGTCGTAGCTAACGCATTAAGCGCCCCGCCTGGGGAGTACGGCCGCAAGGCTAAAACTCAAAGGAATTGACGGGGGCCCGCACAAGCGGCGGAGCATGCGGATTAATTCGATGCAACGCGAAGAACCTTACCAAGGCTTGACATACACCGGAAACGGCCAGAGATGGTCGCCCCCTTGTGGTCGGTGTACAGGTGGTGCATGGTTGTCGTCAGCTCGTGTCGTGAGATGTTGGGTTAAGTCCCGCAACGAGCGCAACCCTCGTTCTATGTTGCCAGCGGTTCGGCCGGGGACTCATAGGAGACTGCCGGGGTCAACTCGGAGGAAGGTGGGGATGACGTCAAATCATCATGCCCCTTATGTCTTGGGCTTCACGCATGCTACAATGGCCGGTACAAAGGGCTGCGATACCGTAAGGTGGAGCGAATCCCAAAAAGCCGGTCTCAGTTCGGATTGAGGTCTGCAACTCGACCTCATGAAGTCGGAGTCGCTAGTAATCGCAGATCAGCAACGCTGCGGTGAATACGTTCCCGGGCCTTGTACACACCGCCCGTCAAGTCATGAAAGTCGGTAACACCCGAAGCCGGTGGCCTAACCCTTGTGGAAGGAGCCGTCGAAGGTGGGATCGGTGATTAGGACTAAGTCGTAACAAGGTAGCCGTACCGGAAGGTGCGGCTGGATCACCTCCTTTCTAAGGAGCACTGGCATCGCCGTTCGCCCGGTGGGTGGGTGGGTGGTGTCCAGGCGCCGGTTCGGACCGAATGTGTCCGACGGTTAGCTCATGGGTGGAACATTGACAGTGCAGTCGGGATTGGGTTCTCGGGTCTAGTACGGCGCTTTCGGGTGTTGGGAACGGGTCGGGGGGTCGGTGTCGGCTGGTGCACGTTGTTGGGTCCTGAGGGACCAGGCTTCCGGGTTGCCATGGTTGTGGCGGTTCGGGGTTGGGCCGGTGATGGTCCTTCGTTTGGGCTGATTCGCGCTGACGGGTTCGTTGGTGGTGGGTTGGTGCCGATCGTATGTTGAGAACTACACAGTGGACGCGAGCATCTTAGATCCGCGTATGTCGCCTGCGTTGGTGGGTGGGGTGCGTGTGATCGCAATTTTTTCTTTGTGGTCGATAAGTTTCTAAGAGCAAACGGTGGATGCCTTGGCATCTGGAGCCGAAGAAGGACGTAGAAATCTGCGATAAGCCTCGGGGAGCTGATAATCGAGCTGTGATCCGAGGATTTCCGAATGGGGAAACCCCGCCAGGCGTTTTGCGACCTGGTGACTCCCGCCTGAATATATAGGGCGGGGTGAGGGAACGTGGGGAAGTGAAACATCTCAGTACCCACAGGAAGAGAAAACAACAGTGATTCCGTGAGTAGTGGCGAGCGAAAGCGGATGAGGCCAAACCGATCATGTGTGATAGCCGGCGGGCGTTGCATGGTCGGGGTTGTGGGACATGTCGTTCAGTTCTGCCGGGCTGGAGCGGTTACAGCGCATCATAGTCGAACCGGTTTGAATGCCGGGCCGTAGTGGGTGGGAGCCCCGTAGACGAAATGGTGTTATGGCCGGATGTGTATCCCAAGTAGCACGGGGCCCGAGAAATCCCGTGTGAATCTGTCAGGACCACCTGATAAGCCTAAATACTCCCAGATGACCGATAGCGGACAAGTACCGTGAGGGAAAGGTGAAAAGTACCCCGGGAGGGGAGTGAAATAGTACCTGAAACCGTTTGCTTACAAACCGTCGGAGCACCCGTGTTGGTGTGACGGCGTGCCTTTTGAAGAATGAGCCTGCGAGTTAGTGATATGTGGCGAGGTTAACCCGTGTGGGGAAGCCGGAGCGAAAGCGAGTCTGAATAGGGCGGTTCAGTCGCATGTCCTAGACCCGAAGCGAAGTGATCTATCCATGGCCAGGGTGAAGCGACGGTAAGACGTCGTGGAGGCCCGAACCCACTTCAGTTGAAAATGGAGGGGATGAGCTGTGGATAGGGGTGAAAGGCCAATCAAACTTCGTGATAGCTGGTTCTCTCCGAAATGCATTTAGGTGCAGCGTTGCGTGTTTCTTGCCGGAGGTAGAGCTACTGGATGGCCGATGGGCCCTACCAGGTTACTGACGTCAGCCAAACTCCGAATGCCGGTAAGTGAGAGCGCAGCAGTGAGACGGTGGGGGATAAGCTTCATCGTCGAGAGGGAAACAACCCAGACTACCAACTAAGGCCCCTAAGCGTGTGCTAAGTGGGAAAGGATGTGGAGTTGCATAGACAACCAGGAGGTTGGCTTAGAAGCAGCCACCCTTGAAAGAGTGCGTAATAGCTCACTGGTCAAGTGATTCCGCGCCGACAATGTAACGGGGCTCAAGCACACCGCCGAAGTTGTAGATTTCGTATTGTTGACAAGCCTTCGTGGTTCAGTCGTACGGAATGGTAGGAGAGCGTCGTGTGGCGAGTGAAGCGGCGGAGGAATCCAGCCGTGGACGCTACACGAGTGAGAATGCAGGCATGAGTAGCGAAAGACGGGTGAGAAACCCGTCCTCCGAAAGACCAAGGGTTCCAGGGCCAGGTTAATCCGCCCTGGGTAAGTCGGGACCTAAGGCGAGGCCGACAGGCGTAGTCGATGGACAACGGGTTGATATTCCCGTACCGGCGAACAACCGTCCGAGTCAATCCAGTGGTGCTAAGAGTCCTAACCCGGTTCGAGTGGATCCCTTCGGGGTGATACCGGCCGGTCTAACGCTCGACCCCATGCTGGTGCGGCTAGCGTAATAACAGGTGTGACGCAGGAAGGTAGCTGAGCCAGGCGATGGTATCCGTAAGGTGAACCTGGTGTAAGGATGTAGGGCTGACGATAGGCAAATCCGTCGTCTGTGTGCCTGAGATCCGATGCGTACCCGTTTGGGGAAATCAGTGATCCTATGCTGCCGAGAAAAGCATCGACGCGAGGTTGCAGCCGCCCGTACCCGAAACCGACTCAGGTGGTCAGGTAGAGAATACCAAGGAGATCGAGAGAATCGTGGTTAAGGAACTCGGCAAAATGCCCCCGTAACTTCGGGAGAAGGGGGGCCGGACCCGTGAACGGACATGCTCCGGGAGCGGGAAAGGCCGCAGAGACCAGTGGGAAGCGACTGTTTACTAAAAACACAGGTCCGTGCGAAGTCGCAAGACGATGTATACGGACTGACGCCTGCCCGGTGCTGGAAGGTTAAGAGGAAGGGTTAGCCTCACGGCGAAGCTCAGAATTTAAGCCCCAGTAAACGGCGGTGGTAACTATAACCATCCTAAGGTAGCGAAATTCCTTGTCGGGTAAGTTCCGACCTGCACGAATGGCGTAACGACTTCCCAGCTGTCTCAACCGCGAACTCGGCGAAATTGCACTACGAGTAAAGATGCTCGTTACGCGCAGCAGGACGGAAAGACCCCGTGACCTTCACTACAGCTTGGTATTGGTGTTCGGTGTGGCTTGTGTAGGATAGGTGGGAGACTGTGAAGCGGGCACGCTAGTGTTCGTGGAGTCATTGTTGAAATACCACTCTGGTCACTCTGGATGTCTAACGTGGGACCCTGATCGGGTTCACGGACAGTGCCTGGTGGGTAGTTTAACTGGGGCGGTTGCCTCCTAAAGAGTAACGGAGGCGCCCAAAGGTTCCCTCAACCTGGTTGGCAATCAGGTGGCGAGTGTAAGTGCACAAGGGAGCTTGACTGTGAGACGGACATGTCGAGCAGGGACGAAAGTCGGGACTAGTGATCCGGCAGTGGCTTGTGGAAGCGCTGTCGCTCAACGGATAAAAGGTACCTCGGGGATAACAGGCTGATCTTGCCCAAGAGTCCATATCGACGGCATGGTTTGGCACCTCGATGTCGGCTCGTCGCATCCTGGGGCTGGAGTAGGTCCCAAGGGTTGGGCTGTTCGCCCATTAAAGCGGTACGCGAGCTGGGTTTAGAACGTCGTGAGACAGTTCGGTCCCTATCCGCTGCGCGCGTTGGAAATTTGAGAAGATCTATCCCTAGTACGAGAGGACCGGGATGGACGAACCTCTGGTGTGTCAGTTGTTCTGCCAAGGGCACCGCTGATTAGCTACGTTCGGACCGGATAACCGCTGAAAGCATCTAAGCGGGAAGCCGTCTTCGAGATGAGATTTCCGTGCCCCGTGAGGGTGAGAGGCTCCCAGTAGACGACTGGGTTGATAGGCAGGATGTGGAAGCGGGGACTAACGACCCGTGCAGCTGACCTGTACTAATATGCCGATGACTTATTGACTTACCCATCCGTTTCGGCGGGTGGGGCTCGCGTCCACTTTGTGGTTCCCGATAGACGATCGGGGATCGACCCGCGACCATGCCCGGATCGTGTGAACGGTGTTCACCGATGTGTGGGGTGGTTGTGTGGGACAGATCGTGATATCGAAGCTGTTCCGGTGGTCATAGCGAGAGGGAAACGCCCGGTCACATTCCGAACCCGGAAGCTAAGCCTCTCAGCGCCGATGGTACTGCACGGGTGACTGTGTGGGAGAGTAGGACACCGCCGGACATTCCGTTGAAAACAGGGCCCCTCCCCGGGGTGTGACACACTCACAACCCCGGGCAGGGGCCC